>CP070688.1:0-2933 GCA_020353135.1 Chloroflexota bacterium
ATGAAGATGAAGTGGCAGAGGCTGGCGGCGATGACGAAGATGTGCCAGATCTCGTGGTGGCCGAAGGTGTCGGGCCAGGGGTCCGGCCGGCGCAAGTAGTAGATGGCGAAACCAACCATGTAGATTGCGCCGCCCAGGAAGAGCAGGGCCAGGCCGCCGGCCGGGACGAAGGGCTCGATCCGGTAGGCGAGTATGGCCGGAACGACGCCGGCCCAGGCCAAGATGGGGTAAACGGAGGCATTGAGAAAGCCGTGGATGCGCGGGCTGAATAGTTTATAAGCCGTGCCCAGGAGGGCCAGGGTCCACATGGTCAGCAGCAGCGGCCAGTTCCAGGCGGCCGGCAGCAGGTTGTAGACGATGGGGGTGTAGGTGCCGGCGATGAGCAGGAAGATGGCCACGTGATCCAGGCGATTGAGCCACATGCGCCTTTCGTCGGGCAACTTGACGCCGTGCAGCAGGCTGCTGGCGGCGAAGAGCAGGATTAGACAAAGGCCATAAATGGCCAGGCTGGCCATCTTGGCCGGCTGCTGGCGGGTAAGGTAGAGGAGCAGCAAAGTGCCGAGCAGGGCGGCAATGGCGGCGGCCAGGTGAGTGAGCGTATTGACCGGCTCAAGCAGGTAGCGGCGCAGACCGGGGGCTTGTGCGGCCGGGGGCGTTGGCGCGATCCTGGGCGGTCCGGTAGTTGACATAAATTCCTCATTCGCCACTCGAGGCGGGGCAACCATTATATAGTATGCCGGCCGGTCAGAGTGCGATCAAGTTCCTCTAATCGGGGACTTTGGGGAGTGAACGGCTAAACCTACGGGGTTTCGCCTGACAATCCGAAGTTGCAGATTCAAAAGCCCGTAGGTTTCACTAATACGTAGGTTTCAGTCGGGCAGCTTTTCAAGGGTGCCGTCGCGGATCGCCTTCACCAGGGCGATGGTCTGGGGCGCAGGTTCGAGGCCCAGTTCGTCGGCCAGCATCTGGCGCGAAGATTGGTAGTGAAGCAGGGCATCGCCGCGCCGGCCGCTCTGGGCCAGGAGGCGCATCAGGACCCGGTGGGCGTGTTCATTAAGAGGCTCTAGCTTCAACCATCGGCGGGCGAGGTCTTCGGCCGACTGGTAGCGTCCCTGCCGAGCGTGGCCTTGTACCAGGCATTCGAGGGCCAGGGCCAGGTGGCGGCCGTAATGTTGCCGGCGCAGCAGCAGCCATTCCTGGAAGTCCGGACAGCCGGTAATGGCGAAGCCCTCCATGAACGGCCCGCGATAAAGCTCGACGGCCCGCTGGCAATCGCTATTGGAGCGGGCCTCGGCCGGATCGGCGGCCGACAGGAGTTCGAACTCGGTCACGTCCAGTTCGAGTTGGTCGCGGCGTTCGATGTGCAAGGTCTGCGGTCCGGCCGATATCACGGGCGTTGGCGCTTGGGGATCGCCAATGGTCCGGCGCAGATGGTAAAGGGCATAGCGCAGGTTGTCCCGGGCGGCGCGATCGGGTTGATCGGGCCAGAGCATGGAGGCCAAAGTATCGCGATGGTGGGGGTGGCCGTCTTCCACGGCCAGGTAAGCGAGCAGCGCCTGGACCTTTTTAGATTTCCAGTTTGTGACCGGCGCATCGTCAAGCAGTAATTGAAATGGCCCCAATAATGAGAGTATGATACGCGACATCGATCGCCTTTCTTTGGCATGGAGCAAATGCTGATCCAACTCCCGAGGTGCGTGCATTGGACCCGACAATCGCCCCGCAACGTGAACCAGCAGGCATTATGCCTGATTGCGGAAGCTGAATCAAGCGTACTTTGTGGTTGGTGCTGGATGATTCCAGTGCACTCTGAAACTGTCATGACCGTCCACATCTTCGTGGGGATGATCGATAGCAGGTATCCAGGGCTCTCCGCGCGAAGTGGATTCCCGCCTTCGCGGAGCCTGCCCCTACGGAGGTAGGGGAATGATAAAAAAGCGTCAGGCCAGCAGGGATTCGACGGCTTCTTCGGCCGCGCGGCTGTAGGCCAGGACGGCTTCGTTGTCGCGGACCAGGGAGCGGGCGTCGCGGATGCAGTTTAGCATGGTGAAGCGGGAGATCTTCATGTTGTGGTCGGAGGTGAAGAGGCTGCCGCCGCGCTCGGCGGCCCGCAGCAGGGTCTGGTAGGCCGGGAAGAGGCAGAGCAGGCTGCCGATACGGTAGCCGGCCGCCTCGTAGGGCAAGGCCAGGATGTATTGGGTGGCTTCGCGCAGCTCGGCCAGCACGTCGCCGATGACCTGGCGTTTCCAGGAGACGGGCGCGCCGGCCAGTTCCAGCGGCCGGTAATCGGCCTGGCGCAGCCAGTCGTCGGGCAGGTAACTCACGCCGCGGGCCAGGTCTTTGCGAAAATCCTTGACGATATTGGTCTTTTGCAGACCACGGGCGCAGGCCTGGCTGGTCAGCTGCAGCTGGGACGCGTTGGGCCCGGCGATGTCATAGAAGTCGACGGCCAATTCGGTGGCCAGGTAACCGACGGTGCCAGCCACATAGTAGCAGTACTCGTTGTAATCGGGCTGAGTGGCCAGGATCTGGACGCCGTCGCGATGGACCAGGAGGGGCGCCTGGTCCGGATCTTCGATCTGGCGCATACCCTGGGCCATGTCGCGAGCCCAGCGGCCGATCACCTGGCGGGCCCGGAGCGGCATATCGGCGTAGATCTGCCACAACATGGCCCCGTCTTTGGGGCCCATCAGCCGCTTCTCATCTACTGCTAAACCGGACCAGGCGTAAGCGCCCCACCGCTCGACAGTGGACGCCGCCTTGCCCGGTTCGGCCAGCAGCAGTTCGAAGTCTTCGAAGCGTCGGCGGCGCCACTCATAGGGCTCGGTGCAATCTTCGATGTTGTCGACCACGCGGCAAACCAGGTAGGCGGCCGAGAGGTATTCGCGCAGCGGTTCTTCGACGTAGGAGACCACCAGGGCGAAGGAGCGCGA
>CP070688.1:3033-6329 GCA_020353135.1 Chloroflexota bacterium
GAGCTTCTGACCGGCCTCGTGCCAGCCCTTGCCATATTCGCCGCCGCCGCGCAGGTTGGCCTGGGCGAAGCAGCCGTCCATCTCCAGCCACACAAGCCGGCCAATGGCGAAGGCCGGGGTCAAGGAAATGTTGAATCCCCCGTAACCGTGTAGCAGCAGCGGCGTATTCTCGTCGAGCTTTAGGCCGTTCTTGAACGTTAGGAACATGGGCACGCGCGCGCCGTCTTTGCCTTCGTAGAAGACTTGTTCAGTAGTGTAATCGCTGGGCTCAAAAAGGACCTGCGGCCGGCGAAAGACCTCGCCCTGGCCATTGCTCACGTCATAGCGGTAGATGGATTCGGGCTCGGTGAAGCTGGTGTAGAGGAAAAAAGCTTCCGGGTCATCACGCCGGCCGCCGAACCCGGCGACCGTGCCCACGCCGGGAAGTTCTACCTGGTCGACCTGATGGCCTTCGAGATCAAAGAGTTTGACCAGGCTGGCTGCGTCGTGCAGGTAGGAGGCCACGAAACGGTTGAAAACCAGGCTGACACTTTCCAATACGTCCGTCGATTCGGCGATGAGCTCGTGCCACTCGCTCCGGCCGGGACGATTCACGTCGATGGCGATAACGCGCAGGTTGGCCGCATCGAGATCGGTCAGGAAGTAGAAGATGCTGCCGTCGTTGCCCACAAAGTCGTAGCTGGCGTCGAAGTCATTAAGCAGTTCCACGACGGGGCTGCCGGCCGCGGCCAGGTCTTTGTAGAAGGTGCCCCGTTCGCGATGGGTGCCCTGCCAGACGGTGATGACCAGGTAGCGGCCGTCGGCGGTGACGTGGGGCAGAAAACCCCAATCTTTATGGTCGTGACGCTCGTAAATCAACTCGTCGGACGATTGAGGTGCGCCCAGTTGGTGGTAGTAGAGCTTCTGATAGTAATTGGCGCCGCTGTAGGCGGTCCCTTCGGCCGGTTCGTCGTAGCGACTGTAAAAGAAGCCCCGGCCGTCGTGGGTCCAGGCGGCGGTGGAAAACTTGACCCATTGCAGATGATCGTCCAGGTCGCGACCTGACTCCACGTCGCGGACGCGCCACTTTTGCCAGTCGGAACCGGCGCCGGAGAGACCATAGGCCAGCAGGCGGCCGTCTTCACTAACGGAGAAGTCGGTGAGGGCCACCGTGCCGTCCTTGGAAAGGGCATTCGGGTCCAGTAGAAGGCGGGGTTCATCGTCCAGAGAGTCCAACCAATAGAGCACGCCCTGGTTTTGCAGGCCATCGTTGCGGGTGTAGAAGTAACGGCCGCCACGCTTGACGGGCACACTCCACTTCTCGAAGTTCCATAGCTCGGCGATCCGCTGCCGGATGCGCTCGCGGGCCGGAATCTGGGCCAGGTAGCCAAATGTGAGCTCGTTTTGAGCGGCGATCCAGGCCCGGGTTTGCTCGGAATCCAGCTCTTCCAGCCAGCGGTAAGAGTCGGAAACCTCGACGCCGTGGAGCAGGTCGACGTGATCGATGCGGGGGCTTTTTGGGTAGTTCATAATCATCGGATTGTAGCTTAAGAGGTGGAAAGGCTGCCAGTGGGCTGTCTTTGGTCCTTCGTGTATTGCGATCCATTGACTTTCAAGCAATGATCCTCTAGAGTGAGCACAGGTCTAAGAAGCAAGATTGTACACTTTGTGGAAGAGTAGATTCTTCGGGAGAGTCAAAGATGAATCGGTCCCACGCGTTAGCACTTGTCAAGTATGGCGTTTTCAAAACTTCGCGGGAGAACCGGGAAAAGCACCGGCGAGCATTCTGGTACGCTTCGCCGCAAGCTCAAATACGCACCCTGGGAGAGAATCAGGGCTCTTTATGGGTCGTAACCTATCGGGGGGAGCGTAATGGACTGCCTTGGTACTCGTTGGCCTATCGGCTAGTCGATTGCCAGCCGATGACCGTGTCTGATGAACTGAAAGCGAATCTGAATTACAAACCGGACAAGATCGTGTATGGCGTCGAGGCAGATCCCGCCAACTGCCGGCATTATCCACCGAACCAAATGACCTACATGTTACTGGGCCTGCGATTCGATCCCTATCGCCCAATTCAGTCGAAAGATATCATCTGGCAGAGCATTCAACAGATCCGGTGGCTGAATGATGATGATGTACGATTGCTGGAACATTATTCAAAGAATCTGCCCCACCGGCGAAATGTGTTCCTGAGCTATGCCCGAGAAGATGCGGATATCGCCAGCATCATTGAGATGGGACTGGAAAAGCATGGGCTCAGCGTGTGGCGCGACGTGAGCGCGCTTCGCGCCGGCGAGGATTGGAAGACGGCCATTGACCACGCAATCAACAACGCCGACTTTTTTTTACTTCTACAGAGTGAACACAGTGCAGCGTCGAGGTGGGTGAAGTATGAATACCAGGAAGCGGCAAGGATATGCGGAAGGCCTGGTATGTTGAGGGCGATCGTGCCGATCAGGACGTCGCCCGAGGCGAGTGTTCGCTATGCGGAAGTCGAGGAGTTTCGCTCAGTAGGAGAACACCACCATCGAGACTGGTTCACAAGCACATCGTCAGAGCAATTCTGCAATAAGCTGGCAGCCGATCTGTGGCAGCAGATGCGGACAACGTACATTTAAGCCATGCACGCAATGCGATGACAATATCAATTGCCTGGCGGCCGGGACTAGGATCCCTAAGGCGCTAGCTCAACCGGTTGCCCGCAGGTCCCTCACGATCAGGCCCGTTCCGGCAAGCAGCAAGGCCACACCTAAAACGGCCGTTATCAGAAGTATGGGCGGTGCTGAAGCGCCCGATTCGGGCAGCGTGGTTGGTGGCGTCGTACCTGTCGTGGTCTGGGCCAGGCAGAAATTCACGTTTTCGGCGACTGGCTGTTCGGTAGACAGCACCACCGTGATCGTCGACTGGGAAGTGGCCACCCATCCTGCAGGCGGTTTGACCGTCACCCGCCAGGTGGCCAGGGTGACCGAGGCCAGGCCGTAGGTGCCGTCAGCGCCGGTGATCAGGCTGATGGTTTGACCACCGTCGGGCGTGAAATCGATCGGTATACTGGCCAGGGTCGGGTCGCCGTCGCCGCACACGCCGTCGGCGTTGGTATCATTGTAGACCGTCCCCCGGATGGCGCCCTTAACTGTTGTTTGGGCCTGAACGGCCGACACGCCGATGACCAGCAGCAGAACCACCAGCAAAACCGTTAACCACATTCTTTTACGCATTTCTAGCCCTCCAATCAAGACAAATGAGTCCAGTAACCAACAACCATCGACCAAACACCAGCCCCCAGCGCCTAACCTCCCTCAACCGGCGTCGCCACC
>CP070688.1:6429-10866 GCA_020353135.1 Chloroflexota bacterium
GCCGACCGCGAGGCCTGCTTCACGATATCGGACAAAGCCCTGGCTGTTGGCGGCGGCGTCTTGGCCGCTATTCTGACCAGAATGAACGCCGGCTTGCTTGGCTAAGAGGACGTTGATTTGCTGGATTTGTTGAATCTTGATCCATTTGACCAGCTCGTTCAGGTATTGCCGCTTCTGGTCTTTTGCGACGACATGGCCTGCTGCGCATGATCGCTGAAGCGCTTTCGTTGGTCGATGCATTTGAATTGAAGGAGCAGGGTCAGCTCGTGTCCATCGTCGGCGGTGGCGGCAAGAGCAGCCTGATGTTTGCCCTGGCCGAATCGCTTCCCGGACGGGTCGTCTTTACTACCACGACTCGCATCTTCGCCGCCCAAATGAAGGCCGCGCCGGCCGTGCTTCTCGCCGGACAGGATCAGAAGCCAGACGCCTGGCCCGAGCTTGATCGTGCCCTGTATGAGCATGGTCGTTGCCTAGTGGTCAACCGGATCGTCGGCGAGAAGGCCAGCGGGGTACCTGTCGGCTTTCCCGGCCGCCTGCTAGCCCGGTCAGATGTCGATTACGTGGTGGTGGAGGCCGATGGTTCTCGGATGCGGCCCTGCAAAGCGCCGGCCGAACACGAACCGGTCATTCCGGCCGAATCTACCCTGGTCGTGCCAGCCGCCGGCATCGACGCCCTCGACGGCCCCATCGCCGAAGTAGCCCACCGGCCGGAGCGAGTGGCGGACTTAACCGGCCTGCGCACGTCCGACCGCCTGACGCCCGAGGCTCTGGCCCAATTGATCAGCCATCCATCCGGCGGGCTAAAGGCTGTCCCGGCCGCCGCCCGAGTTGTGCCGATGCTAAACAAAGTGGAGAGTCAGGCAAAGCGAACGGCCGCCCGGCGGACGGCCCAACTCCTATTACGCGGTGAGCGAGTCGACCGGGTGGTGCTCGGAGCGTTGGGCGCAGTCGAGCCGCTGGCCGAAGCGTTTAGCCGGGTGACGGCCGTGGTCCTTGCCGCCGGCGAATCGAAGCGCATGGGCCAGACGAAACAACTCTTGCCCTGGGGCGAAACGACCGTCCTGGGCCAGACGCTGGCCAACCTGACCGGATCGCTGGTCCATGACGTCATGGTCGTCACCGGCCATGAATCGCCGGCAACGGAGGCTGTCGCTGCCGGGCTTGGTCTGCCAACTATCTACAATCCAGCGTACGCTACCGGGGAAATGATCTCGTCGCTGCAAGCGGCGCTCCCGTCGTTGCCGGCCAATCGGTCGGCCGTTTTAGTCATGTTGGCCGACCAACCCATGATCGGAACCGAGACCATGAATCAGCTTCTGATCGCCTACTGGCGGGGTCGGGGCCGGCTGGTCGCCCCGCAACATCAGGGCCGCCGTGGCAACCCGGTCATAATCGACAGAAGTTACTTCCCGGAGCTAATGGCTTTGCCCCCTGACTCCGCGCCGCGAGCCTTGCTTCGGCGCCACCCCGAAGCCCTCTTCCAGTTGCCGGTTGACGATCCGGCTGTTCTCCGTGACCTGGACCGGCCGGAAGAGTACCAGCGCTGGCGTCCAGGGCAACCGAGCGTCGGTTAACGCGGATTGGCGAAGATTCGGCTTCTACTCCTGGTCGTCAAGTAGATCCAGGTGACGATAGCCGCGATTCCAGTAGACCAGCGGCGACGCGTCCGGCCGGGGCGCTTCACCGGCCTGTACCTCGCCGACGAAGATCGTATGGGTGCCGGCGACGTGGGCGGCATAGATCGTGCAGTCTAGCCAGGCCAGGGCATCTCGCAGTACCGGCGCGCCGGTGACCGCCGTGCCCCAATCCCCCGCTTTGAAACGATCCTCATCCTTGAGCCAGGCGAAGCGGTTGCTTAACTCCGACTGCTCGCGCCCCAGGATATTAACGGCAAAGGTCGCCCCTTCTTCATTGAGTAAAACATGGGCGCTGTGGCGATGGTCGACGGCGATCATGATTAGCGGCGGGTCGGGTGAAACGGAGGCGAAAGATGAGATGGTCAGCCCGTGCTGCCGCTCGCCGCTCTTGATCGTAACAACCGTGACGCCGGAAGGAAAGTGCCGCAGACAGTCGCGAAACGCTTCGGATGATATAGCCATAGGTAATGCCTAATTGAGAATGTTTGATTGGTAATTGCTCGCGGTCATCGCTCGGGCAGGTCCAAGAAGTCGCGAACGATCCCGGCGATATCCGCCAGATCTTCGACCTGTTGCGCCAGGCGCGCGTGGTCGCAGCCGACCAGGACCGTCGGCACCGGGTTGCGGCTGTGCTGGCGATGTTCCTTTTCTTCGATGTTGCCGTGATCGCTGGTGATGATCAACAATCCGCGCTCATCATCCCAGGCGTCAAGCATTCCGCCGGCCGCCTCGTCGATGATTTCCAGGTGTTTTACGGCCTCGTCTAGCGAGCCCCGGTGTCCGCTGCGGTCGCTGGGCCAATGCTCGAAGAAGCTGAAGCTATAATCGCGAGCAATGGACGCGATTTGCCGGCCGGACTCGGCCAGAGTCATGATGGGTACGTCGTCATAGCCCAGGTAGTCATGCCAGGCCTGGCCGGTGAAACCCGGGCTTACGGCCCGGCCGGCCCGCAAGTCGTCGGCCGTCATGAGCGACACTCCCGCGCTACTGGCCGCCAGGGGCACCGACGATAACAATCGTTTTCCGCTGTCGATGGCGTCGAAGTAACCTTGGGGATAAGGTGTGAGCAGCGCCGCCTTGCCACCGGCGGCCACGACCTCCTGGAACAAATTGCCCTGGCGAACAACTTCGGCCACGGCCCGGTTTGGCTTAGGTCCGTAATGCTCGCCGACGAGCTGGGGCACGTTCAGGCCGGTCAGGATCGCCGCCTGGCCGGTGGCGCTCTGCGGCCGGCCGGGCAGGCCCAGATTGGGATCCGTGGGCACGAAGCTGGCCCGCTCGTTGGTTCTGCGTCCTTGGCCGTCTTCCCAACCATCCGGCCGCAAATACCAGGCGTCGCCGAGTAGGCCGGTCAAGCTGGGCAAGCGGGCCTTCATGAAGGGGTTCGTCTCCGGATCGGCCGCGCCCAGACCAACCCCATCCATGAAAAAGATCAAAACATGTTCACTATCTTTCATGATTCTCGGCCGCTAACCCGATCCTTCCAGGGTCTCCACGCGCCCTTTGACCTCGTCCGCGTCGATTTGACCCACCGAGCGCCACACTTCCTGGCCGAAAGCGTCAAACAATAGGAAGGTTGGAGTGAACTGGGCGTCCAGACGTTCAATGAGGGCCCGGTTTTCTCGATCGTGGACATTCACCTGGAGCACCTGGATCGAACCGGCCCAATCTTCTTTCAGCCCGTTCACGACGGGCTCGGCGCGCATGCAAGCCAGTCAGTAGTTTGAATACACCTCTAAGAGAGTCGGCTTGCCGGCGTCAGCCAACCGGGCTTCGGCGCCCTGGCCGCTCGACGCGCTGCCACCCGGCCGGGCCAGAAAGAAGACGGCAACCGCCGCCGCCAGCAGCGCCATGGCCAGGATTTGCTTCAGCGTCGATCCCGGCGGTCGCAGCAGAAAATACAGCAGCACCAGCAGCACTGGAATGACGAACACCAGGAACGAGTGGTGATTGATGAGTTTAGCCATGCTTATCTCTGAGGCTGTTACTGGGCGACGTAGATCTGGGGCGCGAAGAGTTGCGGACGGCAAGGGTCGTATCTGTCGCCTATAACAACGCGGTAATCGTAATCGTAGTCGGTGTCAGGCACTAATTCGATGGACGACTTGCGCTGGTCCATGATCCAGCTTATCAGCCAATCAAAAGAGCCTTTCATATTCTGAGCATAATACCGGATGGCAGTGCCACTTTGGCCCTCGACTTGCTCATCGCTGATGGTCGGTGCGAAACCGTACCAGGCCAGATTTTCGGCCGCCAACAGCGCCAGGTCAGGATTATCCGTGCCGTTGACCACCTCAACCGTAATCGGCGGCCGGAAGGCTTGATTCAACGCCGGCGGCAGGAAAAGGCGACGCAGCGTATCCTGCATGTTCTCCCAAACCGGCACTTGTACCTGCGCCCCTGATTCGGGCACGACATACGCCTGAATGTCATCGCCTACGAGATACAGGTGCTGGATGCCGTTCTTATCTATCTCGGGCGCCAGCGCCGCGATTTGCAGCATGCGGCCGATGTCCATGTTGGTCTTGACTGTGTCCTGGTAGGTGCTCCAGAGATCAGGCAATTGCGGCAAAAGGTTCAGGTCGACGCCGGGGGCCAGCGCGGCCCGCAGCAACTGCTGCTGCCGCCGGCCGCGGTCGAAGTCACTGGTGGTCATTCGTGAACGAGCGTACCAAAGGGCCATATCGCCGTCCATATGGTGGATGCCCGGCTCGAGGGTGAACATTTCCCAATTGTCTTCATTCTCGGGATTGAGCTCGGGACTCTTGAGCCGCCAGTCGCGAAGCTCGCAACTCACGGC
>CP070688.1:10966-16885 GCA_020353135.1 Chloroflexota bacterium
ACGACGAATCAGGGGCATATCGCTAAAATCACGCTTGCCGATGATCAGATCGCTACCCAGCCGGTCGTAGGCATCCAGGAATTTGGGGATCTCGGCCGGGTCGTGTTGGCCGTCGGCATCCAGGGTCACGACCGCGTCGTAGCCATCATCAATTGCCTGGCGAAATCCAGCTCTGAGGGCAGCTCCCTTGCCCTGGTTCGGATTTACCGTTTTCACATTTGCGCCAGCTGCCGCAGCCACGGCGGCCGTATCATCCGTCGAGCCATCATCCACAACGAGCACAGGCAGGTACTCCCCGGTAGCGGCGATGACAGGTGAAATCCGGCTTGCCTCATTGTAAGCAGGGATCAAGGCCAGGAGGTGACCCCTGGTGGGATATTCGATGCTGGCGTTTTCCATTCCGGCGTTTTTATCCTAAAATCACGGCGAGGCAAACATCATGGCCAAACATATACTTGTAGTAGACGACGACACCCTTTTGCGACGCAGCTTGAGCCTCCAGTTGGAGCAGGCCGGCTATCGGGCCAGCACAGCGGCTACGGCCGAAGACGCCCTGGCCCTGGCCCGGCGCGATCGACCGGATTTGATCTTGCTGGATATCGGCCTGCCGGGCATGGATGGGCTGGACGCCCTGCGTCACATCCAGCAAGAGATGGACGTGCCGGTCATCTTTGTCAGCGCCCGCCGGCGTGAGTTGGATACGATTCTGGGCCTGGAATTGGGCGCTGACGATTACATCACCAAGCCTTTTAGCCCCGATGTGCTGCTGGCCCACGTGAAGGCCGTCTTGCGGCGCAGCGCACGCCAGGCAGGAGACAGTCCGGCCGTTTCAGCCTTGGAAGTTGGGGACATCACAATCGATCCCGGCGCCCACTCGGTATCCGTGGCCGGCCGGTCCGTGGAGTTGACCGCCCGCGAGTTCGCTTTACTGCACGCCCTGGCCCAGGAAGCGGGCCGGGTCTTGTCGGTCGACGATCTGATCACCCGCGTCTGGGGCGCCGAGTTCATGGGCGAGCCCCAGGTCGTATACGTACACATTCGCTGGCTGCGGGAAAAAATCGAAGACGACCCTAACCTGCCACAACGGATCCTCAACGTGCGCGGCGTCGGCTACAAGCTGGTGCCCCAGCCGGCCGGAGATTGAAGCAAGGAAGAAGGACATTTTTCCATGCGTACGCTTCGCGGCCGTCTCGTATTAAGCCACATCCTGCCCATCTTGATCGTCGTTCCCCTGGTGGGCCTGGGCGTCATCTATTTGCTAGAAACGCAAGTCTTGCTGGACGACCTATCCCGGGACCTGGACGAGCAGGCCACTCTCATCGCCGAGGTGGCCGAAAACCAGGCTGACATCTGGCAGGATCCGGCCCTGGCCCAAGATCTGGCCAATAGCGCCAGTATCATCATCCAGGGCCAGGTGCTGCTGCTCGAGGCCGACGGCGACCTTCTGGCGACCACAGACCCGGCGCTGGCCGGCGGCATCGGCCAGCGACCGGATCTCGAAGGGCTGGCCGATGCGTTGGCCGGCAATCCCAGGGTCCTCGTCCAATACAATGTGATCCAGACCGAGGGCCAGGCGCTGGTACCGGTGCTGGATGTCAATAACGAGTTGCTCGGCATCGTCGGCGTCACCGAGTCCATCGCCGGCCTGGCATCTGATTTCGGCCGGCTGCGCTCGCTGGTATTGCTCACTCTTCTGGTCGAGGTCATCCTGGCCGTGCTTCTGGGCCTGGGCCTGGCCCGGCGACTGGCCCGGCCGATCATCGCCGTGACAGATGCGGTCGGCGAAATAGCTGCTGGTCAACGCACCGAACCTATTGCCGAGGAAGGGCCGCGCGAAATTCGCCAGCTGGCGGCGTCGGTCAATACACTGGCCGCCAGGCTGCAAAGCCTGGAAGAGACCCGCCGGCGATTGTTGGCCAACCTGGTCCACGAGATCGGCCGGCCGTTGGGCGCCATTCGCTCGGCCATTCACGTGCTGCGCCAGGGCGCGGCCGAAGATCCGGGTGTACGGGACGAGCTTTTGGCCGGCGTCGAGGACGAAGTCCGGCGCATGCAGCCGCTTCTGGATGACCTGGCTCAACTGCACGGCCAGGTACTAGGCACACGCGAGCTGAACCGCAGCCCGCTGGCCTTGAGCGATTGGCTGGCCTCATCTCTCTTACCCTGGCGAGCCGCGGCGCTGGAGAAGGGCCTGAATTGGCAGGCCGATATCCCACCCGATTTGCCGACAATGGACCTGGATCACGAACGGATGGGCCAGGTGTTAGGGAATTTGCTGAGCAATGCCATCAAGTACACCCCGGAGGACGGCAGCGTATGGTTGAGCGCCGAGTCGGACGACCTGGAAGCGCGAATCGTCGTCGCCGACGACGGGCCAGGCATCGTCCCTGAAGAACAGGAGAAGGTGTTCGAACCGTTCTTCCGCAGCCAGCAGCAGCGGCGCTTTCCCCAGGGCCTGGGTCTAGGACTGACCATCGCCCGGGACATCACCGAAGCCCATGGCGGGACGCTGGAGTTCGAAAGCATCCCGGCGGTCGATGGCCGGCCAGAATCGGGTAGCCGTTTTGTGGTGCATTTACCGCGAGAAGGGTAGGACTCTTGACCGGCTGACAAAGGAGCCGCAGACAAGGCGTACTTGCGTGGGATGAAACCCAAGGTGGGGTAAGGGAGCCTCACCAGTTCTCCTAAGCTGAGCGTTTCCTCAGCGACTGACCGTCTCCTCAGCAGGTGACCATTTTTCAGAAGCTGATGGCTTTTCAGCGGCTGACCGTCTTTCAGCAGCTCATGGCTTCTCAGCAGCTGACCGTTTCCTCAGCAGGTGACCATTTTCTCAGAGAACATGACCAAGGGGTGATTGAATCTAGGAAGATCGCTGAACTAGAATGGCTCCAGCGTCTCAACCGAGCCAGTTCATTCCCTTAGTGTTGATCGGGGCGACCAACGCGAGCAGAAAATGGGCAGTTATTGTTAGCTGCCAGGGATGCCTTGGAGCACTCATCTATTAAGGAACTGGGCCGATTCTATGTCGGAGATTTATTAAATGCCGCACCAAGCGCATCTACTGCCTCCCGAGTCAATGCTGACCTCCGACCAGTATCGGGCCTTCCCGAATCATTCAAAGGAGTTATACAAATGCATAAGCTGAAACGTTTTGTTAAGTTGTTACTGGTCATGATGTTTATCTCGCTACTGAGTATTTCGGTAGTGGCTGCAGAAGATCATGCTTCCTTGCTATTTTTCGATGATTTTTCTTCCGATAAGGGCTGGACAGACGAAAGCGGGGGCTATATCCATCGCGACGCCTCCAATGAATGGTTGGCATATCAGGTGAGCCGCAACACGCAGAGGCGTTATTTCATCCCCATCAATGCCGCCTCTGACAGCATACAGCTCGACTTTCGCTTCAACGTGACCAGTGCAGGCGGCAACGGGGACGTGCACATCGGCCTCATCGAAGATCTGGACAACCCGGGCACGGGCTGGCCGTTTGACGCAACTGGCGTCATTGTCCAGGTTACGCGTGACACGTTATGGGGCCCGAGAGTGCTGGTAATGGCCAAATACTCTGATGGCGCTTTGCAGCTGAATCCCATCGAAAGCGCGCCCAACTACGGAGCTCTCAACACCTGGCGGCAGGCATCGTTTATGCTGAATGGAAGCAGCTGGACGACAGTCGTTAGGACGGACGACGGAACCGAGCTCGGGCGGCAATCGGGGACCTTGTCCGGATCGCACAATGAATATCGCTATCTAATGGTCTCTCGCGACCAGATTGGCGGTTGGGAGTGGCAAAATGGATACCTGGACGATATAGAGGTCTCTGGGCATAGGTTGGTTGAAGATGACGTCACCGTTGAGACAATAATCGAAAACGACTCCGTATTCCCCGACACGGTACATGCTCTTTATCTGACGGCCGGTGATGTGACAAACGATGGCACACCAGACCTGGTCGTAACCAAAGGTAAACCTGCCCGTGCGGCGGTATTCCAGAATCCCGACGACGCATGGGATAGCGGTACATTGCTGCCTGGACCTTCAATCACGAATGCTGCCCGGCCATTTGTGGCCCCGATCCGCAACGACGGTCAAAACTGGCTAGTTTATACAGAACACAGTGTCGGTAACACCGGCGAGTGGCTGAGAGCGCACCGCTACAGCGGCACCACGCTTGTTGAGAACAAGGATATTTATGGCCGCACCGCCTGGCCAGGCTGGCACGGACAGGCAGCAGGAGACGTCAACGGAGATGGAAAACTTGAAGTCTGGGTGGTCGAACTTTATGGCGCCTTCCCCAACCCGCACCATCACCTACGCCGGTATGTCTGGGATCCAGCTACAAGCTCCTATCCCGGCGTCGAGATCAAGGATGGTGGGCAGAACTATGAACCGGTAATTAATCCGGTCGTGGGGGACTTCGTAGGCGACGGGACAGAGAGCCTGATCTGGGCAGCCCAATCCCAGCAGCTGGAGCTGGTCACCTATACACCCGGTTCTGGCACGCACGATCATACTAGCAGTCCCGTCTTTAGTTTGCCTGGCTCTGTTACGGACTTTGACGCCGGCGAGCTAGATGGTTTACCAGGTACAGATGTTGCTGTGAGTACTTGGGATGGATCTTCGGCCTCGGTTCACATTCTGTCCGGGGGAACTTTCGACGTCGGCCAGATTGCTTCCGGCGTCGGCGAGTATCTGCAATCAGTCCGCATGGGTGATCTGAACGGCGACGGCTTGGCCGAGGTTTATGCCGTCGGCCGGGCCGGTGGAATCTATGGTTATGACACTGACCGCGGGTGGCGCCTGCTGGCCAGATATCCAGATTTGCTTTGGTCGCATGGAGATGGAACGACCGCGCGCTGGGCTGGTGCGAATAGAGATGAGGTTCTTTTTGGGGCGCCAGTAAGTGGAACGGCGTTCCGCATAATCAGGCTTAGCCTGGAGTTTGCGCCGCTCCTGGTGGATGTTGATGTCAAACCGAGCACATTCCCCAATTCCGTCAACCACAGGAGCAACGGGAACATACCCGTTGCTATCCTGAGTAACGAGGAATTCGATGCTACGACGGTCGATCCTGCTTCAGTAAGGTTCGGTCCAGGTGAAGCCGGCGAGAGTCACGGCCGCGGTCACATCGAGGACGTTGATGGCGATGGGGATCTGGATTTGATGTTGCACTTCGGCACTCAGGACACAAACCTGCAATGCGGAGAAGAAGTCGTTGCATTGACCGGGCTCACCTATGGCGGACAAGCGGTCTCAGGATCAGACTCCGTCCGCTTGGTAGGTTGCAAATAGACTAACGCCCCCTGGAATGGCACGGCCCGCCGAGAAGGCGACGCCAGCATCGTCGCGACGAGCGTCGGCGGGCCTGCGCCTAACCGCCCGGCAAGTCAGTTAGAGGACGCTGGATTGAATCTGATCGACGACCTGCTCGGCCGTCCAGTGATTCTCGCCGTCGAGCAGGATCGTCTTGGGGTTGTCCATCAACCAGTCGTCGTGGAGCCGCTCGAGCTGTAGCAGATAGTCGATGGGAATGCCGGTCTCCTCGGATCGGCCGCGGTCGACGATACGCTGTAGGCAGACCTCGGCCGGGGTGCGCAGGTATAGGATGGCGTCCGGCTCGTCGACGTATTGAGAGACCGTGAAATCCCACATGCCGCGATAAAGCTGGTACTCGGCTTCGGTGAAGAGGCCGGTGCGGCGGCAATTCTCGGCGAAGACGTAGCGGTCGCAGTAGATGGAACGCTCCAGGATGACCTTGCGGTGATGTGTCTGCTGCCAGACCTCGTGCCAGGTCTTGGCCCGGGTGACAAAAGCGCATATCTGAAAGGTGAAGGCCCAGCGTTCGGTATCGCTGTAGAAGAGTTCAAGCATATTGGCCGCGAACCCTTCTCGCCACACCTTGGTCGGTTCCTCGATGAA
>CP070688.1:16985-20164 GCA_020353135.1 Chloroflexota bacterium
CGTAACAGCGCAGTTCGCCTTCGGGCATCTCTTTCGGCCGCCACCAGTGGGCCAGTGAAACCCGCAAGACCGTGCCGACCGGGATGACCTCGAGCGGCTCCTGGAAGCCTACGAAGGTCAATGTGCGGCCGCCGTCCTCGGTCGGGTAGCGGTAGCGGATACGTTTGGCGTCGTCTTCGCGCCGCAAGGGCCGATCCGGCGCCCAAAAGGCGGTGCTATAAGGCGGAATGCCGGTCCGTTCGGCGATATACATCGCCCCGGCCCCGGTGGATTGGGTCAGGCCGTCGTACAACGCCTCCAGGCCACCCGCTCGGGGCGGCATGTGCCGTTGGATGAAAGCCAGGGGGTCGTCCAGCGGCGGCTGGCGCGATTTCTCGCCGACGACGATATTCTCCACATGGGGTGGGAGCACCTGGTCAGGCGGCCAGCACTCCACCTGCCAGACGTCACCCACCTCGTACTCCATGCCGGCCGTTTCATTGAACTCGGCCTCGGCCGCTACCAGGCGCCGGCTGCGGCCGCCGAAGTCGATGGCCCCGATGCAGGCGCCGCTGCCCTGGCGTGTTTTGGCGACGATGACGACTTTCATGGTTGTCTGTTTCATGGCCGGATATGCTCCACCTCGAGGCCCAGGTCCCAACGTAATTTGTCAGCCACCAGCGAGCGATGGCAGGCGGCCGGCTCGCGTTCGACGCAAAACAGGGCCATAACCTGGGCGCCAGGCCCCGCTTCGTCGAGCAATGTTTGCGGATCGAAGTTAGCCAGGATCTCAGAGCGGTAGGCCAGGATAAAAGCCTCTCCCAGGACTGTCCGCTGCCGCTTGGCCACCTTCTGCGCCTTGTCCGCCTCGTCCTGGCGGGCGCGCACGGCCTTGGTCGGCGCCAGGTCCTGGCGGTACAGATAACGAATGTCCAATTCGGCCAGGCGCCGCTGCAGGCGCTGGCTGTTGGCGAAGGCGTAGCTCGCTCCGCGCACCCCGCGCCGCTGGCGAATATCACAGAAGATACCGACCCCGGCCGCCACCAAGGACTGGAAGAAACTCTCTTCGTCAAAGCCGTAGACGCCGATGGTTACGATGCGCATGATCAGCTTTTAGCTTCTAGCTTCGAGCAAAACAACGAGCGGAATCTGAGATCATGCAGGCTCCTCTTCCTCAGCACTATCGTCGGCGGAGTGGCGTTTGCGGGAGGTTAGCTGGTGAAAGTCGGGGCCGAACAGGCTAGGCTGACCGCCGATGACCCGCAGCATCACCTCTTCCTGGGTCAGCGGCCGGCCCTCTTCGTCGATGTGCAGGACGTCGATGCCGGCATCTTCCAGCGCCGGGCCGATCAGCTTGCTGCGGTGGCATTGTTCCGGCTTGCCTTCGCTGCACATGAGGGCCACCCTCAACCCTTGCTCCCAGGCCCGCTGTAACCGGCCGATGCCCTCCTGGAAGAACGGCTTCTGGCGACAGACCTCGTAGTCGACCTTGCCGTCGGGCGTATAACACTCGGGATCGGCCGGCTGCCCGCCCAGGGTATCGCCCATGAATACATAGCGGACCCCCCTGCCCTTCAAATGCCGCTCCAGGGCGTCCTTCGAGAAATCGGGCTTGTAGCGCGAGTAAGGCTTGGATCGCACATCCAGCAAGAAGGCAATGTCCCATTCTTCGAGCAGCGACAGGAACTCTTCGATGCTCCGCGCCCCGTAGCCAACCGTGTAGAAAGACGCCCTTGACATGGCCCTAATCCAAGACGAAACGACCAACTTTACAAGCTGCTATCACCCACCATCCGCTAACTGACTCGAGCTATATCCTAGCACAAAAGCGCCGACCACACATTACGAATGCTTCAGCTTGGGTTCCAGCCGCACGGCCCGCTCCTCGACCTCCGGCCGCACGCCCTGCTCCCACTGCTCCAGCCCTTCGTCGATCAGCCAGCGGGCGATGCCCGTCTCGGAGATGTGCAGCTCACGGGCGATCTCTTTGATGCGCGCCAATTGGCCGGGCGTGAAGGTGAAGGTGCGGCGGATATACTGGCCGGCTACCAGGCTGGAGTCAACCGCCCTGGCCTTATCGGTCGTCGTCACGCTGTCCAAAGGATTGCCGAAATCGCCAACCCGGACCCGCTTTCTCCTTGGCGGCACGGCCGGTGCCTCTTCCTCAGATTCCGAATCAGGCATGGAAGCCATGGCCTCCAGCGGATTGTCGAACTTATCCATTGTAGATCTTCTCCACCAGGCGCCAGTAAGCCTTGGCCGGGACCGAGCCGGGCGCGTACTCAAAGACGGTCAGCCCGCCGGCCGCCGGCGCCTGCTCCAGCGCGACGCTCTGGGGGATGGGCACGGCTACCCGCGACTTGCCGTAGCTGTCGATCAGGGCCCGCATCATCTGCCGGGCCAGGATCTCCCGGGCGCGGACGAATGTGGGCACGATGACCCCGACCCGGATGTCGATGCCCTCGGCCTGGGCCTGGATGATATCCTGCGTATGGCGGGCCGTGCCGCCCACGCCCAGGTAATCGACCTTGACCGGCACCACCGCCTCGTCGGCGAAGTGGTAGATGGCCGTGCCCAACATATCCAGCGACGGCGGGCAGTCCAGGATGATGTAGTCGAAGGTGGCCACGGCCTTGGCCAGATGAGTTTGGAGCAACTGGTCGGTCGGCACGACCTTTGTCGCCCGGCCACCGAATTGGTCGAGCACGCTGGTCAGGGCGGCATTGGCCACCAGGGTCAGCTTGGCGTCGGCCAGGGCATCGCTGGCCGGCAGCACCCATAGGTTCGGCCGGGCCGGGCCGCCGCCCTGGCTGCGGTCGGCGTGGAGAATGGCCTCTTCGACCGGCGAGTCGCCGGTCAACACGTCGGCGATATCGTGGCCGTTGGCGCTCAATCCCAGGCTGGTGGCCACGTTACCCTGGGGATCGAGGTCGACGATGAGCACATGCCCGTCGCCGGCGATCATCTTGGCCAGGCCATAGCCCAGGGTGACGGCCGTGGTCGTCTTGCCCACCCCCCCTTTGCGATTTACTACTGCGTAGATCTTGGCTTTTTTGTCCATTTCGGGCTGATCCTTACTCGATACCATGCATCGATTATCTCGATACACACCGCTGAGTAACTCATTGTACTCAATTGAGTAACTGATTAATCATATTGAGTAACTATTGTACTCAATTGAGTACAAATGTCAACCCAGC
>CP070688.1:20264-23717 GCA_020353135.1 Chloroflexota bacterium
ATGGACGACAATTACGCCACCATCATGCGTCAGGCTTATTTTGCCATCTTCGAGCGCGACGCCCACGAGCTGGTGAAAAACGGAGCGACCATCGACGAGTTGAGCGATCTATATGCCGGTAACCTGGCCGAGCAGTTTGGCAATTCAATAAGCATTAGCGATGAATTCAGCCTGGAGTGGCTAGTCATTCCGCACATTTATCGCGTGCCGTTCTACGTGTATGCTTACGCTTTTGGTCAACTGCTCGTTCTGTCATTATACCAACAGTATCTTGAGGAAGGAGATGCCTTCAAGCCGCGATATTTTGAAATCCTAGCTGCCGGCGGAAGCGACGCTCCGGCGCAGATTTTAGTAAATGCGGGCATCGATATTCGCTCGGCCGAATTCTGGCAAGGTGGCTATGACGTTTTGACCAATGCTCTCGAGCGCTTGGAGGCTCTTGACGTGGTTGTTGCTGCCTAAGGGATAGGCGGTGTAGTCAAATCGGGTCGCTAGGGATCTTCTCTACCAGTCAATACCAGAGCGAATTGCGCTGGAGGAAATATCCTGCCGAAACCGGTCGCCAGGCAGCGGCTGGAAGAGGTCCTTCAGCATATCAGGAACGGGTAGATCGCTGGCCTCGTGAAACTCGCCATTGTCGTCGCTGCGGCCGGCGACCAAAAAGCCGCAGCGGCGTTTGCGAATTTCGGCCAGGGCGGCCAGCATTTGATCCTGGCGACCACCGTAGTAGCGTGGCTGCAGGATGCGGGCGGCCGTGTCGTATCCGACGATGAAGGTCGTTCCAGCGAATAAGCGGGCCTTGGCCAAGAAGGTCGGACCGGCGCTAACAACGACCGGGTAGCGGCCGGCGAATTGCAGCAACCGGCCCAGCACCTGGCCTTCGGCCAGTGGTGGCTTGTCGGCGTTGATGGCTGCCAGCTCGAAAATCACGTCACTTTGCAGCTCTTCGGCCGCGACTTCGGCCAGCGTCGTATGGCCTTGGTGCAGCGGGTTGAAGGAGCCTGACAAGATGGCCGATCCATTGATCGACTCACCTAGCAGGCCATCGGCCGTGACCGAGAAGAATCCCTTCTGGTCTTGGAGCAAGCGCCGGCCCGCTAGGCCCACTTCATCGCGGCGGCATTCGTGTTCGTCGTCGCCGTTTAACGGCAGCGGCAGTCTTTTCTCCAGGCCGTAAGCCTCGGCCAGGGTGTTTAGTAACAGCCGGCTAACCAGACCCTCCTCGCCTTTGCGGTCTCGAGCCCCTTTGTGCAAATGCAGACTATGGTGGATGATCCTTTCGGCCGTCCAGGCGCAAATATGAGCTCGGTGGGGTCCGAGCTTGGGCCGGTCGGTAATGATAGTCGCGGTGCACGCCAGGCCGATCACCGGGTCGGGACCCCTAAAGAGACGCTGGGCGCGGCTGACGGCCCGACCGGCTAGCAGGCCGGCCGTTTCCGGAGCCACGTATTGACCCGGCGTCTGGCCGAGGAAAGCATTGAAGGATGACTCGTCGTAGGGCACGAGGGCTTCCAACAGCGTCCGACTGGCGCCGGCCACGCCTAAGAGCCAGGCGACGGCCTGGGTACCTGCACCGGCGGTGACCACCATGACCCGGCCATGGCTGTCATGAATCTGCTGCACCAATTGGCGAATCTCGCGCTTCATCGCGGGAATTGTAGCATCTACATGGTGTCCTGCTAACTAAGGCGCGGCCTTCGTTGTCAGCTGTGCGCCATTGGCTCCCCGAGGATATTTCGACCCTTACTCAAAATCGGCCGGCCGGCGCAACTCGGTGTTGAACATGTAGCTTGATCGGGTCGTCCACGTATCGCGCCCGTCATCACTGCGCAAGTGATCGAAGAAACCTTGCACGCGGCTGTCGAGCAAATCGACCTGGTGCAGCAGGATGGCCTCCAGGGTTTTTGGCACCACCGGCGCGCCCCACTCGTGGGTGCCGTGGTGTGATGCGACAAGATGAACGACCTGGCGGCGCTCTTCTTCGGAGACATTGGCCAAGTTATCGGCTGCCCTCTCGATCAGGATCGTGGCCCGGACGACATGGCCTACGAGACGACCGTCATCGCTGAACTGGAACGAAGAGGCCGTTTCGTATTCCAAGGCTTTGCCGAGATCATGCAGCAGGGTGCCTGCCACCAGCAGACTCTTATTCACGTAAGGGTAGTGATCGGCCAGGAAGCGGGCGATTTGAGCCATGCTTAATGTGTGTTCCAGCAAGCCGCCGACGTAGGCGTGGTGCATGCTTCTGGCTGCGGGTGCGTTGGCGAACAGGGGCAAGAACTCTTCTTCCAGCAAGATGGCGGCCGTCAAGTCGCGCCAGGGCTGCTCTAGTTCGTCTATGTACAGACGTAATTCAGCCATCATTTCATCCACCGGCCGGCCGCTGGAGGGCAGGAATTCGCTCATGTCTGGATCGGCGAACGGGTTCAAGTCGGTGGCGGTGATTTGCAAGGCATTCTTGTAGCTGCGGACGCGACCGGTTACCAGGGTGACCATGCCAGCTTTCACCGATTGCTCCACGTCGGGCGGCACGTCCCAGAAGACGCCATTTATCTGGCCGGTGCGATCCCGAAAAGTACTTAGCAAATAGGGACGTCCGTCCTTGGTTTCGCGACGGACGACGTCGGCCAGGAGAAAGGGTTCGTTGAATAAGTCGGCGCCGTCGATCAGGTCGGTTACGTATACGGATTTCACAGAAACCCCCTTTATGGAACGGGTGCAGCTATTTGGGATTTAGGAGTGCATACCTTACAATCCGGTCGAGATTATAACGTGCTTTGGCCGATGCCGCCTGCTGGGTCAGCCGGTTCTGGCCTGGGCGGCTATTCAGAGTGACGGCGGGTGATGCGAAAGATAATCGTGGGCATCAGCGGCGCTAGCGGCGTCATATATGGCATCCAGTTACTGGAGATCTTGAAAGAGGTGCCGAAGGTGGAAAGCCACCTGGTCCTGAGTACAGCCGGGGCGCAAACGATCGGCCTGGAAACAGACTACAGTCCGGAACAGGTCTTGGCCATGGCCGACGTGACGTATCGGTTCAACGATATCGCCGCAGCCATATCTTCGGGGTCGTTCAAGACCGACGGCATGGTTGTCATTCCTTGTACCATGAAGACGTTGGCCGGCATCGCCCATTCGTTCAGTGATAACTTGTTGTTGCGGGCGGCCGACGTGGTTCTCAAAGATCGCCGCCGGCTGGTAATTGTTCCCCGGGAAACACCATTGCACCTGGGCCATTTGCGACTCATGACCCAGGTGGTCGAGATGGGCGCAGTGCTGGCGCCGCCTATGCCGGCCTTCTATCATCGGCCCGAGAGCATAGGCGATATCGTGAACCAGACGGTCAACCGTGTCCTGGATCTGCTGGATATTGAATTAGAGGAAGACCTGTTTAGCCGCTGGCAAGGGGGAGGCGAAGCCAGCCGTGGCCCGAATCAATAGCGCCGAACGGCG
>CP070688.1:23817-28563 GCA_020353135.1 Chloroflexota bacterium
CGAACGCATCGTATCGTAGCCGATATGGCAACGCTTCCCAAGCGCTTCCATCTGGCCTGCAGCACGCGTTACTCGTCGGTTGTTTCCTCTCGAAAAGCTTCAGACAGGTTCACGGCCGAATTCTTGTCGACCTGCAGATTCATCGTGTGGGTCGGGAAAGGCGTCTCAATCCCCCTGGCGTCAAAGGCATTCTGAAGCGCAGTGTTGACCCGATCATACATCCGCCGGGTGTCCTCGTACGACTCTATCCACCAGCGAACGCGAAAGATCATGGCCGAATCGCCCATATCGATGTACAAGGAGTCCACCGGCCTGTCCGGCAAAACCCCTTCGACCTCGCGCACCGTCTCCACGATAAGCTGGCGAATCTCTTCGATGTCGCTGCCATAACCGATGCCGATATGCATCTGGATCCGGTAGCGCGGATCGGGAAAGGTGTAGTTGATAACCTGGTTCTTGCTGATGACGGAGTTGGGCACGATGACCATCCGGTTGTCGCGGGTGCGAATTCGGGTGGTACGCAAGCCGATGTCGACCACATCGCCCCAAGTGCCTTCACCCTGAATCTCTATCCTGTCGCCAACGCGATAGGGCTGGTCGGCCAGGATGATGAAACCGGCTATGGCATCGGCCAGGGTATCTTGCGCGGCCAAGGACAGGGCCAGACCGGCGATGCCGAAGGCTGCCAATAAGGCAGTAATGTTAACGCCAAAATGGGCGAACAGAATGTAGGTGGTTATCGCGATGACCGTGACGTTGGCGATACGCCTAAGCAGCAATAGGATGGGATGAAGCTGGTCCTCACGTCCTTCATTGACCGACTTCTGACGGTAGAAGCCGTAGGCCAGGTCGATCACGCTCCACACAATAAGTGTAGCCAAAATGAGGCCCAGGACGAAGTAGACGTCGCCTAGCAACCTCTTCACACCAGCGCTGATGAAGTCCAAACGGATGGTCGCCAGGTAGAAAGCGGGGATCACGATCAACCATCTGAGGCGCGGGGCGATGCTCTTGTGCATGACCTCAGCAAATTCCGGGGACGTGTAGCGGGTCATCCAGCGCGCCACCCAACCCTTGGTCAGAAGGGTACCTATTGCGTACGCAATGACGACGATTACCGCTGAGATGGCCAGGTTAATCCAGTTATCGATCGTTAACCCTAAGAACATTGTACTAGCCAGGCCCGTGGATTCAACGAGCTCGGTGACTTCCTCAGCCAGGAAGCCCGGTGTGGCCGTGGGTATCGGCGCTCGAGTGGCTATAATTTCCTCCAGTCCACTGGCCGTTGCCTGTTCATCTTCGGCCGCGTCGGCTGGTTCTGGTGTCCGTTCGGGCACAATCGGCGTTGGAGTCGGAAATGGTGTTTCCGCGAGCGTTTGCTCGGCGCACGCCACCAGAAGTAGCGCGGGAACCAAGACGATTATGGCAAAGATAGAGAGTTTTGCCGCCAATCCTCTCATTACTTCACTCGTTCGATTCTTGGTGGTATCCAACTACCGTCGAGAATAGGTTCTTCGCCCCAGTAGGCGCGGATATAGAGTGAGAAAGCCTCCTCAGGCGCCGGTAGCCAGTTCGTTTCCTTGTCCTCGCCCGGGGCCTGCGTACCTGCATACAAGGTCAGCGAACCATCAGGATTGAATTTGAGATCTTTGTTCTTGGTGCCAAGCGAGTAGCGGTTCAGGTCGTTGACTTCAAAGAGGTGGTGCTGATTGTAGATCGTCATGGACCAGAAGCCATTAACCGGGGGCAACCCCCCATCTGGGAAGGTCACCGAGTAGAGGTGCCTGCCCTCCAATAGAACACCCTCGGAGTCGTTGTCGGTGTAGAAATACTGCGTCTCAGTGGGCCGGTTGTCGAACATATTGGAACGGGCCGTGCTCGTGCGCATCAAGTAATCAAAGCCCCACTCCGCATTATTGGCAGAGCGGTTCCAACCGTTGCCGGCCGGAATGCCATTATGCTTCCACTGGAAGAGCGGGGTAATCACGTCGCGCTCAGTTTCCACGGCCGCCTCGACCAACGCCTTCTTGACTTCTGGATCCATTTCGGCCGCTTCGAGCACCTGGCGAATGCTGGCATACAGGGCATCTTCGCCAGGTAATGGCGCGACCGCATCCATCACGCCCGCGAGTTGGTCAAAGAACGGTTCCGGCATGACCCATTTGTTCTCACCCTCAACTTCAGGCGTGGGGAAATTGGGCACATCGTCCCAATCCTTGATCTTCGCCTGCCCATCGAACTCTACCAGGGGATAGCCGTTGATCTGGTTGACTAGCGGTTTGAGAGCAGCGCGATCTTCGTCCGTGTCGTTCAAGAAGACTCTTGGACCAACAAAGGCGAACTCGGTGGAAGAGCGGATCACGGCCGTGATGCCTTTGGGAACCTCGCCGTTCCAGTTGGGACCAACCAACAGGTAGAATCCCGGCTCAGTTCCATAGGCTTTGCCCATTTCGCCAAACTGGTCAGTACGGGCGTCATAGAGTGCATAGACCCAGAAGCGATCACCGAAATCAGGCACTTGGATGACAAACGGTTCGTCGTCAAGAGAGCAGAACGCGACGCCGTAAGCCACGTCTTGGTTGGGGCAGGCCACAAAGCTTTGCTTTGGCAAGACGTAGTCGTTGAGCATGCAGAGCCGGCCGCGCGGGGCAACTGGCACCACACCGCCTAATCGGCCGGGTTCGGGGGCCTGGGTAATGCCCGCGCGGCGATTGAAGCTGTTTACTATTGCCCAGCCCCAGACATAGGCCATCCGGCCTAGGGTTTTCACATATTCTTTGTGCATAATGGCCCCAGATACAGGTTGGGTCACCTCGGCCACAGACGTAGGGAAGGTGTTCGCTTGGTATTTTGTTGTTGACATGGTTGTTCCTTTTTCACGTAATGGACTGGCGGCTTCGGAGCTGGATCACTGCAAAGACCGCCAGTCCTGGAATACGACACGACCTATCCGCTTAACCGTAGAAAGAACTATACAGTCTAAGTTATTGCTGGACCGGTAGATCCTAATCCTGTTACGCGACCTTCTCGATATCCGATAGCGGCCAGGAGCTATCGAAGTAAAGCTCGGTGGGTGCGTATAGCCGAAAATAAGCGAACCAGCCTCGGCCAGGCAGGGTTTGAATCCAGTTTTTCTCATAGCCTTCCGGCGCGGATGGGCCAAAGAATAGATCAGTCGAGCCATCCGCATTGGTCACCAGATCCATAACAGAGGAAAGGTCGGCCTGCTGCTGGTCAGTGTCAATGACGCAGCGCGTGTCGTTGTCATATACCGTTACCGACCAGAATTGCTTCATTGGCGCATTGGCTGGCACGCGCAGGCGATAGGTTTTTGCGCCATCTAGCCAGTCGCCATCCCCATCGTTATATGCGCCCAAATAGGCCTGGCCAACGCCCGGCGTCTTGCTGACCATCGCTTTTGAGGTTGTTACTGCCTCGTAGCAATAAGCAGCACGCTCGTCAAGCTGGCTATAGAACTCCATCTCTTGCAACGGGTCCAGCATGATCACGTAATCCCATTGCGTATCTGGTCGATAGCGCGCACCTTTAAAGCGCTTCGCGAAAGAGTTTGCTTTGGCCATGGCTTCTCCCACAAAAGCAGTTTCTTCCAGGATCATTTCCTGGCGGGCATCCGGGGCGAATGGCTTACCCTTCTCGATGCCCAGAGGTTTGAGCATGGCCATCATGAAGCGGTCGCGGTCTTCGATGACTTCCCGGGTGAGAATATCATATAAAGTCTCCCAATAAGCCATGCCGCGGGGCTGGGCCTGACTCCACCGCTTCCCTTCTGGACGGATGAAGCGCATCTTGGGTGGGTTCGCCCGTTCACTATAAGGATAAATGCGGGTTCCCTCTAGAATTGCTTTGGCCTTTTCAGGATCCTTTTCTAGGATGCGGTAGCCGCCACCAACATTGATGGTTGGCGACTGAGCAACATAATATCCTTCCGTATCTTCAACCGATTGACCAGGCCCCATAATCAGGTATTTGCCGCCTGCTCCTCGATCCGGGCCGGCCAGCCCCATTTCGATGAAAGGTCGCTGCCAGAAATCGTCGTAGATGCCAGCTGTCGGCCCGGGAGGCAGTTCGAACACGATTGGTCCAGTTTTCTCCAGGTCGTGGAACGTGAGCACATAGGGAGTGGTGGTGTTGGCCGTCAAGATGCCAATCTTGTCAAAGTGGCTCAGGTATATGATCATATCGATTTCCGAAGCCCCAAACACCTCTGTGTGAGTCCGCTGCCATTCGGCAAATGCTACGATGGGTAATCCCCAAAGGTACGCCTGGCAGGCGCGCTGAAAATCCATCTCATCGAACAGCTTTTCCACCGCGTCGTGGGCAGGATAGCCATTTTCAAAGGTCAGTTCGCCGAGCCTTGTCTTCATGATATTTCTCCTTTACTCAGATTTCATCTTTTCACGGGACTGGCGATCGTGGGGCAGCGCCTCTTTGCCGCCGAGGAAGCAAACTGCCTCTGGCCGCCAGTCGCGGTGTGACTATTGGCGCGCCATGATCTGGCGCATCTCGGCCTCAGTATCCCTGATTAACTCACCACTGACATCCACCGTTACACTGTCAATCCCGCCGGTGAACTCGAATGGCGGAACGTATTCCGGTGTGACCGGCGAACCGCTGTCCCGGCCGCATTCCAACGCCCCACCCGCGACGCCAAACATCAATGGCGTCGTGTAGGGGAACTCGGCCTGCCCAACAAGCTTGTCATCAAAGTAGAGCTGGGCGCGACCG
>CP070688.1:28663-32930 GCA_020353135.1 Chloroflexota bacterium
GATCGCCGGATATGACGACTTGCCCGGGGCAATTGTCATTGGCCACCTGTACGGGCCGGCCGGTTCCTTCTTGAGCCTGCCCGCAAATCGCTTCCACCTGGGCCACATCCAGGGCCAAAACAGCCGCCATCGCGCCAGGTTCTCTCTCTCCTGCGGCCTTCATCAACTCGCCGCGTCGTCGAACCAACGCCAGCCCATCGGGAAAGGTCAAGCTCCCGGCAACCACTAAGGCCGTAAACTCGCCCAGGCTATGGCCGGCCACATAATCGGCCGGCGACCAGTCATTGGCCAACATAGCCTGCCAGGCGGCCACGCTGGCCACCAGCAACGCCGGTTGTTGATTGGCCGTGTCGGTCAGACGCTCCTCTGGGCCGCTGAAACACAGGTCAGAAAGGCTGAAGCCCAACAATTCATCGGCCTGATCAAAAACAGCACGTGAAGCAGGTTCGGCTTGATACAAGCCTCGCCCCATGCCCACATGCTGCGACCCCTGTCCGGGGAAAAGAAAAGCAACACTCACTTGTTAAGGCTCCACTGTCTGAATCAGCTAGAGTCGACTATTCTTCAATTTCAGGCAGAATCTGCCGGCCGTTATAAGTGCGACAGATCGGGCACATATAGTGCGGTCTCTTCATCTCGCCGCAATTGGAACACGGTACGAGATGGGGCACTGAAAGGCCATCATGCGTACGGCGCTTCGCTCGCCGCGTTCGCGAAATTCTTCGTTTTGGTACTGCACCCATTAGATAATTCCTCTCTACACTTGGTGATTCTCCGCCGCCGCCCTATTCTCGCGTGACGTTTCTATTTTGAGCAGAATTTATGGCCTGTATAGGGCCAAAAAAAGCGGCCTGCCGCCGCAACCCGCCAATTATAGTCGAGCCTTAGGTGGTGTCAAGCGGATCTCTTAGTCTCATAACAGACTTACTGATAACGGACTTCTGAGAACGGACCGTCTCAAATTCCGGCTCGGCCGCCTAGCAACTCACTCACCTGCCTCGGCGCTCTCCGGCGCCTGTACGGGTTCCGGCGCCGGTGGCGCCTGCTCAGCTTCCAGCTTTCGCAGGCCATTCCGAACTACCGACAGATTGCGCAGCAAATCCTCCTCTAGCTTGGCCAGCACCTCCATCGCATAAGCATCTGATTCGCTGCGAATCATGTCGGCCTCACGCCGGGCGCGCTCCAGGATGGCGTCTGCTCGCTGTTGCGAGGAGACGATAATCGCGTCACGGCGTACGAGCTCCGTAGCTTCCTGCTTGGCCAATTCACGGATACGGTCGGCTTCCTCATGGGCCTGGGCCAGGATGCGCTCCTTCTCCGCCTCGACTCGATTGGCCCGCTTCACTTCCTCCGGTATGGATACGCGCATCTGATCGATGATGTTGAAGACCCGGTCTTCTTCCACTATCAGATTCGCCGTCAACGGGACCCGCCTGCTCTCGGCCATCATCTGTTCCAACCGATCTACCAGGTGCTGAATATCCATCTTGCCGCCCTTCTCGACCCCGTAAGGTCACCTGTCACGCATTTCACTCGGAGTTCAGTGTGTCTATTGATCGTCTGTAACCGAAACGGGTCAACCGATCCGCATCTATTATAGCGAGCCAGAGGTCAGTCACGCAATGAAACCGGCGCCGCATAATCGGCCGACGAACCGTTGTTAAACCTCTTCTTGAGCGCAACGGCTACATTAGGCGGAACCATGCTGCTCGTATCACCGCCAAACGAAGCGATCTCGCGAATGATCGTGCTGCTCAGGAATGTGTGTTCCTCACGGGTAATGAGATTGACGACTTCGATCTCCGGCGCCAGTCGTTGGTTGGCCAGGGCCATTCGGAATTCGAACTCGAAGTCGGAGAATACCCGAAGTCCGCGAACGATCACCTGGGCTTCAACCTCTCGCGCAAAGTCGACAGTCAACCCACTGTAGCGCCTGACCTCGATGCCTTCATGATCGCCCAGCGCGGCCTCGATCATAGACACCCGCTCCTCCACGGAAAAAACGATTGTCTTGGATGGACGGCCGTGATCGAAGACGGCGACGATTAGCCTGTCGAAAATCGCGCAGGCCCGGTACATGAGATCCAAGTGGCCAGAATGCACCGGATCAAATGTGCCCGGATAGATAGCTAATGACTTCCTCAATTCACCCTCCTAGCTGATGTCACCGGCCTGCTGCCACAATTCCTGGACCTGCCCGCCCAGTATTTCGTGCTCCGGTCTTTCCAATTGCGGATCTTCTTCAAACAGGGTCATTGCTTCCTTACGGGCAATTTCCAGCAGCGCCATGTCGGTCAACGAAGCCAAATGTAGTTCAGGCAGGCCGCTCTGTTGCCGGCCGAGAAATTCGCCCGGCCCCCTGATTTCTAGATCCTTCTCGGCTAGCAAAAAACCGTCGTTGGTCTGTTCGAGCGCCGACAGTCGTTGCTCCGCATCGTCCGTTATCGCGTCGGCCAGGAGCAGGCAATAAGATTGGTGCTCGCCCCGGCCGACCCGACCCCTAAACTGGTGCAGTTGAGCCAGGCCAAAACGGTTGGCTCCTTCGATGAGCATGACCGTGCTGTTCGGGATGTCTATCCCCACTTCGATCACCGAGGTGGCCACCAGGATGTTCGTCTCTCCGGCGTGGAAAGCGCGCATAGCCTCTTCTTTTTCTTCCGCTTTGAGCCGACCGTGCAGCAGCCCAAGTTTCAAATCGGGGAACACCTGCTCCTGCAATCGCGCGTGTTCCTCGACGGCCGATTTGGCGACGATCTTGTCTGATTCTTCAACCAGCGGGCAAATGATGAAAGCCTGTCGACCTTTTTCGCACTGCCCACGTACAAAGGAGTAGGCTCGTTCCCGCTCGCTCGGCCGCAGCCAACGCGTTTTGATCTCCTGGCGACCGGGCGGCATTTCATCGATGATGGAAAGGTCCAGATCGCCGTACAAGGAAAGCGCCAGGCTGCGTGGTATAGGCGTGGCGCTCATGACCAACAGGTGCGGGTTGGGCAACGGCGAGCCATTGGGTGAATCCGTGCCCTTTTCCCGCAGCGCCTTACGCTGATCGACGCCAAAACGATGTTGCTCGTCGATGATGGCCAGGCCAAGACTTTTGAACCGGACATTCTCCTGGATCAGCGCATGCGTACCCAGTACAACCTGCGCCGAACCGTCGCTGATCCGCGCGTACAGTTGTTCCCTTTCGGCCGTGGGAGTGCTGCCGGTAAGCAATGAAACGTCGACGTCCAATCCGGCCAGGATCTTCTTCAATCCCTGGTAATGCTGTTCGGCCAAGATCTCGGTCGGCGCCATCATCGCCGCCTGGAAACCGGCCCGCACGGCCAGGACAATCGCCGCCGCTGCAACAACCGTCTTGCCCGAGCCCACGTCGCCTTGGAGCAGGCGGTTCATTGGCACGCCCTCGCGCATATCGGTGGCGATCTCGGCGATGACCCGCTGCTGGGCCTTGGTCAGCCGGAATTGCAGCGCGGCAAAGAACTGCTCCAGCGCCCTTGCGTCCAGGGGAATAAACAGGCCCGGGGCCGTCTGCCAATCACGTCGTAGTCCGAGCATACCTAACTGCAACAGCAGCATCTCGTCAAAGGCGATGCGCTGCCGCGCCCCATGGATCTGCTCTTGATTATCAGGAAAGTGGATCTGTCGCAACGCCTTTGGCAGCGAGGGGTGACCCAGCCGTTTGCGAATGGACGCCGGCAAAGGGTCGGCCACCTGACCCGCCCACTCGCCAACCGTCTTCTTCATGATCTCGCGCATCTTGTTGGCAGTAAGACCTTGCGTCAGAGGGTATATGGGCACGATGCGCCGCGTTCGCAGCGGTTCCATCTCCAACGGCTCCCATTCTGGGTTTTGGAATACCGGCCTACCCAAAAATTGGTCCACGGTTCCGCTGAGCACGATCTGCTGACCAACCTTCAGTTTCTCGGCCAGCCAGGGCTGATTGAACCAGGTCGCTTGAACCTTGCCCGTACCGTCGGTTATAACCGATTCCACCAACTTGAGCTTGCGCACTCGGCGGAGTCGTGTTTCCCACACCGTACCGATAATGGTCACTTGCTCACCAAAGGCCAACCTGTTGATAGGCTTCAACAGCGTAAAGTCGTCGTAGCGGCGAGGAAAATGATACAGGAGATCCTTGATGGTTCTCAGGCCCATCGCCTCCAGCCGGCCGGCCACAACACGCCCAACGCCGCGAATATCGCTCACCGGCCGGCGCAATTGTTCTGGATCGGCGGCCGCCAGTTCGGCTTCGTCGTCTACTTCATCC
>CP070688.1:33030-37297 GCA_020353135.1 Chloroflexota bacterium
ACCTGATCAAATGGTATGTGGACGGTATTCTCTACCACACCGCCATTCCGGCCGATGTGGCTCCCAACGAGAGGGAATTCAACGACCCGATCTTCATGATCTTTAACGTCGCCGTAGGAGGCAATTTCGGAGGGCCGGTCGACCCGGCGCTAACCTTCCCGCAAGAGATGTCAATTGACTATCTGCGGGTTTACCAGGGCCCTGATACAGCTGAGCGCTGGGAAGCCACCTTTGCCGATAGCTTCGAGGGCTGGCAGCAGGTTGTGATTCCGTTCGCCTCACTGACCCGTAGCGCGGAACAGCCTGATGGCGCACCAGATGATGGTCTCACGCTGAGTGAAGTTTGGGGTTATGGTTTTGAACTGCCAGAAGGTGGTACGACTAGCGGCACAATGCGGCTGGACCAGGTGCGGTTGGAGCTGCTTCCGCCGCCCACGGAGATCACGGTTACCAACCTGAATGACTCCGGCAGCGGTTCCCTGCGCCAAGCGCTGGCGGATATCGCCATTGGCGGCACGATCACCTTTGAGCCCGGATTGGCCGGGGGAACGATCGCACTCACATCCGGACCGCTCGTGCCAGGCCATAGCGTTACGGTCGACGCCTCAGGAGCGCCAGGCATCGTCCTCGACGGCGGCGGCGTTGATCGGATACTCATTGTCGATGCGGGCCTGGCCGTTAACCTAGCCCATGTCATCGTAGCCAACGGCTACGGATGGCAGTTGGCAGGCGGTATCCTCAACAACGGGTCGCTGACACTCGATCATGTCACGGTAACCGGAAATGTCATGGCCACGGATGCGGGCGATTTCTGGCAGGGTGGCGGCGGCATCTACACAGGCGAGGGTGGGAGCTTGACCTTGGTTGACAGCAGTGTGGTAAACAACATTGCCGCCTGGTCTGGCGGTGGTGTTTACTCCTTCTTCAACACCAACACCTCTATCGTGCGCAGCACAATCAGCGGCAATGTCTCCGACGATGTTGGCGGCGGTATTCGCATGTTAGGGAACGCCACTGTCGTTAACAGCACGCTGAGTGGTAACCAGTCGACTGGCTGGTACGGCGGCGCCATCTTCCACACGGATGGAGTGATGAACTTGGTGAACTCCACAGTCGCCAATAATGTTGCACCGTCAGGGGCAGCTGCGGCGATCTTTGTGGGTACGTTCACTGCGGCCGACGCTACGTTGACCCTGGCAAACACCATTGTGGCGGACAATGCCGACCTTGGCTGTTTCCAGGGTTTCTTTGGTGGCGGTGCGGTCACGCTGACCGCTGATCACAACAATCTTTTCACCGATGACACTTGTAACCCGGGTGTGACGGATCAGGTTGTAGCCGACACCGGACTCGGGCCACTGGCGGACAATGGTGGCCCGACCCACACTCACGCATTGCAGCCAGGCAGCCCGGCTATTGATGCCGCTGACGGCGCAGCATGCCCGGCGACCGATCAACGCGGGGCGGTTCGACCCCAAGGCGCCGGCTGTGACGTTGGCGCCTATGAGCTCGAGTCATAGTTCGACCGTATCTTCACGGAAGGTGAAGAGCTAACCCATTGGATATGTGTGGGGGCTTTGGCCGGCGTACATCCGGCTGAAACCCCCACATCGCTAATTATGCCTATCTTTACAAGGACTTCCTCCTGATGGTCAGTAAAGAAACCGATCTCTTGATTGGCAAAACGCCAATCTCCAAGGAAACCGAAGCGGCTGCAGGTAAGTATGTGCAGATCCTGGGCGAAAGGTATTACTGTATCTCCCACTGCGATCAGATGCCGCCTTTCTTCATGAGCCTGGTCAGCAGCGCGGACCATTGGCTGTTCATAACCAGTACCGGCGGGCTGACGGCCGGGCGCATCAATGCCGACTCTGCCTTGTTCCCATATGAGACGGAGGACAAGATCACGGCGCACGGCGAGAAGACCGGCAGCAAGACCATCATGCGGGTGAACCGTGATGGAAAATCACATCTCTGGGAGCCGTTCTCGGAGCGCTACGCTGGCATCTATAACTGTGAGCGTAACCTTTACAAGAACATGTACGGCAACAAGCTCATCTTTGAGGAAATCAACCACGACTTGCAGCTCACCATGCGTACGGCCTGGTTAACTGGCGATCGCTTCGGCTTCATCAGGAGCTGCTGGTTGCTAAACAATGGCGATTCCGAGTGCCGGATCGACTTGCTGGACGGCCTGCAGAATTTTCTACCATACGGCGCCAATGTCGCGCTGCAAAATACCTTCAGCAACCTGTTGAACGCTTACAAGCGCAATGAGTTGGACCCCAAAACAGGAGTGGCCATCTTTGCCTTGAGCGCCACACTCACCGACCGAGCCGAGCCTAGTGAGTCATTGAAGGCCACGGTTGCCTGGCAAGTAGGATTGGATAGCGCAGCTCATTTACTGTGCACTGATCAACTTGACGCTTTTCGCGCCGGCCACCCTATCCTTCCTGAACGAGATGTGTGCGGCAAGGCAGGCGCTTACTTCGCCAACAGCACCCTTAAACTGTTGCCCGGCCAAAACCATCATTGGCGCATCATCGCCGACGTGAATCAAGATAGCGCCGCGATCGTTCGGCTGAATCGACGACTCCAGTTGGAGCCAGATGAGATCGTCATGGCACTCGACGAAGATGTCGCCGAAGGCACTGCCAGCCTGGTAAGCTACGTGGCCGCGGCCGATGGCCTTCAGTTGACGGCGCAGGAAATGACCACCAACCATCATTTTGCCAATGTGCTCTTTAATGTGATGCGGGGCGGCATTTTTGCTGACGGATACCAGATTAAGCAAGACGATTTTCTCGATTTTCTAGAGGTCCGCAATCGTCTGCTACTGACCGAATATGCCGGTTGGTTAGCCACACTGCCGGATCGCTTCTCTATTCAGGAACTTCGAGACCGGGCGGCCGAAACTACTTCTCCTGACCTGATCCGTCTTTGCTACGAATACCTGCCATTGAGCTTCAGCCGGCGACACGGCGATCCCAGCCGCCCCTGGAATGTATTCTCCATCAATCTGAAACAACCCGATGGCTCTCCGAAGCTAGACTACCAGGGCAACTGGCGAGATATCTTTCAAAACTGGGAACCACTGGCGCTAAGCTTCCCCGGCTTCGTGGAAGGGATGGTGGCCAAGTTTCTAAATGCGACAACCGTCGATGGTTATAATCCATATCGGGTTACCCGTGATGGTTTAGAGTGGGAAGTGCCCGCACCCGATGATCCCTGGGCCAACATCGGCTACTGGAGTGATCATCAGATTATCTACCTGCAAAAGTTGCTGGAAATCGTCGAACAGGTGCGCCCTGGCGCCTTAGAAACATTCTGGAACCTGGCCATCTTCGCCTATTCTGGCGTGCCTTACCGGCTTCGCACATACCCAGAGATGCTGTCTGATTGGAACGACACCATCGACTTTGATTGGCAGAGCGAACGCGGCACAGAAGCAGCCGTGGCCAAAATGGGGACAGACGGCCGGTTGCTCCGTGGCGAGACTGGCGCCGTAATTCACGTCACGATGACCGAGAAGTTGCTGGTGCTGTTGCTGGCCAAGCTGACCAATCTGGTCCCTGAAGGCGGCATTTGGATGAATACCCAGCGGCCCGAATGGAATGACGCCAACAACGCGCTTGCGGGAAATGGTCTGTCCGTTGTCACCGTGGCCTACCTGCGCCGTTTCATTGCTTTCTGGAAGGCCCAGCTAGCCAGCGCGGAGACGGAGTCCTTTGTGGTGAACGTGGCCGTGGCTACCCTCTTCGATGAGGTCCTGACCATATTCAACAAGTATCAAGATCACCTGGAAGGTGGTTTTAGCGACCAGGCGCGCCGGGCGATCATGGATGAGCTTGGTACGGCGGCCACGGCCTATCGAGCAGGGTTGTATGAAGACGGCCTTCCGGCGGCACAGGTCGAACTAACATCTCAGCAGATCATTGCCTTCCTAACCCTGGCGCAGGACTTTGTCGAGCATACGCTGCGGGCAAACCAGAGGCAGGACGGCCTCACTCACAGCTACAACATACTACACCTTCACTATCAGGAAGCCGCCGTCGAAAACCTGTACCTCATGCTTGAAGGACAGGTGGCGCTCTTGTCATCTGGCTTGTTGGCGCCAGGTGAGGCACTGAAGCTGTTACAGAGCATGCGTCACAGCGAGTTATATCGGGCGGATTTGCACACCTATATGCTTTATCCGCATCGTTCACTGCCCGGCTTCTTGCAGAAAAACAATGTGTCCGCCGACCAGGTGACCGGCTCGAGAATC
>CP070688.1:37397-42806 GCA_020353135.1 Chloroflexota bacterium
CGCCAGGCCAGGACAACAATGGCTTTCATCGCCAGCCCCGATCCGCACACGAACGAGTACCTGTTTTACAGAAATCCCGGGGCAGATACCAGGCTGCGAATCGAGGAGCTGGAAGAGAGCCTGCTGACGCGTTGCAAGGTCTTGCACTTCGGATCTCTCAGCCTGGTGGAGGAACCGATTCGCAGCGCGACGCTTCAGGCTGTAGAAATCGTCGGTCGGTCAGGCGGGCTCATCTCGCTGGATGTTAACTACCGGCCGACGCTGTGGGACTCGCCTGAGACCGCCTACAAAGCAGTAATGGCTATCATGACCCAGGTAGATTTTCTCAAAGTTAACGAGACTGAATTGGCACTGTTGACCGGCATCGAAAAGCCGGCCGCCGGCGTCAAGGCGCTCCTGGCCCTCGGCCCGCGCCTGTGCGTGATGACCTCAGGTGCTGAGGGTAGCTACTTCGCGTCGGGCGACGGCGCGGGTTTTGTACCGGCTTTTGAAGTCGAGACGGTTGACGCGACCGGTTGTGGCGACGCGTTCGTGGCCGGCTTGTTGAGCCAATTGACCGCGGCCGAGTCCTGGCCTCAGACGCCCACAAGTACCCAGATGCTAGAGAGCCTGACCTATGCCAATGCGGCCGGCGCGTACACCGCTCAACGGCAAGGCGTAATTCCAGCGCTGCCCACGGCCGCAGAAGTGGACGACTTCCTGAACCACCGGGGCGTTTAGCCCGATAACAACGAGGAGGAGACAAGTACATGCAACAAGCAGCGACGCATAGCCTGGACCTGGAAGTGCTGAAGACGACTGCCAGGGAACTGCGCCTGGACATCTTGGAAATGACCAGGCTGGCGGCGTCAGGTCATCCTTCCAGTTCCTTCTCGCCGGTAGAGATTGTGACTGCGCTTTACTTCGGCGGCATTTTGCGCTACCGGCCGGACGAGCCCTGGTGGCCGGCGCGGGATCGGTTCATCATGAGTAAGGGGCACGCCGCTCCACTGCTTTACGCCGCGCTGGCCCGGGCCGGTTACTTCGAACGCGAACAGTTGTGGCATTTGCGCCAGATAGACAGCCCTGTACAAGGACATCCGATACAGGGCATGATGCCCGGCGTCGAGGCGACCACCGGCTCGCTGGGGCAGGGCCTGTCGCTGGGCGTCGGCCATGTCCTGGGATCACGGCTCAGCGGCATGGCGTATCGCGTCTATGTGCTTCTGGGCGATGGCGAGTGCGAAGCGGGCCAGATTTGGGAAGCGGCCATGGCGGCGGCCCATTTTAAGACCGACACTTTGCACGCCATCCTGGATTACAACAAGTATCAGGAGACCGGTCCCATTAGCCGCGAAATGGCCCTGGAGCCTCTGGCTGACAAGTGGCGCTCCTTCGGCTGGCATGTGACCGAGGTCGACGGCCATGACCTGGCGGCCGTGTTGGACGGGCTTAACGGCATGCAACGGATCGAGGGTCAGCCATCGATAATGATAGCCCACACGGTTAAGGGCAAAGGCGTCTCCTTTGTCGAGCAAGACTTCACCTACCACGGCCGGCCGATCCTCGGCCAGTTGGCGGAGCAAGCGCGGGAGGAAATATCATGGGGCTAGGCGAAAGAGCCGGCTTGAAGCCGAGTAAGCCGATGAGAGACGTATTTGGGGACGCGCTGTTAGCCGTGGCTGCCGACAATGAAAAAGTGGTGGTTCTCGACGGCGATCTGGGCAACTCGACCAAGGCCGAACGGGTTAGACAGACCTATCCGGAGCGATTCTTTAACATTGGCATTGCCGAGAGCAACCTTGTTGGCATCGGCGCCGGCCTGGCCGGCGCCGGCTTCATCCCCTGGATAACCAGCTTCTCGTCGTTCTTATTGTGCAATGCCTATGACCAGATCAGGCTGTCGATCGCGATGGGCAATGTTAACGCCAAGATCCTGGGCAGCCACGGCGGCATTACCTTGGGAAAAGATGGCCCGACACAAATGGGTATTGAGGACCTGGCCTTGATGGGAGGCATGCCGACTATGGTCATCCTGGTGCCCTGCGATCCGGCTTCGATGCACGCCGCCGTGCGCGCGGCAACCGACCATGTTGGACCGGTGTTTCTGCGTTCCAGCCGGGTGCCGATGCCGCAAATTTACGACGAGGAACTGACGTTTGAGATCGGCAAGGCCAACGTGGTCCGGCCGGGCGGCAGTGTGACTATCATCGGCTGTGGGCTGATGGTGCCGTCGGCACTGGATGCGGCCGTCGAACTGGCCGAAGATGGCATCGAGGCGCGAGTGATCGACCTGCATACCATCCGGCCGCTGGACGAGGAAACCATCCTCGCCGCGGCCCGTGAAACTGGAGCAATCGTGGTCGCCGAAGAGCATCTCTTGCAGGGAGGTGTGGGCAGCAACGTGGCCCGTATCGTAGCCGCCAACTGCCCTGTGCCAATGCGCTTTGTGGGTCTGGAGGACGTTTACGTAGAGTCGGCCGACCCGGCCGATTTGTTGCGGAAGTATCATTTAACCCCAGCCGATATCGTGGCGGCCGCGCGCGCAGCTGCAGCGGCCAAATAGGGTTTACGGCTGGGAGGAAAAGTTATGCTGTATCAAAAGTTGCAAAGGCTCGAGGCCGCTGGCCGGCCGATTCGTGTCGGCGCGCATGGCGCCGGCTGGATGGGTAGCGGTTTCGCGGCCCAGATGGCCCAGACTCAAGGCATGGAATTGGCCGTCCTGGCCGATGCGGATGTAGCCTCTGCTCGAGCCGCTCTCTCGGCCACCGGCCTGGCCGAGGATGACATTCTCGAGCTGAATTCGCCTGGCCCAGCCGAAGACGCCCTGCGGGCGGGCAAACGGATCATCACCGCCGATCTCGGCCTTATGGCTCAGATTGAGAGCGTGGATATCATCACCGATGTGACGCCATCGCCGGCGTCCGGAGCGGAGGTGGCCTGGCAGGCCATCCAGAACGGCAAAGACGTGGTGTTGATTAATATCGAGGCTGATGTAACCATCGGCCGGACCTTGCAGAAGGCGGCCGAGCAAGCCGGCGTCCTTTACTCGGTTTCCTCGGGCGATGAACCCGGCTGCCTGATGGAGCTGTATGATTTCGTCAGCTGCCTGGGTTTTGAGGTCATCGTCATCGGAAAGGGAAAGAACAACCCGCTAAACCCCGCTGCCACTCCTGATACTGTAGCGGAGTCGGCTCGCAAGGCGGACAAGGATCCATACCAGGTAGCTTCTTACGTCGACGGTACGAAGACAATGTTTGAGATGAGTTGCGCGGCCAATGCCACCGGCTGCCGGCCGATGCAGCAGGGCATGATCGGCCCTGAAGCTACCCTGGAAACCGTGTCCGATATCTTCGCCTTGGAGCAAGACGGCGGCTTGACCAGGTTCCCAGGCGCGGTCGATTTCGTCCAAGGAAATGCCATGGCCGGAGGAGTTTTTGTGACCGTCAAGACAAAGTCGTCCCGCATTCGTGACGATCTTCGTTATCTAAAGGTGGGTTCGGGCGACTACTTCACCTTTTTCAGACCGTATCATTTGTGGTTTATTGAGGCGCCGATCTCTATCGCTCGGGCTTTTCTGTTGCGCGAGCCGACGCTGACTCCGCTGGACCAACCGGTGGCTGAGGCCATGGCTGTGGCCAAGAAGGCGTTGCACGTCGGAGAGCGCCTGGATGATTTTGGCGGCTACACATTTTATGGCCTCATGGATGAGGCTGAAGAGGCGCGGAAAATGAACGCGCTGCCAGCAGGAATGGCGATTGGGGCGGAAGTAGTCCGGCCGGTAGCGGCCGGGCAGGTAGTTACCTGGGATGATGTTCGATTGGATGAAGACAGCGTCCTGGTCAAACTGCGCCGCCAGCAGGATGCCGATGAAAGTGAAATATCTACACCATTTCTATCCCGAGGAGGTTTAAGATGAGGACCGGTGTACTTACTGTTCTGTTTCAGGATCTACCTTTTGAACAAGCCCTGGATAAGGTGGCTGGTTTCGGCTTGACGGCCGTCGAAATCGGCAGCGGAGGCTATCCAGGCAGCCATCATTGCCCGGTTGATGAGCTTCTGGCCAGCGAGAGTAAACGCCAGGCCTATCTGGATGCAGTCGCCGCCAGAGGCCTGATCATCAGCGCTTTCAGCTGCCATTATGAGCCGTTACACCCTGACGAAGAGATCGCGCACGAGTCGGATGAGATATTCCGCAAGTCGGTCCGGCTGGCTTCACTGATGGGTGTGCCGGTAGTGAACGTGCTTTCGGGCACGCCGGCCGGTGCGCCGGGTGACAAAACGCCTAATTGGGTGACCTGCCCCTGGCCGCCCCACAATCTACAAATCCTGGATTACCAATGGAACGAGGTTGGCATTCCTTACTGGCGCCAGGCAGCCGATTTCGCCCAGGATAACGGGGTAAAGATCGGCGTTGAAATGCATCCCGGCATGCTCATCTACAACGTCGAAACGATGTTACAAATGCGAGCGGAAGCCGGCCCAGCGCTTGGCTGCAACTTTGACCCGAGCCACTTGTTCTGGAATGGCGTCGATCCGGTGGTCGCCATTCGAGCTCTGGGGGATGCTATCGTTCACGTTCACGGCAAAGACAGTTTTGTTGACAAATACAATGTTTCCGTCAACGGCTGCAATGACCACAAGCCCTACGATCAAATAGCCGACAGGGCCTGGACATTTCGCAGCATCGGCTATGGACATGATGCCAAGGTCTGGAAAGACATGATCAGCGCCTTGCGCTTAATCGGCTATGATTACGTGCTCTCTATCGAGCATGAGGATGCGTTGATGTCGGCCGATGAGGGTCTGGCCAAAGGGGTGGCGATGTTGAAAGAAGCCGGCATTATGGAAACACCGGGTGAGATGTTCTGGGCCTAAATCGTAAGCGAGCCGAAGTAGGCTAACATCACAAAACGCAGGCTCTTTCCTAGCCAGGCGCCGAGGACGAAGCGCCAGGCTGGCATACGCAGCACGCCGGCAATCAGCCCGCCGACGTCAAAAACCGGGTTGGGAATGGCAGCCAGCAGAAATATGGCCATGGTTCCCGATTTGCGCATCCATCTTTCGATGCGCCAGTACAGCGGGCGATCCTCAAAGGCGGTCTGGCCACTTAGGCCGACCAGGTAGCCAGTTAGCTCGCCTAAAGCCGCGCCTAGACCGGCGATGACGCCCACAGCGACCGGATCGAGCACGCTGCCGGCCGCGAACACCAAGGCGATGCCGGGCGCAGGAAGCAGGAAGGCCGCGTTGGCCACCAGGCTAACCAGAAATACCGCCGGATAACCGTAAGCGCCCAGCCGCTCAATCTCGTCCCAGGCCAGAAGTTTGGCCGCCGACATAACCAGGACCAGTACCACCCATGCCTCTCGGGCGACTACTGAACGCCATTCTGTACCTATATTCTGGTTAAGCGAACTTGGGAAAGAAGTC
>CP070688.1:42906-66782 GCA_020353135.1 Chloroflexota bacterium
GGGGCAGGGGCGGGCGTCAACATCACCGCCAGCCATAATCCGCCGCATGATTGTGGTTTTAAAGTTCGCGACAGCGGAGGTGGGGCCATCGCGCCGAAATTGCTGAAGAAAATTGAAGCGCTGATTCCGCCGGACGACGGGGGAGTCAGAAGTATGAAACTGGAGGATGCGCTGAGCGATGGGACCGCGATGTACTTCGACGCGGGACCGGCTTACGTGCGCCAAATCAGGAGGCTAGTCGACATTGAGCCGCTGAAGCGAGCGGGCTTCAATGTTATGGTGGATTGCATGTGGGGCAATGGCGCGGGCTGGTTTCCGAGCTTGCTGGGAAATGGTGCAACGACGATTTCGGAAGTTCACAACGAGCGCAATCCGGTTTTCCCGTACATGAGCCGGCCAGAGCCGATTCACCCCAACATCGATCATGGTCTTGAGGCGGCAAAGATGTCGGGCGCCGACGTGACCATTATCAACGACGGCGACGCCGACCGGGTCGGCTTCGGCGATGAAAACGGCGACTTTATTGACCAGCTAAGAGCCTATGGGCTGCTGGGCTACTACTTCCTGGAAGTTAGGGGCGAACGAGGACCCATCGTCAAAACCGTGTCAACTACGAAGATGCTGAACAAACTGGGCGCGATCTATGATATTCCGATTCATGAGACCGGTGTTGGATTCAAGTTTATCGCGCCAAAAATGGTTGAGGTAGACGCTATGCTGGGCGGCGAAGAGAGCGGGGGCTATGCGTTTCGCCAACACGTCCCGGAGCGCGATGGCATTCTGGCTGGACTGTACATGCTCGACTTCATGGTGCAGACGGGAAGGAAGCCGTCGCAGTTGCTGGACAAACTGTTCGAAGTGGTCGGGCCACATTATTACAAACGCGTGGACAGCCAGTTTGACCAGGCTCAGAAGACCACCATCCAGGGTAACGTGGCCGCGGCCCGGCCGGAACGAATTGGCGGCCTGCGCGTCGATGAGATCGTGACCGTCGACGGTCATCAGTTTGTAATGGAGGATGGAGGTTGGGTGCTGGTACGTTTCAGCGGCACCGAGCCAATCATCCGGGTCTATTGCGAAACAACCCATGAAGATAGGGTAGATGCCATAATCGAAGACGGCATGCGACTGGCCGGGTTGGTATAGGTAAGGATTTTATGCCAAACAGAGCGTTCCAGGACTACTATGCCGATGAAGTAAGCCATTGCTACGGCTGCGGCCGGTTGAACAAGAAGGGACTACAAAACAAGAGCAATTGGGAAGGAGAGGAGGCCGTATGCACCTATCAACCTCGTACGTACCATACGGCAATCCCCGGCTTCGTCTACGGCGGGCTGATCGCGTCGCTCATCGACTGTCATAGCACGGGTACGGCCGCTGCGGCCGCCTACCGGGCCGAGAATCGGGCTATGGATACAGAACCTCCACTGCGATATGTAACGGCGTCACTTCACGTCGATTATCTCCGTCCGACGCCTTTGGGGACGCAGTTGGTAATTCGAGCACGGGTCAAGGAAATGGGCCGGCGAAAAGCCGTGGTCACGAGCAAGCTTGTGGCCGACGGTGAGCTTTGTGCGACAGGCGAGGCGATTCTAGTACAGATGCCGGAGCAATGGGTTGCCGCCGCGCAGCAGGCCAGCAGATCCACGGACGTCTAGACGGACTTCAGTTCGGCCGAAGGCGATTCTTCCGCTTCCGGATCGACGGCGGCTGAGGCCTGGGTAGGTTCATCGGCTGCAAACGATTCCGCGTCTTCTGGCCAGGGGTCAAGGTTGAGCAGGCGAGCTCGTACATATCGGCCGGTGAGGCCTATTGTCGCCAGTATGGGCAAAACGATCAGTGCCGCCAAGATGCCTTGCAGGAGCGCGGCGGCGATAATAGCCAGGAAGACGAGGCCGGTATTCATGTGCATGAAGCGGCGCATCACCTGGGGGCGCAGCCAGATCGATTTGACCTGTGTCATGACCAAGTAGATGCCAGCGACTATTACCGCGAACCAGAAGTTCGATATTGGTAAGTGGTTGGAGCCAGCGAAATAGGCGATTAGAACGGCGATCGCGCCGGCAATCCAGGGGCCGATCTCGGGAATCATGCTCAAAATGCCGGTAACGATGCCGACGGCCACCGCGCCAGGTAGACCTATAGCAAAACCGACGATGATGAAGACGATGGCCATGATAAGCATCAAGGCAAGCGTACCTTGCATATAAGCTCGCCAAACTCCATCGATTTCCCCGAGTAACCTTGAGGCGTCATCGCGCTCGACGTCGGGTAACAGATTCAGAAGCCAGCGTTTCAGGCCGTGCCAATCCATAAGCAGATAGTAGCCGGTGACGATGATAATCACCAGTCTGAGCAAATTTAGGGAAGTTGTCTCGACAACAGCCAGCGCCCCTTCAAAGGCAGAGCCGAAGTCGGTGGTCATGGTCGTCAGGTCGGAAAGGATCTGATCGACAGGCAACTCACGGCCAGCAATGACGAGGGGCGACTCGATGAATTCCTGGATCTGCTGGCCGGCCGCTTGTAGTTGGGCAGACAGTGTTTGCCACTGGCTTACGACAATGGGGACAAGCGTTCCTGGCGTGGCGATAATCATGGCCACCAGCACAAAATACACGAGATTAACGGCCCATTTGCGGCTGAGAGGCGTCCGACGGTTCAAGAAGCGCACGGCCAGGTTGAGGGTGTAGGCCAGAAGTCCAGCGAGGACAAGCGGCGCGATTAGCGGCCGCATCTCATAGGCAAAGATGGCCAGCAGCACGAGGCATATGGCAATGACCACAGCTCTGGTGGTCGTGCTCCACTGTCTGGGTTTCACCGCAAGTTCCTCACGCTATCTCGACCTTCACTCCTTAGAGCCTAACGTTGGCTGACTTGGTTCATAGCGAACCGGCCGCAACAAACCAAGGTCGAATTGATCTAGTTGGTCGGGACCAAGGCTCACAAGTAGCGCGTGCGCGCTTTCGGCGTCGGCTCGCAGTTGGGCGGCGTCTATCCCGCGGCAGATAGCCGGCAAAGGCTCCAGCCATTGTCGCGATCGAAGAAACATCTTGACCGCGCCGCGATAATTGCGACGCTCTATTTGCAGATAAGCGACGGCTACCTGCAGCACCGCCCGGTATAGGTCGCCCGCCGCTCCTAGCTCGTCATTCCAGGCGTTTTCAAGGTGTTCGTGAGCCTCAAAGAAGTCCGCCCGATTGAAGGCTTCCAGGCCTTGCAGCGCTTCGGGCGACAAAGGTTGGTAACAATCTTGTTCAATTTCCGCGTAATCTGGGACATGGGCCAGGCTCGAAAACAGCTTGGGCATGGTGGAGAAGAACCTGGAACGAGCTACGACGTCATCGGATTCCGTTAGTAGTTCACGCGCGGCGGCGAGCACCGCTGTGTCGACATGTGGACCGTAGCAGATGATCGGGATACGCTTCGTGGCGGGAGAGGACTTGAGGACGGGTAACCAATTCTGCCACGGAATGTCCTGGTTGGCCAAGTCGAAAACCAACAGCGCTGGCTGCCACGTGGTCAGCAAATCGACCATTTCGGCAGCCGGCCCGTGGAGAGGTTCGCCCGGGCGTTCAGCCTTTGTCGGATCGTCGCCCAAATCTGGTGTCGGCGCACCATTCACGACCTCGGTCCTAAACCCCAGGTGCGCAGCAACGGCTTCGATTCTTGTAGCAGACATCAGATCGTCGACGAAGGCAACGACAAGCGGCGCCCGCCCCTCAGGTTGGTGATCCATGTTTGACATTGTAGCAGAACGGGGACGGTGTGGGCAATGGCGCTGCGACCTAAGAGTAGGTTTTTCGTATATAATGATGAGGGCAATATTAAGGGGGTTAAAAAATGTCAGAGAAGTCAGAAGAAGGCGCCGAGAAGTCAGCCGAAGAGTACGAAGCGAGCGTTGGAAAGGCGCAGGAAAAAGGGTCAAGGCGTCGCCGCAAGGCAGGACGATCCATGTTCGGGCCCATATTGTTGATCTCTATTGGGGTGTTCCTATTGCTGGCGAATCTTGACTTGCTGCCGGAATTGAACTGGCGGGCTCTGTTGCGGCTGTGGCCGCTAGCCCTGATTCTCGTCGGCCTGAATGTCATCGTGCGCCAGTTTGGACGGCCGGTCGGCACCTTTCTTAGCGCAATGTTGGCCTTGCTGGCAGTTGCCGCATTCAGTTATGTGCTGCTGTTCGCCGATCGGGCGCCTTTTATTGGTGACCGCCTTGAAACGTCGGCTGCGGACGTTAAGGAAGAGCGAGTATCGTTTCCGGTGGCCGATGTCAGCGAGGCCGATGTGTTCGTCGATTTTGCAGCGCCGGGAGGGCAGGTTTTTGACCTGGTGGACAGCAGCGAGCTCATAAACGCCAAGGTTACTTATGTGAACGAGCTGCTGTTTGAGAGTGAAATGACGGGCGGTCAAGCGGCGATCAGCCTGGCAACGGTGGGTAGCAGCGATTGGGCTTTCTGGAGCGATCCGTTCAATTGGTTTGACCAGGCGGGTGCTGAGCCCTGGCAAATCGGATTATCACCAAGGGTTCCTACGAGCCTGGAGCTGAATCTCGGCTCCGGAACAGTTGAAATGGCACTCGAGTCGCTCAACTTGAGAGAATTGCTTGTCGATGGTGGTTCTGGTTCGGCCAAGTTGGCGATGCCCCCGGGCGACTACGATGTCGAATATGATGTGGGCAGCGGTTCGGTGATAATGACGCTACCAGCTGGCGGCGCTCATGATGTGAATATCGACGGTGGCTCGGCGAGCCTGACGGTAATCGTCCCGGTAGATTCGGCCGTGCAGCTGACGACAGAAGGCGGCAGCGGTGGACTGAACCTGCGCGACGAGCTGTTTGAGCCTGTCGGCCGGACTGACGGTAATGAAGGACGCTGGCAGACTGCCGGATATGAGGACAGCTCCGACCGGACCAACGTCTATATCGACATCGGTTCTGGCAGCGTAACATTTGAAGCTGAGTAGAGAACTCAGATGACTGGGTCTTTTGACAATCTGTCGACAGCCAGACGCTTCATCTGAGCCAGAATGGCGTTCAGACCGTTCATGCGCTGCATGGTCAACACCTGCGCCAGGCCTGTTGCCAGGTAGAAGTCGCCCGGAATACCAAGCAATGCCTCTGGTGTGACGTCCTCGGTCCCTTTGGCCAGAAATGCGGCGAAGCCGCGGACGGTCGGCGAGTTCTCAGGTACGTCGAAATAGTAGCTAAGTCGGCCGTTCTCCATGTGGGCATAGACGAAGACGGGTGTCATGCACTCATGCACCTGCTCCAGCTCTTCGCGACGAGACTTTAGCCAATCAGGCAACGGGGGTAGATTCTCGGCGAAATCGAGCAGGTGCTCGAGTTTCTCCTGGCCAGAGCACAGGGCAAACTCCTCGACGATTTCTTGTAGTCTTGGCGGCAATGTGTTCATGATGACCGTGTGTTATACTTCATGTAACCCTTCCGTGCACCAGGACCTTGTTGTACAAAAGGGTGAATGACCTACCCGGAAACTCGCAATCGTTCCGCACACATATAAGAAGCTGTAAGATTCCGGGAAGATGACAGTGTGTTACTCCACGCAACACTGGACAGTCGCCCGATTCGCTGCATAGTGGAAACGCGAGATCCCTGCTGTTAAACAAGCGATATCAATCACCATGGAGAGAGGCATGGAGCAGTACCTTGAGCTGATGAGTTTTGTACGAGACAATGGCGTGCTGCGGGCCGATCGAACGGGCGTCGGGACAATCGGCGTCTTTGGCTACCAGATGCGTTTTGATTTGGCCGCTGGCTTCCCGGCCGTCACTAGGAAGCGGCTGCACCTCAAATCAATCATCCATGAATTGCTCTGGTTCCTCCAGGGCGATACCAACATCGCCTATTTGAAAGAGCACGGCGTCAGCATTTGGGACGAATGGGCCGACAAAGACGGCGATCTAGGTCCGGTGTATGGCTACCAGTGGCGGTCGTGGCCCGCGCCAGACGGCCAGAGCATCGATCAAATGCAACGCCTGGTCGAGCAACTGCGGCGTAATCCTTACTCGCGCCGGCATGTAATCAGCGCCTGGAATCCGGCCGACATCGATCGCATGGCCTTGCCCCCTTGTCACTGTCTATTTCAGTTCTTCGTAGCCGATGGCCGCCTGTCTTGCCAACTCTATCAGCGCAGCGCTGACATATTCCTGGGCGTGCCATTCAATATCGCTTCTTATTCGCTGTTGACGCTAATGGTGGCCCAGGTGACGGGCTATGAGCCAGGTGAATTTGTTCACACGTTCGGCGATGCCCATCTCTACTTAAACCACCTGGAGCAGGCAGAAGAGCAACTGGGTCGGACGCCGTACCCGTTACCCAAGATGCGCTTGAATGAAACGGTCAGCTCCTTATTCGAATTCAGCTACGACGACTTTGAACTAGTGGATTATTGTTGCCATCCACGGATTGCGGCGCCGATAGCTGTCTGAGAGACGTGTATGATCTCGCTTATCGTCGCCATGGGCAGCAACCGAGTGATCGGCCGAGACGGGCGGATACCCTGGCGGATGCCGGCCGACATGAGGCGATTTCGCGAAGTTACCATGGGCAAAGCCATACTTATGGGCCGGGTAACGCACGAATCGATCGGCCGGCCGCTGGATGGCCGGCATAATATCGTTCTGACTCGTAATAGAGACTATCAGGCGCAGGGCTGTACCGTCGTCAATTCAGTCGAGGAGGCCTTGGCTGCGGCCGGGGGAGGGGAGGTCATGGTTATCGGCGGCGCTTTGCTCTACGAGCAATTGCTGCCAGCGGCAGATCGGATCTATCTCACACTGATCGACGCGGAGTATCAGGGGGACAGTTACTTTCCCAGGATCAGGGCTGAATCCTGGCCACAACTAGCGTTAGAACTCAACCAGGCCGATGAACGCAATCCGCACAACTATGCATTCATAATTCTGCAAAGGCGGACGGCTGCTCGTTGAATCTATTCGACGAAGATTTCGACTCGCTCGCCCTCTTCTTCGTCGATGACATCCATCACTTTGCCTGAAGCGCCCCCTTGGATGGCTTCAGTCAACTCGTCGAAGTCGACGCCATCCATCTCGGGCGCGAAGCGAGCGCCCATCTTCATGCCCACATTGACCAGACCCATGGGAATATTGACGTTGACCTTGCTCTTACCGGTCCTGGTATCGGTGACGCGCACGCGGAACCAACGCGGCGCACTGGCGCCCTTCAGAGGCTCACTAGGCTTGGACCCGCCATCTTGTTCCAAAGCTCGGAGCAACTCGGCGCCTTCTCCGGCGCTGATCTTGCCTTCCTCAATCATTTTTAGAATTTGCATACGTTCTTTTGAGGTAGCCATCTGAGTTACTCCAAAATTGTCTTCATTCGTGGCTTTCCGGGGCATTGGCTGGCGCTAAGTCTCTGCGCATCACAGTCAGCGCCCGACGCAGTTCAAAGTTAATTGACTTGAGCAGCGCTTCGGTCTTTGCATCGCCGGCCGGGTAATTAAGCTGCACGCCGCCGCCGCGAAAACGGCGCAGGCGGCTGACCGCCGTATGCAGTAGCCGGCCTTCGAGTTCACCTCGCCACATAGGTATGATGCATACCCGTATCCGGTGCGGCCGGTTCCATTCGCTGACGAGATCGACCAAGCCTGCCAATCGTCGATCCGCTGCCTCGACGACCCAGGTCTCCTGCCGCCGTCCGTTTAGCAAATCTGCCGCTCTTTGCAGCAAGCCTGACTTATAATAGTCGGACGGAGGTGGCGCCGGCCAATTGAGATCTGTCTCGAACCCGTCCCGATCTAGCTGGAATGCCTCTCGCCACTGGCGGCGTTGTAACGGTCTCGCCTGCGGGCCGGCCGCTGCTTCAGGGGAGGGCAGGCGCAGCCGGCTCACCAAAGCCTGCCAGCGCCTCACGTCTCCAATCTGGTTGAAGGCCAGAGTGTGATAGAGATGAATGGCCTCTTCGTTATCGCTCTCGACCTGCAATAGCACCTGGCGCCCTTGCCGGCTTTCAATGTGGGCCAGCGCTTCGTGCATCAGGCCACGGGCAATGCCCCGGCGACGAAAGTCGGGGTGGACGGCCAGATTGGCTATAAGATAGCGGCCGCGAATCGGCGACTCCAACAGCGTCACGTTGCCGACGATGCGGCCGGACTCTTCCCAGACAAAACCTGGAATGAACCCGCGGCTGACCATGCTTAGCCGCCTGGCGAAAGGCGCCGGTTGGCTGAGCGAAAACCGGTCAGAAACAATGCGACCATGAGGGTCGCGCAACGGACCAAACGAAGAGTTAAGCAGGCCAAGCACAGGCCGAACATCCTTGGCGAGGTTGATTGGCCGAGGGCCGCTATTGTATTGATTCTCAACTGATACCGGCGTTGCCAGCATGGATAGCTATGACCTTATCCGTTCTCAATTGCCTCCAACAAGGTGGCTGCTTCATCGGGTGAGATTACGCCATTCTCGACCATACGCAAAATCTTAAGCTGCTCCGCCTCGGTAGCCTTTTTCTCTTTGGGGGGCACCGGGCGCGGTGGGGCGGCCGGCGGCGTCCAACCGCCACTCTGTGCCTGCCAGCGGGCCTTTTTGGCTGCCTTTTCGGCCTGACGCATGGCCCGCTCTGCCGCCCGTTCAGCCCTGGCAGCGGCGTCGCGTACACGACTTTCTATATCGGCCGAGATTTCGGCGTCAAACGACGAGTCGAAGCGCGACGACCACTCGCCAATACGATTGTTGATCTCGGTGGCGATATGCTGGCCAAGACCGCTCAAGTCGAAGTCGAACTCCATGTCAATTTGATCGTCAGGTTGATCGCCCCACGGTTCGCTGAACGTATCGGCTTCCTTCAAGATGAAACGACCCAGAGCTTCCAAGAGCAAAACAGTGTCGCCGTCACCCAGTCTTACGCTCAATTGACCATCTTCTTCAACGGCATCTTCTAGTGGAAATCGGATGTCGAAGCTAGACGCACTTGCTTCGACGGCCAAGGGCGCCTCGACTGGCCAGCGAATAACGATGTTTCCGGCGGCTTTCAAATGATGTTTGCCGGGCGTCAGGCCCCCTCGCAGGCGGATGTCCCCCATAGCTTCGGCCACCTGGCATTGGCCACCAATATTGCGCAGGTTGACGTCGCCATAGACCTTCTGCAGGGCAACATCGCCTTTGATGGCCCCTAGACCAGTGTCGCCGGCGACCGACGCTACGCTAACCGAACCGTCTACGTTTCGGGCGGCCAGGTCGCCATAGATGTTGTTGATCGACAGGTCGCCCAGACTTCGCAAACTAGCGTCACCCATGATCTCGTCTATGCTCACGGGGCCATTCAAGTGGCGAACTGCCAAATCACCGCCTACAGTATCGAGCTCAACGCCCGTCAATCCGCGCAGATTGACATCACCGGCCGCGGCCGAGACCGTTACCTGGCCGTCGACGTTGCGGATAGCCAGGTCGCCGGCCACATTAACGACCGAAAGCGTTGTGGCCGCAGGGACCAGCAACACGCCGTCGCCGCTCAATTCAACGGTCGTTGCCTTTTCGGCCTCGGTCAGCTCATAGCTTGCGCCCTTGACTTCGACGGCCGGTTCCGCCCAACCTTTGACTTTCAAGTTACCCGGACAGGTGATCTGCAAGATCGGCGCCTTACCCGTTTCTATCCTTTCTCTTGCCATAGCATGCCTCCAGTGGTCTGATTTCATCTTCGTTTAGTCGACAAAGATTTGGACATGCTCGCCATCCTCTTCGTCTTGGACGTCAACCAGCATGCCCTTTTCCGAACCTAACATGCCGGTCAACTCGTCCCAGTCGAAATCGTCTAGCTCCGGGGCGAAATGGCTGCCCACGGCCAGGCCAAAGCGCATGAGACGCATTGGGATGTTGACGGTGACCTTCTTGCGGCCCGTTTTTAGATCGCTAACTCGCACTCGCAGCCACGAAGGCGACTGGCGATTGCCGCCGTTGGTAGCCTTCAATGCTGGGTCTGGCTCAACCCGGATTTGCTCGTCCAGGTCGGCGGCCGCCTCCGGCTGTTTCTCTGTCCTGGGCTGCTCGGCCGATTCTGGCGAGTCGTCCTGCGCGGGCACCCCTTGGACCCCACCTGCCAACAATTCGGCCGCTTCCTCAGCCGTAATGTTACCCGTGGCCAAGAGCTGAAGGATCTCTTTGCGCTGCTCATCTTTAAGTGACATGGCTAACTCCTTTGGACTAGCTGTTGGCTTGTAACCGTCTGGTCTATAGGTATGGGCTCAGATCTCATCCGCGTAGTAGTTGAACGGCTTCGTCGGACGTGATTTCGCCTTCTGAGAGTTGGTTGAGGATTTCGCGGCGCTCTTCTTCGGTGACACCATCCACGGCGTCAGACTCGCCCACTTCGTAACCCAGAGCCCGGATCACCTCGCTCAGGCGGGCGCGAACGGCCGGGTAGGAGAGACCCATTTCCTGTTCCACGCGGTTGATCTTGCCTTCGCAGCGGATGAAGGTTTCGACGAACTGCAGCTGATTTGAGTTCAGTTGATAAAGACGACCGAGGGAAAACTGGCCTTCCACGCTAGTATCACAGTTGCGGCAGTGAAGTTTGGTGACGGCCAGGTTCTCGCCACAAATTGGACAAAGTCCGATGACCGGGTTCATGAATCACAATCTCCTAAAGAATATTGATTCACTAATTAATTATTTTAATATAGCAATTAAATATTATTACAATTTTGCGGATATGTCAAGGATTTTGGCGGAAAAAGCGTGGATGATATCAAAATTATTGATTTTGCCAACAAGAATATTGCTGAATCGCGGTTCTGATGCTTGTGGGGATGGAGACGGGCTACCTAATAACGCTGAATCTGCTCGCGAATGCCAGCCTGGGCGACATATGCAAAGCCCAGTGCACAGGTGAGCATGAAAAACATGGGGCCCAGATTGCCCGTGCGCAGGCAAAGAATGAAGCCAGCGAAAGCATAGGCCGACAGCAGCACTTCGACCAGGATGATCCAATCGACCGGAAGTCGGTAGCGAATGGAGGCTGATCTTGCGCCAGAACGGCCGGTCGAAGCATATAGAAGCGCCGATTGACTGCCCTTTGGGGTTCTGACAAAAGTATGGCGCCGGCCGAAGACGGCCTGGACGATGGCTCGTGTGTTGGCCGGGGCCAGGCCGACAGCAACCAGAAGCAAGGCCGGGAAGAAACGTAGCCTGCGCCGCCAATCGGAATAGAGTTCGCGCTGTCCTAACAGGAAAAGCAACGGCTGGCCGATGCCAGCCACGGCGAAAAGCAACAGGCCGGCCGGCGGCCGGAACCCGAAGTAGATCAGCGGCACTTGCACCAGCAAGAGGGCCAACAGCAGCACGTGGGTCATGTAGCCGGCCATGGACAGCAGGGCATAAAGTCGGGCCACGAGGCGTTGGCGTGTATCGGTCAGGATGGCGGGACCAAATTTGACAAGGCACTGTGTAGAACCCTTGGCCCAGCGCGCCTGCTGGTTCTTATAGGCCGATATAGTGCTCGGCAACTCGGCTGGAGCTTCAACATCGTTCAAGAATCTAAACTGCCAGCCTTTCAGAATGGCCCGCGTGCTAAGGCACAAATCCTCGCATACTGTATCGTCATGCCAGCCACCGGCTTCTTCCAGGCAGGTCCGACGCCAGACGCCGGCCGAACCATTAAACTTTGGATAGAGGTTAGCCCGGTGCCGCACGGTTTGCTCCATGGCGAAATGCTTGTCCAGGGCGATGGATTGGGCGCCGGTCAGCTGCGAGTCGCCCGTATTCAGGTGCCCCCATCGGGCCTGGACCATGCCAAGTCTCGGGTCGGACAAGAAGTGTGGGATCGTCCGCTGCAGATAATCGGGATCAGGCTGAAAATCGGCGTCGAAAATGGCCACGAATTCGCCGCTGGCCTGATGTAGCGCTTCTTGCAGAGCTCCAGCCTTGAAGCCCTTACGATTGTTGCGATGAAGGAGCTGGATGTTCAGACCTCGAGCCTTATAATGCTCGACCAACTTACGCGCGATTGCTGTTGTATCGTCGGTTGAGTCGTCTATTACCTGGATCTGCACTTTATCGGCCGGGTAATCGAGTCGTGTCGCGGCGTCCACCAGTCGTTCGATCACAAAGCGCTCATTGTAGACCGGCAATTGGACGGTGACATTCGGCCATTCGCCGGCACCCACCTTGGGACAAGGAAAGCTGTCCTGACGGTGACGCCAGTAATACCAGAGTGTAACCAGGCCAAGCATGCCGAAGACGGCGATGCCGGCGGCGGACAGACGATAAATGCCGCTCAACCAAGTGACGATCATTCCGCCCTATCTTCCGTCTCCTGGACTATGAGTTTCAGCCGTTTGTTGAACGTGCTCCGGGGTAGCAGAATGCGCCGGTCGCAGCCCTGGCATACCAGGCCAATGTCGACGCCAAGCCTGACGACTCGCCACTCAAGGCTGCCACAAGGGTGTTTCTTACGCAAGCGCACTATGTCGCCTAACTCCAACTGAACCGGCATAGCATTTCATTATAGCGTGGGCCAGGAGTGCTGAACACATTCGCCGTAGCCGCTCATCAAGTTATAATGGGTAGGATAAGTTGACAGATTTCGTTAGCGGAGCAACATGTCAGGCCCAATATTTTGGCTTTTTGCCGATCCACCTCAAATCACTCAATTCATCGCCTTCGCCATCACCGCGATTCTGGCATTCGCTTACCACGAATTCGCCCATGCTATCGTCGCCGACCGATTGGGAGACCCGACTCCGCGCTCGTTCGGCCGTATCACACCCAATCCATTTGTTCACTTGAGCTTGTCTGGACTGGCATTCCTGTTCATCATTGGATTTGGCTGGGCAGTAACGCCGGTCAATCCTAACCGACTGCGAGGCAACCCGAGGCGCTCGATGGCCATTGTGGCCGTGGCTGGCCCGCTGGCGAACCTGGCCATGGCCATACTGTACGCGTTGCCGCTGAGGTTTGGGCTAGTGAGCGCCGCAGAGTTTGGTACCGTCGTTCCAACCCCATGGGAACTGTTGACGATGGGGCTCCGTATCAACCTGCTGCTGTTTGTCTTCAATCTAATGCCCATTCCGCCGCTAGACGGTTTCACGATTCTCCAGGGGCTGCTGCCCCCGGACTTGGCCTACCAGCTGGATGGACTGCGCCAGTACGGAACGATGATCCTGCTGGGCGTGCTGATAGTGCTGCCACTGATAGGTTTTGATGTCTTTGGCGTCGTAATACTGCCCTTAATGTCGCAGCTAGCCGCACTATTGGTAGGTGTCGGATAGAATGGGCATCACCAGGCGAGGAAGATACCGCGCCTGGCAGGTCTGGCAAGCCTTACGGGCAGGGCCGCTGCCCAATGACGCCAAGCGGGAAGTAAGCGCGGTGCTCAACGACGCACAGCTAACTCTATTCCTGAAGCAATCGGATGCGGGCCAACAGCATGGTTACCGGGTCATGCGTACGCTACGCGATGCCGGTCACGACCAGAATGACTTGCTGGTCGCGGCGCTGTTGCACGACGTTGGCAAGAATCGGGTCCAGTATACCTGGCTGGACCGGGTGAAGGTGGTGTTGGCTCAGCGCTTCGCGCCCAGACTGGCCAACAAGTGGGCGACCGGCGCGCAAGAGGGCTGGACGAGGGCGTTCGTGGTTAAGGAATCGCACCCAGAGTGGAGCGCGGAAGCGTTGGTGGCGAGCGGTGGATCGGCGCTTAGCGTTGCGTTGGTACGTCGACATCAGGAAACATCGCTTGCTCCACGGGAAGACAGCGAGGAGAATCGTTTACTGGCCCTGTTGCGGTGGGCAGACGACCTAAATTAAGAGAGGAAAGACATGAAGGCACAAACTGCCGGCATTATCGGTCTTGAGAAAGTGAGCGCCTCAGTCGGCATGGCGTTGCGGGCGGCCGACATCGGCCTGGAGGTCATCGGCACCGACCGTGACAGAGCAATCATCCGCGAAGCTGTAGAAATCGGCGCCCTGGACAAAGGAACACGCAGACCGTTGGAGGTTGCCAGAGTGTCCGATATCGTAATCTTATCTGCACCGGTGGCTGAAATGGATGCGACTCTCGAGATAGTTGGCTCCAATGTACGGGAGCATACGCTCATAGTCGACATGTCAGCGCTTAAGGGCCGAGGGCTGAAGCTGGCCGAACAACATCTGCATCAAGGTCATTATATTGGGATCAGTCCTGTCCTTACGGCAGCGGCATTGGCAGACGGCCGTGCTGATATTGGCGCCGCGCGGGCCGATCTTTTTGCAGATAGTGTCTTCTGCATCATGCCATCTGGAACGGCTGATCCGGAGGCAGTGACGACGACAGTCAACCTGGGCCGGATACTCGGGGCGACGCCATTCTTCCTGGACCCATATGAGTACGATAGCCTCATGCTCGGAGTGGAGACGACGCCGGCGCTGGTCGGCGCGGCCTTGTTCCGCGCCGTCACGCAGGCAAGCGGTTGGCGCGACATGCTGCGTTTTGCCGGTTCATCCTTCGCCATGAGCACGGCCGGGCTGGAAAGCGAGAATCTGGGCGAAATGGCGTATCATGACAAGGCTGCCACTTTACGATGGCTGGACTCCGTCCTCGAGGAACTTCAAGAATTGCGACGGTGGCTGGCCGATGAGGATCAGGAAAGAGTATCGTTGATCTTGGAAGAGATGGCCATGGAACGGCAACGCTGGCTACACGAGCGGCAAGAGAACAATTGGGTCGAAATTGAGAAGTCCGACGAGCTGGGCTCAATCGGAGTTGCCGGCCAGTTGTTCGGTTTTGGATCGCGGAAGAAGGCCAAGAAGTAGTAACGCCTGCCGTGATTGATCAGGGGCCGCTGCCCGCACCGGTCGAAGAATCGGGGTTAAGGATCTTAATGGTTGCCCCAACCTCGTTCTTCAATGACTATGGGGGCCATATACGCATACTAGAAGAGACGCTGGCCTTGCAGGGCAGGGGGCATCAGGTCACGGTCGTTACCTATTATATGGGCGGCGACGTGCCAGGGTTGGACATTCGGCGTACCCGTCCGCTGCCCTGGCGGGCCGATTACGAAGTCGGCTCGTCGCGGCACAAGATCGCCTTCGACATCTATCTGGCCGCCAAGGTGCTGGCCACCGGACGAAAGATCCGGCCGGATGTCGTGCACGGCCACATGCACGAGGGGGCGCTCATTGGCGGCTTACTGGCAAAGCACTTAGGCGTGCCGGCCGTATTTGATTACCAGGGCAGCCTGACGGGAGAGATGGTGGACCACGGTTTCCTCAATCCTGACGGCCGCTATTATCCTTGGATGCACCGAATGGAGCGCTACATCTGTAATTTACCCGATGCCATTCTAACCAGCTCCATCCGGGCGGAAAGGAACTTGATCGAGGGCTTCGGCGTCAAGCCGGATAAGATTCATGCCCTTCCTGATTGCGTCGACACGGATCGCTTTGATCCCGAACGGGTAGACGTGCAGGAGAAGGCGGCACTCAGGCGGCAACTAGGTATACCGGATGGGCGAACCATTGTCGCCTATCTGGGATTGTTAGCCGACTATCAAGGGATTCCGCAGTTGATTGAAGCCGTGGCCGGACTTGAAAGGCGTGGCGCCGACATCCACTTTCTGATTATGGGTTACCCCCGGGTGGATTACTATATGGAAATGGCCCGCGCCGCCGGCGTCGCCGAGCGCACGACATTCACTGGCAAGGTGAGCTATGATCAGGCGCCAAAATACCTAGCCCTAGGCGACCTCGCCGTGTCAGCCAAGGTTTCGGCTACCGAAGGCAGCGGTAAGGTGCTCAACTACATGGCCATGGGCCAGCCAGTTGTGGCTTCCGATACGCCGGTGCACCGCGAGTACCTGGACACGTTGGGCGTGTATGGAAGACCAGGTGACGCCGTTGGACTGGCGGACGGCATCGAGGGATTTATGAAGGATCCCATTCGGGCCCAGGAGACGGGCAGGCTACTAAGAGCGCGGGCTCATGAGACTTACAGTTGGCGGAAGGCCGGCGAGCGCATTAGTGCTATCTACGCGCGTCTAGTCGACCGACAACCAGATTAGGTGGATCTGAATTACAGGAAACTTAACCGCATTTCTCCGCTATTTTGACAGCGAGTTTGTGGTTGTTGTGAATCTTTCGTACATGGTCAAAGGAAAGAATGGCGGGAGACGAAGAATTTGACAGACGGAGCGTGGTTTGCTATACTACTAGTTTGCATATTGGCGGCCCTACAGATGGGAGCCAGCAGATACAGCCTCATTAGAAGCAACAATTGTTAATTGTAAAACGATTCGAGCGTAAGCGTCAACGTGGGTTGCAACTGGCCTGGTGCACCCCTCGTTATGTGGAAATGGATTCCTTACTTTAGCCCTAGCAGGGAGTAGGTGAACAATTAATGGCTAATAACCCAGTCAAAACGTATGCTCGTACGACAGAACCTCTGGAACTGCCGACGCTGATCGACGTACAAATCAACTCTTTCCGTACATTCATTGCCGATGGAATGCGGGAGTTGTTTGAAGAGATATCGCCGATCGAGAGCTTCAGCGGTGATTTGAAGCTGTACTTTCCGGGCGAAAACAAAGACTTGGATGGCTTTGATCTTAAGTACCGGTTCGACGAGCCGAAGTATAGCGTCGACGAGTGCGTCGAGCGCGACATGAGTTACGCGGCGCCTCTTTACGTCAGGGTGGTATTGCACTATTCAGCAGAAGATAGCTTCATCGAAAGTGACATCTTCATGGGCGATTTCCCGCTGATGACGCCGTCTGGCACGTTTATCATCAACGGTACCGAGCGAGTGGTGGTTAGTCAGCTAATTCGCTCGCCGGGCGTCTACTTCGAATTTGAAGAGGAAAGGGCGACCGGCCGCCCACTGGCAATGGCCAAGCTGATTCCAGACCGCGGGGCCTGGATGGAGTTCGAAACGCGCAAAACGGATTACCTTACGGTGAAGTTTAATCGGAAGCGCACCGTGCCGGTGACGCTCTTCTTGCGCGCCCTGGCGGCCGTAGATGATGGACTTGGCAATGCACTGATCAAGGATGGATCAGACGACGAGATCCTGGCCCTCTTCGAGGATGTGGATACCAACCCGGAGCACACGTACATCCAAGGCAGCATCGAGCAGGAGCCGGCCTGGGAGCTTGACCAACCCCTGGCCGAGCAAGCCCTGATCGAGTTTTACAAGCGCATGCGACCGGGCGATCCGCCAACGCTCGATAACGCCACGCAATATATGGTCGAGCAGCTTTACGATCAGCGCCGCTACGACCTGGCGCGAGTCGGGCGGTACAAGTTGAACAAGCGTTTGGACTTGGAAGAGATAGTTCCGCCTGAACACCGCACGCTCACCCAGTACGATATCGTACGCCTGGTGAAGCGCATGATCCTGATCAATAACGGGCTAGAAGGCGCGGACGATATCGACCATCTGGGCAATCGCCGGGTGAAGACGGTGGGCGAGTTGCTCCAGGCCAAGCTTCGGGTGGGTCTGCGACGCATGGAACGGGTAGTACGCGAGCGAATGTCGATCCGTGATGCTGAATCGCTAACGCCGGTATCGCTGGTGAATATCCGGCCGGTCGTGGCAGCCATTCGCGAGTTCTTTGGAAGCTCGCAGCTGAGCCAATTCATGGAGCAGGCGAATCCGCTGGCCGAGCTGACTCACAAGCGGACGTTGTCCGCCTTGGGTCCTGGTGGATTGCGACGCGAGCGAGCCGGCTTCGAGGTGCGCGATGTGCATCACAGCCACTACGGTCGCATTTGCCCGATTGAAACGCCGGAAGGTCCCAACATCGGTCTTATCGGTCGGCTGGCGACCTACGGTCAGGTCAACAAATATGGCTTCATCGAGACGCCATATCGGCGGGTATTGAACACACTGTCGGGCGACAGCAAGGAATTGGCCGGGCATGATGCGCGAGAAGACGTGGTCGATCCGGAGACCGGCGAAGTACTCGTCGAATCTGGCAAATCGGTCACGAAGAAGGCTGCCAAGGCGATCAAGGATGCTGGTATTGAATCGGTAGCCGTCGTGCCATTCTTGACGGAGGAAATCGTTCACATGTCGGCCGATGAGGAGGATCGTTATACGATCGCCCAGGCCAACGCTGAATTAGATGCCAAGGGACAGTTTGTCGGCACCCGCATTTCTGCGCGGCGCAATCAGCAATTCCGCTTTTCGTCAGTGCGACGCATTGATTTCATGGATGTGGCGCCGCGTCAAATCGTCGGTATTTCGGCTGCGCTCATTCCTTTCCTGGAGCATGACGACGCCAACCGGGCGTTAATGGGCTCGAACATGCAGCGCCAGGCGGTACCTCTACTGCGGCCGGATGTGGCCACCGTCAGCACCGGCATGGAATGGCAGGCAGCCATCAATTCCGGACAGGTCATTGTGTCTGACTGTGATGGTGAGGTCATGAGCGTCACAGGCGACAAGATCGTGGTCATGACGGATGATGGTCCGCGGACGTACAATCTGCGCAAGTACGATCGCTCGAATCAAAGCACATGCATCGACCAAAAACCGATCGTCATCCAGGGCCAGCGGATTAAACCAGGCATGGTGCTGGCCGATAGCTCGTCGACGCAACATGGTGAATTGGCGCTGGGCCAGGATGTAGTTGTAGCTTTCTTGTCGTGGGAAGGCGGCAACTTCGAGGACGCCATCCTGGTGAGCGAGCGCATGGTTCGCGAGGATAAGTTCACTTCGATTCACATCGAGAAACATGAAGTTGAAGCCCGTGACACAAAGCTCGGGCCTGAAGAGATCACATACGATATCCCGAATGTCAGCGAAGAGGCGCTAAAAGATCTTGACGAGCGGGGAATAATCCGCGTTGGCGCCAACGTCAACGAGAACGACATCCTGGTGGGCAAGATTACGCCTAAGGGTGAGAAAGAGCTTAGCCCTGAGGAGAAATTGCTGCGAGCAATCTTTGGCGATAAGGCGCGCGAAGTAAAAGATACCAGCCTCAGACTGCCTCATGGCGCGCGGGGCAAGGTTGTCGACGTGCAGGTATTTAACCGGCAGCAGGACCGAGATTTGCCCGCCGGCGTAGAGACGATGGTACGGGTGAGCGTTGCCCAGAGGCGCAAAATCGCCGAAGGTGACAAGATGGCCGGCCGGCATGGCAACAAGGGCGTTATCTCCAAGATAGTACCCGTAGAAGATATGCCGTTCCTGGCCGACGGCACGCCTGTCGACATCATTCTCAATCCTATTGGTGTGCCCGGCCGTATGAACCTGGGCCAGATCTTGGAGACTCACTTGGGCTGGGCAGCCGGACGACTTGGCTTCCGAGCAGTCACGCCGGTATTCGATGGCGCCAATGAGAGCGAAATCGCGGCCGAGCTGGCACGAGCCTGGCTCGTCGACATGGCCTGGAAGGAAGCAACCAACTGGGCCTGGGACTGGCTACAAGAGATAGAATACGACCTCGAGTCGCTTGAAGACGACAAAGAAGCACGCAGTCTATTCATCGGCGCCTGGCTGGGAGAAGAAGGCTACGACCCCGATCGGCTGATGACCGACCGTCAGTATGGACGTATGTCTGTGGCCAGGGAGTGGCTGAAGGGACGCGACTGGGATCCAGATCAAATCCTGCCATTGGAGTGGGAATCGCTGCGCAAAGCTGACTGGGTTCCGTTCAATGAAACGGCCATTGAAGCCTGTATCCGGGAGTGGAGTGGCTTGATGCTGGAAACTCAAAGGGAAGACCTCCCTGAGGCGGACGGCGTCGACGTGCGTGAAGTATCATTGGATGAGTTGCTTCGTTTAGCAACCCAGATTGCCCTGGCGACCGGAATACCCGCTCCTACATTGGGCAAGGAAAGATTGATGGACGGCAAATCCGGTGAAGCCTTTGCTCAACCGGTGACCGTGGGCGTCATCCACATGTTGAAACTGGCTCACCTGGTCGAGGATAAAGTTCACGCCCGTTCTACCGGGCCATACTCGCTGGTAACACAGCAGCCGCTTGGCGGCAAGGCTCAATTTGGGGGCCAGCGTTTTGGCGAGATGGAAGTATGGGCGCTTGAGGCGTACGGAGCGGCCCACACGTTGCAGGAAATGCTGACCGTCAAGTCAGATGATGTTCAGGGTAGGGTCAAGACTTACGAAGCGATTGTCAAGAACGAGCCGATCGAAGATCCAAGCATTCCGGCTTCATTCCGGGTATTGGTCAAAGAGTTGCAGAGTCTGGGCTTGGCTGTAGAGGCTGAAACCGAAGGAGGTGACGTGATACGTTTTGGTAAAGAAGACGACAAGCGACACCGTCATTGGGTCGGCACGGGCTTAATGGACCTGGCGCGAAGCAGACGCTGAGATCAGGTATTCGATCCCTATCGGTGCAGAGGGCGCTAAGGCCTATGCGTCGGCGGGTTTCTGACGGTCAATAGCGGACCAATCTGTAAGTGCTACTGGCGAAGCTTTCACAAATGGTAATTTTTGACATCCAATTTGCTTATGGTACAATGGTTGTTTGGACTTTGTAAGCACGCGTAAACGGGCCCAGAGAAACACGCCCGGGTACGAATTGGATAAGTTAATCACGTTGGAGGCCATCGGACAGCGTTCGATGGCCTCCGTTGTCGAGTAAATCAGGTGCGGCGTCGCTGTTTTCGGTGGCGCTAATTGGTGAGAAGAAGGATAGGCGAAATCTCCCTGTGGGTATTGAAAGGAGAGAAGAAAGGTGCCGACAATAAATCAATTGGTGCGAAAAGGGCGAAATCCTAAGTCGAAGAAGAACAAGGCGCCTGCATTGCAGTATACGTTCAACTCGTTCAACCAGCGCCGTACCCGCCAACCAAAGGGCGCGCCGCAGAAACGAGGCGTTTGCACGCAAGTGAAGACGATGCCGCCCAAGAAGCCTAATTCGGCGCTGCGCAAAGTGGCCCGTGTCCGCCTGTCAAATGGCATCGAGGTGACGGCTTATATTCCTGGTGAGGGGCACTCTCTGCAGGATCACTCGGTGGTGTTGGTGCGCGGTGGCCGAGTCAAAGATCTGCCCGGCGTGCGTTACCATATCGTCCGTGGAACACTTGACGCCGGCGGCGTTAACAATCGTTCTCAAGGTCGCTCGAAGTACGGCACCAAAGCGCCGAAGTAATCCTACCAAGCGGAGTAGATGCAATGCCAAGACGTTATCGTCCAGAAAGGCGCGTAAGCCCACCCGATCTGCGCTATGGCAGTCAGGTCGTTCAGATGTTTATCAATCGCATGATGAGGGGCGGCAAGAAGAGCACTTCGCAGCGCATCATGTATGGTTCTTTCGACATTATCGAGGAACGCACGAAGCGCGCCCCGCTTGAAGTATTTGATCAGGCGATGCAGAATGTGACGCCGCAAGTCGAAGTGAAGCCAAGGCGTGTCGGCGGGGCTACGTATCAAGTTCCCATGGAAGTGGCGCCGCACCGGCGTACTTCCCTGGCAATCCGGTGGTTGCTAGCGGCCGCCAGCAGCCGAAACGGCCGGTCGATGGCGGAGAAATTGGCGGCTGAGTTAATGGATGCTGCTAATGGTCAGGGCGCGGCGGTTAAACGCAAAGATGATACTCACCGTATGGCCGAGGCCAATCGGGCCTTCGCGCATTATCGATTCTAGGAGAATTTTCGCCGGCTGGTAACAATAGCCAGCCGAATGGTTCGTCGTTATGTCTCGCTATCCACTGGACAAGGTTCGTAATATCGGCATCATCGCACATATTGATGCTGGCAAGACGACCACCACAGAGCGCATCCTGTACTACACGGGTCGCATCCATCGCATGGGCGAGGTCCATGAGGGTACTGCGACCATGGATCATATGGTGCAGGAGCAGGAGCGGGGCATCACTATTACCTCAGCGGCGACGACAACCTACTGGCTGGATCACCAGATTAACATCATCGATACACCAGGCCATATCGACTTTACGGCCGAGGTTCAGCGCAGCCTACGTGTTTTGGACGGCGGCGTAGTCGTCTTTGATGCCGTGGCTGGCGTCGAGCCGCAGTCGGAGACTGTGTGGCGCCAGGCCGACCAGTATAACGTACCGCGCATTTGTTTCGTGAACAAGATGGACCGCGTCGGAGCCGACTTTGAGAACACAATCGGCATGATTCGCGATCAGCTGAAGGCAAACCCGCTGCCTATTCAGTGGCCGATTGGCCAGGAAGCTGAATTCCGGGGCATTGTCGATCTCTTGACCATGGAAGCCTCGCTGTGGAAAGAAGAGGACCTGGGCGCCAGGATTGAAGTCATCGACATTCCTGAAGAAGTTCGGGCCGATGTGCAAGCTGCTCGCGAGCAGATTATGGAGAACATCGTTGTGACCGACGATGCGTTGATGACCCGCTACCTTGATGGCGAGCAACTCGGTGTTGACGAACTGCGCGGCGCGCTTCGCAGGGCGACGATCAGGGGCGATGTCACCCCCGTATTATGTGGCTCGGCCCTACGCAACAAAGGTATTCAACGCGTAATGGATGCCGTGGTTTATTATCTGCCGTCGCCGGCCGATGTTGCGCCGATGACGGGCATGGTGCCTGGCTCTGGAGAAGTCGTCGAACGACCTCCGGAAAATACGGGCCCCATGGCCGCGCTCGTATTCAAGATCGTGACCGATCCTTATGTTGGGCGACTGGCCTATTTCCGAGTCTACTCCGGTACGCTAGAGGCCGGTTCAAACGTCTTGAACTCGACTAAAGGTCGGAAGGAACGAATCGGCCGGGTATTACGAATGCACGCTGACCGCCGCGAGGACCTTAAAGAAGTTCAAGCCGGCGACATCGCTGCCACCCTGGGCTTAAAGAATACCTTTACCGGAGAGACTTTGTCCAGGCGAGATGCGCCCGTCATTCTGGAATCAATCGAGTTTCCAGAACCGGTCATCCAGTTGGCCATTGAGCCAAAAACCAACCTGGACCAAGACAAAATGGCAATGGCCCTACAGGCTTTAGCTGAAGAGGATCCCACGTTCCAGGTGAGGATTGACGAGCAGACGGGCCAGACTGTCCTATTCGGCATGGGCGAGTTACACCTCGAAGTTTTGGTCGACCGCATGCTTCGCGAATTTAAGGTGGCAGCCAATGTCGGTAAGCCCCGTGTAGCCTATCGGGAGACGATTACCAGACCAGTTGACAAGGCTGTTGGGCGTTTTGTGCGCCAGACCGGCGGGCGCGGCCAATACGGTCATGTCATTTTGCAGCTCGAGCCGCTTGGGCCTGGCGAGGGATTCGTATTCGAGGACAAGATCGTCCGCGGTGCGATTCCGAAGGAATTCATCAAACCGACTGAAGACGGCATACGCGAGGCAATGACCAGCGGCGTGTTGGCCGGGTATCCAATGGTAGATGTTAAGGTAGTATTGATCGACGGCTCGTATCATGAGGTAGATTCATCCGAAATGGCCTTCAAAATCGCCGGCTCCATGGCTCTCAAAGATGGCGCCCAGAAAGGTCAACCCGTATTGCTAGAGCCAATCATGGAAGTGGAAGCTGTCGTACCCGAGGAATATACGGGTGACGTGATAGGGAATTTCTCGGCCCGCCGAGCCGAGATAGATGGCATGGAATTGCGTTCGAGCGGCGTTCAGTCCATCAAGGTTCGAGCTCCCCTGGCCGAGATGTTTGGTTATGCGACTGCTTTGCGCTCGATGACACAGGGTCGCGGAACTTTCACGATGGAGTTCTATCATTATGCGCCGGTCACCAAGGATGTGGCCGACATGATCATGAAAGGGCATCGCTAGTCAACAGATGGGCGACCTGATCGACCGTCGTTGACGAATGTTTAAGAGATTCGGTGCTGACTTGAGTTTCGATAAGGGATAAGGATTATGGGCAAGGAGAAATTCGTACGAGAGAAGCCCCACTGCAATATCGGCACGATTGGGCACATCGACCATGGCAAGACGACCTTGACGGCGGCCATCACCAAGGTA
>CP070688.1:66882-70016 GCA_020353135.1 Chloroflexota bacterium
GAAGAAATCCTCCCGCTTGCGCCAGTGCTCTGGATGGTAAGTGAACAACTCTTCAAACTGGTCGAAGATCAGCAGCGTCGAAAGATCAGCCTTGGTCGCGCCGGCAGTCGTCGCGCCGGCCGCATCCGGCTCGTCGGGGCCGGCGCCCGCTACAGCGACGGTATCTGGCACTTCATCGTCGCCGGCCGCGCCGTCATCAGCCTGGCTGAAATAGGGCGCCAGGCCCTCGCATAAGGTCAGAGCAGCCAGCTACCTGGCCGTCTTATCCGGGTACAGCGAAAACAGCGCGCTGAAAACATACACATTGTCGATGATATCGATTATCTCTTCGGGCAAGCTGTAACCAACGTCGAGGATAGGCATGACCCGCATCTTCTGAACGAAGCGCGCTCGGGGCCCCCGGCCGACTTTAACCCGGCGGGTCAACTCTGGTAGCAAGCCGGCTCGTATCAGGGACGATTTACCGGCGCCGGACTGGGCAAAGAATAACGAGGCCCGGCGAGACATCACCTGGCCGGTTAAAATCGCTATCTCGTCGTCCCGGCCGTAGAAGAATTGCCGTTCGCCGGCTTCGAAGGCCCGCGGACCCACATAAGGATTGGCCAGCGCCTCTGTCAACCTCAAGGCGACCGTATCTTCAATTCCTGGCGGCATCTCTGGCGTCGAGACAATTGTTTCGGGGATCACAGAAGGTGCGACCACCGTTGCCAGGGAATCAGATGACGCCGTGCGTTGAAAGCTTAGACTTACGACGGCGCCTAAATAAATCAGCTGGCCCGCTTTCAGCAGAACTGGATCGTCGCCCAACTGCTGGCCGTCTACAAAGGTGCCATTGGTGCTTCCCAAATCCTGCAGCACGTAGCCCTCGGCCACGCACGTCATCCGCGCATGGTGACGCGAAACCTCGGCGTGATCAAATACGATGTCCGCATATTGATCTCGGCCGATGATGATATTGTCTTGGCCTAGCTGAAAGGTTTGCCCTTTTGACGGTCCTTCGTTTACGTTAAGTTGATATACTTCTTCAGCCACGCTTCTTTTCCTCTTGTCGAAGAATTAGCCAATTGGTAGAAATCGCCTTTGGCCAGGCAGTCGTGAGCCTACCAATCGTCATCGTCCGCCTCAAGGTATTCCTGCCACCTACTGTGCAATTCGTTGACAAATTGCTGCGTGCCTCCCCAGTAAATGTCGACGTTGAATTCCTGCATGTAGCGCCGCAGGTAATTCATGGCCTCCTCGCTCGACGTCTGTTCCTCAACTTCTAACTGGACGCCCACATGGGTCTTTCGATCTCGCGAGGTCTCCGCGATCTGTTTTGTTAATCCCTGTAAGATGACCCGTAGTTCCCAGTCGTCCAGGTGGTAACCCAGGAACAGGAAACTATGCTCCGATAACATGCCCAGCACATTCATGGGCAAGATGATCTCCTGGTCCCGGGACAGGCGAACGAAGTGCTCCAGGTAATCGTCTTCGGACAGCACCAGACGTCGCATCTGCTCCGGGTCGCCATCGTGGCCGTTCAAGTGTAGGACGACTGGTTCCTTGGTGCTCGGTTCAGGATGAATGACATATTGCGGTGTACCCGCTTCCGGTTGCTCCCACCTGAGCCCGACACGCCTCGGCGAAACGCCTTCCCGTCTCTTGAGGGCCTCGTACATGAAGCTGTCCACGTTCGTCGTTACATACAGCGGCAATTCCAGGTCAGCCAGCTGATGGTGTATTTCGCTTTCCCGGATCTCCAGAACGCGCTCGGCCCATGCTATCGCCTCGGCCGTTTCGCTAAGCGACGCCGCGCGCAGTTGCCGTTTCTGTTGCTTGGTTGGCACGATGTCCAGGTAGCTGAACAGGCTGCGCTGCAAGGTGCGCACATAGTCGCTGCGTAGTAAAGCAGGATCCTTGATGGCCATAAACTGGGCCACGTGCACCAGGTTGCCCTGATCAGGCATCGGATAGCCATATTTCTCGGACAATTTCTCAGCCACCGATTCGCGACTGGGTAGCAAGCCTTCCGTCACCCTCGGCCCTAAGAAAGCCGTCACCCGGCCTAGATCGACGTTTTCCAGTAAGAAGGGCCAGAAATCTTCCGCCCTGTCGCTGCTGATACGGCCTTGAATGGCCAGGAGTTGGTTGGACCGCAAACGACTGAAGACCACCGGGATAGCCGCACCCGATAGCTTGGCCGTTAGCAACGCCGAACGCGCCTCATTGCTGGCCAGGTCGACTTGACCATGCTCCAGCAACTGCCGGTAGAAAGCTGATGCGAATTGACGGGCAGTATCGACCGGCACCAAATCTTGCATAGCTACGACTGCCGGCACGCCAGCGGCAACCAGGCGCGGGGCTAGCCCTCGGAAGGCATCGGCCGGACTTCGCGACGCTGTCTGGCAACTGGCCAGAAAAACCATGCGCAATCTTTCGTCGGCCAACAGGTCGGGATCAGACAGTTGGCGCCCCAACATGCCGGCCACATCCTCGTCGAAGGCCAGTTTCACCTGGTTCTGATCGTCGGCTAAATAGAGAGCGGCCTGGCCCTGGCCCTCTTTCTCCCGGAAGGCGCCGTGGCCGATGAAGTGCAAGATATGATGGCCGTCCTTCAACGCCTCCTCTAATGCCGTCAGCGTGCATGGCTGTGGCAGAAGCGTCAGTTCTATGCCGTCGTGATCGGCCGTCGCCTCCTGAATAAGCTTCCACTCGTCGTCGACGTCGACCTCGGCCAACTTATAATCGCTCAAGTTCTGTGGACTGGCAATCGCCACCAAGACCTTGACCGGCCGCTGCAAAATTGGGCCGCCGGTCTGCCACCGGCCGGCCAGATATCGTGAAAACGGCGTCGCGCTCGAAGCGGCCAACTCTTGAGCCACCATGCCCTCACCCGCATCTCGCAGCAATTCCCAGGGAATCGCATGCAGCTCTGGCGCCGTGGCGTCGATGCGCAGCCGGATGCGCCGTCGCGGCCGTTGTCCCCGCACTTCGGCCCAGGCTATCTTTAGCGCTTCATCGCACATTAACCAGTCGAATAGTATCTCGCCGTCCTCGACCGCCGTTCCGGCCGAGACCCAGGGCAGGAAGCCCGGATCAAGAAAGCCGCGCGGAAACTGTTGCTCGCTATTGAGCGTCATCTCCACCGGATATCC
>CP070688.1:70116-81142 GCA_020353135.1 Chloroflexota bacterium
CGGCCCGCCATCGAACTTAAAACCGTCTATCTCGTACAGATAGCCCCGGCCGCCGGGCTTGTCGCGCCTCTCGAAGATCTCAACATCGTAACCTCTAGCAGCGAGACGAGCAGCCGCGCCCAGCCCACCGAATCCACTTCCAATGATGACTATCTTTTCGCTCACGCTGATCTCTCTTTCAACTTATAGACCTCATTCGAACCCAAATCAATATCAACAAATCTGTAGATAATCAAATGCTATCTTCTCAGAGGATCGGCAATCTCTTTTGGAAAAACGAAACTCTCTGATAACCCAACCTTATTAGAGGAAATTATAACCTCACTATTCTTCCCACCAATACCGTTTCCCATCAATATCTGCACATCGTAGATGCCGGGGAGATCATGATCAACTAAAGAGCATCCCCGAGAGTTCGCCCAAACATCCGACTCCAGTTTAGTCGTGACCAGACGGTAACCGCTCGATCGTTGGACCAACACTCGAGAATATCGAACACAATGATTCGGCTCATGAGCAAAAGATTAACTATATATATACAATACCTTGACAATAATTAGATAATGGCATATTATAAATGGTACGCGCCGTTAAATGGCGTCAGATTTGAAGCCAGAAACCCTTGATAAACTGGTCTTGCAGTTAGCTTGGGAATCAAATTGGAAACACAGGGACAAATCTATAACTGGCAAACTGTTGTAAGTAGACAAATACAGATCAAGTACAACCCATAAGGAGATTTACAATCATGAAACGTCTAACCAGAAGTATTACTATCGCAATCTTGGCTCTTTTAGTAGCAGTGCCGCTTGTTGGAGCCGCCGGTCATAAAACAATAGTCGAAATCGCAGTGGAAGACGGCCGCTTTGACACTTTGGTCGCTGCTGTTGTAGCTGCCGACCTTGCTGATGCGCTGTCAGGCGGCGAATGGACCGTATTCGCGCCAACTGACGATGCTTTCGCAAAACTGGGCTTGAATGAGAACAACATCGCCAGCGCCTTCAGCAAGGCCGAACTGACCGATATTCTGCTCTACCACGCCCTGGCAAGTGAAGTGAATTCCGACAAAGCCTTGACGCTGCTGGGCGATGTGACCATGGCCAATGGCGCGCTGGCCGGCCTGAAGGCTTTCGAAGGCGAATTGTTCGTCAATGACGATTCCAAGGTCATCATTCCTGATGTCAGCGCCTCCAACGGCGTCATTCACGTGGTCGATACCGTCATCCTCGGCCCCTGGCCGCGCGGCGAAGAGGACACGGCCGTGGGCGGTGGCGGCAGCGAAGCTGCCAGCGGCAATACAATCGTCGATATCGCCGTTAACAATGGCAGTTTTGACACCCTGGTTGCCGCTGTCGTCTATGCTGGTTTGGCCGACGCCCTGTCCGGTGGCGAGTGGACTGTTTTCGCCCCGACCGATGATGCCTTCGCCAAACTGGGTCTCAATGCCAACAACATAACCGGTGCCTTTAGCAAGGCTGAGCTGGCAGATATCTTGCTCTACCATGCTCTGAGCGGGGAAGTTAATTCAGACAAAGCGCTGACGTTGCTGGGTGATGTAACAATGGCCAATGGTCAGCTCGCCGGCCTGAAAGCATTTGATGGCTCCCTGTTCGTGAATGACGATTCCAAGGTTATTATCCCCGACGTGAACGCAGACAACGGCGTGATTCATGTTGTTGATACCGTCATCCTCGGCCCCTGGCCCATGACCGCAGAGTAAGTATCGCAGGCTAAAGTCACCAATAAATCACAACAGTACCCTACGATAACACATTCGAACACAGCAGTTACCGCTGGAAAGCAGGTCATGGCTTAACAAGTATAAGCTATGACCTGTTATCCTTTTATAGCCGTAGTGCTGCGTTTTCTCTGGACTGACTTTTCCTCCCAAAAAGCAATCCTTCAGAACCATACGGCCATAGCCTGACGCAAGGGAAGTTCACCTTCCATATCTTTGCAACAATGGCCGAGTTCGAATGCGACATTATCCGGGAACGTATCATGGCGGGACTAGCGGCCGCACGGGCTCGAGGACGCAAAGGTGGCCGGCCGAAAGGACTGTCGAAGAAAGCACAGCACACGGCCGTTATTGCAGAAAGGCTTTACGAAGAAAGGCAGTTAACCGTTAAGGAAATCTGTGAGCAACCCTCGATTTCTAAAATGACGCTCTGCAACTAAATCAGGCACCGGGCCGCCAACCGAGCGGCTGCATCCAAACCACCAAAGCCTGTGCCGATAATGATGACTTTCTCGCTCACAGTTTTTCCTGTTTCCTACATATGAGGTTTGAACGCCAAGCCGAAATCTGGCTTTGACAGCTCAGCAACACGACACGCGTTGTACCCGATTGCCGAACCTGTAAGTCGTCAGATCCTTTGGGCAAATGGGCGACTAATAGACAGAGCATTCACCCCCTTCTCTTGGCGGTAAGGCGAGCAATCAATCATAACACTGCCTCCGGGACTGATCGGCTAGTGAGACGCAGCTTACACTAGCGAATAGCTGCTTTGGGATTCTGCGAAGCGATGCACCGTTTACCACTTGGCCTATCGGCAGTCTGGCGCTGATCGCTAACGACTTTTGTGTATTGTGTCCAGTAATACGAGTGTGACGCTTGCGGCCAGCCGGCAGGTAATATCCGTACTGGCTAACTCTCATCCTCCCTCAATAGTGGCCCAAGGATCCCATCAAGCTGATCGGGACTTATCGGCCCGACGAATTGGTGCACCACCTCTCCATCCCTGCCAATGAGAATCGTGACGGGTGGCCCAACTACCTGGAAATCTTTGGCGATTTCCCCTTTGCGGTCCACCACTATCGGATACGAGACACCAACCTTTTCAGCGTAGCTGCGAACCGCGGACTCGTTTTCGCGATAGTTCACCCCCAAGAGAACGAATCCGAGAGCCTGGTATTCCTCATGAAACTTCTGGAGGGCGGGCATCTCGGTCCGGCAGGGAGGACACCATGATGCCCAGAAATTGAGAGCGACTACCCGCCCGTCATAATCTGAGAGGTAAGCGGTCTTTCCTTCGAGAAGCGGGAAAGCCAGGGTCTCGGAGCTAGATCGAGCGCAACCTGCAAGCGCAAGCGTTGCAACGACCACGATCAGCAAGGCAACTCTGCCCCGACTCATCTTTGTTACTCCTGTACCCAGCCAAGAAAATCCATTATTAACTCCTCTGTCCGTTACCAGGCACCTTGGCGACAGCTAATAAGAGAGCTCGACAGTAGTGGGGTGCGGGTCAGCGGGCAAGGTCTACCCATCTGACAGTTGAACTGCCATCGCCCATATAAGCGAAGCGAGACAGCTTGAAGACAGTCTAGATCACACAAGGCAAAGACGTCAAGATTGTTACAGAATGCACAATTTCGCATGGGCGATTTATGTCTTTAACACAGAGAAAGGAGAATAGGATCTCCTCTCATCTCATTACGGTTAGCGCTTGACGCAAATTGTCGGCTAAAATAGCCGAAATGCTTTTCAATAACAACCTGCTCTTAATCCGTTTAATCCACGTTCATCCGCGTCCAATTTCGTGAGGAAACACAGTATGTTCACCGAAAAAGAAATCGCCTATCTGCAATCACAACCTCTGGCCCGGTTGGCCACGGTCGACCAAGATGGGCAGCCGGACAACTCGGCCGTCGGCTTTCGCTTTGACGGCCAGACCATCACCATCGGCGGCATGGCCATGGCCAAAACGCGCAAGTATAAGAACGTGGCCGCCGGCAATAATAAGATCGCCATCATCGTCGACGACCTGGAATCCGTCGATCCCTGGAAGCCGCGGGGCATTCGCATTTTCGGGACGGCCGAGGCGTTGGATCAGGGCGGCTCTTTCGGCGACGGTCACCTGCTGCGCATCACGCCGACCATCTCCTGGAGTTGGAATGTCGAGGGCCCATCCATGATTGACGGGCGGTTCGTGCCGCATAGGACGGTGCATCAGTGAACAGTGGTGAGTGGACAGTGGGCAGTGGTTGGTCGCTAGTCGCCGATCGATGGGGCTATGAGCTAGGGGCTAATCGCCGATGACTTTCAGCAGGAGACAGTATCATGACCATTGAGGGCTTGCACCATATTACCCTTGTGTGCTCGAATGCGCAGAGGACGATTGATTTTTACACCGGCGTCTTGGGGCAGCGGCTGGTGAAGAAGACGGTCAACTTCGACGATCCCGGCAGCTATCATCTTTATTTCGGCGATGAGACCGGCCGGCCGGGCACGGCCATCACCTACTTCGAGTGGGCCAACGCGCCCAAGGGCCGGCCGGGCATCGGCGGCACCCATCATTACGCCCTGCGCGTGGCCGATATGGACGGCCTGCTCAAGTGGAAGCGTCGCCTGACCGATCTCGGGCACCCGGTGGATGGCCCCTATGATCGCCACTATTTCACCTCTATCTACTTCCGCGATCCGGATGGGGTGATCATCGAGATCGCCACCGATGGGCCCGGCTGGACCGTGGACGAATCAGCAGACCAGATCGGCGCGGCGTATCGAGAGCCGCCGCGAGATATGATCGTCCGTAATCGCGACGAAGATCGCATCGCGGCCACGACCTGGCCCGAGCCGGCGCCGGAAATCACCCCGGAGATGGCTCTCAGCCAGGGCATGCACCACATCACGGCCATCGGCACCGATATCGAACGGTGCCATGCCTTTCTCGGCCTGGTGCTGGGCCTGCGGCGGGTCAAGATGACCTCCAACTTTGACGATCCAACTTCGGCGCATTGGTATTGGGGAAGCGAAGACGGCCGGCCGGGCACCTTGATCACCTATTTTGAACGCGATCCGAGCGACCCTCGCTACCAGCGGGCCCGCATGGGCGTTGGGCAGACCCATCATTACGCCTTCGCCGTGCCCGACGACGAGACGCAACTGGCCTTCCGCGAGAAGCTCATCAGCCATGGCTACCGGGTCTCGCCGGTGATGGACCGGATCTACTTCAAGAGCATCTACACCAGCGATCCGGACGGCCATATCGTGGAGTTGGCCACGGCCGGACCGGGTTTCCTGGTCGACGAGGATCGGGCGTCGTTGGGCCAGGCGCTTAAACTGCCGTCGTGGCTGGAGATTCACCGCTCGGAAATCGAAGCCGGGTTGTCGCCAGCCAGTACACCGGCCTGGCCGCCGGCGGGTGAAGGCGCGCCAGCAGGAGCCGGCGAGTGATTCAGGTCGATCCCCACGGCGGCAAGCCGGTACTGACGGCCGGCCAGCCGCTCGATCAGGCGACCGGGGCATTGATCCTGGTTCACGGCCGGGGCGATTCGGCGGCCGGCATCCTGGGCCTGGCCGAAGTGCTGCACCAGCCCGACTTCGCCTATTTGGCGCCCCAGGCGGCCGGTGGAAGCTGGTATCCTTACAGTTTCCTGGCCCCTATCGCCGATAATGAGCCGGGCATCACCTCGGGCATCGCCGCCCTGGGGGATGTGGTCGAGCGCGTCGCGACAGCCGGCCTGGCCTATGAAAGGATCGTCGTCGGCGGTTTTTCGCAGGGCGCTTGCCTGGCCTCTGAGTTCGTCGCCAGGAACCCGCGGCGTTATGGCGGGCTGCTGGCCTTCAGCGGCGGCCTGATCGGTCCCGAGGGCACGCCGCGCGACTACGCTGGCGCATTAGACGGCACGCCGGTCTTTTTGGGTTGTAGCGACGTCGATTTCCACGTTCCCAAGCAGCGGGTAGAGCTAACGGCCCAGGTCATGGAAAGGATGAGCGCCGAGGTCACCATGCGCCTCTATCCGGGCATGGGCCACACCGTCAACCAGGACGAGATAGACTTCGGCCGGACGCTGCTGGCCGCCGTAAGGTGACGACGGCCGCCGCCCTTCAGGTATAATCGGCGGCGGCATGATTAAGGAACGCCGGCTGTACGCCCTACAACGCCAGGTGGCACGCCTGGGGAGACAACTCGGCCGCCTGGAAGAGGCCAACGATCGCGCTTCGTGGCTTCGACTGGTCATTTTCGCGGGCGGCGTCGCCCTCAGCGGTATTTTTTTCTTCCTAGGCTACTTGTGGCTGTTTGGCCTAGCCTTGCTGGCAACTGTCGTCGCCTTCGGGGCTACCGTAGCCTACCACCGCCGCATCGGCCGGGCCATGGATCGTTTCCGGACGATGATGGCGATCAAGGAGTGGCAGATCGCCCGCATGGGCCTGGATTGGCAGGGGCTGCCGCCGTCTGATGACCGGCCGGAAAGGCCCCTGGAACTTGATTTCGATCTGGTCGGCGATACCTCGTTGATGCGCCTGGTAGACACCGCTGTCTCGGCCGGCGGCAGCGATCGCCTGCGCGGCCGGCTGGCCGAGCCGGCAACCGAGGCCAGGCTAATCATGGCCCGCCAACACCTGGTGCGCGAGCTGGTCCCGCTGTCGCTGTTTCGAACGCGGCTGATCTTGAACGCCCGGCTGACCTTCGGCGCGGAGGGGCAGTGGCGGCCGGATCGATTGCTGGCCTGGCTGGAAAAACGGCTGGCGGCCGGCTCGCTGCGATACTGGCTGATCCTGTTGAGCCTGCTGGCCGGCCTAAATATCATCTTCTTTCTATTAGATCTGCTGGATTTGGGTCCGCCGTTGTGGCAGGCGACCATCCTGCTCTACGCTTTCTTGTTCCTGATCCGTTCGCGAGAAGTCGGGGAGCCGTTCAAGGAGTCGTCGCTCATCCGGGATGCGCTGGAGCAGCTGATGGCCGTCTTCCGGCTTCTGGAAACCTTCCCCCACCCGGGTACGCCCCAGCTGCAGGATCTGTGCCGGCCGTTCCTGGTTGCAGAAGAGCGCCCCACGGCCCACCTGAGCCAGGTGAACCGCATCGTCGCCGCCACCGGGGTACGAGGCAACCCACTCTTCTGGCTGGCCTTGAATATCGTAGTGCCCTGGGACTACTACTTCGCCTACCGCCTGGATCAACGCAAGGAAGCGCTGGCCCGGCATATGCCGGCCTGGCTGAACACCTGGTCCGAATTGGAGGCCGCAAGTTCTCTGGCCAACCTGGCCTATCTGAACCCGTCGTATGCTTTTCCCAGCATCTTTGAGACGGTCGATGAGCCGGATTCGGCCGTCTTTCAGGCCGAAGGGCTAGGTCATCCGCTAATCCCCGATGAACAGAAGGTGTGCAATACTTTCTCCGTCCCGGCCGTGGGTCAGATCAACATCATCACCGGCTCCAACATGTCGGGCAAGAGCACTTTCTTGCGTACGGTTGGCGTGAACCTGGTTTTGGCCTATGCTGGCGGGCCGGTGAATGCGGCCGGGTTGGCTACCATGCCGTTCCGCCTTTATAGCTGTATCCGCGTCAGCGATTCTGTCACCGATGGCATTTCCTATTTTTACGCCGAGGTGAAATGCTTGAAAGCGCTGCTGCTGGAATTAGAGGCGGCCGATTCCCAGCCGGCACTGTACCTCATCGACGAGATTTTTCGCGGCACCAACAATCGCGAGCGCCTGCAGGGCAGCCGGGCCTACATCCAGGCTTTGGTCGAGTTGTCGGGCGTGGGCCTGGTCGCCACTCACGACCTGGAATTGATCCAACTGGCCGGCGAAATGCCGGCCATTAGCAACTATCATTTTACGGACGAGGTCAAAGACGGCCGGATGGTGTTTGATTATTCGATCCGGCCGGGCCCCAGTCCGACCACTAACGCCTTGAAGATCATGCATCTTGAAGGTCTGCCAGTTTGAGCCTGCCTCGAGAAGCCAGGGTTTTCGTTTTGGATGAGTTGAAATACCGTAAGGCAAAAAGCCTGGCTTCTTCTGCCAAAAGCCTGGCTTCGTTAGATGAGTGAGCAGCAGATCGACTATAGCCGCAAATGGCTGGTGATGGCCGCCGTAGGGACAGGCATCTTTCTGTCGACCGTGGACGCCAGCATCGTCAACGTCGCCTTGCCCACTCTGAGCCGTTCTTTTGGCAGTACCTTCGCCGTGGTCCAATGGGTGGTACTGGCCTATTTGCTAACCATCTCGACCCTCTTGTTGAGCATCGGCCGGTTAGGCGACATGATCGGCAAGAAACCGATTTACGCGGCCGGCTTCATCATCTTCACCATCGGCTCGATGTTGTGCGGCATTGCTCCCTCCGTCTATTGGCTGATCGCCTTCCGGGTCGTCCAGGGGCTCGGCGCGGTCATGATCGTGGCCTTGGGCCTGGCCATCCTCACCGAGGCTTTTCCGGCCAACGAGCGCGGCAAGGCACTGGGTATCGGCGGGACCACCGTTTCGGTAGGCATCGTGGTCGGGCCGGTACTGGGCGGTCTGCTGCTTGACGCATTCTCCTGGCGTTGGATCTTCTACGTCAACGTTCCAGTGGGCATCGCCGGAACGCTGCTGACCCTACGTTACGTGCCCGGTCTCAAGCCACCCGGCGGACAGCGCTTCGACTTCTTGGGGGCGATCACCCTGTTCATCAGCCTCTTCGCCCTGCTGATGGCCCTGACCTGGGGCCAGGATCTGGGCTTTGACGAGCGGCGCGTCCTGCTTCTACTGGTCGGCGCGGCCGTCTTCGGAGTCCTGTTCGTAGTCGTGGAGTCGCGCGTCACGCAGCCAATGATCGACCTGGGCCTCTTCCGGAACGGCCAATTCAGCGTGGGCCTGGTTACCGGCTTCATCACCTTCGTGGCCATCGCCGGCACAACATTGCTGCTGCCCTTCTACCTGGAAAACGTGCTGGGTTACGAACCGCGCCAGGTGGGAGTGCTGCTGGCCATCGTGCCGGTGAGCCTGGGCGTCACGGCCCCGATCTCTGGTACTCTGTCCGATCGTTTCGGCACCCGGTCTATGACGGTGATTGGCCTGGCCATCCTGGTGCTGGGCTATTACGCCCTTAGCACGCTGAGCGTTGAGACCGGCGCGGTTGCTTTTTTACTGCTCTTCCTGCCCATTGGCATTGGCATGGGTATCTTCCAGTCGCCTAATAACAGCGCCATCCTGGGCAGCGCCCCCCAAGGTCGACTGGGCGTCGTCTCGGGCACGTTGGCCGCCACCCGGACCATTGGCCAGACGGCCGGCATCGCGCTGCTGGGCGCGCTGTGGGCCGGCCGGACGCTGTATTACGCCGGCTCGGCTGCGGCTACCGGGGCGACAGAGGCGTCGGCCGTGGCCCAGGCGGCCGCTCTGCAGGACACGTTTTTGGTCACCACGGTCCTGGTGGCCGCGGCGCTTTTGCTGGCCGTGATCGCCTGGCTGCGAGGTAGAAACGCCCAGGATATGCCCGCGACCGAAGCGGGCTCGACCGCTTAACTCCCGTCGACCAAAAGTCAGAGATCTTCGTTCTGGAGGCGCTTCGCGATTAAGCGTTAGATGTCTGACTTTTCAGTCGTTCTTCCCCTTTGCGCTCAATCGTGTAATACAAAGTCAAGAAAAGCCAGCCTCCCAGGTAAAAGCGGTGATTGGTCTTTAAGTGACCGCCTTCGACGTAGACTTCGATCTCCTCGTCCATGGTCGGTAGTTTAGCCGTGGTCAGCGTGCCATCCTCCTCATCGACGTAACTTAGATAGTGACCCGGAAAGTGAGAGCCGGTCCCAGCCGTCTTCAGCAACAGCCCGGTCCCACGATTGTTGAAAGGCATAAGACTGGCCGTGAAATTGGCCTCGGGCAGGGGAAAGCCGACGCTGACGTAACCCGTTTCTTCCTGGCGCACGATGGTGTAGATGCCAACATAGATCGCTTCACCCGTCGCTTCATAAGCCCTGACCCACACGCGCAGCGCTCGCGACCCGCCGCTGAGCGGCTCATCGTAGTCGATAGTGTCGATATGACTGACCATACCCCGCTGGATCTCTTCGGTATTGAACGGTAAGTTGGCCTGGCCGATGTTTTGGGCCAGGTAAGTCTTAAAGAACCAGAAGAAGGGCTTGATCAGCGGTTTCCACTCAGGCACGATGGTCAGCTTAAAGCGGCTGGTGTGCTCGTAGAATTCACGAATGAGCGGATCGACCCGACCGGGATCGAACCCCGGCCCGGTCAGCGCATCCAGCGTCTCGACGATGCCGATGTCCGGTATGTTGCGAGAACACGTCCCCTGCGTCTCCTCGGCCAGCTCAACGGCGTAATCAGCGCCGACATAGTTGCTGTGGGCTTTATAGGGTACGACATAGCGGGCTTCTTCGGGCGGGATCTGCTCGCCGGTGACCTGCAAGGGCGCCGGGTCGTCAAACAGGACGATGAGCAGGATCCGGTCGATCAGAACGATGAAGCCGCCGAGAATGGCCGCGTTGAAGTCTGGGTCGACGGCCGCCGCGGCGAACCCGGCCAGCAGGCCCAGCCCCAGGCCCATCACCAGCTTGCGCGGACCAAGGCCGGCCAAGCCGACCAATAAACCCATGATCAGGCCAATGACCAGCAGGTTACTGATGAAGAAGCCCACAGCGGCGGCCACTGCGGCGCCGATCACCACGCTGGCCACAAAGCGGTGCCACAACGGCTTCAATTCGCCGGGTTGGCGGCGGGCGTCGGTGATGGCTTCGGCCAGGCCAAAATAAAGCGCGCCGACGATGGCTCCCAGCCAGGCGCCATCGCCGCCGTTCAGGCTGGCCCCGATCAGCGCTCCACTGACGCCGCCGTAGATGGCTCCGGCGATCCCGGCCGCCAGCGGATTGCCTCGCCTTCGCGGGCTGCTGCTACTGCGCTCGCTCTCCTGACTTTGCACAATGTCCTCCACGTTCCATAATAAGACCGATGCCTGGCGGCCGACCCGACAGAAAAATTATAACACAGGCCTGTAGGGGCCGAGCTTGCACCGGCCGGCAAAGGTTATTTTAGATGGGATGGTTGAAACGTAAGCGGCAGAAAGAAGAACCCCATTGCGCGGAATGTGACCGGCCGTTGACCCAGACGACGATTCCCATGGTAAGCGGCCATCGCGACCAGGTCGAGGTCATTTTTCGCGACTTGCCGGTCCTGTCCTGTGGCGTCGAAGGGCATCCTCTTCGTTACCCGCTGCCCGATTTTGGCGTGCACGTGATCGACGCCGTCTTTTGGCAAAAGAATGTCGCTCTTAGCCGGCCGGGGCGTCTATTGGCCAGGGTCAAATGCTAC
>CP070688.1:81242-83836 GCA_020353135.1 Chloroflexota bacterium
CGGCGACGAAGATCCAATTGTCGTCCTCGTCTTTGCTCACCACCGGCCCGCAGTGATAGATGACGCCGCCGTTCAATAGCCGTTTCAGTTCGCCGTATAGCTTTTCCTGGTCTGGGCTGACCGGATTACGGATGAAGTTTTCGACCATGAATTTGTGGGCCGCATCCCGGCCGAGAACGATGATGCCATTCAGAAAGACCGTGTCGCCGATGTGCAACGACCGGATATCTTCATCGCCAATTGGGATCGTCAGCCTACGCATAAGTCACCTCCACATCGCCGTCCTTAACGCTTACGTCCATGCTGGCCCGGCGATTGGCCCAACACATATAGGCAATCGAAACGAAGTAGGATGCCGGCAGGCGGTGCTGGGCGCCGACCTTCACGCCCAAGACCGTCGTTTCGCCGCCAAAGCCCATCGGGCCGATGCCCAGCTCATTGGCGTCCTGGTACAGTTGTTTTTCCAGCTCATCCAGGTCTTCGTCCGGGTTGTTATCGTCCAATGGCCGCAGTAGTTGTTGCTTGGACTTGATATAGGACGATCCCCGGTCGCCGCCGATAGCCACGCCTAGCACGCCGGGGGCGCAGCCCTTGCCCTGGGCCTGGTGTACGGCGTCCAGGACCACCCGGCGCGCGCCCTCCAAATCTCGGCCGGCGCCCAGGCCGCCGTCGGGTAGCTTATACTGTGTCGAGACGTTTTCGCAGCCGCCGCCCTTCAGCAGCAGCTCGACGTGAATGGCGTCGTCTTCCCACTCATGAAAATGCATCGTCGGAAAATCCTCGCCCGTATTATCGCCGCTATTGACCCCAGTTAGGCTGTCCACCGCGTTGGGTCGCAAATACGCCTGGTCGGTGGCCTCGGCCGCCGCCTGCCGGATCTGTTGGGATAGCAAGCGCGTCGAGACGCCAACCGGGTAGAAGATCTCGAAAATCGGCGTGCCGGTGTCCTGGCAGATGGGCGTGGAATGCTGGCGGGCCAGGCTCACGTTGTTCAAAATAGCCTCCAGCGCGCCTTCAGCCGCCGATCCCGGCTCTTCACGCTGCTTGGCATCGCCTAGAGCTTTCTCCATGTCGGCCGGCAAATCTGTGGCCGTCCGGCGTATCAGCTCGACCAGCGAATCCGTCAGGTCGAGCTCCTTGAAAGTGTTCATATCCAGAATCCTCCGGGAATAGGTGAACGTGAAATTGACCCGCGAACAACTTATCAGCCCTGCCTAGCCTGGCCAAACCCGGCAACCGTGGTTGGCTATGGGTCAATAGATTTCATAAGCTTATTCCATCAGGCGTCAAAACAAACAGTGCTACAAGTCATGTTTTTGGGATGACAAAGCTAACGACTGTACGGCCGCTTTGTAAAGGGTGATACATCGGCCATCCTTGACCCGATCTATACTATAGATGGTCAAGACAACATACCTTTTCCTCCTTTTTCTCCTCCTCCAAAATAAGCCCCGCCCGGGGCTTTTTCTTTGTCGCCGGAAATCAGCTCGGGGTCTTCCAGGTGCAATTCGAAGTGGCTACGGCAAAGAAGGGCTTGATGGTGCTGAGCTGGTGCCCGGGTTCCTCGTCCAGCCGTAGGTCGGGCGACAAACTCGGATGGCTTTAGGAGGAAAGGTATTGAAGCAGCTTCCTGGCTGCCGTCAGGTCGGCCGTATCGAAGCCCTCGCCGAACCAGCCATACGATTCGGCCAGCAGCTGGTACGCCTCTTCTCGCTTGCCCTGCTTTTGCCACAGTCGAGCCTGGCTCATCACAACGCGCAACTCCAGTGATCTGGCGCCCTGGCGGTCGGCAATGTCGCGGGCCAGGCGAAACTGCTCTTCGGCCTCGATCATCCGATCCTCTTCCTGCTCCAGCATCAGCTCGCCATAGAGCCGCCGCACCTCCGAATCGAACATCCGCTTGCCGGCCAAAGGGTTATCCGCCAACTCTTTTTGAACCGCTTGGAGACCGTCTTGTATGGAGCCTGTGACCAGGCAGGCTTCCAGGAACTTGCCAAACGCCCATGACCATAGCGGATTTCTCTTCTTGTCATTCGAAGCTTGCGCCAACACTTCGCGCATCAGGGGCATGCGTTCTTGGGCTTCCATAGTTTGGGCCAAGGCGATTCTTTGCATGATGCTGGCGATCCACTCGTGCCCTGGCAGTGAAGACGCCCGTGATTCGGCGGCATATCGATTCGCATTTTCGAGCGCCGTTTGGTCTTCCCCTCGCAAGAAAGCTATTAAGATTAACCCCCAATTGCTGATCCCTGTCGAAAACGGGTGTTCTAGCGTCTCGGCCAGCGCTAAGCTGTGTTCTGCGCTTTGCCAGGCCCGATCGGGAAAGCCGAGCAGCCAGAGAGCCACCCCGCCGTTCATATGGGCGCAAACGCCGGGATCATGACCGAAGCTCCTCACATGCTCCTGGTGAAGCTGCCGATCGTAGAGCGCCAATCCCATTCTAGCCTGCTCTTCCATGACCGCCGCATCTCCTTGCGCCCAGGCAGTTCCCCAGCCTGCATGATGAGCCTCCAGGAGAAGACCTTCATCCTTTGACTGGTTTGCCAAGTCAAAGAGTTGCTCTAGCAGTTCTGCGGCAATATCCAGATCGTCGA
>CP070688.1:83936-87123 GCA_020353135.1 Chloroflexota bacterium
ACGGCCGCTCTGAGCAACTATATCGACCCATTTATCCCTACTCTCCTGGGTGAAGGGTTGATAGGCCAATTCAGGACCATCGCTACCCTTGGTCCTGGCTTCTACCTGGCGCTATTGGGCTCCATTCTCATTCTGGTCGGCCTCTATTTCCAACGCAAAGCCTATAAACCGCTGGCGGATGCGGCCAAGGAAGCGGCCTCATCTGGAGAGGTTGACGAAGGTATCGCCGACGATAAAGGAGCCGCTGCTTAGCGCGTTTGAGGCAGACTCCGATGACCCTTAGAAAGATCCGCTTCTGGACGCTACCTGGTTTGTTGTTCCTGCTGGCACTGGCCTGGGCGGGGCCAGCCGTCGCCCAATCTGGCGGCCGGGTTGTTACGCCCCAGGGCGAATACGAGTCGCTGAGCGAAGCCATCGCCGAGGCCCAGGATGGCGACACCGTCGAAGTTTACGGCGGCCTTCACGAAGGACCGTTACAGATCGACCGTTCGCTGACCCTGATTGGCCACGATTGGCCGGTGATCGACGGCGGTGGCCAGGGAACCGTGCTCAAGTTCGCCGCGCCAGATATCACCCTGCGCGGCTTCGTCATTCGCGACAGCGGGGACTCGTTAGATCAGGAAAACTCGGGCATTGCCGTCGAGGCGCCCGGCGCTGTGTTAGAGAACAACCTTCTTGAGGAGACGCTATTTGGCATCTATCTGCGGGAGGCTGACGGGAGCATCATTCGAGACAACAGCATTACCAGCAAGGATCTGCCCGTCCCCCGGCGTGGTGATCCGATTCGCGTCTGGTACAGTGACGACGTTCTTATTGAGAATAATGCCGTAAATAAGGGACGCGATGTCGTGCTGTGGTATTCCGAGCGATTGACCGTTCGCGACAACGAAGTGAGCGAAGGGCGTTATGGCTTGCACTTCATGTACTGCGACGACGCCACCATAGAGAACAATCTGCTGCTAGATAACTCGGTTGGCACCTTCCTCATGTATAGCCGGCGCTTGAACCTGGTAGGCAATACCATCGCCCGCAATCGCGGCCCCAGCGGTTTTGGCGTGGGCCTGAAGGACATGGACGATGCGGTCGTCAAAGACAATTTGTTCCTGGATAACCGGGTTGGGGCGCACCTGGACAACTCGCCCAGGGAGATCAACAGCATCGGCCGGTTCGAAGGCAATGTCTTCGCCTACAATGACGTGGGCGTCAATCTGATGCCCTCGGTGCGTCACAATGAATTCGCCGGCAACAGTTTCGTGGATAACGAACAACAGGTGAGCATCGCCGGCGGCGGTGGGCAGGCCGAGGCCAACAACTGGACGGCCGGGCAGGTGGGCAACTACTGGAGCGATTACGTCGGCTACGACGGCAACGCCGACGGGAGCGGCGATATCCCTTACCGGGCCGAACGGCTCTTTGAGAACTTGATGGACCAGAATACCAGCTTGCGTCTATTCATGTATAGCCCGGTGGAACAGGCCGTCGAATTCGCATCGCGCGCCGTTCCCTTTGTGAAACCGCAGCCAAAACTGACCGACGAATTGCCGATGATGAACGCCGAAGTGCCGGAAGGATTGCCGGCCGTGCCGGAGGCCGATCACCGGCCGATGTGGTTGGCTTCCCTGGCCCTCTTTTTGCTGGCCGCGGCGATCCTGAGCCTGGGCGCTATCAGGCGCTCGAGCCTGGGACAGCTGCCGGCCCAGGGAGTGACCCGGCTACCTTTGTCCGATGAACGGGGATAACGAATGGTAACTGTAAAGAATCTGAGCAAACATTTTGGGGCCGTTACGGCCGTCGACGATATCTCGTTCGAGGTAGAGAGCGGCCAATCGGTGGCCCTCTGGGGCGAAAACGGGGCCGGCAAGACAACCGCCCTGCGTTGCCTGCTGGGGGTCATTCCCTATGAGGGCAATGTGCTGTTGGGCGGCCATGACACGGCTCGCCAGGGTAAGGCGGCGCGGCGGCTGATGGGGTTTGTGCCCCAGGAAATCAGCTTCCATGACGATCTGACGGCCTGGGAAACCCTCAACTTCTACTATCGACTGAAGAAAACGGCGACGGGTAAAGAATACGTGATGGGTTTGCTCGATCGGCTGGGCCTGGCCGCCTATACCGGCAAGCGGGTGCGCGATCTGTCGGGCGGCATGAAGCAGCGCCTGGCCCTGGTCATCGCTCTGCTGGCCGATCCGCCGTTGCTCATCCTGGACGAGCCCACGGCCAACCTGGATGTGAAGGCGCGCGAGGAATTTCTGGCTCTGCTGGTCGAGTTGAAAGAAAACGGCAAAACGCTCGTCTTTTCCAGTCACCGTCTCGAGGAAGTGGCCATCCTGGCCGACCGGGTCCTGGTAATCGAGGCCGGCCGCCTTCTGGCCGACTGCCATCCGTCGGAATTGGGGCGCTATCTTGGACGCAAGTCGATGCTCAAGCTACTGCTGGCCGACGAGGCCGCGATCAGTATGGCCCTGGAAACTCTGGCGATTCATGGCTACGCGGCCGAACGAAATGGCACCGGTGTTTGGGTGCAGGTTGTGCCTCTAGAGAAAGCCCGGCCCATCTCGCTCTTATCCGAGGCCGGCATCCCGGTCGATGATTTCCACATTGAATGACGACCCGGTAATTGCCGGAGATGACTAAAGCGGAAGTTGATCATGGTTGACCTGAACAATGTCTTGACCTTAACTCAAAAAGAAGTGCGCGATGCACGGAGCAATCGCTGGTTTATCTTGTTCGCCGTGGCTTTTGCCGGCCTGGCCTTGACCCTGGCCTGGCTGGCTCTTTCCGGCGTCGGCACTTATGGTCTGGCCGGTTTCGGCCGCACCGGAGCCAGCCTGATTAACCTGGTGCTGTTGATTATCCCCTTGATGGGCCTGACATTGGGCGCCTTGAGCCTGGCCGGCGAGCGCGAGCAAGGCACGTTGTTGTATCTGCTCACCCAGCCGGTTAGCCAGGCGGAATTGCTCCTGGGTAAGTTCTTTGGTCTGGCCCTGGCCATCCTGGCCGCGCTCATCCTGGGTTTTGGCCTGAGCGGGCTGCTCATCGCCTGGCAGGGTGGGGCGACCCAGGCCGGCGATTTCCTGGCCTTGGTTCTGCTGGCCTTCGTGCTGGCCCTGGCCAGCCTGAGCCTCGGCTTTTTGATCTCGGCCGCAGTGAGCAAGAGCGCTACGGCCGTGGGCCTGGCCCTCTTCCTCTG
>CP070688.1:87223-91183 GCA_020353135.1 Chloroflexota bacterium
CACCAGGGCCGGACTGGTTGGAGCATCATGGATTATCTGGGCATCCAAAGCCATTCCCTGGTCGAAGAGGCATACGGCGAAGTCAACTTCATGGCCCGGGGAATCTATCACGCCACCATGGTCAACACCGTCAGTCCGACTTATGCTCAGGAAATCATGACCCCAGAAGGCGGCGCCGACCTGGATGGCTTACTTCGCCATCGCGCCTACGACGTTCACGGCATATTGAACGGCATCGACGTCGAAGTTTGGGATCCGGCCGGCGACCCACGCCTGGCCACACCGTTCGGTCCGGATGATCTCGACGCCAGGTTGCAGAACAAGCGCGCCTTGCAGGCCAGGGCCGGTCTGCCTCAGCGAGACGACGTGCCCCTGGCGGCCATGATCTCCCGTTTGGACTGGCAGAAGGGACTGGATATCACCGGTCACGTGGTCGGCGCGCTGTTGGGCGGCGCGGCCGGCGAGGCCCAATTCATCGCCCTGGGATCGGGCGCGGCCGAATACGAGGCCATGTTCGCCCAAATGGCCGGCGCTTACCCAGACAAGATGACCGCCTTCCTGGACTACATGCCCGACCTGGCCCCGCTCATCTATGGCGGCAGCGACATTTTCCTCATGCCTTCCCGCTTTGAGCCTTGTGGACTGGGTCAGCTGATCGCCATGCGCTACGGCAGCGTGCCCATCGTACGGGCGACCGGCGGCCTGGCCGATACTGTGCGCGACGGCGAGACGGGTTTCAGCTTCGTCGACTACAGCGGCGGCGCATTCTGGGGCGCCCTGGAACGAGCCGTTAAGACCTTTTTGACCGACAAAGATAGCTGGCGAGAGATACAGCTAAACGGCATGGCTGAGGATTTCTCATGGCAACGTTCGGCCGCCGGCTACCTGCAGCTTTACGAATGGGCCCTGGCCCGGGCGGGCCGATAGATCTTCTTCCCGGAAACTGGGCAAACCACCGCACTCAGATACCGTCCAGTGAGTTTCCGGGAAAATGACACGCTATTAGAACCGAGGAGCAAGGCATCTAAGGATGCTCCCTCCTCGACATTTGTGTTGAACGACCGTTAACTCGAGGCTACTTAATGCGATTTCCCAGAGCGGGCGGCATCCTGGTCCATCCCACCTCCTTCCCCGGCCGGCATGGCATCGGCGACCTGGGCGACGGCGCCTATGCCTTTATCGATTTCCTGGTCCAGAGTAGGCAGTCGATCTGGCAGATACTGCCTCTCGGCCCAACCGGCTACGGCGATTCGCCCTACCAATGCTTTTCGGCCTTTGCCGGCAATCCGCTGCTCATCAGCCCGGAACGGCTGCAGCACGAAGGCTACCTGCCGGCCCAGTTGCCCTTCCAGCTGCCCGCCTTCCCGGCCGACCGGGTCGACTTCGGTCCGGTCATCGACTGGAAAGCGCGGCTCTTCGACCTGGCCTTCGAACGTTTTGGCGATGCGCCGCCGCCGGGCAAGGCGGCCGCCTTCGCTTCCTTCTGTGCTGAGCATGCCGACTGGCTGGACGACTTCGCCCTGTTCATGGCCCTCAAGGCCCGCCACAAGGATGTAGAGGGCGGCGTCTGGAACACCTGGCCGACGCCCATCGCCGGCCGCCGGCCGGAGGCCATGGTTTCCTGGTCAGCCAAACTGGCCACGGAAATCGAGCTGGAGAAGTTCAAACAATTCCTCTTTTTTGAACAGTGGCTGGCTCTCAAGAAGTACGCCAACGAACGTAACATCCGCATCGTCGGCGACGTGCCCATCTTCGTCGCCTTCGACAGCGCCGACGTCTGGGCCAACCGGGACATCTTCCACCTGGAAGAGGCCGGCGCGCCGACGGTCGTGGTCGGCGTGCCGCCCGACTATTTCAGCGCCACCGGCCAGCGCTGGGGCAATCCCCTCTATCGCTGGCGATTGATGGCCCAGAACGGCTACGCCTGGTGGGTCGAGAGGCTGCGCATGACCTTCACTCAGGTCGACGTGGTGCGCATCGATCATTTCCGCGGCTTCGACGCCTACTGGGAGATCCCGGCCGAGGAACCGACGGCCGTCGTCGGCCGCTGGGTCAAGGGGCCCGGCGCCCATTTCTTCGAGGCCATGCTGGATGCCCTGGGCGAACTGCCGATCATCGCCGAAGACCTGGGCGTGATCACCCCGCCCGTGGAAGCGCTGCGCGACCAATTCGCCTTTCCGGGCATGAAGATCCTGCAGTTCGCCTTCGGCGGCGAGCGTAATAGCGCCTTCTTGCCCCACAACTTCGGCCGTAACTGCGTCGTTTACACCGGCACTCATGACAACGAGACCACGGCCGGATGGTATCGCAACGCCGGTACAAACGAGCAGGATCACGCTCGCCGCTATGTTGCTCGCGATGGCAGCGACATCGCCTGGGACATGATCCGCCTGGCCTACGCCTCGGTAGCCGACACGGCCGTGGCCCCGCTGCAGGACTTGATGTCCCTGGGCAACGAAGCACGGATGAACTTCCCGGGCAAGACCGGCGGCTGGTGGTGCTGGCGCTACCGACCGGAGATGCTGACCGATGCCCTGGCCGGCCGCCTGGCTGAGCTGACCGAGCTCTTCGGCCGGGTCTACCAGCCACCCGAAGACCAACCCCCTCCACGCCATGAGATCGAGATAGAGGATGCCTGAGTTGAACGACAAGAGACATTGGACGAGGGATGAAGTATGAAGCCTAAAGCTGAAGGCTGAAAGCGAGAAGCTCAGAGCAAATGGCTATTCCTAAGGAGGACCGTATGGCCGAACAAGCAGAAACGCAGCGTCAGAGAATCGAATTCGGAATCCTGTCCATCATTTTCACCGGGATGGCACTGTTATCGGCCTCAGGTGCCATTACGGCCGAGTTTCTGGAAGTCGAAGGGCTGATATTCATCCTCAAGCCAGTGACCATGGCCCTGATCATCCTGGTGGCCTTTTTGTCATATGATACGCCGTCGGCCGTCTACAAATGGGCCATCATCATCGGCCTCATCCTCTCCCTGGCCGGCGACATTATGCTCATGCTCCCGGCCGATCTTTTCCTAAACGGCTTGATCTCATTCGCCTTGGCCCACCTGGTCTATACGACCGCCTTCATCAACAGTGGCGGCTTCTACGGCAATTGGAAATCGGCCATCCCCTTTCTGCTATTTGGCGTGTTCATGGCCGTGGTACTGTGGCCCAATCTGGACGACATGTTGATCCCGGCCATGGTTTACCTGGTCATCATCCTGCTCATGGCCTGGCAAGGCTACGGCCAATGGCGCCAGACGCGCGAGACCAGAAGCTGGCTGGCTTTCATCGGCGTCCTGCTGTTCATCGCTTCCGACTCCCTGCTGGCCGTTAACCGCTGGGTTTACGAGCTCGACCTGGCTCCGCTGCTGATCCTGGGAACTTACTACCCGGCCCAGTGGCTGATCGGCCAGTCTGCCGGCCGCAAACATAGGTAATTGAAAATATGATCGGTGAATTGCTAATTGCTAACTGAGCGACAACTTCCGGAGGACTACCTGATATGAGCGATAAAGGCAGCTGGGCCAAGGATGCTTATCAACGCCAGCAGATGGCCGTGCTTGACTCGACAATGGCCTACGTGGAAACAGGGCAAGGGGATCCCATCGTCTTCCTACATGGCAATCCGACCTCATCCTATTTGTGGCGTAACGTCATCCCGCACTTGGAGCCGCTAGGTCGTTGCCTGGCGCCCGATCTGATCGGCATGGGCCAATCAGGACGCCTAACCGGAAGCGACTATCGCTTTCTCGACCATGTGCGCTACCTGGATGCCTGGTTGGAAGCGATGGACTTGGGCAACCGGATCACCATGGTGGTCCATGACTGGGGATCAGCCCTGGGCTTTTATTGGGCCCAGCGCCATCCCGAACGGGTCAAGGCCCTGGCCTACATGGAGGCCATCGTCCAGCCATTGACCTGGGGCATGTGGCCGGAAGCGTCGCGCGCTATTTTCCAGGCC
>CP070688.1:91283-95980 GCA_020353135.1 Chloroflexota bacterium
GCCGAGTGCATCTTGACCAGCGGCTGATCTTCCAGCGCCTGGCGATCGGTGAAGAGGAAGTCGGCCGACATCTGTCGACGGTCAAAGCGATAATAGCGCACCGGACCATCGTCCATCAAGTAGGCAGCCAGCCAGGTCTGGTCGTCAAGCGTTCGGCTGACGATTTCGACCTCGCCGTCGGTCACACTCTTCAGCAAGGCTAATTCCTTCTCTATCCCTTCATCCAAAATCCGCCACTCCTTACGCACGTAGTTGAAGGATACGGCCTGGACGCGCTTTTCGGTAGGATGGATCATCACATCGCCGGCGTCGGAGCGGGCGTCCTCGGCAAGCAAGGTTCGCTCGCCTGTCTCTGGGTCGACGGCGTAGAGAGCAGCCGTATCCCGGCCGATGCTGCCCGTCATGTACAAGATTTCGCCGGAGCGATCGAAACCGATGACATTCGTAGTCAGTAGATCTTCGCCAGACACTTCGAGAAACAAGGGCCATTCATCTTCGCCGGTTACCCGCAGCATGTCGAATCCGCCGTCCGGCCGCATCCGGTTGGCGAAACGAACATTGTACCCCTCGTCGAGGACGAAGCTCATGTAGCCGTCGTTTTGCTGGATCAGGCTTCGCTCGCCGCTGTTGATGTCGACCCGGTATAGATCGTGGAGTTGGGCGTCGCGGTCGTTCAGGCCGACGATGATTTCTTCCGGAGTATCGGGACTGGTCGCCAGTACCTGGGCCTGGACGCCCTCCAGAGGAGTCAGGTTCTTGATCTCGCCGCTGTCTAAGTTGACGCTGAAGAGGTGCCAGTTTTCGTCGCCGCCCTTGTCCTGGATGTACAGGATATGCTTGTTGCTGTAGGCCCAGGCGTAAAATCGGATGCCGCGGACAGTGTCGTCAGTCACCGGTTTCATTTCGCCGGGCTTATCGGCCGGGCCGACCCAGACGTTGAGTACGCCGTCAAGCGGAGCCAGATAGGCCAATTGCTGACCGTCTGGGCTGAGGCGGGCCATGGTCTTGTCCGGGTTGCCGAACAGGACGTGGCGAGGGATAAGTGGGATGGAGGACATGTCGGTCATTTGTTGCTCCTTGAAAATAGCCGTCAGCAGTCAGCTTTCAGTTGCCAGCTTTAGGTTCTGAGTTTTCAGAGATCGTAGATTGCGCAGGAATTGTAGCAGGATTTCGGTTTGGATCAGGTGGATGAAGTGTCCCGGTGGCGGCTAGATAGGTTTCTAGCTCGTCGGCCGTTAGTGAGAAAGAAGCTTTCATGGGCTGGCGTCTCCTGGTAGGTTCCCTAAAACTCGGCCACGGCGGGGATGATTTTCCGGCCGAATTGTTCCAGGGGCGCTATCTCGTGGACGTTGGGCATGTTGAAGATGGCCTGCTGGATGCCGACTTCGGCCAGCCGTCGGCAGCGCTCGATCACGTCGTCGGCCGACGATTCACCGGTCGCCAGGTGAACGGTGCTCAGGGATGTGCGCTCGATCTGCTCATACGGCCGGCCCAGTGACTGGCAATGTCCGGCCAGGACGTCTAGCTTGTGGCGCAATTCGGCGTAATTGTCCCTGGCGAACAGGTTGCAGGCGTCAGCGTACTGGGCCACCATCCGCAGGGTTTTCTTCTCGCCCATGCCGCCGATCATGATCGGTGGGTGGGTCTTTGACAGGGGTTGAGGGCTAATGATCGGCTCGGCCAATTGGAAATGCCGCCCGTCGTACGGTTTCACATCCTTTGGCTGGCCCTTGGCCCACAGTTGGTGGGCGATTTGCAGCGTCTCTTCCAGCCATTCGAAACGGGTCGTCAGAGTCGGGAAGGGGAAGCCCAGCCCTTTGGACTCTCGCTCGTACCAGCCGGCGCCGACGCCGAAGTAAGCCCGGCCGCCGGATAGAACGTCGAGGCTGGTTACTTGTTTGATCAGGAAACCGGGATGCCGGTAGTGAACGCCGGTTACCAGGGTGCCTAGGCGGACCTTTTTGGTTACCGCGGCCAGGTAGGACAGGGCGCCATAGCCTTCGAACATGGGGTCGTCGACCTGGCCCAACATCGGCGCGATTTGGAAGAAGTGGTCCATGACCCAGATGCTGGCGAAGCCGGCGTCCTCGGCCGCCCTGGCGATCTCAACCAGTTTCTCGGCGATGGCGGCCGGCCCGCCAGACCAAGTGTAGCTGGGGATCTGCAGGCCTAGTTGCATGGGTGATCTCCTTGGGGGTTAGCAATTAGCGTTTAGATTTGAGCTGTTAGATTTTGGTCGCTAGCTTTCGGTTATTGGCAGATTGTGACTCTCGAAAGCAATGATACCGATCCACCGTCACGGCGCGCGGTCTGCTCACTATACGTTTGATACGGTGTTCTAGTCTATCACCCTTGCCCGAATCTTCATATTGGCGAGATCGTTTTAGGGAATGCCCTGAAAATGGGTCTTGTGCTGTCAGTCAGGTACTAGCGTATGGCGCAGTCGGGGGCAGAATTATAGACCAATCTTTTCGGCTACGGCGGCGATACCGGTGGTGCGTGGCAAGGGGGTGGCACTGCAGTCGGCTAGCCAACACTTGAATTGGGTGTGTAACTCGGCTGCGCCAACGATCTCTTCATTGTCTAGTTGCCATTCGGCCGGGAAGAGCACGAAAGGTTGGTTTTGGTCACCGCCTAGACCGCCATGGGAACCGACCAGTTCTTCGAAGGCGGCTACTTCGCGTGACTCGGGATCATAAAGACTGTTGACCATGATGTCGGCCACGTGGGGGAAGCTATCGGTGCGGCACAAATGAGCGGCGGCATTGGGTCCAAAAAGGGTCAGCGGATCGTCACCTTCAATCTGGCCGTTGGCTAGATGATGTGTCCCGGTCGCGCCGATAGCCAGCGGACCCTTCGCCTCGGAGCGGACCAGGACAAAGCCGACTCCCTCATGTTCGACCATACCCTGGATCAGGCCTGGAAAGGCAGCGTTGATCTGTTCGAGGGTCATTCGTTCTGGCCAATCGGTGAAGTAGACCAGGCCCAGGTTGCCCGAGGCCAGCACAACTACGTCGGCCGCTTCTTCTCCCTGGGATGCGTCTTTGGCGCCGGCCATTTTACGGCGAGCCGGACCCAGCATAACTTGACCCAAGTGGTAACTGTTCTTCAGCCCCCGGCGCAAGAGGCGAGAGGCAAAATGCTTGTCGTTTGGGGTGAAGTCCCTGATCAGGCCGGTCAGCAAGAGATTCAGGTTGGCCCAACCGGCCGATTCGCTCTCGATGCTTTCGACGGTATGCTGTTCGGCCGTCAGGCCGCACACCAAGTCTTTCAGCGTCAGGCCGTAGCGCTGTTTAAAGGTCGCCCCCTGGCTTTGGCCATGATCAGAGAGTACAACGAAGTGGTACGGCCGCGGTGCTTGTTTGGCAGCCACCTGCAGACGGTGGAAGGCCTCGTCGATCTTCTTGAGCACGTCCAAGACGTCCGGTTCGGCGATGCCCGAGTGGTGGGCGACCTCGTCGTAACCGAAGAAGGTGGTGTAGGCGGCCGGCACGCCGGCATACATGTCGCCGATCAGCACGAATAGGCTAACCTCTCGAAACAAGACGGTGGTGGCGGCGCGCAGCAAGGGATAGACGCCGCCACGGTGCATGCGCGGCCGGACGTCATGCCGCCGCTGGTGGGCGGCCGCTCGCCATTCCAGGACGATATCCCAGCCAAACAGCAGCAGCAGGCGCAAGATGTTGTAGATACCCATCCATAACGGGTAGAAGTCCTGGATCCTGTGCCGGCGCGGGTTGGAGATGGTACTGAAGGTAAACATGGTGTGATTGGCATCGCCGGAGAAGAGGTTGCTGCGGCTGGCGCCGCCCTCGGCCAGGAGGCCGTCGCCGTTGGATAGGCGGCGTTCGATCTCCAGGGTATCGGCCGGGTGATTGGAAACCATTTGCTTTCCGCGATCCTTTTCGTACCAGCGAAATGCGGGAATGTCATGGTTGCTGCCCAGCAGGATGCCGGCCTGGCTGGCTGAGGTTTGCGACGACAGGTCGCACTCCCAACCGATGAGGCGGTGGCTGCCGGAATCCAGCCAACCTTTCAGGGTCGGCATCAGGCCCTTGGCCATGGCCTGGCGCAGGATTCGTTCGGAAAGCCCGTCGATCTCCAGGAAGAGCACACCGGGTTTCTGACTTTGCTCGGGCTTGCCGTAGAAATGGACGATGTTGCGGACGACGTGGTGGTAATAGGCGTCGTCGTCGTCGATGGCCAGCAGGTCGCCGAAGGAGACGGTGAAGACGCCCATGCCAAAACCGACCAGGAGCGGCGGCAGGACGCCGTCGACGGCGATCCCGGGCAGGAAGCGGCCGGCCAGCCATAGCAGCCCGGCGTCCAACGACCAGGTCAGTAAGCCGTAGACCCAAATAGTCGGCCGGATCGATAGGCTGACCAGGATCGGCCGCAGCAGAGCGTTGAGCAGGCCTAAGCCCAGGACCACAACCGCTCCGGCCGGCCAGCTTTCGATGGTCACGCCGGACAGGACGGCCAGCAAAAGGCCCAAAACCAGCGCCTCTGCGAGCCACATCAGCGCGACCCGGGCGCCCAATGGCAGATGTCTCATCTCAAATTGTGGCATATCCCCTACTCCCGGCGGCGACGGGCAGTGGAAACCGAACCGGGGGTCCCGGTCACCCGCGTTAGACGACCAGCCGACAAACGGCCGGACGGACCGTAACAAATGACTCTTCTACAATTTAGAGCAA
>CP070688.1:96080-99523 GCA_020353135.1 Chloroflexota bacterium
CACGCTGACGGCGACCCCTGTGCCGCCCACAGAGACGCCGACGACCGGGCCTTTGCCAACGGAAACGCCGGCGCCGACTGTGACGGATACTCCTTTGCCAACCTCAGCTCCAACGTCGACGATGACCTCGACTGCGACCCCGATACCAACACACACGCCTGCGGCAACCCTAACACCGACGTCGGTCCCGACCGTCGACGATCCGACCCCAACGCCAACCGATGCGAGAGGCGCTGGCTCTGCCGACTAACCGGCTCCGTGTTGCCTCAATAGAAAATGTTACCGAGCCGGCAAACGTTGCGTCACAATAGATGTTACCGGGGCAGTCGCCATAGACGCTTGAGATTGGCGTCGATCTGCCGCCGAAGGGCAGCTGGGTTGAGTTGCAGGTATAGGTGTTGCAGGCGCATCTTATCCTTGGTCGACACATCGGGCGAAATCATGGCCCGTTGATGCGGAGTCTTTGCTTCGTCATAGCGCTTGTAGACTTTGCTGCCCTGGCGCCGCTTATGGACCAGCTTCAAGACAGGTTGAAAGAAGTTAACATACAATCGCAGGTCTGCATAGACGGCCTCGAGCAGGTCCAGAGCCTGGTCCGACTCATAACGATTGTAACCGATGGACCGCCGAACAATGGACCAATTCTTTTGCTCGACAAAGCATTGGTCATTCTTCTTGTATGACCGGGAGCGGGTAAAGGTAATCTCTTCTTTTTCGCAATGCCGTTTCAGGGTCTCATTGATGAAAACGGAGTCATTGTCAGAGTCCACGCCCAGGAGCGGAAATGGCAACCGGGCCTGAAGTTCTACTATGGCAGCTGAAACCGCTATCTGGCTGCGCTTGGACAAGGCCAAACATTCCGTCCAACCAGTGCTGACATCAGTCGCAGTCAGTGTTTGCAGGTACTGACCAGCGGTCGTCTCGCCGCAGTGGGCCACCAGGTCCATTTCAACAAAGCCGGGCTTGGCATCATCCCAGTCGGCGAAGGTGCGAATTGGGATGGCTTCCTTGAGCATGGTGCCTGGTTTGGTGGTGCTCAGGCCGCGACCGCGCTGCTGTCGGAATGGGGCCAGACGCCGGTCAATTGTCGACGCACTCATTCGTAGTAACAGGGCTCTCGTCTCTGGGTCTAGAACCAGTTCGTTGTGTCGTTCAAGCACGGCCACCATTTCTGGAATGAACGGCTGCAAGCGTTTGCCGCAAATGCAGCCACAGATGCGCCAGATTTCAGCCAACGCCCGTACCACGTCACCGGTGTATCTCCGCTGCCGGCCTCTTCGTTCGCGATAGCATTCTGGAATGCCTCGGCGCAGTTTCCGAATAGCATGCTTACGATGATAGCCCGTCGCAGCCACAAACTCGTCCAAGATGCTTGTCTTCTCGGCCCGACTGGCCTGCAAGTAACGAGCATGCGTCCGCTTGGTCAGTTCATCTTTACTCTCTTTGCTCATGATATGTTGCCTTACCTTTTTCATGCCACCGACGGTAACATTTCTTATGAGGCAACGTTATGAGCCTTAGTAACATTTATTTTGAGGCAATGCGTCGGCTTGCCCACCCTGGACTGAGTACTCTATACTCGGAACTGACCGCTGACGGCTGAAAGCTGAAAGCTGAGGGCTTCACATATGAACGAAAGCGTATTGCTTGGACGTGGCAAAGAACTGATCGCCGTGCCGTGGCGGGCCTGGCTCGGGCATCTGGATGATGTGCCCGAACATGGGCGGTCACGCCTGGCCTTCATGACCGAAGAACATCACCGGGTACGTTACTTCGTCGTTCGTGAGTTGCCCCGGGCCGGCACGGTTTTGACGCCGGAATTCATCGCCAGCGCGCTGAACCTGACCGAAGACAGGGTGCAACAGATCCTGGCCGAATTGGAGAAGAAGCTGTTCTTCCTGTGGCGGGATGAGGCCGGAGCCGTGGCCTGGGCATTCCCGGTGACCGTTGACCAGACGCCCCACGTGATCCGCTTCAGCAGCGGCGAGCGCCTGTACGGTGCCTGAGCGGAGGACGCGCTGGCGACGCCCTTCGTGCAAGGGCGGATACGAGAGGGTGAAGGACTTGCTTTCGATATCCAGACCGAGTGTGGCCATTGCGGCCGGGCGTTGGGGCTGGAAGTCGACGCAGCTATGGACTTCAAGCAGGACGAATCTGGCGCCGAACCGCTGGTCTTCATGCCCGACGTCGACTGGGATCACTTCGAAGAACCCAATATCATTCACGCCTACTGAAGCAACTCGCTATTCTTCTGGTCAGAAGAACACGCTCGAGAGTACCGCAGCCAACGCGAGCAAGTCGACGGCTCCTACCTGACCCTGGACCAGGCGACTTACGCCATTCCCATCAGCCAGAGTGCGCTTTTCGCCTTTGACTGAGCCCTTGGCATCGCTCCTGGACTTCCTAGGGAACTACTTCGCGCCGGATCTACCGGCCGTTGCTTATAGTTTCCGAGGAGGTTGACCAGGTATCTCATTCAATTCCCCCAAGTTCCTCCAGTTCCCCCTCAGCTCCCACATTTCACCTTCCCAAAAACTCACTCTTGACAAAACTACTAACTTGTTTTATATTATTTATGAAACTAGTAACTTGTAGAATAGTTTTGATTATGTCGGTACGAAACGCCATTCTGGGACTGCTAGAGCAAAAGCCACGCCACGGCTACGAATTGCATGACGCGTTCGAAGCCGTTGTGGGCGGCGAGCAGGTCTGGGATGTCAAGCCGGCCCAGATCTACACCACTTTGACCCGGCTGGAGAAAGGGGGCTTGGTAGCCCAGCAGGACGCGCAGCAAGACGGAGGACCTGAAAAACGGATCTACGCCATCACCCAATCCGGCCGCCAGGCGCTGAAGGAGTGGTTTTACTCGCCGGTGGCCAGCCGCCATCAGCGGGACGAGTTTTTCCTCAAGCTGATGATGAGCTTGGTGACCGGCGAGGCCAATCCCAGGCGGGTGATTTACGTCCAGCGGGCCAGCCTCTATCGTGACCTGCACGATTTGACCGGGCAGCGGGGCGAGGCCGATCCAGGACACGAGCTGGCCTACATCCTTCTGCTGGACCAGGCCATCATGCACCTGGAAGCCGATCTGCGCTGGCTGGAGATGATTGAGGCCCGGCTGGACGATGTGCGGCGTCAGCCGCTGCCAGAGCCGGAGCGCCGGCCCCGCGGCCGGCCGCCTAAAGTGGAATGAGTTCGCACGAGCCAGTTGAACGCTCATGCGTCTGAGTATTGCCTGGAAAGGAAAGAGAGGTAACTGAAATGGATAACGCGATAGAAATACAAGATCTGACAAAGTATTATGGGTCGGTCAGGGCACTGAATAAGCTAGATCTGACCGTGCGGCGCGGCGAAATCTTTGGTTTCCTGGGCCCGAACGGGGCCGGCAAGACGACCACCATTCGCTGCCTGCTTGACCTGATCCGACCCAGCGCCGGCCGGGC
>CP070688.1:99623-105343 GCA_020353135.1 Chloroflexota bacterium
CTATTGAAAATAGCAGCGACAATGCTCGTTGGAGTGAACTAGGCATATAGGCATAAAGAGCGGGCGGTATCGCAACTGGCCATTTAAGTTGGGCCGGCAACTGCAAAACGCCGCCCGATGGCCAACATGATTGAGCACATACCAGTACTTTACCAAGAGGTCTTATATTATCTGCAACCATATCCAGGAGGCAAGTACATTGACGGCACGATTGGCGCGGCCGGACATACGTCCGGATTGCTTGAAGCTTCGGCGCCTGACGGAAGAGTCCTCGGACTTGATCGCGACCCCGAGGCGATAGCGTTCTGCCGAAAGCGACTTGCCGACGCAGGCGAGCGTGTGACGTTGGTACAAGCGAGCTTCGCCGAAATGGACCGGGTGGCCCAGCTCAACGGCTTCACCGCTGCAGATGGCATCTTGATTGACCTGGGGTTGTCATCTCGCCAACTGGCATCGGCCGAACGCGGCTTTTCTTTTCGGTTGGATGGACCATTGGACATGCGTTTCGATACTACGTCGGGGGTAACGGCGGGCGAGCTGCTAAATACGCTAGATGAATCGACGCTGTCAAAGATGCTCCGGAGCTACGGTGAGGTGCGTCAGAGCAGAAGAGTCGCGAGGGCGATTGTCGAGGCTCGACCCATTCGTACCACGAAGCAGTTGGCTGACCTCGTTGCACGGCTAAATACGAAGGAGGGACGCCACAAAGCTTCCCGGCGTATCCATCCGGCCACCAGAGTATTTCAGGCGCTGCGCATCGCCGTCAACGAAGAGTTGGCGGCATTAAAGAAGGCGCTTCCGACTGCAGTGAATCTCTTGCGACCAGGTGGTCGGTTAGCCGCTATTAGTTTTCATTCGTTGGAGGATCGGATGGTCAAGCAGTTCATTCGGGAGCAGAGTCGCGACTGTGTGTGCCCGCCCGAGCTTCCAATCTGCAACTGCGATACACGGCCCATTCTCCGGCCGGTGACGAAGAGAGTGATCAAACCAACAGATGAAGAAGTAGCCAGGAATCCGCGCAGCCGGAGCGCCAGACTTAGAGTTGCCGAAAGATTGACTGAGGGAGATTAGTGAGCGCCGAGAACGTCCGCGAGAGCCGCAAGGCAAAGAAAGAGCGTCGAAAGTCGCTCTTCTGGCTCACTGAAGCCCAGGCGGCATTGACCTGGGGCGTCCTCCTGACCTTGGCTGCACTTGTCGGGGCGATCTATCTAGTTCAGACCAGCCGTATCGCCACAACCGGCCGCCAGGTGCAATTGTTGCAGGAAGAGTTAGACTTGATAAAGCAAGAGAACATTGAACTCGAGCGAGACATCGCCGAAGCTCAATCTCTCGATCGTCTTCAAAGAGAGGCGATAAAGATGGGTTTCACACGTTCTATTCCATCTGATGTCGAGTACCTCGTCATTCCGAATTATCCGCCAGCGCCAGATTTGACGGCAGCGCCGGAGTCGGCCGAGCAATCCCAGCCTGTCGAAAGCATGTTTGAAGCGCTGTGGTTGGCCATAAGAGACAGCATAGGGGATCTGATTCACGGGGAATCACCATGAACGTGAGCCAACAGCGTCGCCTATGGGTGGTCATCGCCATTTTGTTTGTCTTTGCGCTGGTGGTTATCTACCGTCTTGTGTCATTCCAAGTAGTGCGAGAAGAGGAGCTGGCCGAATTGGGCAAGAGCATGCATTACGAAAACGTGGTGGCTCGGCCGGCGAGGGGCATCATCTATGATCGCAACCTGGCTGTGATGGCCGGTAATGGCAGCGATTACCAGGTTGGCATATCGCCGCCTATGGTCGTCGCTCCGGAGGAGATCGCCACCGCCCTGGCGCCTTTTCTCGAAGAGCGGCGAGCCACGCTACTGACACAGATGAATTCTGAATACCCTTTTGAGTTGCTCGCCGGTCGGATATCGCCCGAAGTTGCGGCGACGATTCGCGAGCTTCCTTATGACGACGTCATTCAACTGGACCCATTGCCGCGGCGTATCTATCCGCATGATGATCTAATGTGCCATATTCTCGGCTACACCGATTTTTCAAGTACAGGCGGCAGCGGTTTAGAAGGTTATTACCAATCCGAATTGGCGGGTGAAGCGGCCAGTGCTCTTCTCAATATTTCACCCCTCACGAAGCAGGAAGGCGTTATCGCTCGCGAAGGCGCAGACCTGGTCTTGACGCTGGATCGGACCATTCAGCACGTGGTCGAGCAACATCTGCAACAGGCGATGGACACCTACCAGGCTCAGAGTGGTACGATAATCGTTATGGCTCCAAGGACGGGGGCCATACTGGCCATGGCTAATTTGCCGTGCTTTTCGCCATACAAATTCTTTGAGGCGGGCGAAGAAATACTGCTCAATCCATCAGTCAGCAAGCAGTATGAACCGGGCTCGGTGATGAAACTAATCACGATGTCTGCGGCCCTCGACTCCGGCACGGTTACCCCACAAACGACCTACTATGATTCGGGGGTTATCGTTCTCGGCGGACACCCGCTATATAACTGGGATCGCAGCGCGCGAGGTACGGTCGATATGACTGGATTGCTGGCGAACTCGCTCAATGTCGGCGCCGCAACCATTGCTTCGTGGATGGGACCTGACACTTTCTATAATTACTTCCAGCGCTTCAACTTCGGCCGGCCCATGGGGATTGACGTGATGGCCGAAGCCGGTGGGCAGCTGCCTCTACCCGGCGATGAATTGTGGACGGAAACGAACCTGGGAACTAATGCTTTTGGTCAAGGTATGGCCGTCACGCCACTGCAAATGGTCGCTTCTGTGTCGGCACTGGCCAATGATGGTTACCTGATGCAACCCTATCTTGTCCAGTCCATTCGAAAGGATGGCCAGATAGTTGAGCACGAGCCCACCGTCATTAGCCGGCCGATTTCGGAACAGACGGCCGATGTGGTCACGGCAATGGCCGTCAACGCCGTGAGAACGGAGGTATTTGGCGCTCAGGTTGTAGGTTACACGGTTGCCGGGAAGACCGGCACGGCCCAGATTCCCGAAGGCGGCATCTATCATCCGAGTGACACAATTGCTTCGTTCATCGGCTGGCTGCCGGCCGATGATCCGGAGATTATCGTCCTGATCAAGCTGGATCGGCCAAAGGCCTCTCCATGGGGATCCACTACCGCCGCTCCAGCATTTGCCGAGCTGGCAACCGACCTCGTGGCTTTATTAGATATCCCGCCGGATGACATCCGCTTGCAGCAAGAAGTCGTGGCCGCTCGTGAGCCATAAACGCTCCGGTGATAGGCCGAGACCGGAACCGCGGAACAGTGTCGGCACAGAAGTTATCAAGGCTGATTCCGTCCGGTCAAGTTAATCAGATGTTGGATTTAGGATTTATTTTGACGACACTTACGGATTATCGGCCAACTGGCCAGGAGCCCCTGGTCAGTTCCGTCGTTATCGACAGTCGAAAGGCCAAGGCCGGCAGTCTATTCATATGCTTCGTGGGTGAGAACGCGGACGGACACGACTTCGTGTTGGACGCGTTCGAACGCGGCGCTGTCGCTGCACTGGTGGAGCGTCCAACAGCTGCTATAGCGGTGAATGTGGATGCGGCGCGACCCTGGTTGGATCAGGTGCCGGAAGATGAAACCTTGCCGTTGCCGATCTGCGTCCAGGTTAGAAGCACGTTGCAATCGATACAAACGCTGGGCCGGCAGTGGCGGGCCAGGTTTCCTGGGCTGCGCACGGTAGGCATAACCGGCAGCGTCGGCAAGACTACGACGAAAGAGCTGACTCATGCGGTTCTTTCCCGACGATTCAATACGCTTAAATCCGAAGGCAACTACAACAATGAAATTGGCTTGCCGCTGACGCTGCTCAGGATACGCCCGTGGCACCAAAGAGCGGTGCTGGAAATGGGCATGTACACCAGTGGTGAAATCAGTCTGTTGTGTGATCTGGCCCGTCCTGATGTTGGCGTGGTCACAATTATCGGCACTGTTCACATGGAATGGCTGGGCAGCATTGAGGCAATTGCGGCGGCAAAGCAAGAGCTGGTCGAAGCGCTGCCGGCGGCGCCCAATGGCACCGCCATCCTCAACAAGGATGACGATCGGGTCATGCAAATGGCCGATCATACGCAGGCCAGGGTATTCACCTATGGCCTGGATAGTCAGGCAGACGTCTGGGCTGACAATATCCTGTCCATGGGATTAGACGGCATTTACTTCAGTATGCACCATGGACTCGAAAACCTAAACGTTCAAGTGCCGCTGCTCGGCCGGCATAGCGTTCACACAGCTCTGCGGGCGTCTGCGGTCGGTCTGGTGGAAGGTTTGACCTGGGACGAAATCGTACACGGCTTGCAAGGGCTGACATCTCAACTGCGCCTGGTGGCAGTGCCCGGACCGCGCAATTCCATCGTGCTGGACGACACCTACAACTCCAGCCCTGAATCAGCGGTTGCCGCACTCAATCTGCTGGCGGACCTCGACGGCCGCCGAGTCGCAGTGATGGGCGATATGCTGGAGTTGGGTCCGGCCGAAGAACATTCCCATCGATTGGTAGGTCGCAGGGCGAAAGATGTGGCCGACATTCTCCTGACCGTCGGCGAGTTGGGTCGTCTAATTGGCGAGGAAGCGCTCGTGGCCGGCATGCGACAGGAACGCGTTTTTATGGTGAGCGATGCCGACGAGGCCGGTTCGCTCTTGGAGGAAATCATTCGAACTGGCGACGTGGTATTGGTCAAGGGCTCGCGTGGCATTCGACTGGACAAGGTCGTGACAGCTCTGGGACGCGACTAATGGCTTTTGCGCTGACCTTAGGCGGAGTGACATTCATGCTAGCAGTGATTTGGGGCGGACCGCTGATCGAAGTGATGCGGCGGCTCCAACTGGGCAAAAAGATACGGATCGAAGGCCCGCAAACTCACTTCAGCAAGATGGGGACGCCGGCCATGGGCGGCATCCTGATCGTTGGCTGGGTGGTTCTTATCACCTTGGTTGTGAGCGCGGTGCAGGCCATACGCAACGTCGAGATTGCCGAAAGCGTCATCGTTCCGTTGGCTGTGATGGTGTCCTATGCAATTCTCGGCGGCATCGATGATTACCAGGGTTTCCGGCAGAGACCCGGTACCGGCATGCTGGCCCGCTATAAAATCGTCTATCAGTTGGCCATCGCGCTGGTAGCCGCCGCGATACTCTATTGGCGAGTTAATGATGCCCAAGGTTTTGTGGCTGTACCTACAGTGCCGGTCATCATTGATATTGGCGTATGGTACCTGCCGATAGCAGTTTTCATTATCACCGCGACGGCGAACGCGGTGAACTTCACCGATGGCCTGGACGGACTGGCCGGAATCATCGCCGCCACTGCCTTCGCCGCTTACGGCATAATCGCCTTTCTGCAAGATCAGCAGTTTCTCGTCACTTTCAGCTTCATCGTCGTGGGCGCCTGTTTTGCCTTCCTGTGGTACAACGCCCATCCGGCGCAGATGTTCATGGGCGATGTGGGCTCTCAGGCACTGGGCGGCGCCCTCGGCGTCGTCGCCCTGATGTCCGGACAATGGCTGATATTGCCGATTATCGCCCTGGTACCCGTTGCGACGACTTTATCGGTCATGATTCAAGTAGCTTCAGCGATAATGAGCCGACGGTTCCTCGGTCGAGATATGCGGCCCTTCAAAATGGCGCCGCTGCATAATCATTTTGTGCTTCTTGGATGGAGCGAGACCCAAATTGTCCAGCGATGGTGGTTGGTAGGC
>CP070688.1:105443-113980 GCA_020353135.1 Chloroflexota bacterium
CCCTCCTCGGTGAAGAAATATGTTTTTAAGGCCCTAATTTCCAGGATATTTTCCACGCAGGCATCCTCGTTTCCTACCGATCGATTATGATTACTGTCAATAGAGCTCCGAGATGAGCCCCATTGTAACTCTCTTGAGTGAAGAGACAAGAGTCATCATAACTTCCGGCGGCCGCTTCATTGCTCCAGATCGAGTTCGTGAAGATTCCAAAGTTCCGAGCTCTGGGTTGAATCGATGACGAAATTCTGTACGGCGGGCGATGTCGCGGCGACTTTGAGGCGCATGAACAACGGGATGATGGGCACCTGCTCCGACCACAGCCGCAAGGCCTGTCCATGAGCCTGTTCATACTCGGCCGTGCCCGGCAATGAGGCCAGCGCCCGATTGCAGGCTTCGTCAAAATCGTCATTCTTAAAGCCGGTATTGTTATTGTAGTTGCGCTTCCAGTTGTTTTCAGGACCCGGGATGCGCGACGATAGATACAGGGCGCAATTCGGCTCAATGCTGATCAACCATGGGAAAGCTGCCAGGTCGAATTGGCGACCGAACAGTGGACCATCAGGCCCGTCGGCGAAGTAGTCGTCGCCGTGAATGAATGAAACCTCAACTTCGATGCCGCAATCAACCAGGTCATCCCGGAATAACGCGGCGACCTGTTCGTCGACATCGTTGCCCAGCGCGCCAATCAAGGTCACTTTGAAAGCGGACCCGCTGCCGGGATCTTCCCGTACGCCGTCTAGATCCTCGTCCAGGTAACGCAAGCTATCCAATATCTCGTTGGCCGCTTCCACGTCATAGGGCCATTCGGTCATATCGGCCGGATAGAGGGGATGCGTGGCGGGGACATAAGCATGTATTACTTCTGAACGGCCGTGCAAGACTTGATCAATCATGGACTGGCGGTCGGTGCACATGACGATGGCCTGCCGCACGCGCGGATTCTGGAACCAATCGGGCTGCGTGAGAGCATATTCTTCAATCGAGTTGATGCCGAAATCGATGTGCTCAAAGACGGTACCAGTCTGGAAATAGGGGATTAGAACGCCGTTCTCTTCAGCCTCGATCAGGGACCCGGCGTCGGCCAGGCTCAGTCCATCATGGGTGCCGATATCACATTGGCCGGAGAGCATTTGGGCGATGAGCTGGCTGCTATTGGGCACAAACATGAAACGAATCGTATCGATCCTGGGCAGACCTTCATCGGCCAGGTAGTAATTCTCGTTCTTGACCAGCGTGATGTGATCGCCCTCAAGCCATTCATCCAACACAAAAGGCCCGTGGCTTAGGGGTTGCTGGTTGGCCTCGTCGGCGTCGAGCAACTCGGCTGCGGTAAATTCACCCCAGTAATGACGAGGATAAGGCGTCCAGATGTTGGTGAAATATTCGGGGCTCAAATAACCGGGAATGCCAGTCCAGGTAAGTTCGCGATCGCTAGTGGCTTCATAGCCGGCCGTGCGTTCGAACACGCGCTTGGGGATCGGCGTGCTAGCATCGGCGGCCAGTTCATAACTGTATACCGAATCGTCGGCCGTGACCGGCGTGCCATCTGACCAGACCAACGGCTTCAGGGAGAAGTTGACCGCCATCTGGGGCATCGTAAGAGGAGCGCCGTCGAAGGTGACCAACTCGCCGTCTGAGTTCTTGACCTTGACTCCCTCGGCCAAGCGCACGACGTCCTCGGCGGCGTTATACACCGTATCGCCAGCCTCGACGGTGACCGGCCGTATCACCGCGTCGCCATCAGCCAGGCCGGGTATCTTCTCCAGGCCGCGAGCCTGATAATCGTAGGAAAGCGTCGTGAACATCGGCTCATAGAGGCCCTGCCAAATGTGCTCGGCCGCGTCAGACGGCCTTGACCGGCCGTAGGGATAAAGGGTGTCCGGCTCCTGACCGATGCAGATCACCAACTCTTTAGGGGTCGTTATTTCGGGCGTCGCCGTTGGCGCGATTTCGACAACCTCGGTCTCCACGACAATACGGGTGACCTCGACCGTTTTAGGTAAGTCGTCCGGCTCTTCTGTGCTCGACTCGGTAGCCGCGGGCGCTACCTCGGTCGCCTGATCCACATCGGGCTGCTCAGTACGACAAGCCGAAAGAACTGTAACGACAATGACTATCTTGGCGGATACCGCCAACCATCTACGGCGTCTAGACACGGCTCACTCTTCCTCCTCTCTCTCCTTCTCTTATGGGAATCGACGAACGATGGCGTAACGCTCGCCAAGTGGGGGGGAGATTGGCTCAGGGCATAACCCACTCGCATTGTATCCGGGGGTTGATCGCCTGATAAACTTTCGACGCAGACCGGTTCTATGTTCAGCACGTAGCCAGGAATTATAGATAGAACCAGTGGATTGTCAAAAGGCGAGGCGGGAAACAGCCTGTCTCCAGGCTGCGCAAACCGGCTCACTTGTCCGGGCGCTGGAGGAGCAAACGGCGCTTAAGGTTGGTGAACGACATCCAGGCGCGGCCGGAGATCGGCCGGGCCTTCGCGGCTGCTAAAGGTACGCGATACTTCGCCGTTGATCAGCAGGCAGAAGCCATAAGCATCGGCCGGGTTATTCTTCTGGGCGATCACCTGGCTGGTCACATCCCAACCGTACTCCCCTGGCGTCAGACCGACTTCTGTCGAAACCGGGACGCCAAAGTCGCAGGCCATCCGGCCGTCCGAGGACTCGTTCCAGGGCTCGGTAGCCACGCCCAGGTCCACTTGCGCGGCCGGGCCAATCCCGTCAGTGAGACTCAAAACCAGGGTCGCAGACTGAATCGCGTCAGCCTCCGGTAGCCCAATAACGTCGAATTGCAGGCCGATCAGACCGTCGACGCAGACAAACAGCTGCTGGCACTCCGTCGAGTTGATGTTCTCCAGGATTAGTACCGGTTCCGACCCGTGAGCGGGCTCCGGCGTCGCCGTTGGACAGGGATCGCCGATAATGCAGAGAATCAGGATGCGGCTCCTAGATGGCCAGTAGCGGTCACCGCTGGCGATCACTTCGATCGTCTCTGGCTCCGGCGTCGGCGTGATGGTGGGCGTTTCGGTAGCCGTCGGCGTCGGCGAGGGCGTCGCCGTGGCCGTGGGCGTGTGGGTCGGGCTCGGAGTTGCAGTCGGCGCACTTAAAGGATCACTACCTTCGCTGACCTCGATCCCGTCCGGCGTTCCGTCGGCGTCGGTATCAGGGTTGATGGGCGATGAGCCGTGCTCATTTACCTCGGCTCCGTCCGAAAGCGTATCGCCGTCGGTATCCTGTTGGGTCGGGTTCGTGCCATATTGGTTGACTTCCTCACCGTCATTGAGGCCGTCGCCATCGGTATCGGGATTGTCGGGCAAGGTACCCAGGGTCAACTCACGACTGTTGCTCAGACCATCGCCATCGTCGTCGCCCTCAGCCTGGGCCGTCGCCGCCTCGGCCGTGGCCGTACTAGCTGCCTGGGCCTCGCTTTCGGCCGTCTGCTGGGCAGCGGCTTCGGTTTCGAATTCACTGGTGGCTGTCGCGGCCGCCTGGGCAGCCAATACAGCTTCGGCCGTCTGCCCGGCTTGATTGTCACGCTCATTGAAGAACGCGAGCAGTCCGGCGGCCGAAAGGCACAGAATGAGGGCCAGGCCAAGCAGCAGCGGCAACAGCCAGATCGGCAGCATTGAGCTCACGTCCAGCTGGCCGCTCAAACGCTGGCGCTGGCCTTCGGCGACGCCGACCAGCACTTCAAACGGCAGATTCTTGCCCCGGCCAAATAGCGGCCGCTGCCTGGCGTTCAGTTCCAGGTCGATCGCGCCCCGATCGCCGGGTGCGAGCCGGACCCGCGCCTGATCGCTCTGAAATCGAATGGCCTCGGCCGGATCGCGGCCGATGACATTGAATAGCCCCTCGACGTTGCCCTCGTTTTTGACCAGAACCCGGCACACGTCCCCGTGGGCCAGTTGCTTGGGTCGCATATCAGCCGTGAAGCGCATATAGGGCTTGATCGTCAGCTCTCCGGCCACACCGGCCGTCTCTTGCCTGTCGGAGGTCGAGGCGACCATCAGCCGGAAAGGTCGCCGGCCGGCGCTGGCGCTGCTGTCCTGCGGCGGATGCAAGGTCACTTGCACCGTCTCGCTGGCGCCCGGCATCAATTGCAGTGATTCATGGCTAAGAGTCACCCATTCAAGCGGCAAATGCCTGATCGAAAGCTCATAGTGCTCGACGACGGCGCCCTGATTGACCAAACGTACGGCGATGTCAGCCCGGCTACCCGGAGCGACCTCCACTTCGGCCGGCTTGACGACGAGCCGCAATCGACCCGTGCTACTGTATACCTGGGTCGCCCCCGGCCCAACGGTCTCCGCTGCGGCCCTAAGACTGAGGTCGACGGCTGCGGTTGGTCCGACAGCCGCGTGGCCGGGCTCATGCGCCTGCAGGCGCATGAAGTACTCGCCGATGCGCAGCGTCTGGCCTGGCGGCCACGGCTCAGGCACATCAGGTAAGAGGCGCGCCGTTTCCAAAAACGTTCCATTGGTGCTGCCCAGATCGACCACGGACCAGCCGCCGCCTGGCCGGCGCTCGAGCCGGGCATGGCTACGAGAAACACCCTCGGCGCTCAGAACGACATCGCACGCGGCCGCCCTGCCGATGGTGAAGCTTTCCTTGTCAAGCCGCACGCTGCGCGGCTCCTTTCCTTTTTGAGCGATGAGTACTGTCGATTCGCCGGCCGCCAGCCCGGGAGCCAGACCCATAGGGTCGGCGCCGAGGGCAGTTGGCTCCACAGGCGCTTCTTCGGGCAACAAGCGCGTGGCCAGGCTGACAACTGTTGCCGACGGCGCGAAACGCGTGACGTCGGCGTCGGTGAGGCCCATGGCCGCCTCGCGCAAGGCGGAGGCCATTTCATCTCCACCCTGGAACCGATCGGCCGGCTTCTTGGCGATGGACTTCTGGATGACGGCGGTCACCGTGTCGGGCACGCCGGAACGAATGCTCTGTGGTGGCGGCGGCAATTCGTTCATGTGTTTGACCACTGCATCGGTGGGCGACTTGATGTCGAAGGGTAATTGGCCGGTGGCCAGTTGATAGAGCATAATGCCCAACGAATAGAGGTCCGAGCGACCATCCAGGCTGCGACCGAGGCACTGTTCGGGCGACATATAGGACAAGGTACCCATGAATGTGCCGGTCTGCGTCTGAACGCCCCCCTCCAGAAGCTTGGCCAGGCCGAAGTCCGTTACGACGGCCGTTACCGGCATGCCGGCGGCCCGGCCAGTTTCGGCCTTTGGCTTCAGAAGCACGTTGTCAGGCTTAATGTCACGATGAATTACGCCCTCTTTGTGAGCGAATCCCAGGGCGTCGGCAACCTGGGCCAGGACTAGCAAGGTCTCGCTCAACTTGACGACCTGGTTGTTCTCGCGCACATGCTTGATGTAGGCGCCCAGGCTAGAACCAGGCACATACTCCATCACCATGTAGAAAACAGAACCCTGCTGGCCAAAATCGTAGATGTTGACAATCGAGGGGTGGTCTCCCAAGCGAGCGGCTGCTTGCGCTTCCTGGAGGAAACGCTGCCGGAATTCCGGTTGGCCGGCGAAGCTGGGATGCATGACCTTGAGGGCCACCTGCCGGGCCAGGTTCACGTCTTGAGCGCGATAGACGGAGCCCATGCCGCCCTCGCCAAGCAACATTTGGATACGGTAATTGTCGATTTGCCGTCCGACCAAGTTCATCATCGTCGTTAATTCCTATGTCCCTTTGGCGGCCGCCGGCGCGCCGAGGCGAGAAAATGATGGCTAACTCTTCTTGCGGGTTGCCTTCTTCTTGAACAAAAGCTGATAGCTCGTGTGCGCTGGCTTATTGGCGTCGACAATTCGCTCCAGGAGATGGCGATCAACGTCGTTTTCATGAAGCGGCAGCTTCACGGTGAATGTAAACGGGTCTACGTCATCTTCCAGATCGAGGATATACGGCTCGACGCCGGTGTAGATTTCCAGGACACGAGCCAGCCCGCGCTTGGTGCCTCGCCGGCCGTAGATTTCGTGCGCCTCGGCTAGCAGGGTGCGTCGCTGCCGCTCGCTCCAGGTGGGATCGAAGGCGAGGGCGAACCAATTGGCCAGCCAGGGCAAAAAACCGGCCGGCGCAGTATCCGGATCCAGGTAGAGATCAAAATTCTCGACGTTCCACTCGATGGGCGCAGCCACCGATTCGAAGATAGCCAGGAAACGGGCCATGAAGTCAGTTTGGTAGATGCCGGGCAAGTATTGTAGATAGCGGCTGTCCATCTTTGATAGGCCGGGCGGCGGTTGGCTGTAATCGAACTCCGGTTCGCCCGTCGCCGGCGGCCTGGGCGGCGGAGGCGGAGGCTCGGGCGCGGCCTCGACTGGCGCCGGTTTTGGCTTGGACGGTTTGGGCTCTGCTTTGGGCTCGGGCTCTGGCTTATCCGGCGGTTCGACGGCGAATTGCTCGAAGACCAACTCAAAAGGACCGATCTGGATTTTGGCGTTTGGTTCCAGTACCAGCGGTGTGTTGGCTGCTAGCGGCTGACCGTTGACGGCCGTTCCGTTGGCGCTACCCAAATCGGTAATCTGGCAGGCGGCCGGCTGGATGTCGATTTGCGCGTGGCGCCTGGAGATCATCGAATGGTTCAGCCGGATGTCGACTCCGGCCTGGCGGCCGATCAGCAGCGCGCCCTGCCCCATCTCGACAGTCTCTGAAACCTCGGGTCCAGTGATGATCAATCTGCGAATATAGTCGGTGGCCATGATCAGGTTCCTGTAATCGTTCGTCGGTACTTATTCACAGCAAGCCTTGCTGCAGCTCGTCGATGAATGGCTCGTAGGCGCTCGTGTCCCGGCCATCCTGGGCGCGCGCGCAATAGTCCTGGGCGATCTGGCCTTGTTGCTCACGATTATAGTCACTATAGCGCTTTCCCGCAGCCCGGTCTTGTCGCAGTCCGTCTGGACCACCGTAGTCATAAGCCTGCCGGCCTAGCCGTGACTGGACCCACAAACCCTGGCCAATATAGACCGAGCCGACGCGTTCATACTGGCGGGTATGAGTCAACTCGTGAACCAGCATCGTTAGGTCTATGTCGCGTTTGTCAGGCATATTGATCGTGTACCAGGTGGCGAAAGCCCGGTTATTATTCAGGCCGAAGGCGAGCCGCAGCAAGCCCCCTTGAGCGATGCGAACATCGTCGTATCGGATGGCCCCAGGACCCAGTACGGTCGTCGCCGTTTCAGTCTCCTCGGGAGCAAGCGGCCGCGTCTCGGTGGCCAGGCGCCAAAAGAGCTGACTGAACTCTGGCCCGCCGCTCAGGTCAAAGAGCGACCAGATCAGGGCGTGTAGCCAGGCGCCAAAAGCGGACAAGCCACTGGGCGGCCCGGTTATCAATACGCCAATCAGCCGTCCGGCGCGGCGCGGCGTCTCGCGGACCAGCTTCAGCGGTAAGGTCATGGTATTCCGTAATGCGCCAGCCATCAGCCTTACTCACATACTCCTTTCTCGGGATGCAGCAGCGCGTCGACAGAAGCGCCGTGATCGCAGCCATCGTGGATCTTCTGGAGCCGTTTTTGCAGCTCCTTCGCCTTGGCTTCCAGCTTGGCCTTCAGTTCTTCTGGGTTGTTTCCTTCTATTACCGTGTCCTCTTCGCCCAGGTTCTCGATGAACTTATTGGCCTTGTCGACATGGGCCTCCTGCTCGTGCACGCGCGTCTGGCCCATGAATCTGTCCCACTCTTTCTGGGCGGCCGGGCAGGCCTCGTTGTAATCGGTCCAGCGCGGCAGATGTACTTCGACGTCGACGGTGATCCACTTGACCTTGATGAACATCGTGCCGTCTTCTCTTTTCTGGGGCACGACCTTGCCGTCGATGGTGATTGGCGCCCTGGTTTCGGCCGCATGGTCGCCAAAATGCTTCAGCGGCTGGCGCAGATCCTCCAGCGTCTTGCCGGAAACATCATAGGGAACTTCTTTGGCGTCCTTGATAGCGCCATATCCCGCGCCGTTGGTGCCGCCGCCCTTGCCCTTTTGTCGCTGAACAGTCCCAGCCGGAACACTGGCGTTCCGGTTCGGGACACTGGCTGTTCTTGCGCCTTCCGTTTTGACTCCCGCGAGAAGCGCCCCGGCCGGAAGACGCTGCACATAATCGTTATTTATATGACCGTTAACCCGGCCATGTTCTGGCTGGCTGCCGGCCGCCGTCCGCACATCGTTCTTGTGGATTTCGGCGCCATTCGCGTGCTTCGCCATCGCGCTATCCACCGCCAGAATGCGCCGTATCGACCGTTCTGGCCTGTCTTGGCGCTCATCTTTCGCGACCCTCTGAGCGGTCTCGCCGGCCTCGGCCGCGCTGCCTGCTTGTTCGGCGCCCTCTTCGCCGCCGACGATGTCCCCCAGTCGGCGCACCACGCGTGTGGCCTTGCTCAAGATCCAGTCCAGGACCGAGTCGACCGGCGCTCTAACGCGCTCGACGATACCCCTGATTTTGCCGACCAGGTCGCCCAGGCCTACCAGATTGGCCAGGAAACTGATGGCCGTCGGGATGGACGTGGCTAACGCTTGTTCGATCATCCCCGCCGCC
>CP070688.1:114080-118689 GCA_020353135.1 Chloroflexota bacterium
ATTTCATCCTCGCCGGCCGCCGCCGACCGGTCGAACCAACAGGTGATGGCGTCGCCGGCAAAGCTGACGACACTGCCGTGATAACGGTGGACCTCGGCGATCAACGCGCCGAATATCCGATTCAGATGACCAGTCAGCTCCTCAGCGCCCCGCTGCGAACCCAGCTCTTGGGCCAGAACGACCGACACCTGGGTGAAGCCGGTTACGTCGGCGAACAAGGCGGCGCCCCGCGTCCGGTCGGGCAGCGAGCGCCCCTCGGCCAGGGCGAAGCGCCGGTCCATCGGAATGTAGGCCGCCAGCGACGCTGCTAATTGGGATCGGGGAATATTCGGCTGAATACTCGGGTCCGGGTTCATTTCTGTGCGATCTCCATGAACTCAGAAGAACTACGAGTATAAGCCATCCCATTTGCCAACTCAACTAAAGCTAACTGGATTCAAAGAGTCGCCTCGCCTGCTTTTCTTTCCGTCCAACCTTACTATAATTGGCAACGGTGACTTCGGGCATTTCAATTACCCTTCCCATGCACACACTCTTTCACTGATCGGGAATCAGGGATAATCCCTACACCACTTCAAGAAGTAGGCCTCAGGTACGATGCAACCAGATATCGAAACGCAGCATCGATTAATGCAGGAACTGGCATCGCTTCGACAGCGGTTGGCTGACTTTGAGGAAGCCCTGCAGCCTGACGGTCCAGCGATTGAGTCGTTCAAAACAGATCTTGTTAGTAACGGGGCAAAAAGGGTCTCGGCATCGATAGAGCAAGTCTTTGAAGCGGTAGCCGAGGGAGTCGTAGTTGCCGATGATCGCGGCCGGATCGTGTATATGAACGGCCGCGCACAGTCAATATTTGGCTATCGGCGTGACGAGCTTCGAGGGCAGCCGGTTGAGGTATTGCTTCCGAAAGGTCTACAGCAGACGCATCAAAATCATGTCCAGAGTTTTTCCTTGAACCCTAGAACACGGCCCATGTCTAGGGGCCATGACTTGACTGGCCGTCGAAAGGACGGTTCCGAAACATCGCTCCAGATCGGCCTTAGTACCTTGGACACCGAAGCGGGAAGACTGCTAGTTGCGATCATGACCGAGACGCAATCGGAGGAGAGATTTCGTCCGCAGGAAGTTGAAGATACCACGCTTCTCAGGACAAAACTATACATCCCCCAGGTCAATGATCAATTGATCTCCCGCTCTCGCCTGATCGATCGCTTGAATGAAAGCCTGGAGACGAGCCCTGGCCCGAATTCGGTTCAGACTTTCAACCGTGCATTGACATTGGTGAGTGCTCCGGCTGGCTACGGCAAGACCACGCTCGTCAGTTCCTGGCTAAGGAACGTGGAGACTCCAGCGGCCTGGGTCGCTTTGGATGAGCAAGATAACGATTTACTCGTTTTCTTTCGCTATGTGATAGCCGCCGTGCGCGGCTTATTCCCAGAAAGCTGTGCTGATACTGCCCGGCTAGCCCAGGAAACTCGGGACGTTACCCCGGCGTACCTGGCAAACAGGCTTGTTAACGACCTAGTTGCCATACCTGATTCCCTACTTCTCGTATTTGACGATTTCCACCTTATCCGCGATAGGGCAATTGTCAGCCTGGCCGCTCAACTGATCAATAATCAGCCGCCCAACTTGCACCTGGTCGTCATTACAAGAACAGATCCATCGCTGCCACTGGCTCGACTTCGCGCGTCAGGCGCACTGACCGAGATCCGGGCCCCTGAGCTACGATTTCAAGACGACGAGGCGGAAAGATTCATTCGACAAGCAATCGGTTTTTCGGTTGATCGGAACAGCATCATCGCCCTTAACCAAAAAACCGAGGGTTGGGTCGTCGGTTTGCGTCTGGCCTTGTTAACCATTCGCGGCCAGAGAGATATAACTGATCTCATTGAAAGATTCCAAACTAGGCCGAATAGGTTTGTCAGTGATTACCTGATGAGCGAAGTATTAGCTCAGCAACCGGAGACAATCAGAGCCTTAATGGTGCGATCATCGATATTGAATCGTATGAGCGGACCTTTGATTGAAGCGTTGATGGACGCCGACGATTCAGATTTTCAAGGACAAGCCTTTCTTGATTGGTTGGTATCATCAAATCTGTTCTTGATTCCAATAGATGATCGAGGGCAATGGTTCCGCTATCATCATCTATTCCAGACAATGCTCGAACACAATTTGCGAGCCAACTACCCTAGAAGTGAGATCAGCACCTTTTACCGTCTGGCCAGCAGATGGTTTGCCGATTCGGGTTTGATCGAGGAAGCGATCAGATATGCTTTGGCCGGCGATGATATTGATACAGCTATCAAGCTTGTCGAGGGTCAGAGTCAAAACATCCTGAACAGCCAGGATCGATCTACTCTGGAACGGTGGCTGGACGACCTGCCGCAAGATGTTATCTGGCAACGGCCAAGCCTACTGATCACCAAAGCCTGGCTATTGTATCGAGAGTGGCGTTTAGAGGTGCTCGATGAAATCCTGGATGCTGTTGAGGAAAATCTTGGAAATGAATCTTCACCGGAAAAGGTTCGCCCCTTAGAAGGACAGGTTGCAGCTTTGCGTGCTTCGACATCCTATGTGCTGCGGGGAGATCATTCGCTAGCATTTTCTTACGCCAATCGAGCGCTGGAGCTTCTCCCTGGGATCGAGAGTGGTGCTCATGGTGCGGCCGCTTCTTTTCGAGCGCTTGCCCAACAAGCGCTGGGAAAGCGAACTGATGCCGTCAATTTTCTGGAAAGGATTACTCGATCGCCAAGCCGATCAGATCTTTCCAAGATTCAACACTTCATTGGTCTGTGCTTACTTCATCAAATGGCCGGCGATCTGCAAGCGATGTCCCGAGTCCTGGATCAATTTCTGAATCTGTCCCAGCGCTTGCAACATCCCAATTCCTTAGCCGCGGCGAATAGATTCGCTGCATGGCTGAATTACGAGTGGAATGATTTGAATAAGGCGGCCGAGCAATGTTCGACCGTGATTGAATATCGCCACAAATCGAATTTCGTTTCCTATTTTTATGCCGCTATGAGTCTAATCAGAATCCACCAACTACAAGGACAACTGGCGGAAGCTCAGTTCAGGCTTGAAGATCTAAGGGCGGAAACGCTGCGCCTGAATCACGGATTGCTTATGGGGCCGCTTGAGGCGTTTGAGGCGTCTATATGGGCATTGTATGGAGACGTTCATTCAGCTTTGCGCTGGGCCCGATCCTTCGACACCCAGCTTTTTTTCGATTCCGCCATACTGATGGAAGCGACCAGCCTCATCCATGCCCGCGTACTCATACTCCACGGCACAAGACCGGAGTTGCAGATAGTTAGAGATCGCCTGCATGCACAACGAACGCAGGCAAAAGCAGATCACTTCACCCAACGTGAAATCTCGATCCTAGTTCATCTGGCCCTGGCTCATGAAAGACTAGGCGACAGAGAACAGGCCCTAGAAAGTACCAAACAGGCCGTCTTATTAGCTCAGCCCGGTGGCTTCATCAGAACGTTTGTGGATATGGGCCAACCGCTGCGTGAATTGCTAAACGTTCTCAGCAGCCGTTTACCGAACGATAGCCAACCATACCTCGCGAAGTTACTAACCAGTTTCGAAGAGACGCCTTATCCCAGGCCTTCACTTCAAGAGCCGCAGCGAGGAGAAATGGAATCCATCACCAAGCGTGAGTTGGATGTCCTGAAGCTGATGCAAGCCGAAAAGAGTGACGCGGAGATCGCTTCTGAACTGGTAATTGCCCTTTCCACTGCCCGAAAGCATGCCAGCAATATTTACCGCAAGCTGGACGCCAACAATCGCTGGCAAGCGATTCAGAAAGCAGAAGAACTGGGCATTCTTTGATCTGACAGACCCCCGATCTCGCCACATGGCGCATTCCGTAAATCAACCGCCAGTGCCAGCTAGCGTTCTTGCGGAATCTGGCGGAAGAGCTCACAAGAACCCCGACAAACGCACGAAGATACATAGTTTGTACATACTATGAGTATTGCCTTGTTGGTACTCAAGTACTAGATTGATATAGATAGCTTTACTTCGTGTGTATGTGGCAGGCGTTGAATGACGACTCATCGATTGACCCTGGACGAGCCGGCAACTTATTGCATTTGTGTACAGGGTTCTGTTGGCGAAGATTGGTCGGACTATCTCGGCGGTCTAGAGATCTCGCTAAGCAAGCAAGACCCCCTAGTGACGAAGCTCAGAGGACAGGTAATGGACCAGGCGGCCCTGATCGGGATCATAAATGGGCTGTACGACTTGGGATTTCCCCTTCTTTCCGTCGAATTTGAACCTGCATCTTAATGTTTATGGAGGCATGTAGTAAAAGGAGAAAACAGATGGCAAACAAAATCGTTCATGACGCTGAGTATTACATCTTGGAGGCCCAGAACCGGGAGAAGTGGGCTGCCGAAGACGCCGACCTCGACACCAGGCTGGCCGAGTTGCGCGCAAAGCACGGCACACCGCCCAATATCATCCATATCATGTGGGATGACACCGCCTTTGGAGACATTGGCATCCCGGCCCTGGCTGCCATCCGCGGCTTCGAAACGCCCAACCTGGACCGCATGCGCGATGAGGGCATCATGTTCACCCGCATGTACAC
>CP070688.1:118789-132237 GCA_020353135.1 Chloroflexota bacterium
GGCTGGTGGAGCAGGGCCTGGCCGATCCCGATCGGGTTGGCGTCTATGGCTGGAGCTACGGCGGATATATGGCGGCCATGTGCCTGGCCCGGGCGCCGGAGACGTTCAAAGTGGCCGTGGCCGGCGCGCCAGTGTCCCATTATGATGGTTATGATACGCATTATACTGAGCGATACATGGGTCAACCGGCCGACAATCCCGAGGGATATGAATCAGGCAGTGTCATGCATCATGTGGACAAGATGACGGGCAAGTTGCTGCTCGTTCACGGCCTCATCGATGAGAACGTGCACTTCCGCCACACGGCCCGGCTGATCAATGCCTTGATCGCCGCCCGAAAGCCTTACGATTTATTACTCTTCCCTGACGAGCGCCACTCGCCTCGTAGCCAGCAAGATCGAGTTTACATGGAAGAGCGGGTGCGTGACTATTTCCTGGAGAATTTGTAGGCTTCTTACTCGGATTTGGCGTCTAGCTGGGCCTGGAGTCGCTGCAGTTGCTCATCCAGCTTGCGCACCTTGTCGTTCAGATCCTCGACTTGCTTCTTGAGCGCCGAGCCGTCGCTCTTCTCGTGATTCTTTAGAGAACTCACGTACTTTTCGAAGTGAACCTGATTCTGCCTGGACTGGCCCCGGCCGTAGGCTTCCAATGCCGGGATAGCCTCGACGGCTGACATCTGAACCAGTCCAAAGGCAGCCGCATACTGGACTCGTAATTCTGGATCGCGCAACAAGTCCTGCAACGTCTCAACGACACGCTCGCGTTCGGCCTTCTCCAGTCCCTTACCGATGTCGGCCAGGCCGCCTATGACCGCCGGCCGGACCCGGCTCGACAGATCGCCGTAATCAAGCCGGTCAAGCAGAAGGGCAGTGGCCTCTTTCCGCCGGGTGGCGCCCAAGGCGCGGAATGCGCTGGCCTGGACGATATCGTGATACCCGCTCTCTTGCGTACCAGCGATAAGGACGTTCCAATCGGCTTGCGCACGCTGAGCGCCCATGACCTTGAAGCCGGCCCCGCGGGCGTAAGGCCGCAGGCCATCGGCCAGCCGGCCGGCAATAGCCTCGCGAATGCCATCGTGGCGATGTTTGGCTGCCGCCCCAAAGACGTAGGGCAACACGGGCGGATGCTCTTCTCCGGCGACGATCTGGGCCAAACCGGTCAGGGCCGTTTCAGACCCAGCTTTGGACAAGGCTTTGGCGAACTCGATACGCGCGCCCCAGAACGGTTCGTCGGCATAGGCGTCGATCACAGCCTGAACATTGGCCCGCTTGCCGCTCTTGGCCAATTCGTGGGCGGCCTGGATGCGGCCGATGACATCCTTCGCCTCACGCAATTGTGTTCGCAACATCGGGTCACCCGGATTGAACGATAACTTGTGCAAGATCTTGTTGCCGGGATCGAAACGCACTTGTTTGGGCGCACTGGGCATTGGCAATACGAAGATATGCTTGGCCTCGGTCAACTTGACCGGCATCTGCTCCGCCTGGCCGTCCATCGTCCAGCCCAAGCCAGTGGCCAACTCAAAGGCCGGGATACGATTTTCGACGTCGACTTGCTTCTGTTCAATTTCAAAGACGCCTTGTCTCTGCTTCTCATCGTATTTGAAAGATACCTCGATATCGGGGTAGCCCTGGGAACGGAACCACTGGTCGAAGAACTTGCCCAGGGAGCGACCGGAATGCTCTTCCATCACATGGCGAAAATCATCGGTCTCTACCACCTGGCCGCTGTAACGCTTGAGGTAATCGCGCACGGCAGCCCAAAAGACCTGGTCTCCCAATTCACGGCGCAAAGTATGAAGCCGGCAGGCGCCGCCTGGATACAGGTGGTCGTCGTACATTTGCCACGAGGATTTGAAGCGCCGTGTGACGACTGGTCGCTTGTATTTCTCGTCGGCTTCGTTGAAGTACTCTTGGCCGTGTTTGTAGAAGATGTAATCGCCTTCATCCTGGCCCAGTGTGTCTTCGGCCCAACACTGCTCCATGTAGGTGGCCCAAGACTCCTTGAGCCAAGCATGAGCGAAGTCGCGGATGACTACCGCGTCGCCGAAGTAACTGTGGGCCATTTCATGTAAATTGATCAGGTCGATAATCCAGCTTTCCTCTTCGGCTGTAGACTCGCTCAGAACGGCCCAGTCGCCCCAACTGACCAGGGATATGTTCTCCATGGCGCCCCACATCAAGGGTAAGGAGAATTGATAATACTTGGGATATGGAAAGGGCATATCCAGCTTCTCGGTCATCCAGGCCATCATCGGCCGAGTGCGTCCAAAGGATCGCAATAAAGCCTCTTCATCATGTTCGCGGTTGCTAAAATAGGCCAATTCGATTCGCTTCTCACCATCGTCGAAATGGCCGTCGTCGGCGCGGACAAAATTGCCAATGGCGAAACAGGTCAAATAACTGGGGCATAGTTGTTCCAGGCGCCAATGAGCGGTCTTGGTGCCGTCGTGGTGGGGCGTCTCTTCGATCAGCAAGCCGTTGGCCAGGATAGTGAAACGGGCCTCGGCTCGTAGATGAAAATCGACCGTGGTGCGAACGTTAGGCAAGTCGATGCAGGGCAGCCAGTGGCGAGCCCGTTCAGTCTCGTGGTCGCTGGCCACGTACCAGGCTCGTTCGGGGTAGGCGTCGTCGGGTTGGGAGAAGTAGAGGCCGTCGACCGGTTTGACAACGCGGTAGGTGACGGCGACTTGGCGCTGTTCGCCGGCCGAGAAGGGATCGCCCCAGTGGATCTTGAGCTTGCGGCCGTCGTAGGTCCAGGTTAGCTCGTGGCCGTCTCGGCCGTCCACGGCAACGTCCAGGAAATCGACGGCGTCCAGCTCGAGGTCGTTGGTGCCATCGCTGCGGGCGACGACGGTGGTGGTTACCGTGCCGGCGACCGACTCTTTGACCAGGTCGACGCGCAGGTCGATGTCGAGGTGCAAGGGTTCCAACTCCAGATCGGGTGGATACTGTTCCGGTACTGCGCGGTCCTCAAACACGGAAGCGCGCAGTTGGTTCCAACGGCGATGGTGTTTCAGGCGGTCAAATTGGGGCATGGTCATCTTCCTCTGAAAAACAAGCAATAAGGCGCGAATATTCGTTTTCTACCGATCGAGACTAACGTAAGTCGACTTACACAGCTGAATCGTCTTGTTCGCGCTAGCGCCTGGTCACGGCAAAGATGGGAAGGATACACCCGAAATGGGCTAAACTCAAGGTGAAGTACGCCGAATCTGGCGAGCGGCGAATTGTAGCAGCGGCGGCCCGAGCGGTTTATTCTATTCGGATGAAGGACCGGGAAATAGCACTTCGGCTGGAACGATTTGTCGCTCCTGATCCGGCGGCGTCCAGTAGAGGTGGAGGCGCGAGCCGCCGATATCGTCCAGAAATTGCAGGCGTAGGTCATGCCGGCCGGGGCCGAGGTTGATGTTTCCTTCCAGGTAGTCGGTAGGTTCGGAAGCATCCACGACGAGTTGGCCGTCGATGAATAGTTGGGCCTGGCCGTTGACCTCGAGGCCGAAAGCATACGGCCCACCCTGGGGGACTTCAATCTGACCTGTCCAGACCGCACCATAAGGGCGCTCCATGGGGATCAGGTGGAAATAAGCATCGATATAGGGGTCGATACGTTGCAAGGTCGGCGCCGTCTCCCAGTCTCCGCCAGGGTAGAATGTGCCCAGAAGGCCCTGGCTAGCCACCAGCGGGGCATGGTAGAGCGCCCAGGCCGGAATCGTCTGCGACTCGCCGCCTTCAGGCCGGACCCAGGCCAGACGCAGCACTCCCGGGCTGCTCTGTGCTAGCAAGCGCAGCGTATGGTTGCCCTTGGCCAGCGTCAGGTTCAGCCTGTGTTCGCCGCTTTCCTCGCTCTCGAGCACGGTCTCGCCGTCCAGCCACAAGGTGACGGCACCTGGAGACTGCACCATGAGTTGGTAGTCGCCGTACTCCGGGATGTAGAGTACGCCCTGCCATTCGGCGACGAACGGTTCGTCCAGGGGCGCCTCGACCGGCCAACGGGCATTGACCGTGCTCTCGACGCGGTTGATTTCGGGCTCCCCATCCGGCTCGCTGCCGGGCCAATAGCTCGCATTAAGTCCTTGCACCCGGCGGATATCCTCCGGTGGCACAACGACCGTATACTGCATGGGTACGCCGCCCGGGTTGGAGGCGATGGTCAACTGGGCATTTGGATAGAAGCGATCGATCTCCTCGGCAATCCAGGCTTGCTGCAGATCGACCAGTACGGCTACCGGCCGGTCGCCGGGCTCGCGTAAGGGCACGATGTCTGGTGGGACGATCACGTAGGATTCCTGGCCTGGGGCCAGGAAGTCGATTACTGGGTGTCCTCCCACAAACATCGACAGGTAGAGCGTCGTGTCATCAGCGCCTAACTCGACCATCTTGTGGGCGGTGAGGGTCTCGATGGCGCTATGGTCTTGCCACACCGCATTATTATTGGCCTGGCGGACGAAGTAGGTATTGGTATTGGTATAGACGATGACCGCGCCGGCTAGCAGCAGTACGGCCAAACCTAAGGGTCTGGCCCAGAAAGGCGATACCGAACGATCCAGGACACGCCAGTAGGCTTCAGCGGCCAAAGCGGCGAAGAAGAAGACGGCCGGCATGGCTCCCACAGCCCGCTGAGACTGAGGCTGTTCGAAGTCAACGGTCAATATGGCGGCGGCCAGGCCGACCACGAATCCGAAGAGGAAAAGCATCTCGGCCGGTTGGCGAAAACGAGTCAAAGCCAGAGCGAAGCCCAAGACGAAGAGAGCGCCGGTTACGGGATCGAGCATGGGCTCGCCGGGCAGGTTGTGCCGGCCGTTGCGGTCACCCTGGTAGTTAAACATCAGCGCGTTCTTGACAGTGTTTGAGGCAAGGGCCCGGGCCAGGCTTGGTTCGTCGCGTTTCTCGAAGATGGACACTTGACTGGTCCGGTTCCAGAACTCGTCGGGCTGGCGAAGGGCGACCTGGATCAAGGGCCCTGCGGCCAGAACGGCGCCGACGACAAAAGCGGCCAGGTTAACCCCCCAGACGACGCGCCACGGCCGTTGACCGGTATGGAGGCGCAACTGTCCGGCTGTCCAATAGGCCAGGAAGGCCAGAATGACCAGCGGGAAAAGGCGCAGGGAGGTATGAAAACCCAGGCCAATGCCGGCGGCCAGTCCGGCCCAGGCAAAATAACGAGGGGAGTTCTTTCGCCGGCCGCGAAACAGAAGTAGGAGAACAAGAAGGATGGTAAAAGGGCCGGTACTGGTGTACACGCCCAGGCGGTCGAAGATTAAGGGCCAGCGAGCCACGGCGAAGAAGAAGGCCAGCAGCAGGCCGAAACGATTGCCGTAGATCTCGCGACCGAGGAAAAAGGCCACCGGGACTGAGGCTAGCCCAAACATGACCGTCACGACGCGAATGGCCAGGGTGCTCGCCCCGAGTAATCTAAATGACCCGGCGATCAGGGCTGGAAAAGGGAAAGCCACGGTCAGGCCGTTGAAATATACGGGCCGGTAGTTCGGGTCCAGCAGGATCTGTTGGGCGCGGATGCCGACCTCGGCTTCATCATACCAGGTGCCAAAAGGAAGTTCGGCCAGGCGATAAAAACGCATGAAGATAGCCAGGCCCAAAATGACGAGGCCGAATAATACAACTCGCCAGGTCAACGGCTCGGCCGGCGAAGTCTGCTCCGGTCCGCGAAATAGTAACGGAATGGATACGGCGAATAGCACGACGCCGGTCGCCTGAAAAGTCCAGGCAGCCCCGCCCTGACTGGTCTGGGGGAACAAAAGCAACGAGGCCAGGCTAGCAGCCAGGGCCAGCAGCAACAGGATCAGGCCGGCATAAAGGCGGCGTCCTTCAGCCATTCCTAGTAGGGTATTGGCTTCCCCGGCCAGTGGGGAGTCGGCGCTCATTCTTCTTCGGACTCCCCGCCAAAGTCGCCAGCGGCCAGGTCTTCGCGCGACATAGCGATCACCTGCAAGCGGCCGCTGGCCGCGTCGAGGATGTAAAGGGTCTGACCGTCGGGCGATACGTCGAGATCGAGGACCTCCACTCCGGCAAAACCGGACAGGCGGTAGGTGGCCACCAGGTTGCCCTGCTCGTCGAAGCGCTGTATCTGCTCCAGACCGGTATCGAGCACGAGGACGTCGCCCTGCGGGGTTACCTTGACGGCTTTGGGCGAGGAGGCGGGAGAATCGGAGGCGGACCAGGTCGAAATCTGGGCCGACGCCAGCACCGCTCCGACCGGCGGCGTGTCTTCAATCGCCTCCGGCTCCAGCGCCGTTGAGCCGGCCTGCTTCGCGGCGATCCCGTCATCCGCCATTTCGGCGCCGCTGGGCTCGAGCGCCTGAAGCCTGGCCGGCGGAATGTCGCCGGCGAAAATCTCGGCCAGCGTCACCTGGCGCCAATTCTGGCGTAGGAAACTCAGCCTGCTCGCGCTGTCAATCGTCTCGGCCGGTTCGTCAACGGAAATCTCATCGAGAGGCGCGCTTTCTTGAGCCGCGCCTTCCAGGGGCGAGGCGTCAAATATGGAATGAACGCTGGTCACGAAAAGCCAGGCAGCGGCGAGATAGCCGGCCAACCCCAAGAGCGACAGACCGTCCTGAACGGCAAACTGCGAAGCCACGGCCAGGGCGATGGCCAGTATCGCCGGTAGTAGCTCCGATTGGCGTATCGCCGACTGTGGCGACTTCTCTCCGGGTTCGTTAGCCATGATCAATGAGTAATCGGACAGGATGAAGTAGATCTACAGGATATCCTATTTGCATGAAAGGTCTATGCTGTCTGTACTGGCCGTCGCGGCTACGTATACAAATCCGCTCGCTTTGCTTTCAACCCGCGATCGGCAGGTCTCGGACTACGGCGTAAATAGTCACCTCTCCGGCGAGACCATCCTTTGGGTAGACAACCTCCAAGGCACCGTCGGCCGCCAATCGCTCAAATTTCTTCAAGCCGTCTGGCGAATAGCGAGCCCGTTCCAGGTCGCCGACGACGATGTAGTCGGCCTGGTAGCGATCGAGGAAATCGCGGGCCTCGTCGTCGTCGGTGGTATTGTAGAAATTGTTCAGTTCCTCGATTCGATTTTCGACCACCGAGCCGGGCAAGACGGCATTGTGTTGGCGCAAGTGCCAGTTCCAGCCGACGATCGTCGGCAGGCCAGTGTAGTTGGCGAAACGTGAACCCCAGCGATACTCTGAGGTGTGGCCCTCGACGATTGTCGGCGTGCCGGCCATATTCTCCTGCATCCAACGCATGGCCGCATGATCCTCGCCCAGGCGTAGGGGAATATCGTTTTCCCGATAAACGACTGTCGTGGCGCTGTCTTTGCCGTCTTCTATCGTGTCAGCATCGCCGAGCATGAAGGCCATGCCGTCAAGGGTCTTGGGCGGATCGACGATGTCGGGCCAACGGTCGTCAATCTTGGCCGCCGAGCCGATGATGGGATACGTCAAAGCGGCCAGGGCGAGCAGTCCCAGGGCGCCCAGCCATAGATAGCGCCGACGAGAAGCCCAGATGCGAGGCCAGAGCCAGACCAGGATCGCGCCTACGGCGACGCTGAAGAAGAGCCAGGTAAGCAGGTAGAATTTGAAAACCACGTTCATGCGGCCGACGTCGCCTTTAATCGTCACCAATTCGGCGATGAAGGTCAGGCCCATCCCTGCTCCGGCCAGGGTCAAAGCAGCCCGCTGGAGCTGGCTCTGATCGCGGCGTAACAGCAATAGGCCGGCCCAGGCGGCCAAAAGCAGAGCGACCGCGGCCGTCACGTAGTCGTTGCTCCGCAGCCAGGGCAGGCCGATCACCAGGACCAGGATCACGGCCAGGAGGACCACCAGGGCGCTCTCCATGAATGAAGTGAGTTCGCCCAGTGGCGTGTGAAGTAGCCAGTCGATCCTGGGCTTGAGCCAGCGTAGTGTCTCCAGAAGCATATAAGTCAGGATGACGAACAGGAACAAGCCGTGCACGGTGAAGTAGTCGCCCAACGGCGTGCGCGGCCCTTTCCACAATTCGAAACCTAAATCACCGGTGCCAAACCACTGGTGGAATGGCGCGTACAGGGCGACCGACAAAACGAGCAGTAGGGCGACGCGTAAAAGCACTCTCCAGACGGTTGCCCCCAGGGACGGCTGGCGATCGATCACGACCGCGTAAGCGATCCCGACCAGGCCCAGGGCCAGCAACACCGGAAAATCCCAACTGTTGGTTGGATAAAGGACGCCAAAAGCCAGTCCGGCGACCAGCCAGGTAGCGCCAGAGGCCAGCAAGCCTTGGCGGCGAAAGGGCTGAGAGACGATGGCCGGGGAGCGCACGATGCTGACGATCCAGGCCAGCGCGGCCAACACCAGTGGCATGTCCATCAAATGGGGATGCAAGTCGGCGTAGAGGAAGGTGAAGAATGGGAACTCGGTGATGGGGGTGCTATCTTGGCCGTTCAAGATGGCCCGCGAGGCGTCGAAATACCAGGCGCCGTTGTCGCCCCGGAGCAATTGCTCTTCGCCGGAGATTATTCTGCTTAATCCGGCCACTGCATCGCCGGCCTGGCCCAGCCAGGTCGGATCAGGCGAGCGCTGTTCGGCGTACTCAGGTAGGCGATTCCACAGCAGCCGGGCCTGGTACAGGTTGCCGAGGACGATGGCCAGGATCACCGCCGCCAACCCGGCCAGATAGGGCGCCTTACCGACCTGCTCGGTCGCCTTACCGACCTGATCGGTCGCTTTACCGACCTGATCGGTCGCATTGCCGACCTGCAAGCTCGCTCCGCCTGGCACACGGGCTGTACCATCGGAAGAAGCTTGCTCAGCGGACGCCGGCCGCTCTTCTGACTCATCCTGTTTACGCGGCGCGACCAGATTGTAGGCTACTGAAAAGACGGCGCCGCCGGTCAGGGCGAACCAGGTAGGGATGAGCAAATTGTAGGCCACGGCCGGCACGATCCCCAGTAGCCTGGTGGGCACGGCGCTAAGTACGTAGCCGTAGTAATAGTAATTGACGTATTGGCCAGCGAACCAGGGATCGTACGGCGGGAAATTGGTCGTCTTTAGTATGGCATTGAATAAGGCCAAATCGCCGGGCTTCTCGCCGCCGCGCCAGGGATGCCAAAGATCGGGATTGTTCCAGCGGAGGAAAATCTGGAACAGGAAGAGCACCAGGAAGAGGATCTCGACAAATACGATGTATCGCCAGCGCCGGCCCAAGAAAGCCAGCAAGTCGTGGCGATATTTCCAGGCGATGAGACCGCTGAGCAGGGCCATCAAGAATACGGCAAGCAACAGAGCGCCGCGACTGAAGCTCAGCAGATGTAGACTGCTGCCGAACCAGGCCAGCCAGGCGACAAAGAGCAAGCCGACGATGCGGGTCAGAGCGTATCCGTGATCTGACAATCCGCGGAAGGCCAGAAAGGTCAACGGAAAGGCCAGCCAGCCGATCGCGGCAATGAGTACATACCAACTCAACGTGCCCAGGAATTGAGACTGGTTGAGCGCCGAGCCGGAATCGAAGATCGACGACCAGGTGCCGGCCGTTCTCTGGATCACCTTCCGGGCAGTCGACAAGCGCAGCGCGCCGGGCGTGTCCGAATATTCTTTGGCGCCCTGGGCGACCACCTGGCTTAAGTCGACGCTTTCCAGCACATCCTGGACCTTAGCGGATGAATAGTCGGCCGATTTCTTGAAGATCAGGACCTTGGGATGATCGTATACTGTGAACGATTCCTGGGAGGATTGATCCGGTAAGGTGAACGGGCCGAGACTGGGATAGCTCTCAAAGGTGGCCACCAGGTCGAAGCCCAGATCGCCGCTCATTGGCGCCTCGGCCGGATAAGCGCACTCGGTTATTTCCTGGCCATAGCAGGCGAATAGGGCGCGGTAGTAGGCTGTCGTCATCGGGTAGCGTAGCGGCAGCCGGGGCATGGCATCGTAAGCCCGATTAGAGGAGATGGCGATATACTCGGCCTCGTCCAGGGTTTGCAGCATCTGCTCCCGCTTAGCTTCATTGTCCGGCTCATAGAGTTGTAGATTGAGCAGGCGATAGATGCCGCCGTAGGGGTCGAAACCTTCGAAGCGAAGGGGCAAAATGTCGTCCCAGGATGTTTCGACGGCGACCGCGGTGCCGGAAAGCGCCAGCGCGGAGCCATTCAGGACGTGCAGCGACAAGATGTACTCTTGATCGGCCGTCAGGAGGGTTGCCGGGAAGACGAACTCTTGCTGCTGGCCTTTCGGCCCGGCGGCTGGATCCAACGTCACCGTTTCCAGGCGGGTGGCGATGCGACCGTCGTCGACATTACCCTGGCCCAGGGCCACTTCCAACGTCACCGAGGACGCGTTCTCATCCAGGCCCAAGAGGTGGGGCATCGTGACGCCGGTTAAAATGCCCGGCTCGTCTGGCGTGAAAGTCCGCGTCCAAACGTCGCCCACGTTCAGCGTCAAGTCATAGGGCATCGATACGGGAATCTGACGCTGGCCGGCTTCCGTTTGTACGGAGACATTCACCGGACCGGGAAGATTCTGGCGCATCCACTCCGAGGCCGCGACGCGGCTGTGTGGCCGGGCGTAGATGCGGGTGAAGGCGTAAGCGTAGGCGTACGTTGAACCGACGACAAAGACCAATAGCAAGGCGACCAGGATCGCCGCGACTCGCCTGCGTCGCCGGTCGCCGGCGTCTTCGTGGCTGCGGCGGTAAGCGGCCCAGGCACGGTCGAATAGGGCGACCAGGGCCCAGGCGGCCAGCATAATGGCGATGGGGTATATGGGCTGGAAATAGCGGGTATAGCGCCAGAAGTTAACGTTCTGGTATAGAAAAAACCCGCCTACCCAGACGACGGGCAGCAGATGCTTGTGCCAATCGCCGCGCAGACAGCGCCAAGCGGCCCAACCCCAGCTCAAGATCACGGCCAGGCCCAGGGGCAGCCCCATGCCCCACTGGACCATGTTGGTCAAGCCATAGCCCCAGCCGCGGCCGGCCCAGTGGTGGTTGGGGGGGAAATCGGCCCGGCCGGCAACCTGGTTGCGCACCTCCGCGATGATTTCCATCCAGCGCGGATTGAGCCCCAGATCGAAAAAGCCCGGCCCCAGAAATGCGTACGGTTGGAAGATCCGGAAAGCCACGGCCGCCATCAGGCCGGACGCGATGAGGCCAACCAGCAACCTTATCACCGCCGGACGCCGCCTTTCGCGCTCAGGCCACAAATCGACCAAGTGGGCCAGGCCGGCCAGCACAATCAGCCCGGCCAGGGGAGCGATACTGACCTTGGTGGTCATGGCCAGGCCGGTGAGCAGACCAAAGAGGATAAAATGCCACCAGCGCGGCCGTTCCATGATTAGAACGGCCACGTAAATGGCGGCGACGATAAAGACGGTAGTGAAGGAATCGACCGCGAAATAGTGGGATAGCTGGATCGGCACGACGGCCGCGGCATACAGGGCGGCGGTCAGCAGCCCGACCCGCCGGCCGTACAAACGCCGGCCGAGGAAGAACAGGGCCAATATGGCCGCCAGATCGAATATCCCTGATAGGACCCGGCCGACCAGCACCACCTCGTCATAGCTGGTCCGGGCGAACCATTCGGCCACGTAGCGAGTCAAGAATAGGGGCAGCATGCCGTAGGTATAGAAGCCGTAGCCGAGGGGATTCAGCGACGATTCTTCAGTGTTGAAGTATTGGCCCAGGTTATCGACCGAGCTGATTTGCTCGGCAACCATGGTCATGAAGCGCTCGTCGGGGTGCAGGTGCTGGTCGCTGTCCCAATTAACGCCAATGAAGCGGAAGTAGGCCCCAATGAGTAGAACCAGGACAAGCCCGGCCGGGATTAACCACTCCCGGCTGAGAAGGCTGGCGCGGTCCCGGGTTGCTTCTGGGACATTATCCGAGGCGTCGCCAAGGGGGATCGCCTGAAACGACTCCTGAGAGGACTGGCCGGCGGTCTCAGTTGCTGAAGAGTCAACAGATGGGGCCTCAGCCGCTGATACATCAGCCGCTGGCTCTTGGCTGATCTCTTGGGATACTGCCTTGTCAATCTCTTGCGGATTGCTTGTCGTTGAATCCAAAGTCATTGATAACTAGCCATTTTGGCGGCCAATATGGCGGCCACTCTGGCGGCCAACAAGGCGATCATAAAGGCGATGATTATAACTCCGAGCGGCGCGATGCTACCAGCGAAGTTGATCGGCCGCTCATGGAAGGCGATAGTGGCGCACCTCGGCGCGGCGAAAGGCGGCGACGTCGAGCAGCAGGGCATGCTCGTCCAACCATTCGGTCACCAGCCCGCGCTGGTCCCAGGACTCAACCTCGCTCAGCATGATCCAAATGTCCTTTGCGCCGGCCGTCTTCTGCGCCATAACTCGATCGACCTGTTCTCGTGCTTCGGCCTCAGGTAGCCCGTTGTTGGTCCACAGGCCTTCCATCCAGCGCCCCAATCGCTCATCGCCATCTTCGAAAGCGTCAGGGCCCTGGTCGCCGCTGTAATAGCGATAAGCATATTGCATGTAGGGCACATGGAAAATGAGGAGATCGTCCTGCTTGCGATTTTGGGCAATGGCCTTGACCGCGTCGCGAAGATCGGGCTTGACGACATCGGTTCTCTGCTGCTGACCACCGGTGACCCAGAACAGCAACACGTAGGCGGTCAGAACGATCGCGAGGGGCTTGGCCAGCAATCCGCTGTTGTTCCACAAGAGCTGCACGCCAAGCGCGACCAGCATCATGGCCGCCGGGGCTACCCAGATGACGTAGCGCGGAAGAAAGATCGGCTGGCGCAAGCTCAGCAAGTAAATGCCCAGCACCGGGACGATCAACCAGGCGACGATGAGCAGATGGCGCCGCATCGCTGTCAGCCGGGTCAAGGAGTCGTTCGGCCGGGGAGATATCTCCAGGGAGCCCAGGAAGAGACCGGCCGCGCCCAGGAACAGAAGCGGCGCCACTGCCAGCAAACCCCCAGGCTCTTGCGCGCCGTAACTCTGGACCAGGATGACCGACTCGACGACCTCGTGCAGCGGATAGTAAATCAGGGCCGTGAGTTGCTCGCCGTTAGTCAGGAATCGCCATTGCCAGCCGATCAAGGGCACATAGGGCAGAGTCAGCCCGGCCAGGGCTAACAAGTAACCGGCTCTGTGCTCCCGGCTCTGGGGCCATGCGACAAAGAACCAGATGGCGCCCAGCGGGATCAGCAGGATCATCAACAGATGGCTATACATGGCGATAGTGACGACGGCCAGGTAGCCAAGCCATGTGCGCCAACCGCCGTGGTCGATGCCCTGCAGCCAGAGCCAGGCGGCCAGGAGGGCCAGAAAAGTGATTAGGGCGTACATCTTGCCGTCCTGGCCATACCACGTCAGGTACGGATTAACGGCCAGGAAAGCGGCGGCCAGGATCGGGGCGCTGCCGATCGTCAGTTCGAGCAGGAACCGGGAGCGCCCCTTGAAAGCGACCGGCGAACGGCCGGGCATCAGACGCCGGCCGACCTGCCACAAAAGAGTGACCGATAAC
>CP070688.1:132337-135357 GCA_020353135.1 Chloroflexota bacterium
CGATGAATCCGGAGCGGGGCAAGTGGAGCATTCCGGCCGGATATCTCGATTATGGCGAGGATCCAAAAGAGACGGCCGAGCGAGAGGTTCTGGAAGAGACCAATTTGTTGGTAGCGATCACCGGCCTGGTGGATGTCTATTTCAACGCCGACTCTTTAGGCCACGGCGGGGCCTCCATCTTCATCCTTTACCGGGCCAGGCTGCTGGGCGGGCAACTCCGGGCGGGCGACGATGCCGACGAAGCTGGTTTCTTTGGTCCAGAGGAGTTACCGCAACTAGCATTCGACAGCACGCGAGACGCCATCGAACGCTGGCTTGAAGGAGATCAGAGGGTCGCTTAGCGCCGGCCAACCAAGCTCACCGATTGCCAGGCTTGCTCCCAGAACGTCGAGCTATACAATGTCGTCATGAAAGCTCTGCTGCAGACGCCCATCCAACAAGCGGCCGTGGTCGTGCTCGATACGGAAACTACCGGTCTCTTTCCATCGATGGGCCACCGGATAGTTGAAATCGGCGCGGTGCGGTTTCAGCCCGGGCCGGCCGGACGCTGGCAGAAAGCGGCCGAGTTCAACCAATTGCTGCAGCCTGACCGGCGGATGGAGCCAGGGGCGACACGGGTCAATGGCATCACCGACGCCGATCTCATCGGCATGCCTCGCTTCGGCGAGATAGCAGATCAACTGCTCGAGCTGCTGGATGACGCCCTTCTGGTCGCTCACAATGCCCGTTTTGACGCCGAATTTCTGGGTATGGAACTGCACCTGGCCCAGAAAAGCGCGTCGGGAGAGCGAGCTCGCACCCTGCCCAACCCCTGGCTGTGTACGCTGCTGCTGGCCAGGCATCATTTCTACTTCGGAGGCAACAGTCTGGGACATATCGCCCGAGTGTTGGGAGTGCGGGCCGGGCGGGCGCACCGGGCCCTAAATGATGTCTATGTGACGGCCGAAGTGCTCAAGCGGATGCTCCGCGAGCTAGCCCAGATTAATCTTGTTACGGTCGCCGATTTACTCGAGGCTCAAGGCGGTCCACTCTATACGCCTGCCCCCGCCGGCGTTGATTTGCCGGCGCCCTTCGACCTCGCGCTAGGCTCCCGTCAGCCGGTGCGTATTGTTTATGCCGGGCCCTCGGGGACCTCCGAACGGGTGATTGAGCCGTTGTACAGTACCAGTAAGGCGGGGGTGACTTATTTGATCGCCCATTGCCGGCTGCGCCGGGATCAGCGCACCTTCAGATTGGATCGCATCGTCAGCGCCGAGATAGAAGGCCGTTGAAAAAGGGGACCGGGCGGCGGCCCTGAGAGTAAAGAAGGAGCGCCCGTCAGCCGGGCAGGGCCAGGTCCTGGGGAAATTCCAGGGGCAGGTTGATTGACAAGCTATCTGGGTTCAGGAGCAGGAACACAAAGGCCGCCAGCACTATCAGGAATACAACTACGATCAGCAACACCACATACCAGGGTATGGTCCGTGTCTTTTTTGCATCTTTGCGGGTGCGTTGCTTTCGTCTGAGCGGAGCGGCCTTGGCTGCCGGCTGCGGGTTGTCGGGTTCTGGGACGACCTCCGGTTCGGTTTCGGCGGCCGGCTCCGCCAGGTCGGCGCCCTCCGCGGCCTCAATTACCGCTGCCACGGCATCATCAGCTGGCGCCTCAGGCTCTGGGCCGCTGTCGGCATCGGCCAGTTCGGCTTCGAGCTCGTCCAGCAAGTCCAGCGGCAACTGCGCTTCGCCACCGACCATGAAGCCGAACGAATCGTCAGGCGCCTGGTTCAACTTGGCCTCGGCCGCCGGCGATTCTTCAGGATCCCCCAGGTCCAGCGGCGATCTGGGCGCAGAGCCCACGTTGGCCTCGAGCTCATCCAGGGCGGCCATCAATTCAGATGGCAGACGGTCGGTGGTCCCGGTCTCGTTCAGATCGGCGATGATGTCGGACGTGATCTCGACCTCTTGTTCACTATCCATTGCCTGAGATAAGAAATCGATCAGTTCATCGCTCATCGCAGCCAGCTCAGGTTCGGCGGCCGGGTAAGCGACGGCCGACCGGGCATCGGCCAATGATTCCCAGTCATCGCCCGAATCAATGATTGGTTCGGCCAGGCCAGTGGTCAGGTTCCGATCGCCCTGCTGCCGAATTTCCGGCGGCGCCATCTGCTGCACCCAGGAGGGTAGCTCGGCCGGGGCCAGCGAGGCCGCCTGTTCGCGGCGGCTGTTGTCGGCGATGATGGCAACCAGAGGATTGACGGCTGGGCGAAGGCCGTCCAGGTACTCGACGTCCCTGGCCAGCAGGTAGTAGCGCGCCTGGGCGGGCTCGAAGGCCAGATGGCCGCCGGCCCGCACCATATCGCCGTCGTCCAACTGAACCTCGCCGGCCGCGCGTTCGGACAGCCGGCAGGGCAAACGATATTCACTGTCTGCCAGGTAGAAGTCGCTCGGGAAGCTATCTTCGGCCCCGTCCGGCATCTGGACCTGGCCGACAACAAATACCAGCCCGAGCGGAAACTCGGCCGGCAATTGCAGCGCCATGCGCTGATTCAAGCGACTGACCGGAATGTCCATAATATCCAAGGACACTGAATGTCTGATGACATTATAGTCAACTTTATGAGCTCAGACTAACACTTCATTGGCTCGAGCCAATATGTGGAATCTAATGCAACGATTATTTGACGATCCAGCCCCTGAGATGCTATAGTTATGTGTTCGTGGCTATTGACTGCGCCGCGTTGTTGGGTTGTGCCTGTATTTGGTATAATCGAGCTTCTATGCCGACGTAGCTCAATAGGCAGAGCAATGCTCTTGTAAAGCATCGGTTATGGGTTCAAGTGCGATCGTCGGCTAGCTCGTTCAAAAAAAGGTCGTGCGCTTAGCACGTTACGTATGGGTCAGTGTCCCGAGTGGCAAAGGGGGCGGACTGTAAATCCGCTGGCGGAAGCCTTCGTAGGTTCGAGTCCTACCTGGCCCACTGTTAAGAATTTGCAACAAGACCGACTGACCGGCGGTTTCCGATGCCCACGTAGCTCAGGCGGCAG
>CP070688.1:135457-139534 GCA_020353135.1 Chloroflexota bacterium
GACCCGTACCGCTATCGGCTATGCGATTCTATCTTGCTGGACATCATGGAGGAGCGGGGCGAAGAAGTGCAGCCCATTTTCGAGGCCATGTTCGCCAACAATGCGATCGGCCGGATCTTTCGATTCCTGGACGAGGCCGCGCCGCCCTGGGAGCACCTGGCCATTATCCCCACCTTGCCGCCGCCACCCTTCTTACGCGCTCTATTGCACAGGCGGGTTTGGCCGGCCGTTCGCCAGGCTGGCGCTACTTACACCGGCCGCAGCCTGGTCATCGCCGAGTAAAATGGCCCATGGTCTTGGGTTGGGGGTTATCGTCTTACCTGCTCGCGCTGGAGAGCCAGCATGGTTTCGAATTCGCGGAAGTAGCGGGCCAGGTCGCGCCTGCCCCAGGCCGGCCCGAGGACTGACATCAAGGGTCGCCACAAGCGCGGAATATGGGGATGGGCGATGTAGCGCAGCCGCGTCCCTTGCCCTTCGGGCATAGTCTCCAACTCGACGGTGAAGTTCGGAACGGTACCCATGAATAGGGCGCTGCCTTTGAAGACAACCTTGTTGGGTGGCTGGTAGTCGACGATTTCCAGTTCAAAGCTGCCGACGCCGTAGCCGATCTTCCAACGCGATCCGGCCCCGATGGGGTTGGCGGTTAGCTGTCGAATATCGGTCAAGACGTTGTGCCAGCGGGGCGCTTTCTGTAGATCGACCGTGAGGGCGAATACATCTTCGATCGGGTAAGGCATAATGGTTTCGGTCTCGACGAGTATCATGTTTGTCCTCAAAGAATAGCTACTAGCTCTGAGCTTTTAGCGGCTAGCGTTTTCATCCCTGGTGACGCGTGGTCTGCAGTAAGGGGCTGGCGCGTGTGGAATCTGCGCTGATTGGATTGATGAGCTTACGGTATACCTTGTGTGGGTGCCATGTACAGGGCATTTACTGCCGTTTGCTGCCAATTTGGGCGAAGTTTGAGTTGATTGTCCAGATCGCCGCCACATTTGGAGAATTGTTCGAGTCTGACGCCGCTTCTATAGCATCAATCGCGGGTTTATCGAACCCAAAGCAGATAATCCGTCGATTGTCGCTAGACCGGCGCTGTTCCGTGGCCAAATTAGACGAAGATATCATCGCTTATGGTTGGGTGTCGACGGAACGTGAGTGCGTCGGGGAGATGGGGTGACAGAGTATTTGGCCGGGTGAAACGGGCCGATCTTTCGGCCTGCATCGAACTAGAAGATTGATTTTTCCAGGGAGGGAACGGCCGGGCTTGAAGCTCGAGGGGCCAAAGCCCGGCCGATCGGTCACGATGATCAGTACCTATATCGACCGGGGGATTTCCTAGACCTACTCCATTCAACAGGTTGCCACCCAGGCCATGATTCGATCGTTGCGATGCGATAGCGCCAGAGAGTCACGCTTCAAGCTCGTGCAGGCCCAAACGCGAAACCATTTCCGGTTCTTCGAGGTAGTAGATGCGGCCATAGGCCACCATTCGTTCAAATTCAGCATCTCGAGACAGGCCCTCTAGGAAGCTGGTAATCGCCGGCCTAGACATCAGCTCATAACAGGCATGACATACACTGTCTTTAATATAGTGATCGGGCAAGTGGTGTCCCAGACCGGCCGATTGCAGCATGGCGATCAACTTGCGCGGCCCCCAAAGCCGAATCGCGTGTAAGACAGGGTTCGTTTCGGCATTATCCAGGATTTCCTCAAGGCGATTTTGGCGTAAGTTACCGAGAACTAGTGGATGGGGGTCCGTCAGATCAATGATGGGGCCTATACAGGCAATCACTCGCCCATCGGGAAAGATGATCGGCGAGCTTCCCGCGCCGCAAGAGGTCATGGGTGGTTCTGGGGAGATCTCATAGTTGTGACCATTACCTTCCCTCAGAGCACGTCCAGCGCGGAAGGTGATGGCGGTATAAATCAACTCAGGCTCAATGATCTCTTGAAGCTGGCGCATGATCGTCTGGTAGCCTGGATCGGCGCTATTCTCGGTGCAGACCGCCACAGTAAGCGGCACCTGGCAGGCTCGGGAGGCGACTATAGCATTTTCCACCCACTCGAAGGGGATAAACTTCTGGTGGTAAGTATCCGCACTGACTTGAATCATCCTCAGCGCTGGAAGATCCTCGAGCGTGCGCATCGCTCGTGCCGGAGTCGAGGCCCAGTAGGCATTCGTCACCGCAGACACGAACAATCCCTGCTGACCAGCAAACTCGGAAATCGCCTTGAGCCTACCGTGGTTAATGAACGGTTCTCCCCCGGTTAGTGAAACTACCCGGATGTGGCCATCCCGGTAGGACGCAATTTGCTCTAACCAGTCGAAGGTGTCTTTCAGGGGCATCTGCTCCTTGCGGAGCGGACCAGCCTCGATAATGCAATGGGGGCAGGCAACTTGGCACTGAAAGGTCATCAGCAAGCCAATATTTTTGAGGAAGGGCATTTCTGGGGCAGGCGCGTCCAATTCGATTACTCCTTTGGTAAGCTAGAAGTAAGCCCAGAGGGTCATCGACGACCCTCTGGGCTCATTAATCGTTTTACCGGAACATCTGCTTCGGGAGCAGCATCGGTTCGAATTCCTCGGCCGCCAGGCCCATCAGTTCAGGATTTTGCAGCAGCCAATCGGGGATTGGGATGCCGATGATCCAGGGCCATCGAACGATAATCCGAGGTTCTACTTCGAATTTCACCAGCAGATCCTTTGGAATCCTAAAAACGAGCTCTTCAGGTGGTGCGTAGTGAAGTTTGGTTGCCATAGGTTGTTGTCCTCCATATTCTGGAAACTGGTCGGATGGTTTTTCGACCTCACGCTTTCTGCGTTTTCGTTTGGCCATATGACTTATCGGGTACCTCCTCTACTCACGCAAATAACGTAGCCAGCTGCGGTTACATAGTGGACACCTCCTTCCTTGTTACTAACCACTCGGCGCGTTCACTAGTCTCATGCGCAGGCAAGCAACGACGGCCTTGAAAGCGGCCGCCGGGCAACGATCATTACTTTCATGGGATGCACAGGCTGTCCCGGCCCGTCGCTCCTCATGTTTTGCCCAACGGGACACACTTCGGCGCGGGCGCTTCTCAACGCGTACCGATGTGTGGCGCGGCACCATGCCACCCCCTATAACTGACTCACCGTAAGAACCGTTTGCTGCGAAGCGAGGATGTAAGCCGCGGAGAGCATTCGCAGACGGTATCGAAGACTCGGACCCTGTTGATATCTTACAGCAGAATACAAATCGCTGTCAACGTGATGTCAGGCTGGCTTGGGACGCCAAGCGCGTCGACTTCGTCGACTGCCTTGCTGACCCCACCAGCGGCCGTCAAATCTTGGCTCAGAGCGATGGCCCGAAGCTGGTACGAGCTTTGTTTCTGCAAACGGCCGGCTGGTTTCCTGGTAGAAAATCGCTCGCATTCTTCCAGCGTCTAGCCGCGATTGAGGCGGTCGTCGGCCCCGTCGCGCATAGCCTCGGCATCCAGGTAAATACGCATTAGCTGAACCAAGCCGTCGTCGCCAATGGTCAACAGATGCTGCCCGTCCGGGCTTAGGCTGGCCGACGTGATTCCGGCCTGGTCTATGAACCATTCGATCAGTAACTCGCCCGTTTCCGTATCCCAGACGCGGGCCGAAGCTGCCTGGCAAGGGTCATTTTGCTCATCACAGCCAGTCGTGACCAGCAACGAGCCGTCTGGACTGAAATCGGCCTGGTAAGTAGACTCGCCATGGGCGTTCAAGGCGATCGGTTCGCCCGGTGGTGTCGTCGAGACATCCCATATTCGGACGGCGCCGTCGGAGGCTGCCGTGGCAACCCGGGCGCCGTCGGGGCTGAAGGCGGCCGAATTGATCTGGGCGACATGGCCATCGAGATCGGCCAGAGCCGCGCCTGTCCGCCCATCCCAGAGCCGGGCCAAGCCGTCGCTGCCGGCGGTGAGGATCCGCTTGCCGTCCGGACTGAAGGCGGCCGAAGTGAGCCGTCCTTCCCGGTCTTCCAGATCGAAGCCGGCCGACAAGGTCGTGGCGCCGGGTTCGTCGATCGAAATGCCCCAGATCCGGGCCAGGCCGTCGTCTCCGGCAGTGAGCAC
>CP070688.1:139634-142879 GCA_020353135.1 Chloroflexota bacterium
CGTTGGACTCATCCCGGTGGCGAAATAGTTATGGGCGACGTTGGCCAGCCAGGCGACCTGGGTGTCCAGCAAGGCCACGTCCACGTATTGGCCACGGCCGCTTCTGGCGCGTTCGTGAACGGCCGCCAGGATGGCGCTGCTGGCGAAGAGGCCGGCGGTGATGTCGACGATGGCCACGCCGACCTTATACGGTTCCCCGTCCGGCGGGCCGTTCAAGGACATGATCCCGCCCTGGGCCTGGATCATGAAGTCGTAGCCCGGCCGGTCGCGATAAGGGCCGGTCTGGCCGTAACCGGTGATAGAACAGTAAATCAGCCCGGGGTTGGCGGCGGCCAGCGTCTCGTAGTCGATGCCCATCCGGCCGGTGGTGCCGGGCTTGAAGTTTTCGATCACCACGTCGGCCTCGGCCGCCAGTTGTTTCAGGATGTCTTGGCCCTCGGCCGTTTTCAGGTTCAAGGTCAGGCTCTTCTTATTACGATTGACGCTCAGGAAGTAGGCGCTCTGGTCCTCGATCCAGGGCGGTCCCCACTGGCGCGTGCCGTCGCCCAGGCCTGGCTGCTCGATCTTGAGCACTTCGGCGCCGTAGTCGGCCAGCAGCATGGTGCAGTAAGGTCCGGCCAGGACGCGGGACAAGTCGACGACCAGGATGCCCTCTAAGGCGTTATCAGACAAAAGCATTTTCTCCTGTCAGGTGGCGACCGATGATCAATTTCTGGATCTGGCTGGTGCCCTCGTAAATGGTCGTCGCCAGGGCATCGCGCAGATGGCGTTCGACGGGATAGGAATTCGTATAGCCAACGGCGCCATGGAGTTGTATGGCGTCCCGGGCGACCTGAACCGCCGTTTCAGTGGCCACCAGCTTGGCGACCGAGGTTTCGTAGGTGTTGCGTTTCCCCTGGTTTTTCTTGTGCCCGGCGCGATAGACCAGGTAGCGAGCGGACTCCACGGCCACGGCCATGCCGGCTATCATTTCTTGCACAAGCTGTTTCGAGGCGATTGGTTTGCCGAAGGCCGTCCGTTCGCGGGCATAGGCGATGGAGGCATCCAAACAAGCCTGGGCCTGGCCAACGCAGCCGGCGGCGACGCCGTAGCGGCCGTTGTCCAGGGCGCTCATGGCGATCTTGAAGCCTTCGCCCACCTGACCCACGAGCTGGTCATCGGATAGCAGGACCTCGTCAAGCGCCAGGTGAGCGGTATGGGCGGCCCGCAAGCCGGTCTTGCCGGTAACTTTTTCGGTTGTGAAGCCGGGCGTCCCGGCCGGGACCAGGAAGGCGGCGATGCCCCGGTGGCCGAGCTCCGGATCGGTCTGAGCGAAGAGCAAACAGAGGCCTGCTTGGCCGCCGCTGGAAACCCAGGCCTTGTGGCCGTTTAGCAGCCAACCATCGGCCGTCTGCTGCGCGGTCAGGTTCTGATTCGTGGCTTCGGAGCCGGCCGTAAACTCGGTCAGGGCGAAGCAACCTAACAAACGGCCGTGGCCCAGGTCGGACAGGTAGCGTTCTTTTTGGGCCTCGCTGCCCCACTGGCGAATGGTGAGGGCGCAGAGGGAGTTGTGTACCGAAAGGATGGTGCGCACGGAAGAGCAGATCTTGCCGATTTCCTCAAAAACCAGGGCCTCGCCGATGAAATCAGCCCCAGAGCCGCCTAGCTCTGGCGGCAGGGTGGGGGTCATCAGGCCGGTTGGGCCCAGGGCCTCCAGGATATCGTGAGGGTAGATCTCTTCCTGGTCGTAACGGGCAGCTACCGGGGCGATATTGGCCTCGGCGAAGGCCCGGGTCAACGCCTGGAGCCTCTGTTGGTTTGCTGACAGATCAAAGTCCATAACTGCTGAAACCTATGGATTGGGAGATGAGCCTGGCCGTGTCGCGTACGGCCGGCGTCAATTCGTTTTCCAGGCGCTCGGCCGAGATAGTTCGAACCGATCCACTGACGTTGATGACCGCTACGACCTGGTTGTCCTGATCCCAAATGGGGGCGGCCACGGCCCGAAGGCCAATTTCCAGTTCCTCGTCGTTGACGGCGAAACCCTGGGAGCGGATCTGCTCTAATTCGGCCCGCAGCTGGTCTTTGTCGACCAGGCTATGGGGCGTGCAAGGGGACAGAGTTGCTCCGTCGAGGCGGCGGGCCAGTTCGTCGGCCGGAAGATTGGCCAGCAAAACTTTGCCCATCGAAGCGCAATGGGCGGGAATGCGGGACCCGACGCCCAGGACGACGCCGACGATGATGTCCCGGCCGCGAATGCGGTCGACGTAGACAACTTCCAGGCCGTCGAGCACGCTCAGGCTGGCCGTCTCGCCTGACATTTCGGCCAAGTTGACGAGATGCGGCCGGGCCACTTGGCGCAACTCCAGGCTGGAGATGGCCGTGAATCCCAGTTGCAGGACTTTCAGGCCCGGCCGGTATTGCCTGGTATCGGGATCGCGCTCCAGGTAGCCGGTGCTGTTCAGGGTGTTGACGATGCGAAAGGCGGTCGACTTCTTTATACCTGTCGCCTCCACGATCTCGGTCAGACTCAGGGCCGGCCGCTCGCGATTGAACAGCGTGAGCACTTGCAAGCCTCGCTGCAGAGATTCGATGTGGTAAGGAGATTCTTTCTTCACTTGTAGAAGGCAAAAGGGCCGCGACGTAGGGCGAGATGGTTTTACTGTACGGAACTGAGTTTCTGTTGATGGAACAACGTTAGTCTAGCACAAGTGGGTTAGAGGGGCAATTTGGATCGGGGACTGGGGTCAGGGATCGGTCATTCAGAGCACCAGACGTTTCGTGTAGCGAGTGAAACTTGACACGTGTGGCTAGCTGTAATAATATTTTGGTGTACCTAAATTTATATTTTTATACAGTGTATAAACTGGATGGAGGTGGCCCATGAATTCCAAGGCCACAGTGAAACAGACCATGGATAGCGGGCAGCTGAAGAAGGGGATGCGCAAGCGGGCCCGGCAGCTGATCGTCCAGACTTTGGTCATCGGGGCGATTTTTTTCCTGTCGGCCGGGACTTTTCGCTGGCCCGGCGCCTGGGCTTACCTGGCAGTTTATGTGATCGGCATCGCCATCAGCGCCATTATCCTGCTGCGGGTGAACCCAGAAGTCATCGCCGAGCGGGCCGAGGTGCGGGATGAAACCAAGGGCTGGGACCGGGTCGTGACCAGCATGATCCTGGTCTTTATCGTGGCCCTGTTCGTCGTCGCCGGTCTGGATTTGCGCTTTGGCTGGGAGGCGTCCGTGCCCGCCTGGCTGTTGCTGGCGGC
>CP070688.1:142979-145676 GCA_020353135.1 Chloroflexota bacterium
AACCGATTACGAAAACAGGGCCGCGACGTCGAACCGCCCGGCGTCTGGTCTTCGCGCCGCCACTTTGACGATCCGGCCGGGAGGTTCGTGGAAACACTCAAAACGAATAAGGGAGAAGCGCACCAGTCGCCCAGCCTTGAAGAGGCACTGTCGCTGGTCGGCCAGTTACTACACGAAATCGGCGCCAGGAAGGTTATCGCCGATGGTCATCCTGTGTTGGAGAGCGCTGATCTGCCCGGCCGCTGGCCAGAAATTGACTGGTTCGTCATCGGGCGATCAGTTGGCGACTCATCGCCTGAAGATCTGCGCGTTTTTGCCGCCGCGGCCGATGCCGGCCTCAGCGTGGCTACAGCCGCCCTGGCCGAGACGGGTACCGTGGTTATCGCCACCGGGTCCGGCCGCAGCCGCCTGACCGGCCTATTGCCGCCAGCGCATATAGTCCTGGCCCCGGCCAGCCACCTGAGCACCGACCTCTTCACCTGGACCGCCTTGCGGCCAGATGTTTTACCTTCCAGCGTGACCCTCATCAGCGGCCCCAGCAAAACGGCCGACATCGAGCAAACCATGGCCGTCGGCGTCCACGGCCCGGGCCGTTTCATCGTCATTTTGTATGATGAGCCGCAAGGAAGCGGATAGCGATGGTTTACGTAGACAGGCTCAAGGCGGCCCAAGCACGTAATAACTCCTGGCTGTGCGTCGGCCTGGACCCTCAGCCAGAGCGTTTGCCGGCCCCGGCATTGAAGTGGGACGAGCCGATCTTGCCTTTCAATAAAGCCATCGTCGAAGCCACGGCCGACCTGGTTTGCGCTTACAAACCCAACCTGGGCTTTTACCTGCAGTGGGGCGCGGCCGGCATCATCGCCCTGGAACGGACCATCGCCTATATTCCTAAAGACATTCCGATCATTATCGACTGCAAGACGGGCGACATTGGACATACCCAGGCCGCCTGGGCTAGCGGGCTCTTCGACCAATGGGATGTGGATGCGGTCACCGTCAACCCTTACGTGGGCGCCGAAGCGGTCCTGCCCATGGTCGCCGAGCGGCCGGAAAAGGCCGTCTACGTGCTGGCCCGGACCTCTAATCCCAGCGCCACCGACTTCCAGGGTGATTTAGTCGCCGGCCGGGGCTTGTCGGCCGAGGTCATTCGTCGTTGTCAAGGGTGGTCGACGGCCGGTCACGTGGGCTACGTCGTCGGCGCCACCTACCCGGAAGAGTTGGCTGTGGCCCGAGAGATGGCGCCCGAAGCCAATTTCCTGATTCCCGGTGTCGGCGCCCAAGGCGGCGATTTGACCGCCGCCGTGCAGTACGGGCCAGACGCGACGGCCGGGCCGGTGGTCAACGCCAGCCGGGGCGTCATCTACGCCTCATCCCAGGCCGACTTCGCCGACGCGGCCCGTGCGGCAGCGACGAAACTTAGGGAGCAGATCAACCAAGTTCGTGGAAACTCCTAACTGACGGTTTCAGTAACACCCGTCGCGCGAGGTACATGTCGAACGTAGAGCCGATTTTGCAAACCGGCGGACGAAATGCAATTTCGTCCCTACTCGACCGCTGGCAATAACTTGCCCGTCACTTCGCCAAAACCCACCCGGTAGCCGTCGCCCTGGCAGTGACCGGTCAGGGTGACCCGGTCGCCGTCTTCCAGAAAGCGACGGGTCTCGCCATTGGGCAAAGTGATTGGGCGCTCACCCCGCCAGGCCAGTTCCAGCATCGAGCCATATGAATCGGGCGTGGGGCCGCTGATGGTGCCGGTGGCCAATAGATCGCCCGGCCGCATGTTACAGCCGGTTATCGTGTGATGGGCCAATTGTTGGTTAATGTTCCAGTACAGATAGCGGGAGTTGGAACGGCTGATGACCGCCGGCCGGTCCATGGCCTGGCTTTGTAGTTGGACCTCCAGCTGAATGTCATAGGCCCGTTCCCGGCCGCCGCGCAGATAGGGCAGCGGTTCAGGGTCCTGCTCGGGCCCCGGCCGGCGAAAGGGCGCCAAAGCCTCCAAAGTAACGACCCAAGGCGAGATGGACGTGGCCAGGTTTTTGGAGAGGAAGGGACCCAACGGCCGGTATTCCCAACGTTGAATATCCCGGGCGCTCCAGTCGTTGACCAAGACCATTCCAAAGATAAACTCGGCCGCCTCCCCCACCGGGATCGGATCGCCCAAAGCATTGCCCGGCCCGACGAAGAAACCCATCTCCAATTCAAAGTCCATCTCCTGGCTAGGGCCAAAGACCGGAACCCGGGCGCCGTCGGGCAGGGTCTGGCCCAACGGCCGGCGGATGTCGGTTCCGCCGACGATGACCGAACTGGCCCGGCCGTGGTAGGCCACCGGCAGATGGCGCCAGTTGGGCAGCAGGGGATTCTCGTCACCCCGGAACATGCGGCCGACGTTGCTGGCGTGTTCGCGCGACGAATAAAAGTCGGTGTAGTCGCCTATCTCGGCCGGCAGGTGCAACACGACTTCGTCCATGGGGACCAATACCCGTCGCCTTAGTTCGCCGTCGTCTCTTAGGGTGGGATTGTCGGCCCGCAGTAATTTCTGGATGATTCGCCGCGCCTCCAGCCAGGCCGGCCGGCCGAGAGCCATGAAGGCGTTCAGAGTCGACGAGGAGAAGACGCGCGATTCTGCCAGATGCGGCCCGCCAAGATAACCAGCTTCTTCCAGTGCAGCCAGATCCAGAACCATCTCGCCGATGG
>CP070688.1:145776-152765 GCA_020353135.1 Chloroflexota bacterium
CATACGCCTACCGCGACAGCTACCAGCACGCCAACGGCCACGCCCAGCCATACACCGACTGCGACGACCACCAATACGCCTACGCCCCACGATTCGCCGACTGCCACGCCCAGCCATACACCGACTGCGACGACCACCCATACGCCTACGCCCACCGATACGCCGACCGCGACAGCTACCAGCACGCCAACGGCCACGCCCAGTCAGACGCCAACTGCGACGACCACCAATACGCCTACGCCCACCGATACGCCAACGGCCACGCCCAGCCATACGCCAACTGCGACGGCGACAGCCACGCCGACGAGTACGTCAACCCCTACGACGACCGCCACGCCAAGTTACACACCAACCAATACGCCAACAAGTACCGCAACCAGCACCGCAACAAATACCCCAACGGCCACGGCTACCAACACGCTGACGGCCACGGCTACAAGCGAACCAACCGCGACTCCTGGCCTCGAACCCGTGCAATACCTTCCGATCGTGGCGATGGCCAATGGCCGGCAGGAACCACAAGCTATGCTTGACCGGGCTACGCTTCAGCCCTCCCCACCCCGCTAATTCAATACAAACAGGATCAGGATCAGAATGGCGGCTACCTCGATAGCTCCGGCCAGGACGGCGATGACCGGCCAGGCTATGGCGTGTTCGGCCGCGTCCAACTTGGTCGTCATGTGGCGATAGGCGCGCACTCCCACAGCCACGATCACCGTGCCGATGACGACGAATAGAACCGCTATCAGGTTGACCAGCCACTCAGTTTCAACCCGCTCCAGCAAGCGGGGTACGATAGCCCCAAAGCCGACCAGGGCCAGTCCCGTTCGCAGCCAGGCGATGAGCGTGCGCTCGTTAGACAACCGGGTCCGCTCAAGCGCCCATTCCGTTCGCTGCTGGGCCAATTCCTGGGTCGTTGCGGTTGCATTTCGTTCTTCCGTCACGGCAGATTTACCTCCAAAGAATCGTCGAGGTTAGGACGCTCAATGTTGCAATGTATGGAAATTCTGTAGTCAGCGGTCACGATCAAAGTCTGACCTTGTGGATGGGCGTGTCATGCTGTTCGAGCACCTGGTTCAAACGTGACACCGGCACGGACGGACGGTGCCGGGGTCACAGCTCAACGACCGGACATCTTCGCTATCTCCTTGGGATAGCGATCCCCGTGTACTGTGATCTTCGAGAGGGCGCTATCAATTTCCTGTAAATCGTCCGGCGTGAGTCCAATGGTAGCTGCGCCGATGTTCTCGTCCAGGCGTTCAAGCTTGCGGGAGCCCGGTATGGGCACAGTCCACGGCTTTTGGGCGAGCAGCCAGGCGAGCGCTATTTGCGCTGGTGTCGCTCCTTTTTCTTCCCCGATCCTGGTTAGCAGGTCAATGACCACACGGTTTGCTCTCAGCGCCTCCGGCGTAAAGCGCGGCAGACGACTGCGGATATCAACACTGGCAAACGTTGTGTTTTCGTCGATCTTTCCCGTGAGATAGCCCCTGCCCAGCGGGCTGTAGGGCACGAAGCCGATCCCGAGTTCCTCGCATGTCGGCAGCACTTCCGCCTCAACATCTCTCCACCAAATGGAGTATTCGCTCTGAATGGCCGTGATCGGCTGGACAGCGTGGGCGCGCCGAATCGTCTGTGCTCCTGCTTCGGAAAGGCCGAAGTGCTTCACCTTACCTGCCTGGATCAGGTCTTTCACGGTCCCGGCCACGTCTTCGATGGGAACATCCGGGTCGACTCGATGCTGATAGAATAGATCGATGGCCTCAACCCGGAGCCGGCTGAGCGATTCTTCGGCAACTTGCCTGATGCGCTCAGGGCGGCTGTTCAGCCCCTTAAAACCGGGACTGCCATCGGGGTTGAGTTGGAATCCGAACTTGGTGGCGATGACCACCTGCCCGCGAAACGGCTCAAGCGCTTCGCCAACCAGTTCCTCGTTGGTAAAGGGACCGTACACTTCGGCCGTATCGAAGAATGTGATGCCTCGATCAACCGCAGCGTGAATAAAAGAGATCATCTCCCGCTTGTCCGGAATCGGGCTTTCATCATGGCTCATTCTCATGCAGCCAAGCCCAAGCTCCGATACTTCCAGATCGCTGTTTCCGAGTTGACGCTTTTGCATTCTAACCCCTTTCGATTATGCACATCACCTGACAATTGCCTGATTCGCTATGCTTCCGTGCTATGCAACTGTATCAGCAAGCCGTCTACCATCTCGTCAGCGGGCATCGATAATCTACCCTGTTGGAACGCCAGAATATTCACGAGTGGCATATCAGCTATCATATTCATCACATCCATGCCGATGCTCCCGTTACCATCAGTCCCAAAGAGCTCACGATTCCAGGCCTGGATCTGCTCGAAAACCGGGACCAAGACAGCGCTGCCGCGCGGATCGGCCAGCCATTCGCGGATGGTGGATTCTTTGTCGATAAGGCAGGGTAGATCCAATGTCGATTTGAGCGTCGCCCTCAAAGTGTGGCGGATATCAGCAGATGAACTACCAATTAGGATATCGAATTCCCCATCTTCGGTGATCCACTGTTGGTACTTAGGATGGTAGTAAGCAAAAGCGCGGAAACCCAGCTCAAAAGAGAGGGTCTTTGTTTCGCCTGGTTGGAGTTCTACCTTCGAAAAACCTTTTAGTTCCTTATCCGGACGCACCAGGCCGGATTTGTGATCGCGCACGTAAAGTTGAACGATTTCCTTCCCGGCTACGTCCCCCGTGTTGGTGACATCCACCGTCACCGTTAAGCCGTCAACATCCCTGAAGGCAGTGGCCGAGACCGTAGGGTTGCCATAGGCAAAATCAGTGTAACTGAGCCCATAGCCAAAGGGGAACAGCACCTGCATTTCTTTGGCGTCATAATAACGATAGCCGATGAATATCCCCTCCCCGTACCGAACCACACCTTCCTCGCCCGGCCAATTAATGTGAGCTGGGTTATCGGCCGCTTTGATCGGGAAGGTCTCCGCCAGTTTGCCGCTAGGATTCACCTTGCCAAAGAGAATATCGGCGATCGCGCCGCCGCCCGCTTGACCCATCATCCAGGCTTCGAGCACGGCGGCGACATCGTCGATCCACGCGCTCATCGCCACAGGCGCGCCATTATTCAATACGACGGCCGTATTAGGCTGCGCTTTGGCAACTGCCTTGATCAGGGCAACCTGCTGCTCAGTCAAATCGAGGTCGGGTCGGTCATAGCCTTCTGATTCCTTGGCGGATGGCAAGGCAACATATAGCAGGGCCACATCGGCCGATTGCGCCAAGCCCACCGCCTGATCGATCAGATCCTGGCGGAAAGTTTCATCGGCCGGATAACCCTCGGCGTAACTTAGCTCGGCTTGCCCAGCCTGGTCTTGTAATTCCTGAAACGGGATCGCCACTTTCGTGGGGTTGATATGTGAACTGCCTCCGCCCTGGATATATGCTTCCTTGGCGGCCCGGCCGATCACCGCTATATGCTGCTGACGTTTCAATGGAAGTATGCCATCGTTTTTCAGTAAGACCATGCCTTCGGCAGCGATTTTCCGGGCCAGGACATGGTGCGCATCCACATCGAAGACGCCGCCTTTGGGTGTTTCTCGAGCCTTGAGCACGATGTTCAGAATGCGCCGGACGGCCTCGTCCAATATCTGCTCAGCTAACTCACCTGAACGAACCGCCTCGACGACGGCTTCAACGCGGTTATCTTGCGGGCCGGGCATTTCCAGATCAAGGCCGCCCTTGAGTGAAGCGACCCGATCGCGTACGGCGCCCCAATCCGAGACAACCAGCCCTTCAAACCCCCATCTATTCTTGAGAATGTCTACCATCAGCTCATGGTTTTCAGAACAGTAAGTGCCATTGAGCTTGTTATAAGCGCACATCACCGTCCAGGGTTGTGCCCTTTTCACAGCGGTTTCGAATGCCGGCAAGTAGATTTCGTTCAGAGTACGCTCGTCCACTTCGGCGCTGATGACAAAACGCTGGGATTCCTGGTTGTTGGCGGCAAAATGTTTGAGGGAGGTACCCACGCCTTTGCCCTGGATGCCTTCGATCAGGCTGGCAGCCATCTCTCCGGCAAGGTAAGGATCCTCAGAGAGATACTCGAAGTTCCGGCCACACAGTGGGGAACGTTTCATATTGGCTCCGGGACCGAGCAGCACGTCTACATCCAACGCGATGCACTCTTCAGCCAGCGCCTCTCCCATCTCGTGTAGCAAATCCACATCCCAGGTTGAAGCAAGGCAGGACGCCGTAGGGAAACAAGTGGCCGGCAGGCTCTCCATCATCATCGATCTGACATCAGGCACCCGGCGGACGCCGTGAGGCCCATCTGAAACGATCATCTCAGGTATGCCCAAACGTTCGACCGGCGCGGTTGTCCACGCGCTGGCCCCAGTGCATAACACGGCTTTTTCTTCCAACGTCATATCAGCGACGATGGCTTTAATATCAGTCATTATGGACTCCTTTTTCTTTACCGAGGTACGGGTTTTTCCTCAGAAACTGGTTGGTTGTCTTCACGGCCGGATGCCAAAGATTCGTATCTTCATGATGTGTTTTCCCATGAACTCACATTTCTCTCCAAACATCCTGCAAGGCTCGATAATCCAGAAGCATGATGCCTTCTTCTTTAACAACGTCTTTCGCTTGTCGAGATGTCAGAAAATCAAAATCCGTCTGGCGAATATGACTACCACCAGGATCTATAGCCGACAACTCAGCATTGTCTAAACCGGGATGAACAGCCCACTCATTTAGACCAACGGGCAAATCGCGTAAAAACTCAGCATACTGTGCGGCTTTAGTGATTGGGTTAAGGTGGTAGCTATCCAAAAAATCATGATCATTGGTAGGCAAACCTTGGCTCTGCACTTTTTCGATCCAGGATCGTCCGGCAACTCGGAGCGCCAGTCCGTATTCCTTTGCCAGCCCCAGCATCACGTCGAAAATATCCTCTCGACCGCCGATACGCAGAGCATGCCAATCCAGGTGAGTAGGCTTAAGCCCGGCCGCCAGCACGACTTCGATCTGCGCTCTGAATTCCATTTCTAGTTGATCCAATCTAACCTGAGCCAGGAATTCAGGCATTTGCTCGAAGTTGTAGAAATATCCTGCATCATCAATCAGGGATGGCACCTTTTCCCTGGGGGTTACCGGTCCCCAACGGTAGTCGACCCAATCAGAGACAACGGTGAGGTGAACGCCAAAGGGGATTTCTGGATGATCGGCGAGGAAATGCATGGCCTGTAACGACCAGGGGCAGGGGACCATCAAGCTGGTTGAACGGACGATACCTCCCGTCAGCGCGCTAAAGATAGCCTCATTCACCGAATGACACATACCAAAATCATCGGCGTTGATTATGAGCAAACGGGCATCGGCCGGATACCCGAGTAGCCGGTTTGTTCGACTATTCGTCGACATACTCATTTTCCGATGGTAATTAGCTGCGAATTGCGCGCTCGCCGGCCGACTGGCACCCGAAACCAAGGCTGGGAAGATGACACAATGGAGAAATCAATCGAAAAAACTGGGCGATCGACTTACACAGTTGAGAGATCCCATTCTTCGTGGATCTTGGGAACATCACTGATCAGACGTTGGGTGTAATCCTCTTTAGGATTCAAAATGCAGGCATCCGCGGATCCGCTTTCAACAACTAGTCCGTGCTCCATAATATAGACATGGTCAGAAACATAGTATGCCAGGCCGATATCATGGGTGATGAAGATTATCGACATTCCGATGTCATCGCGCAGTTTCATCAACTCATCTAGGATGGTGGCCCGTGAACAGGCATCGATCATCGACGTGGGTTCATCCGCCACCAGGATCTTCGGGTTCAGCAGGAAGATACGGGCGATCATCAAGCGCTGCATCTGCCCACCAGAAAGCTCAAAAGGATACTTATTGGTTAATTCTGCGAATTTCAAGTTGACAAAGCTGCAGGCCTCAGTCATCAACTCTACTTTTTTCTCTTTTGGAAGTTTGCCATCGCCGCGCATTCGAAGACAGTCCAAGAGCACGGCGTCGATCTTTTGAAATGTATTGTATGAAGAAAACGGATCCTGGAAGATCGCTTGAATATTCTTCCAGTATTGCTTTTTCTTCTTACGCGTGCGGATGTCGCGTATCTTTCCCTGGAAGTAAATTTCGCCGTCAGTGGGTTTGAGTAATCCCAGAATCATCTTCGCCAACGTGGTTTTTCCACTGCCCGATTCGCCCACGATCGATACGATTTCGCCCTGATTCAGTTCGATATTGACACGGTCAACGGCGAGGGTCTTGTTGCGGCCAAAACCAAATATCTTGGTAAGATCGACTGTACTAAGGATCACTTTTTTTTCATTCGTCATTTTTATATGCTTCCCTTAGTTGTTCTTCCGATAGTATACAACGGTACGCGCGGCCGTCGCCTAATTCTTTGAGGGCGATAGTAGTTGTCGTGCACGCCGTTTGAACATATTGGCAGCGATCGGCAAACCGGCAGCCGGACGGTGGGTCTTTAAGATTGGGTGGCACCCCGGGAATGGCAGTCAGTTTAGCATCCCGCACACCACTTTCCGGCACAATAATCGAGCCCATGAGACCCTTGGAATAGGGATGGAGCGGATCAAACACCACTTGTTTTGCCGTCCCCCTCTCTACGATCTGCCCGGCGTACATGACCATAATGTCATCAGTCACGTTGTAAAGCAGGGGGAGTTCATGCGTAATAAAAATCAGCGATTTGATTGAACCATTTTCCATCAAGGTCTTTAGCATCTTGATGACCATCTTCTGTGAAGTGACATCGAGTGCCGAGGAAGGCTCATCGGCAATCAGCACTTGGGGGAAAAGTATAGTAGCAACCGCGATCACCGTGCGCTGCTTCATGCCGCCCGAAAGTTCACTGGGGTACTTTTTCAGCACTTCCGGTGGCAATCCCAAAACACTGCAGCATTCTGAGGCAAGTTCATATATCTCTTTCTTGCTTCTTGATGGATCATGGGCTTGAATCACATCC
>CP070688.1:152865-157436 GCA_020353135.1 Chloroflexota bacterium
CGCCGCCGAAGCGCCGGGCATACATCCAGGTGAATAGCGCGCTTCTGGCGCTGCCAATGTGCAGGTAGCCTGTTGGACTTGGGGCGAATCGTAATCTTACTGTCATGTAGCAACCTCAAATGATAGCTCCACGGCCCTTGCCTTCATCGCTACGACGTGATTCAAAACAGAATGCAAGCGAGGGCTAGAAGCGAATTATCCAAACTCTTGCTTACGATGGCGCATCAGCACCGACTGGACGATGCCCACAGCCATGAATAGCGTGATGAGTGAACTCCCGCCGTAACTGACAAATGGTAAGGTGAGGCCGGTAACCGGTAATAGGCGCAGATTCATGCCGACGCTGACGACGGTCTGGAAGAAGAGCACGGCGGCGATACCGGCCACTATGAACCGCCCGGCCGGATCCACGGTCAGGGAAGCGACGCGCAATATGCGAATCAAGATGAAGGTCATCAGGCCCAGTATGACTAGAGCGCCAAAGACCAGGCCCATTTCTTCGGTGACGACCGAGAAAATGAAGTCGGTATGCTGGACGCGCAAGAAGCCGAGCTGGCTCTGGGTGCCCTGTAAGTAGCCCTTACCCCACCAGCCACCCGAGCCGATGCTAATAAGCGCCTGCTCGATGTTAAATGACTGCTCTGGCAACGCTTCGGGATTCAGGTAGGCGATAATTCGGTTCTGCTGATAATCGGCCAGCGATGGAAACAGCACAACGGCGGCCAGAATGGCGACGACTGACAAAACGGCGAAGTGAGATAACGGCAGCCCAGCCAACCAGATCAGGACAAACCAAACGACGAAGAATACGATGGACATGCCCAGGTCAGGCTGAAGGAAAATGAGGGCGACCGGCAGACCGACGTAGGCAAGAGTGATCAGTGTGTTGGAGAAACGCCCCATCAGATGCTGGCGAGTTAGCAGAAACTGGGCCAGGGTGATAGCCAGGATGATACGGCCGAATTCCGACGGCTGAATCTGGATGACGCCGAGGTCGATCCAGCGCCGCGAGGCGTTGTTGATGACGCCAACCAGGTAGACAATGACCAGCGAGGCTACGAAAAAGGCGTAGATATACCAATGAGACGAGGTCAGAATGCGATAATCGATGGCAGCAAAGACCAGCATGACTACGACGCCGATCAAGGCGAAGAGAACCTGGCGCTCGGGATAGGTTTCAAAGGCCGGAGCCCCAGTCACTGCGCTATTGATGGCCAGGATGCCGTATGCGGTTAAAAGAAGAACGGCGGCCGTCAACCAAAGGTCGAAGTGCCGCCAGACAGAAGTACTCTTCATTTCTGGATCTCAGATCTACGAATTCAACCACTCGATTGTAGAATATCGCCTAGGATATCGCAAATCCTACCAGAGGTCAGTGATAATAATATCTGGGGCAATTATTGGAGGGGAAATTGCTCTCGAGCACACCAATGGAATGCTCAAATGTGCGTCTCATTTGGCTTTAAACAACCAGGGCGCAGGGGCCGGGGTGTACGGATAATGGAGGGTTCTAACGGCGCCGACCATTCGGCTGGATAGGGATCTCGGCCACCAATCTGCTTTCCTGCCGATTTGTGGTCAAGTTAACGACCACATGATCGCGGTCAATATCCAACCGCTTGGCGATCACTTCGATGATGTCATCCTTGATCTCGTCAATCAAGCCGGGGGAGATGCTGCTTCGGTCGTGAGTCAGCACCATCTGCAGACGCGTCTTGGCGACGCTACCGCTCTTCTCTTCCGATTTGAACAGCCTGTTAAGCCAACCCATCAATTTCTCCTCAATTCGGCCGGCTGCCGACTAAGCCGCGCAAGCGAGTCAAAAAGCCATTCTTGGCGGTCAAATCAATCAGCGGTACTTCTTCACCATCGAGCCGTTGGGCCACGTTACGGAAAGCCTGGCTGGCGCTGGTACTGTTGGTGGCGTTGAGGGCCACCGGCATGCCGCGATTGGTCGAGACCAGTATCGCTTCATCTTCGGGCACGACGCCGATCAAGTCGATGGCCAAAATCTCCAAAATGTCGTCTATGGATAGCATGTCACCGCGAGCCACCATTTCCGGTTTCAGGCGATTGACGAGCAATTGGGCCGGCCCTTTTTCCTCAGCCTCAAGCATGCCAATGATGCGATCCGCGTCGCGGACGGCCGAAACCTCTGGATTGGTGACGATAATTACCTGGTCGGAAGGCGCAACCGCGTTACGGAATCCACGCTCAATGCCGGCCGGCGAATCGATCAGTACGTAATCGACGATTTCTCGCAACTGGTCGCAGACCAGGACCATATCAGACGGGCTGACGGCCATCTTGTCCCGGGTCTGGGCAGCCGGTATTAGCGATAGTTCTGGCAAGCGCTTATCCTTGATCATGGCTTGCTGCAGCCTACAGCGGCCTTCAATCACGTCCACCAAATCATAGACGATGCGATTCTCCAGGCCCATCACAACATCTAGATTGCGCAGGCCGATATCACTGTCAATGGCCGTTACTTTGCGACCTTGCATGGCCAGGGCTGTGGCCAGGTTGGCGGTGACAGTGGTCTTGCCTACTCCGCCCTTTCCGGAAGTAATGGTTATGACTGTCGCTGTCATCCTATTCTCCTTAAAAGACTGGACAGGATATACATGATTTACAGGATTCAACCTCGCTCAAAAGGGCAGCCCAACCAGGTTCAATGTCTAGTATCCCAGGCTTCGGCCACGATTTGGCCTTCGATAAGGCTGACTTTCTCCGGTATCGGCCGGCGGCGTTGTTCGCCAGGCGCAATCGCTATCTGGTCGGCGATCCGCAGCTGGGTGGGACTTAGCGCCAGGGCACAGATAACGGCCGCGGAATCTCCGTGGGCCCCGGCATGTACCAGGCCCCGTAATTTACCCCAGACGACGACGTCGCCTGCGGCGATGACTTCCGCGCCCGGGTTGACGTCGCCAATGACGACGACATGGCCGTCGTGATGAACGGAGCGGCCTGAGCGCAGCGTCTCGCGCAAGAGCAGGCTATTGGCGCTCCCGTTTGGCGGTGCAATCACCGCGGCTTCAGGTGGCCTGGCCGGAACCGAGCGCACGTTGCCATTCAAGTCGGCATTACTGCCCGGCAGCCTCGTGGCCAGACCCAATTCGCGCGCCGCTTCGCGAGACGACTCCCGATCGGTCAGAAGAGCCCACAAAGTCATCTTATGCTGGGCCAGCAGTTCCTGGAATGGAAGTAAATCGTCAGCAAACAGATTACGCTCGCCGACAGACAGAATAACCCGGCTGCCGCGCAGAAAGCCGTGCTGACTCAACAATTCGTCTTCTAGAGACCGCAACGCATCTTCCAGGCTGCTGCCCGGAACGAGGTCAATCAAGATGCCGTCGCGAACGCCTTTGATGGAAATCTGATTCGTCTGTTCTGCCATGACCAATACAGAGTGCGGGATAATACAACAAAACTCTTGTTGCAATGCTACAACAAAACATAATGTTTTGCAAACGGTGGAATCAGGGACCGGGGATCAGGGACCGGGGATCGGTCGCTGGCATCTAGTGTCTGGCCACCGGCCACTGTCTACTAACCTGTGCTCGATTAAGCCCTGGCAATTGGCCGGCTAAGCATAGAAGTTTGACAAGCGGACTGGTTGCCGGCGCGCGCCCCACTTACCGGGTCGCGGGTCAAACACGCCCTCGCATGGCGTCTGGCAAAAACCACAACGGCCGTCTTCGGTAAGGTTCCAGGCGGATAAGACGTACCAATCGCGGCCGATCAGTAGTTCGCCGCAGGCGTGGCAATAGGTGCTGTCGCCTTCCCGATCGTGGACATTGCCGGTATAGGCGTAGCGCACGCCGTTCTTCAGGGCGATCTGGCGCGCGCGGGTCAAGGTCGATCCTGGCGTTCGCGGCCGATCCAGCATCTTGTAATCAGGATGAAAAGCTGAGAAGTGCATCGGCACGTCCGGTCCCAGTTCTTCGACGACCCACTGGGTCATAGCGTCCAATTCCTCGTCGGAGTCGTTGGCGCCGGGGATGACCAGGTTGGTTATCTCGAACCAGACGTCTGTTTCGTGTTTGAGGTAAAGCAGGGTGTCCAGTACCGGCTGTAAATCGCCAGCACACAACTGCTTGTAGAATCCATGGCTGAAGCCCTTGAGGTCGACATTGGCCGCGTCCATGTGGTCGTAGAAGTCAATGCGCGGCTCGTCACACATATAACCGGCGGTGACAGCGACGGCATTGATCCCTACTTCGTGGCAAGCCTGGGCGACGTCGACGGCGTATTCCAGGAATATGACCGGGTCGTTATAGGTGAAGGCGACGCTGCGGCAGCCCAGTTCTTTGGCTGCGCGGGCGATAGTCTCCGGCGAGGCGGCGTCGGCCAGCGTATCGATTTCGCGCGATTTGCTGATGTCCCAGTTTTGGCAGAATTTGCAGGCCAGGTTGCAGCCGGCCGTGCCAAAAGAAAGGATCGGCGTGCCGGGCAAGAAATGGTTAAGGGGCTTCTTTTCGATGGGATCTATACAAAAGCCGCTGGAACGACCGTAAGTTGTCAAGACGATCTGGTCGTCTTGGCGGGCGCGGACGAAGCAGAGCCCGCGC
>CP070688.1:157536-162139 GCA_020353135.1 Chloroflexota bacterium
CAGAAAGGCAACTCGCGGTCCAGTAGGCTTGGCCGGGTTCATCTCACGTTAGCGAGAGTGCGATGATAGCCCCTCATTTATCAGGGCCGTCGTTGGCAGAGAGTCGGATCTGCTGATCACAACAGTGGACCCGGAAATCTGGGTGGTACCGCGGAGCGTTTGCGCCTTCGTCCCTGAGTTGGGCGAAGGCGTTTTTGATTTGATTTGAGGCTCATATGAGCCAGCGATTGGCTCTAACGCGGAAAATGGTTAATTGAGGCCAGAATGACTGAACTACTATATCTGAATGATTCGTACGTGCGTCGCTTTGAGGCAACCGTCACCGGTCAGTTGGATGGTGGCATAGTACTGGATAGATCGGCATTTTATCCTGGTGGTGGCGGGCAGCCGGCCGATCTGGGCAGCCTGGCAGCCGGCGCCGACTCATGGCCGGTGACCAAAGTGAAGCGAGTCTCAGGCAACGTCGTCCATTTCGTCGACGGTCCACTGCCCGACGAGGGCGCGGTCGTATCGGCCGCCCTGAACTGGGAGCGGCGTTATCAGCTCATGCGCACGCATACGGCGCTGCACATCCTTTGTGGCGTCATCTGGCGCGACTACAAGTCGTCGGTCACAGGCGGCAACATGGAGCCGCTCAAGGGCCGGATGGACTTCGAATTCGAGACGATGCGCCAGGAATTGGTAGCCGAGATCGGGGAAGCTGTCAACCGCGAAGTAACAGCCGCGCGCGATGTTGTGGTCCGCACCTTGCCCCGTGACGATGCGTTTGAGATCCCGGACCTTATACGGACGAAGATCAATCTATTACCGCCGGGAATCAAAGAGGTTCGCACGGTCGAGATCGTCGGCCTCGATCTGCAGGCCGACGGCGGCACTCATGTCGCCAACACGAGCGAGGTCGGCCGGATCAGCGTGGTCGATTACAAGAGCAAGGGCAAGATCAACAAACGTATCTACATTCAGCTCGATGAGACCTAGCGTTGAGCATACATAGCTCACCACCATCGATTGGTACCGAGTGATGCGGTTCATCATACGCGAACAAGAATATGAAAAGCTTGTCGCCGCTGGCCGGCTGCATTACCTGTCGGCCGGCGTTGAAACGGGCGCTGTCGAAAGCTACCGGCTGACGCAGGCGGTAGACGGATTTAGCGTTATGCGAATTGACCTTGATAGGCGAGAATCGACCGAGGCCAACAGCACGCTCTTTCATCTCCTATTGGATCCTTACGGCCGGCCCGAAAGAGTCAAGCTGCGCCGCTTGTCGCCGGCTGACTCGTCTGAGGTCGACGTCCTGGTTGACGATGAGTCGTTCAACATCAGTCGGACGAGCGAAGCAGATGTCGTCAGGGAAGAGATGAAGCGGCCGGCTGGCTTCGGACTGCTAATACCAACGGCCGTTGGTTTGGGCCTCTTTGTTCATGGCAACCCAGGCCGGCGCTCTGCACAGGCGATAAGCCTGGACGAAACGCGGCGTCTTGCGCCTCTGAGCGCTTCGCTTGAGATAGATCCGCTGGATGAGGAGGAAATGACCGTGACTGGCCAGCTTGTGGCCGTCCGGCCCTACTTGATTCGCCAGAAAGGAGCGAAATGCAAGGTATGGCTGGACGATCATGGATTACCGGTGCGCCTGGATGATGAAGACGGCGCGTTAGCTGTTGAGCATCGCTACGTGCGCCAGCGCCGATGAAACGGCGCGAAGATTGTGATTTGAGTGGAGTGAATAATGACATTTGACGAAGTACCGAACACGGTGGATTTCGTAAAACTTGAGCAAGACGTACTACTCTTTTGGCGGGAGAATCGCGCCTTTGAGAAGTTGCGCGAATTGCGATCGCGCAGCGACCGTCAGTGGAGTTTCATCGACGGGCCAATCACGGCTAACAACCCCATGGGCGTTCATCACGCCTGGGGTAGAACGTACAAGGACCTGTTCCAACGCTTTAAAGCGATGCAAGGTTACAACCAACGCTGGCAGAACGGTTTTGACTGCCAGGGTCTGTGGGTCGAAGTAAACGTAGAGCGCGAACTGGGATTTAACAGCAAGCGCGAAATTGAGGATTTTGGCCTGGCCGAGTTCGTCAAGCAGTGCAAGATGCGGGTCCTGAACTACGCGGCCGTTCAAACCGAGCAATCCATCAGGCTTGGCTACTGGATGGACTGGAACGATCCATCCCAGTTGCTGCACCTCAGAGATTTGCTGGACGAAGATCCTGGACAAGAGGTCACGATTGAAGGACCAATGGGACCAGTCAGCGGTACCGTCGAGCAAGTCGTCGGTCAGCTGGGCATGCGCAATATCGGCGGTTCTTATTTTACCCTGAGCGATGAAAACAATTACCAGATCTGGGGCTTTCTGCAGAAGTGTTATGAGAACGGCTGGATATTCAAGGGCCGTGATGTAATGCCCTGGTGCGCTCGCTGCGGGACCGGCCTCAGCCAGCACGAAATTGTCACTGACGGCTACCACGAGGTAACCCATGAATCGGTCTTCCTCAGATTTCCAGTTACGGCTCGATCGGAATCGGCCGGCGGGGAATTGAGCAAGCCGGCCGAAAATGAGGCCTTGCTGGTCTGGACCACAACACCGTGGACATTGACCAGCAACGTGGCCGCGGCTGTCGGGCCGGAGTTGACCTACGTGAAGGTGCGCCAGAAAGAAGATGGCTGGATCTACTACCTGGCTAAGGAAGCGATGGCCACCTCCTTGATAGGCGACTATGAGGTCGTGGATGAACTGCCTGGCGAATCGCTGGTAGGTTGGCGTTATGCTGGCCCCTTTGACGACCTGCCGGCGACCGGCCAGGCATTTGATGATGCCAGCTACCAGCATCGGGTCATCTCCTGGACAGAGGTTGGCGCCGACGAAGGCACAGGCATCGTTCATATCGCCCCTGGCTGCGGCGCAGAAGACTTCGAGTTGAGCAAAGAGAACGATCTTCCGGTGATCGCCCCTTTGGATGAAAACGGCATCTACGGAGATGGTTTCCTTTGGTTGAGCGGCCGGTCGGCTAATGAAGTCGCAGACGACATTTTCGCCGATTTGCGACAGAAAGATCTCTATTACCGCAAGCAGCGCTACGCCCATCGATACCCCCATTGCTGGCGATGTGGCCAGGAGCTGGTCTATCGCCTGGTCGACGAGTGGTTTATCAGTACGGGCCCTCTCTACGACAAGCCCAGGGCGGAAGTGACCGACGAGGAAAAGGCGCACAGCTATCGCTATCAAATCATGGACGTGGTCGACCAGATCAATTGGGTGCCTGAATTCGGGCATCGTCGTGAACTGGATTGGCTGCGCAACATGCACGACTGGATGATCAGCAAGAAACGTTACTACGGCTTGGCGTTGCCTATCTGGGTCTGTGAGGACCCGGCTTGCGGCCACTTCCATGTCGTCGGCAGCGAGGATGAGCTAAAAGAAAGGGCCGTCGAAGGCTGGGAAACCTTCGACGGCCACTCCCCTCACCGGCCGTTTGTCGACGCGGTAAAAATCGCCTGCCCGGAGTGCGGTGAAAAAGCCAAGCGGATCGACGAAGTTGGCAATCCGTGGCTGGACGCCGGCATCGTGGCCTACAGCACCCTCGGCTACCGGAACGATCGCGAATACTGGGAACAATGGTTCCCGGCCGACTGGATAAGCGAAAGCTTTCCGGGCCAATTCCGCAACTGGTTTTATAGCTTACTGGCTCAGAGCACAGCGCTGACCAACCGGCCGCCATTCATGAACATCTTTGGCTACGCATCGTTGATGGCCGAAGATGGCCGCGAGATGCATAAGTCATGGGGTAATGCGATCGAGTTCAACGAGGCGGCCGAGATAATGGGCGCCGATACCATGCGTTGGCTCTTCGCCTCGGCCAAGCCCGAGCAGAACCTTCACTTCGGCTATAACCTGGGCAATGAAACCCGGCGCCGCTTCATGATCCCGCTCTGGAACGTCTATTCCTTCCTGGTCACCTATGCCAATCTGGATGGTTGGTCTCCGGCCGGCAAAGTAACAACCGATTCGGTCGTTCTGACGGATCGTTACCAATCGCCGGTCCAGGCCAATGACCAGCTTGATCGCTGGATTCTGGCCAGGTTGGACGAAACGACTCTGGAAGCTACCCGGCGCCTGGAGGCGTTCGCGGCCGACAAGGCGACTATCGCCCTGGAGAACCTTCTCGACGACCTGTCGAACTGGTATGTGCGACGTTCGCGGCGCCGGTTCTGGAAGAGTGAGGCTGACGCCGACAAGTTGGCCGCCTACGAAACCCTGTACTCGGCCGTCTTGCAAGTGGCCAAGTTGTTGGCGCCGTTCATCCCCTTCACGGCCGAGGCGATTTACCAGAATCTTGTCCGCCGCGTGGAACCGGCCGCTCCTTTGAGCGTGCACCATAACGACTGGCCGACGGCCGACGCCGATACTCTCAATCGCCAGCTGTTGAACAAGATGAGATTGGCCATCAATGCGGCCAGTCTCGGCCGTTCGGCGCGCAGTGCGGCCAACTTCAAAGTGCGCCAGCCTCTGTCCCGGGCCCGGATCAACGTCGGAACCTTGCGCGAGCAACAGGACCTTTTGGAGCTGGCCGAAGTACTGAAAGAGGAAATCAACGTCAAA
>CP070688.1:162239-165695 GCA_020353135.1 Chloroflexota bacterium
AAGACACTGGCAGAGCAGATGTTTGGCGACACGAAGGCTCTCATCCAGCTGGACATGAGCGAGTACATGGAGAAGTTCAACGTCTCGCGTCTCGTGGGATCGCCTCCGGGTTACGTGGGATATGAAGAAGGGGGGCAGCTCACCGAGGCGGTCCGTCGCCGGCCTTACTCAGTTGTGCTTTTCGATGAGATCGAGAAGGCTCACCCCGACGTCTTCAACACCTTGCTGCAAGTGTTGGACGATGGCCGGCTGACCGATGGGCACGGCCGGACAGTCAATTTCCGCAACACGGTGGTCATCATGACCAGCAATATCGGCAGCCAATTCCTGAACGGCGAGGAATATGATCCCGATGGCGCGATGAGCGCCCTACGAAGTAGTTTCAGGCCCGAATTCCTGAACCGGGTGGACGAAATCATCATCTTCCACAATCTGAGCATGGAGGACCTGACCCAGATCGTGGAGATTCAAGCCGATCGGCTGCGCCGCATGCTGGCAGATCGTCAAATCGCGCTGGAACTCAGCGAGCCTGCCAGGACGCACGTCGCCCAGCATGGTTACGATCCGGCCTACGGGGCCCGGCCGATTAAGCGCACATTGCAGCGGCTGGTTGCCGATCCGCTGGCCCTGGCTATTCTTGAAGGCCAATTCGCGGCTGGCGATACCGTCCAGGTGGATGTCAACGGCGCGGGGCTAAAATTCGAGAAATCGTCGTCCGTCGTCGAGGACGAGTTCGTCAACGCCTAAGTCGATTCGTTTAACAAACCTCGCAGGTCTTTCAGCCAGCAATCACCGTTGCTAGCTTTTTGTGAGACCTGCGAAGTTTTGGCTGCGGGGGATCAGTGAACGGCCGGCGCCATCACCACGGCTTCGAAAGGGCAGGCTGGCATACACACGCGGCAGTCATTACAGCGCTGCACATCCAGGTAGGGAGATTCGCCGGGGTCCAGATGGACGATGGCCCGCACCTTGCAAGCGCGAGCCGCCGGGCAGCGCCGGCAAGCGCGGCAGAGGCCATCATCTATGCACAGGCGGATATTTCGAGCCATAGTAAGCGTCGGTTTGACTATTGCCAGAAACTACTCTCCTTCAGATGGTAGGGGATCAGCCAACTCAATTCAACCCATGCGGCAAAAAGGTGACAAATGTCACCCATTCAGGCATGATATCAGGTGTCATGAAATCCTTAATCCGTAAAATCCCTGTTGATCCGTGTTCTATGACTCTTGAATAGAGTGAGGTAGCGACATGTCCATGAGCCCTTACTATCGCTGGAGGCCGCATCCCTGGCATGGTCTGGAAGTAGGACCGAATCCACCGCAGCTGGTCCATGCCTATATAGAAATCACGCCCTTTGATTTCGTCAAGTACGAAGTAGACAAAGTCACCGGCTATTTGAAAGTGGACCGGCCGCAGCGTACTTCTTCCCAGCCGCCAGCGCTATATGGTTTCATCCCTCAGACTTACTGTGGCACTCATGTCAACGACCTGGAGCCGGACTCGGTCCGAGCCGACGGCGATCCGCTAGATATCGTGGTCGTCAGCGAGCGGCCGATCATGCATCCGGAAGTGATCCTGACGGCGCGGGTGGTGGGCGGTCTGCGCATGATCGACAACGACGAATCCGACGACAAAATCGTGGGCGTGCTGCAGAATGACAGCTTCTGGCAACATGTGACTGATATCGACGAGTTGCCTAGCGCGCTCGTCGAGCGCTTGCGTCATTATTTTGCTACCTACAAGCTGCTGCCCGGCGAGGAAGACCCGGTGGTGATGAAGGAGACCTACGACAGGGCCCACGCCCTGAAAGTGATCGAGGCCGCTATTCAGGACTATGATGAGACCTTTGCCCTGGTGGGGTGAGACCACGAAACGATGAATAGCCGCGAGGCCGATGTCCTGGCCAAAAACGTGGCCGAAAGCCTAGCGGCCGGGAACTCAGCCCAAGCCCATAGCCTACTGGAGCTGGTTTTGGAGCAGCGTACGCCCTTTCGTCTGTTGGACCGGATTGCGGCCGAGGTTGGGTCCGGGCAATGGCAGGAGACCAAGGCTCTGCTGGATTGCATCGCCGAAGGTGGCAGCGAAGGCGGTTGGGTTGTCATTGGCGGTGTCTTGCGGCAGCAGTACGCTCGCCGGCCGTCAAGTGCGTTTTCCGAGTGCCGGCGTTGCATCGTCGTTGCCGATAGATGGTACGGAGCCGACATCCTTGGGGAGCGCGTCCCAGGGCCGGCGCTGGTCCAAGATTTCGACCAGGCCAGGACGCTATTGGCACCCTGGCGAAACGACTCCAACCATTGGGTACGCCGTTCCGTCGGCGTGGCCGTCCATTTCTGGGCCAAACGTGCGGGCGGCGACCCATCGCTGGCAGAGCGGGCCGAGATTTTACTGGCATTTCTGGAACCGATGTTTGGCGAATGGGAAATGGATGCCGTGAAGGGCGTCGGCTGGGGCCTCAAAACGCTGGGCAGATACTACCCGGTTCAACTGGCCGATTGGTTGGAAACCCAAAGCGGCCGACGGCACCGCCGGTTGATGTTGCGCAAAGCGCTGACTTACCTGCCAAATACGGAGCGGGACCGCGTTATGGGAATCTACGGCCTGTGAGTATCGAGTTTCAGAACTACCGGGCCAGGAAGATCATCAACGTTCACAAGCACGTCGACGGCCCCTGGTTTTGGGGCAAATATACGGCCCATCCCTATATTGGTTGCCGAAGTGGCTGCGAATTCTGTTATTTACGGGGCAGCCGTTATCTGGGAAAGAGAGACCCTGAGCGCTTCGATTCCCTGATTCAGGTCAAAAGCAATGCCGTCGAGTTGTTTCGAAAAGAGATCGGACGGATCGACCGTGACGTGATTTCCTGCGGCGACTGGCAGCAGCCGGCCGAAGATCGCTTCCGCCTGTCAAGAGCGATGCTTGAAATCGTCCGCGACTTTAGCTTCCCACTATTCATCGTCGAGCGCTCGCCACTGCTCACTCGCGACCTGGACCTGCTGAGCCAAATCAACCGCAGATCGTGGGTCGGCGTTGTTTACAGCATCAGCAACCTGGACCCGGAACTGAAGAGTGCCTTTGAGCCGCGCAGCCCTGGCGTCCAGCGCCGTCTGGGGGCAATGGCCCGCCTGGCTTCGGCCGGCATAACCGTCGGCGCTTCGTTGATGCCCATCATACCTTATGCGGGAGACGACGAGAACCAATTGGATAGAGTGATCCAGACCGTGAAGGACTACGGGGCGACTTTTGTTATGGGCGGCGGGTTAACCATGGATGGCGTCCAGGCGAAGCACACGCTGGCGGCGGCCGAAAGTTACGATCCGGCGTTGGCCGAGCGATGGCGAAGGCTCTACAAATGGCCGGTTGGCGGCCAACCGAGCTATGGCCCACCGCCAGCGTATAATGCTCGCCTTGGTCTGCTAATTCGTGACTTGTGCTCTCGTCATGGCATTCTGGACCGCA
>CP070688.1:165795-169175 GCA_020353135.1 Chloroflexota bacterium
CCCGACTCTGGAAAGACCCTACCAGTGTGATGCGTCGCGTACATGCGACTGTTAACTGCCCTTGCACATCCCGGCGCTGCCGGCCGAATAGATGGCCTGTATCTCTGAAGCGCTCAACCCCCGGTTGTAAAGACCAACCTCGTCGATCAGCCCGTGAAAGTAACGCTCGCCGATCAGGTCTGGCTCGTTGGTTCGGCCATCCTCCGAGCCGATGGTCAGGAAACTTGTCTCCAGCATCGGCCAAATGGTTCCCGCCAGTTCAGGCGGCTCGACGACCATTTCGCCGTTCACATACAACTTCAGGTGGGCGCCATCATAAACGCCGGCCACGTGATACCATTCGCCTGGATTCAAGGGATAGCCGCCATCTTCCAGGTCAGAAGTATGAGCACCGCCGTTGTCTCCCGAAACAAACAGCAGCACGCCGTATACACTTCCGCCCGCCCCATTGGCAATGGCAAACCCATAGTGATCGGTCGCGACCAGCCCCTGGCAACAACTGTCCATCGGGTTGCTCGGATCGGCCTTCATCCACAGCTCGATAGTCAGCTCTCCGCCCACGTCAAGATTGGCCGCCCTGGGCACCTTAACATAGTCTCCATCGCCGTCGAACGAGAACGCTTGGCCCACCATGCCGTCGGCAAAGGTTGCGTTACCCTCCAGGGTGCCGTCGTTGCCGTCGGCGATGTCTCCCGCATGGCCATCCCCAGGCCACCGACTGACAATTCCCGCCGGCGGAGCCAGGCAGTTCTGCCGGCCGACAATTCGGACCGAGTCAAGTCCTTCGATAGGCAGCCCGTTCACCGTCCTGCCCTTCAGGATACCTTCGGCGTCGCCTCGTTGGAAGCCCGTATCGGCAGTTCTGAAGTGGCAGACCAGGTCCGGCAACCCATCGGCGTTGGCATCCTCGGCGCCCGGGCTGCATCCGGCCAGGCTGTCCTCGTTCCCAGTCCGGCCGAACGTTAGCGTATCAGAGTCGATTTCAGCCGGCGCATCGAAATTCGCACCCGAGAGGAGCGCCACCGGAATCTTGCCCTTGGATCTGGCATTGATAGAACTCGGTTTGCTGCTAGGCCTGATACTTATGTCAATCTGTAACAAGGCGTTCACCTCTTCAGAGCTGAGCGCCCCGTCGAAGATGCGAATACGCTCCACAAAGCCAAGCGGCGGATCGTCGACGAAGTTCGTATCATCCATCAGCAAGTGGACGACATTGTCCGCCGCGCTAAATACGGCCAGTTCCACTGTGTCTTCAATATTGATCACCGGCCGTCCGTTGACATAGCCTACCACCAGTCCCGTGTCCCCGTCCCGCGTCAGCACGAGATGGTTGAACTGGCCATAGACAATAACTCCCTCCTCGCTGTCGGTGCCGATCGTGCAGCATATCTGCAGCCGGCCGTCTCCAGCATCTTCATCGCTAGTAGGCGTGTAAAGACCATCATCCGATGACAGATTCTTGAAGTCTATTATCTTTGCCGAGCAAACCTTGTCGCCCGATACGCACTCGCTCGGCGTCGGAAAACCGTCTAGACGGACTACCACCTCGATCGAGTAACTGTCTGGATTGATCACCCCGCGCAGCGACAAGCCGCTGTCAGCCTCAGGGACCATGTATCCGCCGTCGACAAGAAAACCACTCCCGTTGGGCTCCAGCGAAGGACCTCCAAATTCGTCGAGGAAGTTGCCGTCCAACTCGTAAACATGTACGAGCTCGGCAGCCTTCACCTGTGCCAGTCCACCTACCACCAGAAAAAGAACAAACAAGAAAACGATCCAGCCTGAGCGTTTCATTGGTACTCCCTTGCCGTTGCCACGCACAACACATCTATCGTGCGTCGCCAGGCAAACTACACGGCTAGTAACCTAGCAGTTCTATAAACTTCATCACAAACACACTCACAAGAAATGCCACAGCGCCCCCAAATACGGCGCCCACATAGGCATAATCACGCGCCGGTGATCCACTCTCGTCTACCCCAATTCGTCTGAAAATCTTGGCCCCGCCAATCCCCAACGGAATCGAATAAACCGCCGCCAGGGGAACACAAACAACTGGCGCATTTTCGGTAAAACCAAACATCGTCTGCATAGACCAGAAAATACTGAATACTGAAGCCAGTAAACCGCTGACAATGCCCGCAAGAATGCCGAGGTCATAGCCATCTTCAGACGCTTCCGCCCCGCCTGGCCTGGCAGGTTCACGTTCTGCCTCCTGGCGTTGGCCGTCATAACCATCGGCCGTCGACTTACTATCGACAAGGCCGCTTGCCGGCGTTTTATCGCCGGCGTAGGCCGGGCTTGTTTTACTGCCTGCCCGGTACATTGGAGAGTCGCCGCCGGTATCTGGGCCTGGCCTCCGGGACATCGTCGGCTCTTTCGGACCGAGTAGTGAGTCAAGGGCTTTTCCAATAGCACTCGATTCGCTGGTCGATTCGGGATAGGTGCCCAGCTCCGGTTCATGCCACGGTTGCTCATCCAGCGTGTGTTCTAGCTCAATCTGACCCGATTCCGCTTCCAAGGCCGTAGCCCAGGGCACTTCCTCATTCACTTCCACGTCTTCTACTTGTCCATAGCCGCGTTCTCCTTCTAGAACCGCGATCAACGGATCTTCCACGGCAAACTTCACGCTTACGACGCTTCCAAACATGCAGCGGTCGTACACCTCTTTGGTTACCGATGCCTTGAGGGCCATCTTCGGCCTTACGCCGCTCGCCTCGGCCGGGCTGAACTCAAATTCAAGGAAGTGCTCATGAGGCGGTTTCGCTTCCATTAGACCCAGCGCCAGAACTTCAAGGAACATTCCTAGCGGTTCCGATCCGCCACCAGTCACCCTCGCCGGCTGCTTCTCTTTGTAGCGCTTGACGATCCTGGCCTCGGTGGTGGCTATTTCATTCTTATGCTTTAGCTTGTAGACGGCGAAGGCGAGACTCCCTAAAACCAGCGCTGCCAGCGCCACGGCCGTTCCCACCAGAGCGTTGCCCGAGTCGCTATTGACCCCCAATACAAACAAGCAGGCGGCCATGGGCAGCAAGACAACGGCCAGGAGCCAAACGGCTCGATATTGCCCGGCGTCGATCATTCTTTTTCGCTTTTGAGTTGTCACCAAAGCTGCCCCTGGCCGAGAGTCTCAGCTTGTTCCGACTTGTAAGGCGCTATGCCCACTGCACCTTATCACAGATCGAAAACCAATTTCAAGTGTCATTTGTCACTTCTTCGTTACGCGATAGCCGGCCTGAGAAGTTCAATTTAATGATTAATGCGCATGACTGTAGCCAGGCTTTGAAGATTGGAAGTGATCATGGGGGGGAATTGGAATGCTGCTCCGGCCTGTCACTGCCCCCGGTGGGTTGCCCGGTGCCGTGCACATCATGAATAGC
>CP070688.1:169275-173813 GCA_020353135.1 Chloroflexota bacterium
AATATCGGCATCAACGTAGGCGTCGCCGCGCCAATGGCTTTCTTTCCCTTTAGCGGTTGGAAAGAGAGCTTCTTTGGTACATTGCACGGCCAAGGTAACCATGCTGTCGAGTTCTTCACTCAGACTAAGGTAGTTGTGGAACGCTGGCCGAAGGAGTGGTCTCGCCATTTCTAGATTGTCGCGCCAATTCTAGATTGGCGTGCCAGATTTGGTGTCTCGGATCAGTTCGTGAACGGACTGACTATACTTGATCGTTGCTACGGATATAGCCTGACGTTTTTGCCGTGAGTCTAGCCTGCTTTGGCCGTTGCAGACTTTCGTGCCAGATCTGCGCGGCGGTGACAATTTGTGGGGCGTGAACTATGGCTTCAAATCTTGCCAATCTGGAAGCGGCCGACCGTTATTGCGAACTCTGAAAGGAACGGTGCGCATGATTCCAAGAGATATTCTTTATCTGACTGAGGATGAAGTAGCCCAAAGTATGACGCCTGCGGAAGCCGTCCGCCTGGCGGAGAAAGGCATTAAAGCTGACGGTTTCGGTCAGGTGGCCGGGGATAAATTCTACATGAACGTAGGCGATGGCGGTTTCCTCAAGCCTTTTTCCGGCTATCTTGCCGGCGAAGAGTACGCCTACGTTAAGAGCTTCAGTTTTTTCGAAGGCAATCAGGATAAAGGATTGCCAGTCACCGATTCGATGGTGTTCCTTTTTGAGGCGGGCACAGGGCTGCCCACCTGCATCATGGAAGCGAACTGGATCACGGCCATGAAAACCGGCGCATCGACAGCTGTGACGGCGAAATACCTTTCCCGAACTGACAGCAAGGTGCTGACCATCTTCGGGGCCGGCGGATTGGGCCGGACGCATCTCTCATGCTTCAACGAGGTGTTCGATCTGGACGAGGTACGGGTCGTAGACGTGATCCCGGAGGCCGCAGAAGGATTCGCCGCCGAAATGACGGAAAAGACAGGACTGTCTATCGTGAAGCCGTCGTCGCCGGAAGCGGCCGTGCGCGATGCCGACCTGATCGTGACCGTGACCACCGGTAGCGCCGTGAACGTGGAAGTGCCCTGGCTGAAGCCGGGCGCCTTCATCGCTCGCATGGGCTCTTACCAGGAAGTCGCGCTGAACCTATTGCTGGAAGCCGACAAGCTGGTCGTAGACCGCTGGGCATACGTCAGCTATCGCGTCCCGGAGATCGTCGAACTCATCCAGGCCGGCAAATTGAGCGAAAAAGGTGTCCACGCCGAATGGCCGGACATCATCGCCGGCCGGGCGGCCGGTCGAGAGTCTCAGGATGAGATCATCCTGTACATCGCCCTGGGCATTTGGGGCGAGTATGCTGCCATACTGCCGGCAGCATTTCGGCGGGCCAGGGAATTGGGACTCGGTACGAGGCCGGCAGGCTAGCTAACAATGACATCACCGGACGGAGGAGCATGAGATGAGTAACGGCCGGCTATCAGGTGACCGTGATGACTCATTACCGGCGCGGGCCCAGGTTGTGATTATTGGCGGGGGTGTGATCGGCTGCAGCGTCGCCTATCATTTGACCAAGCTTGGCTGGCGAGATGTTGTACTGTTGGAACGGGCCCAGCTAACATCGGGCACCACCTGGCATGCAGCCGGATTGGTCAGCAGCGGCGGCTTCAGGACCGAGACCTCCATCGAGATGGCCAAGTACACGGTGGAGCTTTGTGGCCGGCTGGGTGAGGAAACCGGCCAGGACACGGGTTTCAGACCCATAGGCCATCTTGAACTCGCCTGTAGCGAAGAAGAGTTGCACGGAATTCGCCGGGCCTTAGATTTCGGCCGCGGTTTTGGCATCGACATCGTGGAGGTTTCTACCTCTGAAATTGAGGCCATGTGGCCGCTGCTATACACTGGCGACGTGCTCGGGGGCATCTATACGCCGAATGACGGCCGGGCCAATCCCGTCGATTTCACCATGGCCCTGGCCAAAGGGGCCAGTATGGGCGGAGCCTGCATCCTGGAAGACACACCTGTAACCGGGATAAGTAAGAAAAACGGTCGAGTGACAGGCGTTGTGACCTCGAAAGGAGAAATTGAAGCTGAATACGTGGTCAATTGCGCCGGTATGTGGGCTCGGCAACTGGGCAAACTGGCCGGGGTTGACGTACCGCTTCATGCGGCCGAGCATTATTACTTGATCACCGAACCGATAGACGGAGTCCATCGCGATTTGCCAATTGTCGAGGAATCTTCCGCCTATGCCTACTACCGCGAGGAGCATGGCGGGCTATTGCTTGGTGTGTTTGAGCCGGTCTCCGGTCCGTGGGGAATGGACGGCATTCCCCAAGATTTCACTTTCGGCGAGATACGGCCTGACTGGGATCGGCTGACCCCCTATCTTGAGAAAGTAATGGATCGCATCCCGGTCTCCAAGAACGCCGGTATCAAGATGCTTTTCTGTGGACCAGAGAGCTTCACGCCGGACCTGGGACCCTTGATGGGCGAAGCGCCAGCGCTAGACAACTACTATGTAGCCGCAGGTTTCAACTCACTGGGCATCTTGCTCGGAGGCGGCGCAGGCCAGATCATGGCCCATTGGATCGTCCATGGCCTGCCGCCCGTAGATGTCGGCGAAATTAACATCGAACGCTTTTCGCGCTTTCAGAATAATCCGAAATACTTGCATGATCGCACGGTAGAAATCCTGGGCTTGATGTTCACGACCTGGCCCAACTATCAATATACGACGGCTCGTAGTGCCTGTAAGTCGGCCATGCACGACCGCCTGGCGAACGCCGGGGCCTGCTTTTTCGAATATAGTGGCTGGGAGTACCCTGAATGGTTTGCGCCAAAAGGAGTGGAGCCCAAGGTCAAGTATTCGTGGGGACGGCAAAACTGGTTTGAGTACGCGGCCGCTGAACACAAGGCAGCCCGCGAAGGCGTCGTACTCATGGATCTGACCCTGATGTCCAAGATCCTAGTCCAGGGCCGGGATGCGGAAAAACATCTCAATCGAATTTGCGCCAACAATGTGTCCGTGCCGCCCGGCCGGTGCGTCTATACCCAGTGGCTGAATAAGGCCGGCATGATCGAGGCCGATCTAACGGTGACTCGTCTGGCCGAAGACAGTTACCTGGCGGTTCTTTCCCCGGCCATACACAGACACGTCGAAACCTGGCTCAAACGGCACATTCCCCCTGACGCGCACGTCTTCATCGCCGACGTGTCATCAGGATACAACATCATCAGCATCCAGGGGCCGAAATCTCGCCAACTGCTCAGTGTGCTGACCAGCGCGGACATGTCCAATGAAGCCTTTCCCTTTCGCACGATGCGTGAGGTCGACATGGGCTATGCGCTTGTAAAGGCCTTGCGCCTGTCCTACGTGGGCGAACTGGGTTGGGAACTCTACGTGCCGACCGAGTTCACGCTGCACGTTTACGACATGCTGGTGGAGGCTGGCGAAGCAGTCGGCCTCAAACACGCCGGACTCAACGCTTTAGACACGCTGCGGCTGGAGAAGGGCTACCGTGACTATGGCAACGATATCGACAACATGGATACGCCCCTTGAAGTGGGTCTGGGTTTCGTCGTCGATTTTGATAAGCCCGGGGGTTTCATTGGCAGAGATGCCCTCTTACGACAAAAAGAAAGCGGCCTTCTGGAACAGCGGCTGACCCAGTTCCTTCTGGAAGATCCCGAGCCGTTATTACACGGCGGCGAGACGATCGTCCGCGATGGGGTGCGGGTCGGCTATATCAGGGCCGGAGGGTACGGGCACACCCTTGGAGGCGCGGTTGGCCTGGGCGCAGTGGAAAAAGAAGAGGGTGTGACGGTTGATTTCGTCAAGAGCGGTCGTTACGAAATAGAAATAGCCAGCCAACTCTACCCGGCAAAGGCGTCTCTACGCCCGCTGTATGATCCGCAGAACAAGCGGGTGCGCTCTTGAGTGGCAGTCAAGATTAACAGGGTGCCATCGTGCTCATCGCTGCCGCCCGGAAGGCCAGGCCGGAATAGGACTTAGTTATAGCGATTTCGCCATCATCGGGATCTACTTATGACGAATGTCATCCCGGAATCAGGACGTTTGTCTCTAAACAATTCAATTGCCCGCACCTATCATGGGGGTCAAGTTGGTGTCACTAGTCCGGCACAGACTCCGTGGTGCAGCTCCAATCAATGGTTTTTCCAGGTGACAGGAGGGTAGCGAGCAAAGCAGCGTGACTCAGACGAAGGACCAGCGAACGGATCCCCTCGCCGACTTAGTGCATGAAAAGTCGGCCGAAATCCTTTATGACGTTGGTTTTTGCGTGCCGGAACCGGCTGCTCTGGCGCGACTGAAACGCGCCGGTTTCCCAGTTGATCACGATTCAAATATGGTCCGGCTGACGCCGGATCTACTAAAGGATGCCCTGGACGGCCTCAACCGCGACGTAACGCTGTACGATCGGGCAGGTGCCACGGCCGCTCCATACCGGCAACAGAGCTGTTTCATGGGCGCCGGCACGCCGGTCAATGTATTTGATCTGGAGACCAGCCAGCACCGGCCCGCTACCCGGCAGGATGT
>CP070688.1:173913-180220 GCA_020353135.1 Chloroflexota bacterium
GCAGGCCGAGCATAAACCCATCGTCGTCATCACCTCGAACCGCACCCGCGAAATCCACGACGCGCTGAAACGCCGGTGCGTCTATTACTGGATCGACTATCCATCCCGCGACAAGGAAATCGAGATCGTGCGTTTGAAAGCGCCCGGCATTTCAGAGAAACTGGCGGCCCAAGTTGTGGATTTCATCCAGTCATTACGCCGCCAGGAATTATACAAATCGCCCGCAGTGGCCGAGACGCTGGACTGGGCCGAAGCGCTAAGTTATCTTCACACACAGTCGCTCGACGCGTCCGTGGTCAATGCAACCCTTGGAATCATCCTCAAATATCAAGACGACGTGGACAAAATGCGCGGGCCGATGGTCAGCGAACTCGTCGCACAGACAACGCCGGGTTAACAAAACGGCCGCCACAGCAGCCCGGCCGCACAATCATATTACAACTGAATGACTCTTAGGAGCACGAGAAGGCTTTCGTCTTGTCTACTGAATCGAGCCACTTACTGGAGAATACGCTGCTCTTCACGCGATTATTGCGCCAGGCTGGACTGTCGGTCTCTACCGAGCAGTGCTGGGACTTCGCCCGGGCACTGATCCTGGTCGACATTGGCGACCGGGACCAGGTCTTCCACGCCGCCCGCTGCCTGCTGATCAAGCGCCAGGATCATTTGCGGCTCTTTGAAACATTATTCAATCGTTTCTGGCGCGATCACTCGGCCGGCCCGCCTCAGCTAGGGCAGAGGCACCCGGCGGCGCCCAAACCGCGGACCCGGCAAACGCAATTCAGCATCGTCGCCTACATGGCCGACAAGGCCCGGCCGGCCGACCAGGAAGTCGAGGTGACCGACCGGTCGGGAACGTTTAGCAGCGTCGAGGTGCTCCAGCGCCGGGAATTCTCGGAAATGACCCCGGAGGAATTGCGGGCGGTAAAGCAATTCATCCAGGAGATGCGCTGGCAGATGAGTCAACGCCGGACGCGGCGCTGGACGCCCGAATCAAGCGGCGACAAGCTGCACTTGCGTCAGGCAATGCGCTCGACCACCAAGTACGGCGGTGTCCCGCTGGACTTATTCTGGCAAAGTCGCAAGGTCAAGCAGCGGCCGTTCGTGCTCATTGCCGACATCAGCGGCTCCATGGAGAAATATGCGCGCCTTATGTTGCAGTTTTTCTACAGCGTCTCGCGTAGCTTCAGCGACGTGGAGAGCTTCGTATTCGGCACGCGCCTGACCCGGATCACACCCCAGTTGAAATTGAATAACATCGACCGGGCCGTAGACCAGGCGGCCCGTGAGATCGTAGACTGGTCTGGCGGCACGCGAATCGGCGAAAGCCTCAGAACCTTCAACCGCTTCTGGAGTCGTCGCGTCTTGCGCCGCGGGGCCATCACGATTATCGTCAGCGACGGCTGGGAGCGCGGCGATGTCTCCGAGTTGCGGCGAGAAATGGTATACCTGCAGCGTCGCTGCCACCGGCTCATATGGCTCAACCCTTTGTTGGGCAAATCGACATATCAGCCGCTGGTCGAGGGTATGGCGGCCGCCCTGCCGTTCGTCGACGACTTCTTGCCCATACACAACCTGCAAAGCCTGGCGGCGCTCTCGAAACACCTGGCCGCCCTGGGCCCGGCTCGCTCGGTCAAGCCCAGGATACGGAACGCGGCGGCGGAAACGGCAACTGATTCTCATTACCATTAAGGAGGTTTAGTTTATGGATGTAGCTGGCGAATACACCTTTGACGCGCCGCAGGAGTTGGTATGGCAGGCGCTGCAAGACCCCCAGGTGCTGGCCTCGGTCATGCCCGGCGGAGAGGAGTTCAAAGAGGTCGGCGAGAATGAATATTCAGGCTTCCTGAATATCAGGGTCGGCCCGGTACAAGGCAGGTTCGCGGGAAAAATCAAGCTGACTGATATCGTCGAGCCCACAAGTTATAAGATGTCCGTCGACGGCAAGGGCGCGCCCGGATTCGTCAGAGCCAGCGGCCGTCTGGAGCTCAATGGCCAGGGCGACGCCACCGACATGGTTTATGAAGGGACTGCCCAGATCGGCGGGCGCATCGCCAGCGTTGGTCAGCGCTTGCTCGACGCCTCGGCCAAGTCGATCATCCGTCAAAGCCTGGATGGCCTGAATGAATACCTGAAAGCGCAGGCGGCTCTCGCGGCAGCTGATTCGGCCGAAACGCAAGAAGAAGCCGAGCAGCCCACGGCTCCGGCACCAGCGCTGGACTACAAACCCCCGTCGCAAACTTCCGTAGCCATGAACGTCGCCAAGGACGTCGCCGGTGATCTCATAAAGCCTGAATATCGACCGGTGATCTTCGGCGTCGTCGCCATCCTCGTCGTCGTCATTTTGATATTGATATTTACGTGAAGTCGCATAGCTAGCGGCTAGTAGCCAACTGCCTATTGCTCATTTCAAAGGAGGTAAAGAACTATGATTCCCGGCAAATTCAATTACTTCTCGCCCGGCACGGTACAGGAGGCTGTAGCGCTGCTGGACGAACACGGCTACGACGCCAAGATCCTGGCGGGTGGCCAAAGCCTTATCCCGGCCATGCGTTTCCGTCTGGCGCTGCCTGAGGTACTTATCGACATCAACGGCATTACAGATCTTGATTATCTTCGAGAGAGCAATGGTCACCTGGCCATCGGGGCGATGACCCGCGAATCCACGCTTGAGGCGTCGGATGTGGTGCAAGGTAAATACCGGTTGCTGGCCGACGCGGCCCGGGTCATTGCCGATCCCCTGGTGCGAAACAGGGCGACGGTGGGCGGCAATCTGGCTCACGCCGATCCGGCAAATGATCATCCGGCGGCGATGCTGGCCTGCAACGCCACGATTATCGCCCAGGGTCCAGGCGGCACACGCGCCATCCCCATGGACGAATTCTTTGTCGGCTTGTTCGAGAATGCGTTGGCCGACAATGAAATTCTGACCGAGATTCAGGTCCCTGCCGCCGGCGCCGGTACCGGCGAAACGTACCTGAAAATGGAGCGCAAGGTGGGAGATTACGCGGTCTCGGCCGTGGCGGTGCGCTTGACCATGGATGGGGACACCTGCACAGCGGCCCGGATCGCGCTGACAAACGTCAACCCGACGCCGATGCGGGCCAAGAATGCCGAGCAGGCGATCATTGGCCAGGCGATCACCGACGCTGTCGTGGAAGCGGCCGGGCAGGCGGCGGCCGCAGAATGTGATCCTTCGGCCGATCTGCGAGGATCAGTCGCCTACAAGCGCGACCTCACCCGCGTCTTGACGAAGCGCGCCATCGGCGAAGCCGTTGCCCGAGCGAAAGGAGCATGAAGATGAGCAAACACACGATCACCCTTACTGTGAATGGCCAGGAATTTACGCGCGAAGTAGACGCCCGCACCTTGCTCGTCCACTTCATCCGCGAAGAGTTGAACCTGACGGGCACGCACATCGGCTGCGATACAACCAGTTGCGGCGCATGCGCGGTGATGCTGAATGGCCAGGCCGTCAAAAGCTGCACGATGTTTGCCGTTCAAGCCAATCGCGGCGAGATTGAAACCATCGAAGGATTGGCTCAGAATGGCCAGCTGCATCCGCTGCAAGAAGGATTTTGGGAGAAGCATGGTCTGCAATGTGGCTACTGCACGCCCGGCATGATAATCAGCGCCAAACATCTGTTGGACAATAACCCCAATCCCACGGAGGAGGAAATCCGCTGGGGCATTTCCGGGAATTTGTGCCGCTGCACCGGCTACAACAAGATCGTCGAAGCCATTCAGTATGCGGCCGAAAAACTGAACAGTGAAGCGGAGGAGGTTCCGGCATGACTTACCACGACCCTACAAAACCAAAACATGTAGAAGATCGAGTTGAGAGCAAACATGCCGTGCCCGACGGCGCGTCGGCGACCGTGCCCACCACGGAAGACATTCGCGTGACCACACCGCCCGAAATATGCGGCATGGGTCACCGGATGAAACGCAAGGAAGATCCCCGCTTCATCCAGGGCCAGGGGCGATACGTTGACGACATCAAGCTGCCAGGCATGCTCTACATGGACATCGTCCGCAGCCCATATGCCCACGCCAAGATCCTGGACATCGACGCCAGCGCCGCCTTGGAAATGGAAGGCGTTGTCGCCGTCATCACCGGCAAGGATCTCGAGGCCCACAATCTGCATTGGATGCCGACGCTTATGTCCGATACGCAAATGGTTCTATCCACAGAGAAAGTGGTCTACTTCGGTCAGGAAGTCTGCGCCGTCATCGCCACGGATCGTTATACGGCCGCAGACGCCGTCGAAAACGTCTTCGTGGATTACGACCCCCTAGATGTCGTCGTCGACCCTTTCAAGGCCCTCGAGGACGAGACGATTGTTCGCGACGACAAAGAGATTAAGACCAACCGTATCTGGCACTGGGAAGCTGGCGACCAGGAGAGCACCGATGCCGTGTTCGCTGCGGCGCCCCATGTGATCAAGCAATACATGTACATTCCTCGTATTCACGTCGCTTCGATTGAAACGTGTGGCATGGTGGCCAACTACCAACCGGCCATGGGCAAGATGCAGATATATATGACGACCCAGGCGCCGCACGCTATTCGCACCGTATTTGCTCTGGTCACCGGTCTGCCCGAGCAAAAAATCCAGATCATTTCGCCAGATATCGGCGGCGGGTTTGGCGGCAAAGTCCCGGTTTATCCCGGGTACGTCGTCGGCGCCGTGGCCAGCCTGTTGCTGGGCAAACCGGTCAAGTGGATTGAGGATCGCAGCGAAAACCTTCAGGCCGACAGCTTCGCCCGCGATTATCATCTCGAGGCGGAACTGGCTGCCGACGCCAGCGGCAAAATCGTCGGCTTGCGCGTCCTTGGACTGGCCGATCATGGCGCCGCCGACGCCGCGGCCAATCCTTCCAAGTTCCCGGCCGGATTGTTCAGCATCTGCACCGGCTCGTACGATCTGCAGGCCGCCCATGTTAGTTTTGACGCGGTGTACACCAACAAGCCGCCAGGTGGAGTTGCCTACCGCTGTTCCTTCCGCGTGACTGAGGCCGTGCAGATGATCGAGCGCATGACGGACATGATGGCTCACGAGCTGGGCGTCGACCCGGCCAAGTACCGTATGGACAACTTCATCGAGCCAGACCAATTCCCCAACAAGTCTCCGACTGGTTGGGAATATGACAGCGGCAATTACCAGGCTGCTCTGCGGAAGGCGATGGACACCATCGGCTATGATGATCTGCGCCGGGAGCAAGCGGAAAAACGAGCTCGCGGAGAGTTGATGGGTATAGGCATTTCCAGTTTCACAGAAGTGGTGGGCGCCGGTCCATCGCGCGATTATGATATTCTCGGCCTCAAGATGTTTGACTCGGCCGAGATCCGCATCCATCCAACCGGAAAAGCCATCGCTCGCTTCGGCACCAAGTCGCAGGGACAAGGTCACGAAACGACCTACGCCCAGATCATTGCCGAGGAACTGGGGCTGCCCGCCGCCGACATCGAAGTCGAAGAAGGGGATACGGACACTGCTCCCTACGGACTGGGCACTTACGCCAGCCGGTCGACGCCAACGGCCGGAGCGGCCGCTGCAATGGCTTCGCGAAAGATCAAGGCCAAGGCCAGGAAGCTCGCCGCCCATTTGCTGGAGGTCGGCGAAGACGACCTGGAGTGGAATATCAACCAGTGGCAGGTTAAAGGATCGCCAGAGCAAGCGAAAACGATACAAGAGATCGCCTTTGCCGCCTATACCAATCACCCCCAGGGCATGGAAGCTGGTCTAGAGGCAACCGATTATTACGATCCGCCCAATCTAACCTTCCCATTCGGCAGCTACATTTGTGTCGTCGACGTCGACAAAGGGACTGGTGAAGTCCACGTCCGTCGCTTTGTGGCCATCGACGACTGTGGCAATATCATCAATCCTATGGTGGTCGAGGGGCAAGTGCATGGCGGCCTGACAATGGGGCTGGCCCCGGCTTTGTATGAAGAGATCGTGTACGACGAAAACGGGCAGTGTCTCACAGGAACGCTGGCCGACTATCTGCTACCGACGGCCGTCGAGTCGCCCAAATGGGAGACCGGCCATACGATCACACCCTCACCCCATCATCCTATCGGCGCAAAAGGTGTCGGGGAGTCGCCCACGGTGGGCGCGCCCCCGGCAATCGCCAACGCGGTGGTTGATGCTATGTGGCACCTGGGCGTGCGTCATATCGATATCCCCATTACCCCGCAGAAAGTTTGGGAACTATTGCGAGAACATGGAGTGGATGAGTAATTTTTAGGAAAAGAGACACAGAGGACGCAGAGGAGACACAGAGAACGCGGAGAGATCAC
>CP070688.1:180320-185152 GCA_020353135.1 Chloroflexota bacterium
GCACGACTCTTCGTCGTCGGCGAGGAATCATTGCGCCTTGAACTAAGCGCGGCCGGGTTTGAATTAATCGATGATGCCCGGCAAGTGGACGTCGTCATCGCCAGTTTCGACCGCACTTTCGCCTACTGGAAGCTGCAAGTGGCTTTTGACGCCATTCGGGCCGGCGCCCGCTTTTTTGCTACCAATGCCGACCGCTTTTGCCCTGTGCCCGGCGGTGGCCAGCCAGATGCCGCGGCGATGATCGCCGCCATTGAAGCCTGCACCGATACCAAGGTCGAGGCCGTAGTTGGCAAACCAAGTCACTACATGGCCGATGCCGTCTTGGATCTGCTGAACGGTCAACCTCGGGATTGTCTAATGATCGGCGATCGTCTTGAGACCGACGTGTTGCTAGGTTTGAATGCCGGAATGGCGGCCGCGCTGGTGCTTACGGGCGCGACCGATGAACTCGCCCTAGAGCAGGCTTCTATCAAGCCTACCTACGTCTTTCGACAGCTGGCCGATCTATTGCCAGACGGCAGATGATTTGGCGATTCAGGCAACTACATCAGCTATTATCTCATGTCAAAGCCATACGTTTTAGGTATCGATCAAGGGACTAGCGGCACCAAAGCGGTCATAATCGGCCGTGAAGGGGAGGTGTTGGGCTACGCTTATCGGCCCGTCGCTCGGATTTATCCTCAACCAGGCTGGGTTGAACAAGACCCTCTTGCCGTTGTGGCCGGCGTTGAGGAGGCTATCACAGAGGCGATTGGCCAGGCCGGTATCCAGCCAGGCGAGATCGCCGCCTGTGGACTGGCCTGCCAGCGGAATACCGACTTCGCCTGGGACGCTCGTAGCGGTCAACCTATCGGCAACGCAATTACCTGGCAGGACTCGCGATCTCTGCCGTTCCTGGAGGAGATCAAACGCTGGCCATTGGCTTCTGAAGTGCACACACGATTGGGATACGGGCCAGGACCTTATATGTCGGCCTTGCATTTGGCCTGGCGTGAAAGATATGACCTCGCCTATCAGGAAACTTCCAGATCTGGTCATTTGAAGTTGGGCCTGTCGGCCGCCTGGCTGCTGCGAACATTGGGCCATCCCACAGGGCACTACTTGGATAGCTCGCTGGTCCAGGCTATGGGTTTCTACGATTTTCGAGCCAGTCAATATTGGGCTGAATGGTTAGATTTGCTCGACGTTCAGCCTGATGCTTTGCCGGAAGCCATGCCCACCTTGTTCGATTATGGCGCCCTGCACGTCACGGGACCGGGAGGCGCGACCGCTGACGTCCCCGTATTGGCCATGATCGGCGATCAGCAAGCTGCTTTATTCGGCCATAATTGCCGCCAGCCAGGGGAAGCTGAGTGTACCCATGGCACAGCTTCCTATGTGAAAGTATTCCTGGGACACGATACGCCCGATCTCGGCAAGATGGATGTTCTTTGCGCCTGGCGGCTAGACGACCGACAAACATACTGTTTAGAGGCGCCGACGACGGTGATCGGCGCGGTGATACGCTGGATGCGCGACGAGGTTCAACTGGTACGAGATTACGGGGAACTGGAATCTCTGGCCACTTCCGTCCCTGATCCGGGCGGGCTCTATTTTGTCCCCGCTTTCACCGGCTTGAATGCACCGTACGGTGATCCCAATGCCCGGGGCACTCTATTCGGCCTGACACTAGGGCATACGCGCGGTCATATCATTCGGGCCTTTTTGGAGGCGCTGGGCTACCAGTTGCGGGATATCCTGGCATCTGTCTGGGCCGAAACCGGCATCGAGGTCAATGAACTGTTGGTTGGAGGCGGCGTGTCGGCCAGCGACCTGGCATGTCAGATTCAGGCAGACTTGCTGGGCATCCCGGTGAAGCGTCCCGACTTCTCAGAAACCACGGCCTGGGCGGCCGGCCTGTTGGCCGGCTTGGGCGCCGGTACTTGGACAGACGTAACAGAACTACCGCCCTTGCCCGGCGATTACACTCATTTCTATCCGCAGTTAACTCCAGGACGCCGAGACGCCAATTATGAGCGCTGGCGACATGCGGTAGCGTTAACGCAAAATTGGGGCAACGAGAGGTGATGACGGCCGGGTACACTCGATGAAATTTGGCGTCTGTTATTACCCTGAACATTGGCCCGAGGATCGTTGGTTGACCGATGCCCAGATGATGGTCGAGTCTGGGATCGAGATAGTTCGTTTAGCCTAGTTTGCCTGGATTCTGATGGAGCCAGAAGAAGGGCGCTACGATTGGTCATGGCTAGATCGAGCCATCGATATCCTGGGCGGCGCCGGTCTGCGGATCATGCTCGGCACGCCCACCGCTGCGCCCCCCATATGGCTCACCAGGAACCATCCGGATATCTTGCGGATTGACGCCAATGGCCGGCGCCGCGATCACGGCACGCGCCGTCACTACTGTCCAAGCAGTCCAACGTACCGTCAATACAGCCAGGAGATCGTATCGGCCATGGCCCGACGATATGGCCAGCACCCCCATATTTTCGGCTGGCAAATAGACAATGAGTGGGGCGGCGGCCATACCGCCCGCTGTTATTGCGACGACTGCCTCACCGCCTTTCGAGAATGGCTAACGGATCGCTACGGAACTATCACGAGCCTGAACCGAGCCTGGGGGACCCGCTTCTGGTCCCAAAGCTACATGGACTGGAGCCAGATTCGTCTGCCCGGCCACTCTATTGACAAGCCGAACCCCAGCCACGTTCTCGACTTCTATCGCTTCTCGTCCGATTCCTATGTCGCATATCAAAAGCTGCAACTTGATTTGGTTCGCCAATATGCTCCAGAGCATGTGGTGACCACCAACTTCATGGGGCTCTATTACGAACTAGATCAATTTGATCTGGCCAATGATCACGATTTCGTTTCCTGGGACAGCTATCCAACAGGTAACCTCGATCGCTGGTATCAGACTCTATATTCTGACGCGCTGGATCCGGCAGCCTCAGAGTCGTCATTCGCCTATGACGTCGGCGACCCATACGTCACCGGAATGGCCCATGCTCTGACTTATGGTCTCAAGCGTCAGCCTTTCTGGGTCATGGAACAGCAAGCCGGAGCGATCAATTGGGGCAAAGTAAACCCGGGCATACGCCCAGGTACGACCCGCTTGTGGACCTGGCATGCTCTGGCGGAAGGGGCCGATACCGTCGTCTACTTCCGTTGGCGCTCGACCCTCTTCGCCCAGGAGCAATACCATTCAGGGCTCCTGCAACATGATGGCTCGGCCGGCGTCGGGCTCGCCGATCTGATTATGCTGAAGGACGAGCAGCAGCAAATGGCCGATATTGTCCGGCAACCAAATGCAGCGGAGGTAGCCATGTTATTTGATTTCAACGACCTGTGGGCGTTAGAGATCCAACCCCATCACCACGACTATGGCTACCTTAAGCACTTGTTTGCCTACTATCGCGCCTGTCAACAACTAGGGATTCAAGTCGACATCATACCTAGGAGCGCGGATCTAAACAATTACCGGCTGATCGTCGCCCCGACCTTGCATAACGTCGACGAGGAGTTGGTCAACGGACTTGGGCGGTATGTTGCCGGCGGAGGCAACTTATTTCTGGGCGTGCGCTCCGGCTTCAAAACGACTAGCAATCTGGTGACCAGCCAACCGCTGCCTGGGCTACTACGGCCGCTGACCGGCGCCACAGTGCTTGTCTGGCAAACTCTCCCGGAACCACAGGGATGGGATCTTTCGTCAGACGTCGCCGGGCTAAATGGACCGGCTTCTTATTGGGTCGAAGCACTGCAGCCCGATAGCGAGTCCGTTCGGACCTTGGTCTACTATGGTAGTGGTCCCTATTCCGGTCATTCAGCTTTAGTCGAGAATCGGCTGAATGAGGGCAAGGTGTATTATCATGGCTGGTATCCCACTGAAGCTCAGGCGCGATCCATCTTTGGGCATCTGGCAGACAGCTTGGCTCTCTCCAGTGTAGGGATACTACCTTCCGGCCTGATAGCACGCCAGCGGGGCGATGCGATGATTCTGCTGAACTTCACCGACAGCTCTGTGTCAGCGTCTGTAGCCGGCCGATACGTGACCGTCGACCCTCGGGATGTGAAGGTCGTGCCTTCGCCAGCTTAAATGGTTCAAAGGATGTACCTTGGTTCAGCCGGCTGGTTCACCCGTTTCTCCTCATTATCCGTCATGGCATGTACAATTGTGCGGAAGTTTCTCCCTCGATCACCTCCATCCCCGTTGTTAAATCGGCCGTAAATCCAGTGCCCGCTCCTGAAAGAAAACCGGCGGCGGGTCCCCCGGCCGGATGCTGGCCCGCACGGCCGCGCCCTCGGCGAATTGAGCCTGGTGGGGCTGCAAGCTGTGCACGATGCTGCCGTCGGCCAGGGCGACGGTGTAAATGTAGGCCGTGCCCGAAAAGTGGCGCGAAACGATGTGGCCGTTCGGCTCGCCCCCGGCCGCCAGGGCCACATTGATCGGCCGCAATGCCACTTCCAGCTCCGTATCCAGGGCCAGGTTACTCTCCAGCGCCAACCGGCCGAGAGGCGTTTCGATGCCCCCCTCGCTCACCAGTCCGGGGACGAAGTCAGTCTGGCCCATGAAGGCGGCCACAAAGCGCGTCTGCGGCCGCAGGTAAATCTCTTCCGGCGCCCCCACCTGCTCGATGCGGCCGGCGCGCATGACGGCGATCAGGTCGCCGAAAAACAAGGCCTCTTCCTGGTCGTGGGTGACGAATATGGTCGTCGTCCCGCTCTGCCGCAGCAGGTCTCGCACCTCGGCCCGCACTTCGGCCCGCAAGGCCGCATCCAGGTTGGAGAATGGCTCGTCCAAGAGCAATGCTCGCGGGCCGGGCGCCAGGGCC
>CP070688.1:185252-190042 GCA_020353135.1 Chloroflexota bacterium
GAAACGGCCGGCCTGGAAGTGGGCCGGCCGCTGGGCAAGATGGGCCAGAAGGCGGCTCCGGCGGCCGAGGTGTTCTTGAACGACGTCGCCGTGCCAGTCCAGGCCCGGTTGTTGGGCGAGGGCGATGGCTTCAGGCTGGCCATGGAGGTCTTTGACCGCTCGCGGCCGATGGTGGCCGCATTCGGCGTCGGGCTGACCCAGCGCTGTCTGGACGAGTCGCTGGGCTACGCTCAAGAGCGCCGTTCCATGGGCCAGCCCATCATCCGCCATCAGGCCATCGGGCACAAGGTCGCCGAAATGGGCATGCGCCTGGAAGCGGCCCGGCTGTTGACCTACCAGGCGGCGCGACTACTGGACGACGGGCGGCGAAATACGCTGGAAGCCGCCTATGCCAAGGCTTATGCGGCCGACACGGCGATGTGGGCGGCGACGGAGGCGGTTCAGATCTTTGGCGGTATGGGTTACAGCACCGAATATCCGGCCGAAAAGCTGCTGCGCGACGCCAAACTGCTGCAAATCTACGAGGGTACGAGCGAGATCCAGCGCAACATCATGGTCCGAGAATTATTGGCCCGCCGCCGATAGTTTGAAGCGTGCCCGTTACGGGCCGGTCGTTGCCCGGCCAAGCAAATCCTGGCGCAACTGATTTAGATCATGAAACCATTAAACGGCATCCAGCTCCTATCGTTGGCGAATAATATTCCCGGTCCGGCGGCCGTGGCCCAATTGCGCGACCTGGGCGCGAAGGTAGTCAAGATCGAGCCGCCGGCCGGCGATTTGCTGGCTATTGCCGCCCCGGCCTGGTACGGGGCCTTGCACCTGGGGATCGAGGTGGAGCGTCTTAACCTGAAGAGCGCCGAAGGTAGGGCCGACCTGGAACCTCATCTGGCGACCAGCCACTTGTTAGTAACCTCAAGCCGGCCGGCGTCCCTGGCGCGCATGGGCCTGGATTGGCCAACGTTAGCCGGCCGTTATCCCAATCTGTGCCAGGTGGCTATCGTCGGTTATCCGGGAGCCGAAGCGGCCAGGCCAGGGCACGATCTGACCTACCAGGCCGAATTGGGTTTGCTGGATCCGCCCGGCTTGCCGCGCACGGTACTGGCCGACCTGGCCGGCGCGGAGCGGGCTGTATCTGCCGCCCTGGGGTTGCTGCTGGCCATGGCTCGGTCAGGCGGCAGAGATACTGCCGGCGACGTCATGGAGGCGGCAGATAGGTATGTCGAGGTGGCGCTGTCCGGGGCGACGGCCGCATTCGCCGAGCCGTTGAGCCATGGCCTGACAGCGCCAGGTGGTTTTTTGGGCGGTCAACTACCAGGTTATAATCTTTACCGGGCGCAGGATGGCTGGATTGCCGTCGCCGCCCTGGAAGCTCACTTCTTGCGAAGATTGGCGGCTGAGTTGGGCTTGATTGAAGTCACGATCGAGGCGTTGGCCGACGTTTTTGGCGAGCGGCCGGCCGAATTCTGGCAGACGTGGGCGGCCGAGCGGGATCTGCCGATTGTCGCCTTGGCCGAGGGCATAACAATTAATAATCAATAGCTAATAGCCAATTGTTAATGGCTATTGTACAAGGAGAAGGTTATGAGTAAAGCGGTAATCTTAGAGGCGGTTCGAGTTCCTTTCGGCCGGCGGGAGGGCATGTATCGCGAGACACGACCGGATGCCTTGCTGGCCCACACCTTGTGCGCCCTGGTTGACGGCGCCGGCATCGATCCGGCCGACGTGGAGGATGTCGTCGTGGGCTGCGTGACCCAGGCTGGCGAGCAAGGAGCCAATATCGGCCGGTTGGCGACGCTGCTGGCGGGATTCCCGGTACAGGTGCCGGCCGCCACCCTGGATCGCATGTGTGGCTCTAGCCAACAAGCGGTCCATTTCGCGGCCCAGGCGATAGCAGCCGGAGATATGGCTTACGCCATCGGCGCCGGCGTAGAGAGCATGACCCGAGCGCCGATGTTCAGTAATATCGGGGGCGGATTTGAGAAACTCAACCCAGATCTGCTGGCCAGCTACGAACTCATCCACCAGGGCGAGAGCGCCGAGCGTTTAGCCGACAAGTGGCATATCAGCCGGGAAGAGGCCGATGCCTTCGCGGCCGAGAGTCATCGCAGGGCGCAGGCGGCGGACGTCGCCGATCTGAACGTCGAAATCACGCCGGCCAACGGATTGGACCGAGAAGGGAAACCGATGGCGGCCAGGCGCGACGAAGGCATTCGGCCAGTCGTCGACCCGGCGAAAATGGCTGCCTTGCCGACCGTCTTCCGGCCGGATGGGAACGGCGTGGTCACGGCCGGCAACGCCAGCCAGATTTCCGATGGCGCGTCGGCCGTGTTGGTGGGCGACCGCGAGCGAGCGGAGGCCGACGGTTTCCGGCCCAGGGCGCGCTTCCTGGCCCGCGTGGCCGTCGGCGACGATCCAACCCTGCAATTAGCCGGGGTCATCCCGGCCACCCACAAGGCGCTGGCGCGGGCTGGAGTGACTATGGCCGACGTCGACTGGGTTGAGATCAACGAAGCTTTCGCCACGGTGGTCCTGGCCTGGGCGCGTGAATTCCGGCCGGACATGGAGAAGGTCAACCCCTGGGGTGGGGCAATCGCCCATGGTCATCCGCTGGGCGCCACGGGCGCCGGCCTGATGGCCAAAATGCTGGCCGGCCTGGAAGCGACCGGCGGCCAGATTGGCCTGCAGGTGATGTGCATCGGTCACGGCATGTCGACGGCCACGATTATCGAACGAATTTGAGCCTAAAGGTCGGCCGTACATGCCGCATAAACAACCTGAAGGCCCTTTGCCTGATCCGCTAAGGGGCATTGAGCTGGGCACCTTCACCCACAGAAGTATCGTCGAGCGTCTGCCGAAGATCGGCCGGCGCATGTTGGCCGTCAACAGTTTTCCAGCGGCCGTTATGGCCGATCTGGAGAAGCTGGTGGAAGGTATACCGGAGGCGCCGATCGAGCCGCTAAATGACGACGGCGCGGCGGATGCGGCCGAGTGGCAAAGGGACATCGCGCCCTACCTGGGACAGGATTGGCTGCAGCCGCCCTGGTTCTTTGTGGAGACCTATTTTTCCCGGCGGCTCCTGGCCATCAGCGGCTACTTCCGAAATGGGCGGGGCCGGGATGTCGATCCCTTCGCCTACGATAAGCGACGGGGGCTGGAGCATTCGAAGGCGGCCATCCAGGCGTTGAGCGGCCGGGTAGGGCCTCTGTTGGCTGAGAAGGGTCGCCAGCCGGAGACGCTGGTCAACCTGCTCTTCGCCGATTTGTGGGGCAACCAGGCTGACATGAGCATGTGGCCGGCCGGGGAGGATGAAGCGGCCGAGGCGCGGAAGCCCCAGGCTCACACGCTGGTAGATGATTCGGCCGAGGTGGCGGCCCATCTCTTCGAGCGCCTGGCGCCGGCCGAGCGGATAGATATCTTGCTGGACAACGCTGGCTTCGAGCTTGTGGCCGACCTGCACCTGGCGGTCTACCTGTTGGAACATGATCTGGCCCGGACGGTGCGGCTCATGGCCAAGGTTCATCCCATCTTCGTCTCCGATGCGCTGAAAGGGGATGTGCTGCAGACGATCGATCACCTGGCGGCCGACGACGATCCCGGGGTGGCTGATATCGGCCGGCGATTGGGTAGTCTCCTGGCCGGCGGCCGCTTGACGCTGACCGAGGACTGGTTCTGGAATTCTGCGCTCCCCGCCTGGCAGATGCCGTTGACTCTGCGCCAGGACCTGGCCGGGGCGGATCTGTTGATCAGCAAAGGGGACGCCAATTACCGGCGCTGGCTGGGCGACCGGCACTGGCCGTTCACAACGCCTTTTGGCGAGGTGGTCGGTTATACGCCAGCCCCGCTGGCCGTTTTGCGGACGTTAAAAGCGGAAGTGATGATCGGCTTGACGCCGGAAAAGCTGCATCAAGTGAGCCAGGCGGATCCAGGCTGGCTGGCCAATGGCAGCTGGGGTGTGATCCAGTATCATCGACCGGAACCGGCCGGTCAGTAATCCCGGTCAGATACGTATCGAGGACATATTTGGAAACGGCACGGATGTAGCGGAGGATCGGCATCTGAGGATGCCTAGCTCCTCGTTCGTGCTGAATCCGGTTAGGAGACTAGGGAGGACAGGCATCATGGAGATCAAGGGCAACACATTCATCGTCACCGGCGGCAGTTCTGGTTTAGGCGCGGCTTGCGTTCGTTTGTTTGTGGAGGCCGGCGGCCGGGTCGCCATCGCCGACGTTCAGGACGAGGCCGGACGAGCGTTGGCGGACGAATTGGGCGCCACGGCGCACTTTGTACACACTGACGTGACCCTCGAGGATAGCGTCAGGTCGGCGGTCGAGACGGCTGTGGATAAGTTTGGCGGCTTGCAAGGCGCCGTCAACTGCGCCGGCGTTGGCATCGCCATGTTGGTGCTGGGCAGGCGCGGCATCCACGATCTGGACGCATTCTCCAGGGTCATCGCCATTAACCTGATCGGCACCTTCAATGTCATTCGCCTGGCGGCCGAGGCCATGAGCCTGGGCGAACCTAATCCGGCCGGCGAGCGGGGCGTCATCGTCAACACGGCCTCGGTGGCCGCATTCGTGGTTCAAATTGGCCAGGGGGATTACTCAGCATCTATGGGTGGGGTGGTGGGTATGACCCTGCCGGTGGCCCGCGAGCTGGCCCGTCACGGAATCCGGGTGAACACCATCGCTCCGGGCCTGTTCGACACGCCGATGCTGGCCGGATTACCGGAGAAGGCCCGCCAGTCGCTGGCCCAACAAATCCCGTTCCCGTCGCGCCTGGGTGAACCGGCC
>CP070688.1:190142-197694 GCA_020353135.1 Chloroflexota bacterium
ACGGTGTGGGGAACCGGGCATACTAAAAGGACCCTAGCAGCCCGGTTCTCCCACCGCTTACAATGTGTCAGTTTACTACACGGCAGAGGCTGCGACGAGATCTGCTCAGAAACCAGTTACATACAAGGTTCTAATTAATGTTTGGCGGCAACCCTCTGATGAGTAGATCGGGAGCGAAATACCGATGATCCGTGTAGGCAAAACTGCTCCAAAACTGGCGTTACTTGGATTCGCTTCCTTCGTCTTACTTATCTTGCTGACCCAGCGCCCAGTCCAGGCCGACAACGGCCCTCACGGCGGTTACGCGCCGGCCGGCCAATTCTGCACCGTCTGCCACCGGCAACATTCCGGCCCACCCCGAAACAGGCTAAAAGAACCCGTGCCGGATCTCTGCTTGAGTTGCCATGGTTCCGGCGCCACCGGCGCCGATACGAATGTCATGGACGGCATCTACACCGAGGCGGACAACAAGAGAGAAGTGCCGCTGGAGGGCGTCGCCGGGCGCGGGTTGAAGGGCGGCGGATTTGACGCCGCCTTGATGGACAACGACGCCAACCCGGATACCCCGGCCGTCGCTTCCCCGGCGACTTCCGCCCACCGGTACGATGGCGGAACCGGCACGGCCTGGGGACATACGGCCAACCGCGTGGATTTACCACCAGGCACTCCCAATGGCCCGCCGGCTTGCCCTGGCTGCACGGAGCCGGTTTACAATCCGGGCACGCCCGACTTCACTCTGACCTGCACCTCCTGCCACGATCCGCACGGCAACAAGGCCTACCGCATCCTGAAACCCCGGCCGGATGGCTCCGGCGGCGGCAAGCCGGTAAAAGTGCCGGATGAAGACAACAAAGTCTATACGGTGGCCGACCCCGGCGGCAACTACATGGGCGAGGCCTATGGCGAGCGGGGGCGTTTATTGGCCGACTGGTGCAGCCGCTGCCACACCCGCTATAACGCCACGGAGGGCAGCGGACATAACGATTCAAACGATCCCATCTTCGCCTTCCGCCACCCCTCGGCCACCGACGAGGTGTATTGCAACAGTTGTCACGTCGCCCATGGCACGTCTGCCTCGATGGGCGTTTTCTCCGGGCAGATCGAATGGCCCGATGGGGAAAGCTCTCCAGGCGGGGATGAGCGAAGTTCACTATTGCGCCTGGATAACAGGGGCATTTGTATTTACTGTCACCTTACAGGCGGACAGAATTAGTACCTGGCGGCCGATCGCCGGGTTGATTTGAGGAATTATTAGTAGGATGGTTAGGAGGCGATACAGCACAAAAGCCCTTATGACGGCGCTTTTGGCGACCGCCTTATTGCTGATCCTGGTTACCAGAGCGGGCACGGCCGCCGGACCCCATGGCGGCTACACGCCAGCCACGGACGAATGCGCCACCTGCCATCGCTCCCACACGGCCAAGGGCCCGCAACTCATCTACAGTGACCTCACTGGCAATGCCTTTTGCTACAGCTGCCATGATGGATCCGGCGCGTCCGTGCCGCCCGTCGCCTCGACCCATTCCAACATCGATCTATCTGGCGTGGAGGAACCATTCGACACCCTCTGCGTGCAATGCCATGAGCCCCATGGCAGCACGAACCTGTCCAACATCCGCGAGTTGGTCAAAGTCACCACCTCGCCCGAAGTGACCTCCGGACCGGTCATCTTCACCGCCAGAACTGGCGCCGGCTCCTTCGACGATGGCTCCGGCAGCACGGCGACCCGTATCTGCACCACCTGCCACGATAACGTCAACAACCCCGGCTATCCAATGGTCAATCATATCGGCGGCGCCAATCACAGTGGCGGGGTCAATCAAGAGGGCACTGATTGCATCCAGTGCCACCCGCACAGTCCCGATGAAATCCTGGAAAACAAGGATGGTTTCATGCCCTCGGGCGGCTCCTGCACCGGCTGCCACGCTTCACCGCAGGGCTCCCGTCGACAAATCACGGGCCCGGCCGGCGACTTCACCCGCACATCGCACCATATCAGCAGCGGGCCGACCGATGCCGACTGCGAAGTCTGCCACGATCAAAGCCAGCACCAGGGCGGCACTGTGCGCCTGTTCAACGTCGACAATACTTCGACTGTCTACACCTTTACCGGGCCGGCCGACGGCGGCAATTTAGAACCCTTCTGCCTGGCCTGTCACGACAGTGATGGCGCTGGTGGATCGCCGCCCTTTAGCGACAGCGCGGTGCCGCCAGTCATCGATCAACCGGCCTGGGGCGGTTCTACGCATAAGACCCAGGGGAGTACCTGCTACTCCTGCCACGACAACGGTCATGGCTCCAATAAACAGCGCCTGCTCGCGCCCTGGGACTGGGTCAGCGATAGCGATCCCGACGATCCGATGAAACAGGAAGAGCGCTTCTGTTACGATTGTCACCCTGGAGAGCAGGCTATCCTTGGCCGGCCGGCCCGCTGGGTGCCGGCCGAAGCTGGGCCAAATCTGCTTCTGAACCTCAACGATCGCCATGACGTCGCCGCCACCGACCAGATCGGCAACAATGGCGGCTCCAAGATCGAATGTATCAATTGCCACAATCCTCATGTTGCTAGCCCTGGCGATGTGCTGGTGGCCGATCCTGACCCGGGTGACGGAAGAACGCCCGGCTCTGGATATGCCACGGGCTCAGATCCCATGTCCGACTGGTGCCTGGATTGCCATGATGGCTCGTATCCTTCTGGCGTGCAGCAGGGCACGGTGAACCTGGGCAACATCTTGACCTTCTCGGCTACCGACAGTCACGGCGCGGCCGGCGGTAGCGCCACCTTGAAAGCAGGCTATGGTTATGTGGGCGATATGTTTGTTCAGTGTATGCAATGCCATATACGCCACGGATCGCCGACCAACCAGAATCTCTTCCATGTGCTGGACACCGTCATGTCGACCGATGGCACAACCCCCGTGCCGGCCGACATGGATCCGTACAATCTGACCGACAACAGCGTCAAGAACCCCAACGTCAATGGCTACTACTGGTGCAATACCTGCCACACGGGTAGCATGGGCGACAAGAAGGACAACTGTTTCGATTGCCATCGCCACAGTGATAGATGGTAATCCGCGTTTATCCTCGGGTATAATAGGCGGCACTCTTCTGGGAAGAAGAATGTGCGTGTACTGGTAACTGCTAGCCTGAGAGTTTCCTTCCACCAGGCCGGCAGGCTTTTTTTATACAAGTGAGCGTGGCAAATGTATTCACGACTGCGACACCTTGAACCCAGGTGGTTTCTCACTCGTATCCTGGTTGCGGCCGGGATCACGGCGGTTTATTGGTTCGTTTATTCCTTTCTCGTCTTCCTGCTTGCTGGCGAGGGCGATTTCTCCTCTATTTTGCTGGACATCGGCCCGGCCGAGGTCATGCAGCTTCTATTGGCCTTCGTGATTATCGTCAGCTTCTCTATTCATTTTCGCTTGGCGACCGGCATGCGCGACGACGCCCAAATCGCCCTGGAGGCAAGCGAGAGGAACTACCGAACTCTTGTAGAGTCGGCCAGGCAGGCCATCTTCATCACCGACGATCAGGGCAGGCTGATGTTTGTCAACCAGAACGGCGCTTCTTTGAACAGTGGAACGCCTCAAGAACTGGTGAACAAACACGTCAATACCCTGCATCCTGATCTAAAAGCCTACACATTGGAGCAAAACATAGAGCAAGTGCTAGCCTCTGGCAGCCCCCAGCAAGTTGAGCTTGGGCTGGAACAGAACGGTGGTCGCCACTGGTTTGATCTCAGCCTGCAGCCCATTCAAGATCAATCAGGTGAAATCAATCGTGTTTTGGGTATCGCTCGCGACGTCACGAAACGCAGAAGGGATCAGGAGGCGATTAAACGCCGAACGGAGGAGCTAACGGCGCTCTATAACGTGTCCGCCGCAGTCAATCGCACCTTAGATCTCCAGCGAGTATTGGACGTGGCCCTGGCCGAAGTCTTGGACTTGAAGATGTTTTCAGCCACCGCTACAGGGCTGATATGCCTGCTGGATCAGGACTCAGATGAGCTTCACGTGGCCGCTCATCGTGGCCTCAGCGCGGATCATCCGTGCCTTCACAAGTCGTCCGAAGTTGGCGAGTGCCTGTGTGGCCTGGCGGTCCTGGAAGGCTCGCTCCAGGTGTCGCGGGATGCGCGCGCCGATCAACGCCATCGCCAGTGGCCAGACATGGACGACCATGGCGATATCTGCCTTCCGCTGACGATTCGAGACAGACCTCTGGGTGCGATGAATTTGCGGCTGCCGGCCGATTATGAATTGAAAGAGCGCCACATCAAGCTGCTGGAAGCTCTTGCAGACCAGATTAGCGTGGCCATTGACAATGCCCAATTGTACGAGGCCGTTAGCAGCCAACGGGAGCAATTGAGAGCGCTAAACGCCCGCCTGGCCGAGGCCCAGGAATCTGAACGCCAGCGGCTGGCTTACGATCTGCACGATCAAACCGGGCGAGACCTGGCGGCCCTCGGCATACAACTGAATCTGATTCGCTCCGAGTTGCAAAGCGGAGATGTCGAAGGCGTCAATACCTTCCTGAAAGAAGCTCAAACGCTAGTGCAGGAATTGACCGAACACTTGCGCGATATCATGGCCGACCTCCGGCCGCCTATGCTCGACGATTATGGGTTGATTGCTGCATTTCGCTGGTACGGTTCGAAAGTGGCCGGGCGCACGAACTTGACGGTCACCGTCAATGGCGGGGAGTCCGAGCCACGGTTGCCCCCGGCCGCGGAAATGGCCTTGTTCCGGATTATGCAAGAAGCCCTGACCAACGTGACCAAGCATGCCGACGCCACCGAAGTGGCTATTAGCCTGGAGCAGGTAAACGGCATGACCAGGCTGGCCGTTGCCGACAACGGCCGCGGTTTTGAGCCCCATGATCTGCCCAAAGCCGAAGCCCAGCAGGGTTGGGGATTACAGATTATGGCCGAACGCGCCGAGGCCAATGGCGGCCGGTGTTGGGTGGAGTCCCAACCGGGTTTTGACGGCACGCAAGTTTTGGTTGAGATTCCACGATGACTATCACGGTTTTCCTGGCCGACGATCATGCCATTATCCGTGACGGTCTGCGTGCTCTGCTCGAAAAACAACTTGACATCGAGGTTGTTGGCGACGCAACCAACGGATTGGACGCCGTGCGTTTGGTCGGCGAACTGGAACCAGACGTCGTGGTTATCGATATCGCCATGCCGCAGTTGAATGGCATCGAAGCCACCCGCCAGATTCTGAATCGCCTGCCCTCGGCCAGGGTGATTGTTCTATCGATGTTCGCCTCGGAAGAGCACATCTACCGTGCTCTTGACGCTGGCGCCAGTGGTTACCTGGTGAAAGAATCAGCCGGCGCCGAAGTCGCAACGGCCGTGCGTCACGTGGCCGGCGGCCGGCGTTACTTCAGCCAGTTGATTTCAGACAAGGTCTTCGACGAATTCCTGCGCCACCACGGCAAGTCGGTGGAAGACCGGCCCCTCGACCGTCTCACCAGTCGAGAGCGCGAGATACTGCAGTTGGTTGTCGAAGGTAAATCCAGCGCGGAAGTTGCTGTCATGCTGTCCTTATCGCCTAAGACAGTTGACACCTACCGCAGCCGGCTGATGAAGAAGCTGCAAATCGCAGATCTTCCCGGCTTGGTGAAATTCGCCATCCGGCACGGACTCACCCCCTTGGAATAGTCTTTCCGGCTGCCTACCTGCTTCTCCCCTTTAAGATTCAGAACGATCGCCGTCCCCGGTTTCCGCCCATCCTGGGTAGTTTCCCCCACGTATATGCGTCCTATTGGGCGAAAGTTCCCATCGATCAGATTGGTCTGAGTCCCAATTTACGCGGCCTTAACCGATCCATATAATGAAACTAATCGTTGGAATGACTGCGTCCGGCGCGTTCAAGTACCCGGGTTTTTTGCGCTTGGTTTGTTGATCGTTCGTCAAGAGCGTGAAACTGGCGCCCTGGTTGGCGTCTCAAATGATGAACCCGCCTGAATATTTGCGCCGTAGAAGACATGGGAGCGAATAGAATGACAAGATGGATCAGGCGCCTTATTGTCCCGGCCACAATCATCTGCCTCCTGGTCGCCTCCGGCGTTGCCTTGGCCCAGGAAGACTCGGGCGGCCCTCCCCCCCCTGAGCAAGAACCGCCCGATTGCCGGGAGTGCCATCTGACCGTTTACCAAATGTGGGAGGACAGCGCTCATGGTAAGGGCTTATCGTGTGGTCAATGCCACTTGGGCGATCAGAACAACCACGGCCGGGAGGGGCATGGCGCTCAAGGCGGCCCCGGTGACTGCATGGTCTGTCACACGACCGGCTACGACGCCGCCACCGATACCTGGGAAGAAGACGAGATCCACTGCAAAGCCTGCCACAGTCCAATCGAACTCAATCATCCACAAGAGCCCATGCCCACTGATCGTTCGGTCGAGCTTTGCGGCCAGTGCCACATTCAAGCCCGATTTGACTGGCAGTTGAGCAAGCACGGCGCCGCCGGAGTAGCCTGCGTCAGTTGTCATAGCCAGCACAATACCAGCCTAAAATCAGCTAGCGTTATCGAGCAATGCACGCTGTGCCATAAAGAAGTCGCGGCCGGCTTTTCGCACACGCTGCACAACCAGGAAGGCCTCTCGTGCGCCAACTGCCACCTGGCGTCAATCGAGGGTGATGTGGGCTCAGGCAGCGCGCGGCGCAGCCATACGTTCGAGACTGATGTCAAAACGTGTATGGAGTGCCATAAAGAAGGGCTCCACGAGGCAAACAACTCCTCGCCTGCCCCCGTCTCCTTCACCAACTCCAGCAACAAGCCCTTGGACCCGATGACCTCTTCCATGACCACAGAAGTCACCGGCGAGCCGGCGCCCGTCGATCTCATGAGCCTGGTCGTGGTGGCCGGCTTGTTCGCCGCCGCCGGCGCGGCGGCTGTCGGCCTGGCCTTCGCGACCCTTTCGCCGAAACTCTCATCATTCGGCCGGAGAAAAACGAAAGAAACGAGGCGAGCAGGGTGAAAGACGAGCGGATCGACCGGCGCACATTCATACAGGTAGCTATCGCCTCGGGCGCGGTGACCGTCCTTGGCTTGACTGTCGGCCGCGATACCAAGGCTTCGTCGTCGGCCGGTTCCGATGGCCGCCAGTGGGTCATGGTCATCGATCAGGACAAGTGCACCGGCTGCGGCTACTGTACCTTGGCCTGCCAGGCCCACAACGACGTACCTCCTGATATTCAGTGGAACCGCGTCATTCGCACAGAAAAATTGCGCGATCGGCAGTTATTCATCTCGCGGCCGTGTATGCACTGCGATCACGCCCCTTGCATCAGCGTCTGTCCGGTCAAGGCCAGTTACAAGCGATCCGATGGCATCGTCATGATGGATTACGATCGTTGTATCGGCTGTCGTTACTGCGAGGTTGCCTGTCCATATGGCGCCCGAGCCTTCAATTGGAGTGAGTTTACCGGCGACAACCCGGCCGTGCCCGAGTGGGGGCAGCCGGAAGTGCCCAGGCGACCGCGGGGCGTGGTCGAGAAATGCTCCTTCTGTTACCAGCGTATCGATCGCGGCCTGGC
>CP070688.1:197794-201320 GCA_020353135.1 Chloroflexota bacterium
ACGACCGTGCGAAATGTATTGAAGATAATGAAACCGGCCATGGCCAATACCAGCACGCCGAAGAAAGTAAATACCGCTCCGGCGATTTCCAGACTGGCGGTGAATTGGGTCCCCGTATCCAGTGGACCTGTCTTGAAACCCGGACCGAGTCGATCCAGCACGGCCTGGGCAGTTGCCTGAGAATCGACGCCGGCCGCGAAGAGGATCTCGACGGTATTGATCTGGCCGGGTAAGTTCAGCAAGTCCTGGGCAACGGGCAGGCTAACATAGGCCGCATCGCCGGCCGGGCTTGCCGGATCGGCAACCAGGCCCACGATTTTCAATTCGGCCGTCCCAAAGGCGGCCGGCAATCTAAAAGCATCGCCGACGGCCAGACCTGTTCGATGCGCCAACGCTTCCGGGACCAGAATGGTTTCAGTATCGACCGTCGCAAGATCCCGGCCGGCTACCAAGATCAAAGCTCGCGCGGCGGCCGCCGTTTCGACGTCCAACCCGGTGATATTGAGCACGCTCAGCGGCGGACCATCCTCGATTTCCGGGGCCAGATCTGGCGGTAGAGCCACGGCCCGGATTAGCGAACCGGCGGCAGCGGCTACCCCGGGGATCCGGCCCACCTCCTCGACTAATGCCTGATCAAAGACGCCCCGCGATTCACTGGTCACGGTAAGATCGACCTGGTTAGCGGTCGTCATCGTGCTTTGGCGCAACGAATCTTCCAGGGCCGGAACCATACCGTTGAGGCCGAATATCAGCATAACCCCGACCACGATAGACAGTGTCGTGAGCATCGTACGCGCCCGACGTTCGCTCAGATAGCGCAGGGCGAGCTTCAGCAGGTAGCTCATCGAGCCACCCGCGCCTGTTGCTGAGCATCGGCCGCGCCGGCGCGGCCGTCACCCGACAGATTCGTCTCGTCTACCACGCGGCCGTCTTTCAGAAAGATGATCCGGTCGGCGTAGGCGGCGATGCCCGGATTGTGGGTCACCATCAAGACGGTGCGGCCCCACTGGCCGGCAACCTGGGCCAATAGCCTGGCGATTTCGTCGGCCGCTAGCGAGTCGAGATTGCCAGTTGGTTCGTCTGCCAGGATGAGGGCCGGTTCGGCCACCAGCGCCCGGGCGATAGCGACCCGCTGCTGCTCGCCGCCCGACAGCTGCTCCGGTTTGTGGTCCAGTCGCTTGGCCAGATCAAAGCGCTCCAACCATTCAGCGGCTCGCTCATTGGCCAACTCGGGCTTCATGCCGTCCAGGATCAGGGGCAGAGCCACGTTCTCTCCGGCGGTCAGGACCGGGATCAGGTTAAAGAATTGAAAGACGAAACCGATCTGCTGGCGACGCAGACGAGTTAGCTCGTCGTCGTTCAACTGGGCCAGGTCGCGACCCTCGAGGACCACGCAGCCTGACGTGGGCCGATCCAGGCCGCCCAGAAGGTGCAGCAGAGTCGACTTACCGCAGCCGCTGGGCCCCATCACCGATACGAATTCACCGGGTTGGACGGCCAGATTAATCTGCGACAGGGCTGTGACCTTCGTCTGCTCTTGGCCGAACTCTTTCGTCAATTGCTCAGCTACGACTATGTCCATACCGCACCTTTCCGAAAACGACTTTCCCGGAAACCAGGAGACTTCGCTCGCTCGACTACGCGCTCGTTGGTTACCGGGAAAGTGAGACTTTAGCGCTAATGAGATAGAGCCGGCCTGGCGTCCACGGAGCGATCGCGCCGTAGTCTTGGCCTTGGCAATCGCCAGCCGCCCTCGCCGCCGACGCGAATGTCGCGCCGTTCAAACAGGCGCCAGGCCAGAAGAGCCATGAGCACGGCGACGCCGACCAGCGCCGCCAGCCAGCCCCATTCAATACCATTGAAGGCACCTGCGCCCTGATAATAGGTTAACGGCGACAACTTGGCCAGAGTTTCCAGGCTCTCGTTGAGATTGACCAGCGAAGAGACGAAGTAGCTGGCCATCAAAGCCAATCCGGCGACGGCCGCGGCCGTCTTCCGCGAAGGCAACAGCAGGCTAAGAAGCAAAGCCAGCGCGCCGAAGAATAGCTGCGTGGCCCCGAGCGAAAGCATGGCTGCTGCCAGGTGGCCCAGGTTGGCCTCCAGGCCGGAGAATGGCAGCGTCAGAGCGAAGCCAAGCCAGCCCAAGACCAAAATGCCAGCCAAAGCGGCGGCAAAGGCCAGCAACCGACCGGCGAACAGCCCGGTCCGGCTGACGGGATGGGCCATGACCAGGTCCAGCGTGCCGTTCTCTTCGTCGGCCACCAGCAAGCCGCTGCCGGCCATGATGGCGAAGATGCCCAGGATGATGGGCATCATGGCGAAGAAGTACATGCCCAGAAAGCCGGCCGGGCTCAAAAGGTCCAGGGCGCCGCCGAAAAAGGCCAGCATCTCCGGCGGATAGGCGTCGAGCAATTGTTGAAACTGCCCCTGCTCGGCGGCGATAGTATCGTAGAACAACACCAGGATAGCGGCTAGAAAGGCCAGGCCAAGTCCCCAACCCATGATCTGGCCGCGAAGTTTCTTAAGTGAATAGCGAAATATCGTTTTCATCGTTGCACCTCTTACTCGTAGTAGGTCAGGAAGACTTCTTCCAGCGACGGTCGTTCGGTTTCGAAACTGGCCACCGGGAAATTCGAAAGCGTCTTGATCAGCGGGTCCATCTCGCCCTCGACTTGCAGCAGCAGGCGCTGGCCGTCGTCGTGGGAGAAGACCTGCACGCCGGCCAGGCTTTCGAAGACCGAGGTATCAACCCGTTCCTTGAATTGCACCCGGGCCCGGAATAGCGAGCGGTCGATCAGATCGGCCGTCTCGGCCACCTCAACCAGGCTGCCCTGGCGGATGATGCCCACCCGCTCGGCGATCTCCTGGACTTCGCTCAGTACGTGGGAGGAGAAGAAGACCGTGGCCCCTTCGTCCTTGGCGGCGGCGATCAGTTTCAGAACTTCTTGCTGCATCAACGGGTCCAGGCCGCTGGTTGGCTCGTCGAGCATCAGCAGCGCCGGCCGGTGCATCAGAGCCTGCACGACGCCTACTTTTTGCTTATTTCCTTTAGACAGGTTCTTGATCTTCTGCTCCAGATCAAGGTCCAGGCGATCGGCCAACTGGCGCACCGTGTCGCGATCGGCTTGACCGTTGCGCAGCCGGTTCAGATACTCCAGGATCGATTCGGCCGAATGATTTTCGTCCAAGCGCAATTCGCCCGGCAGATAGCCAACCTTCGCCCGAAAGCCAACCGGGTCAGCCTGGGGATCGATTCCCAGAACCCGGGCCCGGCCAGCGCTGGGCCGGATCAGGTCCAGCAAGCAGCGTATGGTGGTCGTCTTGCCAGCTCCGTTTGGGCCCAGGAAACCAAAGATCTCGCCGCGTAGGACGGTCAGATTCAGCTTATTCAGCGCCCTGACCGGTCCATAGTACTTGGTCAGCTCTTGTATCTCAATCGCATTATCCATTTCAGTCACCTCTCTTGCCTATCCAGGCAATACTCAGACGCATGAGCGTTCAACTGGCTCGTGCGAACTCATTCCAC
>CP070688.1:201420-204636 GCA_020353135.1 Chloroflexota bacterium
ACCTGATCGAAATGCTGCGCACGACCGGCGTTGTGCTCGTCCTAGCCAGCATCCTAGTGGTCGTGGCCTGGCTCGTCCTCGGCTTCCTGTTGCGCGACGCTCTGGAAGCTCGATTCGCCGCCGGCTCGGCGCTGCCGGCTTCCCTCGAGAACATGATCGCCGATGTCGTGACCAATCTGCTGAGCACCGTGTGGCGCGACGTCTGGCAAACAGCGACGATCCCGCTGGCGCTGGGCGTGGCCTTCCTTTTACTATCGTTCTTTCCATTTCTTTCAGAAAGAGTCGAGCGCTGGCTGCGGCCGCTGGGACGCTACAGCAGGCTGGCCCTCGTGGCCGCCGTGCTGGCCATCATCCTGATCCCTCTTGGCCTAAGGGCACTGCTGGCCGAGATCCGGCAGCCAGACCTGGTTTGCAATGGCCACGCCGAGCTATGCGACCGGCCGGTCAACGAGGTCGCCTACGCCACTACCCACAATGCCATGTCCATCGCCGATTACGGATGGCTCTGGCCCTCCCACGACGGCTCAGTCACCAATCAACTCAACGCCGGCGTGCGCGGTTTCCTGATTGACTCCCATTACTGGGATGACAAGGCCTGGATCGAAGAACACCTTGATTACCTGCCCGAGGAACAGCAAGCGGCCGTCCAGAACATCCTCGACAAGGTTGAATTGGGCAAGGAAGATGGCACCTATTTGTGCCACATGATGTGCAGCCTGGGCGCCACCGACCTGGCCGAAACGCTGACCGAGATTCGCCGTTTCCTGGACAACAACCCCAACGAGGTCATCGGCATCATTTTTGAGGACCTGGTATCGCCGACCGATACGCATGACGCCTTTGCCAGAAGCGGCCTTGACGCCCTGGTTTACACCTACAAAGCCGGCGAATCCTGGCCAACTTTGCGGGAAATGATCCGCGACAACCAGCGTGTGCTGGTCATGGCCGAGAAGTCCAGTCCGCCGCCAGACTGGTATCTACACGCCTGGGACTACACTGAGGAAACGCCCTACGCCTTCTCCGAATTGGCCGACTTCGACGACACCAGTTGCGAACCCAACCGCGGTGACACAGGCAAACCCTTCTTCTTGTTCAACCACTGGATCACCCGCGCCTCGCCCAGCCGGGTCGACGCGGCCGTTCTCAACGACTATGACTACCTGCTGGAACGAGCCCAAAGGTGCGCGGAAGAGAGAGGCCAGATACCCAACTTCGTGGGCGTCAACTTCTACCTCAACGGCGACGTCTTTGAAGTCGTGGACGAACTAAACGGCGTGCGGGAAACGACAGAGCAATAAGCTGATCAACCGCTAACCTACAACGCGAGGATGCAGCCGGTCTCTAAGATGCTAGCCCGACTCTTGGGGAGAGTCTGGTCTGCTCGGCACTCAACCATTATTTGGTCAAACGTCTATTGACCTAGTCACTTAATCATGAAAAAATAGACCCGAATTACTGCTTTCTCTAATGGCACGTCACTCAACTAAAACCCTGCCAGTTAAACGCGGAAACCATGTCTCAAACCGGTAACCCCGGCGTCAACTTCATGCATGGCCTGCATGCCGATCCCCGACCCCCAATTTAGGAGGTAAGTATAGATGCTCAAATCATTCAGACGCATTTTCGGTATAACGACGATGTACCGCTTCAGGCTAGTATCGTCGCAAATATTGCTGCTGATATCTGTCCTGGCCACGGTCGGTTTTGCTACTCTCACCCAGGGCATGGTAAACCTGGGTATGGTAGAGGGCGATCCGGAAGCGGTGCTTGATATCGGCTTCTGGATGCTGGTGCTGGCCGTCATAGCCGGGATCACTATGGCCATCGCCGCCGGCCTGGCCGTCTTCTTTTCTCAGGGCACGGCCTACTACGTCCGCTCCCGACTCTATGAGAAGATCCAGACCTTTTCCTTTGGTAACTTCGACAGACATCCGACCGGCCAAATGATGGTCCGGCTCAATGCCGATGTACTTAATGTACAAAATGGCATGCTTTATGCGCTGTTGCTGGGCCTCTATGCGCCGTTCATGATCCTGGCCACCCTGGTATTGACCGCCATCAACACGCCGGAACTATTGTGGGTCCTGCTGGTGGTCATTGCCGTCATGGCAGTGTTGATGTTGTTACTGGTTCCCCCGGTCTTCCGCAATTTCCATGAGCGCCAGGCCAGGTTGGATGACCTGAACAATACATTACAAGAGAACGTGACCGGCATCCAGGTGGTCAAGGCTTTTACCCGCGAGGACTACGAGATCGAGCGCTTTGAAAAGCGGGCCGATGCCATGCGTAGACCGGCCTATGGGGCCGCCTGGCGCGTAGCTTACCTTAATCCGCTGTTGGTTGGCGTCGGGCAAATGGCCATCGTCTTCGGCATCGGCGTAGGCGGTAGCCAGGTGCTGACCAACGCCGGCCTGGACGTCGGCCAGGTGACCGCGTTTACCCAGTATCTTTCCCTGACCATCGCGCCCCTGGCCCTCCTGGCCATCGTGATTCCCATGCTGCTCCGGGCCGATACCTCGGCCGAAAGAATCCTCAAAGTCTACGACGACGAACCCCAGGTGCAGGATAAAGAGGGCATCCAGCCCGCGGACCTGCACAAGATAGAGGGCCGAATTGTCTTTGAGAATGTCAGCTTCGCCTTCCGCCGGCCGGACGGTAACCTGGACCCACCGGCCTTGAAAAACATTAACCTGACCATCGAACCCGGCCAGCAGGTGGGCTTCCTGGGCGCCACCGGCGCCGGTAAATCGGCTCTGGTCAACCTGATACCCCGCTTTTACGACGTAACTGAGGGCCGCATCACCATCGACGGCGTCGACGTGCGCGACATTCCTCAGGACAACCTGCAGCAGATCGTGGGCATCGCCCTGCAGGAAGCAGTATTATTCAAGGGCGATCTACGATTCAATCTCAAGTTCGCCCAGCCGGATGCGGAAGACGGGGTCATGTTTGGTGCGGCCAAGGCGGCCGACTCCTGGGGCTTCATCAACGGCCTGCCGCAAAAATGGGAGGCGCCCGTGGCCCGGCGGGGCTACAACTTCTCCGGCGGCCAACGCCAGCGGCTGTCCATCAACCGCGCCCTGACCCAACAGCCCAGGATCTTGATCCTGGACGACAGCACCAGCGCGCTAGACGCCTCTACTGAAGGCCGCGTGCAGGCGGCCATCCCGAAATTCACAGATGGCGTTACCACTATCTATGTTGCCCAGCGCATTA
>CP070688.1:204736-207848 GCA_020353135.1 Chloroflexota bacterium
CGCTTTTCGCCCTGGCGTTCCTGACCGGCATTATCATGCTGATTCTGGGTTTGTTGAAGCTAGGGTCGATGTTACGCTTCGTGCCCAAGTCAGTTATGACCGGCTTCGTCAACGGCATCGCCACCTTGATCATCCTCGGCCAGCTAGGCAACCTCACCGGCTATGATACACAAGGGCCGAACAAGGTCGCCCAGACGAGAGATCTGTTGCGAAACCTGGACCAGGTAGACTTGCCGACCCTGATGGTAGGCGTGGCCACTATTTTGCTCATTGTGGTCCTGCAGCGAACGCAGTTGAAGAGCTTCGGCATCGTCGTCGCCTTGATCGTGACCTCGCTGCTGGTGCCATTGTTCGACTGGGAATCGGTCGCCCTCGTATCCGATATCGCCGAGATTCCGGATTCATTGCCGCGGCCGACACTGCCTTCATTGTCACTGTTGCCGGCGCTAGTGATCCCGGCCATTTCGCTGGCCCTGGTCGGTCTGGTGCAAGGGGCCGGGGTGAGCCAGAACTACGTCAATCCCGATGGGAACTACCCGGATCCGTCGGGCGATTTCGTTGGCCAGGGGGCGGCCAATATCGCCGCCGGTTTCTTCCAGGGCATGCCTGTTGGCGGGTCGCTGTCGGCCACCGCCCTGGTTCACAGTAGCGGCGCAAAATCTAGATTCGCCAACATTTTCGCTGGCATCACTATCGTGATCGCCCTGCTTCTCTTTGGCGATGCTATCGGCCGCCTGGCTATGCCCGCCCTGGCCGGCCTGTTAATTGTCGTCGGTTTTGGCACGCTGAAAATACCGGACATTGAACTAGTTTGGAAGACGGGTAACGTGCAGCGGACGGTCATGGTCATCACCTTCGTTTTCACCCTGCTGGTGCCGCTGCAATACGCGGTTCTGATTGGCGTCGCGCTGGCCGTGCTCCTCTTTGTACTCAAGCAGTCAAACAAAATCGTCGTCAAAGAATGGGTTCGCAGAGAAGGCCAGCTGCCCATTGAGCAAGATGCTCCCGAGGTCGTGCCATCAAACCAGGTTACAGTCCTGGTCCCATATGGCAGCCTGTTCTTTGCCGCGGTGCAAACCTTTGAGGAGGGGCTACCGGATGTGGTGGAGGATACGCACAATGCGGTGATCATCATCAACCTGCGGGGCCGAAGAGAAATGGGCAGCACTTTTCTCAGCGTTGTCGATCGCTATGCCGAGGATTTGCTGGCTCACAATAGCAGGCTCATGCTGGCCGAAGTTAGCCAAATCTCGAAAGATGTCATCGAGAAGACCGGGCAAATCGATACCTACGGCCGGGACAATATCTTCGAGCAAACAGAGGTGTTCGGCGAATCGATCGTGGAGGCCCTTCATGCGGCCGAGAAGTGGCTGGCCGAGCGAGAACAAGACAAACCCGAACCCGCAGACTAGGAGTCGGCTCCCGACCTTGAGAAGACCGTCTCTGAAGAGGAGGCTGGCGGGGAGAACTCGTGAGCGCCTGGCAAGTCCTAGATGGAGGCAGTCATGAATGACGAGGAGGGAGCGTTTATCCTGAAGCGAGTCTTCTTCTATCTGGCATTTCTGCTGTTAATCGTCCTGGCCCTGGTTATGCTCTGGCCGTTTTTGACGACGATCATCATTTCTGTGATCTCGGTGATCCTGCTGAAGCCCCTGTACGACTACTTCCTCGGGACAAAACTCGTCAAGGAGCGCAAAAGGCTGGCGGTGACGCTGACGATGCTAAGCGGTTTTCTGATCGTCATAGTCCCGCTCGTTTTTGTCGTCTGGCTATCAATCAACCAGCTGACGGAGGCCGTGACTGCCATTAACAGCCAGGAGGTTGAGGCCTTCGTCGGTCCAATCCGGGAGGCGCTTGCTAGCATGAGTGGATCAGAGAGTGCCAGCGAAGAGATCTCAAGCGCCATGGAGTCCGTCGCGGACTTCTTCATTGCGGCCGGATTAGGCATCGCCCGGTGGCTTGGAGAGAAGATCCAGGCCATCCCCGTGCTCCTAGCCAACGGTATCGTCTTCCTGGCCCTCGTGGCCGCCATGCTACCGCTCTACGATAAGTTGAGCGAGATGTCGATCAGGACGAGTCCAATCGGTCGTGAACTTGCGGCTCTTTATAGTCGCAAGATCGTTGCCATGGTGAAATCCCTCGTCACCGGCGTATTCCTCATCGCCATCATTCAGGGCCTGGCGATGGGCGTCTTCTACTGGCTGGCCGGGCTGAATTTCGTGTTTCTGCTCAGCTTGATTTCCATCATGCTGGCCATCATCCCCATGGTGGGCATCAGCTGGCTGGTAATCTTCATAGCTATCGTTTCGCTTTTGAACGGAGAAACTACCCAGGCGATTATCGTCCTGTTTGGTTTCTACGGCGTGGTCAACTGGATCGATATCGTTTTGAGGCCAAAGTTCATATCCGAAGAAGCTCATATAAATACTGCTCTGTTTCTGCTTTCCATGTTCGCCGGACTGGCTTGGGCCGGCATCATGGGTCTGTTCTATGGTCCCATTATCATGCTGTTGTTGGTCACGACCGTACAGGTATACGTCGAGACGTTTGCCGAGGAGGATGGCCAAGCAATAGGCAGCGCTGTCTCCTCCATTACTGCGCGAAGAAGCAATTCCGAAGGAGATGATAAAGGTGTGACCGACGTTGGTGAGGCAGCGATTCCGGAAGAAGGGTAGGAATGCTGATTCTGGCAGCAATCGTGGTCCATATACCAGAGATTGGCTTGTTTGTCACTCGGCTGGATATGTAGGTGCCACCGGCTTAGCAATCATTGAGGTTACATAACCGCATCGGGTATTGCTAGCTCACATCGCTAATAGCCAGTCATTGCCCCCTATAAGATATGGGGCCATATCTCAGGAGATGTGTGATGAATATGCGTTACTTGATAATTCCGACTATCTTGATCCTACTACTTCTTGTTGCTTGCACTGGCCAGGAAGGTCAGGAGATGCAACCAACGGAGCAAATGACGTCCCAGGACGCTGAGACGCCAGAAGGGACGCCCACAGAAGGTGGGACGCCCAGCGATGGTGGAGAGGAAGCAGGCGGTGCTGATTCTGAAGAGATTCTGGCCACCAGAGCACCGGAGCCCACAGGCACACCCGGCCCA
>CP070688.1:207948-211321 GCA_020353135.1 Chloroflexota bacterium
CGCAGGCGAGGATCGGCGAAATTGGCTCGTTTGAATGGCTTCGGCCGCCGGAATATCTGCTTGGCGACTTGCCAGATGAGTCGCTGGACCGGCGTGCCGATGCGCCAAAAGAGGGCCAGGAGAATGAGACCATCGACCGGACGTTCGGCGGCGATATTCAAAGCCACGGCCGCGCCCATCGAATACCCCACCAGTACGACCGGCCGGCGCCGCGTACGTAGCGTTAAAAGAGCCGACTCTGCTGAGCCTATCCAATCCTGGAGGTTTTGCTCAAACAAGGTGTCCAGTTCCGAACCAAAGCCGGGCAGAAGCAAGCCCTGGACCGACCATGCGGATTGCCTGAACGCCTCCCCTAGCGGCCGCATCTCGGCCGGCGTACCCATGAAGCCGTGAATCAGTAGAACCGCTGGACCATCCGTTTCCCACAGAAATGGTTGGTGCTCCTTTGCCTGAAACAGGCCTAGCGAAGCGATGTTCTTGTCAGGCATGGTTCGATTGGTCTTGATCTTTGGGGCGCCCAGTTACCTAGATCACTCCTGCCGGGACTGGCTCTGATTCGTTAAACTCGTCGATCAATGACAGCAACTCGCGATTGGAGGGGATATCGCGCATGGACTTGCCGTAGTGAACGTAACGAACAATGCCCTCCCGATCGATGATCGCCTGGGCTGGCATGCGGCCAAACTTGAATAGTTTGATTTCCTGCCCGTACAGTTTTAGTACCGAATGTTTCGGATCGGGCAAGCCCAGGAAAGGCAGACGATTCTCGCTGAAGTATTGAGCGAAGTTCTTGGCGTCGTCCGGTCCAATGACCAAGACAGCCACGCCTCGCTCCTCAAACTTGTCATACTCTTGGCGCAACTGCGCCATGTGCGCGCGGCAGAATGGTCACATGAAACCGCGGTTGAACACCAGTAGGACGGGCCCCTTGTCGCGATAATGGGACAGGCTAACGATATTGCCGCGATAATCGTGCAGCGTGAATTCTGGCGCCTGGTGGTTGATAGCTACTTTGGCCATGATATGCAATCCTTTGGTCAATCTAGTTCTTCCCTAGCCCGATTACGAAATTAGGATGGCCTGACTCTGCCTGGACCGGGATCGATCGTTGACCTTGTAGATCCAGAGGTGGGGCCAAGGTAATCAACTTCTGACCGGGCTTGGGAATTGGTTGGTATTCGGTTGTGTAGATCAGTAATTCGTTCTTCTCGGTGATGAGAAAGAGTGGAATGGCCTTATTGCCATATAGCGACTGCAAAGAAAAATAATCGAATCGTTCGGTCATCTCAGTTACCTGTACCCGGGCGCCTTTATCCGCCAGCGCGCACAAGTTATCGTAGCCAGTATCAGTGCCAAACAGGGAGCGGCCGCGCAGATGCTGCGTGACCGGTTCCCGATTTGCGAACTGTTCACTGATATCGAGCTGGTACACTTCGGCCCGGCCAAACACGTCCCGATAGTGTAGCGAGGCTAACGAATTCACCTCGTCGTTGGAAGTCAGGGCCAGCAGCCGGCCGATTCCGCTCAAGTCGATTTCATCCAATAACGCCTCTGAGAGCGCGTCGCCATGATAGGCTTTCAGACCGCGTTCCTGGCTGTCCCAAACGTTCTTGCTGTCACTGTCGATCAAGACAGTTCGAAAGCCGTTAGCCGACAACGCTTCGGCAATATCCTGCCCGAAACGGTGGGCGCCGACGATGAGCGTACCCTGCGGATTGCGCTCGGCCAAACCCAAGGCACGGGCCACGGGGCCGGAGGTCAGGCCATACAATGACACAGTGCCGATGATGACCAAGAAAGTCAGTGGCACTAACTGCTCCGCACCAGAATGACCAGAGGCTACTAACTCAAAGGCGAAGATAGAAGCCACCGAGGCGGCTACGATGCCGCGTGGCGCCATCCACGATAGGAACAGGCGCTCTTTCAAGTTTAGGTCAGAATGCCAGGTCGATACCAAGACGGACAGTGGGCGAGCGACCAGGACCAATAGAGCGACAAAAAGCAACCCGCGCCAGCCAGTGCTGATCAGGTCGCCAAGTTGGAGCCGCGATGCCAGCAAGATAAACAAAGTGCCAATGAGCAGAACTTGCAAGTTCTCTTTGAATTCAACTATGTGCCGGATGGAGACTTGGTTCTGGTTAGCCAGGACGACGCCCATAACAGTCACCGTCAATAAACCGGCTTCCGGATGTAGTATGTTGGATATGGCGAAAGCGGCCACGACCATAAGCAGGGTGACCGGGTTATGCAAGTGGTCCGGCACCCAGTAACGACGGATGGCCAAGACGATCATTCCGGCGAAAAGTAGGCCACCAATCACGCCAATAGCTAGCGTTTGGACGACGCCCAGGCCGATGAAGCCCGGCGCCCGGCCCAATTCGCCGTCTAAGATTGCTTCAAAGACTAGCACGGCCAACACCGCCCCGACGGGATCGATCAAGATACCTTCCCACTTCAAAGCCTTGCCGGACTGGCCAACAGGCCGGATCTGGCGCAGAAGCGGACCGACGACGGTAGGACCGGTCACGATGAGGATGGCGCCCAGAAGAATGGAAAGCGGCCAGTCGAGGCCAACCAGGAAGTGGGCAGAGAGCGCGGCAACCAACCAGGTTATTAAGGCGCCAAAGCTTATCAGGCGACCGATGACGCCTCTCAACTTCGGCAACTCAGACTTACGCAGACTGAGACCACCTTCAAACAGGATCACGGCCACGGATAGCGACACAAATGGGAATAGAAGGTCGCCGAAGGTCTCGTCGGTATTGATCAAGCCGGTTACCGGACCGGCCACGAAACCAAAGATCAGTAACAATAGGATTGACGGCAACCGGAAACGGCCAGCCAGCCATTGGGCGCCGATACCCAATACCAAGACGGCCGCCAATCCAATAAGCAGGTGTTCGTTCACTGTCGAGTCTCTCCCAAATATCGTTCTAGCTGCGTCGCGTCCGCACCCGCAGCGCATAAACGGCCAGTGCATACATGGCGATGGCCAGGACGAGACAGGCCAGGATTCCCTGCCACAGCGCCGTGCTATTCCACCCCGTATTCAGTGTTTCGCGCATGGCCTCCAGAACGTAGGTAATCGGGTTGAGACGCGCTGCCGCGGCTAGCCAGCCATCCAATAAGTCCAGCGGAACAAAGCTAGCCGTCAGAAAGGTCAGCGGGAAGAAGATGAACCCGGCGCTCTGTGTGACCGCCGCGCTACCGCTCCCCAATGCGGCCGAGACGGTGAAACCGGCGAATCCGGTACCCAGAAGGATGGCGATGCCAATGACAGCCAACAAACCTGTTAGGCCAGTGACCGGTTCCAATCCCATGAGCAGTCCAACCCCAATGACAATTCCTGTCTGCAGGCCCAGGATCAACGCCC
>CP070688.1:211421-214759 GCA_020353135.1 Chloroflexota bacterium
TGGGATATCTGGCCTTGCAAGGCGAGATGTTTTCAGCCGAAGAGGTGGCCGCGATCAATGCCGGCCTGAGCGAGTCGGCCGTCGGTGTCACCGCGGCGCTGCCGATCACGCTGCAGGAAACGTATGAGTTCGCCTACAGGGCCGGTGTGCCGTTCGTCAAGTTCCTGTACGATCTGGACGGTTTTGAAACGGTGGACAGCGCCTGGACGGAGCTTCCGGTATCCAGCGAACATATCATTCACCCTGAACGCTACCTGGCCCGCGACATGCCGGCGCCGGTGGCCCTGAACCCATTGGAGGCCGTCCTGGGTGAAGGATGGCGTCTTGTCGACCAGGATGTTTTTGGCGAGTTTCTACTGCGCCAGCATTTGGGCCAGCAGCCATTAACGGCCGAAGCCATTGACCAGGCGGCAACCGGCTGGGGCGGCGGCCGCTATGCCGTTTATAACAACCCCGCCGAAGAGGTTCCTGTTTTGGTCATTCGCCTGGCCTGGGACAACGCCGTACATGAAAGAGAGTTCTCAGCGCTTTACGCCGACTACCTGGAGCAGCGCTTCGGCGGGGCAGAACAGGCAACGGTCGGCGACGGCCGTTGCTGGCAGGCCGACGGCGCCGGTTGCCTCTTCCCGGCCGGTGGTGACAGCCTGATCGTCCGCGCTCCCAATCTGGAATTGGCGACGGCCGTTGCCGAAGTTCAACTCAATATGAGTCAGCCGTGAGAGGGCCGGCTAACTGACCGCTCAATACAACCTTGACTTCGCCCGCTCGTATTGTGTTGGGGCCTGACGCTTTGACGATCCAGGTCCAGACTGAAGTCGAGGAGAATCTTGTGGAAGATCAGGAGAAGAGAAACGTACCAGCCTGGGCCTGGGTCTTAGGTTGCCTGGGTTTGCTGGCTGCCTGCGCGGTGGTTGTGGGCTTGGGGGCAGCCTTGGCCGCGATATTCGTCGTCACCAGCGCCAGCGAGGAAGCCGGCTTGCCGACCGATTTCCTGGCCGAGGCGACCGTCGTGGCCGAATCAACGGACTTGGACGTTCCGGAATTGACTATAGCGCCCACGACGCCGGCGCCCGACACGGCCGAACCCGAACCGACGCCTGTCCCAAGCGAGGCCGCGCCAGAGTCGGCCGAATCCGCAGCGGTAGAAGGCCAGGCGGCGCAGGCCGAAGCTGACGATCCCTTCGCTGCCGCACGAGCTGACATCGAGACCAGGGTAGCGTCCATACGACGACTAGAACCGAAAGAACCAGTGGAGCCTGTATCGCTAACCAGGAATGAACTTCGCCAGCGTGTCGAAGGAGAGTTCCTGGCCGATTATGGACCTCAGGAGGCGCGCCGGGACGCCATAGCCTTGAGCGCCTTTGATTTTATGCCCGCCGATTTCGAGCTTCACACCCTCATCCTGGAATTGCTTACCGAGCAAGTCCTTGGCTATTATGACACTGTCTCTGACGAGTTCGTAATCATAAGCGACGATGACCAATTTGATACGCTTGAGCAACTAACGCACGCTCATGAATACGTTCATGCCCTTCAAGATCAGCATTACAACCTGGATATACTGGACGACGAAACGCTTGACTCTGAGGCGCTTTTTGCCGCGCAGGCTATGGTCGAGGGCGAGGCTACTTTCGTCCAAAACCTTTTCATGCTTGGCGGCTATTTCGAATTGGGGCAGTTGTTGGAGTTGGTCGGGGACGTGCTGACCGTTGATATGGCTGTCCTCGAAAGCGCCCCGCCGGTGCTGGCTCATGAACTAGAGTTTCCATACTTGTCTGGCGTTGAATTCGTTCAGGCTCTATATGAACAGGGCGGCTTCCAGGCGATTGACGCGGCGTGGAATAACATGCCCCAGTCGACGGAGCAGATCCTGCATCCGCAACGCTACCTGGACGGTGACGCGCCGCAGCTGGTAACGTTGGCTCCCTTGACCGACACTCTCGGCGCAGGCTGGTCGCTGGTAGAAGAGGATGTATTAGGCGAATTCTATTTGCGCGAGTATCTGGCTCAACAGCTGGAAAACGACCTCGTCGACCAGGCGGCGACCGGCTGGGGTGGCGACCGTTACGCGGTCTATTGGCATGAAGCCAGCCAAGCCCCGGTTTTGGTCCTCAAACTGGCCTGGGATACGCCGGCCGACGCCGACGAATTCGCCGATATCTATCCCATGTACGCCGGCCAGATGTTCGGCGTCGAACCTTCACCGCAAGATAGCGGCATGTGCTGGTCGGGTGAAGACATCATCTGCTTTTATTCGGCCGGCGGCGAATCGCTCGTCGTGCGGACGCCTGATATGCCAACGGCGGCCAAGGTGGCCGTCGCGCAAAACATTGGCGGCTGACAACCGGTCGGCCGCGAGCTGATGAACTAACCAGGAGTAACCTACCGAGATGCGCCAGGTCGTCTTCCTCTCCTCGCCGGAACTGTGGGAACGTGGTCACGGCCGGCAGCACCCACTGAAGCCGGAACGCTTGCGGCGCACGCACGAGTTGCTGGCCGAATATGGCGCCCTGGAGTTGGCCAACGTACGGGTCCTGGCGCCCCGCCAGGCGACGGCCGGGGAACTGACTTTGTTTCACACGGCCGAATACGTCGACATCGTACACACGCTTAGCCTTGGCCAGGGCGATATTCCGGCTCATCGCTACGGTTTCGGGCCTGGTGACAATCCGGTATTCCAGGGCATGTATGAATCAGAAGGGCGCAAGGTTGGCAGCGCTCTGCAAGCGGCCGAACTTCTGGTCGACGGCTCCTGTGATATCGCCTTCAGCTATGGCGGCGGGCTGCACCATGGCGGGCCATCGCTGGCCTCCGGCTTCTGCGTCTTCAACGATGCGGCGGTAGCCATCCATTGGCTGATGGGACAAGGCCAGCGTGTCGCCTATATCGACATAGACGTGCACCATGGAGACGGCGTACAGGCTGCCTTCTACGACAGCGACCGCGTGCTAACTATCTCGCTGCATCAGGATGGTCATACGCTGTTCCCCGGCACCGGCTTTGTCGGCGAAAGCGGCGCCGGTGATGGACAGGGGTACAGCGTCAACTTGCCCTTACCGCCTTATACCGACGACGAAACATACCTGTGGGCTTTTGGCCAGGTTGTGCCGCCCCTGGTGGAGCGCTTCTCGCCTGATGTCGTCGTCACCCAGTTGGGCGTCGACACCCACTATCGTGATCCGTTGGCCAGCCTGGCCCTGACCTCCCTTGGGCAGCAGCATAACGATTGGCTCGCCGTCCAACTTCTCCGCGCCGTACTGCGCTTCTATTTGCGGGCTTAGGAGGCCCAAAAGACGCGCCCCATTAGAGATGTACGATGCCTTGCCTGGTGGATCGAA
>CP070688.1:214859-221433 GCA_020353135.1 Chloroflexota bacterium
CATCGAAGTGCGCGGCCGCGAGGACAACCTGAGCGTGGTGGTTGAGGTGGCCGATACCGGTCCGGGAATCGATCCGGCCGACCTGCCCCACGTGTGGGAAGAGCTGTACCGGGGCGAGCGCGGCCGCTCCGCGCCGGGCAGCGGTCTGGGCCTGGCCATGGTGCGGGCGGTGGTCGAGCGTCATGGTGGCCGAGTTGCTCTTGCCAGTAAGGTGGGACAGGGGACCGTGGTTACGGTGCGCCTGCCTAAAGGGAGCCCGGGTTGAACCCGTCTCGAAAAGCCCGACCCTAGTTCAATTGCCGGAATCAAGCGCGTGACTGCGCCGGCCACTGTGGCCAGTTAACTACGGAAGAGACGCGTTCTATGAAATGGATGCCGCGAATCATTTCGTTGCTGGTACTGGTTTTCTACCTATCGCTCTGGTTATTCAACGAGGATGTGCGATCGCGACCGACGCCGGCGGTCATGTTCCAGGGTCTGCTGACCGTCGCCCTTCTGGTCGCCTGGCGCTGGGAAAAGCGCGCTGGCCTGTTGGCCATGGTTGGCGGGATAACCTTCTTCCTGGTTGTCGCCGTCGGGGCGGTCGCCCTCTATGACATACAGTCAATGGCGGCCCTCCTGGGCGGCGTGCTATTAGCCCTGCCCTACGTACTTGCCGGCGGGCTTTTTTTCGTCGCCGGCCGGGAGCTGGAAAGCGCTCGAGGGGGCGAGGCGAATCGCCAGCCGATCGCCCCGCAGTAGCCCGGTTTGTCAAAGCGGTGCGGATGCCATCCCGCGCAACTTGGGATCACAAGATACCCGCTATCCTGCCAATCGCCTAAATATCCTGCTGCCTGGCGCTATTGGAAGCCTCGTATAGCAGCAGTAGGAATATAGCAGCGCGGCCGTCCTGTCTGAGGATCGGGAAGAGGGGACAATGAATAGACAGGCGCCGGACGACTAGCGTTGGCGTTTGAGCCAACCTTGACCCTCGCGCCAATAGGCGTCGGGAAAGGTACCGGGCGAAACGGCCGGGAGTTGACCGCCCTGGCCAGTGAGTCGACCAGCGGTGGAGTGAGGAGAAGGGGAGGCGGAGTATCTCTGGAGGGACATAATGAGACAAACACTATTGCTCTGCGCTCTATGCTTGGCGATGCTGCTCCTCGCCGCCTGCGGGCAACTGGATATCGCCATCTTGGACGAGACGCCAGACGCTGGCGCAACCGTGATCGGCGCTATGACCGGGGACGATGCGCCACGGCCCAGCCCAGAGCCAACCTCTACCCGAGCTGTGCAAGATAAGGAAACGCCGCGACCAACTGAGCGTCCGACGGCCGCGCCGACTGCTACGGTTATGCCAGAGCCATCTGAGCAGGACGAAGCACAGGACGCCGGCCAAACAGAAGATTCGGCCGTCGACGGGAAGATAATATTTGTAGCGCAGCCCCCACCGGTCGCGACCTGCGTGGTTTGGACCGACTGGCCGCTCTACTCGGTCAAACGTGGTGACACGCTCAGTGGCATAGCCAGACAGACGGGCGCCACTGTTGAGCAGTTGCTTCTGGCCAACTGCCTGAAGGACCCAGACCGGATTTACGCGGGCCAGGGTATACGCGTGCCAACGCTGCCAGTTGACCCGCCAACGCCGACGCCGACGACCGAACCCGAGCGTTGGCTCCGCTACGACGATGCCCTGTACAAGGTGTCTTTTGATTATCCAGCTACCTGGCGGGATGTCAGCCACGGCCTGATGACCAAGCTGCTCGGCCAGGATGGCTTTATTTGGCTTGCCGGGATCGGCGCGCCGGCCGACCTGGATACCGTCGCGGCAAACGAGGCCTACCACAAGCTGCTGCCCTATGGATCGGCGCCGGTGATTGAGACCCTGACCCTTTCCGACGGCCGGCAGGCGCGCTTGATACTACCTTCGGCCGATCAGCCATCTTCGATGGAGCACCAGGCCATGATCGTAACGCCCTACGCCGAGCCCATATTCATAGGCCAGAATAGCTTCAATTACCTGATGCTGGCCGCCGATGCAGACCATATCCGTCGCATTGCCGGATCACTGTCCCTGCCGCCCCCCACGCTGGATATTGGCATCGACGACTTCACCGTTACCGCCGAGGATGTATCAAGTGACGCCAAGCGCCTGACCTTCCGCTGGCAGGCCCATGGCGCGAATCGGGGCGTCATTAGCAGCGGCACGGGCCAGCGAGTTGCTCCCTGGTGGCCGGTGGAGAGCGCCGGCGAGCTAATAGTCGACGTCGGCGGCACCCTCGTCGCTGATCCGGTGATGACCTTGCATGTCGTCAACGACGTAAGCGGCCAAGAAGCCTTCGCCACGGCCGTAGTGTCCTGGCCCTGCGATCATGACTACTTCTTTCAGCCCGGTCCGCGGCGCTGTCCGCATGGTGCAGCGATCGTAGCGGATGGCGCCTACCAACCTTTCGAACGGGGGTTCATGATCTGGCTACCCCGGCCGGACCTTCCCCAACCTTCGATCTATGTCTTCGCAGATAGCGGGCAATTCTTCGTCTTCGCAGATACATGGTCGGCCGGCGATTCGGCAAACGCTCTGGAACAGTCGCCCCCAGAGGGCCTGTTCAAACCGGTCCGCGGTTTCGGCAAGGTCTGGCGGGAGCAGCCTTCAGTGCGCGAAAGCCTGGGCTGGGCCACGGTGAAAGAGGTCCTCTATTCCGTCAAGTTTCAAGCCGAGGCCAGTGAGACCTCTCCGTCCATCGCTTACCTGACCCGGCCAGGCGGGGACATTCTTTGGCTGCTCGATAGTGACTGGCATCCGTATATCCCTGGTCAGGATCCGGCCGATTCTGGCAGCGCGCCGGGTTGAGTCGTACGACGCTATCGAAATCGTAAGGTCAGCCGCATCCCGGCAGGACCGGCCACTTCCCAAGGACCACGCCTCGGGTACAATTGACTGACCTCGTTGGCTGATCGATGTGAGAGGCGTGACTATGACCTATGATCTGGTAATTAGCGATGGGACCGTGGTGACGGCCAATGCGATTTTTGCGGCCGACATTGGCGTTAGTGGCGAACAGATCGCCGCCATTGGGCGCGGTCTGACCGGTGAACGAATCCTGGACGCGACAGGTAAACTGGTGACGCCGGGCGCGGTTGACATCCACGTCCACATGCAGATGCCCATTGGCGATTTCGTCTCGGCCGATGACTTTTATAGCGGCACGGTGGCCGCGGCCCTCGGCGGCACGACTGCCATCGTCGATTTCGTCGAAAGGGCGCCCCAAGAAACCATGGTCGAGGCCATCGCCGCCCGGCGTGCCCAGGCCGATCCAAGGGTAGTCATAGACTATGGTTTGCACATGACCATCGGCCCGGCCGAGATAACATTGCTGGACCAGGTACCTGCGGCTTACGACGGCGGCTGCACGTCCTTCAAGCTGTACATGGCCTACGGCCTGTGCCTGAGCGACGGCCAGCTACTGCAGGCGTTGGAGGCAATTCGCGACGTTGGCGGCTTGCCGGTCGTTCATGCCGAAAACTGGGATCTGATTTGCACCTTGGTGGCCCGCAACCTCGCTGCCGGCCGTACATCGCCCCATTGGCATCCTCGCAGCCGACCGGCGTTGATGGAGGGCGAAGCCGTCGGACGGGTGATCGACCTGTCCGAACTGGTCGGAACGCCGCTACACATCTTTCACGTGACCAGCCCGGCGGCCGTGGAGCGTATCGCGGCCGCCCGGCGACGTGGGTTGCCGGTGAGCGGCGAAACCTGCCCCCAATACCTCTTGTTAACCCAGGATATCTACGATCGACCCGGCGTCGAGGGCGCTTTGCCGGTCTGCTCGCCGCCGATCCGGGACCAGGGCGCCCAGGACGCGCTCTGGTTAGCCCTCGGCCGGGGCGATCTGCAAATCATGACCACCGATCACTGCCCGTTCACTCGAGAAGAGAAGGCCACCGGCCTGGACGATTACAGCCGCATACCCGGCGGCGTGCCTTCAGTCGAGATGCGCTTTCCGGCCATGTATACCTTTGGCGTGGCCAGCGGCCGCTTATCGCTTAACCAGTGGGTGGATACGTGCTGTACAGCGCCGGCGCGAGCCGCCGGTTTCGCCGGCAAAGGAGATATCTTGGTTGGCTATGACGCCGATTTGGTAATCTTCGACCCGGAACAACCGGTGACTTTGGGTGTGGATAGCCTGCACGAGCAGGTCGACTGGACCCCTTACGAGGGGCTGGAATTGCAGGGCTGGCCGTCGACCACCATCAGTCGGGGTGAAATCATCGTTCACGACGGCGAGCTGTTGGCTGAGGCCGGGCGGGGCAGATTCGCGCCTAGAAATCGGCGCTGAAAGCGAAAAAGGATCGTTTGATTCTGGCTAGAGAAGACGGCAACGATAATTTGGCCGCTGAATACCAGGCCCGACGATCAGTCGATACCTGTGCTTTCAGCGGCCAAATGTTATTGACCAATTAAAGTTGACCTTTCTTTGTGATGTTCTCTTCGATGGGGTACTAGCGGCTTCCCTTCGTGCTTATGCTCAAACGGGTGAGCAAGATCATGCGCTAATAGGTACTTCCGCGGAAACGACCTGTACAGATGCGTGCACCAACTACTCTTCGCCGTCGGATTTACGCACATTCTGGGCGGCCGGGCCCTTGCGACCCTCGCCAACCGTAAAGGTGACGCGCTCGCCTTCTTCCAGTACGCGGAATCCCGAGCCGGAAATGGCCGAATAATGGACAAAGATGTCGCCACCCGTGTCACGCGCGATGAAGCCGTAACCCTTTTCAGGATTGAACCACTTCACGGTTCCGGTTTCTTGATCACTCATTCTTTTTCCTTCCTTAAACTTGCCGGACATTCCGCGACCAGGTGATCATTCCTGACGACAGAAAACAGGCCGTCCAGTATCTCTAAGTCTGGACGGCCTGCTCAATTGTCCGAAACAGAACTTACGATGGCCAGAATGTATCCTATTTTCCGTGTCTAGTCAATCAGCTGGCCCGATTTTCAGGCGGCGCCCTGGTCTGAAATGGTAGCCGGTTGTTCTTCCTTTTCCTCCGTCGCCGGCGGCTCGCCGCCTTCGCCAGCGCTCAAGAATCGAGCCATCCAGGCGTTTTGCTCGTCTACCTCGAGCACCAACTCCTTGATGATCAGCGTCATCGGGATCGAAAGGATAGCCCCCATTGGCCCGAGAATCGCGCTCCAGAAGATGACCGAAAAGACGACGACGAAAGGCGATAGATTAAGGCCACTGCCCATCGATCTGGGCTTGACTACATTTTCGGCGAAACCATTGATAATGACGATGCCCAGGAACACGACCAGGGCCGCTACTGGACCTGATTCCAGCAGGGCCAGAAACGTTGGCGGAATGGCCGCCAGCCAAAAGCCGATGGTCGGGATATAGCTGAGCAGAAAGGCCAGGATGCCCCACAGAACGGCAAAGTCGACGCCCATGATGAGGAAGAAAATCGTGTCGAGGATACCGGTGAACAGCCCCACTATTGTCGTGATATAGACGTACTCGCGAATGTCTGTGCCGAAGTCGAATATCCGCTTCACGTAATCGTTGCCGGCGCTGACTTCGGCGGCCACCTTTTGCGGTATGCTGAAGGTGTCGATCAATAGGAAAATGACGATCAGCGCAATGACGATGATGTCGGAAAAGACCCCAAGCAAGCCGCTTAGGAAGCTGACGAACCAGTCAGCTATCTCTTCTGGGTTGATAAGAGCGATGGCATCTGCCAGTTCAACCCCGGCCAGCCCCAGATCCTCAAGAAACTGCTCGAAATCTTGTTGCAGTTCTTGCAGCTGAGTCTGGTAGGTAGGGATGGATTCGACCAACCTGCTCACGGCGACCGACAAGAGCACGACCAACACCCCGAACACTGCCACGATGGCGGTTAACGTGAGCACATAGGCCAGCCAATCTGGCGCCTTCTTTCGTTGCAACCAATGGAGCAAGGGGCTGGCGCTGAGGACGATGATGATGCCCAGCAAGAGCGAATTGATCATGCTGGACGCCTCTCGCATGAAGAACAGCGTCAAGCCGAAAGCGGCGACGCCGATGAACACACGCAAGGAAAACGAGAATGGACGGGATTCTGTCATCGTCTTCTCCTCCAAAGAAACAGGAACCGTCGGCGCAAGTCGCCAAACGTAGTGTACCGGATTGCTTGCCCAAACTCAATAATGGGCAACTTAACTGCTTCCAGCCCTGCCCAGGCAGAGCCGCTGCCAGAAATCAGCCCGATGTTATAATATCGCCATCATTATGAAACCAATCATCGGCATCACGACTTACGGGCGCGACGAACGCAAGATCAAAACGCTGTACTATGACGAGTTCTTCTACCTGCCCGCACTTTACGTAGATGCGGTGCGCCGGGCCGGCGGGACGCCGGTTCTGCTGCCGCCCGGCGGATCTGACCGGGATGAATGGCTGGCGCTGATAGATGGCTTGCTGGTGGCCGGCGGCGGCGATATGCATCCGGCCGAGTACCGTGGCCGGCCGGAGCACAAGAGCATCGCCGGTGTCGACAAAGATCGGGACGCCAACGAAATCGCTCTCTTGCAAAAGGTGACCGGATCGTTGCCGATGCC
>CP070688.1:221533-224134 GCA_020353135.1 Chloroflexota bacterium
ACAGCCATTTTGAAATATGTTACTCTTTTCACAAAGTTGGGAGCGCTCCCAGCTACGGACGGAAAATCGCAGCGTTTATTGTCACACAAATCCGTTCATTGGTCAATATCGGGAAGATAATGGCCAAAATGAATGAAATGGTGGAAGCGCTCCCATTACCAGGCGGACCTTATTGGTTGCGATGAGCAGCATTACACTGGAAAAAGTCGCCGAATTGGCCGGGGTTTCACGATCAACGGTATCTAGAGTCGTAAATGACCAGGTTGGCGTCCGTGACGATGTCCGTCGCCGCGTCTGGCAGGTTATCGACGAGACGGGCTACCGGCCCAATATCGCGGCCCGTGCCCTCGCTTCTAACCGCTCCGGCATCATCAGTCTCGTCATCCCCCATGCCTTCACCACCCTTTTTGCCGATCCTTACTTTCCGCGTCTCACCCAGGGCATTTCGATGGCCTGCAACAGAAATGAACAGAGCCTGGCGCTTTTTTTGTTCCATAACGAAGAGGAAGAGGCGCAGCTTAGCGGGCGAATCGCCAATGCCAGCCTCTTTGACGGGGTGATCGTGGCCTCTTCCCAATATGAAGATCCGCTCATCCCTCACCTGATAAAGAACGAGGTGCCCCTTGTCGTCATCGGGCGCCAGGATCGTTACCCGCAAGTCAGTTTCATTGACGCCGATAATTTGAATGGCGCATATGCCGCCGTCAATCACTTGTTGCGACTGGGCTACCGGCGCCTGGCTCATATCGCCGGACCACAGAATATGGTCGCCGCTGAAGATCGGCTGGCCGGCTACTGTAAGGCGCTTAGCGATCGCGGCGGTACGTACAATGAGGAGTTGGTGGCCGAAGGAGATTTCAGTGAGGCCGGCGGCTACTTGGCCATGAAACGCTTGTTGCCGGTCAAGCCTGATGCCGTTTTTGCCGCGTCCGATCAACTGGCCCTGGGGGCCTGGCGGACGATTCGCGAGGCGGGGCTGCAGGTGCCCCACGATATCGCCCTTGTTGGTTTTGACGATCTGCTGCCCGCTGGCGCAGGACAGCCGGAGCTGACCACTATTCGCCAGCCGATCGTGCGTGTGGGCCGCGAAGCAGTCGACGTCTTACTAGATATCATCGAAAACGGCCCGACGCCACAACGCCGGGTCATTTTTGATACGGAACTGGTTATCCGCGAGTCGTGCGGGGTCAATCTGGCCCGGCGCTAAGTGATGTGGGCGCGCATGCATCATGCGTGCGCGATAACGTTTAGCGCGATGACGTTTAGATAGCAGATGATGGTAACGAGTGATTACCGATAGTTGATAGCTGACCACTGACCGGCCACCAAGGAGGTGATTCTTCAAATAAGGAGATTTCTTGAAGATCAATTTCAGCGGGGAGATGAGAAGGTTTTTTGTTCGTGTTTGTGTTTTGCTTGCTGATAAAGCCCTTAGGGGTGAAAGGAGATGAAAATGTTTAAGAGGTTGTTACTTCTAATTAGCCTGTTGCTGGTGGCCGCAGTGGCTCTGGTCGCCTGCACGCCGGAGACCGAGACCGTTGAGGTCACCCGCGTGGTCACGGAGACGGAGACAATCACCGAAGAGGTGACCCGCGTGGTGACCGAAGAGGTCGTAGAAGAGGTGGAGGTTACCCGCGTGGTAACCGAAGAGGTGGTCGTCGAAGCGCCGGCCGAAGAAGGCGAAGATGTGCTTCCGCGCAACGAAACCATGTTCTTCAATGGTCATCAGTGGGGTCCGGTTGTGAGCTGGAATCCTTACAATGCCAACGCCAACAATGCCATGGCTATCTCCGAGGGAGACAACGCCTACGTCATCATGTTCGAAACACCGTACGCGTACAATATGCTCGATGGCCAGCAGGTTCCCTTGCTCGCCGACGGCCCGTACGAGTGGAACGATGAGCGGACCGAGATCACCTTCAAGCTCAAAGATGCCGCCGCGTGGAGTGATGGCACCCCGGTGACCGCCGAGGATGTCGCCTATACCTGGGCAACCCACGCCAAGTACGAAACCAATGCCTTCGGCGCTAATGGTCCATACATCGACACCATTGAAGCCCTGGATGACAAGACGGTCCTGGTTAAGGCGGTACTGGACGATGAGGGCAATGCAGTCAATCCTCTGATCGTCCAGGCATACTTGAGCAGCAACTATGTCATGCAGAAAGCCTGGACCGAGGCGCTGGAAGCGCGCGCTGGCGAGGATGCCACTGCATTCATTGAGGATACCGCCGAGGACGTCGTATACTCCGGGCCCTATCACCAATTCTTCGCCGACGATCAGAAGGTTATCTACGTTCGGGATGACAACTACTGGGGCCAGGACGAGTCCATGTGGGGCAAGCTGCCTGTGCCGAAGTACCTGGCGCACACGATCTTTAAGGACAACGCCGCCGGTTCAGTGGCTTTGGCAAAGGGTGAGGTGGATGTCAGCCAGCAGTTTAACTCCAATATTCAACTTTTGTGGGAGAACTATGGGCTGCCCATCTCCACCTACTTGCCTGAGGCTCCTTATGGCATTGGCGCCAGCCTGCCAACCGCCTTCTACAACCTGAATTCCCCTGGTTTGGACCAGGTTGCGGTGCGTAAAGCCATCGCCAT
>CP070688.1:224234-230039 GCA_020353135.1 Chloroflexota bacterium
ACTTGCCGAACGAGGGATGGCCAGCTGGGACTTTTGGATGGTTGGGAGTCAGCGGAACATGGGCCTGGATATTCCCCGAGGAATCGGTATCGATCATTGCGATGTCACAAGCGTGGTACACTTGGAGTCCAGGAGATGCTTTTCAGAAACTGGTATACGACGAGATCAGTGGCTGAAGAGTTCAGCAGCTGACCACCCTTAGCGCACTTCAGGCACCCGATGAACGAAGTAGGCGAGCACCCATATGACCAACCCTGGTCAGACCGCGAGCTCGAGGTCGTTCGCCTTTTGGCCGAAGGTCTGACCAATCGAGAAATCGCCGCTAGGATCTTCCTCAGCCCAGACCCAGTCAAGTGGTACAACAAGCAGATCTTCGACAAGCTGGACGTGCACAGCCGGACCCAGGCGGCCGCCAGGGCCCGGCAGATCGGACTGCTTGACGGCGACCAGCCGGCCAAATCCACGACCCTAACGTATGCCGCCCCGAAGCTGCCGGCTCAACTCACCTCCTTCGTCGGCCGGCAACGCGAGCTGGCCGAGGTGAAAGAGCTGCTGGAGACGGCCCGCCTGGTTACCCTCACCGGGCCGGGTGGTACCGGCAAGACGCGCTTGTCCCTCCAGGTCGCCGGGTCCGTGTCCGGCCACTATGCCCACGGCGTGACCTTCGTCGGTCTGGCTTCGACAACGGACCCCGAACAGGTCCCGGCCGCCATCGCCCGCGACCTTGGACTGAAAGAGCAGCCCGGCCAACCATTGCCGGAACTCCTGGCGCGCTACTTCAACGCCAAGCACGCTCTCCTGGTGCTGGACAACTTCGAGCACGTGTTGCCGGCCGCCCCGTTGATTTCGTTCATGTTGGCGGCCGCGCCACAGCTGACCATCCTGGCCACCAGCCGCGAAGTACTGAGCTTGAGCGGCGAGCACGAATACCCGGTTCCGCCGCTGTCCGTGCCCGATCCGGCCCATCCGGACACCGTGAACGATCTTACCAACTACGAGTCGGTAGCGACTTATGAGTCGGTAGCGCTTCTCCTGCAACGGGCTCGAGCGGCTAAGCCTGAATTCACGTTGACGATTGAGAATGCGCCCGTCGTGGCCGCCATTTGCGCCCGCCTCGACGGACTGCCGCTGGCCATTGAGCTGGCCGCCGTTCGGCTCAGGCTATTTAGCCCTGAACAACTGCTGGCCCGCCTGGACAGCCGGCTGGAGGCGCTGAAAGGTGGACCGCGCGACTTGCCGGCCCGCCAACGCACGCTGCGCGACACCATTGACTGGAGCTACCGGCTGTTGGAAGAGGATGAACGGCGTCTATTCTGGCGGCTTGGGGTATTCGTCGGCGGCAGAACCATTGATGCTGTCGAAACCATATGTACTCCCGGGCTTGCCATCGACCCCCTTGACGGCCTCGAGTCCTTGCTGAACAAGAGCCTCATTTACCAGGAGGAAGGCCCGGGTGGCGTGCCGCGCTTCGTCATGTTGGAGACGATTCATGAATATGCCCGTGAGCGCTTGAATGAGAGCGGCGAAGTCCGATTGATGAGAGACAGGCACCTGGAATACTTCCTCGGACTGGCCGAGGAGATGGCCGCCGGTTACCGGCGCCAGGGTCAATTGCGCTTGCTGGCCAATACTGTTGCCGAGAAGGGCAATCTGCGAGCCTCTTTCGACTGGGCGATAGAAGCTGGGCAAATGGAGGCCGCGGCGCGCCTGATCTCATCGCTCAGCTACTTCTGGTACTACTATGACAGCCCGGTCGAAGGTTTCCGTTGGTTCCGACGCGTACTGCCGGAGATTTCCGCGCTGCCGGAAGCTTTCCGGCTAGCTTTGCTGTTGGGAGCTGGGCAGTTGGCTACAGTGAATGGCGATCTGGTTGAGTCCAGACGACTCTATCGAAACGCCTTGGTTTTGGCGCGGCAAGTGGGCGATCATCGTAGTGAGGCCTGGTCGCTATTGCTTATGGCCATAGATATCGGCCAAAAGCAGACCTTCTCGGCAAAATGGGGGCGGAGCGAACAGGCGCTCGCTATCTTCCAGGCTTCAGGCGACAAACCAGGCCAGGCCCAGGCCCTCAACATTCAGGGAGAACTGGCGAAGATGGCTGGCGACAATGAGCTGGCCCGTGAAAAGTATTTGGCCTCGCTGGCGGTGAGCCGTGAAACCGGCGAGACGATTCGCCAGATCATGCTCCAGGCCAACCTGTCAATGATCGCCTATAACGAGGCAGACTATCGTGAGGCGCGAGACCTCGCCAAATCTGCCCTCGTGTGGTTTCACCAATCAGGAATACGGCAAGGGGTTATTGCTGACCTGTGGAACTTGGCTGGTCCCTTGAGCATCTTGGGACAGCCAACCAAGGCCGCCAAACTGTTAGGAGCCTCGGCCGCTTTGTTTGAAGAGATGGGCGCCGCCGAACAGCCGTCTGATTATGATCAATTGGCTTTATACACGGCCGAGGTACGGTCCCGACTAGGAGAGGCAGATTTTGAGGCCGCCTGGAGCGAGGGCCAGGCCATGACCCTGGAACAGGCCGTAGCCTATGCCCTGGACGACTAGCGACCGGCCGCTAGCAACCAACTACCAGCCCCCAGCCCCTAACCCCCAATCGCCGGTAACGGTATCCGGCCGCTCCCCAGCAGAAAGATGAACACCACCAACGCCAGGGCGCCCAGCACCTTGACCCACAGCGGCAGCGACTTCCAGATGCCGAACGTCAGAACCAGGATGATCCCCAGTCCGACGCCGACGACCATGGCAATGGCGGGCAGAGACCAGTTGAAGTCATCCATAACATACGCTCCGGGCATCAAAGCCGGCTACGAGCCGAATCCTGGTTCCAAACATCATACACCGTCACCGGCCGCGTCGATACATGACCTTGGTCATGGACGGCGGTTTCTTCGATTTTCAATATCGAACCGAGAAGTGGGCTAGGCTGGCTGCCTGGACGGCAAAGAAAAAGCAGCAGGATTCACGAATCCTGCCGCTCTTATTGCGCCTACGCTCCGAGGTGTGGGTATGTGCAAAGGCTACACGCTAGTAGCGACGCGTCGACGATCGACGCCTTGGCGAACGAAACTTTCTGGTTTTTGGTCTCGATCGCTTTATCAAGAAGAGAGCTACGCAAAAGGCCAGTGCTACCCAGTATGCGCCAGACACGACCCCGGCCGCCGCCTCTGCGCCAGAGGCGATCGCTACGCCTGCCAGCACCAGCACGACGGCTAGCGATAGATAAACTCCTACTGTTCCTGCTAACTTAATCATTCTTGTCTCCATGTTGATGTAATGAATGCGTCGATGATGGGAAACAAGGGGGCGGTTGTCGCCTTCCTCCTGTTCTAGCCAGATTGCTCTTGCCGATTTCTGTACCGGCTAAAACGCTTCACGTCGCTCTGTAAGCGGTTGTATTTTCCCGCTTTCGCTATCCGGCCGCTTCTGCAACTACAGAGAAGCTAGCGTCGACAGAAGTACTTAAATATCTCTTAAGATTTGGCTGGCTGCTTTAGTTTTCATCCCAGGCTAGTAGTAGGCCTCGATCCCAAAGCCGAATTGCTTGTCCTGCTCGCTCTTCTTGACAAGGTTGGCCAGTCGCTTCTCAAACTCCCCCGGCCGGTCCCGGGCCGTTTCCACGTAGGCGACCCGGATGCGCCTATAGGAGCCCGAGTACGTCTGGAAATTCTGCCACGCTATCCCGTTAGACTGCAGCGCAGCCATGATGTCGGCCGGATATTCAAACTCACGCTCCAGCAAATCGCCCAACCCAACTTGCACTTCGGGCATGACCTTGCCTTGCCCCACGAGTCGTCTCAGCCGCTCGATATTCGTCTGCGAGTAATTGCTCCTGGCTCTCCGAGGCGAGAAACGCTGGGCCGAACGCGGCTCATCCAGCTTCTTGATGATGCTGTCGATCCAACCGAAACATAGCGCCTCTTCGACGGCTGTGTTGTAGGGTATCCGCGGTTTGCCCGATTCTTTTCGGTAATAAACAAGCCAAATCTCCGCCTCGCTCTGGTAGTGCTCGGCCAGCCACGCCCGCCAGGCCTCGCGACTGGTCACGTAAAGCGTTTTGCCTATCTCCATTCCCATCCCTTGCAGTATTCAGTTCATGTATTATGTCAATCTATCGCGACAAACGTTCAACCGTGTGAAGCGGCATATGTTTTCTCTGTCCACTGACCACCGATCACCGTTCACTGTTCGCCACCGGTCACTATCTACGGCCGGTCAGGAACCAGGTTTCCATATCGTCCTTACCCTTGACCGCTATTCGGCCCCTGGGTATGCACTCGAATTCTTCCTTGAGCAAATCATAGGCCCCCTGAGCCAGTTGCACCCTGCCCGCTTCCCCGTGAGATTCCATTCTGCTGGCCGTATTAACCGTATCGCCATACAGATCATAATGGAACTTAGACTGGCCGATGACCCCGGCCACCAGCGGCCCAGAGTTGATGCCCACCCGGAATTCAAGACGCTTGCCATTCCGCGCCGGCACCTCCTTTAACTGTTGGATCATATCCAGTGCCAAATTGCCTATCGCCTCGGCGTGGTCCGGAGTGGGAACCGGTACCCCAGAGGCGACCATGTAATTATCGCCTATCGTCCGTATCTTCTCCAGGCCGTATTTCTCAACCAGGCCGTCAAACATCGTGAACACTTCGTTGAGCCAATCGACCGCTTCTTCTGGCGTCAGGTCGGAGAATAGCGGCGTCGACCCGACGATGTCGGCGAACAGCACGCTGGCCGACTCATAATGCTCGGCCACTGACATCTGGCCGCCTTTCAGGATGGGAGCGATCTCTTTGGGCAAGACGTTCAGCAGCAGTCTGTTCGCTTTTTCTCGTTCGTTGAGGGCGCTGGTCACGAAGTAGCCGGCAAAAATAAACATCACCGCCGAGGCGAAGGTCAGATTCATGAAGAGCAAGATCAGTCTGGTGCTCTCCGGCACCAATTGACCATTACTGGCGAAGAAGTCGTTGAAGATGAAGGTGATGGCCAGATTCACTAAGAAGACCATGACCCAAATGATAGATTGCCGGACCGAGAAAAACATCATTGAGATGATCGGTCCCAGGAAGGCCCACACGATAACCAATCCAGAGGCGTATACCCCGCCGACGCTCCACTGTATGAAAGTCGGCACGTAGATAATGCAGATGATCTGAGCGTAGATGGCAAAATAGTGGTTCTTGGTGAAATGGGAGACGATGAGTGCGAGGCCAACAATGACGACAAAGGAAAAAGGCAGCAGAGTGATCAATCCGAAGCCAAAAACCACGTAGTACATCAAAGTCCAGATCACGCCCGCCAGGCAGCATGCGCCCGCCACCAGAAAGATGGCGAACTTCTCCACCCTGGTTTCGTCCGTATCTGACGGATCGTAAGCAAAAAAAGTTTGGATGTTCATGGTGACGACGATCTCCCGGGCACATACCTGAGCTGGCTAAAGGGATTGGCTGTGGGACGTCAACGGTTTCGATGTGGGCTGCACTGTGCTAACGGCTATGGTACCATCCGCAATCCGCCAAGTCCACAAACCCGTCTACTCGTCCGTCCCTCCGTTCCACTCCCTTTCGCGTCAGCCCTCATTCTCAGAAAGCACGCACCAGCGACCGGCCACCAGCTACCAGCCCCCGGTCCCCAATCCCCACACAACCCACAAATTCCATACACATTCCCTACACAATCCCCTGCTATCCTTCCAGCAACTTAGAAAACTAACAGCTCAAAGCTCAAAGCTAGAAGCTCGCAGCTAACCAAAGGAGTGACCAAAATGAACTGGAAGAAAGCTTTACTCGTACTCGTACTGGC
>CP070688.1:230139-235086 GCA_020353135.1 Chloroflexota bacterium
CCAGGGAATCAGCATCTCTTCGGGATAGAACATGAGCATCTTGGGACCAAAACCGCCGCCGATAAAGGGCGCGATGACCCGGACCCGGTTCTCGGCCAGCCCCAACATCGCCGCCAGGCCGTTACGGATCGGGATCGGCGCCTGGGTGGTATCCCAGACGGTCAGGCGCTTCCTGCGTTGATCCCAATCAGCCACGACGCCCCGGTTCTCCATGGCCGCGGCCGTGCCATGATCGTAGTACATGCGGCGTTTAATCACTAAATCAGCCCTGCTTCGAGCCTCTTCGTAGGACTCACCGGCGTCAGAACTCCTCCGTTGGACGCAATGGGCGGCGATATTCGATCCCACATCCTCGTGGACCAGAGTTGACTCAGGCGCCAGGGCTTTCTCCATATCGACCACGGCCACCAGGGGTTCGTAATCGACGTCCACGTAGGCGGCTGCATCCTCGGCCAGATAGCGATCTTCGGCCAACACAATCGCGACGGGCTCGCCGACATAGCGTACTTTATCCCTGGCCAGGATGGGATGCGTGCGCTCGTGGAAAATGAGACCCTCGATTGGCGGCGGCGATACGTTGAGCGGACCTTTGCGCCAGAAGTCGCCCAATTCCTCGGCCGTGTAGATGGCCAGGACGCCCTCTTCTTTCAGCGCCCACGACGTGTCGATGCCTTTGATGCGGGCATGCGCGTATGGACTCCGGACAATGGCGGCGTGGACCATATTGGGTAAATGTACGTCATCGACGAACAACGCCTGGCCCGTCAGCAGCCTGGGGTCCTCGTTTCGCTTGATCCGCTCACCAAAGTATCGTGTGGCCATATGAAACCTCCAACTTCTGATTAGCGCTGGCTCGCCAGTTCCAGGGAGTAATTATCCGTCCTCAAAGCCCTTTGCACAAATCGTAACTCGCGCTCGGTGCAGCTGGGAGAGCGGTTCCCTCACGAGGCTGCATTGAGCAAACAATGGCGTGACGAGCATGACGGCGTATCATTAGCACTGACATTGGTCTGCCGGCCATAGGCGAAACAAAAGGAATAGAATGACGATGACTCACGAAGAAACACGGACAAAGATCGACACTCTTCCTCCAGCTGCCAGTCTCGGCCTACGCCCCTGAACTGGCCCTCGATTCGATTGGCGTCACCTGGGAAAATGTCATTTTAGCTTATGCGTCTCTTTGACGAAATTAAATACCAGCAAACTGTGTGACACTGACAGCTTACAGCTGAAAGCTACTTCAAAGGAAGGACAGGAAATGAGAGAGCTAAGAATCGGTATCGTCGGAGGATCTATCGCCGGCTGTTCGGCGGCCATTCTACTGGGACGCGCCGGGCACGAAGTGGCGGTGTTTGAACGGTCGCGGGGAGCGCTTGTCGGCCGCGGCGGCGGCATCGCCACGACTCCACCAGTGCTGAACGGGCTGATCGAACAGGATTTCCTGGATGCCGAATTCCCCAATTGGCCTACCACCGAAATGCCGTTCGTTATCAGGACAGCGAGCGAGAAGCGATTGGGATACTCTCCTTGGGCCATGCCTACTGACCTGCGGGTGTTTCATTGGAGCGTGCTGTGGGACAATCTGCGCCGGCGCGTACCCGACGATGTATACCACGAGGGCAGCCAGGTAGTTGGCGCCCGCTCAGACCAGGCTGAGTCGGTGACACTGCAATTGGAAGGCGGCGATGAGAAGCAATTTGACCTGGTTTTGTTCGCCGACGGTTACAAATCGCTGGGCCGTCGCTTGATATTTCCCGATTCCGAATTGAACTACAGAGGTTACATGCTGTGGCGGGGGCTATTGCCTGAAAGCCGGTTGCCCGACAGCGCTCCGCTCGGGAAGAAGCTGCCCCGGCTGTCTTACCCCAACATGCCTGGTCATGTCGTTCTCTATTTCATCCCTGACGACCACGGTTCGACGAAGGAGGGCGAGCGAATCGCCAACTGGGCGGCCTATATTCCTTTGGCCGAGGAGGATTTGCCGGCTTTCATGGTAGATAGCGACGGCCGATCGCGTACGGGAACCATTCCGCCTGGCAAAGTGCGCTTGGAGGAAGAAGAGCGACTGAAGCAGCTGATGGTCGACAACCTTCCGACTTACTACGGCGAGCTGGTGGCTGATACAAAGGGGACGTACGTGCAGTTGATCTATACGGTCGATTTGCCCGCTTACCGTCAAGGTCGTATGTGCCTGATCGGCGACGCCGGCATGGTCATTCAACCATTTACCGGGTCGGGCGTCTTTAAAGGGTATCACAACGTCACCGAACTGCTGGAATTGCTGGATAAACATGATACGATCGAAGATGCCCTGCGCGAATGGAGTGACCAACAGGTGCTGACCGGCAAACGCCTGTTGGCTTTGGGCGAGCAAATGGAAGAAGCATTCATATGGAATTCGCTGGATTTTGCCTCGGCCGACGCCGAATCGACGGTCGCCTGGTGGAAGGCGTCTGTCACTTTTCCGGAAGATTTCTCGTATGAGTCGAAGGGGGAGTAGTGGCACGTGGCCGGTGGCAGGTGATGCCGGATCATGAACCTGTACCTTGTTAGACATGCGCATGCCGAGTGGTCGCCGGATGAAGGGAGGCCGCTTTCCCCTCGCGGAACAGGCGATGCGTTCCGCTTGGCCAAACTGCTGGCCGACCGGCCCTTTGAGGTAATTTACTCCAGCCCTTACAGGCGGGCTATTCAGACAGTCAGACCGTTGGCTGCTGACCGGAAGCTGCCAGTGCAGATCGAGGATCGCTTCAGAGAGCGGGCCCTGGGAACATGGACCGCAACCTCATTTGAAGTAGCCGTTCTTCGAACATGGCAGGACGCCGAATTCAGTTGGCCTGGCGGCGAAAGCAATCAGGACGCCCAAGCCCGAGGAATCGCGGCCCTTGCCGAATTGACGGCCGACGGTTCATCCGACCACTACGTCGTGGGTACTCATGGCAACTTGTTGGCGCTCATTCTCGGTCACTTTGATCCTAGTGTCGGTTATGATTTCTGGTCCAGCTTGTCCATGCCCGATGCCTATCATCTCGAGATAAGGGGCGGCCGACAAGCGAGGCTTACTCGACTGTGGGTTCCTGTAGAGTACGGTTGACTAACTGGAGTTCCATGAATCGTCCCTTGATACGACCTGCCGGGTAGGCGAGTCGGGCGACTGGAAAGAGTGGTCAATGAAACACGATATCGCCTTCCTGCACACGGCGGCCATACACAAAGCTACATTCGGGGAGCTAATGAGCGAACTCGCACCTGACCTGAAGGTTCGGCACATGATCGACGAATCACTTCTGGCGGAAGCGCGAGAGGACGGTGTAATACGGCGCGAACTGGAGTCGCATATTGGCCAGGCAATGAGGAACGCGGCGTCCACTGGGGCTGCCGTCGTCGTCTGCACTTGTTCGACCATTGGTAGCCCGGCCGAGCGCGCGGGCGACGGACACATGTTGATCACCCAGCGTATCGATCGGGCGATGGCCGATGCGGCCGTTCAGATGGGGCCACGAATATTGATCGTCGCGGCGCTAAATAGCACGCTGGCGCCCACGCGGGCGCTGATCGACGATTCTGCAGCTAGGCTCGGACTTCCAGTATGTTGTCGCGAGTTGCTGGTCGCGAACGCCTGGTCCTATTTCGAACGGTCCGCTCACGAGAAGTATGTTGGCACTATAGAAGATGCCATCAGAGCTAACATTGAAGAGGTGGATGTCGTTGTTCTGGCCCAGGCCTCCATGGCCGAGGCAGGCGAACGTTGCCGATCCTTGCCGGTGCCGGTCCTTTCCAGCCCGCGCCTTGGCGTTGAGGCGGCGATAGCGGCCTATTGGCGGGCGAGAGAATAAGAAGGCTTTCCTACAGCGGCCAGCAGTGACCGCCAGGGAAGTTGGAGTATAATCGGGAACTGACGACCCAGTACGGACCGCAGCCAATGTCAACGGCTTTGTGGACATCTGGCCGCACACAGAACTTAACCGGGAGGTAATCACTTCATGAAGAGCACTATTTTCGAACGATATGGTGGTTTTGCCAGCGTGAGCCGGGTAGTGATGAGTTTCTACGAGAGAATGATAGATTCGCCGGAAACCAGCCACTACTTCGCCAATATTGATATGAAGCGGCTGATCGACCACCAAACGAAGTTCATCGCCGCCATGATGGGCGGACCGGCCAGTTATACGAATGAGCACCTGGAACGGGTACACGCCCATCTGGGCATAACCGAAGATGCCTTCATGGAATCCTTGGTACTGATGCGCGAGACTCTTGAGGATTACAATTTTGCGGACGAGGATATTCGCGCGGTCGAGCAAGAAATGATGGATCGTAAGAACTACATTATCGCCAGGAGGTGAACGTGTCTCCAGATGATGCCGGCCAGCAAGCCATGACAATCGAAAAGGCCACGCTGCAACAGGCAACTCGCACACTGAATGTTGGTCTGGCAGTTGTCGCTCTCGACAGCTGGGAAGTCCTTTTTGAGAATGCCAATTTCTTCGCCTGGTTCCCGCCAGAGAGCGACGCCGACGAGCCTTTGACGGCCCGGGTGCCAGGCTTGAATACCGGCCGGGCTGAGTCAAGGGTTGAGGCCGGCCGGGCGTACCGCTTTGAGGCCGAGGCCCAGTCCGGAGGACGGACTGTCCCCATCTCGGTCGAGATTCGGGCCATACCGGACGAAGACGACCGGGCCGTGGTCGAGTGCCACAACATCACTAAGCAACGACAGGCCGAGTATATGCTGGAATCCTACTCAAAAATGGCCGAACGGAACGCGCGCGAGCTGGAACGGGAAAAAGACCGGGTCGAGCGCCTGTTGCTGAATGTCATGCCCAAGTCGGTCTATGAGGAAATGAAGGATTATGGCACGGTCACGCCGCAATTATTTGACAGCGCCTCGATCCTGATGGTGGACTTTGTGGGCCATACGGAGAAAGCTATCGCCCGCGATCCGGCCGC
>CP070688.1:235186-238091 GCA_020353135.1 Chloroflexota bacterium
CACGCTTGCCAGGCTGGACCGGCGGTCCGGGTTTCTTCCTGGGCGACGGCCGGAGTTTCATCATCGTTCGCGGCGATGACAGGCTACAGAAGCCCGAGCCGTGGCTGCCGCTTCTGCTGCATGGCCGTTGGCTGGTCGACGAGTGGGGTTCCGGCTGGCTGCAAATTGAGGAAATGCGATTGTTGCATTGAGTCCTTAATGTCTATGCGAAGGCGAGGTCTGTCCCCGAATAGTCGCCGCAGTTAGCAGCCAGGTCAAAGCCCGGCTAAAATAAGGCCATGGATAAGCCCGACCGCGTCGCCCTCTGTGTCACCTGCCTGGTTGATCAACTGTATCCCGAAATTGGCGTGGCTACCGTCAAGATCCTGCGCCGGGCCGGCTGCCAGGTCGATTTTCCGGCCGAGCAGACCTGCTGCGGCCAACCCTTCTTCAACAGCGGTTTTCGCCGGCAAGCGGCCGGTCTGGCCCGACGAACAATCGAGATCTTCGAGCCCTACAAGGCAGTCGTCCTGCCCAGCGGCTCCTGCACCAGCATGATCCGGCTGGAGTATATCCATCTGCTGGAAGATGAGCCGGCCTGGCGAGATAGAGCTGAACGCCTGGCGGCCAAGACGTTCGAACTAAGCGATTTTCTGGTTAACCAACTGGGCTGGACGCCGGCCGACGTCCTGGCCAATCGGCCGCCTTCCGTCACCTATCACGATTCCTGTCACATGTGTCGCTCGCTGGGCTTGAGCCAGGAGCCGCGCCAGCTTCTTAACGGTGTCGGTTATTCGCTACACGAAATGGAAGAGGCCGATCGTTGCTGCGGTTTCGGCGGCCTCTTTTCGGCGCGCATGCCCGAGGTGTCGACGGCCATGGCGGCCGAGAAACTGCGCCAAGCGGCCGAAACCGAGGCGACCACCCTGGTCACGGCCGACCCAGGATGCCTGATGCAAATGCGCGGCCTGGCCGGCGAAGAAGGCTCGCCAATCGAGCACCTGGCGACAATCTTGGAAGAGGCGACAAACCCCGCGCCATCGTTCTGAATGAGAATGATTTACCGCATCATGCATCCCAAGCAAACGATGGCCAAACACGAAGTAGAGATTGAACCAGGCTTGAAATACACGGAGGAAACAGGCCGCCTGCTGCGAAGTTTGCCAGTACGTGATTGTTTTCTCTGGAAAGAGGGCTTTGACGAACCTGTCAGCGGACTGAACCTGGTCTCTTTTGGGCAACGCATTGGCGCCCTGCCCCTCCCTAGCGAAGGCATTGGCGGCGTGGAGACCTTGCCAGAATTCCGACAGCAGGGTTATATGACCACTCTAATGAAGAAGGCTCTAAAGGGTGTTGCAAGGCGGGTGAAGATCGCCTTTGTTTCCGATGCCATTGAAGAAATGTACGAGAAGTTTGGCTTTGTCAATTGTTTAGCCGAAGCTTACCTGTCCATACCGGGTCGTCACGTGGAGCTTATCTCAGCAGGAAGTGAGCCAGTAAGCAGCAGCATTCGGAGCTTTTTGGCAGATGATCTGCCAGCCATGGTCAACTTGTACAACGAAGAACATACGCATCGATCCTGGACCCATGAGCGTGATGACGGATGGAATCGCCTATTGCAGACGCAGACGTGGCGGCCGGGCTCCAAGGTGATCGTGCTTGAAAGAGATGAGAGTTTGGCCGGATACGCTATCTTAACCGAGCAAAGCTTCGGCCATGCTGTCTCGTCCTTTGTCGTCGACGAACTCACAGCCCGGGATATTAAGGCGGCGCGAGCGCTGCTGGCTGAAATCGCTTCCCGTTGCTGGCAGCTTCGGATCAGCGAGTTTAGGGTACGCGAGCCCTTAGACAGCACGGTCGGCCGAGCGGCGCGAGAACTCGGCTGCGAATACCGTCAAACATTCCCGATAAGCGGGGGAATGATGGGCGCCATTCTGGACCGGCCAGGATTATTACAGGTGCTAGAACCTGAGCTACGGCGAAGGTTGCGCCTCGCCGAGTTGAGCACCGATCAGGCGACAGCCTTTGCTGGGCTGCGCCAGGGCGAGATCGTGCCCGATAATCAAGCTCTGCTCCGCTTGCTGCTGGGTTATTGGTCACTGGATGATGCGCTGGCTTTCGGCACAACGATACCGGCCCGGTATGAACCTGTCTTCGCCGCCATGTTCCCAGGTGGAGGGACCAAGGAGCTGCCTCTACCCTATAGCCATATACTGGACCGCTACTGATGTCAACATATTCGTTCGACGGACAGCTAACGACAATTGCGATCCCGTTTCGATCGCGGGCCTGCATCACTGTACCCCGGCGTTGCAAACCGGAGCTGACTGCGGTCTCGTCCCACAAATCGAGGGTAAGCCGATGACGGCGTCGCCGAGAGCAGGTCATCCAACGGCCAGTATGAGCCAATTTCGTTCCCGGGCGCGGATCGCTATCGAAGATGTCCGCCTGCAGGGGGCGCTGGAAGGAGCGACCGGCACCTTCCGTTCGTCCAGGGTCGCCGCTTTGGCCGAATTCCCAGAAGTCGAAGCCTTACGCGACCATTTCAAGACCATCCGCTCGGCCACCCTGGCCCGCCTGGCCGAACACCTGGAGGAATTCGAGCGCCAGGCCCAGGCCAACGGCGCGACGGTCCACTGGGCCCGCGACGCGGCCGAAGCCAGCCAGGCCGTGGTCGATATCGCCCGGGGCCATGGCGCGACGCTGGCCACCAAGACCAAGTCTATGGCCACCGAGGAGATCGGCTTGAACCGGGCCTTGAATGCGGCCGGCATCGAAGCGGTGGAGACCGACCTGGGCGAATGGATCTTGCAATTGGCTCAAGAGCCTCCCTACCATATCATCGGCCCGGCCATTCACAAGACCCGGGGCCGGGTAGCCGAGCTATTCAGCGAGGAAACGGGCCAGACCCTGCCTGCCGACGACA
>CP070688.1:238191-241748 GCA_020353135.1 Chloroflexota bacterium
GGACTTGAAATCGGCGAACGAGGCGGGATCCGCGTGGACGAGCAGATGCGTACCAGCGACCCGAATATCTTCGCCGTCGGCGACGCCATCGAGGTCAAGGATTACATCACCGGCCAATGGGCCCATATCCCCCTGGCCGGGCCGGCCAACCGGCAGGGTCGCATCGCCGCCGATGTGATCGCCGGCCGCGACGCCCGTTTCCGCGGCACCCAGGGAACCTCTATCTGTGGGCTCTTCGGGGGCGCCGTCGCCTGGACCGGTGTCAGTGAAAAAATGTTAAAGCGTCTGGGCGATACGGACTACGAAAAGATCTATCTCTACCCCAATTCCCACGCCGGCTATTATCCGGGCGCAAAATACCTGGCCATGAAAGTCATCTTCCGTAAATCCGACGGCCGTCTCCTCGGAGTGCAGGCGGTTGGCGAGGACGGAGTAGACAAGCGAATCGACGCTTTCGCCATGGCCATCCAGATGGGCGGGACGATATATGACCTCGAAGAAGCCGAACTGTGCTATGCGCCCCAGTTTGGCAGCGCCAAATCACCGGTCAACTTCGCCGGAATGGTTGCCGCCGACGTTCTTTGCGGCGACATGCCATTGACCCATTGGGATTCGAGAGATTCTGAATACCTGCTCGACGTACGCCATCCAGAAGAATTGGCCATCGAGCGCGCCCAGGGCGCGGTCAACATCCCGCTTGATGAACTTCGCGCGCGTCTCGACGAGCTTCCGCGTGATCGGGATATCCACGTCATCTGCCGCTCCGGGCAGCGCGCCTATTACGCGACGCGAATCCTGTTACAGAATGGGTTCGCTGCTCGAAACCTTTCTGGAGGCATGCTCTCGCGCACGATTCTTTCGGGAGAATGAAAACGCTGGCCTCACACGATAACAAGCGACCATCCTGTAAATCCTGTCTATTATTGAAGGAGACTTCACGGGCCACGGCACACCACCATGTATGAGAATCGCCAGGCACGGGAGGTCGAAAAACTGAGGGCTGACGGCTGAAAGCTGAAGGCTAATTATTGAGGAGTAGAAAATGTCTGAAAAAGTAGAGAAGTACAATTTCATCGTCGTCAAATATCCCCAGGCCGACACGGCCGAAGCCGCGCTGGGGACCGTTCTTGAACTGGCCAAGCAAAAAGTGGTCAAGCTCAAAGACGCCGTGGCCATCACCAAGACGGAGAAGGGCAAAATCAAGTTGCGCCAGACCAAGGATGACCCTGCGGGCAAAGGATTGCTAAAGGGCGGCCTCATCGGCTTGCTCTTCGCCCTGTTATTTGGCCCGGCCGGATGGATCGTCGCCGGCGCGGCGCTGGGCACCGCTTTCGCCATGTTCGACCGGGGTATCAAGAACAAGCTGCTCAAGGAATTGGGTGAGGAGATGACCTCTGACGAGTCGGCGCTAGCCCTGCTCATTGTCGAGGCGGATTGGGACACACTCAACGCCCGCATGGACGCCAAATATAGCGGCGAGGTGGTTATCTCTCAGATGGTTGAGGACCATTTGGAAGAGGCTGAAGAACTGGTCGAAAACGAAGCTGTCGCCGAGACGGTGCCAGAAGAATTGGAGATCGGCGAGAGCACGGAATAGCCTCTCAACGGTCGCCATCGACATGATGCGCTGAGCGACATACCTCGGCCCCTTACACAATCTCTTCCCGATCGACGGCCGGCGCGATAGCTGGTGAAATAAAATGCAGATGGGCGCCTATCATGCCGGCTTGGGCTGCCGGTCTTACACTCTTACTCACTGCATGCACCTGTATTCACTGTACATGACTCGTTTCAGAAGGTAGAGCATAGACGTGTTCTATAGATTCGGCATCGAGCGGGAGATAAGCATCGCCAAGAAATACGGTGATGCGGCCCTTAATCGCTTTTTTGGCTTAGACAATAGACGGGCGGGGATGTATTATTGGCAGGGTCAGAAGGTCGCTATTCACGCTGATCAGGACCAACCTGTTTGGACCGATGGTGAGTACACCGGCCGCACCCCTGTTTCTATGGCCGTTGTTCCTGGCGGCCTGACAGTGGCGGTGGGCTAGGTTAAACTGATCACTGGCAGAAATCGTTTCGCGAGCATTTGGCCCGCTCGTCTGGAGACATAGCCGATGTTTGAACCGGATCTGACTGATCTGTTTAGTGATTGGAGAGTATGGGCGATCGTCATTCTCCTTGCCGCCGTAACGCTGATATTCAGCGTTGCCAAATATCGGCTCGGCCAGTCCGGAATTCAAGCCTTAAAGGAACACTACCCTCAAGTTAGTGACGAAAGATGGGAGAGAGTAAACGGCTACTTCGATCGCTGGGGAGCGCCCGTCGTCCTCTTCTCGTTCGTACCCTTCCTGGCCTGGGTAATCCCCCCGGCCGCCGGGGCGTATGGTATCAGGATCAGGCCGTTTCTCATCTGGGCATTCCTGGCTAAAATGGTCCGCTACTGGTTGTTGATCATAATTGGCTTTGGGATTTATAAACTCGTCAGTTAGTTAATTGAGGAGCTTCATTCAGCTGGCACAAAAGAGGATGCCCACCTACCTGAGACTTGTGCCATCTCCAAATGAGTCCTCAATAAGGATAGGCAAATGACTTCACTGCAAGAACTTAAGGACAAATGGTTCGTAAACGTCGCTGACGAAGATGCCTTCCCACCCCGGGCCAGGTATCCTGGCTCCAAGATCCAACCTTACACAGATGGCAACCTGGTTGAACCATTGATCGACGGCGCGGCCATCATGGGCGACTTCTACAAGCGACTCGAGCAAATGGTTCAAAGCGACGATCCAGGCCAGACCATCGCCATGTTGGCCGCAATGGGCATCGATCCGGTCAAGCCGTTAGGTGAAGATGCTCCGGGAGAAGATATCAAGACCAAGCTCTTGGAAGCGGCCGAGAAGGGCGTCAACGTCTACATGCTGGTCAGCGGCCAACCTGGTTTGGGGGTGTTTTCTGAATCGTTCTCCAAGAAGTTGAACGAAAGAGGTGGCCACGGCGCGGTCGACAATCGCTTCGCCGGATTCGCTGGCGGGCATCATCAGAAGTTCAATATCACCCGAGATATCAACGGCGAGTGGACCGGGATCGCCAGCTCGGCCGATTTCTTCTTCGCTCGCTGGGACACGCCAGACCACAGCCAGGACAATCCCGCCAGAAACAAGAAAGGCGGGCCCACCCATGACACGGGACTCAAGGTGAAAGGCCCCGCTGTTCGCGATCTAATGATGTCCTTTGTCGAGCGCTGGAATGATCCCAGCAGCGCCAGCGGCACATCCCCGGCCATAACGAGCAAGATCGATACTGACTTCCCTGATGAAGAATTCGCTGAAGCCGGTCCCCATTCCGTCCAAGTCTTGCGAACATACCCCATCATCGACGGCAAGAAGAAATACAGCTGGTCAGGTGTAGGTGAGTATACGATCTGGGCCGCCTATCTGAACGCTATCAAGAAAGCGCGGCGTTACATCTATGTGGAGGACCAATACTTCTATACATTTCACGATCCGCCTTTCATCGAAACGTCCACCGGCCGCAAGCGGGACACAGATTATATCTAC
>CP070688.1:241848-245654 GCA_020353135.1 Chloroflexota bacterium
AGCGCGAAACGGGCGCCATCGCCATCGGCCCGGTCTTGCAGGGTCTCAACAAGCCGGTCAACGATCTCAGCCGCGGCTGCACGGTGGAAGATGTGGTCAACACGGTGGCCATAACGGCCGTTCAGGCCCAGGAAGAGTAACCAGCAACTAGCAACGAGCTACTAGCCGCGAGCAACCAGCACCCAACCATGAACATCCTCGTCATCAACTCAGGCAGTTCTTCCATCAAGTACCAGCTCTTCGACGGCCGGACTATGACCGTGCTGGCTTCAGGCGTCGTGGAGAAAATCGGCGAAGCGACCGGCCGGGTTATGCACAAGGTCGGGGATCCCCGCCTGCGCGATGAGGGAGCGGTGAGTAAGGAGCAGCAGATCCCTGATCATCGCCAGGGGCTTTCCCTGATGGTCGACCTCTTGCTGGACGATAAAATCGGCGTCATCGAGTCGCCGGAGGAAATCGCCGCCATCGGTCACCGCGTCGTACATGGCGGCGAGCGCTTCAGCCGGCCTACGATCGTCGACGAAGAGGTCAAAGAGGCCATAAAAGCGCTCATCCCCCTGGCGCCGCTGCACAATCCGGCCAATCTCACCGGCATCGAGGTCGCCCAGGAGCTATTCCCGGCCGCGACCCAGGTGGCCGTGTTCGACACCGCCTTTCACCAAACCATGCCCGCCAGGGCTTACCGCTACGCCGTGCCTAACGACCTTTATGAAGAGCATGGCGTCCGGGTCTACGGCTTTCACGGCACCTCGCACCTGTATGTGACCAAGCAGGCCATCGCCTATCTAGGCAAACCGGCCGCGGAGACCAACCTCATCACCGCCCACCTGGGCAACGGCTGCAGCATCACGGCCGTCAAAGGCGGGCACTCCATAGACACCTCCATGGGCTTCAGCCCCCTGGCCGGCCTGATTATGGGTACCCGCAGCGGCGACGTCGATCCCGCCCTGCCCTACTTCCTGGGAACAGCTCTGGGCATGTCTTTCGCCGACGTCGATCGCCTGTTGAATAAGCAAAGCGGCATGCTCGGTCTGACCGGGCAAAACGACCTGCGCGAGATCGAGGAACGACAGATGAAGGGCGACGCCGAGGCGAGGCTGGCGCTGGAGATGTACGCTTACCGCATCAAGAAGTATATCGGCGCCTACATGGCCGCTCTCGGCCGGGTCGACGCCCTTGTATTCACGGCCGGCGTCGGCCAGCACAGTGACATCGTTCGCGAGCTGGCTTGCCAGGACCTCGACCATTGGGGCATTGTCCTGGACCCGGGGAAAAACAAGCAGGGCGGCGCCGGGGCGGTCACGGAGATCCAGGCCCTTGACAGCGCCGTCAAGATCCTGATCATACCCACCAATGAAGAACTGGAGATCGCCAGCGAGACCAGGGAGATTCTGCTGAAGTAGTCAACTATCAGCCTTCAGCCAGGAGCTGATGGCTGACGGCCGGAAATTAGGAGCACACAGTGGGTGTCGACAGCCTTCCTGACAAAAAGACCAAGATCGTCTGCACTATCGGCCCGGCCTCCCAATCGCCGGCGATCCTGAAAGAACTGATCCTGGCCGGAATGAACATCGCCCGCATCAACTTCGCCCATGGCGACGTAGACGCCCACCGCCGGGTGATCACCCTCATTCGGGCCGCGGCCGAAGAAACCGGGCGGCGCGTCGCTATCATGGGCGATCTGCCGGGCCCCAAAATGCGCATCGGCATAATCCAGCCCGATCCGCTCATTCTCGAGCGTGGCCAACCGTTCACTCTGGCTGCGGGAGAGTTCACCGGCGATGCGCAGTGCGCCTCCATTACCTTTGACGGCCTGGCCAAGGCCGTCAAACCGGACGACAGGATCTTCATCAATGACGGCTTTGTGAAGCTGCGCGTAGAAGGGGTTGAAGGCGACGAAGTTCGCTGCCGGGTCTTAATCGGCGGCGAATTGCGTTCTTACAAGGGCGTCAACTTCCCCGGCATCGATCTCGGCATCAGCGCCTTTACTGACGACGATCGGCAATGGCTCGCCTTTGCCGCGGCCGAAGGCATCGACGCCGTCAGCCAATCCTTTGTCGATTCGGCCGGCGATATCGTCGCTTTGCGCGAGGCTGCGGCGGCGATGAACTACGAACCGTTTATCATCGCCAAGATCGAGCGCGCCGGCGCCCTGCAAAATATGGCGGAAATCCTGGCCGCCACCGATGGCATCATGGTCGCCCGCGGTGACTTGGGCGTCGAGATCCCCATCGCGCGGATCGCCATCGTGCAGAAAGAGATGATCGCCCGGGCCAATCTCTTGGGCAAACCCGTCATCACGGCCACGCACATGCTGGAATCAATGACCTATAACACACGACCCACGCGCGCCGAAGCGACCGACGTGGCCAATGCTATTCTCGACGGCACAGACTGCGTCATGCTTTCCGGCGAAACGGCGATTGGTGAAAACCCCGTGGCCACAGTGGAAGTCATGGCTGACATCGCTCGTGAATCCGAACCTCATTGCAGTGGCGGAAAGATCTTGGACTCCTTGCGGGCCGGGCAGATGGATGACGAGGTGGATACCAACAGCCTCGTTTCCATGTCCATCTACGTCGCGACCCAGGCCCACGATACCGTGGCCGTCGTCGCCCCCACGTTGAGCGGGCACACGGCGCGCATGATCGGCCGTTTTCGCTTGCCGCCCTTGATCATCGCCGTCTCGCCGGAAGAATCAACCTGCCAGAAACTGCAATTTTCTTACGGCGTCTACCCCGTTTACCGGGATAAACGACCGGAGAGCTGGGAGCGATTTACCCGCGACTGGATTGCAGAAAGCAAACTGCAAGGAGACCTCGCGCTGTTGACACTGGGTTCCGGCACCGGCGGCACCGGTTACTCAAATCGCGTCGCCTTCATCGATCTCGGCCGGCCAATGGGCGACAGCACGACCTGGTGAGGAGATAGAAATGAAAGAAGTGATCCTAATTCTCGTTTTTAGCTTGTTTTTGGTCGCCTGCGGTAGTTCAGAATCGGATGAGGTGCCGGAAGCGGCGGACAGCGCCGAGCTGGAGCAGGCGTGTGTTGACGAGGGCGGCATATTCATCGCCGAGCACAATGAGTGCGAGGATATCTCTGAAGATGCCTGTACAGAGCTGGGCGGCGAGTACGATTCGTGCGCTTCTGCCTGCCGTCACGAGCCAGAGGACATGATTTGCACGGCCCAATGCGTGTTGGTTTGCTCCTTCGAATGAAAAGACGGGCTGCAGATGCCCGAGATTAACTCAGGCATCTGCAGCCCACGACAAATCTGTCGGGTAGCTAAACCATCATGAAACGCTGGCGACGCTTCTAGCCTCTTTGTTCCTCAGCACGATCGTACCTGTCAAATAGGTTGAGGCGAGAATCAGGCTAAACGGGATCCAGGTCCCCAGCAGGCTGGCAAACATCTCGAAGTTGCCAAGCACCAGCAAGGAAACGACGAAGAAATCCATCAAGATCACGAAACCCACAAAGATCAGGCCCGTCCTCAATGGCGTGGTGTAGTTGAACCTGTTGAAGTAAACCAGGGAAACAGCGGTAAAGATTATCGGCGCGGCAACGGCGTGGACGATGAGCGCGTTTTCCACCGTCGTCGTGGCCATGCTGATGCCCATGGATGCGGTGCACAGCGCCCAGCCGATGAAGGCGTGGATGCCGATGATGGCCACCGCTCTCCGGGACAGGCGTTCCGGGTGCTCTCTTTCTACTAATACTTCTTCTGACATTGCTTCCCTCCTCAGAGAATAGGACGCGGATTAACGCGGATAACACGGATCAGGACTGAATTGATAATGGTTGGG
>CP070688.1:245754-254450 GCA_020353135.1 Chloroflexota bacterium
ACGCCGACCAGCTCATCATCTTCTTCGTATCCCCAAAAAGTGATTCCCGCATCCACCTCCTCTAGAAGCTCCTCTCGAGTCATGTAAGGCTCATGCCAGCGGTCCTGAGGGATGACGCCCTTGTACGCCACCGCGGCGTCATTGATGATTGAATAGATCGCCTCAAGGTCGTCATCGCGACATCTGCGGATCACGGTCACCTCTTACTAACGAAAATGATCGATCACCCGTCCCAATAGCGTCACCGCTTCTAACGGGTCGGGGCCGAGCGGAGGGCCAAAACTCAAATGCTGCACCCCGGCCTCGACCAGCGGTTCCAGGCGAGAGATCACGTCCGGCGGCTGGCCAACAACCCCTATGCGCATCATTCGCTCATCCACCATCGCCACCGCTTTGGCTTCATCCCGCTCTACAGTCAAAGCATGCTGAATCGGGGAAAAATCCTCTACGGTGAGATCGAGTTGGGCCAAGATCAACGGGCTAAGACTGGCGCCATAGTAGGCGATCTTCTGGGCCAGGGTGCGCTTCGCCGCCTCCTTATCGGTTGATAGTGAGACCCAAATGCAAGCGGCGAAATCGAGTTGGGCCAAGGCGGCCGGACGGCGGACGACGCCGGCATCAACCAGCGGCTTTACGGTGTAATAATGTTCCGGCGGGAAGAGTAGGGGCAACACGCCGTCACCCATTTCGCCGGCCAGGGCAAGCATTTTGGGCCCCATTGCCCCCACGTAAATGGGCGTTAAACGCGGGGCCGGGAAACGCAAAAAGGCTTCGGGACGCCATTGCCCGAAATGACCATGGTGCTCAGACGCTTCTCCCGATAGCAGGCGTCGTATGATGTCGATGGTCTCCCGCATGGCGGCCAGCGGCCGTTCTTGTGGCAAGCCCACCCATCGTAAAAACTCCTTCGCTCCCGCGGCCAATCCCAAGTTGAACCGATTGCCACTCACCTCGTCCATGGTGGCTGCGAACATAGCCAGCTCGGCCGGATTGATTGTATAGGGATTGAAGATGCACGAACCAATCTCTATCTTCGTGGTCGCTCGCGCCAATAGCGGCAAAATGACGCTTGCGCTGCGAAGAAACAGGTCGTGGCTCACCCAAAATTGATCGAAGCCAGCGGCCTCGGCCGCCTGGGCCAAAACTTCATACTGCCGTGGCGGCAGGTCATTGTTCAGGCGCAGGCTAAAGCGCACCACCTGCTCCGATGATCGCTTCAGCTTCTATCTCGACCAGATATTCTTCGCCGATGAGCCTGGCTTCGACCAGCGTGTTGGCCGGGCAAATGCCGGCAAAACGCTGCCCGTGGACGATAGCAACCGCTTCCCAATGTTCCAAATTGCTGACGTAGATGCGGGTTCGCACCACGTCGGCCAGGCGGCCGCCCAAATCGTCAATAGCCTTCTCGATCTTGTTTATGACGTAATCCGTCTGCTTTGCCGGGTCGCTGCCGCCCATGACTTGACCGGCAGGTCCGGTGGCCGTTGTGCCGGAGACCAATATCCGGTCGCCATAGCGTACGGCCCGGCTATAGCTGTATCGTTGTTCCCAGACAGTTCCTGTGCTAACTGATTGTTTTTCCATAGACGACCCTCATAGAGACTCAATCGACAATGTGCATGTACTGATAACCCATCGTCAACGCCTCACCGCCACCTTTTCGTGCCACGACGACGTCTTCAACTCTGGCGGAGAAGTTGTGGAACTGGGTGATGCTCGGTTCGACTGTAAATAACATACCCTCTTGCAGGACTGTCTCATCGTCGGCTGTCAAAAAAGGCGGTTCATGAACGTCCATCCCGATGCCATGTCCAAGACGATGCCGGAATTCCTCGCCGTACCCCCCCTCGGCGATGACCTGGCGGGCGGCCGCATCCACTTCGGCAGCGGTCACTTGTCCGGCCTGCATGGCGGCGATTCCAGCGGCCTGGGAATCCATCACCAGTTTGAATATACGTCGATATTCGGCGTCGGGTTCGCCGAAGAAGACTGTCCGACCAAAATCGTAACAGAAGCCTTGGTAGGCAGCGCCAAGATCAAACAAGATCGAGACCGGAGCGAGCAATTCACGTTTCCATGTTTCTTCACGTTGGCCAAATAGCAAAGGATGATTGGGGCCAGAACAGTAAAGCGATGTGGTAAAAGATGGCCCGAGAGAACCGTGAAGGCGCAATTGGTAATCTACTTCCGCAACAATATCCAGTTCGGTCATCCCGTGCTGGAGTTTTTCTAAGACTGCTCCATAGGCCGCTTCCGTGATGGCTCCGGCCTGGCGCATCATCGCTATTTCACTCTCAGACTTTCGTACCCGCAACTTCCGTAAGATCTTCGTCGCCGAAACAAATTCCGCCTTTGGCAAAAGCGAATGGAGGGCAACCGTTGTCTCGCCTGATGCCGCTTCACTAATCGCGACCCGCGGCGTTGGCGGTAGGGTAAAACCGGCCAGGATTTCTCTCACCAAAGCGGTCGGATTATCCCAATCGCCAAGGATCCGAACGTCTATCTCTTTTACCTTGTCTAGTCCGCCAAACTCGGCCGTCATGCGGGGCAGCGTGAGAACCGGCGCCTGGTTTGGGCTCAGCCACGCCCCTTCCAGCCATGCGCCCGGATGCATGACGGCGCCAAAATTCGGGATATCTCGCGGTACACCCGTAAGGTACTGGAGGTCGGCCGATACCGGCAAGAAAGCAAGATCGGCAACCTCAGCCAATAATCCTTGGAACGCTTGTAGTCGTGTCAAATAATCCATCGTCGTCTTCTCGCCAGCCAAACTTAGAACATAGCAACAATTTATCACCCCGCCCAATTCAATTATCCTTCTTTTTGCCAATATCGTTAATCTCTCGACGATAGACGGTCGACACATTCGGCGCCAGGTTCAGCTGTGTCTCGCCATCAGCCTGGGCCCGGACCGCCGAATGCCGTCTAAATAGTTGGCCATTAGGTGATTTTGTATTAGCATCTTAGGTCTAGTCCCAATGTTTTGTACATGCATGGTTCGAGGAGGAATAGAAGAATGAGACACTCAAAGATAAAGCGGCCAACGTTAATAGCTTTATTAGCCCTATTATTGATGGTCGGGCTGGTCGCCTGTGGCACGGCCGAGGAGACGCCCACGCCGGCGGACACAGAGGCCGTCGAAGAGCCGGCCGAAGAGCCAGCCGAGGAGCCAGTTGAAGAGCCAGCTGAAGAGCCAGCCGAAGAACCGGCTGAGGAGCCAGCCGAAGAACCGGCTGAAGAGCCAACTGAAGAACCGGCCGAGGAGCCAGCCGAGGAGCCGGCTGAAGAGCCGTCAGCTGAGGAGAAGGTATTGATCATTGGTCATTCAGAGGTGACCGAATCTTACGATCTGGCCCACGCCTTTAATCCGACAAGCGGCATCGTGCACCAGGCTACATATGACACCCTGGTTACCTTCCCGGCATCGGACGCGAGTTCAATTGAGCCGAATCTGGCTACCTCGTGGACGATATCGGATGATGGCCTGGTCTACACATTTAACCTGCGTGACGACGTGACGTTTGCTAATGGCGATCCCCTTACGGCCGACGATGTTGTTTTTTCATTCAATCGTTTGAAGAATGTTCAAAGCAATCCATCATTCCTGGCGGATCCCATCGCTTCGGTAGAGGCTGTTGACGATCTCACCGTGGCGATAACATTGGCGGAACCGCGTCCCTCATTCCTGGCTGAGATGGTCAATTCGGCCTTTTCTATCGCCAATGATGATGAGGTGAGAGCCGCCGGGGGCACTGACGCAGAGGATGCGGCCTCGAGTGACACCGGCCAGGAGTTCTTCGACCAGAACTCCGCCGGAACCGGACCCTATGTTCTGGAAGGCTGGACGCCTCAAGAGGAGACGGTGATGGTACGCCGCCCCGACCACTGGGGTGAAGAGCCATACTTCGACCGGGTGATTATCGTCAATATACCCGAAGCCGCCACGCAAAAAATCGCCCTCGAGTCCGGCGATATCGACCTGGCCACAGATTTGACGCCGGACCAGGTGTTAGAGCTGGAAGGTAATGAAGATCTGACGATCTATCAGGGTCAGGACCGCTGGACCCATTTCCTGCTCATGAATCGCGATCCGGAGATTGGCGGCCCCGTCTCGGATCCCACGGTGGCCCTGGCCATTCGTCATGCCCTCGACTACGCTGGGTATCGTGATCTTTGGGCGGGAAGTGTGACGCCCGGCAGCAATATGTGGGTCGGCATAGCCGGCGCCTTTGGCCCCGATCAGGCTTTCGAGCGTGACCTTGATCGGGCGCAAGAACTTCTAGCCGAGGCTGGTTATGGGGACGGTTTCGAGATTCAGTTAAGCTACCCCGACTTCACCTTTGGCGGCGTCAATCTCAGCACCAATGCCCAAAAGATTCAGGCAGATTTGGCCGAGGTTGGTATCGACGTGGAGCTGCGGCCGGGTGAAGTTCAGGTTTCTCTGGAAGAATACCGTAATGGCGAACAAGGATTTGCCTATTGGTTCTGGGGACCTGATATTCTTGATCCGGTCGATTTTCTGTCCTTCCTGCCCGGCGGTAAAGTTGCCGGCGAGCGCACCAACTGGACAGAGGACATGGTTGATCAAGAGATCCTCGATCTCATCGCCCAGGCCGGAGTTGAATCTGATCCAGATGCGCGGCCCGAAGTGTTTGAACAACTTCAGGTGTATGGCCAGGAGAGCGGCGCCTACGCCCCCTTCAACGTACCCGGCATCCAGACGGCTTTCAGCTCCGATATTGAAGGCTACGTCTGGCATCCGTCTTGGAGTGTCGACGTTACGCTCTTGAGTCGTTCTGAGTAACTGACCATGTAGCAAGATGGACAGACAGCCACGGACAGCTGTCTGTCCATCTTTTGTTCTTTCATGAGCCTGCCCGTCTATATTGTTCGCCGCCTTCTTTTTGCCATCCCGCTCATACTCGGCATTACCGTCGTGTCTTTTATCATCGCCAATGCGGTGCCTGCCGATCCCATCAATGCCAATCTACCGCAAAATGCTCTGAATGATCCGGAACTGGTGGCTGCCGTTCGGGCGCGCTGGGGATTGGACAAATCGCCGGTTGAACAATATTTCATCTATCTCGGCAACCTGCTGCAGGGCGATTTAGGGGTATCTATCAAAACCAAGAACCCCATATTGGACGATATCAAGCAATTTCTGCCGGCGACGATGGAGTTGGCCACCTTCTCCATTGTCGTGGGCTTGATCATGGGAATTAGCTTTGGCGTGATCTCGGCCGTGTGGCGCAATTCGCCGATGGACTACTCGGTTCGCGTCTTCGCCCTGATTGGGGTGAGTTTCCCGGTTTTTCTCTTGGCGCTGATCGCCCTAACTGTTTTCCATGCCGAGCTTGGTTGGACGGCCGGGCCAGGACGTCTGGGGTTTTTAGTGGAGGACCCGCCCCAGGTCACAGGATGGTACACCATTGACAGCTTGTTGGCCGGGCAATGGGATACATTTCTTGATGCTTTATCACACCTTGTCCTTCCGAGTCTTGTGCTGGGTGGATTCGTCGCCGGCATAATCGCCCGCATCACGCGATCTAGTCTGCTGGAACAACTTAATGCCGATTACGTTCGCACTGCCCGCTCAAAAGGTTTAAGAGAACGGGTGGTCATTAGAAAACATGCTCTATCAAACGCCCTGATCCCCGTCGTTACTGTCATTGGCCTGTTATATGGCAGCTTGCTTGCTGGGGCGGTCTTGACGGAATCGATCTTTGCCTGGCCAGGATTGGGTCGCTACGTTTACCGCGCCTCTACATCACAAGATTTTCCGGCAATAATGGGGGTGAGCATGTTGATCGCCCTGATCTACGTCGTCGTCAATTTTCTTGTAGATGTCCTTTACTACTTTATTGATCCACGCATTCGACTGAAGTAGGCATTTCTTGTCCATTACTGCCCGACCTCAGCAGGAATTGGAGGACGTTTCTCAGCTCCAATCTCCAAGCGCAATAGAAAGAATTATCAAGAACTTGCGCCGCCATCCGGTTGTGCTCATCGGCACGGCCGTCATCGTAACCTGGATATTGTTGGCCATCTTTGCCCCGCTTATCGCCCCACAAGATCCCCTGGCCCAAAATGTTTCAAATCGTTTGCAACCTCCAAGCGAAACGGCTTTGATGGGAACCGATGAATTAGGGCGCGACATTTTCAGCCGCGTCCTATATGGAGGCCGTATCACGATTCCGGCCGCGTTGGCCGTGGTGATTGTCGTCAGCATCATTGGCACGATGACGGGCGCACTGGCGGGCTATCGAGGCGGGCTCCCTGACGAATTCCTGATGCGCCTGACCGAGCTTTTTATGGCTTTTCCGACGATCATTCTGGCAATGGCTGTCACGGCCGCGCTTGGCGCCGACATTCGTAATGCCGTATTGGCCCTCATAATCGTTCGCTGGCCGAACTATGGGCGGTTAACTCGTGGCCTTGTGTTGGAGGCTAAGAATCAAGACTATGTTAAGGCTTCCCGCAGCTTGGGGGCCAGCCACAGCCATATCCTCAGGCGAACATTACTGCCCAATACAATCGCCGCTGCCCTAATCTATGCCTCTCTAGATATTGGCAATATCATTCTATTGTTCGCCGCATTAAGTTTCTTGGGCTTGGGACCGGAGCCGGCCTCACCGGAGTGGGGGCGCATGGTTTCGCTCGGCATCGACTTTTTTGACCAATGGTGGATGTGGCTGTTCCCCGGTATCGCTATCGCCACGCTCGTCATGGCCTTTAATTTCGTTGGCGACGGGCTCCGCGATATGTTAGATCCGCACACACGGAAGTAGCGGAACGATAGACTGTCAGTCGCCGCTTTAGCGAAACTCGCTAGCGAAATTCGCTAAAGCAAAATTGCTCTGCGTGATGACAGGCTACCTGGTGTGGTCGGTCCTCGCTGCCCAGATTGCGAAACGCCGGCGATTCTTCTCGGCAAATCTGTGAGGCATAGGCGCATCTGGGATGAAAATGGCAACCCGGCGGCGGATCGGCCGGATTGGGCACATCTCCCTCTAACACGATACGCTCACGCTTGGTCTCCTCGTCTGGATTGGGAATGGGCACGGCCGATTGCAGCGCCTGCGTGTATGGGTGCAGAGGTCGTTCAAATATCTCCTCTCGCTCCCCCATCTCTACAATGCGTCCCAAATACATCACCGCTACCCGGTCACTGATGTAACGCACCATCGAGAGATCGTGGGCGATAAAGAGGTAAGTTAACCCCAGCTTATTCTTAAGATCGTCCAGCAGATTGACTATTTGGGCCTGGATCGATACGTCGAGAGCTGAGATGGGTTCATCGGCCACGATGAAGCTGGGATTGGTGGCCAACGCTCGGGCGATGCCGATGCGTTGTCGTTGCCCTCCTGAAAACTCATGGGGAAAGCGACTGGCGAAGTAAGGATTGAGGCCGACCAACTTCATCAACTCAGCCACTCGTTCCGCTCGTTCTTCTTTACCGCCGATGTTATGGATGTGCAGCCCCTCGCTGATAATGCTGCCTACGGAATAGCGTGGGTTGAGCGACGAATAGGGATCTTGAAAGATCATCTGCATGTGGCGTCGCACCTGGCGCAACTGTTTGTCGTCGAGCGAAGTGATATCCTCTCCTCTGAAGATCACCCGGCCGTCGGTTGGCTCTAACAGATGCAAGATCGTTTCCCCTGTCGTCGACTTGCCGCAACCGCTTTCGCCCACCAGTCCCAGGGTCTCACCTCGTTTCACGGTAAAGCTGACCCCATCCACCGCTTTCACAGCCCCGACTTGCCGCCTGAGAACACCCTGCCGGATGGGAAAGTGCTTCTTCAAGTTGTGGACTTCCAATATCTTATCGGGCGCCTCTTCTCGCGTTTCGTCCGCTATTTCCTGGACTCCTTTCAACGGAATAGCAGCTTCATCACGCTTGGTCGCTTCATCACGCACCGCTTCCCACTGCCAGCAGGCAACATCGTGATTGACGGCGATACTTTCCAACGGCGGATTTTCAACCAGGCAGCGCTCGACGACGAAGGGGCAGCGTGGCGCAAAGGGACAGCCCTGCGGTTCCTTGAGCAAATCGGGGGGCGAGCCTTCGATAGGAATAAGCCGTTCCTGGGCGCCCTCCACCGTTGGTATTGATTTCAATAAACCCAGGGTATAAGGATGGCTGGTCTTGATGTAAAGATCACGCACCGGCGCCGTTTCGACGATGTGCCCGGCATACATCACGGCCACTCGCTCAACCAATCCGGCCACGACGCCTAAATCATGGGTGATCCAGATGATGGCAATCCCTAACTGCTTCTGCAAATGAGCCACCAACTCGGTAATTTGAGCCTGGATGGTGACGTCCAGGGCAGTGGTGGGTTCATCCGCAACGAGAAGAGAGGGATTGGTGATCAGGGCCATGGCGATGCCAACGCGCTGGCGTTGACCGCCGGAAAATTGGTGCGGATAGTTTTTCAACCGCGCATCCGCATTGGGAATGCCCACCAGCTTCAGCATCTCGGCGGCCTTTTCCCTGGCCTGGGCCCGGCCGACGCCCTGGTGATTGGTCAACGCTTCGGTTAATTGCGTGCCAATAGTTAAGACGGGGTTGAGGGAAGTCATCGGATCTTGGAATATCATCGCGATTTCCCGCCCCCGAACCTTGCGGATATCTGACTCGGAAACGCTGAGTAAGTCACGGCCTTTGAACCAGACCTCGCCGCCGTCAATCC
>CP070688.1:254550-275677 GCA_020353135.1 Chloroflexota bacterium
CAGCGAAAACCGTCCAGGTATTCGTCGGTGCCCGTCAAGCCAGCGGCCATAGCTACGCGGTCAACAGCTTCCTGAAACCGGGGCGCCAGTTCAAGTCGTACCCGGCTGCGCCTGCTGCCGGCTCGGACTTGAAGTGGAATGTCATGCCAGTACAAGATTTGGTATTCTGCCAAGGATTCTACCTGTTTCGAGCGCTAGCCAGAAGAAGAAGGCTGAGCAGTAAGCAAGCCAGAGTTCGAAGAACGGTATAGACCTTCCGGTTTGGTGGCCTGCTTTCAGGAGAATCGTTGCGGATCGGCTTCGTCGTGAACCTAAAACCGCAACTGTTCTCCACTTAGATCGGTGATCGCCGTTAGGTCACGTTGTGGACTCAACCAGCGACCGATACATGACGTAGGCATCAACGTAGCCCAAGCTTTGATGGTGAAAGGCGCCCGGCAACGTGCCCACGATGTCGAAGCCCATCTTGCGCCATATGTGTAGGGCTGCTTCGTTGGTGCTCACCACCAGATTAAACTGCATGGCCAGAAAACCTAGCCGGCGGGCTTCGTCTAGCGAATGGGCGCACATGGCGGTACCCGCACCCTTGCCTTGCGCGGCTGGGTGAACCATGTACGATGCATTGGCTACGTGTGAACCAAAGCCGGGGTGATTGGCCTTCAGAATATAGGTGCCGACGATAGTATCCTCTATTTCAGCCACGTAGGTATGCATATATTCCGCCAGCCAATACCGCTCCAGGTCAGAGCGAGGCGTATCTGGCGAATAGACATAAGTATCGCCGCCTTGGATAACGGCCTCGAAGATCGACCAAATGGCCTCCGTATGTTCGTTTCGGGCCTCGCGCATTTTTACCTGGGGCATCCTTATAGCTCAGGGATTATCCGTCTCGTCGCCAATCGCCTCAACCAAGGCCGGCAGGATCTCATTCAAATCGCCGATCACGGCGTAGTCGGCTTTGGCCATGATAGGCGCCTCGCGATCCGTATTAATGGCCAGGATGTGTTTGGAACCCATGCAACCGACCATGTGTTGAATAGCCCCGCTGATGCCACAAGCTATGTAGAGGTCCGGGGCGATACGGGTGCCGGTCTGGCCAATTTGATCTGCATGCGGCCGCCAGCCCAGGTTGGTCACCACCCGGGAGCCGCCGACGGCGCCGCCTAATAAGTCGGCCAATGTCTCCAGCGGCGCAAAACCTTCAGAGCTTCCTACGCCACGGCCACCGCCGACGACGACCCGAGCTTCGGCCAAGGAGATCTTGTCGCTTACCGCTTCCTCGCGCTCGACCAATCGAACTCGAAAAACCTTATCTCCCAAAGATGGCTTGAAAGTCTTCACATCAACGGCGCCACCTTCGGCAACCTTGCTGGCTTCGACGGTGTGGGCGGCGACGCTAAAAAGCTTTGGTTCGCCAGCTAGATTTGCCTCTTCCAGTAAGCTGCCTCCCCAACGCAGCCTGGTCACGGCATACGTGGTACCGCCAGTGTGGACGGCCGTGCAGTTGGCAGCCATGGGTAAGTCCATTATTGCCGCCACATGGGCCAGCACTTCATTACCCCGGTCTGTTCCTGGGGCCACAATGGCCGCCGGCGATAGAGCTTGCTGCAGTTCCACGATGGAGGTCGCCCAGGCCTCGGGGGCATATTCGTCCAGGCCAGCGTGTTGTACGAGATGGACTCTCGATACGCCATAAGCCGGCAAGTGATCGGCAAGCGGCCGGGCGACTTGGCCGATTAGCACTGCCTCCAATGGTTCGCCGAGCCCATCGGCCACGGGCCGGGCGAGGGTGAGCATTTCCAACGAGACTGTATTCAGATTTCCCTGATCATGATCGACGACTGCTAGTAACATCGTTACATTAACCTCAGTTCTCTAAGGAGGCCAACGATATCTTTTGCTGCCTCCGGGCCCTCGCCAAGGATCTCCACCTTGCTAACCAGTTCGGCTGGTTTCTTCAGGCGAATCTTCTGCAGCCCATCGTTCCCAGGAAGTGGCTCCATGTGATCGATCGGCTTCTTCTTAGCCTTCAACCGGCCGGGCAAAGACGGGTAGCGCGGCAGGTTGATGCCTTCCTTGACCGTAACTACGGCCGGCAATTGCAGCGAGAAGATTTCCCAGCCGCTAGAAGCTTCTCGACGAGCCAGTACCTGGCCGTTTTCAAACGAAAGCCCTTTCACGCCCGTAACGCAGGGCAGATCCAGGGCGTGGGCCACGCGAACGCCTACCTGGTAGTTAGTGGAATCAGCAGCTTCATTGCCGAATAGCAGTAGGTCAAAATGATGGCCCTGATCGCGCCATTCGCTTATAACGGTCGCGATGGCGCCTGCCGTGGCCTGTGGTCCCCACTCAGAGCCGTCAGTTTCCAAGAGGATGGCCCGGTCAATGCCCAAGGCCATGGCATCTCGCAACTGTTCCACCGCCTCTTCGGGTCCCAAAGTTAATACGACCGAAGAACCGCCATATCGCTCCACCAACTGGACGGCTTCTTCAACGGCGCATTCTTCATGAGGGCTAACAGCGAAACCTAGATTACGGGTTTCAATTTCCTGCTGGTCTTCGGTGAGGAAGATGTTTGCGCCCGTTGCCGGGACGCGTTTGATACAAGTTATTACATTCATGGTTGCTATGCCTGCAACAAGCGCAAATCCTTGTTGGCTTGATTGTCTTCCGTGCCTGGGCGATGGGCGTTTGCCCAGCCTCCATTAGCACTTCATTCTTTCATCGGCCGGATCAAACAGTGGTCTGCTGCCCACAACAGCCACGGTCACCGGGTATGATTCGGCCATATATTCGACCGACAGCTCGGTACCTTCCCGCGCATAATCAGGAGGCAGATAGGCCATAAGAATATGTTTGCCTACGGACGGTCCGGTGCCAGCGCTGGTCACATATGAACGCCGTCCTTTTCGGTCCACAATGGGATCGCCATCTGGCGTTACGATAGGTTCACGCCCTTGCATATAGCGCTTCTGGCCGGAAGTGGACGTGTGATCATCAACTGTCAACGTGCATAGAACGGCCGCCGGCTCTTCGCCGCGGGCCTGGAGATAGGCCTCGCGCCCGATGAAGTCACCTCGTTTGACTTTCGGCCGGTCAAGACCAGCCTCCACCGGATTGTATTCACCGTCGAGTTCAGCGCTCATGAGGCGGTAACCTTTCTCAATTCGCGCGGAAGTGCCGTATACACCGATGCCGGCCGGCACAATGTCATATTGCCTTCCGGCTGCCCACAATGTATCCCATAGCTTTAGGCCATGCTCCATTGCCGTGTAGATCTCCCAGCCCAATTCGCCAACGTAGGAGATTCTCAGGGCCCAGCACGGGATGCCATTGATAACTATGTCTTTCGCCGTGGCAAAAGGAAAGCCGCCATCGGACACGTCGTCTTCAGTAACAGAAGCCAGCACGTCCCGGGCATTTGGTCCCCAAAGACCCACGGTGCACAAAGCAGATGTCATGTCGACGAAGTGAACCGAGCCATCATCTGGCAGATTATCCAGGAACCACTTCTTGTCCCGGCCGCCGTCACCGCCGCCGGTGACGATTCGAAAATCATCTGCGCTACGCCGCATGATCGTCAGATCAGCCTTAAAACCGCCATGCGCGTTTAGGAGTGGCGTGTACACGGCCCGGCCGACGGCAACGTCCATCTGGTTTACGGTCATTTTCTGGATGTAATCCAGCGCACCCGGGCCTGTGATGTCAAAAATGGCAAAAGCGGTCAGATCCACCATGGCCCCTCGGTCGCGCATTGCCAGGTGTTCCGCGGAAATGATGGGTGACCACCAGCGAGCGTCCCATTCGTGCGGACGTTCTAGAATCTGGTCGCTGAATTCGTCCAGCAGCGGCTTGTTTGACTCATACCATTGCGGCCGTTCCCAGCCCACGGTTTCAAAAAATACTGCTCCCAGCGCTTGCTCGCGCTCGAAGAAAGGGCTGACCCGGACTCGGCGATTAGACTCCCACTGCTCTCGCGGGTGGACGATGCCATAAGTCTTATTGAAGCCTTCGGAAGTCCGAGCCGTGATGTGTTTCTTGGATCGCCCATAGTCATAAAAGCGAGCCACGTCTGAAGCGTGTATGTCGATCTCTGACGAGCCTTCAGTCATCCATTCGGCGATGGCCCGGCCGAATCCCGGGCCCTCTTTGATCCAAATGGCCGCCGCCGACCAGAGGTTCTTGACCTCTACTGTTTCACCGATCACAGGCATGCCATCAGATGTTAATGACAGCAAGCCGTTAATAGCATAACGGACGCCTGCTCGTTCGTCGCCTAGCAATTCAGGCATAAGCTCTAATGCTTGCTCCAGCTGAGGCTCAAAATCCTCCTGTGTAAAAGGAAGCTCTGTTGGCGAGAGGCGGGATTCCTCGATCGACGGGATATCGTCGGGCGCCATCAGGATCGGCCGGTGGGCATAGGATCCAACTTCCATGTCGTTTCCGTTTTGCCGCTCGTACATGAATGTGTCCATATCGCGAACGATAGGGTATTCAATTTCGCTGGAAGTTTGTTCGAAAAGGGAAACAGGACCGACGCTGATCATCTGGTGAACGGCCGGGGTCAACGGAATAGTCGCTCCGGCCATGGCGGCAATGCGCGGGCTCCACACGCCACAGGCAATAACCACGAATTCAGCGTGGATATCGCCTCGGCTGGTTTTTAATCCGCGCACACGCCCATCTTTGACCTTCACGTCCAGCACCTCGGTGTTCGGAAAAACACTCAATGCGCCCAATTCCTGGGCACGCTCGCGCATGATCGTCCCGGCCCTCAACGAATCCACAACGGCGACTGACGGTATGTAGAATCCGCCTAGAATCACGTCTGTATCGACAAAGGGTACCAATTCCTTCACCCGGCTGGTGTCAATCAGGTGCGCCTCAACACCCCAGGCTTTGGCTGAAGCCAAGCGGCGCCTTAACTCTTCCATCCGCGCCTCGGTGCGGGCCAGCTCAAGGCCGCCACATTCGGTATAGACGCCCATCTCTTTAAATTGGGCCATGCTATCCAGCGTCAGAAGCGTCATCTCCTTCGAATGGTCGAGCGGGAAAATGAAGTTCGAAGCGTGACCGGTAGAGCCGCCTGGATTTGGCAGCGGTCCTTTGTCAATCAGGACGATGTCACGCCAGCCGAGTTTGGCCAGATGGTAGATGACAGAATTGCCGACGATTCCGGCGCCGATAACGATTACTTTGGTTTGATCAGGTAAATCACTCACTTCTTTTGCCTCCCATAGCTCATTATCTTACTCTCCGAATGAAATATCACTGGTACCGCAACTTCAGGTTTGAATTTCGTCTTTCCGACGAGCGATGAACTTAAGTAGTTCCTCTTCTACGGCCGGATCTAGCGACGGCTCTTCATATTCCCGTAGAAGTTGTTTGTATTTCTCGTTCGCCCGTTTGGTACCGTCTTTCGCGCCGTCAACTACCCACTGTTCGGCCGAGTTGTAATCAAATATCTCGGCCCGGTAGAATGCCGTCCGGAAGTGACTCATGGTGTATTCGGTACCCAAATGATGCCCGCCCGGCTCAACAGATCGAATCGAGTCCAGGGCAAAAGCCTCTTCTGAGAGGTCTACCCCTTGCAGATATTTGTGGAACATGCCCAACAGTTCGCAGTCGAGGACAAACTTCTCATAACCGGCCGCCAACCCATTCTCTAACCAGCCGGCGGCATGCAAAACGAAATTGACCCGCGCCATAATGGCCGGCAACATGGCCATAATCGATTCATAGCCGGCCTGGATATCGGCGATCTTAGCGCTGGCAAACATACCGCCGCTGCGAAATGGTAAACCATAGCGGCGAGCCAGTTGGGCGCTGAGATAAAGCGAAAGTTGGCTTTCAGGTGCGCCGAAAACTGGCGCCCCACTTTGCAGATCGATGGTCGTCTGGAACGAGCCATATACAACCGGGGCGCCGGGGCGGACCATTTGCGCGAATACGATGCCAGCCAGAGCCTCCGCATTCAGCTGGGCTACTGTGCCGGCCACGGAGACCGGCGCCATGGCCCCTGACAGCACAAAGGGCGTGATAATGGTGGCCTGATTGGCTCGGGCATAGACTTTCAATGCCCCAAGCATTCGATCGTCAACGCGCCTGGGGCTGCTAATATTGATCAATGACATCAAGGCCGGCTGCTCACGAATCTGTTCGGCGCCAAAGAGGATCTCGGCCATGGCCACGCTGTCGGCCGCGTTTTCGGCCGAGGTTACCGATCCCATGAAAGGTTTGTCTCCATACTTGATAAGGCTGAAGAGCATGTCGAGGTGACGAGTAGACACCGGCTCGTCTGTTGGCTCGACAATAGTGCCGCCTGAATGGTGGATGACGGGACTGGTGTGGGCCAGCCTGACGAAATTTCGAAAATCTGCCAGCGTAGACTCTCTCCGCCCCCGATCGAGGTCGACCACATATGGTGGGCCATAAACGGGAGCAAAACACAGATGCCGACCGCCGATAATAATGTTCCTATCCGGGTTACGGGCAAGCTGGGTGAACTCACTGGGCGCCTTGGCGATGTAGTCTTCGACCAGGTCGGGATCGAAACGGACGACGGAGGCCTCGTCTACCTCGGCTCCATTTTTTCTGAGGATGGCCAACGCTTCTTCATCGTAGAAAGCAATCCCGATTTCGGAAAGAATGCGCAGTGAAGTCTGGTGAACGACATCAAGTGATTCCTGATCTATCAGATCATAGACCGGCAAGTCGTGCAAGGGCTGGACTACGTCGGCAACAGAAGAAGCTTCTGCATCTGGGCTTCGCCCCCGTCGCCTGCGCGACCGTCTTCGCCGACCTTCTTTCCTCATCACACCACCTCTAGCTAACCATCGTCAAGTAATGACTATATCGGGATCAAGTGCGCCAGTCGGAGCGGCCGAGCTAAACATCACCGATTGGATTTTTTCCTGATACGTTCCGATGTGCCGCTCCATCAGCCGGGCAGCTTGATGGCCATCTTTAACTTGCAGCGCCTCCAGGATGAGTTGGTGCTCTCTTATGGCCTCTCGCATATCGCCAATACTGGATAAGAAGTAATACCAAAGTCGCAGGCTCAGGGCGTAGTGAGTCACCAGGGTATCTCGCAGGAACTCATTGTCGGCCGCGTCATAGATGATCTCGTGACACGTCTTGTCAATTGTTATCAGTGCCTGATTATTACTTGCCGCATCATCTAATTCGCTCAATGCGCTTTTCATGCGATCCCAATGTCTGTCCGCGCCACGCTCGGCCGCCAACCGAGCAGCCAAACTCTCTAGCGGCAAGCGCATCTCAAATAGCTGCTGCAAGTCCCGAATTCCAATCTCGGCCACAAACATACCGCGACGCGGCGCGATAACAACCAGTCTTTCCAGCGACAGCCGTTTCAAAGCTTCCCGGATCGGCGTGCGACCAAACCCTAGTTCTTCCTTCAAGCCCGCTTCGTTGATGACCGAACCAGGAGGGAGCTTTAAGGAGACTATCTCCTGTTTAATGCACTCGTATGCTTGCTCGCTTAATGAAACCTGCTGCAATTTCTGTTTGCCCGCACCTATCTGTAAGCCCGGATGAGATACTCAGTTTTTTCAATCTGACCCGAGGCAAATGGCAAGCCTAGCGTCTTGCCACTTCAACGAAAACAACCTAATATATCACGGATATATCTGAGCAAGCGTATTATGACACATGGAGCCCAGCGTGCAAGGCAAACTCAACAAACACTTGACTTTTGCCCCGCATGGCCCGTAGAATCTCATTGTACTTGAAGCATAGCATTGATTCGGCAGGACACCTGACAAATGCCGGTACAGAACAGGCAAAGATTTGTGACTATTCAGACTCGCCGGCAACTCCTGCAGAGGTTGTACAGGTGAGCCCGCCTGGTCGAGTCAAGCATCGCCGCCGCTCTCGGCGCCCGCTGGACAAACCCAACGTTGCACCGGCCGGACTCTTGGGCGGCCAGTTCAAACCCCTCGGCGCCGAGGATATCCGTCGTATCCACCATGCCTCGTTAGAAGTGCTGTCGCGAATAGGCATTGAAGTGATGCCTTCTGAATGCAGGGAGATCTTCCGCCGGGCTGGAGCCAGGGTCGATGACGAGAGCAACCGGGTCTACATTCCACCCAGCATGGTCGAGGATTGCCTGGCTATGGCCCAGAACGAGGTCATCTTGTATGGTCGTGATCCCAGACATAATCTGAACCTGGGTGGCGCCCGAGTCTATATGGGTACTGGTGGGGCGGCTGTCAACGTCCTTGATCTGGATACCGGCCGTGTTCGCGAATCGACCCTGGAAGATGTTGCCCAGATCGGCCGGCTGGTCGATGCGTTGGATAATATCCATTTTTACCTTCGGCCATGCGTGGCCCGCGACATTCCCATCAATCGTCTGGATCTGAATACCTATTACGCGGCTTTAACCAGCACGACAAAACACGTGACCGGCAATTGCTTCACCCGCGACTCGCTTCGTGAGGTCCTGGAAATGGCGGCGATGATCGCGGGAAGCGAGCAGAAACTGCGCCGAGAGCCAATCGTCTCTTTCGTTACCAGTTGGACAGTTAGCCCCCTGCGCTTTGCTCCTGAAACGGTGGAGGTTTTGACCGAGATCGTTCGCCAGGAGATGCCAGTTTTCCTTTCTTCGGCGCCGCAATCAGGCGCCACCAGCCCAGCCGCCCTGGCGGGTTCCCTTGTTCAAATCAACGCCGAGGAACTGTCGGGCCTCACTTACTGCCAGCTGGTCAAACCAGGAACTCCTGTCATTTTGGGTTATGTTCCCTCCGTTTCTGATTTGCGTACTGGCAATTTTACCGGAGGTGCGCCCGAATTCGGGCTCATGCATGCGGCCGTGGCCCAGCTAGGTCAATACTACAATTTGCCGGTATACAATTCGTCAGGCTTAAGTGATGCCAAGATCCCGGACATTCAAGCTGGCTATGAAAAAGCATTGACCAGCTTGTCGGCAGCTCTTGCAGGAGCCAATTACATTCATCATTCGGCCGGTATGCTTGAGTCCATGTTAACGGTTGCTTACGAACAATTTGTGATCGACGATGATATTAACGGATCGATCATGCGCATGGTTCGCGGAATTGAGGTCACCGAAGAAACGCTGTCGGTCGACGTTATCGAGGAAGTTTGCCGCGGAGAGGGGCATTTCTTAGGCACACAGCAAAGCCTAGAATTTATGAATTCCGAGTATTATTACCCGCATACCGGCGATCGCCAGCGGCGAGCTGACTGGGAAGCAGATGGTAGCCTGGATATGCGGGAACAAGCCCGGCGAAAGGCTCGACTTATCCTCAATAACCATGAGCCCGCGCCCATCTCGCCAGAAACTGACGCCGCAATCCGTAAGCGCTTCGATATATTGCTGCCCTCTGGTCAGCCGCAGTTGACGTTATGAAAACGGCATTCATCATGTGTGGAGCGCTCGCCCACGAGGTTATTGCCATTATCGATCGCCATGGCTGGGACGTGGACCTTGTTGGCGTTCCGGCCATTGACCACATGTATCCGGAGCGCATCGCCCCTGATGTGGACAAACGCTTCCAGGAACTTCATGAGCGATACGATCGGATCTTCGTCCTCTTTGGCGACTGTGGGTCCAGGGGGGCCCTGGATCAACTACTGGAACGCTATAAGATAGAACGTATAGAGGGCCCTCACTGTTATGAGATGTACGCCGGTCAGCGTTTTCAGGAATTGATGGACGAGGAACCGGGTACATTCTTTTTAACCGACTTCCTTGTGCGCGCTTTTCGCGGAACGGTGCTCAAGGGGTTGGGTCTGGATCGATATCCCAATCTGAGGGACGAGTACTTCCGCAATTACCGGCGCATGGTGTATCTGGTACAGGAAGAAGACCCGGCGTTGTTACAAAAGGCCCATAATATCGCCCGTGATCTCGGATTGCCGCTAGAGATCCGGTACACAGGCTATGGCTCATTGGAACAACGCCTGGTGGCTAAAATGAAACGATGGCAAGGCAACGGTCAATTAGGAAAGATATGACAATACGCCGGTCACCTTCCGCACTAATGTAATTTCTGACAACTTCTCGCCTTAAGGAAGTCAGCCGATGTCATTGAAGTTGATTCGCCAGGCCATAAATGGTAACCGGCCACCGCCTCGCATGTGGCGGCAGAGATCGTTGAAGGACCAGTATGATGTGGTCATCATTGGCGGCGGCGCCCATGGGCTGGCTTGCGCTTATTACCTGGCCAAGGATCACGGCATTACCGACGTGGCCGTGTTGGACAAGCGTTACATTGGCTTCGGAGGGAGCGGCCGTAACACAACCATCATTCGCAGCAATTACCTGACTCCGGAAGGGGTGCGCTTCTACGATGAAAGCGTCAAGCTCTACGAACAGATGTCTGTTGAGCTGGATTTCAATGTCATGTTCAGCCAGCGTGGTCACCTGACCCTGGCCCATACCGACGGCGCCGTGCGTACCATGCGCCGCCGGGCGGAAGTTAATCAGCTCCAGGGAGTTGACTCGCGCTTGATATGGCCGGACGAGATTAAGCGTCTTTGCCCGCCCATCGACGTAAGCGAGCATCCACGTTATCCGATATTGGCGGCCCTCTATCATCCACCAGGCGGCGTTATCCGTCATGATGCCGTGGTATGGGGTTACGCGCATCAGGTTGACGTGGCCGAAATCCATATCCACCAGTTGACGGAGGTGACGGGCATCAAGGTCGAAAAGGGCCGGGTGGTGGGCGTTGAGACATCCCGAGGGCCGATCAAGACTGGGACAGTGCTGAACGCCACGGCCGGATGGTGTACGACCATTGCTGATATGGCCGGCGTTAAGCTGCCGGTGACAACTTTTCCGCTGCAAGCTTGTGTAACGGAGGCGTTGAAGCCATTCCTTGACGTGATAATCGTTTCGGGCAGCTTGCACGTTTACGTTAGCCAATCAGATCGAGGCGAGCTAGTCATGGGCGCGGCCGTCGATCCTTTTGCCTCCTATTCCATGCGCGGCTCTTCGGCCTTCGTCGAGGGCATTGCCGGTCACATATTAGAGCTATTCCCATCCTTACATCACGTGCGATTGCTTCGACAATGGGCTGGGCTTTGCGATATGACCCCAGATTACAGCCCGATCATGGGCGTAACTCCGGTTGAGGGTTTCCTGGTAGATGTCGGTTGGGGGACCTATGGGTTTAAGGCGGTGCCAGTTTCTGGCAAGAGAATGGCCGAGTTGATCGCTACTGGCGAGACACCCGACTTACTGAAACCATTCCGCCTGGCCCGTTTCTACGAGCACGACCTCGTCGGCGAGAAAGGCGCCGCGTCCGTCGGTCATTAACTCACATTAAGTGACAGAGGAAGCCAATGATCCTCATCGAATGTCCCAATTGCGGTCCCCGCAATGTACAGGAGTTCCGTTACGGCGGTGAATATAATCCCCGGCCGCCTGAGCCTTTGGCCGTCGGCCCAGGCGAGTGGACTGATTACATTTACATGCGAGACAACAAACAGGGGTGGCAGAAGGAATGGTGGTATCATCGCGCCGGCTGCCAGCTTTGGTTCCTGGCCGAACGGCACACGAAGTCAAACGTGATTGAGCGAACTTACCGTTGGGGAAAGGAGCCGCGCGAGACATGAGCGAACAGCAAAGAAACCGGCTCTCACCTCAACCGGGCGAGGTCATCGATCGCGAAAGCAGTTTCTTATTCTCCTTTGATGGCCAGGCCTACCTCGCTCATCCAGGGGACACTATCGCCTCGGCTTTGGCCGCTGCCGGCGTCAAGGTCTTTAGCCGTTCTTTCAAATACCACCGGCCGCGTGGTTTGTTGTGTTGTGCCGGGCAGTGTCCGAATTGCCTGGTCCAGGTTGGCGATGAACCAAATGTGCGGGCCTGCACCCGGCCGGTTGAATCTGCGATGAAGGTAAGGTCGCAAAATGCCTGGCCATCGTTGAGTCGAGACGTGATGTCCTTGACCAGCCTTGGTGATCGCTTCTTGCCCGCTGGTTTCTATTACAAGGCTTTCATCCGGCCTCAATTTCTCTGGCCTGCTTTCGAAAGGATGTTGCGCCGGGCGGCCGGATTGGGCCAGGTGAACCTGGACACAGAACCGAGTCGCTACGACAAGGAGTACCTGCACGCCGATGTGGTCGTGGTAGGCGGCGGTCCAGCCGGAATGAGCGCAGCCATAACGGCCAGCGCTGAAGGCGCGCGGGTCATATTGCTTGACGAAAATCCGGCTTTGGGTGGCCATCTGCGCTTTGCCTCTCCTGGCACGGCTTCCTCCCTGCCGGAATTGCTCGAAGCCATCAGGCAGGAGCCGGATCTTGCCGTATATTTGAATGCGACGGTCCTGAGCTGGTATGAAGACAATTGGTTGTCGGCGGCTCAGCAGGATCGTCTCTTTAAGATTCGTGCCCAGAGCGTCATCTTCGCCACTGGCGCTTATGAGCAGCCTCTGCTCTTCGACGACAATGACCTACCAGGCGTGCTATTAGGCAGCGCAGCCCGAAGACTGATAAACCTCTATGGCGTCGCTCCAGGCAAGAAAGCCCTGGTTGTTACGGCCAATGATTATGGCTGGGCGGTGGCGTCCGATTTGAAGAGTGCCGGCCTCCAGGTGGCTGCTGTGGTTGACGAGCGTCCGGCCAGCGATACACCGCTAGTCCGCCAGGTGACATCTGAGGAGACCCTCGCCTACTGGGGCCACACGATCGTGGCGGCAAAAGGTTCGGGTGAAGTCAACCAGGCGATCATCTCCCCCGTGGACGAGCGCGGGCTAACCGGCGCCGAACGAATGGTGGACTGTGATTTAATCACCGTGAGCGTCGGTTGGGCGCCTGCCAACGGCTTGATATATCAGGCAAATGGCCAACTGGCCTTTGATCGGCAAATGGGTGAATTCTTACCCCAGGCGTTGCCGCCGGGCATATTCGTCGCCGGACGGGTAGCGGGCACTCACTAATCAGCGGCTCAGCTTGCCGAAGGGCGTTTCGCCGGACAGGAAGCGGCCGCCTTTTTGGAGCTATGTGAAAGGCCATCTGAGGAAGAAAGAGCCGGGATTGAGGCCATCAAGAAGGGTCAAGGGGGCCGTACGTCTAACCAGGTCTACGTGCCCGGCAAAAAGAAACAATTCTTGTGCTTTTGCGAAGACGTCACCAAGAAGGATCTGGACCACTCTATCGCAGAAGGTTATGACAGTATCGAGCTTCTTAAACGCTACAGCACTATCTCCATGGGACCATGCCAGGGTAAGATGTGTTCGCAGAATACCATTCACCTCTGCGCTCGGGCCAACGGCCAAACGATCGAAGAAACGGGCACGACGACCGCCCGGCCTCCCATGACGCCCATCTCATTGGGGGTGCTGGCTGGCCAAAATATGGAACCGGAGCGGATATCGCCAGTTCACGAATGGCATAAGAAGCATGGCGCAAAATTGATGGTTGCCGGGTTATGGATGCGGCCAGAACATTACGGCGATCCAGAAGCTGAAGTGCGAGCCGTTCGAGAGCGGGTCGGCCTGATCGACGTCAGTACCCTGGGTAAGTTCCGTTTAAACGGCCCTGGAGTGCCAGACCTTCTAGACCGCTTTTACGTCAACAAGTGGCAGAAGTTAGCTGTGGGACGTATCCGCTACGGCTTGATGTGCAATGACGAGGGCATCATCCTGGATGATGGCGTCACCGCCAGGGTTGCCGCCCAGGAATGGTACATGACCACGACTTCCGCTGGGGCAACGACTCTTCATGAATGGATGCAGTGGTGGGTGCAATCGGGCTGGGGAGATGGCGTAAAAATAAGCGACCTGAGCGAGGTGAATGCGGCCTTCAATTTAGCTGGGCCGAAGGCCCGCCAGGTGCTGCAAACACTCGTCGACGCAGATCTTTCCAATGAGACATTCCCCTATATGCATCTACGCCAGGTAGAAGTGGCCGGCGTGCCTTGCCGTTTGTTACGGATTGGTTTTACCGGTGAACTCTCGTATGAGATTCATTGCCCGGCCGGTTATGGCCCTTACCTGTGGCAAACGATCATGTTAGCTGGCGAGCCTTTTGGCATCAGTCCCTTCGGGGTTGAAGCCCAACGCATACTGCGCCTGGAAAAGGCTCATATCATCGTCGGTCAGGACACTGACGCCCTTTCGGATCCGATTTCCGCTGATATGGCCTGGGCGGTCAAACTAGACAAATCTGACTTCTTGGGCCAGCGGTCCTTAATGCGTATTGCCCGGGATGGCCAACAACAGCGCCTGGTAGCGTTCAGGATCAGAGATGGCAAAACGGTGCCTGAGGAAGGCTTGCAGATCGTAGAAGGGGGGAGTGAAAATCGGAAGAATATCATTGGCTGGGTTACGTCCAGCCGCTACAGTCCTACATTGGCGGAACCGATTGGCCTCTGTTGGCTGCCAGAAACCATAACGAAAGAGGAAGGGGCCACATTCACGATTCGCCGGAATGGGGCGACAATCGAAGCCCAAGTCCATCACGGTCCTTTTTACGACCCAGAAGGCCAGCGATTGAGGAGTTAGATGAGCTCGAGTCAGATACCCACCAAAGTGCCGCCGGCACATGATGTTGCCCGAGAGAGTGGGGCGAGTTTCGCTGATCTCGCCGGTTGGAAAATGCCCCAGGTATTCACTACAGTTGAGCAGGAGGTGACGATCGCCAGGCGCGGCGTTGCTCTCGCCGATAGCTCGGCCAGTGGCAAGATCGTAGTTGAAGGAAAGCAAGCAGAAGGCGTTCTTCAAGCGGCCTGGGCCATACCATCGCTGGCAATCGGCCAGGGAGTCATCCTGGGTTCCAGAAGTGCCTATCTTTTGCGTGATGATCAGTTCTTTGTCCATTTGGAACCCGGCGGAGAAGGCTCCGCAGCAAAGGTACTGAGCGAAGAAGTGGAACGACGTGGTGATTTAGTCACTGTTAGCGACATAACCCACGGCAGGTCTGATTTGCTGTTGATTGGCCCCAAAAGCGCCGGGTTGCTCAGCCGCCTCTGCAGCCTGGATTTTCATCCCAGCCAATTCCCTGATCTGAGCGCCAGAGTAAGCAGCGTGGCCAAGACCCGCCAACTCATTCTCCGCAACGACTTTAAGCCCCCGGATGGACCAACGGTTCCGGTCTTCTCGTTGATTGGTGACCGCTCGCTGGCCATTTACCTCTGGCAAACGATTCTCGAGGCAGGTCGCGACCTGGATGTTGCCCCGGTTGGCTGGTCTGCCTTGGCAGCGTTGCGAGCTGGGACCTAGCCTGCAGGTCTTTGGGCCTGGTATCGAATTCATGTGCGGCATCGTCTGTTTTTATGGCCGCTCTGGGGGTGTCACCCGGGTTCTAGATGCCCTGGAGCTCTTGGCCTATCGGGCCCCGGATTCGTCCGGCATCGCCATAATTGGCGCAGATGGGCGCTTCGCCCTGCGCCGTGTGGTGGGCACTGGCGAAGAACTGCGGGAAAAATTAGCCGTCCAACCCTTGCCAAAGATTCTTCCCGGGGATATGCAGGTGGTCATGGGACACGGCCGGTGGGCGATGGTTGGCGCCGTAAACGAGACCAATGCCCATCCATTATCTGATCGGGCTCAGGATCGCATCGCCTGCGAAAACGGTTCCCACAATGCAACCCTCATGTTGGGAGTTTTTGCCGATCAGAAGCAATGGTGGCAAGCGCGTGGCCTGCCCAGCGGCGAAACGGTACACCGATCCGAGAACACCACTGAGGTCATTACCTTCGAGTGGGAACGAATGGCCTACATGTTGGCCGAGGGCCGTTTCCCGCCCGAGAGCGAAGCTTTCCTGGAAAGACTAGACCAGCAGGGAATTATCGACTCGGAGGAACGCGCCTTACGTTTGGCCATCTGGCGGCTACGAGAAGGCAATGCCCATGCCTGCGCTTTTTACAGCAGGCGCCGCCCGGCAGTGCTTTTTGTGACCAGCCATCGTAAGCCCATTGTGATCGCGACCCGGCAGTTTGACGACGGATCTCGCACCTTGATGGTGGCATCCGATGTCAACGCGGCGCTCATGTTATGGTCAAAGGATGCGGTGAACGAGGCCGCGCGACGAATCGACGATTTGCGACGGGCTGCCAAGGAGGATCGTCTCCCGGCCGATCGAGCCCAGGATGATATTCTAGCTATCCTCAACTCTTTTACGGTGGAGGCATTATTCCTGGACAACGAGCTTCACCATGGCGAGGAACTGTTCGCTCGCATCGAAGAAAAAGGGCCTGCTGGCCAAAGCGTACCTGCTGTGCTGGTAAGCCGCTATGACGGCACGCCGGTTCCTGTTTCGGCCCAGACCATGCAGCTCAACCCGGCCATGGTTGGCAAACAGGGCCATGATTCCTACACTGAGAGTCACATCGCCGAGATACCGGATATTATGGACGGCATCGTCGATCATTATATTCGCGGCGGGCAGCCGGCTCTGGAAAGCGCTTGGGAGAACGGCCGCCTGTTGGGGCCCGGTCTAAATGAAAACGTCCTGGTCGAACATTATGGTCCTTGCCTGGAGGACCTTAGCCGACTGCTGCTCATCGGCGAAGGTAGCTCCTGGCGTGATGCCCAGGTGGCCGCTCCTTTGTTTCGCCAACTGTTGCCCGGAATCCTTGTCAACGTTTACCGGCCGGTAGAGGTGCTCAATCTGGGCCAGGCCATTGACCAGGCGGCTGATTTGGCCATTGAGATCTCCTGGTCTGGTACGACTGACTCTCTCTTGAAAGTCGATAACTGGCTGGGCGAAACCGGGGTGGTACGCCTGGCGATCACCGGCCGGCCGCAAAGCGATCTTGGCCGGCGAACGACCCAAAGTGGCGGTACCTTGGACGTCCAAACTGGAGTCGAAGTATCAGTGGCGACCGTAAAGGGCTTCCAGGCAATCCTGATGACGCTGAACCTGCTGGCCCTGCAACTTGCCAGCATGGTTGAGTCTGGCGTTGATGCCGCCAGTCAGGCGTGGCTTATTGACGAGCTAACCCATACGGTCCCTCGCCACGTACGCGCTCTCATCGAAGATGACGAGCGCCGGATTCGCTTGCGAAAGCTAGCCCAACAATATCATCTCTTCAATAAAGTGGTCCTGATCGGTAACAGCCCAGTTGACATTGAAGCGGAGTTGAAGATCGAGGAATTGGCCCAGATTGTAGCCCGGACCTCTGATTTTCATGCCGCCAGCTTGCGGCCCTTGATCGAACGTAGCTCCCTGGTCGACGATGATCGGCGCCGCATTTTGTTCATCATCAACGCGACTTCGACTGAAGCGCAACGAGAAGCCAATTACGTGGTCAGCTATTTGCGAGAGCTTGGGGTCCGTTGCCTTATCCACACCACGCCCAACGATCAGGTGAAGACCTGGCAAGAGTATCCAAACGCCGAGGTCTTTGTTTCGCCAAACGTAACCGAGGCCTTCCAGGCACTGATTGACGCTCCTTTCTTCTTTGATTTGGCCGTGGCAATGGCATATGCTCGGGGACTCTCTCCAGAACAGATCGACCGGCCGCGAAATCTAGCCAAGTCGGTCACGGTGACTGGTGCGGAACGGCGCGAAATGGTCGAAGCCCGCCGTAGCTTCAAGAATCCTTCGCTGGCCGAATTCGCCGAAAGCCATCAAGCAAATGAGGCGTGGGATCAGGCCAGGCGTGGTCCGTCACCGGCATCCCTTCGGTCGACTGTGGCCTTGCGAGCGGCGATGGCCGTCATTTCCGAGCCATTGCCCGACAAGCTGGCAGCGTTGGATACTGATCACCTTATTATCCTGACCGATGCGGAAGCTACAGAAACAGGCGCTCGAATGGCAGCCGCAGCCTGGTTGGATTTGCTGGCCATTGATTTGACTGTTTACCAGCGCTTCATCGACGAGCTACCTCAGACCCGGCCCGATACAGCCAGCCTCAGGATAATCCGCGCTGGCGGTATCCTGGCCATTCGCGATTCTCACACCATTGCCCTACCGTCGGACCTTTCGCCATTTCAGTTGGAACTGCTGGCTGCGGTTTACTTGATCGGATTGGGGATTCGCCTGGCGCGGCAACGAGGCAGTGACACCGCAATGTGGGAGGCCGGCCTGGCCCAGATCCCCCTTCTTTTGGCCAGATTATTGGCTGACAAACAAGTAGAGCAGGAAATCGGTGATGTCTTGCGGCCGTTTGTGGCTGCCGGGTACGACAAAGTACAAATCATCGGCGGCGGCCAGGACTACGCGGCCGCCGCCAGCATCGGCCGTTCATTACGCGGCCGGGGATTCATGGCTGAGGCCTTGTATACGGACTCCGCGTGGCATGGACCGTTGGCAACCGTCGGCGGGCCGGATGCCGACCACGACACACTGATCGTCGTCCTGGCAACCGATCCCCTCTTCCAGGCGACTGCCCTGGTTGATACGCAGGTTTATCGGACGAGGAAGGCCAAGATACTGCTCCTTGTGCCTGAAGGAAACCAAGATCTGCCGGCCGTGCAAGGCGTTGGCGCCGAAGCCGTCTGGGCGGTTCCGGCCGTACCCCGACCCTTCTTGCCGATGGCAAATGCCGCAGCCGGCTCGATAGTGGCTGAACAGATGGCCGAGCTGTGGGAGGAGAAAGAGCATGGCTGAGATCGGGATCATGATTGAGGGTCAGGAGGATCTAACCTGGGACCGATTCTTCAAGCTGGCGGAGACCGTCGAGGCACTTGGCTATGCCTCGATGTTTCGTTCTGATCACTTGACGGCGCTGGAAGGATTTCCTCAACGCGCCTCTCTGGCGCTTTGGCCGTCCCTTACGGCTTTGGCGATTCGAACCAGGCGCATTCGGTTTGGGCCGATGGTCTGTCCAATTACCTTTCGCCACCCAGTTATGCTTGCCAAAATGGCCGCGGCCGTAGACCAACTATCTGGCGGCCGGTTGGACTTGGGTTTGGGAGCTGGTTGGTATGGCGGCGAACACCGTATGTTTGGTGTTGGTTACCCATCTTACGGAACCCGGCTAGAGATGTTGGACGAAGGTGCGCAAGTTATCAAGCGCCTGTGGTCGGGCCAACCAGCTAGCTACAATGGCAAGCACTATCAACTAGTTGGGGCCGAAACGCATCCGGCCCCGGCCCAGGCCGAACCAACGATCATCATGGGCGGCAAAGGCGAGAAGACTCTGCAAGTCGTGGCTCGACATGCCACGGAATGGAATTTCTCCTACGAGCGCATTGGGCTGTTTCGCCAGAAGTCGGCCCAGCTAGATGAGAATTGCAGGGCTATCGGCCGCGATCCGGGTACATTGAAGCGCTCATTGATGCTCCCTTTTGTCATTGGACGAGACGAGCTGTCCATACAGAATCGCATCAACGCCCACCGATCTGTGTTCCCCAGCTTGCCGGCAACTCTCGCGGACTGGCTGGCGGCCGGTTACCTGGGCGGTAGGCCGCAACAGTTGGCGGACCAGATCATGGCCTTTGTCGAGGCCGGCATCGAACGATTCATGTTGCAGCATAACGATCTGGATGACCTGGACTCCTTAGAATTGTTTGCCAACGAGCTCCTTCCCCAGTTCAATTAAGTTGGTTTGAAAGGTGCCGAAATGTCAACGCAAGTAACGGACTTCATTCATGAAGCGAATTGGGGTGATCTGCCGGTCCCGATTCAGAACCAGGCACGGCGCTGCTTGCTCGACACGCTGGGCGCTGCTGTTGCCGGTCGCAAGACCAGACTCTCCCAGATTATTCACGATTATAGCGCCTCTGTACACGCAGGTACTGGAGCCCAATTGTGGCTGGATGGAAGGGACGTCTCGCCACCAGGCGCAGCGCTGGCCAATGGTATGACCATCGACGCCTTGGACATCCACGATGGTTATACCCTGACCAAAGGGCATGCCGGAGCAGCCCTGATCCCTGCAAGCTTGTCGACAGTTGCACTAGGAGGCCCGATCAGTGGCCAAGACTTCTTGGCCGCATTGGTGGTCGGCTACGAAGTCGCCTTGAGGGCCGGTCTTGCTCTACACGCCACAGCCTGTGATTATCACACTTCTGGTGCTTGGAACGCCCTTGGCTGCGCCGCTATCATCGCCCGGCGTCTGGGACTTGGCGCGGACCATACTCGACACGCCCTCGGTGTCGCTGAGTATCATGGTCCGCGTTCGCAAATGATGCGCTGCATTGATCACCCGACAATGTTAAAAGATGGATCAGGATGGGGCGCCATGACCGGCGTTAGCGCAGCGATATTAGCCGGAGATGGCTTCACGGGTGCGCCTGCGCTCACGGTGGATGCAGTAGAGGTCGCTGACTTCTGGACTGATCTGGGGGACAGATGGCTGATCGCCGAGCAATACTTCAAGCCGTACGCCATTTGTCGCTGGGCTCAGCCAGCCATTGCTGGGGCTCTGAACTTACGAAAGCAGTATGAGTTCGATCCAGAAACCGTTCGGAGTATTCGAGTCACCACCTTTCACGAGGCCGTCCGGCTGGCTAATCCTCTTCCACAGACCACTGAGGAGGCCCAGTACAGTTTGCCTTTCCCAGTAGCGACCGCCCTGGTTCATCGGCAGTTAGGGCCGGCTGAATTGAGTGGCCAAGGTTTGCACCATCCTCTCGTATTGCAGTTGGCACAACGGGTCGAATTAGTAGAAGATCCGGCTCATAGTGCCCGCTTTCCGGAAGAGAGATTTGCCCAGGTTCAAATTGAACTTGAAGACGGTAAGATTCTCAACTCGGGCGAGGTTGAAGCGACTTGGGGGGTGGAAGATCCACCATCTGATAAAGCGCTGCGTGAGAAATTCCGTTGGCTGGCTCGTACCTGTTTGTCAAAGGAAAGAGTAAAAGAGCTTGAGATGACTATTTGGCAAGTTGCAGATTTGTCGGACGTCAATGCTTTATGCCAGCTTCTCGGCCATCCTCTGGAGAAAATGGACCAGTGAGCATACCGGACACAGAAGTTATCCGATTGTTAGAGACGAATAATGTATCCTATCGTCTTTTACCGCACGATGAACCGGTTTATACTGTGGCAGCGGCGGCCGCTCAGCGCGGCGTAGTCAAAGAGGAGATGGTCAAATCTATCTTATTGCGAGACAAGAACCGACAGTATGTAATGGCGTGCGTCACTGGCGATGCTCGTCTGGATCCCAAGGCCGTCCGAGCCTATCTAGGTGGCGAATGGGCCAGGCTCAGGTTTGCCTCGGCCGAAGAGATCCGCCAAAAAACAG
>CP070688.1:275777-280261 GCA_020353135.1 Chloroflexota bacterium
CTCTACGATAGCGACTTCATCGATCAATGGGTGCATGGTTTTGGCGAATTGTGTGACTATGTAGCCTCTTTCACGCCAGAGCGGGTGGAAGGGATCACCTGGGTGCCAGCCGATCGTATCCGCGATTTGGCGAGGGCTGTTGGCGAAGCGCGTGGTTGTTCGATTCTGACCTACACGGGCTTGGAGTATTCCAATAGCGGGGTGCAGGCGATTCGAGCCGTGTGGACGTTGCAGGCCATCGCCGGTCATATGGATGTGCCTGGCGGCAAGCTGTTCAAGATGCCAGACCGCCTGCAACTCAACCGCGTTTTGACCCCGCTACCACTTGACGCGCCCAAACCGGTTGGCGCCGACGTGTATCCGCTCTACTATGAGGTTCGCAAGGAGGCCCACGGGGCGCTGTTGCCGAGAGCTATCCTGGAGGGCGATCCTTATCCCGTGCGGGCCATGATCATTAGCGGTTCGTCGCTCATCACGTCCTGGCCAAATCCTGCCTTGTGGCGCCGCGCCCTGGCGGCGCTCGATTTTACGGTGATCGTCAATCGTTTCCCAACCGCCGATGCACATTATGCCGATATCCTGCTGCCGGCAACGACGATGTTTGAGATTGAGTCCTATATGATTCACGACGGCTATATCCAACTCAGACAACGAGTGATTGAACCGATCGGTGAGGCCCGTAGTGATTATATGATATTCGCCGAATTGGCCCGTCGGTTAGGCTATGGACATCTTTGGCCACAGACAGAAGAAGAGATGATACGAAATGCGTTGGGTGACACCGGGATCACGCTTGACACGTTGCGAGAGCATTCTGGCGGATTGCCTTTCGACGTCCCAACCATGCTTTTTCACAAGTACGAGAAGGGCCTATTACGGGATGACCGCCAGCCAGGTTTCAACACGCCCACAAGCAAGTTTGAAGTGGCTTCGGAATGGTTCAGGCAATATGGATATGATCCCTTGCCCGTCTATACCGAACCAATCGAAGGTCCGTTGACCGCGCCAGAAATCGCGGTGAAGTATCCACTAGTGTTTAATTCCGGCGCCAGAACGCAAACCGCTTTCCGTTCACAGCATCATAACATCCCCTCCCTGGCAGCTAAACAGCCGTGGCCGCTGGTTCACCTGCATCCAATTGATGCGCTGCCAAGGGGGATCAAGGATGAGGATCTGGTCTACGTGGTCTCCCCTCGCGGCCGGGTGAGATTTCGCGCCCGCGTGACGGAAGATATCGTACCTGGCGTTGTCGAGGTCAATATGGGCGGCGGCGGCCCTCTCGGGCCATCGGCCTGGCAGCAAGGCAATGTCAACGAATTGACTGACTTCGACAATCGCGATCCAATATCCGGTTTTCCAGTCTATAAGGCCCTGATGTGTGACGTCACAAAACGGGCTTGATGATCAACATATAAACACCGAATTGCCATTGAACGGGAAACAGTGGCGTGTAGAAGAGCAAAAGGACGAAGCTTTATTGGGCCTGTCTGGAAGTTCTTGAGCGAACGGGCGTACGCCTGTGCGAACAGGAAGCTCTGGATTTGCTCAAGAAGACTGGCGTATCCCCCAGCGACGGCAATCGAGTTCGGATCCCGGCCGGACTGGTCGAGAAGGCTCGTATGACCGCGCCGAATAAGGTCACCTTTTACAACCGGCATGGCCAGTCGGCGATGCCGGTATATGGCCACCGAAGTTTTTATGGGCCCGGCTCTGACTGCCTACATGTGCCGGATCTGCTAGACGGAGATATTACTCAGCAGCTCGCGGCCATCATCCAGCGAGCGGAGCAATAGCATGTCAACGCTTCGAGGCCGAAGTGAATTCCTGTCGCCAGAGGAACTGGCGGCCATCCATGACGCAAGCATGGCCCTGTTGGCAAACGTTGGCGTTGCCTTTCACAGTGACCAAGCGCTGGGAGTGTTCCAAAAGCATGGGCTTAAACTGGACGGCCGCCGGGTCTTCTTCAAGGAAAGTCAGGTGCTGGATGCCGTTGCGGCCGCTCCACCGCGTTTTGTCATTCGGGCCCGTAACCCAGACAACGATGTAGTTATTGGAGATGATGGAATAGTTTTCGCTCCCGGGTATGGAGCGCCATTCCTAATGGAGTCCGGTACCGGCCGTAGATTGCCCACTCTCGACGACTACCACACTCTGATGCGGCTGGCCGATGCCTTGCCTAACCAAGATATGAGCGGCCACATGCTGGTACTGCCCAATGATGTGCCCGACCGCACAGCTCACCTGCACATGAATTTCGCTGCCATGATCCACTCAGATAAGCCATTCATAGGTAGTTCTGAAGATGACGGCGCTGTCAACCAGACCATGGAAATGGCGGAGTTGCTGTTTGATGAATCCCCTGATTCATTGAGAAAACGACCGGTAACCATGGGCGTAGTCAATAGTCTGAGCCCATTAAGCTATGGCGAGGAGATGATTGAAGCGCTGCTGGCCTACGGCAGTTGGCGTCAGCCGATCATGATAGCTGCCTTGGTTATGGCCGGGGCCACAGGACCAATCACCCTGGCCGGGGTCCTGGCTCAACAAAACGCAGAGATTTTGGCTGGCATTACCCTGAGTCAGCTCGCCAACCCGGGCACGCCAGTTATTTATGGAACGACTTCGGCCATTATGGACATGCGAAGTGGGGAGCTGGCGATTGGCAGTCCGGAACTGTCCATGATCGCCGCTGCGTCTGCCCAAGTGGCCCGGCGCTATGGGCTGCCCTGTCGTTGTGGAGGGGCCCTGACGGAAGCCAATAGTCCGGACGCTCAAGCGGGACTTGAGTCCATGTTTGGTCTGCTCACGGCCGCCAATAGCGGTGCCGATATCGTTATTCACGCGGCCGGCATTCTGAGTTCATACTTGGCCTTTTCTTTTGAGAAGTTCGTCATTGACGACGAGATGTGCGGCATGGTGCGGCACTATTGCCAGGGGTTACGTGTTAACCAAGAAACGCTGGCCAGTGAAGTCATCGCCAATGTAGGCCCGGGCGGAAACTTCCTGATGGAGGCGCATACGGTACGGCGCTGTCACGATGCGTTTTGGCAACCGCTCCTAAACAATCGTGACGGGCTAGAAGCCTGGATGCTTAACGGGCAGCCTGATACGACCACGCAAGCTAGCCTGCGCTGGCAAGCGCTGTTGGCAGAACACGTGGCTCCACCAATGGATGCAATGATCAGGCGCCAACTGGAGGCCTATATGATGGAGCGTGGATGCTGGTAGTGCCTGGGTAGTGTCCCAATCGAACCATCAACAGTGTAATGCAGCCCTAACCGGGAAGATGTTTTGTTAGAGGTGGAATAGGGCACTTAACTTGAAGACGAGCGTCTCATCTAGGGCAAAGACAGTGGAAATAAGCCGTACCGGACCAACTGTCATCATCGGTGAACGCATTAATCCGACGAACCGAAAGAAGGTAATGGAGGCCATGCTAGAAGGGAACTTCGATATCGCGCGTCAAGATGCCTTGAGTGACGGTTTAGACGCCCAGGTTGTCCTCAATGATGGCTTGTTGCCCGGCATCGATTTCGTTAGCGTTGAATTTCGGGCCGGCAATATGTATGTGCCGGAGGTTCTGCGATCCGCGCGGGCGATGCAGGCCTCCATGGACGTGTTAAGGCCACTGCTTGCCCAGTTGGCGGCGGAGCGCTCCTTTGCCTCGTAATAACAATGTTGCCCACATTAGCTGGACGCGCAGACGAGACCAGGCGCGGATGGCCCGTCCGCGTTGTTTTGCTTGTGGTTCGTGAGGGCTGAAAAGAGCACGTACATAGAGCCCGGTCAGCAAGTTGATAGCTTCTGGGGCAGAAGACAATGATCTCTCCATGGCTCCTCCATTGGACAAGGCACCTACCCGTGCACTCAGGCGAGCGGCGAATTCGTGAGGCGTCTCGCCCAACTTCGGCCGGACATCCAACCAGCGGCCGCTACGGCTTAGTCGCTCGAAGAGTTGGGTGATGGCTCGTTCTGGGGCCAGATAGCGCAATCGCCAAATATCCAAAAGCCACCAGCCGACGACGATTACGGCGCCTAGAAGCAGCGCCCCTGCTATGATACGCCCTATCAAGTTCCATCTGGCCCGATTGCGAGCCGCCGTGATTGGCTCCAACTCTCGTTCTGGCTGTGGCTCAGCTTGCGGCTGGAGTTCGGCTGGTCGTTCTATCGCCGGCCTGCCGCCTGTGGGCTCAAAGGGGATCCAACCGTAATCCGGGAAGTAGATCTCGGGCCAGGAGTGGGCCAGATCGGCGGTAACCGTGTAGCGACGTTCCTCTTCGTCAAAGGCGCCGCCTATGTATCCGGTGACCAGGCGGGCAGGCAGACCGGCCGCTCTAGCCAGAACGACCATGCTGGTAGCATAATAGTCGCAGTAACCGCGCTGAAGCTCAAAAAGGAAGTAATCGGCTATTTCACGGTCGGTCGGGGGCGCGGGCAGGTCAAGAGTGTAGGGAAACTGGCGCAAATACGCCTCGATGGCATGC
>CP070688.1:280361-283063 GCA_020353135.1 Chloroflexota bacterium
ATGTACCAGGGCGTCGACGCTCTGGTCATCAACAAGATCGACTTGCTGCCTTACGTCGAATTCGACATGGATTACTTTCGCCGGGGCGTCGAAGCACTCAATCCTGGATTGGCGTCGTTCCCGCTTTCCTGCCGAACCGGCGATGGTATCTCGGAGTGGACGGCCTGGGTGACCGAACAGGTCGGGCAGATGGCTAATTTGAAGTAACGGCGTCGGGCCAGGAGATCGAACTTTGGCCAGTAGCGGTCTGCGAATCCATATCACGGGCGTGGTTCAGGGGGTTGGCTTCCGGCCGTTTGTTTACGGCCTGGCCCAGCGGCTGAATCTGACCGGTTGGGTGCGCAATACGTCGGCCGGCGTAGATATTGAAGCCGACGGCTCGCCCGAAGCGCTGCGCGAGTTTGCCCGGGCGCTGAAATCTGAAGCCCCGCCGCTGGCTCTCATCGACGACATACAGGTTGCTGAACGGCCGGCCAACGGCTTCGCAACCTTCGAGATTATCCACTCGACGCCCATCGGCGGCGCTTTTCAACCGATCTCGCCGGATGTCAGCATATGCGCGGACTGTCAAAGGGAACTCTTTGACGAGACCGATCGCAGATTCCGATATCCCTTCATCAACTGTACAAACTGCGGGCCGCGCTTCACCATTGTCGAGGACATCCCCTATGATCGGCCGCTGACGACCATGGCGCCCTTCGACATGTGCCCCGAGTGCGCAGCTGAATACCAGGATCCGCTCGATCGCCGCTTTCATGCGCAGCCGGTGGCATGTGCCGTTTGTGGACCGCATGTGTGGCTTGAAGGCGAGGATCAGGGATCGATGATTGGGGATCGGTGGTTGGGCGAAGAGGCTATCTTGGTGGCGCGGCGGATTTTGGTTGAGGGTAGGATTCTAGCCGTGAAGGGCTTAGGTGGCTTTCACCTGGCGTGCGATGCGGGCAATCTAGAGGCGGTGGCTGAGTTGCGGCAGCGGAAGTTACGGGTGGACAAGCCATTTGCCATTATGTGTCCGAGTGTCGACGTGGTGGCCAGGCACTGCTTCCTGGACGATAACGAGCGGCAGTTGCTGAAGAGCCGTGAACGGCCGATCGTCATCCTCAGAAGACGGCCGGATTCAAGCATCGCTTCTCAGGTGGCGCCTGGCCAGAATACGCTTGGCGTCATGTTGCCCTACACACCGTTGCATTACTTGTTGCTCGAACCGGCGGTTGAATTTCCAGAAGCATTGGTCATGACCAGCGGCAATCTGAGCGAAGAGCCCATCGCTACTGAGAACGAGGAGGCCCGCCGCCGGCTTGGCGGCCTGGCCGATGCCTTCTTGTTGCACAATCGGGGTATTCGCACGCGCTGCGACGATTCGGTGACCCGGGTCTTCGCCATTAATTCCGCTGAAACAGTCGTGAAGAGCGAAGCTGGAAGATCGGACACGGCGTCACCATCCGACTATCTCTACCCGCTGCGCCGCTCGCGGGGTTATGCGCCGTTCCCGGTGCGGTTGTCCCAAAATGTCCCGCCTGTGCTGGCGGCCGGGGCTGAATTGAAGAACGCTTTTTGCTTGACCAACGGCCGCTATGCTTTCCTCAGCCATCATATCGGCGACATGGAGAATTTCGAGACCATGCAGGCCTTTGAAGATGGCGTCGCCCACCTGGAGCGCCTGTTTCGGGTCCAGCCTGTGGCGCTGGCCTATGATCTGCATCCTGATTATCTGGCCACTCGCTACGCGCTCGACCGATCGAAAGCCCAATCGTTGCCGGCCGTAGGCGTGCAGCATCATCATGCCCATGTGGCCGCGGCCATGGCCGAATCCGGTCAAAACGGCGACCGGCCGGTTATCGGCGTGGTCTTCGACGGCACCGGCTTCGGCGAAGACGGCGCCATATGGGGCGGCGAATTCCTGGTCGCCGACTACGCGGGTTATGAGCGACCTTACCACCTGGCTTACAGCTCGTTGCCAGGCGGCGACAAGGCCATCAAGCAGCCTTGGCGCATGGCCCTGACCTGGGTTAAGCAGGCTGGCATGGAGTGGGAAGAGTGGCTGCCGCCGGTTCAGTATGTGCGAGAAGAGGGCCGCGCGACCGTCGATCCTCTTCCTGTTCTCAAGAATCAATTGAAATCAGGCGTCAACACGCCACTCACCTCGAGCATGGGCCGCCTTTTTGACGCGGTTGCGGCTCTGATCGGCGTGCGCCAAGAAGTCAACTATGAAGCCCAGGCGGCCATTGAGCTGGAGGCAATGGTGGCTCCGTCTTTTGACGGAACCTATTCGTTGACCACAAACGGCGATCAAATCGATCCGACGCCCATGATCCAGGCGATAGTCGCCGACCTGAAGGCTGGACTGCCGCGCGAAACCATTGCCGCCCGCTTCCACGCGAGCCTGGCCCTAATGGTGACTAGGACATGCCGACGATTGCGGAAGCGGTATGGACTTTCGACCGTGGCTTTGAGCGGCGGTGTGTGGCAGAATATAACTTTGCTCCGGCAAACGGTAAGCCGGCTTGAGGCAATGGGCTTCGCGATACTGATTCATCGCCAGGTGCCGGCTAATGACGGTGGCCTGGCTCTCGGGCAGGCGGTGGTGGCCGCCAATCGGCTAGAGTCATAGATCACTGGCCCGCTATCCGGTCTTCGTGACGAGGAGAGACAACTTATGTGTTTAGGAGTACCGGGAAAGATCGTAGAAAAATACGAGTCTG
>CP070688.1:283163-293788 GCA_020353135.1 Chloroflexota bacterium
GAAGATGGTGGCTGAATGCCTGCCAGGCAGTGGCAGATTTGCAACTAGAAGATCGACCGGTCTACTTTGTATCCAGCAATACCCATAGCCTCACTAATCTACTGAGCAACTTCGCCTTATCACGCGAGCGTGAGTTGGTTCGGTACATCGACGAACAAGGGAGCGCAGATCTCAAGACCGAGTATGTCGACATCCTGGAAAGAAATGTACCGAGCAGCCGAGAGAATTTCTTATATTACGTGCTGAAGAAGTATGAGGCGGAGCACCCCGGTATACGCCGTGAACGGCTTCATCAGGAGCGGCAATTGGGTATCCGGCGCGCCCGCAGCGAGCACGTTTTCGATGTTGAAGTGCAATATATCGAGCTTAGCCGGCTCCGGCCGGGGCGCCTGGATTCCAGGTTGCGGTCCGAGGAAATCGACCTGCTTCGTGAGAGCGACGCCCTGATCATAAACATCGATTTCCCTTTGGGCATGGCGGCCTATCTTGTATTGTCGGAAGTCGCTCGGAACATCGCCGCAGTGCGTGGTGTCTTCATCATGGGCAAGGCGGCTACGCTTAATGGGCGGATCGGCGACGTCATGATACCTAGCACGGTCTACGATGAGCAATCGTTGAACACTTTCTTGTTTGACAACTGCTTCTCGGCCGACGATATAGCTCCCTATCTAGTTTATGGGACAGTCATGGATAATCAGAAAGCAATCAGCGCCCTCGGCACGTTCCTGCAGAACGAGAGCTATATGGATGTTATCTACCGGGAAGGCTACACGGTCATCGAGATGGAGGCCGGACCCTATCTAAGCAGCATATATGAGATGATAAGACCACAGCGTTACCCCCGTAATGAATTGGTTGATCTTCACAATGCACCCTTCCCCGTGGGAATCTTGCATTACGCCTCTGACACGCCATTCAGCAAAGGAAAGAATCTCGGGTCGAAGAATCTATCGTATTTCGGCATGGATCCGACATACGCCACAATGACGGCGATCCTGCGAAAAATCCTCATGGCAGAAACGGCCGATCGGGTTAGCTAGAGAACTTGAGAGGCGAAGAGTGGCCTATCGTGGTCCGTTAAGACATGGAGCTTAGAGATGCCGAAATCCAAGAACGACATTTACCGTCAGCGCTTGCAGGCCATTCGCGCTGAATTGCCCAACCAAACCATCGACGGCCTACTCATAGGCAGTGCTTTAAACCGTCGCTGGCTTAGTGGCTTCACCGGCACGGCCGGATGGTTGCTTATTACCGAAGACAAGGCCCTGCTTGGCACTGATTTTCGTTATTGGGCCCAGGCAAGGATGCAGGCGCCAGATTTCGAACTAGTCGATTTCAGGGACTCCAGGGTCGAAGCATGGCCCGGCTTCCTGCACTTCAGAGAGCCAACAAGAATTGGCGTTGAGGCTCGCCACCTGTCACTCCACCTATTCGACATCCTGCAGAGTGTACCGAACATAACCTTCGTAAAATTAAGCCAGTCATTGGAATTCCTGCGCGAAGTGAAAACGAAACACGAGTTGGCGGCAATCAAGGCGGCGGCGGCGATCACTGACCAAGTGATGGCTGGAGTCAGTCATATTTCGCGGATTGGCATGAGCGAGAAGCAATTGGCATGGGAGTTGGAGCGGCGCATGCGTGAGGCTGGCGCATCGGGCATGGCTTTCCCGGTGATCGTCGCCTCTGGGCCGAATGGCGCCATGGCCCACCACCAGCCAGGAGAGCGCAAGTTGCAGGAAGGGGATCCCATCATCGTCGACATGGGTGCCGAGATGGATGGCTATGCTAGCGACCTAACGCGGACTTTCTACATGGGACCAGAGCCAGATTCTAAGTTTCGCGAAATCTATGAACTGGTCGACCGGGCCCAAAAGGCGGCGCTAGATGGCCTGCGTGCAGGTGTCACCGGCAAGGAGGTAGACTCGCTGGCAAGAGACACCATCAGTTCCGGCGGGTACGCTAAAGAGTTTGGGCATTCCCTGGGTCATGGCATTGGCCTGGCCGTTCATGAAGGTCCCAGCTTATCGCAGACGTTTGGCGACCGGCCTCTTTCGGCCGAGTCGGTTGTGACAGTTGAACCTGGAATCTACTTGCCTGGTTGGGGCGGTGTGCGCATAGAGGACGTGGTGCGCATTACCATGGCAGGCTCGGAAAGCATAAGCCAGTGTCCAAAGGCACCGGCGATTGAGAGCTGATTCGGTTTCCAGCGTCGTGGAGCGAGCCAGGGTCGGCAGCTATCGACTGGCCAGCTCCCGCTCAGCTAATAGCTCCTCGTAGATCTCGATGAAACGCGGAGTGACGCGCCGCCAGTCATATTGGAGAGCGAAGCGTTGGGCTTGCTCGCCAAGCCCCAGCCTTCGGTCCCGGTCGTCCAACAGCTCTAGTATTGCGGCGGCAAAATCTTCTGGCTCCTCGGCAATCAATAATTGTTCCCCTGAGCGTACTGAGAAGCCTTCCGCCCCGACGGCTGTGCTGATGATGGCTAGGCCGCTGGCCATCGCCTCAATTAGTTTCAGCCTTGTTCCACTGCCGACCCTGAAGGGCATGATAAAAAGACGGCTTCTTTGAAAATAGGGTTGGATCCTTTCGACCCGGCCGGTGATCGTCACGCCTTCTTGCCTGGCGATTGACTGCAGTCTCGAATGCGGCTCCCGGCCGACGACAGCCCATGAAACATTCGGCCGCTCTTGACGTACCCGGGGCCAAATTGCGTCGGCAAACCAGAGCACGGCATCCACATTCGGCCGGTAGTCCATCTTGCCAACGAAGAGTAGGTCGATATCTTTTGGCATCGCTTCGTCCGGTGCGTAATCGGCCACGTCAATGCTGTTTGGAATCACCGATATCGGCGATTTTAGGCCGAGTTTTTCAATCAGGCGTCGATCTTCCTCGCTTACGGCGACCACGTGATCAGCGCTGTTGCAGGCCCATCTTTCGTAGCGCTGCAGGCGGGGCGTCTGAATCCGCGAATAGGTGGCGGCCGGCCAACGACCGGGATGGTCGCGATCGGCCAGATAAGCGCGCCGCTGAAGCTCGTATTCGGCGTTGTGATCATCGAATAGAATCCGTAAATCGGGGCAAATTGACCGCGCATGGTTGATGCAGTAGGCCATCTCAATGCCTTCAACTTGCAGCACATCAAATGGAGGCCGCGCTCCATTGGCATCCTCCCCACCCGCTTTGAGTTTCTTCGTCAATGCGTCTACGAAGCCAGCGCTTTGAAGGCGATGGGCCATGTCGGGCCGGGAGTCGCTGAGCATCCTGCGCACTCGAGTCGCCATGCTGCGCTCCGGCGACGGAACTGTGATCACATCTTCACAGCCGGCAAGTTGCTCCATGGCCTCGCCCGACATCGGTGAGTTGGCGAAGCTCAGCAGGGTCACGCTGTGGTGCTCCAAGAGACCGCGCAGGATGTTAAAATTGCGCAAGCTTGTGCCTTGTTCAGGCGGGTAAGGGAGTTGAGGCGTCAAGAAAAGAATCTTGGTCATTGCATTCAGGCTGACCGGCCATATCTCGCCGCGTCAATAGAGCCCATCAAGGCACTGTTCATAGATCCGCAGAGTGGCCTTGGCCGTCTTTCGCCACGTGAACTTACGAGCCTGATCATGTCCTTTGCTCACGTAGCTTTGACGCTCGTCCGGGTTATTCAGCAGCCGCCGTATAGCATCGAACCAGCCCGCGACGTCACGCGGATCAAGCTGGATACCGGCCGAGCCGACTACCTCTGGCAATGAAGAGCGGTTGCTGGCGATTACCGGGCAGCCGCAATGCATCGCTTCTAATGCCGGTAAACCGAAACCCTCATAGAAGGACGGGATGACAAGCAATCCGGCCGACGCGTAGAAATGCGCCAGTTGAGCATCCGTCAGATCCGGAATGTGGATGATCTGCCCACGGTATTCAGACTCACCGATTGACTTTAACAGCTCGCCCGATAGCCAGCCCTTGCCGCCAGCGAGAACCAACGGCGCTTGTGTTGCTTTCTCATCTAGCAGCAAGTGATAGGCTTCGAGGACTGTCTCGACGTTCTTCCTGGGCGACAAGGTGCCGACGAAGAGAATGAAACCAGGCCCAAGCCCATAGGTATCCAGAGTTGCCTGGATCTCATCAGGGCGTGAATCTTCCGCAAAGACAGAACTGGCGGCAAGATGGACCGTGCTTACGCGTTCCGGGTCAACTGCCAACCGCTCGATGAGATCCGAACGTGTGTGGTGACTATCGGCCAGGATGTGATCAGCTTGTTGTACCGCCCATTCGATTTGACCATTGTAGTATCGACGACTCTCGGCCGTCAGAAATTCAGGATAAACTAGAAAATTGAGATCGTGGACAGTGATTACCCGGCACCTGGTTCCGAAAGCTGGCGGAATGAAATCAGGGCTATGCAAGACCTGAAGGTGGTGCGGCAGCAATTCCGCGCCCAGAGACCAGCGTTCAAATCTATGGTGGCATGGTGTCCATAGGTTAGCTCGATTGAAACTACCCATCATCCGGGTCACATAGCTGCGGCGATCCTTTCGGCTGTGGAAGACAGTGAACTGGTGATCGCTGCCCAAGTCGGCCAGGGCCTCTATCAGGCTGATGATGTAGTTGCTGATCCCGCCTACCCGGTAGTATGGTAACCGGCTATCAATGCCGATATGCATGACGCAGGATTATATGCCTGGCGCCGTTGGTCAGGCAATGTACAGTGCGAAGATCCGGCCAGTAAATGCACCATAGTGCATCTTACCTTTCATTAGTTGTATGTTCGGACTGGAAACTCGCAGGTGACTTGATGGCCGGAAAGGACATGCTGGGCGCTTTTCGCCTGAGACAAGCGACTTGGCTATAATGCTCAGGCTCAGAGGAAGGCCGCAGATCATCTCGTTTCCTGCAGCTGGATGAATGGCTGCCTACCAGAACGAGCCGCGCCGGATCTCGTAGAGAGGCTCATGGCCGATAGGAGAGTGTGAAATGGCCAGAAACACAACAAAAGGAAATGGCGAAACCGAAGAATTGCGCAGTCGCGTGGATTGGCTGGACGAGGAACGCCTGAAAGCTACCCGCCGCATGGTTCAGTTGGAGCAACGACTGACAGCCTGGGAAAGGGAACTTGAATCGCGAGAGAAGCGGCTGAAGGAACTCGAGGTTAAGCTGAGCAAGGCCAGCGGGCAGATCGCCCTGGCGGCGCAGGCCGACACGCAGTTAGTCCAGTTCAAGGACGAAATGGTCAAAATGATTGAGCAATACGACAAGCGCCGTATTGAAGGAGATGAGGAGCTTGAAAGATTGCGGCGAGTTGAGCAAGATGTTCACCAGCGCGAGATAGCCGATGTCCGAAAGACCATTACGCCGATTGAACGTCTCGTCGAGGAAATGGAACATCGCAAAGCGGAGGAAGAGCGGCTCGCTAAGCTTGTTGGGAGCGTTCAAAATCGCGAACGTGCATTGGCCGGAGAAGTAGAGACGTGGCAACAGGCGCTGAAATTCGTGGAAGAGTCTGAGCAGACTAATGCATCTTCCATTGCGGAAAGCCAGGGATCGCTGCTTGAGAACAGCAAGAAGATTGAATCGATCAACACAAGGCTCGACATCACGAACCATAGCCTGACACGACTGCAAAGCAGCGTACAGGAACTTACTGACACAGGTGCCGAACTGCGCCAGCAAATGAAGTCCTGGGGAGACCAGGTCCAGATGGGCGAGCTTCAACGCAATAAGCAGTTGGAGGAAAGGCAGTCGGTGCTGGACAGCATGCAGGAGCAGATGGAGCGTTATGCGACCGAGTGGATCAAGTTCGCAACCCAGTACAAAGAGGCGAAGTCAGCGGTGCAAGCCATGGTGGACTGGCAGCAGCAGATGGAGCAACAGCAGCGTGAGGCCTCCGAGCTTGCCCGCGTCGAGGCCGGCCAAATGCGTTCGCGCTGGGATGCGTTCTTACTGGACAATGACAAGCGCTGGAAGAATCATGAGGTAGAGAACGACCAGCGTTGGTCCGGGGCTGAACGCCGCGAGAGGCAGATCTTTGAACAACTTCACGAGTTGTCAGAGAGCTTACAGACCCTGGAGTCAGACAAAGATACTTTGTGGCGCATTCAACACGCTCAAGCGGACGCCATGAAGAAGTGGCCGCGAATCTGGCTGGAAGAAGTGGAAAAAGCTATCGCTCACAATCCTGACAGCCGGCGGCAGCCGGCGCTGGTACCGGTACGAGAAGAGTAATGCACGTTATCGGCACGGCCGGCCACGTGGATCACGGCAAGTCCACCTTGGTTGAAGCGCTTACAGGTATAGATCCCGATCGACTTAAGGAAGAAAAGGAACGCGCCATGACCATCGACCTGGGCTTCGCTTGGATGGATGCGGGCGAAGACGGGGCTGAGGTTGGCATTGTTGACGTGCCGGGACACCGAGATTTCATTGAAAACATGCTGGCTGGCGTGGGCGGCATTGATCTCGCCCTGCTGGTGATCGCTGCTGACGAGGGCGTGATGCCCCAGACCAAAGAACACCTGGCAATACTAGATCTTCTGCGAGTTTCAGAGGGCGTGGTGGCCCTGACCAAGATTGATGTGGTGGACGATCCTGATTGGCTAGAATTAGTGACGCTAGACGCCCTGGAAACTCTGTCTGATACAGCATTGGCTGAGGCGCCGGTAGTGCCCGTATCGGCCGTTGGTGGTCAGGGTATGGAACAGTTGCGCGACACCCTGTTAGTTCAGTTACGAGAGACAACTCAGCGACCAGATCTTGGCCGGCCGCGTCTTCCGATTGATCGAGCTTTCTCGTTATCTGGGTTTGGCACAATTGTAACTGGCACGCTGCTAGACGGCTGTTTTGCGGTTGGGGATCAGATTGTCGTCCAACCCGGCGGGCATAGCGGCCGGATACGAGGATTGCAGACGCATCGGACTAAACTTAACACCGCAAGGCCGGGCAGTCGCGTGGCCGCTAACCTGACCGGTATCTCCAAGGAGGCCCTTCGACGGGGCGATGTGGTGACGGCTCCTGGGACCTATGAGGCCACGTTGCTATGCGACGTCAGCTATCGGCATTTGTTGGAAGCGCAGCTTCCGCTTAAGCACAATGTGGAGGTCAAGCTTTACGTTGGTTCGGCCGAGATAGTGGCCAGGACACGTATTCTCGGCCAGCGGCAGATAGACGCTGGTGAGGAAGGCTGGATGCAGCTGGCTCTGCGGCAGCCAGTCGTTGTCAACCGAGGGGACCGCTTCATTCTGCGTAGGCCGTCACCGGCGTCTACGATTGGCGGCGGTACGATTTTAGACTCAAATCCTGGGCGGCGCCATCGACGTTTCAAGCCAGAAGTAATAGCCAGACTCAGGACCTTGGCTCAGGGGTCGCCCGAAGAGCTGTTGCTACAAACTACTGCGCGGCTGGAACCCGTGCGCCAGGATGAACTGCTTGCAAAGGCTGGCTTGCCTCCCGAGAGTGCCGACGTAGCATGGCGTCATCTGCTAGCTGAGGGGTCAATTAGGGTTACTGGCGAATATGTTAACACGTCGGCCGGCTGGCAGACTCTTACAGAGCGGCTCAAGGACGAACTTGCTCGATTTCACCAGAGATCCCCACTGAGGCTGGGAATGAGTCGCGAGGAGTTGCGTAGCCGGATGAAGGCTATTCAGGTGGTATTCAATCAACTACTTGACGAGATGCTGGCCGTTCGAGCAGTTGTCGAAGATCGCAGGCTACTGCGCCTTCCCGGCCACACGATAACTTTCTCTGACGCACAGCAACGGGCGGTCGATCAGCTGATGACTCGCCTTGAGCGTCAGGGCGCAAATAGCCTCAGCGTGAAGGACACACGCGGACTGATTGGCGATGATGTTTACATTGCTCTCATTGATTTGGGCCAGCTTGTTCAGCTCAGCGAGGACGTGGTATATACTACGTCCATCTACGAGCAGATTGTCAAACAGATTCATGACTTCTTGCTACGTGAGCAGAGGATTGACGTCGCTCAGTTGCGTGATCTTCTGGGTACCAGTCGGAAATACGCGATCGCCATTCTAGAGCATTTGGACGATGTTCATATGACCAGAAGGACTGGCGATTATCGTCAATTGGTGACCTCGAATGCGTGAGGCTGGACAAGCGCAGGCAGCCTTTGATTCGCGGCCCTGCACATTGTTGCTGATAGATCTGGAAAAATGATCGTCGAAACCGCAGATCCGAGATCAAGCGAAGAGTTGCCCGTCAAACGGGTGGCGATGATGAGCGTACACACGTGTCCTTTGGCCACGTTAGGCGGCAAGAAGACCGGTGGGATGAACGTGTACGTTCGCGATTTCAGCCGAGCTTTGGCCAGGCTAGGCGTCGGCGTAGATGTGTTCACCCGATCAGAGGATGATTGCCAGCCAACAGTGCGCCACGACCTGGGTTTTGGCGCGCGCGTCATCCATATTCCTGCCGGGCCGGAAAGGCCGATAAGAGTACCAAGGATCATCGATTATCTCGACGAATTCGTCGAGGGAGTACTCGCATTTGTCCGCGCTGAGAATCTCAAATATGACCTGATTCACAGCCACTACTGGATGTCTGGGTTGGTGTCTGAAAGGCTCAAGTCCATTTGGGACGGGGCTCCCGTGGTCCAGATGTTTCATACCCTTGGGCACATGAAGAATCGGATCGCCCTCAACGAGGAGGAGCGCGCGACACAGGCCAGAATTGACGGCGAGAATCAGGTTATTTCTTTCGTAGATGCCATCATTGCTGCGACACCAGCCGAATATGCGCAGCTCCATTGGCTGTATGCAGCCGACATGGCCAAAGTTGCGACGATCCCGCCGGGAGTGGATCTTGAACGATTCTCGCCTATTCCAAAAAAGCTGGCAAAAAGCCAAGTGGGCATCCCGGACGGCCATAGAAATATCCTCTTCGCCGGCCGGATTGAGCCGCTCAAGGGCGTAGACACATTGTTGAAGGCAATTGCCCTCATTCAGCGGCAACAGCCTCATGCGGTACAGGACGTATGTGTGGCCATAATCGGCGGCGATCCCTGGAACGACGATCCAGATGACGAGATGGCCCGCTTACAGGAGCTCCGGAGCTATCTCGGCGTTGCCGAGACCGTCACCTTCTTGGGCGCCAAAGATCAGGACGTGCTACCAGACTACTATGCGGCAACCGAAATGGTCGTCATGCCGTCGCACTACGAGAGTTTCGGCATGGTAGCCCTCGAAGCGATGGCCATGGGGAGGCCGGTCATTGCCTCCGAGGTCGGTGGCCTAGCCTTCCTGGTCAAAGATGGACAAAATGGATTCCTGGTGCCATCTCGCGATCCGGAAGCTTTGGCCGAACGGATATTCACATTGCTGCAAGACGACGCCTGTCGCGAGGCGCTCGGGGAGCACGCCCGAGAGCACGCCTTAGCATACGACTGGCCTGATATCACCCGCAGAATGTTGCGTGTCTATGCGTCGCTTCTGGATGGCGCAGAGCGTAGAAGCAGCGCGAAAGTTTGATCAGGGAGCGCCGCCTGGAGATCAGCGAGCGGCGGCAATCGTTTCAATGCCTCCCATGTACGGCCGCAAGACTTCGGGAATGGAGATCGTGCCATCAGCATTCTGGTTATTTTCCATGATTGCGATGACGATCCTAGGGAGCGCCAATCCGCTGCCGTTTAGCGTATGGGCGAAGCGGGGTCTTCCGCCGTCTGATGGACGATAGCGAACGTTCGCCCGGCGGGCCTGAAACGACTCGCAATTGCTGCACGAGCTCACTTCAAGCCACTCTTGGCAGCCAGCGGCCCATACCTCTAGGTCGTACTTCTTGGAAGCGGCAAAGCCAAGATCGCCGGTCACCATTTCAACCAACCGGTAGGGAAGCTCAAGCGCTTCACATACATCGCTGGCATGGCGGACGAGTTCGTCCAGCGCCTCGTAGCTCTTCTCGGGCGTAGTGAATTTGTACATCTCTACTTTATCAAACTGGTGGCCACGCTTGATACCGCGCACATCACGGCCGGCGCTGAACTTCTCACGCCTGAAACAGGCGCTGTAGGCGACGTAGTTGAGCGGTAGATCTTCTTCGCTAAGAATTTCGTCCCGGTGCAGATTCGTCAAGGCGATCTCGGCCGTGCCAAGCCACATGAAATCCTCTTCCGCGTCACGATAAATATTGTGGGCGAATTTCGGCAGTTGCGCGGCACCAACGAACATCTCGGTGCGAACCATAAATGGCGGATATACTTCCGTGTAATCATGGACATCCACATGGTAGTCAAGCATGAATTGAATCAGGGCCCGTTGCAGGCGGGCACCCTGCCCCCGCAAGATATAGAAACGTGATCCGCTGAGCTTCACCCCTCTCTCAAAATCAAGCAGACCGAGTTCAGGGCCAAGGTCCCAATGAGCCTTTGGCGTGAAATTGAATTCCGGCAGCGGCCTTCCCTGAGGATCGTGAACGACATTAAGAGTGTCGTCTGCGCCAACCGGCACGCTCTCATGCGGCAAATTGGGCACCCACAACATCAGTTCGTGCAGCTCCCGTTCCACCGACTGCAGTTCTTCCTTGAGAGGAATCTTCTGATCTCCAAGGGATCTTGCGTCGTCCTTCGCTTCGGCTACCTGTCGCTCGAGATCTGCAGCGGCAACTCTTAGGTCGTCCACTTCCGCGCTTCTGCC
>CP070688.1:293888-299162 GCA_020353135.1 Chloroflexota bacterium
GTAGAGGAGACGACATCTGGAAGGATTAGAACTTGCCCACGTACTCGTCGACACAATTCTGGAGAAGAAGGGTGGCGATATTGTCCTGCTTGACATTCGCGACGAAGCACTATTTACTGACTACTTCCTCATATGTAACGGCGATAATGATCGGCAGTTGAAAGCTCTGGCCGATGGTATCGCAGATGACGCCATGAAAAAGGCCAACCTGACCGCATGGGGGAAAGAGGGCGCCGCCTCCGACGGCTGGATGCTCATGGACTACGGCGATCTCATCGTTCATCTTTTCAGCCCCGAGAAGCGCAACTACTACAGATTAGAAGAGTTATGGGCGAGCGCCCACGTGGTGCTCAGACTGCAATAATATCGGTCCGCCGGCTCGCCTCACAATTGACCTAATCTATTCTCGGATCCAGGAATCGGCATCGCGCTGCCAATCCACAAGTTCGTCTGGCGCGAAGAAGAGCTTGACCTCGTTTACTGCATTTTCAGGACTGTCGGAGCCATGCACGAGATTGCGTCCGATTTCCATGCCAAAATCACCACGAATCGTGCCTGGGAGCGCCTCGGCCGGGTTCGTGATGCCCATCGTCACTCGAACTGCGGCAACCGCGTTCTTGCCTTCCCATACCATAGCTACTACCGGTCCACTCACAATGTACTGGACCAGACTGTCATAGAAGGGCTTCCCTTCGTGCACGGCGTAGTGGCGAGCCGCCAGATCGTCCGACATTTGCAGGAATTTCATGCCCACCAATTTCAGTCCGCGCACCTCGAAACGGCCGACAATCGCCCCAATTAATGCGCGCTGTACGCCATCAGGCTTCACCAATATCAGCGTCCGCTCCATTTACTACCTCCAGTGATTAAACAGGCCCGCTGTCCGAATGGCCCAGATAATGAGCCTGCCGGCAGTATAAAAGAATCGCGGACTCTAGATTCAGAAGACGATATTATCCTACAGATTATCCAGCGCTTCACGGTAGACTCGCAGCGCATTCTTTAACTGACCATTGCGAGCGTAAGCATCTCCCAGTACACGCTGTAATCTGGGCTCCGGTCCCCACTCCTCGCGGAAGGTCTCGAGATCGTCGATCAAGAATGCCAGAGACTCACCCTTCTCAACCATTTCTGAGTAGACGGCCAATCCCTCTGCGACCGTACCTTCCTGCATTGCCTCCCGGGCCTGGGCCAATTCTTCTGCCCCGCTAGTTTCGGGCAGAATAGTTGCCAGTGTCCTTGGCGCAACGAGTTCTTCCTCTACTATGTCAAGATTTTCAATAACTGGGGCCTCAAGGGACTCCGGTGTGGCATCTATGTGATGCTCGACAGTCGCCTCAGCCTCCAGCCAACTCTCAGCGTCGACGTCTCCCAATGTGTCAAGCCAGGCCAAATCTTCGGCCGGTACGTCATCCACTGCGACGGAATCTATCGCTTCAGTTTCCGACTTGTCATCCACCCCATCTGCAGAAAGCTCGACAAGCTCATCCGCAGCAATGGCTTCATCCGGTTCGACGACCTCCGCTAGCTCTGGCTCGGGTCCTGACGCCTCGACCAAGTCATCGGCCTCAACCTGTTCGCCCATTGTCGCAGCCGTCTCTTGGGCCATTTCCGCCTCAACCTGATCAGTAACAGCTTCCTCTTCAAAGGTAGTCAACTCTTCAACCGGCGCGCCCTGGCGGGCTGCCAGCTGCTCTAACCAGGCCATGGCGTCCTCGCCTTCTTCAAGTGCCGTCTTGTCCATGGCATCGCCGACCGCCTCCGCCGGGAGCTCGCTTTCCGGTTCAGAAAACAACAGATCGGCGCCGGCCATCGCCTCTTCAACGTCATGAGCCACTTCCGGCGTCGGAGGCTCGTCCGTGACCGGGATTTCCTCTGCCTCGACCTTTCTCTCCTCGCCAGGTTCTTGGTGAATGGTTAGTTCTTCCAACCAATCGAGTGCTTCGTCAAGGTCTGCGATGGGCGAGTCCTCCCGGTTTACGGCAATCCCCGCTTCATCCGGCATCTGCAATGGCGGCATCTCAGTCGACTCTTCGCTCACCTGTGCAGTCGTCATTTCGTTCGGGTAGACTCCTTGCTTGGCAGCAAGGCGTTCAAGCCAGGCCATGGCTTCATCTGGGTCTTCTGGAATTTCGCCGGCCTCTTCATCTGGCAAGTCGAATTCTGCCTCGACTGGCGCGGCCATCTCAACGTCAGGTGATTCGGCCGACTGCACTGAAGGTAGCTCCTCTGAAGACGCGCCTTGTTTGGCAGCCAGGCGTTCGAGCCAGGCGACAGCCTCGTCAGGATCCTCGGGCACTTCATCAACCTCCGTGGTCGCTGGCCTACCCTCTGTAAACTCACTCGTTTCCTCGCCCTGGTCCAAATCATCCACCGGTTCACTACGCGCACTGGTCAACCTGTTCTCGTGCCCCTCCTGCAATTCGCTATTCATTCTTGGTACCGTATCCATTTCGTCTAGCCACATCAGGTCGTCATTCTCAAGGAATACTTCGTCCCCGAGATCTTCGGCCTCTTTTTGATCGCTTAACCAGCTGTCCAGGTCCTGGCCTGCCGAAACCGAATCATCATGGGCGGCTTCGCGAACGCCTGCGACAGTCCCTCCTTGCTCCGGATCCGCCTGCGCTTCTTCGTCTCGGTCAACGGTTTCCTGATTCTCAGCACCGGCCGCGGATTCATTGGAACTCTGGTCTGGTCGTGGCTGTAAATCTTCGCTCGTTTCAGGCGAAGGCTGTGCGGTCTGATCCCATATCGCACCCGGCTCTTCGGCCAACACTTCCAACCAGCCAATCGACTGATTATCATCGGCGGATGATTCGCTTTCGTCGTCCTTCGGTTCTTTGTCCTCGTTTTCCATAACTTGTCCTTGGCCGCCGCCCAGATGTCCTCAGAGCCGCGGTTGAAACTGAATAGCGCGTCGCGCGATTACTCGTCACGTGGTGCGCCCGACTCGCCTGGTTTATCGGCGTTCTCTCCCAACTGGTCAGATAATTCGTCCAACCAGGTAACCATCTCTTCCTCATCTTTTGGCATATTAGATTGACCGGCTGCCGCTTCACCATGTAGCTCTGCCGGCAAATCCTCCAGGACATCATCCGCATCGAGCAGCCAATCGGGTACTTCATCGCGCTGAGGCAATTTGGCGGAATCAGACTCATAGGCACTGTCAACCTGGTGATGCTCACGGTCAAAGCTGCCGGCCGCCGTTTCGAAGCGATCTGCCGGCCCAAAATCTGTTTCCGGTTGATCCAGCTTATCATCACCGATATCTGTTTCCTGCGCCAGGGACGCATCGAACGATCCAAGCAGATCGCCCTCATACCCTGCCTCATCGGGCTCGTCGAAGCCGACTGCCTCGTACAACCAATCCGGCAGCTCATCCGAAACATCCGGACCGTCGTCCAGCTCTTCAAGCCATGATGGTCCAGACTCCGCGTCATCGTCGCCAGCGTCGATATTGGCCAATAAATCGTCCAGCGCCATTGCCGCTTCGTCCACTTGCTCTGCCGAATGGTCAAGTGGTTCACTCTGAACCACCTCCAAATCGGACTGTGTAGGTTCCGACGAGCCGTCCAGGTCCGCCATGAGCAATTCGAGTTCATCTAGAGGGGCAGCCTCGATCGTCTTTGCCTGTTCCGGCGGCAAGTCTTCTGTCTCATCAATCGTCGTCAATGTTGATTCGTCGGCCGGCTGAGACTCTTCGCCAGGCTCAGCCTTACGTTCGCCGTCAGCGGTGGTGACATCTTCCAGCCAGTCCACCACCTCTTCCAACTCACTCCCAAGCCCGCCATCCACTTGCAGAGCCCTCTCATCTCCGCCAATTTCAAGCAACCACTCAGGCGCCTGATCGTCATCTATTTCGGCAGCCGCTGGCAGATGCGGCTGGGCATCCGCCTCCCCTAGACCGTAGGCGATCGCTAGAGAATCCTCCAAGATCTCAACTTGAATTGACTCTGGCAACTCAATGCGGGAATTACTGACCGCCCGGCCCAATGTTGAATCAGGATCTAGATGGGCCTGGTCGAGCAACGTTAGCTCTTGAACGCGCCGCAGGTGCTCACGAGCCTCGCCCACACGATCGGCCCGCAACCAAACGTCAGCCAAGATGGCATTGGCCTTTATGCAGAATGGCAGGTGAACCAATATCTTCTGACACACCTCGGCCGCTTCGACCTGTCTCGATCCCCAGAACAGACTGTCGGCCAGCGCTAGTTGTAAATCAAACCGGTCTGGACTCTTCGCCGACAAGAACGTCAACTCACTGGTCGCCTGGCGATACATTGCCCCTCTAAGATAAAGGCGCGCCAGCGCCGGCCTGGACAGGGCCATGCGAGACGGTGCATCTCCATCACGATCGATGTAGAGACGCCTCAACTCACTCTGGACAGCCCGATTGTAAGGATCGATCTCAAATGCTCGCTCCATGTGCCAAATCGCCAAATCGAAGTCTCGGCTTTCGCTATAGGCCAGCGCCAAACCAGCATGAGATACAAGATCCTCGGGGTCGGCGCTCAGTAGCCGCGCAAAAACATCCTTCGCTTCGTCAAACAGTTGTTGCTCAAGAAGAGTTCGACCAAATAGTCTGTAAGTGTCGATGTGGCGCGGGTATTGCTGCAGGATGAAATGACAGTGGGCAGCCGCCTCGGGCAGTCTGTTATCGTCCAGTAGCCCTTCAATCCGGCTCAGATACTCGCGTAGGGCAGTACGGCGCACGATAAATTTTCCCCTGACACTTCTATGCGGGTAAACATAATTATTATCCAGGTTTTCGATCAGGAAGGCAAATGCAGGTGCTGTAGCTGGACTAGTAAATTGGTAACATCCGGACTGGTATATGGGGCAGGCCCCAGTGGATCGATGACCAGATCGCTTCCGGTTAGGGCATGCACAACATTGAGTACGCCATTGGCCAACGCCTGGAGATGATAGCCCCCCTCGAGAACAAATAGCACCCGCCCATGGCAAATTGCAGCGGCCATTTCCACGAGATGCCGGGACATCTGCGCATAGCCGGTTAGCGTAACCGCAGCGGCGGCCAGAGGATCTTGCCAATGGGCATCAAATCCGGCCGAGACCAGGATCATGTCTGGCCCAAAATCGACAATGACCGGCTCAAGTAACTCTCGAAACATCAGACCGTAAGCCTCGTCTCCCGCTCTTAATCCAAATGGCACATTAAGGGTGGTACCCCGACCAGCGCCCCGACCGATCTCCTCCACAGAACCGGTTCCCGGGTAGAAGAATGGCCCAAACATGTGTAATGAAACGTATAGA
>CP070688.1:299262-306616 GCA_020353135.1 Chloroflexota bacterium
TCGGCAGCGGTGCCTCAAATGTTGCCTGTTCGCGGTTGATCTTTGGCTGGGGCGCGGATCCAGGCAAGAGTTTCATGGTCGACAGCAAAGGTATATTGGGTGAACACCGGGGCGACCTGGAGAAGCGCCGCCACGAATATGTGGATAAGTGGCGTCTGTGCCAGTCTACTAACAAGATCGGGCGTCAGGGCGGTGTGGCCGAGGCGATGGAAGGCGTGGACGTGGTAATCGCCCTCTCAAAGCCGGGTCCTGGCACCATCGAACCTGCATGGGTTGAACGGATGAATGACGACGCCATCGTCTTTGCCTGCGCCAACCCGGTACCCGAGATTTGGCCCTGGGAGGCCAAGGAAGCTGGCGCGGCCATTGTGGCCACCGGCCGTTCTGATTTCCCCAACCAGGTCAATAATTCGCTGGGCTTCCCCGGCATCTTCCGCGGCGCCCTGGACGTTCGGGCGCGGACGATCACCGACGAAATGTGCTTCGCCGCCGCCAAGGCGCTGGCCGACCACATCGGCGATGATCTGGACGATGAACACATCTTGCCCAGCATGGATGATTGGGAAGTGTTCTCGCGTGAAGCGGCCGCCGTGGGCATGAAGGCTCAAGAGCAGGGCGTGGCCCGTATCAGCCAGAGCTACGATCAGCTCTTTGAACACGCTACCCAGATTATCGGCCGCTCGCGCCGCCTGACGGGCATCATGATGGAACAAGGTTTCATCGCCGAGGCGCCCAAGGAGTAAAGAGGTAAAAAAATGTACGACTTAATCGTTGTTGGCGGTGGTCCGGCCGGACTCACGGCCGCTATCTACGCGATCCGTAAGCGACTTAATGTACTTCTGATTTCGAAAGATCTGGGCGGCAAGACGAATTTCCACCTGGAATTACCCAACCAGGAAAGCTACCTGGTCATTCGCGGTGTGGAGGTCGTAGACAAGTTCAAAAGTGAGCTTGAATACCTGAATTTCGCCCGCCGGATGGAGAAGGTCGAAAAGATCGCCAAGCAAAATGGGAGTTTTGCCGTCCAACTTGAGGGCGGTGCTGAATTATTGGCCAAGGCTATCGTCATAGCTACCGGCGCCAAGCAGCAGTTCCTGGATGTGCCCGGCGAGCGCGAATATTTGTCCCGCGGGCTTTGTTACTCAGCCATAAGCTACGCCCCGCTTTTCATCGATAAGAAAGCCGTGGTCATTGGCGGCGGCGATCTGGCCTTGCGGTCCACGGCCGAACTGGCGACCGTAGCCGAGCGGGTACACCTGGTTGGCGCGACGGGCGAGGTGTTGGAGACGCCCCTGGGCCAAAAGGTAAAGGCGGCGCCCAATGTCACCATCCTCGAAGGGTTTGAGGTTACCCGGGTGTTGGGCAATGGTTACGCCGAACGGGTCGTGGTTCGTGATCCTGAAGGGGCCGAGATGGACATCCCGGCCGACGGCACATTCGTCGAGAAGGCCCTCCGGCCTAACTCACAAATGGTAGCTGACTTGGTGGAAACCAATGACGAAGGTTTTATTGTCGTCGATTGCCAAAGCTGCACCAATGTGCCCGGCATCTTTGCCGCCGGCGATGTGACCCATATCGTGGCCGAGCAAGTGCTGGTCGCCGTGGGCGAGGGCGTAAAAGCAGCCTTGAGCGCCTACGAATACCTGCTGCCGCGACTGTAGGCGGCGCAGTACCAACGCCTAAACTGACCCAGCACCTGAACCGGTGCGGGATGAAATAGGGCCTTGTTTTGCTGGCTTCCAGACGAGCCGGCAAAACAAGGCCTATTTTTATGATATATCTCTGACATATTAATGACATATGTCACTTGAATCCATGCATTCAACCGCTTTAATTATGTAGATATACCCACGCACACATTTCCATTCGAATTGGGTAGCTTTAGCCATCGACGTTGAAACCCGTAGGGGTATTACCGACATCATTCTGAGACTTTCGAAGAGCATGCAAAGCAACATCGACACAGACACCGTACAACTTGCATCGCGACTCGCTTCAAAGCAGCAATCTGCCAGAGAGCGGCCGGCGGCGGCCTTGGTCGTCGGCGGCGGCATCGGCGGTATGCGCGCTGCTTTAGACTTGGCTGATTCTGGCCTGAGAGTCTACCTGGTTGAGCAAACGCCTTGCTTGGGTGGCCGGGTGGCCCAACTCGGCTTCATGTTTCCCCAGCACGACTGCGTTCTTTGCCGGGGCACACCCGATCATGGCTATGGCTGTACCCGCCCGTCTATCTCGCCGGCCTACATCCATCATAATCAACATCCCAATATCGAGATCCTGACCAATACCCGGGTGATTGACGTGGCCGGCCAGGCTGGCGACTTCACCGTCTCCCTGCGCCAGGAGCCGCGCTACGTCAATCCGGAACGCTGCATCAACTGCGATCATTGCGCCCAGGTATGCCCGGTCGAATTACCCGACAGCTACCAATCGGGCATGTCCACCCGCAAGGCCGCCTACAAGGTCGCCGCCCGGGCCGCGCCGGATGCCTACGTCATTGACCGGGGACCCTATTGCGACGAATGCGGCAAATGTATTGACGTTTGCCCGACACAGGCCATCGACCTGAGCGAGAGGCCGCGCCTGTTGACCGTGGGTGTGGGCGCCATTATCCTGGCCCTGGGCTTCAAGACCTTCGATCCCAGCGGACTGGAGGAGTTGGGCTACGGCCGCTCGGCCAACGTTGTCAGCGCCATGGAATACGAGCGGTTGGCCAGTCGCTCTGGCCCCACCGAGGGCGTCGTCACCAGGCCCTCGGACGGCAAACATCCGGGTTCCATCGCTTGGCTGCAGTGCATCGGTTCGCGCGACCAGGAAAGGGCCTTCTGCTCGTCCATCTGCTGCATGTACGCCACTAAAGAGGCGATGCTGGCCAAGCAACGACTGGGCGATGACCTTGATTGCACCGTCTTCATGATGGAAGAGCGGGCCTTAAACAAGGAATACGGCGCCTACTTCGCCAAGGCCCGCGAAAGTCACGGCATCCGTTACGAACATTGTCGCGTCTCCGCCGTTTGGGAAGACCCGGTCAGCGGCGATCTGATACTGCACTTTGCCACGCCTGACGGCCGCCTGCAGCAAGAGCGCTACGAGATGGTCGTATTGGCCACCGGCTTAGGGCCGCCTGATTCAGCCGCTCACTTTACCAGGATGCTGGATCTCGATCTGAATGAATATGGCTTTTGCGAGACTCACAAATTCACGCCCCTGCAGACGACGCATTCCGGCGTATTCGTCTGCGGCGCTTTCTCCTCGCCCAAGGAGATCTCGGAGACGATCATCGACGCTAGCGGCGCGGCGGCCGAGGTCATGCGTTTGCTCAATAAGGAATTGAATAGTTATCCATTCAGCCGCGAAATGCCTTTCTTGAGCGACGACGACTTGCCGCCTGAACGTGATGTGAGCGGCGAACCAGTGCGGGTGGGGGTCTTTGCCTGCACCTGCGCCGGCACGATGAACGAGGCCATCGACATGCATCGCCTGGTCCGCGAAGCGAAAAATTGGCCCGGCGTCGCGGTATCCGAAGTCTTGGACTTGGCCTGCGCGCCTTTTGTACTGCGCCAGTTGCAGGAGACCATCGTCGCCGAGAAGCTAAACCGGGTCATCATCGGCGCTTGCAGCAATCGCACCCATGAATCGCTCTTCCAGCGAACGGTGCGCTATGCAGGGCTCAATCCCTACCTGGTGGAACTGGTCAACTTGCGCGATCAATGCGCTTTTGTCCACCGTAGACAGCCGGACCTGGCCAATCGTAAGGCGACTGAAATGATGCGCGTGGCCGTCGGCCGGGTAACTGCCGCCAAGCCGGTCCACAAATCACTTATCGAAACGCACCGTTCGGCGCTGATCATCGGCGGCGGCTTGTCCGGTATGACTGCCGCCTTGGCCATCGCCGACAGCGGTTACAACGTACACCTGGTAGAACGTTCCGATGTGCTGGGCGGTCATTTGCAAAACATGTACTACGTGGCTGAGGGCGACAATCCGCGCCGCCTCGGCCGCGACCTGGTCAACCGCGTCCGCGCTCACCAGCGCATTACAACCTATGCCCGCACTGAAGTGGTGGATCACGGCGGTCACGTCGGCCGTTTCTGGGCCGATCTGCGCCGCGTCGATCCCGATGGCGCTGTCGAGACCTTCCGAGTCGAACATGGCGTGACCATCGTCGCCACCGGCGGCCGCGAGACGGCCGAACACCCCTGGCTGGATATTCCCCAGGTCATCACGCAGGAGAAGCTGGAAGAAAAGGTCATCCACCATCCCGAAGAGATCGCCGCCCTGAAAGACGTGGTCATGGTGCAATGTGTCCAGCCGCATGGCATGCCGGAGTATTGCTCGCGGGTTTGCTGCACGAACACGATGAAGAACGCCATCCGCATCAAGCTGTTCAATCCCAACTGCCGGGTGACCGTTCTCTACAAGAACATCGTCACCTACGGGTTCCGAGAGAAGTATTACACTGAAGCCCGCCGGCTGGGCGTCGTCTTCATTCGTTACACCGACACGGTACCACCGGAAATGATCATTGACACCCAGGGACTCAAGGTTCGCGTCCGTGACCTGTCGCTCAACCGCTGGTTGGAGTTACCCGCCGATTTGGTGCCCTTGAGTATGTCCATCGCCCCGTCGCACGGGACCGGTGAGCTGGCTCAAATGCTGGGCTTGTCCCTCTCCAGCGAGGGCTTTTTCGAAGAGGCGCAGTTGAAGTTGCGTCCGATGGACTTCATGCGCGAAGGGATCTTCCTGGCCGGCATGGCCCACTATCCCAAGTTCATCGAGGAAAGCATTAGCCACGCGCTGGCCGCTGCCGCGCGGGCCTTAACCTTGCTTTCTCAAGGCTCGATGTACTTGGGCGGCGTGGTGGCCGAGGTTGATCCAGAGAAGTGTGTTGGCTGCCTGACCTGCACCCGGACTTGCCCCTTCGAGATCCCGAAGATCGTCGAGCTGGCCGGCCGGGTTGGCGTCGGCAACCTGGGCGGCGCGGCCTATATCGATCCGACCCAGTGCCAGGGTTGCGGCACGTGCACCGGCGAGTGCCCGGCCAACGCTATCCAGCTTGTCAACTACACCGACGAGCAGATCATGTTGCCAGAAATAGGTGGCCTGGGCCAATGGATGACCGCGCACTAGAGATGGACGGCCGCCGAACTACCGTGCCCGCCCAATATCTGGCCGATCAATACGTCGACTATCGCTTCATGAATACCTTATCAATGAACGAATTTGAACCTGAAATAACCGCCTTCTATTGTATCTACTGCGGTTTCATGGCCGCCGATACGGCCGGCGCTCTGCAGGTGCAGTATCCGGCCAACATTAAGTTTGTGCGCTTGCCGTGTACCGGCAAGACCGACGTTCGTTATGTGCTGGAGGCTTTTGAACAAGGCGCCGACGGCGTGTACGTGGTGGCCTGCCCGATCGGCAACTGCCATCATGTGCGCGGCAATGAGCGCGGCCGGGCCAGGATCAACCGCGCCCGGCAGATCCTTGCAGAAGTCGGCCTCGAAGGCGAACGTTTGGGCATGTTTTTCATGTCCGGTAGCCAGGGCCAGACCTTCGCCGCCGCCGCGCAGGCGATGACTGAGCGGATTCGCAAACTGGGACCTAACCCGCTGCGACGATCAGACAGTGACCACAAGCCGGCCGCTAGGATGTCGACAAACGGCAACGAATCGGCCCTTGACGAAGAGATAGGATTTCGCGGCAGGAGGTTGGAAGCGTCAGAGTAGCGTTTTCTCTGCTAGCCATCTCTGTCTGTCGACCAACTGTCCTCCGCACCGGAGAAGTTAGTACGCTGGAGTAAACAGCGCATGATCAATGGGCAAAATGGTAAGCGCCGACCAGTAGGCGCAGCGATGGTTGTAGGCGGCGGCATCGCCGGGATGCAGGCTTCTCTTGACCTGGCTGAACAGGGCTTCAAGGTTTACCTGGTTGAGACCAAGTCAGCCATTGGCGGCAAGATGGCGCAGTTGGATAAAACATTCCCGACCAACGACTGCGCCATGTGCACGATCTCGCCGAAGCTGGTTGAGACCGGCCGGCACCCTAATCTCGAGGTTCTGACCACAACCGAAGTGGTTGACGTCTCTGGTGAGGCGGGCGATTTTGATGTCCGTTTGCGGCACAAACCGCGCTATGTCGATCCGGAGCTATGTGTGGCTTGTGGCGACTGCGCCAAAGTATGCCCCATAATCATCCCCGACCTGTTTAACGAGAGCCTCGCCCCCCGCCGGGCGGCCTTCAAGCTTTATCCTCAAGCTGTGCCCAATGCCTACGCCATTGAAAAGCGTGGCGTGGCGCCTTGTCGAGACGCCTGCCCGGCCGGACAGCGCGCGCAAGGCTACATCGCCCTGGTGCGTGAGGGCCGCTGGCAAGACGCGATGCGGGTCATCAAGATGGACAATCCCTTCCCTGGGATCTGCGGTCGTATCTGCAACCACCGCTGCGAAGAGGCTTGCAATCGCCGCCTGGTCGACGAAGCGATCAACATCCGGGCCCTGAAGCGGCTCATCACCGACAAAGTGTATGCTGAACCGCGGCCGCCCGTGGAACCGGCCGAGCGGCTTCACGATCAGCGGGTGGCTATCATCGGCGCCGGGCCCTGTGGTCTGACGGCCGCCCAGGACCTGGTCATGGCCGGTTACGGCGCGACCATCCTGGAAGCGATGCCGGTGGCCGGCGGCATGCTGCGCCTGGGCGTGCCCGAATATCGTCTGCCCACCGAGATCATCGAACGCGAAGTACAAGATATCGTCGATTTGGGCGTCGACCTGCGTCTCAATCACCAGGTAGATAATCTGGACGACATCTTCGACGAAGGCTTTGACGCGGTTCTGATCGCCGTCGGCGCCCATGAGGGCATTCGTTTGCCCATTCCAGGCGCAGATCTCGAAGGCGTCTTGATCAATACCCACTTCCTGCGCGATGTGCGACTGGGCAGGTACGATGTCAGCGGCGATGACGCCGGTACGGCGCCGCCCTTGGGCGACCGGGTACTGGTACTGGGCGGCGGCAACGTGGCCATCGACTGCGCCCGCAGTGCGGTCCGCCTGGGCAAGGAAGTCCACCTGGCCTGCCTGGAGAGCCGCGAGGAAATGCCGGCTCACGGCTGGGAAGTCGATGATGCCGAGGAAGAAGGGGTGGTTTTGCATCCTGGTCTTACTTTCGAGCGTATCCTGGGCGATACAAATGACCAGGTCCAGGGCCTGGAGTGCCAGCGCGTCGCCTCGTTCCACTTCGACGAGACGGGTCGCCTCCATCTGGAAAAGGTGCCCGAGTCCACGCATACCATTCCGTGTGACACGATCATCTTCTCGGTCGGCCAGCGGGCCGGCCTGGCTTTCATCCCCGACGA
>CP070688.1:306716-309429 GCA_020353135.1 Chloroflexota bacterium
CCACTTATCCATTTCGAAGTACAGTTCACAGAGCATCGCCAATGTGTGAACGTACTGAAATTCGTTGCCCAATTCTTTGAACCAATCCCTTGCTTCGCGAAGGCGGATCTCCGCTTCGTCGTAGCGGCCGAGGCGCATGAAGAGTTTGCCGTACTCGGCCAGGAAGTCGACTGTCCGGATGTCTTCGCTTCTCCTCTTGTGAATCTTGTAGCCTTCCTCCAGATGCCGTCTCGCCTCTGTGAAGAGATTCTGCTTCAAGTAAAGCTTGGCCAACCCCAACATGATGAGCGCATAGGTGCTGCTAGGCCCTACCTCGACGGCGCGAAACAAATCAAGGGCCGTTTCATAAGCTTCCTTCGCCTTCTCCAGGTGCCTTGCCAGCCGATGGGCGTCGCCCAGATACCGCCAACCCTTTGTTTTCACCCAGGTATTTTCATCCGGAATGAGATCCAGGGCCTCTTCGCTCAATGTAACCGCATCTTCCCAGCGGCCGGTCATGCAGGACACCCAGGCCAGGTGCTGCTTGGCTTTATAGATCCCTTCGTTGTACTGGCTATCTTCGCTCAGCTTTAAGCTGGTGCGGATCATCGCCTCGGCTTTATCCGGACGGCCGGCAAAAAGCAATGATCCGGCTTGTTTTCGCAAACTAATCGCTTCCCAGTTTCTATCGTCGAGCTGCCCGCCGGCTTCATCCCTTCTATGCTCGGCGAACAGCTTCTGTGCCTCCTCGTATGTTTCGTTCGCCTGCTCGAAGCCAGCGCCGCCGCTACGCCTGTACACATCACCCAATTTCAAATGGATTCTGGCCTGCAAGTAACGATCGTTGAAGTGCTCTGCGCTGGCCAAAGCCCTCTTGTAACTTCGAACCGCTTCCAACATACTGCCGTCGCAATAGAGGCAGCGAGCCAGGGCTTCGTCGATCCTCGAGTAAATCCGTTCATTGTGCCTGCCGACCATTTCGCGCAAGGCGCTTAGCTCTTTTGCCGCCTGCTCCCAGTCTCTACGCCTACCTATTCGTTCGGCGTAGAAGAAGCTCCAATTGATCTCAATGCTCCTCCGCAAATCGTCGACAACCAACTCCCGGTTCTCTGGATTGAAACGGTCGAGTTTACGAAGCAACAGTAGAATCGACTGATCGGAAACGAAGTCCACCGGATCGCGTGACCTGTTGAAATCGATCAGCTCCTGCAAAGCCTCTTGAGGAACGCCGTCGCGGCCCGATAGCGCATCGACGATGGCATTGAGAGTCGTGGCGCTGGGCAGCGCTATTCCCCTCTCGAACCGGCTTATCATAGAGCCATCTGTATGGTAAATCAGGGCTCCCAGTTGCTTTTGCGTCAGGTTCGCCGCCTTGCGGCACTCACGGATCAGATCGCCGATGCTCTTGTCCATTTCACCCACCTCAAGATTCTACAATCGTCTCTTTCCAAGCAGACATTTGTCAAGTCAGATCCAGAAACTAGGCAAACTTGACCTTGTAACGTTTCAACTAATATAGACCAAACTCAACCCCCGCGCCAACGCACCAGGCAGGCCTGACCTACCAGTGGGAAAGGGCGTTCTGAAGGCCGGTCATGGGCGGAATTATCGACAATGCCGGCCGGCCATGCCTTGTCTCGTCCGGTCGCCCAAGCTCGATCCTGCGGCCGATCCCGCCGTTCATGGGCCATGAGAACAGGCCAAATTCTGCCCGTTCAGGCAAGCTAGCAATTGCCAATTAGCCAAATTGAACCTGATAGCAAGTTGCAAATAATTGACTTAGTCAAATTTGTGAGCTAGGATAAAAGCACAGAGACATTAGGAAACAAACGGGAGGTTCGGCAATTATTAAGGACTAGGAAGACGGGCAGCTGATTTTCGAGTACCGCGCGTCAGTATTCTCTTCGAGAAGTGAATGGAAGGAGACGATTCATGACCGCACTAGAACTGTTGTTTCTCGGGATCATCATTGGAGTCATACTCGCGCTTATCATCGGCGGCACTGATTCACACCACTATCACTAGGACCAATCAGGCCGAAACAAGCTCTGCGCACTTCAGTCATTGTAACGCGCGTGAGAAGCACACGGCATTTGCCTCGGTTCAATTAGTCCACTTGGGTTGGTGGTCCGCATCTGATATCTCTACCATCTCCATCGCCCGGCAACGAGCGAAGCTGTGCTGGCCAGGATGGCGACGAGGACCACGACCTTCGTCGCCGCCAGCCAGGTCAGATCGGCGGCGACCAAACCCTGATCGACGGCCGCCGGGAACAAGTCTGGTACGGTCCAGGCCCACAGCAGCTTGACGAGAACGACGCCAATCGCGAATGCGACCGCTGCCGTAACTATGGCGCTGGTAACTCTTGTCACTTCATAACCAATGTCGATTGCTTCTTCCAGGCTGTACTTTCTCATTTGATTGTCTCCTTTAGATAAACAGCCTTCAGCTATCAGTTTTCAGCCGTCAGCTTTTTGGCTTCTAGCTGCTGGAGTGCCTTTGCCAGCGGGGCGTGAACATGTTCGTGCACCAGCTGATAGACCTCCTCAACGGACATGATCGCGGCCTCGGGATGATCTTTTTTCCAGATGGCGGCGCTTTCAGCTGACGCGAAAAAGTGCATCTGCCGGCAGAGTGGGCTCTGTGGTCCGCCCCTGTCGCCTGCTGAAAGGACGATGGACAGCACCGTACTGGCCGGCTGGTAGGTCGGCCGGCCGTCAGGTGGAATCGTCAG
>CP070688.1:309529-315799 GCA_020353135.1 Chloroflexota bacterium
AGGTGATTGGCATCTCGCGCGCCAGTCGGGGCAGCGAGCGTCGCCGATTCCTCGACCTGGGCATCCTACCCGGCACATTGGTGGAAGCCGAGCTGATCGGTCCTGGAGGCGATCCAACCGGCTATCGGCTACGTGACACCTTGATCGCCTTCCGTCGCGAACAGGCTCAAATGATCCGGATCAAGAAAGTCCCGTCCGGGGAACAAGACCGTGTAAATGCTGACGCTGCTGCAACGAAGAACTCCGGCCCACAAACCAGGCCAATCCAGAAGGAGCATCATGGCAAATGAAACCATGAGGCCGCCCGATGATTCGCCTTGCGAGGGTTGCCCGGCCCATAATACGCGCAACCTGCTCAAGCTTGGCATCGACATGGACGAGTGGGATTACGTGGTGGCCCTGGCCGGCAATCCAAACACGGGCAAGAGCACGGTTTTCAACGCCCTGACCGGCCTTCGTCAGCACACGGGCAATTGGCCGGGCAAGACAGTCGGCCGCGCCGAAGGTGGTTTCAGTTACGGCGAACGGCGATTCAAGCTCATCGATCTGCCGGGCACTTACTCGCTGTTGTCGACCAGCTATGATGAGGAAATCGCTCGCGACTTCATCTTGTTTGGCCAGCCGGATGTGACGGTGATCGTCGTCGACGTTACGCGCCTGGAACGCAACTTGAACCTGGCGTTGCAAGTCATGGAAATCACTGACCGGGCCGTCGTCTGCCTCAACCTGATGGACGAAGCCCGGCGACATGGATTGACGATCGACGACCGACGACTGGCCCGCGACCTGGGCGTTCCTGTGATACCGACGACCGCCCGCCGCCGGGAAGGACTGGACCAGCTTTTGTTGGCCATCAGCGAAGTGGCCTCCGGCCAAACGGTATGCCGGCCGCATCGCGTCAAGAGTGGTTCCCCGGCGATCCGGCATGCAGTCGGCCAACTGACCGAGAAGATCGGCGCTATTTATCCTGACCTGCCCAACGCCTACTGGGTGGCTCTACGACTACTCGACGGCGATCGAAACATCATCCAGGCCGTAGAAAACGGCGAACTGGGCGCTCTACACGGCCAGACGACGCCGGATGAAGGCCAGACCCCTGATCTGGGTATGGAGATGGCCGGATGAACAGCGTCCCTCGCGCCGATATCTTGGATACAGCCCAGCGGCTGCGCTGGCAGATCGGCCAGGACTTCCACGAACAACTCATGGAAGACATCTATAGGGACGCGGCCGAGATCGCCGGCCGGGCCGTCACCCAGCCGGACGAGAAACCACGCTTCGATCTCGATCGGACCATCGACCGCCTCGTCACCAGCCGCACCTGGGGCTTCCCGCTGATGATCCTGTTGTTCGCCCTGGTCTTCTGGATCACTATCACCGGGGCCAACATACCGTCGCAATGGTTGGCCACCTTGCTACTGGATACCATTTATCCCATTCTGAAAGAAATCTCGGCCGCTATTGGCCTGCCCTGGTGGCTGGAAGGGATCTTGATAGACGGCATGTACCTGGCCACGGCCTGGGTCGTCAGTGTCATGTTGCCACCTATGGCCATCTTCTTCCCTCTCTTCACTTTACTCGAGGATTTCGGCTATCTGCCCCGGGTGGCCTTCAATCTAGACAGTGTATTCAAGAAATCAGGCGCCCATGGCAAGCAATCGCTGAGCATGATGATGGGCTTCGGCTGCAACGCGGCCGGCGTCATTTCAACCCGGATCATCGACAGCCCACGTGAGAGGCTGATCGCCATCATCACCAACAACTTCGCCCTATGCAACGGCCGCTGGCCGACCCAGATCCTCATTGCCACCATTTTTATCGGCAGCCTGGTTCCCGCGTACCTGGGCGGCCTCGTTTCGGCCCTGGCCGTGGTCGGCGTGGCCATTCTGGGCATCTTGTTAACCTTCGTCGTTTCCCGGGGGCTATCGCGATCTGTGCTCCAGGGAGAAGTCTCGACTTTCAGTTTGGAGCTGCCGCCATACCGGCCGCCGCGGGTGCTGCAGACCATCTATACTTCTGTGGTCGACCGGACCCTGTTTGTCCTATGGCGGGCTGTCGCCTTCGCCCTACCGGCCGGGGCGGTCATATGGCTGATCGCCAACGTGACCATTGGCGGTCAGCCTATTGCGGTCTATATGACCGACTTCTTGAATCCGCTGGGTCTGCTGATCGGCCTCAACGGCATCATACTAGTGGCCTACATCGTAGCCATTCCAGCCAATGAAATAGTCATTCCGACGATTTTGATGTTGACCGTGCTGGTGGCCGGGGGCGAGGGTGCCGGGGGCGGCGCCGGGGTGATTTTTGAACTTGACTCGGCCGCGGCTACCGAAACCATTCTTCGCGCCGGAGGCTGGACACTGCTGACGGCCGTATGTGTCATGTTGTTCAGCCTTATCCATAATCCTTGCAGCACGACCATATATACAGCCTACAAAGAGACGGGCAGCAAGAAATGGACGGCCATCACAGCTCTGCTACCTCTGGCGATGGGCTTTCTGGTGACGTTCGTCGTCGCCCAGTTATGGCGCATCGTTGCCAGCTTACCGTAATCGTTTTTTCACGTCGTTTCCGGGCCACAACACGTTCCGCTTGACTGGAGTTGCCGCGACCTTCCCTATCACCCTCTGGGGTCCAAGAGTCCTCTTGACCCTCTGCCCGTTACATCTAATATAGTGTTATGAGTCGCTATCTGGGCAAAGGGCCGATAACTGAAGCGCAGCCCGCGCCGACGGACCCTGAGCGCGGCCAAGAGCCAAGGAGAGGCAAGAGTGGGCGGGAGAAGCTGGCCGGATGCGGCCGGTTCGTACTGGTCCTGCTCGTGCTGGGCGCCTTCGGCCTGTTGTTGGGCGTCGTATTTCTTATTGGCAGCTATCTTTACCTGAGCAACGAGCTGACAGGCGCCATCGATCAAGTGGTTCGCTATCAGGGTCAGGGTCCAGGCGGTACGCCGCGATTCTACGACCGGCGCGGCCGGCTATTATTCGAACTGAGAACAGCCGAAAAGCGGCGCTGGCTCGATTATCAGGACATTCCACAGGACATCGTCAACGCCACGGTGGCCGTCGAGGACGACACCTACTGGACGAACCCCGGATTCGACGCCGAAGCCATCGTGGCCGCCCTGATCAGCAATTACCGCAACCCGGACCAGCGGCCGGTCGGAGCCAGCACCATCACCCAGCAACTGGTGCGCCATATCGCCTTCACCTACGAGGAGCGGATCACGGCCAGCTACGAGCGGAAGGTGCGCGAAGCCTTCCTGGCCTTTATTCTGACCCAGCGCAGGAGTAAACAGGACATCATGACGATGTACCTGAACGAAATCTATTACGGCAACCTGGCCTATGGTATAGAGGCCGCTGCCCAGACCTATTTCGGCAAAAGCGCCGTCGACCTGAACTTGGCGCAAAGCGCCTTTTTGGCCAGCCTACCCCAGGCGCCCTACGAGCTGGATCCGTACACCAACCTGGAAGGCGCCCTGGTAAGGCAAGCCTTCGTGCTTGACTTGATGCAGGCAGAAAGGATGATCGACGCCGAGCAGGCTGAAGCCGCCAAGCAGGAGCAGTTGGAGTTGGTGGCGCCCATTCCTGTTGAGGTCGAAGCCGCGGCCGGCGTTTTGGAGGCGCCTCATTTCATCCTTTACGTCCAGGATATGTTAGAGCGCCGTTATGGACCTGATGCGTTGACCCGGGGCGGCTGGCAGATCACAACTACGCTGGATTTGGATCTGCAACGCTATGCGGAAAACGCGGCTCGTGAGTGGATAGCTTCCCGGGCAGCCGCCCATGATGTGAATAACGCCTCGATCGGGGCTCTCAAGCCCGGAACCGGCGAAATCCTGGCCATGGTCGGCAGCTTGGATTATTTCGACGAGGATATCGACGGCCAGGTCAACGTCGCGCTGCAACCACGCCAGCCGGGCAGCAGCATCAAACCGATCACCTACGCGGCGGCCATGGAGCGCGGCTGGAACGCCGGCGACGTTTTATGGGACGTGCCGATTGAATTAGATCTTGGCGGCGGGGAAAAGATGAAACCGTCCAATTATGACGGTCGTTATCATGGACCTTTGTTGTTTCGCGACGCCCTGGCCAACAGCTACAACATCCCGCCCATCCAGTTGATTCGCGACATAGGCGTACCGGCTTTCATCAGCACAGCCCGCAAGATGGGCGTTGAGTCGCTGACCGAGCCGCCCGGCTATTACGGATTGGCCCTCACCCTGGGTGGCGGTGAAGTGCCTCTACTGGAGATGACCCATGCCTTCGCTACGCTGGCCAACCAGGGCCAGCGGCCGCACCTGACAGGCGTACTGGCCATCAATGATAGTCGCGATAATTCAGTTTACGATCTCGACGACCATCGGTTGCCGGCCGTCAACGCTCTAGATCCGCGCATCGCCTACATCATCACCGACATTCTGGACGACGACATCGCCCGCGCTCCGGCCATGGGTCGCACTAACGCCTTGAACCTGCCTTTTCCGGCCGCGGCCAAGACCGGCACAACCAACGATTTTCGCGATAACTGGACCCTGGGCTATACGCCAGGGGTAGCGGTGGGCGTATGGGTTGGCAACACTGACGGCCATCCTATGCGCGATTCGTCTGGCCTCCGCGGGGCAGCGCCGCTATGGCGGTCAATCATTGAACACCTCTATGCTGACGAAACGCTGTTGTCTGACCTGGCGATACAGGGCCAACAGCCGCCGGACGAATTCCCCATGCCCAATGGTCTCGAAGAGCGAAAAGTTTGCTTGCCAAGAGGCAGCGGCGGCAGCAGTTGTACGTCCTCACGCGAGGATCTCTTTGTTACCGGCGGCCCAGTACACGGCGTCCAGCGCCTGGGCTATGTGCCCGACGTGATCACTAATCCGGGTGCCTGGACCCTGGCCGTGGCCCCTATTTCGGCCGCCGACGCCCGCCGTGTTCCTCAGCCAGCGCTGGAGAGCGGTCAGAAGCCGCCAACGCCGACCCAATGCGTCATCAACTCTTTCCAACCCCGGTCGGACCAGGCTCGGCGCCTGTTCTTACCTGTGCCGCCCTTCTATCCAGACGAAGTTCGCGCTCGTCTATGGGCCAGGCAGGCCGGCTACAGCATGGCGCCGCCAATCGTCTGCCCGGCCGGAACGGCCCGAGTTGCCGGCCCGGAAGGAGAGGGTTTGCCTGGCGCCTCCGGCGCATCGGCCGGCGCTGCTCCGCCGGTAAATAGCACCTGGCATATCAGCTCACCATTGGCTGGGGAACAGGTCAAAGGCTTGCTCCCAATCGTCGGCACGGCCAGCTTTGATCCGGCAAAGGTTCAGTACTACAAACTAGAGATCGGTAGCGGTGCGGCGCCTACTTCGTGGACCACCTTTGGCACAACCCATAACCAGAGCGTGACAAACGGCGTTTTGGAAACCCTGCAGACCGATGCACTGGCGCCAGGCGACTACGTTATCCGCTTGGTCATCGTGCGCAACGACGGCAACTTCCCGGCGCCATATGCGGTACCCATAACGGTCGTTCGCTAGTAGCGGCAATGCAATCCGCCAAACTATCATGCCCAAGGCGGCGCCTCTGCTCTTATTGCCTTGCCCCCACTCCGCCAAGATCGACGAGGGGTGCGATGCGGTCGATTGACTGCTCAAATGAGCGCATGGGTTGATAGGACAAATCGATGGCGTCGAGAGGGCAGATTTCGACGCAGCGGCCGCAGCCCCGGCACCGGTTGCCGTCGATCACTGCTTGCCCGCCGTCCATGCGGATGGCGTCCACGAAGCAGACCTCGCGAATACAGAGCTTGCAGCCCTTGCAATCGTCGTTGACGGAGACAGTTACCCCGGGCATGCGGGTGACTTTGTCGCCGATTGTCCGATCAACGTGGGGCAAGACCCGCCACAAGCAACAGCAAGGACAACAGTTGCAGATGGTCATTAGTCTCTGGCCCGGGGTGGCGCCCAGCCAAATGGTGTCCAGCTTGTTGCGGCCGATCATGTGAACTAGACCAGTCTCCTGGCAACGCCGCAGATGGTCCAGGGCTTCTTGCCTGGTCGCCAATCGGCCCAGCTTTGGATTGATCTTCAGCACCGCCTCACCCAAGAAGATACAGCCTAGCTCGCTCGGATAATCATGGCAGTGATCAGACGCGCGGCAGAGGCAAAAATCCATAATCCAATGGTATTCGGCCTGCTCAATAAAATGGGCGACGACGGTAGAGGGCAACACCATGTCGGCCTGCTGTGCGATGGGCTCGTTTACCTGAATCAGGTTATCTTTGGGTAAG
>CP070688.1:315899-318515 GCA_020353135.1 Chloroflexota bacterium
AAACGGGCATACTCCAACTCGTTCTCGGCCGTGCGGGGCACCGTCTCGTCAAAATCTGCCATGACCTTGAAGATAGTCTGGAAATCCTCATCCATCGCGTGGAGCTGATAGTAGAGACCCGGTGGGCCGACGAGGATGACCTTGACATCTAAGGGTATCGCCTCTGGCTCGAGAGATCGGGCTAAGGCGCCAGAGCGAGTGACCGGGTCGTCCGGCCGGACCGCCGCTTCGACCAAGGCTCGTTTCAAGGCATCCCAGGCGCCGGGCTCGGTGAAGAGATCACGCGCTCGCAGGACCAGGTAACCGCCATTGGCGGCGTGGAGCATGCCGGCGCGGATCAGCGTGAAATCGGTCACCACAGCGCCGCCGTAGCGGGCTTCGTGTTCGACGCGGCCTAATAAATTGGGCACGGCCGGATTGTATTCGGCGATCACGGGGGCGTGCTCGCTGCGTTTATGATCGACCAGCACGTTGACCTGGTAGCGGCGGAATTCGTCGGGCATGGGCGAGCCGGGCTCGCCTTCCTCGTCGCCGCCTTCGTCTTCTTCGCGGAACAGGTCGACGTGGTCGAGGATATCCTGGTGAAGCTCCTCCAAGTAGCTGCTGACTTTTTCGAAGGATGAGAATGCTTCCTTGAGCTCTTCCAGGGCCACGTCAACAACCGAGCTGGCTACCCGTCGTTTCAAGTCCTCAAGGCTATCCTGGGCCTCGAGTTCCAGCTTCCGGGCCTGGTGCACGGCCTCATTTAGCTCGTGTTGTAGTTCGTGATAGGTTTTTTTCCAGGCTGCCTGTTGTTCTTCAGTTAGTTCGGCCAATTCTTGCGGTTGCAGAGGTTGGCCATCCTTGCCGGGCACGATCCGGAAGCCTTCGGCGGTGCTGGCCACCACGGCGCCCATGGCCGTCGCCTGCTGCTGAAGAGCGACGAAGACCTGCTCGCGTTTTCCTTCTAGCTCGTGACGCACTTCCAAGGCGGCGTCGCGAAAGGCTTCGTTGTCGAAGGCGCGGGCGATTTCAACCCTGAGTTCCCGGATCAACTGGCCCAATGCGTCGCGAAGGCGGCAACCTTCGCCGGCCGGCAATTGGATGGCCAGCGGCTTGTGGGGTTCCACGAAGTTGTTGACATAGAGCCAGTCAGAGGGCACCGGGTCATTTCCGGCTTGTTCTTCCACGAATTGCTGGATGGCCGTGGTACGGCCGGTGCCTGAACCGCCGAGGACGTAGATGTTGTAGCCGGGGCTTTTCATCTTGATGCCAAACTCTATAGCCTGGACGCCTCTAGGCTGGCCGATGATCTTGGTGACCCCGCTGATGTCGGCCGTGGTCTTCAGTTTTAGATTGTCAGCATCATACGAGCGGCGCAAATTGCCGGTGCTTAGGGGTGCTTTCATGGTCAATCCCCTCAGTGATCCCCGGGCGGGCATGTCCCGCCCAGGGTTTGTTCTGGTTCAACGGTCGATCACGGCCTGCCTTGTATAGCCAGCGCGCGAAATGGTCATTCTGGTCGGTAAGGCCCAGATTAACCGCTAACTCGGGACTAGGCAAGTAGGCGAGGCGACATCGTAAACTGCCTGGGCATATGCCTGGAGGCGCTCCTCGGCTCTTTCGTCGCCAGCCAACTCTGCATAAGGCAAGATAGTACCTTGCCAACCTTCGGTGTGCCAGTTAGCGCCTTCGGGCAGCGGATGGGCGAGCTGTAAGTCCGCCTCAAATGGCCAGGGGTTGGAGTAGAAATAAGGCTCGTTAGCCGGGTCGCCTGGATAGAAGCCAAGATTTATCTGTGACGGGTACTCATGCACCTCGCCGTGCTCTTCGTAACGCTCGACGCGCGTCCCGAACCACTCAAAGGCGAGATCGAAGCCGTGCGGCCAAAGCTGGACAGGGCCAACGTCGCCGCTCAATGAGGCCCGGTGTTCTTTGAAGATCCGGTCGGCGTTCACCAGGGCAGTCAAAAAGGTCTCGGCCGCCTGGGGACTGTATTCACGGGCATCGTCGTTTTCGAATTTGTCCCGGGCATAGTCGCCGGACAGGCCGAGTTCGGCGACGGCCGCCAGCAGGTTGTCGCCGAACTCGGTGGCCGACAGGCCGGCGGTCATATCGAATTCGGCGTGTGGACCTTCGTCGGTGAATAATATGGTCTTGTGCTGTTTCAGATCCATATTCAGCCAGAGAATGCCGCCACCGGGTCGATCAATTTTGTCGGTAATCAAGCCATCAGGTTGGACCTTTAGGCTTATGTGCCACCACATTGGGTGAAATTCGGCATGGGTTCGCGGCACCACGCCGACAGCGCGGCTGTACAGATGTAACGTCTGGCGCGTCGCTTCCCAATCGGTCAGTGCAGGAAATTGAGGTTCGCTTGTCATGTCATCGTCTCCTTGAGATAGCAGTTAGCAATCAGAGATTAGTAGTTAGCTGCCCTTCGGCCTATTAGAAGATGCCTAGCAGATTGTCGACGCTCCAAACGCTCCAGGCCATAGTCGCCAGGAGTGTGATTTCGCTGATTATCATGGTGTAGTTCTGGCCTTGTTCGCATTGGTAGGCCTTGTTCACCGTGATGTCTTTGGGCCTTACGCCGGCCAGGGCCAGGTAATTGAGATTGAGGAAGATGGCGACGAG
>CP070688.1:318615-324364 GCA_020353135.1 Chloroflexota bacterium
CTGCCTGCAGGCTTACCCCGGCGGCGATCGGCCGGCCCGATCCCGGATTCGCTTGCTCTCGCTCCAATTGCAGGTTGAGTTTCTCCAGGTTTATCTCCGCTTCCAGCAACTGATCGGCCGTCGCCTCTTCGGCCTTGGCCAATGTTATCTCGGCCGTTTGCAGCGCCAGCTGCTGTTGGGCGAGCCGATTCTGCAAGTCGCCAATCTCCAGTTCGGCCAGCAAATCACCCTCGTTCACTTGATCCCCGCGGGCGAAGAAGACGTCGGCGATGAAGCCATCGCTCTTGAAAAACAGTTCCTGTTCCAATACAGGCGACACCCGACCGGTGAACTCCAATGTCTTCACCACCGTGCCTTGCTCTACGGTATACAGCGGCTTCTCGGGCACGACGGGCGTGGGCAGCGGCGTTGGCGTTGCCGAAGAAGACGCGCCCTGCTCGCCCAGTGAACAAGCTGTCATTAGCAGCAAAATGGCGACGGCTATCAGGCAAACCCCAAGCCGGCGGCGATAGTTCTTACTCTGCATCTCTTTCATGTCATATACCAAACGACTACTACGCTGTTGAGCAACTTCCTGTCGTTTTCCCGGAAGCTGGCCGGGTTGATCCCCGGGGCATGTCGTTGACGAGTTTCGTCGATGACGACTTTCCGGGGAACTTCTACTCAGACGGCCTCGCCTAACTTAACTGCCTCAAAGATCTTCATCCTTATCATCAGAATGCTCAGCACGACGACCGCTGCGACGAACATGACGCCAAAGATGGCATAGATCGTGCCCAGTTGTCCCCAGGCGACTTGCACGACGAAAGGCGGCACCAGAGCCGTTTTGTCGCTGCCTACCTGAAAGTAAGGAATAAACAAAACGCTGGCCACGAAGCCGAGAGCCGTGCCGATTCCTAGCCCGGTGAGGATCAATACCGCTTGTTCGCCGGCCAGGTAGGCCGACATTTGTCCGACGGAAAGGCCGATCGCCCGCAGCATGCCCAATTCAATAAAACGGCGCTGGAAGGAGACGACGGCATAGACCAGGAAACCAAGTACCGTCAGCGCCGCGGCGGCCATGAAACCGACCGATAGCAAACCAAACAAGCCCTGCCGCTCCGGCCGGCCTTGCTCAGAGGCGATCATCTCCCGGGAATCCTGGGCTGTCACCACCGCGAAGCCTTGTTCGCGTACGTCCTGAACGATGTCCTGCCCGTCTGTCCCCGGATCGGTTGTTAGCCAGACGCTGTAGGGATAAGTTCCTCCCAACCCTTCATGTACGTGATCCAGATTGGCCACGAAGAATGGTCCATCTTGCGGATAATGGGTTGGGAACAGGTCCAATGCCCCGGCCACGACGAACTCAATCGGGGCGACATCGCCGGCCGCGCCAACGGTCAGGCGAAGCGGATCGCCCACGGTCAGCCCGTTCGTGACCAGGAACCGCCGGTCGACCAGGATGTTTGAGCGGTGGATCGCCAGGCGATTTAGAATCCCGCCCAACGATTCGTCCAGCGCGAAATCGGGCCGGAAGAAACCCACCTGGCCGAAATCGTAACGGTCGATGGCCGTTAACCGCCCGGCCTGCTGCCGGCCGCCGATATTGGCCGTTGCACTGTATTCGCCGACCCGGGCCGCGCTCTCTACCCCGGCCACCTGCAGGTGATCCGTAACCGGCAAAAACAGCCAGCGCGGACCTTCTTCCTCTTCCTCGCCGGCCGTCGCTTCGGCCTGCTGTTGCCCAGGCAGAGATCCTCCCTGTTCCGATTCCTCTGTGCTTTCGCCCAATTCGGCCAGGTTCAGGTCGGCTCCGATCTGGTAATACACCCGATCCCACATATGCCTGTCCAGCGTCAGGGCCATGGAGGCCGTGAAGAACGCCAGGCTAACCGTCAGACACAGAAGCAGCAGGGGACCGGAATACAATCCGGCCGAACGGGCCAACTGGCGCAGCGTCATAAGCGGCGTCGTAAATGGCAAGCGCGCCGCCAGGCTGGCAAGCCCGCCCATGATTAGCGGGAAAAAGCGCATCAGCAGCAGCCCCAAGCTGAAGCAGAATAAGATGGGCACCAGAAACAACAGCGGATTTGAGAAGGGGTCCTCGCCCGATCCGAGCGCCGCCACCGAGCCTTGCCTGCTGAGCTGGTACCAGCCATAAATCGGCGGGATGAGCAGCAAGACGTCGAGATAGTAGCGCTGCCAAAAAGGCCGGATGAGGGTCCGCGCCTGTTCCCAGCGCAGTGAAATGATCGTATGGCGGGACGCGGCCAGGCCCGGTAGCAGAAGCGCCAGAGTGGCCAGGGTTATGGCCAGCAGGCCGTAAAGGACGGCGTCGCCCGAAATCACCGTGACCAGCGAGCCGGCCGTCACGCTAGGCGAAGCCAGGTCGAGAAAAGACTGCGTGCGTCCCATCATGCCCGCCAGCCACTGGCCAAGGAACAGCCCGCCGGCCAGCCCCAAAGCGCCGACTAGTAGCCCTTCTAATAAGTAGACGGCCACTATTTGCCCGCGCGTCATTCCCCGGCTGCGCAAAATGGCGATCTCGCTTTGCTCGCGCTGCACGACCATGCCGGCAATGAGCACGATGAAATACAGGATCAGGCCGACGATGGGCACGCTGAAGATGGTCAGGATGACGGAGAGTTCGCCTGAAGACTGCCCATAATCTTGCAGATTGCCGACCGGCGATACATCCAGCGTCGTATTGTTGAGCAAGGCCGACACCCGGGCCTCAACCGTCGCCACGCCGTCCAGCAGGCCGCTGACCGTCGCCGGCCGCACCCGGCTGCCGTCGTAGATTTGGTACCAGACGGCCGTATCCACCGGCGCTTCCAATGCCGGAACGACATGCTGCTCAAATAGCGCCTCGTCCGTCAGCAGCATCTCGTCGAACGCGTCGGGCTCGTAGAACCAGAAGGGGCTGGTCTCGTCGGCCGGCCGCCAGACGCCGCTGACCTGGACCGGGATCTGGACCGCATCTCTCCCGGATCCAAACAACGTGTAGTGCTCGCCGACTTGCAAGCCAAGCTGATCGGCCATTACCTGGCTGATCAAGACTGGTGCGGCCTCACCTGGCGAAGCGCCTGGCGCTTCCCCGTCCGGATAGGCGCCTTCGACCACCTGGATCTTCTCTTCAAGGCCGCTAACAAAGCCGACGGCGCTCCATAGAAGCGGTGCATCGTCGGCGAAGGCGGCGCTCTCGGCCGGGAATAGGCGCAGCTTAGGGCTGCTCACGTGCCGAACGCCCATTTCTTCCGGCAGTCCCACGGCACCGGTCGCCTGCCGGGTTAGGTACCGATCAACCTGAGCATATTCATCCCAGGCGATCTCGCCATGCCAGGCGCCTATGTACCTCCACAAAAAAGCGAACGGCGGCCGGTAGGTGCCCGCTTCGGTCAGCTCGCCTTGCAGCAACCGGTTGTGGACGGCGTCCGCGTAAAGCGGTATGCTGGACAGAAGGCCCACGGCCGCCACCAGTCCGACTAACAGGCACAGCATGAGTAGACGCTGGTGCCAGAGTCGCTTGGCAGCTACGATGAAGAGGGCCAAGATCGCCGAAACGAAACGCATGTTAGCGAAACCAAAAATAAGAGCCGGCCAATCGACCGCTCAGAACATGGACTAAGCTGCCAGCAATCGCGGTCGCCTTCAGCAGTTGTGATTGCTGGTGATTGAAGTGTAGCTTCTTATGAGGGCGGCTACATCGGCCAATTGGGCCAACTCGGTCTTAGCCACCTGGCGAATTTTCGCCTATTGATTTTTCGCCTGCTGAAATCTCACCTGGTGGATTTCCGCTTGTGTCTGGCCCCACTTCTCCTGGAACAAGGCGATTTGAATCTTCCACCGCTCGTTCAGGGCTCGTTTGTCAAGCGAGACAACCGCTTCAGGGCTACGGTAACTGTCGCTGGCCGGCAGGCCTGGGCCCACGTGCCCAACTCAGGCCGTTTAGGCGAACTACTCACGCCTGGCCGGCCAGTATGGCTCGCGCCGGCCGGCGACCCCGAGCGCAAGACCGCCTACGACCTCAAGTTAGTTGAATTCGCCGGCGTGCTGGTCTCTGTCGATGCCAGGTTGCCCAATCCCCTGCTGGCCGAAGCGCTGGCCGGCGAGCGGCTGCAGGCCTTTGACTATCCAGAGATACGCCGGGAAGTAGCTCTGGGTGCCAGCCGGTTGGATTTCCGCCTTTCTGGCCCCGACGGCGCCTGTTGGGTCGAAACGAAGTCAGTCACCTTGGTGACAGACGGCCTGGCCCAATTCCCTGATGCGCCAACCGAACGCGGCCGCAAACATCTGTCAGAACTGATGAAGGCCCGGGCTAGCGGCGACCGGGCCGCCGTGGTATTCGTCGTCCAGCGCGCCGACGCCGTCAAATTCACCCCGTATAGCCAGGCAGACCCGCTTTTCGCCGCAGCCCTGCAAGACGCGGCCGCGGCCGGGGTTGAGATCTATGCCTTCACCTGCCGCGTTTCTTTGGAATCTATCTTCCTGGCGGCCGAGATTCCAGTAACGCTGCTATAACGTCTTGACGTACACGCGGTGGTTCTTGTACGGCTCCCCGCCCAGCGTTTCCAGGTCCTTACGCATTTGCTCGGCCGATTCGGCCACCTGGGTCAATTCAAGGTCGGTGAAACCGGATTCGGTCAGCGTCTTTTCCATCTCGCTGTACAGCAATGCGTTGGCTCCCCGCCCCTGGTAGTCGGGCAGCAAGCCCATGCCGTTGCCGGCCATGAACTTGGTACGCCGCATTTCCAACAACAGATGGACGATGCCAAACGGCAACAACTTCCCCTTGCTGCGCTGCATCGCCGCCGAGACATCGGGCCACCCGAAAGCAAAGCCAACCACCGCTTCGTCGTGGGTAATGATCTTGATCAACTTTGGATTGGCCACCAGCATGATGTTGTCGACCACGAATTTGAGCTCGGCGTCAGTTAGCGGCACGTACTCCCAGTTGTCGACGAAGCTGTCATTGTAGGTCCGGCCGATGCGGTCGGCCCAACGCCGCAGGTCGCGCTTGTTCGTGAAGCGTTGTACTTGCAGGTTCTGGCGCTGGCGAACCCGATCGGCGATGCGGTGAACCCGCTCCGGCATCTTGAAATCGGCCGTTTGGATATAGTGCGAGATGAAGTCAACTTCCTTCTCGAAACCGGCCTCTTCCGCCAGGCGCGGATAATAGGGATAGTTATAGTTCATCATGTTCATCATCTGCCGGTGCTTGTATCCCCGTTCCAGCATGCCGTAGCCGTCAAAGACGGTAAAACCCTTGGGCCCGATCATCTTGTCCAGGCCCCGATCGGCGGCCCATTCAAAGGCCCTCTCGAAGAGCGCCGTGGCCACTTCCGAGTCGTCGACGCAATCGAAGAAGTAGAACTGCCCGGTTCGCGCACCGTGATAGTTGTTGTAACTGCTGTTCTCCAAAGTGGCGATGCGGCCGATATCTTCGCCGTCCCTCACGGCAATGTAAAAGTCGGCCGTCGAATGCTCGTAGAACGGATGCTTATTCCGGTTCAGCGTGTCAAACATATCCATGCGGATCGGCGGCACCCACTGGGGACAATCCTCATAAAGCCGGAATGGCACGTCGATGAAACGGCGCACCTGGGCCTTTTGCGTGGTGTCGACCTTCTCGATGCTCAACATGGCGCTCTCCTCGGAAAATGGGACGCGGATAACGCAGATTAGGACTCAACTTCCTTGTCAATGGCGGCCGTCAATCCATCCTGCTGATGGCGATTGTACTTTATGAAAATGGATGGCGCCTGCCAAA
>CP070688.1:324464-330340 GCA_020353135.1 Chloroflexota bacterium
CCTTGGCGATGATGTGAACCATTTCATTATGGGCCAGGGTGGCCGTCATCGCCAGCCAGGTGCGATCCAGTTTCATTTGGTAGCCGGCATAGACCCTATCGTGGGGCCACTGCAGCCAGGTGCCCTCGTGCGCATCCCATTCGGCCGCCAAATAGAAGCCAAGTTCACGAGGAGTCACCTTCGAGTTCATCGGACCGTTCATTGGCTTCTTTGGAGGGCTTCCACAGCAACGGATGGAAATGTATCTTCGCCAGTTCCTTTGCTCCTCTGCCCCTTTGCCCCTCCGCCCCGCGGCTCACACAGCGGCTGTTGTTGGGTGACACAGTGAATGGCGCCGCCATCCTCCGTCAGACTGACGGCGTCTATGGCGACGACTTCCCGGCCTGGGAACTGTTCGGCTATGATTCGTTTGGCCCGCTCGTCGTATACGTTGCCGAATACGGGCATCAGGACTACGCCGTTGGCGACCAGGTAGTTGCTGTAAGTGGCGTCGGTGTAACGCGACGACCGCCACTGGCTGTCACTTGCTACCTGGTGAACGCCATTCTTGGGAACTGGCAGCGGAACCAGCGTGAAGGGCCGGCCGTCTTCGGTCGTCGCCGCCTTCAATTCCTCGAGGTGCCTGGCAAACATGGGATAACGCGGGTCCGCTCGGTCATCGGTACAGTTGTACAATATCGTCGATTCATTGGTAAAACGGGCTACGATGTCGATGTGGGAGTCGGTGGTGTCTCCCCACTTTTCGCACTCTCCTCGCCCCGCGCCGGTCAGCCAAATGAAATGATTAACGCCCAGGTATTGTTCCAGGATGGCCTCGATCTGGGCCTGGCTCCGGCCGGGGTTGCGGAAGGGATCGAAGATAGAGGAACGGGTGGCCATAAAGGCGCCGCGCCCATTCACTTCGACCGCACCGCCCTCCAATACGAGCGGCGCGTCCACCACGGGAATATCAAGCATTTGGCCGATCTTGGCCGGTACTTGATCGTCCAGGTCATATTCAAAACGATCGCCCCAGCCGTTAAAGCGCCAGTTGGTGATGGTCAGATCGCCCTTGTCGCCGATGACGTAGATAGGGCCGTTGTCTCGAGCCCAGATATCGTTGAAGGGAATAACGAACAGATCAACCCTATGGTGTCCGATGCCGAAATAATCCAGCTGCCGGGCAACATGATCCCGCTGGCGCTCATTGCCGACGACTATATGGACATTCTCATGCTGGAATAGCGCGGCGACCATCTTGAGCCAAGTGTACTCTTGCTTCATCTCGTAGCCCGGCTCGACCCGATCCTGGGGCCACTGCAGCCAGGCGCCTTCATGCGGCTCCCATTCGGCCGGCATATGATATCCTGGATCCGCTGGACGAAAGTTCAAACGATTTTCTCCGCTTCGCGCTCGGCCGCCGCCAAAATGCCGTCCAATTCGGACAAAACCTCCCTCGGCAACGGTTGCGGCCGATGGCTCTCGTCGATCCGCTTGACTTCCTCCAGGGCTACGTCCCGCGGATCGCGCCGGTTGCCCAGGTCGTCCATTTGTCCGGTCAGGCGGGGAAGCCGGAAATCGCGGATGTGGCGGCGGGTATGTTGTTGCTTCAGGAAATGACTGCGTGGCCCAACATCCTTGATCACATCCAGGGCCATATCTGCTGCGTCAAAGTCGAATTCGCCAAATATGTCGAGGGCGTGTTGGCAGGCCTCATGATCGAGCAGTAGTTGTTCCGGCCGCAAGATCATCGAACCGTCTAGCAAGCCCAGATAGCCACAAACTTCACTACCGGCCAGGGGAATCATCGCCGAGCCAAAGCCGGTCTTGGCTCCCGATTGCCAGCCTATTTCTGAAGCGTCACTGCTGACACTGCCCCCGGTCAGGGCGGGCACCTTCCAGGCGTGAGCTAATTGGGTAGAGATGATGCCCAGGGGGGCAGACATATCGCTGACGTAACTGCCGGTACGAGGGTGCATCAGCGAGACCAAAACAGAGTGGAAAACCGGCGCGCCGGGATAGGCCAGTTGCATCAGCACCATGGCGCTGACGACTTCCGCATCACCGGTGACCAAGGCGCCCAACGGTGTGGCCGGCGCCGTCGAAGCCATGGTCGTCATGGCCATGAAGCTTGTGGGAATACCCGCCTCTGCATAGGTCAGCGCGCACTCAATGCCGTCTTGGTCTTGAGATAAGGGGGCGATGGTGCAAATGTTAGCACAGATAGGCGGCCTGGCCACGCGAACCTCGTCGCTGCCGGCTACCACCGTGGCCATTTCGACGATATAGGGCGCCAATTGGGCGAATGTGGTCGTTCCACCGCGGACGTGCTTGAGCGTACTGGTTAGCCCGGCATGGCATTCGTGCAAAGGGGCTGTGCGGCCGTGATCCTGGGCGCTTACCAGGGGCCAGAAGAAACCAATCAGCGGCAGAGAGTCGCTCAACCTGGCCATCATGGCGATATCGGCCTTGCGCGACGGCCGTTGCTGGCGGGTTTCCACGTCGACTACGTGCACGCCACAACCATCGGTGCACAGATACGAAGAGCGGCCGTCCAGGAGCAGATCGAATCGCTCTTCGCGGCCGCCCAGTATAAAGGAGCGCGGCGCGCTGGACATCGCCTTGTCGACAAGATCAGGTGGGATGCGCACGATCTCGGTTGCCATGTCGACGTCCGCCCCGTGATCGGCAAATATCTGCAGAGCGCGTGGTGATGGGAAGTGAACGCCCACTTCGTGCAGCAGCTGGTATGTGCCGGCCTGCACTTCTTTGATTTGCTCCGCAGAAAGCACCTCAAGGCGTCGCTTGGTATCGAAGGCAAGGATGTCGGGTGTTTCGGAATACATGCGGAACTCCTTTCTCACTCAAAGCTGGGCCTGACTCACAGCATCTACGTGATCTCTTGCTCGGCGGCCGCCAGTATCCGTGACAGCTCGGCCTGCTTCGCCTTTTCCAAAGGCGCCGGCGCATGATTCTTCAATATCCAATCCACCTTTTCGCGCGCCACTTCCAGCGGATCACGGTAGTTGCTTTGCGCGTCCAACTGCTGCGCCAGCGAGCGTTCCATCGCGCTTGGCATGTGCCGCCGGGTATGCTTTTGGGCCAGAAAATGACCGCCCGGCCCGACTTTCTGGATCACGTCCAAAGCCAGGGTATCCGGACTGATATCCATGTTCATGAGCGCGTACCGCGCCCGGTGGTAAATATCGTCGTCCAGAATGATGGATTCGGGATAGAGCAAGGTGTATGTCGCTCGCAAGCCGATGCCGGTTACGATTTCAGCCCCGGATAGTCCAACCATCAGCGGATCCAGGGTTATCTCGGCCGCCGACTGCCAGGAGCCGGGTTCAGTGCTGTCGGTGCCAAATGCGCCGCCCATGGCCGGTATTCCCCAATGGTGAGCCATTTCCACCGGCGCGAAGCTGGAGAGCCCATTGAGGGGATAGCCCACGTAGGCGGCGGTACGCGGATCGGCCCAGGCGCGCATGATGGAGTGAAAGACGGGCGCGCCCGGCGCGACCAGCTGCATAAGCACAATGGCGCTGATGCACTCGGCGTCGGACATGACCAGAGCCCCGGACAAGGTGGCCGGGGCCGTCGTGCCCAAGGTCGGCATGGCTAGAAAGACGGCCGGTATGCCCGCCTCGGCCAGGAGCATGGCGGCCTCGATCGCCTCCGTATCCTGAATCAGCGGGGCGATGGTGCAAATGACCACGGAGAATGGCGGTCGCCGGCGCATTTCTTCCCGGTCGCCGCTAATGACCTGAGCCATTTCCAGTCCATAGCGGACCAGTGGTGGGCTGATAAGGGTCACGCTCTGGACGTGCTTGATGGAATTGTTCCAGGAGGCTTCCAGTTCGTGCAGCGGGGCGGTGGGGCCACAATCCTGGGCGCTCACCATCGTCCAGTAGAAGCCAATTGACGACAGGTAGTCGGCCACGCGCGCCATGCGGGCCACATCTGCTTTGTTTGACGGCCGTCTCTTGCCGGTCTCGAAATCAACCGTCTGATGACCACAGCCGTCTGTCGTGAAGTATGAAACACTCTTTTCCAGGTTCAGGTCGAAGCGTGGATCGCGGGCGCCCAGGACAGGGTATCGCGGCGTCGTAGCCAGCGCCTTGCGGACCAGATCCGGCGACATCTTGACGATTTGGGTTTGCCAGTCGACCTGGGCTCCATTTTCGGCAAAAACCGACAATGCTCTCTCGGAGGGAAAACGAACGCCGACGTGTGCCAGGATGTCGAGGGTGGCCTCCTGTAACTGATCCAGCTGCGCATCGTCAAGACACTGGACGGTGAAATCGGGCCTTAGAGGCTCGATGGGTGGATGTTCGGCCGCTGCCATTATTACTCCTCCGACGAATTGGTTATCTGGCGTTTAACCGGTGATCAGTCACGATCTGGGGTAATCCCCCTTACGACTATCAAGCGACGGGGCGACTGGAAAGTAATAGTCCGGTCACAAGATGGCGTCTAACGAGCGCTTAGAATACTTTGTAAGGATCAAAGGCGTCGCGCAACGCGTCGCCGATGTAATTGATTGAAATAACTGCCAAGAAGATCATCAGGCCCGGAAAGATAGCCAACCATGGGTGCCTGGTCATGTGCTGCTGGGCGTTGCTCAGCAGGTTTCCCCAGCTGGGCGTCGGCGGCTGGATGCCAAAGCCCAAGAAACTCAGCCCCGATTCCAGCATGATGGCATAGCCTAGCATCAGAGTAGATTGGACGATGATTGGGCTCAACGTGTTGGGCAGTATATGGCGAGTCATAACCCTCAGATTGGGCGCGCCCATGGCGTGGGCAGCCTCGATAAACTCCAACTCACGGATCGTAAGAAAGGAGGCTCTCAGCAACCGAGCCACCGTCATCCAAGAAAGTATGCCGATCACTACGGCGATTGTCATCACGCTATTTCTCTCGAAGATCGGCAATTCCATCTCGCGCATGATGGCGCTCAACAAGATCAGCACCAGCAGCGTGGGAAGGGTCAGGGCAACGTCGGTGATTCGCATCAGAAAGTTATCTATCGTGCTGCCGAAGTATCCGGCCGCCGCCCCGATAGGCATGCCGATGACCAGCGTGATGACCACGACCATAAAGGCCACCACCAATGAGATGCGCCCACCATATAGTATTCGAGTGAGCATATCCCGCCCTAGTTGATCGGTGCCCATGGGATGCTGCAACGAGGGCGGCTGCAAGCGGTTGGCCATGTCCGATGCTTCTGGATCGTAGGGTGAGAATGAGACCAGGATGACGCCCAGCACCAGGGCCAGCAAAACGGCTGAGCTGATTATAGCGGCCGGGTGCCGGCGAAACCGCTTCCAGACCAAGGCCGTCATGCTCTCGGCCTCCGGCCTCAGGTTGGCCGATTCAGCCTCAAGTTCAGCCAAGTCTATTCCAGCGGGGTTCGCGCTCTCACTGGAAGGGCCGTCAATCGCCATACATTCCTAACTTACTAATCGTAGCGCACCCTGGGATCCAGGTAGGCATATGTCAGATCCGCCAGCAAATTGCAGACGATAACGAGACCGGCGCCAATGATCAGAACCGCCATCAAAACGGGATAGTCGCGCCCGGTGGCTGCCTGATAGTAAAGTCGGCCCATTCCCGGCCATGAGAACAACAATTCCACATAGACGGTGCCGGCAAAGATGTAAGGGATATCCAGGGCGAACATCGTAACCAGCGGGATGGCGGCGTTCTTGAGAGCGTGACCGTATCTAACGGATCTCTCGTGAAGCCCCTTGGCCCGCGCCGAGCGGATATAATCCTGGTGGATCACGTCTAACATGCTGGAACGCAGAAATCGGGAATACCAGGCGACCCAGCCGACCATGCCCATGGTCACCGGCAGGATCAGATGCTTGGCCCTGTCCCAGAGTGAGAATTCTTCA
>CP070688.1:330440-335705 GCA_020353135.1 Chloroflexota bacterium
GAAAAGAGCATGCCGAGCATCAGAAGTAGAATGGCCGCCGTCGTGGCTGGATCGAGCGGATTGGCGCTTTGGCTGACGATGGCGATATAGATGAAGATCGGCAGGGCGGCGAGAAGCGACGTGCCCAGCCGCAAGATAGAAGTGTTGAGCAGGTAGCGGCTGGCCTGGCTCTTGTCTTTCGCTACTTCACGGATAATAAGCGTATTGAGACCCCAATTGGATATGATCTCGAACCAGCCGGCAATGATGATCGCCGTCGCGTAGGCGCCGGCGTCGGCCGGACCGAGCACTCGCAAGTAAAAGGCGGCGAAGGCGAAGTCTATTGCCCGGTTAAACAAGTTCAGGGTCATGGGGGCGACGCTGTTCTTGGCGATACTGCGCGTGTTGGTCAATGGCGTCTGGGGATTATAGAGCCGCCGCCAGGCCCACACCGCACAGGCAAAAAGGATGATGATCGCGCCCATGAAGCTGGCCAAGCCGCCCAGCTTGAAGGTGAGTGGACTGTAGCGGAAGCGTACCTGCCACTCGCCAGGCTCAAGTTGCACGCCCCGGAAATTGCCATTTACGCGCTGGATCTCGACCTTCCGCTCCTCGCCTCCTGTATCCGTCGGGCGCAGATAAGCATCCCAACCCTGAAAATAGGTGTCATTCAGCACCAGCCATGAAGGCTCGGCCACGGAGGCGCGCACGACCACTTCGATGTTGCCATAATTCACAATTTCGGCCGGCGCCAGTTGGGCCGGCAGCGATTCCGAAGGCGCGGACTCCGGCCAGCGCTCTTCCTCGACCAGGATATACTGGCGTGGATCGAGACGCTCCATCGCCTTGAGCGGGTCGCTCACCACGGCCGTTGCCGTATTAGAGATGGTGTAAGCCCTGGGCACGACGGCCAGATTCTCGTAGACGCGCAGATCTTCCTCTTGCCACACTTGTTTCAGCTTGGGCAACTCGATTTCTTCGGACGTAATGACGTACTTGACGCCAAGCAGATCGAGCAACGGCGAGTTGATCGATAACCAATCGACCAGGGGCTGCACACGGTTGAACTGTAGTTCCTGCTGGGGCTCAATGGCCGCCATGTAGTCGGTGTATTGTTTAAGGATGACCGAGTCATAGCCGCGCACGTCCTGGAGATCGGCCAGCCATGGCGTATTGGCGTTTAGCGGCTTGTCGCCGTGGGGCGCGAAGGTCGTCAGCCGCCAATGGCCAGGTTGTCCTTCCAGCCACTTTATCAGCGCTGGTTTGTGGCTCAATAGAGCTGGATCGGCGGCGGCATTGAAGCCGTATCCGGCAATAACCAGGTCGACGAGGATTAGCGCCAGGGCCAGAATGCTCCACAAGGGCCGGCCGCGCAACGATAGTGCCGAAAGACTCAAGCGCAAGATCAGGCCGCTGGCGACCAGCATAAGGGCCAGAATCAGCGCCTGTTCAATCTGGTAGCCGTAGAATGCTTGGGTGGAGGGGAATGCGTCGGCCGCTCGCTCCAGACCCAGAAATACACTTTCGAGCGTTGCCTCCAAGGAAGGGTAGAGAAGCCACGAAAGTAATAGGCCGGCCAATAGGAGGGTACCCGCCCAAAAAGCCAGCGCGGCCAACCATGAGACCCGGGAACGTGGCCCGCCCAGTAGCAAAATTGACTCTAGCGCCGGCCGGCGGCCGGCCAGCCAACGACCCTGGCCTCTCCCGATCAGGAGTTGCTCCCTGGTTTCGGCCAAATAGTCCATACCGTAGCCGGCCAGTAGCGCGACGCTCAGGGAAAGAGGGAAGACCCAACGAAAGGGAGAATGGAGTTGGTTAATGCCCGGCAGGCCATAGTACAGGATGGCATAGGTGGATGTCCCGAAAATGAAAGAAAGTGATAGGATGCCCAAGAGGCTGAAGAACGAGATCTCTGAACGCCGATCCCGGCGCTGGCGCCAGGCCGACCAGACGCCGAAAAAGTTCAGGAACAGGGACAGAATTCCCAGATAGATACCGCCTTCCACGTAGTTTTTAATACCCCAATTGCTGGTATAGGCTCCATGCGGGTTCAACTGGCCGTAATAGTTCTCTTCAAACGGAACGATGCGCCGGTCGATGACGTCGACGTAGCTGTGATCGGCCGGATTGCCGAAGAAATCGGGCATGGCCAGGGTCAGAATCCGGCGCGGCGGAAAACCCCAACCGCGGATCTCGGCCAAGGTCGCCGATCCCTCCCGGAAGTTGGCTTGACCGACTTCAAGGAAAGGAATGAATTGGATCGCGCCCAGCAACAGACCCAGCGCGACCATGCCGCCCAGCCAGACCGCCGGCCGCAGCAGCATTGCCGTCCACGACGTCCCCGGGTCCTCTCCCGCCTGGTCGCCGGTTGGGCGGCGCCTCCGAGCCTGCCGGGCGCGACCCGCCAGGCGCCACAGTGCGTAAGCGGCCATCACCAACAAGGTGTAGTAAGTGATCTCGATATGCCCGGCCAACAACTGGGTACCCAGGGCCAAGGAGCCCAGGGCGACCCATGGCAATGTGCGACCAGCGTCTTCTCGACTGCTGGCGTTTTGAATGACCTTTTCGATGCAAGCCAGCAACAGTGGCAGCCAGATAGCGGCGCCCAGGATCATTGGGAAGACGGCGCTGCTCACCAGCAGGAACCCGCTGCCCTGGAAGATGAGGCCGGTCGCGGCCGCACTCGGACGGCGCATGCCAAGCACGCGACCGAACAGATAACTGAACACGCCGGCCAGCCACAATTGGCTGAGCGTGAACCAGCCGTAAGCTTTGGCCAACGGCAGAACGATGAACAGCAGGCTAAAAGGATAATAGGCTGAATGCTGGCCGGTCGCCAAGAACGGCGTGCCGGCGAAGATATTCGGATTCCAGAGCGGGATTTCGCCGGCGCTGATGCTCTGGGCAATGAATTGCTTCCAGGGGTAATTCTCGAGAATCAGGTCGCTGAGCAAGCCGTTGTGGGGAAAAGGAATAGCTAATTCTTCAGCTGACGCAGACCAGGGTTGCCACTGGAACAGATTGTCGGCCGGCAGCATGGTCTGCCGGCCGAAAGTAACATTGCCAAACAGCAACAGCGGCAGGAGCAAGAATCCTGCCGCGATCAACAAATCTGCCGTATATGTCTTGAGCCGGCTCATATGGTGCAGCGCGTGTAACGCCAAAGACGGCAAATAGCCTTAAGCGCCGGGCGGTCTGTGCCCGTTGCGCGGCTGTTCTGCCGGCCGAGAGGTGGTGTCAGGTTCTGGCGAAAAGTCACGATAGCGCCAGAGGATTTCCCAGGTGCGCCAGGCGGCCTCGAACTTCGCCGACAGCCTTAGCTTGGAGCGACCCACTCGTCTTTCCTCATATTGGATAGGAATTTCAATGACCCGGTAACCCGATTTCTCGGCGATGTATGCCATCTCGATTTGAAAACTATACCCGTTTGAGCCAATGGCGTCGAGATCTATCCGCTCCAGCGCGCTGGCCCGCCAGCATCTGAAGCTGCTGGTGACGTCTTGTAGTCTCAGGTTAAGGATCAGGCGAGCATAGACTTCATTGGCCCACCAGCTTTGCAGGTATCGTGCGGTGCCCATGCGCGGATCTAGCTTACCGCCGGCAACGTAGCGTGAACCGACAACCAGATCGGCGTGCTTCGAGCTTTCCAACATCTGCGGCACAAAACTCGGCGAATGGGAGAAATCGCAATCCATCTGAACGATGCGCTTCGCCTCGTGCGCCAGGGCCCACTTGAACGCCACAAGGTAGGCTCTTCGCAGCCCGCCTCTGCCAGACAAGTGCAAGGCCGCGAGTTCGTTCGGCCGGCGCGCGGCCAACTCATCTGCTATCCGGTCGGTGCCATCGGTGGAACCACCGTCGACGACCAGGATCGACAAGCCAGGAAACTGAAGCGCCCATAGCTCGGCCGCCAGGACCGGCAGGTTCTCCGCCTCGTTGTAAGTTGGGCTGACGACAACTGTCTTTTGCATTGAGCGACTTTGGGGCCCTACAGGTAACTCTGCATGGCCAGGCGCAGGTCGTCAACGTTACTCAACCGGTTTTTTGTTCACTCTAAAGATACAGGAGTCATCGCCGGCGGCCAGGCAGGCGAACTCAGCTACCTGGAAAGTCAGACCGCCGCTGACCCAGCGCAAACCTTCCTGCAGCAGGCCGGTAGCCACGAAGCAGACCGGCTCTTCGCTCTGGCGCTCCCAGCACACCGGGCAACGATCAATGTAATAAAGATAATGATCGTCAAAGGTCTCCACGTAGGAGATCTGATCGCTGAACTGGCTGAAGATGCGAGCCAGGGCCGGTAATCCAATTCGGACTTTCGTATTTACCGGCAATATTTTGAAGGCAATATCGCTGACGCCGGCCAGGGCGCCAAAATCTTTCAGACCCTGGTCGAAAGTGGCCCGGCCGCCGCGCAGTGACAAACCCCGGCCGCCGCGCGGGCCATAAATGTCGTAAAGACCCTGGTTCAGGCTGGAAAAATCGGCGAAATCGAATTCCTTGCTCAGATTATTCGGCGGAAAGTGCTCTTTGTACGTCTCTAGCCCGGTCAGGTTCAGCAGGGCATTGAGGCCATTACGACCCATTACCTCTTCCATGGCCTGTAGGTAAATGCGGGCGATGCGATTAGGATAGTAGTAGCCACTAGGGGGAATTCGCTTATTCACTTAGGCCTCCGCCGTTTCATCGAGCTACCTGACGACAGATTCTAGAGTGCAGGCTAGGGTAACGCCCATACGGTTAACATAAACAAGAATCTCGCACCGGCCTCAAGTATAGCAAAATGCTTAGCGACTTCGCAATGGGTGTCACAGTTAAGGGTCTACGAACAGCCTGTCAGGCGTCATGATGCCCACCATTACGTTCATAAGGGCAAACTCCGGCGGGCACGCGTAGATTCGCATACCCGCCTGGACAGAGCCTGCCCCCACGGAGGTGGCGGAATAACAACTCGTTTGTAGACCCCACAGTTAACGCCGGTCTCCACCTGGTGACGCCGCTATGGCGTGACGGAGACGCGCAGCATATATCGATCTGTCAGAGACTTGGGGCCGTCACTGCCGACGAAGATGAAGTAGTGGCCTGGATCACGCGTTCCGAGATCGAGCGTCTTGCTGGTGCCTGGATCGCCGTTGTTGATTATGCGTGTCCATTCGCCACAGGCATTGCCTCTGTAGACCACTATCTGGCCTTCACCGGGGGTGAAGTTTCTCAGATGAACCACCATCTGGCCGCGAAATGCCAGGTCAAATTCGTACCAGTCTGGAACATCTTCGGGCAGGAACCAGA
>CP070688.1:335805-342495 GCA_020353135.1 Chloroflexota bacterium
AATATCGACAGCACCGCGAGCGGAATCCCGACGCTGAGGACAACGAACATTCCAATCCTGAAAGGGTCGTCAATTGGCCCATAAGGCGATGAGGTGAATGTGCGATAGGTGTCAACAAGGGGCGGATTTCCGCCGGTAACTAAACGGAAGAGCTCGTAGAATGCATAGACTATTGGAGGCAGCAGGACGATGAGCAGGTTTCTCAGCCGATATCCTGCTGGTTTTTCGAAAGGCAACAACCACAGCAGAAACAGGTAGCTTAGCATGACTGGAACAAAGAAGGCGGCGAATACGCGCTCTCGAAAAGCGAGGAGCAAAAATACCCAGAATGCTACTAGATACCAAGGGCGATCGCGCTCGAATCCAATTAGAAAGGCAAACATGGCCAAGGTATAGAAGAGCAGCACGGCTGTGTAAAATCTGGCGTTCTGGGACCAGTAAAGATGCCACGGCGATACGACAAGCAGCAAGATTGCTAGCAACGCCACAATAGAGCCAAAGACTCTCCGGATTGGAAAATAGAGGACGACGAGAGAAGCGATACCAATTAGTGCCGGAACAAGCCGTGCGCTCAATTCGCCTACTCCCATGATCTGAAGGGCGCCAGCTATCAGGTAGAGTGAAGGGGGGTGCTCCCAAAATTGGATCGAAGTTGCCTCCAAAACGTGTGCTTGTGCCCGGTTGACAGTAAATATCTCGTCTATCCAGAAACTCCACTGGCCCAGCCGAAAGAAACGGAGAGCACTGGCCAGCAGGACAATTGCAGCTAGTAGCATATATTGGTAAATTGGCTTGGCCTCAAGCGTGGCCGGTAGTTTATCGAGACGACTAGCCGTCATGACCTTCATTCCGCTTAATAGATGCTTGCATGCTTTCCAAAAAACCACTCACCAGTCCTTGGAAGGCGCCGATGTTGCCTCGTCGAACTTCACGAATCATGGCCCGTGCTGCCATATATGGCGCGCCAAGCAGGAAGAAGCCAACTTTCTGAGCCGGCGAAGCGTGGCGGCGCATGAAGACGTACCAGTGACGTGACTTATGACGCGCGTATTCCGGGCTGTACCCTTTGCCGTAGGTGTGGCTGACGACGTGATAGGCGGTGGCCTGGGGCGTGTAAAGGGCCAAGTAGCCGGCTTCCTGTAGCCGCAGGGAAAAATCCAGATCCTCAGGGCCGAAAGGATCAAATGCCCTGTCAAAACCGCCGAGCTGGCGGAATACATCAGCGCGAACCATCATGGCGCCGCCGCAAGACACGCATCCCTTGACGGTATCATATTGGCCATTGTCGATTTCCCCGTAGCCGACAGGCGTAACTTGCCACAGGACGAAGTTGATTTGTGCACCGCCTCCGTCGTTGATTCGCGAGCGATCGTCCATGAAGCGCAATTTAGCCTGAGTCTGGCCGACCCTTTGGTCTTCTAAAAAAGGCTCAAGCAGCCCGTTGACGAAACCAGGCTCGACCAGCATGTCATTGTCAAGAAAGAGCAGGTAAGTAGGGTCGAACGTCTCGATCGCCAGTTCAGCCGCTGCATTTCGGCCGGAGGCAACACCCAGATTGGTGGGATGGCGATGAACCAATAGCTGCGGGAAGGCTTCCCTAACAGACTCCTCAGTTCCATCCTCAGAGCCGTTATCCCAAACTAACACGCGGAATGACGATACTTCGTCGGCCAGCAGACTGGTTAGGCAAGCCAGTGTTCTATCGCGTTGATTCAGCGTCAGGATAATTGCAACGGCTAGTCCCACAAGCTATACCTAACCAGACCAGCTGGATATTCTATGCACAAGACTATCGTCAAGCATGTTGAGGGCGAAGATTATGGTCCGCTTTATTCTTCAAGATTTCGTCGGTAACGAACTTTGAGCAATCGGCCTGCAGGTGAGAATGGCCTGATCCGGGTGCTCAGTTGGAACAATTCCTGTATTGCGTAGGCCATCATAATCAGCATCGGTCCTTCAATTGGAAATCGAAATCTAGGATAACCGGAATGCGTTAGATAGTAGACAACCGGGAAGGTTATGAAGAGCAGCAGAAGCCAAGACGTATCCCGCCAGTGGTGCCAGGATAATAACAGGCCAAGACCCATCAGGAGAGGTAGTGTCAACAACGCCCGGTCCAGCAGGACTCCTGTGTCGGCAACAGTTACCCTCCAAAATAGGAAGATGCGGTAAAGTGTATACTTAACGAATATTGCTGGATTAGCGCGTATAAACTCCAAGGCACGGCCGAAGACAACCCTGTCTCTCTCTACTTCGTTAAGCGAGGCTAAATAGGCAAGGTCATCTTCACTGTAAACGGCTTCCAGCGTGTTGAGGCCAGCCGATGGCTGATTAATATCTTCACGATGGTTGCCCAACCAAAGGTTCACGCCAAGCGTCGCCTTGATCGGCACTATCCGCTCAAAGGCGCGATAATTCCGAATTGTCCACGGCACTACGGTGAGCAATGCCAGCAGGGCTACTATAGTTATTTGCTTGAGGACTCGCACCTTCTGATCTCCCGATCTCCAGAAAATCCACAGCGCGATAAATGGCATGGGAATGAGAATGACGGGATCACTGAGCGCAGTTAGCCCGACGACCAGGCCGAGGGCGAGGGCGAACAGCGTCTGATCTGGATTATCGTGAACCTTGATGGCCAACAGGATGATCATCATGATGCCGAACGCCGTTATGTTAGTGCTCCAGATGGCGAGCACTGCTGTGTGAATGGAGGCGGGATGAACAATCCAAAGACCGGCCGCCAACAGGCCCACCTGCCAGCTGAAAAGCCGCTTGCCGACCAGATAGAGAGGAATGACTACAAGCGACGAGATGAACGACTGCAGCACTAATGTGGCAATCGTAGAGGACAGGCTAGAGTAGGCGAAAATACGATAGATTAATGAAAGTATGAAAGGATATAGCGGCGCCATCCAAGCCGTAGGGGCGCCGCCGAGTTTGAAGCCGGAGCCAGCGGCAATTTCCGATGCGATCCACCCCATTTCGAAACCTACACGGGCCTTTTCAGTGGGGAAGCTGTACGTTTCCAGGGCAAGCATCGTGCCCAGTCGTAAAACGAAGGCCAACAGTACAAATGCAAACACTGTTCGTTTCGTATTTTGATGGCCAAGTGTAAAACCTCGAGAGATCAATTTCATGATATAAATTGTCCTATGATGATTCTTTCGGAAACCGAAGAGGAATTATGATGAGGAGATACTCATGACTGACTTTATGTATTATCGTTGCGGTGCGAAGTTGATAATCTCTTCTTTCTCCACCTCCTTTCCTAGTTGCCGGCCGAGCCAATTGCTGAACCGGTGGGCCCCGTTTGCGTTCACGTGGCCATAGTCGACCCAGCTATCATCTGGAAGAAGGCTCATGGTTGGGACTGGCAAAATCGACGCCCCATACAAGTCAACCGTCTCCGATACCTGGCTCTGAAACCTCTGATAATCATTTTCGCCATTTCGGAAGAAGTGCAAATACGTTTTCGGCAAAGGCATAGTCACGACAACGACTTCCGTTGTTTGATTATCAAGGCTTGCGATTCCCTCCAGACCGGCTAAGTTCTCCGGCAACATCTTGAAGTCGTATAACAATTCAAAGGCGTATTGGACCCGACCAGACCCGCTCTGCCGGTCGGGGGGTATACTCACGTCTTCGGTCGTGTTCGAGTCTGGATCAAAACCATATTTCTCGAAAGGCTCCGCTGACCTCCACAGCGCTTGATCATGATTGAAACGTAGAAGAGCAAAAAGGGACGATCGATAGCGGAGTAGATGGGACGATTCAATTAACCATCCGGCAACTGAGAAGTCGCCAAGCCGAAATCTGATCCAGGGCATATCCAAAAGAACGGCCGCTTCTTTAGCCTCGCGAGGTATAGTCAAGTCACGGGCGTCGATCCCATAAATAAGGAGTCGCGGTTGATATTCTTGCACAAGGATATGGGCCAGGGCGTTGGCCGAGGCAGCGGACAATCCATTTATGCCAAAATTGAAACAGCGAATATCTTGACCAGCCTGCTCCTTGTAGGCATCGGAAAAGGCCAGCGGGTCAAATCCGCGCCAGACCATTGAGCTGCCCAGAAACAAGCAATCAATGGAGCCCTCTGTAGTCGTGAGGTACTCCAAGCGACCCATCTGAATATCGAGATGTCGATGCTGGCCACCCCAGCTTGGATTGGCCAAGTGGGATCGAATGGCCTGTGTACGGGCAACTAATTCACCTAATACCACAAGCAGCACAAGAAAGACCAGGGCGAGCCCCAAGGTCTGACCCACTGGCCGTCTTAGTCGCAAAGTCTTATTATGCAAAACTCGGGTCATTCAAGGTCGTGCACACGGCGATAGGCGCCTCGCCAGAGTCTAGTGCAATGACTTCGGACAGGTGTATTGGATTTAGGGCTGAGAGACCGATGGCTAGTAAAGAGCTTCAAAGCAGGTCGGACCGGTATACAACAGTTGAACCTGCTCGGGGCTCAACACGCCGTTATAAATCCTGGCTTCGTCGATCTTCCCTTTGAAACGCTGTTCATATCTTTGGTCCAGCGGGTTCGACGTGCCAACGTAGTACGGAGCGTCCTCATGATCGGCCAGCTGCATATCAGGGTAAGCGACCGGCGAGTCATCTACCTCCTGACCGTCCACGTACAAATGTAGCTGTTTGTCTATATCGTCGACGACCATGACCAGATGGTGCCAGCTGCGAGGTTCAAAAGTCGCGGATGACACTGACACGTTCTCGCCATCCGATACGCGAATCTCGGCCCCGAATTTCCGATCATGATCGTAACGGAGGCCCTTTTTCTGGCGAACCAGAATGCTGTACGAAACATCGTTCCATGTATCAAAGGGAGGAACGCTATCAGCATATACCCAGGCCTCAAAGGAGTGGCTCCCGTCGGTGACGTCTTCGAGCGAGCCGGAGCCATCTATGGTCACCTGGTCATCCAACCCGTCAAACTCAAGGGCGCCCCCAATCTTGCCTGCCGTCCAGGACGGCCCTGGTTGATCAGTGTAGATCAGCCGGCCGTCGTTCTGGAAGTTGGACGTATCAAAGGCGATCTCTCCACTACCTTCGTCGAAGTTCCAGGCGCCGGCCAGTCCAGCAGCATGACTGTACGTGTAATCGAGCGTCGTGCCGGCCGGAATAAGATTTGGCGTTTCAGCCCGATCCTTGACGCCGTTGACCATGACGCTGTATGTTTTGCCATGACATTGTTTTGAGGTCGTCAGCACTACGGATTTTAAGTCCGGGTTCAAGGAGGCCCCGGCCACGAGGACGTCCGGACCAATGCTGTAATTCTCCGGCGCCTCGGCGCTGGCCTTCTCGACGGGTTCGTCGAATGCGACGGTGACCTGGGTGAAACGGCCGCTGGCATTGACGCTTTCCAGTCCCGGCCGGGTCACATCCACGAGCGTAGTCGCGCCTATCGGCGCGCTATGTGGGCCCTCGACGCCATGGTAGTTGACGGCCGAGATTTCGTAGCTGTATTCTGTCTGCTCGACAAGGCCGGTATCGCTGTAGGCCCAGCCCTTAACCGTTTCCAGGTGCTGGCCGTCGCGAAGAACGTTGTAGAGCACAATGCCCGTCTCCGGATCTGTCGCCGGTTCCCAGGAAAGATCGATTTGCCGGTCACTTACCGCGGTCGCAGTCACGGTGATAGGCGCTGTCGGGGGGCTGGTGTCAGGCTCGCCGAACGGGGCCAGTTTCACGCCATAGGCGCTCGAATCGGCATTTCGATAGTACATGAACCATGTTTGACTTTCTTCATCTAGCAACACGGTGGCTTCTTTGATGTCTTCTAAAGGGTACGTCTCTATGACGTCGCTCAGTTGATTGGGCGCGCTGGGCGACATGGTCCGTACTTCGATTTTGCGCTCTGGCACATTGTTGATGAACAGAGCGTACGTGCTTTCGTCAAGCCTGGCTTTGCCGGCCGTGCCCCAAGCTGAGATAGTAGGTTCCAATATGCCGCTGCTCGCCGCAGAAGAATCATTCAGCTCGTCGGGCGCCGCTCCCCAGGCCACGCCTAACTTGCGGGCTTGCAGTGTGCCATTGGGGATATAATAGAGTATCCACTGGCTTGCATCATGAATTGCCAGAACTGGGAACAGCTCGTCGCCGGAGCCCCACACTGAACCGTCGTTGTGATCCAGCACGATGCCTTGATCGTCGAACAGCAGCCCATCAGCCGAGGTGGCCAGACGGCCATCCGCGTGAACTTTCGTGGGGCCCGCGGCCGTGTTTGCCCCGTAATACAACATCACGGTCCCATCGTCGTCCAGCGTCACGCCGGCCGATACAGCCCCTTCCTCGCCATTTAGGGTTGGGAACCAGCTGATAATCGGATTATTATCGTACTTGGTGAAGTTGATACCGTCAGGGCTAGTGGCCGCCCCAATGGCTCGCCACGTCACGGTGTCGTCTTCGATTCGATATCCGCTGGCGCCCTGGTAGTACAGGTAAAACGTTTCCCCCTTCTTGATCGCCGAATTGGTGAAGGCGCCAAATAGCTGGTAATCCCACTGGCCGAACTCCCCGGCCTCGAATATCTGGCCATAATCGGTCCAGTCCGAATCCTGTGGTGCCGAGAGACCCGCGGCCAGTTGGGCTGGAAAGGCCGTTCTAGAATGCTCAATCACCAAAAAAGTGACCACCAGCAGCGACAGGGTGAGCCCGGCCAGAAGCACAAGCCACAGC
>CP070688.1:342595-350455 GCA_020353135.1 Chloroflexota bacterium
AGCGTCCATGGACAAAGCCCGTTCCTGGTGCCGGTAGCCGGTCTTGATGAAGAACCGTTCGGGCTCTTGGCCGGCGAATGGGCCAACGAGACATCACCTTACGGACCTATCTGGGAGCTGACGGCCGGCGCCGCCACACGAGTCACGCCCGATGACCTGGCGGTCGGGTTGATTACCTTTAAGGGTATCGCAGCCCTGGCTTTCCTGGCCTGCGGGTTGCTCATTTGGCTGGCTATGGCCGACGTCGCGCCCGCCAGGCGCTCGGCGCTGACCCTGCTCTGGGCCTGGAACCCGGCCTTGTTGCTTATTTTCGCCATGGACGGTCACAATGACAGCCTGATGCTTCTCTGGCTGTTGCTGGGCTGGTGGCTCATGGTTCGCGGGCGGACGCAGATCGGTTTGTTCGTCATGTTGCTGGCACCCCTGACCAAGCCAATTGGCTTGCTGCCGCTGCCATTTTTCTTTCTGGCCGGCTGGCGCCATTGGCCCGATCGGCGAGCCAGGCTACGTTACCTGCTGCTCACCGGAATCGGCGCCCTGGTCTCGCTGTGGCTGGCTTTCTTACCTTTTGGCTCGCCGCTGGACCTGGCACAACGTTTGTTGGGCGAGGCCACTTCTGGGGGCGGTTTCACACCCCTGGCGCTATTCATACTGGAAGCGCGCGAGGCTGGATTCGATCCGCCGGTGCCGATAGCAATTCGCGTGCTGTCTGTAATGTTCGCTTTCTTCGGGCTCGGATTATTGTGGCTCACCTGGCGTGGCCGGTCGCCGCTGCGAGCCGCGGCCGATATATTCGCCGGCTACATCCTGCAGGCCTTTCGTTTTCGCATCTGGTACGCGGCCTGGCCCTTTCCCTGGCTGTTGCTCGACCGCGGCCGATCGGCCGAGGCCGACAGTTCCTCAAATGGCCGTCTCGCGGCCGGGTTGACCTTCCTCTTGACCAGCCAGTTGTCGGTCCTCATCTATGGGCAGATACGAAGCGAACTGTTGGGCAATTCTCACTTGCGCGCCCATCGAGCCGGCATCGCCTTCACGTTTTTGCTGCCTCTTCTCGTCGGCGTTGTCGTCGCCGCTTATAGCGCACGTTTACGTAACCGCCAAAAAGAAAAATGAGGCTGCTGATGTAGGCCCAGGTCAGAAAGACGATGATGGTCGTCATCGAGCCGTAGATCAGGTTGGAAGCCGTCAGGTAGTTGGTCACAAAGAAGAGGAATGCCCGCTTAGCCACCTCCCACAAGAGGCCGGCGACAATCGCTCCCAAAATCACGTCGATCCACTGCATGCGCATGTTGGGCAGCATGTAATAGAGAAGGGCGAACAAGGCCACATTGAGCAGGGCGCTGCCGAAGATGCTCAGATAGGGCGATATGCGAATGATCTGGTCCGGTACGAAACTGTTCACCACCGGGACGACCACGCCCCAGGCGATTGAGCCCAACAACAACAGCGCTGACGTGGCCAGGGTGACCGCGATAGCCAGAGCCCGGTGGCGCCAGGCGGGCCGGACCATGACACCCTCCCAAAGATCGTCCATGGCCCTGGTAAACATGTAGATGATAGAGGAGGCAGACCAGACCAGGGCCACGGCCGACAGGCGGGTAATGGCCCCGCGCGAGGCTGCGATCTGGTCCAGGTAATTGCCCAGCAGATCGTCCAAGGCCGGTACGAGAAACTCCAGCCGCGATAAGATCTCTTGCCAGGTTGACTGTGGATCCAGCCAGAAGCTGGCGATGCCGATCGTCAATAAGATGAGCGGGAAAATCGAAAAGAGGGCAAAATAAGCCGTGGCCGCGCCATAAAGCGAAGACTTGAAAGACAGCACGTCACGGAGGGCCTCGAAGAACAGCACAAACCAACCATCAGTCTGCCTATCCAGCCAGGCCATGCCCCGCCGACCCCTATCTTCTAGCTGTGAAATCATCTGCTTTGACCGCGATTACCGGTCGCTACTCCATCTCTATCGGTCGTAGAAAAACCGCATCATTATCCCGCAGACCGGGAATAGCAACCAACAGTCGCTGTCCGCTTTGTGGTAAGTAGAGGCCAACTTCGATGGGGTAGGCGCCGGCCGCCGTATCTGGCGGCATTTCAATCATATAGCTGTCGACCACGACTTCCCCGGCCAGCCATTGGTCCGTGGGCTTGGCGCCCTGGCCGGGAATCATATCCTGTTGCCATACGCAACAAACGCCCTCGGGATCCAGCACATGAACGAAAACGGTGTAGCTGCCGGCCGGTTCGCCGACGGCCTGCCAGACCAGGGACAGCTCCAATCTACCTGGCCCGGCCGGCTGCAGATCATAGCCGAGCAGGTTGATTTCACCGCCAAAGGCCGCTTGCAAGGGAAAGTGCGTCTTGGGCGGCTCAAACAGGCGGTCTGACGCTTCGACCGTCAGCAGGCCCAGATCTGCTTCCAGCACGCTCTGGTCACCTCCGTCCAGTAAACGCATGGCCACGATATAGTCGCCCGGCGGCAAATCGGCCGGCACCCTGGGCGTCATGTGATCGATGACGAAGGTCGGCGTCGTCCAGGTCTCAAAGGGAAAGGTGCCGCGGGCCGGCGGCGTATCAAGTACGATCCGGCCGGTGTTATCAGGCCCAATGAGGGACAGCCTGGTGGACATCGGTTCCAATGGGCCATCGGCCGCCCACCACAGGGAGATCCAGATGGGAGCCCCGGCCGCCACTTTTTGTTCGACCCTCTCATAACCCAGTAAGCGCAAATTCGAATTAGCTTGCAGGTCCAGGACATTCGACGGCTCGGGCAGATCTTCGGCCGGCCAGGAGGGGAAGATAGGCGCGTCCTCGATGGTGAATGCGTTGCCTGCGTAGCGGCCGCCTTCGTCAAGCAGCGATAATTGCCGGCCGCTATCAGCGTCGAAGATGCCGACTCGCAGATCATAGAAGCCCGGCGGCATACCGGCTCGCAGCGGCGCTTCGACCCGCTGTATAATGACATCGCCCGGCCGCCATTGATCGGCCGGGTAAGCAAAGCTTTCCACCTGACCCCAGCGATATCCCCAGGCATCCTCAAGATGGAGGAAAGGCATCAAGTTACCCGCCGGTGGACTTTGCACTTGCCAATAAAGGGTCAGGGGCAGCGTTTCTCCTGAAGCCGTTTGCCCGATTTCATAACCGATGAGGGTCACTTGGTCGGCGAAATTGGCATTGAGTATGTAAGCTGGTGCGAGCTCAGGTAGCTGGGCCAATTCATAAGCCACGAAGACCGGTCGCCCGTCGGGTCCGGAAGGTCCTTCGAAGGCTGGTTCCGCCGGCAGGAATCCTGCGACCCATTCGGGAGGAGGGCTGTTAAACGGATAGATATAGAGGGACGGTTCGTCGCTCCGAAAAACCAGTGCCTGCCCCTCGGGCAGCCACTTGAGCTGATCGTAGCGTTCGCTGAGGAAAGCCACCGTTGGGTGCCGGTAGTGCAGGGCAGCCACATAGACGCTTCCGCCGGCCAGATCGGCCGTGTCGAGGAAATCTGACACCGCGACCAGGTCACCGTCACTTTCGTAGAAAACGTCAGCTCGTGTAGCCCAATCCTCGAAGTAGACCCGACCAACTGTCGCGCCGCCAACCAGTAGCACCACGATCGCCGAGAAGGACCACAACGCCGCTCGCCTGCTGGCCAGCCCCGAGATGGCCAGCCGCACCCGGCCGGCCGCGAAAGGTACGGCCCGCCAGATACGGGCAGCGAATCGCACGAGTAACAGAAAACCCAGGGCCGGCAAAATGTAGATGAAAGGCAGCAGGCCGATAGCCCGTAAATTGCTGGGCACAATCTCACCTATGGCCAGAGCTTCAGGTAACAACATGATCACCGGTGTTACGGAGAGCAGCAGATAGGCCGATCGCCGCCAGTCTAAGGTCTGCTTGAACACGCGCACGGCCGCGTATAGCCAGCCGGCGATCAACAGCACCCCCCATAGAGGATAGAACAGTGGCTGCCCAGGGATATTAAATCGCCAATACGGATCGCCGTCGAGGAAAAAAGCGGCCAGCGATTTGGCGTAGCTTTCGAGTATCGTCGTCAAACGGCTGCCTTCGGGCAGAACCTGGCTCGCCCGGACCCAGAAGGCATCCGGGTTGTTGGCAAAGTAGAGAGCCAAGGGCACCAGTACGACGAACCCGATAAAGACAAATAGGGCCAATTGCCTCAGTCTCAGGCGAACGGCATCGCTGCCTAGCAGCAGCGGCAGCAGTCCGACGAGTAGGGCGAGCGGAAAGAAGCGCGCGGCCAGATAAGTGTAGGCCGTCAGGCCCAGCGCCGCGCCGGCCAGGATCAGCCAGGGCAAGCTTCGCCGCCAGGTCGATTGCCGCAAACCGGCGAACAGGGCGCCGACGGTCAGCGCTTGCAGCAGCGGCTGACTGATCGCTCTGAATCCCAAACGGCTAAATAGGATATGCCAGAAACTGACGGCCAACAAGGCCGCCGCCAGCAGCGCGACGCGCCGATCGGCAAGCAGCATTCGGCCCAACCAATAAGTGGCCGCCACTGTGAGCAGTCCAAGATAGGCGGCCGTCAGCCGCAAGGCAAAAACCGATTCGCCGGCGACCCGCATCACGATCGCAGCCAAATAGAAGAATAGAACTTCCTTGCCGGTATAGCTGGCGATGAATACCGGCCGTTCGCCACGCAGACCAATTTCGCTAGCCAACACGCCATTGGCGGCTTCATCGTAATGCAGGCCAGGTGGAGTCGAGGCCAACTCAGGCAGGCGCAGGGCGGCCGCCAACAGCAGGCAGAGAACCATGATCGACAAAGCCATACGGCGATTCATGGGACTGATTTTAGCGACAGGCCCCAAATCGGTCGAAATAGGACCATTGTCTTATGTAAAATGTGAAATATTTCACAAGCGTAGGTTTTGCGTAGGAACGGCGATGGCTGGCCGTACAGCCAAGCATGACAGCCTATCATAGAATAGGCATCAAGAGACACAAGTACGGTTAAATCTCTTCTTCTCCTCCTTTTAACGAGAGTCAGGGTTCGGCGTCCCTGACTCTCACTGTAAACACAGCGGGCCGGTCGATGACCGGCCCGCTTTTTTTGTTGTCTCGTTCGGACGTATAATCCCCCTATATGGCATCGCCGGACGCCGGGACGGATTCCTCGGCCAGCAATCGCACCCGCATCATTCAGGCCGCGGCCATCGTCGGCGTGGCATTTGGCGTCAGCCGCCTGCTTGGCATCGTTCGCGATGCCGTCATCAATTACTATTTCGGCGTCTCTACGATTGAAGCCAACGCCTATTTCATCGCCAGCCGCTTCCCAGAGACGATATTTTTGATTATTGCCGGCGGGGCGCTGGGCTCGGCATTTATCCCCACCTTCTCAGCATATTTCGTGCGTGATGACGAAGCCGGCGGCTGGCGGCTCTTTTCGGCCGTCATCAATCTGATCACCATCGTCATCACCGTCGTCGCCGGCCTGGCAGCCATTTTCGCGCCCGAGATCATCAGCTTCTTCTACGCCGACTTGATGGCTGAAGATCCGGCCTTGCTGGACTTAACGGTGCGTTTAATGCGGGTCATGCTCATCTCGCCCATTATCTTTGGGATCAGCGGCGTGGTTATGGCTGCCCTGAACGCCCGACAGCATTTTCTTCTGCCGGCCATTTCCCCCATCATCTACAATCTGGGTATCATTGCCGGAACGGTCGCCTTTGCCCCCAATGTAATGGGCCTGGCCGTCGGCACCGTCGTCGGTTCTCTGGGCCACCTGTTGGTCCAAATACCCGGCCTGTACGCGAAGCGGGCGCACTATACCTTCATCTTTACGCTGCGCGATCCGGGCGTGCTACAAGTGCTGCGGCTTATGGCGCCCCGGGTCCTGGGGCTCTCTTTTGGCCAACTGAACCACTTGCTCATCCAATTCATGGCCCAGTCAATGGTCATCGGCAGCATTCCCGCCTTGGGCCTTGCCTGGCGCATCATGATCATGCCGCAAGGGATCATCGGCCAGGCGTTAGCCATCGCCGCCTTTCCAACCTTCGCCACGCTGGCCGCTCGCTCCGCCTTGGATGAGATGCGCCGTATCGTCGCCGATACGTTGAGGCTGATATTCTATTTTAGTTTGCCGGCCGCTATCCTTCTCATGTTGCTGCGGGTGCCCATGGTGACGGTCTTGTTTGAGCGCGGCCAATTTGATGCGGCGGCAACAGAATTTGTGGCCTGGGCGCTGCTTTTCTATGCCCTAAGCCTGATCGGCCTGGCAGCCATAGAAATCATTTCGCGGGCTTTCTACGCCATGAAGGACACCTGGACGCCTGTCTTGATCGGCATGCTCCAGTTGATGGCCATGTGGGCCTTGGGTTTCTGGTTCGGCAATACGCTCTTCCCGGCGCTGGATTGGCTGGGGCTTGGCGGGCTGGCCCTGGGTTACACTGTCTCGACCTTGCTTGAGTTGGTCTTGCTGCTATGGCTCCTGCGTCGCAAGATGGGCGGCCTGGACGGCCGGCGGCTTCTGGACGGTTTCTGGCGTATGGTCCTGGCCAGTGTGTTGATGGCTGGCGTCACCTGGGCTGTTTTCGACCAACTCTCCAAAGCGGCCGCGATCTGGCAGCTTGTCGTCGCCGGCTTGGCCGGCGCTTTAACCTACCTCGGTGCATCACTGTTATTGGGGGTCACAGAACCGCGGCAAATCATTACCAGCCTGCGCCAACGATTCAGGATCTAGGCCACAGGCAAGAAGATACGCGAGCAAGGTGAGATCCGGCCTGAGCGTCGATTGCCGTCGTGTGTCTCTCAAGCAAAAAAAGAGCCCGGCAATGCCGGGCCGCCTGGTGAAAGAAACCTGGAGAAGCTCAAGTCGCTAGTTACTGGCCGTGATTCCGTCGACCACCATGAAGTTGGATTGCGCCATCATCGCATCATTCACCCAAACTTCGAGTGAATACTCGCCCAATGCGAATCCTTCCTCAGGTTGGAAATAGACGTAACCGGGGCCCTCCTCGCCATAAGACCATAACTGGTTGCCGCCGTCAATGACCTGGTTATTGTGCCGCCATACCCACGACCAGGTCATGCCATCGGCCAGTCCATCATAGTCAAACGTGGCATACAAAGTAAAGAAGCCTTTGCCAAATCGCCGGCCGGCTTGTAGGGCCTGGTAATCGTTGCTGATCTCAGTAGAGAAGGAGATGTCGCCAATTGCCGTTCCTGGCTGCAGGTCGGCCGTGGGTTCAACTTGATTGAATTGCTCGGGCAGCGCAGGTTTTAACAGCGGGTCGCTCAGTTCCGGCGCGATTTCTGCGAATCCGTTCGTGGCCGGCGACATGCTGATTTCAACTGCCGCAGGCGACGAGTCGACCAGAAGCGTCGACTCATTTTCGGCGGCAACGCCGGCCGGGGAGGGTTTAGCGTAGTTCAGGCGAGCGTGTTGGGGCGGCAAGGCCTGTGGGATTTGCCAGGCATAAGCGCTGATGGCGACGCTCACCAGGAGAAGTGCCAGACTGGCGACGAAGTAGCGCTGCATCCTTCGACCTGCTTGGACGCGCAAGAAGAAATAGGGGGAACGTTTGGCCGCATGCCATGACTTAAGCGTTACCGAAAACGTCAAACCGGTGAGCAATAGCAGCCCACCGACAAGCCAAGGTATTATTGTGCCTGACAGCGAGTCGATCAAAATGGATCCAGAACCTCTTCCCGAAACCTAAAAGTGTGAAAATTATAACAAATCGAATAGTGATTGCAAGCCCAAGCGACTCTAAGTCACTAAACTGCCCCCAAAGTGCCCTATTCGACCTCTGGTTGGCAGCCAGCGCCCCGAAGCTTACAATAGTCGCCCGGCTTCGCAAAATGCCGGCCGGAAATATGAGTGAGGCCTTAAATCATGCCTGATTTGGTACCAACAGC
>CP070688.1:350555-357203 GCA_020353135.1 Chloroflexota bacterium
ACGCGGTTTCTGGCTTACCTGATTGCTGCTTTGCAGGCCGCCGTCGCGAGTATGGGGGATGGGCTTTTGGCCGTGATCCAATCCCCTCAGCCGCCGCCGGCCGAATCGATACTGACGTCCTTGCTCAATGAGATCGCCTCAGTCCCGGACAATCTTATCCTCGTCCTTGACGACTACCACGTAGTAGACGCCAAGCCGGTCGACGATGTCCTGACCTTCCTGCTTGAGCACCTGCCGCTACAGATGCACCTGGTCATCGCCAGCCGCGAAGATCCGCAATTGCCTTTGGCCAGGTTCCGCGCCAGTAACCACTTAAATGAACTGCGGGCCACAGACCTGCGTTTCTCCCCTTCCGAAGCGGCCCGATTCCTCAACCAATCGATGGGTCTGAACCTTTCAATGGAAGACATCGCTGCCCTGGAAACGCGTACCGAAGGTTGGATAGCCGGGCTACAGCTGGCTGCCATTTCACTGTTAGGACACACGGACACATCCAGGCAGATTCAATCTTTCACCGGCAGCCATCGCCTTGTGTTGGACTATCTCATCGAAGAAGTCCTTGACCAACAGCCCCAGGAGGTTCAGGCCTTTCTACTCCAAACCGCCATTCTCAACCGGCTGGCTGGCTCCCTGTGTGACGCCGTCACCGGCCGGGAGGACGGCCAGCAGACCCTGGAGAAACTCGAACACGCTAACTTATTCATTGTGCCCCTGGACGATGAGCGGCGTTGGTATCGCTATCACCATCTTTTTGCCGATCTGTTGCGCAGGCGGCTTAATCAAACCCAATCAGAACAGCTGCCGATCTTGCACCACAGAGCTAGCGAGTGGTACGAGCAGAATCAGCTCGTCGACGAGGCTATAGATCATGCCCTGCGCGGCGCATATTTCGAACGAGCGGCCCACTTGATCGAGGATCAGTTCGCTGGCAGCTACGAGAGTGCCGACCAGGCTACATTGCGGCGCTGGCTGGCGGGAATGCCAAAGGAGTTTGTACTCTCTAAACCACAACTCTGTATCCTTCAGGCCTGGAATCTTTTTACCAGCGGCCAACTCGATGCGGCCGATCGTTGTCTCCAGGTAGCCGACAGGATGCTTGACCCTCATAGCGATCAAGAATCTGTCTCCTCAACAGATTGGGATCAACTGTCTGACACAACCAGGATGGAACTCACAGGCAGGGTAGCTGCCATCCGATCCTTTTTGGTTTCTTACAGTGGAGATGTGCCAGGGACTATTCACTTCGCGCTCCAGGCGCTTGAGCACCTACCCGAACAGGAACTAGATTGGCGTAGCGCTGTCTTGCTTGCCTTAGGGGACGCCCATGCTAACCAGGGCCAAATGGCAGCAGCATATGAGGCCCGATCAAATGCGCTGGCGATAGGCAAAGCATCAGGCGACCCTTATCTTCTTATGATAGTCAATTTGAGACTGGCCGAGATCCTCAGGCAACAGGGCAAGTTACAGCAGGTAATGGATATCTGCGAGCGTCAGTGGAAGAGAGCCAAAAGAAGTGGAATTTCAGAAACAGCATTAGTTGGCTGGTTACTGGGGATATGGGGCGAGGTTCTGGCCGAACTAAATGAACTAGACAGGGCTATCGACCAGGCAAAACACGGAGCAAAATTGACGGCACGTGGCGGGGATGTGTTGTATGAGGTCATGAGTAATCTGTGTTTGGTGAGAGTGCTATATTCCAGTGGGGACATTTCTGGCGCTGAAGGTGTCATCCGCTCGATGGCCGACAACGCTGACGAATACGACCTACCTCGTTGGGCTCTACCCCAGTTATCAGCCTGGCAAGCACGATTATGGTTGGAACAAGAGAAGCTGGATGCTGCATCCCAGTGGGTTGTGGAACGTGGACCGAAAGCCGATGGAGAACTCTCGTTTTTACGCGAGATCGAGTATGTTGCACTCGCCCGGGTTCTTATATCTCAAGAGAAGCTGGACGAGGCGAGCAAACTGCTGCTAAGGCTTTTCGAGGCGGCAAGGGCGGGGGGACGTACGTCGAGAATGATCGAGATTTTGATACTCCAGGCATTGGCCTTTCAAGCCGGAGGTGACGCAGCCCAGGCCATGAACACGCTGGAGCAAGCCCTCGACCTCGCCGAGCCAGAGGGCTTCATCCGAATTTTCGTGGATGAAGGCCAACCGATGGTGGAACTATTGACCAGGTTGCAGGCTCGTCCTGAGCGGAGTCGAAGGGATGAAAGCCAAAGCAAGGCGGCCTATTCTCGCAAATTACTCGCCGCTTTTGGGGAACAGGGTTCTCAAGCCGACGATTCCGCTCAGCATAAGCCCTCATCCCCCATCCCGCAACCATTGATTGAGCCGCTTAGCGAGCGCGAAGTTGAAGTGCTCCAGCTCATCGCTTTGGGGCTTACGAACTCAGAGATAGCGACCAGACTTCTTCTTTCGCCTCACACAGTCAAGGTCCACACCCGCAATATCTATGGCAAACTTGACGTCCACAATCGGACGGAAGCGGTGGCCAAAGCCAGAGCCTTGGGATTGCTGCCATCCAACTGACCGCCTGGGTCTGGAAAGCGTCACTACTTGCCCATAGTCGCGCGTGAAAACCGTATTCTTTCCTCGTACTTCCAGAAGAAATGGCAGTCGCAAATACCACGTTTGGGGTATGACGCTAATACCATCCAGCATTTATGCTGTCCCTATATTGGACGAGCAAACCAATTTAGTGACCTGGAGAATGACATGACAGCAATAGAGAATACTTACCGCACAAGAAATCATCGCGTCGTCGTGACTCGGCACGGTGGGCCGGATGTATTGCAAGTATTGGATGAGGATATCCCTGAACCCCAGGCCGGCGAGGTTCGGGTGAAGGTCTTGGCCGCCGGTATCTCTGGCTTTGATCTCATGTTCCGCCGCTCGGGGTCACTCCCCGGAACGCCTCGCGTGCCGTTCACTTTGGGGGAGGATATCGTCGGCGTTGTGGACAAGCTAGGCGAGGGAGTGTCGGCCGTCAAGCCGGGCCAAAGGGTCGCTAGCGGGACATGGGCTCTTGGCATCGGCGGCGGCTATTCGGAGTTCATCTGCCTGCCCGCGGGCGAACTAGTGCCGGTCCCCGTAGGCCTGGATCCAGCCGAAGCTGTCTGCCTGGTGGCCAACTACCTTACCGCTCACATGGCCATGCACCGGACTGCCGGCGTGCGCAGCGGCGAGCGCATCCTCGTCCAGGGTGCGGCCGGAGGCGTCGGGACTGCCCTACTAGACCTGGGTAAGTTGGCCGGGCTGGAGATGTACGGCACGGCATCCAAACAAAACCACGAGGTCGTGTCCGGTTTCGGCGCCACGCCAATCGATTACCGCTCTGAGGACTTCGTGAAGCGCATCCGCGCTTTTACCGGCGAAGGAGTGAACGTGGTGTTCGACCCCATTGGCGGAGCGGGGCAGCTCTGGCGCTCAAAGCGGGCCCTGCGCAAGGGTGGGCGGTTGGTCTGGTTCGGCATGGCGGCGACGAAGAACAAGGGGATGCGGGTAATTCCTCTCACGCTGCTGGCTATGCCCATTTTGAAGCTCATTCCGGACGGCAGGCGAATTCTTACGACTCCTGATCTCGATAAGGACAACGCCTGGTATCGTGAGACGCTGGCGGATCTACTCGACTTGCTGGCCGCTGGCGAGATCAAGCCGGTGGTGTCGGAGCGTATCCCATTGGCTGAGGCTACCCGGGCTCACGAGCTACTCGAGCGCGGTCAGTATGCGGGCAAAGTGGTTCTCGTTGCCGGCGCATAGACTGAGATCCCACATGTCGTTGCCGATCTGGAAAGAACTCTATCGCTAGTAGAGCCTGGAGGCTTCATGCGCACATTTGTGGATGTGCCTTTCTTCACTCAAAGAAGTATTACGTTCATCACTAGACACCTGGTGCCAAGTACGTGATGCTTTAGGTTAGCGATAGTGGGTGAACCTTCGTTGCAGATTGACCGTGACCAGTCGCGGATGGACTATGGCCTGTCCTAATCAGCTCCATACCTGCAACTAACATCCTGAATAATACTTTCGGGGTATGACACTAATACCACCTGTCGCTTATCTTAATGGTGTAAGTGGTAATCGTCTCCCCGACTTCGGGCCTCTTGAAGAGCCGATCGTCGGGGAAATCGGAGGGATATGATGCAAGATACACAAGCACGCCAGCGGGAGCGGCCGCCCGAGGAAGCACAAGCCACCCCTGTGCAGGACGCGGCGACGGACGGCTACGCCGGCAACGGAAGAACAGCTCAAGACGAAAAACAAGAGAAAGTCATCGTCATTAACGGTCTGGTGAAGCAATTTGACGACATCACGGCCGTTAACGGTCTGAACCTCGAAGTTCGCAAGGGCGAGATGTTTGGCTTCCTGGGACCGAACGGCGCCGGGAAGACGACGACGATCAGCATGCTCGCTGGCCTGTTGGCGCCCACGGCCGGATCAGCCCACATCGCCGGATTCGACGTCAGGAAAGAGCCGCGAAAAGTAAAGGAACGCATCGGCGTCTGCCCGCAAGAAGCGGCCGTATTTAAGTTCCTGACCGGGATGGAAAACCTCAAGCTGTTTGGCAACCTGCACGGCATGGACAAGAAAGTGCTGGAACAGCGGGCGGCTGACCTGGTTGAGCAGGCTGACTTTGCCGAGGCCGCCAAGAGGAGAGCTGGCGGCTACAGCGGCGGGATGATGCGCCAGTTGAACTTGATGATCGCCCTGATCAGCGACCCGGAAATCGTATTCCTGGATGAGCCGACGGTGGGCATGGATGCCCGCGCCCGCCGCAGGACCTGGGAATACATCGGCTCGTTCAAGGAACAAGGCAAGACCGTCATCCTCACGACCCATTACATCGAAGAAGCGCAGGCGCTGAGCGACCGGGTGGGGATCATCGATTACGGCGAGCTCATCGGGCTCGGCACGCCTGAAGAGTTGATGGTTGAACATGAAGCGAAAGATCTGGAGTCGGTCTTCTTGAATATCACCGGCCGGCGGATCGCGGAGGGAAGTTGAAATGGTTATGCAGAGAGTAGGCGCACTTGTTGGCGTTGAATTGAAAAAAGTATACCGGGACATCATGACCCTGGCCGTGCTGTTGCTCATGCCGGTCGGGCTTGCGTTGGTTTTCTACCTGGCTCTGAGCGGCGTGACCAACGACTACTACCCCGTCCCGGGGATGAACCACTTTGAGTACCTGCTGCCAGGTGTGATGGGCTACGCTGTCATTTATATGGGCATGATGATCGCCCTGGCGCTTGTCGATTACCGGCAGATAGGTTTGCTGAAACGGGTCGAAGCCACGCCGGTTTCGGCGTCGGAATACCTGGGCAGCCTTACTGTCGCCAATGTGGTCATCGCCACAGTCCAGGCATTGATTGTCCTGCTGGTGGCCCGTCTCCTGGGCTTTGAACCCCAGGGCGGCGTGGTTGGCCTATTGTTAGCCACCTTGTTCATTGCCCTGCTGGCGGTTACCGCCGTAGGTTTGGGGCTGATCACGGCCGCTGTGGCCAAAAGCAGCGGCGCGGCCAGCGGGCTTGCCGTGATTTTCATCGTGCCCATGATGATGTTCGGATCGTTCCTGGCGGTGTTCGACGATACGACCCGCACGATTGCCAGGTTCACGCCCAATTATTACGTCACCGATTCTTTGATGACGATCTTCCATGAGGGCAGCGTCACCAGGCCGGCCATCTGGCAGAACCTGTTGATCCTGGCCGCCATCAGCCTGGTCGTCCTCGTCGTCGGAATACAGCTCTTCAAGCGGACCGAATTCCGCTAGCCGGGCCATGATGATGACGGAAATCAAGCGTAAACTTACCTTAGACCGGCCAGCGACTTACCAGATCAAGGTGCCGGGGCACCTCGACGAGAGCTGGACCGAGTGGGACGGCAGGATGACCGTCACGACAAAACGCGAAGGTGACGGTTCTCCGGTCACCACGCTGACGGGCATAGTCGACCAGGCCGCTTTACAAGGCCTACTGCGCCGCCTCTATTCCCTTGGCTTGCCTTTGATTTCGGTCCAATGGGTCCAGTGCGATTGATTCACATTTGGTAAATTGATGGCCTAAGGCAAAGTAATTGCCTAAGGCTAAAGGGAAGGAAGAGAACTACAGCCTGATGAAGAATGAGCAACTGGCGCCGGGAATATGCGTAATGTATGATAGCAACAGAAGGGGATGAATCTACCGTTACAATTTGCTGGTAAGACCATAGGGGGACATCCATTAGGAGGGTTGATATGGAGTATGGCAAGATAATCAGTCGTTCTGCAAACATCGTCTGGCAGAACAAGTTTCTCATGGTTCTGGGCATTCTGGCCGCGATTGGCAGTGGCTTCTTCAGTGGCAGCGGTGGTGGCGGTGGCGACGGTAGTGTCGACACTGGATTTGGAGATCCAGGACAGTTCTCCGAATTCGGAGATGAGATCGCCGCCTTTGCGATCGGCGCGGTCGGCGTGGTTTTTGTCCTGATCTGCATAGGCCTATTCATAGGCATCGTGCTTTGGGTCATTTCGACCGTCGCTCGCGGCGGTCTGATCGCCAGCGTAGACAGCATTGAAGCTGGCGAAAAATCCAGCTTCAGCCAAGCCTGGGGCGCCGGTTGGAATAAAGTCTGGACCTTGTTAGGCATCAGCCTTTTGCCGGCAATTCC
>CP070688.1:357303-359996 GCA_020353135.1 Chloroflexota bacterium
GATTTCTATCAACAGGTCAGCACAAGTAGAGGAAAGAGAATGTCAGAGAATGAATCGACAACAACAGGATTAACTCGTTCTGAAAGGAAGGAAATGGGCAAGGCGCTTCGATCACTGGTGCCCCTTGAAAGCCACAGCCAATGGGTATCCTCCGCCGATCGACCAGATCCTATCAGCCTGCTGGAGGAACAGGACGCCTCGCGGGTACAGCACCTGGTACCCATCAAATACGGCCGCATGGTTTCATCGCCCTTTGCCTTCCTGCGCGGTTCGGCTGTGGTCATGGCTGCCGACCTGTCAACCACGTCTACCAGCAATCTGGAAGTTCAGCTATGTGGAGATGCCCACCTATCAAACTTCGGCGTATTCGCCACCCCTGAACGGAAACTTGTCTTCGATATCAACGACTTTGACGAATCCCATCCCGGACCCTTCGAGTGGGATCTCAAGCGGCTGGCAGCCAGTGCTGTAGTCGCCGGGCGGGCCAATGGCTTTAGTGACAAAGTCAACCGCAAGCTGGCCCTCGCAACAGTCGAATTCTATGCCAATGCAATGCGCAAGTTGGCCAAAGCCCGGACCCTGGATGTCTGGTATTTCCACGTCGATGCGGATCGTGTTGAGAGAGCCTTTGAACGCTCATCAAAGAAAGCCCACAAGAAAGCTCGCAAGATGATCGGCAAAGCCCAAACCAAGACCCAGGAGCAGACGCTCGAGAAGCTGACCCATTGGGTTGACGGCCGGCGGCGTTTCATCAGTGAGCCTCCGCTGTTGGTACCTCTCGATGAGTTGATCAGCGGTGACCAGATGGAGCAAATCACAGCTGAACAGTTCGAATCGATGTGGGCTGAGTATTTGGAAAGTCTACCGGAGGAAAGGCGCCGCTTATTGTCTCGCTTCCGGGCTACACATAGCGCTCTCCGCGTAGGGGGCGTCGGCAGCGTCGGTACTAAATGTTGGATCATGCTGTTGGAAGGTGGCGCGGAGGACGATGCCATCATCTTGCAGCAAAAGGAGGCCGGCGCGTCAGTATTGGAGCCCTATACAGGGAAAAGCCACTATGAGAGCCCGGCCCAGCGGGTTGTCCAGGGCCAGCGCCTGACCCAGGCCGCCAGCGACATCTTCCTTGGCTGGCATCGTGGTGCACACACCGGCACCCACTATTACTGGCGTCAACTGAAAGATATGAAGGGCTCGCTGGATGTAACCGGCCTGGACAAGAAGGGATTTGAGACCTATCTACATGTCTGTGCCGCTTGTCTGGCCCGGGCACATGCTCGAACGGGCGATGCTGCCGCCATCTCGGGTTACATCGGCAAAGGCAAAACGCTCGCCCAAGCCGTCGCCGAATTCGCCGTGGCCTATGCTGACCAGACCGAGCAGGATCACCAGGCGTTGGTTGAGGCAATTGAATCCGGACGGGTAACGGCCGAAACCGGCATCTAGGCCATCAAATTTCGTGGACTGATCCCTAGCACGAGGCGCAGCCAACATCTAAGAGTCAGGCCAAAAGCAGAATTGCCAAAGGAGGTAAACATATGAACTCGACGCTGCCAACGATTCGAGAGTTTTTTCGTGCATTGTCCATCGGCCATGTAGAACGAAGACTGTTATTGATGTCTTTCGTCGTAGGAATCGTCGTTTGGCCAGTAGTCTTTGCCTTGAAAGAGCTCGTGCATCTTATCTTTCACGAGGTCGTTGTCTGGCTCGAACATGGATCGACACAGCTGCTAATATTCATTCCGCTGCTCATTGGCTCAGCGTTTACGGCGTTCATTGCCTGGTATCGCCCGTCCTTTGTGACCTATCAAGCGGGAGACGAGGAGGAAGAACTTAATGCGGTAGCGGGCGACGGCGTCGAGCGCACGATCGCCCTATACCGCAGCTCTGAAGCAGTACTGGAGCGAGAAGCGATCGGCCATGAAGGGCCGATTCCTCGCCTACGGTTTCCAACCTTTGGTCTGGCTGCCCGAAAGTTTCTAGCCACCTTGACGACCCTCGGCGGCGGGGCCAGCGGTGGCTTGGAGGGAAGCGCTGCTCTCATCGGTGAGAGTATGGGCGCAGGCGTCTATTCTCTGATCGAACGCTGGACGGGAAGACGAGGTGATATCAGAGCACGTTTTGAAGATGGGGTGGCCGATGAAGTACGCGTCCGGTTTGTTCAGACCGCGCAGATCGCCGGCGTGAGTGCCGCTGTCACCGTTTTGATCGGTGCTCCACTGGCCAGCGCTTTCTTCGCCACCGAGGTCATGTATCGTGATCGACCTCTCTTTGAGAAGTTGTTCTATGGTCTGCTCGCATCGCTTGCGGCATACACGGTAACTGTACTGGCTATTGGTGACCCAGTCCTGTTTCATATCCACGTTGTTCCCGAACCCGCGCAAGGATCACGGTACCTCCTTTACCTGATCCTTCTAGCTGTCGTAGTTACCGTCGTTGGCCAGCTGTATCGTGTTTTGAGCAATGCATCCAACCACTGGTTCTCTCGTCGATTCAAGAATCCCTATGCGCGTCATTTGGCCGGTGGGGTGATCGTCGGCATTATTGCCCTTACGACGTTATTCGTGATGGAAGCGTTAGGTGTAAGCGGTCACGTGTTAGAACTGGTGCTTGGTTCTGGCGAAACGGCTATCGTCGCCGGCCTCGATCTGGCCGAGGTTGATGAACTCACGGCTTGGGTGGCTCTGATCGCATTA
>CP070688.1:360096-366510 GCA_020353135.1 Chloroflexota bacterium
ACCGAACATCTGCTGATGCCATTGCCCGGCCGGCCGACGATATTGACCGTGCACGACCTCATTTACAAGCTCTATCCGGAACACCACAAGCGACTCAACTTCTGGTACTTGAACCTGGCCATGCCCTTATTCTGCGCGCGGGCGACGGCCATCATCGCCGTTTCGGAGGCCACTAAGCGGGATGTCATCGACCATTACGACGTCGATCCGGCTAAGATCCACGTCGTATATGAGGCAGCGGCGGAGCATTTCCGGCCGCCTGATCCGGCCGATATCGAGCGCATCCGTTTGACCTACGATCTACCGCAACGCTACCTGTTGCACATCAGCACTATCGAACCGCGCAAGAATCTGGACCGGCTGGTCGACGCGTTGCTCATCTTGCGAAAGCAAATGCCAGATCTGGTCCTGATCCTGGCCGGGGCAAAAGGCTGGCTGGTCGACGACCTTTTTGACAGGATCGCGGCCGAAGGGTTGGAAGATGTCGTCCGGCCGCTAGGCTGGGTGCCTGACGCCGACTTGCCGGCTGTCATCGGCGGCGCCGCTCTGGGCGTTCAGCCCAGTTTATATGAAGGCTTTGGCCTGCCTATCCTCGAGCAGATGGCCTGCGGCCAGGTGGTGGCAGCCAGCAATAGCAGCAGCCATCCGGAGGTTGGCGGCCAGGCCGCAGCCTATTTCGATCCGGTCGACGCCGGAGAGATGGCCGCGGTCATCGGCCGGCTTCTGACCGACCTGGACGAATACGAGAAACGCCGACGATTGAGCCTAGCCCAGGCCGGCCGCTTCAGCTGGGAACGAGCGGCGCAGGAGACGATTGCCGTGTATGATTCGGCGATTAATGGACAGTGGGCAGTGAGCAGTGGTTAGTGGGCAGTGGACAGAGCGAAGTGCGATGAATGTAGGGCACGAAGCGGCGAACGGAGGCCGGCCGGATACGACTGACCAGGCATCTGCGGCCGCCAACCAACCACAAGTAACCAGCAATCAGCAGCCAGCGACCAGCAGCCAGACCCAGGCCGCTAAACCCTGGTTAATCTACCTGGCCATCATCCTGCTGGCCCTCGTTCCCATCCTTTACCTGGCCACCCTGGCTCAAGACGTCGTCTTCGGCGATCCGGCCGAGTACACTTTCGTGGCCAATATCCTGGGCATCGCCCATCCGCCCGGCTACGCCTTCATCACCCTGCTGGGCAAACTATTTCAGAGCCTGATTCCCGTCGGCGGGATTCCCTGGCGCATGCATCTGCTATCGGCCTTGGCGGCCACGGCCGGGGTTCTGTTCGTTTATGGGACTGTCCAGGCGGTGGCCGGCCGGATCGAGCCGGTTACCCGGATCATGCCCGGGCTGGACAAGATCATCGCCGCCTTTGCCGCTCTTACCGTGGCCCTGGCGGCCGACTGGTGGCAGCACGCCATCCACGCCAATCCGCATATCATCACCGCCGCTTTCCTGTCGGCGAACCTATTCTTTTTGACCAAGTGGTGGGCCGCAGGCGGGGGGAGCCGGGGAGCAGAGGAGCAGAGGAGCGGAGGAGAACAGGGGTCGCACAGTCCGGATCGTTCACCCGCCCACACCCACACGCCCACACACCCACACCCACACGCCGATCGCTGGCTCTACCTGTTCGCCTTCTCGGCCGGGCTGGGCGTGACTCACCATCCGCTGACGGTCTTCTCCTGGCTGGCTTACGCTCTATTCATCCTGGTCGTTCGGCCGGGCATATGGCGCCAGTGGAAGACCTTGCTGAGGATGGCTGCACTGGCCCTGCTCGGTCTCGGCGTCTGGCTCTATTTCCCCATCCGCAGCGCCATGGCGCCGGCTTTTGGTCCCGACACCATGAATACCTTGGACGGCTTCCTGGACCACGTGCTCGGCCGGGGCATCACCGAAAGCCTGCCTTTCTTTGGCCTGGCCGATCAATTGGACCGGGCTACGGTCTTTTGGACCTTGCTGCGCCTGCAATACGCTTTGCCGATCATCTTCCTGGCCGTTCTCGGGCTGGCCTGGCTGTTGGTCAGGAAGTCATTGCGGTCGCTGGCGTTGCTCTACGGCCTGGCTTTGCTAGGCAACTATCTCTTCGTCATCAATTTGCGCCAGCAGGACATCATGGCTTACCTGCTGGGCGTCTTTCTAATCATCGGCCTCTTGGCCGGCATTGGCCTGCTGGGCGTGCTGGATATCCTGGCCCGCCAGGTGAGCCTTGACCGGAAGGCGGCCGGGCTGCTCATCGCCGCCATGTTCCTTCTGGGGCCAGCCCTGCAGGTGCTGCGTAATCTGCCGTACATCTCACTGCGCGACTATGACGAGGCGCCGGCCTACGTGGAAGAAGTCTTCGACTGGTTTGAGGGCCAGGGCGAAGGGGCTATCTTGCTCAACGATTGGGAGCATATGACGCCATTGTGGTATCAGCAGTTCGTCGAAGATAGATGGCCCGATCCGGCCGACGTCGCACCGCATATGGTTTCGACCGACATGAATTGGCTGGAGAGTACATTCTTCTATCTGCCCGGCCATCCCTTGTACCTCAGCGGTTACCGGCCGGAGATCGCCGGCGCCGGCTTCCGGTTACGCCCGCGTGGCTCCTTTTATCAGGTCGTGCAGCCGGGCGACGCCAGCATCCCGCCTGAGTTGATGCGAATTGAGCCGGCCACGGCCGGCGAGTTGGAGATAGTGGCCTACCAGTTGCCGCAGTTGAACGTGACGGCCGGCGATATCGTGCCCCTGACGCTGGCCATGCGCGCCCCGGCCGGAACTGAAGCATTCTACGTGCCGGTAGTTACTCTGGGTCAGGGCAAAGAGCGTATTCTGAACGAGCCGCTCGTCTTCGAGTTCACCACCGACGGCCATTTGATCACGCCCGAATGGCAGCCGGGCGAAGTGATCGTCGAGCGATTCGACCTGCCCCTGCCCCACGATCTAGAAGCTGGCGACTACGAGGTCACGGTTGGTATGCGAGATTTAAGCACCGGCCGGGACACGGAACTGGCTCTCACTCTGGGCGAACTGAAGGTGGCTGAGGCGGAGCAACCCATCGATACCGGACGCTTACTAACCACATTTCGCCAGCGGGCTGGTCTGGTCGCGGCCGCGGCTCGGAACGGCTTGAGCGATCGCCGGCGGGCGCCCTGGGAGGAGCCCATGCGCGCCCGGCCGGGTGACACGATAAACGTCACGCTCCAGTGGCAGAGCCTGGCCCCGGCCGAAGAGAGCTACACCGTCTTCGTCCACCTGATCGACCTGGCTAACCAACCGCTGGTGGCCCTGGATTACACGCCGCTGGGCGGTTCGACGCCCACTCATCTATGGATCCCCAAATGGCTGCCTGGACAGCAGATGACGGATCCGTACCGGCTGCAATTACCCGAAGACCTGCCGCCGGGCGATTACCTTATCGAGGCTGGCTTGTACGAGATGACCGGCGGCCGGCGGCTGCACCTGGCCGATCCGGCCGGCAATCTGGTTGGCGATCGTTACATCCTGGGCAGCGTGGTGATCGAGCCCTAGCCTGGCAAACTACTAGATCGGACTAGATAACAGGAAATACCATGTCACGCGATATGGCGTTACTGGTCTCCCATTGCCGGCGACGCATCAGGCAGTTCCAGTCCATTCTCTTCGAGCCAACGGAGAATTCGGTGTCTGGTTCGCTCTTCCTCAAAGGCGTACCAACGCTGTTGTTCGGCCGGGTTCTGCCGCATGATATCCCGAAAACGACTGAATGCTCCCCGGCCTCGCGTCGCTTCCTGCAGCAGGTTGTACAGCCGATCATCCCGAATCGTCGATATGAAATCCTGCATATCTTCGTAGGCTTCGTGAGAAGACGTCTTTGGAATGGCTATGACTCTATCGCCATAATGTTCTTCGACAAAATCGGCCGTTAATACTTCCTGTTTCTGCCAATCATTCATGCCAGTCGCGTCCAAAATTGCCTCCAGGTCGAAGGCGTCGGCTGCATTGGGGTCGAAATGTTCTTCATGAAGCTGTTCAACCTTGCGGTTGGCTTCTTCTGTCACCAGAAGTAGTTGGCCGGTCTCAATGTCCAAGTAGTAGTTCGCTTCCGGGTGTGAGATTTCGAAGGCTTCACTCAGATCGCCCCAATCGATATTCAACCGCTTCATGTCGCACTCTTCCCAACCGCGCCAGGCGCAAATTTCGCACAGTATGGGAGTCGGCTTGTATTAGTCAATTGACATCTGCGTTCAAATGACCGCGCTGTTGCCAGCTCCCATGCATAGGCCTCGGTTAGCCCTCGACAATACGTCATTGTTTCCTCAGGTAAGCATTCACCGATAGCCATGCAATGTAAGCTTATTGTACCCACGTTCTGAAGAGAAGTAATGGTTAGTTCAAGATCATTGGACAAGGGTGAGCGTCAACCTGGCAATCCGCTCGAATCCCACTCCAGTTGGAGCCAACAGCTGCGTTACCGATTGACTGAACGCAGCTATGCCGCTGCACAGGCGGCCGATGCCTGATTTCAATACAACATTTATAATAACGGGATGAGCCAGCCCAGGAGATTCCGTTCCCGGCACTACTGGCGATCTGGACATTTCGGAGGTGACCTTTGGCCACAACTTCATTAGCAAAGAAGCTACGTCTGCAAGAGGCGCAACGGGCGCTCATTCTGAACGCCCCTGAGGGCTATCTTGAGATGTTGGGCGAGTTGCCTGACGGGCTGAGAATTGAGCATGAAGCATCAGCCAAGTTCGATTTCGGGCAGCTTTTTGTGAAGGATAGCGCGGAGTTGGAAGCGTTCATTGACCAGGTTCTAGGCGCGGTCGAGTATGATGCGATCCTATGGATCGCCTATCCCAAGGGCAGTTCGGGCGTCGAGACTGACTTGAATCGCGACAAACTGTGGAAAGCCATGGCTGACAAGGGAATTAGGCCGGCGAGCCAGGTTTCGATCGACAAGGTATGGTCGGCCATGAGGTTTCGGCCGCCTGAAGCGGTGGGCAAACGATAAACGAGTACATCAATCCGCCAGAGCTGTTCCCCACTCTTGAATGCGGCTTCTCGAAGATCGTCGCCGCGGGTGCCGGCAGGACTGCTTATTTGTCCGGACAGGTAGCCTGGGACGCGCCACGGCAGCCGACGCTTTACGAAGTGCTAGCCCTCGGCCTCGAATTCGATGTTGTAATATTCATTGTGGCCTGACTCGAAATACTGGCCGATCTCGGCCATCGCCCCGGCCATTTCCGGTTCGTCGAACGAAGCCATTAATCTCTCGCGATGGGCATCAAGGCTTTCCGTCTTGGTCTCGAAGACGATAGTGAACATGGAACCGCTAACGTCGGTGAGCACCCGGTCAAGAGGTGTTTGGCCTGAGCTTTCCGCCGCCATTGCTTGCAGCTTTGCCAAAACCTTGTCCATGTGGCCAAACTTCACCTTGAATACGCTGCGAACGAGAAACATGCTGAGCCTCCTTTCTCTGTTTAGTGACCTGATTCGCCAGACTGCTATTCAGTCGGCGCTGCCAGGCATCAAGGGTTGGTGTGTTTCCAAAGATAACCCATCTGGCATATATACGCCATTCGGATTGTGATGGGCTCAATTTCAGGCGGCCGGACGGGCCCTCAGATCACCAACTCGGTTGCCAGAGTCGCAGCTCGGCTGACATCAGCTGGGGCATAGATCTTGTTCGCTGTTCTGGCCGAGCTCAATCGCCCGGAGATCGTAAACAAGGATCGCATCGTCTTCGTATGCCGGCGCCAAAAGAATCGCGCCGCGCCAGGAGTCAACGTCCAGAAAGCTCTTCTCAAGAACCAGAAGATCTATGCCGTGTCCCGCCAGATCCTTTAGTGGCTCCGAGGTGTCCGCGGGAAGTGAAGTGGGCCAGTTTTCAGTATGACCGGCGCGCAGGAGTTCATTAGATTGCAGAAAAGTGAACTCTTCGCCAGTGTGGCGGGAAATCACCCCGCCGGTCATTCTCTTTCCGTGCAGCGTCTGATAATACATATGCACTTTATCTATCTGGCGGCCTGAGGGAATTATGGCCACTGCAAGCTCTTCTGGAATTGCGGCCAGGCATTGGGAATAGAAGCCGGGCACGTCGACCGCCATCACCGGCATAGGCGCGGCGAGATAGTCGATCAGCAGCACGACTACAAATGCAAATGAGACGGCCGGCACAGGCGCCTTACCGGCAATCTGTTCGCGGAAGGCGCACCAGCCAAAGGCCACCGCTGCCGCCAGCCCGAAAGATACCAGTATGTTGAGACGGTGAGTCTGTCGTAATAACGGCACGATCGCTTCCGACCAGGGCAGGCTAAAGGGCAGCGCCTTGCCCAAAAAGATCGGGTTAGGCCCTATGGAAAAGAGATAAGCGCAGAGAAGTAGAAGCAACCATAGGGCGGCCTTTTTTCGCCGCCGTCCCAGGGCGACAATGAGTAAATAGACCGGCACCAGAC
>CP070688.1:366610-370514 GCA_020353135.1 Chloroflexota bacterium
CCGTACCAGGGCCAACAAGTGTTGTACAAGGTTCGCTTTTACCAGGCTGTGGACGGACTGGGCGGGCTGGATTACCGGCCGCCAGCTTTCACTGGATTCTGGAGCGAGCAACGGCCGGAGCAAGGCGAGTACATGATCCGGGCCGCCGGCCGCAACTACCGGGTCACCGAGCTCACCTCGGTCTTGTTCCCGACGGTGGTCGGCGAAGTTACTATCGATCCGGCGACGTTGACGGTGCCAGGCGACTTCTTCAGCCGCGGCGCCAACCTGGCCAGCCAGCCCTTGTCCTTGAACGTACAACTGCTGCCGGACAACGCCCCGCCCGGATTCACGGGCGCAGTCGGCCGCTTCGACATCGAGGCCACGGTGGACAAAGCCGAATCCAAGGTCAACGACACGGTGAACTGGCGCGTCGTTCTGAGCGGGGAAGGCAACGTCGAAAACCTGCCCGATCCGCTCTGGAATGAAAGCCAGAATTGGCGCGCTTTCGACAGCGAGGCGTCGGTCGACAGCCGATTCGAAAACGGCATCCAGGCTGGCAGCCGGGTCTATGAAAGGGTACTGGTACCCACCGAAGCAGGCGACCTGTCGTTGCCGGCCGTATCCTACACCTACTTCGACCCTGCGTTGGGCGAGTACGTGACAATCGAGAGCCAACCCATGACGATCCACGTCATGCCTGACGGCAGCAACCCTGGAAAGGCGGCCACCCTACCGGCCGGCGGCGTGGGAGCGGCGGTGACGGCAGCGCCGGGCAGCGCCGGCGAGATCCGGCCCATGAAGGAAGCGCCGGCCTCCTGGAGCACCGGCAGTCCCTGGCTGACGGATAAGGCCGAATTCTGGCTTCTGTGGACGATCCCAATGCTTCTGTTGGTCGGCCACTATGGCTGGCAGCGCAGACAGAGCAGCCGGCTGAACAGTGTCTCGCAGCGACGCAGTAAACAGGCTGCTGGCAAGGCCCATCGCGCCTTGCGCGAGGCCCGCAAGGGCGCGGCATCTGACGTCTATCATGCCTGCGGCCGAGTCATGACGACCTACCTGGCTGAGAAGCTAGATCGCTCCTTGACCGGCATGACCCAGAGCGGCGTGGCCCAACTCTTGCGCGAGTCGGGCGTCGAAGCTGAACTGGCCGACCGGGTCGAGCGCTGCTTGATGCTGAGCGAAATGGGCCGTTACGCCCCGGCCGACCTTTACAAAGCGGGCGACGAACTGATCGCCGAAACCGGTTCGCTCATAAACGAACTGGACAAGGTTTTGTAGGGCAATCCAACTGGAAGCACATTTTCGAGGATTTGATCATGAAGAAAAGCATCTTTGTATTAGGCATCGTCGGCATCTCACTTCTTGTCGCGCTATGGGCCGGCACGGGTTTGCTTTCGGCCAGGCAGCCAGCCGATGGCACCGCCATGTCGGCCGCAAACCGGCTGGCAGAGGCCGGAAATTTCGCCGAAGCCATTCAAGTGTACGAAGGATTAGTGGCCAGAGAGGTTCAGGACAGCGCCCTGTTCTATAACCTGGGCAACGCCTACTACTACCAGGGTGATTTGGGTCGAGCGATCCTGAATTATCAACGGGCGGTCCAATTGGCGCCGCGAGACGCGGATATCAGGGCCAACCTGGCCCTGGCCCGTGCCCAAGCTGGCGACCCATTCCTGGCTTCGCCGGCCGGCCCCCTGGGAATTCTGACAGATCTGACGGGACGTTGGCTGAACATCAACGACGCGGCCGTATTGACTCTGGCCTTCTGGTTCGCGGCCGGCGCGCTGCTGCTGGCTCGGCGCTTTGCCGGGCCGAGCCGGGCCAAGGACGGCCTGCGCTATGCGGCCCTGATCGCGATTCTGTTGGTGGCCGTATCCGGCCTGTCGCTGGGGGCGCGCGTCTACGCCGAGCACACGTTGCCTGAGGGCATTGTGATCGCCCCGACCGTCGCCTTAAGCAGCGAACCGGGCAACCAGTACGCCACGGGCTACAGCCTGAATGGCGGAACGGCGGTGAATATCCTGGAGACTCAGGGCGACTGGGCCCGCCTGGCCGCGCCTGACGATTCGATCGAGGGTTGGATACCGCTGGACTCAGTGGAGACGGTCGCCGGCCGGCAACCGGACGCGGGTATCTTCGCCCTCCTATAGCCCCGCAGAAGGCGGGTAGATGCCAAAGGCGGCCCATCCAAATGGGCCGGCGTAGGCGCTTGTTACGGCCGGCCCTATGTGCCAGGGGCCGGCCGTCACCGCGGCTGTCACCGCGGCCGTTGCCGGTCAACCATCGTCGCTATACTGTTGGTCTACCTCGAGGAAGAAGCCGCGCGTGGTTCGTTCCTGGATGGCGATGCCGGCTACGGATATCAACAGCCAGCCTATTAGCCAGAATGCCGACGTGTCCAAGACCGGGCCCAGCAAGTTGCCGCCCGGCTGGAAGCTATCCATGGTCACCGTGCCGGTGATCAACGAAGAGGCAGTGATAATGGCGCTGGCGCCAACCAGCGCCGTGATGCCGATGATCAGGTGCTTCTTGATGTCTAGCAGAACCGTCAGCGCGGCGAAAATGATGGCCGTGAAAATGGTGGCGGCGTTTACCAGGAAGCCGGTGCTAAAGCCGAGCACCAGCATCATGCTGGCGCCCAACCAGGCGCCAAAACTGGCGCCCAGCAAGACCACGCCGACGGCGAAGAACAGGTAAGATAGGGCCGCCAGGATCAGGCCCACAGCCAGGCCCACGATCCAAGCGATTGTCGTGGCCAGGAAGTCCTGGTCCAACAAGAGCGCGAAGGCCTGGGCGCCCAGCCAGAAGCCGACAAAGAAGCTCCAGATTGGCAGCAGGAAGTAGAACAAGCGGTAACCGGCCAGGAGGAAGGCAGCGCCAAGCGCCAGGACCAACAAGGACATGGCAACCACTTGTAGCACTTTTCCCTCCAAAGATTCTGGCGTTCGAGAAGCCGGCCCCAAACAAGCCGGCGGGCGACGTTTCTATTATACGCGAGGGTGCAACCCGATAGCAATGGAAGCGCTTATGACAGCCTTTACTTACGGCCGAATTAGCCTACAATCTGGCCGAGGTGACGAGGATGGCCAAACATATCCTGGTGGTTGACGACGACGCCCTGTTGCGCCGCAGCCTGGGATTGCAGTTGGAGCAAGCCGGCTACCGGGCCAGCACGGCGGCCACGGCCGAAGACGCCCTGGCCCTGGCCCGGCGCGATCGACCGGATCTGATCTTGCTTGATATCGGCCTGCCGGGCATGGATGGGCTGGACGCCCTGCGTCACTTCCAGCAGGAGATGGATGTGCCGGTGATCTTCGTCAGCGCCCGCCGGCGCGAGTTGGACACGATTCTGGGCCTGGAGTTGGGCGCTGACGATTACATCACCAAGCCTTTCAGTCCCGACGTGCTGCTGGCTCACGTAAAGGCCGTCTTGCGGCGCAGCGCGCGCCAGGCAGGAGACGGTCCGGCCGTTTCAGCCCTGGACGTTGGGGACATCACAATCGATCCCGGCGCCCACTCGGTGTCCGTGGCCGGCCGGGCCGTAGAATTGACCGCCCGCGAGTTCGCCTTACTGCACGCCCTGGCCCTGGAAGCCGGCCGGGTCTTGTCGGTAGACGATCTGATCACCCGCGTCTGGGGCGCCGAGTTCATGGGCGAACCCCAGGTCGTATACGTACACATTCGCTGGCTGCGGGAAAAAATCGAGGACGATCCTAACCAGCCACAACGAATCCTCAACGTGCGCGGCGTTGGCTACAAGCTGGTGCCCCAGCCGGCCGGGGATTGAAGCAAGGAAGAACAGACACATTCCCATGCGTACGCTTCGCGGCCGTCTCGTATTGAGCCACATCTTGCCCATCTTGATCGTCGTTCCCCTGGTGGGCCTGGGCGTCATCTATTTGCTAGAAACGCAAGTCTTGCTGGA
>CP070688.1:370614-376009 GCA_020353135.1 Chloroflexota bacterium
CATGGCTCATCTGACCGGCGAGGCCCGCGCCAGGTACGTTCAGGGCATGTTCTCGCGCATAGCAGGGCGCTACGACCTCATGAACCGCTTGATGACGGCCGGGCAAGATCGGCGCTGGCGGCGCCACGTCATCCAGGAAGCCCGGCTAGCGAGCGGGCGGCGTTTTCTTGACATCGCCACCGGCACCGGCGACATCGCTCTAGAAGGGTTAGTACTGCAGCCGGAGATCGAGGCCATAGGCGGCGACTTCACTATCGAGATGATGCAGGTAGGGGCTCAGGATCCGCGACGGGCGGCCATTCGCTGGGTAACGGCCGATACGTTGGCCCTGCCATTCCCGGACAGCGTGTTTGACGCGGTTACATCCGGCTTCTTGATGCGCAATGTCATCGACGTGGCCGGCGCCTTTCGCGAACAGATGCGGGTCACGCGGCCAGGCGGACAGGTCGTGGTCTTGGAATCCAGCCCGCCCAAGAAGAACCTGCTGCGGCCGTTCATCCGCTTTCATCTGAACCACGTGATCCCGGCACTGGGCAAGTTAATCACGGGCGATGGAGACGCTTACCGTTATCTGCCGGACAGCACCCAGCGTTTCCAAGATCCCGAAAGCCTGGCGCAGATCATGCGTGAGGCTGGCCTGGGCGACGTTCGCTACCGGCTGTTCATGTTTGGCACGATTGCGATCCATGCCGGTCAGAAGCCATAGAATCATTGTCGGAGGAGAGGGATGATCGATGCAGTCTTAGATTACCTGGCGAGCGGCGACTCCTTTGTGGCCATTGAGTTCCTGAGCCAGCAGGACGATACGTTGGCCGCGGCCGAAGTCTATAACAAGGCCCTGAAACAACTCTACTATGAGGAGAAGGACATCCAGGCGGTCGTTAACATGGGACGGGCCGGAATCCAGCATAGCCTATCGTCGGCGGCCGCGGCCGGGATCGACGAGGGTCGAGCCAGAGAGCTCAAGGGCCGAGCCAGGGCCATCGCCTACAACCTGGCGTCTTATACCTGGCCAGGATGGGATGAAGCAGGCATCGAGTTAGGCCGGGCTGAAATCGCTCAAGGTCTCGACGCGGCGGCGGCATCGGCCCGTTTGTCGACCGAGCTGCGCCTCGATACCATCAGCCAATCCAGGAGCATCTGGATGCTGGCGGCTCAACAGATGGCAGCCGGCGACCTGGCCGAAGCGGCCGGCAACTTCAAGAAGGCGGCCGAATTGGCCAGGACGGCCGAGGAGCCGGTTGAAGCCTTACTCTCTGACGGGTTCGCCGTATTGGCCTCGCTGCTGGCTTCGCCGGGCGATTCGACGGTAGAAGCGCGTTACATGGACGTCAAGCGGCAGTTGTCGGGCGAAGAGGATGGGCAATTCTTCATCGAGCAGCTGGACACGGCGCGACGGGTCTTCAGCAGTTGAGAGACAGATCAATTGGGGACGGCACAAGTATCGAGGAGAGCGCATTCTCAAATGCGGCCGGCATTTGAGGATGGATAGCTGTTCCTCCCAAAAAGGTTCCAAAGCGAGAGGTTTGGTTGAATGAACAATCGTTTTTTGGCTATTTTGACTATTGGGCTGGCCCTGTTGCTGGCAACTGCCTGCACCTCGCCGGAGGAAGAGCCGGCGGACGCGGAGCTAGCCCAGGCGGCGACAGATGCCCCTGCGGCCGAGGAACCGGCGGCGCAGGAGGCAACAAAGCCACCAGATACGGCAACGCCAAGTCAGCCGGCCGACGCGGCCGGAGCAACATCTACGCAGGAAGCGCAGGAAGCGGAGCCGCCCACCGCCGCGGCCGAGCCATCGCCAACGTCGCCGCCTGAGCCGACCGAGACGCCGACGCCAGCGTTCAACGGCGAGTATGAGGGCACCTATTTTCGGGGCCTGGCGACGGCGCCCATCACCATGATCGATTATTCCGATTTCCTGTGAGGCAATTGCCGCGCTTACGTGCTAGGCGCCGAGAAGGAAATCATCCCTAATTACGTGGACACCGGGCAGGTGCGGCTCGTCTACTGGCCGATGCTCGATCACGGGCAAGCCAGCGTGAACGCCCACGCGGCGGCCGATTGCGTTGGTCGCCAAGATGTGGACGCCTTCTGGGAGATCCACGACCAATTTTACGCCGACCAGGGCGCGTTATTCCGGGCAGATCGTGGCTATTTCGTCCAGGCGGCAGCGAATGCTGGCATCGACCAGGCCGCTTTTGAGGCTTGTTACGACAGCGGCGAGGCGCATGCCAGGGTGAACGAGTTGGACGCTGTCCGTCGTGAGCGGGGTATCTTCAACCGGCCGAGCTTTGACATTAACGGCCAATTGCTCGTCGGTTCGCAACCATTCAGCGTCTACGAGGATTATTTCGCGGCCGCGGCTGGCGAATGACCGACGCTCAAGTGAAGCGAGGAATGAAACGAAGCCGGGACAGCTTAAAAGGATCGATATTGAGATGCGGCCCGCCTGGCATTTGAGAATGCCAGACTCCTCTCGGATTAGAGGTTACTCAAGATTGACACTCGTATTTGCGCTTAGAGGATAGCATGGAAATTCGACTTGACGGAAAAGTGGCCATCGTCACCGGGGCCGGGCAAGGGCTCGGGGAATCGATAGCGTTGACGTTGGCGAAAGCTGGGGCCAGCGTGGCGGTTAATGATCTTAACCCGGATCGAGCGGAGCGGGCGGCCGAACAGATACGGGGCCAGGGCGGCCGGACGATAGCCGTGGCGGCCGACGTCAGCAACAAGTTCCAGTGCGTCAACCTAGTGGAAACGACCAGGGCTGAATGGGGCCAGCTGGATATCCTGGTCAACAACGCCGGTATCGAGCCGGTGGGCTCGATCTTGACCATGGATGAGTGGGACTGGGATCGCTGCCTGGACGTCAATCTCAAGGGGGTCTTTCTGATGAGCCAGCTGGCCGGCCGGGTCATGGCCGACGAGAATGGCGAGCGAGGCGGGGCTATCGTCAACATCAGCTCCATCGCCGGGGTCGAGACGCCATTGATGAACCGGGCCGCCTACTGCGCCAGCACGGCCGGCATGGTAGGCTTTGCCAGGGAGTGCGCCCGCGAATATGCCCAATATGGCATCCGGGTTAATACGGTGGTGCCGGGCGTTTTCGCCACGCCGATGACGGAAGAGGCGCGCCAGAATCCGCAGATGATGGCCAAGTGGCGGGGCGAGATCCCATTGGAAAGGTTGGGCGACCCTGAAGAGGCGGCCCAGGTGGTTCTGTTTCTCTGTTCTGACGGGGCGAGTTATATGACCGGCAGCACAGTTACCGTGGATGGGGGCAAGGTGATGCGCTGATAGCCAATTCCGCGCTGAGATCCACCATCAAATCCAGGGCGACGACCTGATCAAACCCAGCCGGTATATTGCTTGCGAATCAGTCCATCGTGGATCCAGTAGGCCATGGTGGTAAAACCCCATACAGGCATATGCACCGCATCTTGTATGGCATGGGTGTGAGTTGGGAACTCAGTGCATTCCAGGATAATTGCCCCAACTTCTGGATTCTCATCGACCATATGCCGGGCAACATTGACCAAATCTCGCTCTAAATTGGACAGGTTTAGATGTCCAGATTCACCTAGAATATTGGCGGCCTCTGGTTCATTCTCTACGCCATAGATGACCACTCGCTCCCGATTCGTCACGCCACAGTTTTTAGTGCGGAGCAATTTCCAATTTCGATCCATCGGCCGTCAGCACACCGACTTTCTGGTCCCGCCCCATACTGGCCAATACCATTGGGATTTGCAGCAGGCTGGAACCGAAGAAGGGTATCTTCAATTCGGCCGCCACCTGTGGCTGGTAGTTGCCAAAGAAACCACAATTGCCGATGACGGCCCGGCAACCATGCTGCTCAAGCTTTTGGGCGGCCGCGATACTCCGCTTAATGACCTCCGGATGAGGTTCTGCAGCCACCACCCACATAGGATCGATGTCACCTAGCGATTCATATCTTACAGGGAAATCGAAGGTCGAGGCGTTGTTGATATTGCCGGGTGCAAAGGCGATATTGGCCTGTAATTCGACGATTCCCAGACTAAAACCAGTAGCGCCACGTCCTTGCCAAGATAGAATCTCCTTCTCCCCATATCCAGTCGTACGCGTATAAAGTGCCGTTTCGGCTTGACTTCTCTTCATTTCAGAACTTGTCATGATGATTTCCTTCAAGTTTTTTTGTGTTGCTCTTACGGCTTCCTGCCAATCCAAAGACTGCTGCCCGCTAGGCAGCTAGTTCTGCTTCTACATGAGTTTCTACCTGGCGACGGTTCACCCACCATTGCAAGAAAGCAGTGGCGAGTATTGCCAGACCGATGGCCAGGGCTTCCGCCAAAATTCGTTCGCCCGAGTTCAATTGGCCAACGTCCAGACCCTGTACCGCCCAGGTCATAGTCATGCCGGCAGTGAAGCTCCCGATAGATAATGCATAGCTGGCGTTCAATGCCGCCAAGGCGAGGAAGGCAAAGACCACCCACAGGGTTGTGAGGACCAGCGTCGAATCGAAGAACTCGACCAACAATAAGCCTATTACGATTCCAACAACGACGACAACCGCCCGTTCTATTCCGTGGACCCAAGATTGCCGGGTACTGGGTCCGAGCACAAAAAAGGCGCCGTTAGCTATTCACACGGCGCCCACTGTCAATAATTGTAAGCTAATAAAGATCGCGGCGGCTAAAACGATGGCCACGGTTAACGAATAGACAACGACGAAGGTATGGTCTTCTACCCCTCCGGCATCTTTAGCGTCATCTGTCTTGGCTTGACCATAAGGTCCGATACCGGCTGGCCTTAGCAGTGTAATGAGGACGACGGCCGCTACCCCGATGAGGATGTCCCAACTGAATGAAAACAGATCTCCGTTGGTGGTCATTGGTGCGATAGAAAAGAACAGAAGAATGGTCGACCAACCAACCATGTACGCTCGCTGACTCAAGGCCATTGGTAATGTAAATACAAAGGCCACAACGAACATGGTTGCGGTGAACAAGACAACGTCGCCATAATCTTCATTTCGGCGCGGACTTGCGAAGATAACTATTCACACTGGTTCGTCCGCACCGATACCAACCGAGGAGGCCTTTACTTATCAGCAGCCTTCAATCACATTCTTGGATACAGAGAATACCCTGACGGTGCCAAGCATGACTCGTTACTGTCTGAGGGCTATTCACAATCTGAGCATTCGGCTGAAATCAATGGAAAGCGCATGCCGTAGAGTGTATTGAGTACACCATAGAAGGCAGCCTGATCGGCCAAGTGGCCAGTCAGTTTTGTCACCCACTGACTGTCAGCGTCCTTGGACGCGGTGAAGGTCATGCCGACCAAACGACCTGAACTCTCGGCATGCAATTGACCAGCGTGGTTTTGCCATAGCCGGCCGGAGCAGAGACTA
>CP070688.1:376109-380338 GCA_020353135.1 Chloroflexota bacterium
GTTTGTGCCAGGTTCAAGGCGATCTCTTTATCCATCTGTGCGACACTTTGTTTTAAACACCTAATGTGCTTGACATGCTGCGCCAGGGATAGTTGCATTGTATCCACATAGTCAACCGGGGCATGAAGAACTTTGGCCGCATATTGCTGAAGTTTGGATGACGCTCAATAGCTCCGCCTCGTACTGATTTGCCAACCCGGCCTCCAAGATACGACGGCCGCGGGCGATTACCATGCCGTACTCTTGCTCGAGGAATTGGTAAAGTGATTGTTCTGTAAAATCGGCTACGAGCAACTTCGGACACAACGCGTGAGGCAGATAGGTGCTGACGAACACGATCGGTTCATCTTGTACATAGCGCAGGCGGTCGATCTGGATGACCGCCGCCTCAGGTGCAAGCCTCAAACAAGCCGCAATACGCGAACTGGCGGAGACGATCTTTTGCTTTAGGACCTTGGACGTAGGCTTATGACCCTTGGCGGCCATGTCTTGGTAGAAACCGGTCAACTCTTGAAAAAGGCTCTCGCGAATCTTGGGTTCGGCTATGAAGGTCCCTTTGCCTTTTTCGCGTACTATCAAGCCTTCGTATTCGAGCTCTTTCAGGGCTTGCCGGATGACCGTCCTGCTGACACCAAACATTCGACAAAGCTCGGGCTCGCCGGGTAACTGCTCTCCCGGCTGCCCGCCGCCATGATCGATGTATTCCGTCAGGGCATCCATTACCTGGATGTAGTACGGAACATAGCTACTGCGGTCGACTTCTGTATTGATCGTCACTGGCAGCGTACTGGCACTTAGGATACCTGTAATTATGTAAGTATGTAATCCTGTAATTACAGGTTAGCCAGATCTAAACAACTTTTGGCCGATTTGTCAAGTACTAATCTCCAGCTGTGTTATCAGCTGGAAAGAAATGTAAGCATGTAAGCGACGCCAGATCCTAGCGAAGCAAAGGAGAGATGCCTGTTTAAGGGGGGAAACAACATAGAGGCGGCCGTTTGGCCGCCTCTATGTTTTGGAGAGAGGAGGAAGGAATCGACCTCAAGGCAGAGCTCTTTGTCAGAGCGCCTTGTAGGTCGGTCTGAAGCGCTTATTCATAGCGCAGCGCTTCGGCGATGGTGACATTGGCCGTAGCCCGGGCCGGTAGCCAGGTAGTCAGCAGGCTGGCGGCGACGATGGCCGCCGCGATTCCGATCAGGGCCGGCCAGGGGGGTAGGAAGGCCAGTCCCTGGTCGGCGGCTACTTGCAGGTATAGGTTGTAGGCGAAGGTCAGGGCCAGGACGTAGCCAATGACCGTGCCCAGGCCGGCCACGAAGACGCCCTCGAAAAGGAAGACGCCCTGGACCATCTTGCGCTGGAAGCCAATAGCCCGCAGAACGCCGATCTGTTGGCGTCGCTCAACCACGGCGCGAATGGTGATAACGCCCAGGGCGGCGATGCCAATCAAAAGTCCGAGGCCAATGAAGCCTTGAATTAGGTAGAAGATGCTGCGTATCGACTGGCGGCTGGCGTCGAGCTGCTCCTTCAGCAGGACACTTTGTAAACCGCTGCGGCCGAATTCGCTCTCGACGGCATTAGCTACGGGCCGGGCTTCGGCGCCCTCGGGCAGGCGGAGGAAGTAGCGATTGGTCCCGTCGAAGCCCAATTCGGCGGCCGCCTCGGCGTTCATCATGGCTCCAAAGAAGCTGGGCGCAGAGCCCAGGACGCCAATGACGGTGAAGTCGCGAGCCTCGCCGTCGGTACCGGCGATCTGGATCTTTACCGGCTCGAACTCTGTGTCACTGCCGGCGATGGAACTAATAAGGAAGGCATCCTCGTTTGACTGGTAGGTCGGGTCGCCAGTCCGGTCAATGGAGAAGTTATCGACGACGACCAGCGACGGGTCGGATTGAATAGCAGCCCAGACGGCCGCCTGGTCCGCATAGCCTTCGGCGATGCTGGCCAATTCCAGGTTCTGGCTGGCAAAGAAGGCCTCGTCGATGCCGTTGATAGCGTAGGGCGCCGGCCGGGTCATGTTAGGGCTCTGGGCCTCAACCGGGGTAAAGACGGCCGCGGCCAAGGCTTCCGGCTGGGGAATGGACCCGTCGGCCGCCAGGCGGTCGACGGCCGCGGCCATTTCTTGTGCTTCGATAGGATTAAAGGGGTTGCTCTGTAGCAGCACGTCGTAGCCGCCGCTGCCGGTCTCGCTGTTCAAGAAGTTGCTGAAAGTATTGGTGATGGTAGTCGTGCTGACCAGGGTAAAGACCACCAGGCTGAACATGGCCAGGGTGGTGGCGGTGCGGCCCTTGGCCTTGACCGGATAGGCGATAGAGACCCGGGCGACCGGCAGTAGGCGACCCAGGCGGCCGAGTAAACCGGCGAAGAGATTCAGCAAGGCGTCGGCGTTGTACAGGAAAAGCATGATGGCCCCGCCGACCAGGAACATGCCGCTGATGAAGAAATCTCCCGGGTTGCTGCCCAGCTCGGACAGCCGGCCGATATCGCGGGTAGGCAGCGACCAGTACAGGATGAGGGCCAGGCCGGTCAGGGAGTAGGCCAGGCGGTTGGAGACCAGCAGCCAGGCGGCGAGTTGGCCGACGCCGACGATGAATAAGGAGACGCCCAGGCCGTAAACGCCGGCCTGTTCGGCGATGTTCACGCCGACCCAGGCGAACAGGTAGCCCAGGAGGATAAGGACCGGACCCCGGGCCAGCAATCCGAGCCAGAAGCTCAAGACGGCTTTGGGTCCGGCCAGCAGGAACAATCGGGCGGCAGCGCGGCGGTTGCCTTGGCCGGCCTTGGCCAGGGCGGCGCGCCAGACGGTGAAGGGGCGCACGAACAGGGTCCATTGTGACTCACGAGGCAGCGAGGGTAGATCAAGGTCGCGGATGGCGGCGATGATGTTCACCCGGCTGATACGCACGGCCGAAATGGTAATGGTCAGGAAGGATATAACCAGGCCCAGGCTGTAGCCGATCACAGCCGAGCGCGGGGAAACCCGGGGGCTGATGTTCAGGTCGCTGGCGCCGAGCAGTCCGGTTACAGTGCCAGCCAGGAGCAACGCGGCCAGGACGCCGAGGGTGGCCCCGATGACGGCGGCGATGAAGTTATAGGCGAAGCCCTCAGTCACGAATTGGCGCACCAGGTCGGCTCGCTGCAGGCCAACGGCGCGGCCCATGCCCAGCTCCGATTTCCGCTCAGCGGCCAACACCGAGAAGATGAGGAAGATGAGCAAGATACCTGAGAAGATGGAGAAGGTGCCGAAGGTGACGAACAGGGTGGTGATGAATTCTGCGCTGCTGGCAGCAACTTCCAATTGGTCGGCCTTCACTTGGTTGATGGTGAGATCGTTGGTAACACCCTCGAGGCTGGCGACCGCGGCGGCGGTAGCCTCGACGCCACTTTCGGCATCTCCAACGTTGGAGACGAAGATGTCGGTTATTTGGCCTGGCTGTTCAAAGAAAGCCTGGGCGCTGGCCAGCGACCACAAGACGGCCGGGCCGGCGCCGGCCAGCTCGCCGTCAGGGATGATGCCGGCAACAGTGACCGGTGATGGTACGCCTTTCACTAGCAATAACTCGTCGCCCGGAACGGCGTCCAGCACCTCGGCCAGGGAATTGCTGACCAGAACCTGACCGTCGACCAGGTCGCTCAGGCCGGCTGGCTGAGCCAGGCCGTCGCCCGTGACCGGACCAAGACCGCGAATCTCGACTGTCGATTCGGAGAGATTAGAGCGGCTATTGAGGACTGGCAGCGTTTGAATGGCGACCGGGGCCAGGCCATCAATAGTGTCGTCGTCTACCAACTCACTTGCATTGGCGGCGATGGACATCGCGAACCACTCTGAACCGGCGCTCGAGGCGTCGGCCGCGGGGCCGCTGGAGCCAAAGCCAAAACCAGCCGCGGGCTCAACTGACGAGGCGCTGATTTGCTCGTCGATGCCGCCCAGATCGTCGAATACGCCTGATTTCACCGAGTAATCGACCGTGTCCCCGATAGCCAGGGCGCTGGTGATGATCAGTGTCGACAAAGCAAGTCCGGCGATGATCAGCGCCGTCTGCGATTTACGCCGGCGCAGATTGCGGATGCCCAGGCGGAAGGGAACCGGATAGCGAACGGCCGTGTAGGTGACGACGGCCACGATCAGGCCCAGCAGAATAAGCAAGGCGATCAAGAGGGTACTGGCGGGAATTCCGAATATATTGTCCATGATTTATGTTCCTCGCAGGTTAACCTCTTGGGTTCAGGAA
>CP070688.1:380438-385118 GCA_020353135.1 Chloroflexota bacterium
AGCGTGGTCGGCCACTGCTGCTGGTAGAGAGGCGTATCGGGCGCGCCGAAGATGGGAAACATGCCTCGCACCTGTACCATCTCTTCGTCGTCAGTGTCGAAGTACATGACATCATGGGGGTTGATGAAATTCACGGCCAGGAACCAGGGTTGAGAATCGCTAACTTCTGGGGCTCGATTCTCCAACCAGCCAACCGCCTCAGCCGCCGTCATTGGATCCTTGTTGAGACCGTCGAATGGCTCGCCGTAAGCATCGCCCCACTCCTGGAAGTCCGAGAAACCGAAGGTTTCCATGGCATCCTTAGTGTCCCCTTCTGGAAACTCTGATAAGTGCCATTTACCCTTGTAGGCCGTGTAATAGCCCAGATCCCGCAGCATGTGGCCAATGGTCGGCAGAGTTTCCGGATCGCCACGCATATCTTCGATCCAGGCCAGGTTGGTGTTGTCGAACATGCGGGTGAAGGGCGTATGTTGACCGGTCCACATGACCGAGCGAGACGGTGTACAAACGGTCGTGGTAACCTGATGATTGTTGAACGCCACTCCTCTGGAATGGAGGCGCTGCCTATTTGGCAGCGAGACCCCGGCCGGCAGCGCCTGGTGCGCATACTCCTGGTCGGTGACGATGATTAGGATATTGGGTCGCTTGTTACTCACCTGTTAATCCTCCTTAAAACAGCTCCAATGAACGCGCCAAAATGCCAGGTTTGTGCGGACTGATGAGCGCGTCTGGCGGCGGTGCCTGCCCACACAGTGTTTACGTAGACTGGCCTTAGATCCCGATCTACCCTTCCACTCTGACCTCAATGGCCAGATCTAGAGATAAAGCGCTATCTTGCACCTACATTATAAGGCCATTTGCAAGAGATTTCGATATTGGCACAGCTACTCCGGATGGAACGTGAACGCCTCTTCTGATATCAATGTTGAGCTTCTGATGGTTCAGTTCATCACCACCCGGCCGTTTTCATTAATAATGTCTGTGTGCCGGAAACACTGTTGCAGACGAAGCTATACATCCCCCATTGTGGCCGGACCTGTTCAGGCGTTCCAGGTTAATCGATCAACTCAACCAGGGCCTTGAGCCGGGCAATAAACATTTACTCGTTTCCGCTCCGGCCGGCTACGAAATCGTCCTAGACGCCTACCTGGACGACCATTAGCGAGATTGGTTCCCCGGCCTGGACATGGCCCGCGACCGGGTCAGCGGACGACGACCCTGACCGGCCGGGTGGCCGACCAGGCGGCGCTGCACGGCTTGCTGGCCCAGATCCGCGACCTGGGAATGCCACTCTTGTCGCTGACCTTCATGCTCGGAGGTGACAAGAGCAAACCCCGGGATTGAGGGCAACCTTGTGGCGCGCACGACCATGAGCTGAGCGAGCGCCAGCCCTGTGATCATGCACGTTTCGTTAAGGTCTCACGTGCGCTCCGTGTTTCGACTATTTCCAGAGGACAAGCGGTACGTAGACGAAGGTCTTGCCACCTATGGTTAATTCAGTCCCGATCAAGTTGGCCGCGATCGGCAAACCGTCTGGGTCAGCCAGAACGACGTTGTCGAATGACAGGGCCGTGGTGGCTTCTTGCTTGGTCGCAAAGCGGATGTGAGCCACGCTGCAGTCGCCGTTCACCGTCGCCGAGAAAGGTTCCGACAAGGCGAACTATCTTACTGAATAGAAGTGATTTATTCATCGTTACCCCCTGTGGGTCAGCAAACGGCGTCCAAAGAATAAGGCGCCAGCAATGACGACAAAGACCAGCACCGAGACCGCTACAGCCCAGATCCCGTTATTATCTCCGGCCGGCTCAACTCCAGATTCAGCCCCATCCCCTGGGCTGGTGATTGCATTGGGCAGCGATTCGCTGCCGTCGTCGTCGGTCGAAGAGGCTACGGCCGGGGCAGGTTCCGTTTCTGTCCCGGTCGTAGCGTCGTTCAACTCGGTAGTCATGGCAGCAGCCGACACATCAACGGGGACTGTCGGGCCGCTGGCGGCCGTCGCCATGGTAGTTGCTTGACTAGACACCTGCTCGTCGCCTGGCCTGCCAGGCGTCACCGGCGATTCTGAAGTTGACCCTGGCGCTGCCGTCGTTGCCGTCGACTCGGAATGTGCTGTCGCTGTGACCTGGCCCTGATTCCCTGGGGTGGCCGTTTCTGCCGGCGCCGGCTGGGTAGGTGTCGGTGGAACTGACGTTGCCGTTGGCGTCGCAAGCGCCTGCGGGCCAGGATCGCCGACGGTAATGTGGCCGCCTTGGGTAACCAGGGGCAGCGCCTGCCCCTCAGGTGAAGCCAGGATAGACGAATCGAGATCTAGCGGAGATGTCCCGATTCCAGCGCCGCGAAGGGAAACCTCGAGTAGGATTCCGTTGCCGGCGACCGGCTCGGCCGGCGACAGCAGTGTTGCTGCATAGACCAACTGGCCTGCCTCGTTGTCGGCCTGGTTGGCTACCAGGAAGCCCTGGTCGACATCCAGGAACGGGCCAGGAAGCGCCTGGATCCCGTCGGCGTCGCCATCGGCGTCGACTACCTGCAAGATCGCAGGATCATAGTTCAGGCGCAGTTCGACGCCGTACAGGTTGACGGCGTCTTCCACGCGGACGGTCAACTCTATCGTCTCACCTGGCTCAATTGCTGCCTCAGACGGCGTGACTATCAGCAGCACCGACGTCTGAGCCAACAGCGGCCGCGGGACAAGGCTGGTCAGGCATAACCAGGCAAATGGCAGCAACCACCTGAACGCACAGGCAGGGTGTCGACCCAGATGTATATTCGTGCGTTTCAAGGATACGCAGTCCAGGGTTGGTTCGAAGCCTTGCCGAAGTTACCGGCCACAGCGCTGATATCCAGGATATTGACAATCTGATCGCCGTTTATGTCTCCGGTCCGCAGTGATGTAGACCCTATGACGACATGTTCGCCGACGTTGCTGCTGGTGATGCCCGCTTGCTCGTGGGTCAGATAGCGGTCGAAGAAGGCCTCAACCGAATAGACGTTGTTGACGACTCCCTGAAACTGGAAGACGCCGTCAGATCCAAGGGCGATCGGGCCGTCCTCGACGGCGCCCTGGTCATTGCGTAGGACTACCTGCACGCCAGATGGATCGGGCCAGGCCTGCAAGTTGACTTCTCCATCGATGAAGAATACATTGGCCTCGCACTCGACGGTACCATTTACCGGATCATGGGGTATGGGGTTGCCGTTAGGATCCGAGATAATACTGGTCACCAGCGTTAGCGTCGTTACGACCTTCTGTGTCAGGCCCGGAGCGCACTGAAAAGTAATCATCGCCGCCTCGCCGCCATTGCACGGCGGGGTCGGATTGAGTTGGGTGGCCGCGTAGCTGATATTGCCGAGCACGTTATCGGTCGTGTTGCTGGCCACGAAATCGGGCGCCGGGCAGATTCCAGGGGCAATCTGAACGCCAGCATTGCCCGGATCAGCATCGACTACCTGCAAGACAGCAGGATCAAAAGACACGGCCATCTCAAAGCCATAGACATTGGTTGCGCCCTCGCTGACCACCGAAACATCGACATTGCCACCTGTAACGCCGACGGCCGGATCAGGGTCGAAACCTACGACGGCGACGGTTGGGGCGGCCTGGTCTACAGCCAGCACGCCGCTTACCCCCAAGACTACCATACCTGCTAAAGCTACGATTACTGCCATCCTAAACATACGATTGCTGGTCATTATTACCTCCGACAGAAACAAGAAATACTTTGATGAATAAAACGCACTCGAGCTCGACCGAGTTATGGATTTTAACTCTTCATTTCAAACGTGCCTGGTCTGGCCGCCCAGAGTCTGCGTATCGTTAAACATGCCTAAGATCCGGATCGGGAAGCATACCAAAGGCCGTTGCCGGGGTTGGCGTAGCCCATATGGGGAACTCCAGCCGCGTCCAAAGCTAGCGAAAAGGCGTTTCCGATCACGACGGGTTCCCACAGCCAGGCCCCACCTTCAGACCACCAGTAATCGACCCAGCCACCGATCGCATTGTGGTGGGCGATGTGCGGTCGTCCCGCGCTGTCCAGGGCCAATGATACTGTTCCAAAGCCATCGCCACTGCCATAATCGTGAATCGTCTCATGTTGCCAGGTAGACCCGTCGAACCAGGTGTAGTTCAAGGTATCGTCGCCATCATAGCTGTAGGCGATATGGGCCCCGTCGGTCGAGTCAATGGCGATATCCGTTGAGACCAGGAAATGGCTGGTTGCTCTGACCTTCGCCTTCTTTCGATTAAGGTTGAAGAATCTATGGAATTTCATGGTTTACCCCACCACATTGAGATGGCGACTGAACTGGCTACGGCCGAGAGCCCCGATACAGTAGCGGTTGGAAGCTGACACGCGGTCTTCCAATGCTTAAAACACCATAGTTCATTTGAAACGAACATCAAATACCAAAAGTCACCCATTTCAGGTGACGATTATCATCAATTGATCGGAATACCGGGTATGGCCAGGTCTGGCTCATTTCGGCCGCAACGGCCGTTATCATGCATACGGCTTCTGTTACCATGATTCTGGCGAACGCCGGCCGTAATTCCCGGCGACTGTGACCACATCCAGGATTACGACGTGGCCAGCATCATTCAGAAGCAACACCCTAGCGCAGCGGAAGTCGATGCCGGCCGCCACGGCAAAGCTGACCATCGTCGTGGTCAATGGAGCTACGACC
>CP070688.1:385218-388416 GCA_020353135.1 Chloroflexota bacterium
CCACGGGCGATCGCCGGACGACTTTACAGCTGCACTCAACCCAGTTGCTCAGCGGCGTGCTGTTCGTCTTCATGGCCGTCCTGATGCTCAACGGCACCCTGGCCGAGTTTAACGCCCTCATCCCGGCCGACCTGGCCATTTGGTTCGCGGGCGTCGAAGACCAACTAATCAACCTGTTTGGCTAAGCTGAATAACTGAAGCTGACAGCTGACGATCGTCAGCTGTCACCCAACTCTAAGGAGATACCCTATGTCGACCGAAAACATAGAACTGACAGAACAGAAAGAAAATGGCCGCAATCCGATTGTTTTGATCGCCGGCCTGATAATCCTGGTCGCCGCCTTCGTATTCTTGATCTTCGGCGGCAGCCTCTTCGGCGACGAAGAAGCATCCCAGCCGGCGGTGGTAGAACAGGCCCAGGGCGAAGTTACGACGGTCCTACTGCCGGAAAGCGGCCCGCCCCTACAAGTTGGCGACCAACCGTACGAATTCGCTCTTCAAGGCGTCGACGGGCAGACCGTGACTCTGAGCCAGTTCATCGGCCAGCCCATCCTGGTTAACTTCTGGGCCACCTGGTGTGGTCCGTGCCGGATAGAGATGCCGGAAATACAGGCGGTCTGGGAAGAGCATAAAGACGATGGCCTGGTGGTCCTGGCCCTCGATCAGAGCGAGACGGCCGAAGACGTCCAGGCCTATTTCGACGAACTGGGCCTGACCTTCACGCCGCTGCTCGACGAGGGCAACCGCACGGCCGGCAACTTCGGTCTTCAAGGCACATTGCCCGCCTCGGTCTTCATCAACCCTGACGGCGAAGTGAGCGTCATCCACCGTGGGGTGATGACCCGCGGCCAATTAGATAATTTCCTGGATCAGACTTTAACCAGCTAAGAGAGGAAATACTGTGGCAACTACTAGAGAGGAGGCCGGCATCCTTAGATGCCACGGCATCCGTAGATGCTAGTCGCATTTGAGAATGCGCCCGCCTCGTCTTTGTATCGGCTTCGGGAATTTCCCAATCAGACTACTATGACGTATCGGAGAACAAACCATGAAAAACAAAAGATATCGAGCACCATTATGGCTCATCCTGGGGCTGTTCGCCCTGGTCGCCCTGACGGCTTGCAGCGGGATAGTGGCCAACAGCCAGGTAGCCGACAGCGCGACGACTGGCAGCGGGGTAGCCGATGAAGCAGATACCGGCCTGCCTGAAGCCGCGGTCGCATCGGAGGAAGCAGAAGTGAGTGATGGACCCGCTGCAGAACCCGTAACGATCGACAGCGTCGACGATCGCTCGCCAAGGCTTCGCCAGCTAACGGCCGACTGGAATACCGACTTTAGCAAGCACTCAGTCTCCTATGACGAGATCCTGTCTGGCGGCCCGCCGCGCGATGGCATCCGCTCGATTGACAATCCCAAGTTCATCGGCAACGACGAAGCGGCCGATTGGCTGGCCGACAACGAGCCGGTGATTGCCCTCGAGCTGAATGATGATGCCCGGGCTTACCCGCTGCAGATCATCACCTGGCACGAAATTGTCAACGATACAGTTGGCGACGTACCGGCCGTGATTACCTTCTGCCCTCTTTGCAACTCGGCCCTGGCTTTTGATCGCCGGGTGGGTGACCAGGTCTTTGAATTCGGCGTCTCGGGTTTGCTGCGTAATTCAGACCTGATCATGTACGATCGAACGACGGAGACCTTGTGGCAGCAGTTTACCGGCGATGCCATCGTCGGCGAACTTACGGGCGAAAGGCTGACATTCCTGCCGACCTCTATCGTCAGCTTCCGGGATTTCCGCGACGCTCACCCCGATGGCCAGGTCTTGTCACAGGATACCGGCCTGCGGGGCGGCTACGGCAGTAATCCGTACGCCGGTTATGATACTTACGACCACGTGCTGAGTGCGGGCGGCAACCTGGCCTTGTTCCAGGGCGAGACAGACGGTCGTCTTGAGCCGGCCGCCAGGGTCGTCACCGTATCGCTAGATGGGCAGGGTATTGATATCGCTTATCCTTACGCCGTGCTCGAACAAGTCGGCGTGGTCAACGATAGTCGAGACGGGCAGGATTTGGTGGTCTTCTTCACCCCCGGCACGGCCAGCGCCTTGGGCGCCAGGGTCATCGCCGATGCCGAAGACGTGGGCGCCACAGGCGTCTTCGATCCCAACCTGGACGGCCAGAAATTGATCTTCCGCGTTGAAGATGGCCAAATCCTGGACGACCAGACCGGCAGTGCCTGGAACATCCTGGGCCAGGCTATCGAAGGACCTCTGGCTGGCGAAAGCCTTGAACACATCGTTCACGGCGACCATTTCTGGTTCTCTTGGGCCGCATTCAAGCCCGACACTATCATCTACCAAAGCTAACCCGTGCGTTGCACCTCCCAGGTGCGATGCACATGAACCTGAGTCAACAGGCGGCCGGTGTTTGGCACCGGCCGCCTTTCTGTTTCGCCCCCTAATTTCACCCCTCTGGTTACCGTTACGGTTCCGTCACCATCCCGTTTCCGCAGAGAAACCCTTTCCCAGCTATAGTGCCCATGTATTCGAGACAGGCACGGCATCGTCGAACATTTAGCGGATCGATACCGGGTGATTTCCAAGAAACGCTTCCGATAACCGGCAATGCATTTCGGCAAATCACCGAGTTCCAATCTTAAGGAGACGACATTTTCACAGAACACCGCCATGGATAAAAACAGCGTGCGCAGGAAGCCAAGCAGTTCTTTATCCGTGAAATCTGTGTAAATCCGTGTCCCATTTTCAAAGGAGAATGACCTATGGCACAACCACTCGCTAAACTGGAACGGGAAACAACCGGATTGAAGTTATTTCCACTGCTGACCCTCCTGGGCTGGGCCTCCATAATGGTCGCCATCCTGGTCGGCATTCTCGTTCTCAGCACCACCGCCTCCTCCTACTGGGGCGGCAATCCCAAGGCCGTACGCGACGCCGCTGATGTGGGCTCTTCGCTGCTCGGCCAGCTCACCACTTTACAGTGGTGGCCCAAGTTCCTGGTGCCTCTGGCCTTCCTAGGCGTCGCCTCATTTATGACCGGCATCGCCCTCGAGTTCGCCAGCATCCCCGGCATCCTCGACCGTCGCATCGCCGCCCTCAAACAAGCCATCCCCCTCATGGCCGGCAAATAGGCTCCGGCGGATCAGAGTAGATTGATATTCGACTAGGAAGCAACCGGCGCA
>CP070688.1:388516-391845 GCA_020353135.1 Chloroflexota bacterium
ATCGCCCTGGACCGCCTGGCCGAGCGCCGGCCGGACCTGATTCTGCTGGACTTGATGATGCCGGTGATGGATGGCTTTGAGTTCGTGCAATCGGTGCGCCAGGACACGGACAATCGATCGATTCCCATTATCGTCGTGACCGCCAAAGAATTGACCGATGAGGATCGGCGCCAGTTGGCCGGCGGCGTGGAGCACATCATCGACAAAGGCGCCTTTACCCAGGGCGACATGCTGCAGCAGCTTCGTGATTTGGTGAGCGATTCCGTGAACGACAACCAATTGGAATGACGAAGCTTGCCATGCTGAAGGAAGGTCGACATTGCGCTACATTAACCGCCTGATTCTGGGCCTGGGACTGCTGGCCTTGCTGATCGCCGGCTGCACGTCCTCGGCCGATTTGCCCGGCGAGGGCGTCGACGTTCGTTTGGGCCGGGCGACGTGGGATACCGGGTGGTTCCAGGCCCATATATTTAAGGTGCTGCTCGAGGAATTAGGCTATACGGTTCGAGACACTGAGCCCCTTGAAAACCTCGCCTTTTTCTTCTTCGCCGCCCAGGGCGACGTTGACTTCTGGGCGAACGGCTGGTTCCCCCTTCACGATCGTTACCTGGAGTACAATCAGGTCGCTGATAGAGTTCGGCCCGTCGGATTCCAGGTGAAGAATGGCGCTCTTCAAGGATATCTGATCGACAAGGTAACCGCCGACGAATATGGTATAACGAACATGGGCGATCTGCAGGATCCGGCGCTTGCCGCTTTATTCGACAATGACGGCGACGGAAAAGCTGACCTGATCGGCTGCAATGTTGGCTGGGCCTGCGCGCAAGTCACCGAGCACCATTTGGATGCCTATCATCTTCGGGACACGGTTACTCACGTTCAGGGCGACTACTCGGAATTGGCCGACGAAACGGTCAACCGATTCGAGCAAGGCGAGCCTATCCTTTTTTATACTTGGACGCCCAATTGGACTGTTTCCGAGCTGATAATCGCCCAGGATGTGGCCTGGTTAAGCGTGCCTTTTTCTGCCTTGCCGAGTGACCCCAGGGCCTATACGGTAGCGGACAGTATCGACGGCTGCCTGGAGACTCCGTGCGACATGGGCTTCGAGGTCAACCACATTCGTATTGCCGCCAACGCCGAATTTCTGGAAGCGAACCCGGCCGCAGCCAGGCTATTCGAATTAGTCGAGCTACCGCTGGAAGATATCGCGGCCCAGAACACGTTGATGCGCGCCGGCGAGAATAGTGAAGAAGACCTTCGCCGTCACGCCGAAGCCTGGATCGAAGCCAATCGCGCACAGGTAGACGACTGGCTGGCCAAGGCCCGGGCCGCCGCTCAAGCAGCTGGATAAACGAGTGCAAGTATGTTCCGGAATCTGAAGATCAGAACCAAGATACTGATCGCCTTCGCAGCCATCGCGCTTATCGCCGTGGCTGTCAGTGCCTTCATCGGCCTGACCATCGCCGCTTCTGCCTTGGAGCAAGAGTCGTTCAACAAGCTGACCGCCGTGCGCGAGATGAAGGCCAATCAAGTTGAAGACTACTTTCAGCAAATCAGCGATCAGGTGGCCTCGCTATCAAAGGACCGCATGACCATCGACGCCATGAAAGCCTTGAACGAAGGCTATCGTCGCATCGGCAACGTCCAGCCAGTGACAGTCAGTACGAATGCGGCTCTCCAGGAGTACTATGCGGACGAATTTATCCAGCGCTTGGTCCCCAATTTACTGCGAGAAGTCACTGTTTCCGATTATTGGCCGGAGAGAATGGAGGCCAGGATCCTGCAGGGCTTGTACATTACCTCAAATCCCAATGAAACCGGCGCCAAACATCTGCTAGATGATGCTGGTGATGGCAGTGATTACAGCCAGGCCCATGGCTTCTATCACCCTATCATTCGCGACTATCTGGAGCGGTTTGGTTACTACGACATCTTCCTGGTCGCGCCCGACGGCGACATCGTCTATTCGGTCTTCAAGGAAGTAGACTATGGTACGTCGTTGGAAGATGGTCCATACAGCGACACGAACTTCGCCCGAGCTTTTAGAGCCGCGCGTGATTCCGGCGCGGCCGACTTCGTGGTCCTGGAGGATTTTGAACCTTACCATCCCTCTTACAAGGCGCCGGCAGCCTTCATCGCCTCCCCCATCTACGACGGCGAAGAGCTTCTCGGCGTCCTGGTCTTCCAGATGCCGGTTGACCGCATCAACGACATAATGACCAACAAGCAGGAATGGTCGCAGGTCGGATTAGGCGAAAGCGGCGAAACATACCTGGTCGGCGATGACTTCCTGCTGCGGAATCAATCGCGCTTCTTGATCGAAGACAGCGAGAATTACTTCCGGATGATCGACGAGATCGGTCTTCCGATTACCACCATCGGCCGCATCCGCAGCCTCGACAGCACCATCGGCCTGCAAGAAGTAAAGACTGAGGGCACAGAAGAGGCGCTGGCCGGCCAGACCGGCACGGCGATCTTTCCTGATTATCGCGGTGTGCCGGTGCTCTCGGCCTATAAGCCGCTCGACATCCCGGATGTTAACTGGGCGATCATAAGCGAGATCGACGAAGAAGAAGCTTTCGCCGCATCCCAGACGTTTGCCCGATCCTTGATTATCGGCTCGGTGGCCCTGCTGGCGGCCATCATCATTGTGGCCGTCCTGTTCTCCGGTTCCATTACCCGGCCACTCGTCGCATTGAACGAAAGCGCTGGCGAATTGGCCAGCGGCCATTATGATGTTGCCATCCAGGCCACGGGCAAAGACGAAATTGGCCAGTTGGCCCTCAGCTTCGAGACAATGCGCCAGTCCATCAGATCGTTGATTGACGGCCTGGAGGACGCCAACCGCTCTCTTGAGAACAAGGTGGCCGCTCGAACTGAGGAATTGGAGGAATCACGTAAGGAAATCACTGATCAGCTTTCGTTTTTCCAGACTATCATGGAGGCGATGCCCATCGGCATCTTCGCTAAGGATGTTGAGAATGACTACCAGTTCTCTATCTGGAACAAGCAGATGGAGTTGATTTTCGGCGTTTCAAGCGAAGAGATGCTTGGCAAGACCGATTTTGATATCAACCTTGGCGAAGAGGCCCAGGCTTTCCGAGATACAGACATCGCCGTTATGGATGGTCATGAAGTCATTGATATACCTTCAGAGGAGATTCTCACCCAGCAAGGCAAACGAATAGCCCATACTATCAAGGTTCCGATCTATGATAATCAAGGCCAGCCCGAGACGCTTGTCGGCATCTTGGAAGATATCACCGAGCGGGCCGCTGCAAGAGAAGCTCTGCTGGCCAGCGAGGCAAAGCACCGGACTATCTTCC
>CP070688.1:391945-397208 GCA_020353135.1 Chloroflexota bacterium
CCTTGGCCTCGGGTAGCGGCCAATCCTCAGGGGGCGCCGCCTCGGGCTCGGGCAGGGCCGTGATCGGCCGGGCCTGGACGATGGACAGTCGGCCGGCGGCTAGGGTCCATTCGACATCAACCGGGCACTCGTATAGCGCTTCGATCTTGCGTCCCATCCGGGCAAGCTCGGCCACCTGGTTGTCACCTAGTACAGGGGAGAGGCGCATCGCTTCGGGAACCGGCCGGGTCTCGATGCCGCCATTCAGCCCCACCGTCATAACCCGCTTGTCTACCACCTGTCGATCCAGGATTCGGCCGGTTGCCTTGTCCACCGTTAGCGTATCTGGCGTCACCTGACCGCCGACGATGGCTTCGCCCAATCCCCAGGCGGCGTTAATGAGCATCTGGTCATGCCGGCCGTTCAAAGGGTTGGCGGTGAAAAGGATGCCGGCCGCCTCGGCCGGGATCATGAGCTGGACCACCACGGCCAAGCTCAATCTTTCGGAGTCAACGCCGTGGCGAGCACGGTAGGCGATGGCACGGTCGGTCCATAAGGAAGCCCAACAGCTGCGAACCATTTCAAGCAGGGCTGCAATACCCTGGATATTTAGATAGGTTTCCTGCTGGCCGGCAAAGGACAGCTCAGGCAGGTCTTCGGCTGTGGCAGAGGAACGGACGGCGACAGCCGGGTTGATGCCCGGTAACTCTTCGTAGGCCTGGGCAATTTCGTAGGCGATATCATCAGGTAGCTGGGCTTGGTTCATCAGCTCCTTAATATAATCTGAGGTCGCCTTCAGGCTGGCTGGTTGGTTGACGTCCACCGTCGCGAGTGCGTGCATGATAGGTTCCTGAAGCCCGTTTTGGGCGACAAAAGAGCGATAAGCGGCCGTGGTGACATGGAATCCCCCAGGGACCGGCAAGCCATTGGCGGCTAGTCGGGCCAACGAGGCGCCTTTGCCGCCGGCAGCCATCAGAGTTGCCCGCGAATCATCTAGCGCCAGGATGAGCTCCTCGTCCATGCGCTTAAGTTTACTGGTCTTTACTGTTTGAGTCACCATTGGTTCCTCCCTTTGAATTACCTTGCTCTGAGCGCTCCTGCTCCAGGATCGCCACAGGCTCTAGTCGTTGTACATAAAGAATGATTAGGTTCAGATTCCAGATCCGGCCGAGCAGACTACGCAGCGCTGCCTGATCCCTGATTGGCCCGACCAACAACGTCCTGGGTTCACCTTCCTCTTCACCAATCACATTGATCGACAGCCCATTTAGCCATTCTGACCAGGCCGGCGAGAGCTTGCCAGCCAGCTGGATGGCGTAGATCGCTTCACAATCCAGTCGTTCAGGATTCTTCATGGTTCCATCACGTAGCAATTCTGTATGAGTAGTCTGAAGCCAGTCTTCGCCTGCGTTGACTCCGAACGTCTCGCTCATTCGAGTTCATAGAGGCTTTGGATTTGTAAAATACGCCAATGTTTTCCATCTGTGGTTGAGCTAGATTTATGGTGACTCCCATTGTCTGGCAGTCATCATAGCTAACCGCCGCATTGCCGCTCGGAACAACATCCCGATATTGAAGCGCTATAGGGTGCGGGCAAATTCTTGTCCGGGTGCCTTTCGCGATCAATCATCCGGGACAACTAGAAAGTTGGTTCATGATATTGCTTCAGCATAAGGCTCGTGTTGCCCTTTCGGCTTCAACCGCCAAGAACGATGCCTGAAATAGATCGCCAGCGCCAAGAGCAAGCAAAAGATCGACGCGAGGGGCAAAAAGAACCTGAGCAGGAGGGGCAATGCCCATTTCGCCACTTCCCAGCGAGATAGCAATTCGATAGTTGCTGGTTGGACTACGCCTCGGGTAAGTTGCGCATCCGGAGCGTGATATAAGGGTTCCTGTCCATTCATGGGTTTGGAGTCAAGATATAGTCTACCATCGATGGTCGAGTGACTATCCAGGGTAGCACTCCCCTCGGTCAAGAAGACATCACCGTTGATTTGGGCGCCTGGGTCGAGGTGTAGGTTACCTGAGAGTAGAACGATGTCGCCATTCAGAGCGGATGCTCGAGCCAGGTCCGCCGCGCCAGAAGATAGGAGTGATTTCCCGCATACGGCAGCCTCCTCCCCAAGGTTCATATCGCTGCCAAGGAAGAGCACTTCTTCCTGCACAGCAGAGCCGGAAGCCAGGTCTAATCCGCCACCGACCAGAATTGCTTTGCCTTGGACAGTAGCCTCTTCTCCCAGGACCATGCCGGCAGCCACCAGCATGGCATTGCTTTGCAGAAGGGCGCTGGAGGCCAGTTTTGCTCCGGAGCCGACCAACATCGCCGTGCTATGTACGGTAGCCCCTTCTCCAACGGACAAACCACTACCCGTCACCATTGCTCTGCCTTGTACCGTCGCCTCGTCTCCAAGGTCTATGCCTGCGCCAAAGACCAGGGCATTGCCCCGCAGCGAGGCCTTATCTCGGAGTTTTGCATCAACAGAGACGGCAACAAAGAGATTGTGGCTGCTAGCTCCCCGCTCAAGAAGCAGACGCTCAGCTAGCAAGACAGCAGAATGGCGAATAGTGGCTCCGGGTTGTAGCCGCAGAGAACCATCGAAGAGATAGATGTCGCCGTTTAGCGTGGCGTTTTCTCCGAGCGTCAGGCTATTATTGAATAGGACGACAGGACCGGTGATGGTCACATCGTTTTCAACGACCAGTTCACCTTGCCTGGAAATGACAGGTCCTATCCAATGAGACTCTTCCTGAAAGGTTGCCGAGGCATCATCACGGATGATCAGTATGCCCCAACGCTTGTGATTGGCTTCCAAGAGAAACGGCTTTTCTTCGCTTGAGACGACGATCACGCTGAAACTAAGGGTCAGAAAAGCACACACTAGCGCCGGTAAGAGCAGGGCCAGGACGGGGAGCGCGGCACGCCGCCCGCTCCTCTTGGATTGAGCAGATGATTGTGAATTAGCTGGTATATTCATGCCATTTCCCCAGAATTCTGCATTGCCAAGAAGCTTGACAATAGAGGTCAGATTCACGCATTGTCTTAGGACACACGATAGCATAAGCGAGTGTGGCCGCGCATCGACCTAAAGTGGTAGATAGGGGGTATTTTCGGCTGCTGGTGTACGATCAGGTAGTGGAGAGCGCTGCTCTTCCATTGCCGAGGATGCCTAGCTCGTGAGCTCGGCTCACGGCGCCAGCCCGATTCCTGACCGCCAGCTTGCCGTAGATATTGCGGGTATGGACCTTGACCGTACTCACTGAAATGACCAGTATGTTGGCGATCTCCTGGTTGGACAGGCCCTTGTCGATCAGAGCCAGTACTTCCAGCTCCCGGTCAGTTAGCGGCTGAATCAGTGGTGCCTCGGCCGCGTTGTCTGGGAATGCTGGCGTAATCCTAGTTGCCGGTGGCGCCCCGAAACCGGCCAGAAGCAGGCCGATGTATGCCGGTTCGAGCTGGCTGTTGTCATCATGCTCCGCTAACCGGCTTTGAAGCTTGCTCAGCAAGCGGGCCATTGGCTGGCCCTCGTCCAGAAAAAGGCGCTGGAAGCCCCCTGGCTGGGCTAGGCGCAACGCCTGGCTAAGGGCTCGCAGTGCAGCCCTACCCTCGCCCATTGCCTGAAGCGCCAGGGCGGTCAAGGCCTGCACCTCAATAACAGCTCGAATCCGCTCCCTACGCTCCAGAAGAGGGAGGGCAAGCGCCAGCTGGGCCAATGCCCGTTCCGGCTCATCCTCAGCCAGCAATAGCCGGGCAAAGACGACAAGTTCATATTTCCGCTGGCGGCTGGCCAGGCTCTGGTCCTCGTCGAGCAAGGTCTCGTCAGAGTGACTGGTCCGGTCAAAGCCGGCCTCCCGAGCCCAGCGCCACGCTGCGGCCGTCCTGCCCTGGGCAATGGCCAGGCGTGCCCGAACCAGCTTGACCAGCCAGTCATCCACATCCGTAAAGTCGGTCCGCCGGGCGATCTCCATCGCTTCTTCCAAGATCTGCTGGGCACCTGCCTCATCGCCCTGCCTTTGGCGCATCACAGCCAGATTGGCGTAGCTGTCCAGGGCGGCCAGAGAAGACCACTGGCGGGACAGATGGTGGCCCAGCGTCAGATATCTCTCGGCCGCTTGGAGATCGTTCCATTCCAGCGCTATCTCGCCTAGTCCGTTCAACGCGGCGCCGGCGATAGGCAGATATTGCCCATCTGGCAGTGTCGCCAAGTCTAGCGCCCGCAGATAGAGGTCCTTCGCTTCGGGTAGGCGGCCGGCGATGTGGCGGAGCTCACCCTGGTCGCACAGGGCCAGAACCAGCAGGGTCACGTTGCCGGTGGCTTTGGCCTGGCGGGCCATCTCTTCAAACAAGAGGGCCCCATCAGTCAAGTCCGCTTGTCGCGTCCCGGCGACGGCCAGCAGCCAGGTGGCCATACCGCGCAGGTAAACCTCTTCTTCTGGCAATGTCGCCAGGGCTTGGCGAGCCAGCCGGGCCGAACGCCGGTAGTGCCCTTGGACAAGATCGATATAGGCGTGGAGTGGGAGTACCTGAGGGAACAGCCGTTCAGCTTCGGCGCCACTCTCAGGCAGCCAGGCGTGGATGATGTGCAACGGCTGGCCATGGAGCAACAGGCTCCAGGCCAGATAGACCGCGAGCGAACGATGGCGCCGCAATTCCTCTTCCGGCAACCGTTTCAGCCAACCGGTGAGCGTGTCGAATTGGCTGCGCATGAGCATTTCGTTTGCTGTCCCTTCCAACAACAGGGCGGCTTGCTCGAAATCGTCCCCCTCAAGCGCATGGTCAATGGCTTGCTCCCCTAGCCCCTGCTCCTCAAACCATCTACTGGCCCGGCGGTGCAAGTCCGGGAGCAGATCCGGATGGCTAAGCCGCAGACGCTGCCGTAGCAAATCGGCAAAGAGCCGGTGATAACGGTACCAACGCCGCACGTCGTCCAGAGGCAACAAGAAGAGATTCCGTTCAGCCAGCTCTTCCAGCGTCTCGCGGCCGTCATCACGGCCGGTCAGGGCGTCGCACAAAGGACCGCAGAGCCGATCAAGGATTGATGTGCACAAGAGAAACTCCTGAAGGGCCTGTGGTTGCCCGCCCAAAACCTCCTCCTGCAGGAAATCGGCGATATATTCCTGGGTGCCGGTCAAACCAGCAATAAACTCCCTCGCGTTCTCCTGGCGCTGCAGTGAAAGGGCTGCAAGCTGCAGGCCGGCCGGCCAGCCTTCGGTTATCTCCCACAGTGTTCGGATGTCTTCAACCGACAAAGAGCTTCCTCCAGCTCGCTGCAGGAATGACGCTGCC
>CP070688.1:397308-400127 GCA_020353135.1 Chloroflexota bacterium
CCTCCAGAATAGATGTGAATTTGGCGATGGCGTTGCCGCCCTGGTTTGTCCTATTTGACTTTACAGAGTCAGGGACAAGGGCTTTGATGCGCAAATAGTTCAAATGTCATGTCTGGCAGGGCTAGTGCGTTTGTGGGCTCCCCGAAAGTTTGAACTGCCGGTTACTCAACGATAGTCGAAATTCTGGTCATCCGGGTCAGGTTCGCCGCTGTGCATAGAGGGCGTGCCAGGCCGGCGGCGGCCGGCTGGGCTGGCAAGACCATAGCCCAAGAGCACAAAGAAGTTGATAATGATGACGATGACGACCATGGAGGCGATCAGCAGCGCAGTTTCTGACACCTCCGAGGGGATAAACAGGCGAGAATAGAAGAAGTTATAGGAAAGAAGATCGTTGTCAAACAGATAGCTCATGATGAGAAAGGCCAACGCGAAGCAAATCGCCAGCCAAATTACGGCCAGGATTGTACGCTTGGCCAGTCCCCTCCGCCGGGCTAGTTCTCGGTCCCGTTTCGCATCAAGACGCATGGCTCAACCCTCCTTCGGCGGCCGCCATTCGTTGAACCTCGCCGCCATGGCGGAAATAGATAACTTCGCTCATGATACTAAGCGCGATTTCTTTGGGCGTCTCGGCGTTGAGCTCAAGGCCAATTGGCGAATGAAAGCGCCCGAGGTCTTCGTCGCTCAACCCATCCTCGCGGAGCAGACGCATGGTTTCGGCCCAACGTCGCCGGCTACCGATGATCCCAATATAGGGGGCCGGCGTGGCCAAGAGTCGCGGCAATACCTGACGGTCGACCAACACGTTTCGAGTGACCACGACCACATAGGTATTGTCGGTTACGTCGAAGACGGATAGGGCTTCTTCTATGGCGCCCGGCAAGTAGAAATCGGCTCCCGGGATTAAAGCTTCGGTGACCAATTCGGCGCGATCGTCGTGTACGGCGACCTGGAAGCCGAGCCAGCCGGCAAGATGGGCGACGGCCCGGCCGACGTGACCGCAACCAACCACCAGCACGGAAGCCGGCGAACGGTACGGCTCCACGTATATCTCAACCTCCCCGCCACACACGCCCGGATCGCCTCGTTCGGGATCGACCAGCGAGTAGGGCACCAGCCGCGGGTTGCCGTCTTTCAATGCGGCCAGGGCTTCGTCCATCACCCGAGATTCCATCTCCCCGCCGCCGACAGTGCCGGAAAGCTGGCCATCGGCGTAGACCAGCATCTTACTGCCGGCATGACGCGGCACTGAGCCGCGGGCTCTGACGACCGTGGCCAGTGCCACCGGCCGGCCGGCCTGGCGAGCCGCCAGCAACTCTGTTAACAAGCCTGTGTCTTGGTCCGTGCTGTCCATCAGCTTCTATCAACCAATGGCTCCCGCCTGTCACTCAATTATGAGATCATGCAGGATAGGTGCGCCAGATACTATGGTACTATCTCCTGCGCAATACACCAACCGGCCACCCAACCCAAGGCCTGATCGGGCGCGCTGACCTCGTAAAATGCCTGTCGCCAAGGTGAGCCAGGGTTGCTAACGCTGTCGACGAGCGTCATTTGATGCCGGTTAATTGTTACTGCGGCGTCGGCCGGAAACGTCAAGTCATGGTGGCTCGTCGCCGGTCCGGTCGAACTGAGAAGCACCACCCAGCGCGAGTCAATGGTGCCGCACTGGCTCCGCTGACGGCATTCATCGCCGCAATAGAGCTGCGCCTCACCTGAAAGCGTGCCCTCGCTGCCGAGCAACATCACCGGCTCGTCGTCCCCGCGAGCGCAGGCGACGAGCAACAGCAGGGTCAACGACAATGGCACAAGGGCCTGGAACAACAGCAAAAGCGACGGCCGGGCTGATTCAGGTACAGTTTGGGACATGATCCGCCGCTCGCTCCATTTACGCCCGACCGGGTTTCGGCTCAAGGGTCTATGCGCCAGCCGAGGGCATCGAGATCCACCCCCTGCAGCATCTCGGCCGGCACATCAGCCAGGGTCATGGCCGATTCGGCGGCTACATTTCCGTCCGGCAGGTAGATTTCGCCGACGGCCTTGCCCAGTCGCCCGCGCAGGCGAACGATGCGGCCGAGGATCTTTAGCGGTGTTTCCGTCGGCACCGGGTGGCGATACTTCACCTCCAGCTTGACCGACATCATGAAATGATGATGGTCCTCGATCATGGCCACCCGGGCGACTACTTCATCCAGCATGGCGGCGATCACGCCGCCATGAACGATACCCGGATAGCTCTGGTATTCATCCGGCACGCTGTAATCGGAACAAACCTCGTCGCGGCCGTTGTCGTAGAAGGTCATGTACAGACCGTGGGGGTTGCGCCGGCCGCAGACGAAACAATAATCTGAGTTGGGTTGCTTCTTCATGCCGTCCACATTATACCGTCGTCAGGCACGGAAACGAAATGGAGCGCCGCAATGTCGCCAGGTCCATTCCGGACACTTTTCAGGTAAGTTCAGGATTGGCGTCGAAGGATGGCTGTGTACCCGAACGCCGGCGCAAGTTTCCGGGAATATGGTTCTCGCTCCCCTTCAAAAAGACCGATAGGTAACCCTCGTTCCTCATTTTGCACCAATTATATGCTACTCTAGTTTCCCCTAAGTAGGGATGACAAGAAGCGGGGTCAAGTCCAAAATACAGTTGTCGAAAAAAGCTGTATGGAGGACATATGACCACCGCTTCGCAGAAAACTGTACAGGTTCTTGAGCAAATCGTAAAGGTCGTTCCCGTAGGAACAAACCTGGCACTTTTACAACTGATGTGGGCCATGATAACTGGCACCTTCTTAAGTAGTCGAGGAGCTATCCACTCGGCGCTGA
>CP070688.1:400227-403823 GCA_020353135.1 Chloroflexota bacterium
ATAAGTAGGGCGTGAAGGAAACCGGCCGCAAAGGCTATTCTGAATAACAGAAGCGGCAGATAGCGGGCCTGGATCTCGCCTTGCTTGACGAAATAGTCTCGGAAGATGGCCGCATCGGAGGCGAAGTTGTCTTTGGCCTTTTCCTCCTGCACGTTGCCCTTGACTACTTCGATGCCGGCGATGGTCTCGGCCAGGCCCGAGTTCATGACCCCGAACTGCTCTCTCTGGGCCATGCTGACCGGGTTGAGCTGCCTCGTGTAGTCCCACAAGGCAAGGCCGAAGGCGACCAAAAACAGGACTGGAACCAACAGCAGTTCAGTCGAGACCTGGGAAATGAGGAAGATGGGCACGACGATGCCCATAACGGTATCCAATATCAGCATCAGACCCGGACTGAACATGAAATTGAGCTGCCGCACGTCGTTGGTTGCCCGGGCCATGATGTCTCCGATCCGCTGCCGGCCGTGGAATGTTTGGCTCTTGCCCAGCAGGCTGACGTAGAGTTCGTCACGACCGTCGCGTTCGATTCGTTGAGCGATGAATTCGGTTGAAAAGTTGCGTATGAGTCCCGTGGTCCCCTGGGCAACTGCGGCCAAGAATACGCCGAAGGCCACAGCAACCAACGCTTGCGTAGCCCAGCCAGGGCTCGAAATGAGATCGAAGGCCCGGCCGACGAGGACCTGGATCATGCCGTAAGCGAAGTTGTTGAGGACGGCCCCGACCGTGGCGATGAGCGGTAGGTGGGGATAGCGCAGGAGATGGGAGATTATCCAGCGGACCGCGCTGCTGCGGTTATACTGGTATTCGTGCTCCAGCCGGAATTCGCGCTTGGCCGGCCTGCTATCCAATCTGCTTGCTTCCGAGGTCATTCTTATGGTCGCTTATCTCATCATCTCGCCGGTATTCTCTAAGTGGCCTGTGGCCAGATCTAGATGTCTCAGCGTGGATAGGGCTGTAGCCCACGCATCGTTAACTCCTGGCTTGGTCAAGTTTCTAAGGGCCGCAGTTTGGCAAATGTCTGACCGGCCAAAGACTAAGAAGGCAATTATAACCCAGCATGATTTCAGTCGTTAACAGCGTCGCGCCCCTGGGAAGTAGCGCCGTCACCGGCCGACTCAAGAGCATACTCGCGCAGGGCGTTCCAGGCTGCCAACTGGTTCACGGTGCTGCCCCGCATGGAATCACGCGTACGTTGGCCAGTGGTCCGGACACGAATGAACGATAGCTACCGATCGCTAACTATTGCTGCCGATCGCCGCCGATCACCATCACTACCAGCTATCGCCGCTACCGGCAATCATCACTGCCGCGGACAATTGACAAGGCAAGGCCTAGCTGATATCATGCTGCCACCATGAGACAAGAGATGTTTACCCTGGCTTTTATCTTTTTTAGTGGACGCGGATTCGCCGCATCTGCGCGGACGGTTCGTTTCACCTGACAAGCCTGGTAAACGAAAGCGAGTTCGAGAGACGCGGCCAACCAGCCGCGTCTTTTTTGTGGGAAACAGAAATGGTAGAAGAAGTTAGATCAGCGCGCGATGAATCGATTGGCCAGCTACAGTTGGCAACGTCCTCGGATGAGCTGGAGGTCTGGTACCGGTCGACGCTTGGCCGGAAGGGCCGGGTCACCTTGCTGACCCGGCGGGTAGGCCAGCTCACTCCCGAGGAGCGGCCGGAATTTGGTCGCCAAATCAACCAAGTCAAGCAGGAGCTGGAAAACGCCTACCAGGCGCGGCTGAGCCAGGTCAAAGCGGCCGAGATCGATGCCCAGGTGTCCGGCGATGGCCTGGACGTGACGTTGCCTGGCCGGCGCCAATGGCGCGGCCGCCTGCACCCGGCGACCCAGACGCTGCGCGACATATATCGTATTTGGGGTGACATGGGCTTCCAGATCTATCGCAGCCGCGACGTAGAGACGGATGAGTATAACTTCGAGCTGCTGAATATCCCCGAAGATCACCCTGCGCGAGACATGTGGGACACGTTTCACACGACCACACCCGGAGTTATCCTGCGCACCCATACCAGCCCAGGTCAGATACACGCCATGCGGGAATATAACCCTGAGCCGATCCGGGTTATCCTACCCGGCATGTGTTATCGTTACGAGCAGATCACGGCTCGGAGCGAGATCCAGTTCAATCAAGTTGAAGGCCTGGCGGTGGGACACAGTATCACCATGGCCGACCTGAAGGGCACACTGGTCGATTTCGCCAAGCGCATGTTTGGCGAGAATCGCCAGACGCGCTTCCGGGCCAACTACTTCCCATTCACTGAGCCCAGCGCCGAGATGGATGTAGAATGCCTCCTGTGCAACGGCGACGGCTGCCAGGTCTGCAAATACACGGGGTGGCTGGAGATTCTGGGCTGCGGCATGGTCCACCCGACGGTTTTACACAACGGCGGCTACGATCCTGCTATTTACTCGGGCTTTGCTTTCGGCATGGGGCCCGAGCGAATCGCCATGCTCAAGTACCGAATTGAGGATATCCGCCACTTTTGGGCCAACGACTTGCGATTCCTTCAGCAGTTTTAGTTGCTGTGGCAATTTCGGCTGCTGTAGCAATTTTGATTGCTGTAGCAATTCTGACGACAAGGCATAGAGAATGAGAGTTCCAATTTCCTGGCTAAAAGAGTACGTTGACATCGTTCTGCCCATTGAAGAGTTGGCCGAGAAGCTTACCATTGCTGGCCTGGAAGTGGCCGAGATCGACTATTTCGGCATTCCTGGGGGCAACGATCCGGAGAGATTGGTGTGGGATCGCGACCAGCAGATAATTGGTCAAATCCTCGCCGTTGACCCGCATCCAAATGCTGACCGCCTGGTACTAGCTCGGGTGGATTACGGCGCTCCAGAACACGAGGTCGTCGTCACCGGCGCGCCAAACCTGTTCCCGTATCTGGAGCAGGGCGACCTGAGCGACCAAGGGCTCTTTTCGCCCTTCGCCTTGGAAGGCTCGATATTGTACGATGGGCATAAAGACGGCCAGGTGAAAATGAAGCTCAAGGGCCGTAAACTGCGCGGCATCTATAACAAGGCTATGCTTTGCTCTGAGAAAGAGCTGGGCATAAGCGACGAACACGAGGGCATCATGATCCTGGCCGGCGATCTTGAGCCCGGCCGGCCCATTCAGGATGTGTTGGGCGATGCCGTCCTGGACATCGAGATCATCCCTAATATCGCCCGCTGCGCGTCCATCGTGGGCGTGGCCCGGGAGGTGGCAGCATTAACCGGCCAGGCGCTGCGCGAGCCCAACTACGAGGTTCACTTCGAGGGTCCGCCGGTGTCTGACCTGGTAAAGATCAGCACCCAGAACCCAGAACTCAATCCGCGTTTCGTAGCTATGGTGATCGAAGGCGTGGAGCAAAAACCCAGTCCCGAGTGGATGCAGCGCCGGCTGCGCTTGGCCGGGCAGCGGCCGATCAATGTCGTCGTCGACATCAGTAACTACGTCATGCTGGAGACGGGCCAGCCAAACCACACTTTTGACTATGATTTCTTGCGCCGCCGGGCCGATCAGTATGATCCTGACGGGCCGATCCACATCGTTACGCGCCTGCCGCATGAAGACGAAACGCTGACGACCCTGGATG
>CP070688.1:403923-406844 GCA_020353135.1 Chloroflexota bacterium
GGCGCGGTGATGGTTGTTGGCGGTGGAATAGCCGGGATGCAAGCCAGCCTGGACCTGGCTGATGCTGGCTTCAAAGTCTACCTAGTCGAGAAAGAGCCCGCCATTGGTGGGCGCATGGCGGCCCTGGACAAAACCTTCCCCACCAACGACTGCGCCATGTGCACCATAAGTCCCAGGCTAGTCTCAACGGCAGGCCATCACAACATCGAGGTGCTGACCAATACTGAGTTGACGAAGCTGGAGGGCCAGCCCGGCCAATTCAAGGCCACTGTGCGCCGCGCCCCCCGTTACATCGATGTCCAAAAATGCACCGCTTGCGGTGACTGCGCCGCCGTGTGTCCCATCGTTCTGCCCGATCAATTCAACGGCGAGCTCAACCAGCGCAAAGCGGCCTATAAACTCTATCCGCAAGCCGTGCCCAACGCCTTCGCCATCGAAAAGAAAGGTATCGCCCCCTGCCGGGACGCCTGCCCGACCGGCCAACGCGCCCAGGGGTACATCGCCTTGATTCGAGAAGGACGATACGAAGAGGCTCTTCGAGTCATCAAGGAGGACAATCCCTTTCCCGGCATTTGCGGGCGCATCTGCAATCATCGCTGTGAAACGGCATGCAACAGAAACTTGGTCGATGAACCGGTAGCTATCTCCGCCTTGAAGCGCTTCGTAACGGATACCGTGTATGCCGAGCCATACCAGCCACCCAAACCTGCTCAACGTAGATACAAGGAGCGCGTGGCAATCATCGGTTCTGGTCCATGTGGGTTGACGGCCGCCAGGGACCTGGTTCAGGCTGGCTATGGCGTCACGGTCTTTGAAGCTCTGCCAGTCGCCGGGGGCATGTTGCGCGTAGGCGTGCCAGAATTCCGCTTGCCGACCTGGATCGTTAACCGAGAGGTACAGGAGATCGTCGATCTGGGCGTGGAGCTACGTCTGAACACCCAGGTAGAAAACCTCGACGACCTGTTTGATGAGCAGTTCGATGCTGTGCTGGTTGCCGTAGGCGCCCACAAAGGTAAGCGTCTACTCATCCCCGGTGCGGATCATGCGGAGGTTTTGACGGGCGTTCATTTCTTGCGTGACGTTCGGCTGGGAAACGGCGTGGATCTAAGTGAGCGTCATGTGCTTGTGTTAGGCGGCGGCAATGTGGCTCTCGATTGCGCCCGCACTGCGGTTCGAGTAGGTGCGAAGCAGGTTGACGTCGCCTTTCTTGAGTCGCGTCAGACCATGCCAGCCGACGAACAAGAGATAATCGATGCGGAAGAGGAAGATATCGGCATCTATCCGAGCCGGTCCTTCACCCGCATATGTAACAACAACGGCCAGATTACCGGGGTCGAAGCGGTCGATGTCGCCCATATGTGCTTTGAACCGGATGGTTCATTAACTCTGGAGACAAAGCCCGGCAGCGAGCATATGCTGTCCTGCGACACGATCATCTTCGCCATCGGCCAAGGAGCTGGCCTGGCCTTCATCCCTGAAGATGGCGGCGTTGGCATTACCCGCCAGGGCACGATAGCCGTCGACCCCAACACCTTTGCCGCCGGCCACAGCGGCGTATTTGCCGCCGGAGACGCCACCACCGGCACAGCCTTCGTGATCGAGGCCGTAGCCGACGGTCACAAAGCAGCTAGTAACATCCAGAACTATCTTCGCGGCCAAGACCTTGGAGCAAGGGATCGTGCACAGTTGCCGGTTGTCGAAATGAGCCCAACGGAAGTGAATGCACGCCGCAGCCGTGGGGAAATCGAGGCTCGGCCGCGGGTGAAAGTGCGTTCACTAGGCGTCCGCGCGCGCCGCCACTCGTTCGAGGAAGTCAGTTTGGGCTACTCAGAGGAGGAGGCTCGAGCGGAGGCGGCGCGCTGTCTTCAATGCGGCGTGTGTTCCGAATGTCTATGCTGTGTCTATAGCTGCGCCGCTGGAGCCATCGATCATGAACAGACCGCCCATTTGAATGAGCTCGACGTGGGCGCGGTGATTCTGGCCACTGGCTTTGAGTCGTATGATGCCCGTCATACTGCCGAGTACGGTCTGGGCCGTTTCCCAAATGTCGTAACCAGTATGCAGTACGAGCGCCTGCTCTCCCCGAGCGGGCCCAATGACGGCCACCTTGTTCGTCCCTCCGACGGACATGAACCCAAACGGCTGGCCTGGATCCAGTGTGTCGGCTCGCGCCAGGCCGATCGCAACTGGTGTTCGGCCGTTTGCTGCATGTACGCTACGAAGCATGCCATCATTACCCAGGAACACGCCCCGGGCGTTGAGTGCACCGTTTTTTACATCGACTTCCGCGCCTATGGCAAGGGCTTTGATGCCTATTACGAGCGGGCAAAGGAAGGCGGCGTTCGCTACGTGCGGACGATACCATCCTCGATCAGACAAGACGCAACCACCGAGAACCTGGAAATCCAATACGCCCTGCCTGATGGACAATTGATCGCCGAGGTCTTCGACATGGTCGTGCTGTCAGTTGGGCTGCAGCCGCCAACGGGGGCGGCTAAGTTGGCCAGCAGTCTCGACGTTAGCCTGACTTCTGATGGTTTCTGCCAGACGACCAACCTGTCGCCGCTGGATACCACGCGCAAAGGCGTCTATGTCTGCGGAACGCTGTCCGAGCCGAAAGACATTCCTGAAGCAGTTATGTCGGCCAGCGCGGCCGCGGCTAGAGCGATGACCCTGCTTGCCGGCGCCCGCCACACGCTCGTCAGGCCCAAAGAGTATCCGCCTGAAATTGATGTCGCGGACCAGCCGCCGCAGGTGGGTGTCTTCGTCTGCCATTGCGGCACCAATATCGCCGGCGTTGTCGACGTGGCTGCCGTGGCCGACTATGCCCGAACCTTGCCCGACGTCGTACATGTCGACCATCTCATGTTCACCTGTTCAACCGATTCGCAGGCCAACATCCGCCAGGCGGTCAAGGACCA
>CP070688.1:406944-410807 GCA_020353135.1 Chloroflexota bacterium
GGCCTCGCTCAGGTCGGCCCTCTGCAGCTGGGCCCTGCTTAGACTGGCCTTAAAGAGTTTTGCCGTGCTCAGATCGGCTCTCTGCAGAACGGCCTCGCTCAGATCGGCGCCGCGCAGGTGCGTACCGACCACGATGGCGTTGCGCATTACGGCCCCGTTCAGATCTGCGCCCGTCAATACCGCCGACAAAAGGTCTGCTGAGCTCAGGTCCGCCTTGCTCAGGTTGGCCTTGGAAAGTCTTGTTCTGTTTAGCTTGGCCTTGTTTAGGTAGGCCCCTGCCAGCATGGCCCTTTGCAGGCTTGCCTCGCTCAGATTAGCCCTGCTCAGGTTGGCGTCGCTCCAATCTACACCTTGCAGATCGGCGCCGGCAAGCAGATTGATCTGCTCCAAATGAGCCTCGCTGATAAATCGAAAGACAGCGGCAACCCGAATTGGATCCGACTCAAGACTCCTCAAGACGGCCAATGTTCTGGCCTTCGCAATCGCTGTCAGCGACTCCCTGGAATTGGGATTCGAATCCGCCGGGCTTGAATTCGACGAATCCTCTTCTCCTGCTTCTTGCACGCCTAAGTTCTTGGCCAGCATCAACTCCGACATCTCGTCAAAGTATTTACTCAGGGCGTCTTGATGCTCTTTGTCCAGTTTTCTCGCTTTCTCCTGCTCTTGCCTTGCTTCATCACGCTTATCCTCCCGCTGTCTCAACAGGTACAAGCCAAAAGCAATCACGGCGGACACGACAAACAGCTCTAGCCATTCCCACAGTGACTTATCGGCGAAGCCCAGGTTGCCTTGTCTGACGGTTTCTATGAGGATCCAGGCTAGGCCGGTAAGGACCACGATGCTCAAGATGGTCGCGAGTGGGTGATCGCCAATCCAACGCCACAACCGTCCGGCGTTCTTCGTGATCTGCTTACTCTCCCTGACCAGTCCCTTGTAGAACCCTGCTTTTGTTATGTCCCAACTCTTATCAGCCGTCTTATCCGCCATTCAATCATCTCCGGATTCTTCATAAGCCATAGTGGAACCTGTTCTGTCCTTATCTGATCGTCATCCGTGTCAGACGGAGTGGCCCCGGCGGCAACAACTCTCTTCCATCAAACTGTACAGCCCGAATTCGTACGGCCACATCATAAGCCACATCCGCCGCGCGCGTCAAGCGGATCGACTCTGTGCTATAATCACCCCACCCAGGCACCAATCATCTTGTAAATCTAATTCATCCTGTCCCAAAACTGGAGAAAAGCGAGTGGTTCATACGACGATCAACGGCCGCGAGTACGAATTGGAACTTCAATATGGTGACGAGACGGTGGTCGAGTTGCTGCGGGGGTCGCTAGAATTGACCGGGACGAAATTGGCCTGCGGCACCGGCGCCTGCGGGGCATGCACTGTGCTGGTGGATGGCCGGCCAATGGCCGGCTGCCTGCTGCCGGTCCAGCAAATCGCCGGCCGCGATGTGCATACGGTCGAGAACCATGGCCCCGATAATCTGCACCCGGTGCAGCGGGCCTTCATGGCCAACGACGCATTGCAGTGCTGCTTCTGCACGCCCGGATTTATCAATAGCGCCATCGCCTTTTACGAGGGCTGGCGCGCCGAGCATGGCAAGAAGCGGCCGGAGCGGGAGCAGATCGCCCTGGCCTTGGCCGGCAATCTGTGCCGCTGCGGCGCTTACCCGGCCATCTACGAAGCCATCGCCCAAGCGCTGGCAGGTGATTTCGATGCCGACGAGCCGATCGAACCGCCCCGCTACGAGGCCTTGGACAAGGTCACCGGCCGGGCCAAATTTACCGTCGACCAGCGCTTCGAGGACCAGCTCGAAGGCGTCGTGCTGCGCTCCGGGTATCCCCATGCCAAGATCGTGGCCATCGACGCCTCGGAGGCGCTGGCCATGCCGGGCGTGGTGGCCTTCGCTGAGTTGCTGGAGAGCGACCGCTTGGCCCGCTTTGCCGGACAGCCGATCGGGGCGCTGGCGGCCGTCGACCGGCGCACCGCCCGCGCTGCGCTGAGGCGGGTCAAAGTGGTCTACGATGTCTATCCGGCCGCCGTTGGCCCCGATCGGGCGCGCCAGTCGGACGCGCCGGAGGTCTATCAGGGCTTCGGCCTGTTCCGCAGCCCGCCCAATGCCTCCGAGGGTACAGTCCTGCCCGGCCTCTGGCGGCGCAACCGTCGCCGCAATCTCCTCAATTTCGCCGACAAATCGGCCCGCAAAGCCAGGCGGGCCGTCGAGCGCGCGCGGCGAGAAGACGATTCCAGGCTGCTCGAGCTAAACACGCGCAATTCGGTCCAGGTCCATTCGGCTCTCGAGCCCCATGCCTGCCTGGCCAGGTGGGACGGTCGCGAGCGGCTGACGGTCTACCTGTCGACCCAGGGTGTACACCACGGCGCGCGCCTCATCGCCGAGCATTTCGACCTGGAAGAAGAGAACGTGAAGGTGACCGCCGAACATGTGGGCGGCGCCTTCGGCGGCAAACAAGGCATCGCCGACGAGGCCATCGCCGCCATCACGCTGGCCCATCAGGCGGGCCGGCCGGTGCGCGTGGTTTATGACCGGCTCGAAGAAATGAGTTACGCGGCCCATCGACCGGGCGCTGAGGTCCAACTGTCGCTGCTGAGCGGCCGGGATGGGGAGGTCTACGCCTATTCTGTCGAGAGCCACGGCGATCCGGGCATCGCCGCCGGAACGGCCACCAGCACGGTCGTCGGCTTGCTGGGCCCGGACGTGCCCCGGCGAACCGTTCAAACCGATATCGTCAGTCACAGCCCGCCCGGCAAACCCTTTCGCGGCCCAGACGGCCCGCAGGCCACGTGGGCTCTGGAGAGCATGGCCGACGAGGCGGCCTATCGAGCCTCGCTAGACCCTATTACGTTGCGGCGGCGCTGGTATCCGGACGACCCGATCCGGGGCCAGTTACTGGATTGGGCCGAGGCCTTGCCGGTCTGGGCCGCGCGGGAAGAGAAGGAGCGGAGCGGCCGTTTCCGTCGCGGCGTGGGCCTGGCTCTAGGCGCCTGGCCCTTCCTTTATAATGGCGACAGCGAGGTCACGGTCGGGGCCACGCCGGGCGGCTTTTTCGTCCGCGTCGGCACCCAGGACATCGGCACGGGCACCCGCTCGATATTGGCCGGTGTGGTGGCCGATGTCTTTGGCGTCGCCCCTGGCCAGGTGCGGGTCGAGATGGGCTTTTCGGACGCGCCCCTGGGACCCACCTCAGGCGGCAGCCAGGTCAGCAATTCGATCTACGGACCCACGGTGGCCGCGGCCGAGCGATTGCGCGATGAATTGTTGGCCGCCGCCAAATCAGCGTTAAGGATGTCCGGCGCGGAAGCCGTTCCAGGCGGCATTCAACATGGGGCCAGCTTTCAAAGCTGGCCGGCGCTGTTGTCCCAGGTGTCCCCGCGATCGACGAACGAGTCGCGGGGTTCGGAACCGGCCTTCAATTTCCTGGCCGACCTGATTCTCAGCGACAAACATCTGCCCAGCATCGGCCGCGGCTTGAGCAAATCGATCACCGTGACTGAAGTGGAAGTCGATACCAGGCTGGGCCGGGTCCGGCCGCTGGGCGTCTGGATGGCCGTGGCCGCGGGCAAGATCTTCGTCCCGGTGTTGGCCCGCAGCCAGATCCAGGGCGGAATCGTCCAGGGGCTTGGTTACGCCCTCTACGAGGAAAGGCAGATGGACCTGACCAGCGGCTTTGTTCTGAGCGCCAATCTGGAGGATTATCACATCCCGGGCATCGCCGATATACCGCCCATGGAGGTCCATTTTGTCGAGAAAGGCTTTGACTCTATTCGAGGCCAGGGCATAGGCATCGCCGAGCTGGCCACCGTCGGCGTGGCCGCCTCGGTTGGCAACGCCGTGCGCC
>CP070688.1:410907-421892 GCA_020353135.1 Chloroflexota bacterium
GCTAGGGATCGGCGGACAGTGGTCAGCGGTCAGTGGCCAGCCATCGACCACCAGCAACCAGCAACCGACGGCCAGCGACCGGTAACTAGCGACCAGCCACCAATGACCAGCAACCGACCACCAGCGACCGATTCCCAATTCCCGATCCCCGATCCCCGATCCATGGTCCCCATCTTCATGGGCGTTTCCGGGGCCGGTAAGTCGACATTGGGCGCGGCCGTAGCGGTCGAATTGGACTGGCCCTTTTTTGACGGCGACGACTTTCACCCGCCGGAGAATGTGGCCAAGATGGCCGCCGGCGCGCCGTTAACGGATGCCGACCGCCGGCCGTGGTTGGCCACGCTCCACGATTTGATCGCCGACCATCTGGCCCGAAATGAGCCGGCCGTGGTGGCTTGTTCGGCGCTCAAGAAATCGTACCGGGAACAACTACGAGCCGGCAACGATGGCCTGGTCTTCGTCTATCTGCGCGGCGATTTTGAACGAATATCGCGCCGCCTGGCCGGCCGGCGCGGCCATTACATGCCGGCCGGCTTGCTGGAGAGCCAGTTCGCCGCCCTGGAAGAGCCGGGGTCGGATGAGGCGATCGTGGTTGACATCGACGCTACGGTGGGGCAGGTAGTGGCGGCGCTTCGGGAGTGGAGGAGCAGCGGGACGGAGAGCCAGAGGGGCAGAGGAGAAAAGGAGCGGAGGAGCCTGCTTGTGGATATCGACCAAGTAAACGAGGATATTGAAGCCTATTTAGAGAAGCGGGGGCAGATTTTCCGGGTATTCCGGCGGCAGGATTCGGGTTGCGTCTCTTATGGCGTGTGGGTGGACGGCCGGCACTGGTTTGTGAAGCATTCGAGCGAGCCCCGAGGGATGGCCGGATTGCGCCGTGCGCGCCATCTGCATGAGACCTTCGAACACCCGGCCCTGGCCCGCTTGTACAACAGCTTCAGGACGCGTGATGGACTGGCGCTGATTTACGAGTGGCTGCCTGGAGAGGTGTTGTACGATTACACCGCCAGCGGCATCAGTCGTGACGACCCGGCCGGGGCGCATGCCCGTTTTCGGGCCTTGCCGATTGAACAGATCCTGGCCGCGCTGGATACGATCTACGATGTTCATTTGATGCTGGCCCAAAAAGGCTTTGTGGCTGTGGACTTCTATGACGGCTGCATCATTTACGACTTTAATCGAGGCCGGACGTATCTTTGCGATTTGGATGAGTACCGGCCGGGGCCCTTTGTGCTGGAGGATGAGCGGCTGCCCGGCTCGCGGCGGTTCATGGCCCCGGAGGAGTGGCGAAGGGGTTCGACGATCGACCAGGTGACCAACGTGTATACCTTGGGTCGAACGGCCGTCGAGTTGCTGGGCAGTGGAGGCCTTACCGGCCGGACCTGGCGAGGGAGTTCGGCCCTGCAAGTGGTTGTCGGCCGGGCGACTTCGGCCGAACGCGCCGCGCGCCAGCAGTCGGTGCAGGAATTTGTGGCCGAATGGTCGGCGTCCAGGAGGGCAGATGGGCAGAGTGGCTGAGGCCCAGAGGAGGAGAAGAGCCTACGCCAGTTGGTCAGGAACGGTTCGTTGAGAGTAAACTATCCGTCGACGCCGCCGAACCGGCGATGTATAGCTTTTTGAGATTGTCTCCGGCTCTGCTACTCTTGAGTGATCGGGTGCCTAAACCCGTAAGTAGTCACAGCCGCAATCACATTCAACGAGGCGAGAATCAAAAAAACAGTAATAGGTATCAAGGCTATTCACCGTGAAATGACACCCTCTTAGGAAAAGTCTAGACTGAAATGGCACATATTCTTGTTACTGGAGGCGCGGGATTTATCGGGTCCCATTTGGCCGCACGTCTGGTTTCGTTGGGTTTTTCAGTACGCGTGTTAGACAAGGTCTCTTTACCACTCGATGTTCAAAGAAAACTTGGATTATCTGAATTCCTGGCAAGAGTGGAGTTCCAGGAAGGCGATGTTCGTCACGAAGATAGTGTTGACAAGGCACTCAGAGGGGTAGACACTGTCTTTCACCTTGCAGCCCGAACATCTGTGGAAGAATCTATGAGCCATCCAGAGATCCACCTATCACATAATGCTGTTGGTACTGCCACATTGGTCAAGCTCGCTCGTGGACGAATAGAACGCATCATTCTAGCTTCCTCCAGGGCGGTCTATGGCGAAGGTTCGGGATCCTGTGGAAAGTGCGGCGAAGTCTTCCTACTCCCAAGAGAGCATAGTCGGCTGGCCAGAAAAAAGTGGGAACCACGTTGTCCGAATTGCGCTGGCCCTGTCTCGATTATGCCGTGCAAAGAAGATTTGCCTCTGAGGCCCGCCTCAATATATGGGCTTAGCAAACAGATTCAAGAAGACGTTGTGAAGCGGCTTTTGCCTGGATCGGAGTCAGACTGGGTAATCTTGAGATACTTCAATGTCTACGGTGAGGGATATAAAGGGAGTAGCGGCTCAGCCAGTGTCGTCAATGCGTTTGTTCGACGGGCCCTAGCTGCAAGACCATTCACCATTTACGAAGATGGGCAACAAATACGCGACTTCATCAACATCGACGATATTACAGCTGCAAACGTATGCGCACTAAGCGCACCGTCCGGCACATATAATATAGGCACGGGTGAAAAGACCACATTGCGCCAGCTGGCCGAGCACATTGCAGATTGCCGGGATGTTCGCGCGGTATTTGAGGAGACGGGAACTTCCCGTCGTGGCGACATTCGCCACAGCCTTGCCAACACTGATTTTGCGAAAAGTGAACTCCGGTGGGCTCCGAAAGTTGACCTCTCTCAGGGCCTGAAGCGTCTGGTTAACTGGACCGCTTCTTCAAAGGGGCCCAAATAGCGGTCAGCTGAAACAAATGAAACGTTACTTATCGGGCTTAGTTCAACGATTATCACCCGAGCGGAAGCGCAGGATCAAGACGTTGGTAACCAGGCTATTCGATCTAGGCAAGGGAGAGTATTTCAGCCAGTTTGGTGAAGACGTATTTCTGCAAACCTTCTTTCATGCGCGATATATTAATGAGCATTATGCGGGCGTTCCCTTGCTGCTGCAGCCGGCTCATGCCGTGGGCGAGGGCTTCTATGTCGAAGTTGGCGCCTATGCGCCGAAGCTTTATTCAAACTCCTACTGGTTCTACAAACAGGGATGGAGAGGCATCAATATCGATGGCTCGCCGGGTTCGATGGAGGCGTTTGACCGCGTGCGGCCGAGGGACATCAACATAGAAGCCGTAGTATCGGACGTGGAGGAAGAGGCGGTTTTCTACCATTGGGAAACACCGTTCATGGTCAATACGCTCGACCCATCATCGGCCGCGAACTATGCCCGACGCTTTGGACGCGAACCGCAGCAGCTGAGAGTTCAAACCCAACGCCTTGAAAGCATACTTGACACAAATATGCCGCAGGGCAAGGAGATAAGCTTCATGTCTATTGATGCCGAGGGTTTCGACTTACAGGTACTGAGCTCAAACAACTGGGAAAAATACCGGCCGGAACTTGTCCTGGTAGAGGACGTTTCAATTAGGCTAGATAAGTTCTCAGAATCGCCGGTTTTTTGCTTTCTGTCCGAAGTTGGTTACGAGCCGATTGCCTGGATCAGGCCGACAACAATTTACCGGCGGCAAGATGTTCGCGATTTTGACGCCTCATTAATTAGCGAATTTCACTCGCCTCCCTCTCCTTCCAGGTCATCTGCCAGGGATTAGATAGAATGGATGTTATCAATGCAGGACGTGGCCAACCTGAGCTATCGGTCATCTTAACCGCTTATAACCAAGAAGCTTATGTGAAAGAGGCCTTGGAGAGCGTGCTCTCTCAGGAAGGCCTCGTGGCTGAGATCTTAGTCTCCGACGACTGCTCAAGCGACCGGACCTTTGCGATCGTGCAAGACATCGCGCATGCCTACGACGGTCCTCACCATCTAAGCATTCGCCGTACCAAGAAAAACATTGGCCAGCACAATAATGTCTGCCAGTTGGTTGAAATGGCCGCCACATCGTTCATCGTCATGGCGAACGGTGATGACATCTCCTTTAGCCACCGTTGCCGGCGCCTTCTTGATGAAATGCGCTCAACAGGAGCGGATGTATTATCGTCGAACTCCATTGAAATCAATGCCAAGGGTCACGAAATCGGCTTGCGCGTTAGTGGAGTTCTGTCACGCAACATCACCGCCTCTGAAGTGATTCGCAGTGGCTATCTTGCTGAGTCGTACGGCGCCTCCATGGCATGGTCGAAGAGGGTATACCAGACTTTGCCATCGCTCGATGCCTCCCGCTTGCCAGAGGGAATCGATACTGTACTCCCTTTTCGAGGCGCCCTTTTAGGGGGCATGCACTACATCGACGAGCCACTATTGAAGATTAGACGGCATGCGGGACAATTAACGCACAAGATATTCAACCAGCGCGAGCAAATGATGTTCCAGGAATCATTACCGTCGGTGAGCATGTTCGCCTACATTTGCATGCTACGCGATCTCAAGTATCTGATGCAGGACCCTTCAGCTGCCCAGAAGGCCAGTTATCAACCGTTGCATGAAGAGTTAGAAACGCGAATTTTGCAGATTGTTGAAGAGTGGATGGAGCTCCGTAGTGAGCTGTGGAACGATGGCTGGCGTCCTGATTGGAAACCTAAAGAGGAGTGGTCCATCTTGAGCGAGAATCGCTTCAAGGGGTTTCGTGAATCAACGCGCAACAGGGTGAGACGACTACGGTGGCGCCTATTGAGAAAATAATATCTTGGCTTACCTTCAGGAGTGGATTACACTCAAGGCAACGAGGCCGCCGCCGCCGAACACCGCCGAGAGGCAAGGGTGGTAGCCAGTTACATTGCCGACAACGTTGGAGATGACCATCTGCGGGCAGCGTTTTTGAAACAAGTTGGCGGGGAAGTATTTCCGGAGATTCTCTAGCTCAGAGCTTATTGCACTCTTAGCCGGCCGGCGTCCGTTACTTTGGCTCGGCCGGTAGACCGGCATAAAGATCGTCGAAGGGCGTGGGCGCCGGTGTGAGAGGCGGCTCGACCTGGATAAAGTGTTCGTAACGCATGCTGTCCCAGATAATATCCTGTGGAACGCGGCGAAACAGGTGATCGTCGCCGAATTGGGTGCGGTGACAGGCCGTAGCGGCCGACTTCTTCTCCTGATAGGGCTGGGTGTCCAGGCGGTGGGTAATTTGGGCAGCTAGCTTTTCTTCTCGTTCAAGCGGGAATTCATCCGGGAAGTTGAGATCAATGCCATGTTCTCGGGCATAGTCAACCACGGCTTTGAACTGGCTCAACGACAGGACGGCATGGAACAGGTGGGATGGTAACCAGGCATCTCCAGCCTCTGGGTAAGCGTCTGGATTTCCAGCCAGCTCGAAGGCCTCAGTGGCATAGCGGCCGGCGGCGATGTGATCTGGGTGCCCGTACCAACCGAAAGGTTCAAAAGTGAGGACCACCTGCGGTTTTGTTGCGCGAATGATCCTTACCAATTTGCCTCTCACCTCGTCGGGATCGGCGTTAATAAACGCGGTAGGCAACTCATTTTCGTCCGTACCTTCCATGCCGGAATCACAGTAGTCCAGTAGGTGCAATTCAGAGATGCCAAGGACCGCGCAGGCGCAGCGCAGTTCATCTTCGCGCACGCTGCCCAGGTTCTCGGTCGTGGCCAGGGAAGGATCGCTGATCTCGCCGGCCTCGCCTTTAGTAGCACAAACCAGGCTTACCACGACGCCCTCATGAGCGTAGCGAGCCAGGGTACCGGCGATGGCGCCTTCGTCATCTGGGTGGGCGAATATGGCTAGCAGTCTTTTCATATCACTTTGTCGTCGGTGCCGGCCAGCTGGCGCAGAAGTTCTGTCTGGCCGGTGTGGTAGGCTTCATGCCAGTAGTCGAAGGTTAAACGCTCAGCCATGGTGCTTTCGTCGACGCCGCGCTCCAGGTCCTCGGCCGTCAGATCGGCCAGCGCTGCGTCCAGCCGCTCCTGAGACAAATCCAGATCGGCCATGATTTGTTCCAGCGGTCGGGCATCTTGGGCCTGCAGGGGCTCTGATTCCCGGTTGTAGGGGGTTGCCTGATCTTCATCCCACACGGGCTCCGCGCCCAGCAGGGTCAGGGCCCGGCCGCGATAAACGACGATATGGCCCAATACCCAGTTGAGGCAATTGGCCCGGAAAGGCGGCGCCAACAAGCTGTCCTCGTGACTCAGGCCTTTGACTTGCATATGAAGCACGTAATAGTTGCGCTTGAAGTAGTGAGCGATGACATCGGGACTGATCATAACTTTCTCCTAGAGTGAGCAGTTAGTGGCCAGCTGCTAGGCGACAGCTTTCAGCTATTAACCGTCAGCGATTGTCGCTGATTATCGTGTTCGTGTCGACTGGCGGATATGGGTTTTCCACATAAGTACTAATTTCGCTGAATTTCGCCAAATATCTACGATAATCGTGCATATATCTTGAGTTAATTACGAGTTTCGTATATTATTCTATCAGAGAACAGCCAGCTTCAGGAACGATCATGAAAAGCCTGGACGAAACCGATCGCGAAATCATCCAATTGCTGCAATATGACGGCCGGATGCCCTACACGGAGATCGGCGGCAAGCTGGGCATCTCGGAGGGCGCGGTGCGGCGGCGGGTGAAGCGTCTGACCGAAGACGGTATGCTGCAGATCGTGGGTGTCGTTGAGCCGCGATTGATGGAATGGAATGCCGCCGGCATGATCGGCGTTAATGTCCAGGCAGGCCAGGTGGAACAGGCGGCCGGAGTCATCGCCGGCTTTCCTGAAGTTACTTACCTGTTCATGGCCTCGGGCGGTTTTGACCTGTTCGTCGAGGTCTATTGTCGCGACCGGGAGCATTTTGTGCAGTTCCTGAACCAAAAGCTGCAGCAGGCGCCAGGCGTCACGCGCACCGAGACCTTCACCATCCTGAAAATGTACAAGCTATCGTATCGTTGGGGTCAGGCCGCGCCACTGACAGATGGCTGACGGCTGAAAACTAACGGCTAAAAAGGAGCTTTCCCATGTCCCGTATCGTCGTGTTAGGTGGAGCAGGCATTATCGGGCAGGCCATTGTTCAGGACCTGGCCGAGGACGTATCCGAAGTGATCGTGGCCGACCTGGATCTGGCGGCCGCCCAACAGGTGGCCGAACGCATCGGCCGTGGCTGCGTGGCCGAGCAGGTTGACGTCACCGATGACGAGCAACTGGATTCGGTCTTGTTCGGCGCCGACGCCTGCATCAACAGCGCCCAATATTACTTCAACCTGGACGTCATGATGAGCTGCCTGCGTAATCACGTGCCCTACATGGATCTGGGCGGCCTGTTCCATACCACTCGGAAGCAGCTGGAATTGGCCGACCAATTTGAGGTCATCGGCATCACGGCCATCCTGGGCCTGGGCAGTTGCCCGGGCGTGGCCAACGTCCATGCCGGCTACCTGGGCGGTATGCTGGACACCGTCGAATCAGTCAAGATCTACAATGGTTCGACGCTAGATGAAGGCGAATCCCTGTCCTGGGCCTATTCCATCGAGACCATCCTGGACGAGATCAGCAAGCCGGCCATGATCTTCCGCGACGGCGAGTTTCAGGCCATGGCGCCTTTGGGAGAGGAAGAATTCTTCATGTTCCCGGAGCCCATCGGCTATGCCAAGACCCATCTGAGCCTGCACTCGGAGGTGGCCACCATCCCCCTCAGCCTGGGCGATAAAGGCATCCAGGAGTGCTTCTTCAAGATCACTTTCTTTGGCTACTCGGAGCCGGTTTTGCGCAAGATGCAGTTCTTGACCGAACTGGGCCTGGCCGACAAGGAGCCGATAGAGGTCAAAGGCGTCGAGGTCGCGCCGCGCGACGTGCTGCTCGCTTTGTTGGATCGCTCCCCGGCGGCCAAGACGCCGCCGGTCAACAAGGGCTACAAGGATATCGCCACGGTGGTTAGCGGCACGCAGGCCGGCCGGCCGGCGACTTTGCGCATGGACACCTGGGCCTGGCCGCACGATGGCTGGGGCATGAGCGGCAGCAAGCTGATGGTCGCCAGCCCGCCGGCCGTGGTCGCCCGCTGGTTGGCCGACGGCCGCCAGCGCAAGCCAGGCGTCTGGGCGCCGGAGCAAGCCGTGGATGGCGAGGCCTTCTTCGCCGAACTGGCCGAGCGGGGTATCGGCAGCAGCGTGACCCGGGAAGAGGTCATGGCCGGCTGAGCGGTGCATTACCTTTGAAGAGATTAAAGATGGCTAGGCAGGACTATAGTCGCTTCCACCTCTTCATTCGCACAATCGCTTCATCACAACCAGGAGCCTGGTTTCTCGCCCGAACGTTGCACCATTTTGACCGCATCGTTCTGGAACTCACTCGCGGGAAGACCACGTTGTCTGCTATCCTGGCCGGTGTGCCGATCGTTCATGTGACGACGATAGGCGCTAAAAGTGGGTTGCCGCGCACGCTACCGCTACTATGCATCCGAGATAACGCCAACTCAGATTCATTTGCTCTCATTGCCTCCAACTATGGGCAGCGCCGTACTCCAGCCTGGTATTACAATCTGAAAACAAACCCCCGCGCCCAATGCTCAATAGAGGGTCAGGCCGAAGAATATATCGCCCATGAAGCCGTAGGCTAGGAATATGACCAATTCTGGTTAGCTGCCGTGGATACGTACAGAGGATATGCGCTTTATAAGCAGCGCGCAGCTAGTCGCCGGATCCCAATCATGGTCATGACATTGGCCGAAAAATAAGCTGTATCTTGTTCTTGCCGGCGAAAACACGCTTGTGCTTGGCCGCGTCGAAGAACTTCCTCCCCAAAAATGTCACTTGTCATGTGACCTAGTCCCCACGGAAGCCAGATACACTTGCAATGCGCGGCGGGAAGTGTGCCAGACCCGGCCGCGCTTGATGGCTTCCAGACGGCCGGTACGGGCCAGCAGGCTCAGATACTCCTGGCTGTAAGGCGCGAACTCGGCCGCTTCTTTGAGCGGGATCCATTCATCTTCCGCTGGCGGCGGCTCTGTCTGTGGCGTGCATGCTTCTAGATAGAGCGTCAACGAACGCTCCACTGCCCGACCGACGAAGTTTACCAAAGGCCCAGGACTGCCAGCATCTGCCTGGCTCAACACGCGATAATATTGTCGCCTGTTGACCTGGGCGATAATCGCCGGTGGGTAGGCGGCGCGCATTAGGATCAAGTTCATGACCAGCCGGGCTGTCCGGCCATTGCCGTCGATAAAAGGATGGATGGCCACCAACTTGTGATGAGCGATGGCTGCCAAAGTCACCGGATCCGTAGTATCTGCCCGATCCTGGAGCCAGGTCGCCCAGTCATGCATTCGTGATTCGATTTCCCAGGCCGGAGGCGGCTCGTGAGTTGCCCCGGCGATCCGCACCGGCACATCCCGGTAACGGCCGGCGTTTTGATCGTCAATGCGAGCCAGAACCAGGGCGTGCAACTGCCGCAGGTCAAAAACGCTTATTGGTTCTTGATTGCTGGCCAGGGACTCTACCAGGTGGATCGCCTCTTGGTGGTTGACGACCTCAAAATGCTCCCGCAGCGTCTTGCCGCCGATGGTAATGCCCTGCTCGAGAATGAGCTGCGTTTCACGCAGGGTCAGCGTGCTGCCCTCAATGGCATTGGAGTTGTAGATCCATTCAATGGTCAATTGCTCTTGCAACCGACGAAGGGCTGCGCTTGGCAGCGGCCGAAGCCCATCCAGGCGAGTCTTCTTCTCCTCAATTCGTGCCCCCAATCGTGGTTCTAACATGCGTCTGCCCAATATCGGTATCGGTTAGGTCAAATTATACCACATCCGATATCACTACTGCTGTAGAGTTGGCTTAGTTGCTCGGACTACGGAGAAAGCCGCACCGGAAACGCAAATTACGGCAACAAGATTGACGAAAGCAGGCTTGTTGGGGTAAGTAGATTAGTAAGAATAGCTGGTTGCCGGATCGCTTACGACGGCAGGAAGAAAAAAGCCAGGGCGATGATGACGTAGACGCCCAGCAATTGGGCGCCTTCCAGCCAGTTGCTCTTGCCGTCCAGGGCGATGAGGGCGGCGATGAGCGAGGCACCGATCATGGCCACGATCTCGAATTGATCGAAGGTCAATTGCAGCGGATTGCCCAACAACAAGCTAACGAAAACCAGCACCGGGGTGACGAAGAGGGCGATCTGTAAGCTGGAGCCAATGGAAATGGCCAGCGACAGCTCCATCTTGTTTTTCATGGCCACCTGGACGGCGACAAGGTGTTCGGCCACATTGCCCACCAGGGGGATGAGGATGATGCCCAGGAAGAACTCGCTGATGCCCAACTCTTCGACGACCGGCTCGACGGCTCCGATCAGGACCTCGCTGAGGACGACGATGCCCAGCGTGGCGGCGATGAGCACGCCGATGCTGCGGTTGCGGCTCCAGGCTGGTTCATGACCATGCGCTTCGGCCAACTCGTGCTGGGTGCTGGTTATGCGGAAGGAGAAGATGATGCTCAGGGCGTAGATTATCATCATGACCACGGCCGTACTCAGGCTCAAGTATTCGACGAAATCCTGATTCTCCTCGGCGATGCGCACGTTAAAGAAGGAGGGGATGGCCAGGGCGATGACGGCCAGGATCAACATAGTGGCGTTGACGCCGGCCTGGGTGCGGTCGAACTTCTGCTCGCCGAAACGCAGGCCGCCCAGCAGCACGCTCAGGCCCAGGATGAGCAGGATATTGCCCAGAATGGAACCGGTGATCGAGGCCAGGACCAGGGTGAGCAGACCTTCGCGGATGGCGATGATGGCGATGATCAACTCGGCCGAGTTGCCCAGGGTGGCGTTCAGCAGGCCGCCCAGCTTGGGGCCAGTGTAGATGGCCAATTCTTCGGTGGCCTTGCCCATAAAGCCGGCCATAGGCACGACGCCCAGGGCGGAGAGGAAGAAGACCAGGACCGGCGGCCAGTCAAGAAGGGCGCCGGCGACGGCCAGAACGGCGAAGGCGAGGAGAGCATAGTTGACGTATTTCACA
>CP070688.1:421992-427882 GCA_020353135.1 Chloroflexota bacterium
TGGCTACTTCATCAAATACGACTCGAAAACGGCGCTGTAATTCGGTGACGCCTATGATCTTTTGTACCATCGTCTCACTCGTTATTAGCGATATACTAATTTAAATACATATCTGGATATATAGTATACTACAAATCAAGATAAAGATGTACGATATAGTTGCATGATCTCTGGCGGTGGATAGCGTCCGGTCCCGGCCTTGGAAAGAAACTCATGGATACTAACGATATTCGGCGAGCTTTGGCTCACGTGCTGTGGCTGGGGGGTGGGCCGGATGCGGGGAAGTCGACGGCGGCCCGGATCCTGGTCCGGCGTTATGGGTTGGGGTTTTATTCGCTGGACAAGCGGGGGCAGACGCATCTGGAAAGGTTGGCGGCCGGGTCGGGCGCCGGGTCGGCGACGTATCGGGAGGTCCTGGACACCTCGCCGGTCGAGCGCCTGGCGGCGTTGGCGCCGGCCGCACATGTGGATTGGGCCTGGACCTTCGCCCACGATCGTTTCCCGCTGCTGCTCGAAGAGCTGCGGAGCTTCCAAGGGCCGCGCCCGCTCCTGGCCGAAGGGGCCGGCGTGTTGCCGGAACTGGTCGCGCCGCTACTGACGTCGAAGCAACAGGCCATCTGGCTGGTACCGAGCGAGACGTTTGTCCAGGCCAACTGGGGGCGGTCGAAGAAGCGTTTTCTGGCCCGGCAGATGGCCGATCCGGCGCGGGCCAAACGCGATTTGCTAACCATCGATCAACTGCTGGCCGAGCGCATCGCAAAGCAGGCCCGGGCCAATAGTTTACGCGCCCTGGAGATAGATGGCTCGGAATCCCCGGCCGAGGTAGCTGAGCTGGTGGCCGAGCATTTTGAGCCGCATTTGCCGGCTGCCGGATAGCCCGTGGCCTGATGCTGCGCTGCACCCCAGGCATTTGGAAGCATCACAAAGAGCGAGGAGGGGGCATTCTCAAATGCGACCGGCGCCTTGGCATGACGCGGCATTTGAGAATGCCATTCTCCTCTTAATGGCGTGCTGGCTTATGGGTTACTTGCTCCGGTAAGTGCGGCGCCAGTAGAGCCAGAGTTGCACCAGGCCGACGAGGGCCAAGGCTGCAGCCGGGTAGACGATGACCTGGGGCGATTCGGGCGACAACTCCACCCTGGTGAAGCCGGCCACCAGGGCCAGCCCGGCCAGTAAGAAGAAGAGGACGGCGGCTATCAGGCGTTTGTTGTTCATAGTGGGCCTCCATGGGTTAAGTAGGGTTTCAGTCTGATGATAGAGTAAGGCAGAAGTGGACGGGGCACACGCGCCTGGAGGATGATTTGGGGCGATCTCGTGGGGTGGTTTGCGGCCGCTACTGGCGAAGGGCGTAGAAGCCTGACTTTTCGTAGGCTATTGAGCTGCCCTGAAATACGCAAAATAGTCAGGCATCTTGAGGCTTAGTCGACATCTTCCCGGCGGACGATGCCTTCTTTCCAGGCGTAGACGGCCGCTTCGGTGCGGTCGGCCAGGTGCAGCTTGCTGAGGATGTTGCTGACGTGCCCTTTGACCGTGTTCCGGCTGATGACCAATTGCCCGGCGATCTTGCTGTTGGTCAAGCCGCTGGCGATGAGCTTGAGCACTTCCAGCTCGCGCTCGGTCAATTCGGTGAATGGATTGACTTCCGCGCTTGGCGCGCCATGCATCTCCAATACCAGCCGCGAGGCGACGCGGGGGTGCAGGGTCGCTTCGCCCCGGGCGGCCCGGTCGATGGCCTGGGCCAGGTCTTCCATCTTGACGTCTTTGAGGATGTAGGAGATGGCCCCGGCCCGCAGGGCGGGGAAGATGTGCTCGTCTTGATGGTAGGAGGTCAGGACGACGATCTGGCTGCGGGGACTGACATCTTTGACCTGGCGGGTGGCTTCCACGCCGTCCATGCCGGCCATCACCAGGTCCATCAGGACTACGTCGGGCACATGTTCGGCGGCCAGACGGACGGCGGCCGCGCCCGATTCAGCTTCGCCCACAACCTGGAAGTCGGGCAGGGCGTCGAGATAAGCGCGCACGCCCTGGCGCACTACTTCATGATCGTCGACCAAAAGAACGGTAATCGCTTCAGCCATCTTGTTCTCCTGCTACCGTTTCGCCGGCCGCTGGCCAGGTGGCGGTAATCCGGGTTCCCTCGCCGGCCGCGCTGTCGACCTGCAGGCGGCCGCCGATCAATTCGGCCCGCTCCTGCATCGAGCGTAAGCCCAGGCCGCCGTAGTCCCCTTTTGGATTGAAGCCGCGGCCATCATCGCCGATGGTCAGAGTGACTTGCCCATCGTCGTAAGCCAACTTGATCCCGGCCGTGGTCGCTCCGCTGTGGCGGGCCGTGTTGGCCAGCGCTTCCTGGGTGACGCGGTACAAGGCCTGGTCCACTTCCAAGGGTAGTTGGCCGTCGCCAGACACCTGTACGTCGACCTCGATATTGTTTTGTTGGGCCCAGTCGACCGCGTATTCGCGCAGGGCGACGGGCAGGCCACCTTCCTGTAAATTGGCCGGCCGCAGCTTGAGGATCAGATCGGTCAGCTCTGCCCGCACCCGGTCGACCAGCTTCTGGGCCTCTTGCAAATGTTCCCTGGCCTGGGCTGGATCGCGCTCCTCTAAAGCCAGCGCGGCGCCTATTTGGGCCGAAGCGGCGAAAGCCTGCTGCTTGGCGCTATCATGCAGATCGCGAGCCATTCGGTTGCGCTCTTCGGCCACGGCGATTTCCTGTCGCCGGCGCAGCAACTTCTCGAGCCGGGCGGCCATGGCGTCCAGTTTGCCGGCCAACTGGCCGATCTCGTCGCGATTGTCGTCGGCGACACGGGCCGACAGGTCGCCCCGGCTCCAGGACTCAGAAGTGATGGAGAAGCGCTCGAAGCGCCTGACCAATCCGCCGGCAGTGATCGAGCCAAATATCGCGCCCAGCAGTCCGGCGCCGATGACGAAGAACAGAAAAGCCCGGCCGGCCGCGGCCAGGGCATTGTCCAGAACGTCGCGCTGGGTCGGCAGGGCCGAGTAGTCGACGACGGCTGCGCCCAGGACCGTTTCCTGGCTGCCCGGTTGGTTGAATATGGGCGTTACGAAGATCGCGTCGCCGGAGCCAAGAGAAGTGAAGAGTTGGTCGGGATCGGTCTCGCCGGCCAGGGCCGGGGCCAGGGGTTGGGCCAGGACGGGTTTGCTTTCGACGTCCAATGGCTGCCCCAAGCGCGCGCCAGGCACGACCCACTCGTCGGAAGTAGCCACGAGATGACCGGCGGCATCGACCAGTGCGATATGGATCTCGGCCGAGATGCTGGTATTGACGTCCAGTTCGCCCACGCTGAAAAAGGGCCGGCCGGGCATTATGACGCGGGCCTGGTTGAGTAACTCAGAAACGGCTGCTTCGTCCACGGATGGGGTGGTCAGGAACGGCCGCACCAGAGGGGCGATATTCTCGCCAGCGATCTGTTGCCAATCGGCCGGGGTGTAGCGGTCGTCGGACGGGAACAGGCGAGAGAAGAGCAGACCGGCCATGATCAAAACGGCTACCAGGAGGGCGCCGATGGTGACGATAGTGTAGCTGAGGATCAACTGCCAGCGCAGCCGGCGAAATGGGGCGGTTACTTCGTGAAGTCGTTCGGACATAGCCTCCACCAGGATAATGGCGCCCGGCCGGCGGCCGGCGCACGGTGCGGTCAGCGTATACTATAGCGTATCTGAGCGGGCGGTTGAAACGACCTGGAGGAGGGTTTCATACCCTACCGGCGTAGGGGCCTGGCAGTGCTGCCAACTCCGCATAGCAGCATATGTCTACGATAGTTTGGCATAATTGTGCGACTTTGTGCGCTGACAGTGCTATCCAAGATCTGCGCAGATTTTTCAGGTCTTAACTGGATTCGGCCGCATATTGAAGCATAACCGTCTACCCAGGAAAGATGCAGTTACAGCGCTGTGGCCGGCCTCAGAATATCTTTCGCCAGTAGGCGCCCTGGTGCACTTCGCCAAAACCGATAGCGTCGTATAACCGGTTAGCCGGGATCATGTCGCCGGTATCCACCATAGCGTAATGGGCGCCCAGCGCGCTGAGGCGGAGCAGCCCTTCTCGCATTAGCGCCCTGGCCAGGCCTTTCTGGCGATGGTCCGGATGAGTGCAAACGGGTTCAAAGATGCCCAGCTGGTTGGCCTGGTCATAGGGAATACCCACGTAAGCGGCGAAAGCGCCATCGGGCGTTATAGCCACCAGGTCCAGATCGGGCTGGAATGAAGGCGCCTGGCGGGCGAAGTTTTGGTATTCGGTCGCGTTGTGGAAATCGCGGTTAAAGGCAGCATTGAGCAGATCGGCTATCTGTTGCGCGTCGGCGTCATCTTCTGGGTCTGTGGTGCGCAGGCGGTAGCCGGCGGCCAGCGCCGGCCGAGCCAGTGACTGTTGCCCAAAACGGAGACGGCGGATGGTCCCGCCGGAGGTCATTTTCTGATAACCTCGATCTGCCAATAGTCGCTGCCGTTGGGCATCGTAGTCGTATACATAGAACTGGATTTCGGATTTACCCTCTTCCAGAAGCTTACCCTCTGGAAGAGGCCTGGAAAGATGCTCTTCGGCCCAGGCGATCATCTCTGGTTCAAGGCGCCGGTAATCGGGGTGGACGAGCAAGGCCGGGTAACCGGGGCTATCAGGGTGGGCCACAGCGGCCGGTTGCCCGGACGGCCGTGGCCACAACTGGCTATTTTTGCACCAATCAGGATCGCCGGCCGGGTTCTTGTCGTAAAACCGCTTACCCTCCCAACGGCGGATATCCCCGTTAAAGCCTAGCGGCGTGATCGGCATCGTTTCGCCGATGAGGCGGTGGATGGGCCAATAATCCTCCGGCCGAACGGGACGAGATTCGGGTTTATGCATTGCCATCAGGCGGCCGATTATAGGCCAGGTCGGGATAGGTAACGAGAGTGGTCGGTAGCTGGTTGCTGGTCATCGATTGACGGTTGCTGGTCGCTGGTAGCTAGTTGCTGGTCGACAGCTGCTGGTTGCTGGTAAGATAGGAACGACTTAGCACCGGCCAATGACCAACTACCAGTAACCAGCGACCAACTACCAACTACCAGCGACCAAAGGACCAACCATGGACATCTTGCGCACGCCCGACGAACGTTTTGAAGAGTTACCCGGCTATCCGTTCCGGCCGAGGTACCTAGAAATCCCCAGCGGTGACGGAGCCACGTTGCGCGTTCACTACGTGGACGAAGGGTCGGCCGATGCGCCGGTAGTGTTGCTGCTGCACGGCGAGCCGTCCTGGTCTTATCTGTACCGCAAGATGATCCCGCCGCTGGTTGCGGCCGGTTACCGGGCAGTGGCGCCCGACATGGTGGGTTTCGGCCGGTCTGACAAGCCGGCCGCGCGCGAAGATTACACCTACCAGCGGCTGGTGGCCTGGACGGCGGCGACGATCGAGGCCCTGGATTTGCAAGGGATCACGCTCTTCTGCCAGGATTGGGGTGGACTCATCGGCTTGCGGCTCATCGCCGAAGATGGCGACCGATTCAGCCGCCTGGTGGCGGCCAATACCGGCTTGCCTATCGGCGGGGAGATGCCCGAAGCTTTCTATCAGTGGCAGAATTTTACCCAGAAGGTGAGCAAGATGCAGGTCGGCCGGGTTCTTAGTGGCGGCACGGTTAGTACCTTGAGCCGAGAGGTCGTGGCCGCCTATAATGCGCCGTTCCCGGACGAATCGTACAAGGCCGGGGCGCGGGTTTTGCCAGCCCTGGTGCCGACCGATCCTGGCGATCCGGAGGCCAAGATCAACCGCGGCCTGTGGCGCAAGCTGCGCAAGTGGCCCAAGCCGGTGCTGACGACTTTCAGCGATTCAGATCCCATCACCGGCGGCGGCGGCGAGGTGATATTCCAGCGCCTGATGCCGGGGGCCAAGGGACA
>CP070688.1:427982-438227 GCA_020353135.1 Chloroflexota bacterium
GTCTACGGTGAAAGCCATGAAGCGCGCCGCCGCATCTTCCACCGCCGAGCACTGCTGGCCCTGGAAGCCGACCAGGCGCCGGCCGCCGAATGCGCCTTCCACGCCCTGGCCTCTCTGCTAGACGAGCCGGCGTTTCGTTTTTCGCTGGCCGCCGGGGATGAGGCGCTGGCATCCTGGGCCTTCGAAGAAAGCCTGGCCCATTATGATCAGGCCCGGGATGTTGCCGGACGGATGGTTGAGGCAGGCGAGACCGTCGACCCCCATTCCTTGCGGCGACTGTATCAAAACCGGGGGCGGGCGCTGGAACTGATCGAGGATTACCAGGCAGCCCAGGTAAATTACGATGAAATGCTCTCCGTCGCCGCCGAGCGGCAAGATCAAGCCCTGGAACTGGCGGCGCTCATCGCCCAATGCATTATCCATGCCAGGCACAACCCGGTTTTTAATCCCCAAAGAGCCAGGCAAGAAGGCCAGGCCGCCCTGGATCTGGCGCGGGAGCTTGACGATCGCCCGGCCGAAGCCAGGGCGCTGTGGGGATTGATGCTCGTGGGGATCTATGGCGGCGGAAGCAGCCAACAGACGTCGGAGTTCGGAGGACGCTCGCTCGCTCTGGCCCGAGAATTGGGGCAGAAGGAGCAAATGGGTTATGTGCTGGTCAACCTGTGCTGGCCCTACATCGCTCAGAAGCAGCTTGAAGCTGCCTTTGAGACCAATGACGAGGCCGAGGCTATCTGGCGGGAGTTGGGCAACCAACCGATGCTGTTGGAAGTCTATGAGATGAGGCAATGGATCCTCACGATGACCGGCGATTATCATGGCTTGATGGCCGCCGCGCGCGAAACGTTGCGGCTGAGCCTTTTGACCGGCAACCAGGGCTTCCAGGGTAATGCGTTACGGTTTGTGGGCCTCGTCCACTTGTTCCAGGGCCGATTTGAGGGGGCGCTGGCGGATTTCGAAGCGGCAAGGGCGTTACCAAGCCGCCGATCCTTTTCTGAGCATGCGAATTATGACGCGTCGCTGTTACTCCATCATCTGGCGGGAGCGCCGGATCAGGCCGAGTTTTGGGCGGACAAGCTGTACGAGGCCTTGCGGGAAAGGTCCTTTCCGGTGTTTGAGACCTATTATCTTACGAACATCGCCCGGGTGAAGATCGCCAGGGGCAAACTGGCCGAAGGCCAGGCGATACTGGATGGCTTGCTCGAGACGCTGGCGCCGGATGCGCCATGGTCGCATTTGATCATTACGATAGCTGTCGTTTATGGGCAGTTACAATTGGCCCGGGGAAAACCAGAACGTGTCTTCGACCTCATGGATGAACGCATGGAAAGCTATCGCCAGGCCGGCTTTCTTCATTCCCTGGCTGAGGAGTTTTGGGTGCGCGGCCGGGCGCGGCTGCACCTGGGCCAGTTGGAAGCTGCCCGGGCCGCCCTGCTGGAGGCCAAAGAAACGGCCGACGCGCGGGAGGAACGGGTCGTGCTGTGGCAGATCCTGGCCACGCTGAGCGAGCTGGAACGGGAATGCGGCGATACGACGGCGGCCGAGAGCTATCGCGACCAGGCCCGGGCGGTGATCGACCATATCGCCGCCCACGCCGGCGAACTGCGGGAGGTTTTCCTGAGCCAGCCGGGGGTGGCGCGGTTGCTAGGCGAGTCGTGAAGGTCGACATCCTCTCTACCTCACCGCCGGACGCGAGCCGGCCGTCGTGCATCCAAACCGATTGTTGAGAAATAGCCCCCCTTCCCCGACGCCCCGGTCCAGAAACTTCACAGTTATTCAAACTTTGACCTAAATCCAGAATGCAGTTCTCATGCCGCCTCACCTGTCCCAGATGATTAACGTGCATTCTCAGTAAACCAGGGAAAGAAGATCGCAAACAGCACGCTGGCAACTGTGCAGGCGAGGATCATTACGGGCAAACCTCGCCTGTTCCATATCCCCGCCGTAATTGGGCTGCGTGTCTTCTCCGAAAGGGAGACGACGACGATATTTGCCGTTGAACCGATAATCGTTCCATTCCCGCCAAACCCGGCCCCAAAGACTAAAGCCCACCAGAGCGGTGTGACGTCGAGCCCTTCCGCGCCAAGATTCCTGATCACAGGAATAAGAGCGATGGTAATAGGGATGTTGTCCACGAGCGCCGACAGTATCGCAACTGACCATATCATCCCTACACCCAGCAGAATTGGGTTGGCGTCGCTGACCTGGATGATCAATTGAGAAAGCCGCTCCATCACGCCGACCGCTTCCAACGCCCCAACCATCACAAACAGGGCGGAAAAAAAGACCAATACAACCCATTCAATGCGTTCGAAGGTCTCGGAAACGTTTTCAGGACGAACCCATAGGAGAGCGCCTCCCGCGGCCGCCAAGGCAATAAACGCAGGGCTCAGAGGGAGGGTCTGGTGCAAAAAGAAAAACAAGATAGCTATGCCCAAGACGATCAGAACCCGGCGCGCTGACTGGGGATTGTGCAAGGCTTTAGAAGGATCGAGCTTGTTTACCGCTTCAGCCGCCCCTGGGTTGGGTCGTAAATCATGGCGAAACAGCCAGAGTAATAATAACAATGCCAGTAACCAGGCGACTACCACAACTGGCAGAGAATGAGTCAGGAAATCGTTGAAAGTAAACGGCGCGGCCGCGCCGATCAGGATATTCGGGGGATCGCCAACCAGCGTACCCGCCCCACCCGTGTCAGAGAGCAGCGCCTCGCCAATGAGCATTGGGATTGGGTTTATGCTGAGTAGTTCACAAATCAGAATAGTTACAGGAGCGATAAGTACAACAGTGGTGACATTGTCCAGGAACATTGAAAGCACCGTCGTAATCGTGCCCAACAGGATAAACAGCCGTATTGGATTACCGCCTGACAACCGCCCGGCCATAATAGCCAGGTACTCAAAAAAACCGGTCTGTTGGAGCAACACCACTAGCAGCATCATCCCCATGAGCAAACCCAGGGTTTCGAAATCAATGGCGTCGATGGCATCTTGTTCTGAATAGAAGCCAAAAATTATGCCCACGCCCACCATGAGCGCTGCAGCGACTGTGGCCACGATGGCGCGCTGGACTTTTTCGGAAAAGATCAGAATGAGAGCAACCACAAAAATAAGAATGGATAGAATCGAGGCCATCACTCGGCCCCTTCCCCTGCGGCGCTCCGCCAGTTTGCCAGCAACGCCGTGCCAATGTCCACCCGAGAGGCGATACCTACCAACCGGCCATCATCATCCACAACAGGAATGTCATACAAGTGGTGGCTGTTCATAATTGCGAATGATCTCAATAAGCCACTACTGGCCCTTACTGACACAGGTGGAACCATGACCGAACTTGCCGGTTGGACAGCTACCTCCGATGATGGCAACAAGGTTTCGAATACGCTGAAATCACCCCGCACAAAGTCGAAATCCTCTACAAGTCTTACAAAAGAAGGCATCACCAAATCTAGGAGGTCCCTGATGTGTAAAATTCCTACCAGTTGTCCACCCTCGGCGACTACCGGCAACGTTCCTATATGCCATTCAACAAATAAGGCTGCTGCTTCACTGATGGTACCCAAAACAGAGATGGAGATAACCTCGCGCTTCATGGACTGCCCAATATTTCTCATTTCGAAGCCTCCTGACCGTGAATAACCAGCGTCACGCAGTTTGCGCCTCTCAATACATCTTCAGCTACGCTGCCAGATACCCATCGTTTGATCCCAGAACGGCCGTAACCACTAAGGTATTTCTTCGCCTCATTTTGACGTAGTATGATGGTACTTTGATATAATTGGGGATCAAGATTCAACGATAAAGGGATTGCAACTCTAACAAAGAGGAGCCTTGCCGATATTGCCTCGGCAATAAAAAGAGCCGGAGTCAGCGCCCTTTCCGCAAGGTAAGAACCGTCCAGTGGTACCAGAATTCTCTCAAAGCTCACGCTTGGCTCTCACTTGTCGCTGCCGCCTTCTTCCGCATGCGGCGGGGCAGTTCAAAAAAGCTCGTCAGGTATGACCGCCATGATGAACACACCGCCGATGACAGCTTCAACCTTAACTGCAGGAAGTGTTATCTGGTCGGGGTTACCAGCAGGTCCCTGTCCGGTTAGTCATTCATGCCCCTATTCTCCCACCGTGCTTTGAGCCGTCAACGTTGGCCGAGCAATCAGCAGCGGCCGATTCAACCACCCCAACATTGGCGCTACCAACTCACCCATTAGCAAACGCTGCCAACTGCCGTAAGGCTCAGCGCCAATAACAATTAAGTCATAGTCTCCCTCAGTAACCTCCCAGCGGATCTGCCAAGCTGGTTCGCCCTGGCGAAAGCGCAGGGTGCCCTCGATTTGCCTCTCGGCTAATCGTTGGGATAGGCTGCGCAGTTGTTGGCCAGGTTGCGTGCTGGGCGAAAGGAGTTCGCCCAAGGCTGTTTCTTCGGAGCTGGTTGGCGCGTACACAGAGGGAAAAGAGTATAGGACAGGCAAAATGTATACTTTCGCGCCGCTCGGCCGGGCCAGGCGGGCCACCCAATCCACAGCCGCTTCATCTGTCTCCTCAACCCGGACGATCAGAAGGATATTCTGGATTGGCCAGCGTGGCCGCCCGGGGACCAGTATCGAAACCGGCGCTTGGTTTACTGCCTTGCGGCAGGGGTGGCCGGTCAGCATGCGTTCGATCAAGGATAACGTTGGTTCACCAAAGACGATCAGGTCGCAACCGCCTGACACCTTCCTGATCTGCTGGGCGCCTCCCTCTACTGGTACTTCCAAAAAGGTAATCTGGCCTTGTAGGAGGTCACACAACTTCTCAGCATAGACCCGTATGTCCTCGTCCTGATCGACCTGGTAGCAAGCCAACAGGCGCATGGCCGCTGCCTATCCCTAGGTTCCCGGCTCATGCCCGGAGATCACCGACCGCGTTTCATCAGCCATAACGCTGGCGAGTCGACGGCGGCCAAATCCGACGGAACGAGAATTCACAGCACCTATCGCCGCATGCTTCTTCATATCAATAGCTTAGCCGGTAGAGATGACGAGAATCGTGATAAGGTCGTGACAAACCTGTGATAAAGTGAGGTGGGGAGACACAGGGACATGAGGGCTTGCCGTTAGTCTCATAGTGGGCTTTTTCGGCGCCGCCATCCCTCAGGCGGTTTATGGGAGTAGCGCTCGTACCGGTAAACGTAATAGATACGTTGACAAACCTAGGACACCCAACCAATAATCTATCTTATGAGGCACCGGTTCGGCATTGACCGATACAGCCTGATTGTGCAGTTGGTCCTGAGCTTCGTGGTACTGATGTTGCTGACGGGGCTTGCGGTCAGGTTACCGGCCGTTCTGTTAATCGGCAACCAGATCCAGCGACAGGCTTGGGTACAAGTGGACCATGGCGGTCGCGCGACACAGGCTCTCTACACTGCCTGGGAAAGCAACGTAACCCACCTGGCAACCCTCACAAGCCATCGTCCCACCTTGCACGCCTTGTTGGCCCAGGGCAACGAGACAGAGCTGATCCGGTACTTGCAGATACTGCGAGGTGATGCCGAGCTAGATCTTCTACTGATTTGCGATCGCGCTCTGCAGTTAGTCACCCGGTCAGAGACACGTGTTACAGACGAAATATGCGCTATCGAGGAAGAGGCTGGTTTTTATATCCTGTCGGCAGCGACGACTCCGCAAGTGTGGCTTTTGGCTGCCCATGCCGTTAGCGCTGGGCCGACAGGTGAAATGGGCAGCCAGCCCAAGGTCATCGCCGGTGTTGCTTTGGATGATGACTTCCTGATTCAGTCGCGCGAGCAGACCGGCCTGGAACACACTTTAATTGTCGACGGGCGACCAGTAGCAAGTAGCCTCCCTGGTAGCGTTCTTGAGCGGCGATCTGTCACCGGTTATCCGGATGCTTCCGGGTCTACTGGCACCAGCAACCACATGAGCCTTCAAATTGACGGCCGCCCCTTCTACGCCTCGCGCATTCCCTTAGACGATCTGGGCCGCGTCCATGGTTTCGAGCTAGAAGACGAGATAGCGCTGGCGGTGGGAGATATAGCCGCCACACAACGTAATCTTGTCTGGGCGCTATCTGGCAGCATCATCGTCATTACTCTAGTGGGATCCATCCTCGGGGTGTTCCTGGCCCGACGTATCGGCCGGCCAATAGCGCAGTTGGCCGATGCAGCTACAACCTTCAGCGAAGGCAACCTAGAACAACCGGTAGTTGTTCGGGAGGGGGTGCGTGAAGTCTCTCAAGTGGCCCAAGCTCTTGAACAGGAGCGGATTGATCTTCGACAAACCGTCACGGAGCTGCGTGAGGCTCAAGCTTGGACCGAACATCTTCTGGAAGCCATCGCGGAAGGAATTGTGATCTTAGACGAAGAAGACCGTATCACCTTCTTCAGCCCCGGGGCAGAGCGCATCATAGGCTGGGGTAAGGAGGCGGCTCTTGGTCGTAGCTGCGATGAGGTGTTCCAACTGGCCGAAGGTGACGATCCTTTTAGTCGCTACCTGCCACCAGTTGGTAAACGTCACAAGATAACGCTGCGGCTGGAGGGAGATCGTCAAGTAACCCTGGACATTACCAGCGCCCATCTGACACCTCCGACATCCGAGGAGAGTGGTGTATGCCTCGTCCTACGTGATGTCAGCGAGACAGAAACCATGCACCGTCTCGTGGGCGAATTCCTGGCTAACATCACCCACGAGTTCCGCACCCCTCTTTCTGCCCTAGCTGCATCGGTCGAGCTGCTTCTGGATCAGGCTCCTACCCTAAGCCGGGCAGAACTGCACGAATTGCTGACGGCATTACACTTGAGCATTGTAGGTCTTCAAACCTTGATCGATAATCTGCTTGAGAGTGCCAAACTGGAAGCCGGTCGCTTCCGCGTCTACCCACATCCGGCCGATCTGGGCCAGATGATAGCAGAAGCCGCACACATCATGCAGCCACTCCAAGCCAAACACAATCAGCGCCTTGTAATCGAACTGCCAACGACTATCCCTTCTGTACATGCCGACCCACGTCGCACCGCACAAGTCCTGGTAAACTTACTTTCGAATGCCACAAAATACAGCCCTGATAACACAGAAATTACGATTCGGGTCACAACCGTGGGTAATTGGGCACGCGTAGCCGTGGCTGACTGTGGGCCAGGTGTGCCAGAGAGTTACCGTTCTGATTTATTTGTACCCTTTGTACATCCTCCCCCGAAAGATAGCCAATCCCGGCACGGGGCGGGGCTAGGCCTCTCTGTCGCTAAGGCGATTATCGAGGCGCATGGCGGTGAGGTAGGAGTGGAAGACCTGCCGGAAGGTGGTTCCGTTTTCTGGTTTACATTACCGTTAGTTGGTGAGCATGCAAGCATTAGTGGTTGACGACGATCGCGTACTGGCCGACCTGGTGGCCTTTACCTTGCGCCATGAGGGATTCCAGGTGAGCCTGGCCTATGATGGCCAAAGCGCGCTACAAAAGTGGCGGGATGAAGAGCCAGACCTGATCGTCTTAGATTTGAACCTGCCTAAAGTCGATGGCTTTACCGTTTGCCGTCGTATCCGGGCCGAAGCGGATACGCCTATCATCATGCTCACCGTACGAGGCGAAGAAGATGATATTGTGTATGGCCTGGAACTGGGCGCCGACGATTACATCCCAAAGCCATTCAGCCCGCGCCAGCTGGTCGCCCGCGTGAAGGCAGTGTTGCGTCGTGCTGGCAAAAACCATGTGCCAGCCATTCACCGGGTTGGCGAGCTAACCCTCAATGCCAGTCGACGCGAACTTCAAATCGGAGCCGATAAAACGATTTTCCTGACCCCCTTGGAGAACCGGCTACTTCGCTACATGATGATCAACGCCGGTCACGTGCTCGACAGCGAGGCCATCATCGCCAAAGTCTGGGGTCAAGAGGGCGCTGACCAGGACATGCTCCGCCAATTGGTCAGCCGCCTGCGCCGCAAGATTGAGCCTGATCCAGCACAGCCCACTTACATTGAAAACGTGCCTGGACTTGGTTATGGATTGGTTCTACCTTCTGAATAGCGCCTTGGAAATCGGAGACAACTGTCACACCATTGTCACAACATCATCACGACGTTTGTCATCCCTCTTTTGTATCTTGAGAAATGATGACGATTGATATCGCCCTCACTCTGCTCATTATCCTGGCCGCCCTGGTCCTTTTCGCCACGGAGAAACTGCGGGTAGACGTGGTGGCCATACTCGTCCTGATCTCCGTCGGCGTCCTGGGATTGATCCCACAGGAAGAACTGTTCTCCGGCTTCGCTAACTCGGCCGTAATCACCGTCTGGGCTGTCTACATGGTGTCCGGTGGCCTGTTCAAGACCGGTGTTGCAGATGCTATGGGCAAGGGCATCCTCAAGGTGGCCGGAAACGGCGAAGCGAGACTCGTCGCCGTCCTTATGCTGACCGTTGGCGTGATTTCGTCCTTCATGAACAACGTGGGCGCGGTGGCGATGTTGTTGCCGGCCGTGGTGGGGATCTCGCGCCAAACCAAGGTGCCTATTTCGAAGCTGCTCATTCCCCTGGCCTTTGCCTCCTTGTTGGGCGGCAAGATGACCCTGATCGGTACGCCTGCCAACATCCTGGCCACTGGCATTCTGGCCGAACGCGGCCTGCCAACTTTCGGATTCTTCGAATTCACGCCTATGGGCATCGTGGTCCTGACGACTGGGATCGTGTACATGGTCTTGATCGGCCGGCGGCTGCTTCCTTTGCGCGAGGGCGCCCGTGGCAAGGAGGACATCTATCGGCTGCGTGAATACGTCACCGAAGTGCGTGTCTCACCCGCGAGCCCGTTGAGTGGGAAGTCACTCTTCCAATCGCGCCTGGGACAGGAGTACGACCTCACCGTTCTGGCCATCCAGCGGCAAAACGGAGAACGGCCCGCCCTACACCGGGACACAGTGATCAGCTCTGGGGATCTACTGATCGTCGAGAGCTCGGCCTCAGATCTCGTGGAGGCCTGCCAGGCCCTGGATCTCACGACAGAGGTAGACTACGAGCTCGATATAGAAAGCCTGGAGCCTGGAGACGTTCAGGTGATCGAGACTACCCTGGCGCCAAATTCACACGTTGCCGGGCAGAGCCTTCGGGAGGCGCGTTTCCGCGAGCGATATGGCTTCACGGCGTTGGCCATCTCCAGCCGAGGGGAGGTGATCACCCAACGGCTGCGGGACCTTCCACTGAAGTTAGGCGATGCGCTCCTTCTGCAGGGTTCGCAGCATCATGTAGCAGCGCTTTTGGAGGGAGATGATTTCCTGGTGCTGGATCCGGACGAGCCTGAATCCTTCCGAAGGAACAAGGCGCCTATTGCCGTTGGGGCGCTGCTGTTGGCCATTGTGCTGACGATATCTGGTGCAATAGGGATCGCATTGGCCATGGTTATCGCCGCCATGATCATGGTCCTTTCCGGAGCGCTCACCATCGACGAGGCCTATGAAAGCGTGGACTGGCGGACGGTCTTCCTGGTGGCAGGGATGTTAACGCTGGGATTGGCCATGGAGGAGACGGGGACGGCGAGTTTCCTGGCTGATTTAATGCTTGACGTGTTCGGACCTCACGGTCCCCGGGCGACCCTGGCAGGGATCTACCTGCTAGCGGCCCTTATCACCCAGCCAATGTCCAACGCAGCGGCTATAGTGTTGATCGTGCCGATCGCTCTGGATACAGCCCTCGGCCTCGGCGCCAACTACAAAACGTTTACCATGGCGGTCGTGATCGGCGCTGCTACCAGCTTTCTCTCACCGGTGGGTCATAAGGCGAACGTGCTGGTATTTGGACCTGGTGGATACAAATTCACGGATTACGCCCGCGTCGGCGCACTGCTGACAGTCCTCTTGCTCATCGTATCGATGATTTTCCTTCCGATCTTCTGGCCCCTTTTTCCGGAATAGATGCCAGCAAGGATATTAAAGTCAATCTATCTCTTGCAGATGTGAGTATCTTTGCAGTGCAAGGCGCGCCTAGTGGGGAAGGGTGACGGTTTCAAGGGGGCCTGCCAATCAGAAAATGGCGCTATCAAGCTAGAGCGCCAAGAGCTTGGGCAGAGACCCTGTTGTCGAACCGAACCTGTTGCGGCCGAGCCAATATTGCGAAAATGGCTCGCTGTGTCCCCAACGTTTTGAAAATCGGGGCAGGGGTGGATTTTGGCGTAGAAGGGGGATAAGGGCGAAGGTTGTGGGGTGAGCAGGTGAGCAGGTGCTGGTCGCTGGTCGCCGGACAGCGGCGAAACCTGGGCCCTACTGTTCCGTCGA
>CP070688.1:438327-443359 GCA_020353135.1 Chloroflexota bacterium
AGTAAGAAGGCGCTTTCTTAATGGAGAAGTTATTTGCTGCTGGACCAATTGAGGAGCCTGGTATCCTCAGATACCGGGCGGGTCGCATCTGAGGATGCTATCTCCTCATATAGAGAAGTAAATGCCGTTGGTGAGAAGCCTGGCTTTTTACGAATTCGCGGGCTGAATTGTAGCTAGCGAAAAGCCAGGCTTCTTTGAGAATGGCAGCAAAAAGCTAGGCTTCTTTGGGGAATATATGGATAGAGAGAACAACCACCGGCCGTTGTTAGAAGTCATCGACATTTATGCCGGCTATCTGGACGCCGATATCCTCAAAGGCGTCAGCCTGGAGGTGCACGAAGGCGAGGTGGTCTGCGTCATAGGCCCCAATGGCGCCGGCAAATCGACGGTCTTCAAGGCCGTTTACGGTTTCATCGACGTGCGCAAGGGGCAGGTCTTGTTCGACGGCCTGGATATCACCGCGGCCCGGCCGCAGGCGATGTTGAACAGCGGCATCTCTATCGTGCCCCAACTGCGCAGCGTCTTTCCTCAAATGACGGTCCATGAAAACCTGGAAATGGGCATGTACCTGGAGAGGGATAAAAAACGGATCAAGAAGCGGGTGCAAGATATCTTCGACTTGTTTCCCCGGCTGGGCGAACGAGCGAGCCAGAAGGCGGGCACGATGAGCGGCGGGGAACAACGCATGCTGGAGATCGGCCGGGCGTTGATGCTGGAACCGCAATTACTGCTAATGGATGAGCCGTCGGCCGGACTGGCCCCACTGATAACCAAGAATATCTTCGAGCAGGTCCGATATCTGAACCAGGAGCTGGGGCTGACCATCTTGATGATCGAGCAAAACGCTCGCCAGGGCCTGGAATTCAGCGACCGGGGCTATGTGCTGGAGCTAGGCAAGAACAGCTACCAGGGAACCGGCCAGGCGCTCATCGAAAACGCCGAGGTGCGGCGAGCCTTTCTCGGCGGACACTAGATAATAATTAATGGTGAATTGTGAATGGTTAATTGTTAATTTGGTTTTGGGGCCGGGACGCGCCGCGGAGCGCGGTGAGAGAACAATTCACAATTGATAAATCAGAGCTCACAATTCACAATTAGCATGGGCCGCGGGGCGAGTCGATGATTCCGGCGCGGGACGGCGTTTCTGGCTCGCGCTTTCGGTTTTTTTATGGGTGGGTGATCGTCGCCGTTTGCGCCATCACCTTGCTGGTGGTCTTCGGCATACGCCTGTCCTTCACCGTCTATTTCGTGGCCCTGACGGACGAGTTCCAGTGGCCCCGGGCCAGCACGGCTTTCATATTCTCGACGACCATGATCGTCTTCGCCCTGGTCTCGACCCCGGCCGGCCTGGCCCTGGACCGTTTTGGCGCCCGGCGCACATTCGGCGCGGGCGCCGCTTTGCTGGCCCTGGGTCTGTTCTTGAGCAGCCAGGTGCAGAGCTACTGGCAGCTGGCTTTCAGCTATGGGGTGGTGGCCGGGCTGGGGATCACGATTTTGGGCCTGGGGGTCCAGGCGGGGCTGATAGCCCGTTGGTTTCGGCGCAAGCTGGGCATGGCCCTGGGGTTGGCTTTCGCCGGTACCGGTCTTGGCGCATTTATACTGACGCCGACTACCGAACGGCTGATTAGCTCGGTAGGCTGGCGATTTAGTTACCTTTTCATGGCCGGGTTGGCGTTGCTGTTGATCCCTTTAACCGTAATCTTTCTGCGCCTCACGCCGGCTTCGATGGGGCTCCGGCCGGATGGGGACCTGGCACCTGAGAATTCTTCTGCTGACGCGCCGGCCGACGATGCTGCCGGGGAACCGGCCGGGGGCTGGACGTTGGAACGGGCGGCCCGAACGCCGGCCTTCTGGCTGGTCATCGTGGCCAGCCTGGGGGCCATCGGGCCGCTGCGCATGTTGACCGTGCACCAGCTGGCGGTCGTGGTCGACGCCGGCTTTGATTCGCTCTATGCGGCGACGGTCATCGGCTTTTCGGGCGCGGTGACGGCCGTGGCCTTCGTGCTCTTCGGCGCGCGGTCGGACAGGATCGGCCGGCGAGCGGCTTATGGCATCGGTTCGGTCTGCCTGGTAGGGGCCATCGTCTTGCTGTCCGGGATGCGGGACGCCCGGGCCGCGGGCTGGCTGGTCTTGTACGCGCTGCTGCTGGGCCTGGGCGAAGGCTCCCGTTCTTCGCTGGTGACGGCCGTGGCCAGCGATCTTTTTCCGGGCCGGTCGTTGGGTGCGATAAACGGCGCGGTGGGGGCCGCCTTTGGCCTGAGCGCCGCTTTCTTCCCCTGGTTCGCCGGCCGGCTTTTCGACCAGAGCGGTGTTTACAGCTCGGCCTTCGCCGCGGCCGGATTGGCGGTGTTCATTTCGACGGTCGCGCTGTGGCTGGCGCCGGCCGCGGCTAAGAAGCACTCGTCGCCAGTTCCTGGTTAATTGCATAACGCGATTCAAAACCCTGGAGATAGATTATGACGATGTGAGGAGTTAGCGGTCAGGCAGGGTGTAGTTGATGCCGTGCGGGCCGGCGTTGACGACGTCGGTCTGGCCGATCTTAGCGAAGGTGTTCCAGCTCTCATGGATGTGGCCGCAAACGTGCAGGATGGGCTGGTGAGCTTCTACGAATGAACGAATCGCCACGCTACCGAGATGCCGGCCGCTTGAATCCTGGTCGGCCGCATTAACGGGCGGCGAATGGGTGATGAGAACATCGGGTTTTCCGGCCGCGCTGAGGAGTCCGGCCGCCTGCTCCTCCGAGAAATCGTAGCTCCATGGGCCAAAGGGCGTTATGGGGATGCCGCCCCCGAGGCCAAAGAATCGGTAGCCAAGCAGCTCGCAGGAGTCGCCGTGTAAGATGACGAAGTTGTCGTATTGTTCGAAGGCCGAGCGCAGTTCTTCATAAGATTCGACGTTGCCCGGCACCAGTATAACCGGGACGGCGATCTGGGAGAGGATTCGGGTGCTGATCTCAAGATGGCGCCGGGCCAGGCCAAGATCTCCCGCCCCAAGGACTATATCGTGGTCCCTGGCTTTTTCGACAATGGCAGAGCAGAAAGCCTTATTGCTGTGAACGTCGCTGAAGAGTAGTAACTTGGGCATGATCCTTGTTGGTGAAGAGCTGAGAGCGCCGGTCAGCACAGTTCAAATCTTACCTGGAAAGGACAGCAGGAGCCAACGGCCATCCAGTAACGCCGTGGCCGGGCTTTGCGTCGCTTTGTTTACCCGGTTCGCGGACCTTTTCGACGGAACAGGCGGCTATAGCTCGGCCCTGGCCCGGTCGAGATCGTAGGTGGTCCCTAGGTCGGAGAATATCTCACAAGCTCGCTGTAAATGCTGCCGACCCCCCCAACCTTCTTCAGTGCTCTCTCCAGCCGATAGGTGGCGGCCGATCTCGTAATGGGCTAGCCCTTGCTCAAAGGGCATGCCCAAATCCTCAGCGCAAGCCAAGCTTTTCTGCCAGGCTTTGAAAGCCTTTCGCTCCTTACCATCCAGCCATTTGTACCGGCCCTGCTGTAGCCAGGCCTGGGGGGCGGCTACCGGGAAAGCTCTGGCAAAGGCCCGCAGATCCCTGACCGATCGCCGGGCAAGGGATCGGTAAGCCCTTCCGTTTTCCTCTTCTTTCTCTTCTTCCCATAACGCTAGATAGATGGCAGCAATCCCGGCATAGCCATCCAGGAAAAAGCAGTGGGTAGGCACAGCGAACTGGGCAACCAGATCAGCTACTTTGTCCGCTTCCTGGCGCGCCAGATCCGTCTTGCCTTGGCGCAAATAGGCCTGGGCCAACGTAGCTCGAAGAATGATCCAATCGAAGCGATTCATCACCGCAGGTGGCGCGGCGGCTGATTCTTTCAGCAAACGGACGGCCTGCTCAATATCATCCTGCCGCAACCTAGAAAGCGCTTCCCAATAGAGAGCATCCACCTCGGAACCAGCATCACCGCTGCTGCGGGCCGTGTCGCCAACCTGGCGGGCATATTCAAGGGCCAACTCATATTGGCCCTGGTGGTGAGCGGCAAATAGAAGGGCGACCAGATAAACGACTTCGTCCCAATGCTGGCCTAGTTCTCGGGCCGCATCCGCGGCAAGATGACAGCTTTTTACTGCTTGTTGCCAGCGACCCATACCGGCGAAATAGATGCCAGTTAGACCAAACACCCTTTCTTGAAGGCTCAGAGAGCCTTCCTCACGGGCCAGTGCCCGAGCCCAGGCCAGATAAGCCCCGGCTACTCTGCGCAATGGGATCAGGCCAAAGATAAGACCGACGAAGGCGTAAGCACGAGCCATCAACCGGGGCAGACCGGTCGCCTCGGCCATATTGAGGGCCTGGAAAAAGCAAAAAACAGCCAGAAGCGAATCATTTTCAACCGCAGCTCTCGAACCGAGCCTTTCGTAGGCGATGAAGGCTTCCTTTATGGCAGCTTGCTTATACGCCTGCCGCCCAACGAACGCGCCTGGGGTTAGCCGGTGCAGGCCCTGAATCACCAATTGTTTCAAAAAGCCCAGCAGCAAGCCAACTCTACTAGCCGGTAATGGCCGATTCAACAGGTGAACGACTTGCTTGAAATGAGCATCTCCTTCCTCGAATTGGCTCAGCCATAGATAGGCCTCCCCTAGCAGGCGCTGCCAGTGGGCCTGGTATAGAAGGCGGGTTTCTGGCTCGGCCGCTTTGCCGGTTCGCAGCGCCTGCTCCAATAACTCAATGGCTTCAGTCAATCGGCGCTGCAACTTAAGGAACTGCCACAAGTTGTCCAGATAGGTCGCCGCCTCATCCCAGTCTGCCTGCTCCAATTCCCAGTGCCAGCCAGCCAACAGATTGTCCGCCTCCGATCTTATCGTCGCCAGCGAGGCGGCTGAATTTGTGACCCGCCATTGGGTGACAGCTTCCTCAAGCATCCGGGCAAAATAAGCGCGATGCCGGGCCTGGGTCTGGGTTACTTCGGCCGGATCTTCGGCCAGCTTTTCGGTGGCGTACATGCAGATCAGCGCGTGGAGCTCAAAGCGGCCATCCACCTGTCGCCGGATGAGGGATTTATCGAGCAGGACGGCC
>CP070688.1:443459-448036 GCA_020353135.1 Chloroflexota bacterium
CACCGGCGTCGCCGTAGCGATCGATCACCAATCCCGGCAGGCCATCGTTCTCGCCGTGCAACAGGCGATAGCCGGTGGTGCTCGAGTCAAACAGATTTCGTCTGAGGTCGAATGCGGCCGCCATCCGTTCCCGAAACCAGCCGGCGTCTATCGTCGCTGGCCGGCCGTGATGCAGTACCCGAATTCGGATTGGCGATTCGGGATCGTAGAGTCCTACGGCCAGGAAACGGTCTCGACCATCGAAGATCACCGCCAGGTCGCCTGCCCTTCCCTGGTAGCTTTGGCGACGAATAGAATCGTCGAACAACCAGGGGTGGCCTCGCCGTATCGCTTTTTCGGCGGCCGGCTTCACTCGCACGGCGATTCTTCTTTCGGCGGGAGGCGGTATGTGAGCGAGAGATTCCATGGCCCTGGGATTCTATCCTAGGCCAGATCAGGCGCTAACTTCGGGCGTGCCTTTGTTAGCTGTGTATAATGCGTTCTCATTCGTCAAATGGCAAGATAGGTGACCCTTTCTGTGGCAGTCAAAACGCCAAACCTTGGACCGGCTAGGGTCTAAGACAATCCACAGTTATGCCGGCCGGACTACCAGAAACTATCGACCTATTCCGAACGGCAGCCTCAGGTTCGCCAGTCAAGTCCAAGTCTGCTAAACTTGTTTCCCGGTTCCGCCTCATTGAGACCGAACAGTTGTACCGGCAACTTGAACGCTTGCCAGGTGCATTGCACAGGATTGTCCAGGCGAACGAACGCGACTCGTATGATCACAAGATTTGCCCCATGTCCGGCATCTGACCGGCGCCTCGACAGGCTATCGCGTAGCATCATCTGACACCAAAAAGTCAGTCTATCGTGTATTCGGTCCTGGCCAAATTGGTCAAGGGTGGGACGCGCAATTTTCAAAGCGAGCTTTCTCGAAAGGACGAAGATATGCACAGGCCGGGGCCTGGCTATGATAAGTTGCCTCGTAACCTACACCCGCCCGTTGTATTGAAGGAGATCTTGATGGGCAAAAGTACATTGTCTAATACGCTACGCCGGCCCGTTTCATTGAAGGAGAACTTAATGGACAAAGATACATTGCTGGAATGGTACCGGCAGATGGTGCTCATCCGCCGATTCGAGCAGCGAAGCGCCGAGTTGTACCAGCAGGGCAAGATCGGCGGATTTTTACATCTATACATTGGCCAGGAAGCCGTGGCCGTCGGCACTATCGCGGCAAGAAAGAAGGGCGATCATGTTATCACCGCATATCGCGATCACGGTCACGCTATCGCCGTGGGTACGCACACGGGTGCAATCATGGCCGAGATGCTGGGCAAGGCCACCGGCGTAAGCAAAGGTAAGGGCGGCTCCATGCATCTGGTGAATGTCGAAGAAGGCTTCTGGGGCGGCTACGCGGTAGTTGGCGGTCATTTACCTCTGGCGGCCGGCATCGCCCTGGCCGAGCAGTACAAGGGGACCGACAACGTCGTGCTCTGCTATTTCGGCGACGGCTCGACGAATATCGGCTACTTCCACGAGGCCTTGAACCTGGCCGGCGTGTGGCGTCTGCCGGTGATATGGATCGCCGAGAATAACCAGTACGGCATGGGCACGGCCGTCAGTCGCGCCTCGGCTGTGCCTCGAATGGTCGACAAGGCGGCCGCCTACGGAATGGAAGGCACGTCGGTAGACGGTATGAACGTGATCGACGTATACGAGGCGACCGCGGCGGCGATAGAAGCTGCTCGAGCCGGAAAGGGGCCTCAGTTTCTGGAGATGTTGACCTATCGCTACGAAGGGCACAGCATGGGCGATCCTTTACGTTACCGGACCAGGGACGAGGTTCAGAAGTGGCGCGAAGACGATGCCATCGGCATCCTGGAGCGCCGTTTGTTGGCTGACGAAGTGGCGTCGCAAGACGAGCTGGAAGCCATCGACGCAGGTGTCGAGCAAGAAGTTGAAGAAGCGGTGCAATTCGCCGAAGAATCGCCCCTGCCGGCGCCAGAAGAACTGTTCACCGATATCTACGTGGAGGCATAGGATGGCCCGTATTACGATGAGACAAGCGATTACCGATGCCCTCCGTGAGGAGATGTTGCGCGATGAAAGCGTCTTTATTATGGGTGAAGAGGTCGGGGTCTGGGGCGGCACCTACGCCGTGACCCGTGGATTTCATGACGAGTTCGGAGAGAAACGCGTGCGCGATACGCCCATCGCCGAGATGGTAATTGGCGGTGCGGCGGCTGGCGCGGCGATGAATGGTCTCCGGCCGGTTGCCGAGTTCATGACCATCAACTTCGCCTTCCTGGCCCTGGACGCCATCGTCAATCATGCGGCCAAGGTGCACTACATGTTCGGCGGCAATATTAAGTGCCCGGTCGTGTTTCGGGCGCCGGGCGGCGGCGGCCGGCAACTGGGCGCGACTCACAGCCATACGCCAGACGCCATATTCGCCCACTTCCCCGGGCTAAAGGTCGTATCGCCTGGCACGCCATATGATGCCAAGGGTCTGCTTAAGTCGGCCATTCGGGCCGACGATCCGATTCTTTTTATCGAGCATGCTACCCTGTATCAGATCCGCGGCGAAGTGCCAGAGGATGAGGACTACACTGTGCCAATCGGCGTGTCCGATGTGAAGCGCCAGGGATCAGATGTGACCATTGTGGCTTATGCCCAGGGTCTTCAGATAGCTCTTGAAGCGGCCGAAAAGCTGGCCAAAGAGGGCATTGAGGCCGAGGTGGTCGATTTGCGTTCTCTGCGGCCGCTAGATATGGGACCTGTTGTCGAATCCTTCAAAAAGACCTTCAAGGCCGTCGTGGTTGAAGAAGGCTATGGCACCTACGGCATTAGCGCCGAGATCGCCGCCCGCTTACAAGAGCAAGGATTCGACTACCTGGATGCGCCGATTAAACGCGTGGCCCAACTGGAGGCTCCCCTGCCCTACTCCAGGGAACTGGAACAGATGGCCTTAATTAATGCCGGCCGGGTAATCGATGCGGTCAAGGAGATAATCTGATGGCGGAATTCATCGTCATGCCCAAACTGGGCTTCGACATGCGTGAGGGTGTGCTGGTAAGCTGGAGCCGGGGTGTCGGCGACCAGATCGAGAAAGGCGAGGTGATCGCCGAGATCGAGTCCGATAAGGCGACCCTGGAGTTGGAAGCGCAGGCCGGCGGCACGCTCCTGAAGCTACTGGCCGGTGAAGGCGATGTCGTGCCAATTGGCGGTAACCTGGCCATTGTGGGCGAAGAAGGCGAAGATATCTCCGGCCTGGAGGCCGCCGCAAATGGCGGCCCGGCCGTGGACGAACAGTCGCAAGAAGGAGCGATCGAGATGGCAACGCCTTCCCCGGCCGGACAACCAGCGGTTGCGGCTGAGAGCGGGGAGTTTCCGGCCGGCGTCAAGGCGACGCCGGTGGCTCGTCGCGTTGCCCTGGAAAGGGGTGTCGATTTGCGGCAGGTGAACGGCAGCGGACCCGGTGGACGCATCCGCAAAGCTGACGTCGAGAATTATCGACCAGGCGCGCCAGCCTTGGCGCCGGCGACGATAACGCCAGCCCGTGTCGGCCCCGAATCGGAAGAGGTTCCGACCAGCCGACTGCGCCAGGCGATTGGCCGCCGCATGGTCGAGAGCAAGACAACGGTACCCCACTTCTACGTGACGACGGATATCGATATGGCCCCGGCGCTGGCCTTGCGCAAGGAAGTCAATGGGCTGCTGCCAGATGAGCAAAAGGTGACGGTTAACGACATGATCGTGAAAGCGGCAGCTCTCGCTTTGCACAGCTATCCGAATCTCAACGCGAACTTCGCCGGCGACAAGATCATCCGCCATGGGCGGATAAACGTAGGCTCGGCCGTAGCGGTCGAGGGTGGCTTGTTGACCGTGGTTCAGAAGGACACGGACATCAGTCCGCTGGCCAAGATCGCGGCTGATCACAAGGAGATGATCGGCCGCGCTCGTGATGGCAGGAGCCGGCCGGCCGATTTTGAGGACGGTACATTCACCGTGAGCAACCTGGGGGCATTTGAGGTCGATCACTTCATCGCCATCATCAACCCGCCAGAAGCGACGATACTGGCCATCGGCACCGCTAGCCAACAACCAGTGGTTGTGGATGGGGAATTGACCATCGGCGTGCGAATGAAAGCAACGATATCGGCCGACCATCGAGTGACCGACGGCGCCGAAGCGGCCCAATTCATGCAGAAGTTCAAGTCAATCCTGGAAGAACCATTGCAGCTGCTGCTCTAGATCGGGCGCCGTCTTGTCAGACAATTCACCCACACCCACTTGCCTGGCCAGGTGAGTGGGCGTCAGCGAATTGCTTGGCAAGGCAAAGCCAGATCTAGAGCAGCAGCTGCAGGGGTTCTTCCAAGATAGACTTGAACTTCTGCATGAATTGGGCCGCTTCGGCGCCATCGGTCACTCGATGGTCGGCCGATATTGTTGCCTTCATTCGCACGCCGATGCTCAATTCCCCGTCCATAACCACCGGTTGCTGGCTAGCAGTGCCGACGGCCAGTATCGCCGCTTCTGGCGGGTTGATGATGGCGATGAAGTGATCAACCTCAAATGCCCCTAGATTGCTC
>CP070688.1:448136-455795 GCA_020353135.1 Chloroflexota bacterium
ACCACAGTTCACGCAGATCTTGCACGGTCTCAGCAGCCTGCCTAATCAAATGACAATCGGCGCCACCTGGCAGCCCGAGCAGAGTCGACGCGTCGGCCAAATTGCCGGCCGCGAGCTCTCGTCAATGGGCATTAACATGCTCCTTGGTCCTTCTCTTGACGTACTGGAGGCGCCCCAGCCTTTTAACGCCAGCGATCTAGGGACGAGGAGTTTTGGCGGTGATCCTTTCTGGGTTGGTTTAATGGGCCAGGCCTACACTGCGGGCGTCCACGAAGGCGCCAACGGCCGAACGGCTGTAATTGCCAAGCACTTCCCAGGCTATGGAAGCAGCGACCGGCCGATTAATGAAGAAGTTGGAACTGTACGCAAGTCGCTTGAACAACTCAAACAGATAGAGTTGGCGCCGTTTTTCGCGGTCACCGGACAGGCGCCCGACGATCTTTCAGTGGTCGACGGGCTAATGTCGGCCCATGTCAGGTATCAGGGTTTCCAAGGCAATATCCGGGCGACGACCGCCCCGGTCAGTTTTGATCCCCAAGCCCTCACGACGCTGATGGAGCTGCCGGAGTTCGCTGACTGGAGAGCCGGATCGGGCTTGATCGTCTCCGATCAATTAGGCGTGCGGGCTGTGCAACGCTTCTATGACGGTACCGGGCAAGAGTTCCCGCACCGATTGGTCGCCAAGGATGCTCTGCTAGCCGGGAACGATCTTCTGTACCTATCGGAGTTTGCGCTAGAAGATGCAGGCGAACAAGCGCACCTTGATAACATCAGGGATACGGAGGCCTGGTTCCAAGAGAAGTACGAGACGGACCAGTCCTTCCAGCAACGGATTGACGAGGCAGCCCTGCGCGTACTCGAGCTCAAGCTGCGCCTATACGACGGAGACTTCACAACAGAGTCGGCGCTAGTCGATATTGAAGAATTGAACGCGATCGCGGGGCAAGGAGAGGCGGACACATTCGACTTGGCCCAGCGGGCGATCACGTTGATAGCCCCATCCGCATCGGAGGTCGATGAGCAATTGCCTCCCTCAATCGACGAGAACATCGTCGTTTTCACAGACATGCGCCAATCAAAACAGTGCAGTACTTGCCCAGATGAGCCATGGATAGCTCAAGGCGCGGTCGAACAGCGCATGATCGCGCTATACGGTCCCGAAGCAAGCGCGCAGGTGCGGCCCCAGCAGTTCAGAAGTTTCACTTACAGCGATCTGACTGAAGCGTTAGTGACCGGGCCGGGCTTGCTGCCAACGCCTGACCCATCTCTCACGGCGACTCTCGCGGCCGGCGCGTCCACACCTGAGAGCGATTCCACTTTGCCTCTGGCGGCAACGCCAGCGCCTACCACGGCCGAATTGGTGAACTCAGCACTTGACGAAGCTGCGTGGGTGATATTCGCGCAATTGGCGCCCGATGGCAGCACCGACGCCTCTAACGCACTGCGCTTGTTTCTAGCTCAGCGGCCAGACATAGTTCGCAACGCACATATCGTCGTACTTGCTTTCAACGCGCCCTACTATCTAGACACGACGGAAATCAGCAAGCTCGCTGCCTACTTTGGCGTTTACAGCAAGGTGGATGCTTTCGTCGACGCGTCGGTACGAGCGCTGTTTAAGGAATCACCTCTAGCCGGTCGTTCGCCCGTCAACATAGAGGGTGTACGATATGATCTTTTTGAGGTAACCAAGCCGGATCCCGCGCAGGTCATAGAACTGTTTATCGTCGATCAGGGCACTCTCAAGTCGCCACCAGGAGAGGCCCCGCTCGAGGTAATACCTGGGGCTACCCTGCGTCTACAGACGGGCGTCATCGTCGATCACAATGGCAATCCCGTACCTGATGGAACTCCGGTTCAATTCATTCAGCAAGATCGTCTTCAGGGCTTTGTAAATGTGATTGGCGAGCAGCCGACCATCGGCGGCGTCGCCAATCTAGATTATCTACTCGAAGCCCGGGCCGGGAATTTCCGCATCACTGCAGCGGCCGGCGCTGCCCAAGGGTCCCAGGAAGTTGATATCGTCATTGGCGAAAATGCGATTGTGAGTGTGAGCACGCCTACTCCTGGGCCAACGCACACCGCTACGGCAACCCTCACGCCCACCCCTTCGTCCACGCCGACGCCCGTGCCTTCGCCAACGCCAACTTGGACTCCCGAGCCAACAGCCACTCCAGTCCCAGTACCACCTCCGCCAGAACCGACAGTTACTATGATTGTCGACGAGTTTCAGCTACTGCTTGGATTTGGTCTGGGCCTCGTTGCCACCGGGGGGGCTGGCTATGTCCTAAGTCGCAACGAACGATATAGCACGCCAGGTATTGTGCGATGCATGTTGTGGGGACTGATGGGGGCTTTAGTCGCCTATAACTACTTCGCTCTTGGGTTACCAGGAACCACATACTTGGAGCCACTGGGAGCCTGGGCCGGCCTGCTGACGACCTTGTTCGGCGGAGCTATCGGCTTGCTTCTTTACCACAGGTGGTCCCGGAACCGCTGATGAAATAGCCTAATTACTCCGGTTTATTTCAATATCATCCCAGGACCGTGGGTCCTCTAGCGGCTCCAGATGGGTAAAGACCGAAATCGGAGATAACAACTCTCGCACGTCGCGGTCGATTTCCTCGAGCAGACTGTGGCCATCCTGCACTGACCATGCTCCAGGGACCTGTACATGCACCGACATGAAACGTTGCGCCCCGGCCAGGCGCGTCCTAAGAGCATGATAACGAACACCGTCGACGGCATACCGATCCAACACGTCGACTATTTGCTGCAGTTCCTCGGCCGGTAAGGCTTTGTCCATTAAACCAGATGCCGACTCTTGAACGAGCCGGAATCCGGCTATCAATATCTGCCCGGCAACCACTAGGGCGATCAGCGGGTCGAGGATCTGCCAGCCGGTCAGGGCGACGGCCACGATCCCAAGTAGAACTCCTCCAGTCGTCCAGACGTCGGTCATCAAGTGTTTGGCATCCGCTTCCAGGGTGATCGACCGATATAGACGTCCCGCGCGCTGCAATATGCGAGCCACGACCAGATTCAAAAGAGCGGCGACGATGGATACCACCAGCCCAAGTCCTAGCTGTTCGAGTGGCTCAGGATTGAGGAGACGGCTGACAGCTGCCAGAGCAATCGTGATCGCGGCCAGGAAGATAAGAGTACCCTCTGCGCCGCTTGCGAAGTATTCCGCCTTGCTGTGTCCGTAAGTGTGCTCCTCGTCAGGCGGCTGAGCCGCGATACCCAGCACTATCAGGGCGAACACGGCCGCGATCAGGTTTACACCAGATTCAAGCGCATCGGCCAGAAGCCCGACGGATCCGGTAATGATGAATGCGCCGGCCTTAAGTGAAATAGTCAGGAGTGCGGCGGTGATCGAAAGCCAGGCGTATCGCTTCAGGTGACCGCGATCAGTCATCGCTTCTCGTAACGGCGGATGATATTTGGAATCAGGTAGTCTTTAAACGCCCGTTCCATATCGTAGACTGGCTGCCAGCCCCAGTCCGTTCGCGCAGCACTGTCGTCCAAGTCGGCCGGCCAGCTATCGACAATGCCCTGCCGCTTAGGATCTTGTTCAAAATCGATTCTGGCCCCCGGAAATGATTTCAATACCAGAGCTCGGATTTCACTCGCCGTTGGGCTGAAACTTGTGACATTGTAAACACGCCTCCGCAGACCAGATGCCGCACTGGTCGATAATCTGAGCAATGCGGTCACCGCATCAGGCATGGCCATGAACGGGATCCGCGTATCCTCTCTGACAAAGCAACTGTAAGATTCGCCTTGGGCAGCGGCGTGCAACATCTCCGACGCGTAGTCGCTCGTCCCGCCGCTAGGAACTGTGAACGCGCTAATTAAACCTGGAAAGCGCACTGATCTGAAGTCGACCATTGTCGGCCTTTTTGCGGCCAGTTGCTGGTAGTGCCTGCTGAAGTAAGTGCCCATCATTTCGCAATATAGCTTATTGCAACCGTACATAGTGGTTGGGCTGTTCCACTCCCATTCTCGAACTTTGTCGTCGCGCCTCTTGGTCTTGAGATCAGGTAGGCCATAGGCGGCTATAGAACTAGGGAAAATGAAGCGCACCGGCCGATCCAGCCTTTCAGATTGCTCGGCCGCAAGCTGCAGCAGTTTCATCGTGCCTTCAACATTCACCCGATGCGCTGCCTCTGGTGTGTACTCTGCCCGGGTAGACAACAGAGCTGCCAGGTGATAGATAACGTCGATTTCGTACTCACTGACCAGCCTGGACAACAAACGACCATCAAGGATGTCTCCCGTCATGTGCGTCGCCAGGCTAGCTATATGCTCGGGAAGTGGGTCAAGATCAAGTGTGAGCAGCCTGTTGTTTTTGCCCTTTGCGAGACCGTGTACAAGCGCTTGCCCAATCTCTCCCACTGCACCGGTTATGAGGATGACTCGTTTACGCATTCTACCCATTCCTGGCCTATTACATATCGACAGAATCGCGCCGCTGCTTTGTTGCCCTCGAGGAAACGGCTTACCGCGATCCACCACTGCCAGATTCTACGATGCAGAACCGTTTCGGCAACTTTATGGTACACTCCGGTCGTCATGTCGCAGCGCAAGATCCTCGTATTCTGGCTCCCTTTGTTCGCAAGTTGGCTACTGATGACGATGGAGGGCCCGTTTGTCAGCGCGATAATCAATCGGCTGCCGGACGAAGTGATCATGCTGGCTGCCATGGGAATTGTCACCAGCCTCTCAGTTACCATTGAAAGCCCAATCATCAACCTATTAGCTACATCCACCGCCTTGACCCGCGATCGCCCAGCCTATCTTCTTCTGCGAAAGTTTACGTTCCACTGGATGATCTTTCTGACTGCGATCACTGTCCTCTTAGCATTCACTCCACTATTCGACCTGGTCATTGTCCAGTTGATGAACGTCCCGCCGGAAGTGGCGGCTTGGGTCCGCCCCGGTCTACGGATCATGACCTTCTGGAGCGCAGCAATCGCCTGGCGTCGATTTCTCCAGGGTATCATGATCCGCTTTAACCAGACTCGCAAGGTGGCCTGGGGAACGGTAATCCGCCTAGTCGCTTCCGGCGGAACAGCACTTCTTCTAGCAACGATGACGGAATGGGCGGGCGTCATCATTGGCGCTTCGTCGCTAATGGCTGGCGTAATTGCCGAGGCGGCATACGCAACTTTTGCTGTTCAGCCGGTACTGGACCACGATTTGGGGCCGAGCAGTCCGCTTGTGGCTGAGGCGCCCCTGACCTACAAGGCACTGTTCTGGTTCCATCTACCCCTGGCCACCACGTCACTGCTAACACTTCTGGTCCAACCGCTCGTCGCATTCAGCCTGGCTCGGTCGCCTAATCCAACGCTCTCGCTCGCCGCGTGGCCAGTCGTTTTCCAGTTCATGTTAATCGCCCGAGCGGCAGCATTCGCTTTGCCTGAAGTGATCATCGCTCTGACGGAGGGCGAACCAACTTTCAGACCCCTGCGGCGATTCAGCCTGACACTCACGGCTGCTTCGACCCTGTTCATGGTGGTCTTCATTGTGACGCCGCTTCTTGGATTATATCTTTTTGTCGTGCAGGATTTGACCGCACCGGTTGCTGCTATGGCCCGCGAAGGCCTGGTGATATTCTTAGCTCTGCCAGGATTGACAACCTTGATCTCCTGGATCCGGGGTCTGCTGATCGACGCTCGCGCTACCGGAGTTGTCAATGGCGGAATGGCCATTAATCTTGTCGTGACCGCCGCGTTGCTGTTCTTCGGAGTCGCTCAGGGTTGGCCGGGAATCAATTCGGCCGCGCTCGCGCTTAGCCTAGCGGCGGCAGCCGAGTTCCTATTCCTGTGGTGGCGGGTGAGTGGTGTATTGCGGTTTCGCTTCAGCATTCTCGATTTACACAGGAGTCCGGTGGCAAGCTAGAGTGTTTCAGGATTGATAACCAGAAGAAAATGGTTCAGATTCGACAATTAACGCTCGGTCCATTGCAGACGAACTGTTATATCGTCGGCTGTGAAGAGACCCAGTTGGCAGCCGTCATCGATCCGGCTTGGGATGGCCAAGGCATCGTTGCCGCGGCGGAAGTCGTTGGCTGGGAAATCACGCATATACTGCTAACCCACAGTCACTTCGATCATGTTGGCGGTCTGCAAGAAACAAAAGACGCCACCGGTGCACCAATTTATATCCATGGCGATGCGGTCGAGATGCTGGGCAACACAACCATGTCGGCCGCATTCTTTGGTCTCCGGATGCCTGCGCCACCCGCACCCGACGAATATCTCGCCAACGGCCAGATCATCGAAATTGGCAAGCTGAAGCTACATACTCTACTTACACCAGGCCACGCACCCGGTCATGTTTGCTTTCACTTGCCCGAATATCGCGTGCTGTTTGACGGTGATGTTCTTTTCAAAGGGGGGATCGGCCGAACCGATCTACCGGGCGGCGACTATGAGAGCTTGATGAGGTCAATCGCCCGCGATCTGCTCCCGCTACCTGATGATACGCGAGTGTTCTCAGGGCACGGACACTCAACCACTATTGGAGAGGAGCGCCTCACCAACCCATTCTTGCAGGATCTTGGCCCGTGAACCTCAAACCGCAGACCATTTAGTTGATCTAGTCCTGGGCGGCCGGAGTTGGCGTGGCTGATGGCGTCGGCGTTAGGGTCGGCACAGCTCCCAGCCAGGTGAAGTAGCCGTCCTCGCTATTGCTACCGCCGAATGTGTAAGTGAAGCTGCCATCCTGACGCTCACCCGTTACCTGCACAATTGACACTCGCCATCGAATAAGATGGGATTCTGGCAAGGGTGGTCGCCATGACGACGGCACCTGGAACGACGTCTGGCGCGTAAAAGCTCTCACCGGATGGCTGCCGGCGGTCGACAGATCGGTAAGCTCCACCATATACCACTCGTCAGCCGCCAGGTCCTTCACGGCTACCCACTGCAGGAAAAACGGTCCGTCAGGCGGCGTCACTTCCGCCTCCCGGACTGGATAAAGAAGCTCAGGGCCAGCCGGAGGGGCCGTGGTCGTGGCGGTAGGCGATGGTCCTGGCGTGGGTGGAAGAACTCCACCATGAATAATATTGGGGATGCAAACCGTGTCACCTGGCTGCAAAATTGACTGTTCAGTCAATCGATTTACGGCCATGAGCGCCCTCAGGTCCACCCGTTCGCGAGAGGAAATTCCAAAAAACGTGTCACCGCCCTTGATCTCGTAAAGCCGGCAGTCGGTTGGGTCAGCTATGATGGTTTCGCCGCCAATATCAACCTCCACCACCGTCAGCGGCGGCGTTGCCGTCGGCCACGGAATCAGCAGTTCTTGAGATACCTGAAGCGCCGCATTCGGGGGCAAACCACTGGCGGCGCTGATGCTGTCCATCGATACGCCGTAGCGCAAGCCGATTCCAAAAAGCGTCTCGCCGGCCGCTACGGTGTGCGACCGTGGCGGCCGAGGCGTCTCAGTAGGCGGCGTTGTTGGCGTGATCGTTGGCGTTTCCGTGGGCGCGCTCGTATCGCTCGGCAAAGGAGTCCACGATGGGGTCAGGGTCACTGTCGGCGGTACTGGCGTTTCCGTCGGGAAAATGGCAAGTGTTGCTGCGGCTGGATTCTGCAGAATCAATACGCCGACGACGACTATCAATATCGCAAATGCCGCCGTCAACCATAATGTCAA
>CP070688.1:455895-461179 GCA_020353135.1 Chloroflexota bacterium
CGTCAGGCTTTTAACGGCGGCAGGTCTGCGAGGGTTTGTGATTGGAAAGCCTGACGTCTGGCAGCGGGGCGATCTAGGGTGAGAACCAGACTTTTTGCTCGCACTCAGTTGGCACTGGTCTACAGCCGAAAAGCCTGGCTTCTTCTACTCTACTCCCCAACCCCGCAAAAATACTGGATCTCGCTACTCGCGCTGGGATGGAGCACGTAGGCCAGGCCGGTGAAGCCGTGGCCGCCGACGAATTGATCGCGCAGCCCAGCCTGGGGATCGAACTGGTACAGCCCGCGGGTTATTTCAGCATCCGTATTCGGATAGGTCACGGCGATTGATAGCGACTGGCCTTCGCCGGCATCCGATAGGAAGGTCGCCTCGAAGCGCATATCGTCGAACTCGGCCGACCCGGTCGTAGAGCCCTGATCGCCGGCCGTGGGCAGGGTTACGATCGATTCCTGGAACGCAGCCCCGGGCGCCGGCCGGTAAAAGACCTCGCAGGTGATGTTGTCGGGTATGGTTCCGGCCTGGTCGCCGCCGGCTTCTTCGGCCGGCGATCCGCAGGCGGCCAGGGTGGCCAGGGTGGTTAAGAGTCCGATCCAGATCCAGCGTTTCACTTGTCGCATCTCGCTCTCACTCCCGCAAATTATCGTCGCCTCTACTTCCAGATCAACGGCGACTCCGGCCGACGACGGTGAGTGTAGACCACAGTGGCCATGTTCCGCAAACCGTAGGTCGCACAAATGCCACCTGTAGCGGAGAAATTGCATTTCACCGTTGATCTGCACAAGCAGCCAACAGTAGAGACGAAAAAAATTGCGTCGCCCGGCCAGCCAGTAGCCCCGTTTAGCTACCTGATAGAATTGTAATTGGATGCGGATTAGCACGGACGAGCCACTAAGAAATACAACTTATCCGCGCATTTTGCGTTCATCCGCGTCCATAAGGTATTTCTGTGGAAGAAGGGTCGGGATGGAGGATAATGGGCAATACTAGACATTGCCTGCGGAGAGCAAAATGAGCGATGATGTCGGCGATATCGTTGACTATTACAGCAGCGACCCGGAAAGGGAGCACTGGCGTTTGGACAGGCATCAGCTTGAGCTTGACCTGACCTGGCGCTACCTGGATGACTATCTACCGGCGCAGGGCTCTATCCTGGAAATTGGCGCGGCGACGGGCAGGTATACGCTGGAATTGGCCAGGCGCGGCTACGAGGTCACGGCCGTCGATCTGTCGGCCGCGCTGATCGAGGTAAATAGGAATAGCTTAACCGACGAAGGGCTGGAGTCGCAGGTCCGGTTCGTCGTGGCCGATGCGCGCGATCTCGGCCGGGTAGACGAGCGGGATTTCGACGCCGTTCTGCTCATGGGGCCGCTCTATCACCTGGTCGTGAAGGCCGACCGGCAAGCGGCGCTGAAAGAGACCTTTGACCGCTTGCGAGTGGGCGGCGTTATTTTTTCGGCGTTCATCAGCCGCTACGGCATCATGGGCGATGTGATGAAGAAAATCCCGGAGTGGATCGAGGACCAGGAAAAGGTTCGCGCGCATCTGGCGACGGGCAAGCGGCCTGATGGTTCCCCGCCAGGAGGTTTTCGTGGCTATTTCGTCGAAGCCTCCGAGATCGCCCCGCTGCATGAAGCGATCGGCTTTGAGACGCTGACCGTCGCCGGGGTTGAGCCGGCCATCTCGGCCGACGACGAGAGTTACAACAAGCTCCAGGGCAAACGGCGCCGGCTATGGCTCGAATTGTTGTTTGAGCTCAGTACGGAGCCATCGATCAGGGGCGCGTCGAGGCATTTGCTGTACATCGGCCGGAAGAGGTGAAGATGGCGTCATAGGAGAGCTGGGTTTTGTCAGGATCACCTTCAAGCCAGGAAGGGTTGCAACTGCTGAAGCTCACGCCTGTGAGGCGCCGCCGGATATTGTATAGGAGAAGGTGCCGTTGACCGACTCAAATCTAGAAGGGCTTCAGCTTACTCTGGGGATGGGCGCGGCCCATCGGAACCGGTACCTGTGCTCCGATCATTACCTGGAGAATCTGCTAGCTTGCGACCCCTGCTGGCCGGCCGGGCTGGCCGAGGCGGCGTCTTTCCTGGCCTGGATGCAGGCCTTGTACACCTAGGAACGCAAGCAGCTTTCCTATTATAATGAGGCCCAAGTGGAGGAGCATTGGTTCAAGCCGATCCTGAGCTGGCTAATAAAGGCGAATAACACGACTTCGCTCATCTGAGATGCAAGCCTTGGTGGGCAGATAGGGCGCTACCCTGACTAGGGTTACCCTGATTGTGTATAAGCCCTTGAATGTCCGATAATCAGACTCATGAAACAAGATAATGATCGTCATGGTTTTGCTTTCGCACAACTGGGCTCGCCTGATGCGCATCATGTGTCCACTACTCAACTAGTGTTGATCTCAGTAAGGAGCAAGTACTGGCCAGAAATCATCCACCTGACAGAATAAGTCCACTGTGCTTTCCATGAGGATGCCTCGTTTTCTTTTTCGCACAGAGAGTGTAACGCTTTCTGATTGAGACATCCTCTCTCAAACGTAACTCAGATTGACTAGGGAGAACGAGATGACATATCCAATTATAGATGTCTGGACGCAACCAGTTATTCACGGCACATTTCAGAAGCTGCCTGAAGTTAAGCGACTTTTTGAGCAATCCGGTACAGCACACTATTTAGAAAAGAATATCAGTCCCCCTCAACTGGTTGAGATGATGGATGAAGCTGGTGTGCAGGTGTTGATGCTATCTGCGTGGGAGCGGCCTGGACAAGTAGTGATTTCTAATGAGCAGGTAGCAGAATTTGTCTCCACTTATCCTGATCGTTTTGTTGGTGTCGCAGCCGTCACTTTGACAGACCCCGTTGAAGCTGTCCGCATCTTGGACAAAGCTGTCAATGACTACGGATTTAGGGCACTTCGGGTCGTGCCTTGGCTGTGGGAATTGCCTCCTGACCATAAGCTGTATTATCCACTATACGTGAAGTGCGTTGAACTAGACATTCCCTTCTGCACCCAGGTCGGACATACCGGCCCCCTGAAGCCATCGGAGACAGGTCGTCCTGTTCCCTACATTGACAGTGTTGCCCTGACTTTTCCGGACCTGAAAATCATCTGCGGGCACATCGGGTATCCATGGACAGATGAAATGATCAGTGTGGCATGGAAGCACGAAAATGTCTATATCGACACATCTGCTTATTTGCCTCGGTATTATCCAGCCTCCTTACTTCACTACATGAATACCTATGGCAACAAGAAAGTGTTGTTCGGGACAAACTTCCCACAATTGGAGTTGAGCAAAGCAACCACTCAAGCATTGGAACTAGAATTAAGTGACAATGCGAAGGCTAACTTCTTGTATCGCAATGCGGCGCGGGTATTCAGATTAACCGAGTTTTCTTGAGCGAAACTCGCGTTAACACATAAAACAACCAGCCACTTCAATTTCAATTAAGAAGGGCCGGAGCTATTCAACCGACCCGTGTCGAATCCATGATCAACGTTAACTCTAGGACCTCTCGTTTTTCTGAATGGGATGAAGATTCACGCAGGTAACGCAGATAAGCAGTTCAGAATCAGCGTTCATTCGCGCTCGTCCGCGTCCTACTCGGGCCGATTGACTGGCAAGGTTTCGGGAAAATGACAAGGATTAGTCGTACGGCCGATAAGCGTTGGTGATCGGCAGCCGCCAGTCTTTGCCAAAGGCGCGGGGCATGATCTTTATGCCCGGCGGGCTCTGCCGGCGTTTGAATTCGCTCCCGTCGATCAGACGAATGATGCGCTCGACGTCCGCCCGCTCGAAGCCGCGCTCCGCGATTTCCCCGGCCGTCAAGTGCTCTTCGATATAAGCCCGCATCACCGGGTCAATGATTTCGTACTCGGGCAGCGAGTCGCTGTCCTTCTGGTCCAGCCGCAGCTCGGCCGACGGCGCCTTCTTTAGCACTCGCTCTGGGATGATCGGCCGCCCGGCCTGCCGGTTCACATGCTGGCAAAGCTCATATACCAGCATCTTGGGCACGTCCTTGAGGACCGAGAAACCGCCGGCGCTATCGCCGTAGAGCGTGGAATAGCCCACGGCGACCTCGCTCTTGTTGCCGGTGGTTAGCACCAGCCAGCCAAATTTGTTAGAAAGGGCCATCAGCAGCGTGCCGCGGATACGGGCCTGGATGTTTTCCTCGGCCGTGTCCGGTTCAAGCCCCGCGAACGGCTCGGCTACCATGTCGAGGAATGCCTGATAGGTACTGTCAATCGGGATGACACGATATTCGATGCCCAGGTTGTCTGCCAGCGAGGAGGCGTCGTCTTGGCTGTGCCCCGACGTATAGCGCGATGGCATGGAGACGCCGACCACATTGTCAGGACCGATGGCCTCCACGGCGATAGCCGCCGTCAACGACGAGTCCACGCCGCCCGATAAGCCGAGCACGACCGTGGTGAAACCGTTTTTGCAGACGTAGTCTCGCGTGCCAAGGGTAAGGGCGTTAAGAACTTCGGCCGGGTGGTCTAGCGGCCGGGCGACGAGCGGCGCTACCGGCTCACGGGCCGGTTTCTGGGTAGTGGCTAACTCGATGACTTTCAGCCCTTCACTGCCGTTCGCCCTGCGGGCCTCTTGCGGCCGCGTCGCCTGGCTCAGATCCAGATCGACGGCGATCATCGCCGGTTCAAATTGCGACCCTCGGGCGATGATTTCTCCCTCCGGGCCGCAAACCAGGCTGTGGCCATCGAAAAGCAATTCATCCTGGCCGCCTACCTGGTTGCAGTAGGCTAAAAAAGCGTTGTTGTCGGCCGCCCGTTTGACCATCAAGCGTTCGCGCTCGAGACCATAGCCCATACGATAAGGCGAGGCCATGATATTGATGAGTAATTGGGCGCCGCCTCGCGAGGCTTGCAACTGGTGGGGTCCGTCTGGATACCAGAGGTCCTCGCAGATGCTCAGGCCAAACCTGGCGTCTCCAAGCCTGAACACCGGGCAGGCGCCCCCCGATTGGAAGTAGCGTTTTTCGTCGAAGACGCCGTAATTGGGTAGGTGCTGTTTGTAATAAAGGCCGGCCAGCTCAGTGTCCTGCAACACGGCCGCCGCATTGTAAAGAGCGCCACCTGTGTCCGCTGATGCGTCCGCTCCAGCGTATGGCAGGCCGATAATGGCTATCAAGCCACTTGTCGCCGGCCGCAGCCCATCCAGAGCCTCTCTCGCCGCGCGAATGAAATCGGGTTTGAGCAATAGATCTTCGGCCGGGTAACCGGTGATGACCATCTCTGGGAAGACGACGATGTCCGCCC
>CP070688.1:461279-476076 GCA_020353135.1 Chloroflexota bacterium
AGGGGCGCCGTTGGGCGCACTGTTGCTGGCTTTGCTGCCCTTGTACGGCGTCATGTTGGTCGACGTTGGCACAGCTGTGCTGGCTATTTTGCCCTTGATTGCGGTGAATGTGCCCCTACCGAAGCCCGGCCGGGCAGAGGGCGATGGAACGTCAGCCTTCTGGCCGGAGTTTTCGGCCGGTTTACGTTACGTCGTAAGTTGGCGAGGTTTGATGGGCATCATCGTCATGGCCATGGTGGTTAAGATAGCGTTGACGCCGGCGTTTTCACTGTTGCCGCTTCTGGTGAGCGATTATTTTGGCGGCAATGCCATGCAGTTGGGTTTGCTGGAAGCGATCGCAGGTATCGGGATGCTGCTTGGCGGCTTGATCTTAAGCGTGTGGGGCGGTTTCCGGCGGCGGATCTATACGTCGCTTGTTGGCCTTATGGCCCTCGGAGCAAGTCTGCTGCTCTTGGGCCTGACGCCGGCCGGGCTCTTCAGCCTGGCCCTGGCCAGCGTTTTCCTCATTGGCTTGACGATCACTATGGTCGATGGTCCATTGATGGCCGTACTGCAGAATACAGTCGCGCCGGAAGTGCAGGGCCGGGTCTTCACCGTCTCGGGTAGCCTGATAGCTATTACCTCGCCTTTGGGCTTGGCCGTCGCCGGTCCGGCGACCGATTTGATTGGTCTAAAGACCTGGTATCTGGTGGCCGGCGCAATCTGTATCATCATGGGGGCGCTGCTGTTTTTCGTTCCCGACGTCGTCCGTATTGAGGAACGATCTGCTCAGATCCAGGGTGAAATGGGGGAGCCGGAGGGTTTGGAGCCCAGCGGATCAGGCACGACCCATTTCTAATAATTCCTGTGGCTGCATGCCGCGCTGTTGAGTTTATTTAGCCCGCAGAGCCCAGGTGCAACACACCTATCGTCTTATGCTTTTAGAGAACCCCTATGAAAAGGGCTAGCCAGCGGCCGTGAACGTGCTATAATGATGAATAGAACAAATGTTCTTAGGGGAATTGAATGTACATTATGGATCTTGCCCAGGCTGGTATTGCTCTCAAATGTCGCTGCGGCGCCAATATGGCGGCCGATATGATTGGCATTCAATTCCACGATAGGGGCCAGGTGCGGATCAGCGGTCAGGCAGTTCGCTGTTCGGTATGTGGCGCCATTTATAGAGAAGGGGAGCGATTGAAGTACCGGTTGGTGAGGATCGAAAGCAAATTCTAGGCGAAACCATCACTGTGATGGTTCTATCACTGTGATAGTTCTATCATTTAGATGAGTCGCTTACCGGGATAATGAGCCAGCCGCTACCTTTGCAGCCCGTGCAGATGCCGGTTCCCCCACAACGACGGCACTTCTTCAGATTGCCAGCTGGATCGATTCCCTCGCCGCCACAGCGCGGGCAGTTCCCCGTACCCTTACACCCGCGACATTTCACGGCGCCTTGCTTTACTTCTTTCTTCTTCGCCATAATAATCTCTCGCGCTGTTAACCCAGGCCATCGACGTCGGCCGCCGCATTATGTCAATGTTACCCGAACAACTTCACCTTGTGCAAGTTAGCGCCGCCGCACAATGGGCATCTGCCTGATCGTCGCAATGACAATTATCTCGAGCAAAGTATACTTGGTGCCAAACTGAGAACTGAATAGCTGAGAGTTAACTCCCAAAGCAAAACATGGAAAAACGCATAAAAGATCGCTACAGTGACGCCATTTACCAGGAGGCGCTGGCCCGACATAACATCAAACTTGATCAGGTCACGTCCATGGACGGTTTTGAAAGTTTCATCTACGAGTTTGCTCGCCGCGAACAAGGATACATCTTGCGCATAAGCCACAGTTTACGCCGTAGCCCAGGCCAGATCGCCGGAGAAATCGACTGGATCAACTATCTAGCCGATCACGGCGTGCCGGCCGCTCGCGCCGTTGGCTCGGCCCAGAACAACCTGGTCGAAGCCATCGACGACGGTCATAAGGGTTTCTTCCTGGCCACCGCGTTTGAGAAAGCGCCCGGCAAACACATCAAACCCGAAGCCTGGAACGGCGACTTCTTCGAGCGCTACGGCCGATTGCTCGGCCGCATGCACGCCCTAAGCCAGAAGTACCGGCCGCCGAAACCGGCCTGGAAACGGCCGGAATGGGATGATCCCGAGATGCTCGATCTGAAGCCGTGGATACCGGCCTCGGAGCCGTTGGTGACGGAAAGATGGTTGGAGTTGGAAGCCCATTTGGCGACGCTGCCGAAAGATGTGGCCGGCTATGGCCTAATACACCAGGATGCCCACGCAGGCAACTTCTTCGTCGACGAAGAAGGCCACATGACCCTGTTCGATTTCGACGACAGCATCTACGGCTGGTATGGCTATGACATCGCCATCGTCCTCTTCTATGCCATCATGGGCGAACCGGATTGGCCAGCCTTTACCCACTCATTCATGTCTCGATTTCTCAAGGGATATGCTCAGGAGAACCGACTGTCGCCAGCCTGGCTGCGGGAGATACCGCACTTCCTGAAATTGCGCGAGATCGACCTCTACGCTGTCATCCACCGCAGTTTCGACGTCCAGAATCTGGACCATCCCTGGGTGATCCGCTACATGGACGGCCGGCGGGAACGGATCGAGACCGGCCAACCTTTTATTGACTTCGACTTCACTGCCTTGGAGAGTTACCTGGCCGGGTGATGGACGGCCGGTCAAGAGCCTTCGACTCCCCGCGCCGGCTGCAAGCCGTCGACGCCTTACGCGGCCTGATCATCATCCTAATGGCTCTCGACCATGCCAATCACTTCGTCGCTCAAGAGCACTCGCCAGGAGAATATTGGGGTGGAGTTTTCCTGGCCTATTCTGAAACGTTGCCGTTCCTGACCCGGCTGGTAACTCACCTGGCGGCGCCTGGTTTCTTTTTCCTCATGGGCGTAGGCATGATCCTGTATGCGAACAGCCGCACTCAGGCGGGTCAGAATCGTCGCCGGATCATGAGTCACTTCTTGGTCCGCGGCGCGCTATTGATCGCCCTGCAATTCTTGGTAGTCAACCGGGCCTGGGAGTTGTCGCCGGGCGGGTGGGGGCTCGAGATGTACGTCGGGGTGCTCTTCGCTCTAGGCAGCGCCATGATCGTGAGCAGCCTGCTGATATGGCTCAAATCTGGCTATCTAATCGTGCTGGCCGGCGCGCTTCTCGTCGGCACAGAATTGATCCATCCCGATCCGGCTACCTGGAATCAGGTGAATTTGACTGTCTTCGAACGCCTGTTCATCCATCCGACCGGCGATCGCAGCCTCTGGTCAAATTATCCCGTCCTGCCCTGGCTAGAATTGGCCGTTTTGGGCCTGGCTTATGGTCACTGGTTAACCCGAGACTCAAAAAGGACGTTTCGTTGGGGCGCGTTCTTGGGCGTGGGTCTTCTGGTTCTGTTCGTGTTATTGCGGGCCGTGGATGGTTTCGGCAATATCCGCCCAAGAGCCGGTTCGTCCTGGATTGACTTTCTCAACGTGGTCAAATACCCGCCAAGCCTGACTTTCACCTTCCTGACCATGGGCGTCAACATGATCGCTCTAGGCTTATTGAGCCGGATCGCCGAGAAGCGAACCATACTTCTGCAGCCCTTGGTCGTCTACGGCCGGACGCCTCTCTTTTTCTATCTTGTGCACCTCTTTCTATATGCGGGCCTGGGCAGATTGTTCACGCCCGAGGGAACCACCATCCCAGGCATGATACCCTATTGGTTGTTGGGCCTGGTAATCCTCTACCCTTTGTGCTTCTGGTTCTCCCGGGTCAGAAGTAGCCGGCCGGCCGGCTCTCCGATTCGCTACATCTAGGCGCCTGCAACGTTTTGCCGGAGGCGGTCGTAAAGGGGGGCATGAACGATTTTATCGAATTGTTGTTGCCTGCAGATTCGGTCGCCTGTCATCGTTTTTCAGAGGCAATTCTATCTACGACTACTTGCTGAATAGAGGAGGTTGTAATGCGGGATCGACCCTTAGGCGTAACTATCCTGGCCGTCTTGATGATGCTATTGGGCTTATGGACTGTTTGTGGTGGCCTATTCGATTTGGCCGGATTTAGCCTGGGCTTCGTCGGTAGCCTGTTTGGCGCCGGTCCATCTTTAGGCGCCGGGTTTTCGGCAATCTTTAACATCGTCTGGGGGGTCCTGGCCGTTTTGTTGGGTTTGGGAATGTGGCGCCTGTTGTCTATTGCCTGGTTGGGTACAGTGATCATCCTGGTGGTGCGGCTGGTTTTCTTCGTATACGCGCTTATCGGTCCGCCCGGAGTTGACTGGATTGGCACGCTGATTACAGTGGCCTTGCTGGTCTATCTAACCCGGCCAGGTGTAAAGGGTAAGTTTGCAGGTTAACTAAGATGAGACAATTACCGGCCGGAGTGGCCATACTATCCGCGCTGGCGGCGTTTGCCGGCCTGTGGTCATTGTGCACCGGCGCGTTTGCGCTGGGCATGGTTAGTACCGGCAGCCTAGGCGACATCATGGGCCTTGTGGAGACCGATGGCTTAGGCTTGAGCAGCATCTACAGCATCGTTTGGGGTGTGTTAGCCCTCTTCTTCGCCTGGGGGCTGTGGAATCTGAGGAATTGGGCTCGCATTGGCACGTTAGCGCTTCAATTCCTCAACCTGGCCGCGGCTATCATCACCCTGATCGCCTCGGGCGCAGTGAACTGGGTCGGCGCCCTGCTCAGCGCTATCATCATCGTCTACCTGATACAAGGCAGAATACGCCAGGCATTCGATTAGCTCACTTGCCGCGGAAGAAACGCAGACGGTATTTATCTTTCCTTTCCGATATATAGCACCTTAAAGATCAGAGCCGGCGAGGCGCCAAAGGGGCACGCGCCGGCTCAATCTTATCTAAAATCTTGCTGCCTGCTGCCCACGTTCCGTCCCGGGCTAGGGGCTGGAAGTCGCCGTTAATGCGCGAGCGCCGTCCTCGCGGCGCATATCTAGCGTGTCGCCGTCTATGACATAGGTTGCTACCGATTGAAGGGCGGCCAGGAACTCGGTTTCTTGCTCCATGATGCCTTCGGGTTCGGCGCATGCCATTTCGGTATTGGCCAGAGGCCCGACCGATATTTGAGCTCCGTCCAACTCGTAAGGACCACTGTAGTCATTGCAGCCGGCCGAACCGCTCACGGTGCCGCCGGTGAACAACGTAGTTAATTCCGTGCCGGTGATTACGCTGACCACGCCACCGCGGCCGTTGTTATAGCTGATCACCGTCCAGGGTGTATCCTCCAGAGCGGCCGATTCGGCGACGGTGAAAACGGCCGCCAGTTCGCCGCTTTCGCTGGTGAATTCGAGCCGGTTGGCGATGATGCGATAGCTCACGGCCGATTGCAGGGCGGCTAGGTAATTGGCCTCCTGCTCCATGATGCCTTCTGGTTCGCCGCACGCCATCATCGTGCTGGCCAACGGACCGATTGATATCAGAGCGCCGCTCAATTCGTACGGCCCGCTGTAGTTATTGCAACCGGCCGAGCCGCCAACCGTTCCATTTTCGAACAGGGCAGTTATCCGGGTGTCGGGCAACACGCCCTTCATGGCCTGCTGGCCATCGTTATAAGATACCAGTTGCCACAAAGTTCCTTCCAGAAGAGCAGGGGCAACGACGTCGTAACTCAAGATGGTTTCTCCTTTTTCATCCAGAAGTAGGAGTTGACCGTCCCCTAACCGGAAGCTAGCAACAGACTCCAACGCCTGCACATAGACATCTTGCTGATCCAGCAGGATTCGGGGACAAGGCACGCCGGTTGTGGCCAGTTCACCAAATGCCAGGCTGTCGCCGGCGGTTTCATACTGGCCGGAGAATCTATTGCAGCCAGCTGAGCCGATGACCTGGCCGTTGAACAGACCCAGGGTGAGTTCGCTGCCTTCGAGCGGCGGCTGACCGTTCAGAGCGCTAGCTACCCAGACCGTGTCGTTGAGATCTGGCGCCGGTTCCGATTTGTCAGCCACATCTACCAAGGTCAACTGGACGCTAGAGCCGCCGGCCGGTGGGTTCGGAACATTTGTTTCGGCCACCATAAGTTCATAAACGTAGCCTTCCTCATACTCAAATCCGTCGATCTCATTGTAATACAAGAGCCAATCATCTTCTGGCCTTTCTTTGTATTGGTAACAGAGCTGAGGACCCTCGCCCTGGCATTCGACCCGCTCCGGGCCGATATAGATGGTCCTGATGGCCACCGGTTCGTGGCTGACTTCCTCAACCAGGACCAACTCGATCGACGATCCGCCGGCCGGCGGATCGTCGACGGTCTGTTCCTCGACCGTGAGCTCGTACAGGATACCTTCCTGGTAGTCGAAGCCTTCGATCGGTTGATACCAGAGCTGCCAATCGTCTTCCGCATTTTCCTTGATGAGCAGGCACATCTGTGGGCCTTCGCCTTCGCATTCGACCATTGTCGGTGCGACAAAGATATTCTTCTCGACGCCGCTTCCGCCGCTGCAGGCGGCCAACAGCAGGACCAGCAACAGTGCGGTCAGTAATGGTCCCAGTGCGCGTCTTTTCATGATACTACTCCTATATTTTGGGTGCGAATCGCTTCACTGAGCCTTTTGCACCTGTATTCATCCCGCGAAACGTGCACTGCAAATGTGCGCCGCAATGTTGCGCCGCAATCCTGCGCAATGCCTTGCCTTGCTCCACCTGTGAGCCAACACGAGCCACCTGACCAGTTTACCGCCGGTCTTACGTGCTGGGCAAGTAGGTAGGCGCCCGGATTGGTCGCCTTCTCGTTCGGCTGACCGGTCCGAGGCAGGCCCATCAGCTGCTGTCCTCGGCTAGAAGGAATATGAGTCATTTGACAATTCAACGCGGCCAACTATCATTTTGTTCCCGACAGGAGAAAGTTATCGTGGTCGCGACCGGCACCATCCACTGAGGCGTCTATTGTTATGAGTTTGAGCATATTGTTACTGCAGGCCCGACAAACTAATGACGAGGCCAAGGGCGAAGAGAGGCATTCATTTGCCGAGATGGCCGGCATCGACGTGGGAAAAATCGTCCCCCTCGACTTGCTAAAGGAGACGCCAACGCTGGAACAGATCCAGCGCCACGATGCGCTGATGGTCGGCGGCAGCGGCGCATACTATGTTACCAAGGGCAACCTTCCCGGTTTCCAGAAACTTCTGAATGTGTTGCGCGAGGTGGTCGAAGTCGGCCATCCGACTTTCGCCTCTTGCTTCGGTTTCCAGCTTTTGGTCGAGGCTTTGGGCGGCGATGTGGTCTACGATCCGGACAACATGGAGGTTGGCACGTATCAATTGCGCCTGACGGATGAGGGCAGAAGGGACGAACTGTTTGGTTATCTGCCGGCCGCATTTCGGGCTCAATTGGGACACAAGGATCGGGCCGACAGATTGCCCAGCGCAGTCCTCAATCTTGCCAGCGGTGAGAACGCCCCTATCCAGGCTCTGAGAGTGCCCGGCAAGCCGATTTGGGCCACTCAGTTCCATCCCGAATTGTCCAGGGAAGAGAATCTGAAGCGATTCAACCGCTACCTGGACGGCTACGCGGCGTTGATGAGCCAGGACGAACTTCAGGAGACCTTGGCTCGATTTGACCACAGCCCAGAAGCGAACGAATTGATCGCCCGCTTCTTGCAGCTAGTGTTCCCTTAATTGGCCGCCGAACAGGTTTGTACTGGGACGCTGACGAGCACTGAATACAGGCATCCTGTTCGTACTGACGCTAGGCCGATATCACATACCCGTCGCCATTGTTCATGTCGGATTGACGTGACTCACGGTTACCCATCGGGCGCGGCCGGGGTTAGCACCGGGGCGTCTTCCCGCTGATCAGGTGTCAGCCACTTCTGGTCTGGTGAGCACGGCTCTGATCGCACGCCGATATAAAGCGGCGCCATTTCGCCTGGATTTTGCGCGCGATCGGCTTGCAGCACCTTGATACCATAGGATCCAGGATCGGCCGTCGAAACCATGCTGAATGGTACGGTAACTATTCGCGAACCGCTGGCGTCAATGCCATAAGCCTGCATCCGAACCAGGGCATCGTCGAGTTCCCAGATGATTCCGGTGAAGGCAGGCGTCAGAAACCGCACGCCGCCGCTAACGACCACGTCGAGCGCCGGGGCGAATCTGTCCTTGCTGCTGTTTATTCGCACATGTAGCAGTCCGGCCGTCGGCTTCGTCTCGGCCGGCTGCAGGTCCAATTTGTACTGGTAGTATTCGCCGCTGACATAGGGTTGCGTGAACAATGTGTCAAAGTCAGCCTTGGTCGGCAAGAAGATGTTGCTGGTGTCTGGTTGCAGCCCGACGTAGAGTCGAGTCCTTCCTGTAGCATACCGTTTTCCCTTGAGATCCTGGGGGCTTTGGTGGTTGGCCACCGCCTTCACGACGTAGGCGCCGGAGTGAAGAGTCGTTCCGTCAAGTTGGCAGTCAAAGGTGATAATCCGCTCCTCGTGTGGAAAGATGCGTCCTACCTCTCTCGAGGCGCTATTCTGTCCGGTTTCTGTGAAGATGATACCCGGTTTAGATTCAACTCGGACCGATAAGTCGACATCATTCTCCGGCCGGTTGATTTTGACACGCACCTGGCACAGTCGCTGGTCGCCCGGCACAGTGGCGCTCACGCTAAGCTTAGGCTGATCTGGCGTGCCAGAGCTACGCTCCCTATAGATGAGGAGGACGGCTATCAATACTCCGATCAGAATTATCAGCAGGATTGGCCGGCGAAACTTCAGCACTTGATTGACGTCCCTCGTTTATCACACACAGGCCTTGCGGTTTAGCCCGCCTGACTCTTCTAGTTTAGCACAAAACGCCGTTTTTCTCCCTGGTCCTGCTAATATGCGGCGCTGTAAATCGTGCCTACCGGGCTATGACGGCCCCATAGAAAGTCCGATTCAGCCTGGAAAACGTTGGAATGACTCTGTTGCGCTGGAATTCACCCTGTACGAAAGTAACACTTGCCATGTGCGCAGAATTTCCTAGAATTCAGCCTGGATAGCAAGAGATGATGCCTCTGGTGCCACCTGGTGGAGTTACCGCTAGGATAATGAACATCGTGGCCTGCCAGGCGCCTTCCGGGCCTGACAATCAAAGCCCCTAGCTGAAATTGTCTTGACCACCGAAACAATATACGACTAAAACGAACGTTTGATGAAACACGCTTACAAGGTTGGATTTGGATGCCGGCCGCACCCGGTGCTACAAAGCGAGCGGTCCTGGCCGGTCCGATTGCATGACCTGAGATCATCCTGGGGCGCTGGAACGCGCCCGATCATTTCCCTCGTCGCCGGCATGCTGATTCTGATCTTTCTGGCCGGCGTGCTGGCAGCATGCGGGTCTGGCGACGGCGACGGGGACGACGGCGGCCCAGTGCGCGCCATCCAAAACAAGGGATCTGATACCCTGGTCAATATCGCCCTGGCCTGGGCCGAAACGTATCGGGATGTTGAACCGGGCGTAGACATCGCCGTTACCGGCGGCGGCTCAGGGACAGGAATTGCCGCTCTCATCAACGGCACGGTCGACATCGCCAATGCCTCGCGGCCGATGAAGGATAACGAAATCGAGGACGCACGCGCCAATGGCGTTGAACCGGTCGAACATGTCGTAGCCATCGATGCGCTGGCCGTCATCCTCCATCCTGATAACCCGGTCAGCCAACTCACAATCCAACAGCTGTCCGACATCTTCACCGGCCGGATCACAAATTGGCAGGAACTTGGCGGAAATGACGCCCCGATCATTGTCGTTTCCCGCGAAACCAATTCCGGTACCCATGTCTACTTCCTGGAGGAAGTGGTTCGGCGCGGCGAGAAAGAGAACAGTGACATTTTCGCTCCGCAGACGCTATTGATGCCTTCATCGGTGGGCATCACGAGTGAAATCCGGCGCAACCCTAACGCTATTGGCTACGACGGGTTGGGTTATGTTGATCCCGAACACGAGAAGATCCTGGCCGTGGCTCAGGACAGCGCGATGCCTTTTATCTTGCCGTCGGCCGAGTCGGCATCTGATGGCACCTACCCTCTATCGCGCGATTTATTCATGTACTCGGCCGGCGAACCAGATGGCGCTCTGGCCGACTACCTGGCCTGGATATTGAGCCCTGAAGGACAGCAGATTGTGGCCAATTTGGGTTTCGTTCCGCTCGGCGCTGAGTGACAAGGGGTACGAATGACGACGAGCGTAGACAAAGCCGCTGACAAGCCTGTCTCTACTCGCCCTCCGTTGTCGGAGCGACTGGTGGAGGGCCTCATCCGCTTGGCTGGCATCTCGGTGATCATCATCGTATTGCTGATTTTCCTCTTCCTAGTGATGGAGGGTTTTCCAACTTTCACTCAGGTTCCTCTCAGCGACTTGCTTAGTAACCGCTGGTATCCGATTGAAGATCGCTACGGGATATTGCCGCTTTTGGTCGGCTCCTTAATGGTCACAGTCGGGGCCGTGATCATTGCCGTGCCGCTGGGATTGATCACTGCCATCTACCTGGGCGAAATTGCTCCAGTATGGCAGCGAGAGATCCTGAAGCCCGTGATTGAGATTCTGGCCGGCATCCCTTCAATTGTGCTCGGCTTCTTTGGTTGGATCGCTTTAGCGCCCACTATCCAGAAATTAGGAGCGCCGAGCGGCCTGACCGGCTTCACCGGATCGCTCATCTTGGCCTACATGTCCCTGCCGACCATCGTCAGCATTACTGAGGATGCGCTGTACGCGGTGCCAAAGGAATATAGAGACGGATCGTTGGCCATGGGCGCCACGCGATGGCAGACGATCTGGCGCGTCGTCGTACCGGCGGCCAGATCTGGTATCGTCATTGCCGTCATGCTGGGAATTGGCCGGGCCATTGGCGAGACGATGGCAGTGATGCTAGTTACGGGCAATGCAGCCAATATTCCGGGCGGAGCGGGTTTCCTATTCCAGCCGGTCCGGACGATGACGGCTACTATAGCTGCCGAAATGGGCGAGGTTGCCCAGGGCAGCCTTCACTACAGCGTTCTGTTCGGAATTGGCATTATATTATTTGTCATTACCTTTCTCATTAATTCCCTGGCTAGCTGGCTCGTTGGCGGCAATGGCGGTCGTCGCCGAGGGGGCCAATTGTGAAAGCGCAACAGGTTGAAAAAGCCGGCTTCGCCCTCACAGGTTTGGTCGCGGCCATTGTTATCATCCCCATCGTCCTGGTTATCGTGTTCATTTTCATCAATGGTATTCAAGCGTTTAGCTGGGAGTTTTTGACTCAGCCGCCCAGGAATGGTATGACCGAAGGCGGCATCTGGCCGGCGATATTGGGTACCCTGTTGCTGACCATTGGCACCGCGATAGCAGCTTTGCCGTTTGGTATTGGGGCGGCCGTGTACCTGGCCGAATATGCGCCTGATAACTGGTTGACTCGGACCATTCACCTGGCCATTGTCAATCTGGCTGGCATCCCGTCCATCGTTTATGGTTTGTTCGGTCTCGGCGCTTTTGTCCTGTTTTTCAATATGGGTACTTCCATTTTGGCCGGCTCGCTGACTCTAGCTCTGATGACGTTGCCAATCATCATCAGCACGGCCGAAGAGGCGATTTTGTCAGTGCCGCAGGAGTTCCGGGTAGTCAGCTTGAGTCTTGGCGCCACTCACTGGCAAACCGTGCGTCACCAGGTATTACCCAACGCCATGCCCGGCATTATCACGGGCGTCATCCTGGGTCTGGCCCGGGCTGCTGGGGAAACGGCGCCGATTCTATTCACCGTGGCCGCGTTTTATTTGCCCCAACTGCCGAAATCCATCTTCGATCAGACGATGGCCTTGCCCTATCACCTTTACGTGATCTCAACCCAGGTGCCGGGCATGCCCCAGTCGATTCAATATGCCACGGCGCTGGTTCTTCTGCTCATAGTCCTATTCTTCACGGTTATCGCGGCCGTCATTCGCTCACTGATGAGGCGGCGCCGAGAATGGTAGACCCCGTGGCCGCTGCCAAGCTATCCATTCAAAATCTGTCCTTTGTTTACGGCGACGGCTCATTGGCTTTGAACGACGTCAGCCTGGGTATCAAGGCCAACGAGCTATTTGTCCTGTTCGGCCCCTCTCGCAGCGGCAAGACCACGTTATTGAGGTTGCTCAACCGGCTTTCCGATCTGCACGAGGACACGAGACGACAAGGCACGATTCTCTTCGACGGCCGCGACATTTACGAACCGGGCACCAACGTGATAAAGCTGCGACGCACGATCAGCATGGTCTTTGCCACGCCGACGCCCTTGCCAGGATCAATACGTGATAATATGACCTATGGCCTGCGAATGGCCGGTCAGAAAGATCAGAAGCTGATAGATGAGCGGATGGAGAAAGGACTGCGGCAGGCCGCCCTTTGGGACGAGGTAAAAGACCGAATCGATCAATCTGCTTTTGCCCTGTCAGGCGGCCAAAAACAGCGTTTGTGCTTGGCCCGAAGCCTGGCTCTTCAGCCGGAAATCATCTTGTTGGATAATCCTACCTCCGGGCTGGATCCAATCTCGACCACGATCGTGGAAGAGTCACTGGCCGAACTGAAACAGGAGTACACTATCATCATGGTGCCGCACAGTGTGCAGCAAGCGGCGCGCATCGCCGACAGGGCCGGCTTCATGCTGGATGGCCAGTTGATTGAGGTCGGAGACCAGGCGCAGATATTCTTGAACCCAATTGACAGTCGAACGGAAGACTATGTTACCGGCCGCTTTGGCTAAGCAAGCCCGCCTTCAAGATAAGAACCATCCTTTCGATTCGGCGGCTCCCCTTCAGGAGAACAGTTGCAGTGCGGCTTTGTATGTGTACCTAGTTTCGTTACTATTCTCCGTTTAGTGAGCTAGATGAAAAACAAGATTGAAGTCCGGGATTTCAGCTTTTACTACGGCGATTTCCAAGCTCTCGAAGATATCACCTTGGATGTGAAAGAGAATCAGATCACGGCCCTGATCGGCCCGTCAGGTTGCGGTAAATCGACCTTTCTGCGCTCTCTTAATCGAATGAATGATACGATTCAGGGGACCCGGGCCGAAGGCGAGGTTCTTCTAGACGGTCAGAGCATATACGCGCCGGACGTCGACGTCGTCGATCTCCGGCAGCAGATTGGCATGGTGTTTCAGCGTCCTAATCCATTCCCCCAAAGCATATACAATAACACCGCTTATGGACCGAGGGTCCTGGGTTTAGCTAAAGGCAAGGATCTTGACGAAATGGTGAGCCAGAGCCTTCGTGAGGCGGCGCTTTGGGACGAGGTCAAAGATAAGCTGCAGGACCCGGCCCAGGAGCTAAACCCGGGTCAGCAGCAACGGCTTTGCATTGCCCGAGCCATCGCCATAAAACCGGCGGTGATCTTGATGGACGAACCTTGTTCTGCGCTAGACCCGCAGGCGACCCTGGCCGTCGAAGAGCTAATGCGCCGGCTTTCCGAGAACTACACCATCGTCATCGTGACCCACAACATGCAGCAAGCGGCCCGCGCCTCCGATTGGACCGGGTTCTTCTGGCTGGGCAAGTTGGTGGAGTACGGAGCGACGACGGACCTCTTCACAAATCCGCAGGAAGAACTGACAGAGTCCTATATCACCGGCCGGCAAGGCTAGAATCTACCTAGCGTTCACCCAGGCTTTCAACCTCGCCGGACCCGGACACCGACTGGGTAAGGATTGGATCGCCATAGTAACTGATCCCACCGCTGCCCGAGATATTTACATCAAGGGTGGTATCGACCCACACGACGGCGTCGCCCGAACCGCCAATGGTAACCACGGCCGTTCCGCTGTGAAGATCGGCCGCCCGATATTCACCAGAGCCGCCGATTTCAACCACTTGATCGGCCACATCACCGCTTAGCCAGGCCCCGCCCGATCCTGAGATGGTCATATCCACTGAATCACCGTCCAGTTCGACGATATTGATCCCGCCTGAACCGCTGATTCCAAGCGTTATGATGTTGGCGTCTATACTATCAGAGTTAATAGCCCCGGATCCAGTGATTTCGAGGCCGGCGACGTCGATCATGGTCACAGTGTACCTAACGGGCTCGGTTGGGTTGATTGTTGTGCCTGACTTCTGGCCAAGGACCAATACGCCGTTCTCGACCTCTGACTCGACAGAAGGCATGATGTTGTCTTCAGCCTCTACAACCAGTGACTCTGTGTCCCCTTGGATGATCTCGGCGATACCGGAGCCAGTCATCAGGACCTTGTCAAACCCGCTGACGTCTCGCTCTTCGGTGATTACGTTGCCAGAACCACTCCCGCCATCGTTGTCTCCGCCGCCATCACAGGCCACCGCCAGCATAACGACGAGCGTAAGTAGAAGAACGAGACCTTTCCTCATGATTACCTCCTGGAGTTAAGCACATGGCCCCGGCCTTCAGGCTGCCGTGAGCACTGTTCATCTGCGAATGTCCTGTAGTCCAGTGTACCACAAAGTGGCCGTCTGCTGAACGCTTTGCCCACCCATCTTGTTGCATTGGAGTCAGTCAGAATCGCCTGTCTCGAGTAGGGTACGGACTGAAAGGCGTGCGGGGCTCTAGCGATACCCACTCTATTGCCGGATCGATTCCAGTTAGTGTGCGTAGTAGATCGAATGTTAACCAGCGTGAGGCCGCCGGCCGGTCCATATAGCGCCAGAGTCCGTACTCCCCCTGGCTGTCCTGGATGATGGCTAATGCGCTGGCAACGCGTTCGTCGTCGGTCGACGCGCCGATCTGCCAGCATAGGAACAGCAGTAGAGCCAGGTCGAACGGGCCATAATAAGTGAAGAAGCCCCTGGCGGCCTCAAAACCGAGTGTTCTGGCCAGGTCAAAGCCCAGTGTTTGCCTTTCC
>CP070688.1:476176-497438 GCA_020353135.1 Chloroflexota bacterium
CTGATCGATTGGAGCTATTTTCCACCCAAACCTATAAGATTCACTTATTCCAGGAGCCTGAATAGGCCTTTCGACCTTCATATAGCTCAAGTTAACGCACAAGCGGGCGTATTTTCGGCGCCGATAGTGACAAATGTCACTAGTGAGGCGGCCGGTCTTTTTGTTATACTGAGATCTGCAGGTGTTAGGTGAAGCTCTTTCTCTGTGCCGCTTCACACTGCTTGGCTTATGGGATGCCTATGTTTGGCCTTTAGAAGGGAGTGCAAAGGATTTGGCGACGAGGAGCTTTGGCCACAAAAAATCCGGTGGATACCAGCGCGCTTGCGCCCACTCAGACCACAGCCGCGATAACACAATCCGCCATTCCCTTTTTTTGTCGCTTTGTTGTTGCCACAAAAGGAGGTTACATCGATGAAACAAAGACGTAGACTGATCTTTTTTACACTTCTGTTTGTTCTTCTTTTAGCCGGCGTCTATAGCGCCTTCGCCTGGACGTCAGTCGCAGTGGACCAAGATCCCCTGGTCAGGATGCCCGGCACCCAGCCGGGCCAGGTCACTCTGGAGAACCCGACGCGGTGCCTGAACTGTCATGCCGGGTACGATACGGCCGTGGAACCAGGCTTCAATTGGAAGGGTTCGATGATGGCCCAGTCGGCCCGCGACTTCCTGTTTTGGTCGTGCATGACTGTTAGCGCCCAGGATGCGATTTGGGCCGTGGGTACACCCAACGCCACCGACATCTGCGAGCGCTGCCACTTCCCCAAGGGCTGGCTTGAGGGGCGGTCGGACCCGACCAATGCTTCGCTCATGACCGGCGCCGACTACGACGGCGTGCAATGCGACTTCTGCCACAGCATGTGGGATCCCTTCTTCGAGACGACCCATGCTGGTACGCGGGAGGGCGACAACTGGTTGGGCTATTGGGATGAGACCAATGCCAGCGGCACGCCTTCCCAGGCGGCGGCCGATGATACCTACGCCGAGGACATGAGCCTTGCCCAGAGCATCCTGCAGTTCAATGGCGGGAACTTCTTCGCCAACAATCTGCCGCCAGCGAACTACACTGAGGCCGGTTCAGGACAATTCTTCGTCAGCGCGGACGGGGCCAAGCGAGCATCTTTTGCCGACGCCACTGCCCGGCACCAGATGCTGTACAGCCGCTTCCACAAGAGCAAGTACATGTGCGCGACGTGCCATGACGTGTCCAATCCGATCCTGGCCAACCTGGGTCTGTCCGGCTTGCCCGACGATGGTACCGGATTGATCACCGAGCAGTACAGCGCGGCCAACTATCTCCACGTGGAGCGGACCTTCTCCGAATTCATGCTCTCGGATTACGGCGTTCAAGGTGGCGCGGCGACAAATCCGGAGTTTCAGGCTCAGGGCGCGCCCGACATCACTCATGCCGCCAAGTGCCAGGACTGTCACATGCGTGACGTCGTTGGACCTGGCGCCGACAAAAGGGACGCAGTCGTCCGGCCAGACGACAGTGTGGAACACCCCCAAAGCGGGCAACCACTGCATGACTTGACCGGCGGCAACGCCTGGGTTTCGTGGGTGCTGGCCAGCGCCACGCCCGGCTCGCCTAACTACGACGCGACGAACGATGGTCTATTAAATCAAGGGCCGGCTGCTCTTACCCTGGACTTGACCCAGGGCGAGGGTATCGACCCGGCGGCGATGCTGGCCGGCGTGGACAGGGCCAAGCAACAACTGTTGTTGGCGGCCACGATCAAGAACGTGGCCTACGATGGGGCCACCGGCGCGCTCTCCTTCCAGCTGCAGAATAATAGCGGCCATAAGCTGATCTCGGGCTTCCCCGAAGGACGGCGCATGTTCGTCAACGTCAGGGCCTACGCAGGCGGCAATTTGATCTACGAGATCAATCCATATGATGCGGCCGCCGGCACACTGAAGGGGCTGAGTTACCCATACCTGGGCAACGGGCTGCCGGACCCGCAGCCGCTCGGCGACAACGAGGCGTATGTCGGCGAAGTGGTCTACGAGATGAATCCCACCAGCAGCCTGACGGGCGAGGACAAGACTTTCCACTTCGCTTTGGCCACCGGCCGCTACAAGGACAATCGCATCCCGCCCAAGGGCTTCAACATCGACGCAGCGGGTGAACGGATCTCAGTACCGGTATGGAACGGCGTGGAAGAACCAGGCTATTTTACCATTGCCGAATACGCCGGAGGCTATGACGAGGTTGCTCTCACCATCCCGGCCGGAGCCGATGCCGTTGAAGTTAACCTCTACTACCAGACCACCAGTCGCGAGTACATCGAGTTCTTGCGCGACGAGATCAACGGCACCGGAAACCTGACGCTAACGGGAGAGGGAGCCGGTGGAGATCCACCTTATATCATCCAGACCGATCCTTTCTTCGGCCAGCTCAAGGCCTGGGGCGACACCATCTGGGGCCTGTGGACGCACAACATGAACGTGGATGGCGCCGCACCCTTCCTGATGGCCCAGGCCACGGTCGGCGGCGCGCCGGCCTGCACCTTGTCAGCGCCTGCATTGGATGCAGCAACGGCCGGCCACACGGAAGTGACGATTGATTGGTCCGCTGTAACCGGCGCGACAGGATACAACGTCTACTATGACCAGGCCGGCAAGGCTCAATTCGTTGCCGACGCGGGCAATAGCCTCACCCATCTTGACACGGGTTTGACCAACGGGATCGAGTATTGCTACAAAGTCACGGCCTACGACGGCACTTGCGAATCCGGTTTCAGCAACATCCTGTGCGCCATTCCGCAATCCCAGGGTCAAACCACGGATCCGGCCGGCGTTAGCACAATGGAGACCGGCATCCTCACCGGCAAGGGCAAGGATAAGACGTACACGCCTCAGACAACCTTCAACGCCGGTGACGGTATCATCATCCGGGCCTATGTGGTTGATGGTATAACTGGCCTGCCACTGGCGGATGCCACGGTCGATCTGCTGATCACCGGGCCCGAGTCTCTGACCCTTACCACTGGGCCAAGCGACGCCAGCGGCATGGCCGAGGCCGCGTGGCAGACCAAGGCGCCAGGCAGGAAGAACCCCGGCACCACGCCTGGTACCTACACAGTGGAAACCAAGGGTGTGACGGCCGCGGGTTATCATTGGGACGGGGTGACGACCTCGACGACTTTCACTATCCAGTAGTTGCCGGCCAGAGCGAACACTGACTGGCAACTAGCCACTGGTAGTAAACTCTGATGGAAGGGAGGTTCTTAAAGAGCCTCCCTTCTTTTATTGTGCGATTTGAAGTGACCTCGGGCGGCGGCTAAGCAGACGTTCAACCAAATCTACTGCGCGAATAGATAGCTCGCCGGCGACGCACTTCGCCCCATTTCTTAGTTTGCCCAGTTGAAGCGTGGTTCTGAACTGCCCTCTAAGCGGCCGATTTGTTTTATCGCCGGTGGTCGTTAGAATCGGGGCCTGTCGTCGAGCGCGACGATGTTGAGGACAAAGATTGCATGGAAGAAGTCATCCTGAAACTAGACGCCGGAGCGCTGTCTCTGGCGGACGCCGGGGGTAAAGGAGCCAACTTGAACCGCCTGATCCAGGCCGGGCTGCCCGTGCCGCCTGGATTTGTGATCTCTACCGCAGCCTATCGCCTTTTCATGGCCGCCAACGATCTTCAAGGCGAGATCGAGCGCCTTGGTCAGGTTGGGGATGATCCGGCCGGCTACGAAGACGCCTCCCAGCAGATTCGGGACCTGTTCGCGGCCGGTTCAATACCCGATGAATTGGCGAAGCCCATCGGCCAGGCAGCTTTAGATTTCGGCGACCGCCCGCTGGCAGTACGATCTTCGGCCACGGCCGAGGATCTACCGGAGGCCAGTTTCGCCGGGCAGCAAGAGAGTTATCTGAACGTAAGCGGCCGTCAAGCGCTGCTCGAAGCGGTCCGCCTATGCTGGTCGAGCCTGTGGACGGCGCGGGCTATGGCCTACCGGCGAGAACAAGGTATAGCGCCGGCCGAGGTCAGCCTGGCGGTGGTGGTGCAGGAGATGGCGCCGGCCGAGAGCGCCGGCGTCTTGTTCACCATTAACCCGCTGTCCCGTAGGCAGGACGAGATGCTGGTCAATGCGACCTGGGGCCTGGGAGAATCATTGGTCGCCGGTCGGGTCAACCCAGACAGCCTGGTCCTGGACAAGGCCAGCGGCGAAATAAAAGAGCAAGAACTCGGCGATAAGGCGTTGATGACGGCGGCGACTGAGACGGGAACGGCCGAGGTCCCGGTGCCCGAGGAACAACGGACGTTGCCGGCGATAACGCCTGACGAAGCCGCGGACCTGGCCGCGCTTTGCCGCCAGGTGGAAGCGCTGTTTGGTTCGCCGCAGGATATCGAGTGGGCGCTCGCTAGCGGCCGGATCTACCTGCTCCAATCGCGGCCGGTGACGGCGCTAGACAGCCAGGCGCCAGGACAGGCGCCCGGAGATGACGCCTGGCCGCCACAAATCGACGCGCCTCCGCAGCCTTTCGACCGCTGGAGCCAGATGGACGTGGGCGAGCGCTGGCCGGAACCGGTTAGCCCGTTCACCTGGTCGACGGCCGAGCCTATGATGTCACAGAATATGGCCCGCTCGGGCAGCGTTAGGGCGATCAAGGCAGCCTTTATCGACAAGATCCAGTGGTCGAAGAGGGCATACGGCCGGGTTTACTTCAACGAAGGGGCAATGATCAAGCTCGTGCGCGATGGCTTTGGCATGCCGGCGAGATCCGTGACGGAAGCGATGGGTGGCCAGGTCGACGAGCGAGACGACGAAGATGGCTGGCGTTGGGGCACCTTCATTCGAAAGCTGCCGGCCGTGGTCAGGATGAGCCTCAAGTGGGAGCGGGATCTGAAGGAGTACCCTAATCTATTCCCGGTCATCGACAATTGGGTCGAGACGTTCCTGGAAGCTGACTTGGACGGGGTCAGCGACGCAGAGTTATGGGCCGAGAGCCAAAGTATCTGGTATCCGAGACTCATGGATGCCATGGATTATCACTCGGCGGCGACGTCTACTTCGTCAAACAACGCGGGCATGTTGCAAAGTTTCGTAGAACGGGCCGTGGGCGACGAACAGCTCGGCTTTCAGTTGATGAGCGGCTTGAGCGATGTCATCGCGGCCGAGATCGTGCCGGCCTTATGGCAGATGGCAAACGAGCTGCAAGAGTCCAAGCTGGCCGATGTCGTCCTGGAGAATGATCCCGCCACAGCTCTGGACGAGCTGCGGCAGGCGCCAGGGAGCGAACCATTCCTGGAACTGCTGGAAGCTTTTCTGAAACGTCACGGTCATCGATGTATGAGTGAGGCGGAATGGCTATTCCCGCGTTGGACGGAAGCGCCTGAGCAGGTGATGGAGTCGATAGCCGGCTATCTGCGCGCCGGCGACGAATTTAACCCCTTGGCGGCCGAGGCCAAACAGCGCCAGGAACGGGAACAAGCCACGGCCAAGGTCGAAGGCAAGCTCGATCCGCTGCGGCGGGCCTATTTTCGCTGGGCTCTGCGGCGTGCGCACATTACCATCCGGCTACGAGACAACGGCCAACATTACCTGGTGAAGTTGTTGCTGCCCATGCGCATCATCTACGCCACGCTGGGCCGGAAGTGGGCCTCAAGAGGCTGGCTAGAGGACGCTGACGATTTCTTCTTCCTGGTCGTGCCTGAAATAGAGGGGACGATATTCGCCGGCGAGCCACAGAAAGCAGGGCTAGATCTGCGAAAGATCGTGGCCCAACGTCGGGTTGCATACGACTATTGGCGGTCAGCCCGGTTCCCGGAAACGCTTGGGGCTGACGGGCAGCCGATGCGTCCGGTTTTGGACGTTTCGGCGACCGATGTCCTATCAGGCATTCCGGCCAGCGGTGGGCAAGCTCGCGGCCGGGCGGCCGTCATCCATAGCCCGGCGGAAGCCGGCCGGGTCGAAGCAGGCCAGATCCTGGTCACCCGTTCGACAGATCCCGGCTGGACGCCGCTTTTCTCCATCGTCGATGGGCTGGTGCTTGAAGTCGGCGGCCAATTATCACATGGGGCGATCGTGGCCCGCGAGTATGGATTGCCGGCCGTGGTCAATGTGCCCGAGGCCACATCGCGTATCTGGGACGGGCAGGTTGTGATCGTTGATGGAGCAGCGGGAGAGGTGTTCCTGGAGGAAAGAGATGAGGAGCCAAGGCGAAAAGGCAAACAGGTGAGCAAGTGAATCAAAAGATCGAGAAGGTCATGGGTTCTGAGGTGGTCTTGGGGAGGGCGTGGTGGCTCATGTTGGGCGGCATCGTCGTCCTGGCGGCGGTGGTGCTCTGGCTGGCGCCGGCCGAGCAAACGCTGGGTTCAGGAATCACGTCGGTCTATGTCCATGTCGCTTTGACGTGGTCTGGGATGACCGGATTGATCGTCGCCGCGGCCTTGGGGCTGGCGGCCGCGCTCTTGGGCCGGTCCGGGTGGCAGGATTGGGGCCATGTCGTCGGCTGGGTCGGGCTGGGGATGTTCGCTGCCGGCCTGATCATGAGCGCCGTGGCGGCCGGCATTAATTGGGGCAATGTCTTCTGGCAAGAACCGCGCTTCAACAGCGCTCTTCAGATCCTGGCCGTCGGGCTGATCGTCCAGGTAGTTAACAGCTTGCCTTTACCCTATCGTTTACGCGGCCTGTTACAGGCGCTGCCGGCGGCCTTATTGATCTGGCTGACAATGATCACGCCGTTGGTGCTGCACCCGGGAAATGCGGCGCGGACCTCGCCTTCGGCGGCAATCCGCTTCACCTTCATCGGGCTATACGTCCTGTGCTGCCTGGCCGGGGCCTGGATCGTCTTGGCCATCCGGCGGCATTGGCCGGCAGATGGCCCGGTTACTGTCCCTTGAAATCAGGCGGGCGCTTGGTCAAAAAGGCCTGAATCGCTTCGGCGAAATCGTCGCTGCCAATGAGCTGGCTCTGGGCCCAGGCCTCCAGCGTCAATCCGCGGTCTAAGTCGTACTGACCGTCAATCACCCGTTTCGCCAAGCCTACGGCCAAGGGGGCGGCGGCCTCGATCTCGGCCGCCAGTTCTTCGCCCCTGGCCACGAGAGATTCGGCCGGCACGACATGGTTCACGATCCCCCACCGTTCGGCGGCAGCGACATCAAACTGGCGGCCGGTGAAGATCAATTCCTTGGCGCGGCCCGGGCCAATCAGCCGGGTCAGCCGGGTCGTGCCGCCCACGTCAGGTATGATACCCAGCCGGGTTTCCGGCAAACCCAGGACTGTCCCTTCGGCGGCGATACGGATATCGCAGGCCAGGGCCAGCTCCATGGCCAATCCAAGACAATAGCCGTGCAATAAGGCAATGGTGGGCAGTTCCAACGTTTCCAGGCGGTTCAGTACTTCTTGGAAATCGGCGCTGATCTTGCGCATCTTCTGCTGCCAGCCTGGGCCATATTTGTCGCCAAACTTGAGGAAGGCGGTCAGGTCGATGCCGGCAGAGAAGACCTTGCCCTGGCCGCGAATGAAAACCGTTCGTACGCCCTCCGCCCGGCCGGCCTCGTCGATGGCCCGGCCAAGGGCTTCATACAACTCCAGGCTGATGGCATTGCGCTTGTCGGGCCGGTTGAGTTGAACCTCAAAAATGGTCCCGCGCTGTTCGGTCTTGACCAAATCATTCATTGTAAGACTCCAGAATTTCGGACAGGATACAGGATTGACAGGATAGGGAAAACGATAGTAGCAGATAGGTAATTCTACCTGATTGAACCTCGCAGCGTGAGAATTCTCTTTCTCGTCGCGACGCAGATCCCCGTTCGCGAAGCGGTCGCCCGCGACATCCCTGGCCCCCGATCCCCGCCATTGCTACATCAACATCAGGCGGTGCTTTAATCCGGTGCCGGTATTGAAGATCAAGACTCGCTCGTCGGGCTTTATCCAACCATCCTTGACCAGGGGCAGCAGGGCGCCGGCCGTGGCCGCGCCTTCCAGGCACGGGAAGATGCCTTCGCTGGCCGATAGCCAGGCCTGGGCTTCGCGGATCTCATTGTCGGAGAGGGCGACGGCCGTGCCGCCGCTTTCGCGAAGCGCGCGTAACATCAGCCGGCTGCCAATGGCCACCGGCACCCGCAGACCGCCGGCAAGCGTGGCTGCATCCGGCCAGGGATCGGCGACCTCCGCCCCATCGTGAAATGCCTTGACGATGGGCGCACAGCCGTCAGCCTGGACACAAACCATGCGCGGTCGGTGATCGCCGATCCAGCCCAAGGCCTGCATCTCCTCAAAGGCTTTCCACATGCCGATCAGTCCGGTCCCACCGCCAGTGGGATAGATGATGACATCAGGCAATTGCCAGTCGAAGGCCAGGGCAAGCTCGTAGCCCATGATTTTCTTGCCCTCAAGCCGGTAAGGTTCCTTCAAGGTAGAGACGTCGAACCAGCCGGCCTCGGCCGCGGCGGCGGCCGCTTCCCGGCCAGCGTCGTTTATCAAGCCGCTGATCAGCTTCAGATCGGCGCCGGCCATCTGCACTTCCAGGATATTGATCAACGGTGCGTCCTGAGGCATGTAGACGTGGGCAGGCAGTCCGGCTCGCGCCGCGTAGGCGGCCAACGCCCCGCCTGCGTTGCCGGCCGTGGGAATCACGAATTCCTCAGCGCCCAATTCATGGGCCCGGCTGACGGCCGCGGCTAAACCTAAGGCCTTAAAGCTGCCAGTAGGATTCTGGCCCTCGTCTTTAAGGAAGAGCTGCTTGAGTCCCAGAGAATCACCTAGCTGGCCCACCTTCAGGATCGGCCGGCCGCCCTCGCCTAAAGTGACGATGAATGCCTGATCGCGAACCGGTAATAGCTCCCGAAAACGCCACATATTGGCCGCCCGGCCGGCAAAGACGTCACGGTCCACTTCGCGAGCGGCCTTTTCCAGATCATAGCGAGCCAGAAGCGGCAGGCCACAACTAGGGCAAACTCGGATAAGTTGCTCGGCGCTGTGCTCGGCCTGGCAGTGCGAACACTCCAGGTGAGTCAGGTAGCTCATCGCAGGATCCTCGGGAAATGAAATGAGAGGCAGAAACGTTGAACGCCAGGCAGACGTCTATCGGCAGCCGAGCCGGCCCGGATCACGAGGCGCTTATGTACTTCGCCGGAATAACTCTGCCAGACCTGGTAAGCCGTGATCGCTCTGGCGCTCCGACATAATGGCGTATGACAGCCTGGATTTGTTGAATATCGGCCGGTTTGTGCAAGATACCATCACAACCGGTCGCCTGGGCTGCGGCCATCGCCTCGCCATGACCGTAAGCCGTCAAAACGACGACCGGCACATCGCGAAGGGTCGGCGAGGCCTTCAACCGGCGAATTAGTTCCTGACCAGGCATGGTCCCAGGCAAGCGCAGATCGACGAAGATCAGATCCGGCCGGTGGGCCAGGGCCATGTCAAGGCCACTCTGACCCTCGGCGGCAGTCAGGAATTCGTGACCTTCGGCCCCGACGATGCGCTTGATTAGCAACATATTGTTGAAGTGGTCCTCGACGTACAGAACTCGTTTGGTCATCTTCGCCTCTACCTGTTCGGATCTCCATCCGCGTGGAATCTATAGGTCAAATGGACATGGATTAGCGCGTTCTCCATAGACCTTAACATGATCGCGCATGGGGTTCAAGACAATAATATTTATGAATTAGATAGTTTTTGTCTATAATTGCAATTATCCAAGGCGACCAGGGAAGCGTCGGTGAAGCAAAGGCCGGAGTCACGATGGAACTGAGACAATTGGAAGCGTTGGTGGCCATTGCCAAGGAAGGCAGCTTCACCCGGGCGGCCGATACCCTGGCCATCAGCCAGCCGTCTCTCAGCGCTCGCGTCCGCCGGTTAGAACGTCATCTCAATTGCCGCCTGATCGATCGCCATTCACGTCCGGTTCGTCTGACCGCCCAGGGCAAGGCTTTTCTGCCCTATGCGGAGCGGGCGCTATACATCCTGGAGGCGGCCGAGGAACTCGTCCAGGATCGGCGACTGGAGTCGACGGTGCAACTCAGAGTGGCCTGTACATTCTCGGTATCGACTTACTTGATGCCTCAGGTAGTCGACGACTTCAGCGGGGCGTTTCCTCGGGCCGAATTGTACCTCGAGGCGGGTAATTCCGAATTCGCGGTCAGCCAGCTGGCCGATGGCCTGGTGAATCTGGCGCTGGCGGCGGCCTTTCCCGAGTATCTCAGCCAAACTCAGGTCTTGTTACAGTTACACGATCAGATGACGGCCGCCGTCGCACCCGGACATCCGTTAGTCGGCGGCGTCGACATACCCGTCGCCAACATCTGGCCGTACCGGGTTCTGTTGATTCATTGGGGCCCAGTATTTCATGCCTACGTGGACAGCCTGCGTCAGCTGAGTGCTAATCGGGGCCCATTAGTACGTCTGCCGCTGGCTGGGGCATTGCCTATGGCGCGGCGGCCGGACACCGTCACTTTTATGCCCCGCCGGCTGGTTAAACCATCAGGCCTGGCCGAGGTGCGGCTGAGCGACTTCTCCTTTGGCTGGGACGTCGCTCTGTTGACGCGACCCGGCCGATCCCTGGCCAGCTTGGAGCAAGCCTTCGCGGATATCGTCCAGCGGGTGTGGCAAGCTAGCGAGCCCGGCCGCTAGTATCTGCCACTGGCTCCTGGTTTTCTCTCTGCTTTGTCCTATAATTCCAAGACCTTACTGTCCTGCTTGTGCCTCGCTAGACGAATCTAGCCAGATAAATTGAAGAAGGGCCACTAAATAAACTGTCTCGGCTCATCCACTGCCTTGTAACTCATGAAACTGACTGTCATCATTCCCATCTACAACGAAGCTTCGACGCTGGCAATTCTTCTCGACCGCGTCCGGGCAGTCGAGATAGAAAAAGAGATCATCGTCGTCGACGACGGATCGGACCAGGCCACGAAGGAAGAATTGGCCCAGGCCGTTGCGGACGACATCATCCTTCTGACGCACCCTAAGAATCGTGGCAAGGGAACAGCCGTCCGCACCGCCCTGGCCCAGGCGAGCGGAGACGCCGTCATCATCCAGGATGCAGATCTGGAGTATTTTCCCGAAGATTACGCGAATTTGGTTAACGTGTATGTCGACAACGACGCGAGTGCAGTCTACGGAGTCCGCGATTTGAGCCACCGATCGCGTTTGATGCGCTGGGGGAACCAGGCCATGACCTGGGCTACCAATGTCCTCTACGGTCAAGATCTAAATGACATGGAAACGTGTTATAAGCTCATCGATCGGGAGTTGCTGCAATCGCTAGAGTTGAAGAGTCGGCGATTTGAGATTGAGGCCGAGATTACAGCCAAGCTGTTGCGATCAGGGGTGACGATTTTGGAAGCGCCGATACGCTATGAACATCGGGAAGAAGGCAAAAAGCTAACCCCGATGGACGGTTTGCCGACGCTGAGCAAATTGATCACCAGCCGCGCCTGGCGGCCGGATCAAAGGTAGCTGCCGGGTTGGTCAGGCGGCAATCCGGCGATAAACGCCTTAATCTCAGCCGCCACATCATTCGGCTTCTCCATGGGCAACAGATGCCCGCTCCCTTGAAACTCCTTGAATCGGGCGGCCGGCTGCAGCTGCTGCCACAGCGACCACGCTCCTTCAAATAAGGTATCCGTTTCCCGGGCGCGCATGGCCAATGTGGGATGGGTGACTTCTGGAATCAGCTCCCAAACACCGGTGGGCGGTAAGGAATAGATGTGCGCTTCCCACTCCGGCGAATACAAGAGACAGATCTCGTCACCATTTTCCCCGAATGTACCATAACGTACGTAATCCCACATCCCTTCGTCTGATAGGCGACGGAAGACCCGTTTCGAGCGGTAATGGTCGAAGACTTCCTGGCGACTAGTCCACCCGTTGCGGCGCTCGCGGGTGATCTTAATGAGGCGTGTCTCGTCAAGATCTTCCAAGGTTGTTCCGGCAATCAGCAATTCGAGCACATGCTTGGGCAAGAAGACAGGTTCGATAAGCACCAAAGCGCGGAACAGATCCGGGCGTTTCAAGGAAGCCATCATAGTCGCCACCGCTCCCAGGGAGTGCCCGACTCCGATGACATCCCTGAGACTCAGCTGATCGAAGAAACGAATGAGATCGTCGGCCACTCCATCCCAGTCCTTCAGTTCTTCCGGCTGGCTGCCAGGCCAGAGCGGCCGGTGATGTATGGCCAGAACACGATAATCAGCGGCCATGAGCGTCAGCAATTTACGGTAGGCGCCGGGCGGATAGGCATTGGCCGAGGCGAAATGGAGTGGTATTCCGCGGCCGCCGAAATCGTCGAAAGGGATATCAGCGATCATCGTCGCTCATCTGCAAAGGGAGCAGGGCCGTTTGCCCGGCCGGATTGAGCTTCATGGTCCAGGCCAGGGCCTTCTGCATAAACCAGGTCGACGCCGTCGACATGCCGGGAGAGCATGTCAAGCAGACGGCCTGTGACCGCCTTCGTCTCCGGCCCGATCTCGCCAGGCGGACCGACGCAGGCCGGGCAGCCATCCCGGCAACGGCAATCGGCGACCAACTCGCGGGCCGAAGCCAGCAACTCGTCACGCAGTTCGAAGAGACGTTGGCTGAAGCCAACGCCGGCTGCAACGCGCTCGTAGACGACCACGGTTGGCGCTTGGGTCAATGGGTTGCGATTTTCGGCGCTCACTTGAATGTCGCCCGGATCACACATGAGATAGAGTGGGGCCAGATTACCCAGAACATAGGCCAGACCACCTAGGGCCGAGCGGGTCTGTTGGCCAGCCTCAGCCCTCCGGTGGCAGCTGGCGCATAGCGTCACCAGGTTATCGAGCTCGTTGGCTTGGCGATAGGCTTCGTTCTTGTGTGACTCGTAGCCGTAGTCGCGGAAGGGCCGGATATGATGGACGTGTAAGCCCAGACCCGGTCGGGCGGTCGCGCCGCATGTTCGACAACGATGGCCATCCCGGTCTAGCGCCTTCTGGCGCTGCTCCCGCCAATTGGGCCCATAGTTATTGGGTGCTACGAGAATACCCGCGGCGACCAGCCGCTCAGTCAAATCCTGGCCAAAGACCAGCCAGTAACCGTCAGTATCAAGCTCGCTCTCTGGCAAATCTATCTCGCCGAAGCCCAGTGTCTCATGGGTGTATCGCTTTATTTTGCGAAAACCGGTGGCCCTGGTGACGACCACCACCTGGCCGTACGCATGGGCCAGACCGGCCGAGTCAACCTCGGCTTCAGGGCTCAAGCTGCGAATGGTGCTGCTCATACTGGAACGGGTGTAGTAATCCACGTCGACCGGCAAGACATCGGCCTGCCGGCCGTCCCAATCCAGGCTGTCGACCCGGTAGGTGCGCGCCAGGTGCATATAGATGGCGCCTTCATACGCCAACAGGGGAACGCTATCCAAATCAATCTCGCCTATCACCCGGGGCGATGAACCGCTGACATCCTGGATTACGACCGTGTCGTCTCCACTGGTTCGCAATGAAAACTCATGAGCCGGAAGGCCTCCACCCAGCCAGTGGTACTGATCATTCGTCCGGTAAGCCAGGCCGGCTTCGGCCAATGTTTCCAGCAAGGCCGAGACATCTCCGTAACCTCCGAAGGCCTCGTCCTCGCGCAAGGGGATCTCATAGGCAGCGCAGGCCAGGTGGCGAGTGATGATTCGCAAATTATCCGGATTGCAGAGGGCGTGCTCGGGTGAACGGCCGAAAAGGTAGCGCGGGTGACGGCAGATGTATTGATCCAGCGGGCTGGCGCCGGCAACTAGGATGGCGGCCGACTGCGTTTCGCGGCGGCCGGCGCGGCCGGCTTGTTGCCAGGTAGAAGCGACAGAACCGGGATACCCGGTTAGAATGGAGGCCGACAGACGGCCGATGTCGATCCCCAGTTCCAGGGCATTAGTAGCGACGACGCCCCGAATCTCTCCATCCCGCAAGCCTTGCTCGATGGCCCGGCGCTCCAGAGGCAAATACCCGCCGCTGTAGCCCACGACCGACTCGGGCTCGCGACCCTCTTCGACCATTTCATCTTTCAGGTAGGTGAGCAATAGTTCCACGCTCTGGCGGGCCCGTGCGAACACGATCGTTTGAATGTCCCGGCTAAAAAAAGAAGCGGCGGCATCCTTGGCCACGAGGACGGCGCTGCGGCGAAGGCCCAATTCCTCGTCTATTATGGGTGGATTGTAGAGGATGAAGTGTTTCTCGCCGGCCGGCGCCCCGTTGTCCGGCTCTTCAACGGAGACAAATGGCTCTTCTACCAGGCGCTCAGCATGTTCCTTGGGATTGGCGATGGTGGCCGAACAACAGATGAACTGGGGATCGGAGCCATAAAAATGACAGATTCTCTTGAGACGGCGCAACACATTGGCCACATGACTGCCGAAGACGCCGCGATAGACGTGCATCTCGTCGAGGACGATGTAGGCCAGTTGGGAGAAGAGGCTCCGCCACGCCGTGTGCTGGGGTAGAATGCCCGCGTGAAGCATGTCCGGGTTGGTGATCAGGATACCCGACGACTTCCGAATCTGATACCGCTGACTTTGGGCCGTGTCGCCGTCATAGCTCTGGGCGACGACAGGCAGTGAGCCAGCGCCAATCAGAGCGGAGGTTTCGGCTAGTTGATCGTGGGCCAGTGCCTTGGTAGGAAAAAGATAGAGGGCTCGGGCAGCCGGTTGGGCCAAAAGACTATCCAGTACGGGTACGGTGTAGCATAGCGATTTGCCCGAAGCTGTAGTCGTGGAAACGACGACATTTGCGCCAGATAATGCGGACTGAATCGCCGTCTGCTGGTGGCTATAGAATGTGGTGATTCCGCGAGATTCGAGCGCGGTACTCAGTTGTGGCGCCAACCTTTCTGGCACGGCCACAGCACGCGCCGGCCGGGCAGGCAAACGTTCCCAGGCAACTACCTGGCTCATGAAATCACGATTCATTCTTAGAGAAGCTAACACGTCGGGCAATAACATGCAGTCAATTATAACCGGTTTAGTGGACCCAGCTTTCGGTAATAATAGTTATCCACCAATTTGTTCATTATTATCTATTAGAAATAGTAACCGTAGTAGGGGCTGTGGATATGTGCATAAGTACCCTATTCCCCCTGCATAAGGGACTGCTAAAGATGTTGACCCACATCTGTAGTCGTTTGTCTTTCATGTTGCGGAATAACCTGTGGATGAAGTAGCGGATAACTCCCGATAACTTATGTTAACTATTTTGAGGCGAACTTGACCCTCTTGACGCAAAAACGGTATATGTGGAAGTTAAACCGCCGAATATCCCGATATGTAGCCGTATTTCTGAATAAGAACAAATGAGCGGCGGATGAATTCTCCACCAAAACTCACAGTTTTCCACAACTTTCTCACACTTATCCACAGAAAAGCAAAAAAAAAGACCGGGTCCCTATCGAACCCGGTCTTATGGCAGTGGTTCCTTGCCCAGACCCATATTTTGGGGTATGTCGATTAATCAAGCTGTTTCTGAATCGTAGAGGATGGCTTTGATCTCCAGGGCGTCACGGCGCACTGTATCGTCAGTTTCCATGAGCTCTGAGATTTTGTCGAAACCATACAGCACGGTTGTGTGATCGCGTTTGCCCAGGTGCTCGCCAATTTGTGGAAATGACATGCCAGACTCGGTGCGTGCCAGATACATGACCATTTGTCGTGGAAAGGCCACCATGCGGCTGCGGCTCGTACCCAACAATGCATCGACCGTTACGTGATAGTAGCTGGCGACGATATCGACCACGCGCTCGATGGTCAGCTTTTCTGGCCGGTGCAACAGGTCAGATAAGGCCATGCTGGCCAATTGTTCGTCAATTTCGCCGCCGGTCAGTTCCGCGTAGGCGATCACCTTGTTCAGGGCGCCCTCCAATTCACGGATGTTTTTGCGCACGTAATGGGCAATAGTGTTCAGGACGCTGTCAGGCACGTCCACGCCACTGGACTCGGCCTTGGCCCTCAGAATAGCCATGCGTGTCTCGATGTCCGGCAATTGGATATCGGCCATCAGGCCCCACTCGAAACGCGATTGCAGCCTCTCTTCCAAGGTGACCATAGCTTTCGGCGGCCGATCACTGGACAGCACAACCTGTCGGCCGCGACTATGAAGATCGTTGAAAGTATGGAACAATTCCTTCTGGGTGCTTTCCTTGCCGGCTATGAATTGGACATCGTCGATGAGCAAGATGTCAGGGGTTCGATATTGCTCGCGAAATGAAGCCATGTCCTGGCTGCGAATCGATTGAATCAGATCGTTGGTGAATGTCTCAGATGAGACATAGCGGAAGTCAAAGCCAAGCTCCCGGCTGCGGTGACCGATAGCATGAAGCAGGTGGGTCTTGCCTAAGCCAACACCGCCATAGATGAAGAGCGGATTGTACGTGCTGCCTGGCTGCTCGGCGACCGAGAGAGCGGCCGCGTGAGCCAGCCGGTTGCTAGGACCGACGACAAAGGTAGCGAAAGTGTACCGGCTCTGCATCTGGCCGTTCGTGGATGTCACCGTCTCGATCGGGTTTTGGATCACTGTCTTTCTGGTCACGCCGTTGGTTGTGGTCGGCGCTGGCGAATCGCCTTGTTCGTCAGTCCGAACGACAAAATCCACGGAGACAGTTCTGCCGGCGATAGTCGATAAGGTACGAATAATCGTGCCGCTCAGACGGCTTTCGAGCCAGTCTTTGGCGTAATCGTTGCGCACGCCGACGACATAAGTATCACCTTCGGCCGACAACAGGCAGGCATCCCGCAGCCAGGTATTAAAGGTGGCCTTCGTCATCTGAAGTTCTAACTCCCCTAGGGTCGCTTTCCAAGCCAGTTCTGAGTTCATAATCGCGCCAACCATATTTGTTGCCGACAGGCAACCTCCACCTAGCAACCAGCCAAGTTCCTTGAACCAAGTTTCTTGAACCAGGTTACTTAAACCACATCTGCAATTGGTGTATGGTGGTGGTGGACCCGTTGTCGTATCCCTTTCCGGCCCCGGGATACGCTCACAGGGCTTCGCTCAACTGGCGAAGTGTGTAACTGGCCGTGCAAGCAATTCTATGTTGGTTGCGCTGGTGCTGAGACCAAAATCAGATCAGAGTGCAAGGCAATCGATCAAACCCAGACCGGCGTTGCTCCAAATTCTGTCAGTGACCAAGAGCACAAGAGAAGAATCCTCTTCCACCGCAAGTCCGGTGATCACTGACGTGCACAACGGCACCACTCCTTCTACCTGAAAACATTCTAACAGACGATAGCGCCGGCCGCAATGAAAGTTGACGTAAGCTATGTTAAAAGGTCGGATCTTTTTAGAAATGAATTCTCTGGAGAGTCTTAAAGTTTTAAGGTTACGTCTTCGGCAATGTCCTGCACCACTATCAATGGGCCGAGTTAGCGAAGGCTTACCACATTTACCGTTGACTCGCCAGCACCGGCCGACTGCCTGGCGGGCAGTAAACACAGATAGATCTCCCTTGGAGTGCGGATCTTAATACGCACCAATGCAGTTGGCTGCATTGGATGTCATTATTCAGAATGAAGCCGGAATTTCTACGATTTTGGCCGTGCCGCCGCACTATATGCCACGTTTATGCTGCCAATCGCGAAAAAGATCGCCTAATCGCTTGACAATAGACTCGAAAATTGTCTAGAATGCCATCAGCGGGAAATCATAGTTCCCTCCGACCTGACATTTTAGACTTGCTGACCTGGAATCACCATCCGAGGCACAGAGCGGTTGTTGCGCATCGCGTGGCGTTTAGTGAAGAGGCGACTTTTCGGGCCAGTCACATTACATGGAGGAAAACATGAGCATTATAAAGGTTTCGGCCCGATCGCGGACAGCATCGGTCGCCGGCGCTATCGCCGGCGTGGTGCGTGAGGCTGGGCGGGCTGAAGTCCAGGCTATTGGCGCGGGAGCGGTCAATCAAGCGGTGAAGGCCATTGCCATTGCCACCGGTTACCTGGCCGAAGAGGATGTCCACGTAGTTTGTGTTCCGGCTTTTGCCGAAGTGGTGATTGACGATCAGGTATGAACGGCCATCAAGATCTCTGTCGAACCCCGCTAAACACCTTCTCACTTTATTTTGGCAGGCAGGTATGCATGGCGGCCGCTGGCCCCAAGGTCTGGCGTCGGCCGAGACCAAGTGTATAGCGAATAGAATCTAACAGCATAGCAGCATGCTAATTCGTTACATTCTGTATGGACTGGGCGGATGGTGCGGCGAAGTCGTGTTCACCGCGCTGACAGACAGCTTGCCTAAGCGAGACTGGCGGCTGGTGGGAACGACCTATTTATGGATGTTTCCCATCTACGGATTGCTGGCCGTATTTTATGAACCGGTCCATGATTTGATCCGAGATTTGCCAATACTCGTTCGGGCCATCATCTGGTCACTTGGTTTTACGGCCGTCGAACTTGTTACTGGCTGGTTAATCGCCCGCGTTACCGGTCGTTGTCCTTGGGACTACAGCGACAAGCGTTTTGCGATCAATGCTTACATTCGCTGGGATTTTTTCCCAGTCTGGGCCATCATTGGCTTAGCGTTGGAACCCGTGCACGATTTCTTGGTTCGATTGACGCCAGCCATTGAAGAGGCTTTACCGATTCTATGACTTTACATCCCAACGACTTTTTTGAATTGAACGATCCGCTGGCGGCCGAGCTATTCGACGGCTGCGAATTGGTATGGCAGGCTTTGTCGGGCCTGGCCGCGCAAGTTGACCGACTTGTTGGCCAGGGACAGACGATACTTGGCGACGTATCGCCAGGCGCTCATATAGGCCCAAACGTCTACGTGGCCGAGGGAGCGCGGGTGGCGCCGGCGGCTTATGTGATGGGGCCGGCATTCATCAGTCAGGGGGCATTGGTGAAGCATGGCGCCTTTGTGCGCGAGAATGTGATCATGATGCCCGGCAGCATATTGGGCCACGCCAGTGAGGCCAAGCACAGTTTGTTGCTGGCCGGCGCCTGCGCGCCCCATTTCAACTATGTCGGCGACAGCATTCTCGGCCGGAATACCAATATCGGCGCCGGTACCAAGTTGAGTAATCTTACCCTGGTTAGCGAGAAGGACGCCTCAACGGGACAAAGACCGACGATCAAGCTTGTCATCGACGGTCAGGAGTATGATACGCGACTGGCCAAGTTTGGAGCGGTTCTGGGCGACAAGGCCCAGACCGGATGCAACGTGGTGCTCAATCCTGGCTGCATCGTCGGCCGGAACAGCCTCATTTACGCCAATACCAGTTTGCGCAAGGGTTACTATCCTCCAGATACGGTCATTAAGTTGCGGCAGAGTATTGAAATGGATGAGCGGCGCTGAGCGGCGAGTAGCGATATTAGTTGACATAATGATATTCATGGAGATGTAGGATGACAGGGAATAGGTATAAGCAGGGACCGTGGAGCCTGGTAGATCTTTTTGAGGCCTTCGACGCGCCAGAGGTCGAGTTGGCATTGGAACGCGTCGAGGCATTATTAACGGAGATTGAGGTATCCAGGTCAGTCTTGGCGCCAGATTCGGCAAATGTGCTTGACACGGAAGCGTTCTTGGAACTGCTGGAAAAACATGAGGCGTTAGATAAGGAAATCAGCGCTCTCTTTGCCTTTGCCAGTTTGAGATTCGCGGCCGATACACAAGATCAGACCGCTCACGCTGCTCTGGCGCGCTTTCGCCAGATGGCGGCCGAAGCGCACAACAGGGTCCTCTTCTTTGAACTGTGGTGGAAGGGACTGGACGAGGAGCAGGCTGAACCATTGCTGGCCATCAGCGGCGACTATCGCTACTGGCTTGAGGCGCTGCGACTGCAACGTCCGTATACGCTGTCGGAGCCGGAGGAACGAGTAGTCAATCTTAAGAATGTTAATGGACCGGCGGCGTTAATGACTTTGCTTAGCACAATCACCGACCGCTATACATTCAACCTGAAAATCGACGGCGAGATTCAGGAACTGACCCGCGATGAGTTGACCGTTCACTACCGGAATCCCGATCCTGGGCTCAGGGCGGCCGCTTACCAGGAACTTTTCCGCGTCTACGAGCAGGACAAGCCGGTATTGGGTCAGATATACCAGTCGAGGGTGCGTGATTGGCAAACCGAAAACCTGCAACTGCGGGGATTCGCCTCGCCGATCGCCGTTCGCAATCTGGCCAATGACATGCCAGACGAAGTCGTCGATCTGCTGCTGGAGGTTTCCCGCCAGAATGCGTCTGTTTTCCAACGCTATTTTCGGTTGAAGGCGCGCTGGTTGGGCATGGAACAGTTGCGTCGCTATGACGTCTATGCGCCGATCATCAAGACCGAGAAGCGTCTTGCCTATGCTGATGCGGTCGATTTGGTGCTGAGCAGCTACCGTCGATTTGACCCCCGGGTGGCTGACCTGGCCGAACGGGTGTTCGCCGAGAATCATATCGACACTGAAGTGCGCAAGGGCAAGCGGGGCGGCGCATTCTGCGCCACTGTGTCGCCGGACCACACACCTTGGATAATGCAATCGTATCACGGCCGGCCGAGCGATGCGGCTACTATGGCTCATGAACTGGGCCATGCCGTCCATTCGATGCTGGCCGAACATCATAGCGCGCTGACTCAGCAATCGTCGTTGCCGTTAGCGGAAACGGCGTCGACATTCGGCGAGATGATCGTCATCGATCGTTTATTGGCCGAGGATCCGAATCCTGAGACGCAGCGCGACCTGCTGTTTCGCCAGATGGACGACAATTACGCCACCATCATGCGTCAGGCTTATTTTGCCATCTTCGAACGCGACGCCCACGAGTTGGTCAAGAACGGAGCGACCATCGACGAGTTGAGCGATCTATATGCCGGTAACCTGGCCGAGCAATTTGGCAATTCAATGAGCATTAGCGATGATTTCAGCCTGGAGTGGCTGGTCATTCCGCACATCTACCGGGTACCGTTCTATGTCTATGCCTACGCTTTTGGTCAACTGCTCGTTCTATCGTTATACCAACAGTATCTTGAGGAAGGAGATGCCTTCAAGCCCCGTTATTTTGATATCCTGGCTGCCGGCGGCAGCGACGCGCCAGCGCGGATTCTGGATAAAGCGGGCATAGACATCCGCTCGGCCGAGTTCTGGCAAGGCGGCTATGATGTTTTGACCAGTGCTCTCGAGCGCTTGGAGGCTCTTGACGTGGTTGTTGCTGCCTAGAGAACGGGCAGTGTTGTCAAACCGGGTCGACGCGGCCGTTCCTTGCTAGTCAATTCCGGAGCGAATTGCGCTGGAGGAAATATCTTGCCGAAACCGGTCGCCAGGCAGCGGCTGGAAGAGGTCCTTCAGCATATCAGGAACGGGTAGATCGCTGGCCTCGTGAAACTCGCCATTGTCGTC
>CP070688.1:497538-503320 GCA_020353135.1 Chloroflexota bacterium
CGTGACCAGCTCGTCGCCGCTGGCCACGGCCGTTCCGACCGGGACCACGTCGGCAAAAGCCACGTCGCCGTTGCTTTGTTGGAAAAAATCGGAGACGCCGACCGTGATCCGCTGGCCCCCAGCCTTGACCCAGACCCCGGCCGGGCTATACAGTCGGTCCATAGCCACCCTAAACGTGAACTTATCTAGCCCATACTCCAGAAATTCAACCATCGTTCTCCCCGGGAGACACTCCTATGTTTTCCCGGAAACTGGCTATTCGCCCGATCTGAAAGCACCAAGTCGAAGTTTCCGGGGAAATACTCATCGTTATTTCGTTGCAAAACAAACCATTAATATTTCAACGATCATTGAAATATCATTGATCATAAGTATAACGCTGGCTGACCCCAACGATAGTGACTTCTGTCAACCCCCAGGCATGATCTTCGTCACCTCCCCGACAGAGGTTCCCAAGAATTCCGCCCAGTTCCTACAGTTCCCTCGGTTCCGTTCGCCATACTAGCCCCACCCCCACATTCAGGTAACATAGCCGACAACGCCTCAAAGCTAATCGCTAACGGCTCAAAGCTAACTGATTTTCCAAGGAGAAATCCCATGCAATTCCGCAACTTAGGCCGCGCCGGCGTCAAGGTCAGCCCCCTGTGCCTGGGCACCATGAACTTCGGCCCGCGTACCACCGAAGAAGACAGCTTCGCCATCATGGATCGCGCCTTAGACGAAGGCATCAACTTCTTCGACACCGCCAATCGCTACGGCGCAGAAGTCCACGTCGGTTACACTGAAGAGATCATCGGCCGCGGGCTGGCCCAGGGCGGCGGCCGGCGCGAGAAGGTCGTCCTGGCCACTAAGGTCTACGGGTCTATGGGCGATGGCCCAAACGACCAAGGGCTGAGCGCCCGGCACATTCGCCTGGCCGTCGAAGATAGCCTGCGCCGCCTGCAGACCGATTACATCGACCTGTACCAGATGCACCACGTGGACCGCAGCGTGCCCTGGGAAGAGATCTGGGGCGCCATGGAACAACTGGTGCGCGAGGGCAAGATCCTCTACGCCGGCAGCAGCAATTTCGCCGCTCTGCACATCGCCCAGGCCCAGTGTTCGGCCGGCCAGCGCAACTTCATGGGCCTGGTCAGCGAGCAAAGCCTCTACAATCTGCGCGACCGGATGATCGAGTTGGAGGTGGTCCCGGCCTGCCGCGAATACGGCCTGGGTCTTATCCCCTGGAGCCCCCTGGCCGGCGGCATGTTGGCTGGCGGGGTGGCCGGCGCCGAGTCCGGCCGGCGTTCTCACGAATGGGTCCAGGACGCGCTGCCGAAACATCGCCAGAAGGTGAAAGCGTATGAAGCCTTCTGCGCCGAGACCGGCCGCGATCCGGCCCAGGTGGCGCTGGCCTGGCTGTTGAAGAATCCCGACGTCACTTCGCCCATCATCGGCCCGAGGACCATGGAGCAGCTAGAAGGCGCATTGGCCGTGCTGGAGATGGAGCTTTCCGACGAGGATATGGAGCGCCTGGACGAGATCTGGCCCGGCCCAGGCGGCGAAGCGCCCGAAGCCTACGCCTGGTAGCCGGCCCGTTCCTCTTGATCTGGCTGATGGGTCGCCGAGCAGAAAAGCATGGGACCAAAACCTATGCTTGAACGTCATTGGCCACCGAGAGAAGATCTTGAATCTCGTCGGCCGCTTCTCGATAGCCTCCTGTGGCCTGTAACGATTCTTGCACTTCGCCGGCCGCCTCCCGGTATCCCGGCTCTGCCAGAAGCTCGTCCAACGCCCGGCGTAGCGCCCCTGTTTCCACCTGCCTACCCACGACCTGCTCTTCAAGAACAACACCCGCACCCCGCGTCGCCACAGTCCGGGCGTTAAACAACTGTTCAAGCTGGTGAGGGATCAAAAGCAGCGGCACGCCGTAATAAAGCCCTTCGTGAACGCTATTCATGCCGCCATGGGTGATGAAAGCATCTACCCGCTGCAGTATTTCCAGCTGCGGCACGAACGGCCGGACGATGAAATTGGCCGGGATCTTCCCCAGCGTTTCGACATCGGTCGACTTGCCGGCCGCCAGGATGAACGTGGCCGGGTATTCGCCGAAGGCTTTGAAACAGCGGCGATAGAAATCGCCGTTGGCGCTGTGGATCGTGCCCAGTGAGATATAGGCCAGCGGTCCGTTGCCCAAAGCATCGAACGGGAAAGGCTCATCCCGGATCGCCGGATCGATCGAAGGACCGACGAAGCGAAATGTGTCGTCGACGACGGGCGAGTCGGGGTGTAAATCTCGGGACGTGAAGCAGATGTTCAGATCGCCGCGCATGGGAAAAAGTGGCGGCATCGGCGGAAAAGCTGTAGCGCCATAACGGCGCGACAGACGAATCCGCGCTCCGACTATCGCCTTCACCAGCGGCAGCCAGCGGATGACCTGCAGTCAGGCCCGCGGCGGCAGGCGCGCTTCCCTGGTTCCCTCGAAGACGAATGTCGGCAGCGTCGCCGCCGCCGGCCGCTCCACCAGCGTGCCCGCCATTCTGGCCCACATGGCTGACTGGTCGAACATGACCAGGTCCGCTTCTTCTTGGGCCACTTCATTCATCGTGAACGGCAGCAGCTCTTCTGTTGTGTGCAGAAACAGGACCGAGACGCTGGCCAGGTTGCCATCCAACAAGCGCGTGGCGATTTCTGCCTCGGTCAGCTTGCCGGCCGGATAGGCCCGAAACGTCGCCCCCGTTCGCTCGATTTGCGGCCGGAACGCCGCCGTATTGTAGAACAGCACCCGCTCGCCCCGCCGGACCAACTCACGCACCACCGGCAAAACCGGATTAACATGCCCGTGCGCCGGAATACCAAAGTAAAGGATCCTGCCCATCAGCAGATCTCAAGCGTCAACCCATTAACAATTAAAAATTCACAATTCACTATTAATTGTTACCTAGGGAAACACCGCTTCATAAAGGCGCCACTCCCCCGGAACTCCCTTTAACTCGTGCCGGCCGCGATCCTCAAAACGAACACCCGAACCCACCGCCAAATCCTTCACAGTGCTGGAGACCAGGATCGTCCCGGCGCCGGCCTTGTCCACCACCCGGGCCGCCAGGTGAATGGCCACGCCGCCGATCTCGCCCTCGATGCGCTCTACCTCGCCAGTATGAATACCGGCCCTGATCTCGATGGCCAGTTCCCCCACCGCCTGGCGGATGGCCTGGGCGCAGAAGAGAGCCCGGCTGGGCCCGTCGAAGGTGATGAAGAAGCCGTCGCCGGTGTGCCGCACCTCCCGGCCGCGATACTTGCTCATCTCTCGCCGCACCAGTTGGTTATGCTGCTCCAAAAGCGTCCGCCAGCGACGGTCGCCCATCTCCAGGGCCAGGGCCGTCGAGCCGACGATGTCGGTGAACAGCACCGTGGCCAGCGTTCGCCCGCCGCGCACCGCCGGCCGGACCCCGGTCAGGAACTCCTCGATCTCCGGCTCCATCAAGCCATCGTCGCTCATGAACCAACGGTGATCGGCCCCTTCCATCTCGACGTAGCGAGCGCCGGGAATGCAGGCGGCGATATATTCGGCCGAGCCCCGGCGCACGACCTGGTCTCCTTCCCGGTGCAGGATCAGGGTCGGGACCTGGATCGACGGCAGCACCGGCCGCACGTCAATCCCGCTGAAGGTGCGTACTAACTCGATGACCGCCCGGGGACTGGCGCCTAGCCGCATCAATTTGCCCCACCACTGCTTGCGGACTTCGTCATCGGCCGCGCTGGGCGCCCAACGGGCCACGGTATCAGGATCGCCCCAGCTCTGGGGGATACCGGCTATCCAGCGCTCGTACTGCTCCCGGTTCAGGACATAGGGGTAATCCTCTGACCAGGCGCCCTTGGCGAAGGTGCCGTAGAGGATTAGCGCCGTGGTCTTCTCGGGATAGGTGGCCGCGAACAGCATGGACACCGGCCCGCCCTCGGAAATGCCGAACAAGGCGGCGCGCTCGCTGCCGGCCGCTTCCATCACCGCCAGCACTTCATCCAGCCGCTCGTCCACGGTGCGATTGAGGGCGTCGCGGTCCGACATGCCCGTGCCCAACTTGTCGAACATGATCACCCGGGCGAAGCCGGCCAACTTCTCCAGGAAGCGTGCCAAGTCGGGATCGTCCCAGAAATGCTCCAGGTGGGAGATGAAACCGGGCACGATCAGCAGGTCGATCTGGCCCGGCCGAAGATCTGGTAGGCGATAAAATGTCCGTCGTGCTCAGCGTATTGGGTTACGGGCTGCGACAAGGGCATGGCAAAAATAATACCACACCAATCGCCAAAACAACTATCCCCCCGGCTCAAACCTGCTAAAATCCGACTATTCCGTGTCACATAATGAAACCATCCTGTCAATCCTGTCTGATTCACGAGGGAAACATGGAGAAAAGACGATTCGGCCGCACCGACCACATGAGCACCGTCGCCATCTTCGGCGCCGCCGCCTTCTACGACGTTACCCAAACGACGGCCGACCGGGCCATGGCCCAGGTGATCGAAGCCGGGGTAAATCACATCGACGTGGCCCCCGGTTACGCCAAGGCCGAGAAGCGGCTCCGGCCGTGGTTAAAAACGATGGCCGGCGACTTTTTCCTGGGCTGCAAGACGCTGCAGCGGGGCAAAAAAGGCGCGGCGGCCGAGTTGCGCCGTTCGCTGAAGCGGCTGGGCGTCGATCGTTTCGACCTGTACCAGCTGCACGCCGTGGACAGCATGGCCGAATTGGACAAGGCCACCGGTCCTGGCGGCGCCCTGGAAGCTATCCTGGAAGCCCGAGAAGAGGGGCTCTTGGACTACATCGGCATCACCGGCCATGGACTGCAAGTGGCCGATATCTTTCTCGAGGCCCTGGAGCGCTTCGACTTCGACTCCGTGCTGCTGCCGGTCAACTTCACCATGTACGCCAACCCGGTCTTCCGGGCCAGTACCGAAACGCTGCTGGCCCGCTGCCGGGAACGAGATGTGGCTGTCATGGCCATCAAGGCCGTGGCCCGCGGGCTTTGGCACGACAAACCCCAGACTCACAGTTCCTGGTACCAGCCCTTTGACCGCATGGCGGAAGTCGAACCGGCCGTGCACTTCAGCCTCTCCCAGCCGGTGAGCGGCCTCTGCACCGTGGGTGATGTGAAGGTGCTGCCCTTGTTCTTACGCGCCTGCGAAAGCTACCGCCAGCCGATGCCGGCCGGGGAACAAGAGGCGTTGATCGCCACGGCCGATCGTTACGAGCCCATCTTCAACCCGGCCCACCCCACCCTCTAGCTCCCAGAAGCCAGGCTATTTGAATGTCAGGTTGCTCAGCCTGCATACCCCGAAAAGCCTGGCTTCTTCTCCGACAACCATTCCCTCTTGCGCCTATTTTGACTCTGTCCTAATATCCATATTGGAACAGAGGAATCCCAGCCCGGAATACTTGCCCGTCTCTCGCCCGTAACTTCCTTGCTGCATCGTCCATCCCAACAGGGGCATTCCTGGCGGCTATTCGGATCTGGGTTAGGCGGTAATGCGGCCGGAACCGTGAAGCCGCCCTTGATCACGCCGCGAGGCTAGCGGCAATTGATGCCGCTGAGATCGCCTGTTCGCTGCTCGAAGGTTTTAAGTCAAGATGAACATCCCAGAGGGTCCCCAGGCGCTGACGCCAGGCTGGCTGACGGCCGTGCTGCGTGAATCAGGCGCCATCGCAAGCGCGGCCGTTGCAGCGGTTAAAGTCGAGCCATTGGGCGATAAAGGCGTTAATTCGCAGCTTGCAAGGTTGCGCCTGACTTATCAGGGGGATGAAAAGGAC
>CP070688.1:503420-512611 GCA_020353135.1 Chloroflexota bacterium
CTTGACTGGAACACTTGTTCGTGCTATACTGTCGAACAAATGAGCGTATTGGGTCGCCCCTCGGGCGTTTCTGCCAGAGGTGGCCGGGTGAATTCCGAGGTAAGATCATGGCAAATAAGGGTCAAAAACCGCCCAAGAAAGGAAAGCGGTCAAAGCAACAGCAGATGTCGAAGCGCCAACAAAGAATGCTGAAATACATCTCCGAGTATATACAGGATGCAGGCCGGCCGCCTACTATTCGCGAGATCGGAACGGCGGCCGATATCAGTTCGACTTCGGTGGTTAATTATAACCTGACCAAGCTGACAGAGAAGGGCTACATCGATCGAGACGCCGAGGTGTCTCGAGGGTTGCGACTGACCGAGAAGGCCAGGGAGCTGTATGGCGCGGCCGAAGAAGCCGTGGAACGCTTCATCAAGGTCCCGTTGCTAGGCAACATCGTCGCCAGCGAGCCAGTTGAAGTCGGCAATGACAGCTTCGCCACATATGATGACGAGGACGCCATCGAACTGAGTCGCACGTTGTTGGACGACAAGGCGCCGGAAGATCTCTTCGCCTTACGGGTCAGCGGTGACTCGATGATCGACGCCATGGTGAATGACGGCGACATCGTGATCATGCGCCAGCAGAAGAGCGCGCGCAATGGCGACATGGTAGCCATCTGGCTGACGCCAGACGGGACGACCACCCTGAAATACTTCTACAACGAGGGTGAGCAGGTGCGTTTGCAGCCGGCCAACCCAACCATGGAACCCATCTACGTCAACCCGGCCGACGTCGACGTCCAGGGGAAAGTCATGATGGTTCTACGCAACACCTGACCGAAGACCTCGAAGCACGCTCATGAAGCTGGGCGGCCGTTGTGGCCGCCCACTTTTTTGGGTTGTAGATCAGAACATTTGTTCTTGATACGGAGCCGCTAGCTAGTACTCAGCGGAGGCATGATGGGCACGCAGCATCGACAGGAATGGGTGGAGCCTGACGAATTAGGTGAACAGCGCAGTTGGAGCCATCCGCAGCGGCGTCTCCAACACCAGGTCGAGATACAGTCTCATCGAATAGAACAGGTCCTGTCCCGACACCAGGTGCCGGCTGACGTCAGTGGCGGCTCCGTTCGGCCGCATTGGGTTAGTTTTGACCTGGCCACCCAATTGAGCGGAAGCTGGGATCGCCTGAGGAAATTGACCGGCGAATTGACCAGCGCACTGGGAGTGCCCGAAGTTCGCCTCGACCGGCGTGAAGGCAGATTGCGGCTGGCCGTCAAGCGCTATGAGCCCCATCCGGTCGACTTGCTCGACCTGTTAGAGCTGCTTCCGGAAGTCCGTGACCTGTCGCTGGCGCTTGGCCTGGACCACCAGGGCTGCCCGGTGATGTTGAACCTGGCCCAAGATGATTTACATAATGTACTAGTCACCGGCATTCCTGGGGCCGGCAAGAGCTCGCTAATGCGCACCGTGGCCATCGCCGTGGCCATGACCTGCCGCCAATCGGTAGCCCAGCTGTCAGTGGTCAGCATCGGCTCGGAGCCCAGCGGCATCACTTCGCGGCCGGACCCGCTAGCCCCGGTCAATTACCTGCCACATATGCTGTTTCCTCTGGCCGATACGCTTGAGGATGCGGTAGAAGCGCTGGCCTACCTGGTCGACGAGGCGGCCTATCGGGCTGAAGCAGGCATTCGTACACCTTCGCTCATCGTGCTCATAGACGATGCGGACATGTTGCTGCGCCGGGCGGGAAGCATCGCCGGCGAACAACTGGGCGCGCTGCTGCACGCCCCGGCTGAATCGGGGCTGCGCGTTATCTTCGGCGCTGCCAATCCGGAATTGCCCGACTTGCGGGCGCTGCTACAACATAACGCCGATTTGCGTATCGTCGGCCGCATGGCCGACGAGCGGTCAGCGCTGGCGGCCGCCGGCCGGGATGGCACCTACGCCCAATACCTGGAGGGCAAGGGCGATTTCCTGGCCGTCTCGGCCGCCGGCGTGGTGCCGTTTCAGGCGGCCTACATCGACGACTATGACTTGCACCTGACTTTGACCGAGCTTCACCGGGCATCGGATCCGGTCCTGCTCGCTCAGCACGCGGACGAAGGACGGGCGACGACTTCTTCCAGGTCGTCGCTCGAGAACCAGTCGTTCACATATGACGGCGTGAGTCAGAGGGCCAGTTTCGAGACATCTGACCGTTCGGACATGGCTACGGTTGACGGCGACCGGGCAGATGAAACAGCAGGCGCTGATCCAGACGATGATCTGTCCTGGTTGGATGAGGCGGGCGGTCCGGCGGTGATGCTTGTAGATAGAGTGCGGCCGACCGGGCAGGACGATCACGGCGGGCCTGCGGCTTACGAGTTGCCCGAGGATTCTGTGCTTGACGATGCCGCGTCCTCGTCGGTCCAGGATGAAGCGTTGCCGGTTGTGCGCGCGGTCGGTCCTCGCATTGCGGGTCAGAGTGGTTCTTCTGAGGCTTCGTCCGATCATGCCGACGGTGAAGAGGTCGTCGCGGCCGGGGCTGAATCAACTGAAGAGGGGGCGATTTCGGATGTCTCGGCGCTGCAGCCGGCGCATGAATTGCCTGACGATGACGAATCTGGCGGCGGAAGTTACGAGATGCTGCCTTTTGACCAGCCGTCAACGTTGGGCGAAGAGGCCGACGATGGTTCCGTTGTCGGCGACTTGGATCAGGCGGGCGCCGGAGGTTCACCAGCAGAGGGCGCCCAGGTCCTCTGGCCGGTCGAGCCTACCTACACCGATATCGACGACGACATGTGGGACGCAGGTGAGGTCGACGAAGATGACTGGCGCAAGAGATTGCATTAGGAGCTTAAGCGGCCGGCAAGAGGTTGATAGCTCGAAGCCGGCAGCTAGATACCAGGAGCGTACCGATGAATGTTGGCATGTTATGGCTAGACGACGACAAGCAGACCTCCTTTGAGGACAAGGTCCTCCGTGCGGCCGACTATTACCGTGAGAAGTACGGCCGGGCGCCTAATCTTTGCCTGGTGAACAAGACCATGGTCGAAGACGAACAGCGGGTCGGCAAGATCCAGGTCCAGCCGGTCAAGAATGTCTTGCCCAACCATTTCTGGATAGGCGTCAGCGCCGGTTGAGTCGCCCTTCATTAGCCATTACTTATTCACAGTTCACCATTAACCGCTAATCCGTTATAGTTGTCCGCATGAAGATGCGGGAGTGGATGGTCGCCGCGGCCGGTCTGTTGACCGGCGTTTTGCTGTTGTTAGCCTGGTTGTCGCCTCGGATCAAGGACCGGCAGCCCGAAGGCGAGGCCCTGTCAGCCTGGACGCCCATCGCCATCACCCTAAACCGCCCGGTTCGCCCGGAGACCGTCGCCGGCCGCTTCGAATTGTCGCCCGAAGTCAACGGCCAGCTGCGCATCGAGGGCGATCAAGTCGTCTTCCAGCCGGCAGAAGCGCTGAATTACGGCCGGACCTACACAGTCACACTTCGGCCGGGCGCCAGCGGAACCAACCGCCTGCCTATGCTGCGCGGCGCCGATTGGTCCTTTGAAGTCCGGCCGCCCCGCCTGCTGTACTTGCGCCAAGAGGGCGACATCGCCAACCTATGGCTGCTGGAAAGTGACGGCTCTGACCGGCAATTGACCTCCGAGCCAGGCGGTGTCTGGGACTTCGCGGCCCTGCCTGGCGGCCGGGGTGTCGTTTACTCGGCTTTCGACGAGGATGGCTCCCTCGACCTGGTCCTGCTGACGGCCGGCGGCGGGCGCGAACTGCTGCTGGATTGCGCCGGAGCGCTATGTCGTTCTCCGGTCGTCCAGCCCTTCGGCCGCTGGCTGGCCTACGAGCGCCAGGCCCTCGACGGCGACCTTTTGGCCAGCGAATTGTGGCTGCTGGACCTGGCCTCGGGCGAGACGTCCCCGGCGCCCGTGCCAGGCGACCTGGCTGCGGCCGGTTTCGCCGCGCCTCTGGGTCGTTTTCCTCGCTGGTCGCCCGACGGCCGTTACCTGGCCTTCTACAAGCCCGACGCCAACATGGTCATCATTCACGATTTTGCCGCTGACGACGCCGGCTCGGCGTCGTTCACGCCGGCCACAGTCACCATCCCGGCCAACCTGGAGGCCATGGGCGATTGGTCGCCCGACAGCCGCCGGCTGGCTTACAGCGAGCTGGCCTTTGGCGAAACAGAAGCCCACGAGCACGACGACGGCGCTGGCGCCGTCATCTCCCACACCCGGCCGTCCCTGTACAACCACGTCGTCGTGGCTGACATTCCAGACGAAACGGTCGGCGATTTAAGCGCCGGCCTGGAAGTCGACGAAGGTCGCCCGGCCTGGCATCCTAACGGCCAAGCGCTGGCCATGACCCGCACGTCCACCGGCGGCGGCCGCCAGATCTGGCTGGTACCGCTCGACGGCCGCCCGGCCACGCAGTTAACCGACGATCCCTTATTCGACCACACCGCCCTGTCCTGGTCCCCCGACGGCCGTTCCCTGGCCTACATGCGCGTACCCCGCCCCAGCGCCACAGGCAGCGCCATCCCGGTCCTGATGGTCATCGATCTCGAAACCGGCCAGGCCGAATCCATAGCCGAAGCAGCCTTCACCCCCGCCTGGTGGCCGTAGGGCAGTGCCTGGCTTTTCGCTAACCGAAGACTGAAAGCTTGCAGCTAATCGCTCGCAGCTAACAGCTCATGGCTAAAGGCTATAGAAATCTCTCCCGCGGCCGCTTCAACGAAAAGCTCTTCCTGCGCTGGCCCCGTCTGCCCCTTGACCGCCGGACGACCGGCCCGCTATCCAGCGTCGTATAACCAACACGCGAGCGAACGTGCCCCCACACCAACAGCAGCAACATCAGCCGGGCCAGCTCCGGCGATCGCCTCATCTGGCTCGTCAACGCTGCCATCACGGCCGCCTTGCGTTTGCTCACTTCAGGTGGCTTGGCCATACCCAATTGTAATCATGATCGTCCATTCAGGTCCAGCGCATTGCATCTGCTTATCGTCTCGAAGAACAACAGGCATTCTGAGGCACTCTCGTAGCGCGGGATTGCATCCCGCCTCTTGTAGCACGGGATCGTATCCCGCTATTGTACGAGGCTCGTGTCTTCGAGTTCGCCACCAGCATCCGTACATCCATCACCATCACAATAGACGAACTACTTGTCAGAACTGTCGGAATCCCTACACTCATATGACTGCGCATGGAAGGAGTCTTCTGATGACCGGCTCAAAGCCTCAACCACTGATCCTGGACAGTCTCGATGAATTGGTCTATCGGGCAACTACTACCCTGGCAGGGATACAGCTCGATCTGTTTACAGCGCTCAAAGATGGGCCGCTGAGCGCTGCTCAGATTGCAGAATCAATTGGTGTAGAAACAGCCAAGTTACAACCGCTGCTCTATGCGCTAGTCATTGTCGGTCTACTTACGGTGGAGGAGGGTTCCTTTGCGAATACGGCTGAAGCCGATTATTACTTGGTACGGGGTCGCCCTGGTTACCAGGGGCACCGGCACAAATACTGGTCAGACATTTGGCGCGCAGTTTTGACCGTCGGTGAATCCATCCGAACTGGATTGCCACAGGCGAAGCACGATTACTCAGCCATGCCTGCATACGAATTGGAGGAGTTTCTGCATGGCTTGTACCCTTGGACTTACGACACAGGCCAGTGGTTGGCCCAGAATCATGATTTCTCGTCATGTCAGGTCGTGTTGGATGCTGGTGGGGGTTCGGGTGCTCTGGCGATAGCGATGACAACAGCGCTACCTCATCTCAAAGCGATAGTTGTTGAACAAGCAGCGGTTGCACCGGTCACACAACGCTTTGTAGAGCGGCTTGGTGCTTCCGATCGTGTTCAGGTGAAGGCTGTTGATTTGACTCGACATCCGTTGTCCGGCCCCTTTGATGCGGCCTTCTTGAAAGCGGTCATTCAAACAATCTCGTTAGAAGAAGCCTGTCTCGTGCTTCAAAACATTTATGAGGCGCTCAGACCAGGTGGCACTGTTTACGTTTTGGATGGGCCACTGGACAATTCCCGTTTGACACCACCGGATTTAGTCTTGTTCAATGCGGTTTTTACGGCTATCTATGACCATGGTCAGAAATACACCATCCAAGAGTACAGAGACGTGCTCACAGATGCAGGATTTGAGGGTTTTGCGCTGGATGCGGACAGAATCATAACGGCTCGAAAGCCACCATCCTAATCCAAGGATCCTTGGAACCGGTTCCTATCACATAATCCTGCACGAATATGCAAGGTACCCCCACTAGTTCCCAGTGGACAACTCAGTGCCAGTAGCTCAAAGCTCGCAGCTCATAGCTAGCAGCTCGCAGCTAACGTCTCATAGCTAAGAGCTCATCACACGCGGCCGTAATTTCCCTTCTGAACCGTGCGATATCGTCGTGATCGTTGGCAACTCTATTGATAATAGTTCCCTGTTCGGCCCAGTGTCGGGCTTGGTCTGGGTCCAGGTCGCCGCCCTCGGCCGCGAACCGGTCGAACTCCCGGTCCGGCACACAGTCAATCCGTCGATGGTTTCTTTCTCGCCGTGTCGCGTAGCTTGCCTCGATCAAGATCCACTTGACACGAGCCGCTTCAACTCCGGCCTCCCCCAATCTCAAGAAGAGATCGGCGACTGTATGGCAGAAGGGGTTCTCGCCTCGAGGCTTCGTATTAGTGCCAAACCCGGCTTCAACCACGATCGGTTTGCCCTCGGCCGCCCGGGTCAGAACCTGGCGTCCCAATTCAAGCCTGACCGTGTCCATCCAATTGCAAGAGCCGGCCGGAACCGTGTCATAGACATCATCGTCAATGTCGAACAGCAAGTTGCTCAAATCTACAGTTGACAATTCCTCGCCAGGACGCAGCCAAATGGCGGCTAATGGACCGGCCAGACGCACGGAGCCGTCGGCCTCAACGGTTCGCACTAAGTCCGATTCACCACCCTGAAGAACATGATAAACGACATGCCGGCCGAGAAGAACGCGGTCGCTTATGAAGATGACCTGGCCCTCGCCGCCCAGGTGGTCAACCAGCGTCCTGGCTGCTGTCGTTTTCCCCGAGGCCCACTGCCCCAAAACGCCGACGATAAGTTCTCTGGCCATGTCCATGGCAACACCACCTCCAGTGCACCGCCCGCCGACCATGCCCCGGCCGGCTGCTCGTGGCGGCGCGAGATTATTACTATTTAGCGTGGCAGAAGCCAGGCGGATCCAGGTGTTTTCCGCTTCGGCCGCGCATTCGGCGATGCGCCGCCCTGGCCAGCGCTAATCCGACCCCATCAACGAGGCCTCGATCTGCTGTCGACGCTCGGCGAATTCATTGGCCTTGCCCTGCGCAGGGGCAATGACGCCGTCCGCCAGCGTCGCGATGAGCTTCTCCGGATCCCCGTAGAGAAAGGGCAGTAGCACACCTGGACAGTCCTGGAAGTCGCGGAACATCTCGTGGTCGTACTGCTGCTCCTGCACAATGGGTTGTACAGGCAACGAAGGCAGGTCCTTCACGACGAATTGCAGCTCCCGGGCGATATCGCGGGCATCCGTGATATCGGCGATCACGAAGCGAGCCATTTGGGCCAGAGCCGTCACGGTTTTTGTCAGATTGGGGTGCTCGCCGAGCTCAAAGTCAAACGATACCGGCAGATAGTCGCGTTGACGCAGCTCATCCCGCATGGCGTGCAATTCAGGCTTCCTGTCCTCGCCGAACCGGCCGAGAACGAGTACTACCTTCTCGCCAATGGTTTTGACGACCCGGCCGATCTTGTCGTTGTGCAGCATCAAATGGACGAACTGAGCCACCTCGACGTCGTCTACCGTGATAACAGGCTGATCTAACGGGGTAATTATCAGATCCAACTGTATCGAATTGGTTAGCGTGAGATCCCAGGCCGACATTCCGTAGACCCAAGAACCAGTGAGATCCGCGTCATCCAGAATCGCCTTGACCAACATCGCCCTGAAGAGATAGGCGCGGCGCAGGTTGGTCCCGGTCAGGTTGGACTCGACGAGGCTGGCCGCGCCCAGATCGGCCCATCTCAGGTCGGCTCTGGTCAGATCGGCCTGGCCAAGGTTGGCGCCGCTCAGGTCGGCTCCACTCAAGTCGGCGTCGCTCAGGTCGGCCTGGCACAAATCGGCGCCGCTCAGGCTGGCTCTGCTGAGGTCAGCGCTGCTCAGGTCGGCGCCGCTCAGGTCAACGCCGCTCAGGTCGGCCGTGGTCAAGTTGGCGTTGCCCAGCTTGGCCTCGCTCAAATCGGCGCCGCTCAGATTGGCTCTACTCAGGTCGGCCGCGACCAGGTTGGCTCTACGCAAGTCGGCCCCGCTTAGCTGGGCCCCGGCCAGGTTGGCCTTGACCAGGTCGCTCTCGACCAGGTCGACCTCGACCAGGCTGGCGCTAGGCAGGTTAGCGCCGATCAGGTTAGCCCAGCGCAGGATCGCCCCGTCCAGCCTGGCCTCGCTCAAGTCGGACCTGTTCAGGAAGGCCCGGCTCAAGTTGGCCCCAATCAGATAGGCGCGGCTCAAGTCGGCTCCGATCAGGTCGGCGCCGATCAGGCTGGCCCTGCTCAGGTAGGCCTCGCTCAAGTCGGCTCTGTCCAGGTTGGCTCCGACCAGGTTGGCCCGGCTCAGGTAGGCATCGCTCAGGTCGGCCCCAACCAGGCTGGCCCCGTCGAGGTCGGCCGCGGTCAAATCAGGCGCTTCCGCAGGGTTATCGTTTCTCCACCGATTCCAGTCTTCCTGGCTTTCTACCAGAATCGCTAACTGTTCCTGGTTGGCCATTGTCTCCGCGCTCGTCTTTATCCAAGCCAAAATCTGTCAGGTAGTTAGCAGCCGGCGCGAGGATTAATCCTCGCGCCGACAAGTCTCATTCAGCTCAGGGGCATGGCGTGGCCAGCAAATGGGGGCCGTCTGTGAAGGCGCAGCCAAAAGCGGGGTCGGCCACGGCGGCCGGGTCCAGCCAGTTGTCGCCGGCCGGTTTGACGCCGGCTTCGACCCAGGTCACCAGGTCGACAAAGGCGGCGACCATTTCGGCCGGCGTGAAGTCACAGTGCCCCACGCCGCGAATGGCGCGCTGCACCAGCAGATCGCTCTTTCCCTGGCCGGCAACCCGCTGGGCATAGACGACTTCATTGTGGACCGGCACAAACAGATCTCCCAAGTTATGCAATGTCAGAACCGGAATGGTGATGTCGCCGCTGATGACCGGCACCTGGGCCAGGCC
>CP070688.1:512711-517531 GCA_020353135.1 Chloroflexota bacterium
CTTCTTGATTCCTTACGTGGCGCCCATCGTGAGCGTAGCCTTCATCTGGCGCTGGCTGCTCGATCCGCGGCCGTCCGGCGTCGTCAACGACATCTTGATGCAGTTGGGCGTCATCGATCTACCTATCGCCTACCTGGCCGAGCGCGGCTTGTCCCTGCTGCTGGTCGTCATATTCAGCGCCTGGCGCTATTTTCCTTTCGCCATGCTGATGATCCTGGCCCGCTTGCAGGCCATCGATAACACTATGTATGAGGCGGCCGACGTGGACGGGGCTAACACCTGGCAGAAGTTTTGGTTCATCACCCTGCCCGAACTTCGTTACGTCATTGGCGCGATCTTCCTGCTGCGCCTCATGTGGACTTTCAACAAATTCGACGACATCTTTCTCTTGACCGGCGGGGGCTTCGGGACCAAGGTCTTGCCGGTACTTACTTATGAGTTCAGTTTCCGCTTGCGAGATTTCGGTAAGGGTGCGGCCACGGCCATGATCCTGCTGGTAATACTAGTCTTTTTCTTACTGCTCTATGTGTTGGTCGTGATGCGAAATGTCGAGGATGAGTAATCGGCCGAATAACTATTCGGAGATCCAATGTTTGGTCGCCGCTGATTACGACTGAGGAGTTAGGCTATGGCTGAGGCAAGTCATTCAACGCACGTCGCCCGCGACGAACCGATGAGCATCCTGGATCGCCTGGGCCGCTGGCTCACCTGGCGCCGCTTCATCTTCCTCATGTTCTTATTCTTCTTTCTGGGCTCGATCCTGTTTCCTTTCTACTGGATGGTCAGTTCGTCCTTTAAGACCCAGGCCGAGATAGCCGGCCGCGAACCGGTCTATATCCCCGAATCACTGCGCACGGAAGCGTACGAGGAGCTGTTTGACCCAGGTCATCCCAGCTTTCAAGACTTCTTGCGCAACATTTTTAACAGTTTCCTGGTTGCGATCCCGACATCAATCCTGGCCGTCACTTTGGCCGTCCTCGGTTCTTATGCCATCGTGAGGCTCTATTTCCGAGGCAAGAATATCATGCTGAACAGCATTCTCATCATCTATCTGTTTCCAGGAGTGCTGCTCATCATACCACTGTTCTCCATGGTTGCTCGAATTGGGGCAGGAATCGGCGTCGACGTTCAGGACAACCTGTGGATCTTGATACTGACCTATCTGGCCCAGACATTGCCGGTGGCCTTGTACATGTTGGTGAACTACTTTCGGACGATTCCGGCCGAGATCGAGCAGGCCGGCCTCATCGACGGTTGCAGCCACCTGGGGGTGATCCGACGGATTAGCCTACCCCTGGCTGTCCCGGCCCTGGTTTCGGTCGGCATCTATACCTTCATGATCGCCTGGAACGAGTTTCTCTACGCCCTGATATTCTTGAACAGGGCTGAGATGTTCACCATGCCGATCAAGATCAATACGATCTTCAACGATCCCAGCCCCCGCCCGCACGTGGTCATGGCCGCCTCGACCATCATGACCATACCGATCATCGTTCTATTCTTGGGCATGGAGCGTTTCCTGACAGAAGGCCTGTCGGCCGGCGGCGTCAAAGGCTAGACCGAGGCGCTGATCCCAAGGGCCAGCCCAACTCGAAAATCATTCCAGCATAGAAACGTCCATCTAAGGATACTGCCTCAACCATGCCCGTCCAGGAAGAGACTCTGCTCGACGACTTGACCTTCTTGTACGGCGCCGAGTTGGCCGGGCTCGTCCACAAGCGGTTGACCTCTCTGCTGACCACATTCCGCGAGGATCATCCTGAACTTGCTTCCCGACCAGCAACTGGCCGCTTCGACCAACGAGACAGCATTCTAATTACTTATGGTGACATGGTCCGCGAGGAAGGCGAGGCGCCGCTCCGAAGCCTGGCCCGGTTCCTGGACCGGCGCCTGAAGGACGTCGTCGGCGCCGTTCATATTTTGCCCTTCTATCCCTATTCGTCAGACGATGGCTTTTCGGTGATAGACTACCTGGCCGTCGATCCTGCTCTTGGCGATTGGGACGACGTGGCCCGGGTCGGCCGCCACTTCCGGCTCATGTTCGACGCGGTGATCAACCATATCTCGGCCGAAAGCGTCTGGTTCAAAGGCTTTCTGGCCGACGACCGACGCTACCGCGACTATTTCGTCGTCGTGGAGCCCGGCGCCGATCTTTCCCTGGTGTTCCGACCGCGAGCCCTACCATTGTTGACGCCGGTCCAGCAGTCAGCCGATGAGGGCGAGACGGTTGAACGGCTGGTTTGGACCACCTTCAGCGCCGACCAGATCGACTTGAACTTCGCTAACCCGGATGTCTTACTGGAGATCGTCCAGGTCCTGCTCTTTTACTGCGCCTGCGGGTGCGACTTCATCCGGCTGGACGCCATCGCCTATATGTGGAAAGAGATCGGCACCAGCAGTATCCACCTGCCCCAAACCCACCGCATCATTCAGTTTCTGCGCCGGGTGCTGGATCAGGTCGCGCCGCGAGTGGCCCTCATCACCGAGACTAACGTCCCTCATGAAGAAAATGTCTCCTATTTCGGCGACGGAACCAACGAGGCCCAACTGGTTTACAACTTCTCGCTGCCGCCGCTAACCTTGCATGCTTTTCACACAGGCGATGCGTCGCGCCTCAGCCAGTGGGCCAGGTCCCTAACACTGCCTTCGGATCAGGTGACTTTCTTCAACTTCCTGGCCTCCCACGACGGCATCGGCCTCATGCCAGTCCGGCAATTGTTGACCGAGGAAGAGGTGAGCGATATGGCCAGGCGGGTGGAACAGTTGGGCGGCCGCGTCTCTTACAAGAGCAACTCAGACGGCACCCAAAGCGCCTACGAACTGAATATCAACTATCTCGACGCTCTGGACGATCCGGATGCGCCAGCGACCGATCTGCGGCTGATGGCCAGCCGTTTCTTGACCGCCCAGGCCATCATGCTGGCGCTGCGGGGCGTGCCCGGCATCTATTTCCATAGCCTGTTCGGCTCCCGCGGCTGGCCTGAAGGTGCGGAAAAGACCGGCCGGGCCCGGACCATCAATCGCCAGAAACTGAACTTGGGCGAGTTGGACCGGGAACTATCTTCGCCCGGGCATCTGCGCCATCTGGTCTACAATGGCTACGTGCAGTTGCTGGAGGCCAGAAGACAACACCCAGCCTTCCACCCCAATGCGCACCAGGAAGTGCTCACGGGCAATGACGCTCTATTCACATTGCGGCGGACGTCACTAGATGGCGAACGCCAGGTGATCTGTATTCACAATGCTTCGGGACGACGGCAGCTATTGAAGCTGGAACTAGAGGAGCTTAGGCTTGAGGATCTTTCGGATTTGACTGATTTGCTAGGCGGCCTGCCACCCCAGTCGCCGGATGGCAAGACGATCCGTGTCGAAGTGGGACCTTACGGCCGGGCCTGGCTAGACGTAGCACGGGCAAAGTTACCAGATCGTTAGGGCGCGGCTGGGGCCTCGAATGGCTCGATACTGTTTATGGTCTGCGCTTCCTCCTGAAGAGTGAAATACAGGTCCCAGCGCAATTGTAAATTCATCCAGAAACCGGCCGAGGTGCCAAAATACCTGGCCAGTCGCAGGGCTGTACTCGGGGTCACGCCTCGCCTACAGCGCACGATTTCATTAACCCGCTGATAGGGCACGCGAATGCCAGCGGCCAATTCGCGCTGAGTCAGCCCTAGCGGCGCCAGAAACTCCTCGCGCAGCATTTCCCCCGGATGGGTAGGCTCACGATCAGTTGGAACTCTAACCATTACTCTTTCCTCAATGATAGTCAGCTATTTCCACTTCGGCCGGACCTTCCTCGGTCCAGACGAAGGTAATGCGATACTGAACATTTATGCGAATGCTATGTTGGCCGGCTCTATTTCCATGCAGCGCTTCGAGCCGGTTTCCAGGCGGGACACTCAGATCAGTCAACGACTCGGCTGAATCGAGCTGATCAAGTTTGCGCGCCGCCACGCGCCACATATCTCTTGGACACGCCTTTCGCGCTGCGCGGCTGTTCTTGCCATCAAAGACGTCGGCAGTACCTTTGTCGCGGAACGATCGAATCACTATAACATGATAGCACGGAACTCATGCTAAATCAAGCTTGACTTAATCTAGTTGCTGATCGGGAGATGAAATAGCCTACGTACTGTTTAGACCCCAATCGTAGGCTGAGTACTTGAGGCGTAGAGTCGTGCCTGCTTCGATCAGGAAGTCGCGGCGCGCGTCGTCCGGCAAGTGAGCGACTAGGAACTTCAGCACGCCATCGCGGCCGCCGAAGTCCTTGGCGTACCATCCCAGAATGCGCGAAAGTTGAACCTGGTTCTTCTCCGGCCGGACTACGACCGTGGCATCTACAAAGCCTAGCGTGGCCAGGTCCAGTTGCGTATCGAGCTTATCGGCCGAATAAGAGCGGATGGGCGGGCACGAACGGCCGCCGCAGTTGAGGGCAAAATGCAGGCGCGGGTCGAGCGGCAGGGACCAGGCCAATCGCGGATCATCGGAGGCGAAATGGGGGCCGGGCACATACGGATTGCCCCGGTTAGCGCGCAATATGCCATGCTCGATATCTTCCAGGCTTACCCGCCGGCCGTCGATCAGGTAGGCCGCCCGACGAAAGAAGGCCAAGATGCCCAGCCGTCCTTCAGTCACGCTGCTCTGGACGCCAAAGGTGATCACCGCGTCGAGCACCAGGGCGTTGTAGAGATTGATCCAGAAGGCGCGGCGGGCATCATCGGTCGTCAATGAGTCGGGTTTGAAATGGCGCAACGCGGCCAGGCACTCCTCGTGGTAGTCGGCGTAAGCCTGGCTGTCGCGAAGGGCGGCGTAGTCGACTTTGC
>CP070688.1:517631-520193 GCA_020353135.1 Chloroflexota bacterium
GCGGGTCAAACAAGCGGCAGAAAGGGGCGCGACGCTGGTCGTGCTCAATCTGCGGCCGACGCGGCTTGATGACCTGGCAACCCAGGCGATCCACTATAAGCCGGGACAGGCGCTATCAACCGCGCATCAATTGTTAAATGCAGCCAAGGTAGATGCCGGCGGGCAGAATGGCGGACCGCTGCAAGCGGCGGCCGATGCTCTTATCGAGGCCAACAACCTGGTAGTCTTCTACGGCGGCGAAGGGTTGAGCTATTCGGAAACAGGTACCCTGGCCAGAATATTGGCTAATATACTGTTGGTCAAGAAAGATGATGGCGACGACGCGGGCCATGCCGGCCGGATCAACAACGGCCTTATCGCTGTCTGGCCTCACGGCAACACCCAGGGCGCCTGGGACATGGGCGCCGTGCCTCATTTAGAGCCAGGTTATGTACCCGCAGAGAAGAGTGGCCGTGGTGCGGCCGAGATATTGGCCGCGGCGGCCGGCGGCGAATTGAAGGCCCTGTATGTGGCCGGCACCGATCCCGTCGGCGACCGCTTGCTGATCGACCGGTCACAGTTGGATTTCCTGGTCGTCCAGGAGCTTTTCATGACTGAAACGGCCATGATGGCCGACGTCGTTCTGCCAGCTCAAAGTTGGGCCGAAAGGGAAGGCAGCTACACCAACGGCGAGCGCCGCGTCCAGCGTTTTTATCCGGTCATCCCACCGCTTGGCGAATGCCGGGCCGACTGGCAGATATTGGCCCAGGTGGGCGAGCGCGTTGGTTTGGGTAAGCCGCCGTTCGCCGCGAGCCTGGTCTTCCGCGAAATCGCATCCAGCGTCCCTATCTACGATGGCCTGGATTATCGTAAGTTGGCTTGGAGCGAAGAGCAATGGCCGCAGGTCGGCGGCGAAGATGTTTATTATGGTGGTACGTCTTATAGAAATGAGTCTGGCCTGGGCCTACAATGGGCGGCAGTGGCCGAATCGAAGAACGTGCCCGCTTTTGAGTTGCCCGAGATAGTGGCCGCCGCGCCGGAAGGGCTGACCGTGGTAAGTACGGCCGCCCTCTACCGGTCGGGGACATTGATTGAATTGACGACTCTGTTGGCTGATAGGGTGGCCAACGCGACCCTGTTGCTTGGCGCCGACGACGCAGAGCAACATGGGATCGCCGACGGCGATAAGCTATTGTTGAGCCTTCCCGGCTCGCCGATTCGGGCTACGGCCCGGGTGAACGGCCAGGTCCCGGCCGGAGCCGCCTTTTTACACGGCGCCGGACCAAGAGGGTTTGCCGGGCCGGCCGAAATCGCCAAGTTGGTAGATACTGAGGAATAGCATGAGTGCTGGTGAAATTGCGTTAGTCGCTCTAATCGTTGGCTTCGTCGTCAGCCTTGTGGCGATCACCGGGTTCGCTTACCTGACGCTGATGGAGCGCAAGGTTCTGGCCCGGATGCAGCACCGCGTCGGCCCCAACCGGGCCGGTTACATCCCCATCCCACGCCGGGGCAAAGGACAGTTGCGCCTGCTGGGCGGCATCATGCAGCCGGCGGCCGACGCCGTAAAGATGTTCTTCAAGGAAGACCATAGGCCGGTTAAGGCCGATAAGTTTGTTTACACGCTGGCGCCAATGCTGGCGGTCATGACAGCTATCATGATCTTCGCCGTAATTCCTCTGACCGGTGAGATCACTATCCTAGGTTATACTTTCACTCCCTATTTTGCCATCGCGCCAGGGGTTAGCGTGGCCATGATCTTTGTCCTGGCTATCACATCCATCGGCGTTTACGGCGTGGTTCTTGGCGGATGGGCTTCAAACAGCAAATACGCCGTCCTGGGCGGAATCCGCGCTTCAGCCCAGATGATCAGCTACGAATTGGCCCTGGGCCTGGCGGTCTTTCCGGTCATCTTGCTGGCCGACTCCATGTACCTGGGGGCCTTGGTGGAATGACAGCGGGGGATGTGGTACGTTTTTCTGCAGCCCCTGGCAGCGCTGGTCTTCTTTCTGGGCGCCCTGGCCGAGTTGGAACGTGCGCCCTTCGATCTGCTTGAAGCCGAGCAAGAGCTTTCTTCGGGCTACAACGTCGAGTATGGCGGCATGCGTTTTGGCATGTTCTTTATGGCCGAGTACATGAAGATGATCGCCTTCAGCGCTCTATTCACGGTCTTGTTTTTGGGCGGCTATCTCGGCCCCTTTGTCGACGAATTGCCGGCGCTGGGCTTCGTATACACCATAGGCAAAATCATCCTGGTGCTGTTCGTGATGATCTGGATCAGGGCTACTCTGCCCCGACTTCGCTACGATCAACTCATGCAGTTTGGCTGGAAGCAACTACTGCCAATTGGTCTGGCCAATGTGGTTGTTACGGCTTTCTTCATTATCCTGGTCGAGGAAGGCATATTGGATTTCGGTCGAATTTTGTCGAGCTTCGGATTCTAATGCACGATTCTTTGAACGACTTTCTCGGAAAATAGGTGGCGCGCTACCTGGGATCATAAGTTTTCGAGTTTCCGGGAGAGTGACAACGGGCGGTATTTCTTTATGATAGGACCGATTTTTAAGGGCATGGCGACCACTTTGA
>CP070688.1:520293-522795 GCA_020353135.1 Chloroflexota bacterium
GCTTCCGTGCGGCCGTTCACCCCCAGTTTTTTGAAGATTCGCGCCAGATGACCCTGGACAGTGCGTCCACTAATGTCCAATTGTTCGCCAATGGCCTTGTTTGTATATCCCTGACCAGCCAACGACAACACTTCCATCTCGCGTTCCGTCAAGGCATCAAAATGCGCAGTCGGACCAGGTTTTCCGGCGATGTAGTTCATGACCTTATGGGCCATGGCGTCGTCGAAGCCCGATTTGCCGGCGTATACATCGCGAATACCCTGCACGATGACTTCCGGGGAAGCGGTTTTGAGGATGTAGTCGTTGACCCCGGCTTGAAGGGCTGCGGCAACAAATGGCGTGTCGTCATAGGCGCTCAGGATGAGAATGGCCATGTCCGGGTAGGCTTCCCGCGCCCAACGCGCTACGTCGATCCCACTTGCCGATGGCAAACGGATATCCAGAACCAGAACGTCAGGTGGTTCTTCTTGGATCAGCTGGCGTGCAGTTTATCCATCGTCGGCTTCGGCAACTAACGAGATGTCGCTCGCCTGGTCCAAGACTTCCCGAATACCTACTCGCACGACCGCGTGATCGTCCACAAGTAACACCTTGATGGGCATGCTTGCTTCGTTCATAAATTGGACTAGCGGAAGGCTTGCCGCATTTGGCTTCTCTGTTTAGATGGCCGCCTGGTCAAAGCGGCAAATTCCTGTTCTCGCGCATCCGAGTCATTAAGCCATCTGGCGTTCTGGTAATTAGGCCATCTGGCGCTAACTCGGGACGTAGAATCTATTATAATTGTTGGTTGTGAACCGACCACCTTGCAAAGCAGCACGTTCATCTGGGAGTTTTTGATCTTTGTTGGTAGAGTCGATCGGCACCCTTCATTCGTCAATCTCTTTGACACCTTTAACATGGCGGTATCCATGCAGGATATTAGCTTCGTTCTGATTCTGTAATGCTCCAGAGACTGGGCAGTTGGCCTGGCGCCATGTAAGAGTCGAAGAAGAGTCTCTATGTTCTCTCGTAGCTAACGAGGCTGATGAGGAGGTGATAAAGAAGAATCAAATCTAGCGACAGCGTAATTACCGAAGGCTTGGGGTGGGCGCCGGCTGTTTCAATTGTACAGAAATGGCGCGCAGACACATTCTTGATACTTACTAAACCTGTACATAGTCTAGGAGGAATGATGACTTTCAGGCGCAAATTATCACAAAGCAAGCTCTATATGAAGATAACATTTGTACTACTCTTGGCGCTGGTCGCTGGCGGCTCGGCCGTGCTTGCCCATCCCGACGATGGCGGCGAGAATGACTTTCACCGGGAAGATCCTTCCGCGGCTCTGGCTGCGCACGACGCGGCGACGGCCGGCATCGTCAGCAGCGGCCCAAGCGCTAAAGTGATTAAGAATCTGGACACAGCCGGCCGCGGTGTCCGCAATGTTGCAAACGCCACGACCGATGTATGGTCGTTGGAAGGTTACGCCTACACGGGCACCTTCAACAACCCCTGCGGCGGCCAGGAGGGCGCTGGGGTTTGGATTTGGGACGTCCACAATGCAAACAATGTCAACCAGGCGGGTTTTATTCCTTCCCCGACCGGCAGCCGGTCGAATGACGTCAAGGTGGCGGCCATGAACTCGGGCGATATCCTGGTTCACTCCAATGAGTCCTGCGGAGGCGGACCAGGTGGCTTTGAGATCTACAACGTCGACGACCCAACCAATCCGGTTTATCTGGCGAGCGTCGGCCCGATTAATGAGCTTAACCCCATTTCCGATGCCTTGTTTGGCGGAATTGCCGACGTAGGCGTCCATAACCTGTGGCTATTTACCGACGGCGACAAGGACTACGTAGCCGCCGGTGCCGAATCGGCCTTTGACAACTTCCGGGTCTACGACATTAGCGATCCGACCAGTCCAAGCATGGTAGCAGCCTGGGGCGCTGAAGAGGTATTTGACCCCGGCGTTGGCGACGAGACCAGTGATGTTGGGCGCGTTCTGGCCGCAGCTCTCTGGCTGACTTCAGGCTATGGCGCTTCACAAAACCGCTTCCTGCACGACGTCACCATCAGCGCCGACGGCAACCATGCCTACCTGAGTAACTGGGATGCTGGTCTGATCCTGCTGGACATCAGCGATCCAACCAACCCACAGTATATCTCGACGGCGCTTGACCTGTCGGCTGACGGCGACATGGAAGTGAATAGCCACGCTGCCTGGCCGAGCGAAGATGGCAGCATCGTCGTCGAGACCAACGAGGACTTCTCTCCCTTCTCGACCACTTTCACAATCGACACCGGGTCCAATGTCGGCGCCTACCCGTCGTCCGAGGCCTCCTTCACGATACCGATTGTGAGCTTGCCTGATCGGAAGTTCAGTGGTCAAACCACCTACGCTGGCTTGGCCTGCAATAGCAGCCCAGCGGTTCCGCCGGCGGTGAGCGACGACGCCGTTGCCCTGATCCAACGAGGCGCCTGCCGCTTCGACGAAAAGGCGACCAACGCCATCAACGCCGGGTA
>CP070688.1:522895-530668 GCA_020353135.1 Chloroflexota bacterium
CGTCCCGGATACTCCTCATCCATGATGCGGCGCACCTTCTTCAGGAAGGCATGGGTTTCGGCTAGGTTCTCGCAGTTTGTGCCTTCACGCTCGTAGAGATAGGGGACAGCATCCGCACGAAAACCGTCAACGCCTAGATCAAGCCAGAAGCGCATGATGCTGAGCATTTCCTCGTGTACGTCCGGGTTATCATAGTTCAAGTCCGGCTGGCTGCTATAAAAGCGGTGCCAGAAATACTTGCCCACCTGCTCATCATAGGTCCAGTTTGAGTCCTCGTAATCGAGGAAGATGATCCGGGCTCCAGCATATTCCTCACCGGTTTCACTCCAAACGTAGTAGTCGTGATATGGTGAATCCGGCCCTTTGCGCGCCTCTTGAAACCAGCGATGTTGGTCCGACGTATGATTCATGACCAGGTCGGTCACGACGCGCAAACCTCTCTCATGAGCCGCATCCAGGAACGCTTTGAAGTCAGCCAGGGTGCCGTAATCCGAATGGATGCTCGTGTAGTCGGCGATGTCGTAGCCGTCATCTTTCAGCGGCGAAGGATACATTGGCAGAATCCAGATGCAGTCGACGCCTAGAGACTGGATGTAGTCCAGCTTAGAGATCGCGCCACTGAAGTCGCCATGCCCATCGCCGTTGCCATCGTTATAGCCCCGAATGTAGAGTTCGTAAAATACGGCTTCTTGATACCAGTTATCCACCTTTATGCCTCGTAAGGATAATCAAGCCACATATCAGGGCGGCGTATCGTCCACAATACAGACGGGCGCGATCCGGCCGGATCGCGCCCGTTATCATTCTTACACGTGTTCGGCGGCTTCTAGCCTTTCACCGATCCGGCCGTCAAGCCGCGCACGAAGTAGCGTTGTAGGGCGAAGAAGACGATCAAGGGAATGATCATCGTCACGAAGGCGCCGGCCGTTAGCAAATGCCAGTCCTGGCCTCGCTCGCCGACCAGAGCCGATAGCTTGGCCGTCAGGACCGCTCTCTGCGGGTTCGTACCCAGGAATACCAGGGCCACGAGCAGATCGTTCCAGACCCACAGAAATTGGAAAATGGCGAAAGAGGCGATCACTGGCACAGAAAGGGGCAGCACCAGCCGGGTAAAGGTCGTCAGCGGCGAGGCGCCGTCGACATGGGCCGACTCAATGATCTCCCTCGGCAACGACGATATGTAGCCAAATAGCAGGAATATGGCCAGAGGTAAGCCGAAACCCGTATGGGCCAACCACACGCCCAGCAAACTTCCGTTTAGGGAGATACCAGTCGCATCACCGACGTTCACGTAAAGTCGTAACAGCGGAATCAAGGACATTTGCAGCGGCACAACCATCAGGCCAACCACGACGACAAACAGGAATCGGCGGCCGGGAAACTCCAACCAGGCAAAGGCGTAGGCGGCAAATGCGGCGATGGTGATTGGGATGACCACGGCCGGTATCGTTACCAGCAGGCTGTTCACGAAGGCGTCGCCCATGCCGCTGGTGGTCATTACCCGCTCGTAATTCTCCAACGTGTACTGGGTGAAATCAAAAGGATGTTGGAAGACCGTCCACCAGCCAGAGGTAGCGATGTCGCTTGGCGGTCGAAAGGAACTGATGAATATCCCCAGTGTTGGCAACGTCCACAAGAAGGCAATGGCCAGCACGGCGATGTACGCCGGCGTGGATCTCAGCCAGCGAACGAATCTATCACTGCGGGCAGTCTCTTGCGTTTGATACGTAACACTCATCAGCTTAACTCCTTGATTCGCGCATGCCGCGGACATTGTAGATCATGACCGGTATGACCGCGATCAGCAGGACCACGGCAATGGCGCTGGCCCGGCCGAAGTTCCGGAAAGTGAACATCTCGGCGAACATTCGATTGGCGATTACCTCAGTATTGAACTGGCCGCTGGTCATGACAAACACGATGTCGAACACTTTGAGCACCATGATCAAGACCGTGGTTGCGATAGTAATAATCGTACCGCGGATGTAGGGAATGATGACCCGAAAGAAAATCTGGAACTCGCTCGCGCCATCAATCCGCGCCGCTTCAAGCAACTCGCCAGGCACACCCTTCACGGCCGCCGACAAAACCACCATGGCGAAACCGACCAGGATCCAGATCATGATGATGATCAGGAAGAAGTTGTTCCAGGGCTGCAGAATGAGCCAGCCCTGGGGTTCGCCACCCAGGGCAACCACGATCGCATTGAGCAGCCCGATTTGCGGCCGGTTTGCCGGCTGGAAGCTGTAGATGAAGCGCCAGATCACGCTGGCGCCGACGGCCGAAATAGCCATGGGCAAGAAGATGATCGATTTGGCGGCCGCTTCGCCGCGAATGCGGTCGACCAGAACGGCGACAACCAGGCCCAGACCAATAACGAAACTGGTCACAAAGATCAACCACAAGAGGTTGTTACGCAGGGCGATTAACATATTAGAATCGGTGAAGACGAACAAATAGTTGTCTAGACCGATGAAGTTCTCTGATCTGGCGTCGAAGAAACTGCGGTAGGTTGTCTCGACGGCCGGATAAACCAGATAGAGCGTCAGAATCAGAAGCGCCGGACCCACGAATACAAAGGGCCGCACCCCCTCCCGCTGCCTTTCGGGCAACAACGATACCAGGTTGTCAAAGGCCAGATAAAGGACCCAGACCCCCCCAACCCCGACGATGATGGCCACTACGGCTACCAAAGCCTTGTTGGCCTCGCGATCGGTCATGAAGGTGACGCTCCAAACAAGCAGCGCTATGGCCAGCAGCGGAATCAAGATCGCGACGGCAATGCGCAGTATGCCCGTTGTCAGGGCGCCGATCACGCCCCCGGATTCCTGTGGCTGATTGGCTGATTGTGCCATACCATCCTCCTTACGGTAAACAGTTGCTGCCGGGCAAGATGAGGGGCTTAGTCCTCATCTTGCCCGGTGAATCGTTGCCAGGAAGTCAGCTTGACTTCCGCCTATCTACTTACTCGCTGGGCCAACTATCGTCGATCGTCGTGAGCACCGTGTCCAGGTCGGTGCCGCTGACGTAATCAACGATGCCAGTCCAGAACGTGCCCGTGCCAACGGCGCCAGGCATGAGGTCACCGCCGTCGAAGCGGAAGGTATCAGCGCCTTGCAGGATTTCGGCAAAGCCACGCAGGGCGTCGTCGGGATACCAATCCAGAGGCACGTCGTTGTGCGGGGCGACGAAGATGCCGGCTTCAACCTCGGCCTTGGTGGATTCGCCGGTGGTCAGGAACTCCATGGTCGCACGACCGGCCGGCGTATCTTTGCCCATGCTCAGGATGGATCCGGAGCCCAATACGGGCTTTCCGTGATCAGCTTCATTGATTGGTGGTAGATAGAAGTAGTCGACATCCTCGCCTATCACAGAACCTTCGGGGAAGAAATTGAGAATGAAGCTGGCCTGGCGATGCAAGTAACAGCCTGGTGGGTCGTCAAACAATGGCAGCGGACCATCGCCAAACGGCGTGGTCAGGATTCCGGTGGTTCCGCCAAGGACGTAATCGGGGTTGAGCCAGATGTCGCCCATGGTCTCAAAGGCGCTGCGCACCTCCGGTGAATTGAAAGGTAACTCGCCGGCGACCCACTGGTCATACTTCTCCGCGCCAGCAGTACGCAGCATGATGTCCTCGACCCAGTCCGTGCCAACCCAGCCGGTGGCGCCACTGCTCTCGATGGCAACGCACCAGGGAATGCCGCCGTCGGCCACGATCTGGTCCGTCAAAGCCACCAGATCATCCCAGGTCTCGGGGACTTCATAGCCGGCAGCCTCGAAGTCATCCTTCGCATACCAGACCAGGCTTTTCACATCGGCATTGTGCCATACGCCGACGAGCGTATCGTCGACGGTGCCCAGATCAATCCAGGCCTGGTTATACTGTTCTTGCATGTAGTCGTCTTCCAGGAACTGGCCCACATCGATCAAGAATCCCTCACGGGCAAAGTCAGCCATCAGACCCGGCTGGGGGAAATTGTAGACGTCTGGCGGGTCTCCGGCTTCAGCTCGCACCAACGCCAGCGTTTCGAAGTCACCCGAACCCTCAATCTCGACCGTCACGCCAGTTCGCTCCTCGAACGGCGCCATGCTTTCTTTGAACTTGGCGATCTGTTCCTCGCCCGCGGCAGTCAGAATCGTAACCGTTTGTCCGGAGATGTCTTCCGTTTCAGTTTCGGCTTCCTCATCGCCTCCGCACGCGGCCAGCAGCAGAGCCAGAACAATCATCGCGCTCACGAAAGTTAACAACATTCTTTTTGACATCTTCGTCCTCCACGTGAATTCAAGTAATCTGAAACTTGTAGACTCGAAATATCGTTCATTTGCTGCAGTTTATCGCGTCAATCACCTCCTCGACGAATTATTACTACTACTGGGCGTCGTCTGCCGCGCCTTCTCGTCAGCGCCGCACGAAGCGCGAACAACCAGTTCCGGAGTCATTAAATGCCCTCTTTCGCCTGGCCAATCTTGATTAACCAGGCGCAACGCCAGTTGACCTACCTGCCAACCCAATTCATAGGCTGGCAAACGTACGGTGCTCAACTGCGGTTCGACAAAGCGGGCGATGGACACATCGTCAAAACCGACGATGGCCATGTCCTGTGGGATCTGCAGCCCACGTGCTCTGGCGGCGTGCATGGCGCCGATGGCCACCACGTCACTGGCAACAAACACGGCCGTCGGCCGGTCAGCCAGATCGACGAGCCGATTCATGGCCGAATAGCCGCTCTCGCTGGTGAAAAAGCCCAATTCGACCAATTCTGGATCGTAAATCAGGTCCGCTGCCAGCAGAGCGTCCTGATAGCCGCGATAGCGTTCCCGGGCAGAGACATAGGTCAAAGGCGCGTTGGTGATCAGACCTATCCGTCGATGATCCAGGCTGATCAGATGGTTCGTCGCCATTTGTGCGCCAAGATAGTTGTCGGCGTCGACGAATGGAATTGAATGGCCGGGCAGCCGGCCGTTGGTCACGATCGGCAGCCTTTGCCTGTGCAGCTCCAACGCCTCTGTCTCTTCTAGCTGAGGACCAGACAAGATAATGCCGTCCACATGCCCTTCATGGATCAGGTAGGCGTAGCCATCTTCGTCGTCCTCAGGATCGACGGGGTGGAACAGTACGTGGTAGTTGGCCGGACGTACGCTGTCGCCCAGGCCGTGCAGAACTTCGGGCAAAAACAGATCGGCCGCTGCCCGCTCTGGGTTCTGGTGCAGCACGAAGGCCAGGGTAAATGTGCGGCCGCTGACCAGTCGCCGGCCGGTCGCATTGGGATAGTAATTAAGCCTGTTCGCCGCTTGCAGAACCCGGCGACGCGTCGACTCTGGGATACCGCTGCCCGGGGCGTCGTTCAAGACAAGCGATACGGTAGTACGAGAGACGCCAGCCTCCCGGGCAACCTCCTGGCTTGTTGCCCGCTTCCTTGCCATCGAATCGATCCTCTTCCCGAGGGCCAAGGTTGGTCAAGAACAAGGTGTACTGGGCACACGGCCCTGATGAAGTCGCCCAGTCCCATCCTAACGCGCGTTACTAACACGTGTTAGTATAAATGAAGCGAGTACCGGTTGTCAATACAAAATGCGGTCGAATTAGATCCAATTAGGCTCCTGATATTGGCCAAACACGTCGCGCAGCACATCCGTAATCTCACCGAGCGTGGCGTAGACCCGGACCGCATCTATAATGGCCGGCATCGTATTCTGGGAATTCGCGGCCGCATATCGCAACGCTTCAAGGCTGCTGGCCACCTGGGCTCCATCCCGTTCGCGGCGCACTTGCTGCAGGCGGTCCATTTGGCGCTCATAACCCTGGGGATCCATGGCCAGGATCGGGATTCTCAGTTCCTCATCCGGATCCACGTAGCCATTCACGCCGACGATCACCCGCTGGTCTTCATCCGTTTCCAGCTGGTACCGGTAGGCTGCGTCGGCGATCTCGTTCTGGAAGAAGCCTCGTTCTAAGGCAGGCAATACGCCGCCCAGATCGGCGACCTGCTTCCAATAGGCATAGACCTGGCGCTCGATCTTGTTGGTTTCGTGTTCGACGAAAAAGGAACCGGCCAGCGGATCGACGGTGTTGGTTACGCCGCTCTCCTCGGCGATGATCTGCTGCGTGCGCAAAGCGGTGGTGGCCGCTTCCGCGCTCGGCAAGGCCCAGGCCTCGTCCATGCTATTGGTGTGCAGGCTCTGCGTGCCGCCCAGCACGGCCGCCAGGGCCTGGATCGTCACCCGCACGATATTGTTCTCCGGCTGCTGAGCCGTGAGGGACACGCCGGCTGTCTGGGTGTGGAAACGACACAGCCAGGAGCGTGGGTTCTTGGCTCCAAAGGTCCCCTTCATTTCCCGGGCCCAGATTCGCCGGGCGGCCCGGAACTTGGCGATTTCCTCGAAGAAGTCGTTGTGACAATTGAAGAAGAAGCTGAGGCGCGGCGCGAAGTCGTCGATATCTAGGCCACGCTCAAGGCACCAGCGTACGTATTCCAGCCCATCGCCAAGCGTAAAAGCCAGCTCCTGGGCGGCCGTCGCCCCGGCTTCGCGAATATGGTAACCACTTATCGAGACCGTATTCCAGAGCGGTAAGTGATTCGTGCCAAACTCGATGGTATCGACCACCAGGCGCATGGATGGCTCGGGCGGGAAAATGAATTCCTTCTGGGCGATGTACTCCTTCAAGATGTCGTTTTGCAGCGTACCACGCAGCTTCTCCATCGGTACACCTTGCTTCTCGGCGGCCACGATGTACATCGCCCATAGCACTGCCGCCGGGCCATTGATGGTCATGCTGGTGCTCACATCACCCAACGGAATGCCGTCGAAAAGGATCTCCATATCCTTCAGGCTGCTGACGGCGACGCCGCACTTGCCAAACTCACCAAGGGCCTCCGGCGCGTCGGTGTCGTATCCCATCAGAGTCGGCAGATCGAAGGCCACCGAGAGGCCCATATAGCCCTGCCCCATCAAGTACTTGTAGCGGGCATTGGTCTCCTCGGCCGTGCCGAAACCGGCGAACATGCGCATCGTCCAAGGTCTGCCCCGGTACAGCGTGGCGTGTATGCCGCGCGTGAACGGATATTCGCCTGGCAGGCCCAGATCGGCCAGATAGTCGACATCGGCCACATCCAAAGGTGTGTACAGCCGTTCGATAAGCTCGCCGGAAGTGGTCATGAATTTCTGGCGTCGCTCTGGAAAACGCTGTGCATGCCTTTTCAGCGTGCCTTCTTGCCATTCCTTTTCGCGCTCGTCTAGATGGGTTAGTTTTTCTTGGTCAAACATGATGCCTGAAGGTCTCCAAATATCGCCAGGTTGACCAGGATCAGACTACTCCGAAGCAAATCAGGCTGGTCGATCCAATTCCTGGTCATCCACGTTTCCGCTGATTTGGCTCTTGTCCTATAAGTTCTGTGTATCTGCGTCCCATTAACTGAACCGTTATTATACTTGAGGCCCAAAGCGGTTGCGAGTGATCTGGCCTAGGCGACATCCTTTGCCAGAGAGTGGTTGGCCGAAGACCGTAGGCCGGCCGTTGCCCGGTCATGGTCTAGTCGTGTTTGCTACGCCGCAGGTACTCAGCTAGAATGCGCCACCTATCGGATGCACATCCCGTGATTGAGCCATCTAACGTTTCCCCAACCGAACAAGCTCAGGTTCCGGCCACTTTGAGCGAAGACGCTGGCATCGTTCGCGCGGCCGCGGTTCTGGCCGTCGGCAACGTGGCCAGCCGTGTTCTCGGATTGTTAAGGGAAATCGTTAAGTCAAATATGTTCGGCGCCTCGCCCCTGC
>CP070688.1:530768-535753 GCA_020353135.1 Chloroflexota bacterium
CTGGGGCAGACGGTTCTTCCAAGACGATGAAGGCCCTGATGAAGCAGGTGCACATGGACACGGCTGTGGTCGTCGAGACCTACTCGCAGCACGTCAATGAGACCATTTCTATGCAAAGCAAGTCGCTCATGGAGATGTCGACGCCGGTCACCCAGATCTGGAATGGTATTCTGCTGTTGCCGATCGTGGGCATCGTCGACTCGAAACGAGCCCAGGATATCATGAATGCGGCCCTGGCTCAGATCGCCGAAACTCAGGCCAGGGTATTCATCATGGATATCAGCGGCGTCGCCGTGGTCGACACGGCCGTGGCCAATCACCTGATAAAGATCACCAAGGCCACCCGATTAATGGGTTGTTCCTGTACCATATCAGGCGTATCCCCGGCGATTGCCCAGACCATCGTCGAATTGGGAATCGAGGTTGGCACAGTAAAGACTACGGCCACCATGAAGGACGCTTTGTCCGACGCATTCAGTCGCCTTGGACTGGAGATCAACCGTGTCGCGGAATAACCTGGGCGCGGAAAGCTCCGCCCGAATTCCTCTGCAACTCTCGCGAAACTGCATCGTGGCTTCGATTCAGGTCGATTTGACCTATGACGTGTTGCGCCGCTTTCGGGCTGATTTGCTCGAATATTTGAAGCAAACGGGCGCCCAGGCTGTCATACTCGACTTGTCTGGTCTGGAGATTCTTGACCTGGAGGAGTTTGAGGCGCTCAAGCAGACAATGTCGATGGTTTCTCTGATGGGTGCGAAATCGATCGTGGCCGGCATGCGGCCGGGCGTCGTATCTTCGCTGATCGCACTCAACGCCGATGTCGACGGCATCCTGGCCGCCTTTAATTTGGACGACGCCTTTAGCCAGATTGAAGCCCAGAATTAAGGGGTCCACTGCGGAGTCAGTCGATGACATCAGCCAAAAGACGCGTCGCAATTGTCCAAGAAACGGATGTTACTCGTGCTCTGTTGGAAGCCCGCATGGCGGCTAAGTCGCTGGGCTTCAACGAAGTCGATATACAGATGATCGCCACGGCCGTTTCCGAGCTTGCCCGCAATATCATCAAGTACGCGGACAGAGGCGAAATCATCATCGATCAAATCGAGAACGGCTTCCGGGTGGCTATTGAAGTCATCGCTCGCGATAGAGGGCCTGGTATCGCCGATATCGAGCAGGCGGTGACCGATAACTACAGTTCCAGTGGGACACTGGGCCTTGGCCTGCCCGGGGTTAAACGGATGATGGATGATTTTGAGATTCGTTCTACCGAGGGCGAGGGAACCACGGTACAGATTAAGAAGTGGCGTCGCTGAGCAAGCCGCGCTGAATATGATATCACGGCACAATCATGCAGGATGAATTCTACGGTACAGCAAGCGAACTAGAGTACGCCGCGGTTGCCCGGCCATGTTTTGGAGAACTTGTAAGCGGGGATGCCGCCATCGTTCAAGCTCGAAATGGCACGCTATTCTTAGCCATGGTCGATGTCTTGGGTCATGGTCCTGGAGCCTACGAGCTAGCGGTGCAGATCCGGGCGTTCTTGGAAGCTGAATGGCAAGACGACGTGACGGAAACCTTGTTGCGTCTGCACGAAGCGATCCGGGGTTCAATTGGCGCGGCCGCCGGGCTTGCCACTTTGGATTTGGCCAGCGGCAAGTTGCGATACGCCGGCGTCGGCAATACCGTCATCCGCAAATTCGGCGAGAATTCCACCCGGCTTCCATCCTCCGATGGTATTATCGGCAACAGGATGCGCAGCCCCAGAGAATACGAACTTCAGCTCGGCCGGAGCGACGTGCTCACATTTTACAGTGACGGTATAAAAGATCGTTTCGAGTTAGAAGAGTATCCGCAGCTTATCTACGAGAGTTCACGGTCCGTGGCCAGAAAGATCGTCCGTAACTACGGCAAACAATTTGACGACGCCACCTGTCTCGTGGTCAGGTACAAACAGTAGATGATATCATTCGGTGCCATCAACATCAGCGGAATAAGCTCAGTCGTCGAACTCCGGCACAAGGTCTACTTGCTTGTCGAGGCGATTACCGGCGACGATATTTTGGCCACACGGCTGGCAACGGCGTTTTCGTCCATGTCCCGGGCCGTTCAGCGGACGGCTGAAACCTGCAGCGTAAACGTTGGGCTGGCCTCCCAAGCTGGCCGGCAGACACTCATCTTTGAATTCGCCGAGATTGCCCCGGTGCTTGAGAGCCAGTTACTGGATCAATTCTTTGACGATGTTCGTATTGTCTCTATCGACGGCGAGCGCCAGACGGTTATTGCCCGAAAACATCTGCAAATCGTTGAGCCCCCACCAACCAAAACCATCGCCTCGTTACGGAGTATGATAGCCCGCAAAGGGCGCAATGAGTTGATGGTCGAGATCCGGGCCCAAAATCGCGCGCTGGAAGAGCATCAAGCTCACCTGGAAGAGGTCGTCAAAAAAAGGACGGCCCAGTTTGAGCAGGCCAAGAAAGATGCGGAAACGGCCAACCAGGCGAAAAGCTCATTTCTGGCCAACATGAGCCATGAGCTACGAACGCCTATGAATGCCATCATCGGTTACAGCGAGATGCTAGCCGAAGATGCCGAAGACGATGGCTATGACGAGATGATCCCCGATCTGGAGAAGATCAACGCCGCCGGCCGGCACCTCTTGGGGCTTATCAATGACATCCTGGATCTGTCCAAGATCGAGGCCGGCCGGATGGATCTTTACCTGGAACGTTTCGACGTGGGCAAAATGCTGTCCGAGTCAATGTCGACGGTTCAACCGCTCATTGACAAGAACAACAACACGCTGATTACTGATTTTCCCGATGATCTGGGCACTATCCGAACCGACATGACCAAGACCCGGCAAGTCTTGTTCAACTTGCTGTCGAATGCCGCTAAATTCACCCATGAAGACAAGATCGTAGTCACTGCCCGAAGGGAAACGCGCGGCGAAGGCGACTGGTTAACCATCGACGTCGCCGATTCTGGGATTGGAATCCCGGAGGACAAGATCGGCCAGGTGTTTGAGGCCTTCTCCCAGGCCGACGAATCGACGACGCGCAACTATGGCGGTACGGGCCTGGGCCTGCCCATCAGCCGCCAGTTCTGCCGCATGATGGGTGGAGACCTGACCGCCGCCAGCGAAGTAGGCAAGGGCTCGACGTTCACCATAACCTTACCGGCCAAGGTCGATGCCTTGAAAGCTGCCAAGGCGGCCGCGGCCGCCGCGGAGGAGGGCGAGCCGGAGCGTCATACGGAAATGGAGAATCCAATACTGGTGATCGACGACGATCCTAGTGCTCGCGATTTGCTGATGAGGACGCTGGAGCTGGACGGTCACGAGGTGGCGACGGCCGAAAGTGGAGAGGAAGGATTGGATCTGGCGCGCCGGCTAAAACCATCACTCATTACTTTAGACATCATGATGCCGGGCATGGATGGCTGGAGCGTGCTGCGGAAGCTGAAAGATGATCCCGAGCTGAACCACATCCCGGTGATAATGGCTTCCATCGTCGCCGACAAGGATATGGGTTACACGATGGGCGCCGTAGAATCATTGACCAAACCGGTAGACCGCAAATTGCTGCTGGAGTTGGTCCAACAGTACGCCGGGGGAGGGGAGCGCAAGCATGCCCTGGTGATCGAAGACGACGAGTCGTCCCGCTCTGTGCAGCGACGCGCGCTGGAGGAAGCGGGTTGGGATGTTGCCGAAGCGGAGAATGGGGCGGTCGGTTTGGAGCGCGTCGCGGAGCGTAGACCGGACCTGATCCTGTTAGACCTGATGATGCCGGTGATGGATGGCTTTGATTTTGTACTGGCCTTGCGCCTGCATCAAGAGAACCAGTCGATCCCGATCATCGTCGTTACCGCCAAGGATCTAACTGACGAAGATCACCGGCGACTCGACGGCGGCGTTCAGTATGTTATCGACAAGGGGGCCTTCACCCAGGATGAATTGCTGGAACAGATCCGTTCGTTGGTCGCCTCTTCTACTTGATAGAAACCCGAGTAGGGGCTGGCAACTAACGAGGCCGTCCCACGGGCGAAAAAGGTCCCGGCGTTCCTACTGGATTTGATCCCAATCTTTGAGCGCGTAGGCGCTGTAGTTTTGCAGGATTAGCTCGACCAGGCCGTCGACATTTTCGAACAATTCGGCTGCTTTGTCTTCTCCCAGGCTGGGATCAGGTTCGAAGTGAAGCGTCAGCGAGACTTCCGTTTCGTCTTCATCCAGCTTCTCTAGCGTTACGAGTCCGCTGCACAAAACGTCACCCCCGGTGCTCCGCCAGGCGATTCTCGAATCCTCTTCAAGAAGGGTAATCTTCTCGTCCCAATAGAGCAACGTGCCATCGGGCGCCATCATTGTCCAGTATGATTTGTGCCGGCTCATGGGCTCCACGGATTTAACGTAGGGCCAGAATTCGTGAATATTCTCCAGATCAAGCCATATCTCAAAAAGATCAGCTACGTTCATGGGTACGGTGATGGATTTCTTGTGTTGTGACATTGGGAGCCTTCTTCAATCGATGCGTTCTGAAAGAATTCTAGCGAACACAGATTATTATCGCAAGCAAGCCCTGTTTCTGACCTTGCTTGATCGCTGGCTGACCAGAATGGATCCCCAACTCCTGACAATGGAAGACGCGAGCCCCGTGTCTTGCATAGTACGAAACACGCGCTGTCCCGGCCAACAAACGGGATCAATCAGATCTGTCTATGAGGATGAATTGCTTTCTGACAAAATGTCTGCATCAAGTAGGTCCTGAGGTCGACCAGATGCGCGTTTAGCGGTGATCAAGTCCTTGGTAAATCGAGGTTCCGCATACTGGATGAAGGCGTAACCGCCGATAACCAGGTACCTAACGTTGTTGTCGTTGAAGAGTTGCAACAGAGCGCTGAAGTCGAAGTTGACGAACATCTTTGCCTTTCATGCCACTGGCGTAAACGATCAACTCCCAGGCGGCCGAGAACCTGGCTTGGGGGCTTTGGGA
>CP070688.1:535853-540204 GCA_020353135.1 Chloroflexota bacterium
GGAATGGCTGAACGATGGGCAGCGTCTGGTAGGCGTCACCGACGCCGACGGCGAGGAGGCGTTCGTCATCTTGACCGCCGACGGCAGCGCCGAGCCAGAGCTGCTGGAAGGACTCGATACCGGCCGGCCTATTCAGCTGGCCGTCAATCCCAAGAAAGATCAGCTGTTATTCAGCAATCACCGCTATGAACTTTGTTTACTTGATCTAGACAGTCGCGAGCTGCAGCTGATCGACCGGGGTAAATCCTCTCGGATCACCGGCTTCAGCTGGACGCCCGACGGCGAATGGGCCGCTTATTCGGTGTCGATCTCGATGCAACGCACGGCGCTCAAGCTTTGGCAGGCGGACGGCGGCCAGATCACGCAGTTGACGGAGCCGGTATTGCACGACGTAGAGCCGGCATTCGACCCGGGCGGCAAATACCTCTACTTCTTATCTTACCGGCACTTCAACCCGGTCTATGACAATCTACACTTTGATCTAAACTTCCCACGCGGCATGCAGCCGTTCCTGATCACCTTGCAAGACGACTTGCTTTCGCCATTCGTGCCCCAGCCCAGGGCGCCAGGCAAAAAGTCGAGCGAGTCAAACAACAATAAGAAGCCTGACGCGAATGACAAGGCAGGCAGTTCTTCTGAGGGCCCGTCAACTAACGGAGGCGACGGCGAGGACAAGGACGAAGAGCAGAGAGTTCAGATCGACCTGGAAGGCATAGAGAAACGGGTGTTGGCGTTCCCGGTCGAAGGAGGGCTTTACGGCCGCATCGAAGGCATCAAGGACGGCCGGGTGCTTTTCACCCGCTATCCGGTAGAGGGCGCCCTTGATTTGGACTGGATGCCGGGCGCGCCTCCGGCCAAGGGCACGCTGCTGGTTTACGATTTTGACGAGCAGAAGGAAGAGACGCTTCTTCGCCGCGTGAGCAGTTTCCGGGTCACTCGGGACGGGGCGTACCTGCTCTACAGATCGCGAAACCGTCTGCGGGTCATGAGGGCCGGCGCGAAGCCAGACAAAAATAACGACAATTCACCCGGCCGTAAAAGCGGCTGGATCGATCTTGGGCGGGTCAAGGTTTCCGTCGAACCCGGCGTCGAGTGGCGCCAAATGTATCGCGAGGCCTGGCGACTACAACGCGACCAATTCTGGACGCCGAACATGTCCAAGGTCGACTGGCTGGCGATTTACGGTCGTTACCTTCCTCTGGTCGAACGGGTGGCCAGTCGCTCTGAGTTCTCAGACTTGATATGGGAGATGCAGGGCGAGTTGGGTACGTCCCATAGCTATGAAATCGGCGGCGACTACCGGCCGGAGCCGAAGTACGCTCAGGGTTTCCTGGGCGCCGATTTCGATTACGACGCACAGAACGACGCCTGGCGCGTCGGAGAGATTGTCAGCGGCGACTCATGGAGTAGGGCGGCCGATTCGCCATTTAACGACCCCGGCGTTAAGGTCGAGACTGGCGATCTGCTATACGCTGTGAACGGCCGTCGACTGGGCCGTGATTTGTCGCCGGCGGCGGCCCTGGTCAACCTGGCGGGGCAATATGTGACCTTGTCGGTGGCCTCCCAGGAGGAAGGCGCCGAGCAGCGTAGCGTGACCGTCAAGGCCTTGGCCGGTGAATCGGCGGCCCGTTACCGCCAGTGGGTAGAGGAAAACCGGCGCCACGTGCACGAGGCCAGCGACGGTCGAGTCGGTTATATTCACATTCCGGATATGGGCGCCAACGGCTACGCCGAGTTCCATCGCGCTTACCTGGCCGAGATCGATCGCGAAGGTTTGCTGGTCGACGTGCGCTTTAATCGCGGCGGCCATGTATCAGGGCTGCTCCTGGAGAAGCTGGCTCGTAAGCGAGTGGGCTACGATATCGGGCGCTGGGACCAGATCCCGTATCCTTATCCGGCCGAATCGCCAGCGGGACCATTGGTGGCCCTTACCAACGAAGCCGCCGGCTCGGATGGCGACATCTTTTCCCACGGCTTTAAGATGATGGGCCTGGGACCATTGCTAGGTACACGTACCTGGGGTGGCGTGATCGGTATCTGGCCGCGTCACATGTTGGTTGACGGCACGGTCACCACGCAGCCCGAGTTCTCGTTCTGGTTTGAAGATGTCGGCTGGGGCGTCGAGAATTACGGCACAGATCCCGACATCGAGGTTCACAACCGGCCGCAGGATTACGCGGCCGGCGTCGACGCTCAACTGGAGCGAGCACTGGAAGAGATCCTGGCAGCGTTGGAGAAGGACCCGCCTCAGCTTCCGGCCTTTGACGATCGCCCGGACCTGTCACTGCCTACGCTTCCGGGCCGATCAGATGCGTGACGGCGCGACTGATGAGCGGTTTGGCGTCCGCGTAGATAGAGAATGGACCAAATAGCCGCCGACAACGACAGCAGGGACAAGCCGTAGAAGGTCAACTGGATGGCCTGCGAGGTGGCATCGCCCACCGCGTTGGCCGGATGGAGCTGAACTTCGGTGGTCATCGTAGTCCAGATGACGGCCGCTGCCAGAAAGGCGTTTAGCGCTCCTTGCAAGCGTCTTCTGGTCCCCCAGCTATCGGGTAGCCAGGTATTGACCACCTGGACGATGATTGTCAGCGCGAGCAGGTTCAAATTGGCCGCGGTACGGGGCTCTCGCCAGGCGATGCCACCCCAATTCACGATCTCGGCCGCCAGGCTGGCGACCACACCTGCGGCGAAGAAGGCCAGGCCGACCCAGGCAACTACTTGCATCCATTCGGTCAGCAGTGCCCGGCCAGTTAGCAGAACGACCAATCCCAGCAGGCCGGCCACGATCAGGACCAACATCCCGGTCCAAATCAAGGCCACGTGGATGTAGACGATGCGGATGCCTTCGCCAATGGTGGCTTCGGCCGGAGCCAGGAGCAGCAGTGCCGCGGCGGCCAAAGTAATGGCCCCAAAAAGCAGCCAGGTCAAAAGCTGATTATCTGCAACGCGTGAAGCTACCTGTTCCATCAGCGAACCTAAAACACGAAGCGAAACAGTATGGTGTCCACTAGTAGGGCGACGATGAACAACAGGCCAAAGGAACGATTGTGCAGGAAGGCGAAGGCCACGAACCACAAGGGCCAGCCATCCTCCGGGTATTCGTCTGGCCGCTCGGCCGGTTTGGGCTGGCGATAGATCTGGAAGACGAGAGCGAATCGACGCAGCGCCAGCAGGACAACCAACATAACGGCCGTGAAATAACCGGCAATGATCAGCCCGACGATGAAGACGTATTGTAAGATCATCAGGGTGATGTTGAGGTAGCGTGACGTCCGTTCGCCCAGCAGGACCGGCAAGGTGTGTATGCCTTTCGCCTTGTCGCCCACGATCTTGTCGATATGTTTGCCGAAAATGACCGAGGTCGCGCCCAAAGCATAGGGCATGCCGGCCAGGACGACCTGCCAGCTCCACTCGCCGGTGACGACGTAGTAGCCGCCGCCAATCATCAACGGCCCCCAGACGATAAGGACGGCGATCTCGCCCAGTCCAATATGCTTGAGCGGCCAGGTGTAGAAGAGGACAAAGAAAGCGCCCAGGGCAAGCAGCAACAAGGTGTAGCCGCCGCGGGCGAAGACCAGGTAAAGGCCGCAGGCCAGGGCGATGAGACCGGTGACGGCCGCGTATGCCAGCATCTGGCGCACAGTCAACAAACCGTGCTCGATGGGCTGGGGACCGTATTGGGCCCGAAACGCGTCGTCGCCCTTGTCGACGCCTTTCCAGGAATCGGTAAGGTCGTTCACCAGGTTGTTGGTCGCGTGGGCCATGAGCAGGCCAAAGGTCAGGATCAGCCATAGAGCCAGGTCAAAGCTCTCAGCGCGAAAGGCCAGGATGCCGGCGATGGCGCAGGAGATGAAGGTGATCACCAGAACGGCCGAACGCGTGGCTACCAGCCAGCGTGAAATGATATCCAATCCAGACCATTGTTCCTGGTCAATGTTCGGTATGACGCGCAGGGCCTTGCCCCACATGGCGATGTTCATTTTGTTCTCTCCAATAATCACCGGTCACATTCCACTATCATCTGCAAAGGCGGCGACGATATAGGCTGTGTGCCTGATGCCCTGGATGAAGTCGTCCAGGCGAATATGTTCGTTGGGCGCGTGAGCGCCATTGCCCGGGTAACCTACGCCGGCGGCCACTACAGGCAGACCCAGGGTATGAATGAATGGGTAATTAGGGCCGCTGCCGCCGATCATGGGCTTGATTTGGCTCTCCTGGCCGTAAACGGCTTTGGCCGCCCGGTTAGCAAGAGCCACCATGGGGTGATCGGGCCTGGTTCGGGCCGGCCGCGTGCCGCCATTGTATTGAATGTGGATGTCTCCAAAGCCTTGAGCATCCAAGTGGGCAC
>CP070688.1:540304-545486 GCA_020353135.1 Chloroflexota bacterium
ATCTGTTGTCGAAGCGCTGGCGCTGAAAAAGCATCTAACCGCTCGCTAAGGGTGATGACATGTACTTTTATCGTGTGTTCTTGAAGCAATATATTCATTTTATTCGTCTCCAAAATTGGTCGTAACTTGCTATCTGTACGCTTATTGTCCCAAACTCTTCTGACGGAATGACTGACGATAACGGTCTATTTGGGCTGGGTTTTACAGGAGTAGCGTTATTGAGGACCTGCTGCGGGATAGGGTTGCGAAGCGAACCTCGAAGTCCTTTCCAAACTAGCTCTGCATGATGACCGAGCGTCTCTGTGGTGTGTCATCAAAAAAGGTTAAGTGAGCCGAGTCAAGGTCGGGCGAAGAACGATAGCTTTATTCGGTTGTACGGCAATTAGAATGAGAAATTGGGGACTATTTTGGGGAAAGGCGCGGATGGAAGATCGTTTCCGCGGCGACCTATTTGGCCAGGCCCCGGATCACAACCAGTGTTTGATCATCAGCCTGTGGTTGGCCGTCAGCATATACGTCGACGGCCGTCAGAAGTTCGTGTGCGATAGTCGCGGCAGGGCGATCGGCCAAGTTGTCGGTAAGATTTAATAGGCTCTCTTGACCAAAGAGTTCCCCGTCTTGATTACGCGCTTCGTTCAAGCCATCCGTGCTAATAATGAGCAGATCCCCCTCACCAAACCGCAAGCTCCGGTCCTCAACCTGGGATTCAGTCAAGACACCTATAGGCACACCGTCGGCCACCAGAAGCTGCGCCGTGCCGCCGTGCGGCCGGTAGATTACCGGCGAATGCCCGGCGTTGGCATATCGCAATATTCTTTCCTCAGCGTCATAAGTGGCAACAAACAAAGTTGCGAACATGCTTGTCTCGGTGAAGTCATCGTACAAACTGGCATTTGTCTGCTCAATGGCTGTGGCTGGACTCGCCTGCTCTCCGAATTGCCAAGCGTTGCGAAGGGTTGTTCGCACCATGGCCATCAGCAACGCGGCCGGCATGCCCTTGCCAGATACGTCACCTACACAGACGTGGAACTGCTGATGGTCGTCAACGAGGAAGTCATAAGTGTCACCGCCGACGTGCAATGCCGGTTCGCTGAATCCAGCAATATCCAATCCGGGGACATCCGTAGGGCGCTGAGGCAAGAGTTGCATTTGGACATCTCGAGCCAACTTCAACTCTGTTTGGACTCTGGCTTCGGCGACCCTTTGCTCAGCGAAGAGCAGATTCTCAAAGTAGATTCCTGCCTGATTGACAATTGCCTGACCAAGCTTTCGATCCGGCGAGGCCATTAGTCCATCAACTTTGTTGGCAACAGCCAAGACGCCGACAATATCCTCATTCAGTTGCAGGGGCAATACCAAAAGACTTTCATAGCCTGGCACTTGATTCTGCAGAATATAGTAAGGACTGGCTTGAATCTGATGCAACCATATCCGGAGCCTATCTTCTGAGATGATCTCGTTTGACTGGAATTGGCTGACGATTAGGGGGCGATTCGGTACGGCTACGATAACGCCCGCTGCCTGCGCTTTCATTGTCCGGGTAACCAGATGAACCAGTTCCTTAACGGCATCTTCAATGCTTCGTTTCTGGCGCATGGCCTGACTAAGCTCGTACAATGCCAACTGTTGATCTTGGCTATTGACGAGTTCGGCCGCCAACTCGGCTGTGGTCACTTCGGACATCACGCTCTGCCCCAATCTCTTTTGAAATAAGCTCAATTCACATCAACGTATGCCCGACTAAACGAGGCAACTGCGTCATCTTCATTGTCGAAGATGTCGATTGCTTTGTCCAGTCGTGTTAGTTCAAAGATTATCTTGACCGGTTGTTGCAAGCCAAAAATGACGAGATTACCATCGAGTTCGCGACTCCGCTTCATGCCTTTAACCAGCGTCGCCAAACCAGCCGAATCGACGAAATTTACGTCCTCCATATTGACAACTATTTGTGGCGGCAATTTGGCGGTCACCTCTTCCAGCCACTTACTTGCAGCCGGCACGGTATGAGCATCAAACCTGCCCTCTAGCGTCAATATGTCAATACCCTCTAGTTTCATTTCTCCAATCACCATGATTTAACCTTCCTTGTCCTTAATCAGTTCTTGCATATGTAGTAAGTACCAATCCACGACATCCGCAATTGGCAGTCCACATGATGCCAGATAATTCTGACGGCCCATCTGAACGCGGCGTTCTGGGTCATCCAGCACGCGAGCGATCGCTTCTCTTAAGCTTACTGCGCTGCCAGGTTCGAAAAACTCGCCCGCGTAGCCTTCTTCAGTTATCAACTCAGACAGGTCACCGATGTGCGGTAATACCACGGCTTTACCGTAGCTGCCGGCCTGGTGAAGCACGCCTGAACTGCCGGTTGTGCTCGTATATGGGAAGACAACAACTGCCGATTCTTCAAAAATGTGCGGAACCTCTTCTTCGGGTACGTAACCGGTAAACGTAACGCCACCAACATCTTCATACGCCTGGGCCGTGTTCTCAAGATAACCAGGGGTGTTCGGGCTGTCACTGCCGGCGACTACTAGTTCTACATTTGGATGCCCATTACTGCGTAACATATCAGTGGCTTCGATCAACTCTTCCACTTTCTTATAAGTTCCAAACTTGCCGAATGTCATGATACGCATTGGACCTTCGGGCAACTCAAATTCAGGCATGGGTGGTGTTTCAAACGTGCCGTGCGGTGCCAGAATCACGTTCTCGGCCCCGTACTTGTGCTCCAGGATCTCGACATACTTCGGGATCGTTAAGGCCACCAGGTCCGCTCTTAGCAGCAATCGCGTTGTGACATTCCCAAATGCTCGAATCAGACCACTCATTAGGCGGCTATTGGCGAAACCGGCGCTGTCGAGATCAACCGTTTCCATGATGTTGTGCAACAATACGACCGTAGGATAGCCGGCCGCTTTGACCAGTGCCGGCGCCGTCAGGCCTATTGCGGCCGCCGCTTTGCCGCTGCCGAAAGTAGCGAACTGCAGGTTGAACAACACGACATCGGGCTTCACCTGTCGTACTGCGCTCAGGATCCGCGTCGCATTGTTGAGGGCGTTAAAGCGCCAACACTGCCGGATTGAGACTGGCGCCCCGCCATCATCAAAGTTGTATTGCTGGTTGTCCGGTAACTCTTCAACCAGCAGAATGAGTTCTTTGACTTCAGGCTTCTGGCGCAGCGCCTTAACAAAATGGAAGCCGTATTCGTTCAAGGTGCCCATGCTGGGCGGATGCGTGGTAACCACGGCAACGCGTAGTTCATCTTTAAGCGACTTCATAGATACCTCTCCAGTCATTAAGTTTGATCTTCAGCAAATCTTTGAGGAAGCGCTGGACTTCTTTGCGCGTGTCCACTTTGGAGCCCGGAGCATCTATCCATTGCACTGGTACCTCGGCTACCTTAAGCCCATATTTGCGAGCCAGGTAAAGGTGCTCCAAGTCAAATGAAAAACCCATAATCGTCTGGGATAGAATGAGCTTGTCGGCCGCATCCCGGCTGTACAGCTTGAAACCACACTGGGTATCGAGCACGCCGATTCGCAGGACGTTTTGCACGATCATGCGTAGGCCGCTGCTCATCACACGTCTCAATATCGAACGATTGGCCTCTTCCGCACCCGCGGCTGCCCGTGATCCGACGACGATGTCATAACCTTCATCTTCAACCTTGGACCTGAGCGCCACGATTTCCTCAATTGGTGTGGAATTGTCGGCATCGGCGAAAAGTATGTACTCGCCACGAGCCGCTGCCATTCCTCGGCGAACAGCGCTACCTTTGCCGCCATTCTGCGGCGCACGCAACACGCGCATGTTTACGAGGTTAAGACCCTCCGCGATCGAGACCGTATCATCCGTCGATCCATCGTCGGCGATGATCAGTTCCCACGGTATATCCAGGTCGCAAACCTGCGAAGCAACCGCGCCAATTGTTGGAACTATCCGTTCCGATTCATTATAGGCTGGGATGATGATCGACAGATTTGGCGGCTGTTCGATCGGGTTGTTTTTCCATTCAAGATACTTGTCGTACATATTGCCTCCAGATCAAGTTTTTGTTTATATGCCAATGATAATCTGTGATTCTGACGACAATTATCACGGTGTTTACTCTTTCCTATTCCTGGGATTTTCACTAGAATAAGTTCAATACTGTATTTATCTTGAACCGCCGTACGGCTGTTGATTCCAGGGGTTGAGAATGGAAGAAGTACAAAGAATTCTAGTTGTAGATGATGATCCGGTTACACTCACGTTGGTTCGGCATGTTCTGGAGCAGGCCTATTTTGACGTGTTTACCGCCGCCTCAGGTGAAGATGGGCTCAATCTTATTAAGCTCAAACGAATACCCCATTTGGCTATTGTGGACATCAACATGCCTCCTGGCATAGATGGATTTACCTTCTGCAAAGAAGCACATAAGCGCGTGCCCGCTCTGCCGATTATCATGCTTACCGGGGTCGGCGATGAGTCGACGATCGTGAAAGCTTTTGACGAGTTCCAGGCTGAGGATTACGTTGTGAAGCCCAAGGATGGCCCGATTCGGGCTGATGAGTTGGTTTCGAGGGTTAGACGCGTCCTGCGCCATCAGCCTGATTATTCGTATACCCTTGAGTCAGTGGCTGCGGTCGACGAACGCTTGAGGGTGGATGTAGGCAACCGCAAGGTCTTCGTCGCCGGTGAGGAAGTTGCGCTCACGCCGACCGAAAACAAGTTGCTCGCGATTCTAATGCGCCACCCCGGTCGTACTCTGGCTAACGACTACCTACTGAGGCAAATATGGCCGATGGAGTCGGCCAACGAGGAGCGTCTCCACACCCACGTCTATCGGTTGCGCAAGAAGATTGAACAGGATCCAAAGGAACCGTACTATATTGTATCCGATTGGGGCAGGGGCTATACATTCCCTGCTGCACCTACTACCTGACCAAAAGCCTCTGGGTCCAAACACCTTATACTCTGACTGGCCGGTTCTAACTTCCCCTCAAAATAAGACGGACCCACGGGTTGCCCGTGGGTCCCACTCATGCTTACCGATTGGAACGCAAGCTAGGGCGGATTCTATTTGAGAATAAGTGGCAGGAAGATCTGTTGCATTCCCTCATAATTCCAGACATGTAGACTGCCGCCAAAATCACCCACGACGACTTCTTGTTCTGAATCGTCGTCTAGGTTTGCCAGG
>CP070688.1:545586-551892 GCA_020353135.1 Chloroflexota bacterium
CACGCCTCATTTTTGCCGTCTGGCTTTCCGGTCTATCATGCAGTTACTCAAACTTGCCCAACGAAACATGCATTTTGGTCTCTTGCGCAGCAGGAAGTTTAGTGAGCATTCGCCCTTCTGACCACATTGCTAATGCTCTCCCCAAGGATATCAGCCAGCGTCGCCGCGCGATCGACTGCTTCCTCAAGGGGCGTTCCCGGTTCGATGTCGGACTCCGCGAAATCGAAGGCGGCGATCTCCAATTTGACAGCCCCGGCCGGCGGACATTGCCGGAGATTTGGGGCAAAGGGGAGTCGAAGAGTTGCGTTTGAGCAGGCAGGAAGCTATAATTTAAGCTATTCCTCTCATAATTATATTGGAAACAAACATGCGGTAGCGGGTATATCCGATCCTGGCGACCGACCTGATCTCTCTAGAGGCGCGTCGAATCTGCTTGGGGCCAGGGAAGTGCCGTATTGTTGCTTGCCTCGTCTGGTGATAATAATGTGCCATCGGGATTAATAAGCCATTCGATCGAATACGAAATACCAAGGAGGTAACCAGTGGAAACCTGAACCCAGTAAATAATCCAAAAAGATTTGCGACCTGCCTGAAAACCTTTTGCTAGCAGAACACTCGTCGAAGCAAAACCCTTGCAGCTTCGATGAAGACATAAACAGAACAAGGAGTCAACATGTTATCTAAGCTTCCCTTCTTTCAACCTGGAAATGGAATGAATTCACCAGAGCGACCACGTTTCAAATGGTTAGTTCTTATTGCTCTTTTGTTGACAATGGTCGCAAGCTTGAGCGCCGCTGGCAGCGCCGTTGCTCACCCTGGAGGTCCAGCCCATCATAATCCCCTTCCAGAACACGCCACTGACGTGATGCGGGCTTTTTGGGTCGATCATCATGCACCACAGGACCTTCAAGCACTAAATACGACCGCCTGCGCGGGGGGATTCGCGGACGCCTATCCCTGCAATAACGTCGATCTAGAGGCCTTCCTGCCATTGAACCAGATCGGTGGCACTAGTTCGCAGAGCGCCGCCAACGACATCTGGGGCTGGACCGACTCCCTGACGGGTAAGGAATATGCAATTGTCGGACTGGTTTTCGGCACTTCGTTCGTGGACATCAGCGATCCGGCCAATCCGATTTACCTGGGTGAGCTGCCTACTCACGGCGCCTTTGGATCCTCTTGGCGGGATATCAAGACCTATGCAGATCATGCCTTCATCGTCAGTGAAGCCAACCAGCACGGGATGCAAGTCTTCGATTTGACCCAACTCCGCAATGTGACCAACCCGCCGGTTACCTTCAGCGAGACCGCTCACTACAACAAGAATGCCAGCGCCCACAATATTGTGATAAACGAGGACAGCGGTTATGCTTACATCGTCGGCGCCGCGGGCAAAAACAACTGCAGTGGCGGTCTACACATGGTGAACATCCAGAACCCAACGAACCCGTCTTTTGCCGGCTGCTTCTCGAGCGACGGCTACACCCATGATGCTCAATGTGTGAACTACAGTGGCCCTGATGCCGATCACCAGGGCAAGGAGATCTGCATCAACTCCAATGAGGACACGGTTACAATCGTGGACGTGACCAACAAGTCAAATCCGGTACAACTATCGCGCACTGGTTACGGAGGCAGCGAGTATACTCATCAGGGCTGGCTGACCGAGGACCAGATTTATTTCCTGCTGGATGATGAACTCGACGAATCGAATTTAGGCCACAATACCCGCACCCGAGTGTGGGATGTCTCCGACCTAGATAATCCCAGCCTGGTCGGCTTCTTTGACAACTCGACGCCTTCCATCGACCACAACCAATACGTGAAGGGCAACTTCTCATACCAAGCCAACTATCGCTCCGGCCTGCGCATTCTGGACATCACTGACGTCGCGAACGGTAATCTGTCCGAGGTGGCGTTCTTCGACATCTACCCGGCGGATGACGCCGCACGGTTCAACGCGGCATGGAGCAACTATCCCTACTTCGATTCTGGCATCGTCGTCGTTAGTGGCATCGAGCAAGGTCTGTTCATCCTGCGGCCAAACCTGGGACCAGTGGACAATCCCCCGACGGTAAACGTGACTGACCCGGCCGAGGGAGCGACGGTTTCGGGCCTTTCAATACTCGTTGCCGCGACGGCTTCCGACGACAACGGCGTGACACAGGTCGAATTCTTCGTTGATGGGAACTCCATCGGCGTTGACACAGCCTCCCCGTACAGCATCAATTGGGACAGCACGACGGTCCCAGACGGCGCCCACGTCATCAGCGCCGCGGCTACCGACACCGTTGGCCAGACGGGAAGCGACAGCAATAACGTAATAATCGACAACGTGGCTGACCCGACGATGCATGTCGGCGATCTTGATGGCTCCTCTGCCGCCGGCGGGAGAGGTGGCAAGTGGACCGCCACGGCGACGATCACGGTGCATGATAGCAGCGATGCTCTTGTCGCCAATGCCACGGTCAACGGCTCGTGGTCCGCCGGAGCGAACGGAGCTGGGTCGTGCGTGACGAACGGTTTTGGCCAGTGTAGCATCACCAAGAACAACATCAGTCGCAACAGCACGTCGGTCACCCTCACCGTGGACAGCGTCACGCATGCGTCGCTGGTGTACGCTGCAGGCGACAACCATGATCCCGACGGCGATAGCAATGGCACTGTCATTGTTATACTGAAGCCATAGCAGCTAAATCTGGGTAACTGGCGGTATAGGACTTGTGGAGATCATTAGCTCTGTTGCGTGAACGTGTAAAAAGGCGTCCCTCTTTAGCGTTCGACGAAATGTCTCGGCTTACCAGCTCTTGCCTTAACAGAGCACTAGTTTCTTGTGGCGGGTCTTGGCACTAATGATGGCGAGGTCCGCTGCAAGATTCTATCCGCTAGCAGCAGCTAATCTCTTTGAAGTCTTTTGGCTGCTTCTGGTTCCAATACTAGTGGATTACCAAATGCGGTCCATGGTAAGCGGCTCTGGCGAGTGACTCTGAAGAGCGGCGTGCAGGCGACTATCGACCAGGCCTGGTTATTTTGCCCATTGGTCGTTGTGAAAACCGGCCATTAGAATGTCACTGGCACTGACGTCAAGTCGCCACTGACGGACGTGTAAGCGGCCCAGATCCAGCCGGTCGCGCCCTGGTATACCACTTGCAGCCAGCTGCTATCGGCCGTGCGGCCGACTACCGGCACAACCGTTCCCCTGGGTAGCTTGGTAATGATCGGGTAAGTGGTGCTCGGACCCTGGCGCATATTGAGGCTATAGGTTAATGTCATAGCGCTGACGCCTGAGTGACCGCTTTCCGGGCTGCCGGTTTTCTGCCAACCGAATCTGGCCACGGCTACGCCCGTTTCTTCGAAATATTCCACGACAACCGGATAGGTTCCGGCGGCCAGGTCGACGTCGGCCGAGTTGCTTCGCAAGGCCTGCACGTTCCAATCGTCGATGATCGTATTGCCACCGATAGAGGCCCGGATGCCGTCGTCGCTTTGGGTGGTGAAACGGTAACTGCCGGCGTCGAAGAAGATCGAACGAGACCAACGAGCCGAGAAGCGGTCGACGGCGATCGTCAAGGGCGCAGGCGATCCGTAACCCCAGTCGTGGTCGATGGCCGCTTCATTCCGGGTCACAACGGGATCGCCGAAATGGCTGGTGCCGTTCCAATACTGGGCTAGCCAGGTCGCCTGAGTCGCCGGTGGGGACGACGGCGGCGACGTCTGTACGGGGATGATGGCCACGTCGCCCGCGCCATCTAAGGGCGGTCCGATTCGCTGCCAACCCAGCCTCAGCAAGGCCCGGCCGGTCTCGTCGAAGAAATCGACAGCCATAGAATAGGTACCGCCCACCAAGGACACGGTCACTTCGTTGGTCTGGGGCGGGTGAATGTTCCAGTCGTCGATGATGTGCCTCCATCCCAGAAAGACCCGCACCCCATCGTCGCTCTCGGTGAAGAATCGGTAGGTGCCCGGGCTGAAGTCAACATAGGCCGTCCATTCTCCCGACCAATAATTGCTCGGGACGCCGGACGCCGGCGAGCCGGAGCCCCAGTCATAGTCTATTACGCCGGTGGTGCCGGTGGCTACCGGCTCGCCCTCCATATTCTTATTGTCCCAGTAACTAATGGTCCACAGGGCGAGGCTGTTTTGGCCGGCGGCGACGCCAGTGCTCAGGCCTAACAACACGATAACGAACAGAATGAAAAAGAGTCGTCGGTTCATGGCAGTTGCTCCGTCACTGAATATTGGGTCAGAAACGAACTGGTCTAACAGCTACCCGATCAATCGTCACACACCCATGATACAGTTATTATTCGGGCGTCGCAATGGGTTCCAGGCTCTATTCTTTCACGTATGGTTGCCCGAGGGCTTCTGGCTTTGCCGCTCCCCACCTGGTCCGAAACCACTTCGTCGACATGAGCAGCAGAACGCCAAGCGTGATGGCGAAAGGCACCATTCGCCAGACATACCTGGAGAAGACGCCAGGCAGCACCAACTGCGGATTGAGTGAAAGCTGCCACAAGGTGCCAAAAAGCAGCGAGCCGGCCAACAAGATCAAGGGATTCCACATTGAGAAGAAGACCAGCGCCAGGGCGATGAAGCCCCAGCCCATGATGAAATTATAATTCCAGACTGGATTGTAATCGAGGGAGTAAACCGCGCCGGCAAAGCCCATGAGAATGCCGCCGGTGATGGTGCAGAGGTAACGGGTCCTGGCGACGTTTATGCCAGATACTTCAGCCACGGTCGGATTCTCGCCCACCGACCTGATCCGCAAGCCGAGACTGGTCTTTGTGAGTACAAACCAGGTGATAATCGCCAGGATAAGGCCCACGAAGAAGAAGGGTGACAAACCAAGGATCTTGGGAATTCGCTCCAGCCCCAGCGGGCCGGCGTAAGGGGCGCCAATATAGGTTGTGAGACCAAATCCGAGTATCCAGATGCCCATGCCGCTGACCACCTGGTCTCCGCCCAACGTGATGGAGAAGAAGCCGTGCAAGAGCCCTAACAAGGCGCCGATCGCTATCGCCACCAGGAAGCCAAGCAAGTAACTTTCCGTGTTTTGGGCGACGATGAATCCTAGCGTGGCGCCAAAGAGCATCACGCCTTCGATGCCCACGTTAAGGATCCCGGAGCGCTGGTCGATGAGCTCGCCCAGGGCGGCAATCAAGAATATGGTCGAGGCGTCGAGGCTTCTTATCAGGAACTCCGACATCAATGCTCTCCTCTAGGAATAGCAACTAGCTTTGAGCGGCTAGCCATTTGCTAAGGATTCTGCGTCGTAGCGCCGGCCGTCTCTTTTTTGGTCTTTACCCATTTGATCGTATAGCGGTAGAAAAACTGAAAGGCGACCAGGGTGATCATTAAGACGCCGAGCAGGGCGTAGTCCACGCCGAAGCTCATGCCCAGTTTGCCCTGGACGAAGCGGCCGCCAACGGACAATCCGCCGAATAGCAGGGCCACAGGTATCGCGGCGATAGGATTACCCTGGGAGATCAAGCCGCATATGATGCCGTAGAAGGCCAGATCGCCGAAGAAGCCGTAGTTTCGGGCGATCTTGTATACGCCAGGCACGGCCGCGAAATAATGATAGCCAGCCCATCCGGCCAGCGCGCCGCCCATCGCGAAGACCAGGAGCGGAATGTAGAGTTTGCTTATGCCGGCATATTCGGCCGCCGCCGGGCTCTGGCCATAGGCCCGGATCTGGTAGCCGATTCGGGTCCTGGCGAACATGAATGCCAGCAACAATCCAACGCCCAGGGCGATGAGAAGCGTGAACGGAATCTCCGATATTACCGGGGCCCGGAGATCGTCAGGCAACTCAAAGCTTTCACCCCGGCCGCCGGGATTCATGAACGGACCGCCTTCCTTGATCATAAAAGAGACCAGCCAAAAAAGCATGAAATTCAACATCATGGTCACTACGATCTCGTTGACGTTGTATTTGCCTTTCAGAAAGCCGGCGATTGAGCCCACGGCCGCGCCGCCCACGGCGGCGGCGAGCAACATCAGGGGCAAGAGTACCCATGGCGGCGGGTATGAAGCCTCGAACTCGTTGACGCCAAAGGCCAGCAACACGGCATAAACCGCCAAAGATCCGGCGTAAAGCTGCCCGGTCATGCCGATGTTCCAGAGACCGGCTCGATAAGGGATGATGAAGGCGTAGGTGCACAATAGCAAGAAGATGAATCGGTTGATCGTCGACGGCAAGCCAAAGGGGTTGAAGAATGCGAAGGAAAAGATCTCTCTATAAGCTTCCAGCGGGCTGATGCCGGCCAGGACAAAGATGATGCCGAACAGGATCAAGGCCAC
>CP070688.1:551992-556186 GCA_020353135.1 Chloroflexota bacterium
GCTCATCTCGCCCAGCACCCTGGTCAGACCCTGGTATCCACCGTGGGCCAGGTAATCTTCCAGCTTCTCCGGGTTCACCTGGCCCGTCTCGCTCAGCACAATCCGGACCTGCTTGGCGAAGAAGGGCAGATCCAGGGGAATGACGTGCCGGCTCAAGCCGCGCCTGGCCCCGGCCCGGCGTAACGCGGACCGGAAATGCAGGAAATCATGGGGCGAAACGCCCTCGTCCTCTTCGTCGGCGGCGTCACCATCACCGGTTGGTATTGGCACGTATCGGGCGACGATCTGTTGGGCCACCTCGGCCGAAACGTCGCCGAAGAGGACCGGGTCCTCATCCTTACTCTCGACGCGCACCAGCGGCCCCCGGCTGCACAAGCCCATACAGCCGGTGGGCACCACCTCGACCTCGTCTTCATCGCACTCGCAGGCGGCCACGGCCTGGTCCAGGGCCGTGCGGGTCAATCCGGCCCCGGCCGATAGGCAGGCCGTGCTGGTGCAGCAAAAGACGCGCTTCCTGAACCTGGCCTGTCTTTCCTGTTCTTCCTGTGCTAGCTTTTTCAGCTTCTGATCATTCATCCTGTCTCCGCTTCCTGTTGGTAGGCGACCTTGGCCAGGGAGATGATCTCGGTCACCTGCCTGGTGACCGCCTCCGGCGTCTCTTTACCGCGCACCTGGCCGTCCAAGACGACGACCGGCGCCAGGCCGCAGCTGCCCAGGCAACGGGCGGTGGTCAGGCTGAACAGGCCGTCGGCCGTCGTCTCCCCGGCCGCGATCTCAAATTCCTCAGACAGCGCCTGGACGATGCGGTTTGAGCCCTTCACATGGCAGGCGGTGCCGGTGCAGATGATGCAGTTGTGCTCGCCCAGGGGCTCAAAGGTGAACATATGGTAGAAGGTCGCTACGCCATAGACCTGGCTCAACGGAACCTGCAATTTGTTAGAAACGTAGATCAGCAGGTCCTCAGACAGGTAGCCCATCGTCTCCTGGGCTGAGTTAAGCACTTCCAGCAGCGCGTCCCGCTCAAATTTGAAGCGCTTCATAGCCAGGTCAATGGCCTTATAGCGCTCGTCGCCGCTAGGATGGGGATCGCCGTTCTTCCCGGCAAGTCGTGTCGCACTCATTTAGAAACCCTTTCCTTATTACATTACGGTAGTACGCCAACTGCACACAATTGGCTGACCACCAACATCCAGCTACTGATCACCGACCACTGGCCACTGGCTACTGGTCAGCTGCCAGCGACTAACTCAATGGTCTGGATCGGCCTAATAGCCGCGCGGTAAACCGGATGTAACAACTCCCATTCTGGGGCAAGGGTTTCGGCGATGGATTCGCACAGGGTGACAAAAGTCCAGCGAGCCATGGGCAGGCCCAGGTTGAGGGCCCGGCCCTCGGCCGCCTGGTGCAGCGGACTGTAGGCCAGCTCATAACGCAGGGCCCGGGTCTCACGCTGGACCTCAAATGGCACGGCCATGGAGCGCAATAAACACTCGTACACCGTCGCCAGCTGATCAGCTGGTGATGCTTCCAGATCGAAGTGATCGATCAGGGCCTTGGCCAGGCGCCGGCCGAAGTGTTCGGCCGTTTCTTCGGCGATGACGTGATCTTTGCAGCCTTCACAGCTCAGGGCGTGCTCGAGCAGGATCTGGTTGAGGTCCACGTAGCAGGCCGACCCGCAGCCAGGCATCTCGCCGCGCACGATCAGGCCCAACTCGGGGTCCTGGCGCATGTAGACGTGGCGTTCGTTGACTTCGACGTAGCGCATGTCGGCGCTGGCGATGACGAACGACAGCAGATGGGCGTCCTGGGTCTGGTCAGCCTGTGAAGTCAAGTTTCACTCCTAGGGCCATTGGCGTTTCGTGCTTCCTATTATAACGTGAATTCTACTGGTGTAGCAGCGATAGCACCAGGGTCGTTTGTCATGAAGTTGTCATTAGGAAATTTCAGTCACAATAGTGACAAATGTCACTTAGCGACATACGTCGCTTTGTCGCCCCCTTTGGCCAGGCGCTGCCAGGGTATTCCCGTTGGCTTGCCTCGATTCTGTGAAGACGATAGAGTAAGCCAGTATGGCGCAAAGGCCTATTTTTCCTCCAAAAGGCCTACACTCTAAAATATTGGTCTGAGTTTCACCCGGCCGTTGCCCGGTGAGATGAATCCTGACCATTGGTCAATCGGTATAAGGGTTTGGCCTGTTGGTTGGCTTGGCTGAGTATCAACAAAGACACAAAAAAACAAATTCATTAACCCAAATTTGGAGCAAGAAAATGGCTCCTTTCTCAACAGGAAGGTGAAAAGATGGGACGTAGACGAAGAGCAGATAGACGCGATGATCGGCGCGGGGGCGGAGGCGCAAATCGCTACCAGATGCGAGAGAAACTGGTTTCCATTGGCGATGACTTCTGGATCGAGAATGCGACCGGCCAAAGAGCCTACAAAGTCGACGGCAAGGCCCTGCGCGTGCGAGATACCCTCAAGTTCGAGGACGCTCATGGCAAAGTACTGTGCCAAATCCAAGAGAAAAAGGTGCGCGTCAAGGACACCATGAAGATTGAAAGTCCGAGTGGCGATACGCTGGCTACAGTTAAGAAGGCCCTCATCACGCCTGTCCGCGATCGCTGGGAGGTCAATATAGCTAACGGCCCCGACCTGGAGATCCAGGGCAACATCGTCGATCACGAATATCGCTTTGAAGAAGGCCGCACCAAGGTGGCCGAGGTCTCCAAGAAGTGGTTCCGGGTGCGCGACAGCTACGGGGTGGAGATAGCCCCAGGACAGAATGACATACTGATCCTGGCGGCCACGGTCGCCGTCGACATGATGCGATAAGGAGTGTTGGCGACACCCACTATTATGTGGGCGGCGAACTGAAGTATCAACGAATCATGGCCCGGCAATAGACGTTGTCGAGGTCGAGGAAGAGGACGACTAAACGGCCAGCGTGGCGGCTGATGAAATAAACTTCAGATGGTCGCCTATCTTGCCGATGATCGGCGCCATCTGCCGTTTCTTGAATAAGTCGGTTTCTTGCCGCTTTCTGTTCAACAAGCTCGCCGATCCCTGTAATGGTCCAGAGCGATGATCCTGGGGTGAGTCTCACGACCGCCGACATAGATATCGCAGCATCGGTAACATTGTTCCAAAATCCGGCCGGCCACCGGTTTATGATTAACGATCTTCGCCCGGGCCGGCGGGCGAAGAAACAACAGATTTTGGAGGTTTTTCATGTCTGGTAAGAAGAAAGAAAGTCTTTTTGTGGTGTCCTACAGCGGACGCGACACGGCCGATCAGGCCTACGATACGCTGCGCCAAATGGAGAAGGACAAGCAGGTCGACATTAAGACGGCCATGGTTGTCAACCGCAAAGACAACGGCAAGCTCAAGCTTAAGCACAAGCGTCGCTTGACGGTTGGCAAGGGCCTGGTCGCCGGCGGCGCCGTCGGCCTGGTGATCGGTGGCGTGGCTGCTCCGGCAGTTTTAGGTGGCGCGGCCGTTGGCGCCCTGGTTGGCTCGAGCCGGTCCGGACAACGGCGCGAGCTGAAAGGATTCCTCGAGGACAAGTTGGGGCCTGATGACTCGGCTCTGGCTGTTCTGATTAAAGAGGCTGATTGGCCAACCGTGGACGAGAAGATGGAGCCCTATGGCGGTGAGAACTTGGTCGTCCAGCTGACCGACGACGATGCGGCGGCTATAGAGGCAATGGCGACCAATGAAGAAGTCGTGGTCGCGGTCGAGGAAGAAGTCGAAGTCGTGGAAGAGGACGACGTCGAGGTCGTGGAGGAATAGGCGACCAGACGAGCTGAATCTGAAGTAGTTTGCCCGCAGGTTGCACAGACAAACGCAAAACAATCTGCGACTTCTGCGTAATCTGCGGGCCTTTCTTGAGGTGGGGTGGGCGTGCTCGCTGGCGGTCCAACAATCAACCCGGGCAGCTGGCAAGAATCAGGCTGCTACTCCTGGGCGCGCCTTCTGTTATGACCTATCCTTGCGTTCGGCCGGTCAGTTTGGTAAATTCGACTACTGAGTAAGGGAGTACCCAGTGACCGTTACAACAGCAAAAGCATCACCCACCGGCCGTTACAGCCGCTATATCGTCGACATCGCCTATGAAATGCAGCGCAAGGGACTGCTGGACTTCTTCATGGATGCCTGGGGGCAATATGGCGACCTGGCCCGGATCCAGATCCGCTCGGA
>CP070688.1:556286-567008 GCA_020353135.1 Chloroflexota bacterium
CGAATTGGCCTCACTGGATGCACTCAGATAAAGAGCCCGGACAAAAAGGCGCTTCGCCTTCGATCGTGTTACTATTACTAAGGCATAGTAGGGAGGAAGGACTGAGTGGCAGACAAGCCCACGACCAACGACAGTGAAGCGAACGTCCGGTTCAGCCCGTTCATGCGTCTATCCACGGCCGTCGCCCTCGGCAGCCTGGCCACAGTGGGGCTTGGCGTTTATCTGCTCGTCAGTAGCATTTTAAAGAATCTAGGCCAGCAAACGCCCTTAGCCTATGGCCTGGCCGTCCTCTTCTTCGCCCCCGTCGTCCTCGTCCTTGCCGAGCGCGCGGCCGTCATGCGCGGGCGAGGCGGCATCTTCAATCTGGCCCGATCCGGCGATGTCGTCTGGTTGAGCTATTGGACCGGCTGGTTGTTGGTGCTTGGCTATATTTGCCTGGCAGCTCTTTTCGCCTGGGGCGCTGGCCAGATCCTGAATACAGCTCTGCGAGACTATCTGGAGATCGAAGTCGATTATCGGCTGCTGGCGGCTCTCGCCCTGTTACTGGTCGTATTCCTGCGCCAGATCCGCCGTGAATCGGCCTGGAACCTGAAGAGAGGCCTCATATACGGAAGCATCCTGGTCGTTCTCATCCTGACGGTTCGTTTATGGGTGAGGCCAGTACAAGTCACACCGACCTCGGGCTTCTTACCCACACAAGATCCCATCAGCGCGATTCCGTTCCTGGCCATCGGAATGTGGGGCGTCAGCTTCATCCTGGACCATCGCAATGAAATGCGCAGCCCCAGGCGGCGAATGCTGGCCGCGCTGAGCTTGCCACTATTGATCGGCGGGGCTATCGGCATCATCACATCGTTCATTCTGCTCCAATACACGGGCGTCGTCGCCACCAGCGACCAGCCTCTGATCGCCCTGGTCTCCGAAATCGGACCCGTCGCCGAGGGACTCATTTTGCTGGCGTCGCTCGGCCTGGCCCTGGCAGGCATCAACCAGAGTTTGGAAAGCACTAGTCGCCTGCTCAAGGAGATGGTTGGGATTGGCTTCTTCACCGATCGTTTGCTAGTGGTGAAGGGAAAGACCCAGCCTTACTTGACCATTGCTATACCGCTCACAATCGTGATCATGGTCGTGCTCCTGCAGGTGGGCACCATCGCGGGCGCCGCCGCAGCCACACTACTGCTAGCCATCAGCTTGGCAGTAGGCCAGGACATCTTTAGGCGCAACCCGTACCTGCCCGATAACCGGCGTCTGAAGCTGCCTTTGCATCCGCTATTCCCGGCCGTGGCGGCCGCAGTAAGCCTGGCGATGGCTTTCGCTCAACCGCCAGAGAACGAACTCCTGGTTTTGGCGTGGGCCGTGTTGGGCCTCATCTACTATAGTGTCCGCGGTCGTCGCGGCGCCATCGAAGCCCGCCAGCGTGGCACCGTGGTATCCGGGGAGCCTTTCGATCACGAACGGGCAACCGGTGCAATCCTGGTGCACGTGCCAGATGCGAGACGAGCTCAGCCCTTGATCAGCGCCGGCGCCCTTATGGCCCGCACGCGCAAGATCCCGCTGCTGGTCTTGCAGGTGATAGAGACGGCCGGCCCATCCAGCCAGGCTGGCGAACTATCCGATACCCAACGCGCGCTCTCGTTGCAAGAGCAGCTGCTAGCCGACAGCCGGCTCGAGGATATCGAGGATATCCAGGTTATCCCCCTCGTTCGCCTGGCGCCTACCGCCCATCAGGGCATTATGGCTACCATCTGGGACGAACAGGTAGCGACGGCGATAGTAAGTTGGCCTGTGAGTGAAGACGAGCAAGCCGGGCTCACCGAAGACGAGGTATCACGCCTGGTGAGGCAGGCGCCATGCGAGATTGTCGTCGTTCGGGGCGAGTTTCCTGCTGCCATTAATGATGTATTGGTGCCGATGACCAGTGTCTCCCACAACCAGGCTGCCCTGGCTTTTGGCCGGGATCTGGTCAGGGGGAGTGGCGGCCGGGTCAGAGCCCTGGGCATCATTCGTGGTCGAGCATCTGATGAAGCGAAGAACAAGGCTCGTGAAGCCATCCTAACGACGGTGAACCGCCTTGACGATACAGTCGACATCGAGATCGAAATCGTCGAGTTGGTAAGCGCTCAAGAGGATTTTTACCGGGCAATTGGACAGTACGATCTGATGATCCTGGGGGCTTCGGATGAGGGCTTTCTGAGGCTGACATCCTTTGAGGGATTTCCGGCCGATACGATCGCGGGCGCCGATCGCCCCGGTATAGTCATCAAGAAACGGGAGCGGACCGGCGCCCTTTGGGTACGCCAGATATGGGAGGCCTTATTCCGGATATTGCCCAAGGTCGGCCGGCAGGATCGCGTTTCGATCTACCGGAGCATGCAGCGCAACGCCAGGGCCGACATCGACTTCCAAGTACTCATCATCCTGGCTGCGGGTATCGCCTATCTGGGACTGCTGCTAAACAGCAGTAGTGTCATTATCGGGGCTATGTTGATCGCTCCACTCATGAGCCCCATCTTGTCCACGGCCCACGGCATTGTAATGGGCAATGGACGCATGACAAGAGCGGCCGGCAATTCCACCCTGAATGGCGTGATTCTGGCCGTTTTTGTGGCCTTCTTCCTGAGCCTGACCTTGTTCGCCGTGGGGGCGCCGTTAACTGCGACAGATGAGATCCTGTCACGCACCTCGCCAAATGTACTGGACTTGTTAGTGGCCCTGTTATCAGGCGCGGCGGCCGCTTACGCCGTTAGTCGCTCTCAACTGGCAGCGGCCTTGCCCGGGGTGGCCATCGCCGCTGCCCTGGTACCACCTTTGTGCGTGGTTGGCTACGGTCTGGGAACGGGCCAATTTGACATTGCTCTTGGCTCTTCCCTGTTGTTCATCACCAACCTGGCGGCCATCATCGTAGCCGCGGCAGCGATCTTCTTGCTGCTGGGATTTCGCCCGCCGCTCCGACTTGAGCGGGGCCAGGAGGCGCGCCGCGGTCTTTATCTTGCTTTGACCTTGCTGCTGGTTGTGGCCGCCATCCTGGTCATCGTCACCTTGGTAACGAACGAACAAGCAAAAGATGTGGCGGCCATCGAGTCGATTATTACTACTTCAGTGACGCCGGACGAGGGCGAAGTGATTGACCTTGAGATCGATCGTCACATCCGGCAATACAACGTCAGTTATACAATTGTCGACTACATAGGGGATTACAGCGACACAGATGTGGATGCGTTGCAGCGGGAAATCGATGCGGCCGTGTCTCAATCAGTGCTATTACACGCATCCATCCTGCGTGGCGACCTGACGGTATCCGATGGCAGCGAACGCCCCACGCCCACTGAATCGCCCACGCCAACGCTGGCTGCCACTGAAACCGCAACTTTCACTCCAAACCCAACTATGACGGCCACTCCGACCCCGGAGCCGACGGCCTCATCAACCCCTGTGCCGGAGGCGACGCCCACGGAAGCGGTGACTGAGGAACCTACGGAGGAACCGCCCACAGCGCAGCCGACCCAGGCGCCCACCGCAACGGACGAACCTGCGACGGCGACGGCACAGCCCACCGAAGAGCCCTCCCCGACAGTGGCACCTACTGAAGAACCCACTCCAGAATCGGCCGGTGGCTGACTCATATTGGAAGGGGCCCCAACAATTTATAGACAGCTGCGAAGGAACGAGATCGGCGGCCGATCTGTCCTGATTCAGTATGCCGTTTCGCGCCACAGGAGCGCAGGCAGATAAGTTTGACGGCGAGCATCGAACGGAGAAAATTATCATCCGTAGATAGGAGGCGAGTATGTTACTCATCGTTCGAGGGATCATCTGGTACGGACTGTACCTATTCCTAATCCTGCTCCCCCTGGCTGTAGCTATATTGGCCGATCCAGCCCGAATTGAGCAACCGTTCTTGATCGAGTTGGGCGTTGCGGTGGGTTTTATCGGCTTTTCGATCATGGCCTTAGAATTCGCCTTGATTTCACGAATTGAACCGGCCAATGAACCCTTTGGCGAAGATTCGTTGCAGCTTTTCCACAATATTATGGGCACAGTAGCCCTGGCTTTCGTGCTGGCCCACCCCATCCTGCTGATCCTGGCCGGATATCCGGCCGACTGCTGGTTGAATCCATTTTCCAGCTGCGCCACGACGACCACCATCATGGCTGACGTGGCAGTGTTCATCTTGTTGTTGCTGATCGCGAGCTCTATTTGGCGGAAAAGATTGGGCATCAAATATGAAGTCTGGTACGGGCTTCACGGGCTGTTCAGCCTAGTCGTAATAGCCACGGCGCTGGTTCATATCTTTATCATCGGCCGCTATACCTCGACATATATCATGCAAGCTACCTGGCTGCTTTATGCAGCTCTGCTGTTGGGCTTGATCGTCTGGTATAAGATTTGGACACCGCTGCGCAACTGGAACCACAAATGGGAAGTGGTCGAGAACCGGGTGGAACGCGGCGACTCGCGAACCCTTGTATTAAAGCCCGACAATCACGACGGCTTCCATTTTCATCCGGGGCAATTCGCCTGGATCAAGTCGGGCCGAACCCCGTTTGGTATGGGCCAGCATCCGATTTCTCTTTCCTCCCAGGGCGAGGTGGAGCCAGGGGGCACGGTTGCCTTCACAATCAAGAACCTGGGCGATTGGTCTGGCGAAGAAGTGCCAGCGCTCAAACCAGGGGATCGGGTCTGGTTAGATGGCCCCCACGGCGTCTTCACCATGGACCGGGAGCAGGCTATGGGCTATGTCTTCATCGGCGGCGGCATCGGCATCACCCCGCTCTACTCAATGCTGCAAACGATGGTCAAACGAGAGGATGAGCGGCCGGTCGTATTGTTCTATGGGGCCGCTAATTCAGAAGAAATGACCTTCCGCGAAGAGCTATTGGCCCTGGAAGAAAAGATGAACCTGAAGGTTGTCCCTGTCTACAGCGAGCCGGAAGAAGGTTGGCAGGGGGAAACCGGGTATATCACCGGGGAGATCATGAAGAAATACCTGCCCAAGCAGTACAAATACTTCAAGTACTTGATTTGCGGACCAGAACCACTCATGGACGCGATGGAAGAGGCATTGCCTGAATTAGGCGTGCCCGAGTTGAGCGTATTGTCAGAACGCTTTGACATGGTTTAGGGAAGGAGAACGCCGATGCATCACCTGATCGTCAAACGATTCGCGCTTTTACTTGTCCTATTACTGATAGCGGCCGCTTTCCTGTTCGCCTTGATAAATTCTGCCTAGCCAAAGGGGGAGAAGCGATATGCGACGTCAAGAATTCCGCTTTGTCTCTTTCTGCTTACTGTTTTTGATGTGTCTGGCCCTGGTTGCCTGTGGCGCCGCCGAGGCCTCTGAGGAAGATATCGAAGCCCAATGGGCGAGTTCTGCCCATGCAGATGCTGAAGCGCGCGCTTTTACACGCTGGGATGACGCGGACCCACCGGAAATCCCGACCAATTGCGCCAAGTGCCATAGCACACCTGGCTATCTCGATTTTCATGGCGCCAATGACAGCCCGGTTGGCGAAGTTTCTCAACCGGCTTCCATAGGAACCACAGTTGAATGCGATGTTTGTCACAGCGAGTTGACCGCAGATAAAACGGAAGCCGTCATGCCTTCGGGTCAGCTTTTGGAAGAGCTTGGCCCAAATGCTAATTGCATGGAATGTCATCAAGGACGCGCCTCCGGGATTGGCGTCGGCGAGGCCCTGGCCGATATTGAGACGGGTGATGACGTAGTAAATACGGAGATATCGGCGCCCAGCATTCACAACAGTCCCGCTGGACCACTGCAATATGGCGTCGAGGCGCATGGAGGCTTCGAGTATCCGGGCAAAGAGTACGCCGGCCGTTACGATCATACCGGTGGATTCGATAGCTGTATCGCCTGCCATGACGCGCACACGCTGACGATAGATGCGCGACGCTGTCACGTCTGCCATATAAAAGCTGTTGATTTTGCCAGTTTGCGAAACATTCGGACCAGCAACATAGACTTCGACGGCGACGGCGATAATACCGAAGGGATATTCCGCGAGATATTAACCATCGAGGAAAGGTTGCTGGAGCAGATCGAGCTGTATGTGAATGTGACCGAGGGCGTGGAGCCGATCGTCATCGACGGCCGTTTCACCAATGAAGACGGCGAGGCGTACACGACCTGGACCCCCCGCCTTCTACGCGCCGCGTACAATTACCAGTTCAGCGCCTTAAGCGGAGGCAGCTATGTCCACAATCCCCGCTATACGCTTCAGTTGCTCTATGACAGCTATGAAGATTTAGGCGGCGTTATGCGCGGCATGACTCGGCCCGAATCGTAGGCATATAACGATCAGCTCCCGTTCGTTTTTCGGACGCTAAACCGGTTGACCTACTTGCGGCGCGGGCAGCACCCCCAGCTGCTGCATCAGATCCAGGTCATTCATCGCGTACCAGCCCTCGACGATTTCGCCTTTGGCAAGGCGGAAGATGAAGACCGAAGGCTGGATGACCCACTTACCGGTGGCCGGAATGCCGAACAACTCGCCCTGGTGCGTGCCGCAAAAGGCGCCTTGGATGACGACCTTGTCCCCTTCGGCGATCATATCTTCAAAGGTCAGCTGCATGTCAGGAAAGGCAGCGCCAATCATGGTCTGCCATTCCTTCGCCGCTTCCCGGCCGGGAACGATGCCGGCGCCGTAAATCTGGTAGTCCTCGACCAGGAATTCTTCGCAGAGATCGATCCTGCGCTCATTAAAGACCTGCTCCAGGTAGCGGCGGACAATCGCTTTGTTGGTTGCGGTGGACACAGGATTTCTCCTTAAAAGATAGCCCTCAGCTTTCAGCTTTCAGCCGTCAGCTTGGTCAGGTGACTTCTAGCGTTGGCTCTTTATCTAGGCCGGCACAGCTTCTGTCTCGCCTTGTCGCAGCTGTTTCATCTCGGTGACCAGCTTCTCCTGGTGCTGCCGGAACAGATTCAATTTCGCCTGGCGATCGATTTCGATGGCGCCCAGATCCGCCCCATGGTCCAGACGCATCTGCCGCTGGTCGTCGGCCGTATATGCCGGCCATTCCGGATGGGGCGCAAGGTTGGGGTCGCCGCTCCTGGCGAACTGCACCCAATAGTCGCCCATGGCCCCGGCCAGCGCTTTGTCTTCCTCGGTGAAGTCGAACAGGGGCATCTTCTTGCCGTGGACGAAGGGGAGTTCCGCACCATGATAGGCGCCGGCCGTTTGCCTGGGCGACGGCGGCGTGCGCGTGAAAAGGTAGCGGTAGACCGGCTGGCCCGTCCCGGCAGCGTGCGTGGCATAGAAATGGTCGTCCGCCCGAACGAAGTTATCGCCCAGGAACTCTACCTGGGCCGATTCCTCACCCTGGCGCAGGCCGGGATAGAGATCGAAGAGCGTTTCCGCCAGATCCCCAAACCGTTCCTGGACAATATCAGCAACCTGGTGAGCCTCGACATAGCGATAACCGGCAACCGGTGTGAGCATTATCGGCAGAAGATTGGTTCCTTCATCGGCGTTGCTACCCGACAAGAGGGGCACGCGGGCCTGGTCGCCGTCGAGAAAGGCTTCGAACGGGTGTTTCTCGAGGACGTAGCCATCGACGACCGGGTTAAAAGTCCTAAACGTCCATTCGTCCCTGATGAGCTGGTAGAGCCGTTCGTGTGAGAGCTGGCGCAAGGCTTTTACCTGGCCTTCGCCGGGCGGAGCGAAATTGTCGGCAAACCGCTGGCCCAGCTCCTCGCCGGCCGCGTTGGTGAGAAATGGCTGGCGCAGAAACTGCATCGGAAATGGACTGGAGACGCTTTGCATGATGGCTTTGTGGCAGAGGCCTCGGGCGAGGGGCGAAGTCATCATGTGGGCCACCGACTCGCCGCCGGACGACTCGCCAAAGATGGTCACATTATCGGGATTGCCGCCAAAGACGCTGATATTCTCCTGCACCCAGCGCAAGGCCGCTATCTGGTCCAGCGTGCCGTAGTTGCCCGAGACGCCGTATTCCGATTCCCGGCTCAGCTCAGGGTGGGCGAAATAGCCCATGACGCCCAGCCGGTTGTTGATGGTAACCGTCACCATGCCCCGCCGGGCGAGGGCGTTGCTATCGGCGGGCATGTCTTCGCCGCTGCCGACCATGTAGCCGCTGCCGTGAATCCAGACCATGACTGGCAGTTTTGCCTCTCTATCTAATGATGGCGTGCGTATGTTGAGAGTGAGGCAATCTTCACTTTCTTTCGGCTTCGGCGCCAACCGCACCATTAGCTTCATGGCGCCCGTCTTGAGCCTGCCCCATCCCTGCCCCCCGAGGAAAGCGTCGACGAATTCCTCGGTCTCAGTGCTGTCCACTCTCACCTGGACGGGAACCGGCCCGGCTTTCTCGGCCTTGAGGGTGCCGCTCCAGGGAGCGGCCGGTTGCGGGGGCTTCCAGCGCAACGGCCCAACGGGCGGTTGGGCGTAAGGAATGCCCTTGAAAATGGCGATGTCGCCTTCTTTGTTATAGGAACCTGAGATCTCGCCGAGCTGTGTCGTAACCACCGGGTTGGCCATGTGATTACTCCTTTTACCGTTATCAGCATGCAATGGGTTTAGTTGCCGCCTACTATACAGTAGACCCGATCCATAAACGTGACAAAATCAAGACCTGGAACTGGCCTGGTTGGCTACGCCGGCTCAGCTTCCATCTCGCTCTGCCGCAGCTGTTTCATCTCTTCGATCAGCCCCAGTAGGTGCTGCCGCAACAGCTCCAATTTCGCCTGGCGATCGACTCCTATCGCGCCCAACTCGGACCCAATCCCCAGGCGCATCTGCCGCGGGTCGTCGGCTGTATATGCCGGCCATTCCGGCCGGGATGCCATATTGGGATCACCAGCCTTGGCGAATTGAACCCAGTAATCGCCCATGGCCTGGGCCAGCGCTTTGTCTTCCTCGGTGAAGTCAAACATGGGCATAAACTGGTCGTGGACGAAGGCGATTTCGGCCATATGATAGGCGCCCAGCGTTTGCTTGGGCGACGGTGGCGTGCGGGTGAAGAGGTAGCGATAGACCGGCTGGCCCGCCCTGACGGCGCACGTCGCGTAGTGGTGTACAGCCAGGCCCCACAGGTTATCGCCCAAGAAGTCATTCTGGGCCGAGTTCCTTCCCTGTCGCAGACCGGGATAGAGATCCATGAGCGCTTCGGCTTGAGCCCCGTACACTTCCCGGATCAGCCCGGCTACCTCGCCGGCCGCGACATCTCTATGGCCAATTACCGGCGTGCGCCCTATGGGGAAGAACAGGCTCGCTTCGTCAGCGTTGTTGCCTAACAAAAGCGGTACCCGGGCCTGGTCCCCATCTCGAAAGGCTTCATAAGGGCTTTTCTCCAGGACGTAGCCGTCGACGACCGGGAAGAAATGCTGAAACTCTTCTTCCTTATTAAGGAGCTCGTAGAGCTGGTCGGCTGGAATCCCCCGCAAGGCTGCTAACTGGCCTTCGCCGGTTGGGATAAATCTATCGGCGAACCTCTGGCCCAACTCCTCGCCAGCCGGGTTGTAGAGAAAAGGCTGGCGCAGAAACATCATCAGGTATTGGTCGGCCGGGCTTTCCATGATGGCCTTGTGAAAAAGGCCCTCGGCCAGCGGCGAGGTCATCATGTGGGCCACCGATTCGCCGCCGGCCGACTCGCCAAAGATGGTCACATTGCCGGGGTCGCCGCCAAAGGCGCTGATATTCTCCTGCACCCAGCGTAAGGCCGCTATCTGGTCCAGCGTGCCGTAGTTGCCCGAGACACCCTGTTCTGATTCCCGGCTCAACTCAGGGTGGGCGAAATAGCCCATGAGGCCCAGCCGGTAGTTGATGGCAACGGTGACGACGCCCCGCCGGGACAGCGCGCTGCTGTCGGGCGACATGAAGGGGTCATCGCCGCTGCTGAACTGATGATCGCCGCCATGGATCCAGACCACGACCGGCAATTTGGCTTCTCCATCCAATGATGGCGTGCGCAGGTTGAGATAAAGGCAATCTTCACTCGCTTCCGGGACCGGCGCCCCCGCGAGGGCTTGCATCACGGCGGCCGTCTTTTCCTGATCCCAGCCTTGCCCACCGAAGTAAACAGCAAAGAATTGCTGGATGCCTTCCGCCTTCAGCTGGATGGCCGTGGGCCCGGCTTTCTCCGCCTTGAGGATGCCAGTCCAGGGAGATACCGGTTGCGGGGGCTTCCAGCGCAAGGGTCCTACGGGCGGTTGGGCGTAGGGAATACCCTTGAAAATAGCGATATCCCCTCGTTTATTATAGGCGCCTGAAATTTCGCCATACTGTGTCTGTACTACCGGGTTTGTCATGTGATTACTCCTTCTGCCGCCGGTACTTGCCGCTGGTGCTTATAGCCATGCTATCAGATCAGGCCAAATGCCACCAATCTTTTTCTGACGACAGTTGCGCTGCCAGGTCGCCTTCGAAAGCGGCCTGGCAGCGCCACGTTCATCACAACTCAGGCCGTTTCCGGCGTAGGGATGACGCCCAGTTGCTGCATCAGGCCCATCATATCAGCCAGGAACCAGACCTCGGCGATCCGGCCGTTGGCCAGGCGGTAGAACGTCGCCCCGGAATGCTTGACTTGCTTGCCCGTGGGCGGAATGCCATAGAACTCGCCTTCATGTGTTCCGGTCATGGTCCAGTGGGCACCGATTCTGTCCCCCTCAGCCACCTGTTCGTCGATGCTTAATTGGAAATCGGGAAAAGCTTCGCGTACCAAGGTGACGCCCTCTCGCACCAATTCATA
>CP070688.1:567108-576002 GCA_020353135.1 Chloroflexota bacterium
CATAAAGTTTGCGTGGCAGGAGTGGTGGTTGATGATACCGTCCGCTGACTGGATGACCTCACCGCTGCAATGGCCTCCCGTCCAGATCGGCCAGGTCCCTTCGGGCACTTTGTCGGCGTCGATGTTGTCATCGATCACGGTCGCCATCGGCCGAAGTGTCGGTAGATTCGACCATGCCCGGGCGAACCTGGTGAGAAGCATGCCTTCGATATTGAATGTATAGCCTAAGTCGTAGCGTACGCCGCTCTCCTTGAAGTCGGCCCCGAAGAAGTTGATGTCATTGATCTGCGGGCCTTCGGCTTGCGTGATGCGGATTGTGTGGCCCGCCGGGACGTCAACTGCGATGCCCGTGTTGGGCTTGATGTACTGCGTTGAAACGAGCTTCCACGACGGCTTGGTTTCCAGCAGATCCTCGTACCACTGAACATTGAGGCTCATCGGCCCCCCGCTCGTAGCCGCGTCGATTGGGTCGTATGGCATGATATTGTTCTCCTTTTATAGTTTTGGATTTTGTCACGCGATTTGATTTTCTATCACATCTTGCAACTAAAAACCGATCAGAAAGAAGCGCCTAATTGGGTTTGACCTCCCTTTCGCAGGTCTTTACCGGATCGATGTCAGCATTATATGACGGGTTCTTGTTTGCAGTCACGGGTTAATCTCGTAGAACCTGATAGTTATGAGGCGTTGCCGTAGCTATCAGGTGTACGGACTGAGGTATCCTTGGTGCCGTCGGCGAACTTGGCATAGACCAGCTCTTCCCATTCATCTCCCGGTACCAGTCCGAGATGGTCGTCGGTTTCGGGGGGGATACCAGTGTCCCAGACTGAGATGTAGATTGGGTTGGGATCGGCATCCTTGAAGGGCAGGTTCTGATCAGCGTATGGGCAGTTGCTGGCAATCAGGTAGAGATCTTTTTCGGCGTAGAACTCAATGCCCACGCCATCGGCAATCGAGGGGCTGAGGAACATCTTGCCCCGGGTAACGCCGTTCTCGTCCGGTATGATTTGGTTGGGCTGGAAGACGTTCAGATCGTTGTGATCGGCAAGTTGTTGTACTTTGGCCCGGCGCTCGGCCTCATCCGCGATGGCCTGAATCGCCGGAACACGGTTGAGCGCCTGGATAAAATTCTCATGGCAGCTATTAGCATGCACAAAATCGTTGCCGTAGGCGATCATGTTCAGCTCTTTGCTGCAGTGGGCTGCGAAAAACATGTGGTTCACGAACATATTGTTGTCCGGGTCCTCCAATAGCTCGTAGGGATATTCATCGGCCACAAGCGTGCAGATCTTCTGGAAATACTTGCTTTGGGTCCACAAGGCGCCGTAGATGCGCGGGCAGAAACCCTCGACGCCGGTGGTGCTGAGATGGCAGCTATATTGTTCTAAATCAGGGGTGATGAAGAGTAGGTCTGCGATTTGAGAGCGGCCGTTGTGTTGGTGGGGGCGCTGCTCCAGACGGACAACCTGCCCGGCTTTCACATAATAGGCGTCGCCGGTGTGCTTCTCCAAAAGCTCTTCATAGACCAGTGAGCGGGTTTCATTCTCCTTAGTAGCAATCACCCGGTCGTAGAAAGCCTTATTGGGCCTGATCCCGCGCTCAAATTGCATTACGGGATCGATGTCGTCGTTATAACTTTGCGCCATGCTAAATTCTCCTTTCTTTCGAACTGAAACATCTAATGGTTTTCAATAGGCCAATCACTGCTGGCGGAATGGCCGGAAGAATGATAGGTTTCTAGACGCTCCTGGATCTCGGCTTCAAGACGGGCAAGAAGTTCCCGATATTCGGCGACAACGCTATTGGGAAGCTCATCCTGACTTTCCCAGGACTCGATGAGAAGCCGAACCTCTAGGTAATCTTCGCAGACCTCCGCAAAGTCCTGGTTCAGGATGAAGTGCTCTTCAATTTCCTTTTGGTAGGCTGGATAGCGGGCTAGAATCGGTGCGAGTTTCGCCCTAGGGCCGACTTCAGGCGTCTCCATTTGATCTATGATAAAGGAAAAAGAAGAATATAATAGTAAAAAGTCTTCATGTTACCGTAACTTGAGGTAACATGACCTTCGGCAATCAAGTGCATGACCAAGCCTGAATCAGAAAGAGTAATTGAATCAGCCGCCGACTATCCGAACATTCGGGCCCAACTGGAACGCATTCTGTCCAGTCCAAAATTCGTCGCCTCACCGCAATTGAGTAGCTTCCTGCGTTATGTGGTCGACGAAACATTGGCTGGCAATAAGGACCTGATCAAGCAATACACGGTTGGCGTGAAAGCCTTTGACCGCCCCGCCGATTTCAATCCCCAAACTGATCCTATTGTGCGCATCCAGGCCGGCCGTCTTCGCAGAGCGTTGCACGACTACTACAGTGACAATGGGACGTCGGATCCAATTTACATCGATCTGCCAAAGGGCGGCTATGTGCCAACTTTTCAGCACAACGAAGATTCCCGGCAGCTACGTTCTCAAGACAGATCTGAACTGGCGGTGGATGATCCACCAGGAAGCAACCCGGTCGCCAAAGAGATATCTATCGCGGTGCTGCCGCTGGTTCCCTTGACCGATTCCCCGGAGGATGCCTACACGGCCGATGGCTTGACTGAAGAATTGGCCATCGCTCTCAATCGATTCGCAGAATTGACAGTAATCGGCCCGCTCAACAACATCAGGGATCAACAGGTCGACCCAGGCCAAATTGGGCGCGAATATGGGGCAACGTTTCTGCTTCAAGGCACGGTGCGCAGACAGGACGCCAAGATCCGTATATCGCCCACCTTGAAAAGCAGCGCCTCTGGAAAGAAACTGTGGGGCGAAACCTACGAATACGATTTAGATGCCGTTTCGTTGTTTGAGATCGAGGATCAGGTCACCAGCCAGGTAGTAGCCATCATCGCCGATGGCTACGGCCTCATGTTCAGGGAGCTTTATCCGGAAACGCATCACAAACACATAACGATCAGCGCTGTGACCGAAGCGGTCCTCAGGTGGAACAGGGCCAGAAACACGCTAAATCCACTTGACAACCAACTGGCAACAGAAGCCATCAGAAAAGCTCTGGTCGAGCAACCCGACAGTCCGTTATTGATCGCCATGTTGGCCGGCAGCTATTATGGCGATTACATCCTTGACTTCAACATGATGGTCGACACACCCGATTCCGGCAAGCAAGCAGAATCGCTGGCTTATCGAGCCGTCTCTTTGGATCCCAATCTGCAAATTGGCCGCTATGAACTGGCCTCGGTTCATGCCGCTTATGGTCGCGTCGAGAAATGTATCGAGGAAGTCCACAAAACAGTGGCTCTGAACCCCAACAACGCCAGCGAAATCACAGGCTGTGGCTTTCTTTTGGCGGTTTGTGGCCAGTGGGAAGACGGATTGGAACTCATATACAAGGGCATGGGCCTGAACCCCCATTATCCCAGCTGGTATCACTTCATCCCATTCTTGGATTACTACCGGCAGAAGGAATACCAACTGGCTTGGACGGAAGCCAAACAATTTCACATTCCAGGGCTGTTCTGGCACCCGCTCATCCGGGCCGCGGTCTTGGGCCAGCTCGGCAACCGCGACGAAGCCCAAGAGCATCTTCAGGAACTGCTGCAAATCAGGCCCGATCTTTACACGCGCGGTCGCGAGATCATGAAACGTCTCATCGTGCTCGACGAAAACGTCGAAATGCTTTGGGATGGCCTGCAAAAAGCCGGGTTGGAGTCAAACTTTTCTTGACGACCTCTTTTGCCAGACGATAGGATCGTAACCGAAGGTCAGCAAAGGGGGCGCCGGCCGCGGCTGAGCTGACCCAACCCTCCCATCTTCGTATACCAACCCCACTTATTGGTAAACCAACCCTTCAAACCTGTCTTTTGGCAGGTTACATTCTCTTTTGAGCGGCTTATACTGCTCAGTAGAGATTGGTTAAAACAGATGGAAACGTTGAGCAGTCAGTCACAGCTAAAGAATCACTCTATATCTAAAATAGGAGAAATACGATGGGCTATCTAGACCCTAACGACGATTTCGTCCTTGAGGATGGAGATTTATTGTTTCAAGATCTTGCCTGCCGCTTTATTTGCGAAGCAATTGAACGCGTTACACCCGGCTATCACAATGCCGATATCACCCATATCGGCATTTACCGAAGAGTTGGAGGCCGAGACTATGTAATTGAGGCCGTTCCTCCCGAGGTCAAGCTGACTCCACTGACCGAGTTCTTTGGAAGAGCGAATGATCATTTCGATAGACCTACTGTTTTCGTAGGTAGGCTGAAGCCTGAATATCAAGATTTAATCCCGGCAGCCATCGAAAGAGCCCTGGAACTGAAGGGAATGCCATATGACCGATTTTATCTCAACGGTGAAGATGCTTATTATTGCAGCGAGTTAGTGGTAAAAGCATTTAGGCATGCAAATGGTGGATATGAGTTCTTCCCAGAGCAACCAATGTCCTTTGTCGATCTAGATACAGGTGAGGTTCATGAAAACTGGAGAAGGTACTATAAGCATCTTGGAATGGAACTGCCAGTCGGCGAATTAGGTTCGAGTCCTGGCGAAATCTCGTTATCTCCAAAAATCGAGATCGTGCACCGCTATGGATTCTTGACCAATTGGCATGAGTAGGATCACCTGGCTCGTCAAGTAGCAGCAGTAGCGCGCGTAAAGCGGTTCAATTCCGACGCTCTACCGCCCTAAACCATGGTTATCGCAATTTGCAAAGTCTGATATCCGCTAGTTTTCGCTTATAATGCCTGTGTGCCTGAATTACTGCTACAGACGAAGTTGTATATCCCGCCGTTACGGTCGAATCTCGTCTCTCGTCCCCGTCTGATCGAGCAACTCAATCAGGGGCTCGAACACAACTACAAGCTCACTCTTCTCTGCGCCCCGGCCGGATTCGGCAAGACCACCCTGATTGCAGAGTGGATTCAGAAGTCCAAGGAAACCGGCGGAAGGATTGGGGATAAAAAACTCGCGCCTTCACTCCCCGCCATGCATCCTTCAAGCGTCGCCTGGCTATCTCTTGACAAAAATGACAACGATCCCGTTCGATTCCTCACCTATTTCACGGCCGCCCTTGACCGGGTAAATCCTGGCCTCGGTCAAGAAATTGGGGCTATGCTATCTTCATCACAGTCGGTCGTTTTGGAGCCCTTAATCAGCGCCATCATTAACGATATCGTGGCTGCTGATGAATCCAGGCCATTGGTGCTCATCCTTGAGGACTACCATTTCATTGAATCACCGGTCATTCACGATGGCCTGGATTTTTTACTCGATCATCTACCTCACAGAATGCATCTAGTCATCACCAGTCGCGCTGATCCACCGCTGTCGCTATCCCGCTTGCGCGCGCGAAACCAGATGCTGGAAATTAGAGCTCGCGATTTGCGTTTTGAATCAGGGGAGGTGGCTGCTTTCCTGAGCAAGACGATGAGGCTCGACCTGACGGCCGAGATGGTGGCCACCTTTGAACGGCGCACAGAGGGCTGGATCGCAGGTCTACAGTTGGCGGCCATCTCACTGCAACAACAGGATGATCCCCTCAGCTTCGTGACCGCCTTCGCCGGCGATGACCGTTACATCGCCGATTTCCTGATGGAAGAGGTATTCCAGCAACAGTCATCCTCTGTACAGGCATTCTTGCTAGGCACTTCCATATTGGACTCCCTGAGCGCGCCGCTATGTGATGCCGTCATGGAAGTGGATGATAGCCGGGCAACCCTCAATGAACTCGAAGCGTCCAATCTCTTTATCGTACCTCTGGACAACCAAAGGCGCTGGTATCGCTACCACCATCTTTTTGCCGATTTACTGCGCCAACGTCTTGAGGAATCGACGTCTGGCCAGCACACAGCGGTCCTGCACCGGCGCGCCAGTCAATGGTACGAAGAGAACGATTCCCTCATCACGGCCGTGGAACATGCCCTGGCAGCCAGAGATTACCAGCGTGCGATGCGCTTAATAGAACAAGGTGAGCGGGAAATATTCCAGGGTAGCCGGCTGAACACCTTGCTAAGCTGGTGGTCCGAGATTCCCCTGGAAATAGCCGAATCCCGGCCGAAGCTTTGTTTGATCTACAGTTGGGCCTGGATAGCAACGGGCCATTCGGACGAAGCCGAAGGCTGCCTTCAGGCGATTGAGCGTGAACTTGGCGCCAGGATGGATGCGTTGTTTTCCGAAGGAGAAAAGGTCGAAGCATTAGAACCGGCCGTTCATGTTGTCCTGGTAGAGATAGCCGTCGTGCGCGGCCAGTTGGCAATCGTCAGGGGCGACATTGAGGAATCCCTCAAACTATCTCGCCTGGTCTTGCCCTTCCTTGGCGAAATCGATCAACCTTACCTGCACAGTTCACTGACCGATTTACGCACCATCGTGTCTTTTAATATGGGAATGGCCTATAAGCTGCAGGGCGAACTTGGGAAGGCAGAGCCAGCCTTGTCCGAAGCTATGAGTCTGGGGCAGGAACGGAGAAATGTACATCTCGTTGCCGTCGCTTTCGGCCATCTAGCCAATGTGCAGGCTATACGGGGTCATCTGCGCCAGGCGTTTCGTACTTGCCATCAGGGATTGTCATTGGTCCAAGAGATGGCCGGCCGGCGTTCGCCAATGTCTGGGTGGTTACAGGTGGAGTTGGCCAATTTGCTCTATGAGTATAACGATTTGGAAGCGGCCTATCATCACCTACAAGAAGGCATCTCCGTGGCCAGGCCTTGGAGCCACTTGGCTGCGCTTCTGGCTGGCCACATAGGGCTGGCCAGGCTAAGAGCGACTCAGGGCGATTGGAGTGGGGCCTTCGACGCCCTCGACGAACTTGCGGAACTGGGTCAGATCAATCCAGAGGCCGTGGTGCCCACTGTGGAATCGTTCAGAGCCAGGCTGTGCGCGGCGCAAGGAAATGTGAAAGCTGCCGGACTGTGGGCTGAGACGACTGGACTCCACGTCGACGGCGAATTAAGTTACCCACGAGAAGAGGAGAGCATTGTCCTGGCCCGGGTGCTGATGGCGCAAGAGAAGTGGGATTCTGCTTTACGCCTTATTGGCCGGCTTCTGAGTGCTACAGAGAGCGGGGGGCGATGGGGGCGCGTTATCGAACTGTTAATCCTCCAAGCGCTCGCCTTCCATGCACAAGATCGGTTAAATGAGGCATTGGACTCGCTTGCCCGAGCGCTCACACTGGCCGAACCTCAAGGCTACGCGCGTATTTTCGTCGACGAGGGAGAGTCGATGGCCCAATTGCTTTACCGGGCGGCCGCCCACGGCATAACGCCAGGCTACACAGGAGAACTGCTCGCCGCCTTCCAGGATGTGAATTCCATACCTGGCGCCGAGTCTATAGCCAGGGAGCCAAAATCCGGAATCGTCGAACCCCTGAGCGCGCGCGAACTTGAGGTTCTGGATTGCCTAACCGAGGGGCTCTCCAACCGCGAAATAGCCCAACGGCTAACCATCTCTCTTACGACGGTCAAAACTCATAACCGCAGCATCTACCGCAAACTCGACGTCAACAACCGGACGCAGGCGGTGGCCAGAGGCAAAGCATTGGGAATCATCTAATACCCCCTTACTATATCAAGCTCCCCAAATTGAGAGTTCAGTTTCGTTGGCGCATGTCGTTCTACCCGCGATTTTTTCTGGGCCGGCAATCCTCCCCCGATCATCCTTTGGGATGATGCAGCTACTACCACGATTCCGGTAAACTGCTGGTAACACGCTGAGATAACCAGCCTATTTAGCGAGGCAGAAGACACGGAATGACGCAACAGAAGGGCGGGATCACTGTCGATCAACCTATAGAGTATCAGATCAAGGTTCAGGGGCGGCTTGAGGAACGCTGGTCACGTTGGTTTGACGACATGGATATTACGGTCAAAAGCCAGAAAAGCGGTCCAACCGTCACCATCCTCAGCGGCATGGTTACCGACCAGGCCGCTTTGCACGGTTTGCTAAACCGGATCAGAGACCTGGGTATTCCCCTTCTCTCGGTGCAACTGATGAACGCTGATTGACAAAGGAGAAACAGAGATGACAAAAGTTCAATCTACAGTCAATCTCGTCTTAAAGGCAGTGACCATCGGCATGGCTGTTTCTAGCCTCGTCATGCTGATACTGGGTGTAGTCCCGCTCGAAACTGTTGTGATGTTGCTATCGATAGGCCTTTCTGCCCTGGCCGTCGCTTCTTTTTCCGAGACTGAGTCGGGGGCGGCCGAAATTGAATAGAAGCATACATGAACGCAGGCATTCTACCGGAGATGAAACGATGTCAGCCGGACGCTATCGGCCGAGCGCTGATAGTCGGTTTGAGAGGAGGAACATCCCATGAGAGATTCGGTCATAGTAGTCAATGATTTTCGGAAGGTATACGGTGACTTTGTGGCCGTGGACGGCATCACTTTTGATGTGCAACAAGGCGAGATATTTGGCCTGCTGGGCCCCAACGGCGCCGGAAAGACCAGTACATTGGAAAGCCTGGAAGGGCTACGCGCTCCAGATGGGGGCTCACTCGTCGTGGCCGGCGTCGATCCGGCGAAAGAGCCGCGCAAACTGCGCAATGTGATCGGCGTACAGCTGCAATCGTCAGGTTTGCCGGAGACCATCACCCCCAACGAAGCGATGAAATTCTTCGGCGCTTATCACGACGTCCCACCCCGCTATGAGCTGCTGGAAAGGCTAGGGCTTGGCGAGAAAAGAAACGCCCAATTTCATCAGCTTTCCACCGGGCAACAGCGCCGGTTGGCCCTGGCCCTGGCGGTGGCCCACGAACCGCAGGTGCTGTTTCTGGATGAACCGACGGCCGGGCTGGACGTGGCTTCACGGGTCGAGCTGCACGACCTGATTCGAGAGCGGCAGGCCCAGGGCGCCACCATCATCCTGGCCACCCACGACATGGCCGAGGCCGAGGA
>CP070688.1:576102-578674 GCA_020353135.1 Chloroflexota bacterium
CGTCATGGGGGCAGGCTCCTATTTTGATTGGGAAGTTGTAGAGGCGAACTTGATCGTCATTAATAATCGATCCGCTAATACGCGGACCATCCTCAAATTGCCATACTGAGCGGAGTCTTCGTAGCGAAGTATCCCTGGCAACTCCGGTCCAGATATTTTTGAATCTTCATCCATTTGGTCGCTGATTTGCTGGGCGTTCAACAGAGCAATACGCATTCTGCGGCCCTCGTAGCGCGGTATGGTATCCCGCACCGGCTTGCCAAACCGGGCTACCAGGCGGCCGTTCTCTTGCTGCCAGGAGAATGACCATTATTCTGCGGTTTTCCTGCAGAATCGGCCGGCTAGGGCGGGGCTAACAACGCCGGCTCCACATCCAGCGGCGCAGTCAAACTCCCCAAGAACGCTTCCAGTTGGTCCATCTCGATCGCCGTCAGGCCCAGGGGCGCCAGGTCCGTATGGGCCGTTGGGCCCAGGCCCGACGGCGCCTGGTTGTAATGGTCCAGTACCTCCTCCAGCGTCGCGAATTGCCCGGCGTGCATATAAGGCGCCGTCTGGGCCACGTTGCGCAAGGTCGGCACCTTGAAGGCCGCCATCAGCTCCGGGCTCATCGTCTTGGCGAAGCGCAGTTCTTCGCATTCTTCCGGCTCGGCGTCGCTGTATTGGCCCAGACAATTAAATTCATTGTCGAGCGCCAGCTGCACCCCGGCGAAGCGGCCGACATCTGGCGGCTGCCCTTCGGCGTCAGGCATGCCGATACTGTGAAAGCCCATATTTGTGAACAAGGGGCCGTTGTGGCATTGGGTGCAATTCCCCCGGCCGACGAACAGGCGTAAACCGGCCACTTCATCCGCGCTCAGGCTGGCGGCCATGGCCGCTTCGTCCCGCTCCAAGAGGGCGGCCACGTAGGCGTCAAACTCCGACGCGCCGGGCATGATCTGGCGCTCGTAGGCGGCCACCGCCTTGCCGATATTGGCGAAGACCTGGTTGATCACTTGGCGATCGGCCGGATCCATCCCCTCCCAGGCGGCCGCCAGCTGGGGATCGTCCACCGGCCCGGCTTCGGCCGGGAAACGCTGACCGTCTGACAAATCAGGCATGGGACCAAAGATGGCCTCGTAATCCGCCCGATATTCCGGATCGTCGTGGATGAGATGGGCGTATTGCGTCCGGCTGCCGCCATGCTCGAGGGCCGCTTCCAGGGGCCCCAACACCTGGGCCCACTGGCTATCGCGCCGGCCGTCCCAGAAGAACCATGGATAATAGGCCGCGCCAACAATCGTCGGCGTGTGCCTTGGCGTCGTGCCCAACGCCTGGGACCGGGGCAGACTGTCGGTGAAGTTATTCGTCGGTACATGGCAGGTGGCGCAGGCTATGCTGCCATCGGCATTGTTGCCGCCAGCGCTGAAGCGGGTGTCGAAGAAGATCCGCTGGCCCAATGCGGCCGCTCGCGGATCGTCGCCGACTGCATTAGATGGATCCGGCGCCAACGGCGGCAAACTGCCCAGCCACAACGATTCCAGGGTGGCCATCTCCGCCTCGCTCCAACCGGCGAATCCGGCCGTTTCCGTAGCCGCCGCCTGATCCGGACCGAGGCCGGTTTTCGGGTCGTCCGCCGGCTCGCCATCCGGTTCGGCCGCGCAAGCGACCAATAACAGCACCAGCAGCGCCGGCAAAATCAAGACCCTGGACCAGCCCACGCTTACCAGCCTACGGCAGCACGAGGTTAAAGGTGATGTTGTCAGCCTGGTCGTCGGCCGCGATATTCAACTTCAATTCCCACCAGCCGGCCATGCTGAACTTCACGCCCTCCAGCAGGTAGTCGCCGCCGCCCAACTCTTCGGTGATCTCTGGCTCGGTTGGGAAACCGTGATTATGCTCCGGCATGCCGCCGTCGACGCTGATTTGTGCCCCTTCGACAGCCTGGCCATCGGCCGTTTCCACGTGAATGGTCCAGCCGTGGATCTCGTTGAGAGCCAGGGGATCGAGCTCGCTGCTGATGGAGACGTGGAAAACACCATCATCCGTCATCTTCTCGGTCGAGGTATCCAGGCCTTCCGGCGCTCCGCCCATGGCCATATCGTCCATCTCCTCACCCTCGTCCATGGCCATCTCTTCTTCCATTTCAGGCTCTTGCTCATCAGTGCCACAGGCCACAACCATCAATGCGGCCGACAGCAGAATTAGAGCAACAAGTAGTGATCGTATTCTGTTCACCAAGCTCTCCTTATCAAGGACTAATTTTGAATGCGGCACAGATAAAGAGGAGGGAGCATTCTCAAATGCGACCGCCACTCCTTATCAAGGACTATTTTGAACGCGACACAGATAAAGAGGAGGGAACATTCTCAAATGCGACCGCCACGTATGTATCCTGCCCAAAATACCGCTGAGCGACATTATGATACTGAGCCAAAAGGGGAAGTCAAACGGCCTCATCTTCACCAGCCAACGCTAGGGTTGGCTAGCCAACGCTAGCGTTGGCTAGACATCGCTAAGGCTGGCTAGATAGCGCCAGGGCATAAGCCACCGCCTGGTCGGTAGACAGGGCCCGGCCGGCGCGCCAGGCCGTGTC
>CP070688.1:578774-584015 GCA_020353135.1 Chloroflexota bacterium
ACTGGTCGGCACGTGGGCGGATGCCAGCTGGGCGATTCTCTTTTATGAGAAACACGACTTCCGATTGGTTTCCTCGGAGGAAAAAAGCCGCTTGCTGGGTAAGTATTGGTCTATCCCCGAGCGACAGATCGAGACGTCAGTCGTATTGGCAGATGGGACGTGGCGCAATCGCCGCCGGGGCAAAGGGCGAACCGCCCAATGAAGCAGTGAACTCTTTACTCCGCTTCTTCTTCGCCGGCAGATTCAGCCTTTTCTTCGGCGATCTCTTGTTCTATGACATGGTCCATGATCGCCAGCTCTTCGTCCGTTGGTTCAGGCGGAATGACCACCCACAATATAAGATAGAGGATCACGCCGCCCAGGCCGATGAGGGCTAATACGATGAAGATCACCCGTACAAGGGTGGGATCGACGTTGAAATAACTGCCCAAGCCGCCGCACACGCCGGCCAGCCAGCGATCGTCAGTAGATCGGTACAGTTTCTTAGTATCGTTAGACATAGGGATTCTCCTCTTCTTCCAGTCAATGGTTTTCTCATTCCATTGACGGCAATTCCACTAATACGTATTTTACACCATCACTGAGTTCCAACCGAGATCCGGTTGCAGCAAGATCGTCCTACCACAAAATCTCCATCTTTTGCGGCGATGACGACAATGCCGCCGCCGATGGCCGCTGTCATCGGCCGGCCGCTTAGCCCATTACCTGAAAACTCAGCCGGGCTGGATCGTTGCCGTCGAGGTAATCACTCGCGCTCATGCGCTCGAGCGCATGCCCAAGTCGCCGGCAAACAGCTACCTCGGCGCTCGTCGCGTTTGCCAAGACCACGCCACAGCCCCAGGCGCCGGACCGGCCGGGGATGGCAAAAGAGGCGGGGAAGAGGATGTCTCCGCACCATAATTCAACATCGGGAGCCAGCCTGGCTATCTCGTCGCGCGCCCAGCCGCGCTGCTCGCCCGTAACATTTGCGTACCAATAAAAGAGCCTGTATCCGGCGCCGGCAAGCCAGCCGGCGAGTTCGATGGGCGTCTTGCTGTTGGGCGTCCATCGCTCATGGGGCTCGAAGGGATCGATGAGCACCAGCACATCGGCCGGATCTACATCGGCGCGCTGTACCTCGCGCGTGATGGCCGAGACGCCATCGGCCTCGACGACTCGCGCGTCGAGACCTGCGCTGGCGGTTCGAAGGCCGGCTGCGCTCTCAGGGTCGATGTCACAGAAGATGTAACTGGCATCCCGTCCGAGAGCCCGGGTGGCTAGCATGGGTGACCCAGGGTAGAGATCTGGCAGCGCGAGGAGAGCCCCCAGGTAGGCGCACTCTTGAAGCTCCGGCTCGCCTGGAGCGTGCTCCAGGAACCGAAGGGCGCCATGAAGGCGGGCCGGGCTTGGGGTTAACGGATAGTACGCAGAACCCGCGTGCGTCTCCCAGTAGTGGCGCGGCGGATTCAGCCGTAGAATTTCGGCCAGCGGCAAGTGCTTCCAAACGTCGCCAAGTTCGCCAAAGTGATGGTTCATGATCAACTCCCGATCTATGCAATCTTACCGTCGCGGGTCCAAAACGCCACTGTATCGCCTTATCTGGCCAACAAAGATTGTACTCCCGGCAGCTTTAGAAACGTTTCTCCCATATCGTCGCCCCGGCGGCCGATGTATTCCAACAGACTCTGGACCTTCTTTTGCTTGGTTTGCCCGGCCAGCTCCTCGAAATCAATCTCTAGCTTGAAGCAGAGAGCCGACAATTCCTCCAGGCTAAAATGCCGGCTGATTTTCGGATGAAGAGTGGTTATCTGGCTGGCCATATAGATCTTTTGTCTGTGACAGATGGCAGATGAATGTCAGGTCTGTAACAAGAAGGCCGTTGGGTTGCGAGTTGCGCGAACCAAGTGAGAATTCGCCTGATAGCTGGGCCGAAACCATTGTATCACGAAACCACCCGCCCTTGCGGCAATGCAACACGCGGCCAGGGAGTTGCTTCTGCACACCCTGTATAATAATGATGCTTTTGAGAGATCGCTGGCGCAAGTAAAGTGCAAAGGAAGGTGTGCTATGGCGTTTATTGAGCAGATTAAGAAGTACAGTGTTTCCTATTACGGGGGCGGCAAGAATACAACTGGTTACCAGTATCGGGCAATTATTGGTCTGAGACGTGATGATGGGAGCCTAATTGGCGGCGCCTACTTCCATCGCGACCCGGCAACAATGCCAAGTACAGATGATCAATCATCGACCGGCTATGTTTGGTTCCACTATACTTGGGAGGACTTTCCCCAGGTTCTAGACCTCCTTCGGAACGAGACCCCCGTCTATGTCCGGTACGTGGCCGGCGGCTGGAAGATCGGCTCCATTACGACGTCAAGTGAACCGGTGGGCGAGGGCGAGACGCCCTAACCTTGGACTGAAAACCAAGAGAATATTCGCCCAAGCCCCTGGCCGAAATCATTTCATCACGAAATGGTCGTTTTTTCGGCAAAGAGATCAAGGTTATCAGGATCATGTATCCGGCGTTTTGTGAGCGCTGATTATCAACTCAGGTAATCAAGCTTGACGAGGCTCCGGCCGTCCAGATCGCGGGTTAGGCAGAGCAGTTCGAACAGGGAGTGCGACAAATAAAAGAACCCGCAGGCTTTTTTCAGCCTGCGGGTTGGGTACCAGGTGGGAGTATACCGTCGATTACTCGCGTCCGCCGCTTATGACTTGTAGGAAGACGTCGGTGTCGTTATCCATCCGTGAGTCGGTCCAGAAAGGATAAGCTTTGGGGCCGGCCGCGGCGATGCCATTATAGTCGCCGATGAAGGACGGGCCGCCAAAGAAGCCGTTGAAGAAGTTAGATGAGTGTTCTGAAGCCCGCTGTTCATGCCAGGTCAGGCCACCATCTTTCGACAGAGCCACCCAGGCGTCGGCGAGGGTGTTGTCGCCGCTCACACGGCGGTCGTAGTAGACGGCCCAGACCCAACCATTGTCGCTAACGGTGATCCAGGGGAACCAGTTGTCGAAGTTGGGCGGATCGGCGCTGATCCTCTGGGGCGCTGACCAGGTCATACCGCCGTCGGTAGACTTGCTGACGAAGGCGTCGGTGCTGGTAAACAAGTCGTCCGGGCAGGAACCATCGGCCGCGTCGAGGAAGGTCGGGAAGGGGAAGATATCGCCGTTGCGATTGTCGGCCCAAATGACGTATAAAGCATCGTCGGGGCCGATGGCGATGTTGCCGGCCGCATTCAGGCGCCAGCCGCCGTTGCAGACGGTCTGCCGGCCGTTGAAGGGCGAGCGAGGGTAGTTGTCGAGTCCGTCATGAAGCAGGTCGACCTGGGTGGGTCCTGTGACGGCAAAGGTGTCGGGATCGACGCTGACGACCAGGATCTGGTCGTTGAAGTTGCCCGGGCTGGTCCATTCGCTGCTGTTCTGTTCGTTCAAGAAGTGGACATAGAGGGTGCCATCAGAGTCGACGACCGGGTATGAGAACTGGCTCTGGTCGCAGTCGTAGGGCGTGGCGTCGGGACCGGTGGCGCCAGGGCCGGTGCCGCCGGTCGTATCATCCTGGTGCTCGCAGAGGTCGGCCGAGGAGCCGTTAACTTCGCCGGCGATCGTGAATGAAGAGCCGCCATCGTCGGAGTAGGCCAGGTAGATGGGCGATTCATAGTAGGTCGCGCCGCCTTCGAAGAAGAAGCGGGTCCAGGTGACGTAGATGCGGCCGTCGTGGGGACCACCGGAGGTGTCGACGGTCATATACTCCTTATCATGGCCGACGGAGCAGTCCATGGCGTAGGGCCAGTAGTCGACGATGCCCTGACCGCTGGCGATTACCGGCCGCCACCAGCTGACGCCGCCGTCTTCAGAGCGGTAGACGAAGACGCCGTTTTCGCACCAGCTGGCGCTGAAGCCGATGCTGGAGTGATAGACGGTGCCGTCATTGGCAAAGGCGACGGCCGGATCGCCGGTGCCTACCGGCGGCTCGACGATGCCTTCGACGGTGACGAAGCCTGGGGTGGTGACCATGCCGTCGTGCCAGGTCTTGCCGCCGTCGAAGGAGGTGGAAAAACCGCCGCCAATGGGCCAGCCGGCCCGGTAGTCGTTATAGCCGGTGACGATATGCCTGGGGTTGTTGGGGTTAATGGCGATGGCGGTCTCGTTCTGGGCTCGGAAATTGAAGTCTTGGTTGACGAGGATATTGTGGCCAGGTGGTTGATTCGTCGCCGGACGGAAGTTCTCTTGAGGTGTGAAGAACAGAGGTTCTTCGAGGATGCCCGAGCGCCAGTGCATCATATTGGGCTTCGGCTTCTCGGGTAGTTCTATCAGGGCTTGTGAGGAGACGCTGGCTACGAGGACGCCCAAGAGAATAACCATGGCCAATACCTTCGCGAAGGTGTGGCTGCGCATAAGTTTCCTCCCTGGGATTACCCCAAAATCAAAGAAGAAGGTCCTGTAATCAAACACAGAAGGAAGGGTCAAGGACTCATAAACACGCTCCTTTTGACTCCAAATAAAGCGCCGTTCATACTCCCACTATTTACAGTCTAGTTTATTCGGCCGGGTTTGTAAAGAGGGTGGGGCGGCCGTGGGGTGCGCGTCATTTCTGTTGACGCTACTTAGGCCAGCGCCAGGATTCTTTGGTAGGCCAGAGATTTCGGCGCCAAGGATGGTCTTTCGGATCCTTTATGAGTTTCTTTGGCGAAGGAGGCTGCGTTTCTGAGGTATTCGGAGAATGTGAGGAGGTGGTAGGTTGGCCAGCAGTGATGGGCGTCCTTGAGGGTGTAGGTGATTGTTTGCTCAAGGCGCGCTGAAATCGCATCTGGCGCTGCTGTTGTAGCTGAAAGGTAACAATGCGGTCCCAACCTTCGTTCCAACGGTCATTGCAGATCAGATCACGCAGTGCGAGGAGAGGGTCCACATTTTGGCTGGCCCAACGCATGCCAGCCTGCTTGAAGCGGCGTTGGACAAGCTGTTTATGGGCGCTTTCCACCGAACCGGAGCCGATAGGATATCCCTTACGCCGGAAATAAGGGTAATCAATCATCGGCAGCCGTCGCTGGAGGTAGTATCGGGCGCCATCAATCACAGCGGCTTGCTCGTCACCTTTCGCTTTGGGCAGCAGCAAACTTAGCTCAGCCAAGGTTCTCTGCGGCGGTTGGTGTTTCAGTTGATGGCGGCAGCGTGGGAACCAACTCCTGAAGGCCTCGCTTTTCACCCCAAATGACCTTGCCCGCCTCAGCCACATAGCCGAGGGCATGGGCAAAATCAATGATC
>CP070688.1:584115-588912 GCA_020353135.1 Chloroflexota bacterium
GAAGGTTTGACACCTTTGACACCTTTGCCATCTTCACACTTAGAATGCCAGGTCAACGCCGCCCTAGCCGACAATGGCTCAAAGTGCCGTTTGAGGCTGGTGCGGGCAATTAGTCGATTAGCTTTGTGACTTTAGTTCATGGCTGGCAGGCGCCAGCTGCGCTCGCCGCCGACGCGGATGTCACGCCGCAGGAAGATCAGCCAGGCGGCCAGAGCGAATAGCAACGACAGAGCCAGCAAGCCGGCCAACCAACTCCAGTCCAGGCCGCTAGCAGCTTTGCCTCCCTGATAGTAGTAGAACGGCGTGAGCTTGACCGTAGTTTCCAGGCTCTGGTTGAGGCCGGCCAGCCCGACGAGCAGAAAGTTGGCGACAAGGATGGCGCCAGAAAGCATGGCGGCCAGGCGGGCGGCCGGCAGCAACATGCTAAATAACAGGGCCAATGTGCCGAAGGCCAACATCAGGGCAAAGAGGGAGAGGAACGGCCAGAGGAACTCCAGCCAGGTGAAATCAAGTTTCGTGCCTCCCGAGGAGATGGCAAAACTCAGCCAGGCAACCAACAGGATGACGGCCGTGGCGAGCACAAAGCCCAGGAGCCGGGCCCAGAAGAATGACGTGCGGCTGACGGGATAGGCCAACAACAGGTCCAGGATGCCTCTTTCCTCGTCACTGGCCAAAAGATTGGCCCCGGCGATGATGGCGAAAACGCCGACAATCAACGGCATGTAACTGAAATACCAGGTGTCGAGAAAACCAACTGGCGTCGTGGCCTGGGCCATGTCACCGAAGAAGACCATCAATTCAGGCGGATAGGCCAGCAGTAGTTCTTCCAAACCCTCGACCTCGGTGATAGGGTCAAACATGACCACCATCAACAAGCTATAGAGAGCCAGCGCCACGCTCCAGCCTATGACCCCGCCGCGGCTGCGGCGAAGGGCGTGTTTCAGTTCAGCCACCATGTTTAGTCAACTCCTGGAGCTTTGGGTGATTCGTTGTGTAACTATCAGGTGTGTTCATGGAGCCTCTTGCCGATCGCCTTCGTAGTAGGCCAGGAAAGCTTCTTCCAAGGACGGCCGCTCGATCACCAGATCGCTGACCGGGAAGGCGGCTAGAGCTTTGATGAAGTCATCCAGTTCGCCCTCCACCTGGACTGTGACATTGAGGGCATCGTGTGCATCCAGCATCGAGATGCCAGGCACGTCAGCCAGGGGCCCCGAGTCCGATGGGTCGGCGAATCGCACATGGACCCGGCGCAAGTCCATGCTGCCTAACTGACCGGGTTCCGCTTCCTCGACGATCAGGCCTTGGCGGATAATGGCCACCCTCTCGGCGATGGCCTCGACTTCGCCGATTATGTGGGACGAGAAAAAGACGGTGGTCCCATCAGCCTGAGCCTCCTTCAACAGGCGGTGGACCTCTTGTTGCATCAGGGGATCGAGGCCGGATGTAGGCTCGTCGAGTAGCAAGAGCTCCGGCCGGTTCATCAGGGCCTGGACGACGCCGACTTTCTGCTTGTTTCCCTTAGAGAGGTTTTTGATGGGCATGGTCAGATCGACTTCCAGGCGCTGGGCCAGTTGGCGCACAAAATCCCAGTCGCCCTTGTTGCCGAAGAGAGCATTGAGATACCGCAGGGCGGCTTCCACCTTCAGGTTTTCCTCGAAGCTCAGCTCGCCGGGCAGGTAGCCGATGCGGGCCCGTACGGCGACGGAGTCTGTCAGTGGGTCAAGTCCCAGGATGCGAATCGATCCGACTTGAGGTCTGATCAGGCCTATGAGACACCGAATGGTGGTGGTTTTGCCGGCCCCGTTTGGGCCGAGAAAGCCATAGATTTCGCCCCGATTGACCTGCAGGTCCACACCGCGCAGAGCCTGGATTTGACCGTATGATTTGGTCAACCCCTTGATTTCGATGGCGGCATGCACGTGGTTCATAAGCTAGCCCCTATTGCACCATGGCACCTACAAACCGGCGTTGCTTGGCTCGGGAGAATGCGCTCAGCATAACGCCGACGTGGCTACAAATATCCTATCACTCCATATAAAGAGAGGCAACTGGCTAGCACTGTAACCAGCTGTGAGCGACAGACGCTCAAAATCTCTCACGGTTTGCCGCAGACCTACCGCCCTTACTGTGCGAGCAAGATGGTTGGCCGAGGAAGTGCGGTCAGAGAAGGAGGCTGGACCGGGGCGTTCAGAGTTGGCCATTCACAAATTGCGATGTCCCGCAACAATAGGTTGAATGGCCGCGAACTCTTTAAGCGACGTTCAACCCTGCTTATCTTGTTAATTCTGTCCGATTCTCTTGGCGTCGAAGAGCCGGCCGGAGGGCTACCCTGGCGCCTTGCCCTGGAGGGTTGCGTTGAATCACAGCCAGATCGTCAGCTTCCTGTGGGGTATTGTCGACATCATCCGCGGCACCTCTAAGCGCGGCAAACACCGGGATGTCATTATGCCCTTGATCGTCTTGCGGCGGTTGGATTGCGTCCTGGCCCCGGTCGACAGATCAATTGCCGTTCAATTTCGAGCAGACGGGATCAGGAGAAGACGTGCCGCTTTTCCCATTCGGTCTTTGGCTTGAGTAAATAGGAGATGGGCTGTGATCTGTAATTGTGGTCGCGGCCGACAGTCTTCTCACCGACTCTCGGCCGCCGCTTCCACTTCCGCTTTCTTGTCGACCCCACCCGACAACGCGCCCACAAAGACGGCCACTAGCACCAGCAACCCACCCGCAACCAGCCCAACGGTGATCTGTTCGCCGGCCAGGAACGCGCCCAGCGGCACGGTTACAAAGGGCGCCAGCACCACGCCGTAAGAGGTAGCCGTGGCCGTCCAGCGCTGAACGACATAGACGGCCAGGTAAAACAGGGCCACCGAGCCGAAGACGATGAGGTAGATCACGGCCGCCCAGGTCCGGGTTTGCTCGGGTAAGGCCCACGCTTCTTCAGCCAGCAAAGACAGCAGGGCCAGCGTCAACGTGCCGACGGCCATGCCCACGGCGTTGGCCGCCACCGGCGAAACCGGCGGCAGCATCTTCAACACGACTGTCGCCTCGGCCAGGCAGGCGGCCGAGCCGACCATGAACAACACGGCCCATAGGGGCGCGCCGCCGGCCGGCTGACCGGCAAAGGCCAGGGCGATCCCGCCCAGGGCCAGCATCGCTCCCAGAAACGCCCGCCAGCGGAACGGTTCGAGGCGGTGCAGGACGGCGAAGAGAAAGGTCAGTAGAGGCGTTAGAGCCAGAATGACCATCGTGAATCCGGCCGTCAGCTCGCGAATGGCGAAGTAGAGCAGTGCGTAGCTTAGGCCAAAATTAAGAACGCCATAGACTAGCAAGCCGCCCAGCGTCCGGCCGCGCGGCAGCTCAACCCGCCCGAGCAGGCCAATGACGGCGAAAATGGTCGTCGCCGCCGCGAAGCGCAAGGCTGCTCCCCAAAATGGATCCATCTCCTCGACGGTGAAGCGCGTGGCGACGGCGTTGGACCCGCCCAACAAGACGCCTAAGGCAAAAGCGAGTAAGACCGGGGTGGCCGGCAGGCCATTACCCACTCCGTCGGAGCTGCTTGCGCCGCTAACGGCCGCGCCGCCCATCGCTTCTTTTGTTTCCATGCCGCCTCCTTGTCACCTGGCCGAGGAAGAGAACCGCTCGGCAGTATAATGCATGAAGGGCGTAGGCTCCAACATGGCAGCGGCTTATCTCTCGGATTGGCCGAATTACTCCATTGGTCGTACAATAAGTCGAGTCTAGAACCGAGCGGGAAGATAACCCCTACTTTTCGTCCAACTGGCTTGAATCGACTTGGGACCACCTGGTCCGTACGGACCAAGAGGCCCGTATGGGCTTAGAAGTCCGGGCAAAGCGGCCCTATTCGCGCTCGCCAAGTCATGGCAGCGCCATAGCACATAAACAGTGACAAACCTGGCACAATCCATCCAAATACCCGATTCAGTCGAAGCGACAACCGGCCTGCTGGCGGAACAGGACTACATCGCCGACATCGGCCTGAGCACCAGCCTTTTTCTGGCCCTCAAGATGGAAAAAGCCGTTTTCCTGGAGGGCGAGCCAGGCGTCGGCAAGACAGAAGTTGCCAAAGCGCTCAGCCGCGCTTTTGACGCGCCCCTGATTCGACTACAATGCTACGAGGGTCTGGATATCGGCCACGCCGTTTACGAGTGGAACTACCCGCAACAATTGCTGGAAATCCAGGCCCGCCAGCATCGCGGCATTGACGCCGATTCGGTCACCGACGATATTTTTGAAGAGCATTTTCTGCTGAAACGGCCGCTGCTCCAGGCCATCGATCAGAGCCATGACAAGGCGCCGGTATTGCTCATCGACGAATTGGATCGGGCTGACGAAGAGTTTGAAAGTTTTCTGCTCGAGCTGTTATCCGACTACCAGATAACCATCCCCGAGATAGGTACCTTGCAGGCCGAGCATAAACCCATCGTCGTCATCACCTCGAACCGCACCCGTGAAATCCACGACGCGCTTAAGCGCCGGTGCGTCTATTACTGGATCGACTACCCTTCCCGCGACAAAGAAATCGAGATCGTGCGCTTGAAAGCGCCCGGTATCTCGGAGCAACTGGCGGCCCAGGTGGTGGATTTCATCCAGTCACTACGCCGCCAGGAACTGTACAAATCGCCCGGTGTAGCCGAGACGCTGGACTGGGCCGAAGCGCTAACCTACCTTCACACAGAGTCGCTCGACGCGGCCGTGGTCGATGCAACCCTTGGAATCATCCTCAAATATCAAGACGACGTGGACAAAATGCGCGGGCCCATGGTCAGCGAACTCGTC
>CP070688.1:589012-592926 GCA_020353135.1 Chloroflexota bacterium
ATTACTAAGCTATCACAGTAAGACGTGAGTGGCAAGAGACGAGCACAGAATTGGTCGAGGAATCCCCCGAAGCAGATTGGAGAGCGTGACGGCTCGACGATTGGGCGGGTTAGGGCGCCGGCTGGTTAAGACGCCATGTCCAGCAAGTGGCAAGTGCGATTGTGATAGTGCAGCCGCCACGTCTCGCGCCGAGGATGGTCCACATATTCGAAGAAGGTGACGCCCGTGTTGTGATTCCAGATTTCGCAGCGCCGCCAGGGGCCGACGTTGAATATATGGTCAAAGGCAGCCTCAATGGCGCCACCGTGGCAAACCGCGACCACAGTCTCTTCCAGGTGGCGTTCGACCAGTTCCTCCAAGAAGATGCCTACCCGGGTGCGGAAGTGGATGAAAGTCTCGCCGCCCTCTATGAAGGGCGTGACGGTGGAGAAAGGGCGTTCACTGGCCCAATAATCGGCGTATTCACGGGGCAGATCGTCGTTGGGCCAGGCGGTATGATCCCAGCGATTGTTGCCGATCTCCCTTAGCCGGTCTTCGTAGCGCAGGTTGATTTCGTAGGCTTTGGACAGATGTTCGGCCGTTTCCAACGCCCGGCGCATGGTGCTGGCGTACATGGCGTCGACTTCAGGCACCTGGGCAGGCAGCCAACTGGCCAGGGCCGCGGCCTGCCTTTGACCGAGTTCAGTCAGGCCCTCGTCGGTGTTGCCGCTATTCCATTCGGCCAGATTCACGTGGCTCTGGCCGTGGCGAATCATGTAGAGATGCATTGGTTGGGTCCTTAGCTATTGGCTGTGATCTTTGAGCTGTGAGCCTTGAGCTTCGAGCTTTGGGCTTGTGGCGATTAACGAAAAGTGTGCAGTTTGATGAGAGTCATGCGTGCTCGCCAGGCTCGAATTCTAGACCGCTTGTTGGAGGGATGCTAGTTGGAAGTTGGGAATGGAAGAAAATGGCGATGGGCCAGTAGTGGGTTGGCTACCCCTTGGGTTGCGATCATAGCTGGCGCAGCGCCAGGCCGATGGTCACGGCCAGTGCGACGCCGACCAGCAGTTCGGCCATGTATTGGAGTCCGCGCCGACCGACGAAAGCCTGGTGGCCGGCCGGTTGCGCGACCGGCTGAGACCATTCCATGATTAGCCGGGGCAAAGTCGCCAGCGGAATCAAGATGAATTGGCCAAAGAGAACCAGGGTGAGGATGAGGCCGCGCTCCAACATGCTCGAGTATTTGCCGCCCAGGCGCATGGAAAAATCGGGCGCCGTGCCATTCATGAAACCACAAATGAAGAAGCGAATGATGATCCAGGCCGGCATGGTCAAGAAGGCATAGCCTAAGGCGAAGGCCAAAAACTTGTTGTCGTAAGAAGCGGCGATGACGCCGTCGGTCAGGCTGGGCGCTTCCAGGTAACCGGACCAAATCAGGACCAAGGCGATGATAGTCAGGTGGGCGGTCTGATCGGCCGCGAAGAGGGCCAAGGCTCCTTTCCCAGATTTTTGGGAGGCCATGTGGCGCCGGATTGGCAATTGCAACGCGTCAATGAGAGTGTGGGTCAGGCCGATAAAAATGGCCCAAGGCCACCAGCTGGGCTCGATCAGCACCGCGAAAATCAGGGTGACCCCGGTGACGATCAAGCCGTGGAGCAGCACGCCGCTCAGGCGCTTGCTCTTCCACTTTGATAAGTTGTCCCATTGTAGAATGTAATCCCCAAACAGGTGGGCCAGCAGCATAGCGAGAATCATAGCGCGACGTTTCAATAGTGACCGGAATTTATTTCTTCGCCAATACGATACACTTTTCCGGATCGGCAAACTATGAAGTAGTTCACACTTTGGTCGATATCTGCCATTCTAAAGTCATGTATCCGATCGTATACTGGGCGTCTATTTTACCGCCCGCTGGCGTCTTAGATACCAGGTGATGGTGGCCAGGACGATCAGCGCGCCGAGGTACTGAACCGGAGAAGTCAGTCGCTCGTCGAGCAGCAGAGCGGCAAAGATCAAGGCGCTCACCAGCCGCCAGGCCAGCAGGCTGCTGACCATAGGCGCGCCTAAGTGACGCAAGGCGCCGACCTGGCCCATGTTAGCGCCGAAAAGCACGCCAAGACTGAAGGCGAGGAAGATGAGCCAGTCGAAAAGAGCCAGCTCTTGCCACCGACGCCACTCTTCGCCCAAGATCAGGCTCGCGACGAGGGAGAAGGCCAAAATGGCGAGTAGCTGGACGAGCAGCATGGACCGGCCGGAGATCTGGCGCCGGGCACCGCGGCGGATGATGATCATATAGAGGGCCAGGGTCAGGCTGCTGCCAAAGGCCAGGCCGACGCCCAGCCAATCATTTGGCCCAAAATCTGGCCGCAAACCCGTTTCACTTAGATCGCCACTCATCATCAGTAGGGCGCCAGCCGAGGCCAAGACGACGGCCCGGCCGGTGTAGGGCGGAATGCGGTCGCGCAAAAATGTAGCGCTGAGCAGAACGACCAGGAAGGGGGTCATCAGGGTGATCAGCTGGACGTAGATGGCCAGGGTGAAGCGGGTGGCCAATAGATTGCTGGTAGCGCGGATGATGATGACCAGGATGAAGAACCACATCAAGGGCGAGCGGAAAAGGCTCAGCTGGAGGCGCGGCCGGACAACGGCCAGGAGAGCGATCACGGCCACGGCCGAGCCGGCGACCAGCAGCGACATGCTGGGCAGTTGACTGACGGTCTGCAAGTAGCGGGCCAGCACCGGATAGGCGCCCCAGGCGGTATGGGCGGCCAGCGCGGCGAAGATCCAGGGCCAAGGGTTTTCAGTTGGAACCTGTTCCGTTGACGGCCTGATCATGGGCTGGATGTTACCTGGAATGGGCGTGGAGCCAAGATGGCGGCTGGCGGTTTGTAGCTGGTTGTCGGTGGTTGGTTGTTGGTCGGGCCAGCGTCTCGCCTGTAGATTGACAGTATTGGCGCTGGCTCTCAAGAGATAGTAGGATGTGGCGTATGGCACAGTGGCGGTGGAGAGATTCCTTGTTGGCGGCCGGCGATTAGGGACCAGCATTTGTAATGACCGGATAAGCCCAGATAAATCAGGCGGCAACCAAAGGTCGCACTGTTGAGAAGCTACCAGACATTAACCAGGGTATTGTTGCTTTCATTGACCGTGATGGTCATGATGATCCTCATGGCGCGGTCGGCCGCGGCCGAGACCGACACTTACCTGGGCGTTGCTTTTCATCCCTTCACCCTAGACGATGAAAACAACACCTGCGTTGACTTTGATGACAGCGATATCGGCCCGACGAGAAACTGCGATCCGGTCAACCTGGTATTTCCCGGCCGGACCTGGCAAGAGGTGCGGGACTTGTTGTTGGACGACGATTGGTCGCTCAGCGGCGGGGGATCGAACCAGTGGCTGCACTACGACGGGACGGAGCTCCATGTGGAGGATGAACAGCTATTCAAGCCTGGCACCTTGCTTGGTCCGCGTTACCATATCCGTTTGTGGCAGGCGCCGGGCGAAACCCTGGTGACCTTCGCGGCCGTTCATCACGAAGATATCATTCATAATATCGACATGGCCTGGGAAGAGGCCGAAGCCTATGTAGCCAGCGCCCTTTGCAGCCCTGATTGCCAGCAGACGGGGCTCCTGACGGTGCAGAGCGGGATTCAGGGTGGAGATGGCGAGTGGCGCGGCGAGCTCAATAATGGCTCGGCGACGGTCATTCCTGGCCCGAGCACGGCGACGCCGACGGCCACGGCCACGGAGGTCCCACCGACTGATACGCCAACTGCCACAGCCACGGCTACGAGTACCGCGACGGCCACAGCTACAAATACACCAACGGCCACACCGTCGCCGACCAACACGCCAGTACCGCCGACGGCCACGGCGACGGCTACAAATACGCCGACCAACACGCCGGTGCCGCCGACGAACACGCCGACGGC
>CP070688.1:593026-595909 GCA_020353135.1 Chloroflexota bacterium
ATGAATCCAGCGCCCATGATCAAGCCGCCGACGATGCCCGGCCATAGATACGTTGGATTGACCCAGACCAGGTTGTAATCGAGCAGGCCCACGGCTGACGCGCCGAAGATCAAGACCATGGCCACGATGATGGCCCCAAACATGACTTTTAATACGGTCATGTCCTTGAAATAGAATTGGGCCGCTAATTTCTTCGAGTTGCCGAAGCCGGCCGACTCCAGGACGAAGCCAAAGGCGAAACCGATCAACAAGAAGACCACATAGGCGCCCCAATGGCCCAAAATTTGCGTGAGAGGAAGCGGAAATACAGTCATGGTCATTTGCTACCCTAGTTCCAGAATTTACGCAGGAAATAGGCCAAAGCGTAGGCGCCGGCGAAAACGGCGAACATGAAGGCCCAGCTGCCGACAGACAGCACCGCGCCGCCGGACAGCGCCTGGCCTGACGTGCAGCCGCGCGCGCATCGAGCGCCATAGCCCATCAGCGCGCCGCCCAGAAAGGCCATCACCCAGCGCAATTTGACCGGGACCCGTGGTCCGCGGTTTGTCTCTAGCTTGACGCGATGGCTGAGCCAGCCCGAGGCGAAGCCGCCCAATAAGGTTCCGGCCGTCAGGAAGACGATCCAGCTGTCCAGGGGATTCTTATCCCCGCCGGCCATGGCTAACAGGTAGGGTGTGCGGTCGATATGGCCCGGAACGACAAGGTCCTCGAAGAAGACAAGGATGCGGTTCAGCCCGCCCGATGCGCCCAGGCCGCTGCCGGTTATGAAGAAGGCGGCGAACAGGACGACGCCTAACAGGATGCCGGCCAGGTAAGGGTTGATGTAGGGCTTGGCCTTGCGCTCGACCCTGGCGCCTTCCACGGCCGCCGGTTGGGCTTCGCTATCTGATGGTGTGTAAGTAGTCATGCGTGTTTATTTTCCTCACTTTTGTCAATCTCCGGCGACGGCCGAAGGAGATTCTTTCTGGCGGACTTCTACTTCATCCCAGCCCATAATCATTCCTTTGATGCTGGCCATGGGTTTGTGCCCGGTCGTCGTCAGATACACGTGCATGATGATGAAGGAGGCAAAGAGCCAGGAGATGAGCGTGTGAAAGGGCGCCAGGAACGGCAGGCCACCCAGGCTGGCCGTCAAACCAGGCCAGCGCTGGGCGCCCCACATCAAGGCGCCGGTCAGAATCTGCAAGGGCAGCAATACGTTCAAGATGGCGAAATAGGTCACCTGCTGCAAAGGATTCATCTTGCGCTGCGGCGTCTTCTCAAACGGATGCTCGTCGCCGCGGAAGATGCCCTGCAAGTAGAACTTGGCCTGCAAAAAGGCCTGGTCGAAGAAGCCTCGCGGCCGGGGCAGAAACTGCTGAATCTCGCCGCTGGCCAGGTGATAGAACGCGGCCAGCGCCGCGTTGGCGACCAGGATCAAGGCCATGATGTTGTGGACCTGGACCACGTAGCTGAAACTGAACAGACCGAACTTGTCGGGCTTGTGAATGATCAGCCCGGTAAACAGCAGGATCAGGATGACGATCGTTTGCAGCCAATGCCAAAGGCGCTCGTACATGCTGTACATGTAGACTTCCTGGACTTCGGGGTCGCTAGCGAGATCGTCGCTGGGAGGATGACGACGCGCGGCAAAGAAGCGTAGACCGCCATGGGCGACGACGCCGACCAGGGTGCCTACGAATAGCAAGCTGCCCAGCCAATCGACCAGGTCAACGCTATCGTGTCCGAGCACGTACAAATTGGCCGCACTCGTTTCCAGCTGATAGTAGAGTTCACCCGTCTCGGCCGTAACCAACGAACCTGATGTATCTACCGAGGCGTCAGCCACAAATGTGGGCAGAACCCCGCCGGGTATCCGGTCAGATAGCATAGTCGGCGTGGTGACCAGAGAGTCGCCGCCGTGGCAGGTCCGGCAATCTCTGGTCGCCCACTCGCCATGGGTGACATCGTGGTTGATGCTGTAAGGTTGGATTTCGCCAGCGATGCGCGGCTCTTCCAGGCCCAGCGATTCCAGGCGGGAGACGATCAGCACCTCTTTTTTCTCGTCGTCGATGACCAGCTCCGAATCGTCCAGCCGGCCGTCGCCATTCTCGTCAAAGACGCTCAATATCTCTGGGTGATATTCGCCCCCTTCCAGCCAGGCCGCCTCTAAGTCCCGCTGGGGCACAGGTCTTTCAGGGTCGCCATGGACCCAGTACCAGGAGGTGATCAAGTTGTGGGGCGCCAATTTGCTGCTGCCGTCGCTTTCCTGGCGCGGCAGCAACGCCGGCTTGTAGCTGCTGATCAAGACGTTGCTGAAGGAATCACCTTCTTCTTCAATGCCACGACAGGCGGACAGGGCCGTGCCGTCTGGCTCAAGCACCGTCCAGTCCATATATTGGCGCGAAGGCGCATACATTTCCGGAATGTGACAGCTTTCGCAACTGACAGACTCCATGTGCCGTTCTTTGTAGGGTAGCCAGTCGTGAGTTTTTTCGATGCTGTGGCATGATTCGCAGCGTCGCTGGGTGTTGTCCAACTCGGGCGCCACCGTGCCCTGGGCGCTTCCGCCTTTGGCGAACTCGTGCAACGGCCGGTACAGATACTCGCCATGATCAATCCGCCGCGGGTCAAATGTCAGGTGGTCCGGCTGGCTTTCGTCAGACTCCTGGAAGTAGACCGGATTGTTGAGCGAATAGTGGCAGTCGGTGCATTCGATAACTCGTTCGGCATGTATGTCCCACGAGCGGCCCAGATCCTCCTTTGATGAGATGTTCATGCCCGAATCAGAGATCCGCTGGGGCGATACGATCTGACCCGTCGTTATGGTGCTCCACTGCTCCGGCGAACAGTCGTCCAGGGCGAGGGGCGTCTGGGAATCGACGTGAGCCAGACCGTGGCATA
>CP070688.1:596009-618645 GCA_020353135.1 Chloroflexota bacterium
GCGGGAACAGAAAGGGCTGCGAACCTACCTGAGGGTTGCCCCGCCGCCGGCGTTGGAACGCAATCTTGATCTTGCAGGCATTGACATAGAAGCACTTATCGGCGCTCTGCATGAAGCGTTGGAACGAGCGGACTTGAAAGAAGAGAGCGTTTCCGTCGTAGTGCAGAAACGGTCAGTAACGATTGAGGATCAGATTGGCTTGCTTCGACGAAATATCGATGAAAATGGCCGCGTCGCGTTCAATGATCTGCTTTCAGCACGCGCCACCTGGTCGGAGGTCTCGGTTACTTTGCTTGCGGTTCTCGAGTTGATCAAGCGACATGAGGTGAATGCCCGTCAGCCGGAGGTGTTTGGTCCAATCGAGATTGTCGCCGAAACAGCGACGGCCGCCCTGCCACAAGCCTGAAGCCTCACTCACCGGCTTCCGGACAAGCGCTAGCTACCTCTCTAAAGAGCAAGAACCATTGGTCAAGCGTGTCATAGCGACCACGGGGAGAATCGATTCGGCCAATGTCGGCCTCCCGAACTTCCGAGCTGAGCCCGTACGTGTACACATGCTGGTAAAGGGTCAAGGCTGGCAAATCTTCGTCAAAATAGCTCTGGAAGGCCTCGTAGTATGGGCGCCTCTCTTGCTGCTCAGCTAGACGACGCGCGTTTTCCAGAGCCTCGCTGGCCCGGCGATTGTTCCAACCTCCATAGTTCTGGCCGCGCACAATCGCTTCCTGGCTCCAGAAGTCATACAAGTCGGGGTCGTTTCCAGGATCCACATCCACTATGGCCAAGTCAAATGCCCTTTCGGCCAGTGCCGCATTGAATTCTTCGAACGGCACGGCCACTATCTCTGTGCCGACGCCTATTTCAGCCCACATGTCGGCCGCCGCTGCAGCCAGCGCGCGAAAGCGCGGCTCGTCCACCAAAAGCAATCTCAATATCAAGTTCTGGCCATCTTTCTGACGAACATCGCGCCCTTCCAAGAGTGTCCAACCTCCGGTTTCCAATTGAGCTGCGGCCGATTCGGGCTGGTAAGCAAGAAACTGCACCTTGTTAGGAACAAACGCCCAAGATCGCGGCAGATAGGGACCTTCGAGCAGTAGCCCCTGGCCGTCGAGCGCGCGATCGACCAATGCATCACGATCCAGGCCCATGGCCAGCGCCTTGCGGATTGCCACCTCGCCAAGTGCGTCGGAGCCGCTGCCGGTCATATTGAACAATAGCTGGCTGTAACGAGGCGCTGGCGCTGAGAAAAGTCTCACACCCTCGAGAGCGCCAATCTCTGTAATCCCTGACACTGGAACCGATGTTATGGCCTGAATCTCATCGCTGGACATCGCGGCGATTAGCGACCGCAAATCTTCGAAGAATCTGAATTCCAGAAAGTCAATCCTAAGTCCTTGCCGCCAGTGAAGCGGATTAGGAGCCAGTCGAAGGTAGCCTGTATCTTGCCAATCGTTTCCCGAGGCAACCATGAAAGGTCCAGTTCCGACCGGGGCGCGGCTGTAGTCATGGCCGGCGATGTCTTCCGGCGCCACATCTCCCAACAGGTGCTCAGGAACTATGCCCAACGTCGTGGCCTCTATGAACGCTCCGTACGGTTGCGGCAAAATGAAGGATATCTGGCTAGCAGTGGTCGGGCTGATGACGACCTCCTGCCAGAGCTCTTGAAGCGATTCTTGAGCCGGGACTGACTCGTCCTGAAGGAGCCGGAAGGTAAAAGCCACATCGGCCGTGGTAACCGGGCGGCCATCGTGCCAGCGAGCGTCATCACGCAGATCAAACGTGAAAGTCCGGCCATCATCACTGACATCCCAGCCACTAGCGAGGGCGGGAAGAGGCCCACCATCTGGACCGTATCGGACCAATCCATCGAAAACTAGATCTGCCAGATGTGAGTCGACCGGGTTCTCGTGGCTAAGCAGAGGGTTGAGGTATTGTGGCCGGCCGACAAGTCCCTCAACAATTTGACCGCCGCTCGCGGCTACCCGCGTTGTGCAAAGTCCAACGCTCTGGACCTGATATCCCAGAATAGAACCCAGTAAGGCAATGCAGATAACCGCCAGAAGCAGCTGCCAACGAAGGTCAATTCTCATTCGATTTCGGCATTTATTTGGACTGAGTTGTGCCTGACCGCCCCGGTCATACTACCGTTGATACGGCGAGGCGTTGTCAAGCTGAGGTGTGCCCAAGCTCAGCGGCAGATTCCGGCGGCTGTCAAGGGTAGAAGCCGCCTAGGCAAGGCCCAACCACGCCCAGGCCGCGTGGCATTACATTTGCCCCATCGCAATGAAAGTCAATAGAGTGCATACGAAGAACGCTACCCCGAAGCCGACCGTCGCTCGATGAATAGTGGCATCAATTCCCCGACGTGTTCGGTAGCCCGAACTGGTATCACCACCCATGAAGCCGCCGAGATCGGAGCCTTTCGCCTGGAGCAATACCAAAACGGTTAAGACAATCGCCAGCACAATTTCTACTACCATCAGATATGGGGCAAATCCACCCAAATCCATAACTATCACCTCAAAGGAAGTTCCGCACGAACTCTCGTCCAGCGCCAATGTCTACAATAATCCCAGCCGTGTTAGACCGTAGGACCGGCAAAGCAGGGCATTATAGCAATCTCTGGCAGGCTAGTCGAATCGAAAACCAAATGGTAAACTTCGCCTCGGCCAAACATGAATGCATGTGCCAGATTCTATAGCGTGCCAAAGACATCAAATCGAAATCAGTGGCGCTCAAGTGATACAGATTAGCAACCTCACCAAGCGATATCATTCTCTCGTCGCACTGCGCGATGTCACGATACGCATACAGCATGGTGAGGTATTAGGCGTGCTCGGGCCGAATGGAGCAGGGAAAACAACTCTGTTCAAGCTGATAGCCGGCTTCCTCCTCCCAGATGAAGGCCATATTGGAGCGACCTCAAGCGCTTGGCCAACGATCGGATACAAACCCGAAAGGCTATTGTTTCCCAATCATTTACGTGTGCGCCAGTATTTGCAGATGGTCGCAGAATTAAGCAATGTGAGTGGCCAGAAATCACGGCAGCTGGTTGGGGCCAGCCTGGAGCGCGTCGCGCTCGGCTATGCTGCTGAGAAACGCATTAAGGACTGTTCAAAAGGAATGCGCCAGCGCTTGGGACTTGCTCAGGCCATGATCGGAGATCCCCCGCTGCTCCTCCTTGACGAACCCTCAAATGGTTTAGACCCAGAGGGCCAGGCGGACATTTGCCGGCAAATCAAGGCTCTGCACGCGAGTGGCAAGACTATCGTGCTCGCTTCGCACCAGCTGCACGAAGTAACTCAAGTTTGTACCCACCTTATTATCTTGAATGAGGGTGCAATACATTACGAGAATAGGATGGCCGATGCGCTTACCATCCGGCCTCACACCTCGATTAGCGTGGCCAAAGATCTGGGCCCGCTGCGGAATCTACTACTTGGCCTAAGCTCGGACCTGGAAGTGCACGAACAAGAGGTGATTCTCAGCAACGAGGCCATGGCTCTGCGGCCGCAGGTATTGCGCATATTGTTGGCGGCCGGCTACGATATCACAGAAGTCGACCAGAGCCGGGTCACCTTGGCCGAGATCTACGCCGAGGCGGTCCGATGATTCGCCGGATCGTGGCACTAGGTCGCTATCTCTTCAGGTCGCTCCTCTTCTCCCTGGCCGGACTGCTTTATATCTTGTTGGCGCTGGCATTCTACGTTATCTTCTTCGACCCTAGGCAACAGACGCCGGACCTCGACTACTTCATCTTAATCTTCGGCCTGTTTGGGCTGGCTCTTTCTTTCATCGTTACGCTTAGCGTTGCCGCCAGGGCTAATCAAGCAGTTCATTATCCATTGATCGCGAAATTGCCGAGTCGAATTGAGTACTTGAGCTCGGTGCTGTTGGCCTCGCTACTCTACGTCTTAGTTATTCAGTTCGCCGTCGCTTTTCTTGCCTTGTTAGCCAAGGGCCCTGATATCACGCTTCGTCAGCTGTTAGAGATTCCCGCCCTCTGGATCGCGGGCGATATTCTCTTCATAGTTATCGCCCTGCACGCCACTGATCTAGTCGCCCGAGGCTGGTCACGGGTATACGTATTCGGTGCGATAGGCCTACTACTCTATCTACAAAGCGGTATTGGCCTGCTAGGCGATTGGTTGTTCAGCCTGTTCAATCGTATCGGCGGCGCCCTTTCCGAAAGCGGTTTCGACGCACTGGCGGCGATCTTCTACGATACAGCTACCTGGATATCGTCGGATGGTTCGGGTCTATTTGGCACAGTATTCGACATCATCTTCTGGCCGTTCAGCGCGATAACGGACGCGATCATCGGCGGACAGTTCAGCCTGTCGCAGGCTCTGGCGCCGGCCGTGCTTATGATCTACGCCAGCCTGTTCTTTTTGCTGGCCGCCGAGCTCTTTGCTCATAAGGATCTTTTCCTCAGCGAATAGCAGCTGAGCTACCTACTTGACTGAGAGCTCCCCACTCTCTTCCAAGGCCATATTAGGGAAGAAGCGCCCATTGAGCTCATTGATCACAAGCTTGGCCTGCTCCTCTTTCAACTCGTGACCGAAGTAGACATGTTGATAGGCATAGTCAAAGGCCGGACAGCCATGCTGCTCACTGTAATACAGTCCGCTGACGTGATTTATGTCATAGACCCATGTCAGGCCGAGAATAGAGACCGGCCGGCGAACTACTAGCTGCTCATCGTCAGCAAATAGAATCTCGCGGCTCGCCGCATGATATTGCCAGCGTGACCATAGGAAACGCCCGAACCAGAGCCAAATAATCATCCATACAAGTAGGATTATCGTCAGGACAAAGCTTGAACTCAGGCCGCGGAACAGGTAGACAAGCACGGCCGCCAGCATACCCAGCCAAATCAACAAGGCCAGTGTGTGCAGACCGAACACCGGCCAGTTTATTGGCGATGGCAGGGTAACCTTCAGGCGTCCAGCACTTTCTTCAAACGTGATATCTGACTTACCCACATTCAATCCGTTATCCTTGCCTCAAAGCAACAACCAATCTCATTTGGCCCAATCATGGGCGGCAATCGTATCCGAGGTTTGAGGATCTAACCAGATCGACTTCAGCAGGTCTGTTCCAGCGGTTGCCTGGAATAACCTGCCGGCTACAATCCTCTGCCATGGATAGAGCCCGTCACCTTCTTCGGTCCTCGGCCATTGTCGTCGTGCTCTTCGGCCTTGGCAAGCTCACCGGACTGCTCAGGACGAGGCTTGTCAGTGGCGCTTTTGGTACCGGAAGCGAGTTCGATGCCTTTACCGCTGCCAACCAGTTGCCCGAGGTGTTTGTAACGCTCATTTCCGGCGGCGCGCTGGCGGCTGCCTTCATACCCGTTTACTCAGCCTATCTGACAAGTCGAAAGCTAAAAGAAGGCGCCCAGCTAGCGAACTCTATCCTGACCTTGGTGATCGCCGTCCTCGGTGGCATCTCTCTGCTGGGGATATTTCTGGCGCCTTGGATTACTTCCAACGTCCTAGTACCCGGCTTTCCGCCAGAACAACAAGAGCTAACGGCCGAGCTCATGCGCATCATTTTGATTCAGACGACCTTGTTCGGCATTAGCGGTGTTCTTAGTAGCATTCTCAATGCTCACCAGCATTTCGCCCTGCCGACGCTGGCTCCCGTGGCGCTCGACGTTGGCTATGTCTTTGGGCTAGTCTTTCTGGTACCCGAAATGGGAATAATCGGCTTGGCATGGGGAACGGTGTTGGGCGGCGTACTCCATATCCTGATCCAGGTTCCGGCGCTGATGCGTTTCAAATTCAGTTACCATCCTGAGATCATAATGCGCCTGGCCGGCGTTCGGGAAGTCATCTGGCTTATGATACCACGAGTGGTGACGCTTGGTGCCGTTCAGATTGCCGATCTCGTCATCATCAACCTGGCGTCAGATCCTGATTTAGAGACAGGCAGCGTATCGGGATACTTCTACGGATACCAGCTGATGCAACTTCCTGAAACGCTGTTGGGTACGGCAATTGCTATCGTCGTCTTTCCGACCATGGCTGAACTGTACAATGGAGGGGACATTGAGGGATTAAAGAGAGTCTCCATGAACGCCCTGCGCATCATCTGGACCTTAACGATCCCCGCTTCAGTAGGGCTTGTACTGCTCGGCCAACCAGCAATCGCACTGTTGCTTGAAGATGGCGCCTTCACGGCCGATTCAACCCGACTCGTGTACTCCATCCTGCTTTTTTTCAGCTTCCGGATAATCGCCGAAGCTTCGCTGGAGATTTTGGCCCGCTTGTTCTACGCCCAACATGACACCGTGACTCCTATGATCGTAGCCCTTTTGTGGCTGGCTATCAATACGATACTGGCCATTCTATTGGTCGATCGCTTAGGCGTCAGGGGCCTTGCTCTTGCTAGTACCATTGCGTTCACGGCGCAGTCGCTAGTTCTATTTCTCTTGAATCGAAGGCGACTTGGCTATTTGCAGGATCGCCAGTTACTGGCCACTGCTGGGCGGTCACTACTGGGTGCGGCCGGGATGGCGGCCGCCATCTTGCTGGTGAGTCAATTCGTCGACGCAACATTTCTATTCCTCATCGTGGGCGGCATGGTCGGCCTGGTCACCTACCTCGCCCTGACCTACGCTGCGGGTGCCCGCGAAATCCCTGACCTGATCAATGTTGTCCGGGGGCGGTAGCGGGCCAATTATCGAACTATAATCGAACACTCGTTCATTGTTTCAAGCTCGATATTGACAGACACGAACATATGTGCTATTGTTTGTACTGTATTGATGATCAGCAACCAATCCTCAGGAGGTACTCTCAATGGCGGGTGAAAATGGACGACAGGCAAGCTTGGAAAGAACGTTAGATTCTCTGACCAAACGCTTTGGGGAGGGAACGATTATGCGCCTGGGCGAAGCACAGCATTTGCAGGTCGAAGTGATTCCCAGCGGCTCGCTAGCCCTGGACATTGCCCTTGGCGTTGGCGGCGTGCCGCGCGGGCGTGTCGTCGAGGTATATGGCCCAGAGGCCTCGGGTAAGACGACTCTGTGCCAACACATCATAGCCGAGGCCCAGCGGCTCGGTGGCATCTGCGCGTTCGTCGACATGGAGCACGCGCTGGATCCAAACTACGCTGCCCGCTGCGGGGTCGACGTCGAGAACCTTTACGTATCACAGCCAGACACGGGCGAGCAAGCGCTGGAAATCGCCGAAGCGCTGATACGTTCGGGAACCATGGATGTAGTCGTCGTCGATTCAGTGGCGGCGCTCGTACCAAGGGCTGAAATCGAAGGTGAAATGGGCGACGCCCATGTTGGGCTGCAGGCAAGATTGATGTCTCAGGCGCTGCGCAAGTTGTCTGGCGTCATCAAACAGACCAACACGGTGGTCATATTCACCAACCAGTTGCGCATGAAGATCGGCGTCATGTTTGGCAGCCCAGAAACCACAAGCGGCGGCAACGCACTTAAATTCTATGCCTCAGTTCGCCTCGACATCCGTCGGATTCAGGCCATCAAGGCCGCTGGCGAAGTGATTGGTAACCGGACCCGAGTCAAGGTGAAGAAGAATAAGGTCGCCCCGCCCTTTACCGAATGCGAATTCGACATCATGTACAACACGGGTATCTCACGTCAGGGCGACATCTTGGATTTGGCGGTCGAGTACGGCCTGGTTGACAAGAGAGGCGCATATTTCCGCTACGACGACTTGCTTCTGGGACAGGGTCGCGAGAACGCTAAGACTTACTTGTTCGAGAATCCGGAGCTATGTAACCGGTTGGACAATCTGATCCGCCTAGAAGCTGGTTTGCCCGCAATCATTTTGGACGATTCTGAGTTTGAGGCGAGCGAGTTTGAGGACATGATCACTGCCTAGAACGGACGCGCGTAGCGGTTGACACGCCATCGGCCCCTGCTATAATTGACGCCCTGCTTAACAATAACCGTGTGCTGCCCCTTGCTTAGTGGAGCTGAAGCCTTTTTCGACTTGAGACATTGCCGCTCAAAGGTTGCAGGGCACGTGGTCCTTGAATGTGCAATGGAGAAATGAACGATGGCTGAGGAAGTAGCCGGCTTCGAAGACCAGGTAGAGGAGTCGGCATCAGCGCCGGTCGCTGCAAGCAATATCAGTGACCTGAAACCGAAAATGAAGCTCACAGGAACTGTGGAGCGATTGGAGCTTTATGGCGCATTTGTCAACCTTGGCGTGGGATCTAGTGCGATTCTGCACATATCGAAGATGGGAAAGCGTGTAAATCGCGTGTCGGATATCCTTGCTGTAGGCGACGAGGTTGACGTGTGGGTCGACTCCGTGGATCCAGGCAAGGAGCAAATTACCGTCACAATGCAGGAACCCCTGGCGGTTGAGTGGAGTGATTTGCAGGTGGGCCAGGTGTATGATGGCTCAGTAACACGTCTCGAGAAGTTCGGCGCTTTTGTCGACATTGGCGCCGAAAAAGAGGGATTAGTCCACATCAGCGAACTGAATCACGAGTACGTGAAGCATCCTTCTGAGGCGGTTAAGGTTGGCGAAGAGATTCAGGTTAGGGTTCTGGGCTACAGCAAACGCAAAAGGCGTATCGATCTGAGTCGAAAGGCCCTACTTGAGTCGCCAGAGGCAGAACTTCCTGAAGAGGAAGAGATCGAGGAAGAAGAGGAAGTAACTCTGCCGACAGCCATGGAGATAGCGTTGCGGCGAGCCATGGGCAATGGTGAAGATTCGCAGACTTCCAGCAAGAAGAAGTCGACCTCCAGTTCCGGCTCACAGCGAAAGAGAGATGTTCAGGACGACATTCTCAGCCGAACGCTCAAGCTCAGTCAGGACGCATCTGAATAGGCTGAAGAGTTCGAAGAAGTGGCCTCTCCAGCGACACGGAGAGGCTTCTTTTGTTTTCCGGTACTTTGGGTGGCTCAGAATATGAATCCAGGCCATTCTAGCATCATGGCCATCAATTGAGCGCCGTCTGGCACAGATTCCCTGCCCTCAGGCACGATCACAAGAGCATTGGCCTCGGTCAAGGAAGTCATCATGTGCGAGCCCTGGAGACCCGTGGGTGTTGCCACATATCCATCGGCCGAACTTTGCACACAAGCCCTGACATAGCTTTCACGCCCGTCTGAGTCGATTTCCCCGTCGAGACGTACGGAGACCGTTGGCCTGGCCAGATCTGCGTGCCCACCCATTTTCAACAATGCTGGTCGAACAAAGCGTTCGAAGGAGACCATGGCTGACACTGGATTGCCGGGCAGTCCAAAATAGCGAACGCCACCGTAATGTCCATAGGTCAGCGGCTTGCCGGGCCGCATGCGCACGCGCCAGAATCGTATGTGACCCTCGGTTGCCAGCAAATGTTTCACGACGTCGTACGCACCAACGGAGACTCCGGCCGAGCTGACAAACACGTCAACTCCCTTGTCCAGTCCTTCCCTTAGTCGGTCACGCAAGTCGGACTCAGAATCGCGTGCAACGCCTAAAACTACTGGTGATCCCCCGGCCTCGATAACCTGGGCGGCCTGCGCGAAGCTATTGCTGTTGCGTATTTTTCCCTTTGAGAGCGAGTCGTCTACCCCAATCAATTCATCACCGGTGGCCAATATTCCAACACGTGGCCGCCTCACAACTTCGGCCGAGGCAACCCCCAGCGCCGCCATCAAGCCAATTTCCTGCGGCCGAATTCTCGTCCCCGTCTTGAGAACAGTATTTCCCACCTGCACATCTTCCCCTGCCTGGCGGACATAATCGCCCTCACTCACTGAGCGATATACCGTAACCTGGGCTGGCGGAGGTTGCCATGCTTGGCCACGTGATTCACTGGTATCTTCGACTGGGATCACGGCATCGGCCCCGGCGGGTACTGGCGCGCCGGTCATGATTCGCGTGGCCGTTCCTGGAACTACGACGACATCGGGTGCGCTGCCGGCCGCGATATCGCCAATCACCTTCAGGATGGTCGGACTATCGCTGCTGGTTGACCGGACGTCGGCCGCGCGCAGGGCGAAGCCGTCCATGGCCGAGTTCGCGAATGGCGGCAACTGATCACTTGCCAAGATTGGTCCGGCTAGCACGCGATCGAGCGTCGCCACGAGTGGTATTTCCTCGGCCGGCAATGCCCCTACTTCGCCCAGGATTAACTCCAAGGCTTCCTTAACAGAGATATCTTGAAGCTCAGACATTGGTTGACCCCAACTTTACTGGCCCACTCACGCAGCCAGCCGACCGTCCAATTCCAGGGAAGCTGCTCGACTCTGCATTGCTTCCAGAACATTCGACACGTGTTCCCAAAGCGCTAACTGCCCGGAGAAGCAAACCTGACTAAACTCTGCGGTAACGGTCTCCACATGATCTCGGTCTACGCCGGCCGCGAAGCGACGATCTTTCCATTTCTTCTTGATAGACTTCAGGCGCACGTCGCGGACATCTTTTGAGGGTCTCACAAGAGCAGTGGCAATAATGAGGCCCGTTATCTCGTCACATGCCAGGAGCGCGAAATCAATCGCTTTCTCACGTTTGATGCCAGTTCCCTCGGTGTAATGCGAAAGAATGACACGAATCGTTTCTTCATCCCAACCCCGGCGGCGAAGAATGGGGGCGCCATCCATGGGATGCTGATCAAGATCGGGGTGTATCTCCCAATCAAAGTCGTGTAGCAGGCCAATCGTTTCCCAATAATCTTGGTCCTCCTGGAGCAGGCCCGCATAGAAGTGCATGGCCGCGCCAACCGACAAGATATGCCTCCTCAAGCCCCTATCTTGCACGAACTCGGTGACCAGTTCCCAGGCTTCAGCCTTACTTCCTGCCATAATGATCTCGTTTGCTCTGGATCTGATTATTGCTTTTTCGCGCCGTTGGCGCCGCAATCGCACTCCCCACCCTCGTGCTTAGAACAGCCCTGGGCCGCCTTCTTTTCAAGTGCAGCTAGTTCAGCCAGAGGCTCATATTCGTGCCGGAAAACCTCTTTACGTTCGCCATCCACGAGGACAACCACCGAATCTCGCAAAACGCGAACATCTTTGACCACACCCTCACCATAGGGAGTGCCGATTGTCTTGCCGATCTTCGGGAGTTTCTTCTTGGCTTCCACGTACTGCTCATATTCATAGACGAGGCAGCATCGTAAACGGCCGCACATGCCGGTAATCTCTTGCGGGCTCAGCGAAATTCCCTGCGCCTTGGCCATTCGAATGGAAATAGGGCTAAATTCGGTCAAAAAGGTCGAGCAGCACCGCGGTTGGCCGCATGCTCCGTGCCCGCCGAGTATCTTGGCCACGTCCCGCGGGCCAATCATCAACATTTCGACTCTACAGCGAAACGTCCTGCGCATCGACTTGAGCAGCGGCCGAATGTCCAGCTGCTTGTTCTCAGAAGCAAACAAGAATGTCAGCCAGCCGCCATCGAAGCTGTATTCCGCTTTGACGAATTTCGCGTCCTCGATGCCCAGTTCATGGGCCTTCTGACGACACGTAATCAAAGCATCCAGCTCTTTCTGCTCCCAGACCTGTTTCATGACTAGATCACGGGGCGATGCCTTGCGCTCTATAAGTTTCAGTCCGCGCTTTCTATTTACTTGGTCGGGCTCGACAAAACCCATGACCTGGCCAAGTTGTCGCCCTCTCTTGGTACGGACGATCACGTGGTCGCCCGGTTCAACGCGAACTGCTTCGCCATTAAGTCGGAAGTGATAAAGTTTCCCTAAAGGCTGGAAACGAACACCTATTACGGCTGCCATTTGTAGTTACTCCGAAATAAGCCAGATCAAACACCCGGCCGAAATTGTCATGTCTATTGGCCTACCAGTTATACATTTGGTTGGCTCAAATACAAAAGCCGGCCTATCTGCCGGCTGAATTGGGGTCATTATAGCACGACAAGACAGAACAGGCCGTCCGGTCGTCTTGCGCAGCGGCCAACGTAGGCGCCAATCAGTTGATCACCTGTATCGGTATCATGGTATCCTGATTGGCCAGAGTCAGTACGCTAATCCGGCCGGCAACTATTGCCGCGATCTCTTCCATGGCGCTTGCTGCCGGCGATTCGGGTGCATCGACGACGATTGGATTGCCGCTGTCGCCCCCCACCCGCACCTGTGCGTCCAGCGGAACCGTCCCAAGCAACTCGACATCTTGCTCGGCCGCGAGACGAGCGCCTGCTCCCGTCCCAAAGAATTCGCCGCTCATATTTTCGATGACTCCGATAATGGGAACATCAAGCTTCTCAAACATCTTCATGCCACGGAGGGCGTCGGCCGCCGCAACCGCCATAGGCTGGGTAACGATGATGGCACCGGTGAGAGGGATGTTCTGGGCCAGCGACAATTGTGCATCTCCAGTTCCCGGAGGTAAGTCGACGACAAGATAGTCCAGTACGCCCCACTGGACGTCCGTCAGTAACTGCCGTATCGCGCTGTGCAGCATGGGCCCCCGCCAAACCAGCGGTTGGTCAGGGCGCGTCAAGAAGGCCATGGAAATGAACTTGACGCCGTGCTGCTCGGCCGGCACCATCTTGCGATTGCGCGGCGGCGGCATCTCGTCAACGCCCATCATCATCGGGACGTTCGGACCCAAGATGTCGGCGTCAAGCAATCCGACTTTGGCTCCACTTTTTGCTAGGCTAATGGCGATATTGACAGCCACGGTCGTCTTTCCAACGCCGCCCTTGCCACTTGATACGGCAATAGTATTCCTGAACTGTTGGCCTATCTGCTGCATGATGCGTTTGTCTTGAGGCACCTCGCTATCCCATTTAATTTCCACCTGCCCTATCCCGGAAATCTGCGCCAGCGCGCTTCTCGCATCCGCTTCCATTTTCCCCTTTAGCGGGCATGCCGGCGTGGTTAGGACGATCGTGAAGGTCACATCTCGGCCATCGATGCCGATGTCCCGCACCATATTTAACGAAACCAGGTCGCGATGAAGTTCTGGCTCTATCACGGTGGACAATGCCTGGCGCACGGCATTTTCCATCACACCCCGATCTATATCGTGCTCGCTAGTCATATCTATCTATTTTCCCTGCAACTATGAGAAGTTGGCCGACGGGGCTATCCAATTCGAGGCCTGGCCAGAAATCGCCACTTCTGCGATTATCAGCCGGAACCTCTGTAATGAAGCTGCCTGGCGTCATCGGAACTCAACGTGGGCGTAGCCTCAGCCTCGGCATCTCGACCCCGTTTCTTGCCCTTCGATGCCTTGGCTAACTGCCGCGAGGCCTCTTCAGCTTCGGCCTTCTTGCTCGCTATTTGGCGCCAGTAGCTGATCGGCTTGCTGAGCCGTTCCTTGTCATGAATATGGGCAGTGGTACGATCGTAGCTGGCCAACTCGTAATCATGGTCCATCTTAATCGCGTCGAACGGGCAGAATTCGGCACAGTAGCCGCAATTCATGCAGATGTCAATGTCGATGTAAAATTCCTCGGGCTCGGGCTTTGGGCGGCCGTTGGGCAGTTTCCCGCGCACTATCCAAATGCACTGCGGCGGGCATACTTTGGCGCATATTCCGCATGAGGTACACCAATCATGTGGCCAGTGCTCGCCGGGCTTAGGGTCATCGGTAATCAAAAACGGAACGAACCGAAATCGTTCGGGCATCGGCAGTTTCTCTTCAGGGTAAAAAACCGTGATGGCGCCTTTGCCCTCCAGGCTCTGGCGCACGCTCAAGGCTTCGTCGTTGTAGTAACGCCCGCCACGTGCCAGCCAGTATATATCGTCCAGGTAGGTGGCCACGAAATGGCGCATCGTGACCGCCATGCCTTTCACAATGCCAAATCCGTACATCTTCGCTCCTAATTAACGCAATTCTTCTGATTCTGATTTAGCGCGGATGCGGCCCGCTCAGAACGGCAACCAATCGGCCAGCGTCCGGCCAAACTAGCGATCAACCTCGCCCAGAACAATATCGATGCTGCCCAAGATGGCGACTACATCCGCGACCTTGTGCCCGCGGCACATGAGCCCGAGCGGCGTCAGGTTAATAAAAGATGGCGCCCGAATGTGGTACCGTTCTGGGTTTGAGCCTCGCTGTTTTGCGGTCACATAATAGCCAAGCTCACCCTTCGGGTTTTCAACCCTGCCATAGGCTTCGCCGCCCTTGACGCGGACAGCATACTGCGGCTTGCCGCTAAACACTGGGCTACCCTCGGTCTCGCTTATGAAGGGCAGCACCTGGCGCAAGATGCGCAGCGACTGATAAATTTCGTCGATTCGAATCAGGTACCTATCGTAAATGTCGCCGTTGTATCGTACGGCTACGTCAAAATCCAGCTTCTCATAATAGGAATACGGCTGAGCGCGTCGCACATCGTAGGGTACACCGCTGGCTCGAAGTACCGGCCCAGCCGTGCTATAACCAATGGCGTCTTCAGCCGACAAAAACCCAACGCCTATACACCGCGAGCGGACGATTTCGTTGTTAGTGACATATTCGTTCAGTTGATCAAGAGCTTTTGGCAATCGTTCGTGAATCAGTTGGTGCAGGAACTCCGTCGTCGGCTGGTCGCGAATCGTGTCCGGCAAATCATAGGCCACGCCGCCAAAGCGCATGTAATTGCACATCATCCGCGAGCCTGCGACCGCCTCAAAGAAATCCAGCACCAGTTCTCGCTCGATGTACAAATAGATCATTGGCGTCTGCAGCGCGCCAAGATCGTTCAGTAAGAACCCAAGAGCCCAGGCGTGGTTAACTATGCGCGTCAGCTCGACCATTAAGATCCTTATCCACTCTGCACGCTCTGGCACCGTAGCATCCATGAGCTGTTCGACGGCCAGGACGTAGCCATGATTGTTGGACATGGAGCTGATGTAATCTAGACGATCGGTGTAAGGAATGTTCATTATGAACGTATTGCGCTCGCCGATTTTTTCGTGGTTCCGGTGTAAGTAGCCCATGACGGGTTTTAAATCGACGACTGTTTCGCCATCCAAGGTCGCAACCATGCGAAAGACGCCGTGCGTGGAGGGATGCTGCGGCCCCAAGTTCACTGTGACCTTGTCAGTCTTGAATCCGGCCGGATCGCCGTTCGCTACGCTCATTCCAGCATAGAGCTCGGCGTCCACTTCAAACTCAGCGCCATCTGGCGTCCAGCCATCCGGATAGCTGACGTTCTTGCCGTAAGGATTGTGCTCCTCGGCCCGGGTAACGTTACCCCCGGGCCAGCGGCTGCCAAAAGGCTTATTATCGTCTTCGTAGAAAGGTTCCCGCCAATCCTTGCGCATCGGATGGCCCTCGAAACCTTCCCAGAGCAGAATCCTCCGCGGATCCGGGTGACCTTCGAACCGAATGCCGTACAGGTCCCAGGCCTCGCGCTCCTGGAATGACGCGCCGGGCCAAACAGGCACGAGCGAAGGCACCTGGGGATCTTCCCGATCAACCTGGACCTTCAAAACAACCGGTCCCCCACCCTGCTCGACGCTGAAAGTGTGATAGACGACCTCCATTTTATTGTCGTCAATAAGGTCAACGCCCGTCACCGAAGAAAGATAGTTGAAGCCGAGATCGTCCCGTACGTATTCGCCAATCTCGATCAGGCGATCGGCCGAAACGATCAGTCCCGCGTAGCGATCACGCGTATCGTCGGCGACATCTTGCGGAAAATGTTCCTTCAACGCGGCAATGGCAGTTTCGACTGGATCCGTATCTTCGGCAACCGCTTCTTCTATCTCTACTGTCTCGCTCATTCGCTATCCTTTGTGATAGTCGTAACTATTCGACCTCGGCCGTTTCATCGACCTCGAGCGCTGGTTCTTCCTGTGAAGCCGCCTGGAATGCCGCAGCTCGTTCGCGCACTGTGTCAACCTGCCGTAAGTCAACCAGATCCGGGCCTAAGACCGGAACTGGAATGAATTCGGCCGGCGTATCTTTGCGGTACCAGGGAACGGATCTGATCGATTGCTGATCGATCTTCTCCTGCAAGGTTATCAGACCGTTTATCAGTGCCTGTGGTGTTGGAGGGCATCCGGGCACGTATACATCAACTGGGACGAGCTTGTCGATACCGTCAAGAACATTGTAGCCCTCCTTGAAGGGCCCGCCTCCATTTGCGCAGGCGCCCATGCTTAGGACATAGCGTGGTTCTGGCATTTGATTGTAAAGCCTCACGATGGTCGGGATCATCTTCTTGGTTACCGTTCCCGACACTATCATCAAGTCCGCTTGTCGAGGCGTAGCTCTGAATACTTCCATGCCAAACCGAGCCAAATCATACCGGCTTGCCGCGGTACAGATCATTTCGATCGCACAGCAGGCAAGCCCAAAACCCATTGGCCACAAAGAGTTTCGCCGCGACCAATTGTAAATCTTGTCCAGGCTCGTGATAAAGATGTTGTCAGACAGATCCTCGGGAACCGGGATATCAGACGTGGGCTTGTCTGTGCCTACAGTCATGCGTCAGTCATCTCCTCATACCAGACAGTCTGGATATCGATCAAAATGCGCTCGTTGACCAGGGCCGGATCGTCAACAAAGCCAGGCAACTCCTGAACCATGTCGGCTAACTCAACCAGGCCTATGTCCTCGGGACTGCGCTCGGGATGGTGGGTCAGAAGCGCCATTGCTATGGCGAAAGTGGTATCCCAGTACAACGCTGTCCCTTCAGAGGCATTTTCCATTTTTCAGTCATTCGTTGGTGGCAGTACGTCCGCCGGCCACTGGCCTGCTAGAGTATCGCTTTTTCGGCCAGCAAACAGCGCCTATAATACAACAATGTCCACGCGTGGGCGAATAAATGATGACAATTTTCACAATGATCAATTTGCACACAATCTGCCCTGGCGATGCAACGCGAGCGCGCTCTAAATGGCTCCTATGCACATTTTAATCGTCTCAAGTTATCATGGCGGGAGTCACCAGGCCTGGGCCGAGGGCTATGCCCGCCACAGTTCGCATCAAGTCGAATGTTTGTCGCTGCCCGCCCGTTTCTGGAAATGGCGAATGCACGGGGGAGCAGTCACCCTGGCTCGACGGTTCCTAGCTGGTCTCGAATCTGGCGACATCACCGCACCGGATCTGTTTCTCTTCACCGATATGGTGGATATGACCACTTTCCTGGCGTTGGTCCGCCGCACTTGCCCAATTGATCCGGCTGTCCTGTACATGCACGAAAATCAACTCACATACCCGCTGCCAGAGACCACGGAGACTGGACCGATGAGAAGGCAGAAGGGGGAACGGGACCTGCACTACGCGTTCGTGAATTTCGTTTCAATGCTGTCTGCCGATCGGATCTACTTCAATTCCGAGTTCCACCGCCAGGAGCTGTTCGTAGAGCTGCCCAAATTTCTGCAACACTTCCCTGAGCATAAGGAGTTGCAGTCGATTCCCGCGCTGGAGACGAGGAGTAAGGTACTGCCCGTTGGCGTTGAGTTTGCACGTTTGGGAACCAGGCCTGAGAAGGTCATTCCTGGCCAGCCGCCTTTAATCATCTGGAACCAGCGTTGGGAATATGACAAGAATCCGGGCCAGTTCTTCAGCGCCTTAATCACCCTTGCCAGAGAGGGACATCCATTTCGTCTGGCCGTCTGTGGTGAGAACTATGCGCGAGAACCATCTGAATTGGACGCCGCTTACGAGCAGTTGGCCGATAGGATCGTCCATTGGGGATATGCCAGCCAGCCCGATTACGCCCAGCTTCTTTGGCAGGCCACAGCAACCGCTTCCACGGCCTTTCATGAGTTCTTCGGCATCAGTGTCGTGGAATCCATGTATTGCGAAACGTATGCAGTACTTCCAGACCGTCTAAGCTATCCAGAGCTAGTCCCAGCTGAGATGCACCAGGATTGTCTGTATGGATCGGATTCGGAACTTGTACAAAAGCTGAGATGGGCAATCGACAACCCGGAATCTGCCTGGGAGACCGGACGTCGTCTCGCGCAAAGCGCTGTTCGCTTTGATTGGCGGCGACTGGCGGCGGTGTACGACTCCGAATTTGAACGATTGCGCTGACCTGCTATGATCGTCGGCTGCATTCAACGAATCAGTCAAAAATTCAATAAATTGTGAGGTTTCAAACGTAACATGACCCCGATTGATGATCGAGTACCGTCGAAGATTGGCAGGTTAGGTGAACTTGCCTACAACTTGTGGTGGAGCTGGAATCCGGAGGCCCGATCGCTTTTTAAGCTACTGGATGGAGCGCTGTGGAGGAGCACGCAGCATAATCCGGTACAGATGTTGCAGGAGATTAGACCTGAAGATTTGCGGAAGGCCGCCAATGACTCGCTCTTCTACAGCTACTACAAAAAGGCGATTCTGGCATTTGACCGCGAAATGGCCAGCGACCGGACCTGGTTTAACCGCCAATATCCTGAACTCAATGGCTTTCTGACCGCCTATTTCTCGGCCGAGTTCGGGCTGCATAGCTCTTTGCCGATCTATTCCGGTGGGCTCGGAATCCTTTCCGGCGATCACGCCAAGGAAGCCAGCGACCTCGGCATCCCGCTCGTGGGCGTCGGATTTATGTACCCGCAAGGCTATTTTCGCCAGCGCGTCCCTTCCCACGGCTGGCAAGAAGCGGTATACGAGCAATTGGATATGGGGCGCGCCCCGATCATACCTGCGCTTGACGATGATGGGCAGGAGAGAAGGGTATCGGTTCCAATGAGCGGCCGGATCGTGAGCGCTCGCATTTGGCACGTGCGGGTCGGCCGTGTGCCCTTGTATCTGTTGGATACCGACGTGGACGAGAACGATCCGTGGGATAGAGAATTGTCGGCGCGCCTTTACTCGGGCGACACGGAACATCGAATTAGGCAGGAGATAATGCTTGGCATTGGCGGTGTTCGCGCACTACGTGCTCTAAAGATAGAACCGAGCGTCTGGCATATGAATGAGGGACATTCGGCATTCCTCGTCCTTGAGTGCATCCGGGAACGGGTCAGCAAAGGAATGAGCTTCGAGGATGCGGCCGCCAACATTGAGCAACGATCGCTTTTCACAACCCACACGCCGGTGCCAGCCGGACACGATGCCTTTCCATTCCACATGGTGGAGCAGTATTTCTCCGGCTACTGGGACGAACTTGGGCTGACGCGAGATGAGTTCCTGGATCTCGGCCGGCATGAGGAAGAATGGGGAACCAGTTTCAACATGACGGTTCTTGCCCTCAAAATGTCTGGCTTGTCTAATGGCGTAAGCAAGCTACACGGAGAGATTTCGCGGAAGATGTGGCAGCCTGTCTGGCCTGCGCGCGCAGAAAACGACGTCCCAATCACGCACGTGACCAATGGCGTCCATGTCCCGACCTGGACGCCAATGGAAATGCACCAGCTATATCGCAAGTACCTTGGGCCTGATTGGGTTGAAATACATGACGATCCAGCCATCTGGGAAAGGATGAATGATGTGCCAGACGACGAGCTATGGGCGCTGCACGTGAACCTAAAACGCAAGATGGTCGGCTATTTTCAGGAGCTCGCCCGCAGAAGATGGATTGACGGCACAAATGATCCGACGCAGGTTATGACCAGCGGCACATTTCTCGCTCCAGAGGCGTTGACGATCGGTTTTGCCCGCCGTTTCGCGACCTACAAACGGGCCATGCTCGTGTTTCGTGACGTAGAAAGGCTTGAGCGCATTGCGCTGGATATCCACCGGCCGGTACAGTTCGTCTTTGCCGGCAAGGCTCATCCGGAAGACGATCCCGGCAAACAACTGATACAGAACGTCTACAATATGGCCAAGCATCATCGTCTTGGCGGGCGAGTCGCTTTCATCGAGGATTACGATATGCACATGGCTCGCTATCTCGTCCAAGGCGTTGACGTCTGGCTCAATACCCCGCGGCGACCGCGCGAGGCAAGCGGAACGAGCGGTCAGAAAGCCACGCTAAATGGCATTCCCAATCTTAGCGTGCTCGATGGCTGGTGGGTTGAAGGTTACAACGGCGCCAACGGCTGGGCCTTCGGCGACGGAGATGAATTGGCCGACTCCGAAGCCCAGGATGCCAAGGACGCGGATGCGTTCTACTCCTTGTTAGAGGATGAGATCATCCCGCTTTACTACGCCAGAGATCGAGACGACATTCCCAGAGGTTGGGTAGCGATTATGCGTGAGGCAATCAGATCAAACGCCCCCCGATTCTCCACGCGCCGCATGCTGAAGGAATATGCGGCCCTATATGTGCGGACGATAGAGAAAGACCAAGCGCCCGGATGATCATTGACTTCCCGGGAATTGGTTATGAAGGTCATATGATAGTCCTGACGTAGGATGACGAGCGTGCTGCGCCGTACCGGTTATGTCCTAATAGTGATCGTTTGGTTGGTGCTGATGGCGTTGCCGATCCTAGCATTCATTCTGGCCGCCCGTGGCGAGCTGATGATAGGCGATGACCAGTCAAGCAATATCAGGCTCTTCATGGTCAATGAAGATGAGGTAAAGGGCATTGGCTTCCAGCGAGCAAAGAAGGCGCACTCGAGGAACGATGGTTGTTACCGTACTTCGGTCAGATACTTGCTTTGGGAAGGGAGGGATTCAAACCTCAATATCAGTTATTGTGCCTGCCATGATCCTGACACAGGCTATGCCGATGCTTCAAGGACGTGCGAGAGTCGCTAGTCAAACGGCATGCTGTCACCCACATGGTTGATGTGGTACAATTTGGGTGGGTAGTTACAGATGGATACACAAGATCTTAGTCAGGCCGAACAAAGCAACGTGCCCACGCGAAAACAGGCCGAACGAGACGCCGCTTTGCGCAAGTTCAACCTACTGTTCGTATATGGCCCGATTGGCTTGATTGGCGCTGTCTTACTTGGCCTCGTCATCCTTCTATTGATCGTTGCGCTCAATCCGCCTAGCGATGAAGCGCTTCTGTTCATATCCGGCCTGGCTGACGTAGCCATAGTGATAGCGCTGATTCCGATCCTGATCATTGGTGCGGCCGCGCTCGGTGTGATAGCCTACGGCTATGTCAGGGCGAGGCAACAAGGCATGGCGCCTGTTCGACAGACGCAACGGCTGCTGTGGCGAATGGACAATGTGATTGGCCGGCTTCGCGGCCGGACGGAAGAGACTGCATCGAAAGTGGCTCGCCCATTCATCTCAGCGCATGGCATTGTCGCCTATATTAAGTCGCTCATAAACCAAGCTTTGAGACTGGTCAAGCGGAGTTGATACATGCTTGAATCTGACAACAACTGGAAAACAAAGATCCTCATTGGCAGCACCGTTATCGGTGCGCTTTCCGGCCTCGCCGCCGGCTTCTTGCTCAGCCGCACTTCTGATGAGCAAGGCGGCGGTCCGCCCAAGATCAAAACCTCGGATGCGCTAAGGCTAGCAGTTGGCGTTATCGGCTTAGTTCGGGGAATCGCCGCACTGGGGGATCCGGACTAATTGATGAACGCCTCATGCACACAATAATTCTGGTCGACGACGACCGGACCAATACAACGTTAATCCGAATGCTTCTTGAGATGGACGGGTTCAGCGTTGTTGCCTGCCCCGACGTCGAAAGGGCTCAATTGGCCACGCACAACGGCGCTGATGCGTTCGTGATCGATTGTAATCTGGCCCACGGTGACGACGGCATTGAGCTTCTTAAGGCTATTAGACTGGGCTCGACCAACGCTAGATCTGACGTGCCGGTGATAATGACCTCAGGCGATGATAGCCGAGGTGCGGATGCCGAGCAGGCCGGAGCCACACGATTCTTGGTTAAGCCGTATTCTCCGAGCACGCTTTCGGCCCATCTTGGCGAATTGCTCAGCCGGGACTAAGCTAGTTGAGCCAGGAGAGCTGAGAATTGGCCCGATCGAGTCGGAGACGAAGTTCTGGAAAGCGGTACGGCCGCCAATGGCGACGCATAGACCTCCATCTGCACACGCCAGCCTCCAATGATTACCAGGAACCACAGGTAACATACCTGGACATCCTACGTCAGGCTGAGGCCCGTGGTCTCGACATCATATCCTTCACGGATCACAATACGGTGGCCGGGTATGCTGCCATGCGGCGCGAGATTGGGGAGCTTGAGCTTCTAGAAAAGCTTGGACGCCTGAAAGCAAATGAAAGCCGGCGACTGGCGGAATATCGCCGTTTGCTGAAGAAAATCCTTGTTCTCCCGGGCTTTGAGTTCACGGCGACCTTTGGCTTTCATATTTTGGGCATATTTGACGGCGACACACCTGTTACCTACCTGGAGCACCTTCTCTTGTCGCTCAATGTGCCGATCGACCTTCTGCCCAGTGGAAGTTCGACCGTGGGCGCTACCAGCGATGTCCTGACTGCATATCGGGTAATCAACGAAAGCGGAGGTCTGGTAATCGCAGCTCATGCTAACTCCAGCAATGGTGTGGGCATGCGTGGCCTCGATTTCGGCGGACAAACGAAAATCGCCTACACTCAGGATCCAAATCTACACTGCCTCGAGGTGACGGACCTGGAGAAACGCGGCCGTTACACGACTCGTCGATTCTTCGACGGTTCAAAACCCGAATACCCGCGAGCCATGCGTTGTATTCAGGGTTCCGACGCACACAGGTTGATGCGCGATCCGCTTTCGCAGAAGAACATGGGTGTGGGTGACCGGGTAACGGAGGTCCATTTGGAGCAGGTCAGTTTTACTGCTCTGGCCTCCGTGATTCAGGGTAATGACTTGTCGCTAACCAGACCTTATCGAGGTCCGGCTTCTCCAGTTGACTTCGTTCAATTGGCCAGGGAGGAGGGACC
>CP070688.1:618745-623936 GCA_020353135.1 Chloroflexota bacterium
CTCGCGCACGACCCAGTTTAGCTCCTCGAGCGCCAAAGGCAGCACGACCTCGGTATTCTCCTTCAATACTTTGCCAAAGAGCTGGTGGGCCAGCGGCCGGTCGTAGAAATCGGCCCGTAGCGTCACCACGACCCGCAGCAGGTTACGAGGCGCACGCAAGGCCATCAACAAGCCTTCAATGAACAACTCCCGTTGTTCGTCGTCCGTCACCAGCGTGAATAGCTCCTCGAATTGGTCGATGACCAGCAATAACTGAGCATCTTGCTCGTCAGGTAGGATACGCTGGATGGTACGCATGATGCCCCGCTTATCACGTCGCATGGGGTCAACCAGGTTTGGCGGCGGGTCAACGGCCACGGACCATAAGGCCATCTCCAGCTCTTCAAACGGATGGCTGCCAGGCACCATTTCGGCCACGAACCACTTAGCCGAACCATCAATCGCCCCGTCTCGCAGCGCAGGAATCAATCCGGCCTTGACCACGCTGGACTTGCCGCTGCCCGATGGACCCACCACCGCCAGAAAGCGGCCGGCCGGAACGGAGCCATCGTGGGTGACATTGTCTCCCTGCAGCCTGGCCAGCAACTGGTGGACAAGTATTTCGCGGCCAAAGAAATCGTCGGCGTCGGCTTCCTGGAAGGCGCGTAGACCCTTGTATGGATTGTAGACTTCGATAACGGACGGCAACGCACCGGGTGCAGATTCAACGAGGGGAAGCTCATCGTCGCTCAATGCCCTTCGGAATGCCTCGGACATCTCCAAAGCAGTAGCGAATCGCTCTGAAGGTTCCTTGGCCGTGGCCTTGCGTAGCACGTCGTCGACGCGGCTGGGTAAATCCGGCCGGGCGGCGGCGAGCGAAGGAAAAGGCTCGGTCAAGTGACTCTGAAGCAACTTGGCCACGGAAGAGTCCGGGAATGGTTTTTCCCCGGCCAGGGTCTCATACAGCACCGCGCCGAGGCTGTAAAGATCGCTCTGGGCGCTGACAGGTTCGTCCTTAATCTGCTCGGGTGAAATGTAGTCAAAGGAGCCGATGACGACGCCGGCGGCCGTGACCTGCTGTTCTGCGCCCAGATCCTTGGCGATCCCGAAATCGGACAGTTAGGCATTGCCGGCTTCGTCCAGCAGGATGTTGGCCGGCTTGACATCCCGGTGAACGACGCCCTGCTGGTGAGCGGCCGAAAGCGCTCCGGCGATCTGCTCCAGCATCATTGCCGTCCGCTCCAGCTTCCAGGGACCGTCCTCCAGCGAGGTAAGCAGGCTGCCGCCGCGAAGATAGCGCATGACAAGATAGGCGCCCTCTGGATCGCGCCAGTAGTCGTAGAGAGGGACGACGTACGGATGTTCAAGGCGAGCCACAGTCTGGGCCTCGGCCTCGAAGCGGCGGATGAATTCGGGGTCGTTGGCGTACCTGCGGCGAATGACCTTGACGGCCACCTCCCGGCCGATGGAGGGCTGAACGGCCAGGTGGATAGAGCCGTAGGCCCCTTCGCCGATCTCATCCTTGAGTTCGTAGCCGCGTACCCCCTGGGTCAAGGGCCTTTCGAAGCTCAAGTCCCCGGCCAGGATCTGCTCGTAAATCTGGGTGGTCCTGGTCGAGGGCGCCATGCCCATCTCCTCGGCCAGTAAACGCTGGCACTGCTCGTAAACTGCCAGGGCTTCCTCGCGCCGGCCGCTCAGAGCCAGCACCTCCATAAGCTGACGGTGGCCGCTCTCGCGCAGATTGTCGATCTCCAACTGGCTCTCGATGTACCCGCGAGCCTGGACATAGTCCTTCTGCCGGGTGGCAATGATGGCCAGGACCTCCAGGGCGTCGAGGACCTTGCGACGATAGGCCTCGCGCATGGACTCGGCCCAATTCTCGAACTCGTTGCTGTCGTCGATGAAGAAATCCGATAGGAAGTTACCTTTGTAGAGCGCTACCGCCTGTTCCAGGTGATGGCGGCAAATCTGGCAGGTAAGGATGTCGACGTGATCATGGGCCTTCGTCTTGTCCAGCAGCGCCTCGAACTGAACGGAGTCCACTTCTACGGCGGCCATTGGATTGAGACTGATCGTCGTCCGATTGCTGACCAACAGCTCAACCCCGCCTTCTGCGCCATCTTCGTCGACCTCTTCCCGTCTGCCAACCTCAGGGATATTCTGTCGAAGGAAGTAGATGACCTGGCGCAAATTGTGGCGGGCGGATCGTTCCGGCATGCCCGGCCAGAGCATCGTCATCAGCGATTCTCGGCGATGGGTTGTCGACGACTCTACGGCCAAGTAGACGAGCAAGGCCATTGACTTGATCGTACGAAACTGGATCTTTGACCCGCCGTCAAGCGCAGCTCGAGCCGGACCAAAGACAGTAAGGTATAGAGTTTTCACTGTGACGCCTCCACATCTGCAAGGTCAGCCGCCTGCGCGCGGCCGAAGAAGCGAGTCTCTCTGTTCTGTCTAGCTGTCGGGCAATTAGCCTACGCGTAATTGGCCGACGGATATTTAGCCGCTGGGAAGGAAATGAAGGGCGCAATGTTCTGTTTGGCTTGTTGGGCTGTTGACGGGCAAGCGTCTCATGCCACGAACGCATTCTAGCACAAAAACCGCACTACGGGACATTTGTTGACGATAGGAGTCAATTATTTGACGGAAAGGTCGTCAAAGAGTTCAGTATTGAGGCACTGGCGATGGCTCCACCCCTGTATAGATGTAAGGAGCCACGCGGGGCTGTTCGTCTTGCTACATCAGATACGCCATTGATGTATGGCCATATTCATGGCAGGAGGCCAAACGGTTGGTCCTCAGCTGGGATTGCCAAAAGCACGCTGTTCACACACCGGCCGGCGCAATCGCACCGGAAGGCGCTAAGCCTCTAGCCAGCTACAATTCGACTACCTGCTACACACCAAGTACATTCAAACCGTACAGACAAAAAGAGCGCGACGCCGACAGTTTTCGGGCAACTGCCATCGCGCGGCAGCTCAGACCGATTCTCAGCCTCCTGAAGCTTAAGCCGCGATAGCTTATGGGATTACAAAAGAGAAACCAGAGCTGGCGCTCTAGCACCTCTTTGCTCGAAAAGCCGTCCTGGTATTGTCCAGTGTCTTGCCCTCCCGTCAACGACCGGCCGCATAGCGCCGATAAAGGATAATCTCCGGATTAGCGGCCAGGAAATCGGCATCTGACATCTGACTCATTTCGGCCGCATACCGCCGAGCTAGCATTAACTCCGGATTGGCCGCCAGGTGCTTGACGTCCGCTAGCTCATTCGCCTCGGCCGCGTATCGCCGGGCCAGCGCCACTTCTGGATTCATCGCCAGGAATTCTTGCTCCGCTTTTCCGGCCGCCGCCTCCGCGTACCGACGGGCGAGGAACAATTCAGGGTTAGCCGACAACATCTCGCCGGCCGTCAATTCGTCGGCGACTGGTTCAGAAGGCTGAGCCGCCCAATAGATCGTGAGACCGGCCAGCACGACCGCTGCAAGAACAACCACGATGGCCAATACCTGGCGTAAATCTATTCCATCTTCCCTTTTAGCTGCCACTTGATCTATAATGTTTGAGAAGGTCACCTTCTATTCTCCTTTGAGCAATTGCTCAGAGCTATTGCGGGGAGGACCGTCTCCCGCACGTGACTGACCTGAATCTGAGTTTGTTAATATCGCTTCACCTGATATAGGTTGACGATGTTTAGATTGCCAAAAGTGGGTCAGTGATGTTTCTGATTAGCTGACCGCGCCGTTGCATCTCTGCTTAACACTCTAACCGGCAACCGTTGTGAGATCGTTCTGGCAAGCGATCCGGAAAGCGTTCTATTTGTCTTTGGCTTGATTGTACGGCGCGAATCGGGCAATTAGGGGATCCGGATGCCCTGTCTGAAGCTATTTTTACTCGGACCGCCTCGCTTTGAGCGCGATGGCGAGCCGCTCAAGTTCGATACTCGGAAGAATATCGCCCTTGTCGCCTACCTCGCCGTAACCGGCAGCAGCCACAGCCGCGAGACCTTGACCACTTTGCTCTGGCCCGAACTTGAGCCCGGCCGCGCTCGAGCGGGGCTTCGTCGCAATCTCTCGGTGCTCAAGAAGGCCCTTGGGGGCGAGTGGCTAGAGGTTGACCGGGAAACGATAGGAGTCGACCCTGGCGCTGACTTCTACCTCGACGTAAATCACTTCGGCCAGTTGCAAGGGGCCTGTTTAGAACACGACCACAGCGATGCTGGCCTTTGCCGTGAATGCCTGGCTACGCTTGCCCAGGCGGCCGAACTGTATCGTGGAGATTTTTTGGCCGGTTTCACGTTGCGTGATAGCCTTAACTTCGACGAATGGCAGTTCTTTGAAGCCGAAAGCCTGCGCCGGGAGTTGGCCTTTGTCCTGGAGCGATTGGTCTACAGTCATGCCGCCCAGCGGGAATACGGTTCGGCCGTCCCCTATGCTCGCCGCTGGTTGGCCCTCGACCCATTTCACGAGCCAGCCCACCGCTGTTTGATGCACCTGTACGCCGAGTCGGGCCAGCAGGCGGCCGCCTTGCGCCAGTACCGCGAATGCCAGCGGCTTCTGGAAGAGGAATTGGGCGTTCCGCCTGACGACGAGACCGCCCGACTATTCAAGGCCATCAAAGGCAAACAGGACCTACCAAGTCTGGGAAGACGTGTCGCCGTCGTTTCAGATCCGGACTTATTGGGCGGCCGCTACCGCCTCGGCGATGAACTTGGCCGGGGCAGCGTCGGCGTCGTCTATCGGGCCCACGATCTACTGCTCGATCGTGAAGTAGCTATTAAGGTTTGTTCGGCGACAACACTGGGCGCGGACGACCGCGTCCGGTTGTTGAACGAAGCCCAGGCGGCCGCCAAACTCAATCATGCCAACATCGTCAGCGTCTACGATGCCGGTGAGAGTGAAGATACATCGTTTATTGTGACAGAGCTGGTTGCAGGCGAAACCCTTCACGATCGTCGCCCACAGGGCATGGACGATATCCTGGCCATCGCCCAACAGGTATGCGCCGCCCTGGATCACGCTCACTCGCACGGCATCGTCCATCGCGATCTCAAGCCGGAAAACATCATCATCGGCGATGACGGCGTCGCCAAACTGACCGACTTCGGCCTGGCCCGGCCGGTGGCCTCGCGCGTCACCAGCGAAGGCGCCATCATCGGCACCGTATACTATCTGGCGCCAGAACTCGCCTTGGGCAAACGTTTCGACGGCCGCGCCGA
>CP070688.1:624036-629379 GCA_020353135.1 Chloroflexota bacterium
ACATATCTCTAAACAATTACAGAGAGATGTTCGAACGCGCACCCGTTATGCGTTTCCTTTTCAATTCCCTTTTGGTGACAACAATCACCGTCGGTATTGGTTTGTTTATTAATTCCCTTGCCGGCTTTGCCATTGCCGTCATGCGTTGGCCTTGGAAAGGGCTCGTTCTTGGGGTGATCATCGCCACTTTGATCGTACCTTTCGAGACCGTCGCGGTACCTCTCTTGTTAATCGTCAGTAAACTGCCCTCCATAGGCGCTGAGGGTCTAACGACAGGTTGGATTAATACCTATCATGTGCAGATCTTTCCCTTTCTCGCCCAGGCGCTCATCATCTTTCTTTTTGTCCAGTTTTTTAAATCGCTGCCCTATGAGCTGGTGGAAGCGGCGCGAATCGATGGCGCGGGATGGTTCCAAACATATTGGCGCATTTATGTCCCCATTTCTGGCCCCGTGTTTTCCACGGCTGCCATCCTGATGATCATCAGCATGTGGAACCAGTACATGTGGCCCATTATGACAGTACAATCTGAGGCCTTCCGGCCGGTTATGGTTGGCTTAAGCTATTTCTTCCAGCTTCAGGTTGCCTGGGGAGAGGTGATGTCTTTCCTGTCGTTTATCACGATTCCCGTGTTAATCTTCTTCCTTTTGATTCAGCGAACCTATATTGAGAGCATCGCCGCCAGCGGGATCAAAGGCTAGGCGCGGCATCAATCAAATCTCATCGTCGCCACCAAGGTCAGAATTCCTGAGTGGGCTCGCTAGATATCGAGCTCGCTGACGAACGGCGAACACAAATGCCTTACGACGAGACCTATCGCCCTCACTTTCACTTCTCTCCGGCCGCCCATTGGCTCAACGATCCAAATGGTCTTGTCTTCTATGAAGGGGAGTATCACCTGTTCTACCAGCATTATCCAGCCGGTACGACTCATGGACCGATGCACTGGGGTCATGCGGTCGCCGCCGATCTGGTGAATTGGACACACATGCCCATCGCCCTATATCCGGACCGGAATGGCTACATCTATTCTGGAAGCGCGGTGATAGACTGGCACGATACGGCCGGTTTTGGCAAAGAAGCGATGGTGGCCATATTTACCCATCATCTAGACGGTCGCCAGTCTCAATCTATCGCCTATAGCACAGATAAGGGACGCTCCTGGACCAAGTATCACGGCAATCCGGTCATCAAATCTCTCGCTGAACCGAAAGACTTTCGCGATCCCAAGGTGTTTTGGTTCGAGAAGAGTGAAGGAGATGGCCACTGGATCATGCTGTTAGCGGCCGGGAATCACGTCCTGTTCTATTCGTCGCCCGACTTGAAAGATTGGTCATTGTTGTCTCGCTTTGGACCCGACCGGGGATGCACTGAGGGAGTATGGGAAACACCCGAGTTGTTTGAGCTGCCGGTCGCCGGCGGACCAGACACTCGTTGGATACTCGCGGTCGCCGTCAGTAAAGGCGCGCCGGCAGGCGGCTCCGGCGTACAGTACTTCGTCGGGGATTTCGACGGGTCAACCTTCACCAGCGAGAATCCAAGAAGCACCATTCTTTGGGCAGATTACGGGCCTGACTTCTACGCGAGCCAGGCCTGGACCGACGAACCATTCGGCCGCGTGATTTGGACCGCCTGGATGAACAATTGGCGTTACGCCGAGTTCATTCCCACCTCGACGTGGCGCGGCTCGCTTGCTTTCCCACGTCGATTAGGGCTTAGGATTACGGACCTGGGCCTTCGCCTTCTGCAAGAACCGGTGAGCCAGATAGAGAGCTTACGAGGCAAGCGCTGGTTTTGGCAGGACGAGTTCATCTCCCCGGAGAATGGCGCCCTATTAGATGATGTTCAAGGCCAGGCATTGGACATCCTGGCCGAATTCGAAGTCCTGAAAGACCAGCAGCCTGACAGCTTTGGCTTGCAGGTGCGGGTTGGCAAAAACGAGCAAACAACTGTCGGCTACAATTCGAATAGCCAGGTGTTGTTCGTGGATCGAAGCGCTTCAGGCCAGGCGGATTTCTGCCCTGGCTTCGCTGGAAAGCACAGCGCCCAGATGGAACCTAATGGAGATACCGTCCAACTGCGCATTCTGGTAGATAGTTCTTCCGTGGAGGTGTTTGGCAACAATGGCCAGGTCGTATTAACCGAGCGCATATTTCCAGATGACAGAAGTGCCGGTCTTAGGATCTATGCCATAGGTGGTCCCGTCTGGCTCAGATCCCTGTACATCTATGTGCTCGATAAGGCGATTTTCGCGGACTCTTCGGAGCCCAAGGACGCAGCCGTGGTTCGGCAGCGGTAACAGTCGTCGTGGCCGGAGCGATAACACCGGTAGCGATCGCAAATGACAGAAAACAGCAAAGACAAACCGGGATACGACCTTCTTGCACTGGGCGAAGCCCTCGTAGATCTGATCTCTTCGACGGAGTCGTCGTCGCTGACGGAGGCTGCCTCTTTTGAGCGCTATCGGGGTGGCCAGCCAACCAACCTGGCCGCAAACATGGCCTTGCTGGGAAAACGAACGGCCGTCGCCGCCACCGTTGGCGAGGATGGGTTTGGACATTACGTATACAAGCAGTTAGCAGCCTCCAATGTGGCAACGGACTTCGTTCAGTTCACCTCACAGGCGGCCACGTCGATGGCCGTTATCACTCGCCATACGGGCACGGCCGATTTCGTGATAGCCAGAGGAGCTGATGCTTATTTGCAGCCAAGTTCATTATTGGAGAAAGCGGCCGCCAACAGCCGCGTCGTCCATACATCGGCATTTGGATTGTCGCGCCAGCCGGCACGGACTACCATTCTGGATGCTTTGGAAGTTGCCCGCGAGGCTGGCGGCTTCATCTCGCTAGATCCCAATTATCATCCAAAGATATGGCCCGATACGCCTGACTTCCTGGCCATACTGAAATCTGCTTGCCAGTTCGTCGAGGTTACCAAGCCGTCGCTCGATGATTGTGGACGTCTTTTTGGTGTCGACCATAAGCCAGCCTTTTACGCTCAGAAGTTCTTGGATTGGGGCTGCCAGATCGTGATCTTGACTCTAGGGGCGCAGGGGCTTCTACTGCCAACTGCGGCCGGTGACCTGTACGAGTTCACCGGAAACGCTATTCGGGTGGTCGACGCAACTGGTGCGGGCGATGCATTTTGGGCTGGTTTCCTCAGTGCTTTGCTGGATGGTTCGTCGATCATAGATGCAGCAAGAGTGGGTCAGATAGTAGCAGAGATTAAGCTGGGAACAGTCGGTCCAATCAGGAGGCTTCCCGCGAGAGATGACTTAATTAGACGAGCAAACTCGATCCATTACAGGAAGGTTTAAGTTGGCTTTGTCTGGCTACCGGTCCGGGCATGGTTGATTGGAAAGGTTCTTTGGAACGACGGGCGCTAGCCCTCCCCAGTCGAGGCCATGGCCGCCTCCATTTAGTTGGTCAGGCGACAGGATCACGAATGAAAGGTGCGATTCTCACCCTAGACGGTTTCAAAATCATCGCCGAAGATGTGCCGCGACACGCAGATGACGAGATTTTGGTCAAGCTGATCGGCTGCGGTGTGTGCAGCGGCGACCTCTTCGTTTACCGGAACCGTAACCAGCTTGGGACAACGGTCAAACGGCTGGGCCATGAAGGTAGCGGCCGCGTTGTTGGTGTTGGTCGCGACGTGACCGGCCTTGAATTGGATGATCTGGTCACAACATTCGCTGCCCCTGCTTATGCCGAATACATCGTGGCCCGGCCGGAGACAGTGGTCAAGTTGCCGGCCAGGGTTGATCCGGTCTATGCGTTGGGTGAAGCCATCGCCTGTTGCGTTCACGCCGCGAATAGATTTGAGCTTCGGCCTGGCGATCGAGTTGCTGTCCTGGGCTGCGGCTTCATGGGCCTGATTTGTTTGCAGTTGGCACGATATCATGGGGCTGGTGACATATGCGCGGTCGATCCGCTGGCCGACCGGCTTGAGATGGGACGGCGCTTTGGTGCAACCGCAATACTGAATCCTCTGGAGCAAAGCGACGAGCAAATCGGCAATCAACTCGGCGAGTTCGATTTAGTCATTGAAGCTGCTGGTACACAGGGCGCGATTGATCTGTCAACCACGCTGGTCAAAGAGCACGGCCGCATCGTCTTGATTGGCTATCATCAGTCCAACGACGGCTTGCGCACGGTTAACATGGAGCGCTGGAACTACAAAGCGATCGATGTGGTCAACGGCCATGTACGGCGTCGTGACGAAAAGCTGGCGGCGATGGAAAAAGGAATGAAACTGCTCAGCCAGGGGCACTTGTGGACGGAGCCCTTGGTCACGACCTATAATCTGTATGAGGCAGAACAGGCTTTCGCCGATTTGTCTGCCGGCAAAGTGGGACTTTTCAAAGCAGTACTGGCTATGTAAGAGTCCCGGCATAAGGCCTTGGCGCCCGGCCGTTAGCTAGACCAATCGGCTCCCGCAGCCTCAGGCGGCGCTTTCGCCAAATCAAACGAAACGTGAAGGATACACTCTATGCATGTACTCATGATAACAAATCACGGCTTGCATCACTGGGATGTGGTACCCGGACTACCCGATACCGGCGGTCAAAATGTCTTCGTGAACGATATGAGCCAGGCTTTGGCCGACTTGGGCCACCAGGTGACCATCGTCAACCGCGGCGGCTTCCCAGACCCCATGACCGGACAGGCGCGTCAAGGTGTTCTGGAGAATGGTGACAACCAGCGAATTATCTACCTGGACGACGGGCTGCCCGAATTCGTTCGCAAGGAAGACATGGCCGAGCGCATCCCATTCCTGACGCCAGCGCTAGATCTGGCGCTGGAAGACTCTGCCCCAGTTGAACTCATCATTTCCCACTACTGGGATGGCGCCGCGCTTGGCGTCGAATTCAACAAGACGTTGGGCAAGCCGGTAACCCACATCTGGATCCCCCATTCGCTAGGCGTCATCAAGAAAGAGAACCTGCCCCAAGATCAGTGGGAAGGTCTGCGGCTGGACGAGCGCCTGGAGAACGAAAAGGCCCTACTCACCGAATTGGATGGCGTGGGCTCAACCTCAGCTTTGATCTCTGACAAGCTACGCAATGACTATGATTATGCCGGTCGTTTGCTCTTCTTGCCGCCCTGCGTCGATCAGGAACGTTACTTCGCCCGCGAAGTCGGGCGGGACGACGAGATCTGGCACTTCCTGAGCCAGCATTCTGGCCTGTTGCCTGAGGAGATCAGGGGCAGCAAAATTGTCAGCGAAATCAGCCGTACGGCCATCACCAAGCGAAAGGATGTGTTGCTCAAGGCCTTTGCCCTGGTATTGCAGCGGCTGCCGAACGCTTTCCTCGTAGCAACCATCGACGAAGAACAGACG
>CP070688.1:629479-636437 GCA_020353135.1 Chloroflexota bacterium
AACATCCTCTACTCTTTACCCGTTAACTCCATGACAATGATGTCAATCGAGCCGGGCGGAAGTAAAGAAGGCAAGCACCATGACCAAATATACCCGTGGCCATGAGCGCGAACAGTTACTCGCGGACGTGGCCGAGATGTATTACGTAGATGATCTCAAACAGGAAGAGGTTGCACGGGCTATTGGCATAACCCGGTCGGCCGTCTCGCGTATGCTGACCGAGGCACGACATAAAGGCATTGTCGAAATCACCGTGCGCCGGCCACAAACCCTTGATTTGGAACTGGAAGAGGCGCTGATAGAGCGCTTCGATCTATTGGATGCCCATGTCTTGTCCATACAACAGCAGGCAAATTACGACACTTTGCGCAACAGGCTTGGACGGACGGCCGCGCAGGTACTCGAAGGAATATTCCGACCGCAAATGATTTGCGGCGTGACCTGGGGCACGACGGTCGGAGCCACAATTGACGTTCTGAAAGTAGCGAACCCCATACCGATGCAGATTGTACAGCTGGGCGGCGTCCTGGGCTCCAGCAGCCATGCCTATAACGCCCAGGCGCTGGTGGAAATGATGGCCCGCAAGGTGGGAGGTGAAGGTGTCTACCTTTATAGCCCATTTCTCGTGGAAAACGCCGATACGGCCCGTTCCATCATGAACATCCCCAATGTGCGCGAAGCGATCGCCGCCGCCAAGCGGAGCGACCTGGCGTTATTGGGAATCGGGACCATCACAGACGAAAACTACTCCAGTCTCTACCAGGGCGGGCACATTACGCTACGTACCATTGAGGAGCTGCGCGAAGTTGGCGCTGTCGGCGATGTTAGCGCCCTCCATTTCGACGTCGAAGGGAAATTCGTGGACACGCCGTTTCATGATCGCCTGGTAGGAATCGGCGTCGACGATTTGCTGGCGATTCCGATCCGCTTTGCCGTGGCCGGCAGCCATGCAAAAGTGGAAGCCATCTTGGGCTCTCTTCGGGGCGGCTGGGTCAACCAACTGGTGATCGACAACAGCACGGCCGAAGCGGTGCTGGCGCTGGATAAGGTAGCAGAGTTAAAGGTATAGCGTACGGACATGGATTTGGATAGCGTGCGAACTCTGTTGATCGACGGGGATGGCGTCCTCTGGCGCGGGGACGAGGCCATTCCCGGCCTGGATCACTTCGCGGCCGTTTTGCGGCGGCGCAGCATCCGCTGGGCGCTGCTGACGAATAACAATACGCGCACAGTCGACGACTATGTGACCAAGTTGGCGGGATTTGGACTGGATGCCGATCCAGGCATGGTCTTCACCAGTTCGACGGCGACGGCCGATTACCTTGTGGACCGTTATGGAGTTGGCGCCCCGGTACATGCGCTGGGCATGAGCGGCCTGATCGAGGCTCTCGGCGAGGCCGGCTTTCACCTCACCCATGGCGAACAAGCACCGGAACACGACGTGGTCGCCGTAGCCGCCGGCATGGACCGCGACCTAACTTATAAGAAGGTCAAGATCGCCATACGCCTCATTTTCGCTGGGGCTGAGTTTGTGGCCACAAACACCGACGGTACTTACCCGACGCCCGATGGGCTGAGCCCGGGAACGGGCATGGTAATTGGCGCGCTACAGGGATCGAGCGGCGTCACGCCGACGGTCATCGGAAAACCGGAGCGTGCGATTTTCCAGGCGGCTATGAAATCCCTCGGCGCCAACGCGGCCACTACGGCAATGATCGGCGATCGCCTGGAGACGGATATTTTGGGCGCAAAGCGGGCAGGCATCGCCGCCATCGGCGTTCTGTCCGGGGTCTCGACAAGGGAACAACTGGCTGGCAGCGCGATTCAGCCTGACGTGCTCTTCGAGAGCATAGCCGAGCTGGCCCAGGCATTTGACGAAGCGACTCTAGCAGTCCGGCCGGGATGACCTGCAATGACCAAAGCTAAAGGCCAACCACTCCAAAAGCATGACGGCGACGACGTTTTAGATTCGCCGGCAATATCCGAGGCCTCAGACGTGCACACAAGACCGTTGCTGCAGCTTGCCTTGGATTACGTTGACCTTCCTCCTGCCCTGGCGATGGCCTTTCTGCTGCGCGACGAAGTGGAGGCCATTGAAATAGGCACGCCATTGACCAAGGCGGAAGGAATGCACGCGGTGAGTACCATCCGTCATCTATGCCCCGATTTGCTCATCATGGCCGATGTGAAGGCGCCGGATGTGGGCGGGCTAGAGGCCAAGATATGTTTTGATGCCGGCGCCGACTGGATGACTGTGTTGGGCGCTGCCCCGCTGGTCACGGTGGGCTTGGCTCTCGACGAGGCGAATAGCCGCCCGGGCAAAGAGGCATTCATCGAGCTGACCGGCATTCGCGATATCCTGGCCCGGGCGCAAGAATGGCGCAATTTAGGCATGGAGCGTTTGGTTTATCATCGCGGCTGGGATGAGGGGAATACGTCGCGGACCTGGGACCCGGGCGACTGGGAAACAATCCACGTCTTGACAAATATGGGTTTCAAGGTTTCGGTAGCCGGCGGGCTGGACCTGGAGACGGTTCCTTTCTTCAAGGGTTTAGATATCTCGGTATTTATTATCGGCCGGGCCATTCGCGAGGCGGCCGACCCGGTCGCCGCTGCCCGAGCTTTTCGCGCGTTAATCGACGAGATTTGGTCGGAGCCCATTGGCGTTGCGGCCGTGTAATTCGATTCGTTGCCAGCTTCTTGAAGTGCGGTTGGCTTTGAGTGACGATCTTAATGTAGGTGGTGAATAGTATGCTAGAAGACAAAGTAGAATTAGTGAGTAAGACAGAAGCGACGGAAATGTTGCGCCTGATGTACGAGACGCGAGCATTTGAGGAGCAGGCCGAGAAGAGCTACATGCTGGGCAAGATCCACGGCACCATGCATCTGTCTATCGGCCAAGAGGCGTCGGCCATCGGTTCCATTAGCACCCTCGAGCCGGACGATTACATCCTGGGCCATCACCGGGGACACGGACTCTGTATCGCCAAGGGCGCCGACCTGGATCTGATGATGGCCGAGTTTTATGGCAAAGAGGTTGGCTATTGTCGAGGCCGCGGCGGCTCGATGCACATCGCCGATGTGTCCAGCGGCAATCTGGGGGCCAACGGCGTGGTCGGCGGCGGCATTCCCATGGCCGTAGGCGCGGGCATCGGGCTCAAGATGCGCGGCGAAAAGCGGGTTCTGCTGTCGTTCTTTGGCGACGGGGCCGCTTCGACCGGCGCCTTCCACGAGTCCATGATCCTGGCTGTCCTGTTCCAGGTGCCGGTGGTCTTTGTTTGCGAGAACAATCAATACGCCATGTCATTCGCGGCCGACAAGTGGACCACGAGCGAGAGGCTCGCTGGCTTCGCAGAATCGTACGGCATGCCAGGCACGGCTACAGACGGCAACGACGTTCTGGCCGTGCGCCGGGCCGTACAGGAAGCCGTCGATCGGGCGCGTGACGGCGGTGGCCCATCCCTGGTAGTCAACAACACCTACCGCTATCGCGGCCATTCGAAGAGCGACCGCAACCGCTACCGCACGCAAGAAGAAATTGAGGAATGGCAACGGAACGATCCCATTCTGCGCTTCCGAGAAGTTCTGATTTCCGAAGGGCTTTTCGAAGCGGAAGAGATTGACGCCATCGGGCAGACCGCCTATGCGGCCATCGAGTCGGCTCGGCAATTCGCCGAAGATAGCCCAGAGCCAGATATAGAGACCATTTTGGACGGAGTGTACGCACCATGAGAGAGATTACTTATCTAGAAGCTGTTCGCGAGGCGATGACCCAGGAGATGGAGCGCGATGAGAGCGTGTTCCTCATCGGCGAAGATATCGGCCCATATGGCGGCGCGTTCGGCGCTTCATTCGGGATGCTGGAGCAGTTTGGCCCGGAACGTATACTCGATACGCCGATTACGGAACTGGGGATCGCTGGGGCGGCCACTGGCGCGGCGCTGGTGGGCATGCGGCCGATCGCCGAGATCATGTTCATGGACTTCACCACCCTGGCCTCGGAGCAACTAGTGAACCAGGCCGCCAAATTGCGCTTCATGTTTGGCGGCAAGGCGACGGTACCCATGGTGCTGCGCACGCCGGCCGGATCCGGCACGGGCGCGGCCGAGCACCATTCGCAGAGCCTGGAAAACTGGTTTGTACATATCCCCGGCCTCAAGGTCGTGATGCCCAGTACGCCCTACGATGCGAAGGGTCTTCTGATCGCCGCGATTCGCGACAATAACGCCGTGGTCTTTGTAGAACATAAACTGCTCTACAAAACGAAGGGCCCCGTACCGGAAGAGTTGTATACCGTGCCTCTGAGCACGACTGAGGTGAAGCGCGAAGGCACAGACCTGACGATCGTGGCCACTTCGATTATGGTCCAGCGTTCACTGGCGGCCGCCGAAGAATTGGCCGAGGAAGGCATAGACGTGGAGGTCGTCGACCCACGGACGCTGCGACCCCTGGATGCGGGACCAATCGTCGAGTCGGTGACTAAGACGGGACGCGTCTTGATCGTCCACGAAGCGGTGAAGACTGGCGGTTTCGGCGGCGAGTTGGCGGCGATCATCGCCGAGAGCAAGGCCTTTGGCTACCTGGACGCGCCCATCGTGCGCCTGGCCGGCCGCGACATCCCCATCCCCTACAATCGCACGCTGGAATACCATGCCGTGCCGCAGGTGGAGGACATCGTCGCCAAAGCGCGCGACATCGTTCAGGTGAAGGTGTGATATGGCTACCGACGTAATTATGCCCAAAGTCGACATGGACCAGGAAACAGGGACCGTCGGCGAGTGGCTGAAAAAAGAAGGCGACGAGGTCAAGCAAGGCGAGCCGATCCTGGAAATTGAAACGGATAAGGTAGCCATTGAAGTTGAGGCGCCGGCCAGCGGAACCCTGGTTAACATCCTCGTCGGCGAGGGCGAAACCGTTCCTATCGCCACCGTGATCGCAACCATCCTGGCGCCTGGCGAGCAAGCTCCCGCTGTTGACGGACCCCCCGCCCCTGCGGAGCCAGAACCAAAATCAACCAAACTGGCCAAGACCCCAGAGGTCTCGCAGCACGGAAACGGCGTACCTGTCACTCCCGTGGCGCGCAATCTTGCCGCCGCCTCGGGCGTTGATGTCTCGAGCGTTACCGGCACCGGGCCGCGCGGCAAAGTGACCAAAAAGGATGTAGAAGCGCAACTGCTGTCGGTTGCCAGCGGCGCGGATGCGCCGGGCAAGATATATGCCACCCCGGCGGCCAGGCGCCTGGCTCGCGAAAATAGCGTACAACTGGATTCCTTGTCGGGCAGCGGGCCGGACGGCCGAATCCAGGCCGAAGACGTGAAAGCGGCGATGAGGCTTCCGCAGCCCGTGGCGGCAGCGCAAGAGCTGGCGCCGCCGTCAAAGACCGTGGGAGATTACGAGGCCATCCCGCTGCGCGGCAAGAGGCGGACGATCGCCGAGCGCCTGACGGCCAGTTACCAATCGGTGCCCCACATCAACTTCACGGCCAGCATCGACATGACCCGCTTCGACGAAGCGCGCGCGCAGCTGAACGAGCAGGCTGAAAAGGTTGGCAACGCGCGCATATCGGCCACGGCCCTGCTGGTCAAGATCGTGGCCCAGACGCTGACCCGCCATCCCTGGCTAAATAGTTCGTTCCAGGACGGCGCCGCAGGCGAAGCGGAAATCCGTCTGTACCGGGATGTGAATGTCGGCGTGGCCGTGGCGCTGGAAGATGGGCTGATCGTGCCGGTCGTGCGCGACGCGGCGAACAAAGGCGTGGCCGAGATCGCCGCCGAAGTTAAAGACCTGGCCGGGCGCGCCCGAGAGGGCAATTTAGAACCGGCCGAGGTGCGCGAAGGCACCTTCACGATCTCCAACCTGGGACCCTTTGGTGTGGAGCAGTTCACGGCCATCATCAACCCGCCCCAGGCAGCTATCCTGGCCGTAGGCGCGACCCGGCCGGAGGTTGTGCCCGACGCCGATGGCCAGGTTGTGGTCCGGCCGATCATGCGCGTCACGCTGGCGGCCGACCATCGCGTGGTAGACGGCGCCGTGGCCGCCCACTTCATCGCCGATCTAAAATCCGCCCTGGAGGCGCCGGTGCTGCTGTTGATGTAGCGCCGGCCGCGCCGCACCACAATTAAATGACTGGAAATTCTGGCCACATTTGGTAAAGTTGCTACCAAAGCAAATAGCACCTTGCCCCAGTAGCTCAAAGGATAGAGCGCCGGACTTCTAATCCGAAGGTTGGGGGTTCGAGTCCCTCCTGGGGTGCCAGTATATACAGGGGTCGCCTAGATAATTACCCCCAGATGTGGTGTAATCGGCGACCTCTTTTCTTTGTCAAGATCAGCTTTCGTTGCGTATGTACTGGAAGAGTCTCCCGTGTTGGACCTAATGGACGCAATTGCCAGCGAGGAAAAGTGAGTGCGAATACCACCCGCTGTGCCGGAATCGCTGACAGCTAATTGATGCCGAGGCAACCCTTAATAAGGAGGCTATCATGGATGAAGCAGAATACTTAAACGAAGAGATATACTCGGTGACAAAAGAGGACGTGGAACGCGTTCTAGCTGTCGGTAAGCTTCTGCTATCGGTTCTGACGCCGGATGAATTAGAAGCACTTGGTCAGGCCCTGCAGGCTCAAAGCGATTCTCAGGTAGAGAAGGCGACAAGAGATTGAACGAGCCCAGCCAAATTTCCTTTGGCAGAATTGCTTGATATTTGAGGCTGATGCGATCCAAAATCAGGGGAAGAGGGACACGCGGGGACTCGAATCAGCGACCTCACGGATGTGAACCGTACAAACGGGGATCGCGTCCGTGATGTTTTTCTACTCGAGGTAGAATCCTTTAACAATTAGCAGTTATGTCAAGAACCGTGAGGTCTGATCTACAATGCTATTGTAAATTAGCCTATTTGGTCCAAATTGACTTAGCTCCTCGATATTCTACATATATCAGAACCGGTGTCAATCCGT
>CP070688.1:636537-640574 GCA_020353135.1 Chloroflexota bacterium
CCTCGTCCTCGGCCACGGCCGGGCAGCCATCGGCGCCGCTGGCGGTCACGGTTAGCCGGTCGTTGGCGATATGGTTGAAGCGCCAGTGCGCCGGCTCCAACTCTGGCTCCATTGCTGGGTCGGCAGCTGCCGTTTCAGCCTGGATGAGCCGGCCGCGGCCCAAGATCACAACTACAAGAGACATGAGTATCGAAATGACGAGTAAACGTTTGACGGACATTGGCCTTTCTCCTTTCAAGATAGCGATTAGCTATGAGCGGTTAGTTATTGGCCTTCAGCCTTCGGCGATCGGCCCTCAGTTGAAGTATCTAAATAGTTGGTTACTGTAATTAAGAGCCTTTACTGCTATTCAGCAGGTCTGGCCATTGAAGCACACTACTCCTGACTCATGGGGTGCCTTTGGGATACAAAAAGGGACACAGAATGGATCTAGCTGCTAGCGATGAGCTTCTAGCTTTCAGCTGTCGGCGACGATCGGCTCGTTGCTCATTGCTCGCAGCTCGTGGCTCGTAGCTGTATTCGGTTGTAGATGGGTGTGATGTGGGCTCAGTGAGTTGCGGGCAAGGGTCGCGAATATGATTGGCGCATGTTTAACACCTCACGCCTGTGTGATGGTCTAATACGGCACATCGGTCTGGTTCAGGAACCAGCTTGCTATCGATAGTTGCCTGGTCCAATGCCGCTTCGGCTGGCAGTCGGCCAGATGCCAGGCGGTTGAACGTGGCTGTATTCATCTCGATGACCGCGTCCACCTGGCTGCCCGAACCAAAGCGAAAGGCGCCACCGGCTAATGACTCGACGAGCGCCAAAAGACGTTGTGCTTCGACGGTCGCCAAGGTATTGAATACCGCTCAGCATCGCGAGCGGTGAGATTGGGAAAGCCTAATCTTTGCCAGGTTGCATGGCGTTGATAAATAGTTGGGCTGCCCGGGGAGGCAATTTACCAAAACGGCCTTGCCCTACCGGCGCACCCGGATCGTTGGCCAGATGCAGATCGGTTAGACCTTGCGACATGGCAAAGAGTAGATCGCGGGCTTCCTCAACAGGCATGTCCAGCGTGAATTCCATCCGCTCGAAAACCCTCTGCAGCCACTCACTGGCTTCCTGCAGATTGTCTAGACTGACCGCCATGCTCTCCTCAGACGGCACGAAGCCGGGCACCGGTCGCTGCATCATCAACTGGTAGAGGTCGGGATTGTCCAGGGCGAAGGCCATGTGCTGTTCGAAAATGGCTTCTAGCTGCTCAAAGGGTGTTTCTCTTTCCAGGACTGGCGGCCGCATCCTTTGGCCGAACTCCTCAAAACCTAATCTGAACAAGGCATCGTAGATGGCATGCTTGCTGTCAAAATAAGTGTAGAGAGCCGGGGTTGTCATGCCCAGGCGGCGGGCGATGCCGTTGAGACTGAGCGCCGCCACCCCGTCGGCCCGCATCATTTCCCGGGCGATGGACAGGATGTTGTCGACCATCTCTTGGCGATTACGTTCGCGTCTTTGTTTGGGTGTAAGAACCTCGTGTTGGGTCATGATCTCCGCGTATTAAAAATTATTTAGTATACTTAATACTATTAAGTATACTTTATAGTATAATGACAATTCACCATTTGTCAAGCCCCAATATGCAGTTTCGTCCAGCTCCGTGACGAGCCGTTCGCTTTCCAGTGCAGTATGCGAAGGAGGCGGGTGCTGGCAGGAACAGCTCCGCCTCCCTTGCGCACTACTCTTCCATGAACAGCGCCGGCCGATCCGGGGCTGCGGTTCCGTCCATGCCTTTCAAATCCCACATGGCAATAGCTTGATCTTCTGACTCGCATCCACCGGAATCTGCTTCGGCGAAAGCATTTGCAGCAATGCTGAATGTAGATCCGGGCCGCAGTTGGCTAACGGCATCGCTGTTCAGCGGCAAGGTGTAGGGATGCTTTATTCCTTCCTGCGTTATAGGTCCCTGTTCACCTGATCCGTACACGTATTCGGATAGGCGCTTTGTCCAGTTGTAGCCACCAGAACAGCCCATGTAGATATTGGGAGAGTAGTCGGCGCTGCCGGCGCCGAGGGTAATGATGCTACCTTCTGACTGGAAGCGGATCCTTCGTGTCTTAAGGGGTTCTTTTCGGCTACAATAAGGGACACAGAATGGGACACAGAACCTAAATGGACACAACTCACTCCTTCGGTTACTGGGTGCGCCGCCAGCGCAAGGCGCTGGACCTGACCCAGCGCGAATTGGCAGAGCGGGCTGCCTGCTCACTCTCGGCCGTCAAGAAGATCGAGCAAGATCAGCGCCGCCCTTCCCGCGAACTGGCCGAAGCTCTGGCCCGTGCCCTGGACATTCCGGAAGAGGAGCGGGAGTCGTTCTTGCTCAGCGCTCGCGGGCGGGCGCCGGTGGACGGGATGCCGCTGGCCAGCCAGCCGCGGGCGCAGGCCGGCGAAGAGACAGAGGGGACGGTCACCGCTGGCAACTTGCCGGCAGCCGTCGACCCTTTATTCGGCCGTGGCGCGGAGTTGGACCGTCTTGGCGACCTCATTTCCCCGGGTGAGAATCGGCTGATCACACTGGTAGGTCCGGGCGGCGTGGGCAAGAGTCGCCTGGCGCTAGAAGCGGCCCGGCGCAACCAGGAGTTATTCCGGGACGGCGCCTGGTTCGTCCCTCTGGCCGTCGTCGACGACCCTGCTTACTTGAGCACGGCCATCGCCGTCGCCCTGGGTCTCAACTTCGCCGGACCGCTGGATCCAGAGCAGCAACTCATTCGCCAGTTACGGGAACGCCGTTTGCTGCTGCTGCTTGACAACCTCGAACAACTGCTGCCCAAAGGGGCTGAATTGGTTTCTTCTCTGATTCAGGGCGCGCCGCGAATTTCCGTGCTGGTCACTTCGCGCGAACGGCAGCGGTTGTCGTCCGAGGTAACCGTGCCCGTGGCCGGCCTGCTTCCCGAAGCGGCTCGGGCGCTGTTCCTGGAGCGGGCGGAGCGCGTTGGCGCGGAGATCACGCCTGGGCGGACAGAGGACACGACGGCGGCCATTGACGGGATTTGCCAACTGGTTGGCGGCCTGCCGCTGGCGGTAGAACTGGCCGCGTCCTGGGCCCGCCTTCTGTCGCCGGCCGAGGTCCTGGCCGATCTGAAGCGTGGCCACGAGCTGCTCACCGGCGATCTGCAAGACTTACCGGAAAGGCATCGCAGCGTGCGGGCTGTCTTTGAGGGCTCGTGGGTCCGTTTACCGGCCGGCGAACAAAAACTGTTGGCCCAACTGTCCGTGTTCGCCGGCAGCTTCACCCGCGATGCGGCCGAAATAGTTTGCGGCGCGGCCCTGCCCCAGCTGGCCACGCTGCACGATCACTCGCTCATCCAGCGCGACAAAGAGCGCTTCCGGCTGCATGAATTGATCCGCCAAATGTCGGCCGAGAAGCTGGCTGCCATGCCCGAGACGAAGGCGGCTGTTGAGGACCGCCACGCCGCCTACTACGCCGACTACTTAGGTCGCATGTCGGGCTTCTTCAAGAACGGAGAGCCTCCGATGGCCGGCTGGGACCTGGCAGTCGATCGGGAAATGGACAATATCCGCATCGCCTGGTCGTGGGCCATCACGAACGACCAGCCGCATCGCCTGCTGCCGGCTACTCTGGCCCTTTACATCTACCAGGATCTCAGAGGACAGGTACGGGAAGGGGCTCAGATGTCGGTCGGGCTCGGCGAGTGCGCGGCCAAGGTCCGGGCCCAAGGCTCCGGGGACGACGATATATTACGCCGCGTACTGGCCTTGGCCCTACTGGGCGAAGGCGCCATGGGCATCCGGGCCGGTCAAGTAGCGCGCGGGCGTGAACAGCTAGATAGGGCGTACGCTCTGCTGGACGGCTTGCAGGCGCCGGATGAACGAGTAGCGCTCATCGGCCTGCTCGGCCCTGTGGCCATGCTGACGATGGACCGCGATGCCGGCCAACGGGCCATCGAAGAGACATTGGCCCTGGCCCGGCGCGAAGGCCACGTCTGGGGCTGGCCCCTGGCGCTCAACTTTTTGGGTCTTTTCCACTTAACCCAAGGCCG
>CP070688.1:640674-643300 GCA_020353135.1 Chloroflexota bacterium
CCAACTCGGCCGGCGGGATGCCCGGCGATGAAACATACAGCGTATTGTAGCGCAGCAGATCGGCCCGGGGGTGATCGGGGTCAAATCCACGCGGCACGCGCTTATAATGCTCGCCGTTGAGTTCATAGGCTCCGGCCGCGCGCACGGCCGCCAGCGCCTCTTCCAGCTCGGCGCCCGATTCGTCGCCGGCCACGGCTTCACGATAAGCGGCCAACATCGCCTTGTCGAAGCCATGCATGCCCACGTGAAGGCCGCCGCCGGTGGCATCAAAGCCGAAAAAGAAGCCGGGATTGGCGCTGGCCTTGGGCCCGCCTTCCCAAAAGCGGATGCCGACCCAGGTCTTATAGGGGCTCTTGTCGGCGCTGAACCGGGTATCGCGATAGATGCGCATCAAAGAACCGGCGCCGTTGGTCCGGGTGTCATATTGGATGTGGGGCGAGATGAATTGCAGCCGCTCGCCCAAGGCCTCGACGAAGGCCAGCGCTGGCTTCACGATGGTATCGGCATAGGTCTGTTTACGGGCGTTGAACCAATCGCGATCATTGTTCTGGCCCAGATCGGCCAGGAACTTCAGCCCCTCTTCGGGAAAGCCGGAGAATGTTTCGGTGGTCATAGTATTCCTTCGGGGATCGGGAACAGGGATCAGTACCGGAACCGATTTCCGATCGCTGTTCCACGATCCCCATTCACTGATCAGCCCATCGAATGCAGACCGACGCGGTTGCCTTCGCTGTCCTTGAAATAGGCTACGAAGCCGTTCTCGCCAATGCTGGTCTTGGGCATAATCACCTGGCCGCCGGCCGCTTCTACCCGGCCGAGCACGTCGCTAAGATCCTCGCCGGCGTTGAGATAGACGAGGGAACCTTCGGCGCTGGGCGTATAACCTTCTCCCTGGATGACAGCCCCGCCGACGCCATCTTGGGCAGGGAACATGCCCATCTCAAAACCCTCGCCGGGATCCATATCGGTCAGCAGCTCGAATTCGAAGATGGTATTGTAGAACTTCTTTGCCCTTGCAAAATCTGAGGCAGGGATCTCGAACCAATTAAGCGCGTTCGCCATGTTTCTCTCCTTATGCTGTGTAATGGGTGTTGGCCGGCCGCCAGTCAATTCAACAGCCGATATCTATGTTACCACGCCAGCGGCCGGGCGATTGTAAAGCAGCTTGCATAGCGCCTGTCAAACAATAGCACAGACGTTCTTTTTTTGTCAAACGCCGGTGGATGGTTACAATGACCGGCCTGGACAAACCTAGACCTTATCCGCGTCCCATTCTTAGGAGGCGACATGTTATTTGTCGACAATCAGAATATCACCGATCCGCGCCTGAACCTGGCCCTTGAAGAGTATCTGCTGCGGCACCTGGACGTGGCCGAACCGATCCTGCTCTTCTACGTCAACGAACCGTCGGTGATCGTCGGCCGCAACCAGAATACGGCCGAGGAGATCGATCCCGACTACGTCAAAGCCCAAGGTATTCACGTCGTGCGCCGTTTATCGGGCGGTGGCGCCGTTTACCACGACTTAGGCAATCTCAACTTCAGCTTCATTACCCCCAACAAGAAGTACCTGCACGACTTCAGCAGATTCACCGAGCCGGTCATCCAGGTACTGGCCGAGCTGGGCGTCGAAGCGGAGTTGAAGGGCAAGAGCGACATCTTTGCCGCCGGCAAAAAGATCTCCGGTAACGCGCAGTATTCCACCGCCGGCCGGATGTTCAGCCATGGCACGCTGCTTTTTGACAGCGATCTTGAAGAGCTTTTGAAAGCCCTCAATCCCCGCCAGGTGCAGATCGAATCTAAAGCGGTCCAGTCGGTGCGCAATTTCGTGGTCAATATCCGCGAGCTGTTGCCCGAACCAATGACCCTGGACGAGCTCAAGGAGGCGTTATTAGCTGGCATTTTCGGCGACGAGCTACCGGCCTACGACCTGGCCCCGTCCGACTGGGAAATGATCGAGCTGATCTCGGACGAGCGTTACCGGCAATGGGAATGGAATTTCGGCCGATCGCCCAAGTTTAACGTTCAGAAAACCGATCGTTTCCCGGCCGGCAAGCTAGATGCGCGGATCGAGGTCCAGCGCGGCCGGATCGAAGCGATCAAGATTTACGGCGATTTCGCGGGCAAACGAGAGGTGGCCGAGTTGGAGGAACGCCTGGCCGGAACGGCCTACGAGCGCGAAGCGCTAGAAAGGACCCTGACCGATATCGACCTGGCACCCTACTTCGGCGTCCTTAGCCAGGAGGAATTGCTTGGCCTGCTTTACTAGACTCCGTATTAGGAGAAGCCGGGCTTTTCAGCCGAGTTTCACCCCAACTCGAAGTCGGTGTAAAAGTCTGGCTTCTTAGCTAGGCTCCATCTGTAGCACCAGCGCCCCCCAGGTCAGTCCGGCGCCGAAGGAGACCAAGAGCAGGTTGTCGTCGGGCTTGATCCGGCCGCTTTCCAGATTCTCAGTTAAGGCCAGGGGGATCGAAGCGGCCGACGTATTGCCATAGTTTTCGATATTGACGACGAAGCGGTCCAGGGGCAGGTTCATCTCTCGCGCCGCCGATTGGATGATGCGCAAATTGGCCTGGTGGGGGATGATCCAGTCGATCTCATCCATGGACATGCCGGCCTTGGCCACC
>CP070688.1:643400-646275 GCA_020353135.1 Chloroflexota bacterium
ACCGGCGGCCAGGCAGCCATGACCCCGGATGGCGTTTTGACAGTTCTCGATGGCCAGGGAAAGCTCCTGGCAACGGCCGAAAGCCGGCCCTTGGCGGATGCCCGGCTGCTGACCGACGAAGCGGGGCGCCTGCTATTCCTGAGCGAGCCGACGACCCGCTACGATCACGGTATCGCCGGCGATGATATCGAGGCCGCCGCGGTGACTTTGTTCGACCTTAAGGCCGCCGGCGGCGGCGAGCTGATCATCCCGATTCCAGGGCCGGCCGTCATCGAAGGCGTCATGCCCTTGTGGGCCGATTTGAACGACGACGGCCGGCGGGAGATCGTCGTTACCCAATCCGACGCCCAGAACGGGGCCCAGATCGTCGCCTATGACGAATCGGGTGAGCACGTGGCCGCAGGGCCGGCCATCGGCCGGGGCTATCGCTGGCGGCATCAGTTGGCCGTGGCCCCATTCGGCCCAGACGGAGAAACGGAATTGGTCGACGTTCTCACGCCACATATCGGCGGCGTCGTGGAATTCTATCAAATGATGGGCGATCAATTGCAGATCGTCGCCGAGGTACCGGGTTTCACCTCGCATGTCATTGGCAGTCGTAACTTGGATATGGCCCTGGCCGGAGATGTCGACGGCGATGGAAGGATAGAGCTTCTGTTGCCCAATCAGGCCCGAACCGAGCTGGGCGCCATCCGGCGCACGTCCGATGGCGCCGAGGTCGCCTGGAAAGCGCCGATTGATGGCGTTTTGAGCAGCAACCTGGCTGCCGTAACGCTGGCGGATGGCAGCATGATAGTCGGCGCCGGCCGCGATGACGGCACATTGCGACTCTGGGCGCCCTAGCATTTGTCGCCAAGGGATAGCTTTTCGTACTTGCGGCCGCCCACTGGTTATCCGATACTAACCGGGTCCGGCTTCAGATCATCAGGCCGGTTTGACTCCATATGGATCGCACCGACCGAGACCTACAAACGCCAAACTATCTTGATAAATGCCTTTTGAAGTTACGATTCCTTTTTGGGTCTTGGCCCTTTCCTACTGGCTGCACTTGCTATCTACTGTCATCTGGTTGGGCGGCCTGGCTTTGATGGCCATCGTCGGCTGGCCGGCCGTACGCCGCCACTTGCTGGAAAGCGAGCAGTGGGCTGCCCTGCTACGCCGTTTTACGCCCTGGGCCAATGCCAGTATGATCATCCTGTGGGTCACGGGCTTCCTGCAAATGACAAGCGACCCAAATTACGAAGGATTCCTGGCCGTGAACACGTTATGGGCCCAGGCGCTACTGGTGAAGCACATCGCCGTGGTGGGAATGATGATATTTGGCTTTTACGTGCAGTGGCGTATCCATCCGGCGCTGGCCCGGATGGCCTTGCTCGAGCATAAGCGGCCGGAACTGGCCCGAGCCGAACGAGAACAACTGGCGTTAAAGGAGAACCGGTTGCTGCGTTTGAATTTGCTCTGCGCCGCAATCGTGCTTTTCTTCACCGCGGTGGCCACCGCGATCTAGGCGACATAAGGAACAGAGATGAGCGAAGCACAGGATCAGATCTTGAAGATGGTAGAAGAAGGCGCGATCACGGCCGAAGAAGCAGACAGATTGCTGGCCGCGCTGGGCCCGGAACAGAGCGTGGAGACAGTGGCCGGTGATCTTGTCGTGGCCGACTTGCCCCAGCCAGAGACGGTCGAAAGCAGCGGCCCGCCGCCAGATTTCAATCGATTTCGCCGCTTCTGGCGCATTCCTTTCATCATAGCTGCCGGCTCTCTACTCCTGAGTGGACTGGGCCTGGCATTCATGTACCAGGCAGACGAAGGCGTCGCAACCCTGGGTTTCTTGTGCATTTGGAGCATATTTCTGCTGGCCTTCTTGGCCACGATCTTGATATTGCTGGCCCGGCGCGCGCCCTGGCTGCACGTCCGGATTCAGGAGAAGGACGGCCGTCGCTTCGCCATTAGCATGCCCCTGCCCATGCGCCTGGCTACCTGGGCGCTCGCTTTCGCCCGCTACTTCGTTCCCAAAGAACAGGCCATGCACGTTGATACCGCGGCCGCCTTTGTGACCGCCATGCAAGAAAATCCGGAGCAGGAACCGATCATTATTGACGTAGACGACGATGGAGACAAGGTTGAGGTCTACATCGGTTGAACCGCTTCCTTGCTTGACCTTGTCCCGCTCTAACGGCTCGGTCGGCAAGATCCGCGGCCAGGCCCGTGTGAGCGACGCCAGCGGAGAGTAGATAATGCTCGTGATAGACGGGAGTCAGGGCGAAGGCGGCGGCCAGGTACTGAGAACCAGCTTGAGCCTTTCGGCGCTAACCGGCCGGCCGTTTCGCATCGAGAAGATTCGCGCCAACAGATCGCGGTCAGGTCTGCGGCCGCAACACTTGACCGCCGTGCGCGCGGCGGCCGCAATTTGCCAGGCCGAATTGGTAGGCGATGAGCTGGACTCCGTCCTGCTGGAGTTCTCGCCAAGGAGCGCCCCGGCCGGCGGCGAATATCTTTTTGACGTCGCCGAAGCCAGCCCGTCCGGTCATTCGGCCGGCGCGGTTACGCTGGTCATGCAGGCCATTTTGTGGCCTTTGCTGTTCGCTTCTGGCCCGGCGACGATCACGATCCAGGGCGGCACCTTCGTTCCGTTCAGCCCACCCTACCATTACCTTTCCGAAGTAGCTCGCCCGGCCTTCGTCTCTCTTGGGGCAGACATTGAGTTGGAACTGGTGCGCTGGGGCTGGATGGCAACCGGCGGCGGCCGCATGATCGCCACCGTAAAACCTGTCGCGTCTCTTCATGCCGTACGACTAAAACCTCCGGAGGAGGCTAGCGTGCGCGGATTGGCTGCCGTCACGAATCTGCCCAGCCACATACCGCATCGCATGGC
>CP070688.1:646375-652058 GCA_020353135.1 Chloroflexota bacterium
ACCTTGACGCCGTGGTGATCGCCACGCCGCCATTCTCCCACCACGCCATCGCTCGTGAATGCCTGGAAAACGGCCTGCACGTCCTGGTTGAAAAACCAATCACCTTGAACAGCAGCGACGCCTACGATCTCAAGAAACTGGCCGAAGAACGAGGCCTGGTGCTGATGGTCGGCCATACCTTCGAGTACAACCCGGCCGTCAGATACCTCAAGGGACTGATCGACAGCGGCGAACTGGGCGAGATCTACTACGTGGACGCCGTCCGGGTCAGCCTGGGTCTGTTCCAGACCAAGGCCAACGTGCTTTGGGACCTGGCGCCGCACGACATATCCATCTTGCGCTACATCCTCGGTGCCGAACCGGTCACGGTCTGCGCCCGGGGCAACGGCTTCGTGCATAACGGCGTGGAAGATGTCGTCTATTCGCTGCTTAAGTTCCCGAACAACGTCCTGGCCCACATGCGCCTGAGCTGGCTGGACCCGCGCAAGACGCGCCAGTTCACAGTCGTCGGCAGTGAGAAGATGGTCATCTACGACGACGTGTCTGCGCTGGAGAAGATCCAGATCTACGACAAGCGGGTTAAGGCCATCCGCCACACCGAAACCTTCGGCGATTTCACTTTCGCCTATCATTATGGAGATGTCATCATTCCCCACATTCAGCACCAGGAGCCGCTGCGCGTCCAGTGCGGCCACTTCCTGGAGTGCATCGCCGAAGGCGTACAACCGCTGACCGACGGCTACAGTGGCGCCCGGGTCGTACAAATCCTGGAGGCTGCCCAGCAATCGCTGGAAGATCACGGCCGGACGGTCTCAATTAGCCCCAACGGCCCTGTACCCGCGGGAGTTGAAACTGAACTGGAGTTAGCCCATGCATAATGTAGCTCAAAATGTAGCCTTGGCCCTGCCGGCCGTCGTCGACGAGGGCGTACATCTTGGCTATCGATCTGGCCGCTCAAGTCTGGAGGCCAAGCTTGAAATTGGCCCAGACGCCTTCCTGCGCAGTGGCACGATCATCTACGCCGATACCATTATCGGCGCGGGTCTCAACACCGGCCACAACGTCGTCATCCGCGAGGAGACGATCATTGGCAACTACACCAGTATCTGGAGCAACACCGTCATCGATTATGGTTGTCGCATTGGCGACCACGTCAAGATTCACACCAACGTCTACGTGGCCCAATTTACAGTGATCGAGGACGAAGCATTTCTAGCGCCTGGCGTCAGCATTGCCAATGATCCGCACCCGTTGTGCGCCGACTGTACCAGGGAGCAGGCGCCGGTTATCAAGCGCGGCGCCCGCATCGGCGTGAATGCCACTATCTTGCCTGGCGTGACCATTGGCGAATATGCCCTGGTCGGCGCTGGCGGCGTCGTCTCTCGAGATGTGCCCGCTCGAAGCGTCGTCTACGGCAACCCGGCTCGCGTGGCCAGAACGGTCGACGACCTGCATTGTCCTCACGACCCTGACGGCCGGGCCTACCTCAACGGCCGGGACAGAAACAGTCGCACCTGAAGCGCACCCGCACATTACCATTATCATCACGAACCCAAGTCAGCCGCCGGCCGCGAGCCGAAGGCTGATGGCTGATAGCTGTTCGCTCACGGCGAGCGGCTACCGGCAAACATCTATCTCAAGGAGTAAACCATGAACGGGGTTAAGAACGTTCCTTTCGTAGACCTGCAAGCCGATTATCGGGAACTCAAGCCCGAGATCGACATTGCCATTCAGGGTGTTCTGGACACCTCAGCCTATGTCTTGGGCAAAGCCGTGTCCGCTTTTGAGGCCGACTTCGCCGACTTTTGCAGCGTCGACCATGCTGTCGGCGTTAACTCCGGTTATTCGGCCATCGAAGTGGCCTTGCGAGCCAACGGCATAGGCCCGGGCGACGAAGTGATCACCCAGGCCAACACCTTCATCGCCACCATTCTGCCGATTCTGAATATCGGCGCCAAGCCCGTCCTGGTCGACATCGACCCGGTTAATTACAACCTGGATCCCGAGAAAGTGGCTGCGGCCGTCACGCCGGCTACCAGGGCCATCGTCGCCGTGCATCTCTACGGGCATCCAACCGACATGGACCCGATCCTCGACATCGCCCAGCGGCACAACCTGCTGGTGATCGAAGACGCGGCCCAGTCCCATGGCGCGACGTATCACGGCCGCAGAACCGGTGGCCTGGGCCATGCGGCCGCCTTCAGCTTCTATCCAACCAAGAACCTGGGCGCCTTCGGCGACGCTGGCGCGGTCACCACCAATGACCCGGCCGTGGCCGAGAAGATCCGCGTGATGCGCGACGTCGGCCAGCCGGTCAAATACATGCACGACGTCCACGGCTTCAACTTCCGCCTGGACTCGATCCAGGCCGCCGTCTTGGGCGTGAAGCTCACCCGGCTGGACGCCTGGAACGCCAACCGGCGCCGCCTGGCCCACCGTTACAATGAGCTGTTGGCCGGCCTTCCCGTGGTCACCCCGACCGCCGCCCCGTGGGCCGAACACGTCTATCACGTCTACGTCATCAGGGTCTCGCGTCGCGATGCCTTGCAGCAATACCTGTCTGAGAACGGCGTTGGAACGGCCATGCACTACCCGATACCCAACCACTTGCAAAGGCGCTCAAGCATCTGGGCTACGGCCCTGGAGATTTCCCGCTGACCGAACGTTATGCCGGCGAGATCCTCTCATTGCCCATGTTCCCGGCTATGTCCGACGCGCAGCAAGATAGGGTGATCGAGGCTATTCGCCACTTCGATTTCGGGCCAGAGGCCTATAAATCAGCGGGCGACCAGATCGTCGGCGCGGCCGCCGACTGACCTATTTAGCCATCTTCGGAAATCGGCGACAAACCAATGATCACTGGCCAGTCATCTCCTTGCGCATCGGCTCTAGCCGGTAATATGTGATTTGCCACGGCGCCCTGCGCTGGACCGGCACGGCGATAGTGATCTGGTATGTTCCCGGCGCCCGGCATAGTCGGTCGATTACCCGGCCGATACTGACCGCTCGAGCGCTGGCTCCCGCGACGGCCGGGCCGGCTGATGCGTACGTATCATCGAAGCTCTCGTCAATCATGGCCGCCGGTCTTCGCTTCTTTACAGGCAATACAATACTCCGCTGGCTCTGACTTCAAGGGCGATGAACTTCGTTATACTTCGACCCTTTAGCCCGTCGCTTTCCCGGAAGGCGACGAGGGGTTAAAGCCCTAGAATCTCAGGTTGTCGGGATCGATGGGATCGTCCGGTCTGACAATGGCGCTGCTCGCCTTGCCAAGACGTAACGCGCCTTTCGTTACCAGGTCGTCGTAGACGGCTACCAGGGCGGCCGAAATCAAGCGGTCGTCGTGGACCGGCTGCCGGCCTGATGGCGTATCGATCCTGGCCGACGGCGGGACGCCCCACCGTAAAGCCGTTTCAAACCGGCCGTCGGCCGGCAGCGAATAGTTACAATGACGGGCTTGCTGGAAGAACCACCAGGCATCGCTCAGTGGTTCTTCCTCGCCGGCCCAATATCGAAAGCGACCAGTTTCTACTAAGGTAAGAAACCGGGCGCCTAGGTCCGCCTTGGCCGTTGGACTGAAGGTGAAGCCGGTCACCTTCCGGCGACCGAGGCGGGCCGCCATCCAATCCGCCAGGCCGGCCCCCACGCCGCTTTGATCGACCACCAGGTGGGCGATCTGCCAGGCGTTCAGCCAGGCCATTAGCCGCTCGGCCAGGCCTGGTTGGCCCGGCCATGATTCGAAATGGCGGCTGCCTTGATCGGCGAACACGTCAATGGCCCGGTAACGCGGCCGGTCGTGCTCGCCGGTCAATTCAATCTCAAACACATGCCCCACGCTATAGTCGCGGCCGGGATTGGCCAATCTTGCCAGTGGATTGGTCGCGCCCTCGTCAATCCCGCCCACGTCCAGGGTTGCCACGCGCTTTGACGTCGATTCCGTTGCCAGGTCCGGCGACAGACGGGCGTGACTGCCTTTCATCAGCGCCAGCCGTCGCCGGTCGAATAGCCCGCCGTCGGCATCAATTGGCTCGTTGAAATACTCGCTGGCAACCACCGGGTGGCTCCGGCCCAGACGACTCACCTTGTTGGCCAGGAAATGGCCATAACTCGTGTTGTCGGCCGTAACCTCGTCTGGAGAAACGACGTACACTTGCTGCGTTGCGCCCATTCCCTCGTTTTCCTCCAACGCGACCTTCTTGCGCCATAGGGCGTCATGGCTCGTTTTCACCGTACCGATGTATAAGGCCGTGGCGTTATTCGCTGCCCGCATTGGCTCGAAGACGGCCTCCAGGTGCGTCGCGTCCTGGTCCTGCATTTCGTCAATCACCAGTAGCCAGTGCGCCGTTTCGCCGCGCGCCGCGGCCGCCGGGTGAGTAGACAAGAATACCACCGCGGCCCGACCCAATGAACGCCGCGCCGGCCGGGCCGCTTTGCGCCACTGCGACCGGTTCAACCGGTTGTCCAGCCGTCGCTCAAGCCTTTGTATGCCCCGGCCCAGCCCATCGCCTGTGGCGCCGTAGACGATATTGCCTCCCCGTCGCTGCAGTAGATTAAGCAGGTAGACGAGCAGATGGGCCACCGCCTCATTCTTGCCGCTTTGACGCGGGAACACCAGCAAGTATTCCCCACCCTGGCCGGCCAGGACGCTGTCGATTATCGGGCGCAGCGGCCGCAGTTGGTAGCCGTAGAGCGGCATGTCGATCACCAGGCGTGAAAACAGGTCGATGTCGCTCAAAATGATCTTGAGTGGATTAGTTGACCGCATGGGCGTCGAATATCGGGCCGGCCGTGTCGCCGTCGTGTTTCACAGCTTCGCGTCCCTTTCTTCGCCGATCTCGTCCAGCGCTTTGGACAGGGCTTCAAGAAGGATCTCCGACTTTTCCCGTGACAAATCGAGCTGGGCTCGCAGCAAGCCGGCGATAGTGTTGGCGCCGCGAAAGATCAGTTCGGCCATGCGCACATATTCGGCCGGCGATAGCTGTTGCTCTAGTTGTTGCAGCACCCGCCGCACTGCGATTCGGGCCGCGCTCAATTCATCGCTCAAGTCCGTATCCATAGCCACATTCAACAGGTCGGCCACTTCCTGCATGGTGTAAGCCGGCCGGTAAAAGCCGGCCCGATCTTTCTTGGATTCAGACGCTCTGGTATGAGCTGCGCATAGGGCCGGTTCACCGCCGGGTCTGGCCCAGGCCTGGCACGGACGGCCATCCTTTCGCCGGGCGGTACACTTGCGGGCGGGACTCATCTTCCTCAACTCGGTTCCTGGCTCACAGGGCGGCCGCGTAGGCCATGCCAACGGGGATGCCGCTGACGCTGATGGATGATTGGGACCCTGGCTCTCCTGGCGGATCGGCCCCGTGGAGCCTATCCACACGAAACCGAAGTATAGCACATTTGTTCTAATCTCGCAACGCCATCATGTCTCCATAGCACAATGGTCATGGGACTAATGAGTCACGCCAAAAGCCGTATCAAACTGTCCGAAAAGCGAGCCTGTACCCTCTGTAAGGGTGACATCGTTACAGATATTTTTTACGGCACGTGGTAACGCCAGCAAAGAAGTCAATTCAGAGAAATCATTTTCCAGACATCTGGCGGCTTCGTGCGAATGTGGAGAGATTAGAGTGACGCAAATCATGTTAGAGTGGAAGGCTGAGGGCAAGGAGCGCCACGAAAACGTCGG
>CP070688.1:652158-655312 GCA_020353135.1 Chloroflexota bacterium
CCCCGCCCCGTAAAGCGCCGGCCGCTTTTGGTGTATGTATAGTAGAATAGATGAGAAAATAGCCGTCAGCCCTCAGCTTTCAGCAGTCAACCCTGGCTGACGGCTTCCCCAAGGAGGTACCATGGCCTGGATCCACGTCATACCTGAAGATGAGGCCGCCGGCCGTTTAAAACAACTATACGAAAAATACCGCGAGCCCTGGGGCGGCGTGGACCATATTCTCTCGATTCATAGCCTGAATGTGAAGTCGATGCAGACCCACTATGACCTCTATGCCCACCTCATGCGCGGCCGCTCTGACCTGAGCCGGGCCCAGCGAGAAATGATCGCCGTCGTCGCCTCGACCGCCAACCGCTGTCACTACTGAATGGTGCATCACGGAGAGGGTCTCCGTAAGTTAACTGGCGACGACGCCCTGATCGAGGCGCTCAAGGGCGACTGGCGCGCCGCACAACTTGGCCAGGCCGACCGGGCCATGCTGGAATATGTTGAAAAGCTCACCCTGCGGCCGTGGGACATGGTCGAAGAGGATGTCGTCGCCCTGCGCTCGGCCGGTTTCTCCGATGCGGCCATCCTGGACATCAACCAGGTGACCGGCTATTATGCCTACGTGAACCGCCTGGCGGACGGCCTCGGCGTCGACCTGGAACCTTTTTGGCAAGAGTCATCATGACCTATCGCTCTTCAGCAACGAACGAGCATGCGCCGTGCGAAGTCCTAATCCGCGTAATCTGTGTTGAACTGCGTCCCATTCCTAAAGGAGGATGACGACAATGAAGGTTATCGACCTGCTCATCCACGGCGCGGCCCAATTGGTCACTTGCTATAGTCCTGCTGGTCCCAAACGCGGGGTGGACATGGGCGATGTTGGTCTCATCCACGACGGGGCCGTGGCCATCAATGAAGGACGGATTCTGGCCGCCGGCGACAGTGCGGGCTTGCGCGAGCGCTACCGCGGCCGGGAGAATATCGACGCCGCTGGTAAGGTCATTTGTCCCGGCTTCGTCGATCCCCATACCCACGTTGTTTACGCCGGCGACCGTGTCGACGAGTTCGAGCTGCGCATCAAGGGCGCCACCTACATGGAGATCATGGCTGCCGGCGGGGGCATCGCCAGCACCATGGCCGCCACGCGCGCGGCCAGCCTGGCCGAGTTGGTGGCCCAGAGCCGGCCGCGGCTGGAAACCATGCTCGCCCTGGGCACGACGACCGTCGAGATCAAGACCGGCTACGGGCTGGCCGCCGAACACGAGTTGAAGATGCTGAAGGCCATCGAGCAACTTGCCGAAGAGGTGGCTGCCGATCTGGTCCCTACCTTCCTGGCCGCCCACGCCATTCCGCCTGAGTACCAGGACCGGTCCGGCGCCTACGTAGACCAGGTGGTTGAGGGAATGCTGCCCCAGGCCGCCGCCTGGTACCGCGAGTCGCGCTTCGCCCAACGCGGTTTGCCGTTTTTCAACGACGTCTTTTGCGAGGAAAACGCCTTCAACCTGGCCCAGTCGCGCCGGGTCCTGGAGGCCGGCCGCGACCTCGGCCTGAGACCCAAGATCCATGCCGGCGAGTTCAATGTCCTGGGCGGGGTCAGCCTGGGCGTTGAATTGGGCGCTGCCTCGGCCGATCACCTGGACGTGATGAGCCCAGAGGAAGTAAATGATCTGGCCGGATCCAACACCATCGGCGTGCTATTGCCGGCCGTTAACTTCAATCTGGGCAGCCTCGAATTCGCCGACGGCCGGGCGCTCATCGACGCCGGGGCGGCCGTGGCCTTATCGACCGACATCAACCCTGGCTCAGCCCACTGCCCTTCCATGCCCCTGGTGTTGGCCCTGGCGGCGCGTTATCAGATGCTGCTGCCGGCTGAGGTTCTAAACGCAGCCACCATCAACGCCGCCCATGCCATCGGCCTGGCCGATCGGGTTGGTTCCATCGAGGCCGGCAAACAGGCCGACCTGCTGATCGTCGACGCGCCCGACTACCGCCACCTTGCCTATCAATTCGGAGACAACTTGGTCGAGGCGGTGATCAAGAACGGCCGGCCGATTTCACAGCCGAGTTCGGCCGCCTGAAACCGCCCTAAGCGGCGCGTCAGACTAGAATCCTCAATCAGTGCCAGGCCAGGCCTATGTCAGGCTGGATTCAAGCGCTTCGATTCATACGAAGCCAAATACAGAACGGCCGACGATCATGTCATGATGCGAAACTCATAATCGGTCAACCTGACGGCCGGCCAGAAAGATCGTATCCTATTGCCGATTTTCGAAATCGCTTGTCGATGGTAGCTTGCAGTGATCGTGCTAAGTGTTCCTTTCCTGCTTGACCTCATGCACGAACTGGGTGATTGACACATGAGGCCGGCGATCCGCATTGAGGATCTGAAACTGGTCCGCAACCAACAGCCGGTGTTGAATGGCGTCCAGATGTCCATTGGCGCCGGGGAACTAGTGTGCTTGCTGGGGCCTAGCGGCGGGGGCAAGAGCAGCTTACTTCGCTGCATTAACCGGCTGACCGAACCGCCGCCCGGGACCGTCTTCCTGGCCGACACCGATGTCACCGCAGTCGACGTGCTGGCTTTGCGTCGCCAGGTGGGCATGGTTTTCCAACAAGTATCGCTTTTCCCGGGAACTGTGGCCGAAAATGTGGGATATGGGGCCGCTCTACAAAGAATATCCCTGTCTCCAGCCGAAATCAGGCGCCTATTAGCGCTGGCCGATTTGCCACAAGAGTTCGCCACGCAAGACGGCCGGTCGCTTTCCGGCGGAGAGGCCCAACGGGTGGCCATAGCCCGGGCGCTGTCCACAGAACCGTCCGTTCTCCTCCTGGACGAACCGACCAGTGCCCTTGACCCGGCCGCCACCCGCCATGTAGAAGAAACCATGTTGAAGCTGCGGGGGGAATTGGGGTTGACCTTGCTCTGGGTAACCCACCAGCCCGAACAAGCCCAGCGCATCGCTGACCGCATCTACTTATTGGTAGATGGACAGGTGATGGACGAAGGCGCGCCTGAACATCTCTTTCGACCCGGCAGTAATCACCTGGCGGCCGCCTTTGCCGCCGGAGAATTGGATCAGAACTATGGCAAATAGGTTAAGTGACCATGTTTGAATTGCCCGTCATGAACGAACTGACCCGGGTGCTGGCCTCCCTGACGCTGGTC
>CP070688.1:655412-658821 GCA_020353135.1 Chloroflexota bacterium
ATGGGCCGCTGGTGCGGCTACCTGGCCTTGATGAGCGCCCTGGCCACCGGCGCCGAACGGGTCTATATCCCAGAAGAGGGCGTGACCCTAGAGGACATGGTGGAAGACGTCGGGCAACTGAAACAAGGCTTTAGCCAGGGCAAGCGACTGGGGGTCATGATCCGCAATGAGCTGGCCAATGTGACCTATTCGACCAGCTTCATGACCGCCCTTTTTGAAGAAGAAGGCGGCGACCTGTTCGACGTTCGCCAGGCCATCCTGGGCCACATCCAGCAAGGCGGCAACCCGTCGCCTTTTGACCGCATCATGGCCACGCGCCTGGCCGCCATGTGCATCGACCATATTGAGGAACACATGGACGAAGAAGATCCGCGCAGCGCCTGTATCGGCCAGCAGTCCGGCCGCATTGTCTTCACCGACCTGCAAGATGTACCGCGGCTCATGGACCGCCGCTTCCGTCGGCCGCGCCAACAATGGTGGCTGGGCTTGCGGCCGGTCGCCCGAATCCTGGCCCAGCCCGGCCCAAGCCCGGCCGCTGGTGAATAGCTATCTGCGCATATCCGTTCTAATCCGTTTGATCTGCGTTATTCCGCGTCCAATATCCTGAGGAGAAGATATTATGAAGATTGGAATACTGACCGGCGGTGGGGACGTCCCCGGCCTGAACCCGTGCATCAAGGCCGTCGTCGGCCGGGCCGTCGAAGAAGGACACGAAGTGCTGGGTGTTCGCCGCGGCTGGGGCGGCCTGCTTTACATCGATCGCGACGACCCCGAGACCATCGACAAGTATACCCTGTCCCTGGACAAAAAGACGGTCCGGACCATTGACCGTAGCGGCGGCACGTTCTTGCACACCAGCCGTACCAATCCCGGCAAGGTGAAGTTCGCCGACGTGCCGGAGTTCCTGACCGACCCCGAGCATCCCGAAGCCGAAGCCAAAGACGAACGACTTCGCGATTTCACGCCGCACGTATTGCAGAATCTGGAGTACCTGGGCATCGAGAGACTGATCCCCATCGGCGGCGACGATACACTAAGCTACGGCGAACGGCTGCACAGCGAGGGCTTCCCGGTGGTGGCCATTCCCAAGACGATGGACAACGACGTCTTCGGCACTGACTACTGCATCGGCTTCAGCACGGCCGTCACCCGCGGCGTACAAATCATCCACCAACTGCGCACCAGCGCCGGCTCCCACGAGCGGATCGCAGTCATCGAATTGTTCGGCCGCAATTCAGGCGAGACCAGCCTTGTCACCTCCTATCTGGCCGGCGTCGATCGAGCCATCATATCGGAGGTGCCTTTCGACCCTGAGCGCCTGGCCGAACTGCTTGTCCAGGACAAGGACGATAACCCCAGCAACTACGCCATGGTGACTATAAGCGAGGGCGCCCACATCGTCGGAGGCAAGATCGTCGAATATGGTGAGGCCGACGCCTACGGTCATCGCAAATTGGGCGGCATCGGCGAGATAGTGGGCGAAGCGCTAAAGAAGCTGACCGGCTTTCACATCCTGTACCAGCGCCTGTCATACATGATGCGCTCTGGCGCGCCCGACGCCCTGGACTTGATGGTGGCCGTTAACTTCGCCAACCTGGCCATGGATCTGATCGGCGAAGGATCCAGCGGCCGCATGGTCTCATTGCGCGACGGCAAGTACACACACATCCCCATGAGCGAAGTGGCCATGGGCGTTAAGCGCGTCGACGTGGATGAACTGTACGACGCCGAGCAATACCGGCCCAAGGTCTACAACGTCTTGGACAAGCCGATGTTTTTGTACTAGGCACCAATTCTTCCGGAAACTTGCCGGCAGTCACGTGGAGAAATGGACTGATGAGTTTCGGGGAAAAGGACAGCTATTCTCCGGGAATACCAGCGGAAGACGACCGGAAAACGGGCCTGGAACTTGCCGAGAAAATGGCTGGAACAGCCCTGCCATGATGTCTGTTAGCATTATATAAGAACGGTCTAGTGCCCTTGACACCTTTTGACGGCGACCCTTACAATATCGGCAATGGAATATAGAGACTACTATAGAATCCTTGGTGTCGAAAAGAGTGCGACCGAGAAGGATATTAAGCGCGCCTATCGCAAACTAGCCCGCCAGTATCATCCCGACAAGAACCCCGACGACAAGTCAGCTGAAGAGAAGTTTAAAGAGATAAACGAAGCTTACGAGGTTCTGGGGAACGCGGAAAACCGAACCAAATACGACCAACTGGGGCGGAACTACCATCGCTACCAGCAAATGGGAGGTGCGCCTGGCGGTTTCGACTTTTCGCAATGGGCTGCGGCCGGCGGGCCTGGCGGCAGCTATCGCTCCGTCAATATCGATTTCGACGATTTGTTCGGCGGTAGCGGAGGCGGCTTCTCCGAATTCTTCCGCACCATTTTCGGCGGCGGGGGCATGCGCGGGCAAGCGCGCGGCCAGGATCCCGAGGCGATGTTCCGCCGGCAGACGCAGACACCCGGTCGGGACATCGAGCAGCGGGTCGACATCACCCTGGAAGAGGCATTTCAGGGTACGCAACGCACCCTTGCCCACGCCAATGGCGGCCAGTTTACGGCCAAGATTCCGCCTGGGGTCAAGACCGGCTCCAAGATTCGATATCGCGGCAAAGGCGAACAAGGTATGGCCGGCGCGGGGGATCTCTTCTTGGTGATCCGGGTCATTCCCCACGATACGTTCAAGCGCGACGGCGTTAACCTGAATGTGGATGTGCCCGTAGACGTGACAACGGCCGTCTTGGGCGGCAAAGCAACTGTGCCGACGCTCGGTGGCGCCGTCAGGCTGACTATTCCCGCGGGCACGCAGGGCGGCCGCACCTTCCGTCTGAAAGGCAAAGGCATGCCCGATCCGAAAGTGAAAGGCGACTTCGGCGATCTACTGGCCAGGGTCCGCATTCGTGTGCCAGAAAGCCTTGACGACGAGGAAAGGCAGTTGTACGAGCAATTGGCCGAGGTTACTGACTCTAAGAGCTCCTGAGCTAGGGTGCCCATTTATGGCCCGCCCGCGTCTTGTGTCTGCGACCGGGCCAATACGAACGTCGAACAGAACAAGGACGCAGTCATGCTGATTAAGAGAACGCGAGTTTTTCTATTGCCACTCATGTTGCTGCTGCTGGCGGCGCTTGCGTGCTCTTTTAACCCATTCGAAGATCAATCGGCCAGCAGTGAGCCGGCCGCAGCTGTCGAAGTCGCGGCGCTACCCACCCTCAGCCCAACGGCCGTGCCGGCCCAGGCTCCAGCCGAAGCGCAAAGCGCGCCAATCGCCAATCGCGAAGATCTCTTGACGACACTCGATTTGGAAAACATGCTTATCGAGCTCTACCAACTCGTTAACCCGTCTGTCGTCCATATCTTGGTCTACACCAGCCGCCAGGACTTTGCCCCGTTGGGAAGTGGC
>CP070688.1:658921-665494 GCA_020353135.1 Chloroflexota bacterium
CGGCCGATTTTTCTTTACACTGTTTCTCCCCCGAGGAGAAGCGCATCCTCAGATGCGCGGCCAGTCCCTCTCGAGAGGAGTAGCGCATCCTCAGATGCGCGGCCAGCGGTTGAAACGAAATATACGGCGAGGGCGTATAGAAGATGAGGGCTGCTCTTCCCTGAGACAAGCGGCCCATATCTAAACCTGAATAGTCATCTCGTCACGGCCTCGTCACGGTCTCGTAACGAGATAGGAGAAACGACAAATGGCTCACCAACATCGTCTAGAACGCCAAAACGGCATCGTGGCCGGCGTCTGCGGCGGCATCGCCGCCTACTTCGGCTGGAGCCCCTTCATCGTCCGCCTGATCTTCTTTTTATTGCTGCTCCCCGGCGGCCTGCCCGGCCTGCTGCCCTATATCATCCTGTGGATCATCATGCCCAAACGCAAAGAGTAATGGCTTAAACCAACCGCTGGCTTTCACCAGACTCACAGATCTCGACTCCCGTCACGAACGGCCTCATCGCTTCAAGCCAATCCTGATCCGTGCGATCTGTGTAAATCCGTGTCCTACTCTTTCTCGAGCAAAGATGTTTTGCAGCCGAATCCATGGTAAAAACGGCCCCAAGGGTTACCATGGACGATCCGATGCGCGAAAAGAGGCTTCCAGAGTGGCTGGGCTGCCCGGTCTGCCAGGGTCCGCTGGACCAGGCCGAAACCGGCTTACACTGCCCGGCCGACGTCCTCGACTTCCCGCTTCAAGACGGCATCTTCCGCCTGCTGCCGCCCGGCGAACGAGAAGCGGCCGGCGCCTACGCCGAGGAATATCGCCAGCAGCGCGAGGCCCAGGGCTGGCGGCCGCTGGCGGCCGGCGAACTCGCCGCCCTGCCAGACAAGGCGCCGGCCGGCTGGGATCCCCTCTACTGGCCGGCCCGGCGACAAAGTTTCGCCGCTCTCTTATCCTGGCTGGAATCGATCGATCAGCCGGCCGGGGATCCACTTCGAGTCGTGGACATGGGTGCCGGTTTTGGCTGGCTGGCCGGCCGGCTGGCAGCCCGCGGCTATGAGGTCGTGGCCCTCGATCTGAGCGCCGACGACGCCTTCGGCCTGGGCGCCGCCCGGGAAGCGATTGCTGGCTACGACAGACCGCCGTTGCTGGCCCAGGGCGACGTCGAACGGCCGCCGTTGCAACCGGGCCAGGTTGATTTATTGATCTTCAACGCCAGCCTGCACTACGCCGTTGACCTCAAGCAGTGCCTGCGATCAGCCGCCGAGCTGCTGCAGCCGGGTGGGGCGCTGATCATCATGGACACGCCGGTGCTGATCGGTGACTTCACCGCGCTGCCGCCGGCCGAAGGCCAACCTTTACGCCGCGGCCGGCAATTGCCGCTGGCCGAACTGGAGCAGGCGCTGGCCGCGGCCGGTCTCGCCTTCGAAAGCCGCCAGCTTAAACGTGGCTGGCGCTGGACCATCCGCCAATGGCGAATTCGCTTCTTCGGCGGAGCCGGCTTCACTCTACCGTTCATCATCGCCCAACTGAAGGCTGATGGCTGAAAGCTGAAGACTTATTTCAGAGGAGCAAACACATGGCTAAGGAAGTTCGACTATTCAAGAGCGAGGAAAAGCGTTCCCGCGCCGAAGTGAGCGCATTCCTGTATCAACTGGCCGAAAAAGTCGGCGCCGGCCAGGTCATCCTGCGCCAGGGCCAGGAGGAAATCACCCTGGAATTGCCGACGAACCTGGTCCTGGAGATCCAGGTCGAGGACGAAGACAAGAAACGCAAAGGCATCCAGCACAGCCTGGAAGTCGAAATCAAGTGGTTCGACGGCGACGACGCCGGCGGGCCTCTTGAGTTGGGTTAATCGCCGGGCCGGGCCGTGTGGTCGATGAACGGTCCACGGCCGAGATTTACGATCGCCTGTGGGCCGAGGCGTTATCATACTTCGAAAAGAACCAGGTAGCCGTCGATCCCTATTTGCGGGATAAGGCCGCCGACCGGCGGCTGGGATTATCGGTCATCGGCCGGCCGGCGCCCGGCGTTTGCCGGAGATTCACGGCTTTTCTCGACCAACTGAAGCAAGTTGCGCCGCAGCAGTACTTCTACCAGGCGAGCGAATTCCACCTGACTATCTTGTCGCTTTTCACGGCCACCGTGGAGTTCACGGCCCATTGGGCGAATCGGGACGCCTATCGAGCGGCCGTGGACCAGGCACTACACAACGGCCGCTCATTCGCCGTTCGTTATGAAGGCGTCACCGCTTCAAAAAACGCGGTGATGGTCCAGGGCTTCGCCCAAGGGTCAGGCCTGGAACAACTGCGGGCCGAGTTGCGGAAGGCGTTGCGCGCCTTTGGCCTGGACGGCGGTCTCGACCAGCGTTACGCTATCGAAACGGCCCATTCGACCGTGCTCCGTTTTTCGTCCCGGCCAAAGGATATGCCCCAACTGCTAGCCCTGCTGAAGGCTCATCGAGCGGCCGACTTCGGCGTTACGACGTTTGATAAACTTCAGTTGGTCAAGAATGATTGGTACATGTCGGCCGGCAAGGTTGAGCTCCTTGCCGAGCACCCTTTGGTTGAGGCCGACGACCGCACCGCCCCTTGACCCGGTCTTTGCAATTAGATCCACTATAGGAGCTGGTTCTGTCCCAGCCCTGGTTTGCCGCTGACCTCTGGAACAGCACCTAAAATTTGCCCCCGCGGCCATCCTACCCTAAACTCCAGGTCTTTACTATCGACCATAGGCTGCCGATGCTTAGTGTTTCTCGTCGTACCCTGTATATCCTGGCCGCCATCGTCTGGCATATTGGCGGCATTGTCTTGCTACTCAAAGCTGCCTCGTTGCTCCAAGAAGCTGGCGCACTGCGGCCGGATCAGAACTGGCCATGGATCTTCGTCGCGGTTGGCCTGTTCTTTGGCCTTCTGAAGGCGAGATTCCTTTTCAGTCGCTTTTGCCACAAGAATCTGGCTCGCATTGACGGGCTCGAACAACCCCAACTCTGGCAATTCTTCCGGCCGCGCTTCTTCCTGATGTTGACCGTCATGATCCTGGCCGGCGCGACCATGTCCAGGCTTGCCGAAGGGCACTACCGATCCCTGATCGGCGTGGCCACCCTGGACCTTAGCCTGGCCATTGCCCTGCTGGGCAGCGGCCTCATCTTCTGGCGCCAACGAGTATTCTTCGCCCCCGCCCGCCAACCCCGTTAACCGGCCTGCCAGCCCGACCGCAACATCCGGGGATGTCTAGGAAATTATAGTTTGAAAGAAAGCCACGAAGCGGACCGGGAATGACCGGCTGCTTGCATGGCATAATATGTGATTGTACGAATAGAAATGCCCTCTTAGGCGGAACGGTTTCTGTTGTCATACTGGCCCTCAAAGCCTGGGGAAGGCACTACGATCTCCGCGTTGGATTTTGCGCAAAATCTATACCATGACGGCGACTCTCTCGGCCCAAATTACGCTTGACAAATGAGAACATACGTGCTAGCTTAGTGGTGAATACAAACATCCGAATATCGACCGTTCCTCGCATATTTGCTGGCCGGGCCGAAGCCAGGTAGGGCTTAATCTTTAGGATTACCCACCCGGCGAAGGCCCGGCTTTTTTATTGGGATCCCCTGTCCCCAAAAGGAGTCCTTAATGGCTGAATTAACCCGCAAAGAAGTGATCCAGATCATCGCCACGGCCGGCCGGCAGGTCAAGCTGTCCGGCGTCGACCTGTCAGGCCTGGACCTGACCCAGGTGAATCTATACGGCGCCGACCTGCTAGGGGCGAACCTGAGCGACTGCACCTTGAAGCGGGCCCGGCTGTCAAAGGCTGAATTGGGCTGGGCCCGGCTAAAAAGGGCCAACCTGGAGTTGGCCTACCTGCACGAAGCCAGCCTGATTGGGTCCGATTTGCGCGGCGCCGATCTACAGAAGAGCGTCCTGCTCAAAGCCAACCTCATGGGCGCCAACCTGGAAGGGGCCGATCTACGAGGCGCGCTCCTGACCGACGCCGATCTGGCCGGGGCCAATCTGGCGCTGGTGCACGTCGACGACAGGACGGAATGGCCGGCCGGCTTTGAGCTAAATCGACACGAACAGGGCAGGGCGGAGCTTTAGCGGCCGGTGGTTATGGAAAGCTCCCAGTGGGCCGTGCCCAACACCTTAAATATTCTTGACAAACGGCCGAAAAGGCGTTAGTATATTCGAAACTAGACTAGTTTGAACTAGATTAAGAGGAGTAGGGTGTTTAAGGCGACGTTTGTGGGTCGAAGCCGCGAATTGGAAGTGCTGGACAATTTGTGGTCCTCTCAAAAAGCCAGGCTGCTAATTCTATACGGCCGGCGCAGAGTTGGCAAGACCCGTTTGTTAACTCACTGGCTACAGCGCCAGGATAAGGAGGGCTTGTACTGGGTCGCCGAACCGGCCTCCGCTCTGACCCAATTACGATCTTTCTCCCAGGCGCTCATGAGTTTCGTCGATCCCGAAGCCGACGTGCCGCCCGATTTCACCTTTGCCAGTTGGGAATTGGCCTTTCGCCAGCTGGCTCTGTACGCCCAGAAGCGGCGGGTCGCTTTGTTCATCGACGAGGTGACTTATCTCATCGACGTCGACCCCGATTTTGTCGGCATTCTACAAAAGGCCTGGGATCGCTGGCTGAGTGACACCAATCTGCTCCTGGCCTTGGCCGGCTCGCAGATGGGCCTGATGCGCAAACATTTGCTGGATTACGAGGCGCCTTTGCACGGCCGGGCCACGGCCCAGATGCAGCTGCCGCCCTTGCCTTACGGCACCACCAAGGAATATTTCCCGGAATACAACGCCGCGGAAAGGGTCAACCTCTACGCCATGTGGGGTGGGGTGCCGGCTTACTGGGAGCGCCTGGATCCCGGCTTGCCGATCTTGGAGAATCTGCGCCGCAATATCCTGCCCGCCCACGCCTGGATGGTCGACGAATCGCGCATTCTGCTCCAGGATTTCATCACCGATCTGCATAATTACGTCGGCATCATGCGGGCCATCGCCGACGGCCAGCAGGCCATCAGCGAAATCTCCAGCCGCACTGGCTTGACCAGCAGCAAGGCCTCTTTTTACCTCAGCGTACTGCGTGACACCGGCTTCGTAGTCCGCCAGGTGCCGGTCACTCAAATGGGCACCGATTCCCGGCGCGGCCGCTACTTCGTCACCGATCCCTATCTACGCTTCTTCTATCGTTTCATGTCGGCCTATCAATCGAAGCTGGCTCTGGGCCAAACGCAGCAGATGCTGGAGCTCATCCAGGAAGAATTGCCGCCATTCATCGACCGTAATACCTGGCAAGAACTATGCCGGGATTGGCTGCTGTTGGCCAGCGCCCATGATCAGATCCCGGTGCCGGTCGAAGACGTGGGCAGCGAATGGGCCAAGAATTACACCGTCGACGCCGCCGGATTGAGTAATCAGCACAAGAGCCTGGTTCTGGGCGATACCTACTGGCAAAAGAAGCCGCAAGATCTACCGGCCGTCGAGGAATTAGTAAAGAAGACGAGCCACATCGTACCGGCCGGCGGCGACGCCTGGTCTGTTTATTACGTCGCTTTTTCAGCCGGCGGCTGGACGGAGCAAGCCCGGACCATGGCCGGTCGGCTGGTAGAGGAATTCGGCCGACGACGACGCTGGCAACCGGTCGGCATCCGGCTCATGGACCTGCAAGAAGTGGACGCGGATTTGATCCGCTGGTCTATTTAAGAAAGCCAAACCCTGGGAGCCCTAAGGAAGGGCTCCCAGGGTTTGGGTAACGCACCTAAACAAAAAAAGAAGACCCTTGTCGTACTCTGGGCAAGAATCAAGACAAGGGTCTGGGCGATGGGATTATAGGAACCATCCGCATCTGTTGATATGTTATGTAATTTATCACCAATGCGGTGGTTTCGTCAAGTATCTGCCTGGCCTAACGGTACTACCTAAGCGTATCACCTAAGGGTAAGGGTAGTCCCTTAGCGTGATACGGTAGCGTACCATCAAGGCTTCTGGCCAGGGTCTTGCCCTCACGGCCCGTTGACGACCTGTTTTCCCCAGCCCCCCAGGACAATCTGAAACGTTGCCCGTAACGCCACCCGGCCGCCGGCCGGCGTTACGGGCGCAAGCCGACGCTCCAGAAAGTCATCGCCGATGAGCGCCTCGTTTATTGGGCGATCGGCCAGTCGCTGGCAGTGTGCCTGCTGGCGACTGGCGGGCAGCCCAAGGCGCCCGGACTTGGCTGAAGGTGTTCCGAGAGTACAGCTTCGGCCCCAGATAGCAAAAAAGCCAACGGCCAGTATATATGGGCAGTTGACTTCTTTTGCTTAAGTGATCTGAATCGCATATCTCGCCGAGAACGACTTCGCCGTCGTTAATCGCGCCCACGATCCTTCGGCTGTCGTCTTCTCAGCTTCGCGCCCCTTGATTGGGGAGGGGGGTTTTGTATCCCCGGTGCGATTACGGTCACAACAATATCACACGCCTGGGTCGCTGTCAACCAGTGTACAGTGGGCCCGATGGACATTGGACAGTGGCTGGTTGGGCGATCGGCCGGCGGTTGTTAGCGAGGGTTAGCAGGCGCCGGCCGGCAGCCAAACCGGTTAGCCG
>CP070688.1:665594-668799 GCA_020353135.1 Chloroflexota bacterium
ACTTTGTGCCTTTGAAGCGGGACTTGATGGCGGAGTAGCCGACGTTGCTGAAGGGGCAGACCTTGACGCAGACGCTGCAGCCGTAGTCGGTCGAGAATTTGGCCAGGCACCTGGGATGGTCGACGAAGGTCACCTGGCCGGCCGGCGCCTCCTGGGGCGTCTCAAAGATCGCATCCACCGGGCACTCGCGGAAACACTTGCGGCACATGGCGCATAAATCGCGGACCCAGGCGTGCTGATTCTCGGCCGGGACCGGTAAGTTGGCGATATTGGTGTAGACCAGGCCAACGCGCTGGCGCGAGCCGCCGGTAGGCGAGATCAGCAGGCCATGATAGCCGCCGGCGCCCAGGCCGGCCAACTCGGCCACCCGCACGTAATTGACCAGGCCGCCGACGGCCGTGCCCGGATAGGCGCCACAGCCGTGGGCGCGCAGCAGATCGCTCAGGGCGTTGGCGATGATGCCCAGCCTGTGGTAGCTGGTAATGGTCACGATCATGGCCGGATAGCCGGGCGCCGTGTCGATCTTGGCTTTGTCCATTTCCACGGTGAAGACGATGGCCCGATCGTAAGGGATGGCCTTGCCGGCGTAGATGTAGTCGGGCGGGATGCGAGTGTAGCCGACGGCCGTGGCTTCGAGCTTGAAGGCCAGGCGTTCGAGCTGGGCCAGGAAATCGGGATCGGCCGTGTCCTTTCGTGGTTCAAAAGGTTCGTCGTAGTAACGAGCGCTCTCCTCCATGGAGCGTCGCAGGGGCATGAATTTGGGCAGGAAGGGTAATTTCTCCCGCAGCGGCATGGCGCGCATGAAATGGTCGCCGGCCGAAGTCGCGCCAAAAAACTTCTTGCGCTTGACGGAATGGGCGCCGGCATGGATGAGGTTGCCTAAGTTGCGGGTCTTGCGGTCGTAGTCGTCCAGGAGCGTATCGAGCGGCGCCGGGTCGCCGTCATCGCCCAAGAAGAGCTGGCGCAGAGGTATTTTCAGCATGACAGTTCGTTGCCGATATAGAAAAGTAGTCAACAGTTAACGGTCAGCATAAACCGCTCTGCGTTGGTTGTCAAACGTGATATCTTGCTGTGGGGTGGGTAGGGCGAAACTGTATTCGTCGCCGATTTGCGGCGGCTGGCTAGAGGCAATCTGGCCTGGAAATCCAGGCAGCCGGGGCTGCCGGGCATTAGGTAAAAGGGACTAATCAGGTATCTATGTCGCTCCGAGTCCCTCTTTTTCTATGAAAGCACTTAAAAACAAATTTCGTTGATGAGAGAGTTGTTTGTTGTTATCAGAATCGATCTAGAGGTTTTTTTATCCATATATCCTACAAACAGCTCAGGCGCCGCACAGTTTTATCCGTATTATTTCTCGTTTTAGTAAATGCCGCTGGGGACGGCGCCAACCTAGTTGTTATCTCTGATGGACATTGCATGACCGGCAGGCAATTTGCCCGAGGTTCTTCGCCGCACTAACGCTTCATCCTCGCCCGGGCGAAGAATCAGGTCAATTTCCTGAAAAATAACCACCCCCGTCGGAGTTAACACGGCTCGCCATTCCTGGCCGAATGGCGAGCCGTTATTCTTTGTTTAAGCAAGGCGCGAATCACTTCTGGCCTGCCAGAAGTGATTCGCGCCTTGCGTCGGTTACCAGACGGTTACTTGCTTGAACGATTCGGCGTAGGCGACGTCGATGCGTTCTCCCTGGCGGCCGTCGATCTCCTTCATCCATTCCAGGCTCTCGGCCCCCTTGGGAAATTGGCTGCGATGGGCCATGCAGGCGGCCATCTTGGTTTCGTAAACCTCGCCGACGTCGACGAAGATGTCAGGTTGGCGGTCGGTTGAGAATAGGAAGACCCGCTCTAACCGGCCGAGGTCGGCTTCTGGCTCATTTAGCTGTTCCGGCCGGTAAAGGGGCATCTTGGAGGGCATGTAAGCGTCCAGGGCGGCCTGGCCAGCGGCCCGGTGATCGGGGTGGATCTGGCCCGTCCAGTAGGGGTCGAAAGTCCATAACGTGTCGGCCTGGGTCACCCGGAAGAGACGAGCGATCTGAGCCCGCAAATTGAGGTCGGGCACCAGTTCGCCGTCATGATGGCCCAGGTTGAATGTCTGGCTGATACCCAGAATACGGGCCGCTTCGTCAGCTTCGGCCAAACGCGTGCTGGCCAGGGCCGGCCGGGCCAGGTTAGGATCCTGAGCGCCGATGTCGCCCAGGGTGCAGTTGGCCGAGAAGATGGTCACGCCACGTTGGGCCAGCAGCGTGACCGTCCCGCCGCACAACGTTTCCAGGTCGTCAGGATGGGCGGCGACGACGATCAACCGTTCCGTTTCGGCAAAGGCCTCAATGCCTGCTAAATTCTCGCCTTGTAGTTCTTCGCTCATGTTTGTGACTCCTGGCGGATTTCGACGTTGCCCAGGCCCGGCCGCGGCCAGAGGCGCCATGGTGGCGAAAGATTGGTCGTGCCGGCGGCGATCAGTTCGGCTTCGGCCGGCTTTTGTAGGGTTTCAGACATCACTTCTGTTCCTGATATGATTCGATCGGGTTGAAATACCCGCTTTTATTGTGCAAGAGTTAACGTATTATAGCCGATGCCCAGCCGATGCCTTTCCACAAAACGTTTGGCCCACTGATGATCATCTTTTTGCTCCTGGTCGCTTGCCAGCACCGGCCGGTGCCTGAGGAGGAAACGGCGAATGAACAGCTCTCCGCACCTACCAGGGCGCAGGAGCAGGCGACGCCAAACGCGACAGTCACGCAAGAGGCGGCGGCCGTTGGCGCGCCGGCCGGCGGTGGGCCGGATTCAGATTGGCCCACCTTTCGGTTAAACAAGCAGCACACGGCGGTTCGCGGCCGGGGCCTGGTTTTGACAGAACCGAAGCTGCGCTGGCGGTTCGACACGGGGGGCGTCGTCGAGTCGTCAGCAGCCATCGTCGACGGCGTTTTGTACGCCGGCACCTTTGACCAGGCGCTGTACGCCATCGACGCCCTTAGCGGCGAAGAACGCTGGCGATTTCCGGTCGGCGGCCTGTTGCGCGCCTCGCCCTCCGTCGTCGACGGCGTCGTCTATTTTGGCGCCGACGACAATCGCCATGTGGTTTCGGCGCCGGGCATTTTCTGTGTATGATCGGCGCGTGCCAGTCGAGCTCGAAGTCAAACGGGCGGCACGTGGAATAGAAGCAAAACATGCCATCTAGGAGAAGTGATGAAGGAAACGGATAGTCC
>CP070688.1:668899-675297 GCA_020353135.1 Chloroflexota bacterium
CCCGATGCGGCGACCGTCGTACCACTGGCGGCGGCAGTCGTCACCAGCCCGGAAGACCTTCCTGAGCCAGGTTACCTCGATCGTTTGCGAGAATGGTCACCGCTGGTCGTACTGACCCATGGGAAGGACGGCTGCACAGTATACTCCCGTGATGAAGAACGACATTTCGGCGCGCCGGCGGTGAACGAGGTCAATCCAACCGGCGCAGGTGATATCTTCGCGACCGCGTTTTTTGTCCGCCTTCACCAGACGAACGGTAATCCATGGGAGGCGGCTTTGTTCGCGAATCAGATCGCCGCTCGATCGGTAGCCGAGGACGATTTGTCGGCCAAAAGCGATACCATAAAACGTTTTGTTGAGCAGCGAAACTAGGGGATAATCCGCTCCCGTGCTATTCGGCTTGGGCGCGTTTATTGGTGACAGTTGAAATGACCAGAATCTATGCGGTCGCGATGCAAAAAGGCGGCGTCGGGAAGACAACCAGCGTGGTCAACGTTGGCGCCTATCTGGCGGCCGGCGGTTGCCGGGTATTGGTGGTTGATCTTGATCCTCAGGCCAACGCAACCTCATACTTCGGCTTCGACAAGCACGAAGTTCAAGCGTCAGTGTACGATATTCTGCTGGAGGATGCGAGTTGCGATGAGGTCGTCCTGACTCACGCCCAGACCGGCGTCCAGCTATTGCCATCGAACCCTGCTCTTGCAGGCGCCGAGGTCGAATTGGTCAATCTGTTGGCGCGCGAGCACCGGCTTCGTCGCGCCTTGCAGGATAGTCAAGAGCCATATGACTATGTTCTCATAGATTGCCCGCCTAGCCTTGGACTGCTGACCATTAACGCTTTGACGGCCGCCGCCAACGGCGTGATCATACCTGTACAGTGCGAATACCTGGCTCTAGAAGGGCTTTCCCAGTTGCTCGAAACGGTCCAACTGGTGAGGCGACATCTGAACGCGGATTTGTCGGTCAGGGGTCTGATCCTGACCATGTATGACAGTCGGACAAACTTGAGCCGGCAGGTTGTCGAAGAGGTGCGCGCGCATTTTCCAGGCCAGGTTTTTCGGACGATCATACCGCGCAATGTACGCTTAAGTGAGGCGCCAAGCTTCGGTCAGCCGATCCCGATCTATTCGCCGGCCTCACCTGGCGCCATCGCTTATAAAGTGCTGTCCACAGAGCTGATGAAAGGGGATGGCACTGGGGCAGCCGTTGAGATTCAGGCTGGCGAAGCTAGATGAAGGTGGTTTGAAGATGACTAAAAGACGCGCTCTCGGCCGCGGGCTTGGCTCTCTTATCCCGGCCGGCGATCAGGTTGGTGATAGCGACACTGGCCTGTTCCATGTCTCGCTAGATGCGATCAGCCCCAATCCCCACCAGCCGCGCAGCAACGTAGATCAAGAAAAACTGGCCGAACTCGCAGCGTCGATTCGCGAGCATGGCCTCATTCAACCCCTGGTGGTAACCGAGAGCGCGCCGGGCAGTTATTCGCTAATCGCGGGTGAGCGGCGCTGGCGCGCGGCCGCCCTGGTTGGCCTGAACGAGATCCCAGTGGTCGTCAAAGAAGCATCTCCCCAGGACATGCTTGAACTGGCGCTGATAGAGAACTTGCAGCGCGATGACTTGAATGCTCTGGAAGAGGCCCTCGCCTACCAACAGCTTATCGAAGAGTTCGTCAAGACACAAGAGGAAGTGGCCAAGAGCGTAGGCAAGAGTCGCCCAACCGTGGCCAATATGGTGCGTATATTGAAGTTAGGGCCGAATATCCGGGCGGCAATCGTCGACGGCCGGATCAGCGGCGCTCATGCCCGGGCGCTGTTACCCCTGCCCACCCCGGAAGCTCAAACGGCCGTCATGCAATCGATCGTCAAGAGCGATTTGAGCGTCCGCCAGGTTGAGGCATTGGTCAAGAAAATGTTGGCCAGCGAGAAGCCAAAACCCAAGAAGGCGCGGGTCGTCGCGCCCGAATTGGTGGCTCTTGAGGATCAGTTTAGCCAATCATTGGGCACCAAAGTGAATATCCAGCAGGGGGCCAAAGGCGGAAAAGTCGTAATCCACTACTACTCTGACGAGGAACTGCAAGCGATTTACGAATCGATCGTCGGCGACCCGTAGCCGGGAAATCCCCTTGTCGCCGGCCGCCAGGCTGGTCGCTGGAGATGCAAACCGCCGTCTATGTCCAGAACTGGGCTTGCCTCGGTATAGAGAGCAGGGCTCAGCATCGGCAGATCAATTGAGGTTTAGCTATGTCGACGAACGATTCTTCGCTTACTGCCGAAAAAGTCGCCCAGGCCGTTCAGATTCTTGACGAGCTCGATGTCGATCTCTGGTTGACCTTCGCCCGCGAAACTTCGATGTTACCAGATCCAGCCCTGGGTTTGATATTGGGGCTCAAGATCACCTGGCGTTCGCTTTTTCTGATCTCGCGGACCGGCCGGCATACGGCCATTGTGGGCCACTATGACGCCGATAGTATCGAACGCCTGGGAATCTACGACGTCGTCGTCGGTTATCACCACGGGGTGCGCGACCATCTGCTGGCGGCCTTGAAAACCTACCGGCCGGCTCGCATTGCTATCAACACTTCACAGACCGACGTAGCGGCTGATGGCCTTACCTTGGGCAACTATCGCACATTGCTGTCCTATCTGGAAGGAACTCCCTATGGCCAGCGCCTTCAGTCGGCCGAAGGAATCATCGCCGCCCTCCGCGGCCGCAAGACGCCGCGCGAAGTTGAGCGCATACGGCAGGCCGTGGCCACAACAGAGAAACTTTTCGACGAGGTTGAAGCATTTGTCCGGCCGGGCATGACCCAGCGCCAGATAGCCGACTTCGTCCACGGTCTCGTCGACGGAGCGGGACTGGATTACGCCTGGGACAAGGCGCACAATCCGATCGTGACTTGCGGTCCGAATTCGCCAGTTGGACATGCCATGCCGGGAGACGTGCCCCTGGAGCCAGGTCACACGCTGCACCTGGATCTGGGCGTGAAGCAAGATGGGTATTGCTCGGATTTGCAGCGGATGTGGTATGTGCCCGAAGAAGGCGAGACCGAGGTGCCGGCCGACGTTCAACAGGCCTTCAAAACGGTGTTGGCGGCCATCAGAGCCGGGGAGGAAGCGTTACAGGTCGGGGCGCCTGGTTGGCGGGTCGATAGCGCAGCCCGGAAAACAGTGATCGACGCCGGATACCCAGAATTCATGCATGCTTTCGGCCATCTGCTCGGCCGTTCAGCTCACGACGGGGCCACTGTTCTGGCGCCTCGCTGGGAGAAATATGCCGGCATATGTGAGCTCCCGGTCGAGGACGGCAACGTCTTCACCCTTGAACTCCATGTCGTCGTCCCCGACCGGGGCATCATGAGCCTGGAGGAAGACGTTCTAGTCACCGATAGCGGCGTCGAGTATCTGAGCACGCCTCAGCGCGAGCTGCGGCTCATTCAAAGCTAGCGTCGCTACTCCGTGATCTCGAACAGAGATCCGCCACTTCGGCCAAACACATCGGGGAAGAACTCCAGGCGCGCTGTAGCCGGAATCACCTGATACGTCCCCGGAATGGCCGTTTGCAAGGTGTAGCTGTACTGGTACGTGCCGGCCGGTAAGAACTCGCTAGTGAAGACCACGCTGTCATCGCGATACTCGATGTTGTTGAAGTGCCACCAACCCCAGAAGCCATGGCGAAAGGATTCGTCAGCCCGTTCGATGCGCCCACCCTGGCCGGGATCGCTGATGGCCAGCCCGGGATCGACAGCCTCAGCGCCGGCCGGAATGGGATCGGCAACCACGACGTAAACCCCATCATTATGGACCACAATCGTTAGCTCCACTCGCACCTCTTGACCGGCTTTGAGCTCGTCGATCGGCTGGCACACGGTCTCACTTGGATCGCAGGAGGCGTCGTAATAGGTTCGCTCGACCGAGAATCCTCGCGCCAAAGGCTCTAGATTCTCGGCGTTGATGAAACTATCCAAATAGGCCGTGTAATAAAGCCGGCCAGGGCCTTCACTGCGCTGGAAAGCCAGGTAATTGACCTCGTCCGGTAGCAGTTGTGAAACTGGTACGGACAGCTCCTCGTTGTCGGTTACATTGTCGCTGTCAAATCCACCGTTCGCCAGACGGTCGGCATTCACATCCACCTGATAGTCATAATCAGCTTCTAGTTCGCCGCTGACGGCCATCCAGTCTGCTAGGGCCATGATGCTCCAGGCCGTATCGTGCCCAGTCGGCCAATGTCCGGCCCGGCGGGCAACCATTAGCCAGCGCACTGCATTGGGCGCCAGCGGACCGTTGGGATCAAGGCGCGTCAGGGTCTCAAGAACCATGGCCGTGCCCCTGATATCGCTGTTCAGATTGTCCCAGTCGGGTTCGGCATCTTGCCAATGGGCGCCGGCGGCGCTCAGGATGGCCGAGTCGTTCAGATCGCCCAGCAGCGACTGCGCCTGAGCCCGTTGGCCATTCAGGTCAAAGGCCATGGCCAACAGCGCCTTGGCATAGGGATCCAGTAGGGCCCGGTGCTCGTCGAAGAGGGCATCCAGATCGGCCGTATCTGCCTGGCCAAGTTCAGCCAGCACGTAAAGGAAGAAAGCCTGGCGATTGATTTTCGATGCAGAAGAGAGGTCGGCTGCATCCAAGATCTGATTCTGTATATATCGCACGCCGCCGTCCAGGACATCGCCGTCAATATCGAATCCGGCGTCCTGGGCCATGGCCAGTGCAAATAACACATGACCGCTGAGGAATGGATCGCTTCTGGTTGAGTAACACCAGCCCCAACCGCCATTGGATTTCTGCAACCTCTCAAGATTGGAAATGCCGTCTACTATCAGTCTCTCCAATTCCCCCGCTTGATCGAATCCTGGCAATGGGAGCCCTTGATAAGCGCGCATCGTAGCCACATTAGGCAGTAGTTGGTCGGCCGTCGCGTGAGCGCAAGCCGGGCGGTCTTCAAGGTAGTTGACGACCCTAAGGGACGTAGTCAGCGCCGCGGCCAATGATGGGCTTAACTCAATCTCGACCGCGCCCTGGCGAGTATCGACTTCCTCCGGCAAGAGGATCGCCTCTACGCGACGGTCGGCCTCGTCGAGGATGCCGGAGGTGCCGACCACATCCTCGCCGGCATAGCGAACGATAGGTATAAGCTGGTCAGGCGGCCTGCCAAAGGTCGGCTTGGTCGCATCACGATACTGGCCGGCCTCGGCGCGAAAGGTCAAGTCGGCAAAAGGAACATCGTTGACCATGACCGGCCAACGCACCACTTGACGCTGACCAGGCGCAATCGTTAACTCCTGCTCGGCCGGTCCCGTCAGGGTTAGGCCGGCAGCTTCCAGCGAAACGGCGACGTCCAATTGCTCGGCCGTATTGTTGTGAATGACGGCCCCCAACGACAGGTCATCGCCTACTGTGAAGAACCGCGGCGTAATCGGCCGGATTAGAAGCGGCAGGTTGCTGACGATGTCCGCCTCGGTTTGGCCGACCAGGGTTTCGTTGCTCGTTGCGTAGTCACTCACACCCTTGCTGCTCAAGCGCCAGGTTGTCACATTGTCGGGAAGGGGAATGGAAACGGTAGCCCGGCCCGATGGATCAGTGCTGACCTGGGCCTGCCAAAATGCTGTGTCCTGGAAGTCGGCGCGCACATCCTCTCCCTGTTCATCTTCCTCGCCCTGCAGTGTAACTGCCGCAGCGGCCGTCTCATCTGCGCCACCTCCGCCGCCGCCTCCTCGGCCAAGAATCTCAGACGGGATTTCGACTTCCAATCCCTCGCCAGAGACGATTAAGCCGGCGCCCGTTTGGCTTCGCAGAGGCTGTCTCCGGTAAAAGGCCTCGACGATGTGGGGCGCATTGTCGGCCTTGAGAGAAAGGACCGCCAGATCGACCAGGGCGAGGGAGAAGTTGGCCTGGACCGGGTTGCCTAGGTGGTCAGTCACCAGCAGATCATATTCGGCCGTGTCGCCGGGCGACAGTAAGTCACTCTTTGGCGTCAGGATCATGTTGAGGGCCAATTGCTCCGGCGATACGACCAACTCGGTCACGCCGATGCGCATGTCGGCAACTAAATTGGACTCGTCTACACCTTTGACCACATGGACGGTGACAAAAACATTGGGCGCATAGGAAGGCGAGATCGGGATTTCCAACACCTCGCTGTCAGATTGCAGAGTCACCAGCCGCTGGTCGATCACATCGCCCCGCTCGATCGTCAGCCAGGCGTTTGCCGGGCCAACGAACGGCGACTGGACCAGGATGCGGGCCGTGTCACCCGGACGATAATCCTCTTTGTCGGCCGCCAGGTCCATACGTTTATCGCGCGGATCGGTCGGCCAACCAACCGCGTCGATATCGGCCACCCACATAAAGGAACTGCTGCTCTGCTGCCGGCCGCCGTCGTCTGCCACGGAGGCAACGACC
>CP070688.1:675397-679192 GCA_020353135.1 Chloroflexota bacterium
ACTGCGCCGCCTCTCGTGGACGAGGGAGACAACCCCCCACAGTCGTTGCCAGCCTTTGTCGGCGCTGTCGACCGCTTGATCCGAGAAATCAATATGGCTGCGGTAATGAATCGACAAGACAAACGTTCTTATCGCCTCCGGCCGCCATCGCTGAAGGGCCTCATTAACGGTCAGCGTATTCCCCAGGCTCTTGCTCATCTTGACGCCATTCAACGTCAGCGATCCAACCAAGATCCAGTAGCGGGCGAAAGGCTTGCCATTCGCCGCCTCGCTTTGGGCGATCTCGCACTCATTATGTGGGAAGATATTGTCGATGCCGCCGCCGTGAATGTCGAAGGTCTCGCCCAGGTACTTGCGGGCCATTGCCGAGCATTCAATATGCCAGCCAGGAAAGCCCTCGCCCCAGGGGCTTGACCAGCGCAGCAAGTGGTCTGGCTGGGCCCGTTTCCAGAGCGCGAAATCGGCCGGATGGCGCTTCTCGTCCAGGACTGACACGCGCGCCCCTTCAGCCAACTCGTCAACCCGGCGTCCGCTTAGGCGCCCATAGCCGGCGAATGACGAAACGTCGAAGTAGACCGAGCCGTTCGCCTCATAAGCATGGCCGAGTTCGATCAAAGTTTCGACCATGGCGATCTGCTCGGGCACATGGCCGCTGGCCCTCGGGCTTATGTCTGGCCGTCGAATACCTAGAGCGTCCATGTTATCAAAAAAGATCCGCGTGAATTTCTCCACGATCTGCATGGGCATCACCGAGGCCTGACGAGCCTTTTTCAATACGCGGTCCTCGCCGCTATCAAGTAGGTGGCCGACGTCGGTGATGTTCTGGACGTAGAGTACGTCCAGGCCTTTGCGGCGGAGATAGCGGTTGATCACGTCGAAGCTGATGTAGGTCTTGGCGTGACCAATGTGGGGGTAATCCTGGACGGTCGGCCCGCAGACGTACATGTTGACCCGGCCTTCATAAAGCGGCTCAAAAGCGTCCTTGCTGCGGGTTAGAACGTTGTAGATCTTGAATGCCATTCTACTTGGCCATCATGAATCGGTATAAAGACCGGCCGCTGGGGCGGAGACGGCGTCGCTCAACGCGACATGGTGACTACATAACCGGCTGCGGTTTGGCGAAAATCATCCGGCCGGCCGTGGTTTGCAACACCTTCGTCACCACGACGTTGATCGTATCATGTATATGATTCTTGCCATCTTCGACCACAACCATCGTGCCATCATCCAGGTAGGCCACACCCTGGCCGACCTCTCGCCCTTCCTGGACGATCTTCACAGCCATCTCCTCGCCAGGCAAGAACACCGCCTTGACCGCGTTGGCCAATTCATTGATGTTCAAAACGGTTACCCCTTGAAGCTCGGCGACGCGGTTCAGATTGTAGTCATTGGTCATGATGGGGCAGCTCAGTTCCCGCGCCAGGGCGACCAGCTTGCTGTCGACATCGCGCACTTCGGTAACATCCATATCGGTGAAACGTACTGGGATCGGGCAATCCTGCTGTAAAAAGCGCAATACGTCCATCCCTCGCCGGCCGCGGTTTCGGCGCAAAGGATCGGAACTGTCGGCGATATGCTGCAGCTCAAGTAAGACGAAATTCGGCACCAGGAGCGTAGAACGAATGAATCCCGTCTTGCAGATATCACTGATCCGGCCGTCGATGATGACGCTGGTATCCAACAGAACTACTCGCTCCTCCACTTCGCTCTCGTTTCGGGCAGGTTTTCTGTCGGAGCGGAAGAGAGAGATCGTGGCCCGCAAGTCTTTTTGGCGCAGCGAGAGAATGACCACGCTTAGATAGCATAACAATATCGCCGAGGCGATCGGCACGATCTGGCGGAATGGCGAAGGCAATGTGGAAAGGGGCAATGTCAACAATGAGGCGGCTATCAGGCCCAGGAAAATGCCGCCGATAATCGCCACCAGCCGCTCGGCGGGCATGGCGACGAGGTTGTTGCGGGTTCGGCGCACCGGCCGGATGGTGAGTATCGGGGTCAGGATGAGACCACTCATAACGCCCAACAGGCCAAAGACCATAACATAGGCTATCTGCTCGGACTCCACATTGAGCCACTCGGCCAACCGGCCGCCAAAATAGGCGGCCGCGATGCCACCGGCTATCGCTCCGATAATTCGTGATACAAATTCATTACTAAATCGCATGAGTCCAACTTTTCCATTTGTAACTGGCCGATTGGATCAGCCACCATGGCGCCAAAACAAAACGGGTGGACGTACGTTCGACGCACGTCCACCCGTTTAATTGCGATATATCTTGTCCGCAAATCCAGTTGCTGGGCTCGGCTTGCGGTTCAGATCCGGAAACTTATTGCTACGAGCTATTCAGTCAAACTGAACTCTTCTTAAGTGACAGCCTGCGAATAAAGAGATAATAATGATCCAAATAAGTCCAGGCGCAACGAGTGTGTTCGTCTTGAGCGAATCGTAGCACAGCGCCCATCAAATCGCAAACCTATCGATTAGTCATCGCCGTCGTTACGATTCTCATCTTCATTGTTCTCCTCCTCTTCCTCATTGTCGTTGCCATTGCCGCCAGCACCGTCGCCCTTGTTCTCATTATCTTCGTCTTCGTTATCCTTATTCTCGTTCTTCTCGTCCTCGTTATCTTCGTTCCCGTTCTCGCCACCTTCGTTCCCATTGCCCTGGCTTTCACTGCTGGCCTGATTGGCGTTAGACTCTCCTTCATTCTCATTCGAATTAGGGTCTCCCTGATTCTCGTTGCCGCCATCATTCGTGTTACCGTTTTCATTTGATTCTGGGATCGGCGTCGGAGTAATCGTGGGCGTACTAGTCTCCGTCTCGCCCGGCGGCGTTTCTTCGGCTGTGGGGGATGGAGTCACCGTCGGCGATGGCGTACCGGTAGGAGTCGGCGTTGGTGTACCGGTTGGAGTTGGCTCATCGGTCGGTCCAACTGTCGGATCAGGCTCAGGCGTAGGCACAATCTGGCCACCTATGCTACGAATCATCACGGTCGTCGCCCTCACCCGGCCATTAGCGATCACGCCACTCACCTCGACCAACTGGCCGACGACCGGGCCCTCAGCCCCTTCCAGAAGCGTCGTACCGGTAATCAGAACCTCCAACCCTGCAACCTTCCAGATATCCCCGTCGATATCCTCGATGAATCCTGAGAGCTCTACTTCTTCTGAGCGCCCCATGCGCAGCAAGGTCTCGATCTCGTGAATTCTCTCTTCTTCGTGCCGCTGTAGGAGGGCTTCTCTCGCGGCTGCACTTCCGGTCAGCGAAAGCCGCGTATCTTCGAACAGGCGCTTGACGTCATAAAGGCGGTCGCCGGGCACGGTCCCAGATGCAGCATATAGCACGCTCACTCCCAGCAGCGCTACAATGAGAACCATCGAGGCCATGGCCAACGACATGCGGCGTAACAATAGCAGCACCGACGACCCTTGACTGGCGGTGGCGCCCAATGACGCCGCGTACTCCAGCATTTTCTCTTGCGAGACCGCCTGCGCATCCAGGGAATGGGCGATGCGAACGCCGGCCAGGGAGGTCGCCGTCGACAAGATCGGCCGCAATTCAGCCTCATATTCCGGATAGCGGGCGATAATAGCCTCGACATCATCGCCGGCCTCCAACGCATCCAGGGCCGCGATTATTGCCTTTTCTGCTGACAATTCCATCACAGCTCGCCCTTTGCGCTCATTTTCCGTGAGAGCGCGGCGACGGCGCGCGCCTGCAACTGCTTCACGGCGCCTTCGCTCTTGCCCATAACCTTAGCCACGTCTCGTATTGCCATTTCATAACCAAAACGA
>CP070688.1:679292-689872 GCA_020353135.1 Chloroflexota bacterium
ATCTTGAACGTAGCGCTGAATATATTCGGGCAAAGGAGCTCCTCCAAGATAGGTATCAGGTTCCGGATCGCCAACGGCTTGCATGATCGGAACCACGCAGGCCCATACGGGCAAATCTAGATCCGCCTCATCGTCCATTGGCGGCCCCTGCCTTATCTTGGCCGAAGCCAATTCGATTGGGATGGTGACCACGGAGGTGGCCTTCAATTCGACCGCCGTCGGCGGGCGGGCGTCGGCCCAGCGACCGGGCATGATGCGTTCGGTGAAGCGTTCCAGGGCGGCCGATTTCTCTTCCTCTGAGGCGATTTTCTTGCCCCGGCCGAAAAGAACTACCGAGCGATAATTCAGCGAATGACTGAATACTGACCGGGCCAGTACCAGTCCGTCCACCAGGGTGAATGCTAGACTGAGTTCCTGGCCAGACTCGATGTGGCGCATGAGACGGCTGGAACTCGCTCCGTGCAGCAGAATCGATTCTTCGTCTCGGGCATGAAGCGTCGGAATGACGAAAGGTTGGCCATCCTGCACGAACGCCACGTGACAAACCAGGGCTTCGTCGATTATCTGAAAGATGCGAAGGTTATCATAGGCGCCCCGCTCCGGGTGGCGTATTATACGGTTCTTCCTTGTTCGCTGGAACTCTGACATGACGGACATCCTTTCACGGTTTCACTGTGCTCTTGCTTATCCCAACGACGACAATGCGCGGCAATTATATCCTGGTCGCGAGGAAGGCGCCGAATGGCGGCTCACGACGTGGCTCGAAAATTGGCTGAGCTTGCGCCGTGGTGCTGATAGGATAATATCACTGCCACGAATGTCGCGACTGGCTTGCCGTCAACTCGCGTATAAGAGGAACTACTAATTATGAATAGGACATTGACCATTGTTGTCGTCGGCCTTGCCGGGCTAATGATTTTGCTACTGGCCGTCGTCTTTATATTGGTTCTACAGGATGTCTTGTCGCCAACGGCCGAGGAAGAGCCGACCCTGGCTCCAACTTTGGCCGTCGAGGCAACTGCCGGGACAGAGAGCACGGAATTGCCGCCGCCGGTTGCCGAAGTGCCAGCGACATTCACTCCGCCGCCGACGAGCACTCCTACCAACACGCCCGAAGCTTCACCAACGCCAATGGCCACATCTACGCCATTGCCGACCAATACGCTACCGCCGCCCACGCCCACCAACACGCCGGTGCCAGTTGTCCTGCCGACCAACACGCCGGTACCGGTTCCGCCGACCGATACGCCTGTGCCGCAACCGCCGAGCGCTCGTGGCTTGACGGCTACGGCATTCAACATCCAGCCTCGCTCGAACTACTCGGTTGGCGGGCTGATCTGGTTCGACTTCAACATCGTCAACAACACAGGCGCGGATGTGCCTTATAACCGGCTTGGGGTGATGCCGCGCAAAGACGGCGGCGACCGGGGCGATTGGTTCCAGCAAAGTTACGGCGGCCCGAACGCACGCATTCGGCCAGGCGGTCTAAATCACGAAGACAATATCAAGATACCCGAGGCCGGCAATTATACGTTGCGGCTGATGATTTGTTTCGACGGTTACGACGCTTGCAACAGCGGCGGCGGCACTTGGGTGACTTTGTCTCCGGAGATTCCGGTTACGATCAATTAGCCGGCGGCCCGAAATGACGCCGTGAGCAATGGGGCGCACCGCGTATCGATCATTGGCGATTAGCGTCGCCGCGCTGCTGGTCTTCTTCACCCTGGCCCTGCAAGCTGTGCTGGCCAAGACCCCGACGGCCGACGAGGGCATGCATCTCTTGAGGGGTCAAGTCCTGCGCCAGAGTGACGAACTGGATTTACAGGGCCAGCACACACCCCTCAGTCACTGGCTGATCGGCACATTCCTCTTCGGCGAATCCACCACGCCGCCAGTGACGGATCTGCCTTCCTGGTCAACTCTGTCGCCACAGAAGCTGGTGCAAGAGTTTCTCTGGTCGGGCAACGTTGATGTGGGCCGCCTGCTATTCCTGGGCCGGCTGCCCATTCTGTTCGCCGCTCTGCTGTTGGGCGCGTTGATAAGCCGCTGGGCCGGCATCCTGGCCGGTTTTTCGGGCCAGATCATCGCCTTGACATTGTACGCCTTCGCCCCGAACCTGCTGGCTTCAGCATCCCTGGCTACTACCGATCTGGTGGCCACGGCCGGCTACTTCAGTGCGGTCTTCGGAGTCTGGTACTATTGGCGACGGCCGTCGGCCGCTCGCTGGTTGCTGGCCGGCCTTACCCTGGGATTGGCTGTCAGCTCAAAGCTATCGGGCTTGCTAGTCTTGCCGGTCACTCTGATATTGTGTTACGGCGAGTCCCGGCCCGGAACATGGTGGCGGCCCGGCCTCAAATGGCTCACCTGGTTACCTGTAGCGGGCCTTGTTCTGTGGGCTGTCTACGGTTTTGAAGTTGGTCAGGTCGCCGGATTACCGATTCCCTTGCCGGCGCCTACCTTTCTGTCTAACTTCGTCGAGGTGCAAGCGCATATAGAACGGGGCCATTACGCGTTTTTGCTGGGCCAGCGCTCCAACGAGGGCTGGTGGGGCTACTTCGGCCTGGCCTACCTGCTGAAAACTCCGGTCGTCACTTTGGCCCTTCTGATTGTCGCCGTGATCTATATCACCTGGCAACGCCTGTGGCGACGGACCTTGACTCTCTGGCTGCCAGCCGGCGCGCTTTTTTTGGCAGCTTCGGCCAGCCGGCTCAATATAGGCTATCGTCACATCTTGCCCGTAGCGCCATTCATGTGGCTGTTCATCGCCATGAGCGGCCCGATGTGGCGACGGCGACGCGTCGGCCAATGGGCCTTGGTCATCCTGCTTATCTTCTATGCCCTGGGTGCGTTGCGCCAGACGCCACACTTCCTGGCCTATTTCAACGAATTGATAGGCGGTTCGGGCCAGGGATATCGTTACCTGGGCGATTCGAATATCGATTGGGGCCAGGATCTGGGCCTGCTGGCCGATTACGCCCAGGAATACGAAGCTGGCGCGCTATATATCAGCTACTTCGGGCCAAGCGATCCGGCCTACTATGGTCTGGACGCAGCGCCGCTGTTTGACGAGGCGGGAACAGCTACCGGCTTCGCGCCGGCCAATCCGGCGCCCGGCCGGTATGCGATCAGCGTTAACCATCTACAAGGCGCTACGCCCAAGGAGCCTGACTTGTTCGATTGGTTCCGCGACCTGGAGCCAATGGATCACCTCGGCTATTCCATCTTGATCTATGAAGTCCAGGAACAGCGAGAGGGCGCATGGATCGCTCACTGCCTGGATCCCGTACCGCTCCTGGATGAGTCGATGGCCGAGTCATACGTCGACCGGGCAAACATGCGCCATGTCCACTTCGATTGCCGCCAAGCCTGGGTGCTGCCGGCCGGCGATAAGGCCGGCTGGTATATCGTGCCGCTCGATCATGACCCCAGGACGATAAACCCGGCGCTCCATGAGAATCTGGCCCTTGTATTCGAGAATGCAGCGGACGGTTACAAGGTATATCATTGGTCCGGCTCCTCGGCCGATGTCGAACTGATGGGCGATCTGGCTGGAAGATTCACGCTATCGAGCGGCGCTCCAGTCACATTGCCGGTCAGCGTCGATGGACTGGCCCAACTGGTTGGGGGCTTCGCAAACGGCCCTGTCTGGGCTTCGATCTGGCGAGCGGAAGGCGCGACCGAGGCACCCGTTTCGGCGCTGATGCATCTATATCCGGAGCAACCGCCGGCAGAGGGATCCGCATCTCTGGTGGGCGACGGGCTGGGTTTCGTCGCCGCTCGCTGGCAGCCGGGCGACCTGATCGTCCAGTATCATGATTTTGGGATGGCTGAAGGCGAATTCCTGGAGACGGGTCTGTATGATTTCACGACCGGCGAGCGATTTCCGGTTTTAGCCGAGGAACAAGATACGGCAATTCGCATCTTCCCCTAAAGTCGCCCGCCGACGCTCAAATCGATCGAACCGCGGCGCAGCGCAACACCGAATGCTCGACCAGCCTCCGACGTCGCGAATGATTGACTAAGGTTTGGTCAAGATTTCGGTGCCGTGGTCAGTGATAGCCACTGTATGTTCAAATTGGGCTGAAAGAGAGCCATCCGAGGTGATAACCGTCCAACCGTCGTCGAGCAGTAGCCAATTGTGGGCGCCGGCGTTGATCATAGGCTCAATCGTGAAGACCATGCCCGGCCGGAGCTTCGGCCCTGGATCCGGCTGGCGAATGTGGGACACTGAGGGTGGTTCATGGAGTTGGCGACCAATCCCATGCCCGCCCCATTCTCGGACTACGGTCACGCCTTGAGTATCGGCGTAGTCCTGGATGGCGGCGCCGATCTGATTCAGATGGGCGCCAGGTCGGGCAGCCTCGATACCCAATCGCAGGCACTCCTGCGTGATATCCATCAGACGTCTGGCTTCGCTGCTGATTTGCCCGATGGCAAAGGTAACGCAAGCATCGCCGCACCAGCCTTTGTAGCGCAGGCCGATGTCGATGCCGATGATATCGCCATCCTTCAACAGGCGATCATTTGGGATGCCGTGGCAAATCTCTTGATTGACCGAAGCGCAAATCACACCTGGAAAAGGCGGGTGGCCGGCCGAACTGCCAGTGTAGCCCTTGTACAGTGGTTTAGCGCTGTGACGTTTCAGATAACGCTCAACCTCCTCATCGAGGTCGCTTAACCTGGCGCCGGGCTCAATGCTCTCCTCCAATATGGCAAAACACTCGGCCACCAGACGGCCGGCCTCACGCATTCTGGTGATTTCTTTCGGGCGTTTGAGCTTGATTCTCATGTACAATTGTATCCTATGAGTTGCTGGCCAACTCTTTTAGTCAGGCAGGCCATCTGTTTTGTGGCTTCGATTGTACCTGCAAGCCCGGCAGATCGAAAATGCCCTGAGCGATGGTCGAAGGACGCAGAGTGGCTCTGAGCTTGGGTCAATTGCAGGCCGATAATCCGGACCTGCATGACATTCCTCGCGCTCAAAACTGCCTTTTATCACTGCCCAGTAGAGGCCGGATCGAGCAAACTAAGGGAAGATGGCCAGAGAGTCATGAATAGTCGGCAAATTACGGCGCTTGTAGTTTCTATCTTGATCTTCGTGGTCTCTGCTTGCCAAACGGCAGCCGGCGAGCCCCCGCCATTTTCGCCTGAATTAATGGATGACCGCTCTGTCGGGGCCACCGATCTCCCTCCGCCGGCGCTGGCCGGAAACGCCAGATTCGACCATCTGAGCCTTGAACAAGGATTGTCGCAAAGCACCGTCACGGCCATGCTTCAGGATAGCCAGGGCTTCATGTGGTTTGGGACCCGCGACGGCCTGAATCGCTATGACGGCTACAGCTTCAAAGTCCTCAAGCATGACTCGGCCGATCCCGCAAGCCTGGCCGATAATGCTATCGCCAGCATCTTCGAGGATCGTTCTGGGACCCTCTGGATCGGTACGGAGGGTGGAGGCTTGGAACGCTTCGACCGGGACGCCGAAAGTTTCACCCATTACCGTAGTGATCCCGAAGACGCGACTAGCATCAGCAGCAACACGGTCACAGCGATAGTCGAGGATCCGGCTGGTACCCTGTGGGTCGGTACGGACAGTGGCTTAAATCGTTTTGATCACCAAACGGAAACGTTCAGTTTCCATCCGAATGAATTTGATCCTCTCAACTTTCCATACGGCACGAACTACGTCACCGATTTTATTGCCGAGGATTCTGGCAGGTTGTGGATCGCGACATTGGGTGGTCTCCTGAGCTTCGAGGCCGAGGCGGCGTCATTTCGTTATCATCAACTCATGCCTTCGGACAAGCGCATCATTCCTAATGGTCCGGGATGGCCGCCAATCAACTCTTTCTTCCAAGACGACGAGGGCCTGCTCTGGCTGGCTACAGATGACGATGGTTTGATCGCTTACGAGCCAGGTACCGGTCGAACCGAGCACTATACAGAAGACATCAACGGCGCTAACAGTCTTAGCCACAATACGGTTCATGCTGTTTACCAGGATCAAAGCGGCAAAATATGGGCCGGCACCCAGCTTGGGCTGGATCTGGTTGACCCTGATTCGCGAGAGGTCATTCGCTACCAGCATGATCCACTACGAACCGAAAGCCTGAGCGATAACGAAATCCGTTCCTTGTATGCCGACGAGTCCGGGGTGCTATGGATCGGCACACTAATTGGCGGGATAAATAAGCTGGATCCCTATAAGACCAAGTTCCGACACGTACGTTCGACCGGGGACCCTGCGGACGGTCTGAGCCACCCGCAAGTTCTGGCTCTTTATCAAGATGATCAAGATTCTCTCTGGATAGGGACGGGCGATGGTCTCAACATGCTCGATCCTCAAACGGGCATGATGAGCCACTATATTCATGATCCTGACGATCCGTCAAGCCTGAGCAGCGATTATGTGACCAGCATCGTCCAGGATCAGTCGGGCGTTCTCTGGATCGGAACACACGGAGGCCTCAACCGGCTCAATCGGCCTGGGGGTAACTTCAGTCGTGTGCAGGCTGACCCGGCTGATTCCCATAGTCTGAGCAGCGATCTGATAAACGCCCTCTTCGAAGACCAAGCCGGCTACCTCTGGGTTGGGACGGATGGCGTTGGCCTCAGCAGGCGTGATCCGGCTAATGGTCGTTTTGATCACTATTCCTACGTGGAGGCTAACCGGCCGCCTGAAACGCTAGGACTCAATCACATATTGAGTTTCCAAGAGGACGACAATAACTACCTCTGGATCGGCACCATGGGTGGGCTGATCAGATTTGATCAGGGTGAGCAGGCGCTGACTTATTACCGGCATGAGCCGGGCGACGCGTCCAGCCTTGCCCATGATCTGGTCAATGACATTCACCTGGACCAGGGAGGCAGATTATGGCTGGCCACCGGCGGCGGCCTTGATCGCTATGATCCGGCCGCCGATTCGTTTAGCCACATAACCGAAGAGGATGGTTTGCCCAACAACATGATCCTGGGCATTCTGGAGGATAGCTCAGGCCTGTTGTGGATTAGCAGCAACCATGGTCTCACGCGCTACGATCCTGACACGGGCGCTATGCGTAACTACGACACGAGTGATGGCTTGCAGTCGTTCGAATTCAATCGCGGCGCTAGACTCAAAAACCGGCGAGGCGAGATGTTATTTGGCGGCGTCAATGGCTTCAACGTTTTCCAGCCTGAGGACATCCGTGACAACCCGTACCGGCCGCCGCTGGTCGTGACCGATATGCGCATCCTCAACGAGTCCGTTCCGTTTGGTCCTGATTCGAATCTACAAAAACCGATCGAACAAACTGATCGGGTCAAGCTCTCGGGCCAGGACACTGTGTTCTCATTTGAGCTGGCGGCGTTACATTATGGCGCGCCCGACGATATCCAGTATGCCTACCTGATGGAAGGATTCGACAAGACCTGGAACTTTCTCGGAAACCGACGTTACGCCACTTACACCAACTTGCCGCCGGGCAACTACACTTTCCGGGCCGTCGGCTCAAACAGCGATGGTGTCTGGAACGAAGAGGGTCTCAGCCTCGAAGTGCTCGTGCCCAGGCCCTTCTGGCAGTCGTTGTGGTTCATCAGCCTGGTCTTTTTCGCCATCCTTGCCGCTGTCTATGGCGGCTTCAGACTTAGGTCGCGCAGTCTCGCCGCCCGAACTCATGAGCTAGAAGAACAGGTCGCCCGGCGGACCGTCGAAATAGAGCGCCGGCGCCAGATCGCCGAAGGTCTGCGCGAGATCCTGGTATTGCTCAATAGCCAGCGATCCCTGGAAGAAAGCTTGCACTATATCGTCGCCCAGGCAGCGAAATTGACCGATGCCGAAGATGCTGTCATATTCCGCCTGGGTACAGACACAAGTATGACCATCGTCGCCACCAATCCCGGGGGGCAGATTCGGTATAGGCCGGATGCAGAGTTATTGGCTATAACTGATGATTGGGCGGCGAAGAATATGTTTGCGGCCGAATTGCTCATCGTTCCGGATCTGGACGACTATTGGTCTAGCCATGGCTCCCCTGGGTCGGGAACCAAAATGAACCACCGGGCGTTGCTGGGTATTCCGCTACTGTTCGGCGACGAAATATACGGCGGGCTCATCATGTTCTATGCGGAGGAACGAGAGTTCTCAGACGACGATCTGGACCTGGGCCGCACCTTTGGCGATCAGGCGATTCTGGCCATCGCCAACGATGGTCTGCGCCGGCAGGCTGCGCAAACGGCTGTTGCCTCAGAGCGCAGCCGGTTGGCCCGCGAACTCCACGATGCGGTAACTCAGACTATCTTCTCGGCCAGCCTGCTGACAGAGACCCTCGGACCGATCTGGGAATCGGACCAAGATGAAGGTCGAAAGCTCTTGAGCGAGCTACGTCAACTCACCCGCGGCGCGCTAGCCGAAATGCGGACTCTGTTACTAGAATTGCGGCCCTCTGCGCTGGAGGAAAGCAGGCTGCCAAGCTTGCTGGGCCAACTGGCTGAGGCGGTCACCGGCCGCACCGGCATCCCGGTGGAAACTCACATTGACGAGACTCGCGAGCTGCCGGTCAACGTGCGCATTGCGCTGTACCGGATAGCTCAGGAGGCTCTAAATAACGTCGTCAAACATGCCCGAGCATCTCAGGTGACGATTGCCCTGCGCGACTGTTGCGATGGCTATGGCGTGATTCTGACGGTCAGGGATAATGGAAGGGGCTTCGATCCGGAACAGGTGCCGGCCGGCAGGTTGGGTCTGGGCATCATCCGTGAACGAGCGGCGGCGATTAACGCCCGCTTGTCACTCACAAGTACATCTGGCCAGGGAACCACGGTAGAGGCGGCCTGGGAAGGTGACCTTACTGCCGGCGTGGAAGCGGGGACAGAGGCAGATAGGCCGCACGCCAAGGAAGACTAAGGGTTATTGGATTAGCGACTCTAGTCTGCGTGACAGCGACCGGCTGGACAATTAACTGACAGGCAAAGGACAGGACTATGGCTTCGACGGAACCGATACGAGTGATGCTTGTTGACGATCACGACATGGTGCGCCGTGGACTGGCGGCATTTCTGCAAGTGAAGCCCGACCTGCAGTTGGTTGGCGAAGCCCGCGATGGGGCCGAAGCGCTGGAAGTTTGTCGGGAAGTCCGGCCCGATGTCATCTTGATGGACCTGGTGATGCCTGAGATGGATGGCGCGCAGGCCACCCGGCTAATCCGCGAGCGATTCCCAACGGTGCAGGTTATCGCCCTGACCAGCTTCCAGGAAAAGGATCTGATTCGTGATGCGCTGGAAGCCGGAGCGATCGGCTATCTGCTGAAGAACGTCACCGTGGACGAATTGGCGGCGGCCATCAGGGCCGCCCATTTCGGCCAATCTACCCTGGCGCCCGAGGCCGTTCAAGCCTTGCTCCGGCCGCCGCCCAGCGAGCCGGAAAAACCATCCTACGATCTGACAGGACGCGAGATGGAGGTGCTGGAGTTGCTGGTCGAGGGGCTGAACAACCGGGAAATCGCCGAACGCCTTTTCGTTAGCCGGGCCACCGCCAAGGCCCATGTCAGCCACATCCTCGACAAAATGGGAGTTTCCAATCGAGCCGAGGCGATTGCCGTTGCCTTGCGCGAGCAAATCGTCCTGTAAGGCGAGGCCAACTCTCATCTCCCGGACCCCGTACCAGCGATAGTAGCCACCTGGCCTATGGACAAATGCCTCAGGTGACCGATGCCCCTGAGCAGTTTCTGTTTTACACTGCAAGCAAATGGATGCCCGGCGCTGGCCGGGTGACGGAAGGTAAAAAATGCGCGTCTTGCTTGCAGATGATCATCCACAAGTACGCTTTGCCCTAAGCACACTGCTCAAGCGCCGGCCGGAGATCGTCGTGGTGGGTGAAGCCAAGGATGCTGACGAAGTAATGGCCTGCCTGTCGGCCGGGGCGGCCGACTTATTGCTGATTGATTGGCAACTACCCGGATTGGCCGAGGCCGGATCCATTCCAGCTTTACGGGGAAGCCACCCCGATCTGATGATCGTTGCCTTGAGTAGCCGACCGGAACTAGGGCATGAGGCAATGGCCCAGGGTGCGGACGATTTTGTCAGCAAGATTGATCCCCCGGAAAGCCTGCTCGGTGCAATTGCCGCTTGTTTTGTGCGCCTTGAGGAGCATCAGTCGGAGGTCCTGTCGTGATTGAGAAACAGCGCTGGGAATATCTAACCCGCTTCCTATATGCCAGCATTGAGAATGAAGGGGCCAAAGCTTATATTCAGGAGAAGTGGCCTGGCTGGGAAGCGCGGAAATACTCGCCCGAGACGATGATCCCCGAACTGAATGAGCTGGGCGACGAGGGCTGGGAACTGGTTCACATGCAGCCTATCGGCGCCGTCGGCAACAAGAGGGACGTCGGCTTCGTGGCCGGAGAGGCCATGCCTCGCTGGAGCAACAGCTACTTCTGCGTGTTCAAGCGGCCGCGACGGTAAGAAGCCTGGCTTTTGTTGATCTCTGGTCAGAATTCTATTGCCAAAAAGCCAGGATAGTGACACCTGTCACCATGGTCAAGCCCTTGGCAGGGCAATATCAGTTTCAGAGAACAATTCGGAATGATATTTCTTGGCTAATA
>CP070688.1:689972-693759 GCA_020353135.1 Chloroflexota bacterium
AAAGATAGCCCAGGCGATCGGATAAGCGGCCGCCTACGACCGAGGCCAGCGCCATCGGCACCGTCAGGGCGGCCAGCAAATAGCCTGCCAGCAAAGCCGCCTGCTCCTGATCCAACCCATAAAGTACCGTCGGAACTGTATTCATGTAAAGAGGCACGCTCACCAGCCCGGCCATCAGGCAAAAACCGATAAGCAAATTGGCCAGGCTGGCAACATAGACATTCCGATCGCGGAACATCGTCAGGTTGAGTAAGGGGGACGAACTGCGATATTGAACCAGCCCGAATGCACCCAGAGCCATTACAGTAGCCAACAGTAACGGCAGCGAGAAAGCCGGCTGTTCCTGCAGCTGGCTAAGCGTGAGACCTGGGGACGCCTCGGCGCCAGCATTGAGGGCCAGGTTGAGGCCAATCAGAGTAAGCGTGATCAGTCCGGCCCCCAGCCAATCAAACCGGCCGGTGGACCGAGGCTGAGGGACGTCCTTGAGCGCCCAGGCCGTGAGCGCCAGGGCAGCTCCGGCCAAGGGCAGGTTGATCCAGAAGAGAACCGGCCAGGAGAAGTACTGGACCATGATGCCGCCGTAAACGTGGCCGAGTACCCAGCCGGCTGTGTCGACGCCGCCAATGATGCCCAAGGGTGCGGCGCGTCTTTCCGGGGGATAAAGATCACCCACTAAAGCCATGCTGACCGGCACCAGCGCGCCTGCGCCGAAAGCCTGCACAACCCTGCCGAAGATTAGAGCGTATAGGGCCATATACGACCGATCGGGCCGGGAACCGGTAAGCGTCTGTCCTATCCGATAAGCCAGATCGGCCGGCGCATCGGGCGCTGCGGCAACCAACGCCGAACCGATGATGAATATGGCCAGGCAAACAATGTAAATTCGTCGCCGGCCCCAGAGATCGGAGGCTCGACCCATAAAGGTCATCGAGGCAGTGTAGGCCAACAGGTAGCCGCTGACGACCCAGACTGCGTCGTCCAATCCAGTCTGGACCGGTACCTGAAGGTCAGTCAGAACGGCCGGGAGCACGGCCGAGACAATCGTAAGATCTAGGGCGCCAATGAAAATGGGCACGCAGACCAGGGCAAGGATAACCCCCGGCCGGCGCGGAGACGCAAGACGCATTGTGTTCAGGTTCCTAGCTGGGCGAAGGAATGTCGACCGACTCGTCGTAGCCGAAGAAGTCCAGCACTGTTGAGTCGCCGCTCTGTTCGGTTAGCCGAACGCGCACGACCCTCAATGTCTCCGTGTCAAGCCATAGGTCAATACCGAAGGCACCAATTAAGCCCGTCGGGGCGAGCACGGCCACCTCCTCGGCCTCGGCCGTACCCGTCAGGTGATGCGTCTCCACACCTTCAATCGTTTCAATCCCAACCACAGCCGGATCGTTTACAGATGTGATCAAAATGTGACTGAGTCCCACGTCCGGATCGAACATCTCTGTCGGGTTTAGCGGTAGCGCAGCTTCCAGCGGCATATAGGCACCAGTGAGTGGATTGGTCATGAAGTTTCCCTCTGGTAGCCACAAGAGGTCCACATTGAGAATATTGCCGGAGATGTCAGCCTTTACGCTGGCGTGGACCTGATCGGGCGCCTGGAATTGACCAGTGGCCGAAAGAAACTGGGCACCCAGCGTTGGATCGAGGACAAGCGGCGTCCCTTCTCGTGCGAGGCTGAATTGAGCAGTCTGAACATCGGCCATCGCCGTGCTGGCCATGTTCAAGTAGTCGGCCGGCGTCGGGGTCGGGGTTGGCTCAGGCGTGGCCTGGCTACAGCCTATGACGACAACCAAGGTGATGCCGATAAGCAGAACATACGCCAGAATTCTTTTCATCTAGTTGCCTCCTTTCGTGGGCGAGGGATGAAAGACTGGGCAGAGCAGTGGCATTGGACGGGCCGCTCAATCCCCTTTATTATAGACTATTATTGGGCAGTGGGGCATCCGCGTGCGACTACACTGCCGTATGCTTGCCGCGGATCGCAAGGTGCACTGGCCCAGCATTCCTCGACACGAGCGAGACATTTTGGCCGACTGACGCGCGACGCAGTAGTGTTTGCCTATCTGCCGCAATCGGCGTAAATTAGCGGCCCACACCTGATTGGAGGCGTGTCGTTGTCCATTCCGACTCCTTTTCACGGCCGGACGTCGGCCCTCAACGAGAAGCAAGCCTGGCGGGATTGGTCAGGCTACCTGGCGGCCGCCAGTTACGAGCCGACCCACGAGCGCGAGTATTACGCCATTCGCAATGCGGCTGCGCTGATCGACGTCTCGCCCCTGTTCAAGTATGACGTGACGGGCCCGGAAGCTTTGCTACTGGTCAATAAGATCATGACCAGGGATTTCGGCCGCTGCCAGATCGGCCAGGTGATGTACTCGCCCTGGTGCGATGAGCAGGGGCACATGATCGACGACGGCACCGTCTGGCGGATCGCCGAGGACCAGTTCCGGATCACGGCCGCCGATCCCAGCTTACGCTGGTTCCAGGATGTCGGCTTTGGCATGGACGCCAGGGTGAGCGACGTTTCAGACAACCTGGCCGCCGTGGCCCTTCAGGGTCCAAATTCGCGAAGCATCCTAGCCGATGTTGTTTCTGGTGCCGAACTAGACGATCTGAACTACTATCACCTGGCAAAGGTCGATGTGGAGGGCTTTCCGTTGACCATCACCCGCACCGGCTACACCGGCGACCTGGGTTTTGAGTTGTGGGTATCGCCGGAACATGCCGAACGCCTGTGGGATATATTGATGGCCGCCGGTCAGGGCTATGGTTTGTTGCCGGCCGGCATGGTCGCCCTGGATATAGCCCGGATCGAGGCCGGCCTGTTGCTGATTGAGGTCGATTACGTGTCGGCGCCCAAGGCGCTGATACCAGAGCGCAAGTCGACGCCTTTCGAAGCCGGCCTGGGCTGGGCGGTAGGCCTTGATAAAGGGCCCTTTGTCGGCCGCCGGGCGTTGCTGGCCCAGAAGGAAAGCGGCGCAAAATGGGCTATGGCCGGCCTGGAAATCGATTGGCTGGAGCTTGAGCACCTTTTCGCCGAGGTGGACCTGCCGCCCATGGTGGCCGGCCAGGCTTCACGCGAGGCTGTGCCGGTATACGACGGCCGGCGGCAGGTCGGCCAGGCAACCAGTCGCACCTTTTCGCCTATCCAGAAGCGTTATATCGGCCTGGCCACCCTCGAACGGGAGGCGGCTGATTTGGGCGCCGACTTGGAAATCGAGGTGACCGTCGAGTACGCTCGCCGACGCTGCCGGGCCAGAGTGGTCAAGACGCCGTTTTTCGACCCGGCCAGGAAACGATTGTGAAGTAGGGTGAAATTGCATTTCACCGCTGATTTGCAAAATCAGCTAACTAAATGCAAGGAACGTTGATGGCAGAGAAGTATGATGCGATAGTGATCGGCGGGGGTCATAATGGGCTCGTCAATGCTGCTTACCTGGCTCGGGCCGGGCGGCGGGTCCTGGTCCTGGAGCAGCGCCATCTCGTCGGCGGGGCGACGGTCACCGAGGAGATCTATCCTGGCTTCAATTACACGGTGATGTCTTACGTGGTCAGCCTGCTGCGGCCGGAGGTCATCCGCGAGTTAGCCCTGCCCCAACATGGACTGACGGTTCTGCCGCTGGAAAGCACGCTGACGCCTTTGCCCGATGGCGACTATCTCTACCGCGATGGCGATCACCACCGGACGATGCGCCATATCGCCCGCTTCTCGCCACGCGATGCCGAGGCCTATGACGACTACGGCCGGGCTATGTTTTTTATGGCCAGGGCGGTGAAATACATCCTG
>CP070688.1:693859-697370 GCA_020353135.1 Chloroflexota bacterium
CTTGATGCCCTAGCCATCTTGACGGCTCAAGTAGTTTTCCATCAATTCCCACCACTACAATTGAATACACATTACAACTGAATAACCCAAGCGCCCCGGCCAAATGGCTGGGGCGTTTGGGTATTCTTGCCGGTCGGATTCCCCCAGAATAGTCTTCGATAGCTCGCCCAACAATCAAAGCATTATAATAGAAGCGACATCAATTTCGCTTATTACGAGATAGGACACTATGGTCGTCATACTGTGGATTTTATTCGCATTTCTCTGTGGTGCCTTGCCTCTTTCAGTTTGGTTGGGTCGCGCGGCCTTGAGGGTAGACATCACCCAATTTGGCGATGGCAATCCCGGAGCGGCCAACGTCTGGCGGGCGGGCGGCGGACGTTGGGGCATGACGGCCGTCCTGTTGGACTTCCTCAAGGGTGCTATCCCCGTTGGTTTGGCCAATTTCGTCGTTGGCCTAGAAGGATGGCAACTGGCGGCCGTGGCCGTCGCCCCGATCTTGGGCCACGCCTTTTCGCCGTTCATGGGCTTTCATGGCGGCAAGGCGTTGGCGGTCACTTTTGGCATCTGGACCGGGCTATCGTTGTTTGTGGTGCCGATTATCCTGGGCCTGTTCTTTGGGCTGTACTTGTGGTTGCTGAAGCCCGAAGGCTGGGCGGTGATGGCCGGTAGCGCCACTCTGCTGGGCGCACTGCTGGTCTTTTTTCCAGACCCGGTTTGGCTGGCGACCTGGGTCGGCATGACAATCATCCTGGCCTGGAAACACAAACACGACCTGGCCCAGAAGCCCCGCCTCCGGTCCTTCAATCGAGCCGGTTAGCGGGGCTTGCGATAAAGCGACCTTGTTTAGCCCCGTTTAGTTTGCCACCAGATTGACGGCAAGCGACTAACCTTGCCCCAGGTGCCAACATAGGCCCGGCGCGTGAAGACGTCGTAGTCATGGGCCTCGATGTCATCGAGGATCGCTCGATAGAAAACTGCGGCAGCCGAGACGGCAAGGCGACCCTTAGGGGCCAGGAGGCGGATGCCGGGCCAAGCCTCGTCATAGATGGTCCGGGCGCGGGCGATCTGGAAACGCATGAATTCTCGCCAGCGATCATCGACGCGGCCGGCGGCCAGGTCATGTTCCTCTAAGCCGAAAGCCTCAAGTTCTTCTTGAGGCAGATACAATCGGTCACGGCGCCAATCTTCAGCAACGTCGCGCAGGATATTGGTCAATTGCAAGGCCACCCCAAGTTTTACCGCATAACGAATCGCTCGTTGACTTTCATAACCGATGATATGCATGCTCATCAAGCCAACGGTAGAGGCAACGCCGTAACAATACGTGGCCAGTTCGTCAAAGGTGCGGTAGCGAACCTGGTTGAGATCGTGGGCGACGCCGTCGAGCAACTGTTCGGCGTAACGCTTCGGTACTTGATGCCTGGCCCTGGTGTCGGCCCAGGCTAAGGCAACGAGGTCGGATTCAGATGGATGCGATTTGAACGCGCGCTCGCGCCAGGAATGAAGCAGCGCAGCGGCATTGGCGCCGGATTCGTCGACGATGTCGTCGGCGGTGCGGCAAAAAGCATACAGCGCCCGAATAGCTCTTCGGGCCGGCGTTTCTAGCAATGCGGAAGCCATGTAGAAAGACCGGCTGTGAAGGGCGGTCAGTGAAGCGCTGTGGCGGTAAGCGCGCTCCAGAAGCGCCGCATCCACCTCTGGAGGTCGACGAACGGGGGTGATCGACTGCCAAGCTTCATTTGCGAGGTTCAAGAGCCGATTTTCCCAGGCATCGTTGGTTAACGCCGTCATTCTTCGCTTCCTATGCTACTGTGATCGGTAGACAGGGCTGTTTTTGCGCAGGCCTCATTCTATCAGGGATGCATAGGTTTTGGCAAAGAGTTGTTGAGGGTTTTCGGGGATTGAGCGTAAGGCAAGTCACTCACAGTATCGCTTGCTGACACCATGCGGATAAAGGTAATACCGAGTCAGGAAAAGGACAGGCTTTCCCGGACGCTGATGGCCATCGCCTTGTGGGCTGGCAAAACAGAAGCGCCGATGACAATGCCTCGGCCAGCGAGATCAGCGTGGATGTCCGCCGGCTACTTGTTGCGCATATTCCGAGCCGTAAGGCTCTACTTGCCGAACTTGCTCGTCCACCAAATGGAAGGCAGACGGCGCAGCTTGCCCCACTTGCCAACGTGGGCGCGGCGAGTGAAGACGTCGTAGTCGTGGGCTTCGATATCATCCAGGATGGCCCGATAGAAGGTGGCCGCAGCAGCGATGGCGAAGCGGCCGCTGGCGTCGAGTATTTGAATGCCTGGCCAGGATTCTTCGTAGATCTGCCGGGCGCGAGCGATCTGGAACTTCATGAACTCGCGCCAGCGATCATCGACTATGCCAGCTTCGAGGTCGGCTTCACTGAGGCCGAATTCCTTCAGTTCGTCCAGCGGCAAATAGAGCCGGCCGCGCTCCCAATCTTCGGCAACATCTCGCAGGATATTGGTCAGTTGCAGAGCCACGCCCAGCTTGATAGCGTAACGAACGGCTTCTTCACTTTCGTAGCCGATGATGTGCATGCTCATCAGCCCTACTGTCGAGGCGACGCCGTAACAGTAAGTGGTCAGGTCCTCAAAGGTTTCGTAACGGCTCTGGACCATGTCCCTGGCCACGCCGTCGATCAGTTGTTCAGCATAACGCTGTGGGATGTCGTGTCGGGCGCGGGCGTCGGCCCAGGCGAAAGCAACGAGATCATGGCTGGGTGGTTGCCAGGTAAGTGACCGCTCACGCCAGGTCTGCAGGAGGTTGCTGGCATCTCCGGCATGATCGTCTACGATGTCGTCGGAGGTGCGACAGAAGGCGTACAGTGCGCGCACGGCCCGGCGTTGCTCAACGTTCAATAGACTGGACGCCATATAGAAGGAACGGCTATGAAAGGCAGTGATCGCTTCGCAATGATCGTGTGCTTGTTGTAGGAGCTCGGCGTCGGCCGTGTCGCTATTCTGCGACGGAGTTACTGCTTGCCAGGCCTCTTGGGCCAATGACAACAGGGGCCTATCCCAGGTTTCGTTGGTTATTACTGCCATGATCAATTCCTCCAACTCTGTCAATCAATCGTCTAATGAGGCCCAGTTTAGCACGATGTATAGTATTTGTCAAGATATTGTACATTATTGTGGCGCGAATCTGCCCTCTTACTTGCCCCTGCAAGCGAGCATTCCGGAAGATCTCTTGTACGATGTTCGTTTGTGAAGGATGTCGCCAACGAGTCTAGTCCAGGGCGGAAATTAATCAGTCTGATAGCCGCTTCTGTTAGAGACAGTGCCTGAATTAGTAGTCGAGGGAGATCCTACTGAGGCACTCTAGATTGGTCTGGATTTGGGCCGAAATTGCTCAAGGACGCGATATTGACCCATGTACGGCCTGCGGACGCGGCTGCTTTGCATAGCGAACTGGATAGCGTGCAACCGGGGCTCTGCGCGCACTGGAGGGGAGAATCGATCCGAGAAAGGACTGGAATGTGTCGAAA
>CP070688.1:697470-705305 GCA_020353135.1 Chloroflexota bacterium
CGGTTACGCCGACAACTGGAGCGCTGCCGTCAGCGCTACCGGAGAAGGTGAAGCTCTGATGCGGGTGGTGATTAGCAAAAGAGTGTGCGACTTCGTAGCCGATGGTCTGTCTGCCCAGAAAGCTTGTGAGGCGGCGATTCAGCTGCTTGAAGAACGCACCCAAGGCGTTGGCGGTTTGATCGCGGTCGACATACGTGGCCGGATAGGCATCGCCTGCAATACTGGAGGCATGCCGCATTCATTTGCCGTTGGCCAAGGCGCGGTCGAGGCTGGGCTCTAACAGGCGCTGGTCCTAAGCTGAACCGGCCGAGTTGCCTAGGATGTCCAGATAATGTATGGACGTCTCGATTCCACGATAGAAGTTCGGCAGATACATGCGTTCATTGGGCGAGTGTATATGGTCATCAGCAAGGCCAAAGCCCATCAATACTGACTGTATTCCCAGATGCTCCTGAAACAAGCTGATTACTGGAATAGAACCGCCTTCGCGCTTGTAGATTGGCTGCTTGCCAAACACGCGCTCGTAAGCCTTCGTGGCCGCCTTCATTTCTGGCACTTGCGTGTCAATCAGGCAAGGCGGGGCGCCCCCGAAGTACTTGCACTCTGCCCTAACCGAATCTGGCGTAATCTCGCGAACGTACTCTTGGAATTTGGCGAAAATCTCTTGCGGATCCTGGTCAGGCACTAGGCGCATGGAGATCTTGGCATGTACCTTCGAAGGCAACACGGTTTTTGCCCCTGAATCGGTGTAGCCACCGATCAGACCATTGACGTCCAGCGTGGGCCGCGCGCCAATCCTCTCAAGCACGGTAAATTCCGGCTCACCCCAGGAGCGCGGTGCCCCGGTATCGGCCAGCCAGGCTGACTCGTCGTGAACACCCCTGGCGATTAGACGCCGTTCCTCGTCGGAGAGTGTTCTGACCCTATCATAGAATCCGGGTATCAGTATACGCCCTTCCTCATTCTTGAGCTTGGCAATGATATGGCCCAGCGCGTTAATCGGGTTGTCAATGGCACCTCCGTAGCCACCGGAATGCAGATCCCGGGTCGGGCCGGTAACATTTAGAAACACGTAGCACATGCCCCGTAAAGCGTAGACAATAGAAGGCTGGTCGCGGCCAACGATATGGGTATCTGAAACCAGAGCAGTATCGGCCTTCAGCAGATCCTTGTTATCGGGAACGAATGCCTCAAGACTCTCGCCGCCACTCTCCTCCTCGCCTTCAAAGATGAACTTTACGTTGATGGGCAACTTCCCAGCGCTTTTGAGGTAGGATTCGATACTCTTGACATGTATGTAGAGTTGTCCCTTGTCGTCTGAGGCCCCGCGGGCGTAAATATGGTCATCCTGGATGCGCGGCTCGAAAGGCGGCGAATTCCAGAGTTCAAGGGGATCGGGCGGCTGGACGTCATAGTGTCCGTATACCAACACCGTTGGCGATTCAGGACCGGCACGCAACCAGTCGCCATAGACGAGCGGATGCCCTTTCGTTGGGATTACGCTGACGTTCTCCAGCCCGGCCAGGCTCATCTCGCGGGCCAACCAGTCGGCGGCGACCGCCACATCCGTGGCCTTATCCGGCTGTGTGCTGATACTGGGAATCTGCAGGAATTCGATGAGCTCCTTGAGTTGTTCTTTCTTTCGCCCTTGGGAAAACTCCAGGGCCCTCCCGGCGTCGGGCGAAATCGACTGCGGTGCGGCTGTACTGTTTGTCATTCGTTCTTTGTCTCACTCTTTGGGTATAATTTCTCGGTTGGCGCTATCGCAGCTTGCACGATCACATTGGTTTTGCGACCGGCATTATAACGCAAGGCTAAAGTATCCGGTATCTTTCCATGGGCAGCTTTATGAGACAGATAAACGAAGTACCAAGCATGACAGCTCTCATCGAGAGCGTCCTGTTTGTCGCCAGCGGTCCGGTCTCGACCGGCCGTCTCGCACAGACCCTTGAGACCACGCCGGCCGTGGTAGAGAGTCTCTTGGCAACGCTCGAAGGAGAATATCTGAGCCGTGGCATACGATTACAGCGTAGCGGTAGCACCGTCCAGTTGACCACTGCGCCTGAGTGCAGCTACGCTGTAGAACGGTTTCTTGGCCTGGAGCTAACCACCCGTCTCAGCCAGGCGGCCCTTGAAGTCCTGGCGATTGTGGCATTCATGCAGCCGGTGACGAGACCCAGAATTGACCAGATTAGGGGCGTCAACTCCGACAGTTCGCTGCGCACATTATTGAGTCAGGGACTGATAGAAGAAGTCGGCCGAATGGAGTCGCCCGGCCGCCCAATTCTCTACGGAACGACGCCTGACTTCCTGCAACATTTCGGACTAGGCTCATTGTCCGAAATGCCAGCCCTCGGTCAGGATGAAGAAGAATGACCGATTCTCCATGGCAGGATAAGCGGGATCAGGAATATTGCATTCTTACTCCCGGAGACACTAGAGACCAGAAATGTCTGAAAGATTGCAGAAACTGATGGCTAGGGGCGGGTATGGATCGCGGCGCCACTGCGAAAAGCTGATCAGGGCAGGCCGGGTGAGAGTCAATGGCAGAATCGCCAGGCTTGGTCACAGGGCAGATCCGCAACACGATCTTATCGAGGTCGACGGCAAGAAGCTCGCCTTTGAAGAGCCTCTCTACATCATGCTCCACAAGCCAAAAGGCGTTATTTCTTCTACCCAAGATGAACTGAGAAGAGGCCGGCCGACGGTTCGCGAGCTGGTAGGCGTACCGGGTCACCTTTACCCCGTAGGCCGCCTGGATAGGCAAAGTGAGGGCCTGATACTGCTGACAAATGATGGCCATTTGGCCCATCGCCTGACACACCCCCGCTTCGGTCACGAAAAGGTCTATCACGTGGAAGTAGAAGGCAATGTACCTCAAGAAAAACTAGACCGTTGGCGCAACGGCGTTGTGCTTGACGGCCGGCGGACTGCACCAGCCAAAGTGACCCTTGTCCGGCGCACAGGGCAGAAATCAATCCTACAGGTTACGCTTCGCGAAGGGCGCAAGCGGCAGATTCGGCGCGTCTCCGCTGCTCTGGGCCACCCCGTTGTACGTCTGGTGCGGAAGCGCATTGGTCCCGCTGACATCGGCGATTTGGCAGCAGGTAAGTGGCGCTACCTGACTGCTCAAGAGGTCCGCGCCCTTCGCGAATCAGTTTCTAGTTCCGATGCTAGCGGTCGGGAGGACAACATTGATTAGTGACAAGTTCATTGAAGCTATTGCTATAGATGGTCCGGCCGCCTCCGGTAAGACGACTGTTGGTCAGATGCTCGCGGACCGGCTTGGATTCCTGCTCTTGGACACAGGCTGCATGTATCGTGCCGTTACCTGGGCCGTTTTGCGTGAGGGTATAAGTCCTGCTAATGAAAGCGCCGTGGTTACATTGGCGACTTCGATCAGGTTGGATATCGAGCCGCCCGGCAATACGGATGATGGTCGACTATACACGGTTCTATTGGATGACCATGACATTACGTGGCAGATCCGCTCTAGCGAGGTGGATGTAAATGTGTCGCAGGTGTCGGCTTACAGGGGCGTGCGCCGAGAATTGGTGAAGCGGCAGCGAGACATCGCCGAAAGAGGTAGAGTTGTTGTAGTCGGTCGCGATATCGGCACGGTAGTGTTACCTGACGCTCCGCTGAAACTGTACATCATTGCCTCTCCCGAAGAACGCGCTCGCCGCCGATGGACGGAAACAGAGGAGCGGACCGGAGACGCTTCTTATGAACGTATCCTAGATGACATGACTCGTCGCGATCAGTATGACGGCCAGCGCGAACACTCGCCAATGCGACCAGCAGATGACTCTATTATCATCGACACGACGGACCGTCAACCGGAGTCGGTCGTATCTTCCGTTCTTGCCCAAGATTACTTCAAGGAGAGCGAGACCACAAACCAGAGACGCTTTACAAGGAAAATGATTGGCGCAACACGCCAGGCGGCAAGATAAATGCCATCCGGCCTGACTCGCTTGCGGCCGAGTTGAAGCTTGAAGTTGACGATGTGCTGCTGGCGATCAACGATCAGGTGGTCAATGACGTTATCGATGTTCAGTTCTACGCGGCCGAAGAGTGCCTCGAATTGCTCATTCGGCGCGACGAGGAACTGATACTATTTAGTGCGGAACGACAATACGATCAGCCTCTTGGCCTTGAGTTCGCCCACCCCACCTTTGACGTCGATATTCGACGCTGCAATAACCTATGCGAGTTCTGTTTCGTGCTGCAAATGCCGGCCAGATTCCGCCGTACGCTATACATCAAAGATGACGATTACCGCTACTCCTTCCTCTTCGGTCACTACGTCACCCTGACAAACCTCTCGGAGCATGATTGGTGGCGCATCGACCACATGCGCCTTTCGCCGCTGTACGTATCGGTCCATGTCACGGACCTGGAGATGCGCAGGCGGTTCCTCAGAAATGTCCAGGCGCCTGACATCATAGGCCAGCTCAGATGGCTGGCCGAGCGCGGCATTACAGTCCACACGCAGTTGGTGATCGTTCCGGGCCTCAACGACGGAGAATGGTTGGAGCGCTCTATAGCGGAACTGGCGGAACTATGGCCAGCTGTGCAATCGATAAGCATCGTGCCAGTCGGCCTGACCAAACATCATAAATACGGTATGCGGCCGCATGCACCGGCCGAAGCACTAGAAATGCTGCAGCTGGTGGAAGGGCATCAGTCCTCGTTCCAAGATCGCTTCGGTCAAAGTTTTGTTTACGCGACTGACGAATGGTATCTCGTAGCCAAAAGGGAAGTGCCACCTATTGGAGCCTATGATGGTCAGCAACTGCAAGAGAATGGCCTGGGGCTGGTTCGTCTGTTTCTCGACGAATGGGCACATCTGACAGCGGAAATCGAACGCTACAACCATCTTCCATTGCAATACGAGAAGCTAGCGTTCGCTACAGGCACGTTATTCGCGGCAACATTGGAAATCGTGGCCCAGGAGTTCGCCCAGCGAACCGGTTGCAGGGTTGAAGTCGTCCCGGTAGTCAACAGACGCTTGGGCGAGACCATCACCGCCGCCGGATTGCTCATGGCCGAAGATATTGTCCATCAGCGAGAGAGGTTTGAGGCGGCGGACCTTGTCGTTCTACCCAGGGTCGTATTCGACCATCCGGATCTATTGTCGCTGGACGGCATCAGCCCCCAAGAGGTAGCTGATCAACTGGGCTGTCCTGTTGCCCTGGCCGACGTTATGGGCGATATATGGGATGCGTGCACCGGCCGCTCAAGCGTCATCTTTCAGCCTGTCGACAATGACCTGGATTCAGTCGGGACCTGAGCTGCGAACAATGAGCGTTCCCATTTGCCGACTGCTTCCGGACAACGCGTCGCGAACATTCCCCGGTTGAAGACCCGAAAAGACCCGTACGGACAAGCCATCGATACCTTCAACTAGATCGACTACGCCCTTGACTTTACCGCTCATGCCGCCAGTGACGTCGGTGCCGCGCGATCCCTTTAAAGACGATTCAAATCTGGGCAAGTTCTCCCGGGTTATCCTCGGAATCGGCGCGCCATTCTGATCTAGCACACCGTCGGTCTCTCCGGCCAGCAAAAGCCGGGAAGGCTTCAGTCGAGCTGCCAGAATGCCCATGACTTCCTCAGTTGAGATGATGGTGCCGCCGAGCACGACGTCGAAGGCCACATCGCCGTAAATCACGGGCAGAAGTCCAGCCTTCAGTGCGGCCGTCACCGGTTCGCTGCTCAGTTGTACGATGCGGCCGTTCTCGCAAACAGCCGACGCAGAGGGCTGCAGCGATATCGCTGGCAAACCGGCGTCGAGAAGGGCGCCGCATACAAAGCGGTTCAAGCGAGCGGCGGCGTCACTCACCCTGGAAAAGCCCATCCACTCTTCTTTACTGCGAACGCCCGCTCGCGTGTCAAGTTTCGCGGCCGCCACATGACCGTACGAGCCGCTGCCATGACCCAAGACAAGACTTCGTTGGGGCAAATCGTCACTGGCTTCTTTGATTTCATCCGCCAGGCGCCTAAGCACGTCATCTCTCAGTGCTTCCACACCCGTCTTGTCGGTCAAAAGCGAACCGCCGAGTTTAAGAAAGGTCAATTGCCGCTGTTTAAGTTCCATAAGCCGCTGCGATGCCGTCCCTGCCTCTGGCTCAGTGATAGTCTTGAATGTACTCCACGACATCTAATGGGCCAGAAGCCACAAAGGCAAGGTCGAGGTGCTCTTGGATGATATACTCCTCCCTGGCAAAAGCCGACAGTGTTTCGGACCACATCTTCCCGAGCAAAACCAGGGGACGGCGTGACATCTCGCCGACCTGGATGTAACTCCAGGCCAGAGCAAACTCAGAAAGCGTGCCGATGCCGCCTGGAAGAACGACCATTCCGTCGTTGTTCTTCACCAGGTGTAGAAGTCGCTCCTCCAAGGTTTTGTAGTGAATGTGTTCTTCTACCCAGCGGTTGAGCCTTCTGGCTCGTGTCGACTCCACTTGCGCGCTGCTTACGCCAATGACCAGGCCGCCAGCTTCCGATGCCCCCTGGCTGGCCGCGCTCATCATGCCGCTGTACCCACCGGTCGCCACGGCATAACCGGCCGATGCCAGAGCTCGCCCAAGTTGCCGGCCTATTTCATAGTCATCACTACCTGGTAACGGCGCGTGGCTGCCAAAAACTGCTATCACCCGTCTAACTATCTCGTCACCCATTTCTTGCTCCGGATCAACTGGTCACATGTGGCCTGGCACAGACGCCACTGATCATCCCTGCAAACCTGCAAACGGTCCAACTGTGCTCGCCTTACGAACGGAGTTGCGGATTGCTTCGGCTACCATCTCGACGGCGATATTGGCTACAAGATCGAATTCGGCGACAATGCGGTTGGTAGCCAGGGCATAGGCCGTGTCGCCGTCATGCGTTGTGTGCGCCGGCCTTACGGCTATCGCGATGCCATCATGAGCCCGTTCGGCCAGCCGGTTGGCCTGCATTTTGTCTAGTACAGCGTTCGTGCCAACGACAACTAACGTCGTATTTGTGCCGGGGATAGTCGGCGGCTGCTCTGGGAATCGCCGCCATGGATCGTCCTCAACTTTCCACCGGCCGTGCTCGTCGTGCGCTCCAGCCAGTACACTGCCATTGGCGTTCACTACGTCACCGACACAATTTGTCACCGCCGCCGCGCCCACCTGCAGGTCACCCTCCGTTGCCTCGGCCAGGCCAAAACCGCCTTTCATGATTCCCTGAAACCCTGACCACTTGCCAACCGTCACACCTGCGCCGGCGCCGACATTGCCCTGGATTACCCGCTGGCTCTCTGCCGCTAAACAGGCAGCGTATCCCATCTCACTACCCGGCGGCCCGCTCTCCTGTCCTAGAAACAGATCATAGACCACTGCGGCGGCGACGATCGGCACATTGCGTATTGGCGTTGGGTGGCCTATCTCCCTTTCGGCCAGGTACCTTACTACGCCGTCGGCCGCCGAAAGACCAAATGCGCTACCGCCAGTGAGTAGAACGGCATTTATTGTGGTAACAGACTTGGTCGGCGATAGTAAAATCGCCTCTCGACTGCCAGGCGCCGGCCCCCTGACGTCGATGCCGCCTACTGCGCCTTCTGGACATAAAAACACCGTGCAGCCGGTATTCCCCTCGGCTGCCGTGGCATGGCCTATCCTAAATCCACCCAGATGTTCTTTCACGCCGTCTCTCCCGGCTACCTAACGCGCAATAAAATATTATCCGGCCAAGGGTGGAACCATAGCCAAGTCCTGTCCCTAAGCCGGCACGAGCAAGCGTCGTCCGCCAAAGAATACGAAAAAACCACCCAAATGGGTGGTTGCCTATCAATACGCCCGGAG
>CP070688.1:705405-709482 GCA_020353135.1 Chloroflexota bacterium
AAACTCGGCTCATTCACTGCAAATAGGCAGCAATCACATTAACTTCGCCACCGTTGGCGCAGCGCCCTACTATGCTGATTTGAAGAGCGGCCGGCGGCCGGGAACTCTGGATGATTATCGCCAAATGGTTAAGCTGGCCCAGATTTGTGGCCCGGTACATATCGTCGAAGGGTTACTTGTAGAGCCGCAAGACATAGCCGTGTCGCTGCGTCATTTGCAGAAAGCATTATCCCTTTTAACCCTTAGCGACAAAGTCTTCACGACGGCGGCCCATGGCCGAATGGCAGCCACGGATTATATTCAGATGGCTGCCATAGCGTTCGGAGGCCTGGAGACGATTCGCCAAAATCCGGTTCTGGCCAGCAATGTAAACGCTAATAGCCCTTTACGTTTTGATGAGCACATGTTGGGCGCCCTGATCATCTACTCTCAGTACGGTCAACCGACGATCATAACTCCGTTCATATTGGCCGGGGCAATGAGTCCGGTCACGATGGCTGCTGCTATCGCCCAACAGAACGCGGAAGCGCTAGCCGGTATCGCCTTAACCCAACTGGTTAATCCTGGTTGCCCGGTGATTTATGGCGGCTTTACAACCAATATTGACATGCAAAACGGCAGTCCCGCTTTTGGCACCCCTGAAGGAGCGCAGGCTCTCGTAATAGGCGCGCAGATGGCCCGCCATTATGGCCTGCCCTATCGGGGTAGTGGTGGTCTGAATAACTCGAAAATCCCCGATGCGCAGGCGGCCTATGAAACGCAAATGACCCTGTGGCCGGCCGTATTAGCTCATACCAATATCATTCTTCATAGCGCGGGCTGGCTGGAAGCGGGACTGGTCTGCTCGTTGGAGAAGTTTATCTTGGACCTGGAAGGATTGGCCATGATGCATCAATTCCTGTCCGGACTAGAGATCAATGATGAGACGCTGGCTTTCGATTCGATTGCCAAGGTGGGACCGGGAGGACATCATTTTGGAACCGATCACACACTGGGACGATATCGGGACGCGTTTTACAAGCCCATCATCAGCGACCGTCGCGGCTACGATAATTGGTCGGATGATGGTGCCTATGACGCACAGCAGCGAGCCTACCATGTGGCCCAACGGCTGTTAGCGTCCTATAACCGCCCCTACATAGATGCGCCGGTGGAGCAAGAATTGATAGCTTACGTCGAGAGGATGAAACATGTCAGAGAGGAGGAATATCATGAGTAATTTACCAGAATCAGTCGAGTACACCATCGTAGGCGCGGGTGTGCACGGACTGAGTGCGGCCTGGCATCTGGCCATGGAGTTGGAAGCGCGCGGCCGGGGTAGTGGCCGGGATATTGTCGTGTTGGATAAGACTGGGCCGGGTGCAGGGGCGTCCGGCATCGCCTGCGGCTGTGTCCGCAACTTTTATATGACCGAACCTATTCACGCCCTGCTTCGCCATAGCGTGGACGTCTGGATGTACGATCCCGTCGCCTTTGGTTTCCAACAAGTCGGTTATGTTTCGGTAGGTGAGGAAAACCAGATCTCCGATTATGAACGCATCCACAAAAGCCAGAATGCCGTTGGTTACCATTCCGAACTGTACGTGGGCCAGGATGCGCACCGCTATCTCAAGAATATCTGGCCTGACTTCAATACCAGCGGCGTCGAAGTGGCCATATTCGAGCGGGTCAGTGGTTACGCTGGCACACAGCAGGTCATGAAGGGATTGGCTCAAAAGTGCGCCGATCATGGCGTCAGAGTAATTAGCGGCGTCGAGGTGATGGATTACAGTTTGATGACTGGACAGGTTAAGAGCGTGGTCACCAATCACGGCGAGATGACCACCGATCTGGTTATTTGGGGGCTGGGCGCTTGGACGCCCAAACATTGGCAAATGCTCGATCAGCCCATGACTCTGGACTGCTATTATCCCGAAGGCGACGTGGTTAAAGACAAAGATATGTGGACCTACTGGCGTTTGCTAGAGGGTGAGGTTTACTATGACCAGCCCTATCTCACGGCCGATGGCTTGAACCCACCGGTCTTGCATGTTGAACTAATGAATACCCCGGTTGTCGACGAGGAAAGCGGCCGACAATTGAAGGATCATACCTACGTGTATTTCAAAAATGGCAACGAAAGGATGGATCAACCTGGACTGCAAGGAGGTACGGTTCCAGTCAAGATAGGGCCAGAAGCCGTCCTCGATCCATATGGCCACGCCAACGACGCCTATCAGGCCGGGACGGATTTCGCCGACTATCTTTGCGCGGCGATGGCCCAGACCATGTCCCGCTTTCAGGGCATCCGCCCTAGTTTCCGCGAGCGACGCAACGGTGGGATCGGTGCATTTACGCCCGATAATGTACCCATCATCGATTGGGTATTGCCCAATGTTTACATGATCGCCGATAGCAATCACGGATTCAAAATGCTCGGCGCCGGGAAACTTGTGGCTAAGCAATTGATGGGTGATAACGTGGCCGAATTGAAACCCTTCGGTTTCGATCGCTTCGCCGAGGGCCGGACTTTCGGCTCAACCAATAGCCATTCACCGTGGGTGTAGGAAAGGGATAGGTCGGTCATCAAGCCGTCTGCCGACCAATCATGACTGTTTAAAAGGACCTTCAAATGGATACTCTCGTCGTCACTTCTTGCCTGGCAGCCAACACACATGTAGCCGGCCAGGCCGTTACGGACTATATAGGCCGAGAGCTGGGAATCAAGGCGGAGTTTGTTGTCGATATTCACTGGCAGGAGCGGAAACGGCTTCTCGATTCCGGACAGATTCAGCTGGGCTGGATCTGCGGCCTGCTTTATGCGATGAAGGCCGAACAGCATGATCCCCAATTGGAGCTTTTGGCAGCGCCCGTGATGCGGGATCCCCGCTACCAGGGTCAGCCGGTTTACTACTCAGACGTCATCGTCCAGCGGGATAGTCCATTCAATTCCTTCGACGATCTAAAGGGTGTTTGCTGGGTCTACAACGAGCCAGGCTCCTATTCCGGTTATACTGTCGTTTGCCACCATCTGGTAAAACGAGATGAGTCCCTCGATTACTTCGGTGAAGTGCTTGAATCAGGCGCCCATTTGCACTCTTTGCAGATGCTTATTGATGGCCGGGCTGACGTAGCCGCTATTGACAGCACTATTCTTGATTATGAAATGCAACGCCGACCAGCTCTGGCCCGCAAACTGCGAGTGATCGAGACCCTTGGACCAAGCCCGGTCCCGCCCTGGGTCATTTCCCTCAAGCTACCGCAGGAGCTGCGCCGCCGGCTGCGCGAGCTCTTGCTAGCCATGCATACTGATCCGAAAGGTCAGGCCGTTCTGGCTAGCGGAGAACTATCGCGCTTTGTCTCCGCCTCCGACGACGGCTACCAGATTCTCCGTGATGTGGCCAAGAAAGCTCGCCCGGTGGCGCAGTCGGCATGATCAGGACCGGCGCGACTGACGGCGCCGGCCGGTACGGCGACGGCTTGACTCTTCGGCCTCTTCCGGCCGGTTGGCCATGATCCACGTCGTGCAATTCTCATCGTTGCCCATCATCACGTCGGCGACAAGGATCGCCTGTTTGATTTCTGGTTCGATGGGATTCGTGATGGCCGAGGTCAATCCGGCGGAGATGGCCATAGCCAAGAAAGTAGCATTGAGCGGTCCGCGGTTGGGCAAACCAAAGGAAACGTTGCTGGCGCCACAACAGGTATTGACTCCCAATTCGTCACGGCAGCGGCCGACGATGTGAAACACCTGCCGGCCGGCGTAGCTCATAGCGCCCACGGGCATCACCAAGGGATCGACGAGCACGTCCTCTTTAGGAATGCCGTGATCCTGGGCTCTCTCGACGATCTTCTTGGCCACGGCAAAGCGAACATCGGGATCCTCCGAGATACCTGTCTCGTCGTTGGAGATTCCAATGACGGCCGCCCCGTATTTCTTTACCAGCGGCAGAACCGATTCCAGGCGTTCTTCCTCGCCCGTAACCGAGTTAACCAGGGCTTTTCCCTGGTAGACTTCGAGACCTCGCTCCAGGGCCTTGACAATGGATGAATCTATAGAAAGAGGCACATCGGTCACTGACTGGACAAGTTGGATAG
>CP070688.1:709582-731420 GCA_020353135.1 Chloroflexota bacterium
ACATTCGCAAGGGAATGCCGCGGATTAGTACGCACCTGCGTACGTAGGTACAAGCTTTTGCCAGAGTCACGTGCGACGCACTTCGCTGAAATTCTTTGGTAGCAAGCCATGTTATGGCATTCGACAAGCTCAATGCGATCTAAGTGCGTTGCACGTACGTACGTATTGCCCATCGGCCGGTGTAGACGTACAATGGGCCAAATAGGATATCGCCATTGGATCGTGCGGGAGAGGGTTCCAGCATTTGCTAGAAACGCCGAAGGGGCAAGCTGCCGACTTATCAAGTCGCTAGTGAATCTCTCAGGCAAAAGGACCGGATGATCGGGCACCCCTGGAAAGCCTGGCGTCTATTCAGTTGGCCGGGCACCGACGGGGCAAGCCGCCGGCAAAGGGACCGGCGGTGAAACTCTCAGGTCAAGCGACAGGGGACGACATCAAACAAGCCGACCGAGTTGGCTTGTTAACGGTCGTCCTCTTTTTGTTTTACACTGCTGAAAGCTGATGGCTGAAAGCCAAAGGCTTATTCCTACGGAGGCAAGCATGAGCAATATCCCCGATGGTCTATATTACTCCAAGGAAGATGAATGGGTCCGTGTAGCAGGCGATGAAGGCACCATCGGCATCACGGATTACGCCCAAGACGCCTTGTCCGATATCGTCTACGTCGAATTGCCGGACGAAGGCGATACTTTCGGCGCCGGAGAAACCTTTGGCGTGGTCGAGTCAGTCAAGGCGGCCTCTGACATGTATTCGCCCGTATCTGGCGAGATCACAGCCGTCAACGAAGAAATCCTCGACGTACCCGAAACCCTTAACTCGGATCCCTACGGTGACGGCTGGATGGTCAAGATCAAGTTGGGCGATCTGGCCGAGCTGGAGGGCCTGATGGACGCCGCGGCCTACAGCGCCTACTGCGATTCGCGAGAGTAGTCCCGGTCGCCGACCATCGACAGCTGCGAAACAGCAACAATCGTCTATCGTCGCCCCACGTCGAAGCGCTGGCTGCCGGTCGCCGGCCGGTGAAAGGGAATTACCATGGATAAAATCTCCAACGCTGATCTGCTGGCAGCGGTAGATCGTTATGTCAACCGCCACATCGGCCCAGCAGAGGCGGATGTGGCCCGAATGTTGGCTGAACTGGGTCTCGAAGACCTGGACCAGCTCGTCGATGAAGCCGTGCCCGACGTGATCCGCATGCAGGGCAAGCTGGATCTGCCGGACCCGTGCAGCGAGAGTCACGCCCTGAGCGAAATGCGCAAGCTGAGTGAACGCAACCAGGTCTTTCGCTCATACATCGGCATGGGCTATTCAAATTGCCTGACGCCCACGGTCATCCAGCGTAACGTTTTTGAAAATCCGGGTTGGTACACGCAATATACGCCGTACCAAGCCGAGATCGCCCAGGGCCGTCTTGAAGCGCTGCTCAATTTCCAGACCATGATCGGCGATCTGACCGGTCTGGAAATTGCCAACGCCTCCATGCTCGACGAGGGCACGGCCGCAGCCGAAGCCATGACCATGTGTCAGCGGTTCTTGCCCCGCAAGTCTACGGCCAATACATTCTTCGTATCCGAGTTGTGCCATCCCCACGTGATCGAGGTGGTCCAGACCAGGGCCGGTTCTTTGGGCATCGATGTCATCGTGGGCGATCACATGAGCTATGACTTTGAGCAGGAAACTTTTGGCGTCTTGGTCCAATACCCGGCCACTGGCGGCGCCATCCTTGATTACGAGCCATTCTTTGAAAAAGCCCACGAAGCCGGCGCCATGACCATCGCCGCGGCCGATTTGCTGGCCTTGACCTTGTTGCGGCCACCAGGAGAATTCGGCGCTGACGTGGTCGTCGGCAACAGCCAGCGCTTCGGCGTTCCGCTGGGCTACGGCGGCCCCCATGCAGCCTTCATGGCCACCCAGGAGAAATACAAGCGCCAATTGCCCGGCCGCCTGGTGGGCGTCTCGGTTGACACCACCGGCGCGCCCGCCCTGCGCCTGGCCCTACAGACCCGGGAGCAACACATCCGTCGCGAGCGAGCGACCAGCAATATTTGCACGGCCCAGGTGCTGTTGGCGGTTATGGCCTCGATGTACGCGGTTTATCATGGCCCGGACGGGCTGCGGCAAATCGCCCGCCGGGTACGGCTGCTTACGGCCGTACTGCAGCGCGGCCTGGAGGAGTTGGGCTACATGCTCAACCATGGACTGACCTTTGACACGCTGACGATCGCCGAAGGGCCGCGCGACCAAGAACAACTAATCGCCGCTGCCCGGGACCAGGGCATCAACTTGCGCCGCTATGACGACAGCGCGGTCGGCGTCTCTCTGGATGAAGTGACGACGGCCGATGACCTGGCTGACCTTTTGACCGTATTCGGCGCGGCCGAAGAGTCCATCGACCTGGAACGCCTGGCCGGGGAAGTTGACCTGGCGTACCCGGAGAAATTCCGTCGCACATCGGATTTCCTCACCCACCCGGTCTTTCACCGTTATCACTCCGAAACCGAGATGTTGCGCTACATCCACCGGCTGCAGGCCAAGGACTTGTCGCTCACCCATTCCATGATCCCGCTGGGATCGTGCACCATGAAGCTCAACGCCTCGACCGAGATGTACCCTGTAAGTTGGCCGGGATTCGGCCAACTACACCCCTTCGCCCCGCGAGACCAGACGTTCGGTTATCAAGCCTTATTTGAACAGCTTGAAACGTGGTTGGCCGAGATAACCGGCTTCGCGGCGACGTCGTTGCAGCCTAATGCCGGCTCTCAGGGTGAATACACCGGCCTGCTGGTTATCAGAGCCTATCACCAGAGTCGCGGCCAGGGACACCGGAACGTTTGCCTCATCCCCGGTTCAGCCCACGGCACTAATCCGGCCAGCGCCGTCTTGGCCGGCATGCACGTAGTCGTGGTCAAGACCGATTCAGAAGGTAATATCGACGTCGACGATTTGCGGGAAAAGGCGGCCAAGCACGGTGACAATCTGGCGGCCCTGATGGTCACCTATCCTTCAACCCACGGCGTTTTCGAAGCAACCATTGTCGACATCTGCCAGATAGTGCACGACCATGGCGGCCAGGTTTACCTCGACGGGGCCAACATGAACGCCCTGGTCGGAATCGCCCGGCCGGGCGAATTTGGCGCCGACGTCATCCATCTTAACCTGCACAAGACGTTCTGCATCCCCCATGGCGGCGGCGGCCCGGGCATGGGTCCTATTTGCGTGGCCGAGCACCTGGCGCCGCACCTACCCGGTCACTCGGTTGTGCCTGGCGTGGGCGGCGAGCAGGCCACTGGGGCCGTTTCTTCGGCGCCCTGGGGCAGTCCGAGCATCTTGCCAATCTCGTACGCTTATATCGCCATGATGGGCGCCGATGGACTTAAGCGGGCGACCGAGGTCGCTATCCTTAACGCCAATTACATTGCCAAGCGTCTGGATCCCTATTACCCGGTGCTCTATAAAGGCGCCAATGGCCTTGTCGCCCACGAGTGCATCATCGACTTGCGGCCGCTGCGCGAGAGTAGCGGCATCCAGGCTGAAGACGTGGCTAAGCGGCTCATGGATTATGGTTTCCATGCGCCGACCTTGTCCTTTCCCGTTCCGGGCACCCTGATGATTGAGCCTACCGAAAGCGAATCTCTAGAGGAACTGGACCGCTTCTGCAACGCCCTGATCTCAATCCGGCAGGAGATCCAGGATATCGAGGAAGGGCGCATGGACTCGCAAAATAATCCGGTACTGGGCGCGCCCCATACAGCGGCCATGATCGCCGCCGACCAATGGGACCGGCCGTATTCGAGAATGCAGGCTGCCTTTCCAGTATCCTGGGTGCGCGAGGGGAAATTCTGGCCGGCCGTGGCCCGCATCGACAACGTCTACGGCGACCGAAACCTCTTCTGTGTCTGTGTACCTATAGACGAATTCGAAGAAGCCTGACGGACCCTGAGCGATTGAGCGCCCGCCGATCTTGCAGTGATCAGGCGGGCGTTTTTGTTCTGACTGAACTACATGCCAAAGTGTGAAAGCTGACAGCTAACCCCTGCCCCTTTCTTCCCTCAACGCAAACCAGCGCCAGACCACAAAGGTCGTCAGGAAGGGCAGTAGAAGGGCCAGGCAGCGAACCACTGAACCCGATATCGTCAGCGCCGAGCCCAGCAACATGATCACGGCGAAGACCAGCACGCCCCAGGCCAACCCGGCCAGGAATGAACGGCCGTCCACCGGCAGAAAGCTGGTCAATCGAGTGCGCTCTCCGGATCTGCCTTCATCCTCAAGTTCGGGCTCCTCTTCAGAATCTACCTCGGCGACTTCGTCTTGGCGGCGCAAGTAATCCAGCATCTCCTGGCCCTCAGGCGGAGTGAAGCCGCAGTGCTGGCACCGCGCTCGATCGCTCCAGGGATCGTAGTCGCTGCTCTGGCCACATTGGGGGCATTCGAAAACGTTCGTTTGTGTCATGACCCATCGTCGGCGGCCGTCAACCGCTTGCCCATGCTGATGCGTTCTTCGACTTCGTAACCCAAATGGCGATAGAAAGCCACAACCGACTCGTTTGAAGCCCGGACCTGTAGATTGAGTTTCGGGCAGCCAATGCGGGCCACGGCCGATTCATCCTCTTCCAGGTAAGATCTTATCCGGATTTCGGTCATCGTCAGTCACAAGTCACGCGCTTGTATGCCCAACTGCACGCGCTCCGAAGCAATCACATTGGCATCTACTCGCCTCAGGTAGTCGACCAACTGTCCTCAAATGGGTCCCAGAATGGCCCTTCCAGGCCAACTGTGGCGAAGATCTGCGATATCTCGCCGGCCGCCGGCCGCCGGGAGTCGACTGTCAGCCGATTGCCATACCAGGTATCGGCCAGGTACCAGAGCTGAGACATCGTTATTGTCGGTCGTATGGCCAGGTCGCGCTGCCGGCACCAGGCTTCCACGTCTTCTCCCGACCGGAAGAAAAGCATCGTCTGTCAGGTATAGATGATATCTTGCCACCACAAAGCGGCCGGCACGGCGAAATGGGCCAGGCAATCAACCGGCAGCACCCGTTCCTGCCGCACGTGAATTGGCAAAGATTCGCCCGAGTAGGCGCAGGTGGCAACTATGTCGGCATCTTGATGCAAGGCCGCGGCCACGCCGAGAGCATCCCAGGCGCAATTGGCATGATACGACTTGCCCATTACCCGGACGAGAACTGGCGTCTCGATGCCCGAAAAGGGCGGGGCCATTCGTATGCGTGTTTTGTCGCCGGGCTCCAGGACCAGCAGCCGCTGGTTGGCCAGGGCCTCGAAAGCCTGCTGGACCTCGGCCGGCGGCCGGCCCATTGATTTCGCGACGTCGGTCACATCTGGCACTTGCGTCGTCTCGGCGATGGTCTGGTAGATGTTCATCTTCACGGCCGTCGTAAAGTCCAATTGTCCCTCCTTCTTTTCGCCATTTTCCCGGAAACTACATTGGCTCATTGATGTAGGTAAGGCAAACCAGTTTCCGGGAAAATAGCAACGAACTAGTGAGCCTCGATCACACACCACTCGAGTTGCGTCTCGGCGACCGGAAATCCGTCGATAACCGCGCCTTCGATCACGACGCCGGTCGGAGTCCGCCGGGCCGGGCCGGCGCAAGCATTGGCCACTTCGGCTAACCAGCCGCTTTCGGCGAAGCGGTCCAGAGCCGACTGCTTGAAGAGTAGTGCGTCCAGACCAGCCTGTCGCAGCGCCTGGCCGTTCGCCTGATCGTCAGTCGGATAGAAGTGCGAGACAGCCAGAAAGGCGCCAGCCACGATGCGCCGTAATTCGGCCAGTAACTCGCCTGGCTGCTCGACGTTGGGCAAGCCGAGGTAGGTCGTCAGTAACGGTACGATCCCGGTTCGCATTGGCGTGCGGCGGGCATCAAAGGCCAGCAGACTGACCTTTTCATACTGCCTGAGATGCTTCAACCATCGCCGGTTGCGCTGCAATACCTTGAGGCTGAAGTCGGTGGCGACAACCAGGCGATCTGAATCGCCGATCATTCGCTCCACCAGGTGGCCTCGGCCGGATGCCAAGTCGACGACTGGGCCATCATAACCGGCCAGTTGTTCGATGACATAGGCACCCTGGCTGTCCGAACAGGCCCGACATTCGGCCGTGTAAAGCCTTTGATTGGCCAGCGTTTCAGCCCGGGTTGCCTCGTCAAAGTCGCCCCTTTCTTCGGCGGCCATGGCCCGGAAGAACTGGTCGGCCGGGGCCAGCGACTCCAGCGGGACCCCCATCAACCGCTCGTCGACGTCGGGCTTGTCGCGCAAATACTTGACGAGCGCGCTGTCGACATCCTGCCACAGGTCATCGCGAGGCAAATCGGGCAAGAGAAACACGCCGATGCCGTCGCGAATCGGGTACGCTTCTTCGCACGCTTGGCAGAGCGCCTGGCCCGACTCGATATGCGCGCCAGCCCGTTCTTCTATCCGCCAAACGAGGTCATCATGGCATGCCGGACAGACAAGCCAATCGGTAAGAAATTCGTGCAAATCCGCCCCTCAGCCATGAAAGAAACTCACATATCGCCAATGCGGCGCCTAATTATCCCGCAGATGGCCACTTCCTGATCAACTGCTGGTAAGCAACGAGTCCACCGCGGCTGATAGCTGGGCCAGGTTGCGTACCATCAATACCTCATCGCAAATGGGCGCGTATTCGAGCATGTCGCTGTCGCCGGTGCCCCATTGTTGCCGATGCTCTGGATTAAACCACAGCAGGCGCTTGGCCCGCAACTGCATGCGCTTCATCAGGTCAATGCGCGGCGAATTGTAATTGTTGCGGCCGTCGCCGAGGATGATCACCGTCGTCCGGCCGTTGACCGAATCAGACCAATCCTTGAAGAAAGTGTCCAGGCTGTGCCCCAAATCGGTCGCATAATAGCCGGGCGGTATGCCATATAGGACATCGGCCACGGCATCGGCCGCCCGCTTGCCGGACATGGTGACGCTGATCTCTTGCATGTCCGCGTTGAAGGCGTAGCTGCGCGCCTTGGCCACCTGGTCCTGCAACTCATATATGAGCCGCAGCATGAATTCGGCCACCGGCCGCATGGAGGTTGACACATCGCAGATCAGTACCAGGCTCGGCTTCAGTTTCTTCTTCTTGTACTTCATATCGAAGGGCACGCCGCCATAACGCTGATTGGCCCGGATCGTTGCCTTGGGATCAAACGCGCCAGCCTTACCCCGCTTGCGTCGCAGGGCCGCCCGGCTGCGCAATTGGGCCACCAGCCGCTGCACTTCCGCACGCAAGAGCGCCGCTTCAGCCTCGTTCAACGCTTGAAACGACTTGTGCATCAAGTCCGAGCCGTGCAGCTCTTGCGACCGTTCTGCTCTATCCTTGGCCACTTGCAGGCCAACCCGCTGGGCCACCTGTTCGGCCAGCGCCTCGCGGTTGGCCTCGACCACGCCCAGCAGCTTCTCGATCGCCTCCTGGCTCATGCCCATTTCCTGCAAATGCCCGACGAGCTGCTGGATCTGTTCTTCCAGGTGCTGGAATCCCATCTGGCGCAGCATTCGCCGGCTCACCCAGCGCGCCTCGCCGGGATTGTTCGCCCAGCGAGCGCCTGAACGTCTGGCCAACTCCTCCAGCTCCTCGCGCGTCGGTCCCTGACCGGAAGTTAGCCAGTCGATCAGTTGCTGCAAACGACCACTCATCGCCGACAATGCGGCCTTAAGCATCTCTTGCTCATCTGGGCCAAGATCATCCCGCGCGTCCTGCAACGGCGGACCGCCGCTGCCGAAATACAGAGGGAATAGCTCGTCAAAAACCGGATGGTCAGCCGACTCTTTGACCAGCGTCGCCCGCAACGAATCTCGGAATAGTTCTTTGTTCTGCACACCCAGAACACTCACGGCCTGCATGGCATCCACTGACTCGGCCAGGGATACGCGGACGCCGGCCGCACGCAGGCCGCGCACAAATTCGACGACTCTATTGTCCATGGCGACCTCGCCGGCCCGGCTCTTGCCGCCCCCCACTATCGCTCAACAAGCGCCGGGCGCTCTGTACGTCCGCTTCATATTTCAACAGCACCGTGAGCGTATTGCGCATGGTCTCTCCGTCGATGGTCTCGGCATTGAGCGCCAGGAGTGCCCGGGCCCAGTCGAGGGTCTCGCTAATGCTGGGAACCTTGCGCAAATCCATATGTCGCAATTGCTGCACCACTTCGACGGCTTGCCGGGCCAATTCCGGGCTAAGTCCAGGCACCTTAAGGCGCACGATATCCAGTTCGGCTTCAATGGTTGGATAGTCGACAAAGAGATAGAGGCAGCGCCGTTTCAGCGCCTCGCTCAGGTCGCGGGTATTGTTACTGGTCAACAGAACCATCGGCTGATGGACCGCCCGAATCGTGCCCAGCTCAGGCACGCTGACCTGGAAGTCGCTCAGAACCTCTAACAGAAAAGCCTCAAACTCGACGTCGGCCCGGTCGATCTCGTCAATCAATAAGACGACCGGTTCCTCGGCCGTGAGCGCTTTCAACAGCGGTCGAGGCAAGAGGAATTTATCGGAGAAGAAGACGTCCTCTTCCATGGCCAGGCGTTCGGCCGCTTCGCCCAGGCTGCCGGCGTCACTCAAGACATCGCGTAGCGTATCCCGCAGCAGCTGGGTATAGAGCATTTGCTTGGCGTACTCCCACTCGTAAAGCGCTTTGCTCTCGTCCAGCCCTTCGTAACACTGTAGCCGGATCATAGGGCTGCCCAGCGCGGCCGCCCAGGCCTTGGCCAGCTCAGTTTTACCTACGCCGGCCGGGCCCTCGGTCAAGATTGGCTTGCAAAGAGACTGGGCAAGATAAACGACGGTGGATATCTCATCTGAAGCGATATATTGCTGGGCGCCTAGCCCATCACGGACATCGTCGATGTTCCTGAACATACTTTGCCTCCATAAGGCTGCGACCCCATGATTTCCATGATACTTGATGCGATGTAGGGTCAGGCTGCGCTTCGTCATTGAAACGCGTTTCTATGTTCTGTGCCACTGGCCCCGCCTTGTTCACTGGTCCCTGATGAAATGATCCGGCCGCGAAAGATACCGGCGCGGGTCAACAAGTAATCCAGGTGTGTGCAAGTGTTAACGATTGTACGGCTTAACGGTCAAATCGCAAAGGCCCAATATCGTCAGCTCATTTATCTTTCAGGCGCCAAATCATAGGCCAGGAATAGCTTCCTGTTCGTTTCCCGAAAGCCCAGCCGTCGGTATAAACCTATCGCGGCCTCATTTTGACGCCAGACGCCTACGTTCACGGCTCGTGCGCCCTGGGCGACCGCCAGGTGCAGACCGGCCAGCATCAACTGCCGACCGTGGCCCTGGCCTCGATATCCTGATAACAGACCGACAGGCTCGATCTCGGCCAACTCCAGTTCCGTCCAGCGCAGCCACATGAAACCAACTGACCGCCGGCCGTGTTCCAAAAACAGCAGATCGCCGGCATCGGCCAGGTCGGCCGCTATTTCGCCATCGCTTTCATAGGGTTGGTACCAGGGCAAACCGGAAAAAGAGGCATCATATAGACCCCGAAAGCAGGTGATGGCTTGCGCTCGCTCATATGTCCGCAGCCCATAGCCGTCGCCCAGGCGAATTGGCGGCAAATCCTCGAGAGCATCCAGGGTCAAGTATCGCTCTTCATGCTCGGCATAGAAGCCTGAGGCCGAGAGGAAGCGGGCGGCAGCCGAGTCAGGCGAATTCAGCGCATAGTAGAGCTGCCGGGCGTCGCCGCCAACCAGGTCGCCGACGACTGTTTGCAAAAGATGCCTGCCCAGGCCCCGTCGACGCCAACCAGGCCTTATGAAACCATCTAGCTCATAGAGGCCGGCCAGGCCAGGCGTCGGCGCCACAGAAGCGTAACCGGCGACCGACGATTTACAACGCAATATCCAGGACCGGCCGCCTCGTTCCCGCAGGCGAGCCACCCTTTTGACCTGGCGTCCAGCATCCAGCTGTTCGGCCGGATAGACCTCGTTCCAGATCATGGCCAGGGCATGCGCCTCGGACCAGCCGAGGGCCTTGACTTCCCTTACAACGCTGGACGCGGGCCGTTCGTCGCTTGATTCACTCATCGGACCAGGTCAGTTTCGTAAGCCATTTATCTCTCTTGTCGAACCCATTGTACTTCGATTCGCTACAGTCTGGCAGCTGTCAACCGACAGCCACAGAGTACCGACCACATTGCCCTAACGGCGAAACTTGCCTAACATCTTATCCGATGTATCCGATTATCGGCCGCTACGGTCCTTTCTTCCTCTACAGCTACACGGTGGTCATGGCCGTCGGCCTGGCCGCCGGCATCGGGCTGACGGCCTGGCTGGAGCGGCGCGATGGCGATCACCGGCCGGGCTGGATCGACGGGCTGATAGTCGCCTCGCTAGCTGGCCTGGTCGGCGGTCGGGCTGGCTTCGTCGTCGCCAATTGGACCTACTTCTCGGAGGAGCCAGGCCAGATTGGCCTGGTTTGGCAGGGCGGTCTCAGCTATCATGGGGCGTTGCTGGTAGGGCTGCTGGGCCTGCTGGTTTGGACCGCTTGGCGAGGCCAGGTATTAGCCCAATATGCCGGCCTGCTGGCGCCGGCGTTGGTCTTGGTCAGCGCCTTTGGCTGGCTGGCCTGCTGGTTTGAAGGTTGTGCCTTCGGCCGGGAAACGACTTTCGGCCCCCTGGCCGCCGACCTGCCGGATAGTTATGGCGTATTTGGCCTACGTTACCAGACCCAGTTGCTTGGGCTGGCGCTGTGCCTGCTGCTGTTTCCGGTCACCCTGGCTATTCGCGGCCGGCTGCGACCCGGTTTACTATTTGGTCTGACGCTGATACTCTTGAGCGCCGGCCGGCTGGTCGTCACGTTATTCCGCGGCGACGAGATAGGGATGCTAGGCCCTGTGCGATGGGATACAGTCCTCGACGGCGCACTCGTGGTCCTTGTCCTGCTGGCCCTGGCAATCACCACTATTTGGCGCTTCATCGTCGACAAATGACATCGCCAATTGACCCCATGTGAGTCTAAACTATGAAAGTTGAAATAGGTCTGGCCCAAATCAACCCTCGACTCGGCGATGTGCCGGCCAATCTCGATTTGCATCTGCGACAGATAAAGGAGGCGGCCAGCCAGGGAGTCGAGTTATTGATCTTTCCCGAACTCTCGCTCACTGGCTACCGTCTGCGAGATTTGACCTACGAGGTTTGCCTGCGGCCGGATCAAGACGATCCGGTATTTGCCACGCTGCTCGACGCCAGCCATGAACTGGACCTGGTCGTCGGATTCGCAGAGGCTGACCGCAGGCAGAAGTTCCACATCGCCAGCGCCTACCTGTCACAGGGTGACATGGTTTACTTGCACCGCAAAGTCTATCTGCCTACCTACGGCATGTTCGACGAAGGACGTTACTTCGCCTGGGGCAATGCTCTCCGAGCCTTCGATACCCGCTTCGGCCGCGTAGGGATACTAATCTGCGAGGACTTTTGGCACATCAGCCCACCCTACCTGCTGTGGCTTGACGGCGCCGACATCCTCATTCTGACCTCTGCCTCGCCCGGCCGCGGGCTGGCCACTGAGGACAAGATCGGCAGCGCCCAATGGGTCGAGCATATCAATCAGGCCTACGCCAGCATCTTCACCAACTTCGTCCTGCACTGCAACCGCACTGGCTTTGAAGACGGCGTCAATTTCTGGGGCGGCTGCACCGTCTACGATCCAGAAGGCAGGCTCATCGTCCAGGGACCTTACTACGAAGAGGCGTTGATCACGGCCCAACTTGACTTGAACCAACTGCGGCGTACGCGCGCCAAGCTACCCTTGCTCCGTGACGAGCGCGTCGCTTTGACGATGCGAGAAATGCAACGTATCGTCGACCGGCGCTTCACTTGAGAGAACGAGGAATCATCGTGTTAGAAGACGACTATCGACCCTCCGAAATGGCCGAACTCGATTTGAGTTCTCTATCCGAAGAAGAGCTACCCAAGGGGCACAGATCCGGCCTGGTAGCCGTGGCCGGCCGCCCAAACGTGGGCAAGAGCACGCTGCTGAACCAGATCTTAAAGCAGAAGATCGCCATCGTGACTCCCCGGCCGCAAACTACCCGTACCAATCAATTGGGTATCCTGACCAGGCCGGAGTATCAGATCATCTTCGTGGACACGCCCGGCCTGATGAAGCCCCGCCATAAACTGGATGAGTTCATGGTCGGATCGGCCGAAGATTCTGTACGCGACGCCGACATCGTGCTCTGGCTTGTGGATGTCACCGGCTACCCAGGCGCCGGAGACAAGGCTATCGCCGAGACTCTCGGCCGGTTACCGGAAGATATCAAGGTCATCATGGCTATGAACAAGAGCGATCTACTGGCCGCGGGCGACGTCCTAGAACGGACTGAGAGCTATAGCGCGCTGCTGCCGTCCGCCGATTGGCTGTTGATTTCGGCTTTGAAGGATCTCGGCCTAAACGCGCTGCTGGAGATGATCATAGCGGCGCTCCCGGAAGGGCCGCGCTATTATCCGGCCGACCAGACGACCGACTCGTTCGTGCGCGATCTGGCCGCCGAATTCGTCCGTGAACAAATCTACCTGCAAATGCGCGAAGAAATCCCATACGGCGCGGCGGTGCAGGTTACTAAGTTCAAAGAACGGGAGAATGGCGTCATATACATTCGGGCCGACATCTATGTTGAGCGAGACGGCCACAAGAAGATGATCATCGGCGCCAAGGGGGCCCAACTGCGCAAGATCGGCGCCGCCGCTCGTAGCGAGATAGAGCGGCTGGTCGGCAGCCGGGTCTATCTTGAGTTATGGGTACGCGTCGAGCGGGACTGGCGCAAGAACGCACAGTCGCTGAAACGACTCGGCTACCAGTAATCGGCCTTTTGCAAATAGAACATAAGTTCTGTATAATTATCGTATGATGGACGATGAATATGGACGTTACGACGATCTATCTGTCGCTAGCGCCGCTAGGCGCCGATTTCTCACGGCGGCCGTGGCCACTGTGACGGTCGCCGCCGCCACCGGCGGGGCGGCTGCCGTTTTACTCGACGACGATCCCCAGACCACGGCCAAGGTTGCCAGCACGGCGATGCCCCTGCCCTCCCCATCTACGCCTGAGGCTGCCTCAGATGCGACATACTTGTTGTCCCGGTTAACCGCGCTCGAAGCCGAGAATAGCACCTTGCAGTCCAATTTGGCCGCCGCTCAGAGGCAGCTTGCCTCGTATTCCGCCCTGAGCGCCGACAGTTCGACCTCTGATAGTCAGGGCTGGAGACATGAGTATGAGGAAGCTAGCGCTCAGGCTGCCGAGCTTTCCGGCCGCGTGGGCGTCTTAGAGGGTCTGCTGGCGATGTACGAAGAACTGGACGCCGTCGATGTGGCTGCTGCCGCGGCCGGTGGTGTGGCTGCTGTGGGCGAAGTCATCGGCGGACTCGTCGCCGAAGCGCCCTCAGTAGCCGAGGGCCTGCAGGCCGGCCGCCAGGCGCTGGAGGAATTTGAGGAGCAATTGCCGCTCATCGAGCAAGGGCGCGATTGGCTAGAGGGCCAGATGTCCATCGTCGGACGGGCCCTTGAATCTGCTGAATCGGCTCTGAAGGGAGCGCTTGAGGTTGGCGGCACGTTCTTACAGCTGCTTGATCGCTGGTTCGAGGACATGCTAAAGTGGTTGCCCTTTGGCATTGGGCAAAAGGCGTTGACCATCGTCGGGACCGTCACCGGCTTGCTTGGCGTGGTACCGGAAACGCTCGACGGGCTGCAGACCAACATTGCCGGGCCGCTGGATCTCTGGCTGGGGCGTGATGGCGACGAGATTCGGCTCCGACGTCGGATGATCGGGCCGATTCGCGAACAGGCCTTAGACCGGGCAGACAGGGCCGTCGAAGGCATTGGCTCCCTTGACGACACCTATGAAGTCGAACTCCGCCATCCGATTGCGACGCTTGTCGAGCGCCAGCGCGTGATTCGAGAGCAGATCGTCAACTATCGGAAAACCAACGCCGTATAGCGGCGCCCTGGCCTGGGTTAGCTCGACGAGGGGATGGTGGCCATCAACGTTTCCAGGTCTTCAGCCACATCACCTAGGGAATTGTGAACGAAGTCGACGAAGTCAAAAGCTTCGACCTTTTCATGTGAGCCGGGTATGGCGACAGTGACCATTCCGGCCGCCCTTGCGGCCCGGGCTCCAGGCACCGAATCCTCCAAAGCCAGGCAGAACCCCGGCGCAACACGCATCCTTTCGGCCGCCAACAGGTAGATATCGGGAGCCGGCTTGCCATGTTGCACGTCCTGGCCGGTCGTCAGCGATTTACAGGTCGACCACAGCCCTAGCTGCTGCAGCACCTGCGTGGCGAATGCTCGCCGGTTGGAGGTAGCCACCCCCCAGGGTATCTGGCGCAATTGCAGCTCGTCCATCAGGCTGTCCAGACCGGGCATCGACGGCACGCCGTCGATGCTTAACTGGGCCAGATGCGCTTCCTTTTGACGGGCCAGCTCGGCCGGTTCCGCAGGTATGTCTAGCCTGGCCTGCAAGAAGTATGATGTCTCCTCAAGGCGCAGGCCAACCATCCGGCTGTAGGTCTCCTCGTCGAGAACCAGGCCGTACGGCTCGACGACCTTCTCCCAGGCTTGACGGGCCATGGGCTCCGAATCGACGAGCAAGCCGTCCATGTCAAAGATGAGGCATTGAATTCGCCGCATGCGCGCCCGCGTGACTATTCCGGCAGCCCCTCTTTGCGATACTGGCCATGGGCGACGAATTCCGGCATGCGGAACCAGGTCAACTGCATGGCCTCGTCCCGCTCTTTGCTCAGCAAGAGCCGTCCTGTCTCCACCTGGCGTTCGGCGATGAAATCGGTCGGCACGTAGAAGACCTCGCCGTATTCGAAGTTCTCGACTTCCAGGTAAGACGCGTATAACTGTAATAATGGGTTGATTTCGTCGGTCCGGTGAAAGAGCTGCATAGCTACGCCCAGCTTCTGTTCATCGGCGGTCCACACTTCATCTTGCTTCTTGATGTCTATTTCCATTCTCCTACTCCATAAAGATGTTTCCACTCGCCCAGACGGCGCCCGGCACAGATCGGCTTATTGGCCGCGTTGCGCACCATTCGCCCCTTCGGGCGGCAACTCTTTGTTCGTGGCCGACGTCGGCTCCGGTGTGTCCGTCGGCGGTTCCGGCGTATTCGTCGGCGCCGGTGAGTTCGTCGGCGCCGCAGTGTTCGTCGGCGGCACCGGGGTGTTCGTCGGCGCCGGTGTGTTCGTCGGCGGCACCGGGGTGTTCGTCGGCGCCGGCGTGTTGGTTGGCGACTCCATCGTATGGGTCGCCGTCGGCAGCGCCGGCGTATTGGTCGGCCCACTGGTCGCCGTCGGAGGCGCGTTGGTCGCTTGCGGCGTTGATGTGGCCGGCGCTTTGGTATTTGGCGGGCGCGGCGTCGACGTTGCTCTTGGTCCACCGCCCGCACTACTTGCTGTAGGCGTCGGCGTAGCGGTCGGCGTTGCCGTGGCCAGCCGACCGGCGCTGGCTGGCGTCGCGGTCAACGTCGATCTGAGCGTCGGGATGAGGTCTGGCTCCACGAGGCCAGATCCTTCCAGGCCCGGAGTGCCCAGGGCGCCGGCCGTGGCCAGGATGGCCGCCGTCGCCGGTGCACCAGCCGGCAATGTAACGTCGGGCGGCGCCGTCATTTGAAGCTCAGGGATGGTCGGCGTGGCGTCGCCGCCCAATGAAGTGCTGACGGCAATAACCAGACCCACGACAATCGCCAGCAGGAGCAAGAGTATGGCGCCGCCGATTATCAACCATACAGCGCCTCGGCCGCTCTTCGATTCGACAGGCGAGGCAGCTGGGGCGGAGGTCGCCACCGGAGTTGCAGCCGGCTGCACTGTTCCCGACCCGGCCGCGGCCGCTGCTGCTCCGCCAACCGGCGCCACGACCATTGGCGGCGCCTCGCCGCGAACCTGCATTAACACCAGTGTGATGTTGTCACGTCCGCCGGCGCGATTGGCCTTGTCTATCAACTCCTGAACTGCCCTTGGCAGATCGGAGAAATGCTTCTGCAGCGATTCGCGAACCGAGTCATCGCTGATCATGTCAGTCAGGCCATCGCTGCAAATGAGTATCGTATCGCTACCTTGGAGCGCCAGGCCCTGATTTCCCACCGCTTCCTGCCCTGACTGACCGGGCTCGAAGACCAGGCGATGGTCCACCTGCACGTTCGGCTGGCCGCCAAGATGGCGCCGGATTACGTTCCGATTAGGGTGCGTCTTGGCTTGTTCCGGCGTGAGAAGACCGGCCTCAATCGCTTCTTGGGCCCAGGTATGGTCGATCGATATCTGCCGCAAACGACCATCTCTCAGTAAGTAAATGCGGCTGTCGCCCACATGGGCGGTATAGAGCCGGTTGTTGACAAAGGCAGCAGCGGCGACGGTCGTACTCATGCCCCGGCGTTCCGGGTTTTCCAGGCTAGACTCGTGAACAGTCTCATTAGCCACCTGGATGGCCTGTCCCAGATGAGCGCTGACGTTGTTTTCGACCTGCGCCTGTTGATCGAAGTATTTCTGGATCGCGCCAACCGTCAAGCGACTGGCCACCTCGCCGGCCGATTGTCCGCCTACGCCATCGGCGACAACGCCCAGGTAGAAGTTGCGCCGGTCGTCTAGCGTCCAGGCGAACATGCCGAAGAAATCCTCGTTGTGCTTGCCGCTCATGCCCTCATGAGTAGCATAGCCTACTTTGAGATCACTTCCTATCTGAGCGCGTTCCATCGACCACCATGACAACCATTGTCAGCATTAATTCTACGTTGAAACACTATATTCTTGTAGCGCCGCTTTCCATCCAGTCTGAGACCGAATCAGCCATGCTACCGTTGTGGTTGGTGCGGCAAATAGGGTTGGGTCGAAATATCATCTTCGTCGTCATCCGCGGCCGCCGGCGGCGATTGGTATTGGCCGGGCTGCTGCGGCATATAGGGTTCGGTGCTCATGCCATCGTCGACCTCATCCGGTTGCGCTCCCGTCGGCCGGGGCGCCGGCATGATCTGAGTCGAGTCCGCATCGTCTCCGACGGCAGATACATGGAAACGCAGGTGAACCCGGCCGATGTGAATGTCGTCGTTGTCGTTGAGAACTTGGGGCGTAAGGCCTATCTGCTCGAAGTTGATATAAGTGCCGCTGGCGCTTCCCTCGTCATAGAGGCGGAATGAGTTATCGCTCTGCATGATGCGGGCGTGCAAACGCGAAACGCTCTTATCGGCAAAAACGATTTGGGCTAGCTTGGGATCGCGGCCGATGGTCATGGTTTCTTCGCCAATGGCGATGGTTCCCTGGTGATCCGGCGCGTTCTCCAATGGTTCCAAGTAGGCTGTCGTCGCCTGCTGAGCGACAAAAGCTGGCTTGATCACTTGCGTCGCCTGGTGATCGACGGACGGCGTTGGTTCGGCCGGCGGCGGCGCGGTCTCGGCCGGCGGCCCGCTCTTGCGCCGCCGCAAAAGGACGACGGCAACTATTAGCACAACGACGGCAACCAAAAAGGCCAGGACCGCCACCCCAATCGCGATCAAGCTAACGTTTGCCTCAAGGCTGCCTGAAGTCGATTCTTCCTCGCCGGCCGGCAGGGCCGTTGGCGTTATCTCGACCAGCGATTCCTCAGGCGCCAATCCTTCGACGATCACCGTCATGGGCAATGGCGCGCTCTGTCCCTCCAAACCCAGTTCGTCAACTACCCGGACAGTCAAGTCATACGAGCCTTCGTCCAGGCTGCTAATATCCCATTCCAGGGCCAGCAAACCGCCATCGTCCACGGCCGGCGCTGCCTTAGCCGGATGCGGCGCCCCATTGACCAGCAAAACCGCCTCCATAACCGTCCGGGGATAGCCATCAGGCCAGCTGACCTGGGCGACTATCGGCTGGCTCCCTGGGTCAGCCTCGACCAGCGGTGCGCCAGGCTCGGGCGCCACGCGCCGGATCGGCCGCGAGTTGTCGACCACGATCTCAGCCGCCGGTGGGGCGATTTCTAAGGCTGCCTCGGCCGTCGTCTGCACGCCATCTTGCTCGGCGACGATGGAACGATGGCCTGAGGTCGCCAGCGCAGAACGATAAGATAGCTCAAATTGGGGACGGTTGCTGGTGAGAGTCTCAAACAATGGGGCGATTTCCTCCGGCTGAGGCATGTGCACCCAATTGCCCCTGGTAGGCTCCGTCAGCGCAGTTATGTTGGCGATCTCGAAATCGTCGGCTCGCGATCCCAGGATAGCGGCGAAAATCGGGATGTCGATCGCCTGCGCTTGCTCGATCAAAGCCGCATAGTCAAGCTGGCGGTCCAGGCGCCCGGCGTCGCTATAGAGAAGCACCGCCTGGAAGCGTCCTTCCTCCTCTGTTGAGGTCGCACGCTCAATTGCCAGGGACAACATCTCGCCAACCGGCGAATTCGGCGCCGCGTCCTTGTCGAAGAAATTTATTTCGTTAATCACCTCATTGGGAAAGACTGCTCTGTCGAGCAGGACAGCCGGTGTCTCTCCTTCAGGGACGATTATTGTGACTCGGTCCAACTGGCTGCCGTCCATATGATCTTCGGCGAAGTGGATAATGCTGTCGCGGACCTTCTCGCGCCGGCTTGGGCCGCCAGCATCGTCATGGGCTTCAATGTCCGAGTTGGCGTCGATCACGATGAATAGCTCGATCCCAACAGGCGACTCGGTCACTTCAAACTCGTCAACGAGCGTATCATTTTCGCGCAGTGTTAGCCTTTCGAGCCCCGGCTGGCGCTGACTCTCGCCGTCGGTGGCCAATACGAGCACTCGTATGTCCGGGAATTCGCCGGTGTCAACGGTCGTAATCTCCAGGCGCGGCTCTGCCTGGGCCAATACAGGCCCAAGGCTGGCAAGCAGCAGCAAGGCAACCACAGACGTCAGGATCAGGCAATTTCTACGAAAACAACTTGGAGCATTCATGCGACTTCGAGAGGATCCTCCACTCTGCAGACAGTATATTGATTAGCCAATAGTCAAGCAAGCGTTATGTAATATCATCCGGGTCTCTAAATGATCACGGCAAAACGACCAGGCTACCGTCGTCCCAGTAAACGTCCTGGTTCTGGCGAGGGCCATCGGGGGAGGACCACAAGAAGACGGTCACGATTTCCGACTTGGCCACTGCCTCAACGCAGGCGATCTGCCACTGGTCCAGCGGGTTGAAGTACGCCGACCACTGGACAGTGTCGGCCGACCAGTTTGTATCGCCCGTCGGATCGATGCCCACCCGCATGAGCATGTTGGCCGGGTTGACAGACGTGCCGCCCGGGCACTTGTCGTTTTGTTCGCACGACCAGGCCTGACCATAAATGCTGAATTGAAGGCGGCTTCCAGGCGTCACATTCAGCACGGATTGGTATAAGCCTGATTTGAACTGGCCAAAGCTCTTGAAGTATTGCTGCGCTCTGGCGCCGCTGTGAACCCGGTTCGGGGCGATAGAGGCCTCGGCCGGCTTGAATTCTGGTCGCAAATTATTCTCGCCATCCTGCCACCAGGGAAACCAGTTAGGCGCATGGTTTAGCTCAGCGAAGGCGCCAAACGGCTTGTATTCGCCTTCAAAGCTGGAATTGAGCAGCAAGTTCTGGCCGGCGGCCGGGCAAGGTACAACCGCCTGTCCGGGGTCGCCTCCCTCGCCGCCGCCGGGGCTAGATTCAGCCGTTGCTTCCGAGCCGGTCGGCTCCTCTGTCGGGGCAAGCTCGATCGGTTCAGTGCTGGCGGTTACTTCGGCAACCACAGTAGCGGCCCCGAGCGGCGTCGCGGCCGGATCAGGCGTCGCCGTCGGAGCCAGCGTTGGCGTCGCTACCACCGTCGGCGTCGAAGTTGGCGCCAGCTCGCCGCCGAGAACACCACAAGCCAGGCTGGCCGACAGGAATAGCGTGATGGACGCAAAGAGTCTTCTACTCATTACTTCACATCGCACACTAGCGCATGCAGCCTTCATTACGCAGGATGCCCACAGCTCGACTCAGCGTTTCGCACGAGGGGCATTTCTCGTTCGGCCGGAGGATAGCATAGCCCGCCTGGGGATCTTCGCCATAATTCGTGAAGTCCACGTTCCAGACGATAAACAGCTTCACCTTGCCGCTCCGACAAGCGCGCAGCAACGCCTCCTCCAACCACTCGGCCTGGTCACGCACTGATGTCCGTTCCGCCCAAATGAAGTTGTCGGCCCCGATCTGGGCTAGCGTCTGATCGAAGCCGTCGGCCGACAGGTAGCCGACTTCGGTGAAACATAACGGCACGTCGGCGCCCGTTGCGTTGAAAGCGTCATAATATAAGTCGACCATTGGCAGATAGTAATAAGAATAATGGCCTGTACTGTCGCTCGGGTGACCGCTCGTGGCGCTGGGGGGCGTGGCCCCGGCATTATAATGAATACCGACGCAATCCATGTAGTTGGCGGCCCCAGCGGCGACCATGCCCTGGATAAAGCGGTCGTCGGACATGACAGTCTCGTTGTTGACGCCCGTCGGCGCCGGCGCGGCGCTTATGACCATGGTTCGCGGGTTCGTGGCTTTGATCGCTTCATAGGACGCTCGCAGCAGTTCGGTGTAGTCGGCCGGATCGATTTCACCTACCGGCCATTCATTCTGGATGTTCGGCTCGTTCCAGACTTCGATGCCATCGGCCACTGGCGCTATCTCGCCTAAAAAACTGGCGAACGCCTGGTTGTAACCGCCGCGCTGCAACTCCTCCCTATTGCCGACAACGCTGAGCAGAACCTTGAATCCCTTTTCTTTGTATTTCGCCGCGTCCTGAACGGTAGAACTCGCGTCGGCTCCTATACCATATCGCAACTGCACTTTGACCCACGACATGCGCGCCTCTTCCAGTACGTCCAGATGCTCGTCCGAGTTGTTGACCTGTCCACCGAGGGCGAAGTCTGGAACCGGCGATGGCGTCGGGGTAATGCCCGTACACGAATCGGGATCGATATCGTCGCGCATCCCGTCCAGATCTGTGTCCGGGCTGATCGGGCGTTGGCAACGGCCGCCGTTGACCTCCTGGCCGTCTGACACAGTATCGCCATCGGTGTCTTGATTGGTGGGGTCTGTGCCGTGCTTCTTCAATTCGTCAAAGTCAGTTAGGTCATCGCCGTCCGTATCCTTGGCGTTTGGCAGCGTATCGTTTTCGAGTTCTTCGGCGTTCAACAGGCCATCGCCGTCGTCATCTTGCTCCAGCCAGATAGCCCGCGTCGCCGTCTGGGTGGCGCCAATGTCTGGCGTAGCCGTGGGCGTATTCGCCGGCGTACTTGTCGGCACCTGCGTCTCGGTTGGGAACAAGGCCGGCTCAACTTCGGGCCAGGCCAGGAACGCAAACAGGGGAATGATGACGCAGCAAGCCAGTAACATGAGGATCGGCAGCCAGCGCGGAATGGTGCTCAGTTGGGCATAGGCCGGCGTGATAGTCGAAGATTGCTGGCTGCCGGTCACGGTGACGGTCAGGTTCATGCGCCTGGCGTCGCCAATCCAGTTCCGCTTGCGCGGCCGGATCATGATTTCGCTCTGCCGGCTCTGTTGCGGCGCGACCGTCACCGCCTGAGGCTCGACGACGATATCCAGCGAATCGCTGGGCTCGACGACGTCTACCCGGTACTCCGTTTCGGCGTTGCCCATGTTTTCGACAGTCAGCGTGAGAACGCCGCCGGAGCGACTCTGATAAGGATTCGGCCGGACGTCGAGCACCAGGTTATCAAACGGCGAAATCTCTAGCTCTACCTGGGCCTGGGCCACGACCTGGCCCTGCCGGTTCAACAGGGCGACGCTGACCGGATGCCGGCCGGCCGAAGTTCGAGAATGGCGGGGAGGATGAACGTCCATGTTCAAAGTCCCGCTCTGCCGGGGC
>CP070688.1:731520-735867 GCA_020353135.1 Chloroflexota bacterium
CACGTCGAAGAAGCCGATGACCAGGACGGCGACCCACGGGGCCAGTCCGGCCGGTCTGCTTCGAAGGCCCGATATCGTCAGCCACAGTAGAGCGAATAAGCCACCGATGCCTAACTCGGCCGTGACCAACAGCGGTACATTGTGGACGGTAATTGCGAACGGGCTGAGCCGTTGGGCGGCGATGATGTATTGGCCCAGGCCAGCACCGCGGATGGGCTGCTCGGCGATGAGGGTCAGGGCCAGCCGCCAGTCGAAGAAACGCTGAATCAGAGAGATCGATTCCACGTTAGAGTCCAGGCCCAAGAGGCGACTGAAGGCCAGATCGCGAAAGAGCACCAGGAGAACAACGGCGCCGGCTATGCCCAGCCACAACCAGGGCGAGCGGAGCGTTTGCTTGAGCCGGGCCAGAGACCACGCATCCGATCCTCGCCTAGCCTCGACGAACAACCACGTGACCAGGCTGGCGATGAACCCCAGGATCGCCGCCCTGGAGAAGGTAGCCAGCAGCCCCAGCACCCCGGCCGCGAATATGACCGCCAGAAGCACCCGCGCCCGGCCTGACGCCCGCTTGAGCGCCGGCAGAAGCAGCAGCAGTATCGCCGCCAACATAGCTCCTAGTTGATTGGGATGGCTGGTCAGGCCGTAAGCTCGCAACCATCGTTGGCCACGGGCGAAGAGCACGATGACGCCTGGCTGCTCCGGATCCAGGGGCGGCTCGCCCAACTTGACCAGGCCCAGGTCTGTCTGGGTCGCGAATTGGCCCAGGGCCACGGCCGCCTGAATCGCAACCACTATGGCCAGCGGCCACACGACGTTCGGCCGCTCATTTAGCAGGTACAGGTACAGCGCCCAGAAGATGAGCAGACCGACGGCCTGAATGAATAAGGTGCGTGGAGGGGCTTGCCAGAGCGAGGCCAGGCCCAGCAAGGTAAACAGGAACAGCGGAGCCGTGAGGCCGAATCGTCCCCAGCTCCAGCGAAGCCCAGCCCCTGAGCGCCAACGGGCCAACAGATGGACGGCCCAGGCATAGGCGAAAGCGAAGGGAACGAGAACGAGGACTCCCAAAAAGGCGGGCGCTCCTCCCAAATCGGGTACTTTTGCCAGCGGTAACCAGGTGAATGTGCCCCCTCGCCAGGAGGGTGTCGTCAGCATCAGGATGATGAAGGCGGCGAAAAACAGCTCAGATAGCCGGCCGGAGAAAGCTGAAAGACGCCCCCAACCGTCAAGAGCCGCGCCTGACTCAATGGCCTCAGCAGCGGTCGGCCTATCCGGATGGCCTGCACCATTCTCGTCCGATATCATGTCGATTTGGTACGCACGGTCGATTGACGGACAATTTTGTATGGTCCCGGATAAGAATGCAAACGACGAGGCGGTGACCTGGATTTGCCCGCGCTGCCGCGGCGAGCTGGTCGCCGAAGGAGCCGGCTATCGCTGCCACGCTGACGATCTGCGGTTTGCGCGCCGCGATGGTGTCTGGCGCTTCCTGCTGCCGGAGCGCGAAGCGCATTTCGAACAATTCGTCGAGCAATACCAGGTAGTGCGCCAGGACGAGGGCTGGGGCTTGGCTGACGGGGACTATTATCGAGCTTTACCCTTCGACGACCTTAGCGGCCGGCACGGCGACATCTGGCGTATCCGGGCTAGGAGCTATGAGACGATGCTGACCGGGGTGATCGAGCCCCTGGCGGCCGAGCGGGGCCGGGTGCTGCGAATCTTCGATCTGGGCGCCGGCAATGGTTGGCTTTCATACCGGCTGGCCCAAGAGGGGTGCCAGGCGCTGGCCGTGGATCTGCTGGACAATACCTATGACGGGCTAGGCGCGCATCTCTATTACGACGTGGCCTTTGAACCGCTGCAAGCAGAGTTTGACCGTCTGCCAATCGACGAAAATCAGGCCGATGTGGTTGTCTACAATGGCTCGTTACATTACTCGGCCGACTACAAACAAACGTTGGCGGAGGGTCTGCGGGTATTGCAGCCGGACGGCCGCCTGGTGGTGATGGACTCGCCGATCTACCGGGATCCGAGCAGCGGCGACAAGATGGTCCAGGAACGGCAAGTTCGATTTACCAAACGTTACAGATTCCCCGGACTAGCCTCGCCCGGCGAAGAGTATATCACCTTTGCTAGACTTGATTGGCTGGCGTCGGAGATGGATCTGCGATGGCGTTTCCTGAAGCCAAATTATGGTTGGCGCTGGGCTGGTCGTACCTGGTTAACCCGCCTAAGGAGCCGGCGCGAACCGGCGACGTTTCTGGTAATCGTCGGCCGGCGAGCGTAAATGAAACTGCCTGAGCGCCCATGGCCGGACAATTCCGGCCGAGGAATTGCCATCATAATAACCGGGCGGTCGGTCGCAAATTGAGCGTACAGACGCATTTGCGGCAGAGTTCGTTTTTGTCCATGTCGAGGCTTTGCCGAAAAGCGATTTCCTTGGGGTGATTGATCAGCTCACTCAGAGCCGCTTGCCGAATGTTGCCCATCGGCCGGTGAAAATAGCACGGCCGAACCGTACCGTCCGCTTCAACCACGGCTGATACCCAGGGCGCGTTGCATTCGACGGCCGGAAATGGTCCTTGTTGGTGCAGGGCGGCGTAATATTGGTGAATGTGTCGTAACTTGGCCGGCGACTCGGCGATGAAGCCGTTCTCGAAATCGGCCGCATAGTCGCGGATCAGCGTTTCCAGTACACGCTTCATATGCGGGAGTTGTTCCGGTAATAGATTCACCTGCTCGATTCGCTCATCGTCCCATAGGTCCGGTCTGTTGAAAGCGTCGGTTGAAACGTCGGCGGCCAGAAAGCTGATTTGCTCCAGGCCAATGTGCCGGGCAGCATCTACGATATTGGGCCAGTCGGCGAAATTGAGGCGCTGAATTACGCAGCGGCCGCTGATGGCGAAGTCCGGATCCAACGCCTTGACCGCTTGAACCCCTTCGAACAGCCGTTCGTAAGCTCTCGGTACCCGCCGGATCGCATCGTGGACCGGCTCAGACCCATCCAATGAAACGATCACTTCATCCAGGGAATCAACCACCTGACGGGCATATTTCTTGAGCAACAATCCGGTTGACAGAATCGTGATCTTCTGTATTCCGTTCTCTCTTAGAAGCTGGCACAGTTCAAAGAGGTTACGGTTCATCAGGGCTTCGCCGCCCGACATCACCACCCAGCGAGTGCCAAACGTTCCAAAAGCCACCAACAATGACTCGATATCGGTCTGGCTTAGCTGCTTCTGATCGGCATTGCCCTTCCAGATGTCACACATGACGCAGCGACAATTGCAGCTACTGTGGGGCATGAGAATGACGATGGGCAGGCTGCGTATGCGGCCGGTCCTAAGGGTCAGGTAGCGTTTCGCCGCGTCGAGGCCGATGGTTCTGTGCATGCGCGCATTATAGTTTCGCAGGAGTTAAAGGCCAAGCTGAATGGCAGGTCACGCGGCGCCGTCACGTTTTGCCAAACGCCAGACGCGCAGCCGCCAGATTACCAGGATCAGGCCGGCGACTCGGGCGATGATCTTGGCCACAGCCGCGCCGGACGGGCCGATAGTCGGGATCAGCCAGGCGGTGAGCAGGACGAGTAATACGACCTGCAGAGCGGTGGAAGCGGCATATAATCTCGGCCGTTCCAGGGGGAAGACAAGCAAGATAAAGGGCAGGGCGAAAGCGTCGACGATCACGACTATCAGCAGTAGTTGTAGCAGACCTGCCGCCGGGGCATATTCCGGGCCGTAGAAGATGCGGATGAAGGGGCCGGCCAGGGGGATCAGGGCCAGCAAAACGATCGCGATTAGACCGCTACGCAACAGGCTGTGGCGCAGATAGTTGCGCACTGTCGCCGGGCTATCCAGAGCAGAGGCGGTAGGGAGTAGGGCCGTATACAGGCTGTGATTGACGACGTCCGCCTTGCGGGCCACGTTGAGGGCCAGCCCATACATGCCGGCCGCGACGGCCGTGGTCAACCGGCCGACCAGGACGACATCCAGCTGCATGATAAGCACCGTGAAGAGGCCGGCCAGCCACAGCCAGCGGCTGAAACGAAATAGGGCCGATCCTTCCAGGCGCAATTGGTCAATGGCCGGCGGCTGCCAGAGCGCCCAGCGGCCGGGAAGCAGGCGGTAACCGGCGAGAAAACTGGCCAGCGCGGTGCCAATTCCCAGGACGGCCAGCGCAGTGACCAGGTTCAAGCGGCCCATCAAGACCAAGATGAAGGCCAGGATGGTGGTCAATCCAGCGTTGACCAGGCTCATGGTGGACAGCCGGCCGAAGTGGTTGGTGGCCTGCAAGATGGTGTTGACCGTGCCGCTCAGAGCGACGGCAACCATGCCGGCCATGGCCAGGATG
>CP070688.1:735967-740299 GCA_020353135.1 Chloroflexota bacterium
AATCGCGAAGCGCTGACAGACGTCGAAGGGCTGACTAACAAACAGAAAGATCGCAGCCAGAACCTGTTCGCCCTGGGCATCACTTTCTGGATGTTCGACCGGCCGCTGGAGACGACGCTGCAGTGGATCGAGAAGAAGTTCGCCGGCCGGCCCAGCATCATCGAGGCCAATCAAAAGGCGCTGCGCATGGGTTACTACTTCGGCGAGAATACGGAGATCTTCCGTCAGCGATTCCGTATCCGGCCGGCATCCTTGCCGCCGGGCCTGTACCGCAAGGTGACCGGCAACGAGGCGCTGAGTCTGGGGCTGGTGACTGCGGCCAAGAAAGCCGGCAAGACTTTGTTCTATGGCAGCTATCCCATCACGCCGGCCAGCGACATCTTGCACTTCCTGGCCCGGCAGCGCAACTTCGATGTGCGCACTTTCCAGGCCGAAGACGAGATCGCGGCCATGGGGGCGATCATTGGCGCGGCCTTTGGCGGCGCGCTGGCGGTCACCGGAACCAGCGGCCCGGGCATCGCTCTGAAAAGCGAGGCCATGAATCTGGCCATCGTTCTCGAGCTGCCGATGATCGTCGTCGACGTCCAGCGCGGTGGGCCGAGCACGGGCCTGCCGACCAAGACCGAACAGTCCGATTTGCTGCAGGTGATGTACGGCCGCAATGGCGAGAGCCCGATTCCAGTCGTGGCGCCTAGCAGTCCCTCAGATTGTTTCGCCATGGCCCTGGAGGCGGTACTACTGGCCATCCGCGGCATGACGCCGGTGGTTTACCTCTCGGAAGGTTATCTGGCCAACAGCTCCGAACCGTGGCTCATTCCTGATCCAGAAACCATCCCCGAAATCGAAGTGAACCATCCGGGGCCCCAACCTGGCGGCAATGGCCAGGAGCCTTTCCTGCCCTTCCAGCGCGATCCCGAGACATTGGCCCGGCCATGGGCTCTACCGGGTACGGCCGGCCTGGAGCACCGCATGGGTGGCTTGAGCAAGGCGCCATTGACCGGCAAAGTGTCCTACGATCCCTACGATCACGAGCAAATGGTCCTGGATAGGGCGGAGAAGATCGCCCGCCTGGCCGAGGTTATCCCTGAACAAGAGGTTTATGGACCGGAGTCCGGCGACCTGCTGGTGGTGACTTTTGGCGGCACCTATGGCGCGGCTCGTTCGGCCGTGCAGGAGGTCCAGGTTCAGGGCACGTCGGTTTCTCACGTCCACTTGCGATACTTAAATCCATTTCCAAAGAACCTGGGTCAGATACTGGAGCGCTTCGAGCGTGTCCTAGTGCCCGAGTTGAATGGTGGCCAATTGGCCTTCATATTACAGGGTCGATTTGCCCGGCCGGTGATGTCATTCCCCAAGCTGCACGCCCGGCCGTTCCGCATCAACGAGATTGTGGCCAAGCTAAACGAGTTGCTTGACTAATAGGGCATCGATTTCCCCGGAAACTTCACGATCTTCTTCTGACGAATTAACCACATGAGCTTCCGGGGAAGAATGAACAAGACAAACTGGAGTAAATCATGACCAGCTTACCAACAGAGATCGAAAGTCTACCGGTCCAGCAACTGACGCGTAAAGATTTCGTGTCCGACCAGGAAGTGCGCTGGTGCCCGGGCTGCGGCGACTACGCCATCCTGGCCCAGATTCAGAAGGCGATGCCCGAACTTGGCCTGCCAAAGGAAAACATCGTCTTCATATCGGGCATTGGTTGTTCCAGCCGCTTCCCTTACTACATGAACACCTACGGCATCCACAGCATCCACGGCCGGGCGCCGACGCTGGCCACCGGCCTGGCCCTGAGCAATCCCGATTTGAGTGTCTGGGTAGTTACCGGCGACGGCGACGCCCTGTCTATTGGCGGCAACCACATCTTGCACGCCTGCCGCCGCAACGTGAACCTGAATATCATCCTGTTCAATAATCGCGTCTACGGCCTGACCAAGGGCCAATACTCGCCGACGTCGAGCAAAGGTTATGTGTCGAAGTCGTCGCCCATGGGCTCCATCGAGCGGCCGGTCGAGCCGTTGGCCCTGGCCTTGAGCGCCGAAGCCAGTTTCGTGGCTCGGACCATGGACTCCAACGTGCGCCACCTGGGCGAGATTTTGTTGCAGGCAGCGGCCCACAAAGGCACGTCGTTCGTCGAAGTTTACCAGAACTGCATCATCTTCAATCCGCGCGAGTGGGATCAGTACGGCGACCGCAAGACGCGCGACGACCACATGCTTTTCCTGGAACATGACCGGCCGATGGTCTTTGGCATCAACGACGACAAGGGCATCATTCTCGACGACAACCTGGAACCGCGGGTTGTCGAACTGGGCGATGGTTACGACGAGTCTGATCTACTCGTCCACAACGCCCACGCCGAAAATACACACCTGGCTTATATCATGAGCCGGCTGCGTCAGCCGGCGGCGATGGGCGTGCTGCGATCGGTGGAGCGACAGACATACAATGACGGGCTGTCGGCCCAGGTTGAGGAGGCTCAGGCCAAGAAGGGTATGGGCGATCTGAGCACGCTGTATCGCGAGTCGGACTTGTGGACGGTTGAATGACATTGGCCGCTATTTCGCGCTATAGGATTCGACTGACCATCATTCTGATGTGATCTGCTACGACGAGGCATTTGGATTAACAGAGGTATTAGGGATCCTTCGCTCTGAAGACTCCGCTCAGGATGACCAGCGGGGGTGACTCCGCTCAGGATGACAAGCGGGGAAGACTCCGCTCAGGATGACAGGCGGGGGTGATTCCGCTAAGGGCAACCAGAACAGGACCGAGGTGAATAAGGGGATAAATCAGACAGTGAACAGTGGTCTGGTTAACAGGCTTTAATTGGGGAGCTCGAGGACAGGATGGATGGTTAACGAATTCTCCATTGCCGTGGGCACTGTCAATGGCACCGGCAGCCAGACGGCAAATCTGGCTTTGTTGCGGGCCATTTTTAAGATGGGCGTGCCGGTCAGCGGCAAGAATGTTTTTCCCTCTAATATCCAGGGCCAGCCGACGTGGTTCTACATTCGTCTGAACCGCGAGGGTTTTGAAGCGCGCAAGGAATCATCGGAAGTGTTGGTGGCCTTCAACCGGGTTACGGCTGACGCCGATATGGCCGCTTTGCCTGAGGGTGGGTTGTGCCTGTACCCGGAAGAGTGGCGCGGCCAGTCGTTGCGCGAGGATGTGCACAACCACGCGGTCCCAGTCCAACGCTTCATGCGAGAAGCGGGTATCACGGGCAAGATCAAGGATTATGTGGCCAACATGGTCTACCTGGGCGCCCTGGCCCAGCTGCTGGCTGTGCCACCGGCGGCCATCGAAGAAGCGCTGGCTTTTCACTTTGGCCGGCGACAGGCGCTGGTCGAGCAGAATATGGGCGTGGTGATCGCCGCGTACGAGTGGGCGGCGGAGAACATCGAAAAGAAGGACCCTTATCGAGTTGAGGCGATGGATAAGACGGCCGGCAAGATCCTGATCACCGGCAACGAGGCGGCCGCACTGGGCGCGGTGTTCGGCGGCGTGGGCCTGGCCTCCTGGTATCCCATCACACCGTCGACCAGCCTGATAGACGCATTGAGCGATTTCTTGCCCCGGTTGCGGCGCGATCCGGAGACGGGCGAGGCATCCTACGCGGTCATCCAGGCCGAAGATGAATTGGCAGCGGCCGGCATGGTGATGGGCGCAGGTTGGGCCGGCGTGCGGGCTATGACGGCTACCTCGGGCCCGGGCATCTCGCTGATGAGCGAGTTTGTCAGCCTGGGCTACTTCGCCGAGATCCCATCGGTCATCTGGGACGTGCAGCGGGTGGGGCCGAGCACCGGCCTGCCAACCCGTACGTCTCAGGGCGACGTCCTTTTCGCCTATTACCTGGGCCATGGCGACACGAAGAATGTGCTGCTGTTTCCGGCGACGGCGACCGAGTGTTTTGAGTTCGGTTATGAGGCCTTTGACCTGGCCGATGAGTTGCAGACGCCGGTGTTCGTGATGAGCGACCTGGACCTGGGCATGAACACCTGGATGAGCGAGCCCTTCGACTATCCGGCCGAGCCTTTGAAACGGGGCAAGGTGCTGACGGCCGAACAGGTGGCTGAGCTAGGCTTCGCCCGTTATTTGGACATCGACGGCGACGGCATCCCGTACCGGACGATCCCGGGCAATGAAAATCCCGATGCCAGCTACTTCAATCGCGGCACCGGGCACAATGCCTACGCGGTCTACAGCGAGAAACCGGAGGACTGGCAGGCGAATATGGCTCGCCTGAACCACAAGTTTGAAACCGCCAGGGAGACAGTGCCAGGTCCTATCATCGACCAAGCTGATTCGGCTGACTTTGGGCTGATC
>CP070688.1:740399-748684 GCA_020353135.1 Chloroflexota bacterium
AGGCCGATTCTACCGCAAGTAACCACGCTTAAGCGTGACAGCTTAAGCATCCAGACTTGTGGAAACTAAAAGTCAAAGTCACCGATATTGTCGATGGTGAAGACTGTCGGCGGGCCGGTGATGACTACGGCCATTTCCCGGAAGGAGCGTTCCCCTAAATTGGGAACCTCAAAGGTGTTGCCATCGGCAGCTTCAACGGCGCCATTAGCCAGGTCAGTGCCTAGATAGGCGGCGAGGTAGCCCTCATCATAAGGGCTCCACAGCGCGAAAGCCTCAACAATGCCATCTTCGACGAAGCGACGCATCTGGTTGGGTGTGCCGAGACCCGTTACTTGAAGGCCATCGCCAACAGCGTTTTCGCCGCCCGGATAGACGCCGGCTGACTCAACGCACTGGGCTGAAGCAGCGACGCCAACTGTCGTAGGCGAAATGATGCCGCGCAGGTCCGGATAGTTAGCCAGCAAGCCCTCACATTCGGTCAGGCTTTTCTGAGGATCGTCGTCGCCGTATACGATGTCGACCAGTTCCATCCCTGCGTACTTGTCATCTTGCAGCGCTTCCTCCATGCCTTCAATCCAGTAGTTCTGGTCAGGCGCATCGGCAGTCGCGCTTAAGATAGCGATCTTACCTTCGTAGTCAATGAGCGAACCCATCAGCTCAACCTGACTGGCGCCAGTGATGTCGAAGTCCATGGGCAACACGGCCGCATCGCGGTGGTCCTCGCTACCAGGGATGTCCGAGTTGACAATGAGCACGACAATGCCGGCTTCAGCGGCCTGGTCAAAGACGTCATTCAGAGCGTCTGGGCTATTGGGTGAAATGGCCAGTACGTCCACTCCTCGTTGGATCTGCTCCTCGACGAACGGGATCTGAGAAGTGGCCTCGGCTGTGGCCGGGGCGGTGGTATTGAAGTTGCAGCCAATTTCCATGCAAGCCTGCTCGAAACCACGAATAATCGAGTCGAAGTACGGGTTACCCGTGTTCTTCGGGATGTAGACGATATCCAAGGCTTCACCTTCGGCCGCCTCTTCCTCTTCAGCCGGAGCGGCCTCTTCCTCTTCAGCCGGAGCCGCCTCTTCTTCTTCGGCTGGAGCCGCTTCTTCCTCCTCAACGGGAGCTGGTTCTTCTTCAGCAGGGGCCGCCTCCTCTTCGGCCGGCTCATCAGAACCACAAGCCACAAGAATCATGGACAGTGCCAGCAAAATGACACCGATGAGGTAAAGTCTCTTCAACATTTCATTCTCCTATTTTCCCTCTGGTAGGGCCTTATGACCCCTCCATTACTCAATAGATACGGACAGAAATCGACGTACTCATGGACAATAATACTTATCATTCACCTCCTTCAAAGATGGCATGCCACCGCCTGCTTTCGGCCTCGTGCTGTTAGTTTCGAATGCGTTTCGTTAGATTGGAAACCAAGATAGCGACAATGAGCAGGGTCCCGATCACGGCTAGCTGGCTTTCGGCCTTTACGTTGGCCACGCCCATGCCGGTCCGCAGGAAAATGATTAGTAGGAAGGCGGCGACTGTGCCAAAGATCGTTCCACGACCGCCATAAATATCGGTACCGCCCAATACAACGGCCGTGATCACGTCTAGTTCCCAACCTCGTGCGTGATCGTAGCGGGCCACGCTCAGGCGAGAAACCATGATAAGTCCAGCAATACCGGAAAGCAGGCCCATCATCGCAAATATGGCTAGCTTCACCCGTTGGGTCGGAACGCCGGCGTAGCGGGCAGCTTCTTCGTTTGTGCCAACAGCGTAGACCCAGCGGCCGAAGTTCGTTTTGTGCAGAATGATACCTAGGAGGATGGCTAACACGATGAAAAGCACCAGGGGCAAGGGGATGGAGGTGCCCGGAATGTAAACCCGGTGAACGCCGACAAACCACTCGGGAAACACAATGTCACGACTCCAAGCCAGCTTCGGCCGCGAGTCATCGCCGACCAATACCTGGGCCGCGCCACGGTAGAGGGCCAAGGTGGCTAACGTCACCGCCAAGGCCGGCAGTCTCATGCGCGTCACCAGTAAACCGTTTAACGCACCTAATCCTACACTTAAGAGGAGCGCGAGAGCAATTGTGAGTCCCATCGGAATACTCAGGTCGAAGAAGAGTACTCCGGCCACGGCCCCGACCAGGGCCAGTGTAGACGCCACCGACAAGTCGATATTGGCGCTGATGATAATGAAGGTCATGCCCAACGCCATGATGCCTACTTCAATAAACAGCGAGGTGTAGTTAAGCAGGAAGTCCAGATCTAGAAAGTACGGTGAAATGATGGAGCCGACGATAAAGGCCAGTATCAGGAGAATCACCGTGATAAATTCTGGCTGCACCACCACCCTCCGGACGAAGCTTTGCTTGGGCGCGCCTTCCGACTGTCCTTGAACGGGTTCAATCGTTGTCTGGGATTGAGTTTTTTCTGTGCTCATCGACACTTATTCTCCGGTGGTTGCCCGTCGCAATTCGCGCCGAATGACGGCATCAACTGTGACAGCCAGAAGAATGACAAATCCGTAAACAGCCAGTTGCCAGGTAGAAGCGACGCCCAGCACGGCCAGCGCTACGTTGATGGTGCCCAGTAACAAGCACCCTAAGAAGACGCCCAGGACTGATCCGGAACCGCCAAAAACATTGGTTCCGCCAATGACGACAGCGGCAATGACGGTCAGCTCAAAACCAACGCCGGTCTCGCCAGGGTTCACGAAGCCGAAGCGCGATGCGTACAATATGCCGGCCAATCCACAGAGCGCACCGGTAATCAAATAGACCGAGAAAGTTGTGAGTTCGACCGGGACGCCGCGTAACCTGGCGGCTTCGGGATTGCCGCCAATGGCATAGATACTCCGGCCGCCCTTCGTATATCGCAAGAAGGCATAGGCCAAAAAGGCTACGACTACGGCAACCAGGACTACATAGGGCACCCATTGAACGCCGAATGGTCCCCGTTGTGACCAGCGAATCAGGGCTGTCGGCACGTGATTCGGATCGATCTGGCGTCCTTCACTGACGATGAATACTAGTCCCCGGTACACGCTGAGGGTGCCCAAGGTGGTAATGATGGGCGGAATTTTGAGCCAGGCAATGAGCCCACCATTAATTGCGCCAAGCAGAGCGCCAAGGGCTATCCCGATCAGCGCCCCAAGGTAGATATTGAATTCGGGCACGTCGCGAAAGATCATGCCCACGACGATGCCGGCGAAAGCCAATATCGAGCCAATGGAGACGTCAATGCCGCGGGTGATAATGACCATCATCTCGCCCATGGCCACCACGACCAGCAAAGGAATCCATAGCAGGATGCTGCGAATATTGATCGGCTTGAGCAGGAAGTCAGGCTGGAAAGCCATCGTCACGCCCAAAACTGCAATCAAGAACAGAACAATGCCCAACTCTCGGAATCGGGCCAGACGGACGGCGATGTCGCTGGATCTTTTTCGGTGGATAGTATCTGTCGTCGTTGCCATGGAATTTATCCTTCTTGCAGGACTTGGCCGGTAGCGGCAGCGATCACACGTTCTGCAGTCGCTTCATTTTTGTGGAACCGGCCACTGATGCGCCCTTCTCGCATCACGATGATGCGGTCACTCATGGCCAATATCTCGGGAAGCTCAGAAGAAATCATCATGATGGCCAGGCCATCGGCGGCTAGTTCACTCATCAAACGATGGACTTCGGCCTTGGCGCCGATATCGATCCCGCGGGTAGGCTCGTCTAGCAGCATCACCTTTGGCTCAGCCATCAGCGAGCGCGAAAGCACTACCTTCTGCTGGTTGCCACCAGAAAGCTCTCGTATGGGCTGGTTGGCGTCACGGAGAACGATATTCAATTCGTCCACGTATTTCAGGCTGGCCTCTTCTTCCAGACTTTCTCTAAGGAAGCCATTGCGGGAGAGCCGGTCAAGCACAGACAGGGTCATGTTCTTGATCACGCTCATAGGCATCAACAGCCCGTTTTGCTTGCGATCTTCGGGTACGTAGATCATCCCATGCTTGAGCGCGTCGCGCGGCCGGTCGATCTCCGCCTCCTGACCATTAATGCGTATCGTGCCCGAATCGATCTCCAAGGCACCGAATAACGCGCGGGCTACGTCGGTCCGGCCGGCGCCAACGAGGCCGGCCACGCCGACTATTTCGCCGGCGCGGATATCGAAGGTGATATCGTCGAACTTCAACGCACGTGTGAGACCTTCAACCTGAAGAACAGGCTCGCCGAATTCGGCCGACGCACCCTTTTCGAACAGGGTGCTTAATGGCCGGCCGACCATCATACGAATGACGTCATCAACCGAAACATCGTCGATCATGCGCTGCCCGATCAGCTCGCCGTCGCGTAGAATCGTAATCCGATCGCAGATGTCGAATACTTCTTCCAACCGGTGGCTGATGAAAATGATGGCTGTGCCTTGATCGCGCAGGAGCCGCACGATGGCAAAGAGATCTTCCACCTCGCTAGGTGTCAATGCCGCGGTCGGCTCGTCCATTAAGAGGATCTTCGCGTTTTGCGAGAGGGCGCCAGCCATCTCCACCATCTGTTGGTCGGCAATCGACAGACCGCGCACTTTGGCGCGCGGGTCAAGTTTCACACCAAGCGAGTCCAGAATCTCACCAGAGCGATCGTACATAGTTGCCCAGTCAAGTCGCCGTATCCCACGTCGCATGGGCTGGCGGCCGATGAAGATATTCTCGGCCACATCGAGATCTGGGAAGGTGAGCGGTTCCTGATGTATCAGGGCAATCTGCAATTCTGTGGCGGCCTGTGGATTGGGGATGCTGACGGTCTCGCCATTCAGGCGAATTTCGCCAGCCTTTGGCACGTGGACGCCGGCAATGTTCTTAAGCAAGGTTGATTTACCGGCGCCGTTTTCGCCGACCAGCCCGTGAATTTCGCCGGGATAGATCTCAAAATCAATGTCTCTCAGAACATTCACGCCACCAAATGACATGTAGATGCCGTGCGTTGTTAATACCGGTGAGTCTTCTGTCATAAGTTGAACCCGCTTTTCCTAGTATGAGATGTCATACAAAAGCCTTTCAAACAACTCGACCAGCGGACCGATGTCTCCATCAATCGCCACTGCCCGGCAAGGGGAGCCATCACGCCCTCGAATGCGTAACGGCAGAGCGATCAGGATAACCTGCTCATTTTGAAGCCGGTCAAGACCTCGTAACCCTTCAATGATCAATACCTCTGCATCGCTGTTGAGCAATGAATGATGTGAAGCCGTATACTCCGCAGGATATGTCGTTGGCGTGTCCAGGGCTACGCAAGCCACGCCCTGCTCGGCCATCCATGTACTGCATTCGACTGTTAGATATGGCTGTCCGCCGAAGTAGTTCGGATCGGGCAGAATCTTGTCCCAGCCGGTGTTGAATATAAGGCGACTGCCCTTGGTGACCTTATCAGCATGGGGCTGCATATCCTCCACGTCAATTGGCTCGCCCGCTCCCTTATGACTGAAATCCAGCACATAAGCCAGGCCGAAGCCCTTGCGCACGTCCAGATTCTCGACAGTGACGCCATCGTCAAAGAAGTGATAGGGCGCGTCCAGATGCGTGCCGTAGTGGGCGCTCATGATGATTTCGGTCATGTTGTAGTTCAGATCCGAGATCTTCAAATGGGCATTGATATGGGTCTTTGGGTCCGGTTCAAAGGTCGGCGCTCCATCAAAGATATCCTGTGAGAGATCAACCAGGCGCAACATAGCATTTCCTCCGTTGCAGACTCGCCAGTGCACTGGCCCATCACCAGTGCCGAGCGATAACTCAGTCGAGGTGGAAGTATTCTTCTAATTCAATCATACTCTGGTCAACTTCCATGTCTCCCAGATTCTCAAAATAGGGATTCATGAAGGCGTTCCATTTGGGATTGACATCCTCCTCGGCGATTTTGTCTAGGGCGGTCTGGAAATCGACCGGCGCTTCGAAGTAGCCGAAAATCAACCCGTCCCCTCGAATGAAGAGAGTGTAATTGTGCCAACCTGAGCGCCGAAGCGCGTCTTGCATCTCGGGCCAGACGGCTTCATGATGCTTCTTGTATTCGTCTATTTTGTCTTGCTTAACTTTAAGCAGAAATCCAACTCTTTTCATGCCGCTACTCCATCAATCCGATCCGGCGAGACGCGTCGTTTCCCCCAGTCCTTCGGGGCCCATGGCCTGGTATCCACCGCATATCGCCAGATCCGTGCCAGTGATAAAGGACGCGTCGTCGCTCAATAGGAACAGCGTTGGGCCGGCACATTCGACTGGCTCGCCGCAACGCCGCATCATGTGAAACTTGCCCCAAATGGGATCCCATTTCTCGCGTCCGCCGCCGTCGAGATCGGCCGCCTTGTGTACTTCGCGAGTCCAGATCCAGGCCGGGCTCACGCTGTTGACCCGGATGTTGTAATCAGCCAGATCGAGCGCCATGCATTTGGTCATGGTGTGCACCGCGCCCTTGGCCGCATTGTATGTCCAGCGGTTTGGCTGGGCGATAAAGGCGGAGATGCTGGACATATTGACGATGGAGCCGCCGCCTTGTTCTTTCATTGACGGGGTCACCAACTGGGCCATCACCGCATAGCCAACCGGACCAACCATGAAGATCCGCTCCCAATCCTCACGGGTTGCGTCCAGGCCCTTGGCGGTAAAGGAAAACGCATTGTTGACCAGGTAATCGACCTTGCCCCACTTATCCAGGGTGGCGTCGACGGCGCTCTTGCAGAAGTCTTCATCTGCCATATTGCCCTGGCGGAAGAGCACGTCGAAGCTGGCCTCGGTCAGTTCCTTCGACGTATTCACCCCAGCATCACTAATGCCGGTGAATCCTACCGACGCACCTTCTTTGCACAACTCCTCGACGATGGAGCGGCCGATGCCATTCGAGCCGCCGGTAACGATGGCAACTTTTCCTTTAAAGCGATCTACGACTGGTTTTCTTTCGATCATTGATGTTCTCCTCTCACTACGACTACTGGCTGGAGGCCAATCGCCGCCGGCCGTATTGCTTTGTTGATCGCGAGGGCTACTTCGTCCTTAACTCTTCTGAAATGGCCAAAGGTCTTGTTCTTGTTGCTGGCAGGACGGCCGAGCCGTTGGGTATCACCATTATGACCGGTTTCGGCCCCGCGTCTTCCAGCGCCGCTTTCAGGGCCAGATCGAAATCTTCATACGGCCTGAGACCGCACTCCTCCACTAGCGTTGGAGGCAACGAGCTGACCAGGATAACTGATGCCTTCTTAAGTACAGTGGCAATGGCGGCCGCTTTATGGCCGCCCAGAACAAAGCGCTCCTGAATACGAGCTAGGATGTCGTCGGCGGCAGCGCCAACCAGCCACTCTTCAAATATCGGGTTGCCAAGTCCATCAGGGCATTCAGCGAGCCAGACAATGCAACCGCCAGGCCTCACAGCGGCGGCTGCATTGTCGAGCGCCTTTTGAGCTTGATAGAGGCTTAAATCTTTCGGAAAGCCGCCGGCACTGACGATGACGATGTCGGCTTGTTGCCTGACAACAACCTTTCTCTGGTAATCGAGCACCTGGCAGAGCCAACGATGGGCTTCCACCGGGTGCCCGGCGGCGGCAGCTATGATGCTATGGTCGGCATTGACGATGACATTGAGTATGAAGTCCAGGCCAATGAGAGCTGCGCCTTCCTCCAGGTCTTCGCGCACCGGATTGCCCTCCAACACACCAATAGAGGCTTGTTCGTGGACCATCATGGCGTGGTTATCTTGAATCGTTGCCAGTGAACACACACCGGGCACCAGCGCTTTTGAGCCGCCAGAGTAGCCCGCAAAATAGTGGGGGTCAACGTTGCCCAAAGCGATGCGGAAGTCGGCGTCGATCACCGGCTTGAATGCCTCAATTCGCGTGCCGCGTGATGTGGTGCCAACGTAAACCGTCTGTCTTGGGTCGGAATCCAATAGAGTGAGACGTGCGGCCATCTCACGGCCGGCCAGCTTGATTTGCTCCTCGACCGTATGCGCCCGATGAGATCCTAGAGCGAAGATCACTTGAACATCTTCGTCCCTAATGTCAGCTTCGGCCAGTTCGTCCATCACTGCCGGCAGAAGCAAGTGGGTGGGGCACGTCCGGGTGATATCGCTGGTGACGATAGCCACGCTCTGTCCCGGTCGCGCCATCTCACGAAGGCGTGGGCTTCCGATTGGCGCCGCAAGCGCCAGCCGGACAAGGTCGTAGGGCGGCTCGTTGGGTTCCAGTAGCATGAACTGCTGCCCATCGCCGTCGAGCGTCAGGTTGAGTTGTTGCTGTCCGTATGGCAACTTGAAGTTCACGATC
>CP070688.1:748784-752876 GCA_020353135.1 Chloroflexota bacterium
GATGCCGGCGCGCTGGCCGTGGTACAGGTTGAGGCGCCGGCCGCGGGCGCCGGCGGCGGTGGAGCGCCTCCAGCCCCGGTCGCCGTCGCGCCAGTGAGTGGTGGTAGCTTTGAGTTGGGCGGCCAGGCATTCGGGGCGCCCTACGGGCAAATGCAATTTGCTGGCATGAACTGGATCAAGCGGCAACACAAGTGGGGTCCAGGCAATACGGGCCAGGAAGTCGCCGGTGTCATCTCCGAAGCCCATAATGCCGGATTTAAGATCCTGTTGAGCATGCCCGGACCGCCTTATCCTAGCAGCATCAATTTTGAAGAATACGTTGGTTTCCTGGGTCGCGTAGCGGCTTTGCCTGATCCTCCGGACGCCATCGAGGTCTGGAACGAACAGAACATCGACCGTGAATGGCCTTCGGGACAGATCAGCCCCCAGGCCTACGTCCAGAGCATGCTGGCTCCTGCCTACAACGCGATCAAAGGCGCAAACTCAGGTGTCATGGTCATAAGCGGCGCTCCGGCCCCAACCGGCGCTTTCGGCGGCGGTTGCTCGGCCAGTGGCTGCGATGATGCGGCCTATGTGGCCGGAATGGCCGCGGCTGGCGCCGCCAATTACATGGACTGCATCGGCATTCACTACAACGAGGGTATCATTTCGCCAAACCAGACAAGCGGCGATCCCCGTGGTAACAGCAGCCACTACACCAGGTACTTCTGGGGCATGACCAATGCATATTACAATGCCTTTGGCGGCTCGCGGCAACTCTGCTACACCGAGCTGGGTTATCTTACCCCTGAGGGTTACGGAGGTCTGCCGGGCGGGTTCTCTTGGGCCGGAAACGTGACCGTGGCCCAGCAGGCGCAGTGGCTGGCCGAGGCGACTAGCCTGGCGGCCAACAGCGGCAAAGTACGCATGCTGATCGTATGGAACGTAGACTCGACGACCTGGGGCAACGATCCCCAGGCTGGATACGCTATTATCCGTAAGGATGGTAGCTGCCCTGCTTGCGGCACGCTGTCGCAGGTTATGGGCGGCTAGCCTGTTGGCGAAGTCCTGGTGGCGGGATCATCGCGCCGCCAGGAAAGGTTATGATTATGAGTAAAATGAAGTATCTGCTCTTAACTGTGCTTTTGTTCGCTTTGGTCGCTTGCGGCGGTGAAGAAGAACCGGCGGCCGAGACCCAGCCCGAGAGCGCGCCCGAGGCTGAACCGACACTGCCCCCACCCGTTATTGTCGACGACGGCCAGGGTGAAGCGACAGCCGAAGAAGCCCAACCGCCGGCAGAAGAAGAGCCGGCCGAACCAGTGGCCGAGGAGCCGCCGCCGAAGTTAGCAACATTCCCCTGGCCAGCTGACGCCTTTGGTTACGGCACCCAGTCCCACGCCGTCGTCGGAGATCCCAGGTACGCCATGGATGTCATCGACGGTCAACTTGGACTGGATTGGGTCAAAGTGCAGCTGGAGTGGCCTCTGGTACAACCCGATCCTGAAACATTCCAGTGGTTCTTCTACGATGGTGTCGTGGACGAGGCCCACGCGCATGGACTCAACCTCATGCTCAGCGTTGTGGGCGCGCCAGCCTGGACCCGTGCGGCCGGCGGTGAGAATGGCCCGCCCGACGACTATGGCCTTTATGTCAACTTCCTGAATGAATTACTGACCCGCTACGAAGGCAAGGTGCACGCCATCGAGGTGTGGAACGAACAGAATCTGGATCGTGAATGGGCGACTCCCCAGGGATTAAGCCCGGCCAGCTACGTCCAGTTCTTGTCACAGGCCCATGAGGCCATTAAAGCCCATGATCCCAATATCATCGTCATCAGCGGCGCGCTTGCCCCAACGGGCATCCACGACGGCGTCACCTCTTACGATGATTTCCTGTATCTTGACGAGGCCTTGGCCGCTGGCATGTTAAATTTTGCCGATTGCGTCGGCGCCCACCACAATGGCTACAACATTGGGCCGGATGTGCCCTATGAGGCCGCCCCCGCCGAACCTGAGGCGGCCACAGCTATCTTCCGCGGGCCATTCGACAACCCTCACCACAGTTGGAGCTTCAAGACGACAATCGACACCTACGCCCAAAAAGTGCAGGCCGTCGATCCGGCCAAGGAATTATGTGTGACCGAGTTTGGCTGGGCCAGCAGCGAGGGCTACGATGAGTTCCCGGTAGGATTCGAGTTCGCACAGGATAACACGTTAGAGGAACAGGCCCAGTTCATCGTGCAGGCCTTCCAGCAAATGCATGACGAAGGCAATGTCTGGTTGGCCTTTCTGTTCAACTACGACTTCGGTAACAAGGGTAGCGGACCAACGGACGATCCAGTCCCCTACAGCATTGTCGATATAAGCGGCGCGCCACGCCCCGCCTTCGGTGCAGTGGGCGAAATGCCTAAACCCTAATTAGAGCTACAGTACAGACAAGGAGGCCGCATGGCGCGAGCTTGCGGCCTCTTACTCTGTCCAGGATCAGCGGTCCATGAAACGCGTTATTCTGTTGCTATCCCTGTTCCTGGTTATGTCGCTCGTCGCCTGCGGATCCGGCGACGAGGTCGAGCCCACGGTCGCCGATTTGGTCCCTGTGGACGAGTCCGGGCCCGCCAATGAGACTGCCACGGATACCCCTGCCCCACCGCCAACTGAACCGCCGCCCGGCCCGTCTGCAGTTCCAGCAACCGATACCCCGGCCGTCGAACCCACGGCAACTGAAGTCAAAGCTGACCCGGCCGGCAACCTTTTCGCCTCGCCTGAATACGGCGTGCAGACCTTTATGTGGTGGCGTTTGGACCTTGCCGAACGAGATCTGGCCTTGACGCAAGATCTGGGTTTCGGCTGGGTAAAACAATCCTTCGCCTGGCGCGATATCGAGACGATCGAGAAGGGGAAATATGACTGGTACCGGTCCGATGTCATCGTCAATTTAGCCGACGAAGCCGGGCTGAAGCTATTGGTTCGCATCGATCGCCAGCCATTCTGGTCTCAAGAAGAGGACTGGCCGCCGTTAGAGAACGCGCCCCCGGCCGATTTACAGGACTTCGCCGATTTCTGCGGCGCGCTCGCCGAAAGGTACGCGGGCCGGATCGCCGCCTACCAGGTCTGGAATGAACCCAATCTCAGCCGCGAATGGGGCGATGAGCTGCCCGATCCGGCCGAATACACGGAGCTGCTAAGAGTCTGCTACGAGAAGATCAAGGCCGTCGATCCTGAAGCCATCGTGGTATCGGCCGGTCTGGCTCCAACTGGCACCGGCCTACCGCTGGCTATTCCTGACGACGAGTTCCTGCAAGGCATGTATGATGCTGGCGCGGCCGACTATTTCGACGCGTTGGGCCTCAACGCCCCAGGATACAAGGCGCCGCCTGAAACGCCGCCTGAAGAGGGTGAATCAAATCCAGAGTACGGCGGTGGCCGCTGGTTTGTATTTCGGCATGTTGAGGATATGCGCCAGGTCATGGTTGACAACGGCGACGCCGACAAGCAGGCCGTCGTCCTGGAATTGGGCTGGACGACCGATACCGTCAATCCCGACTATGCCTGGCATGCAGTCACCGAAGCCGAGCAGGCCGATTACCTGGTTGGCGCTTACCAGTTCGCCGCCGAGAATTGGCAACCCTGGATAGGCCCAATGTTCACCATCTACCTGGCCGATCACGCATGGACGCCAGAAGACAATGAGCAGTGGTGGTGGTCGATCACCTTACCGGATGGCACACCACGACCGGCATTCCACGCCCTCCGGGAAATGGACAAGTAACGTAGCGGCGTTCGATTGGCTCCCAGCTCCCTAAAGGCTATAGTGATTGTAGAAGTAGAAGGCAGCGATCACCAGAGCGTGGTTAATCTGGCCAGACGTTATCAATCCGGGAATCTCGGCCGCATCTACCAGGTCCGTCTGAATGTCCTCGCTGCCGTCCATATGTGGCCTTGAAACGAGCCGGGCATTTCGGGCCAGGAATGTATGGCAGCGATTGTTCAAAATTGCCGGATTTGGGGTCACGGTACCAATATGGATGTACTCGTCGGCCAGGTAGCCCGTCTCTTCCTGCAGCTCGCGCCGGGCCGATACCATTGGCGACTCATCCGTCTCGTCAACCATGCC
>CP070688.1:752976-755968 GCA_020353135.1 Chloroflexota bacterium
GGCAAGCTGTTGGGAACTGTGTTGGACCGAATGGCACAAGCCCACGATGGGCAGCGTCGAGGCCCGGACGCCAGCCAGCACGGTCAGGGACATGGGATTGGTGTAGTTCATGACCAGCGCACCCGGCGCCAGCCGTTCGACGTCGGCCAGGATCTCTAGCCAGGCCGGCAATGTGCGCAGGGCCTTGAATAAACCACCCGGCCCAATCGTATCGCCGATGCATTGGTCGACGCCGTATTTGAGCGGGATATCATAATCGTGACGGACGTTCTCCCGGCCGGCCACCTCGATGGTGTGGACCACGTAATCGCTGCCGGCCAACACCTTCGTCCGATCGACGCTGGCTTCCACTTGCCAGTCCCGGCCGGAACGTTCGATCAAGAACTCGGCCATCTGGTGGGCCAGTTCCAGCCGGCCCTGGTGAATGTCGACCAGGGCGAAGGCGCCTGACCCCAGGGCGGGCGTGGCCAGGATATCGGACATGATCTCGGTTGCGAAGACGGCGCTGCCGGCGCCGATGATGGTGACTTTGGGCATCAGACATCTCCTAAGAAAGAAATAGGACGTAGTTCTTCACAGATTACACGGTTTTAAACGAGCAGTTTATGCCGTTTCATTGGAGATGCCAACCAGCTCATTGACTTCTGATTCTTGACAGAATAGTTCGGCGGCTTATAATATGCCATGTTACTAATTGCCTGCATCGACGTTACCCCTTCTAAGCTCGGGATCGTCGACGGCCAATATCCTCTGGGAAGGAAATGAAGCAAAAAAGCTGGCTGCAAGACAAGGAAAAAAGGCAGAAGTGGATGCAATTCATGCATGATTTCTATCCAGAGATCAGCGCGCAAACCATCCGGCTCATGGATGAACTGGGCTATGTTTCTCGGACAATGCACCACATGGGCGAACAAAGCGTAGAAGACGCTGGACTGTCGTTTGCCCAATATCGTGTGCTGATGCACCTATTCTTCGCCGAAAAGATGGACGACTGCGGGGAATTGAATCCTTCGGAAATCAGCGACCGGCAGGGCGTCAGCCGGAATACCATAAGCTCCTTCATCCGCAATCTGGAAGATGAAGGATTGGTCGAGCGCCGGCTAGATCCGAACGACAGGCGCCGCTTCAACATCAGCCTGACGGACAGCGGCCGGGCCCTGGTCAGGCAGCACACCGGCGATCATCTGCAAAGCCTCGACCAAAGCTTCAGCGCGCTCAGCCCTGACGAGCAGGCGACTTTGCTCGATCTGCTACACAAACTCGGAACGCACGTAATGAATGTACGTGACAGCGCTTAAAGAAGCTCTCCTATTGAAATGCCTGACTTGGGTAGTGAAGAACGAATGAGAGCGGACGGCGTCGTTACATTCGGCGTCATGCGCCAGGCTCCTTTAGGAAGATAAGAACCATGCTCCGACTGAGAAGTTACCTGAAGCCGTATGCGTTCATGTTAGCGGCGACGATCCTGCTCCTGTTTGCCCAGGCTTATTTCGACCTGGCGCTGCCTGATTATCTGGCCGACCTGGTCAACACCGGCGTTCAGCTGAGCGGCGTCGAAAGCCAGGTGTCCGACGCTGTCCGCGAGCAGACGATGGAACGCCTCACGTTGTTCGTGAGCGAAGAGGAGGCGGCGCAGATCCGCGATGCCTACGCGCTGGTCGAACCCGGCTCCGCTGCGGCCGGCGAATACGCCGATACCTATCCGCTTGTCGCCGAGCAGGCCATCTACGTGCTCAATGACCTCAGCCAGGAAGAGATCGACCAGATCGGGGAGCCCCTGGCCCAGTCCTGGGCGATCGTTGCCATGCTGGAGCAGTTGATGGCTGATCCGGAAGCAGCCCAAATGATGCCCGGCGTGGAAGGCGGCTTCGACCTTTCGAGGCTTCCTCCCGGCGCCGATCTATTTGCCATGCTGGCCCAATTGCCCGCCGCTCAACGGGAGCAGATAGCTGCCACGGCGGATGAGCAATTCGCGGCGCTGGGCGAGGCTTTTGTGATCCAGTCGGCCATTAGCCAGGTAAAAGCTGAGTATGAAGCGCTAGGCCAGGATGTGACCAACTTGCAGACCCGATACATACTGCGTACTGGCGCCATCATGTTGGTCATCACCCTGCTCTCAATGTTGTGCAGCATAGGCGTCGGCTATCTGTCGGCCAAGGTCGCCGCCGGAACCGGCCGCGATCTGCGCAGCGATGTCTTCGCCAGGGTAGAGAGCTTCTCCAGCGCGGAGTTCGACAAGATCCCGACCGCTTCGCTCATCACCCGGTGCACCAACGATATCACCCAGATGCAGATGGTGACCGTGATCGCCTTGAGGCTGATGTTCTACGCGCCGATCTTGGGTGTGGGCGGCATCATTCGGGCCATGGACAGGGGCCCTTCGATGTGGTGGACCATTGCCCTGGCAGTTATCGTCCTGCTGGGGGTCATCACCACGCTGGTCATCATCGCCGTGCCCAAATTCCGAATCATGCAGAAACTCATCGACCGGCTGAACCTGGTCGCGCGCGAAAATCTCTCCGGCATTCTGGTGATCCGGGCCTTCAACATGCAAACCTTTGAAGAAGACCGTTTCGAAAAGGCAAACGTGGAACTGGCCGACGTCTCGCTCTTCATCGCCAGGCTAATGGCTATCATGATGCCCGTGATGATGCTGATCTTGAACGTGCTTTCAGTCGTCATCATTTGGGTAGGCGCGCACCAGGTGGCCGCAGCGAACATGCAGGTTGGCGACATGATGGCCTTCCTGCAATATGCCATACTCATCGTCTTCTCCTTCCTGATGATGTCGATGTTGTTTATCATCATGCCCCGCGCCTCCGTTTCGGCCGACCGCGTGGCCGACGTGCTGGAAATCGAGCCGGTCATCGCAGACCCGGTTTCGCCGGTGAGGCTGAACGGCGACTTTCGCGGCGAAGTTGAATTCCGCAACGTCAGCTTCCGCTACCCGGGGGCCGATACGGATGTGCTGCACGATATCACCTTCGTCGCC
>CP070688.1:756068-759017 GCA_020353135.1 Chloroflexota bacterium
ACGGCCTACTGCGACTCCGTGGGTCTGCCGCTGCCCGAGAACCGGCGGCAGACTTACCAGGGCGTGAAATGGATCCACCTGATGCGTGATATCCAAGCTGCCCTGTATCACCTGTTCCGCCGCGAGTTGACCCTGCGCGACTGGTGGCGATCCACGAGAGGCGTCAAGGCCTTCGCCGTTTTCTCCTGGCGCGATCCCCTACCTTTCCTATCGGCCGTCTCCCAATCGCTATTCGTCGCCCTATCGCCAAGGGAGCGCGGCTAGAGCGAGCAACCAGTAGGTCGATTTGGTCAATCGACGACGAAATGCAATTTCGGTCATTCGACTAACTGGCTTCTACCACAAAACTGTCTCACTAACCAAGCGAATCCGATTCCGCATCATTGACCGATCACAGAACGAGGAACAGTTATCCCAATGGCCACAGTAGCTATCATCGGCGCCGACGGTGCCGGGAAGACGACCATCGCCCAAAAGCTTGAGGTGTCTTACCCGAAGAACGTCAAGTATCTGTATATGGGCGCCAACATCGAGTCCAGCAAGCACCGGCTGCCCACTTCGCGCCTGATTCTGTACTTGAAGCGGCGCAAATACAAGAAGATAGCCAGGCGCAAGGGCATCAAGGATCCCAGCTTCCTTTCGACCCATCACGAGGCCCACCGCAGCGTTAAGTACGGCCGCTTCGGTTCCATCTTGCAAACCACCAATCGACTGCTGGAGAATGCCTACCGCCATCTAATCTCCTGGCGATATCAGGTGGCCGGCTTCATCACCGTATACGACCGGCATCTCCTATTCGATGCCCGGATGAACGCGGATCGGCGGCGGATCGCCGATCGACTCTATCTCTGGGCGATCGCCCACCTGTTTCCCGAGCCCGATCTGGTGATCTTTCTCGACGCTCCGCCAGAGGTCCTTCTGGCCCGCAAAGGCGAGGGCAAACTTAGCTACTTGCAGGCCTGGCGCGAATCATATCTGGCGTCCGGCGAAGGCTCGCCCAATTTTGTCGTCGTGGACGCCACCTTGCCCCTGGAGCAGGTCTTCGAGCAAGTAAGCCGGCAGGTGGCCAAGAAGTTGTCTGTCAAGCTCGATTTCAGCCTGGCGCCCAATACATGAACCAACGTGACGGCCGCTCTACGGTCGACTTCAACATCCACGGTCTGCTGACGCTTCGATTCGTCGAACCGAGCACAAGCGTGATCGCCTCCTACGGCGATCGCCTGCGCCCTGCCTTGCAGCCGGCCGGCGATCATCAGGCCGATATCGTCGTCGCCTTCCAGGACGAGATCGAGACATCTGGTTTGCAATACGTAGGCTTGAACAAGGCCGGCTTTGACGACGACGCCTTCTATCTACTGGACGAAGTAAGCGGCGCCGTGAACGCTCGTATACCGTTTGAGACCATAGGCGGCCGGTGCGAGATCCTGTGCCGTCGCGGCGTCAAGACCGTGCCGCTGCTGACCGACATCATGCTCCTTACCTTCCTCAGCAAGAACTACGTTCCACTCCATGCGTCGGCCGTAGTTTACGAAGGTGCCGGCCAGCTATTCATGGGCTGGGCCAAAGGCGGTAAGACCGGCGCGATGCTCTCCTTCATGAATCACGGCGCCGAGTTCATTGGCGACGAATGGATTCTGCTATCGGACGATGGGCGCCAGATGCTTGGCCTGCCCAACCCGGTGAGTTTATCTGAATGGCAATTCGATCATATCCCCGAGCTACGACCTGAAGTTAGCACAGGACAGCGTTTCTTCTTCATGATCGTGCATGCGCTCGGATCACTTCTGGCGACGGTTAAGCGTAGCCCGTTCAAGAAGAGTTATTTCGCCAAGATGTTGGGTAAAGCAGCGCCGCCGCTGAGGCGACAGCTGAAGGTGTCCAAATCGCCGCACAAGTTATTCAAGGGTCAAATAGATTCGTTACGAGGGGCGCCAGATAGCATTTACTGGATCGTCAGCCATAGCGCTGCGGGGACCACGATAGAGCCACACGATCCTCAGGAAGTCGCCGGCCGCATGGCCGAGGCGAACGAGTATGAGCAACGGAGCTTTTTTGAGCTCTACCGCGCGTTCAAATACGCATTTCCATGCAAAAAGAACAGCTTCCTGGAGAGGGCGGGCGCCGTTCAGTATTCTCTTTTGATTAAGGCATTGGCTGGCAAGGATGTCTTCAAGGTACGTCATCCTTATGCCGGTCCGCTGGAACAGTTATTCAATCAATTGAGAAGCTATCGATCAAATGGGTCATTCGACGGGCAGTTCTAGAAGAGTGGGTGATGAGCTGTTCGTTACACGAGTCCGCAATTCCAACGCGGAACAAACCTCGGGAGTTGACCGGGGAGCCACGTTTATCGGGAGTTTGCACAGATCAGTCGAGTTGTATGAGGCAATAGTATGAGCGAATCAATGATGTATCTCGGCACCACAATCCCGGCCGCCAAGGTGGGGTCAAAGTCGTTGTACTACGCCACCAAACGTGTCCTGGACATCACCATAGTTCTTCTGTCATTATTATTCATCGCCCCGCTCATGTTGGCGATCGCCGCGGCTATTAAGCTGGACAGTCGTGGGCCAATTATCTATCGTCAAGAACGAATCGGCGCCCGACGCATCAAGAACGGCGACCAAGATGAGTGGCAAATCGTCCCCTTCACCTTTTACAAGTTCCGAAGCATGCGCGCCAACGCCGGCTCAGGCCTACATAAAGCCTATGTACAGGCATATATCTCCGGCAACGTGGCCGAAATGCGGCGTATTCGCGGCGCGGATAATAAGAATACGTACAAGATGACCAGGGATCCCCGAGTGACCCGGGTAGGGCGCATCCTGCGCACTTCCAGCCTCGACGAACTACCCCAACTCTGGAATGTCCTGCGGGGCGATATGAGCCTGGTCGGCCCTCGGCCGCCCCTGGCTTACGAGATCGAGAAATATCGTAGTCATCAATTGG
>CP070688.1:759117-763899 GCA_020353135.1 Chloroflexota bacterium
AGAAAGTCGCAAGCGCTGGATTTTCGCCGGGCCCACCCCGGCCGGAACGATAACCTTAGACTACGGCGAGGTCCAGGCTCTTCGCAAGCACGGGCGCAGCCTGCTGCCGGCAGGCATCACGGCCGTCGATGGCGAATTCGAACGAGGCGATACCGTCTCGATCCTTCGCCCCGATTACTCGGAACTGGCCCGGGGAACCACGCGCTACGGCAGCGCCGAACTGCGCCAGATCATCGGCTGCCATTCTGACGAGATCGTCCGCCGCCTGGGCTACGCCTACGGCCCCGTGGCCGTTCACCGCAACGACCTGATTCTGCTCTGACCGGCCGCTCGACGAAGCGAGTGAGTTCGTAACACGCGCCTCCGGCTTATGCGGGCAATCCAAAAGATTTCTCTACTCTGGCTTGCGCGGCCATTACGTACTAAGATAGTTAATCAGCACAAGATAGGAGAGACGACAACATGACAACTGATCTTATCGCCATGGGTGAGGCGGCAAAAAAAGCCTCCCGAACCCTGGCCACCTTGAATACCAACCAGAAGAACGCCGCTTTGCTGGCCATCGCCGACGAGCTGGAAAGTCAAGCGGCCATGATCCTGGCTCAAAACAAGCTGGATATCGAAGACGGCCGGGCCAAAGGTTTGAGCGACGCCCTGCTCGATCGTCTGTTGCTCGACGAGGCCCGGCTCCAGGGACTGGCGGCCGATACCCGGCGAATCGTCGACCTGCCCGATCCCGTTGGCGCCGAAACGGAGAGCCGTGTGCTACCCAACGGGCTGCGGCTGAGCAAAAGGCGCATCCCCATTGGCGTCATTGGCGTCATCTACGAAGCCCGGCCTAACGTGACCATCGACATCGCCACCTTGTGCCTCAAAACAGGTAACGCCACCATCCTGCGTGGCGGCAGCGAAACGCTGCGCAGCAACCTGGCCCTCGTCCAGGTCATCCAATCGGCCCTGGAACGAGTGAACCTGCCTCCGGCGGCCGTGCAATACGTCGACGATCCCGACCGGGCATTGGTGGCCCAGTTACTCCGCCTGGACCAATATGTGGACATGATCGTCCCGCGCGGTGGGGCCGGCCTTCACAAGTTGTGCCGTGAGCAAAGCTCCATTCCCGTTATCACCGGCGGCATCGGCATCTGCCACATTTACGTGGACGAAAGCGCCGATCTAGAGCGAGCCGTCGACATCGTCGAGAATGCCAAGGTCCAGCGGCCGAGCGTCTGCAACGCCCTGGATACGCTGCTGGTTCATCCGGCCGTGGCCGCCCACTTGCTACCTAGCCTGGCAGCTCGACTGGCCCGGTCAGACGTGGAATTGCGAGCCGAAGGGACGGCCTTAGACATCTTGCGTTCCAATGGTCATGAAGCTCGCATCGCCGCTATTGAATCCGGCGACTATGACCGTGAGTGGCTGGCTCTGATTTTGGGTATCAAGATAGTTGCCGGCCTGGACGAAGCCATCGACCATATTCAACAACACAGCACCGAGCATTCCGACAGCATCCTGACCAACAACTGGGCCAATGCCGCCCGCTTCGTCGACGAAATCAACTCGGCCGCCGTATTCGTCAATGCCAGCACTCGTTTCAACGACGGCGGAGAATTTGGGTTGGGCGCCGAGGTGGCTGTCAGCACCCAGAAGCTGCACGCCCGCGGCCCTATGGGCCTGGAAGAGTTGACCACTTACAAATGGATCTGCATCGGCGACGGCCATATTAGAGGATAAGAGAACATGCAGCCGGCCAGCTTCCCGATCGCCGATGAGACCCTGTCCCGAATATGGGAAGATTTCGTGAGCACCGGCCGGGTAGATTGGCCTGAAATTGCCATCATCGATCCGGCCGTGCTGGCCTCCTGGCAACGCTGCGCTTTTCGCCTCGATCCGTTGGCAACGCCCCGGCCGAACCGGGCCGGCGAAGGCGCGCTGGCCACCGTCCTCAGGGCCCGCGCGGCCTTGAATGAGATAGCCGTGCCATTTATGGAAGACATTCACCAGTTCATAGAAGGTGCCGGCTGCGCGATCCTGCTCGCCGACGGCACTGGCTGCGTTCATACCCTGGTCGGAGACGACGACGCCGTAAACTTGCTTGAAGAGGCCGGCCTCGGTCGGGGCGCCTATTGGGCCGAGGGCCAAACTGGCACCACGGCACTGGCCTTGGCCTTGTACGAAGCGATGCCGTCCCTGGTTATCGGCCCCGAGCACTTTTTCCGCGCCTGCCATCACCTGGCCACCACCGCCGCTCCTGTCCATGACGTGCGCGGCCGCATCGCCGGTGTATTGAGCATCGTCGGCCCGGCCAGGATGGGATCGCCCCAATCGTTGGCCCTGGCCATGTCGGCCGCCCGGGCCATCAGCAACCAGCTCCACACCAACTGGTTTCTGGAGGAAGCCAACCGGCACCTTAGTGAGGTCAACACGATCCTCGGCGCCATCACCGACGGCGTCATCGCCTGGAACGAGTCGGGCAAGATCCTCCACATGAACGAACAGGCCGGCCAGATCGTGAGCCTTAATCCCTCGTCCGTTGTCGGCCGGCCGCTGCCTGAGATGCTGGCCTTACCGGCCAATTTGCTGCGCGCCATTGAAGAAGAACGTGAAATACGCGACGATGAGACGACATTCCTGGTCGACGATCAAAGCATCACTTGTCTCGCCAGCCTACGACCAATCGGCGCCCGCCCTGCTGGCGCAGGCCGGCATGGCGAGCGCCCTGCGAGGGCCGGCATGAACCAGCCCGTCGGCCATATCTTGCTCCTGAGACCTATCGAGCAGGTGCGTCGCCTGGTGCACCAGCAGATCGGTAGCAAAGCCGCCGTCACTCTCGATGATCTACCCAGTCAAACGCCGCGCATGCGCGAAGTTCTGCGCCAGGCGCGCATTGCCGCCCGCGGCAGCGCCCCGGTGCTGATTAGCGGCGAGGGCGGCGTGGGCAAAAACCACCTGGCCCGGGCCATCCATGACGACAGAGGGCGAACCAACCGGCCTTTTGTGGTCATTGATTGCCGGGCTATCCCCCACGAACTGATGGCCTCCGAGTTTCTCGGCCAGGCCCGAGGCACGGGCATCCTGGGCCAGCCGAGCAAATTTGAACTGGCTCATGGCGGCACGCTGCTGCTCGATCAGGTCGAGAGCTTGAGCCTCGAATTACAGACCGCCCTGCTGCGCGTGCTGGAAACCGGCCACGTGATGCGCCTGGGCGGCAGCCAGCCGATCCAGCTTGACGTGCGCATCATGGCCATCACCACGGCCGATCTGAACCAGCTGGTGGCCGACGGCAGCTTCATTTCTCACCTCTACTACCGCTTCGGCGTATTCAACATCCAGATTCCGCCCGTCCGTGAGCGCGTCGACGATATCCCGCTCATCGCCGAGCGTTTCCTGGCCCGCATTGGCCAACGGGGTGATCGCGCGCTATGGATTGACGACGCGGCCATGGCCACATTGTGCCGCTACCCTTGGCCTGGCAACGTGCGCGAAATGGAAAGCGCGCTGGAGCGAGCCGTGGCCCTCAGCCAGGACGGCGTGGTGCGTGTGGTCAATCTACCGGACGTGGTGCGTAGCGGCCGGGTGATCACCGCCGCCTCTCCCCAGGCCGAACCGGTCCTCTCGGTCGCCGACGCCGAAAGAGAAGCCATCATTCGCGCCGGCTGGGCCAACCACGGCCGGGTCACTGACATGGCCCAGCAATTGGGCATCGGCCGCACCACGCTGTGGCGCAAAATGAAGCGCCTCAATATCTCCCCGGCCGACTTCAAGCATTGAGCTGACGTTGTGATTTCGTTGCGACCTGAAACACTTTGGCAGAAGCAGCGGAGGGCGTAGTTTTTGTCGAATACCCAATCATTCAACACAGGGAGAAAAAGATGGAAAACTACATTGCTGAAGTCATAGGCACGATGATCCTGATCTTGCTTGGTGATGGCGTGGTCGCCAATGTCGTTTTGAACAAGACCAAGGGTAATAACTCCGGCTGGATCGTCATCGCCACCGGTTGGGGTCTGGCCGTTTTCACGGCCGTTTTCGTCGTCGGCCCGGTCAGCGGTGCGCACATTAACCCGGCCGTCACCTTGGGCATATTTATTCGCGATGCGGTTTCTGGGGCCGCTGACCCATTTACCTTCGACAAAATGCTTCTTTACTGGCTCGCTCAGCTTACCGGCGCCGCCCTCGGCGCCGTCCTGGTATGGTTGGCCTACTTCAAGCACTGGAAAGGCACAGATCCGGATGGTCAACTGGCCGTCTTTTCCACCGGCCCGGCCATTCGCAGCTATGGTTGGAACCTGATCACAGAGATCATTGGCACCTGGATGCTGGTATTCGGCATCTTCGCCATCATAGGAAATGAGACGACTGTTGGTTCTCTCTGGGCTCTCACCGTCGGTTTGCTGGTCTGGGCCATCGGCCTTTCACTAGGCGGTCCCACTGGATACGCCATTAACCCTGCCCGCGACCTGGGTCCGCGTATCGCTCACCAGCTTCTACCTATTCCAGGCAAGGGCAGTAGCGATTGGGGCTATTCCTGGGTACCCATCGTCGGCCCGTTGATCGGCGCTGCCCTTGCCGCCCTTCTTTGGGTCGCCTTGGGCTGGAGTAGCACCTTCGACGCTTTCTTTGGCCTATAATGGAAAGCGTTGTCGCCCTTAGCTGGTTCGTGTCGCGGCCACGGTTAATCCACCTGATGTAGCGCGAAGACTCCGGAGCATCGCCCCTACCTTCCCTTTGCGATCGCATCGCCACGCGAAGACTCTCTATCAACCTGGCTAAGCCAATTCTTGA
>CP070688.1:763999-771000 GCA_020353135.1 Chloroflexota bacterium
CCGACAGGATCCAGAACTGCCAGGTACACATTGTCGTTCTGAGGTTCGTTTACACCGAGGTCACCTTGCTTACGAATCCAGGTTATACCGATTCTTCCGTCGGGTGCGACAGCCACGGCTGGCGCATCGTCAATCGTGGTCAAAGAGGCCGAAGTGTGGTCCGCTACTTTCGAAGGTTGAGATTGAGTAAGGCCTGCCTTATCGGTGAGCGCATATTCTACTTCGCTCACCCAAAAGGCCGCTGGACGCCGCCAGTTGGTCCAGGCATATACATAGCCAGAAAATGTCTCGGCCGCAGCCAGTTCGGGCGGAAGGTCCTCTCGGTGAAACCATGAATCTGGCGTTGTCTGACTCTGCCTGGATCCGTTAGGCTGAGACATGATCAAACTCATGGCCTGATTGGACGGTTCGTACAAAGCCTGGGCAAATGGCGCCGGAATGGCTCCTTGCATGATGGTAGTCGTGATCAGCGATGGGCTGATAAACGAGGCGATCGTCAACTCCACCTTGTTTTCGTCGCCGATGACCTTGTCCGAGGACGCCTCGACTTTGGCAGTGATGGTAAATGCCTGGCCGCTTGCTACAATGCCCGTGTCGATCGTACCAGTGCCATTCGTATCGGTCAGGGGCGTGTCGCCGTCTGGCCCGTAAAGTGCGACTGGCCAGGTGGAATTGCTCTGAAGCTCATAGGTGTCTACCGGCGAGCCGCCTGTATTGGTGACTGTCACTTCAAACTCGGTGGTCTCGCCAGCTTGGGCAAAGCTCCCCTGGATCAGCGGATCGGCCGTGAAGGAGACGCTGGAGCCAACCGATTTCATGACGGCCGCCACCGACGAATGGTGCGCCACATCGGCATGCAGCCGCGCAACCCGGATTAGGCCAACGACCAGAGCCAGACTGAACACGACGATGACGATTGGTAATAATTTTCTTTTCACCTACGGAACCTCGCGATACAAAGGTGAATATATGCGGGCCAGTAGCGAATTAACCTCATTCCTCATAATAGCTGATTTTCGCAATTTCTGCTCATTTCAGTCGATTGACATGACCAATTACCTACCGTACAATCGCCGCTCAATTCGGCCTCAGAAGGGAAGCAAATGAAACCGCAAGACAGCGCTGAAGTTCGCCAGGCATTCTTAGACTTTTTTGAGGAAATGGGCCACCGGGTGGTGCCAAGTTCGCCACTGCCTGTACATGATAATCCAACGCTGCTCTTCACCAACGCCGGAATGAATCAGTTCGTCGACACTTTTCTCGGGCATGAGAAGCGCGGCTATAGTCGGGCCGCATCGTCGCAGAAATGTATGCGCGTTCAGGGCAAACACAATGACCTTGAAAACGTCGGTCCCTCGCCCAGGCACCATACTTTCTTTGAAATGTTAGGCAATTTTTCATTCGGCGACTACTTTAAAGAAGGCGCCATCCGTTACGCTTATGATTTTCTAACCACGGTGTGCGAGATACCGGCCGATCGACTCTACTATACGGTTCACGTCGATGACGATGACGCCTACCGCATATGGGTTGAACAAGTCGGCGTCTCAGCCGATCGCGTCCTACGCATGGGTGACAAGACCAATTTCTGGATGATGGGCGACGTGGGACCATGCGGACCCACGAGTGAGGTCCATTATGACTGGGGTCCCAAATACTGCACGTGTGATGAAGAAGGCTGCAGCGTTCTGCTCGACAACGATTGCGGCCGCTGGTTGGAGATTTGGAACCTGGTATTCATGCAATTCAACCAGCATGAAGATGGCAGCCGCACGCCTTTGCCAAAACCTGGCGTCGATACGGGGCTGGGCCTGGAGCGAATCACGGCCGTGATCGAGCAACAGCCGGTCAACTACGACACGGACCTCTTTCTGCCGCTCATGGATCGCGTACAAGAACTGTTGAGTGACGATGAAGAGAAACGACAGGCGCACCAGACCGGATATCGTGTGGTCGCCGATCATGGTCGCGCGGCGGCTTTTATGATCGCCGACGGTGTGCTGCCGGGTAACGTGGGTCGCGGTTATGTGTTACGGATGATCATTCGCAGGGCAGCCCGCTTCGGCCGGTCGCTAGGTTTCAACGAGCCGTTCCTGGCAGAAATCGCCCAGGTGACGATAGACCAGATGGGCGATGTCTATCCTGAGCTAGTCAGAAACCAAGATCATATTCGCCATACGGTGACTTTAGAGGAAGAGCGTTTTGATCGCACCCTTGATGCGGCCCTGGCTCAACTCGACACCCTCATGGTCGAACTGCATCACGCTGGCAATGATGAAATCCCTGGTGAAGCCGCTTTCCATCTTTACGCCACCTACGGCTTGCCAATAGAAATCACCCGCGATCTGGCTGGCGAACGTGACTTCTCTGTGGACGAAGCAGGCTATCTGGGAGCAAAAGAAAAACATGCCGAAGCCAGTGGCAGTGGCGCATTTCGCCAGTACGAGACGGCTGGCAGCGTCTACGGTCAGCTGCTTTCGCAACTCATTGATCAGGGCCAGCTGGCTCCTAGCGGAGTGGATTACGATCCGTATACAGGGGCCAACATGGAATCAGAAATCATGGCGTTGGTCGTGGATGGCAAGTCCGTTGATCGGGCCGATGAAGGACAAGAAGTCGAAGTCATCACGGAGGCGACGCCCTTCTATGTGGAGGCCGGGGGCGAAGTGAGTGACACCGGACGCATCGTCGTCAAGTCGACCGGCGCCGAGATCGTGGTAAAGGACATGGCCAGCCCGGTCAACGGCCTGATCCTCCACATAGGCCGTGTCCAACGAGGCGCCGTCGTCGTAGGAGAGCTGGCCGCTTTGCGCGTCGACGACAAGCGGCGCCTGGATATCCGGCGCAATCATACGGCGACCCACATTCTGCACCGCGAACTCAGGGCTGCGCTAGGATCTCACGTTACCCAACAAGGGTCGCTGGTGGCTCCGGACCGACTACGCTTCGATTTCTCTCACGGTGAGGCGGTCGGCGCCGCGGCACTGGCCATGATTGAGACCGCCATCAATGGCGCCATTTTGTCCAATTCGGCGGTTTCCGTCGACCATATGCCTCAAGGGGAAGCAATTGGTGCCGGAGCAATGGCCCTATTTGGTGAGAAGTACGCTGATGTGGTTCGAACCATCAAAATCGGCGACCACAAGAAGCCTTACAGTTTTGAACTGTGTGGCGGGTTGCACGTGCAGTCGACTGGCGATATTGGCTTCTTTCGCTTCACAGCCGAGGAAGCGGTGGGCGCCGGCCTGCGCCGGGTGGAGGCAGTGACCGGCCGCCGGGCCCAGAGCTTGATTCAAGATGGGCTGGACAGACTGCAGCGAGTTTCCCGAAAACTGAATGCGTCGCCGGAGGAGATCGAGTCTCGCCTGGACACCATCCTGGCCGATAACAAGAGCCAGCAAAAGGAGATAGCCAGGCTTCGTCGCCAGCAAGCCCGTTTCCAATTTGAGCAGTTGTTGGACCAAATGGAAGAGATAGACGGCGTGCCACTTATGGCAGCCCAAGTGGGCACTGGCGATATGGACGGCCTAAGAGAGATGGCCGACTGGTTCCGCGATAGGGTCCAGTCGGGCGTTGCCGTCCTGTGTGCGGTGACCGGCGACAGGGTTATTCTAGTGGCTGTCGTCACGGATGATTTGATCGGCCGCGGAGTGAGAGCCGGTGACCTGGTCGGCCAGGTGGCGCGAATGGTTGGCGGCGGCGGAGGCGGCCGGCCCGGGTTGGCGCAGGCCGGCGGTCGAGAACCCGAGAAACTGCCGGAGGCTCTGGCGACCGTACCGGGGTTGCTGCAACAGGCACTGCAAGCGTCAAGCGCTTAGGCTGGCGAGCCAAGCAATTGTGCGATGGCGATTCAAGTTGTCTATCTCGACCCAGAAGACGACATCGTCTCTATCCGAGACCGCCTCAAGTGGGTGCGGGAAAGTCAGATCGCCCTGGTATTGCCGCCAAAAAGCAACCTGTTGACAGATTATCTGGATCTGGCTTTACTGCGCAGACAGACTGATGATCTTCGGCTGGAAGTCGGCCTTGTGACGGTCGACGATCGGGTGGTAGGCCAAGCCAAGGCGCTGGGCTTTCCTGTATTTCCATCCGTGGAGTCGACGCTTAAGAGCCGGCGACGCTGGTGGCGCGGCCGGCGCAGGCGGGAACAGGTTGGGACACCCACGCGCATGGACCAGGAGGACAGTCGCGAGGTGCGGCGACGCAAAACACCCAGAGCGCGCTGGCAAGTGTGGTTGCTGCGTTATGGCGCCGTACTGTTCTATATCGCTACACTGGCCATCCTCTTTGTTGCCGCCGTGTACGCGATTCCTGGGGCAACAGTCACTTTGCGGCCGATTGTGGAAACGGTCGAGGTCAGGCGGCAGATCGTCGCCGACCCTGAATTGGAGTCGACGGTCGTCGGAGGCGCGTCGGTGCCGGGTCGGGTCCTGTCGTCTGTGCAAGAGTGGCAAGCCGAGGTAGCGACCACTGGCGTCATTGAGGTGGACGATGGTCCGGCAAGAGGCCAGGTGGTCTTCGTTAACCACCTGGACCAGCCGGTCACAGTGCCGGCCGGCACGCGAGTCAGTACTTCGGCCGCAAGCCGGATCGTCTTTCAAACATTGGCCCAGATAGAAGTACCCGGAGTCGTGGGTGCTTCGGCGGCAGCAGACGTGGTGGCCGTCGATCCTGGTCCCGTGGGAAACGTTAATGCTAACCTCATCAATCGTATTCAAGGCCCATTGGCCCTGCAACTGGAAGTCCGCAACTTGGAAGCGCTGGCGGGCGGCGGTGCGCGCCAGGAGCCATCGGTCAGCGAAGCTGACCGCGAGCGACTCCGGTCTCAAATCATGCAGCAATTGCAGGTGCGCGCCCTGGCCGAAATGGAGGGCCAGCTGAGCGGCCGGGAATTTCTGGCCAAGGACTCTTTGCGGCTGGTGCGAATCCTGCACGAGACTTATTCGGCCTTTCCTGGCGAGCAAGCTGATTCGCTAGCGCTAGAAATCCGGGCCGAACTTCAGGCCACGGCGGTTGACGAGGCGCAGGCCACTGCCCTGGTTTATGAGGCTCTTACCGACGCCGTGGGGACAGGATTTGCGTTGGTGCCGGAGAGCCTGGACTTCAGGAGCGGCCGGATTCAGGGTGTTGATAACCAAGGGCGAGTCATCTTTGATATGATGGGCGCCGGTCAGATGGCCGCTGAGCTGGACCTAGGTCAACTGCTAAACCAGGTCGCCGGTCAAGAGAGTTCTATTGCCGCGACTTATCTGTTCGAGCGTTTACCTTTGCAGGAATATCCCGAGGTTGACGTCTGGCCGAGCTGGTTCGGCCGGATTCCCTATTTGCCCATTCGAATACAAACCCAGATCGAAACGAGCGCCTGACGCGCAATGAAGCGAGGGCGGGCAAGCAAGTCCGCTTGCCGGAATAGATTAACTGTGGGGAAGACGTAGGGGCAGTTAACGCTCGGCTGTGCTATAAATCATGCTTTGTTGACGTGGAGATTCATTCTCTTCGAACGATTCCGCCAGCGATGAACGATCCTGCCCCCATCCCCATAGAGAACGACAGCGACGAAGGACGCATATTGGCCCTGGATCTGGGTGAGAAGCGAATCGGCGTTGCCGTCAGCGATGAGACAAGAACGATCGCCCGCTCCGTTGCAGTAGTAAACCGCCAGGCGAGGCGAGCGGACTTCCGAAGGATAAATGAGCTTGTCGAGCAGCATAAGGTGTCTTTGCTGGTCGTCGGATTGCCCCTTCTGGCTTCCGGTGAAGAAGGCGATAAGGCGGCCTGGGTGCGCGATTATGCCAGCGATTTGCAGCGGAACCTGGGGCTAGATCTGAAGTTTTGGGATGAGAGCTTCACCACTGTGAAGGCAGAAGCAAGCTTGCGTGAACGGGGTATTCGCGGGCGACGAAGAAGGCAACGGGTCGACGCCGTCGCGGCAGCCTTCATTCTGCAGTCCTACCTGGACGCGTTGCGCACAGCCGACCAGGGAGCGTCCAGCCAATGAGTAAAAAAAGGCGGGCACTGGATTCAGACCAGCCTCAGTCCGGCGGCCGGACAAGTTTAATGGACTGGCTAGTACGCCTCGGCCTATTTGCGGCTGCTGTCGGCTTGTGCATGGCGGCCGGGTTACTGCTCTATACCCGTTGGCAGGATGCTCGGCTGGCCGGAATAGGCCCGAAGCTCGTCGGAGGCGCAAGTCTAAATCCAGTGCAGAGTCTGTATCTACGGGGTTACCTGGCATCCCGGGCCGGCGATCTGACCAGGCCGGCCGGATCGGGTGAAGATCAGCAATCCTTTGTCGTCGATCCAGGTCAGAGCGCTGACGAGATAGCGGCCAATCTCGTCAGCGCCGGATTGCTGACGGACCACGAGCTTTTCCTTAATTACCTACGCTACTACGATCTTGACTCCCGGCTTGAAGCTGGCGCCTATGAAGTGAGCCCCAAGTCGACCATACCTGAGCTGGCCGCTATATTGGGCCGGGCCACCGACTTGCAGGTCGATTTGACCTTTGTCGAAGGCTGGCGGCTGGAAGAAATGGCTCGATATCTCGAACTGCTGAGTCCGGCGCAAATCGACTCGGAAGAGTTCTTGACCCATGCCAGGCGCCAGGGCGCAATGGACCTGAGCGGCTATGATTTCTTGAGTTCCTTACCGGACAAGGCCTCGTTGGAGGGCTTCTTGTTCCCGGACACCTACCGGATCCCTGTCGAAGCCGACGCTGCATTTCTGATCGGTCAGATGCTGGCTAATTTTGACCGCCGGGTAACGCCAGCCATGCGTCAATCATTTGGCGCCGCTGGACTATCGGTTTACGAAGCGGTCACTCTGGCTTCGATCGTGCAACGGGAGGCCGTTCTTAGCGAAGAACGGCCACTTATGGTAGGCGTATTCCTGAACCGCCTTGACCAGGGAATGTTACTCCAGGCCGATCCGACGGTTCAATATGCTGTCGGCTACCAGCCCACGGCCGATAGTTGGTGGAAAGTCCCACTGTATCAGACGGA
>CP070688.1:771100-773718 GCA_020353135.1 Chloroflexota bacterium
ATTCCCAATAGCGTGAGGCGGCTGCAGGCCGTCAAGCCAGAGTGGGTCTATCCCGGGCACGGTAGGCATCTGATTTCGGGCGCCGATCTCCAGGCCTTGTAGAATCAAAGAACGAAGCCTCAGACCGCTACCCCAGGACAGCCACGGCTATCTTACTACTGGCGACTCGTTTGTCATCATTCACGGCATGCGCCAAGATCCATGGGCTGACGTGAGATTCGTCTATCCTTTTTGTGACTTCTTTCACTATCAAACCCTTGTGCAATGGTTTATATTGGGTTGTATCTGTCGCACCAGGGTTCATATTGGCAGGTGGATGGGAAGGGAAAGAGTTTCTTAGCTCCAGTATCGAGTCGCCAGCTCGCTCCATCTGAACGCCAACAAAAGGCAAAAGAACGTACCAAATAAGGAGAACAAAGATGAAAGGGTTTGTTGTGTCTCTTTTCGTCACTGCCTTGAGCCTGGTCCTGGTCACCTGCGGTGGGGCCGATGCCATGGACCCAAGCTCTGTATCCATCGACACCATGGACCTGGGTTACTCCTGGCAGGCGAATCTTGTCGAGGAAACGGCCTATGACGATAGTCAACCACCAGGCCCCATGGGTCTACCAGAACATGTGCAGGTCAACTTCGGCATCTCTGACCGGGCTGACGTCCAATTTGGCGACCCGATTATCTACATCATCCCCACCGAGGCATATCAAGGGTTGTGGGACGAAGCCGGCAATAGTGCTGTCAGTGACCGGCTGGCAATGCTGGAAGAGCTGTTGGCGGACAGGTCGGATCTGGCCACGGCCCGGTTGCCCGTGCTTCCATTTGAAGCGTACCGGGTGATGGGTGCTGGCAATCTGGCGGTTACTGCACAGAGGGAATACGTGGACACGCCTTGGGGCAGCGGTGTTCGTTTTGTGGCTGCTCCCATGCAGGGAATCGATGTCATCCTGAATCGCAACGTGGTCTACATCGAGCAAGGCTTGACCGACGACGGAGCCTACCTGGTTAGCTTCTTCTATCCTCCGGTGGCAACTTCCGCTCTGCCCAACGATGTGGGCGAGGTGACAGAGGAGGAATTCCAGCAAGCGCACAACGACCCAAACACATACCTACAAGAGAAAGAACGAATGCTAAACGAACTGGAGGCTTCAGATTGGGAACCGGATCTGACTACCCTGGACGAGGTCATAAGTTCCTTGCAGTTCGGCAATTACGGAAGCTAGCCACACCTGAACGAACGCAACGAAGCGAAAGTCAAGCTTAGAGATGTGCGAATACTCTCAATTGTGAATCAGTCACTTCAAGGAGGTAAGAAATGACATTAAAGGAATACAAACCCGGAACCGCCTTCACCGGCGTCGTCGGCCGCACGTACGACCAGTCTGAACCAGCTTGGCCTGAGCCGCCGCGAGCCAAAGAAGGCGCGCCCAATGTCTTGTTCATCGTTCTCGACGATACAGGCTATGGGCAGCTAGGCTGCTATGGCAGCCCAATCGCCACGCCCAACATGGATAGCTTGGCGGAAGGCGGATTGCGTTACAGCAACATGCACACGACCGCTCTGTGTTCTCCATCACGGGCGTGCATGTTGACCGGCCGCAACCACCACTCCAATAATATGGCCTGCATCACCGAAGGCTCGACGGGATATCTAGGCTACAATGCCAATATCCCCTTCGAGAACGGCTTCCTGTCGGAGATGCTCCTGCAGAACGGCTACAACACCTACGCCGTGGGCAAGTGGCACCTGACCCCCATCGACCAGGTATCACCAGCCGGCCCGTACGATCGCTGGCCTCTTGGACGCGGCTTCGAGCGCTACTATGGCTTTCTCGGTGGCGATACGCACCAATACTACCCTGAATTGACCTATGACAACCATACTGTCGAGCCGGAGAAAACGCCGGAAGAAGGCTATCACGTTACAGAAGACCTGGTAGATAAAGCCATCAGTTTCATCGCCGATACCAAGCAGGTTGCGCCCAATAAGCCATTCTTCATGTACTTCGCTTTGGGGGCCATGCATGCCCCCCATCATGTTACCAAAGAGTGGGTCGATAAGTACAAGGGCATGTTCGACGATGGCTGGGACGTCTATCGCGAAAAGGTCTTTGCCCGGCAAAAAGAATTGGGCGTTGTTCCACAGGACGCCGAACTCTCACGACACGATCCAGACGTGCAGGACTGGGACGCATTGCCGGAAGACGAAAAGCGGCTCTACGCCCGCATGATGGAGGTCTTCGCCGGTTTTCTGGAGCACACTGATTACCACGTCGGCCGCTTGCTCGATTTTCTGAAGAAGATTGGTGAGTTCGAGAATACTTTGATCATGGTCATCTCCGACAATGGCGCCAGCGCCGAAGGCGGTCCTGCAGGCTCGGTGAACGAGAGCTATTTCTTCAATAACGTCCCCGAATCGGCCGAGGAGAACATGAAGGCCATGGACGACCTTGGCGGCCCGGCTTACTTCAATCACTATCCCTGGGGCTGGACGTGGGCCGGCAACACGCCCTTCCGCCGCTGGAAGCGCGAAACCTACCGTGGCGGCATCAGTGATCCGTTCTTTGTCCACTATCCCAAAGGCATCGGGGCCAAGGGTAAGGTGCGCACCCAATACACCCACG
>CP070688.1:773818-779096 GCA_020353135.1 Chloroflexota bacterium
ATGATCAGGGCCGGCCGTGCCAGGTCTCTCAGCAGGCGAGCGACGGCCTGGGACAATTGCCGTTGGTCTGCCTGCGGGCTGGTTGGATCTGCTTCCGTCATAGGTCGATTCAGTACCCTGGCTAAATCGGGCACCACTGGCTGGAGCAGGGCCAATTCATCCTCGCCCGGCTGGACGTATAGGAGCGTTGAGCGCAACACATCCCGCCACAGCTGGTAATAGCTGCGGCCGTCGCTGAGGGCCTGCCCGCGCAGGACCAAAATCCCTTCCACCAGTGCCCGAATGCGTAGCTCTTCCAGCAGCCTCGATTTACCCACGCCGCTTTCGCCGCCTATCAAGATGAGCGATCCTTGACCAGCAGTGGCCGTTTCCAGCAAGCCGACCAGGTAGGACATCTCCGTTTCTCGGCCGACGAATTTGGCCGCTCGGAGGAAGCTCTCCCGGATTTGCTCCGTCTCCGGCGGCAATGGCAAGCCAGTGGCCGCACAAAGATCGCGGATCACGTACTCTGCCTCGTGATAACGGGCCTCGGGCGATTTAACCAACAGTCGATCGAGGACGTCGGCCAGTTCGCCGGCCACGCCATACGAGGCCGCCTCCACCTGCTTGCCGAGGACATCGCGCATCATCGTCGCCAGGTTGCTCTGCTCGTAAGGAAATTGGCCGGTGAAAAGTTCAAAAGCAATAACGCCCATCGCATACAAGTCGGTCGCCTTGCTGTACGGCGCTCCCTGAAAGAGTTCTGGGGCCATGTAGGCCATGGTGCCGGCCGTCGTAAGAGACAAATACTCCATCGTCTGGCTGGTGATCACCGAAAGGCCAAAGTCCAGTAACTTGAGTTGTCCATCCAGCACCAGGGCATTGGATGGCTTTATATCTCTGTGCAATATGCCCCGCCGGTGCAGATAAACAAGCCCATGCAGCATCTGCAAGATCAGGTCGACTCTCGCTTCGAGGGACAGATCGCGGCCAGCGTCGAGGATCGATCGGCCGCCGTCGACGTACTCCATGGTGAAATACGGTTGACCCTGCCGGTCGAAGCCGAAGTCAAAGACGCTGATGATGTGCGGGTGGCGTATGGTGGCTAAAGCTCTGAACTCCTGGGCTAGGGCGAAGTCCAGGTCAACGGCGCTGTCCCGAGAATCGAAAGTCAGCAGCCCTGTCGGGACGGTGACCTGTTTCAAGGCCACTGGATGGCCCGATAGAAGGTCGCTGGCCCGGTAGACGACGCCCATGCCGCCTCTACCCAAGGCTTCATGGAGTTCGTAACGACTATTGATGATTGTCGGTGGGGTTGTGTTTGCCATTTCAACCGTTCGGACTCTTCAGGGTCGGATAAGGTTCGCCGAAAGTAACGAGCCGGCAAGATCCTATAACCTTTCTGGCCCTCCGGTCAACATTGTGAATGCCCGCCTCATCCCGTAAACTCTCGAATAGAGACGTCGACATGCGCTATGGCCAAATCGATTTGTCCGCCGCGCAGCGCGTCCACAGCCTCTGTTTCGTTGTTGAAGAAGACGACCTCTACTTCCGCCAGCTTTGGCTGCCCTTCGACGAAGTAATTCTCATTGGCCACCAGGAAGACGCGATCTTCCGGGCTGTAGTTGTCGACCACAAATGGGCCGGTGCCATTGAACTCCGTCGTATCTTCGCCGCCTCAGGCTACCGATACACAAGCCCGACCCTTCCAGCGGGTCATTGGCGCATGCCTCGAACCACCAGGGCCGCGCCCGCCAGCACCAGCGTGCCCGCGACGATCAGCGTGATGATCAGGCCGCTCGATCCACCGTTCGCTTCCCCGGCAGCGTCCTCGCCCGGCGCGGCCGCCGGGCCAGATGGACCGGGGTCGGCCGGCGCTGGATTGGGGTCGCCTGGGGCAGGGGAGATCGCTATCTCGACGACGGCCGACTCGGATTGAAGGGTAGCCGTCGCTTGAGGCGCCGGCGTACTGGTCGGCGGGACCGGCGTGGCCGTGGGCAAGTGGCGAATCAACAGCTGATCTCCGGCCCGAATGACCGATTCGGTCGTCAACTCATTCAGGGCCATTAGCTCTTCCAGGGTCAGGCTATACAGTGCGGCGATGAGCCATAGCGACTGCCCTTCGCGGACCACGTGGTGGGTGGGCGGCGTGGGCGTGGGCGGCGGTTCTTGTCCCTCGGCCAGTCGCACGACCAATTGATCGCCGGGCTGCAACATCGAATCCGCGTTCATATTGTTCAGCAAGTATAGATAATCAAGGCCGATATCGTTTTGCAGGGCGATGCTCCAGGCCGATTCACCCTCGCGCACCGTGTGCGTCAACGGCGGCGTAGGGGTAGGCGGCGGCTCTTGCCCATCGGCCAGCCGCACCGTCACTTCGTCGCCTGGATGCAAGACGTTATCTTCTCCCAGGCCATTGATCAGGTACAGATAGTCGAGGTCCACGTCATAATAGGCGGCGACGGTCCACATGGCCTGGCCTTGTTGCATGACGTGAACGATGGAGCCATCTTCTCGCGGTTCGGCCAACTCGATGGGGGTGATGATCAACGGCGCGGCCGAGGCAAGTGGCGTCCTGATAGTAGGCGCTCGCTCGAGTGGCCCGGGCGGCCGGCCGACGACCAACACGTACATATTCTCCTGGCCATTGGTAGCAAAGCCCAGGCCGGCCTGGGGGTAGGAACCAGTCACCAGCGTATTGTAGTGGGTAGGGCTGTTTTGCCACCAGATGAGACCTTGCCGGGGCGACATGCTCCAGCCGCCGACGATGTTCTCGACCACGTAGCCGTTGTAACCGGCGGCCGTGGCCCTGGACAGCGGCGATGAGCCACCCGCGCCCGTGTGGCTGAATATCACGGTGGACGCCATCCAGTTGGCGTGATTCTGGGCGGCGACGGCTAGGGTGCCGTTATACTGGAAGGGCGGCAGCCCCATCGAGGCCCGGAACTGGTTGATCAACTGGAACATCTCGGCCGCCGGCCCGGATTGGGCAGCATGGACTGGATTCGCCCCATTATCCGGGCTGGACAACAGCAAAAGGCCGAGCAAAAATAGGCTGATCAATAAACGAGGGGCCATAGATAACGTAACGCGTTCGCGCGAATTGGAAGACGCGTGATTTTCCTTATCAGAGGTCGTATTATAATGTCGGGTACACGGGATGGCACGATTAACCGGCAATACTAATCTTCAAAGGGCGACATTTCGCTTTCATGGCCGACTGGCAGATCTCTTGTCACGGGCCGGGCCAGGCACCGGCGTACCTTTCGCCCTGAACGGCCGCATCGCGATTAAACACCCGATTGAAGCGCTCGGCATTCCGCATACCGAGGTCGAAGTTATCTTGGCCAATCGTTGGCCGGTTGACTTCTCCTACATCGTGCGAGCCGGAGACGAATTCGACGTCTATCCGGCATCGTCCGGCGCGCCGGAATCCTCGGTGCGCCTGCGACCGCCGCTGCCGGGCCCGCCGCGCTTCGTCGCCGATAATCACCTCGGCCGGCTGGTCACCTATCTGCGCCTGCTGGGCTTCGATACGCTTCATTCCAAACAGCTGGACGATGCGGAATTGGCCGATCTATCGTCGCTTGAAGGACGTGTTTTGTTAACCCGCGACCGGCGTTTGCTCATGCGCAAAATCGTCGTCTATGGCTTTTGCCTGCAGACCAGGGAGCCGCGCCAGCAATTGCTCGACGTCTTGGATCGCTTCGATCTTCGCCGGGCGATCGCACCCTGGCATCGATGCCTGCGCTGAAACGGCCAACTGCGCCCGGTAGCCAAGGAAGACATCCTCGAGCGCCTGGAACCCAAGACCAAGAAGTATTATCACGAATTCCACATGTGCCAGGAATGTCGGCAAATCTACTGGAAGGGGTCCCACTACCGGCCGTTGCTTGATTTTGTTACCATGATTCATGATCGGTTGTCAGAACCGGGGCTTCTCGATCGAGGTAATGAAGCCCTATACTAGTAAGCAAACCTGACATTCAGTTTCGGTTGATCGGCACCCTAAGCTGGCACGGAGGCGGTGGGGTCTAAACCGCTATTTCAATCGTCCCCTTTGCCCAGCCATCTAACTTTGTAAACAGGTCGCGAAAGATGGGGTCACGGTGCACATAGTAAGCGCAGCGAATATGATGGCGCGACTGATCAAAACTCCAGGTCAACGGATGTTTATACCAGGAGTTTGGGTCATGATTGAAAACACTATCAGCCGTGCTCTGGGCGATAATTGGGCTTGGGACAATTTGTGAAGGAATCCAGTCATCATTAATCAAATAAGCGATGGCAACAACATCCCAGATCTCTTTAGACCAGGCAAAATGATCGTCATTGTATCCCTTGAATGTCTCGGCAAGATAGTCGCCTATGGCGCCTTGTCCCTGAACATATAAGTCAATTTCGGAGACAGTAGTGCGCAGGTGGGTAGTAACCCCGGCGCAAGGGATCAGTACCAGGGGAACGCCGCAATCCAATACAAGCCTTGCCGCCAGCACGTCACCTGCCAGATTGAACTCAACCGCATGAGGCCAATGCAGTGCGGTGCCTCCCAACCAAACCAAGACTATCTTCTCGATTATTCCAGGTTCAATGAGAATAGCCGAGGCAATGTTTGTCAAGGCACCAATGGCCACGACATAGAGAGGACCCTCGGAGCTCATCGCCCGTTGAATGAGATCGTCGACGGCATCACTGGCATAGGGATGTTCATAATCAACCAAAAATCCAGGTGAACCGCGGTGGGCTAGGTCTTCTGAAGGCACATCAAGTTTGTCCAATAGACGAACTATTTCGTCGAAACTCTTCTCCATACCCTCACCAGGAGTGGTCGATCGCTCATTGAAAAAAGGTGCCGCATACAGAGCCTCAACCGATAATTGATCTTGTGAAAGTAGGGCATAAACGACCGCAAATTGATCATCTATCTCATTGAATGTATCGGTGTCTAAAACGATATTTACTTTGCCGGCCGTCGGCAACAATCTTTCAAAGCGTTTTAAGTCTGATATTTCGGGAAAATTCATTATTTTGCCTTATCAAATGGTTCGGTTACTGAGGTTCTGCTTGCGTTAGACAATCACCTTTTCGAGTCAGAGAGCAGCACGCTGCTCCGTTCTACTTGGACTTTGTTCCTTTCGAAGACCAATCTGGTCAGGTTCTTCGCCATCTGCTCCAGATCTGGGCTTGGATTTACTTCAATCACCCGGTTAACCCATTGAGTCGGCAAGGCATCAATGCCATACAATGCCCCGGCGAGCTCTCCGGCAATACCCGCGATGGTATCTGCATCACGGCCAAC
>CP070688.1:779196-784935 GCA_020353135.1 Chloroflexota bacterium
TCAAGATGTCGGCCTGTTCGCGGCCGAAGACCAGCGGCGGGCGGATCTTGAGCACGTTGCCGTGCTTTCCTTCACTGCCGATCAGAACGCCGTTCTGGCGCATCAGGTCAAGGGCGCGTTTCGTTTCCACATTCGCTGGTTCCCGGGTCGCACGGTCGCGCACCAAGTCGACGCCGGCTAACAACCCTCGCCCCCGCACGTCGCCGATCCAGGCCTGGCGCGGCATCAATTCGCGAATACCTTCGCGCAGGTATTCGCCGGTTTGTTTCGCGTTGCCAAGCAATCCCTCGTCCTCGATGACGTCCAGAACGGCCATACCGGCCGCGCAGGCCACCGGATTGCCGCCAAAGGTGCTGAATAAGCCCGTCTCCTCGGCAAAAGCGTCCAGGATCTCTGGCCTAGTCACGATCACCCCCAGAGGATAGCCGTTGCCTATCGGCTTACCCATGGTGACGATATCGGGAACGAGGTCATGCGCCACATGGCCCCACATGTGCGTTCCAAGTCGACCGAAGCCAGCCTGGACTTCGTCGGCGATCAATAGCCCGCCGGCGTCGCGAACTTTTGTGGTGACGGCCGCCAGATAACCGTCCGGCACGTCAGGCAGACCATTGCTAACAAAAGCTGTGTCGATCATGAAGGCAGCGGGTTGGAAGCCAGCCCGGGCCAGGTCGGCGATAGCCCGGTCTGCGTCTTGGGCGTAGCGTTCTGCCAGGTCGGGCTCCCCGTAACGATACCGGCCGCGATATGGATCGGGCGACATGAGCGTCTGGACATGGGGCGCAAGCCCCCGCTTCAGCGTGCTCGGCGTCAGATCGGCGATGGCCTCGGTGATGCCATGGTAAGCGTCTTCCATCACCAGCGCTCCTCGCCGGCCGGTTGTAAACCGCGCCATACGCCAGGCGATGTCGTTGGCCTCGCTGCCTGAGTTGACAAAGACGCAGACCGAGAGATTCCCAGCCAGATAACTCACCAGGCGCTCGGCGTAATTCAAAATGCTGCCATAGAGGTAGCGGGTGTTGGTGTTGAGGGCGGCCGTTTGGCGGGCGATGGCTTTGACGACGTGCGGATGGCAATGGCCGGCTACGGGGACATTGTTGTAAGCATCGAGAAAACGTTCGCCTTGGGCGTTATAGAGCCAGGGACCACGTCCGCGTTCGACGTGAAGCGGCTGGCTGTAGAAGTGGCTTAATCTGGCGCCCAGCACCTGGCGGCGGCGGGCTAGCAACTTGTCACTATCGTCTGGCTCATCATCAGCCTTGTCTATCGGGCAGAAGGGTGGGAAGAGACAGGTCTTTCGCAGGCTGGCCCGCACCTGCGCCCGTCCCCTGGTCAGCAAAGCCTCTATGGCTTCCCAGCACGGCGCCTCCGATTCGTGAATATAATCGGGTTGGCCGGGCCTCATCACCTTGCGCCAGGCGATGATCGTAGCGGTAGCTGCCAGCCGGGCCAGTACCAGGTCGAAGACGAGATCGATCTCCTCTTCTTCCAGTGGCAGGATGCTGTCAAAACCGGCCACGACGGCGCACAAGGACTCGGTGAAGTCGTCGCTGGATACGCTATCGTGGGCCGCGATCGCCACTTCGACGACTGTTGGCCCGTAGACCATATCGCCGAAATCAATAATGCCCGTGATTTTGTCGGGCCGATCAGGATCGGCCAGCGTATTGTTGGAATCTATATCCGCATGAACGACCTGGTGGCGTTGTCTCTTGAGGCGAGGCAAGATGTCTGTAGCCATATGGTCTAGCACATCTTCAATGTTTTGGCGGGCGGCGGCATCGGCAATGTGGCCCGTGTGCGGCCGCAGTTCTGGGCAGCGCGTGATGTCCCAGGGATGTTCCTGGCGGGCGAAGGGGTGGAAGAAGCCCCGTAGAGCCAGGTCCATGCGGCCGGCGATCTTGCCCACGTCGCGCCACAAAGCAGGCGTAAGGGCGACATTGTCCAGAGTAACGCCGGGCAGATAGGTTAGGACGCGGGCAATGTGCTGAGTTCCCCGGCCGTCGCCGGCCATGGCCGAAGCGGCCCCATCTCTGGCGCGGACAACGCGCGGGACCGGCAGTCGCGGATCCTGTTGCTCGATATGCCCCAGGGCCTGGATTTGAAAATCGATGACGCCGGGATCTTCATCGGCGTTGGATAACTTCAGAACATATCCTTCGCCATTCCCCGTGCGTAAACGAAAGTTCTGATCGCGCTCACTCTTGAGGGGCCTGAGGTCGCCGGCCAGGCCAAAAAGATCGTGCGCGATCCGTCTGGCCTCATCCTCCGAAAAGCGCGGTGGGTTGCGATCCAGGAACTTAATGTCTCTGTTTTTGATTTGATTTGCCAATTAGGCCCTCCTTGGTTCCAGGGTGAGGTGTGGCTTGCGGGTTATCTGTTGAGACCTACCAACATCCACTGTCCGTTCCAATGAGTTAGTAGATGTCGCTTTTTCTCGAAGTTTCGACTCTCTTCTTTATACCCTTCAGAATCTCCTTTTGGTGAACCCCGTCCACGAGTGCTAAGAACGGTCTGATTAGAACGAAACCGGTCTTTGGGTAGCCTTCCGATCGCCACCAGCTGATCAGTCGTGAACGGTCTTTGTCAATCTCGTCGATTATGAACGCCCAACAAAAGGCGCCGTTGGGGGCGAATCTCGTCTTGTACAAGAATTGCGGGGCCACGTATTTGAAATGTGATGTCGCAAAGAGTAACAAAAGGCGGTCTGATTCAACTTCCACTACCTCATAATACGCAGATCCAGGCGGCCCGTCAGGAACAATATCTCCCTTCTTTATGCTCTGATACTCCTGCAAAATCTCATTTGCGGCCGGCTTATACGTGCCGCGGGCGTCTTTCGGCACGACAGCAGGCCAGAAGTACTTCTGAGCAAATTTGTCCCACCATGTGTCGATATACCAACCGCCCCGATGGTATCCAAATTGCTGAATCCATGGCCAGATATCTCCTGGAGCTGCTTCAATTTCGATATCGTAGCGGAGCTCCAGCATCGGCTCCTTAATCAACTCCTTGCCAGGAAAATCCATGGTTAACTCCTGTGCCTGATGCCAATTACTTCGCCACCACAGAGTATTGAAGTGTCAAATGGCTTGCCTGCACACAAGCCAGTATGATTATCGGAGATTTGAGTTGCCCGGCAATCAAAAACCATGGCCAACGCTGCTGAGCTGCGCGCCTGTGACGATGGTTGAGGGTTAACCCTCCAGCTCCTCCGGATTCAGGTCCGTCAGGCCCGGCCGGGTAGCGCCTTCGTTAGATTCACCCGCTCCTGTCCCAACGGCCATGAGCGCTCCCCAAAATCCGTTTAGTTGACTGATCAGCCAATCAACTTTAATCTGAACGTGTTTCTGCCGCTCCTGCCTGGCAAGTTCTCGGTCGTAATCGGTCGCACCCCAGAAATCACGAGCGAATCAGAGTTCGCTTAGGCCGGGATCGTCTGCGCCTCATTCCACGCCCCACCCGCCAGGTACAGCCGGCCGGAGTCTATCAATATCGGCCCACCACCGGAAGAAGTAGTATGTTGTTGCTACCAGGTTCACAAGCGCAGTTTAGCGCGGTTAAGAAGCTGCGTGAGTCCAGCAGAGAGAACTCCCTCGCACCGGTTCTACTTTGAAAGATGCTGGAGCCAACCCTCCAGCAGTTTCCGGTACTCGGGCATATTTTCGAGATTGTGGGGAGCGCGGGGCAGGACCTCGATCTGGTAGTCCTGGTTCCCGGCCGCATGCAGGGCAGCCTCGTACGCCTCAGCACCCTGGACTGGATCGACGATTTTGTCCCACTCGCCAAAGATGGCCAGCACGGGGATGGTAGTGTGCTCGATGATGCCCATAGGGTCGATAAATAAGTCGAAATCTCGAGACACAGGTTTCCACCGATTCTCCTCAGTGATAACCATATCGTAGCGCGACTGGACCTGAGGAATGCCCATCAGGACCTCCATGGCCTCGTGGTATTCGTCATACTCGGTGGCCTTATTCTGTTGCGACCAATACCGCTCGACAAGGGCGGCCTCTTCTTCCGTGCCGCCGTCGGAGAGCACTTCCTGAGAGACTATGTAGGCCGCCTGCTCGATCGAATCCTCCGCGCCGCCGCTGACCACGATCATGAAGGCGACGTCGTCCCTGAGATCGAGCGCCAAGGGCATCACCCACCCAGCCTGGCTGATGCCCCACAGGCCGATCCGGCCGGGATCGATGTTCGGGTACTCGGCCAGGACCGCGATCCCGTCGGCCAGAATCTCGGCCCGTTGGGTTAGTGCATTGTTGATCTGGCCGGTTGATTCACCGCTGCCCGGTTTGTCCCAGGAGAATACGGCATAGCCATTCTGCAGGAAGATCCTTGTCGTGTGTCCAATCGAGGAACCCGTACGGCGGGTAGCGGGCCCATCGCCGTGAACTAGGATGACGGCCGGAAGGCGATCACCCTCGGCCGGCATGAGCAAATCGCCCACCACCTTGAACTTTCCAGAGCGAAAAGTGATTTCCTCTACCCTGACATCCTGACCGGCGATGATCCGCCCTTCCTGCGGCTCGATGCTGACGTTCTCACCACAGGCACAGAGCAACAGCGCCAGCAGGGTGATCCCGAAGAGAATCCTTTTCATCATTACACCTCTGTAACTTGCTCTCACGCTCGAATCCCCTGCTTTCGATACCTACTGATCTACCGTGCTGAAACGATCGACAGCCACGTCTAACTCGGCCGCATCAAGGCCGGTCAAGTCGGCCGAACTGTGATTAAGGACATCGCCTGTCACCTGCGAAGCGGAACCGCTAAGCGTGATCTCGCTATGATTGTCGACCTCGACCTGAATTTTGTTAGCGTCAACCATTCCATGGAGCTCGCTGAACTCTTCCACTTCAAACAACAGGCTATTGTCTGCTTCGATATCCCTGAGAAGCAGTTCTGAGTGGTTGCTGATGCAGGCGCGCGTCAACGCTGGAAGCGTTACTTCAACCCGTTGCAAGGTGTTCTCCATGTTGTAAGTGTAGTTCTTCAAGCCAATACGAAGCGTTTTGCCCTGACCGACGATGTCAATGTATGGCATAATCGCCTCATCCGCTTCGACCATCACACGGTAGGTCTCGCCTTGGCCGATTTCTACGTCGAAGAAGTCACTGGCATCAATTTCCGTAAATCCAGTGATTGGATACTCACTCTCTACAAGCACACCAGTACCTTTTATGGCAATTGCATTTTCAGAAGATGGCCCGATGTTTCCTTGTGGACCCAGGTCGCCCTGTAGTCCAACATCTCCCTGGGGACCAATGGGGCCCTTTGGCCCAGGCGAAAACTCCTCCTGCGAACAACTGATCAGGGATATCCCGATCAGGAACAGAATCAACAATTTGCCTTTCATGATATACCTCCATCAAACTCGTTCAATCTTCAAGCCACAGAAGCATCTGTACTGACCCGTTCAGCTCATGCGAGAGATTACATTTGATCAACGCCATATCGACGCCGGCAACATTTGCTTTCTCCATCTTCAGATTCATTTCTTTCATCGCTCCTGTGGATCCTGACGCCTATTCCACTACAAAAAGCTCATTAACCAGAAGACCACCCCAAACAGGATGATGTAGGTCACCAGGATAAATAGCAGGATCTTGACCCTTGATGTGCTTGGTTCCTCGACGGCCGTAGCCTCGCCAGTTCGATTCGCCGTTACCAGCGCTCGCCACGGTACTACCTGTCGTTTTACCATCCAGAAATGGGCCGGATAGGCAATGACCA
>CP070688.1:785035-788433 GCA_020353135.1 Chloroflexota bacterium
CGGCCCCATATCCAGAGCCAGGTCAAGGCCGACGTCGGCATCATGACCAACGCCGCCAAGGCCCTGGAGCGCCGCGCCTTATGGGCTCGCGAAAACGATCTCGCCGGTGTCCTGGAGGAGTTCGGCAACAACATCCTGCAAGAGCTGGACTACACCGGCGAAGCCTTCAACGCCCGCCGTATCGACCAGAACATGGCCGACATCCCGACCGTACATATCCCGGAGATCTACGGCGACTACACCACCACGCGGGTATTGACCATGGAGTTCGTCCGCGGCGTGAAGGTCAACAATGTCGATGCCATCTCAGAAGCCGGCCTGGATCGCGACGCGCTGGCCGAGGCGGTCATGCGCAGCCTGGTCAAGCAACTCTTGATCGACGGCTTCTTCCACGCCGACCCGCATCCGGGCAACGTCCTCATCAATCTTGACACGGGCATGATTTACTACATTGATCTGGGCATGGTTGGCGAGCTCGACTTCATGCAGCGAGTCAATCTCATTCAATTGCTGATGGTGGTCCAGCAGCATGACTCTCGCGGGCTGGCCCAGGTGATGATGAGCCTCAGCAAACCTTTCAAAAAGGTTGACGAACGTAACTACTATCGAACTTTCGACCGGCGGGTCGGCCGCTACCTGGAGCCGGGCAGTGGCGGTAGCTTTGGCCAGGCCGTGAATTCGGCCATCGGCACGCTGACCGACAATGGCATGCGCCTCGATCCCGAGTTGACGCTGGCACTGAAGTCGCTTATGCAGCTCGAGGCCATCACCAGCGCTCTGTTGCCCGAGAAAAGCGTCACCGAGATGGCCAACAGGCATATCCGCGAATTGGCCGCCAAAGAAGTCACCACCGAGCGCATCAAGCAAGCGGTGGTCAAAGAAGCCACCGGCACCGCCCGCGAATTGGCCCGGCGCATGCCGTCGCTGCAGGAGGCTACGTTAGGTTGGCTAGACCAATATCAAAAAGGTCGCTTCACCCTGGAAGTTGACACTTCGGATCTGTCCAAGGAACTGGGTCGAGTACGAGGAATGGCCCGGTTTGGCGTCGTCGCTCTGTTGCTGGCCGGCATGCTAATTGGTTCTGCCTTCGCGTCGAGCTTCACAGCCCTAGGAGGCGATTTTGGCGACCTTATGTCTCGCGTTGCCTTTGGCGGTTACCTTTTCTCAATGTTCATCGCCGCCGTTATGGTCGTCTACCTATTGCTCAAGATAATTGGCGGCGGTGACGAAGACGAAGAATTCTAGCCTGCGTGATATTTCCCCGGAATCTGCCAGCTCATTCCCTGCTTGCGATACGCCTTCTTAGTGTCCCGGAAAATCGAGTGACCGCAAAAGCGTTAACCGACTGAAAACAGTATGGATTGGTATAAACTAAGCGTCGAAGAAGCTCTAAAAGAGCTGGCCACCGATCCGGAAAACGGCCTGACCTCGGCCGAGGCCCGGACTCGCCTGGAGAAGTATGGTCCCAACGAACTGGTCGAACGCGGCGGGATCAGCCCCTGGCGCATTCTGTTCAATCAATTTACGGAATTGATGGTGGTCATCCTCATAATCGCCGCCGTCGTATCTCTGGCCCTGGGCGAGGAAATTGACACGATCGTCATCATCGCCATCGTGATACTCAATGCCGTCATCGGTTTCTCCCAGGAGTATCGGGCCGAGCAGGCCATGGCTGCCCTGAAGCGACTGGCCGTGCCCACGGTACGCGTGCGCAGAGACGGCGAGGTGCAAGAGGTCTCCTCCACCCAATTGGTTCCTGGCGATATTGTGCTGCTGGAGGCCGGCAATGTCGTGCCGGCCGACGGCCACATGGTCACTGGTGCCAATTTGAAGGTTGAAGAGGCGGCCCTGACCGGCGAGTCGGAGCCGGTCGACAAAGTGCTGGAAGCGCCGCGGGGCGATAACCTGGCCATCGGCGACCGTTTCAATATGGTCTACATGGGCACCTCGGTCACCTACGGCCGCGGTTCCGTCGTCGTCGTCGATACCGGCATGAACACCGAGCTCGGCCACATCGCCGAATTGATTCAGGGCGTTGAGGAGGAGCAAACACCCTTGCAGCGTCGCCTGGATCGACTGGGCAAAACGCTGGCTGTGGTCGCCATGGCCATCATCGCCCTGGTGATTCTGACCGGCTTGCTGCGCGGCGGCGACCTGGAAACGCTGGTGCTGACCGGCATCAGCATGGCCGTGGCCGCCGTACCCGAAGGCTTGCCGGCCGTGGTCACCATCACCCTGGCCCTGGGCTCGCAGCGACTCTTGAAGCGCAACGCGCTTATCCGCAAGCTGCCGGCCGTGGAAACTCTGGGTTCGGTGACCGTGATTTGCTCGGACAAGACCGGCACCCTGACCGAGAACCGCATGACCGTCACCATCCTGGACGTAGCCGGCAATCGCTCCCACATCGACACACTGGTCGACCGTGCGGAGGGCCTGTTGCGCACGGAACTCATCAGCGAGAGTTCGCCCGAGCTAACTGCGCTTAGCGTCCTGGTTCGCGCCGGCGCCCTGTGCAACGACGCGACGATCAATCGTGACGGGGACGGCGCCATTACCGCCATCGGCGATCCGACGGAAGGCGCCTTGCTGCTGGCGGCCGACAGGCTCGGCTATGACAAGCGAGAACTGGACAAGCGCTGGCCCCGGGTGGGCGAGGTGCCCTTCACTTCTGAACGCAAGCGCATGACCACCATCCACCGCATGGACGAGTCGGTTCAACAGACCGATTTGCCATGGGGAGATTCGCCCTACGTGTTGCTCTCCAAGGGCGCCATCGACAGTTTGATCGACGTGACCGACAGCGTTCTGGTTGATAACGAGATCGTGCCCCTGACCCCAGCCCTGCAAGAGCGGATCATGGACTCGAACGCCGAAATGGCCAGCCAGGGCCAAAGGGTATTGGGCGTTGCCTTTCGCTTCTGGGATTCGCCGGAATTGCCTGAAGACCAGTCGCAGCTGGAGGAGCAGGAAGTATTTGCTGGCCTGGTGGCCATGATGGACCCGCCCCGGCCGGAAGCCAAGGCCGCCGTTCATACCGCCCGAGAGGCTGGAATTAGGCCGGTCATGATCACCGGCGATCATCCCCTCACCGCCTTGCGCATCGCCCAGGACCTGGGCATCACCGACGATGACACCTGTCTTACCGGCAGCCAACTCAGCGAGATGACGGCCGAAGACCTGCAGCCCCTGGTAGATGAGATGGAAGTCTACGCCCGGGTGGCGCCCGAGCACAAGTTAAACATCGTCCAGGCCCTGCAAAACAACGGTCAAATCGCCGCCATGACCGGCGACGGGGTCAACGACGCCCCGGCCCTGAAGCAGGCCGAGATAGGCATCGCCATGGGCATCACCGGCACCGACGTGGCCAAGGAAGCGGCCGACATGGTCCTGCTGGACGA
>CP070688.1:788533-793629 GCA_020353135.1 Chloroflexota bacterium
GACGATCCCAGCCACAGGCCTACTGGCGGCCGGTTTCTTATTCCCGATGAGATGGCTGATGGAGTTGCTGGCCTGAACGATGAAATCGGCGCAAACTTAGGCATGACACGGCTGGCGAAGCAAGCTTTGCCAGGCGTAAGAGTATCAGGAAGGACGATATGAAACGGCTAAGCAAGTTTTTTGGCTCTAAACAGGATCGTTTTCTGGAGTTGTTGATCCAACAGGCGGAGTTCGCGGTGGAAGCCAGTGAAATGTTGCTCAAATATCTTGAGAAGCCCGGCGTCAAGTTCTCGGAACGGACGCGGCAGATCGAGAAGGATGCCGACGAGATCCGGCGCATCTTGGTCGACGAGCTCAATCGAACTTTCGTAACACCCATGGATCGGGAGGACATTCACGCCCTATCGCGTAACCTGGACGACGTCGTCGATTATGCCTATACGACCACCGAGGAGATGGAGATCCTGGCGATAACTCCCAATGAGTATTTGAAGCGTATGGCTTCGCTCTTACGTGACGCGGCCGTCGAATTGCACCTGGGCATGTTGCGTCTCAGCGACCATCCAGGAGTCGCCAACGAGCACGCCCAGCGGGCCAAGGCACTGGAGAATCGAGTCGAACGGGTCTACCGGGAAGCGATCGCCGACCTGTTTCATAAGCCCGAGGACCTGGACGACATCATGGAAATCCTGAAATTGCGCGAGGTATATCGCCACCTGAGCAATGCGGCCGATCGTGGCGACGAGGCGGCCAATCACCTGAGCGATATCGTCGTAAAACTAACCTGAAACGTTGCCCGCCGCGGGCGATAAGTTACAATGCGCGGGTCAAGAGTATTCAGCGGAGATTCAACGTCGGTTTCGTGGCAGATATTTCCGCCGATTACCACCTAGATGAGGTAGAAGAATGCAAAACATCATGATCACTGGGGGCGCCGGTTTCATCGGCTCAAATTTCATCCTCCACCTACTAGAGAAATACCCTGATTACATCGTCGTCGTCTTCGATAAATTGACCTACGCGGGTAACTTGGATAACCTGCTGCAAGTCCACGACGATCCACGTTATCACTTCGTAAGGGGAGACATAAGCGATGCCGAGGCGGTGACTGCGGCGATTGAGAACTACGGCGTCGATACGATCGTCAATTTTGCGGCCGAAACGCACGTCGACCGTTCGATCATGGACCCGGATGCCTTTGTCAGGACCAATGTTAACGGCACTTATGTGTTGTTGGAGGCGGCTCGGAAGTACGGCGGACTGCGTTACCATCAGGTGTCGACCGACGAGGTATACGGCACCATCGCCCCAGGCCAGGCCAGCATGGAAGGTGATCTGCTGGCGCCGCGCAGCCCTTACGCGGCCAGCAAAGCCAGCGGCGATCTGATGGCCTTGGCCTTTTACACCACTTTTGATTTACCGGTGACCGTCACCCGCGGGGCCAACAACATCGGACCGTACCAGTATCCGGAGAAGGTCGTGCCCCTTTTTGCGACTAACGCCATGGACAACGAGCCGCTGCCGATTTACGGCGACGGCCGGCAGATGAGGGATTATCAGCATGTGAGCGATCATTGCGAGGCGGTTGACCTGGTACTGCATGAGGGTCAGCTAGGGGAGGCATACAACATCGGCACCGGTCACGAGATGGAAAACCTGGCTATGGTGGAGATTCTGCTGGACGCTCTGGACCGGCCGCGCAGCCTGATCCGACATGTCTCCGACCGGCCGGGCCACGACCGACGCTACAGCTTGAACGTCGACAAGGTCAAGCGTCTCGGCTGGCAACCGCGCTACAGCCAGGCGGAAGCCATCCGAATGACAGCCGCCTGGTATCGGGATAATGAATGGTGGTGGCGCAAGATCAAGAGCGGCGAGTACCGGGCCTATTACGAGGCCCAATATGGCGAACGTCTGCGGACGGCCCAGGCGAAGCAGGGCTGATGCCATGCCAGGGCCAGACAGCAATGCGCAGCAGCGGCCGAACAGGCGGGGCGCGCTGGCCAGTAGGAGACCGGTGTTGCCTCATTTTCGCCATCGACCACGATCAGCTTGGGTAGTCGTCGGGCTGTTTCTGGCTTTGGTTCTGGCTGCCTGCCAGGGCGCGGTCGACGAGACACAACCGACCTCGGCGGTGACATCGCAGACCACGCCAGCGCCAGCAGACAACCAGCCAGCTGCGACCGAAGAGGTGAAAACACCGCAGCCAACGGCCGTGGAACCTACGCCGGAACCTTCGGCGACGGAGGAGCCGACCGCGTCGCCGACGCCAGAAAACACGGCGACAGAAGAGCCGTCGCCGGAAACGCCCACTCCGGAGCCTACCGCGACGCCGGTCGAAGCGCCGGCCAACGCCATCAGCCTGAACCTTGTGGCCGGCGGCCTGACACGGCCGGTCTATTTGACGCACGCATTTGACGATAGGCTATTTGTCGTCGAACAGGCAGGCGTTATCCGGCTTATTACCGATGGCCAGCTACAGCCGGAGCCGTTCCTGGACATTAGCGAGCGGGTGCGATCTACCGCCCTCGAGCAAGGCTTGTTGAGCGTTGCCTTTCATCCCGATTTCGTTACGAATCGCCGTTTTTTCGTGAACTACACTGACTTGAACGGTGATACGGTCATCGCCGAGTTCGAGGCCAGCGTCGAGGATCCGAATCAAGCCGATCCGAGTAACGAGCGCATACTTTTGTACGAGGGCCAGCCATTCGCCAACCATAACGGCGGCCAACTCAACTTCGGCCCTGACGGCTATCTCTATGTGGGCATGGGCGACGGCGGCGGGGCAGGCGATTCACTGAACAACGGCCAGAATCCCGAGACCTTATTGGGCGCCATGCTGCGGTTAGACGTGAGCGTAGGCGAATCATACGCTATTCCACCCGATAATCCATTTATCGGCCAGGCGGGCGCGCGGGAGGAGATTTGGGCGATCGGCCTGCGAAACCCATGGCGCTTCAGTTTTGACCGACTTCAAGGAGACCTCTATATAGCCGATGTTGGCCAGAACATGTGGGAAGAAATCAACTTCCAGCCGACCGGGGATCCTGGTGGGGCGAATTACGGCTGGAGAGTGCTTGAAGCCAGCCATTGCTTCGAGTCTGATAGCTGTGATCCGGCCGGCTTTGTTGCCCCTGTCGCCGAATATGACCATCAAGGCGGCAACTGTTCGATCTCCGGCGGTTACGTCTACCGTGGGCAGCAATTTCCTGAACTGGCCGGCAATTACTTTTTGGGCGATTATTGTTCTGGGGCAATCTGGGGTCTTTATCACCTGGCGGACGGGAGTTGGCAGATCACGCCTCTACTGCAAACGGATCTCTTCATCTCGAGTTTCGGGGAAGATAGCCGGGGCGAACTGTATGTCCTCGATCACGCCAAAGGGGATGTCTATCAGATAAGCCCCTGATGCCAAGTCAAGCGGAATAGAGTGCCCATTCGTTGGCGACGTCACGATGAGACCAGGGCACTTGGGAGAGGGCCATGATTAACTTACTCGCGTGGATTGAGTCAGGCCGTGACTATTCTCTGCCCGAGTCTTGACTAGAGCTTGGCAAGACATCTATGAATAGGCCCATTGCCGCGGCCGCCTGCCGCAGCTTGGGCCAATCGCCAGCCCTGACCAGGGCTGCATGGTCGCCCATGGACTCGGAGAAATAGGCTCGCGTCTTAGGGTTGGCCCGCAGTTTCTCCAATACCTCCGCGTCGCGCACCCTTAGCAGGACGACATCCTCGAGTGTAGCCTCGCTTCCGCGCTCTGACCAACGCTGGATGGCCCGGAGGACCCCGGCCGGGGCCGGCCTTTGGCTGGCCCGAGCCAGGAACTCCCCCAATCGGTCGGCGCCGATACCTTGCTCCCTGGCTCGCTCGAGCGATCTGGGCGTGAGGCGGTAGCCGGCCGGCTTGCCGGGCAAAAGCGGTTCGGCCTCAGCCACGCGAGCTACCTGGAAACGCTCGTAGCGGCTGGCATTGAAGGGCACCAGGATCGCCCCGTCCTCCCGGACGACGATCGGCATGGTCACCTCTGATTCCGCAGGTGGCTCGCCGGCCAGCCAGTCGAGCGCCAGAGGAGTCAGACGAAACAGAGTTTCCTGGCCTGACCCGGCCATTGCCGTCTCGGTCAGGCCTAGCCAGGCCAGCGGCCCTATTAGCAGGAAGCGCAAGAGCCGCCCCTCCACCAGGTCCCAGCTTTCGAAGCCAGACAGGTATCCACCGCTGTCAGCGTCGCGGATGTACCAGGTGTCGTAGTTGCCATCCGGGCGCTGAAAGTCTGGTGTGGAATCCCTGACCCTGGCCACTAAATCAGACAGGCGGAACCAATCGCCAGTGCGCGAAAGCACGTCCAGCAACGCAGTCCTGGCTAGAATGGGATCGTTCTGCCAGCCGCCCTCAAAGGACAGACCCGGCGTGTGCAGCAGCTCATTCCAGGCGCTGTTGCTCCAGGCATTGGCAATGTCGCGCGCCTGTTCGTCACGACTCCGTCGCAGCCAGGTTAGCACCTGGCGGGCAGGGCGCGCGCCTTCATCGGTAACGCGCAACAGCTTCATCTCCCAGGCCAGAGTGAATAGCAGAGAAGTGCGATCTAGATTAGGCGAGAGGAAGTAAGGTTGAAGTCTTGCCAACTCGCCTTCGTGAATGGCGCCTTCCTGGGCGGCCGATAAGATAGCGGTCAAGTCGTCCACCGCAGCTGTATCGGTCGGGCTGAATTGCTCAGGCGGGCTCACCGGCTGCAGTCCATCGGCCGGCTGTGGCTCTGAAGCCGCGCCAGTCGATGAAATGCCGGCGGCGTTGCTGTAAAGCTCGTTGGGCAGGTAGTAATATTCGACCGTCTCACTGCCCTCAGATTCGTCGAATGCCCGGTACAGGAATCCACGATACCAGAGACCCTCGGCCGGGCTAACCGGATCGAGCCACGGTTCCTCACGTTCGATGCGAGCCGGTCCCATGGTCCGCACCGGGCCGTGTTGGCGTTCAAAGGAGGCCACTGGTAACCGGCCCCCGGCGGCGATCAGATCACCCAAGGCATCGGCTTCTTCAGGCCCAAGGTAGAGTATTTCCCGGCCCAAGTCCAGCTGGCTCAGCGTCTCGGCCAACGC
>CP070688.1:793729-797305 GCA_020353135.1 Chloroflexota bacterium
CCGTCTCGCCGACGGCGACCGATCCGCTCAGCGGCTGGTTGTTGCCCAACTGGCTGACTGTTGGATTGAGAGCATAGAGATTGCCCATATCGTCGGCCAAAACCATCGTCAGGGTATTGGTATTGACGGATACCTGGCCGACGTTCTGGGCCTGGAAATCCACGTGGTATATGGCGAAACCGTCGGGCGCCTCCGGCCGGTCGTACAACACATTGACCCCGGTGACTGTGATCTGCAGGCTTTCCAACTGGGCCGTTTCTCCCAGCTCAACCACGCGTCCGGCCGCTTCTTCGCCAGTTGAATCTGGCACAACGTAGCGACCTTTGACCATCAGTCGCTGCTCTTCCAGATCTTCCTCGATCAAGAGCAGCGTAACAGACGGTTCGCGCTGAGCGTAGATCTCCTGGTCGTTGCTGTCAACATGCTTTCGTTCGCTGACGACGAAACTCGTCGTGGCGCCACTGCGAGCAGTCAACGAGAGTTCGTCACCTACGACCAGGCTTTCAAGAAGTTCCTGATTCTCGCCGGTATCGTCCAGTCCAAATACATAGTTAATGACGGCGCCATAAACCCAGGCGGCCGTCGTTTCATTGACCGCTGGCGGCGTCCATGCTCCGGAATCGGGCAATACTTCGGCCTGAACGGTGAATTCCTCGCCGGCGACGTCGAGGAAAACCGGCGTTTCCATGGTCAGGGTGATAGCGCCCGTATCGCTGATGGCCTGATATTCAAAGGTGTCCGTGTCCAACTCTACCTGCTCGGCGTCCGGCTCTGGCGTTGGCGTAGGCTCTTCTTCGGCGCCATCCGGCCGCAGCAACAGGTAGGCGAATAAGCAGAGCAAGGCCAGGCTGGCCATGGTGGCGGCAACGGCGATTATGAGCGGACCACGGCCTTCAAGGCGATTGCTCATGCGGTCGCTCAAGCTGTCTTGTTCGGCTGCCGGAACAGGTTCCAGCTCTACGTCTTCGGGTTCGGGCGTTTCTGCCACCGAGCCTCTCCTCGTCTATCGTTTAGATCATGATGTATCGGCCGGTAGCAGAAACGGGGCAACTCGAATGAAAACGTTCGAGGTGCCAGTACCAACCTGGTTGAATTGCAGATAAGGGATCGAAACGCGCACTGCGCCCGAGACGACCAGCGAACTAAAACGAATCACGCCGGCTTCGTTAGTGTAGCCGAAAGCCAACAATTCGCTGGTTGTATTATCGTAAACGGCTACCGCCACATCTTCGACGCCTTCGGTCAACTCGGGCGTAAAATTCTCATTCGCGTCGAAGTAGACGGTCAGATCAAAATCGACGGTGTTTCCGGCGCTAACCGGCGGTTCAGCGGTCGGCAGCGGAACGATGACTACGTTCGGTGTCGGCGTTGGCGTGACCGTTGGGACGGTAGCCACCGCGATGGGCGCCGTCACCGTGAGCGGTGGTGTCGGCGTGACCGTCGGGGTCGCCGTCGCCGGCTGGACCACGGGGGGACCGGTATACAGCGGCCGGGTCGGAGTTGGCAGAGGGGTCGGCGTAGCGATCGTTTCGACACATTGCAAGCTATAAGTGTAAAGGAATGAATCCTCGTAGCTTGGCGGAGCGACTGGGCCAACCAATATGAACAGCCAGCCGGTGTAATTCGGCACCCAGGTAACTCTACTACCAAAATCGCCAAGCTCCTTGTCGTCATTGCCAGCCAGGCCATTGCGATGCTGATCGTAAAGGATCATATTCGTGTCATTGACACTGGACAGATCAAAGGTCTCGCAGGTATAAGCTAGGCCAGGCTTCACCCATATGCGGTAATAATCATTGTCAGGCCCTTCACCCCAAATGGGTACGAAATTCATGTCCATTTCGTCCCCGGCCCCGATGAGGCAGGCGAAGTCAAAGTCGCCGTTATACTCACAAATGTCCGCGCCGGGCACGCGCGTTCCAGTAGGCAGCGGGGTTGGCGTAGCCGTTGCCTGAACCTCAGTCACGTCGAAACAGTATGTCTTATTGGCTGGATCGCTGGTGCTCTTGTTCTGGATCTTGGCGAAGTAGAAGCCATCCTGGCCGGCAGTAATCGTCACTCGCGAGGCAAGAGATCCGAACTCAAAATCGTCATTGCTGGTTATGAAGTTGCCGGATGGATCATAAACCGAAAGAATGGTGTCCAGGCCGGCCGACAGATCACTCGTCTGGATCTGATAAGGCCTATTCTTTTTGAGGACAAAACGATACCAATCGATATCACCTACTGGCCATAGCGTGGCCCCGCACAACTCGGCGCCGACTGACGTCTCATAGGCTGTGCCGATGGTATTGTTAGGCTCGTAGATGTCTACAAAAACGGGCGTGGCCGTGGCGCCGGTTTTCGTCGCCGTCGGAGTGGGTTCGTTGTCCTCGATGATCAGGACAGCCGTGGTAGGGTCAGGAATGAGCGTGGCGCCGCTGGAGGGATTGGTGAGCACCAGGTTGACCGTGCGATCGCCGTCGGCGACGAAATTGTCTTCCGTTCGGACCTCAAAACTCACGGTGGTCGTGATACTGGTGAAGGACAGGATTCCAGAAACAGGATCGTAATCGACACCGCCTTGGGCAGTACCGTCGGTTGTCAGATAACTGACTGTCTCTGTAACGGTCGGACCCGGTTGGATTACGACCTCAATTACAGCTGTCTGGCCTTCTTCTACCGTGTATTCGTTTTGCTTGAAGTTGATGTCAGGTGTTTGATAGAGGGATGATGACTCAGCGGTATTCGCTCGAGCATCGAAGATGCCGGCGAACAAAGCCCCTATCAGAACGACAACGGTTACAGCCAGGGCAATAGCGAAACGGGACCACTGATTGGGCTCGTTGATGTCCATTTCCGCCCCCCTTGATTGACGACGGTAATTCCTTTCCATGTAAGCCAGTGGCACACCTCCGAATGTACTTGGCGCCGGCAGAACCTGACCAGGAATAGATGGAATGCCAATGTGTAACGCGGCCAGTACATTCTTCGCCGGCTACGTGGTCACGTGCCAGCCAACGACTAGGACTTAACTAGAATGAATTATAGAGGAGCGATGACACGCCTGCAAGCCTACGCACGGTTTGTGAGACCGCCGGGGCCGTTAAAGACGGCAGGGGCCCGTCAGCAAAACAACGAACCCCTGCACACATTTGTCACTCTGAACTATAGCCTGCCTGTATTCAAGAAAGCACCCGGCGCAAGGTTGCAGTTCACACCGCGGGCGGCGATAGTCATTTAGTCCTACTGGCTATTCTTCAACTTCTTGCTCTTCCCCCGTTTCGTCAAGCACCGCGTCGACCAGGCCATATTCCTTGGCTTCCTCGGCCGACAGGAAAATGTCGCGATCTGTGTCTTCCTCAATCTTGTCTATAGGCTGTCCCGTATGGTGGCTCAAGATGTCGTTGAGCGACTTGCGTAATCGAAGGATCTCGTTGGCCTGGATGGCGATATCCGAAGCCTGACCTTGGGCGCCGCCGAGAGGCTGGTGCATATGAATCGTGGCATTGGGCAGAGCATAGCGCATGCCCTTGGTGCCGGCGGTCAGCAGGACGGTACCAAAGCTGGCGGTGAAGCCAAGGGCCACCGTCGAGA
>CP070688.1:797405-803703 GCA_020353135.1 Chloroflexota bacterium
GATCTCGATCTGCAAAATCGAGACTTCAATGACATCGCCGACGCCGAAGTGGGCCTCACGAGGCCATTGACTGCGGTGCAGCAGGCCATCTTGCTTCACGCCGATATCGACAAAGGCGCCGAAGTCTACCACATTTCTGACAGTTCCATTCAATCGTTGGCCTGGCCGCAAATCGTCCATGCTCAGGATGTCGCTGCGCAGAATCGGCGGCGGCAAGTCAGTCCGGGGATCGCGGCCGGGTCTGGCCAACTGCTCCAAGATATCAGTCAACGTAGGCAAGCCGAGGCCAACCTGGTCGGCCAGTTCCTTTAGGACTTCAGGTGCCTGCCAGCGGGCCAGGGCGGCGGCGCGCTCGGCCGAAGGTGTGTCCAATGTCAAGTTGCTTTGGTCCAAGATGCTCTCAGCGGCGGTGTAACTCTCAGGGTGAATGGCGCTGGCATCCAGAGGATTCTCGCCATCACGAATGCGCAGGAAGCCGGCCGCCTGCTCAAACGCTCTGGGACCGAGGCCAGGTACATCCTTCAGCGCTTCACGGTTCTTGAACGCTCCAACATCGTCGCGTCTATCGCGAATGCCGGCCGCCAGCTTCGGGCCTATCCCGGCTACATAGGTAAGCAGGGCTGGCGAGGCCGTGTTCACATCGACGCCGACGCGATTTACTACCTTTTCGACCACGCCTTCCAGGGATTGGGCCAAGCGCTTTTGATTCACGTCGTGCTGGTATAGGCCGACGCCAATAGAACGGGGATCGATCTTCACCAACTCGGCCAGTGGATCCTGCACCCGGCGGGCGATGGAAACCGCGCCGCGCAAGGTCACATCCAGCTCTGGCAACTCCTCTTTGGCCAATGGGCTGGCGCTGTAGACACTGGCGCCGGCCTCGTTGACCATGAGGTAACGAAGGTCCGACGTTGGCGGCCTGCCAGCAGCACTATCCGCTTCAGGCGCGCGGGCCGCATCCGCATTTCGGATCAAGTCGGCCGCTAACTGTTCGGTTTCACGGGAGGCCGTGCCATTGCCAATGGCTATCAAGCTAACCTGGTAACGCCAGGCCATCTCGGCCAACGTAGTCTGGGATTTCTGCCACTGTTTTTGAGGCGCGTGGGGATAAATGGTACCCGTTTCCAGAACCTTTCCTGTCTCGTCGACGACCGCCACTTTGCAACCTGTACGATAGCCAGGATCGATGCCCAATATCGTGTGCCCGGCTAGCGGAGGCTGCAGCAGTAGATTTTCCAGATTGGTCTGGAAGACCTCCAAGGCATGGGCTTCGGCATCTTCGGTGAGAGCGCGGCGAATATCGCGCCCGATGGCCGGCAATAAAAGCCGGGCAGCGGCATCGTCAATGGCCAATGCCAACTGCTCGGCCAGCGGCGATCGGCCATCGATCCGGTAGACGGCGCTGATGGCCCAGCGCCAATCCCGCTCGGCTACCTCGACGTTGACTCGCAGAACCTTCTCGGTCTCGCCGCGGTTGATGGCCAGGACCTGGTGAGGCCGGAGACGGTCGACCCGGCCGCGATAATCGTAATAGATTTCGAACACGCCGCGCGGGTCATCGGCCGACTTTGTCTTCTGGCACGTGAGGCTCGCCCAGCGGAGGCCTTTGTCTCGCGTGCGCCGGCGCACGTCGGCGTCGTCGCTGATGATTTCGGCAACGATATCCCGGGCGCCGGCCAGGGCCTGGTCCACCGTCGTTATGGTCTTGTTGAGGTAGGACCGGGCCAACTCGCCCGGGCCGCGCCGGTCGCGACCCTGGGCCAGGATCAAATCCGCCAAACCCTGCAGCCCGTTTTCGCGGGCGACGCTGGCCCGCGTTTTGCGCTTGGGTTTGTAAGGTTGGTAATGATCCTCGAGAGCCGTGAGCGACTCCACATCGCGCAACTTGCGCTCAAGATCGGGCGTCAATTTACCCTGGTCGGCGATGACGCCCAGGATTGTCTGACGGCGCTTATCTAGCGATCGCAGCGTCTCCAGGAGCGCTCCAATCTGGCGCAGTTGATCCTCATCCAGCCCGCCAGTCGCTACCTAGCGGTAGCGGGAGATGAAGGGCACCGTGTTCTGATCGTCCAGAAGGGCGATCGCGGCCGCGACCTGTTCCGGTCTCGCCTTCAATCTGGCGGCGATAAAGTGAATTTGGTTCATGACCCCCAACTTTACAGAGCTTTGCTTCAGGAAACAACGCCAAGGCGCCAGACCAACCACGGCGCCTGGTCCGGTCATTTAGGGATTCGCTAATCCCAGGTATAATTCTCGCCTAATTCTTTCGACTTCCGGCTCGGGCCGAGCCATCCGGAGAAGATTTGTGCTGATTGGTTTGATTAAGACGATGCGGCCGCGCCAGTGGCCGAAGAACGGCCTAGTTTACGTGCCGCTGTTCTTCGACGGCAAGTTGACTGATCCGTACAGCATCGTACGGACCACCATTGCCTTCGTGTTGCTGTGCATGATGTCCGGCGCGGTATACATCATGAACGACTTGAAAGATATCGATAAGGATCGGCAGCACCCGAAAAAACGCTACCGGCCGCTGCCTTCCGGCCAGCTAAACCCGACGGTGGCCGCCGTCGCGGCGGTGCTGTTGGCCACTTCAAGCCTGGTTGCCGGTTTTTTTCTTTCGCCAGCCTTCGACCTGGTCTTGTTGACTTACCTTGTGCTGCAGATAGCTTACACATTCTACTTGAAGAATGTCGTGCTGCTGGACGTTTTGACCATCGCCTCCGGCTTTGTTCTCCGAGTGGCGGCCGGTGTGGCCGTCATCAATGTGGAGCGTTTCTCACCGTGGCTGTATGTTTGTACCGGCTTGCTGGCGCTATTCATGGTTCTCGGCCGCCGGCGGCACGAACTCCTATTGCTGGGCCAGGATGCCAGCAATCATCGATCCATCTTGACCGAGTACAATCTTGAATTGATCGATCTGTTAATCGGCATCGTCACGACCAGCGCGATCGTGGCTTACGGTCTGTACACATTTTTGGCCGAGGGCCTGCCGGCCAACAACTTGATGATGTTGACCATTCCATTCGTGCTTTATGCCGTCTTTCGCTACCTGTATCTGATCCACGTCCGGCATGAGGGCGGCGCGCCCGAAGAGATTTTTCTGCGCGACCGGCCAATGCAGGCTACGCTTGTGTTATACGGCGTGGTGGTCTTTCTGGCACTCTACATCGTCGTATGAACGCTCGCTAGCTGGCTCACTTCCTTTTCAATCCTATGTCCGTAACGACGGCAACCGCACCGGGCAAGATCATCCTTTTTGGCGAGCATGCCGTCGTATATGGCCGGCCGGCGATAGCCGCGCCGGTGACCCAGATCAGGGCTGAGGCCGTGGTGGCGGATAGCTCTTCGGCCGGAATCCGGTTAGTGGCGCCCGATATCGGCCGGGACTATCGGCTGACCGAGGCACGCGCGAATGATCCTTTCGCCCGCTCGGTCAGGCTAGTCCTGGAAGAATCGGGCCTGTCAAGTCCGCCCGATCTGCGAATCACCGTTCAGAGTACGATACCGATAGCCAGCGGCTTAGGCAGCGGGGCGGCGATGGCCGCGGCCGTCATCCGGGCCCTGGCTTGCCACCTGGAATTGGAGCAAATGGCCACCGACGAGCGGGTATCGGAGCTGACCTACCAAGTGGAGAAGTTGCTCCACGGCACGCCCAGCGGCATTGACAATACGGTCGTCGCCCACGAAAAGCCGGTCTATTTCGTGCGCCAGAAACCGCAGAATCGCATAAAGACATTGACAGTGGCCCGGCCAATCTGGCTTCTGGTTGCCGATACCGGCGTGGCCAGTTCGACCAAGTCCGTGGTTGGCGACGTGCGTCGCCAGTGGCAGGCAGAACCAGAACGATTCGAGCAGATCTTTAGCGCTTGTGGGCGGATAGCCGACCAGGCCCGGCAAGCCATTGAGCAGGGGGCCAGGCCGGCGTTGGGGCGGCTGATGACCGACAATCAGTCTTACTTGCGCCAAATGACCGTTTCGTCGGCCGAGTTGGATCGTCTGGTCTCGACCGCGGTTTCGGCAGGTGCACTGGGCGCCAAGCTAAGCGGCGCGGGCCGAGGCGGCAACATGATTGCTTTGGTCACCCAAGGATCGGAAGAGGTGGTTGGTCGGGCCCTTATCGCAGCCGGGGCGAGCAGCATTCAGCGCAGCATCCTGGGCTGACAGATCGCCTAAGTGGCAACCAAAGAAAAAAGCCGGTACGTGCGGACCGGCTCGATGATCTAAGTGGCAGGCTACAGACGGAAGTTGCTTATCGAATCATTCCACCGTCAACTGGTTTTGGCATAGGTCTTCAGGCAGCGCGTGCACACGTTCTTGCGAACCTTGCGACCCTCTTCATAGAAAGTAGCTTTTTGGATATTTGGCTTGAATTGCCGCTTGGAATGCTTCATTGAGAAGCTGACATGGTGCCCAAACTGGGGTCCCTTGCCACATATCTCGCATTTGGCCATAATCACACCTCAAATAGACAAATTAAAAGCGACCTTCTTGGGTCGCTTGGTTTGACAACGAACAAGTTGGGTTATTATATGGCTGTGGCTTGCTTTAGGCAAGGATTTAACAGCGTTCCAAGGAACCGGGAGAAGCAGCATGTCCAGGACAGATGGATCTTACGGTAGCATCGACATTTCGAAGGCTGCCGTGGCTACTATCGCCAACCGGGCCGTCAACCAATGCTATGGCGTTGTCGGCATGGCCAACAAGAATCTAGTGCAGGGGCTCTCGGCCATTCTATCCCGCGATAGCCGGCGCGGAATCGAAGTAACCATCGAAGATGAAGAAATCGTCGTCGACGTCTACGTCATCGTCGAATACGGTACACGAATTCGCACCGTGGCCGAGAGCATCCAGAACACGGTCAAATATCATGTCGAAAAAGCGATGGGTATTCCTGTTAGAGCGGTGAATGTCTACGTGCACGGTCTGCGACTGAGCGACTGATATCCGAAACTAAGGAGGAATGAGTATTGTGACCAAGGAGAACGTGGCATACACGTCTTCTTCAATAGCCGCTGAGAGCAAGTGGCAGGCCTGCAACGGTCAACAGTTCCGCAAGCTGGTGCAGGCGGGGTTGATGGCATTGGATGAAAATCACCGCCAGGTCAACGACCTGAATGTGTTTCCGGTGCCAGACGGCGACACGGGCACCAATATGTTACTGACGATGCGCGCTGCATACAAGCGGATACAGGATAGCCAGGACGAGCACGTCGGTAAGGTGGCCCAGGAAGTGTCACACGGGGCCTTGATGGGCGCACGCGGTAATTCGGGCGTGATATTGAGCCAGATCTGGCGCGGCCTGGCCAACAGCCTGGAAGACAAAGAGACATTTGACGCGGCCGATCTTGCCGTGGCCTTGTCCGAAGCATCTGATACGGCCTACAAGGGCGTAATGCGGCCGGTGGAAGGCACGATTTTGACCGTCATCCGCGAGGGAGCAGAGGAAGCCCAAGACGCCCTCGGCAAGAGCAACGATCTGCGCTTCGTTCTGGCTCGCGTGGTCGAACGTTGTCAGCAGGCGCTGGCCCGCACGCCGGAAATGCTGTCGGTTCTGAAACAAGCCGGCGTGGTGGACGCCGGCGGCCAGGGATTGGTCCACATCGTCGACGGTATGCTGCGTTATGTGCACGGCGAAATGTTCTATGGCGTTGAAACGCAGCTGGACGTCGACGTTCCGGCTCAGGCCAAGGCTGCTCCGGTCGAGGGTCTCGACAATCCCTATGACGTGCAATATCTGCTGATGGGCGAGAATCTGGATGTGATGACCGTACGCGAGCAGATCGACGCCATGGGCGACTCAACGGTCGTGGTCGGCGACGAACGGACGATCAAGGTTCATATTCACGTCAAGGATCCAGGCGCACCTATCAGCTACGGCATTAGCCTTGGGCGCATCACGGATGTGGTCGTCGAGAATATGCAGATGCAGATGGAAGATATCATCGGAGCGACCGCGCCAGGAATTGCGGCCGCCGAGGAGCAAATGGCGGCGGTAGGCACCGACCGCATCGGCGTTGTGGCCGTGGCCGCCGGCGATGGATTGGCCCAGATCTTCCAAAGTCTTGGCGCGGCGGGCATCGTCAGCGGCGGGCAGAGCAATAATCCAAGCACCGAGGAAATCTACGAGGTAGTGCAAGGGGCGCCGAACGACGAAATCATTATCTTGCCAAACAATAAGAATATCATTTTGGCCGCCGAAGCTGCTGGAGAACTGAGCGATAAGAGTGTTGCCGTCGTGCCGACTCGCACCGTGCCGCAAGGGATCTGCGCCCTGCTGGCCCTCGATCGTTTTGGTCAA
>CP070688.1:803803-810370 GCA_020353135.1 Chloroflexota bacterium
ATGCCTCTGACGACGATTTTTCGCTCTTCAGTCAATCGGATCTTCTGTCGACCTTCGACACCATCACGGCCACGCTGACGGCCTTCCTGGGCGCCATCGCCGGCATCTCGCTGGTGGTGGGCGGCATCGGCATCATGAACATCATGTTGGTCAGCGTGACCGAACGGACACGCGAGATCGGCATTCGCAAGGCCGTGGGCGCGCTGAAGCGAGATATCCTGGCCCAGTTCCTGCTGGAATCGGTCTTGTTGAGCATCATGGGCGGCTTGTTGGGCATGGCCCTGGGCTGGACGATGTCGACAGTGGCCGGGCAGTTGCTGGACGTAGCCACAGTGGTTGACCTGGGCACGGTATTGATCGCTACCGGCTTCGCGGCCGGCGTGGGCCTGGTCTTCGGCATCTATCCCGCCTGGCGAGCGGCCGACGCCCGGCCGATTGAGGCGCTTCGGTACGAGTAATTTGGGAGATGGGACGCGGACGAGAACGGAAACGGGGAACTGAGGCCGCGGTCGCGCGCGACCAGGTATGGAGAGAAGCCAGGCTTTGTCGATGGGTACGCCTGGCTTCTGGCAATTCAGATGGTAATTAGGCCTTTGGGCAGGTGATCGAGACGATTGGTGTAGTAGAGGGTGGCGTAGCCGTCGCCGTAGTTGAGGCAGGTGATGCCGGTGTTGCTCATCATCAGCCAGGGATACTTCGGACTGGGCTGGTCGTCCGGCGGCGCGACACGATCGAGCAGATGGGACAGCAGGTAGTTGCCGAAGGCGCCATGGGTCACGATGGCCACCCGGTCGTCACCCTCGTGAGCTTCGAACAGGCGAACGGCCACGCGCCGGGCGCGCTGACGAACTTCGGCCCGGCTCTCGTACGGCCGGTTCCACCAGCCTTCTGTACCCAAGGAGTCCGGCAAAACCAGATGCGGGTAATGGGTTTCGAAGAAGTGGCGATTGGGGCCCGGCAGGCCAATGCGCTGGCCTTCTTCGGGTCCGTTCTCAAAGACGCCGCCGGCCTCGTGCAAGTCGGGCCAGGCAACCAGGGGCAAGTCCATGGCTCGGGCGACGGGCGTGGCTGTGAGCACGGCCCGCTGCATCAAGCTGGTATACAGGTGGGTGATGGCAAAGCCGCGCTGGTCGGCCATGTCCCAGGGATCAGCCTGGGCCTCGGGCTGAACCCGGGCCAGGAGTTCGGCCAGGTGTTGGGCCTGCTGATGACCGGTCTCGGTCAAGAGCGGATCGGAGCGACGGCCGGCGGGCGAACCGGCGTTGGCCCACAGGGCGTTGTTCTCTGACTGGGCGTGGCGGACGATATAGAGTCGCATGTGGGAATGGTAGTTGGAATTTAGATTGAGGCAAGCTGAAAGGATGAAGGTTGAAGGATGAGGGATGAAAGGAGCCGGTGCCCGGTGGCGGAGGTTGGATTGCCGGCTACGCGGTACTCGTGGCTTTTGAGTTTATTTTGTCTTTTCTAGTTCCATTTTGAGATAGTCGCTCACTTTTATGGCCGTAATCTCTTCGCTAAACGCGATTAGCCGATCATATTCCTGTGAGCCATTCACTATTCTCTTGCTGATCTTTATTCCTTTCCCGTTTTTGGTGAATTTGCCAACCGTGTCCGCCCCTGTCGTATTGAGGACATGAGAAGCAATTTGCCGGCCTGAATCTTCTGGCTCAATTGAACCTGTGAACTTCATGGCAAACCGATAGATGGCGGGGCTTCTTTGACTTGTCTTGTGTTGACTACCCCCGGATCCAGTAATTCATGCGCAGCTTTGATCTCGGTCTGCTTGTTGATGAAATAGGCAATACAGATTGAAGATGTATCTTGAAGGCGGCCAGGTTCGACGAAAACCGTGAGAGCTTCAGGCGTTGCAGGGCAGTGGACATGGATGGGCGCGCGGCGTATACTGAGCGCGCCGGCGGCCATGCGCTCGTTTCGGGAACAGGCCGGTGGGCAGGTACCGGTCATGGGATGGGTCGAAGTTGGACTGGCCCAGGCGGAGGCACTGCGCAACTTGGCAAGCGTAAGTGGATTAACATGAATAATCGTAAAGGAGAGCGCGTCCGCGGATGCGGCCCGCCTGGCATCTCAGGATGCCAAGCTCCTCTGGTTCGGAAGCGATGAACGAACGTATCCTGGTTGTGGACGACGATAAAGAGGTGGTCCGGCTGATGCGGGCATATTTGGAGCAGGCGGGCTATGAGGTGCTGATAGCTTACGATGGGGAGACGGCGCTGCACATGTTGCGCAGCGAGAAGCCTGACCTGGTTCTGCTGGACCTGATGTTGCCCGATCGGGATGGCTGGGATATCACCCGGTTGGTGCGAAGCGATCCCGGCCTGGCCAATACGCCGATCATCATGCTCACGGCCCGGGTGGACGTGACCGACCGGATCGTAGGGCTGGAGATGGGCGCCGACGATTACGTGACTAAGCCCTACGATCCGCGGGAGGTGGTGGCCCGGGTGCGAGCCAGATTGCGCAGCCCGGAAGCGACTTCGCCTCAAATCTTGACGGTGGGCGGCTTGCAGATGGATTTCGGCCGGCGCGAGGTGCGCGTCGACGGCCGGGAAGCCGAGTTGACGCCAACGGAGTTCAACCTGCTGCAAGTGCTGATGCATCAAGCGGGTTATGTATTCACCCGCAGTGAACTGATCAGCAAGGGTCTGGGCGCCGATTATGAAGGCCTGGACCGGACGTTGGACAGTCACATTCGAAACTTGAGGGCCAAGATCGAACCTGATCCGAAGAAGCCGACGTACATCCATACCGTCTTCGGCGTTGGCTATCGCCTGGAAGAGCTACCATAAACGGAATAGAGGCATGAACAGATTGTGGGTACGCATGAGCATTGCTTTCGCCGGGGTGGTGATCGCCGTGTCGATCGTCGCCGGGTTGATGGCCCAGATTGCCACGGCCAGTGGTCTCGGCAACAGGACTGAAATGCCGCCAGAGGTGCGCCAATATCTGGAGGAAGCCCGGCCCGAGTTTGGCCCGTTCGGGGCGACGACGGTGATCATCATCGTCGGCGGCGTGGCTATCGTAGCCGGGGTGTGGATGAGCCGAACCTTGACGGCGCCCATGGCTGAACTGGGCGAGGCAGCACAGGCGATTGGCCGGCAGGATTTGAGCCGGCGGGTGCGGGTCAGGGGCACCGACGAAATACTGGCTTTGGCCGGCCGCTTTAACGAAATGGCCGCCCAATTGGAGGAAGCGGAAGGGCTGCGGCGCAATTTGTTGGCAGACGTGGCTCACGAGTTGCGTAATCCACTGCACGTCTTGCAGGGCAATCTGCAAGCCATCCTGGACGGCGTGTATGACATGAGCGATGAAGAAATCGCCCGCATCTACGACCAGACGCGGCACCTGACGGCCATGGTCGACGACCTGCATGAGTTGTCGCAGGCTGAGGCCCATCAGCTGCCGCTCAATATCGGGGCGACCGACATGGCGGCCCTGGTGAAAGAATCGGCCGACGTTTTCCGGCCCATGGCCAGTTCAGCCAAGATCGAACTGCGGGTGGAATTGTTGGGCGCCCTGCCCCAGGTAGCGGCCGATCCGGAACGTTTGCGCCAGGTGATGAACAATTTGCTCAACAATGCTTTGCGCCACACGCCGGAGGGCGGGCAAGTCCTGGTCAGCGTCCAGCGGCGGGACGAGATGGTGGAGGTGGCCATCAGGGACAGCGGGGCGGGCATCCCGGCCGAGCATCTGGATCATGTCTTCGACCGCTTTTACCGGACAGACAGCGCCCGCAGCCGGGAGCGAGGCGGGGCTGGCCTGGGGCTGGCCATCGCCCGGGCGATCGTGGAGGAGCATGGCGGGTCGATGAAGGCGTCGAGCCCGGGGCCGGACCAGGGCAGCACGTTCACTTTCGCGATCCCTGTCGCCGGCAAGTAACCGCGGCCGGATGGCAACTTCCGGGCCAACCCACAGCAGGCGTCGAGGAAGCAGACCTTGGGAGCGATCCTAATGCCGACAGGCAGTTCTGCTCTTGTTCTGAGGCCGGGTTTTGGTTTACTATGAAGGGCATGTTGGCTCATTTCCCAAACGGAAACCAGGCGAGAATGGCTCGGGCGGGCGATCTGGCCCAACTAGACCAGGTCGTGAGCGAGCTAGGTCTGCCGACGCCGGCGCCGGTTTTGGTACTGATCGGCGGGGCGGGGCTCATGGACGATGAAGACGCGCGGATCGGCGAAAAGGCCTTGGAAACCATCGCCGAGGCTATCGAAGAGGAAAACGGGCTCATCGTAGATGGCGGCACGGATAGCGGGATCATGGCCCTGATCGGCCGGATTCGCCAGCGGCGAGGTTTTGGCTTTCCACTGGTTGGGGTGACCGTAGAGAACAAGGTCAGTTGGCCGGGCGATAGTAGGGGCGGCGAACGCCATCGGCTGGAGTTCCATCACAGCCACTTCATTCTGACGCCTGGCACGCTTTTTGGCGATGAGTCGTCATACATCGATCGCCTGGCGTCCCTGGCTTCGGGGAGACAGCCGTCGCTGACGGTATTGTACAATGGCGGGCCGATTGCGCGGGAAGAAGTGGGTATAAGCCTGGCGGCAGAGCGGCCGGTGTTGGTGCTGGCCGGCACTGGCCGGTTGGCCGACGAATTGGCGGCCAAACCACCGGATTCGGAGCTGGTTACCGCCGTCCGGGTGGCCGATTATGATCGCCTGAAGCTGACGATAAGAACAATGATAAGCAGGAGGTAGAGATGTCAGACGTCGGGAACGTCGTACCGGAGGCTGAGACGCGAAAGAAGAAATCGTATTGGGCAATCATCGACGAGTTGGACCTGGATGAACTTCAGAAGGATTCGATGAGGGCTCGCTGGTTGGATCAACGCGACTTCGCCTCAAAAGAATCAATCCGGAGCAAGAAGTGGCATGTGCGTTTGCGAACGGTGGCTATTGTAGGCGGAGTGATCGTCCCAGCCCTGGTCGCTTTGAACCTAGACGGCGAGCTCGCAACGACCGTCCGCTGGCTTATTTTCGCGATCAGCTTGGTCGTGGCTATTGCTGTAGCCCTCGAGGAGTTATTCAGTTTTGGCGAGGGCTGGCTGCGGGCGCGACGAACGACGGAGATGCTGAAGGCCGAGTTTTGGCAATTTGTGCAAAAGGCAGGGCCATATGCGCGCTTTCAGAGCCACAGATCAGCTTATGATGATTTTGCCGTGCGGGTGGAGCTAATCATTCATTCAGATGTGGAGCTGTTCATCACCCAATCAGTTCAGAAGCTAGAGGATCAGGATGGCAAGGCTGGCGCCTTGTCCGAAGCACAGGCAAGGGACAAAGAAGCGCTCGCGGCCAGCGCACAGGCGGCGGAAGGCAGCAAGGAAAAACTGGATTGATAATTGGTTGGGGGGAAGAGGGCGTTTCCCACCTGTCTCGCCCCTACCTTGGTGGCTTTGGGTTGGGAGGGAGTTAAACCTGCGACGCCGTGAGAGGATAATGGTAGATCAATGGACGACGATGGGACGTCGCAGGTCTTAAAAAGGCGGGACGAGGCGGATGGTCCTCGTCCCGCCGAATGTTGGGCCACGTCCAGGTTGGCGGCACTTGGCCGGTGTGGAGAACGACGCTGCCGCCGCCGGTTGTTTAACCCAATCAGTTGTCCTAAAGGACCAATTGCTATGGATTATATAGATCCTTATGGGTCCGCGGAATATCACATTTGTCCTGTAACTCCGGTCATGGGGTACCGCGGGGGCATGCCTGGGTTATTGACAGGAGACAAGCGGGGGCGATTGTGCTGCGGTGAGCTGTGGGTACGCTGGTGCTACGCTTGGGCTGGTCGTTCTTCGCCCAGGACCTTGAGCTTGGCGTCGATGAAGTCTTTATGGGTCAGGTTCAGGCCGCGGGCGATGACGCGGATCTCTTCGGTCTCCTCGACGGACATATCGCCGTCGGCGGCCGAGATGGCGAATAGCACCTCGACGACCTGCCGTCGCTCGGCCTCGGTGGCTCCGGTAGCCAGCTCGCGCATCATGCGGAAGGTGTCGTAGGTAGCGTCGACGGCCGAGACGGCAACTTCGACTACGAAAGAGGCCGCCTCATGGCTGACGGCCCAAATGTCCTGGAAAATGGTCACCATGTCGGCGAATTCGGCGTCGGTCACCTGGTTGTCAAGTTGAGCGATCTTGGCCATGAGGCCGCCAACCAGGCTCAGCTTGCGCAGCTCGTCATCGGTCAATCCCAACTCGGTCGAGTCGATGTGCAGCCGCTGCTCGACGGCATAGTAGACCTTGTTCTTGATGAAGTCGTCGAAGTAGGCTTCCCTGTTTGGGGCGTTGGCCACGGCATCCGAGCGACGTTTCATGGCCCCGCCCAGCAGCCGCTGTAAGCCCCCCACTCCAACCGATTCGATATCGGCCTGGATTTGGGTCACCAATTCTCGCTCTTCCGGACCGACCTCGCCGTCGGCTTCGATCATGTTTTGCAGGGCGTCGTTGACGATTTGCTTATCGGCCGGCGAACGCAGCGCGTTTTGCAGATCGGCTACCAGGCGGGCCCTCTCTTGGTCGCCCACCGGGGTCTCGATATACATGTCCAGCCGGGCCCATTCCTG
>CP070688.1:810470-815210 GCA_020353135.1 Chloroflexota bacterium
ACACTACCTGCTACGCCAGTACGCGCGCGCGCGACTGGGCAGTGATCCCGAAGCCAACCAGCGGGCCGATGATAACCATGCCGACTTTTACGGCGAGATGCTAAACGAAGCCGCCGGCCGGATGAAAGGACCTGAGCAACTGGCCGCCTTCGACCAGGTGGCGGCCGACCTCGACAATATTCGCGCGGCCTGGCTATGGCGGGTCGAGCAGCGCCAGTTCTCCAGCATTATTAAGCAGATGCTGCCCGGACTGATGAGCTTTTGGCTTGCCCGCTCGGGCGGCACGGAGATGTTGCCGCTTGTCAGCCGGGCGCGGGCTGCGCTCGAGTCAACCTTGGACGAATCGCTGGACAGCGAAGAACTGGCCATCATGCTCGTCTACGAAGCCCGGTCCAGCTACCTGGGATTCAACTGGCGGCCGATGCGCCGGAAGATCCAACAGGCTTGGTCGATCGTTGACAGGTTGGGCAGTTTTCAGCGCTACGAGGACTGGCTGGTTTTACTGGCCGAGAGTTATACCTGGGAAGTAGATCACATTGAAGGAATCGGCCGGCTAGAGCGGCTGGCGGAAACGGCGAGACGGTCACGCGAGACATGGGGTGAGGCCTTTACCGGCCTGGTGCTGGCCGAATACCAGTCAGATATGGGCGAGAACCGTACGGCCGTAGAGACGCTAACGCCTGCCTTGGCCATCTTCGAAAAGCTAGAAGACGTGGCCATGCAAGCCCACGCCCGGCGTCGCCTGGGCAGCTTGCTGGTGAAAATCGGAGAGTTCGACGAGGCCGAACGGATCCTGCTTTCCGGGCGAGATTTGTTCCGAACGCTGTCAAATCGCGCCGGCGAAACATTCATTCTCGAGGAGTTGGCCGAGCTTTACTTGCAGACTGGCCAATTCACCCAGGCCTTTTTCTGCTTTCGCGAGCGGCGGGAGATAGCCCTGGCGATGGACCACCGGCGCCTGGTGGCCGAAAGTCTGCATTGGGAAAGCATGCAGGCCGCGCGCTTCGGCGATCCTGAAGCCGCCATGGCCATGCGCTTGCAAAGCATAGAATATGCCGGCGCCTTGGGCGATCAAGTGCGGCTGGCCTGGTCCACTTGGGAGCTGGGTGAGCTTCTCCGGCTTGAAGGTGACTTCTCGGCGGCAAGGCGGCGATACGATGACGCTCGAATCCTCTTTGAGGCGAGTGATTATCCACTGGGTATTGGCTTCTACAATCGGGGCCTGGGCGACATTGCCCTGGCGGCCGGCGACTATGAGACCGCCCGCGATCGATTTGAACGCTTTCTGCAATTGGCCGGACCGGAGGCGCATATCTGGGGCATCGCCTACGCCTTGAGCGGACTTGGGCGCGTAGAAGTTGCCCAGGGTAATCTCGATCGCGCCCGGCGGCTTTTCCAGGATTCGTTCAAGCGCTCCTACGGTATCGGCAGCCGCGACCTGAGCATGCTGGCGTTGTACGGTCTGGCGGCACTGCTGTCTGCCGCGGACGAGGCCAGCCAGGCCGTCGAACTGGCCGCATTTGTGGCTCACAATCACCTGAGTTGGCATGAGACGAAACGGCTGGCAACCACCCTGCTGGCGAAGAGCAGCCAGCAATTGCCGGAAGAAAGCGCCAAAGCGACCATAGAGCGCGGCCGGGCGCACGACCTGGATACAGTAATAGCCGAATTTGGCCTGGAAGTGAAGGAAGCGGCCGATGGATGACAAGCAACGAACCTACGGGCAATTCGAAACGCCGATCGACCTGGCCGATATGCTGTTGAGTTTCTGCCTGCGCCGGCCGGGCGATCGTATACTGGATCCAAGCTGCGGCAACGGCGCTTTGCTGTCGCGGGCGGCTGGCATGCAGCGTTGGCTAGATCCCTGGCACGATCCGGTTGACGCGCTGTGGGGCGTTGAGTTGGATCCTGAAGCGGCGGTCGAGGCCCAGGAAGCGCTGCCCCAGGCCCATATCATCAACCGAGATTTCTTCGATATCGAGCCGGAGCCCGATCGCCTCTTTGATGCCATCGTCGGCAATCCGCCCTACACCCGGGCTGAATGGATTGACCGGCTCGTCGAGGAAGGTCGACAGGCCGGCCAGTTACCCATGTTCGACGGCACCGGGGCCGCCCAGCCTGAAGTCCAGGCGCCGGCCGGCCGGCGCTATCCCTTTCTCGGCCGGCGAGCTGGCTTGCACGCCTATTTCTTCATTCACGGCACCGACTTTCTGCGCGAAGGCGGCCGCTTTGGTTTCGTCGTGCCCAACAGCTGGCTCGACGTCGCCTATGGCGAGCGTTTGAAACAATTCTTGCTGGAGCATTACCAGATCCTGGCCTTGATCGAATCCAACGTCGAGCGCTGGTTCGTCGACGCCCGGGTGAATACTTGCCTGGTCATCCTGGAAAAATGCGCCGACGCTGACAGAAGGGCAGCTAACCGGGTGCGGTTGATTCGCCTGTTTCGTCCCCTGAGCGAGCTCATTCCATTCCCCGAAAACGATCGCCAGCGGTTGTCCCACATGGAGCGCCTAGTCGGCCGCATGCTGCCCGGCGCCGATCAGCGCGGGGAAGATTTGGCTGTTCGGGTCGTCGGCCAACGGGAGTTGACGGCCAACGAGAAGTGGGGCGTGACGCTGCGGGCGCCGGCCGTCTACCGGCGTCAATTGCGGCAGGCCAACCTGGCGCCGCTCAAGATGTGGGCCACCGTTCGGCGTGGATACACCACCGGCGCCAATGCCTTCTTCTACATGGACCGCGAGACGGCCGAAGAACGAGGCCTGGAACCCCAATTCCTGCGGCCCTTGCTCAAGTCATTGCGGGGCGTGAACCGGCGCCGGGTGACGGCCGACGACTGCGACATGCGCTTATTCTGGAGCGGGCCAGAGTCGGTACCGCCAGGATCGGCGGCGGCCGACTATGTCGCCTGGGGCGAGGCCCAAGGGTATCATCTGCGCCGCACGTGCGCTGCGCGCAGTCCGTGGTATGCGCTGCCCAAGCAGGAAGCGGCTGCCCTGCTGCTTCCAAAAGGGACCTGGCTGCGTCACTTCGCGCCCGTGTTGGAAGACGAGGTCCGCGTCGATCAGCAGCTCTACCGCTTGCGTCTATTCGACGGCGTGCCGGTCTTAGCGGCCGCGGCCTTGCTCAATTGCGCCTGGACGGCGCTCCAGCTTGAATTGTGCGGCCGGGTCAACTTCGGCGAAGGCGTGCTGTGGCTGGCCGCCTACGAGGTTGAGGACCTGCACCTGCCCGATCCCAGGTACCTGACCGACCGCCAGTTGTCAGACCTGGTATCGGCCTTCGAACCGCTGCTGGACCGGCCGCTGGCGACCATGCCTGAGGAGGTGGCGACGGACGCCTGGGCGGCGTTTGATGGGACGGTGGCGACCATCATCGGCTTCAGCGCCGAGGAGGCGACGGCCGTCAATGAGGGTCTGCTGGAGCGTCTGGCGGCCAGAAGGGCCAAGTCAGGCAAAAGTGACGAGGGCGTATGAAAATAGACGAAATTCCGGCCGGCGACGACGCCCGCCTTCAAGCCAAGTACCAGACCATCTATCGCCTGTTGCTGGTGCGGTATGGCGAGCCCCAATGGCGCCAACACTTGCCCCCGGTCGACGAATTAGTCAGCACGATATTGTCGCAAAGCACATCCGACGTCAACCGCGACAAAGGTTTCTACGCTCTCAAGGAGCGTTATCCGGACTGGGAGAGCGTGATGAGTGCGCCGGAAGACGATGTGCGCGATACCATCCGGCCGGCCGGCCTGGCCAATCAGAAGGGACCGCGCATACAAGCTGCGTTGCGCTTCATCGTCGACGAAAGGGGTGAGCTCTCGCTTGATTTCCTGCAAGAGATGCCGGTAGACGAGGCCATGGCCTGGCTGATGCAAATCAAGGGCGTCGGCCGCAAGACGGCTTCCATCGTGATGCTCTTCGCCTTCGGCCGGCCGGCTTTTCCCGTCGATACCCATGTTCACCGGCTCAGCGGACGTTTGGGTCTAATTAGCCCTAAAGTCACGGCTGACAAAGCCCATGGAATATTAGAGAATATGGGAGAGGCGAATACTTTCTACGCCTTTCATCTGAACCTGATCCGGCACGGCCGGGAAGTATGCGTCGCGAGGAATCCTCGTTGCGAGATATGTTGGCTTCAAGAACAGTGCGACTATTATCAGCGCCTTGTATCAGCCGGTGAATAGCGGTCGCGCGATTTGATGAGTGAAGATTTGAACGACGATCCGGTTGCCACTCGGAGCACCCTTGAGCAGGCCGCGCTGCTCCTGGGCCAGAGTGACGACGAGGCGCTGCTGGACGCGGTCCTGGATGGCATCATGAATCTGACCGGGGCCGGCCAGATCTACCTGCTGGTCGAAGCGCCGGAGACCGGCCGCCCAAAACTACTCCGCGCTCGGGACACGGCCGGCGATTTAACTTCCTCCTCGTTTGACAATGGCGCCCCGCCGGACCTCGAAGGGGCGATGCCAATTGGCCAGGCTCGGCTAACGCCGCCGACGGTCACGATCCCGTTGATGTGCGCTGGCCGTTCCCTTGGCCTGATTCACGCCACGGGGGTTCGACCTGATTCGGACGAAAGTGTCCTGCCGGCCCTGCAAGCGCTGGCTAATCAGGCCGCCTCAGCTATTGACCGGACGGGCCTGATGGCTTCCCTATCTTCGCTGGAGAAGGCTCAAACCGAATTTGTATCGCTCACGACGCACCAACTGCGCGTACCCCTGACCTCAATCTCCGGTTATACAGATCT
>CP070688.1:815310-822162 GCA_020353135.1 Chloroflexota bacterium
ACTCTGGACTTCCACGGTTTGCACCTGGCCTGCATATCCGGCGCCAACGGAGCCGGCAAGTCGACCATCCTCGACGCGATCACCTGGGCCCTGTTCGGGCACAGCCGCAGCAAGAGCGATGACGACGTTATCAATCGCCAGGCGGCCCGAGATGGCGACTCTGCCATGGTCGATTTTTCATTTGAGCTAGAAGGCGGCACCAATAGGGTAATACGGCGTAAAAGAGTCGGCCGGTCGACGGTTCTTGAGTTTCAGATGGCTGTTGGCGAAGGAGAGTGGAAAAGCTTGAGCGAAACCGGGGTCAGAAAGACCCAGGCGGCTGTCGAAGCGCTGCTTAAGATGAACTTCTATTCATTCATTAACGCCAGCTTCCTGTTGCAGGGCAAGGCCGATGAATTCACGACCAAGACGGCCAATAAGCGCAAGGAGATTCTGGCCGATCTGCTTGGGGTCAACGTATGGGATCATTATAAGGTTGTTGCCGCCGAGCGCCGCAAAGAAGTCCAGAATCAGGTGCTCCTGGTTGATGGCCGATTGCAGGAAATTGACGAGGAATTGGCCGAACAGCCGGCGCGGGAAGCGGCGCTGGCGGCCGCCGCTGAGTCTTTGACTAGGATCACCGAGCAACTGGATCTCCACGAACAGATCCTGCAGGAGCGACGGCGCGTGGAAGCCGCCATTGAACAGCAAAAGCAGACAACTCTAAGTCTGGCCAAGAACCGTCAGGCGGCCGAGCTATCTCAGGCCGATCTCAGGCAGACATTGTCGAGGCGACAGTCGGAACGCGATCAATTACAGACGGTGTTAGATCGATCCCAGGCCATAGAGTCTGAGTACAAGGCCTGGCAAGAGACCAAAGAAGCGCTGGAGATGTGGCAGGCAAAAGCAGATGCCTACAACGATCTTCAACAGCAGATGCGGCCGCACGAAGTTCAGCTGGAACGCGAACGCAGCAGACTCAAGCAGCGCCGGAAAGAGCTGGACACGCAGGCGACGAAAGTCACCGCTATGGCCAGGGAGCGCCTGGCACTGACTCGGAGGCTAGAAGAGTCTCGTGGTCGTCTGGATCAATTGTCGGTTGCGTTGGCCAGCCTGGCGGAACAAGAAGGCGCCCGGCACGAGGCGCAGAAGGAATTACATAAGATCGAGGCTGCCCGCGACCTGCAAACCCAAGAATTAGAACAGTTGCGATCGTTGGCAAAAGAATTCGAGGCTCGTCGCCAGCAGCGAAAGGCCGTGGTCGAGAACCAGAATGCGGCGACGGAAGCCCTGGACGCTGTCGTGGCGAAGCTGGCGATCCTATCCGAGTTCAATCAAAGGCTACCCAAAGTATTGGGCGAAAAGGATGCCATCCAGGCTGAGCAGCCGCGCCTGCGAGAGAAGATGCAGCAACTTGACCGTCGTATCAACAACCTGGAATCGCAGCCCGGCGGCGAGTGCCCGTTGTGCGGTCAGCCGTTGAGCGACGAGCACCGCCAAGATGTGCTAGGCGAGCTGAGAGCGGAAGGCAAAGAATACGGCGACCGTTATCGTCAGAATCAAGCGCAAATAGAGGCGTTGTCCTCAGAGGCAGCCGATCTGGAGCCCAAGGTGGCCAACCAGGGCCGGCTCGAACGCGAGCAGGAAACGCAGCAGAAACGCCTGGCAACGGCTACGGCACGTCTCGAGGAGATAGACAAAGCCATTAAGGCCTGGACGGAAGAATCTGAGGAGCGGATGCAAGAGCTTGCGCTGGCGCTGGCCGACGATTCAACGCTGAGCGCTCAGAGCCGGATCGTCGCCGAACTGGCCACGGCCGCCGAATCTGGGCAAAAAACGAGAGAGGAAAGGGAGGGGTTGCAGGCCGAAGTCGCCACGATTGAGGCCAGCCTAGTCCAGATCGACGAAGCGACGAAGTTATGGGACACTGGCGGGGAAGAGGATGGAGTTGGCAGCCAGGCCGAGCTGGCCCGGATAGCATCGCGACTGGACGACGATCAGATCTCGGCCGAAGATCAACAGGCCCTGGCCGATCTGTCCAGGAGAGCGGCCGATGTCGGCTATGAACCGCTGGCCCACCAGGCGATCAAGAAGAAAGCCGGCGAACTGGCCACCTCGGAGCAGCGTCATCAAGAATTGGTCCGGGCCCAGGCGGCCGTAACGCCGCTGGACGACGGCCTGGCCGATCTCAAGCGGCGACTGGATGAACAGCAGGCAACTTTGCAGGAAACGATCCGGCAACACGAGGAGTCGGCCGCCACCTTGGAGAATCTGACCGCCGGAGTCGTCGACATGGCCGAAATTGAGGAGAAAGTCGTGTCACTGCGCGAGCAGCAGATTGAAGCGCACCGGCGCGAGGAGACCGCCCAACAGGGCGTCGCCGTATTGGGCGAACTGCGCGTCCAGCGCGAACAACTGGCCGATGAACGCCGCGAGCACACACAGCTCATAAGACGCTTGCAGCTCTTGGAAAAAGCCTGCGGCCGGGAAGGTGTCCAGGCGCTTTTGATTGAGCGGGCCTTGCCGGAGATCGAGGATGACGCCAACGAGTTACTCGACCGGCTATCGGGCGGCCAGATGCAGGTGACGTTCGACACACAGCGGCAACTGAAAACCAGCGACCGGTTGGCCGAAACCCTGGACATTCGCATTGTCGACAGCGTTGGGGAGCGGCCGTATGAGAACTATAGCGGCGGCGAGCAATTTCGAGTCAATTTCGCCGTGCGGTTGGCTCTGTCCAAAGTCCTGACCAGAAGAGCCGGCGCCCGTTTGCAGACCCTGGTCATTGATGAGGGTTTTGGCAGTCAGGATCCGATCGGCCGCCAGCGCTTGATCGAGGCCATCAACACCGTCCAGGACGATTTCGAGCGCATCTTGGTGATTACGCATATAGACGAGATGCGTGATGCCTTCCCGAACCGAATAGAGGTTGAAAAAGGAACCCAAGGATCGAGCATCACAGTCATATGAGCGCTCTTAGTATTAAAATGATTGCCCCAGGTTCAGACGAGGCTAGATGATGGAAGAAAAGGTGCTGACCCTGCACCCAGATGGCAAAAGCGGGGTTAATATCAGTCGGGCTAAGTACGACCTGATGCGCGAAACGATTGTCTCTGTGCTGGGCGAGCAGATCGAAATGACTTTTACCGAATTGGGCGCCGAGGTCGGACGTAGATTAGAAGGCCGTTTCGACGGCTCAATTAGTTGGTACTACACGACCGTCAAGCTCGACTTGGAGGCTAGGGGAATCGTCGAGCGAATGGATAGCCGGAGTCCGCAGCGGATACGCCTGGCGCAGGGATAATCAGGCGTACGAAATTATGATGATTTTCTTGAGACTCCTGGCCGCAATCATCGGAATACTGGTCGTTTACGGTACCCTGCGCTCGGCCATTCGTACTCTGCTTACGCCCCGCAGCATTCGCGATCCGATCACTTCAGCTGTATTCATTTTCGTCCGGCGGCTTTTCAACATCCGCCTGAGATGGTTACGATCTTACGCGAGCCGGGATCATTGGATGGCCTATTACGCGCCGGTCAGCTTACTGGTGCTCTTGTTAACCTACCTGGCGCTCGTGCAACTGGGCTTCATGTTTCTGCTTTGGGCCAGCGGCGTTTCAAGCTGGGGCGATGCCTTTACGGTCAGCGGCTCGTCGCTGTTGACCCTGGGCTTTGCCAAAGGCGATACATTCCTGCAGACAGTCCTGGACTTCTTAGCAGCGGCGATTGGCCTAATCTTAGTGGCGCTGGTGATCGCCTATCTGCCGACGATGTATAACGCCTATTCCGAGCGCGAAAAAGCAGTCACCTTGCTGGAAGTCATGGCCGGCAAGCCCCCATCGGCCGTAACGATGCTCTTACGATATTATCGCAACAACGGGCTGGAGGAATTGCACCAGTCATGGGCAACCTGGGAAGAATGGTTTGCCTATCTGGAGGAGAGTCATACTGCTTTGGCGGCGCTGGTGTTTTTCCGCTCGTCCCGACCCGAACATTCGTGGGTAACGGCGGCCGGCACGATACTGGACGCAGCCGCTCTGTCACTGTCGACGATCGAAATGCCCTTTGACGCCCAGGCCGCGCTCTGCATTCGTTCCGGTTACCTGGCTTTGCGCAGAATCGCCGATATTTTTCTTGTGCCGTACAAGGAATATCCGCATTTTCCAACCGATCCTATCAGCATAAGCAGGGCGGAATTCGATGCGGCTTACGATGAACTGCGCGAAGCCGGCATGCCGCTTAAGGACGATCGCGACCAGGCCTGGGTTGACTTTGCCGGCTGGCGGGTGAACTACGACAGACCTTTGCTGGCCCTAAGCCAGTTGACGATGGCGCCGGAGACGCCCTGGACGGCCGATCGTGAACCGGCGTCGGCCGGCTGAGCGAGCAAAGCTTACCTCGAGTCGCGCCACTGCAACGTAGCTTACATTCAATTGAAGGCAACTGGGAGATAAATGGCAGCATGGGACTATTCAGCTTTCTCAAGAAAGACAAACCTCAGAAGCGGGCAGCTATCATCGACGTCAGTGACGCCGATTTCAAGAAGTACGTGATTCGGCGTAGCTATAAGTCGGCCGTTTTGGTCGACTTCTGGGCGGCCTGGTGCGGGCCTTGTCGCCAGCTGGGTCCGGTTCTGGAGAAGATCGCCGAGGAGCCAGAACAGACCTTCATACTGGCCAAGCTGAACACTGAGCACAATCCCCGCGCCGCTGCCAGCTTCAGCATTCACAGTATTCCGGCCGTCAAGGCGTTTCGCAATGGGCAGGTGGTCAATGAGTTCACTGGCGCTCTTCCCGAGTCGCTGGTCCGGCGCTTCATCGCCAAAGTGACGGAGGCGCCGCCCCCAACGCCAGCGCTGGCCGAGAGCACCAATCCCACCAAACGCCTGAAACAAGGTCAGGCCCATCTCAAACGCGGCCGTGGCTTTGAAGCCTATGTGACGTTACAAGATTTTCCGGAAAGTCCGCAGTCAGAAAAGGCTAACAGGCTACTGCCCCTGGCCGACTTCTTGTTTGACGTCGAGGACGGCCATGCTTTGACAGGCGTTGAAGAACTGGATCGCGAATACGAAGCGACCGCGAAGGCCATGAAGCGCGGCAAACCGGCCGCGGCCCTTGATCATCTCTTTACCGCGCTGGAAATGGGCGAACCAATGGATGAGCCCTACATTATCGGGATCATCGAGTCGACCTTCGCGCTGTTGGGCGAAGGCAACCCGGTAACTGAAGAATATCAGGCCCGGTTGACCACGATGGTTTAAGGTATTGTCCCCGAGGTCACAGGAGCGGCCGTGCATCAGGTGAAATGCCGGGCGTTAATACGCAGGTCATGGGCAAAAAGAACTAGTTACATATTGCTCGGTATCTGGTAATATACTTATGCGCCAAACACTCCCCTAGAACGGGGAAGAAGCCCACCTCTCCCCAAGGTGGGCTTCTACCTTTTCTGGGAAGAACCGCTTTTGGGCCAGGCTCCCAAGGTATGGACAAGCAGCTATCTAGGCAGGGCATGACTCTGGCAGCGCATTTCCCGCTGTCTGCGGCCGCAGTCAGTGAAGTTGCTCAGACAGTATCGTCCTCAACCGGTCGGCAATCTCCTGCGGGGTTCCTTCCAGGCGAATTCCCAACCGTTCCCTGGTATCGGCCTGCTCCAGACCGGAGACGCGGGTCGGCGAGCCCGTCAAACCGATGAGATTCGGATCGGCCTCCAGATCGGCGCTCGTCCAAATCGTGACCTGTTCTTTCAACTGCGCCCAGGACTTGATCCGATAATCCATGAATCGGGGCTCATTGGCGGCCGTCTTTACCGACAAGACACACGGCAAATCAACTTCTAGCATTTCATAACCGCCGCTGATTTCGCGCCGGCCGTGAGCGACGCGCTGCTGCAAATCCAACGTCACGCTATTGACGCCGCTTATCAAGCCCGCGCCCAACCACTCGGCCAGCCCCGGCGGTACTTGTCCAGTGGCGCCATCAGATGACTCCTCGCCGCAGATTACCATGTCGGCGCCGCCCAGTTTCTCAATCGCCCTCGCCAATGTATAGGTAGTGGCCAGTGTATCAGCCCCGGCAAATGCCTGGTCACTCATTAAATAAACGTGATCGGCCCCCATGGCCAACACATCACGCAAATGAGGTTCAAACAGCGGCGGTCCCATGGATAATAAGTTGACGCGGCCGCCGTGACGATCCTTCAATCCCAAGGCGAGTTCCACGGCATTCATATCGGGCGGATTGATCTCGGATCGCGCGCCGGCCCTTTCCAGCAGTTTCGTTTCGGGGTCCACCCGGATCTCCTCGGCTTTGGGCGTGACCTTGACGCAAGTTACGATGTGCAAATCAGCCATGGGCCACCTCCGCGATTTCGACCCAGGGCAAGCCAGAAGCTTCTAAAGCCTGGATTAGGGCTGGAATCACGACTTGAACGTCGGCCACGACCGCATAATCGGCATAGTCGAAGATGGGAGCTCTCGGATCTGAATTGACAGCGATCACCAGGTCGGCCTCCTGGATGCCGACGACGAAGTGGAAAGCGCCGCTGGCGCCGCAGACGATGGCCACTTTCGGCCGGCAGACGACGCCGGTTTGGCCAATTTGGCGCTCGCGCTCGACGTAGCCATCATCCACGGGTGGTCTTGTCGCCCCTACATCGCCGCCGAGTATCTCGGCCAACTCGCGCAGCATGGCGAAGTTGCCTTCGACGCCCCGACCGCCGGCCACCAGCACCGGCGCTGCAGATAGATCAACGCCTTCGCCCGTGACCTGGTCGACGACGCGGGTGTTGATAACCGTTTCGCTTAGCTCAACCGGGAATTCAACCACCTGACCGCTGCGGCCGGCATCGGTCGGGGCGGCGGGAAAAACGCCGGGC
>CP070688.1:822262-828830 GCA_020353135.1 Chloroflexota bacterium
ATGGCCTTTAGCAACAGAGGTAGGCGTTCGTGGGCCGCTTGCCGGCCTAGCTGGACCAACTCTTCGTAGCGCGAGAAGCGGATGTACGTCCGGCCGGCGGTCCTTGGCGCTATCAGGAAGTCGGCCCGACCGACGCCCCCACCGGTGTTGCGCACCAACGTTTCAAACGCCGTCAGTCCCTTGCCCAACGGACCTCTATCACGCCTGTAGTGAGGTTCAAATACGTCGACGCCGATGACAAAATCGGCTTCCAACGCCCGGGCTGCATCCACCGGCAGGTTGTCGACGATCCCACCGTCTACCAATAGTCGGCCGCCAAATTCGACCGGTGTCACAAGACCCGGGATGGAGCAACTGGCCCGGACGGCGGTCGCCACTCTGCCCTGACGAATGATGAGCCGCTCGCCGTTGACGGCGTTCATAGCGACGACGGCGAAAGGCAGATTTAACTCCTGAAACTCGAGGTCCCCTATGAGCATGACCATCAGACGTTCGAGTTTCTCAAATGTGAGCAGTCCCTGATCTGAGCGAGCGACTTCGGCGATTCGCCGCCAGGAGATGTAAGGCGCAAACGATCGAATACGCTCTATGGGCATGCCTGCACAATAGAGCGCGCCCAGGATTGATCCGGCGCTGCAGCCGGCGACACAATCAATCGGAATGCCCGACTTGATCAGCGCCTCCAGGACGCCCACGTGAGCCAGTCCTCGTGCAGCTCCGCCACTTAAAGCAAGTCCGATGCGCATCGACGTCCCCTAGAAATCGACATGATCGCCTGCGTAGGCGCAGCGATAAAGACGCTCAATATCTGCTTCGTCCGGTACACGTATCGTGGTGAGCATCTGGTGGTCCATGGCCGCCCCAGCCACTAGATTTGGCAATTCCGCTTCAAATTCCTCGACGCTCGGCCCAAGGTCGCGAACCGTCGTGGGCATCGAGAGCGTTGTCACCAAATCCCGAAGCATGGCCAACAGACTCTGCAAGCCCATGGCCTCGCTTTCAGCCGGCAGTCCAAGGGAGCGGGCCAGTTCGCCGTAACGCGTGCCGCCGCCATTGGCCGTATAGACCATGCTGTAAGGCAACATCACGCCGATCGCCCGGCCATGGGGCAGAGAAAAGACCGCGCCAAGAGGGTGGGCCAAGGCATGGCCCAAGGCAATGGATGCGTTCGTGATCGCCAGGCCGGCAATGGTAGCCGCGTTATGCATGCGCTCTCGCGCTTCCTCGTCTGAGCCATCGCTCCAGGCCCGGGGCAGGTACTTCAATGCCAGGCGCAGCGCTTGCAGGCTCAAGCCATCTGCGAAGTCATTGTGCCAGGCGCCAGTAAACGCTTCAATCCCGTGACTGATCGCGTCCATGCCTGTGTCGGCCGTCAACCGCCGGGGCATCTCCCGGGTGAGGAGCGGATCGACAAGGACCAGCGTCGGCTGAAGTTCGCGAGCGTAAGCCACGACTTTTCGCTTATCAGCCAAGTCAGTCAGGACTGCACCCACTGTTACGTCGGCGCCCGATCCCGACGTCGTCGGTATGGCGATCAAGCCTGTGCGCGGCCGCTGGTAGGTGTCGAAGATACTGATTTCCTCCAACGGTACTTGTGGGTGTTCATTCATGAACCAGGCTACCTTGGCCACGTCGAGAACCGATCCGCCGCCCAGGGCGATCACGTAGTCGGGTTGGACCCGGCCGATGATCTGGCGGGCTCGCTCCATCGTCTGGATGGATGGCTCCGACTCCACGTCGCAAAAGAGCTCACTTTCGACTTCGGCCGGCGTCAAATGCTCGAGTAACAAATCTACAAGTCCGGCCTCAACCAAGGTGCGATCGGTGATAATCGCAACCCGTCGAGCTTGAAGATCAGCCAGCCGAGAAAGAGCCTCGTCGCCAAATACGATCTCTGGACTACTAAACTGCCACATGTCAGGCAACGCCACAAATAGCGTCTTGTTCGACGCTACTCCTCGATACCGCCCACTTCAAGGAATCGATCCTCCCCCTAGCCGGGCCATTCCGTATCGACCAACTGGCAACTGTTCACCAATTCCACGGCCGCCTTGGGCGCCTTCATGATCTTCATCATGTTGCCTTTGAGCTTAAGCTGGCGAGAAACCAGGCCCCTTATGGGATCAAGTTTGCCCTCGAGCACCTTACGCCACACAGGCAGCGGGGCAGTGATGGCAAACTCGGACTTCTGCGCGCCTGGTTCGGTTACCTCGTAGGCATCGCGACACTGACCGTGCCACAGGTCCATGTATAGGACAACTTCTTTACGCTCATCGGGAATTGCAGTGATGATAAAGACGATATCGCCCTCCCAACTCGCGGCCGCCTTCGCGTAATCGGGGCTGCTATTGACCTTCTCCATCGCCGATTTAACCCATTCATCACTTGGGAAAAGTAATGCCATTTCGCCTCCTTGAGAATTCGCCTTGAGCCAGTTTCCGGCCCGTGCATCTTCGCCAGGTTCGGTCAGTCAAGCAGACCGTTTTCCTTCAGTACTTCTGGATAAAGCTTCTGGCACTGATGGAATAAGCCGGTCACCGCCAGTGTCTTCCGAGCCGGTCCACGGATTTTTAGCGAGCGAGAAGCCAGTGCCTTTGCTAATTTCAGATCGCCGAGCAAAATATGATGCAACGTGTCGGCCGCCAGCTGAACATCTACTTCCGGCCGTATCCGATCGTCGCCAAAAGTGACGCTGGCCGGATTTCGTCGCCCGTTGATTAGAATAGTAGCTTCTGGATCTGTACACTGAAAGCGCAAGATCAGTTTCGCCTTCTCGAGGTCCTCGGCCGCTTGCGGATACGCCTGCTGAACCCGCTCAAAAAGCTGATCTAATGCGCTTATGAACTGCTCCCTGTCTTTGTAAAATGCCATATCAGTAAATCACCGATCGTCGCTGACTCAGACGGAAACTGATCATCTCCTGTACGATATTGCGAACCTGGTCCGTCAATTGCGAAACCAGAACCATGTCCTCGGCCGCATCGAGGCCATACGCTTCCATTGAAATCGGTTCGCCAAAATCGATATACCATTTCGTCGGCCAGGGTATGGCTCCGAGGGGTCCCAGCCAGGGGAATCTGGGTGAAATCGGGAAGTAGGGAAAGCCAGTCAATCTGGCCAGCGTGGGTGATTTGGCCAGCGAGATGTAAGTCTCTTCCGCGCCGACGACCGAGACCGGAATGATCGGCGACTGTGTATTCAACGCCATTTTCACGAAACCACCGCGACCAAAGCGGGCGAGCTTGTAACGGTCTTTGAACAGTTTACCCACCCCTTTGTACCCTTCAGGGAAGACGCCAACCAACTCATCTTGTTCCAACAGGCGCGTGCCATTCTCAACCGAGGCCAGAGCCTGACCCATTTTGACCAAGGTAGCCGAAAGAAATGGCAACGTCGGGAACCAATTGGCGTACAGGTTACGAACCAACCGCTGGGCCGGGTGTTCATTGAGAATCGCGGTCATGATCATCGCCCCATCCCAGGGCAGTTGGCCGGAATGATTGCTGACCAATAAGGCGCGATCATAATCAGGTATGTGCTCGATACCGGTCGTTTCTACTCGCCAGTACACTTTGTACATGAAGTCCAGAAACGGCCGCACTGCCTCTAGATACTCCCAGTCAAGGCCCCACTCATCTGTCTCATAGTCACCCTTGAAACGCCGGCGAACAATGTCGCTCTGATACTCCAGCGTGTAGTTGACCATGTACCACATGCCTTTCCAGGTTTCGGCGTCAAGCAGATCCTTGTTGATCGTACTGCGAAGTCGTTCGAGAATTCCCAGGCTCACTTCAGGCGCCATGTTGTCGGCCCGCTCGTCCATCAAGTCGACCATCCGCTTGGGCGCAAATTCCGGCGGCTCATATTCTGGCGAGAGGTTCCTTACCCGTCTGATCAAATCGTCCAGCTCGGACATCAGCTGTTGGCGAAGTTTTTCCTCGCTCAACTCCCCGTTCGGAAGCGGCTCTGGCGGCGGCCGGCCGTCTATAGCGCCGATGGTCACCGGCTGGTGAATATGGCAATATTCCGAGCCTGGCGCCGCCTGATTCTTGCACCGGCTGCCGGCTTTAGTATTGGCGATGCAGTGTGTGTCCATTTCGCTCGCACTCATATCCCTACTCCTGGATGGGCCTGGCTATTACTCGGCCGTCGCGTCTCTTATGCTTCGTCGGCCGTTTCTTGCATGCTCGCTTGGCGTTCCCTGATCCGCTGCCGGCGATCGATGAGGTCACGAAGGCTTTGCTCGTCATATGCTTGACGCTCCTTTTCGTCGCTGCCTTCTTCGCGTTGGCGCTGCCCGGCAAACTCTCGCAGCGCCTCGGCGGCCGTATAGACAGGAGCGAAACCGAACTCTTTTCTCATTCGCGACAAGTCGGCGACCCAGGAATAACGCAGGTAATTCCACTCGATCGGCACGTATCGTAGCGGCTGCAGGCTTGTACCTTGCAGCAAATTTAAGCCGCGATAGGCAACTGGATGATATACCGGAAGTGGAACTCGGCGGACCAGGCGAAAGATCCGAGACAACGGCATAACGTCATCGGCCGCAATATTGAAGATTCCCGAGGCGCGATTCAAGGTCGCGAAGGCCAACGCCTCGACCACATCGTCCTCATGTACCAGCTGCAAAAGCGGGTCGAAACCCAGCAATTTCGGCGGCGATTGAAGCTTGAGGAACTGGGTCATTGGGGTATCGGCTCCCGGACCGATGATATTGGCGAAGCGAAGCACTGTCAGCGCCACATCGGGCCACTGGCCGCGAAAACCGTTGCAAAAAGCCTCGATTTCAAGCTGATCGTGCGTGTAGCCGTAGCGATGGCTGCCACGCAGCTCCGTCTCCTCGGTCAGGAATGCTGAGTTGTCAGGATGGGCGCCGTATACGGCCGTGCTGCTACGAACGACGATCCGCCCCACCCCTGCCTCGGCGCAAGCGCCCAGCACCTTCATGGCCCCCATTACATTGTGTTCGAATGTCGCCTCGCTGCGCTCGGTAAGGCCAAGAAAATCGAGATGGCACAATGCTCCAACCTCTTCCCCGCGTAGCAGTTCCCCGAGCAGTGGGCTGCGAACATCGGCCTGGATGAAATCCAGTCCGGGGATCTCGACCGCCGGCGCCCGCATGTCAAGGCCGATTACCTTAACCGCTGCTTCTTGCAGCAGGCGACTGGCCAACCGGCCACCCCAATAGCTACCAACTCCGGTAACCGCTACGACCGTTTCGTCGGCCATGTTTAACTCCTCTTCAGCCACAACGCTTGACCCAGCGCCTTCCATATGCCCAGATCTTTTTGCCGATTCGCCGAAATCAATGACACGTACAAAAGCACGATCTTCTTTGACTTTCTTCGAGTCAATTATACCGAGATGAAACCCAAAGTCTAAGTTGCTTGACACTCATGACGCAATGCGTTATAATTTGCCCATAACGCACTGCGTTATAAACTGAAACAGTGAATTATCAGGAGATAGATGGGCAAGTGACAGGCCGTGATAAGGAACCACAAGCAGAGACTCCGCCTCTGAGTTCGTTCCTTCCTGCGCTACCTGCCCCAACACTTTGTTAAGGAGATCAAAATGACCGAAGAAGTAGAAGTCACTGAAGAATTGCTCGACGAAAACGGACACAATCCGATGTTAGAGATGGCCCGCAATGTCTTGTTGGCTGGAATCGGCGCCATAGCGTTGACCCAAGAAGAGGTTGAGAAATTCGTTCATAAGCTCATCGAACGAGGCGAGATCGCCGAGAAAGACGGTCGCAAGCTGATCAATGACGTCATGGAAAAGCGTCGTCGTAAAGCAGAAGAAGAGTCGGCCGAAGCGGAAGATACGTATGAGAGCCGCATGGAAGAGGTCCTGGCCCGGATGAACATCCCCAGCAAAACTGACATCGATGCACTCAGCCGCAAGATCACGACCCTGACCGAGAAGGTTGACGAACTGAGCACAACGGAAGAATAAGCACGTCTTCACTTCCTGGCTACCAGGCGGTCAAGCTGCCTGGCGGTATTAGGTATAACTTGAAGAAAAGGAGATGCCTGCCGGGTTCGGCAGCGCGTCTCCTCTTTTCGTGTACCGGCATTTGACATTGATTTAAGTGGGGGAATATAATCCGATTGGAGAGTGAGCAGTCGCGCCGCGTTCGTCGCCGACTGCCGGCGCCAGAGGTCAGCCACGGCCTACAAGGAACAGGCTCATGATTATTATCAAGCGCTACCCCAATCGAAAACTGTATAATACTGATGCGAAGCAATATGTGACCCTGGACGCAATCGCCGATTTGATTAAGCAGGGCGAGGAAATCCAAATCACCGATCATCTCACCGGGGAAGACTTAACGGCCGTAACGCTGACGCAAATCATCTTTGAGCAGGAGAAAAAGGAAGGTGGCTTCCTACCTCGGTCGGTGCTCACCGGCTTGATCCAGTCGGGCGGTCAAACTTTGACCGGTTTGAGGCGCACGCTGGCTTCGCCGCTGGAACTGTTTCAGCATGTCAATGTAGAAATCGAGAAACGAATACAGACTCTGATTTCGTCTGGCGAACTCGACCAGGAAGAAGGCGAGGCCTTG
>CP070688.1:828930-833004 GCA_020353135.1 Chloroflexota bacterium
AACCTGGTCTTTATCGCTTTCCTACGACAGCATCAGGATCTAATCGACGAGTGGGTGCCTTTCGTGGAACAGCTCGCATCCGAGTTTCCTGGTCTGCAATACTACGAATTTCCCACCTTGCCGCGCAAGGGTTTCTTATACCGCACTTTTTTGAACGAGGGGATGCGCGCTGGCATACCTGACCCAGAAATTCGGGCCCGCACGATCACCTTGTACCTGGACAAGAGTGCCTTCAGGGAAGCGCTCGACATCCAGCACGAACGCAGTATGTGGGTTTACCTGTTTGACAAAGAGGGCGAAGTCTTGTGGCGCACTGAAGGTAAGATCACGCAGGATCATAGGAAGACCTTGCAAGGCCTTCTTTCGTCGCTGAAATAACCCCGATTTTGTGGACACGCGGTTAAGGAGCATATACTAGGCCTTGGAGGTGTGCCATGGTCCAGAAGCGCAGAAAGCAAACGCGTGTACTGAATGCAAAGGGACAGGATGAGACTATTGATGTCGAGGTGTCACAAAGACCCCTGACCGAAGAAGAAAAGGCGCTTCTAGCCGAGGATTTAGAACGCCGCAGTCTCAGTCTCGGGCTGTTAGATGTGCTCCCGCCCAAGGGAAGGATGTTCTATTTGTTGCGGGCGTACGATCAGGAGAAACAGCTACTTGCCGTGACGGTTGCATTAAACGTTTTTCCCTTTGTTGCCCTGAAAAACATGTTGGGAGAAGGCAATCATGTGGGCTGGGATATTTCCTTCTACTTCGCCCCCGATACACCAAGAACTGACGCCATTGCGGCAATGTTGAACAGGTTGGCTTCCCTATGTATTTTCTACGGCATCTATTTTGGCGTTGTGGATGAAGATTTGCTTGCTGCCTTGCCAAAGGTAAAGCATCGCCTTTTCTTGACAGATTACCGGGCTGGCGCCATCTCTACGAAGCAACTAACAAGCAAAAATGATTACCTCAAGAAACACAAGCGATTGCGCCGCCATCTAAAGGAGTTTAGCAAGGCTGGCGGGTCGATTCATATTCACGACGGACCCGTCGATGCTCAATTGGCGGAGGATTTTTCACAATGTGTTGATTCCACCTACAAATACCACGGTAGAAGGTTTCCACTTAACCCATTTCGTCGATATGCCAGCGAAACATGTCCGCCCTTCTTTATGAACTGCCAGGATGCCGTCCATATCTATGCTGAGATCGACGGCCGAATAGTTGGCTGTCAAAGCTTTGTCGCTCACCGTGACCGGCTCGAGCTCTCAGAGGGTGGATTTCTACGGAATCGCAAGAATTACCATGCCTATGAGGCAATTATCGTGGCATCCATCGGCCATGCCATTGACCATGGATTAGACAGCGTATCTTATGGAGGGATCTGGAATCATACCAAGGATCGTTACACCGATAAGGAAGATCGTACCCCAATCTACGCTCTGGCTGCTTACGACAAGGGCTGGAAGTATTCGTTGTTTGGTGAGTGGTTCGTACGCAATACGATCTTGAGAGGTATTTCTTTCCAATTTCGTGGTGGCGGCACAGACTTTCAGTTGGTCAGCTCTTAGCAGTGGAACTCCCCTCAGGCCTCCGCATTCTCGCGTCCCAGTTTGCTATTGATCCTCTTTCTTAGATTGTGCAGCGTATTGCTGTCGTAGCGGACTGTGCCATCTTCTTGGACTACTTCCAGAGCATCGGCTTCCTGGAATTCTTCCAGAGTTCCCTCGCGTCTCAAGCGAGCATACTCCCTTAATTCGGGAATCATACTGAACCAGTATATGCAATTCATCAGGACGACATATACAACGAGCACCCAATCACGGGCAAAAAGCATGATCCAGGGGATCATCAGGACGATGCCGGCTCCCGTGACCACCAGCATATTCCGCGATCGATAGCCGATCAAGAAACCAACGACATTAGTCACGATGGTTCCCAGCCAATTTAGCACGAAGAAACTGCCGATGATGCAGGATAGGCCGCGACCACCTTTGAACCTGTAAAATATGGGCCAATTGTGGCCAACCACCGCCATCACCGATGCCACTAAGTAATAGGGTTGGTCAGGTTGCCACAACTTGAATGCTAACATCGGAATGGCTGCTTTCAGCATATCCAGGAGAGAGACCAGCCCGCCATATCTACCGCCATACTGCAAGCGAACGGTTGTGGCGCTGACAGAGTCTGATTCAACATAGGTGTCTGCCCGGCCTGGAACACTAACCTTTATTTTGCCAATCTTTCGGTCTGGATCGGCCAAGCGAGCTACCAGCCGGGCGTAAGACACCGACCCGGACAGATAGCCGAGCACGGCTGCCACCAGTGCAATCCATAGATTCATTGTTTGTCCCCAAAAGATGGTCTCATAACGACAACTATTTGCATAGCGTTAGTCGGTCTGTAAATCAAGACCCTGTTACGGTAACCAGCAACCGCGATATGTACACCATTCTCTGGTTGAGTATCTTACACAATAGCTTAAACAATTCCCAAGGAGACCTACTTGTACTGCAGCCCCATATTCGCAGCAAAGATCTTTAGGAAGGCAAGAACAGTGCGGATGATGAAGGAGAAGAAGGAAATTGCCTTAGCATCGCCATCTCTGAAGTTAACTGCGCCGAGGTCTCTCAATCCAATCAGCATGCCGAGGAGAACGATCATGAACTACGTGCTTTCGGGCATGGCCATTTTAGTCATGCCGATGCCGGATTCTTCAGTCCTGGGCCAATGAGCAAGGGAATGAATTGAGGAGCCTATCGGGTACGTGTTCTCCCAACGTTGTGGCATAATCGACAAATGATGCTGATCGCTTCATCTCTATGTGCGCGACGCCTTTCCAAAAGCGTTGCCCTTCGTGGACCAGTTTTGTGAGTACATGCTGGGTTCCAAGTTGGAAATAGGCCGACTATGCAAGGGACCGTTCGAGTAGAGCGCTTGACCAAGAGCTATATTGTCCGTGAGAGATTGGGCATGTTCAAAGCGCAGAAACGCACCGTACCGGCACTTAAGGATATCACATTTGAAGTGTCATCGGGTGAGATTCTGGGATTGTTAGGACCGAATGGCGCCGGGAAGACAACCCTGATCAAGATCCTCGCGACCCTTCTGCTGCCGACGTCTGGCGATGCCTGGATCAATGGCTACCATATCTTGGAAAACGAGAACGATGTGCGAGCCAGCGTCGGCTGCATGCTGATGGGCGATCGAGGCCTGTATTGGAAGCTGACCGGCCGGGAGAATCTCGAGTATTTTGGCGCGCTCTATCGCCTGGATCCGACCGCGCGGCGTCGAAGGGCGGAAGAGATAATCGCCCTGCTGAATCTGGGTGGAATCAGCGAGCGGCCGGTCGAGTCTTACTCCTCTGGCCAGAAGATGCGCCTGGCATTTGGCAAAACCTTGGTCAACGATGCCCCGTTACTTATCCTGGACGAGCCAACCAATACCTTAGATGTCCCATCGGCCGCAGAACTTCGTTCCATTGTGCGGTCCTTGAACGAACAGGGCAAAACGATCATCTACACCACGCACATCATGACCGAAGCGGAGATGCTCTGTGATCGCGTTGCCATCATCGACTATGGTCGGTTGCTGGCAATTGGCACAGTTGCGGATCTCAAAGCTTCGCTTAGGCGCGATCAGGTCACCCATATCCGGGGTACGATACCTGATCAGGCTGTCACTGCTGTGCGCGCGCTGCCGATGGTGAGGCAAGCGACGGCGACGACCGATGACGGCGAAGGCGTGCTCACGGTGGTGGTGGGCGAAGGACAGGAGTCTTTGTCATCCATGATCGCCACACTGCACGAGCATGGCGCAAGCCTCAAGAACATAGACTCAGAAGAGTTGACTCTTGAAGACGTGTTCATAGCCAAGACAGGCCGCACCTTATCCGAAGACACCTATGGCAAACCAGGCAGATAGCCGGAGCATGAACCTGCGACCAGGTCTGTCGGTCATATTCGCCAGTAGCAAGATGCGCCTGCTCACCCTCAGCCGCTACCCCGGTCAGCTCCTGGTCGACATCATTACGCCAATAGTTTTCGCCCTGATGCCGATTCTCATCGGAAGAGCCTCCGCCGGCGA
>CP070688.1:833104-849962 GCA_020353135.1 Chloroflexota bacterium
ATCATCTGTCGACGTCGAGGGGCAGGTAACCGAAGGGGTCTACGACATGCTCGTCAAGACCAATCAAGGCCTGTACCTGGCTACGGCCGGCGAGAACTTTGGCGACGGGACTTATGAGCTGGATGCGACCCAGATCGACGGCCCGTTGAACAATGGCTATGGTATGCTATTTCGAGTCGACGAAGCGAGTGACACCTTTTATGCTTTTGAAGTGAGCGGCGACGGATACATTTGGATCGGCTATTGCCGGGACCTGTGTGAATCTGAAGCCGTCGCCCTGGTGGGCGGCGACTGGTTTCGATCACCGGCCGTCAAGACCGGCCTACATGAAACGAACAACCTGAAAGTGATAGTTGATGGCAGCCGGATGACCTTCTTCGTCAACGGCCTCGAAGTGGGCCGGGCAACTGACGATCGGCTGTCTGAAGGGGATGTGGCCGTCGTGGTGGAATCTCTTGGTGAACCCGGAGTACGGGTGGTTTTTGATAACTTCAGTCATATTCCATTGTCGGCCGGGCAGTAACGGGCGTGCTCTGGGTGCAATTCGTAGGCCTGGTACTGACGATTGCCGACGACATTCCTTACCGATCGCCCAGCTTCTCAGAGCAGAAGTAAATGACGCGCAGAAGCAGAAGAGCTCTCATTTCGATCGTTGCCTTGAGTATCGCTTTGCTGCTGGTTCTGGTTTGGTGGCTTTTGCCCCAACTGCTATCGCCGGTCGAAACAGAACCATATGCAGAAAGTTTCGACGAAGTCGGCAGCTGGACGGCCGGTGAGGGCGCCAGTTCTGAGGGCCGGGTCGCCGACGGCGTCTATGAGATGATTGTCGACGTTAGCGGTGATAGCTTCTGGACGACGGCTGGACGCAAATTCGCCGACGGCATCTACCAGGTCGAAGCAACGCCCCTGGAGGGCACCGAAGATAACGGGTATGGTTTGTTATTTCGCGTCGATGCTGCTTCCGAACGGTTCTATATGTTGAAGGTTAGCAGCGATGGCTACGTGTTCGCCGGATTATGTTCGGACAGTTGCGCCGGCCAGCAAGCCCTGGTCGACCGCGACTGGTTTGGTTCCCAGGCCGTGGTCCCAGGTCTCGGGGCGACCAATACACTGCGTGTCGTGGCCGCAGAATCTGATTTGACATTTTTTGTCAACGACGTCGAGGTGGGTCATGCGGTCGACGAGACGCTGGAAGCCGGTGATATTGGCCTAATCGCCGAGACATTTACGCCCGGCGGCCTGCGAGTGGCGTTTGACAATTTCACGGTCATGCCCCTCGGTGGCGAGTGAGGGCGCCGGCATCCATATCGATCCGGCGATCTCAGCCCTGGACAATTGATACTAGCATAAGAATAGTCGCCGGCCTACTTTGCGGCCGGTACCATTGCACAGTAGCACGCATTACTGCACGAATAACAACGGCACCGTAGCCTGTTTACACTGTCAGCGGGCGCTTTCACCTTCACGGAGTTATGGATAGTTGATGATTCACGAAATCAAAGACGTCGAGCTGTCTCAGTATTTGTTACAGGTCGACGAGATATTGAAAGATTATCGCCTGGCGTACATGAGTCGCCAGGTCAGCCTCATCGGCCGCCGCGAAGCGTTGAGCGGCAAAGCCAAGTTCGGCATCTTCGGCGATGGCAAAGAGGTTGCCCAAGTCGCCATGGCCAAGGTATGGCGACTTGGAGATTTTCGATCTGGCTACTACCGTGACCAAACCTTGATGTTTGCCCTTGGCTTGGTCACCGTTCGCGAGTTTTTCGGCCAGCTATACGCCGATGTGGACAACGATCCGCATTCGGGCGGCCGCCAGATGAACGCCCACTTCGCGTCGCGCCTCCTATACGAGGACGGTAGTTGGAAGCGTCAGATCGAGAGCTACAATACGTCGGCCGATTTATCGCCCACTGCGTCACAAATGCCCCGTCTGGTTGGCCTGGCCTACGCGTCGCGTTTGTATCGCGCGCTTGACGAACTCAAGTATCTCACTTCGTTTTCAGAGAACGGCAATGAAGTCGCCTTTGGTACTATCGGCAATGCCAGTTGCGCCGAGGGTTTGTTCTGGGAGGCGATCAACGCTATCGGTGTCCTGAAGGGGCCACTGGTCATGTCCATCTGGGACGACGGCTACGGTATTTCGGTGCCCAACGAATACCAGGTCGTAAAATCCAGTATCTCCGAAGCGCTGGCAGGCTTTCAGCGTGAACCGGGTTCAAGGGAGGGATACGATATCTATGTCGTCCGAGCCTGGGACTATCCGGCCCTGATCGAAACGTACCGCCAGGCGACCGCGACCGCTCGCCGGGAACACGTGCCGGCCATCATTCACGTCATCGAGACGACGCAGCCCCAAGGTCATTCGACCTCGGGCAGTCACGAACGATACAAGTCGCCCGAGCGCCTGGAGTGGGAACGGGCCAATGACTGTGTCCTACATATGCGCCTTTGGATGGTCGAGCAGGATCTGGCCGCAGACGACGAGCTAGATCAACTCGAGCGACAGATCAAGAATGAAGTAGAACAGACCCGGATTGAAGCCTGGGATACTTTTATCGGCCCAGTGCGCGAGGAACAGCGTGCCTTAGCCGAAATCCTGGACCAGTCGTGCGCCGGCACGCGGCCGGCCGAGGAGCTGGGGTACATTCGCCAGAAACTTTTACGAGCGCCCGTTGCCAGCCGGCGCCAGATCATGGCCTCGATCCGCGATGCATTGATCCTGCTGCGAGACGAAGATGCCAATTGCCGGCAGCCGCTAGTGGCCATCAAACGACGTCTGGAAAGCGAGGGACGCATCCGCTATGCCTCGCACTTGTTTGACGAATCGGCCGGGTCTGCGCTCCGTGTTCCCGAAGAAAAGCCGATCTATGACAAAGATTCGCCCTTGATCAACGGCTTCGATCTGCTGAATCGAGCCTTCGACGACATGTTGGCCCGTGAACCACGCCTGGTTGCCTTCGGCGAGGACGTCGGCCGCCTAGGCGATGTCAACCAGGGATTCGCCGGATTGCAGGCCAAGTACGGCAAGCTACGCGTGGCCGACACAGGCATCCGAGAGGCAACTATCGTGGGCCAGGCGATTGGCCTGGCTTTGCGCGGCTTGCGGCCGATGGCCGAGATCCAGTACCTCGATTATCTACTTTATGCTTTGCAGACCATTTCGGACGACCTGGCTACCTTGCACTGGCGCACCAAAGGTGGGCAAAAGGCGCCGGTTATCATCCGCACACGCGGCCATAGATTAGAAGGTATTTGGCACTCAGGCTCGCCGATGGCCGGCATTATCAACCTGGTGCGCGGGATACACGTATTGGTGCCACGAAACATGACCCAGGCTGTCGGCTTTTACAATACGTTGTTGCAGGCCGAAGAGCCGGGCCTGGTGGTTGAGGTGCTAAACGGTTATCGTCTCAAGGAACGGTTACCCCAGAATCTGGAAACCATGACCGCTCCGCTAGGTGTGCCCGAAATTCTGCGGCCCGGCGAAGATGTGACCCTGGTGACTTATGGCGCCTTATGCCGCATCTCCCTTGAGGCGGCCGAACTTCTGAGCAAGGTCGGCATTGAGGTCGAGGTGATCGACGTCCAGAGTCTCTTGCCATTTGACTCCGGAAGGCTCATCGTGAGCTCGCTCAAGAAGACCGGCCACATTGTCTTCGTCGACGAGGATGTGCCCGGCGGGACGACGGCCTATATGATGCAAGAAGTGTTGGAGAAACAAGGCGGATTCTGGTGGCTGGACTCTAAACCACGGACTCTTACCGCCGCGGCGCACCGGCCGGCTTACGGTTCGGATGGCGACTACTGGTCAAAGCCCAATGTTGAAGGGATATTTGAACTCATTTATGAATTGATGAATGAGGTCGATCCGGCCGGCTACCCCATATTCTACGATTAAATGGCCAGGCAAACGGCGGCCTGGACGAGAAGGGAGAAAGGTGAATGGCAACTGAGGTAATCATGCCCAGCTTGGGCGAGAGCGTCTTTGAAGGCACGATCGCTACCTGGCTCAAGCGCGAAGGGGATCAGGTTGAGCAATACGAGCCTATCCTGGAGATCGAGACTGACAAGGTGACGACCGAGGCGACGGCCGAGGTGGCCGGTACCTTGTTGAAAATCCTGGTAGGCGAAGGGTCGACTGTCGAAGTAGGTACGGTATTGGCTTACATCGGCCGGCCGGGCGACGAGATAGGCGCGGTACCTGAAGAAGATGCAGCGCCCGCCTCCAAAGAGCCGGCAGTTACCCCTGACGCGGAGCCGGCTATGGTCGCCTCGCCCGGGCCAGCCCGGTTGGTTAGTAATGGTCCGAGCGATGGATCCGCTGCAAGACCATATAGCGGGCGAATTAGCCCCGTTGTCGGCCGCATCGCGGCGGAGCACGACGTCGATTTGAATCAGGTAACCGGCACCGGCCGCCATGGCCGTATCACCAAGAAAGATATCCTGGCCTTCGTCGAACAGGAAGGCCAGATGGCGGCGCCAGCTAGCGATAAATTACAAGAACGCCAAACGGCGCTGGCGGCGCCCGTAGTCGCCGAAGTGACACAGCGCCTCGCGGAGCCGGCGGCGACGCCGGCCGTTCCCGGCGAGGTGCTGGCATTGAGCTCTATGCGCCGGGCGATAGCCGAGCACATGGTGCGCAGCAAACATACCAGTCCCCATGTCACCACCGTGTTTGAAGTGGATTTCGGCGCCGTTGCCGCGCACAGGGCGGCCAATAAGGCGCGGTTCGCCCAAGGCGGCGCCAATCTAACCTTTACCGCCTACGTCGTGGCCACCATCGTTCAGGCGCTCAGGGCGCACCCTCTGGTCAATAGCAGTTGGACGGACCAGGGCATCCAGCTGCATGATCAGATCAATATTGGCATGGCCACGGCCATAGATGATGGGCTTATCGTGCCGGTGGTGAAACAGGCTGATGGGCTAAGCCTGCTTGGCCTGGCTCGAGCGGTCAACGATTTGGCCGGCCGGGCGCGCAGGAATCAATTGCTGCCCGACGAAGTGCAGGGCGGAACATTCACCTTGACGAATCACGGCGTCTCGGGCAGCCTCTTCGCCACGCCGATCATAAACCAACCGCAATGTGGCATTCTGGGTATGGGCAAGATTGAGAAGCGAGTGAAGGTCATCGACGACGCTATCGCCATCCGGCTCATGGCCTATGCCAGCCTAACCTTCGATCATCGCATCCTCGACGGGGCCACGGCCGACTACTTCATGAGCAGTTTCAAGGAAACGATTGAGACTTGGTCCTGAGTCGATCACTCTGGGCAGAAATCTAGGCGGCGCTCGACCGGCGGATCTCGTAGAGTAAGAGGCCGGCCGCCACGGCCAGGTTCAGCGATGAAGCCGCTCCGGCCATGGAGATAGCTACCGTGAACTCGCTGGCGGCCGTAACCGACGCCGGCAGTCCAGCGCCTTCATTACCGAGCAGCAGCAAAACCGGTAACTGGTAGTTGGCCTCGTCGGAGGGAGTTGCGCCACTGGCCGAACTGGCAACCGTCAACAGATCCGATGATTCAGCCCAGCTAAACAGGGCTTCGCTGTCTGCTATCTGGCTGAGCGAGAGCGAAAAAAGCGCGCCCATGCTGGCCTTAACCGCCGATGGGTGAAACGGATCGACGGAATCGCCGACTAGAATCACTCCTCGGGCGCCAATCGCGTCCATGGTGCGCATGATGGTTCCCAGATTGCCGGGCTCGGCCGCTTCGAACAGGGCCACGAAGATATCATCGGCGCCGGCGGTTAGGTCCGCCAAATCGGTCCATTGAGCCCGGACAATGGCCCCCAGGCCGACAGGATTGTCCCGGCCGGAGATCGAGGCGAACACCGGCGCAGAAACGGCCTGGAGCCTAGTTCCCAACTGTTCTCGTCGGCGCAGCATGTTCCAAGCGACGTCACTGGTCAACAGGGCCGGGCAATAGATGATTGTCTCGATGGGTGCATTGGCCTCCACGGCCGAAAGTACCACGCGCAGACCTTCGACAAAATAAAGGCCATCCTGCCGGCGATATTTCTTCTGGCGTAAGCGCTTGACGCGTTTTATGAGCGGGTTGCTGAAGCTTGATATCTGGTCGACCATAGTAACGATCCCAACACTATAATAGCAGTAAAGAGTTGGTCACGGCAGCCTGCGGGAGGCACAATGAACATTCAGAGTGATACTATTGCAGCGTTCTGGTCCTCTTATCTAGAGTCAAGGGGGCAATCGCCAGAAGATGCTGGCGGGCCGCCGGAAGCCTGGGGTTTCGGCGACAGCCCGGAAATGGCCGACGATCTGGGCCGGCTGGTCGTCAATGGCATCAAGACGGCCACCTGTTCGTTACTGTGGGAATACGAGGCCGATGGCGAAACACTTCCAGCAGAAGGCGATCTGAGCATAATCTTGGACGGCAGCGGCCGGCCTCTGTGCCTTATCGAGACGACCGAGGTGCGGACCAGAGCTTACGATGAGGTGGACGCACAGTTCGCTTACGATGAAGGTGAAGGCGACCGCTCTCTGGCTTACTGGCGAGACGCTCATTGGCGTTACTTCAGCCGGCTTTGCCAGACAGTCGGGCGCACTCCGTCACACAGTATGCCATTGGTTTACGAACGATTTATGGTGGTCTATAGACCGCCGTGATCGCCGGCCGCCAGGTCCGCCTCCCACTTCTCACGCAACGCGGTTGGGATGCGAACCGGGTGATACCTCTCGAAATCCATGAAGTAGCCTATCTGGCAGGCCGTTGCCGCCACGACCTCGCCGCGGCAAATCTCGGCCTCGACCTGCCAACGCGCCCTGCTCAGCTTGCTGACCCACATCCGGCCGATTGCTTCTTCGAACAGCCGCAAAGGCTGGCGATAGGTGATTTCGGTCTTTTCGAGAATCGGCGATTGCTTGAGGGCGAGCAACTCTTGCATCGGATAGTGCTCGTTCATTAGCTCCAACCGCAAGTCCTCCAGCCAGCGTATGTAGACCGCATTATGCGCTATTTGTGCGTAATCCACGTCATATGTCTTGACTAGGATGGGTAGCTCGACGAGCAGAGGTCTGGGCGCGCTTCTTGACATGTTTCGTCTTTACCTAGTGACGTCGTTGGAGTTTGGCGGTCAGTGAATTTGCAAGGGCGATTCTTTTAACCGCAAACTACTCCTCGAACCGCTGGCGCAGAAAATCGACCACCATGCCGTCAATCATATCGCCGCGGCCGTCCCACCGTTCCTCCAGGTTCTCCTTGCCAACCAGCGTCCGCAGAGCGGCTCGGGTCAGCTCATCGAATTCGCCTGTAACCAGCCCATCGTATTCTCCAGCCCGGATCAAGACTTTCTGTAGTTCTTCGGCCACGTCAGCCAGAGGTACTAGATGGTCCGGGTTAACCTCCCCGAAGTAGAGATGGTGCATGTGCACCAGTTTGCGCAGCTTCTGGATGGGGTAGGGATCGTCGTCGACTCTAAGGTCTAAGTAGCGGTCATTGTTGCCACCGTAACCGCCGTATTCGCGGACCACTAGGACACCGGCCGCTTGCCGCCCGCGACTATCTCCACCGGCCTCCTGGCCTGCAGCCAGAGCGGAGACCAGCCAATCGGCCAACTCGCCGGAACCAAAACGAAGCCGCTCGAATTCGGCGGCCATCGCTTCCACGGTGCCCGGTACCAGAATGTTGCCCTGGCAAGCGAAGCCATGACCGACGATGTGCCCGGCCCAATCATGGCAGCCTTCGCCAGTATAAGCGGCCGCGTTTCCCTGGTGGTCTACCATTCCTACCTGACGCTGGGCCCGGCTATCGTCGGCCGCCGTCAGTTGCCGAATCGTTTCGTCGGCCGGAACACCAGCGGCCATCAGGTCGAGACCGTCCGGCCCATAAGTCAGGTTGGCGTAGGATTGGGTGGCTACGGCGCCCGCGCCGGCCCGAGCCCAAGAGACGACGGCCGCCACGGCCATGAACTTCGATTGAACGGCTACGCCCCATTCCTTACGCTCGGGATCGTGGGCGACGATTGAGAAGGTGGCGACCGGTAACATCTTTACTTACCCCCTGGATTATTAGCGGCCTATTGCCTGGCGCATGAGCGCCCAGGTGGATCAACGCCCAGCGATTTATGCTGGCGGAACAGGCTGAGCCGGCAGCGCCGCCGGCTTGGTTTGCTTGCGGCGTTTCTTTCGCTGAGGCGGCAATAGGGCAGCTTCCAAAACCTCGTGCATGCGTTCCACAAGGACAAATTCCAGATCCTGGCGCAGCCGCTTGGGAATATTGTCCAGGTCGTTGTTGTTCTTCTTGGGCATGACGAATGTCTTGATGCCCACACGCCTTGCCGCTAGAGCTTTCTCGCGGATGCCGCCCACTGCCAGGATGCGGCCGCGCAAGGTTATCTCGCCGGTCATACCCACGTCACGGCGGATCGGCCGCTCGGTGTAAGCGGAGAGCAACGCCGTCACCATGGCCACGCCGGCCGAAGGACCGTCCTTGGGCACAGCGCCTTCGGGGATGTGAATATGGACGTCCGTATTCTCGAACTCTTCCTCTTTCACGCCAAAGGACGAGGCGATGCTCCGGGTGTAGCTCATGGCCGCTTGAGCGCTTTCCTGCATGACGTCGCCCATCTGGCCGGTAAGAGTCAGCCCGCCCTTGCCGGGCATTATGGTTACTTCGATGAACAAGATGTCCCCGCCGGCAGCCGTCCAGGCTACACCGGTAGCCACGCCGACCTCATCTTCTTCTCTCAGTAGTTCAGGCAAGACGCGTGGTGGACCCAGCAGTTCGACCACCTGTTTGGGCGTCATTCGCTTTGGATAGCGCTTCTTTTCTACAACGCGCCGGGCGACCTTACGGCAGATGTTGGCGATTTCGCGATCTAAGTTGCGAACGCCGGCTTCGTAAGTGTACTGGCGGATCAGTATCTCAAGGACCTGTTCGTCAATTCGAATGCCAGCATCTTCCAAGCCATGCTCTTCGATCTGGCGCGGGATCAAAAACTGGCGACTGATCTCGATCTTCTCTTCCTCCAGGTAGCCGGGGAACTCGATGACCTCCATGCGGTCTAGCAGCGCCGGCGGCACCGTGTCGAGCATATTGGCTGTTGTAACGAAGAGGACGTTGGATAGATCGTAGTCAAGATCCAGGTAGTGATCGACAAATGCCTTATTTTGCTCCGGATCAAGAACCTCCAGCAAGGCGGCGGCCGGATCGCCGCGAAAATCCTGGCCCAATTTATCAATCTCATCTAGCATGAATAATGGATTGATGGTGCCGGCGCGTCGCATGGCATGGATGATGCGGCCGGGCAGGGCGCCGACGTAGGTACGGCGATGCCCGCGTATCTCGGCTTCATCGCGAACGCCGCCTAAGCTGACACGTAGAAACTCACGGTTGAGCGCTCGGGCGATGGATTGGCCTAGAGATGTCTTACCTGTACCAGGCGGGCCCACAAAACAAATGATCGGCGTTCGCATGGTATCGGCGGCGATACTCTTGACGGCGATGAACTCCAAGATGCGGTCCTTGACCTTCTCTAAGCCGTAATGGTCGGCGTCCAGTACGGTGGCCGCATGCTTAACGTCCAGGTTGTCATCACTCTTCTCTAGCCAGGGCAGTTCAAGTATCCAGTCTAGATAAGTGCGAATCACGCCGATCTCAGGCGCCATCGGGGGCATGCTGCTCAGCCGGGCCAGTTCTTTCTCAACCTTGGCCTGCACTTCCTTGGGCAGCTTCTTGCCCTCAAAGGCGCCGCGCAACTCTGACAGCTCTTGGGTAAATGCATCAGATTCGCCCAGTTCGCTCTGAATGACTCGCATTTGCTCGCGCAAGAAATGCTCGCGCTGCATTTTGTCAACCTCTTGCTGCACCTGGGAGTGAATCTGGTCCTCCATTTCCAGGACGTCGAGTTCACGGGCCAAAATGACGCTGACCTTCTGCAAGCGATTCGTCGGATCGAAAGTCTCAAGGACTTCTTGCTTCACGGGCAGGGGCAGATCGAGAGCCGAGGTAATGAAGTCGGCCAGCCAACCGGGCTCGTCGATATTGATGGCGAAGGCGAATACTTCTTCAGGTATCTTGCGGCTGAGCTCGACCACCTTCTCGAATAGAGCCGTTACTGCTCTCATAAGCGCTTCAGTGGTATCTCGCCATTCATCGGGCTCGGGAATTAGCCTGACGCGCACGCGGATATAGGGATCCCACTGGACGAATTCGAGGATTTCAACCCGGCGGCGGCCCTGAGCCAGCACACTGGTCGTTGAATCAGGCATCCTTAGCGTGCGGCCAATAGACACCTCGGTGCCGATTTGATAAATGTCCTCTGCGGTCGGCTCAAAAATCTCGCCGTCTTCCTGGGCGGCGACGATCAGGCTCTCGCCATTGGCGGAGGCGGCCTGTACGGCGGCCAGGGATCTCTCGCGGCCGACGAATAGGGGCATCACCATCTGCGGGAACAAGACCAGATCGCGCAGCGGCAAAAACGGACGTTCAAAAGCGCCGTCTTCTAGAGGTAGCTCGACACTGTCCTCGAACATCTCCTCGGAAAACGGCAGATTGATGCCCATGTAATCGGGATATTGACCAAAATCAAATCGGTCGTCGTCTCTCATGATCGTTCCCATTTTGCGAGCTTTCGTGATGTTTTACCGATCCCTTTAGCCGTCGTCTAGATCGGCAGCAGAGCTCGGTAGATGAATTACTTCGGCAGGTGCTCGCAATTCTGATTGTAGACCTTCCCAATGATAAAGCAAGTCGCCGACGACGAAAATAGAACCAGAGACACATATCAGGTCTTCTGACCGAGCTCTTCGCCATGTGTACAAAACAGCCTCCGCTACCGACGGACTTGCCTGAGCCTGAACGCCCAGTTCGGCGGCCAACTCGACTAACTCGCCTGGCCCGGCGGCTCGCGGATGGCCGGAAGTCGTCATTATCGCCCGCTCCGCAAGTGGGAGTAGTTCCCGTAAAATACCTCGTTTGTCCTTGTCAGCCGTGATGCCCAGAATGAGCCACAGCGTTCCGTATTGGTAATCGTGGCTGAGAGCGAAGGCCAGTTTGGCCGCTGAATCAGCATTGTGGGCGCAGTCTGCCAGCAGCGTGGGCCGGTCATCGCCCGAACTCAGAATCTGAAGTCGACCTGGCCAATCTACCTGAGCTATGCCATCTATGACGGCGTTAGCGTCTAGTCGAGGATAGGCGCCGGCGGTCTTGTCAACGGCGGCCAGAGCCACCACGGCATTCTCCTGCTGGTGCCGGCCGGCCAGGGCCAGGGTCAAGTGCAGCGGCGGGCGGACAAATGCGGCTTCGGTCACCCTGCTGAGGATGATTTGTTGACCGCCAGGCGGCCTGGTCATGTTGTCTTTGTGGGGACGGGGAACGGCCTGCCATCGCCAGTCGCGGCCGACGATCGTCACAGGCGCGTCTTCTGAGTCGGCTATTTTCAACAAAGTCTCAAGGGCTTCGGCTACCTGCGGCGCCGTGACGAGCGGAATGCCAGGCTTGATGATGCCACCTTTTTCGGCGGCGATCTCTGGCAAGGTATCTCCCAGTAGGATGGTGTGATCGAGGCTCAGGGATGTAATCACGGATACGAGCGGAGTTAGAATATTGGTCGCATCGAGCCGGCCGCCCAGGCCGACTTCGACCACGGCCAGATCGACCTTCTCGCGGGCGAAATGCATGAAGGCCAGCGCGGTTACAACTTCATACCAGGTGACTTCCGGCATCTGAGCCACGGCCGGCTTGAGCAAGTCCACCAGTTCGGCGACGTGAGCCTTGTCGATCCGGCCGTCGCCGTCTTGGGGCGTCACGAATCGGATCCGGTCACGGAAGTCGAACAGGTGCGGCGATGTATAGAGGCCTACGCGGTAGCCGGCGGCGCGGAAGATGGCGGCGCACATAGCAGCCACTGAACCTTTGCCCTTGGTGCCGGCAATATGGATGGCCTGAAATGAGTTCTGTGGATCGCCGACCAAACGCAGCAGTCGCCTTGGCCTATCGAGGCTGATGTTTTCTGATGTATATTGGTCAATCCGACGGTGCTCGAAATTGACCAAGCCATATAGGTAATCAAGGGCTTCCTGATAGCGACTGCTCATGAGGGCGGATTGTAGCCCATCTACTCCACCTGGCAATCGCTCGATCTTTGACTTACCTTGCCCGTCTGGCTAAACTCAGAGTTGCAGCAGGAAATCTCCCATTTCGTAGAGCAACCCGCCTGCTGCGCGCTAAACGGAGGCTGGCTCACTCATGGAAACTATCGTCCAGATACACGGCGTCATATCCAATACCTCGGTGCTTTTCTTTCTGCTGTTAGGTATCTGGGGCCTGATACGCGCCATTCGCAAGAACGGCGTCGACGGCAGCTACTTCGGCGCGCTGGTCATTGGCGAGTTAATCTTCGTCCTGCAGGCCGGGCTAGGCATTATCCTTGCCTTGGGAGGAGGTGCACCCGGACGAGGAATCGTCCATTATATCTACGGCGCATTTGCCCTGGTGGCTCTGCCCGGTCTTTTCGCGTACACGCGCGGCGATGATTCGAACCAGGCCCAGTGGTATTATGCACTGCTCACTCTATTCCTCTTCGGCGTGGCTTTGCGAGCTATCGACACCGGCGTCTGACCGCTGACTGTCGATTCCAACAACCTGAAGGGCCTGCCTGAGTAATCCTTCGTCGAGATTGAAAAACCGGCCGACCTCGCCGGCCGGATCGTCGCCCAGCCTGTTCCTGTCGGCCTGATCAAGCTCAAATCTCTCTAGTACATAGGGTTGCTCGTCGCCGTTGAAGCGACAGATGCGACCGTCGACTACTTTACTCACGATGACCCGATCGAGAAACAGTCCGGCGGGTCCATAGTCGCCGGCCAATACGTCTCGATACGCTGGATCGGCCACCGGCCGATCGATCAGCGTGAAACAGTAGGTTTGTGGGTGATGGTCGCGCTCAATACGGTAATCGTGGGAACCTAGCGGCCGTATAGTGTACCGGTGGAATGGACTCTGGCGATACGTCACCTGGGCCGGATTCAAGGGCAAAGGCACATATAGCGGCAAGCCAACATCTGTCAGCCATGGACGGCCGTCTAGTGTGACGACGATAGCCGCATGGCAGCCGACCGTAGGATCCATGTTGTTTACCGTGAGATGGCCAGAGAAGCCGAGTGCGGTGAGCAAGGCAAAGAAAGCGTAGTTGCTCTCAAAACATGTCCCCCCGGTACTCTGGCCCATGGCGCTCATCCAGAACTCGGCCGGCCAGCGAGCGCAGGCTTGCACATCGGCCGAACCGGTCTGTTCCACTACGCGAGCCTTCTTGGCGATACGCGAAACGCTCTCCCAGGGAACCCGCCGCACATAGGCTGCGACCAGATCGTCAAGCAGAGCCAGATCGGGCTGACGGCCGGCGGACACGCCCAGATAGCGCATAACATTGTCTATGAGGTCACGGTTGAGCGGCATCTCCGATTCGGGCATAATCCGACCATTCTAGCTCATGAAACGTCATTTTGCTTACGGATTGTTAACGGAAAACTGCTAGAATGCCTTCGTTAGCAAGCTAAGCGGCCGAAATAGAATCCGAATGCATGGCCGCAGGTAACTTGAAGTGGATACCGAAGGCTGACAGCTGAAAGCTGGCTGATGAAGGCCAATCATTGAGGGAAATTAAATGGCGCATACGACAAATATCATAGACGTTGACGAAATGAGCTTCGAACAGGAAGTTATTCAGAAATCTTCGGAGAAGACAGTTGTGGTTGATTTCTGGGCGGCCTGGTGCGGTCCCTGCCGGATGCTCGGGCCGGTACTTGAGCGTCTGGCTGAAGAATCCGATAGCAACTTCGTCTTGGCGAAAGTGGACGTGGACGCCAACCCCGGACTGGCCATGCGTTTTGGCGTTCAAGGTATCCCGGCCGTCAAGGCTTTTCGCGATGGCCAGGTGGCCGGTGAGTTCGTGGGCGCCCAACCGGAGCCGCAAGTGCGCCAGTTCCTCAAGGATGTCGCCCCAGGTGAGGCCGACGGTCAGGCATGGTCGGCTGAGCTCATGATCGCCGAGCGCCGCTGGGCCGAAGCCGCCGAGCTTTATCAGCTGGCGCTAGAAAAGAACCCGGCCGATCTGGAGGCGCGACTGGGCCTGGCCCGAGCGCTTATAGGTCAGGGACAGGGTTGCGAGGCCGGCGAATATCTGGCCGAGCTACGAGATGAGGCGTTGACCATGGCCCGGGCCGAGCGACTGCTGCCCGTAGCCGACTACGTATGCAGTGTGGCCGAGAATGGGGACGAGAACGCCGAAGTTACCGTCGTCGAGGCCCAGTACCGACAGTCGGCCCGTCTACTCAGCCAGGGCAAGGTCGCTCCGGCGATGGATGGTCTATTGGACGTGCTGCGTTACAGCAAGGTCTATCGGGACGGACGGGTGCGAGAGGTGATGCTAGGCATCTTTGAGCTGCTTGGCGATGAAGACCCGTTGACCGGCGCCTATCGTCGCGAAATGGCTTCTGTCCTCTTCTAAATAAGCAATTAGTTTCACACATAGGCGCCAGGAACACTCAGATGCCTGGCGGGTCACTGACGGCTCGAACTTGTTTTCAATTTGCCGGCGCCGGGGTACAAACCGTACCCTGGCGTTGTTCGTTTAATAGGGCTCTTGACGCGCTCCACCAGATTGCCGGTCGTCTACCAGGATCAATTCCAATTCGATCTCGTCGCGAAGTGGAATGCCATCTACCCCTATCAATGGGATCTCAGGTTTGAGCCGGCGCGAAGCGTCCAAGGCGTTTCGGTGCAGGGCTGCCAGCGAGAACCCCCGCCGTTGGTAGAAGCGCAGCGCATTCATATTGTCGTTCGTAGTTATGAGCCATAGCCGACGGCAATGCGCCTGTTGCGCGGCTTCTTTGACCGCTTGCAGCAGTGCTGAACCGACGCCGATGCCTGGATCGAGGCTATTGATGGTCGTCAACTCGCACTCGTCTTCCGTTATCATGTAGGTGGCCAGTCCAGCGGGCTGTCTCTCGATCAGGGCCACATATCCAGGCAGATCGATCGCCTCGCGAATCTGTCCACGGCTGACGACCCTGGTGGAGCCCCAGGTTCTACGCAACATCTCTCTGGCCCAATCGCGGTAACGGGCATCGAAGTCGTCGATTTCTATCAGGGTATCGGGCAGCTCCTGGCTGGCTGAGCGCCTGCCGGCCATTCAGCGCCCATTTTGAACGTAGCGCCGAATATAATCAGGCAACGGTGCTCCCCTCAGTTGGGGATCAGGCTCTGGATCGCTAACGGCCTGCCTGATCGGCACTACGCCAGCCCACACGGGCAAATCTAGATCGGCCTCATCGTCCATTGGCGGCCCCTGCCTTATCTTGGCCGAAGCCAGTTCGATTGGAATGGTTGCCACGGAGGTGGCCTTCAATTCGACGGCCGTCGGCGGGCGGGCATCGGCCCAGCGACCGGGCATGATGCGTTCGGTGAAGCGTTCCAGGGCGGCCGATTTCTCATCCGCTGAAGCGATCTTCTTTCCCCGGCCGAAAAGAACCACCGAGCGATAGTTCACTGAATGACTGAATACTGACCGGGCTAGAACCAGTCCGTCCACCAAGGTGAACGCCAGGCTGAGTTCGTGGCCAGATTCGATATGGCGCATGAGCCGACTGGAACTCGCTCCGTGCAGCAAGATCGATTCTTCGTCACGGGCGTGAAGCGTCGGAATGACAAAAGGCTGGCCGTCCTGCACGAATGCCACGTGACAAATCAAGGCTTCGTCGATGATCTGAAAGACGCGACCCTTATCATAGGCGCCGCGCTCCGGGTGGCGTATTATACGGTTCTTCCTTGTTCGCTCGTACTCTGACATGACGGATATCCTCTTGTGGTTTCGTTGTGCTCTCAGTCTTCCTAACGACGACAAAGCGCCGCAATCGAACACGGTAATTATATCCTGGTCGAGGGGAAGGCGCCGAATGGCGGCTCGCGACATGGCTCGAATATTGGTGGAGCTTGCGCCGTGGTGCTGATAGGATAATATCACTGCCACGAATTTCGCAGCTGGCTTGCCGTCAACTCGCGTTTTAGAGGATCTGTAAATATGAATAGGACATTGACGATTGTCGTCGTCGGCCTGGCAGTGCTAATGATTTTGTTGCTGGCCGTCGTCTTTATACTGGTTCTACAGGACGTCTTGTCGCCAACGGCCGAGGTCGAGCCGACCCTGGCTCCAACCTTGGCCGTGGAGGCGACCGCCGGGGCAGAGAGCACGGAATTGCCGCCGCCGGTTGCCGAAGTGCCGGCGACATTCACTCCGCCGCCGACAAGCACTCCGACCAACACGCCCGAAGCTTCGCCAACGCCAATGGCCACATTCACGCCATTGCCGACCAATACACTACCGCCACCTACGCCCACCAACACGCCGGTGCCAGTTGTCTTGCCGACCAACACGCCGGTACCCGTTCCGCCGACCGATACGCCTGTGCCGCAACCGCCGAGTGCTCGTGGCTTAACGGCCACAGCATTCAACATCCAGCCTCGCTCGAACTACTCGGTTGGCGGGCTCATCTGGTTCGACTTCAACATCGTCAACAACACAGGCGCCGATGTGCCATATAACCGGCTTGGCGTGATGCCGCGCAAGGACGGCGGCGACCGGGGCGATTGGTTCCAACAGAGTTACGGCGGTCCGAATGCGGCGATCCGTCCGGGCGGTCTCACCCATGAAGACAATATCAAGTTGCCCGAGGCCGGCAGTTACACCCTTCGTTTGGCCATCTGCTTTGAGGATGTGAACGCCTGCCGGTCGGGCCAGGAACCCTGGGTTACACTGTCCCACGAGATACCGATAACGATCAGTTAAGTAGGCGGCCGAATATCGTGCAGCCGATTAGAATCCTCTATCGTAAGGCGAATGGTCG
>CP070688.1:850062-855142 GCA_020353135.1 Chloroflexota bacterium
ACTCGCTGACCGGCCGATACGCGGGCCATTTTGCTCACAGATTCCCACTTGCCGTCAGGGCTCCACACTTCGACAAGACCCTCTACGACCTCGACAGTGGCCGTCTCCGCGTCGCTCACGCCTGCACCATTCAGCCATAGGCCAAGCAGTAGGACACAAAAAAGCAGTCCGGCAATGCCAACTGGACTCACGGCCCGGACGGCGAGCAGCCTCCTTTGAGGCGCTACCGGCGATAGCGCTTGCAGTTTTTCGCCTAACGCGAGGCGACTTTCCTGAATCAGCGCGATGCATCGGGCAAGAACGTATGCAACTTTATCAAACATGAGAACCTCCCTATATCCTCTAAGTAAGCAGATAGCGCAGAGAATTTCTGCCAACACTTATAAAGACGAAAAGAAAGGCAAAATGTGACGGCATTGCAAAAAAATACGGGGTTGACCACATCGACCGGAGATCAACTCAGTTGATTGACGCTGCCTGGAGCTTTGGCCCGATCTCCTGCGCACGGGTTAAATTGTCTCTTTCTTGGGATAGGTAACTGTTTCGGCCTGGGAAAGCGGAAACGGCGACTCATCCGGCATTAATGTTTGTGAAGAACCGGGGCCAGGCAGTTTCCAATTCGCACCGTCTTTTGCGGTACACTAATATCGTCACGTTTGGCCGACGAATTCGTCATTACCATATAGAAAGCAACTGCGCGGTTTTATGAACGAACATCAGGTACAGGATGCTCAATTACTAACGCGAGCGCTGGCTGGCGATGCGGCCGCCTTCGGCGATCTTTATGAACGCTACCTGGACGCCATCTATCACTATGTTTTTTATCGGGTGGGCGGCCGCGAAGAGGCGGAAGATCTGACCGAAGCGATTTTCCTGCGCGTCTGGCAGGCTCTAGATAAAAATCCGCCACGCGAGGCGCCATTTCGCCTTTGGCTCTATCGCATCGCCCATAATGTGATTGTAGATCATTACCGAAAACGCAAGGACCTGTTAAGTCTGGAAGCCGCCGCGTTTATTCAGGATCCAGAAGAGGGTCCAGAAGCTTCCGTAACACGCCGGGAGCGCGCCGATATGCTCAAACGAAAGATGCTGCTGTTAAAGGAAGACCACCAGCAGGTGTTGACATGCCGCTTTATCGTTGGCCTCAGCCATGCGGAGACGGCGGTCATCATGAGTCGGACTGAAGAAGCTGTGCGCGCCCTGCAATACCGGGCCATTGTTGCCTTGCGTAACCTATTCATTATTCAGGAAGATATCCATGTCTGAAGAACTCTCGCGCGTACTGGCGGAGTGTATCGAGGCGATTGAACAAGGCCGTCTCACTGTAGACGAATGTCTGGACGCCTATCCAAGCTACCGGGTCGAACTAAGCGAGCTGTTGTCGGTGGCTTTGGGGGTGCGGGCAGTGCCTGCCGTCTATGCGTCGCCTGAATTTCGGCAAAAGGCTCGAGTGCAACTGCTGGCAAAACTACCGCCCCGAGCGACCGACTCTAACGGTCGAGTCTCCGACCACGCTCTTTCCGGGACCTTTGTTGTCTGGTCGGCCCTCGCTCAGCGACTGCAATCCACGAGGCAGAGGGCAGCTCTTTGGTGGCCTGGACCATCTTGGCCTCGGCCGGCGCTGGCAGCCGCCGTCGTTTTGCTTTTTGTCGTTATTCTGTTGTCCACTTTGTGGTTGCGGGGGCGAAGTCCAGCCACTCAAGAAAGTATGGTTGTACAAGAAAGCCCGGCCACGCCGGCAATGGAAACGATGGTCTCCGAGGCCGGAACAGAAGCGACGATAGAAGAGCGGCCCTCTGAACCCGGCCTTGCAGTTGCTGATACTTCGGAGAAAGCGGTCGGGGTCATACCCCCTGATGAAGACTTCCAAGCCCTGATGCCATTCATCGCTGCTCCTTTGAATTTCAATGCCCGGACGGCCGCTGTAGAAGCGGTGCAGGGCATCGTCGAAGTACAAAACGGCGAGGGGGAATGGCTGGCTGTTAACCAGGCCGCTGCCGTTACCGAGGGTCAACGGGTGCGCACCGGCGCCTTCTCCGGCGCCACGATAACCTTTTACGATGGTAGTCAGGCTTCTCTGGGATCGAATACTGAAGTCTCCCTGGACCAGGTGGATGCGTTGCGGCCGGAAGACGGTATTCGAACTGTGGTGATGACCCAGTGGGCGGGAGAGAGCGAGCACTTCGTCGATTTTCGGAATGATTCCGGTTCTCGTTATGAGGTGCGGTCAACCAACGGGTCCGGCCGGGCCCGGGGCACGGTTTTCCAAGTTATTGTGACGCCAGAACATCTGACCCAATACATCGTCGCTGAGGGGCGCGTAGACGTCACTCATTTGAATGTGACCGTCGTGGTCACGGCCGGGCACGTCTCGTTTGTTGAACCCGAAGAACCGCCCAGCCAACCCTACTTCACCGTTTCTGGCCAGGGCGAAGTCACCGCCATGGGCGAAACCTGGACCATCGGCGGCCAATCGTTTGCGACGACCGATGGAACGGTCGTAACGGGCGATCCGCAGATAGGAGACATCGTATCTGTTTACGGTTATATGTTGCCCGATGGCACGTTGGTGGCGACGCACATCATCCTTCGCCATCAAACGCCGGTCAATCATTTCTCGCTTACCGGCTTGGTGGAGAGCGTTGGCGCCGACGAATGGACTGTTGCCGGGCGGGCAATTGCCGTGAATGACGAGACGGTCATAGACGAAGCAGTGGTCGTCGGCGATCTGGCCCGGGTACAGGGCATCATTTTGGCCGACGATGGTTTGCTGCTGGCCCAGCGCATAGACCGGGTCGACGAGACGCTTCCTTTTGAGTTTGTCGGCGTGGTGAATAGCATCGCCGCGAGCGTCTGGAACATTTCCGGTTTGGATATAACCGTCGACGCCAATACGGTAATAGAGGGCGATATTTCGGTTGGCGATGTGGTCCAGGTCGAAGGAGAGATACAGGCCGACGGCGCCTGGCTGGCCCATGTGATCCGCCTGCACGACGACGACGCGGAATTTGAGTTCACAGGTCTGGTCGACAGCATCGATCCATGGCAGGTATCTGGTATTTCCTTCGAAACTGACGCCTATACCGATATCGACGGTGACATAGACGTTGGCGACCTGGTGCATGTCGAGGGTCAGATTCTGGCCGACGGTACCTGGCTGGCGACCGAGATCCAGTTGCTGTCTGATGACGATCTGACTTTTGCCTTTATCGGTCTGGTCGACAGCATCGATCCATGGATTGTCAGCGGCGTTTCGCTAACTGTCGATGAAGACACGATCATAGATGATGATATCATGGTCGGCGATCTCGTCCGCGTAAGAGGTATTATCCTGTCAGACGGCGCGTTGCTGGCCACCCTGATCGAGCGCCTTGACGATGACGACGACCCGGCCGGTTGCTACACCGTGACGACGATAGTACTGAGCCTGAACGGCGACCAGGTGACATTGAAAGGGTTGCCGCCGCTTACCTTGTACGATGACGGCTTGGTGGATGGCGATCTCACGCCCAATGCCATTGTCACCGTTTCCATCTGTCTATCCGGGGACGGCTCGATTACCATCATTAGCATCGTCGTCGTCATCGCGTATGTCCCCCCGAAACCTCCGGGTACTAAGCCTCCTCCGGAACCAGGGCCGGGCAACGGCGGAAACGTGACTATCTGCCATAAGCCAGGCACTCCGGCCGAACAAACGAAAACCGTTCCCAGATCGGCTCTACATGGCCATTTGGGTCATGGAGACTTCCACGGTCCCTGCCGTTAGCGAACCTGGTTCGTTAGCGAACCTGGTTAGGTAGCGTCCCAGGTTCGGTAGCGACCCAGGTTTGGCGAAGAGCCAGATTGTCAGGACTCTGCCGTTCTATGACGGCTGGTCAGTGCCCGGCCATTGCCAGCACTTGAGTTGCCACTCGCGTTTGTTCACGGCCAGGGCCGCGAAATAGGGGGGGCCAGGTTCTAGCTGGCGCAACGTCCATTGACCGGCCGGACGAGCCTCATCGCCTGTATTCAGCCATACCTGGGGCCCGTCTGAACTGTAGGACACGCTGAAACTGTCTAGCCCTAAGGACAAGCCCATTCCGGTGCCCTTCAGGTAGGCTTCCTTGCAGGTCCAAAGCCCGAAAAAGGCGGCGTCTTGTTTTGCTGGCGGCAATTCACGCAGCGCGGCCGCTTCAGCTGGCGTGAAAAAACGCTCGGCGAGATCCGCATGGGCTACGTTCTCCCGTTGACGCTCGACGTCGACGCCCACTTCGTTTTCTAAAGTGATGGCCACCAGGGCCACATCCCCGGAGTGAGCCACGTTGAATTGTACGTCGCTCTGGTTGAGGCCGGGCGCGATAGACGGCTTGCCATGTTGGCCGAGGACGAATTGCAGCTGGCGGGGCGCCATATCGAGGTAGCGCCCGATGATATCCCTCAGAGCCGCCCACCGGACGACAAAGCGGCGACGGTCGCGGTTGAAGTGATAACGCGCTGCCCGTTCTAACTCTTCAGGTGATAGGGTTTGCCGCAGTCGCTGCAAAGCTGGTCCCGGAAGATCAAGAGCTGCGCGCCAGACATGGACCTCGTCAGGGGACAATAGGACGGTCGCCGGCGGTCGATTCCACTTCATAGGTTGCCGAAAAACTCACTTTGGCTATTGAGATCCTTGGTCAAAGAAATTATAATGGCAAATGGGTTGGGATAAGTAATTTAGGAGCGTGTCATCCGACGGGATCGTATCGGATGGGCCGCCGAAGGGGATCGGGCGTATAAGTGGCCAGCCGGGGAGCCTGGTGGAGCTGCTCCAGCGTTGTGTCAGCCTGTCTGATGAGAGCCACGCCTTTACGTTTCTAGAAAGTGGGCAAGGGCGCCAGATCACGATGAGTTACCGTGGTTTGGACGAGTGGGCCGGATCCCTTATTTTGCTTACGTATTGTGCGCTCGCCAGATCACCACGCAGCCTATCCCTCCTTTTCGCGCTTGATCTGCGCGATCCAGACCACTAGGTTGTAGCTTATATCACTCGGGAGGATCCGATCATGGGGAATATAGACGATAATCTGAGCACCTTCTCGGAAGGTATGACTGCGGGTCAGAC
>CP070688.1:855242-857882 GCA_020353135.1 Chloroflexota bacterium
CGTAGGGCTATCGGCCCAAATTACTAGCATAACGCTGCAAGAAGGTCGTTACGAGGTGAGCTACCAGACGGGAGGCTTCACCGAAGTACTGCCAGGACAACACGTACATTTCTTCTTCGACACAGTGTCGCCGGAAAACGCCGGCGTTCCTGGCTCAGGCCCATGGATCTTGTATGGCGGTCCGCGGCCATTTACCCAGTATACGGCGGCCGATCGTCCGTCTGGAGCGTCGCAGATGTGCGTGCTCGTGGCTAACGCCGATCATTCGGTCCAGTCCGGCAGCGGCAACTGTTACCCCCTACCAGGCTAGGCCCGATTTCGGGACCATAGTCCTGTTGAGAGCGCATTGCTAAGCACGATACGCTCTTCCGGGCCGCCTGAGTATCAAGGAGTGAAGCGGTGACAGAATCAAGATCTAGAATTGTGGCGACCATACTCTCGGCGACCCTATTGCTGCTACTTCAGGCCGGAACGATTTCGGCTACTCCGCCGGATGAAGAGCCGGACGGAACTATCCGTGGCGGCGTCTATGAAGATGTGGACGGCGACGGCCATTGTAAGGATGATGTTTTTGGCAACCGGCGGCCTGTGCCGGGAATTGACGTTCAGTTCACGAGCGCCGATGCTTCTGTGATGTTGTCTTCTGGCGCCAATGGAACCTTCGGCCTGATACCGGTCGCGCCGGGCGCCTGGCAGGTCCAGGTGATGCCCGATGCCACCACGTGGTTGGCAACTTCCGCAAATCCGTTGATAGTGGAAGTGACGGCCGGTCAAGATGCCGTGCAAACCGAGGTTAACTTCTGCTTATTGCGAATAGGCGGACCGGGCGGAATCCCCCTGCCGGAAGGAGTCAGTTTTGGCGAGGACATTCACGCGGCCGAGATTGCTTCAGCGGGAGCGCAGACCGAGAGGGACGCGACGGCCGTCAGGGCGATCATTTCCGAGATATTGCTGACCAACCCACCAGCACCGCGGCCACCTGAAAATCTCGAGGAAACCCTGGAAATACCGGTCGACGAAAACGCGACGCCGGCGGCCGAATGGCTACGCTACTTGAACCTTTTTCGCCAAATCGGCGATTTGCCGCCACTGAGCGAAACTGAGCAGCTTACATTCGGCAGCCAATGGCACAGTCGCTACATGGTCGTCAACGACACGCCCATCGCCCACAGCGAGGACGAGGGCAATGCCCTGTATGATCCGGCCGGCGATCAGGCGGCGCGTCAAGGCAACATTTTTTCCACCCCGCAACTCGAGGCCGACTTCACGTGGCCCATACATTTCTGGATTTCCGCTCCATTTCACCTGGTACCGATCATCGACCCGGCCCTGGAAACGGTCGGATTCGGCGCGCACAACCAGGAGGTGGGTAATTTCAGGATGGCCTCGGTTTTGGATGTACGCTCAGAACTGACCGAAGAGCCGGTCCAGGCGTCGTATCCCATCTACTTCCCAGCCGATGGCGCAGCCACGTGGGTCGTTCGCCACAGTCTCTACGAGTGGCCCAACCCGATGAGCAGCTGTCCGGGCTACACGCGCCCATCAGGGCCGCCGCTTGTGCTTCAACTAGGCGATGGAAGCCTGCAGCCATCGGTGAGCAGCCACGCCGTTTACGCGGATGGTCAGCTTCTGGAATCATGTCTCTTTGACGAGACGAGTTATAGCAACCCGGACCCCTGGGCTCAAAGGACCGGCCGGGTCATTTTGGACGAGCGTGATGCTGTCGTCATCATACCCAGGCATCCGCTAGCCGTCGACGCGACCTACCAGGTTGAAGTGACGGCCGATGGTCAGCTCTATTCCTGGCAGTTCACGACCCAGCGCGGGCCTGAAGGCTAGACCCAGGCGTTCAGCCGGCTGCGGACCGCGGGCCGCGAGCCGCCTTGACCAGCCCGTCGAAGATTCGTTGCTGTGACGGCTCGGAAGCGGCCAACATCTCTGGATGCCACTGCACGGCCACCAGCCAGGGGTGCCCGGGCAGTTCCAGGGCCTCTGGAATGCCATCGGCCGCGCTGGCCACCACTACCAACTCCTGCCCCAAATCTTTGACGGCCTGGTGATGGCCGGAGTGGGTGGCCACCTCGGTCGCGCCCATGATTTCGGCCAGTTGAGAACCGGCCGCGACCTGAATCGTTTGTATGGTCCACCCCCCGTCTGCCGCGCGGTGAATGTCCTCGTCGCGAATATCTGGGATATGCTCGTGCAACGTGCCGCCCAGAGCGACATTTAGGACCTGCATGCCGCGGCAGATACACAATGTTGGCATCGGCAACGATCCGGTCACCTTTTGCAAGAGAGCGATTTCGTTGGCGTCCCGATCTTTGTCGACGCCGGCGATGCTCTTGTGCTCCGGCCGGCCACGGTACTCGGCCGGATGCATATCGCCGCCGCCGGCCACGAGCAAGCCATCTATCAGCGCCAGCCATTCATCCCAGTCAGATCCGCCGGGCGGCAGCAGGACCGGCGCACCGCCGGCCCGGCGCACCGCATCTACGTAAAGCGTGGGCAGGTAGAAGAACTCGTCGTAGTATAACGTCTTGATCTTGCGTTCATCGCGCCCGTAGGTCGTGATGCCGATGATTGGTTTCATAATGATGGCGATATTATAACATCGGGCTGATTTCTGGCAGCGGCTCTGCC
>CP070688.1:857982-861884 GCA_020353135.1 Chloroflexota bacterium
GTTTATCCTGGGAAGACGGTCGCCTGGTTGAAGCTACTGCGTCAACCCAACAAGAATACTTGCGGCATATCGTTGCCTCGGATTCAGGCGCGAGCTTGCTAGGTGAATTCGCCTTCGGCACTAATCCCCACCTAAACCGGTTTTGCAGTGACATCCTGATTGACGAAAAGATAGGCGGCACCATTCATATCGCACTGGGTCGCGCTTACCCGGAATGTGGCGGCGCAAATGCTTCGGCCATCCATTGGGATATCGTCAAAGACCTGCGTCGCGAAGGAGCCGTATATGTGGACGATCGGATCGTCTTGCAGGACGGCGAATTCCTAATTTAGCCGGCTGTCTTCTAATCTCACGCCCGATGACAGCAGGCTACCCGATACTGAAGGAAGGTCAAGCATGTTCCCACCTGTGGACGTGGAAGTAACTGGAGAGCGATTCAACGTTGTATATCGGCTGACCGGCAACGAGTTAGAAGCCCGAGAAAAGGCCGAAATCATTTGCCTGGAACAGACGGCCGAGCTTTCCTACGATCTTTTGCCTCCCGGCGCCATGCGCGAACAAGTGATCGGCCAGATTGAGTCCCTGCAAGGTGTGGAAACCGGCGCTTATGAAGCGGTGATCAGTTACGCGGTTGAGAATTCCGGGTTTGAACTGATCCAGTTCCTCAACGTTGTCTTCGGCAATAGTTCCATGAAGCGCGGCATACGGGTTGAGCACGTTGAGATCCCCGTCTCATTGCTGAAGGCTTTCCCCGGACCACGTTTTGGCAACGAGGGCATTCGCCACACAGTTGCCGCCCAGAGCCGGCCACTGTTGGGCACGGCCCTGAAGCCGGTGGGCTATCCACCTGAGAAGCTGTCTAGATATGCTTATCAGTTTGCCTCAGGTGGTCTTGACATCATCAAGGACGATCATGGTCTGGTTGACCAACCATATGCGCGTTTTGAGGAACGAGCGAGATTATGCGCAGAGGCTGTGCGAAAAGCAAATGAGGAGACAGGCGGTTGCTCTATCTACATACCAAACGTCAGCGGCCCGGTTGATCAAGTCGTCGAGAAGGCTGTTTTCGCGAAACAGCATGGCGCGGGCGGTATCGAGGTTTGCCCGGGGCTGGTCGGTTTTGACGCGATTCGCCTGCTCTCAAGCGACGAGCGCGTTAATCTGCCCATCTTTTCTCACCCGGCTATGCTGGGCACCTACCCCATAAATAGAAACGAGGGGCTTTCCTACCAGTTCCTTTATGGGCAACTCATGCGGCTGGCAGGGGCTGACGGTGTTATATTCGCCGGGCCTGGCGGCCGATTCCCGGCCACAAATGACGACTGCCGGGATTTGATAAAGGGAGCTTCCAGGCCCATGGGCCATTTGAAGAGTATCCTGCCAATGCCGGGCGGCGGCATGACCTTGGAACGCATTCCAGAAATGGTAAAGCTTTATGGGCAAGATGTTATCTTGTTGATCAGCGGCGAACTGTTCAACATGGGTCCAGACTTGATAAAGAATTGCCGCCGGTTTAGCGAGAGCGTCAGCCGCGTTTACGCCGAGGTGAATCAAGGGTGATGGCTTCGCCTTTGGCACACAGATGAGGGACAAAGATGAGTTCGTTCAAGCGGTTCAAGGGAAGGTGGGGCGAGGTCTTCGCCTGGGAAGGCGGCCGAACCCGCGAGTACAGCCAAGGAGCGTCAGGCGCCTTAGAGACGTGGCTCATTGGAAAGGCAGAACAAGCCGAGAATTTCGCCCTACGATATTATGAGCTAGAGCCGGGAGGCTACTCACGACAGGAACAGCACTCACATGATCACGGCGTTTTGTTTATGCGCGGACGAGGCGAGGTAACACTCGGTCAGGATACGCATCCCGTGAATCAGGGTGATGTCATCTACATCGAGCCTGACGAACTCCACCAGATCAGGAACAGTGGCCAGGAAACTCTAGGTTGGTTATGCATCATCCCTGCGCGGCGGCGCAAGGGGGGCCAGGTGGTGTGGTCAGAGGAAGGCTTAGAAAACTTGCGGACCACGTGATCGTACCATCCATCGGTTAGCGCTCGCCAAGGTTATTCAGTTCGCCGACGCCGCTAATGTCTTGAGTGACGGCTGGATTGCCGTAGTAGTCCACGCTGCCGCTGCCGCTGATATCGACATTTAGCGTCTGGCTGGCCCAGACTGTTGCCTCGCCTGCGCCGCTCACCTCTATGTCGGCCGTCTCGCTTTCCAGGTCGGCGGCCTGATACTCGCCGGAACCGCTGATATCTATGACCTGGTTGGCTGCCTGTCCGGCCATATTGACGCCGCCCGCTCCGCTGATGTCTACCGTCAATGAGTCAGCGGACAGCGAGTCAATGTCAATGTCGCCCGCTCCGCTGACATCCAAAGCCAGGCGATCGGTCACAACGTTGTCGGCAATAATAGTGCCGACCCCGGATACCTCCAGACCCGAGATCTCGGCCATGGTCAGATAAAACCTGACCGGCTCGGTTGGGCGTATGGTCGTCCTATCTTGGGCGCCGATATACAGCGTATTGCCCCTGACGTCCGATTCAAGGACGGCGATGATGTTGTCTTCAGCTTCGATTTCGAGCGATTCCTGGTCGCCTTGAGTCAGGATGAGTTCGCCCTGGCCGCTGAGAGAGACCTGGTCAAAACTGCTGACAGCCCGTGTTTCAGTCTCGACGTCGCCTGAGCCACGGACGACGGTACAGGCGCTCAATAAGAGCACAATCAGGGCCAATGGGAGTAGTATTTTCTTGTTCATCTCTAGTACTCCTTCAGTACAAGCATCTTACACTACGGCTGGTTGATACGTTCATAGCGATCGTGGAATTCAGCGTTACCTTGCCATCTAGCCCGGAGTTGCATTTGTCGACGAGGCGGGGACGCGGGATGAGAGACGGCCGCAGCGGTGGCCTGGTAAGCTTCGTCTGCAGCAGCGAATCCTTCACAGGAACATTATAATGGAAATGGGCCTGGAGCGGGAGAAGTAGCCAGCCGAAGTCGAACCCTGACCGGACGAAGACAGAGCTAGCTGATGGCTTGCGAGACGGCCTCCTCTGCGTGTATGGCCGTGGTGTCAAAGAGGGGCACGTCGGTATGCCGCTGTTGGACCAGCAAAACGATCTCGGTGCAGCCCTCGATCACGCCTTCGGCGCCTCGCATTCGCAATTCGTCGATGATGCGCAGGTACTCGACCCGCGAACTATCTTTCACCTGGCCCAGCACTAATTCCTGATAGATGACGTCATGGACAATATCGCGGTCGTTCTTGGACGGTACCAGCACATTCAAGCCGTGAGCTTCGCTCAGCCGATCCTTGTAGAAGCCTTCCTCCATGGTGAAGTTGGTGCCCAACAGCCCAATCGTTTTGATGCCCGAGGCCTTGATACGCCTGGCGGTGGCGTCGGCAATGTGGAGGATGGGGATGTTAATGGCGGCCTGAATATCCGGGGCCACGATGTGCATCGTATTGGTGCAAATTACCAGGAAATCCGCGCCGGCGGCTTGCACCTGTTGGGCGGCCGCGGCCAGCGTCTGCCCTGCAGCAGGCCAATCGCCTTTGGCCTGCAACACTTCAATTTCCTCGAAATCGACGCTAACCATGGCTATCCGGGCCGAGTGAAGCCCACCCAGTTGCCGCTTCACGCCTTCGTTGATCAGCTCATAGTAGAGGGCGGTTGATTCCCAGCTCATGCCACCTATTAAGCCAATGACCTTCATTGCATTGCCTGTACAGAATTTCGCATAGCCATTATCAAACAAACCAAAACACCCACCCCCAACTAAATAATATCATATACAGCCGGGTTGGCGCAGTGGGGCAGGCGTTGGCCGGCAAGGCCGGCGAGCAGATTATCACAAGCGAGTTCGGCCATACGCCGGCGCGTATTGACGGTTGCCGAACCGATA
>CP070688.1:861984-866749 GCA_020353135.1 Chloroflexota bacterium
CAAAGATACAACTGTCAGGAACAATAACAGAAACGCTTTCGCCCGTTCCATGTTTGCTTCCTAATTGGTGACATAGGTGATGAGATTGAGATCGGCCAACCCGTCGATGACCAGCTGGACCGCCAGGGCCGCCAGCAGGACGCCAAAGACGACCTCGGTCACCACCATGCGCGACGGGTCCAAATGTTTGGAAAGCTTGTTGACGTTGCCAAAAACAAGCATGTCGAAAGCGCCCATCAGCAGGACAAGGCCGATGAGAATAGCGTACATAGCCACGGTATCGGCCTCTCCGGAGGCGATGACCAGCGTCGCGATGCCGGCCGGATTGAGCAGGTAGGGTACCGCCAGCGGATAGAGGGCCAGATTCATCGGATCGCGATCGCCGGCCTGTTCGTCATGGTCACTGGACTTGTTGGCGCCGACGATCATGTGCAGGGCCAGCAACATGAAGACGATGCCGCCGGCGATAGATAGCGCGCCCGGCGTGAAGTGCAGTAGCTTCATGAGGAAGCCGCCGAGGAGCACCAATAGCAAGGCGACGACCACAGCCGTGCGCACCATCCGGCCGGCCACTTTGCGTTGGGTTTCCGCCTCCATGCCGGCGGTCATATCCAGGAAGGGCACGAGCGCCACCTTGGGGCCCATGCCGATGAGCAGCAAGATGAACATGTCGAAGACGAGATAGAAGTCGATATCGCCGGAAAAGTCCATAATGAAGTACCCAGTGTGAGTGCAGAAAGATACGCCGGGGCGATTATATCATGGGCCGCAGCGGCCGATAAGGTAATCGGGAAGAATCCGCTATGTGGTTGACACCGGTCGGGAGATTTTTGGCTTGAAGGCGGCCGTGTCCAATCTAACGCTGGTTTCTGTAGAAGAAGTCGGTGACGACAGGGTGAACGAAACTATCGCGGAACAAGGCCTGCCATTCCCACGAATCATCCCATGAGCCGCCCTCCTTATTAGCCAGAATCCAATGGCTGAAGGCGAAGAAGTAGGGCTCAGCCACGCGCATGTAAGTGTATTGCGGTATGATCAGATCCTTTTCGACCTGGGGATTGGGATGGTAAGAGCCGCCCTCAGTGCCGATCATAGGCATGGAGCGCTCGAGGTAAGCGCGGATGATTTCGTCGTATTGCCGGAACAACAGGAAACCGCCCGGATCGTCTAGTTGCCTGGTGCCGTGGTAGTTGTGCACCGAGAACCAGGAATGATTCAACAAGCCCAGGTCGCCATTGTAGCGCAGCGCGCGCAGCGTGCCCTCGAGAAACGCGAAATGGTTGTAGGCTCCGCCTGGGCTCAGCGCGCCCAGCCCGGGATAGCCGCCGTTGTCGATGACATCGCGGGCCGCCGCGGCCCAGGCCACGGCGTAGACATTGGGATTCGGGAAACCCTGGCTGTTTTCTCCATTTACGTTAGGCTCATTGTAAAGCTGGAAGTAATAAACGCCCTTGGCCCGGTAGTGGGCGATCATCGGCCCCAGGTCGCCATCGTATGGTAGAACATTGCTGCGCCAGATCCGCATGACGGGCATGATGCCGGCCGACACGAGCCGTTCCACCAGGTAGTCATTGTCGCCGATATTGCTGTTGTCGTTCAGGAATACGACCCACTTGATGTGCATGCGCACGGCCTGATCGACGAAGCGATCGACGACGCCCGGATCTTGACTATTGGTCGGAATCCAGTGTATACCCCAGCCGTTATCGCCAGGCGGCCGGGGAAAGGCTTCGATCGGGATGACCTCGTCGTGGGCATAGTCGGCCAGCGGCCGGATGTCGGGCGTCGGCGTCCCAGTAGGCGAGGGTGTGGGTGTATCCGACGGCGTGGGGCTGGGCGTGACCGGCGTATTGGTCGGTATGGGCAGGGGGGTGGACGATGGTAGTTGGTCCGGCCGCGGCGTGGGAGGTGTGGCCGTCGGCAGCGCCGTCGGCGGGGGCAGCGTCCAGGTCGGCGGCACAGCGCTGGGGTCTTCAGCCAGCGGTACGGCGCTGGGATCTTCTGTCAGCGGCACGACGTCAAGCGTTTCAGCTGATGAATTAAGGCTGACTGTCGGCATCAAGGTGGGCAATCGAGCCACGGCCGGCATTTCGGCCAGGCCTACCTGGCAGCCGCCGATCAACAGCGTCGCCAAAGCGAGCGCCCATATGGCTGCCCAACGCCATTTTGGGCTCAACATCCAACGTCCCATCATCCTGGTCTAATTGTGCCTTGGTCGGGCCAGTTATCAATCCTCAATCGGTACTATCGAGCCACTTGGACAAAGCGAGCCACCAAGTCAGAAGGCTGATTCTTTTATGGAGCATGGCCTTGCTTAGTGCGAACACGGGGAACTGTCCTGAGTAACTGCTCTTGGCTGGCCGCGGATGTTGCCAGGAGCATGGGCAAGCGCAAGATTTGCCCTACAGGTATACGTCGGTCTCGGGCGGCCGGTTCAGGTCGGCAGCCTGGCCGTCTATAGGCGGCAGCGACAGGCCGCGGATATGCACGGCCGGCGTGCTTTCGTCTGTTTGACCCATCAGCAGGCCGGCCGCGGCGGCTATTTCATCAGCCGTACCCACTTCCGTGTGTTGCAGCGGGTAGCCGTGCCGGTCCAGTTCACCGCGCCTATCCCACAGCGCTGGCAGACCGGCGACCCCGATGGCGACGCCGACCGTGCCCAGTCGAAAGGGACGGCCATGGCTGTCGGCGATGACGATGCCCAGGCTGATGCCGCTGCGCTCGTGTATTGCCGCCCTCAAGCGGGCGGCCGAGTCATCAGGACTTTCGGGCAATAGCAGGACTGTTTCGCCCGCTCCCTCCTGGACCACGTTCGAACGGTCAATACCGGCATTGGCGCTGGTGAAGCCCAGCCGGTGGCGGACGATCAGTAGGCCCGGAGTCATGCGCGAGATGCCGGCGCTTTCGCGCAAGATCAACTCGACTAGGTGCGGATCCTTGCCAGTTCGGACGGCTACCTCTTTGGCCCTTTCGCTCGGCGATACGCTGGCCAGGTTCACCTGTCGGCCTTCGACCTTGGAGATGATCTTTGAAGCCAGGACGAGCATGTCACCTGCTTGAAGCGATATGCCGGCTGCCGACAACGCATCTGTCACCAGGCCGGCGATGTCGTCTCCCGGCCGGATTTCGGGCAATCCGCCCAGAGCGGTCAATACCACTCTGGGCGCGGCTGACTCTCGTGAGTCGGTTTTCTGCGTTTCCTTTCCAAGGGAAACTGGCGATGCTTCTGCAGCGTTCATGGCTCAATCACAGTGAATTGCAGTTTACGGCTCTAGGCGCGGTCTGTGCGAGCTGTCGCCAGCCTCAAGCGTGGCTCAAGGCATTGAAGCGGTCCCAGACGGCCGCCGCCAATTGGCGACTTCTGGCCGTGATCGCCGCCTCATCCAGCGTCAGCAGCTTGCGGTCGCGCATCAGGAACTTGCCGGCGACCATCGTCGAGGTCACCATGCTGCTCTCGAAACCGAAGATAATGTGCCAGGGTAAGTTGCCGGCCGACAAGGGCGTCGTCGGCTGATAGTCGACGAAGATGATGTCGGCCGCGGCCCCTTCCTCCAACTTGCCCATAGGCAGGTCGGGCCAGAAGATGCCGGCGAGCGCAGAATTATTGTGCACGGCCATCTGGACGATGTCCATGCCGTTGGCCCGCCTCGGATCGCCGTGGACTACCTTATGCATCAAATAAGCCGTCTTCCATTCGGCCCACATGTTGTTGCTGAAGCCGTCGTTTCCAAGGCAAACCGGGATGCCCAGGCGCAGCATGCCCTCGATGTCGGCCGCGCCCACGGCATTGTTCATATTGCTGCGCGGTTGGTGCGTCACCCAAGTCCCCGTATCGTGCAGCAGATTCTTCTCGACCGGATCGACATGAACGGCGTGAGCGACGATGCTCTTTGGCCCTAGGATTCCAGCCAGGGCCAGCCGGTCGACGGTACGCTTGCCATACCTGTATAGTGAATCGTACTCGTCAGCCTCATGCTCGGCGACGTGGATATGGAATCCGGTTTTCAACTCGCGGGCCGCCGCCACACAGTCGGCCAGCGTCTCTTCGGATAGGCTGAGCGAAGCGTGCAAACCGAACGAACCGGCCAGCAGGCCGCTTTGCTTCGCGCCTAACGAGGAAAGGAAGCGAACGTTCTCTTGAATGCCGACCGTGGCGCCTTCTCGTCCATTTCGGTCGGTAACCTCGTAGCACAATGCGGCCCGGACGCCGGCTCCTTCTACCGCAGCAGCGATCAAGTCGAGCGAGCCGCCGATTGCATTGGGGGAGGCGTGATGGTCGATCAGCGTCGTCGTACCGTGCTTGATGGCGTCGACCAGGCAGACGAGGGCGCTGTAAGTCACGTCCTCGTCGAGCAGGGCCCGATCGAGCCGCCACCAAAGACGCTCCAGGATATCAGGGAAATCTTTCATGGGTGGACCGGGAATCGCCATTCCGCGAGCGAACGCGCCATAGAAGTGCGTATGAGCGCAGATATTGCCGGGCATGACCAATTGACCCCGGGCGTCGACCTGCTCAAGTTCAGGATGGTTGCCGACTAGGGTCAGCGTGTCGCCGATGGCGGCGATACGCCCATCCCGGACCAGCAGCGCTCCGTCTGAGATGATCTCGTCGTCTTCGCCCCAGGTTACCAGTTGTCCGTTGGTGATCAGGAAATCGTTCATGAATCAGATTCTAGCTGGACTACGATTTGGCGGCAATGAGACACCGAAGCAGTTTTCATATTTAAGATCATCTATATGATATGTAAGCGATCTTCCTTGACAC
>CP070688.1:866849-880370 GCA_020353135.1 Chloroflexota bacterium
AACTATCGGTTAGCCGATTTCAGATGGATAAACGGTTATCATGGCCTTATCAATACAAGATGTCGAGAAGATCGCCTCTTTGGCCCGTCTTGAGTTGACGGCCGAAGAAAAGGCTCTATATCAGGAACAGCTATCGGCGGTCTTGGCTTATGCCGAGCGGCTCAACGAACTCGACATTCGCGATGTGCCGCCGACATCATCGGCCGTTCCCTTGAAGAATGTCCTGCGTGAGGATGAAGTCCGGTCGTCACTGGCCCTGGAAGATACCCTGTACAATGCCCCTGATTCAGCCCAGGATCAATTCAGGATCCAGGCCGTGTTCGACGGCGATTAGCCTGGCCGCATAACCATGCGGGGGCGTCCAACCAGGCCGGTTGTTCTACGCACAAGCTTTACAATGGATCTGATTTCCCTGACTCTAACCGAATTAAGTCATGCTCTGCGCCAGGGTGAAACGACCAGCGTGGCGGCGACCCAGGCCACTTTGGAGCGCATCGTAAGCCTGGATAACGACGTTCGTTGCTACCTGACAATCAGCGATGAGTTGGCCCTGGAACAAGCGGCCGAAGCCGACGCACGTAGAGCGCGCGGCGAGGACGGACCCTTGCTGGGTATCCCCATCGCGGTCAAAGATATTATCTGCACCCAGGGAGTGGAGACGACGGCCGGCAGCAAGATCCTGAAGGGTTTCATCCCACCTTACGATGCTTTTGTGGTCGAACGACTCAAGGCTGCCGGAGCTGTCATCTTGGGGAAGACGAACACCGACGAGTTCGCCATGGGCTCCTCGACCGAGAACTCAGCCTATTTCACCACCGCCAATCCCTGGCATCTCGGCCGGGTGGCCGGCGGCAGCAGCGGCGGCAGCGCGGCGGCCGTGGCCGCCAGGATGGCTTTTGGCGCCTTGGGCACCGATACCGGCGGTAGTGTCCGGCAGCCGGCCTCATTTTGTGGCCTGGTGGGCTTGCGTCCCACATACGGCCGGATGTCGCGCTGGGGTGTGATTGCCTTCGCTTCGTCCCTGGACCAGGTGGGCGCTTTCGGCCGGACGGTGGCCGACTGCACGGCCATGTTCCAGGCCACGGTTGGCTACGATCGCCGCGACAGCACCTCCCTGGATCGAGCTGTGCCCGACTACGCGACCGCTCTGAACGGCGACATCCGGGGACTGCGCATTGGCGTGCCAGCGGAGTACTTCATCGAGGGCATAGAAGCTGACGTCAATCGGGCTGTGCGGGCGGCCATCGAGGAGCTGGCGCGGTTGGGCGCGCGAATCGTCGACATCTCTTTGCCGCACACCAAGTACGCCTTGCCAGTTTACTACTTGATCGCTCCGGCCGAAGCCAGCGCCAACCTGGCCCGCTATGACGGCGTACGCTATGGGCCGCGCGTAACCGGTCAAGACTTACTGGGATCTTACAAGCAAACCCGGGCTCTATTTGGACCGGAAGTAAAGCGCCGCATCATGCTGGGCACCTACGCTCTGAGCGCCGGTTACTATGACGCCTATTACGGCCGGGCTTCGAAAGTACGCACCCTGATCAAGAACGATTTTCAGGCTGCTTTTGAGAAGGTAGACGTCATCGCCGCACCAACCAGTCCGACGACTGCGTTTGCCATCGGCGAGCGAGCCGCCGATCCACTGAGCATGTACCTGGCCGATATCCTCACATTGCCGCTGAACCTCAGCGCTGCCTGCGGCTTGTCGCTGCCGTGTGGGTTTGATGAACAGGGTTTGCCCATTGGTCTACAATTGATGGGTAATACGCTGGATGAGGCGACGATCCTGAATGTGGCTCATGCCTACGAACAAGCGACTGAATGGCATAAACGGCTGGCACCGGTAGGGCAGCACGTTTCGGCCAAAGCCAACCTTTCAACGGGTATAAATTGATAGAGCAGCCGCCTTTTGCGCTGCCAAAGGACGTGAATCAATGAAAGTTATCATACTTCTGGCCGGATACGGTACCCGTCTCCGGCCGCACACCTGGAGCCGTCCTAAACCTATCCTCAGGGTGGCCGGCAATACGGTGGTCGGTCACCTGTTGGAGCTCTTGACCGATCTGACAACCGAGGAGGTCATATTTGTGGTCGGCTACCGGGGCGATCAGATTGAGGCCTGGATTCGCGAGAATTATCCGCATCTGGACAGCCGTTTCGTGGTACAGGAACAGGCCCTGGGCCAGGCTCACGCCGTCTGGTTGTGTCGCGAGTACATGGACGACGGTGATGTGTTGCTGGCCTTTGGCGACGGCATCGTCGAAGCCGATTACCCCAATCTGGCCGATCCGGCCGCCGACGGCGTCTTCCTGGTGAAGGAAGTGGAAGATCCGCGCCGTTTCGGCGTCAGCGTCCTGGACGAAGAGGGTTACATTAGCGACTTCATCGAGAAGCCGCCTACCATGGAACATAGACTGGCAATCGCCGGAATATACTGGTTCCGTAACGGCCGCTTCCTGTCAGAGGCCGTCGATCAGGTAATCAAGAGTGACCGCAAGACTCTGGGTGAATACTTCATGGCCGACGCATTCCAAATCATGCTTGAACAGGGCGCCAAGCTGCGCACGATGGAGGTACAACAGTGGGCTGATGCGGGTACACGAGAAGCCATTCTACACACCAATCAGCGCTTGCTGGCCGCTGGCTACGGCAGCCATGACGCTCTCGAACGTGGTTACGCCGATGGCTTCACCGTGGTCCCGCCCGTATACATTCACCCGTCGGCCGATATTGAAGCATCGGTCATCGGTCCCTACGCGACGATTGAGGCCAACGTGAAGATCAGAAATTCTGTCGTTCGCGATAGCATCATCGATCCGGGCGCTGAAATACGGGATGCCATTCTCGAGAATGCCCTGATCGGCGAGAACGCCGATGTCACCGGCCATGGCAAAGCGCTCTTTGTCGGCGACAACTCCTCAGTCGATCTCGGCTGAAAGCTAACAACAATCGAAGGTAAGCACATGCGCAATTTCATCTCCCACAGAGTGGCTCACACGCCACCTTCAGGCATTCGCAAGTTCTTTGATATCGCCGCCACCATGGATAGCGTCATCTCTCTGGGAATCGGCGAGCCGGATTTCATCACTCCCGAGCCTATTCTGCAGGCCGGCATCGCCTCGTTAGAACAGGGCGAAACTCAATATACATCGAACAGCGGCACGGTTGAGCTGCGATCAGCTCTCAGCCGCCATATAGAAAAGCTATACGGCGTCAGTTACGACCCGGAATCAGAGATCCTGGCTACCGTGGGCGTAAGTGAGGCGCTATACCTGGCCCTGACGGCCGTAGTCGACCCGGGAGACGAGGTCATCATTCCGGAGCCATGCTTTGTGTCCTACGGGCCTGAAGTTTCCTTCGCCGGCGGCGTCCCGGTCAACGTGGCCACCTACGTCGAGGACGATTTCCAGGTGACGGCCGCTACTATTGAAGCGGCCATAACGCCCAAGACCAAGGCCATCTTGATCGGCTATCCCAATAACCCAACTGGGGCGGTCATGTCACGCGACATCATGCAGGAGATCGCCGACTTAGCGGCCGCCAGAGACCTGTTGTTGATTTCCGACGAGATATATGACCGGCTGGTTTACGGCGTCGATCACACTTGTGTACCCGCCTTACCTGGCGCTCGCGACCGCACCATCCTGTTGGGCGGCTTCAGCAAAGACTACGCGATGACTGGCTGGCGAATCGGCTACGCATGCGCCAAGCCAGACCTGTCGGCCGCGATGCGCAAAGTCCACCAGTACACGATCATGTCGGCGCCGACGACAGCCCAGGCCGCCGCCCTGGTAGCTCTGGAACAGGGCGACCGCCATGTGGAACAGATGCGCCAGGAATACGACCGTCGAAGACGACTCATCGTCGACGGCTTCAATACGCTGGGGCTCGACTGCTTCGAGCCGCGAGGCGCCTTTTACGCTTTTCCTTCTATTGTCGCCAGCGGCATGAGCAGCGACGATTTTGCCATGCGCCTGCTGGACGAAGAAGAAGTGGCCATGGTACCGGGCGACGCCTTTGGTCAAAGCGGCGCTGGTTTCGTCCGCGCCTCCTATGCCACGGCCTACGAGCAGATCGAGGAAGCGCTGAATCGTATCGAGTCATTCATGCGCCGGCATGGTTGATGACGCCGGCATTTTCCTGGAAACTCCGAAGCTCGTAGAGGCGTTTCCAGGAAGATCGGTCCAAGTTTCCGGCGAAATGAACTAAGCGTAACAACAGAAGGAAGCTCGTGAGAATTCTGATACCCAACCATTTTCCCCTACAGGGATCAGGCAGCGGCATCTATACATTGAACCTGGCCAAGGAATTGGTCAGCCTGGGTCACGAGGTGCTGGTTATCGTTCCCGAGCACCAGCCAATCCCTGAGGATCGCTATCCGTTCCCGGTGGAAGTGATCTTATTCAACAACGGCCAAAACGAGCGGCTGGCCGAGGCCGCCTTCAATTTTCCTTGCTTCACGACCCATCCCCGGAGCGTGCAGACCTTCTATGACCTGTCTGATGGACAATTAGAGGCTTACGTAGAGCTGTGGCGAAGGCACATTTCCCGGGCAGTCGAGGATTTTGCACCTGACGTCGTCCACGGGCATCATGTCTGGGTCGCGCCCTACGTGGCGACCGAGTTGGGTTTGCCAACGGTCATTAGCGTGCACGGCACGGATCTGATGGGCTTTCGGGACGGTCACCGTTACCGGCCGATGGCCCTGGCGGCCGCCGAACGGGCATACGGGCTAATCGCCATTTCTCGCCAGGTCTCGGCCGACGCCATAGCCACTTATCAAGTGCCAAAGGAGAAAATACACCTGATATGGAACGGCTTCGACTCGGGGATCTTCAAGCTCATTCCCGGAGCGACGCGAGAGTCGGTGCCGGCCGAATTTGGCATAACGTCGCCGAACGGCGGCGCCGACCGGCCACTGGTCAGTTTCGTCGGCAAATTCACCAGCTTCAAAGGCATCGACGTCTTACTTCGAGCGGCAGCCATCTATGAACAGGCTGTACCGGGTATTCGTACCGTCCTGGTGGGTCACGGCCAATTGTTTGGTCAAATGCGCTCGCTAAGCGACGAGTTGGACCTACGGAATGTCCACTTCCTCGGTCATCAGCCGCAGCCAGAAGTGGCCCGGATCTACAATGCGGCCGATGTCTCGGTAGTCCCCTCCCGGGTTGAGCCTTTTGGCCTGGTCGCCGTAGAAGCCTTGGCCTGCGGCACGCCTGTGGTGGCCACCGACGAGGGCGGTTTGCCGGATTTCATCAACGATCGCGTCGGCGCCCTGGTGCCGGTTGACGACCATGCCGCCTTGGCCGAAGCCATAATCGGGGAGGTGAAAAACGGCACGAAAGCAACTAAGGGCGCTTATGCCGCCCAATATGCGGCCGAGGGCTTCAGTTGGGCAGGACAGGTGGCCAAGATGGCCGCACTGTACGAGAGCGCACAGGGGTATGCCAGGAAATAATGAACGGCTACGAGCCCGTCATCGGCCTGGAGATCCACGCCGAGCTACTGACTAATTCCAAGATGTTCTGTGGCTGCCGCGTCGTTGACAGCGTGACGGCATCGCCAAATACGGCCGTGTGCCCGGTCTGCCTGGGCATGCCCGGCATGTTGCCGGTGATAAATAGGCGGGCCATTGAATTGGCGATGCGCGTCGGACTAGCCCTCAATTGCACCGTGCAGCGACACAATCTCTTTGCGCGCAAGAACTACTTCTACCCGGATCTACCAAAGGCCTACCAGATCAGCCAATACGAATTGCCACTGGCGATAGACGGTTGGCTGGACCTGGATTTGTCAAGCGTCAAGAATGGGACGGCCGGCGAAGAGTCAATCAGGCACGTTCGCATTCGCCGCGTTCACCTGGAAGAAGATACCGGAAAACTCACTCACCTGGAAGAGGGGCGCGGCTCCCTGGTGGACTTCAATCGATCCGGCGTTCCATTGCTGGAGATCGTTTCCGAGCCAGACTTGCGCTCGGTCGAAGAGGCCCGCCTGTACGCCGCCAAGATCCGCCAGATTCTGAGTTATCTTGAAGTCAATTCCGGCAACCTGGAGAAGGGCGTTATCCGTTTCGAGGCCAACGTGAGTGTGCGACCGGCCGGATCCTCGGAGTTTGGCACGCGCACGGAGATCAAGAACCTCAACAGCTTTCGCGCTCTTACCGACGCCATCGCCTATGAGTTTGATCGTCAGTCGGCGATCCTGGCTTCTGGCGGGCGCATCATCCAGGACACCATGGGCTGGAGCGAAAATCGGCGGCAGACTTTCAGCCAGCGCGGTAAGGAGGAAGCCCACGACTATCGATACTTCCCTGAACCCGATCTGCCGCCTTTGGAGATCGACGATGCCTGGATCGTCGAGGTCGGCCGGCATTTACCCGAACTTCCCGACGCCAAGCTGGCCCGCTACGTGAGCGAATTCGATCTTACGCTCTATGAGGCGGCGGTATTGACCGAGGATCGGCCGGTTGCCGAATGGTATGAATCTGCCGTGGACGCAGGTGGGGAACCGAAAACAGTCGCGAATTGGATGATCAACACGCTTTTCGCGCAGATGAATGAACATGGGCAAAGCATTGAGCAGATAACTGTCGAACCGGGGATGCTAGTGGCCCTGATAAACCTGGTAGACAAAGCGGTCATCAACGCCAATACCGGCAAAGAGGTGTTGGCTGACATGTTCGCCACGGGCCGGTCGCCCCAGGCCATTGTCGAGGAAAAGGGGCTGGCCCAAATCTCCGACGAAGCTCAGATCGTGGACTTAATTGACCAGATTCTGGCCGATAACCCGGACCAGGTTGCCGCTTACCTGGACGGCGCCGACAAGTTACGCGGTTGGTTTACGGGGCAGGTAATGCGCGCCTCAGGTGGCAAGGCCAACCCGCGCCTGGTCAACCAGCTGCTTTCACGACAGTTAGCTGCCCTGAAGGCCGATAGCTAAAGGCTCACAGTTAACCACAAACGGCCAGTAATCACCCCTCACTAGGACCAATTACCTCTGTGAGCAGCCGCCTGGGCTCACGAGTAATTCACGGCGGTCACCTGAATTTATGTTATCATAAGTTACCTGAGGTGGCTGGCGCTGTTCTGCCGACCTGTCCATGGTAGCAAACACCCGAATGGCAACGCCGGGCTCGCCACAACAGGTAGATATCCTATAGGAGTTTGCAGTGTTACAGTGGCGCGTTCGTTGCGTGCACGTTTTTTTCCTCGTCTTTGGCGCGCTCGTCAGCGCTTGCTCGGACGAGTGCGAATTGACCATAGGCCAGGCGACGGAAGGCTTGGCCAATGGCACCCTTGAAGTGGAGATACCCGGATGACGCTGGCCTCATCAGGCAGTGAGGTGGCAGGTGACGACCAGAAGAAGCGTGACAATGATGTGCTCATCATCGTCCTAGTCGTCGCGCTTTCACTATTCTTACTGAGCTTCGCCAGTTGGTTCCTGTTCGCGCCCCTGGATAGGGCCAGCGAAACCCTGATCCTGGTCGCCGCCGGACTCGTGGCTCTAATCGGCGCGCTACTAGTTCGGCAGGGCCAGCAGGTTGCCGGCGTTCTCCTGGCTCTTCTGGCCCTTTTCGGAGCGTATCTCTACCTAACAGTGCAGTTCAGCGGCATCGGCGCCCTCGCGGCCGTCGTCCTGGCCATCGTGGCCAGCGTGGTTATCGTGGAAGCTTTCCCGCGGACCTACGTCGCCCGGGTCGTTGGTCTGGCGCTAATAGTCAGTCTATTCCTGCTGCTGCTGGAATTATTCTGGCCCGGGCCAGCCCGAGTTGCCCTGCCCGATTCGATCGCTCCGGCGATCATCCTGGCTGTTGCCGCCAGTCTGGTCGTCGTGGCCTTTACTCTGCGCCATTATCCACGCTACACACTGCGCGAGAAGCTCGTCACCGCTTTCCTGGCCGTGGCTTTGTTGCCGCTCATGATTATCGTCCTGATAAACAACAACAATAGTCGAAACGTGCTGGTGGCGAACGCGAACCAACGCCTGCTGTCGGCCGCCCGGCAGGCGGCCGTGACCGTCGACGACTTTTTCGTCAACTCGCTACGCACCATCCGCACCGAGGCGATCATTCTGGAGGAAACGGGTTATCTGGACGTCATTCAGGCAGATCGCGCAGACAGCGAAGCGGAAGCCCTTGTACTGGCCCAGTTGATGACCTATCGCGACAAAGACCCGTTGAACATCCAATCCTACGCCCTGCTCGATCTGACTGGCGAGGTTCTTCTGGAATATCCGCCGAACAGCCCGCAATCGATGGAGAGCGGCCGCGACTATGTTACTGCTCCAATGGAGACAGACAGACCGTATGCATCGGAGGTTCTGTTTACCCCTATTGACGGGGGGCCTTTTCTTTACCTCAGCGCACCTGTCCATGACGAGACCGGTCGGATCGCCGCCATTTTGCGCGGCCGATACAAAGCCAGCATCCTGCAAGAGATCATCGCCCGCAGCACGGGCCTGGTAGGCGGCCGATCATTTGCCGTCCTGTACGACGAGAATTTACTGCAGCTGGCCCATGGCACAGCTCCGGATTCGCTCTATAGCGTGATAGCGCCGGACGGAGATTCCGATTTAACTGTTCTACAGGCTTTCGAACGCTTACCTGCCAAGCCGATCGAAGAACTGGTAACCGAACTGCCCGATCTTGAACAGAAGTTGTCCAGCGCGCAGACCGAGCCATTATTCACCACCTCCGACGTGAGTTCGGGCGACCGCGTAGACCAGGTAGCCGTCACCGGCGTCGACTCCCAACCCTGGCTGGTGGCCTTCTTCCAGCCACAAGACGTTTTCCTGGCCCCTATCGAGGAACAGACTCGCACGGCGCTATTGCTGGCCGTTGCCGTGACCGGCGGCGTGATCGTTCTCGCTGCTGTCTTGGCCCGGCTTTTAACCGGACCGATCATCCGCCTGGAAGAAACGGCCGAATTGGTCGCACAAGGCGATCTTACCATTCGAGCGGCCGTCGAGTCTGACGACGAGATCGGCGCACTAGCCGAGACCTTCAACTTGATGACGAGTCGCCTGGAAGAGAGCTTGCTTGAGCTTGAGCAAAGGGTAGCCGACCGTACTCAGGCCCTGGCCACCAGTACAGAGGTAGGCCAGCGCTTATCCACCATCCTGGACCAGCAAGAACTCGTTAGCGAAGTCGTAAAACAAGTGCAGTCGTCATTTGGATATTACCATGTCCACATCTACCTGTTGGATGAGCCCAGCAACGACCTATTCATGGTCGGCGGCACGGGCCGCGCCGGCCAGATCATGCTAGAAAAAGGCCACCGAATCGCCCAACGCCAGGGTCTTGTCGGCCGGGCAGCAAGGTTAAACACCGTTGTCCTGGCGCCCAACGTTCACCACGATCCCGACTGGTTGGCCAATCCCCTGTTGCCGCTAACCAACTCGGAAATCGCCGTGCCCATCGCCGTCGGCCGAAAGGTTTTGGGCGTTCTCGACGTGCAGGATGATGAAATTGCAGGGCTGCAGCAAGAGGACGCCGACCTGCTCCTATCGATTGCCAACCAGGTGGCCATCGCCTTGCAGAACGCCCAGTCCTACGCCGAGCTCCGCCGCCAGGCTAAACGTCGGGCTCTGATCAACGAGATCAATCGCAAGATTCAAAGCACTGCGGAAGCGGACAAAGCCATGCAGATCGCGGTCAGGGAGTTGGGCCGAGCCGTTGGCAGCCGTCAGGCCCGCGTTTGGCTGGAAGAGTGGCCCGGGCATGACGATACGGAAACAGGGAGAAATGGCGAAGGATCGGTCCCATGATTCCTGAGTTCCTCTCAAAGTCGAAGACCCTGTCCTCCATCAGAACCCAGATCATCATGGGCTTTGGCCTTATCTTGGGCCTGACTTTGATCATCGTCGTGATCAACTTCTTCGCCCTACAGATCTTACGTTCGGGCATCGAGGTCACCGTCGAAGAGGCCGGCCGCGTTCGAGAACTCGGCCTGGCGATTCAAAATGAATTCTTGCTGGCCCGCCAGGAAGAACAGCTATTCCTGGACAACTGGCGAGGTCTTGGTTTCGAAGATGCTTCCGAGCAACACGTTGTCAAAAACCAGCGATTTGTTAACCGGGCCCGGTCCAATTTGCAGGCCTTGGAGACTTTGCTGGCGACGGCATCTTCACCCGAATTGGACGAAGTCGCCGACGAAGCAGCGGCCCTGGCTCCGGCCCTGGCCAGCTATGAAGAGGCCTTTGCGGCTACGGTAGGCCGAATTGAAGAGCGCAGCCAGGCCGGCGGCCTGGAAGTTGACCTGCAAGAGACCTTGAACGAGTTGGAAGGATCTGTAGCTAGCCTTCGCGACAGCAACGAATTGAACCGCGTGATCGTCCAGATGGGCGCCAACGAGCAGGCGTTCTTCAACACCGGCGAACAGCAATACATTGATCAAACGGCCTTGCTGGCCCAGCGAGCAGGGGAGTTACTCAACGAGACAGACCAACTAGACGGGAGCTTTTCCGACCTTGCCCGTCCCGATATTTTAGCACTGGTTGACGATCACATGGGCGCTTTCCAGGCATTGGTCCTGCTGGAAAATGAGATAGGCAATAATACGGCTGTCGCCGCGGAAGTTACAGCCAACGTTGCCGAGCGCACCAACTCCATCCGTGAGAAAGGCGCCGAAGGCCTGGCCTTGGCCAGACAAGATCTGCAGCGGGCCACCATCGCCAGCACAGCCGTCTCCATCGTCTTCGGGCTAGTTGCCCTGATCGCCGGCGCATTCACGGCCTTGCTTCTGGCCCGGCGCATCATCGCCCCCTTGACCGAACTGACCCAGGCTGCACAAGAGGTTGGTAGCGGAAATCTGGATTACCGCGTAGAGTTCACCGGCCAGGATGAGTTCGCCAGCCTTGGCGATGTCTTTAATCAGATGGCCGGCCAACTCCATAATTTGGTAGGCTCGCTAGAACGATTGGTCACCGAACGCACCCGGGCGCTGACGACTACTTTCCAAGTCAGCCGCCGATTGTCCACGATCCTGGATCAGGACCGGTTGGTCGGCGAGGTTGTGGAACAGGTGCGCGCCGCCTTTGATTTTTATCATGTGCACATATATCTCTTCGATGACGACAAGACGAGACTGATGATGGTTGGCGGCACAGGCAGCGCCGGCCGCACCATGCTGGCGGCCGGCCACCAGCTGAAGCGCGGCCAGGGCCTGGTGGGCCGGGCAGCCGAGAGTCGCCGGCCTGTGGTAGTGCCCGACGTCACCCGCGATCCCAATTGGCTACCTAATCCCCTGCTGCCCAATACCAAATCAGAGATCGCCGCGCCTATCATCTTGGGTGACGAGGTGCTGGGCGTGCTGGACGTCCAGCACGACTTGCGCGACGGCTTGAGTCGCAGCGATGCTGAACTTCTGCAATCAATTGCCGATCAAGTGGCTATCGCCTGGCGAAACGCCGAACTGTACGGTGATGCTCGAAGGGTGGCCGATCGGGAAGCGATGTTGAACGTGATCAATCAGCGGATCCAGCAATCCGCCAGCGTTGAGGGTGTTCTACAAACGGCCGCCCAGGAAATCGGCCGCGCGCTTGGCGCCCGAGAAACCACCATCCAACTAGACACCGGCGTCTCCATCCCGGATTCCGTGACAGAGAGAGGAGGGGCGAGGCGACCATCGGACGAAACCGGCAACGGCGGCAACGGTCAGAGTGCTCCAACTGCTCAGGACAGCGCAATTCTTCGTGATGGCGAGGGTTGATAACTAATGAGTGAGATGACGGCTCCAACGAGCGGTGAAAGCCGGGTGGGATCTTACTATTACACGATTCGATTTGCCATCATAGGCGCCGCCTTCGGCTTACTCTTCCCCATTGTCGCCACCTTAATTGTCGTCTGGGAAAGCGGAGACGCCTTCACTTTACAGAGCTTGGTCGAGGCCCAACTCAATACACCGCTACTATGGATCATCGATACGGCGCCCGTGTTCCTGGGTCTGTTCGCCGCCTTTGCCGGACAACGCGAAGACCGGCTTCAGACCGCCAACCGCCAGTTGGCCGCGGCTATAGAGTCACTGGAAGAACAGGTAGAAGATCAGGCTCGCGAAATCGATCGCGCCGTCGAGGTCAGTCACAGCGTTACCCAGGTGAGCGACTTAGATCAGATGCTTGCCGAGGCAGCCGAGCTGATTCGAGCCAGTTTCGACCTCTACTACGCCCAGGTCTATTTGCTCGATGTCGACGAGAGCTATCTGACGTTGCGAGCGGGCACCGGCGAGATCGGCCAGGCACTCGTCCGGCAAAATTGGCGCCTACCCATAGGCCCGGGATCGATCGTGGGCACGGCCGCCCAGGAGCGGCAGGCCATCTTGGTAGCGAATACCGCCACCAGCCACATATTCCAACCCAATCCATTGTTGCCGGAAACGCTTTCCGAGGTCGCCATGCCGCTGTTGATTGGCCAGCGGGTCGTGGGCGTCCTGGACCTACAAAGCGCGGAGGCGGATCAACTGACCGCGCGCAATTTACCAGTCCTGGAGGCCGTCGCGGGACAGTTAGCTATCGCAATCGAGCACGCTCGCCTGATGGAAGAAGCAACCGAGGCGAGAACCGTGATTGAGGCTCAGGCCCGGCGCATGGCCGGCCGCGGCTGGCAAGAATTTCTGAATGCCGTCGATCGCGGAGAGGTTCTGGGCTACACCTTCGATGCCGAGGATATTGCTCCAATCCAGGAGCCTATGCCTGTCACGATTAACGATCATGACCTACATGTGCCTATCGTCGTCGCCGGCCAAACCGTGGGTATCGTCCGCGTAGCGGGCGCAGCCGGCCATCATTGGTCCAGGAACGAAAGCGAGTTGGTGAACTCGGCGGCCGAACAGGTAGCGCGTCAGGTTGAGAATCTCCGGCTGTTGGCCGAGGCCGATCGCTATCGAGCTGAAGCGGAGGAAGCGACCCGGCGGTTGACCCGCGAGGGTTGGGCAACTTATCGGCAGGATCATTCCGGGGCGGCCAGTGGTTACATGTATGATCGGACCAGAGTGGTTCCTCTGCCGGCGAAAACCGATCCCGCCGAACGTGCAATCGAGGGTGACCCGGCGCTCGACCCGGCGGCGAGCATTACACGACCACTTCGAGTTCGTGGTCAGGATATCGGCTGGCTGGAAGTCGGCCGGCCGGCCGGTGCCGACGAAGCGACCGGCGAATTGGTTGAAGCGGTGGCCGCCCAGCTCAGCTCGCACCTTGAGAACTTACGATTGACGGAGCAAAGAGAGCTGGCCCTGGCGGAAACAGAGGAGCAATCCGGTAGGCTGGCAGCCCTGAACCGTTTAAGCGAGGATCTGGCTAATGCAGCCACACAGGACGAAGTATACCGGATCGCGGCTGGCCAAATCGGCGACGTCGTTCCCGCCGATCGTCTAAGTCTGGCCGTTCGCGGTGAAGATGGCACCCATTTCGAGGTCTTGTCCCTAGACTCAGAGGCCGGCGCCGTAAACATCGGCCGCCTCGATTCGGTTGAAGGAACTGTTGTCGGTGTGTCCTTTAACGAAAACCGGGTAGTCAACGTGGGTCAAA
>CP070688.1:880470-885097 GCA_020353135.1 Chloroflexota bacterium
CAACGACGGGTTGATGGTCGCGACCGCATCATAGCCTAAGCCCAGCCGCTCGGCCGTGCCCGGACCGAAGTTCTCGATCAACACGTCGGCGGTGACCAGTAGTTTTTCGACGATCGCGCGACCTTCTCCGGTCTTCAAGTTAACGGCCAGGCTCTTCTTATTGCGATTGAGGTAGGTATGAAAACCGCTGCCAAATCCCTTGAGCGCCCGCGTATGATCGCCTTCGGGGGCGGGTTCGATCCGGATCACTTCAGCGCCCAGGTCGGCTAGCACCAACCCGGCCGAAGGACCCATCACGGCGTGGGTGAATTCCAGGATACGGGTTCCCGCCAGCGGTAGATTATTCACCATCAGTCCCAAGCCTACGCTTAAGTGTGTCTTGATAGCTGCTGTCAAACATAGTCGCCATGTTCGCGCAAAAAATTGACCAGGCCGCCGGCGTCTAAAATCCGGATCATCACCTCAGGCATCTGCGTCGCCCGGTAACGTCGACCCGTCGTCAGATCTGTCACCCAACCGTCGCCTAGATCTACCTCGACATCGTGGCCTGACCCTATCTCGTGTTTCCCGATCTCCACGACCGGCAACCCAATGTTGACGGCATTGCGGTAGAAGATGCGGGCGAAAAAAGTGGCCACAACGACGGCCACGCCGGCCGCTTGCAGGGCCAGCGGCGCCTGCTCGCGGGACGATCCAGCGCCGAAGTTATCGCCGGCTACCAGGATATCACCTGGCTGGACCCGGGAGCGGAACTCAGGATCGAGATCCTCTAGCACATGTTCGGCCAGGTCATTCAGGTCAAGCGTCTTCGTATATTTGCCGGGGATAATCCGGTCTGTATCGACGTTATCGCCGAAGACGTGGGCCGTGCCTCTAAAGGTGCTCATCATAGTTCCCATTCCATATCTTCGCCGGCCAGCAGCTGAACCGGATCAGCGATTTGCCCTTGCAGAGCCGAGGCAGCCACCACGGCCGGCGAACCCAGGTAGACGGCCGCGTTCCGGTTGCCCATTCGCCCGCGGAAATTGCGATTTGTGCTTGAGATAATCACCTCGCCATCACCCGGTACGCCCTGGTGGGTACCCACGCAAGGACCACAGCCCGAGGTGATGAAGACCGCGCCGGCGGCTGATAAAGTGGCGGCCGTCCCGTCTTCCAGGGCGGCATCGAAGATCCGCTTTGACGCCGGGGCGATGATCAGGCGCACCCGCGGATGGAGTTTCTTTCCTTTGAGAATGCGAGCCGCCATCCGCAAATCCTCCAGGCGGGCATTGGTGCATGAACCGATGAATGCCTGGTCAACCGCCTTGCCGGCTACCTCAGCCACGGCGCTGACCTGGTCGGGAGAGTGGGGCGCCGCTACTTGCGGCTGTAACGCGGACACGTCGAAGCGGTACTGCGCGCTGTATTGGGCGCCATCATCCGGAAAGACAGGGACGAAAGGATAAGGCAAACTCAAGTTGGTCGGATCAACCAGGCCACTCTTGGCACCCATTTCGGCCGACATGTTGGCGATGGTCATGCGGCTGGCCAGGCTCAAGTCGTGCAGCGCCTGACCGCTAAATTCGACGATCTTGTAAGTCGCCCCGGAAAGGCCCAGCTGGCCAACTAGGAACAGGATGAGATCTTTGGCCGTCACACCCTTGGGAAACTCTCCATCCAGCTCGATGCGGATGGTTTCCGGGACCTTTAGCCATATCTGACCAGTCAACAATACCGCGGCCAGGTCCGTTGAGCCTACGCCAACGGCCAAAGCGCCCAGCGCGCCGTAAGTTGGTGTATGCGAGTCGGCGCCAACAAAGATCTCGCCTGGCCGCACATGACGATTTTCCACCATCAGTTGGTGACAAATACCCTGGCCGACATCATACAGGCGGCAGCCGAATTGCTCAGAAAATACCCGCATCATTTGATGTAAATTGCCGACACGCTCATTCGGGGCCGGCGCCGCGTGGTCGATCACCAGCGATACGCGATCGGGATCCCACAGCCTTTGGCCGCCCATCTTCTCGAAGGCCTGTATTGCGAAGGGCGCCGTTGCATCCGTTGCCATCGCCCCGTCGACGTTCACGATCGCGATCTCGCCGGCCGTCACCGTACGCCCTGAATGGCTTGAAATGATCTTTTCGGCGATCGTCTGGTTCATGAAGCCTATTTCGAATTGGTCGCGCCTAACCCAGAAAGCATCGGTTGTGTTAGGCCATCAGTTGGTACAGTTTACCGGGCAAAGCCTGCCCGAGTTTCTGCTCGTAGTGGCGCGAGATCCGGGACAGGCGGCGCAAGTTCACGCCTGTCTGGATGCCCATCTCTTCTAACATGTAAACGGTATCTTCGGTGGCGATGTTTCCGGTGGCGCCGTCGATGAAGGGGCAGCCGCCAAGGCCGCCAAAAGCCGTGTCAAAAGCGCTAACGCCACACTGCAGGCCAGCCAAGACATTGGCCAGACCCATGCCTCGTGTATCGTGCAGGTGGAGTACAACCGGCGTAGGTTTGGCCAGCGATATGACGCGCTTCAGCAAGGAAGTCATTTTGCTTGGGTTGGCAAAGCCAGAAGAATCGGCCAGAACCAGTTCATCTACGCCAAGATCGAGGTGGTGGCGGGCGAGGGAGATCACTGTCTCCGAATGGACGTCATCTGCCTTCTGATAACCAAATGCGCATTGGATACCACCCCTGACGACAATGCCGTGTTCACGGGCCAGATCATACATCTCTTTGAATTCGGCCAGCGCTTCCTCAATGGATCGGTTGGCGTTGCGCCGGCTGTGCGCATCGCTGGCCGAGACCGAAATATCAACCTGGGCCAGACCGGCCGCATGGGCTCTTTCCACCCCTTTCAGGTTGAGAGCCAGGCCGCTGTAGACGACATCTGATTTCTCCGGGAGCCGGCGGCACACCTCTTCCGCATCGGCCATTTGAGGGACATATTTGGGATGGACGAATGACGTAACTTGGATGCGCTTCAGACCGGGCGCTACCAATCCTTCGATAAGAGACACCTTGTCATCGGTTGAGATCGGGGTCGGTTCCCGCTGCAGGCCATCCCGTGGCCCAACTTCGACAATACTTACTGTCTTGGGTAAGTCGCCAGTGTTATCGGAACGATTGTTTACTGTTTCCGAAGTCATTCCCATCACGAGTCAATGCAGACCTGGAAGATAGGATTATGGGAGTCAGTGCGGAGTACAAGGAAATTTGTTATAACATTACTACAATAACTCGGAGACGTCAAGAACGCTGTTGGGATCGGAGGGAATATGCGGTTTGGCATCAATATCTTGAATTTCGGCCCCGGGACTGGGCCCGAATCACTGGCAGGATGGGCGCGTTTCGCCGAGGAGGTTGGCTTCCATCTCATCATGATCTCGGATCACGTGGCTGTAACGCCAGATGTCCAGGACGGTTTTCCAACCCCTTTTTATGATCCCTTCGTTTCGCTAGGCTGGTTGGCTCATGTCGCCAAGCGTGTCGAGCTTGGCACCACGGTGACTATTCTCCCTTATCGCCATCCACTTCTGACGGCGCGCCTGGCGGCCAATATAGACAATCTCAGCGGCGGCCGCTTCATCCTGGGAACCGGCGTGGGTTGGGCCAGGCAGGAGTTTGCCGCGCTCGGCGTGCCCTTTGAGAGACGCGGGGCGTTGGCAGATGAGTATCTGGAGGTTATCAGGCTATGTTGGGCCAACGAGGTAGCTAGCTTCGAAGGACAGCTTGTTTCCTTCAGAGACGTCTACACTGGGCCGCGACCGCTTCGCCCGGATGGTCTGCCAGTCTGGGTGGGAGGATCCAGCGATGCGGCCATCAAGCGGGCGGTTCGCTTCGGCGAGGCCTGGCACCCTTACCGGTTTACCTATGATTGGCTAAAGGATGAAGCTCTGCCAAAACTGCGCCGGCTGGCCGACTCTGAGGGTAGGCCGGCGCCCGCATTCTGCCCGAGGTTTAGCCTGCGGCTGACCAACAACCCGTTGCCTGAGGAGCGGCGAAGTCTTGGCCACGGGTCAATCAACCAGATTCACGCTGGCTTGAAAGCGATGGCCTCATTAGGCGCTGAATATATCCTGCTCGATACCTATACCGGAGTGCCGGGACAGACGGAGCAGCCGGAAAAGGACTGGGAAATGCTGGCGACATTAGCAGATCAGGTTCTGGACTTGCCGAATGAGACGATTCGTTAGTCACAGATCTGACAGCATATTCCGTCGAGGATCGTGCTTCGCGGAATCCTGCTGAAGGAACGAGAAAGGTAAGCGATCGTGAACCAACAAGTCGTTAAGACAGATATTGCCGTCGTCGGCGCCGGTGGCTGTGGGTTGACCGCCTCGCTTGTCGCGGGCGAGCGGGGGAAGCGGGTGCTATTGCTGGAGCGGGCCGGCGAAGTTGGGGGCAGCACGGCGATGAGTGCTGGTATTTTCGTCGCCGCCGGCAGCCAGCTGCAACTGGCGAATGGCGAGACCGGCACAGCCGAAGAATTGGCCGCAGATATTCTGCGGCTGAACGACGGGCAGAGTGATGCTGGTGTAGCCCTGGCCCTGTGCCGCGCCTCTGGCCCCCTCATGGACTGGTTGGCTACCCATGGCGTACCCCTTGAACATATGCCCGTCTACCGCTATCCAGGTATGAGCCGGCC
>CP070688.1:885197-888977 GCA_020353135.1 Chloroflexota bacterium
AGATGCCCAGGAGCACGCTGGCCCAGGTGCGGTGGCGCTCCTGCCGGCCGATGCGAAAACCACCGGTGATGTGAATGATTCCGGTCAGGACCATAACGCCACCCAACAAGTTCAGGATCAGCATCTCACTCAGGGCGCCGGCCGTCAGGCGGCGGGTGAGAGCCAGCAGACCGGCGATGATGCCGGCGATTCCAGCCAGGATGGGCCACGGGCGCCTGGTCGTGTGACCCGTCGCACCCCAGCGAACGCTCATGATGCCGCTGGCCAGCCAGAACATGCCCATGAAGTTGACCAGAACCGGCCGGGCTTTATCTGGCTGGAATACCAGGGCCAGGCCCAGGAAGGTGGCCAGTAGGCCGCGGATCAAGGTCACCCAAAATGGGGCATCGACTCGTCTGGATTTTTGGGCCGATTGGTCAGCAGTCATTTTGTTTGGTGCACGTTTAAGCAAACTACAAGGGACTCGAAGCGCCTCGTATTCTGCGATTGGAGCGTTGAGCAATTAGTCTAACTGATTCCATTTCATCGGGCGAAGATCTGGCATTGGCTGGCCTGAATCTCCACATGTGTTTCGTCAGTCAAAGCTTTCATCTCAGGCTGCCAGAGCAGTCGCGCCCCGAATCAAGAAATACAGGCCGAAGACAACGAGCACGAGAATCAAGATGGTCCTGGCGTTCTTTTTCAGCCAACCGAACAGCCGGTCCATGAAACTCTTCGAACGATCGCCTAGGACAGCGTAGACGAGTATGAGCAAGAAGAACAGCATCAGGACGATCAAGATGAAGAGTAGATAATTAGCCAGGCTGGCCAGCGGCTCTAGATTGGCGGCAAAGATGACGGCCACGGCGGTCAGGGTGAATATCCATTGTTTGGGGCTTACAAAGAGCCAGCCCAGACCTAGTTTGTAGGCTTTTCCGGGCGTGAAACTGTCGATCTCTGCCAGCCATTTCGGCGGCGCTTTTTCCTCGTCGTCGGCTTGAAAAATCACCCTGGCCGCGCCAACCAACATCAAGACACCGATTATTACGAATAGAATGGCCACGATCGCCGGCGGCCCCGCGCCTTCGTCAACGGCAAAGATACCGCTGACGGAAAAGAGCAGGGCAAAGGCCAGGCCTTCGATCAACATGTTGCTGGCCATGCCGCCGACGAAAGCCAGGGAAGTAGATATGGGCCGGCGCGTATGAAACAACAAGATCAGGGCGATGAGCCGGCCGGGCGTAATGGCCATGGCGATGGCAATGGGCAGCAGATCTAGCCACATTTCAGGCATTGTTGCTATTCTCGTAAGCGCATCCGGTATCTGACCCTAGTTGCCGTGAAGGGCCAAGGTTCTTTTTCAGCATGCCATCTTACTCGGCCAGAAAGGCGTCGACGGCCGCCTGCACCGTGGGGTAGATGTGTTCTGCGGGAATGGCCTCTTCCAGCCCGGCCCGTTCCATCACTTCGAGGACCTGGGTCTTGAACCGGGCGAGCCGCAACTGAATATCGACTTGCAGCAACTGCTGGCGGAACTCTTTCAGAGTGATGACGGCCGTAGCGTCGATATCGTTCATCGACTCGCCGTCGACGACCACCACCCGGGGTGGCGGGTCGGCGGCGGCTATCGCCTGGCGGACGGCAGTCACAAAGTCGTGGGCATTGGCGAAGAACAAGGTGCCGTCAAAGCGGACGATGAGCAGGCCGGGGTAAGTTTGTGCTTCCGGGTAATGTTCAATATCACGGTAAATGGTAGTCTCAGGCACCTTGCCCAGCACGGACGTATTTCGATGCTTGGTACCAAGCAGGAGCACGAGCAGGCCCAAGAATGCCGCCAGAAGCAGCCCTGCCAACACCCCCAGGGCCAGCACGCCCAACATGGCCACGATGGCCGTGGCGTAATCCAGCCTGGTGATCGAACGATATCGGGAGATCTTACTGAAGCTGATATTGTGCCAGACGGCGTGAATGACGATGGCGCCCAGGACCGCTTCAGGCAGGTTATGGAAAAGCCAGGTCAGGGCCACGGCGGTAATCAAGATGGCCACGGCCGCTACCAGGGAGACCATTTGGGTTTTGGCGCCGGCGCCCACGGCGGCCGAGGTACGTGACATGCTGCCGTCGCCGACGAAGCCGCCGCTGAAGCTGGAGCCGATGTTGGCCGCGCCGACGGCGATCAGTTCCTGGTTGGCGTCGACCTCGTAGCCGAACTTGGTGCCGAAGGAGCGGGCGATGGCCACCGACTCGGCGAAGGCCACCAGGGCGACGCCGACAGCGCCGAGAGCGACCTGCGCCAGTTCCTCCAGCCCTAATTCTTCGGGGAAACCGAAAGGAGGCAACCCGCCCGGAATCTCACCCACGATGTGGATGCCCCGGGAATCAAAATCCAGCAAGGTGGAAGCAACTATGCCCAGGAACAGCACGATGAGCGCGGCCGGCAGCTTGGGCGTGAATTTGTGTAGAGCAAAGAGCAGGGCCAGGCTGATGAGCCCGACGATCGCGGTAGGCCAATGGATCTCCTCAAGATTTGTTGCGAATAGAAGTAAATCTGGAACGAAGTCGTAGCCCTCCGGTTCAAAGCCCAGGATCTTGTCTAGCTGGCCAATGGCGATGGAAATGGCCACGCCGACGACGAAGCCGTCCAACACCGGCCGGGATAGAAAATCGGCCAACACCCCGAGGCGAAGAAAGCCGGCAATGATCATGAAGACGCCCACCATGAGGGCCAGGGCGATGCTGTACAAAACCCATTCTTCACTCTGGACGGCCGAGGCGCCCAGAATCCCGACCACCACGCTAAAGGACAGAGCGGCCACGGCCGAGCTGGGTCCCACGTCCAGATGGGGCGAGGAGCCAAAGATCGCGTAAGCGATTAGCATCAGGGGGGCGGCATAGAGGCCGGCTTCCGGTGGCATGCCGGCGATGCCGGCGTAGGCCATGGCCTCGGGGACCAGCAAGGCCCACAGGGTCAGGGCGGCAATCAGATCGGGCCGCAGCCAGTCCCTTCGGTACTTTGGCAACCAGGTGAGAATGGGAATATAGGATTTGATTACCTCGCCGGCTGAACGGCTCGGTTTGTCAGCAATGGTCGTCATATGGTTTCTTCTTCAGAATCGGCAAAAATCACAGCAAGCACAGATCAATCAAGTAATTCGTCTTGTAGTTGACGAATCTCTTGCTCGTCGAGGCCCAGTCCTTCACCGAAAAAACGATCCAGCGTGTCATATTCCTCAACGATTTCATCGTAGCTGGCGTCAATATAGGCGCCCTGCTGAATCATGAATGCTTCCATATCATGCATGTCGACCTGCACTGGCTGGATTCCTCGCTTCTCGGCGGCCATGTGCCTCAGCTGGTCCAGGCGCTTTTGTACTTCTTCCCGGCGGTATACGTTCGATAACAAATAGTCCTCGCGAATAGTCGCCCAGGGCACGCCTAGTGCGGCGAGTAGGATGGCCGCGCCTGTTCCCGTTCGGTGAACGCCGTGGGAGCAATGGAAGATAAGGGGCCGGTTGGCCGGGTCGGCGATCGCGCGCAGCAAGGCGGCATATGGTTCCCGTCCATCGCGAATCACGAGGCGGTGGATTTCCGGGTTGAGCTCGGCCGGAATCTGGGAGAAGTCGCCTGACTTGAGCGCGATTGTCGCCGGGCTGGCAATCTCGGTCGCCGCCTCACTGTCGATGGGCAGTGAAAGCAATCTGGCCCCGGCCGGCAGCCGGTCGGGACCGTAAGCCTCTACGTCGACCTCGGTAAGCAAGGTGACGACCGTACGGATGCCGAGGTCCTCCAGGCAGCTGACAT
>CP070688.1:889077-898260 GCA_020353135.1 Chloroflexota bacterium
CGAGGGCGAGGACGAGATCATGACCATTACCGTCGGCGAGAAACTCAGCGGCACCTACGCATCGGCTGTCGCCGCCGCCGAGGAGTTGGCCGGCCAGGGCACGTTCCATCTCTTTGATTCGGCCGGCGGTTCGGCCGCCCAGGGATACATGGCCATCGAAGCGGCGCGCATGGCTGAGAACGGGGCGTCGGCGGCCGATATCCTGGCCCGCCTTGAAGTCATGCGCCAGGAACAGGTTGTCGTCTTCCTGATTGATAGCCTGGAATATGCCGTGAAGGGCGGCCGGGTGAGCTCATTACAGTCCTCTCTCGCTTCGTTGCTCAGAATCAAGCCAATCATGGACTTGAAAGATGGGCTGATCGTAGAAGCCGGCCGGGTGCGCACCTATAAGAAAGCCCTCGATTACATCGTCGAGCGAGTGGCCGAGCAGGTAGGCGACAAGCGGGTAATGGTCGCCTATATACACGCCCATGATCTTGACGGCGCCAAGCAACTGCGCGAGCGAGCCCGCGGAAAACTCAATATCGGCGAAGAGATCGAATTGGAGATGGCCGTTTCCGTGGCTATTAACCTGGGACCAGGCGCGCTTGGTATCGTCGCCATCCCAGAATCAACCTAGGAGCCAGGCAAAAACCCATGACACACAACGAGATTGAAGACGTTTTGGCCGCCCACGTCGATGCCCTCAACCAGGGTGAGGAGCTGACAAAAGAACTGCTGACCGAACATCCGGAACAGGCCGAAGAACTGGCCCCTTTGTTTCAGTTGGCCACGTCGCTCAAGGCGGCGCTGACGCCCGTATCGGCGCCGGCCTTCAAGGCCAAACTTGGCCATGAACTAGTCAACTACGGGCCGCCTGTTGTGGTTTTAGGCCGGTCGGTGTCCAAGCGTAAGGCCAGGGCCTGGTTGGCCGTGGCCGCGGCCGGATCGGTGCTATCTGCCGCCGGGGTGGCCGCTCTTCTATTGCGCCGCGTACGGTCGATAGAAGACACGGCTCCGCAGGCCAGCACCGCTGCCTAGGTAGGCCGCCCGTCACTCGGTTTGTCAGACCGGTGTAGGATGCCATCGCGCGCTACGATTTGGCCGATCTTGTCCATCGGCCACGAAATCCCAATTCGTCTAGCTCGAACAGATAAGCGCCTCTGAGCAATACCCATAGCTTTTGCCTATTGAATAGGGCAAAAATCGTTGCCCCTCCCTGGTGATTGTGCTAAAGTTTACAATCGTTGCTTGTTGAATACCAGGGACGGTCTTTCGGGCATACTTGCACAGGATTCTGAGCCGGCCTGGTTCTCCCATCCGCAATTCAAAATCGGGAAGCGTAGTTATGAGAAAGAATGGAAGACATTTGGCAGTTGTCGCTGTGCTGGTGGTGATTGGCGCAGTAATCACTTACTTCTTGCTGACCGCCATTTACCAGTTGCCGGAAGCTGCCAGCGCTGAGGCGGGCCCCATCGACGAGCTGTTCACCGGACACTTCTTGTTCATTTCATTCTTCTTCTCCCTCATCGTCGTCTTCGTGCTGTACTCGATTGTGGTCTTCCGTCGCAAGCCTGAGGACGAGGAGCCGGCCGCCCAATTTCATGGCAACACGCCCCTGGAGATCATTTGGACGATCATTCCGCTGGCTATCGTCATTGGCTTCGGCATTTGGGGCTGGATTGTGCTGAGCGAGGTGACGGCCGAAGCACCGGACGAGTTGGTGGTGCGGGTCACCGGCCGCCAATGGCAGTGGACTTTCGACTATCCCGATTACGGCGACGTCGGTACGACAACCGAACTGGTGTTGCCGGTCGACCGGCCGGTCTTATTGGAGATGGTCAGCGAGGACGTCTTGCATTCCTTCTGGGTACCTGAGTTCCGGGTGAAGCAGGATCTGCTGCCTGAAACGGTAACTACCCTGAGAATTACGCCCACCATCGAGGGTGATTACAAAGTGCGTTGCGCGGAGATTTGCGGCTTTGACCATTCAGGGATGTTGGCCGGCGTTTCTGTTCGCAGCCAGCCCGAATTTGATGCCTGGCTTTCCGAACAGGCCGGAGCTGTGGCCAACTTGAGCCCGGAAGAGCGCGGCGCCAACTGGAGCGCCCAGTTTGCGTGTGCCGGCTGCCACAGCGCCGACGGTAGTGCGATGGCCGGACCAACCTGGCTGAACATTTACGGCAGCGAAGAGATGCTGTCTGATGGATCGACCGTCACGGTTGACGATCCGTATTTGCTGAAGTCGATTTTGGAACCGTCCGCCCAGATCGTTGCCGGATATGAGAACGTGCCCATGCCCGCCAACTTCGAAGAGCTATTCGCGGCCGAACAGGCCCGTTTGCTCGAAAGCGCCGGCGTCGAAATCGACATCGCCGCCGACTTGATCGCCTATATTCACTCACTTTCGGATCAGCAGTAAAGGGAGCGCGGAGACCTTATGAACACTGATACATTCTTCACCCGGCTCATCCGATTCGTCCTGGTTTTCTTCTCCCTGGGCTTGATCCGGGGTCTGATAGGCCAGGCGATTGGCACAGGAGTCGGTTTCGCCCTGGTCACCGGCATTCGAAGCGCCCAGGGCCTGGAAGAGAACCCGGACCTGGCCGTGCTGCTGGGCGGCTTGCTGGGCGTCATTCTGTTTCTGCTGTTCGCAGGGGTGCTTTCCGACTGGCTGAGATGGGGGCGCGGCAAAGAAACCCATCTGCGCCACGGCCCGCCCGAACACAAGCCGGCCTGGAGCCGATACTTCAGCGTCGATACCAATCATAAGGTGATCGGTATTCAGTACACGGTGACGGCCATCCTGGTCTTGTTGATAGGAGGCTTGCTGGCCATTATCTTCCGTATCGAACTGAGCTATCCAGGCATGCAGTTCTTGAACGAAGACCAATACAACACCCTGTTTAGCGCTCACGGCATCATCATGATCGTCAGCATCCTGCTAGGCGTGGGCGGGATGATCAATTACCTGGTGCCGTTAATGATTGGCGCAGCCGACATGGCTTTTCCCAGGCTCAACGCCTTCAGTTATTGGGTCGCCGTGCCGGCCGCGGTGCTGTTACTGCTGGGTATCGCCGTCGGCGGCTGGGACACCGGTTGGGTAGGTTATCCGACTCTGAGCACCTCCAGCATTGCCATCGGCGTCCAGTTCTTTATATTGGGCTTCTACGTGGTCGGCTTTTCTTCAATTGCCGGCTCCATCAATACCATCATCACCATATTCACCATGCGGGCGCCGGGCATGGGCATGTTCCGCATGCCCATTTTTGTATGGGGCGCCTTGGCGGCCAGCCTGATCCAGGTCACGGCTACCCAGACCGTCAGCGTCGCCCTGTTGATGGTCCTGGTCGAACGGGCCTTCGGCCTGTCTTTCTTTGACCCGGCCAATGGCGGCGATCCGCTGCTTTACCAGCATCTGTTCTGGTTCTATTCACATCCGGTGGTATACGTGTTTGTCTTGCCCGGCCTGGGCGTCATCAGCGAGCTGCTGCCTGTTTTCGCCCGCAAGCCTCACTTCGGCTATCGGTGGATCGCCTTATCAAGCATTGCCATTGCCCTGGTCGGTTTCATCGTTTGGGCCCACCACATGTTCGTTTCAGGCATGCAGGACGAGTTGCGGGTGGTCTTCATGTTCGCCACGCTCCTGGTTGCGGTGCCGACCGGCGTCAAGTTCTTTAGTTGGGTGGGAACGGTCTGGCAGGGTAAGCTGATCTTCCCGACGCCGATGTTATTTGTGATCGGCGCCATATCGGTATTCCTCATCGGCGGCCTGACCGGCCCGATTCTGGCCACCGTACCGACCGATATGCACCTTCATGACAGCTATTGGATCGTCGGCCACTTCCACGCCACCATGTTTGGCGGCTTCGTCTTTCCCTTCTTCGCCGCCTTGTATTACTGGTTCCCGAAGGCCACCGGCCGGATGTATAACGAAACGCTGGGCAAGTGGCACTTCTACCTGATGACACCGGCATTCTGGGTGATGAGCCTGGGCCAGATGCGCATCGGCCTGTTGGGTATGCGCCGGCGGATTGCCGATTACGACCCGGCATTGGGTGTGGAAGATACTCAGCTGCTGGTTACGTTGGCCGGCCTAGTTATTGGCTGGTCGGTCCTGATCATGGTCTATAACCTGGTCGTCAGTGCTCGCTCCGGCGAGGTGGCATCGACCAACCCCTGGCATTCCCGATCGCCCGAATGGCAGATCACTTCGCCCGTGCCCGAGATGAACTACGACCAGCCGCCCGTGGTTACCGGCGATCCGTACGACTACAGCTCGACCGCCGGTAGCTATGTTAACATGGCCCCGGCCGGATCGGGCGATTAATCAAGGAATTCCTTTATCCGCGGATTCTGTGTAGGTCTGCATCCAATTTCTTAAGGAGAGAAGCGCGCGTGGAAGAGAATAAGAAGGCTGAAAACCGGCGCAATATCATCGTCTTCGTCGTGTTGGCCATTTTGACGGCGGTGGAGTTCTGGCTGGCCCTGAACCTCGATGATGCGACCGTGCCACTGCTGATCGTAGCCTTGGTGAAGGCGGCCCTGATCGTGCAATTCTTCATGCACATTTACCGCCTCCGGCGTGAGGAGGATCACTCATGAGCGCGACCACTACTGAGGCCGTCCAGACGCATGAACACGAAAGCCATGAACCGCCCTATGCGGAGCAGGTCAAGCGCAACCGCATGGGTTTGTGGTTGTTCTTCTTCTCCGAAATTTTCCTATTTGGCGCCTTGCTGGCCGCCCGCTTCTATCTCTGGGGCAATACCCGGCCGGAGCTCGACCAGACGATTGGCGTTATCACCACCAGCGTTTTGCTTCTGAGCAGTTTCTTCATGGTCCAGGCCGAAACGGCCATGACCTTCGGCGACCGCAAAGGGTTTATGCGCAACGGCGTCCTGACGGTTGTCTTGGGCATCCTGTTCCTGGTTGGCGTCGTCGGCATCGAATGGCAGGGTCATTTGCGGCCCGGTGACGGTGTCTACGGCGGCATCTTCTTCTTGATGACCGGCATGCACGCTTTGCACGTGCTCAGCGGCGTCATCTTGATTTTGATCAACTTGAACCTGGCTCGCAAAGGCCATTACTCGGCCGAACGCCATTGGGGCGTTGAGGGCATGGCCCTCTACTGGCACTACGTCGACGTAGTCTGGGTATTCTTCTACCCGGCCCTGTATCTGATCGGAACGCCGGTTTGACAGCCTGTGCGATCTTCGGAGTCAACGGCGAGCGTGGTTGTGCAGAGTAGGACGAAACTGCCTTTCGTCGCCGATTTGCAGGATCGGCCTACCAGACGTTAATTATGGATCCAGTTCTGAGCGCGGCTCTCCGATCATGGGATCCGCGCCTGGAAGTCATCGTGATCCTGGCCGCGGCCGGGATTGTCTACACTCTGGGCTGGTGGCGACTTCGGACGCGAACGGCCGGCAATCGCGACGCGGCAAGGGGCAGGGGCCGCTGGCAGGCTGGGGCCAGGTGGCGGCCGGTAGTCTACATTTCTGGCTTGCTGCTGCTGGCCATCGCCCTGATGTCGCCAATTGACGTGCTGAGCGGCCAGTTGTTCACCATGCACATGATCCAGCATATCTTCCTGGTCATGCTCATTCCGCCCCTTCTGTTGTTGGCCAACCCGCTGCCTTACTGGTTGTGGGGCTTGCCGCGCGGCGCCCGGCTCGGCGGCGGCCGGTTGTTCAGCCGCAATTCAAGCTTCCGTCACTATTTGCAAAAGGTAACAGGGCCCGGCTTGGTATGGTTAGCCTTCGTGATCGTCTACTGGGGCTGGCACGATCCCAACGCCTATCAGTGGGCATTGCGCAGTTCGTTGGCCCATGACCTGGAGCACCTTTCATTCTTCCTGGTTTCCATGCTTTTCTGGTGGCACTTGATCGGCGCCGGACCGCGGATCCATCGCCCGCTCTCGCCCTTTTCCCGCGCCGGCTACGCCCTGACGGCCATCCCGCCCAACATGCTGGCTGGCCTGGCCTTCGTCTTTGCCGCCAGCCCGATTTACCCCTACTACGAGGCTCTGCCGCGCCTATGGGGTTTGTCGGTGATGGAGGATCAGATGATCGCCGGGCTGATCATGTGGGTGCCCGGCAGCATGATGTTCATCATCGCCGCCCTGGTCATCGCCGCCCGTTGGCTGCAAGCTGAGGAGAAGAAGCCGGCTCTGCCGGAGTCGGCCTGGGCCAGCGAGGAGGCGCTGGCGGCGCCGGGAATCGCCACGACACCCGGCCGCGAGTAGAGATCAGGCGCCGAGGCCACTCCAGGCCCAAGAAAGGACTTCGATTCTTGAGAATCCCAGCAATGCATAGAGTACTACGCTTTCGCACGCTGTCGCTCGTCCTTGGATTATTCTCACTGCTCCTGCTCTCGCCGACGGTCGCGGCTCACACGGAAGGCACGATGCAGCTGGCGGCCGAACCGGCCGGGCCGTACATGTTGACCGTCTGGACCTCGCCCGATCCGGCCGAGGCCGGCGAGCTGCACGTGGCCATGGCCGTGGTCCTGGCGGAAGACGCCTCGCCGGTGCTGGAGGCCGACGTCCTGGTCCGGCTGACGCCCGAGGACGGCGGCCCGGTTGTGTCTGGTCCGGCGACCACCGAAGACTCCGAGAACAAGTTCCTTCACGAAGCGATCCTGGAAGTGCCCTACGGTGGTGAGTATCTGGTCGAGATCTTTGTCGAAGGCGCGGATGGCGGTGTTGGGGAAGCATCCTTCCCACTGATGGTCGAGGGCAGGCCGGCCCTAAACTTGCCGATGATAGTGCTGACGGCGGGGGCAGTGGCCATCGCCGTGTTTCTGGTCAGACGCTACCTGCGGAGACGCTGAGTAGGAACGGACGCCAGTACGCGCTGGATTTACGGAAGCCGGTGAGCGAATCCTCCGGCTGGCAGCGGAATTCCGTCAAAGATAGATTGGTGGATCCAACCTACTCCGAAGTGCGTGCGATTGCGATGGGACGCCGTCGCAGCACACCTGAATACCTCCAAGACCAGGTCCGCCGCCGGGCCAATCTTCTTTGCAAGGTTGAAGCGTTTGATCCTGAATCAGGCGACACAATCCCGCTTTTCAATCCACGTCAAGTAGTTGGTCACAGTACTTTATCTGGTCGGCCGATTCTCTGCGGATCATCGGCGTGACACCGATCGGTCGAGCGACCATCGAGCGCTTGGCCCTGAATCGCGACCGGGTCATTCGCTCACGCGGTGTTGATTCTATTGTCAATAGGCCCCCACCTGTAGATGATCCAATTCAAAGCGATAATTGACGTTCTTGGATCACTCAGTGACGTTTACACTAAGTTGACCTCAGCTGAGGTAGCATATCGGCTACTAGGTGCAGCGGAGGCCAACATGGCCCAGATAATAGCTCGCTTCGAGCAATAACTTAAACGGCGCTTCGGTCAACCCAGCACACCAAAACACCCTCTGAGCGACATCAACATTTTCTTTCAAACCGTCGGCAATAAGCTGCCGGAAGAAGTCACCTCGGCGGATATTGACGCTTTCATCGACCAACATATTGCTGCCGGCCTCAGCCGCACCATCATTAACTGCAGAGTTTGCTGAATTCGTTCCTTTTTTGAGTTCTTTGCTTTGGAAAGGCCTGACTGTGGAAAATCAAACTCGGCTTTCGTACGGCGCCACTGCGTCAAGATGGGATCTCGCCTGCCGGGAGACGCCTCGGATGAAGATGTAAGCAAAATGTTCGCTGCTATAACTCTCACTTGTGGAACACACGTAATCAGATTAAAGAGTATCAAGCACACATATGCACAAATTCGCACAAAGTGGATGCATTTGCACAGACAAAACATGGTATGATGCATCAAGGGATAGAAGAGGTCTCTGTTCTCTGCAATTTGGGACTATTGCGTTGAGACGAATAGAGGCTTATTAGGAACGTGGCCAGCTGGCCACAAAGGAGTCGGGGCAATGAAGGGGTGGCGGAAAGAGATTTCCACTGTAGTCTTTGTCATTGTTATTGCGTTCCTCGTGGGATGCGGGTCGGGAATCGATCCGGAGCGTGAAGACGAAGCGACTGTCGCCGTAGAAACGAGCTTACCTGTTGCTAGTCCCATTGCAGACATTGTGGCCGGAAATTTAGCGCGCGGATGGCAGCATTATCATGATGGCGAGTACAACCTGGCCGTAATCGAGTTTGACCAGGCGGTTAAGCTGGACCCGCATTTCGCCGAAGCTTACCTGAATCGAGGTTTGGCATTCTACATGTCAGGTGATCTCGAAAACGCCTTGCATGACTTTGAACAGGCATTTGAATTAGACCTTAATCCCCAATCGGCGGAAGTCTTCGTCAGACGCGGGCGGGCTCTCTCGATACAAGAAGATTATGAAGGGGCCATTGACGATTTCAACAGTGCTGCCGCTCTCGATCCAGAATATGTTGAAACATATGATCGGCGTGGATTCGTTTACTTAAGGTTTGGTAACCTCGAGCGCGCCATCGAGGATTTCGATCGGGCGATTGAGCTGGACCCAGAGTACCTCGCTGCATATGTTAGGAGAGGTTTGGCTCATAGAGGACTTGGAGAACTGTCGCGCGCCATCGAGGATTTCGATCGGGCGATCGAACTAGATCCGGAAAACGCTTTGGTATACATGAGCCGGGGCTCAGTGTACCAAGAACGCGGCGCAGTTATAGGCGACTATGAACAGGCCATAGCCGATTTCAGTGAGGCTATCGTTCTTGATCCGGAAATAAACGATGCCTATTTGCTGCGAGGTATGGCATACGTCATCATAGGTGAGTCAGACAAGGCTATAGCCGATCTTGATCGAGTTATCGCCGAATTAGACCAGATCGACAGCCTCGGACCCGATTCTGCCCAAGCTTACTTTAATCGTGGATTAGCCTTCTTCTACAAGTTTAATTTCGGCAAAGCCATTGACGATTTGGAAAAGGCAATAGAACTAAATCCAACATCTATTGAAACATTTGCTGTCCTCGGGAATGCATATGACAATAATGGACAATATAAGGAAGCGCTTGCCTCTTATGAAGCAGCACTTGCCCTGGCACCTGAACCAGGGCAACGCGCCCTAATACTCTACGATCGAGGTCAGGCGTATGCTAGGCACGGTGACACCAGTCTGGCCGTTTCTGACGTGGAGATGGCTTTAGAACTCGGGCTCGATCCGGGTCTTGAACAGGACGCGGAAGCAATGCTTGAGTCTCTTC
>CP070688.1:898360-900998 GCA_020353135.1 Chloroflexota bacterium
CATCTTCCAGGAAATCAATCCCAATCTCTTCCAAAATACGCATGGAAGCCCGGTCGATCTGATCCACCTGTTCGGATGATAACATCTCAACCGGCGCCATAGGATTGACTAGCTGGCGAAACGGTTTATCGGCAAGCGGCGTTTGCGGCTGTGCCTTGCGCCGGGCCCGTCGCCGACGCGCTGAACGCCTGGTCATCGATCAAGATCCACTTGGGAGTTCTCGCACAGCATGCCACCGTGGACTATCTTGGTAGTCGAAGTATTTGATGCGCGTAACTTGCAGGGCGCGGCTATCGGCTATGCCACCGGGCAAATGCCCGTTATAGAGCTTTATTGAAAGGTAGTATTCAGGTGATAATCTCTTTACCGCTTGCTCATGAGCTTTACTTTGACTCCACTGTTCCTTGACGCTCACATCGGCAAATATGACCAGATTGCTGAAATCGCCTGATAGCATAGCCATCGTGCTATAGCTAAGCAATCCCGGATAATCGGGGATCTCGCCTACCAAGATTTCGTCAAACTCGTCGCCCAATTTCAGGTTGGCATCCTTCCGCCGGTGGCCCAAAAAACCGACAAATGCCAGTTCGCCTGGTTGAGACAATATCTCCGGCTGGGCGACGATCAGCCGGTAGTACCAATTATTACGGTTAGGCTGGTGAGTTATGATTGGCGACTTGCGACTGGCGTAATGGTTTTGATCCTCCAAGAAGAGACACAGTTGATCGACCATGAAACGCAAGGTGTTGACGTCGTAAACGATTCGCTCAGGATTGGTGAAAGGTCTGGCTCGGACAATCTCCGTCGGTTTAAGGGTCAATATTTGATCCATCGCGTTCCTCATTTAAGTGCCTACTTCAGTGGGCGAACATCGCTCATCGCAACGCGCCATCGCCGTTGCCCGGCATAGATACGTCGCTTACGCTACGACGCTGGCCATATCCCATCTCGGTCGAAATCGTTTGCGCTGTTTCTTGCAAGGGATTTATGAAGCTTTCCACGGTCCCCGGTCCCATACGATAGGTCGGCCCAGAGACTGAAACAGCGGCCACAACCTGACCCTCATGATTGTATATGGGCGAAGCGATGGCACTAAACCCCTCTTCGAACTCCTCATGCACAATGGCATATCCTTGCAGACGGATTTCTTTCAGGACCTCTACAAGTGTTTGGTTATCAGTAATCGTCTGGCTCGTGTACTTCACCAAAGGCAGTGCGAGCCTGAGGGAGCGTTCCCTGTCTGGCAAATTGGCTAGTAGCGCTTTTCCGGCCGCCGTACAATGCAAGGGCGTGCGCCGGCCGATCCATCCCTCATAACGAATCGGCTGGGGGCTGCGGGCCCGTTCGATGTTAACACATGCATTACCCTCTATTACGCTGATATTTACTGTCTCCTGCGTGAACGCCACCAGGTTATTCAGATAGGGTTGGGCCACGCCGCGCACGTCCAGTCGGCCCAAAGCCACTCCAGCCAGGCCGATCAATCCCAATCCCAGCCGATACTTACCTGATTCCGGGTTTCGACTAACCAGGCTACCTTTTTGCAGCGTCGCCAAAATACGGGACACGGTACTCTTGTGCAGGTCTAGGCGGCGGGCCAATTCGGTCACGCGAAGTTCAGGCTCGGCCTCAGTGAAGCTGCGCAGAATGGCCATGGCCCGCTCGACTGATTGGACAGTTTCCGTCGTCCTCGGTTTATCTTTCGGCATCGACAAAGCGCTCCGCTGCGTTCTTTGATTAGCCTGATCTAGTTGTTTCGTATTATGAAACCCTGTTCCGAGACGTGCACTTGTTCATTATAGGCGAGGTTGGCCGTCCGCGTCAATAGGTACGTCAGTATGATTTTGGTTCGGGCATCCTGCTAGCGAGATGAATCGGCGGCGCCCTTTCGCATCATAAAGCGCTCAGTCCCACTCGACCTGCCATGGCCATGGCGCCACGAATCTACCCATGAACGGCCGCGTGTTATACTTAGTCCAATGACCTCGCCGACAAGAGTTCGCGTCCGGCTAAGGGCTCGCTACCTTCCCTTTTTGCTTGGGCTGATACTTCTACTGCAATTGATTGTTCCCCATAAGAGCTGGATGATCCTGCTGGTGGGCCTGGGCGGCGCCTGGCTGATTAGCAATCGTTGGGTTTATTCGCTGGCCAGGGGTCTGGACCTGACGCGCGAGCGGCGCTTTGGCTGGGCTCAGGTCGGCGACAAGTTACAGGAACGTTTTACGCTGACAAATCGCGGTTGGGCGCCTGCACACTGGGTCACGCTGCGGGATCATTCTACCCTGCCCGGCTATCGGGCCAGCAAAGTGCGAACGGTAGGGGGACGAGCCTTAATCCATTGGTTTACGGATGGCGTTTGCCAACGCCGCGGTTTGTTCACGCTGGGACCTACCAGGCTTGAGGCGGGCGATCCATTCGGCTTCTATCGCGTCACGTTGGAATATCCCGGCATCTCGACAATGATGGTTATGCCGCCCATCGTGAAGCTGCCCGCCATCGATATCGCCTCCGCCGCGCGAGCAGGAGAGGGCCGGCGCATCACAGAACACTCGCCAGACCGCTCGATAGTCGCGGCCGGTGTGCGTGAGTATACTCAGGGTGACAGTCTGCATCGGGTTCACTGGCCGACCTCGGCCCG
>CP070688.1:901098-904082 GCA_020353135.1 Chloroflexota bacterium
AGTGAGGCGTAGGCTAGAAGGAAAACCGTCCAGCCCAGGAATATGACCAACGGGAGGACGATCTCCAGGAACAGGCGCCAGCCGCTTCGTCGCTCCCTGTAGAGCACCTGTTCTTCCGGCGTCAGGCTGAGGTCGGCCGGCGCCGCTTCTTCGCCGCCGAATTGCATTTGCTCCGCCACTTCCAAGGCTTCGTCCGAGAGTTCCAGGTAGTCGACCAGGTATTCAAAATGGCTTAGGAGCTCGAGGAAATCGTCGCGCCTGATGATGAGTAGCCGGCCCGGCTCCGCGCCTTGCACCGTTGCCGGATGAGCCTGGGGCCTGAAGAGCCACGTATCTTCGAGGTATTCTTCGTCGAAATAGGAGCGCGAATCACGCACGATGCCCTGGTCGACCTGGCTGGCGAAGAGCCGGCCCTCGACGACGATGATGAACTCCTCGGCGATATCTCGCTGATAGGCGATTGTGGACCCCTCGTCGAACTCGTACTCGTGGGCGATGCGAGCCAGATCGAGTAACTCGTCTTCTTTCAGTTCGGAGAAGATTCTCAGCCGGCCTAGAAAGTCAGCCTTTTCCTCTGGTGACACGAACAACTCGCTTCCTGCGCCTAAACGTCAACTAGCCCGGCAAAGGCGGGCTGACGGCGGCGCGATATGGAACCTTTTGGGCACTACAATTCGAATCATCAACATCAACAAGATGCCAGCTTGAGCCCATTTTAACATAAGATCGTGTCCCTGAGAAGCATATCTAGCCTGGCGTACCGAGATACTGGCTCCAACGCTCCCACACGGTCAGCGACAATCGACCGGCTCTCGGCAAGAGGGACCGGCAGCGTTGACCGAGGAGAACAGCTAATCCGTTCCTCGCTGGATTTCTGCCCGGCCGGTCATGCCTGGCAGTAGCTCCAAATCCGTATTGTCGAGTACGATGACGACGGTGAAGGTAGCCGCGTCGCCCACTTGTCCGCTGGCCTGAGGTACGATATAGGCGACCTGCCCGTCAATCGCCTGGCCAGGGTAACTCTTCAGTGAAATCTGGACCGGCTGCTCCGGCGCGATATAAGCCAGATCGCGCTCGCTCAGATTGCCGGTGTGGAACTGCAAGGTCTCGCTATCCAGCAAAGTGACGATGGACACGCCGCTCGCGACGAGCCCGCCTGGCGCCGCGTCGACGGACAACACCGTGCCAGACCAGGGCGCCTCCAGCCGGGCGTTCTCCAACGCTTGCTGAGCCAACGCCAGATTGAATTCGGCCTGTGACAAGGTCAATTCAGCCTGCTCGACCTGGAGTTGGGCGGCCGCTATTTGGCTGTCCTTTGGGCCGGTCTGGGCCTGGTGAAGGACCTGTTGGGCATTGGCTACGGCCGCCGCTGCGTCCAGGGCGCTATTATCACTCAGCCCGGCCTCGGTCAGGGAGTAATTGGCCCTGGCCACGGACAACCCTTCCTGCGCATTTTGTAGAGCCCGCTCGCTGAAATTACGATCGTTCTTGATGCGTTCAGCCCAGGTCGGGCCCGTGCAGGGGATCGGTGGCCCCTGGCCAGGCAGGCATATGGGTTCGTTGTAGTTGAGTTCCCAATCGCGGGCTTCGTCCCAGGCATTATCGTATGCTTCCTGAGCGTCGGCCAGCGCACGCTGGGCCTGGCTCAAGCTAACCCGGGCCGAGGTCAGGTTGTTACCAGCGGCCGCGTCACGATCAAGGGCCTTTTCGTAGTTGGCCTCCGTCGCTTCCAAATTAGCCTCGGCCACAGAGACGGCCACGTCGTCCGCTTCCCAATTGAGCAGGTCGGCCAGAGATAGTTCAGCCTGGGCCAGGCTATTCTGAGCCTGGGCCACGGCCAGTTCGGCGTTGGTCAACGCCTCACGCAGCGCCTCGTCGTCCAGGGTGGCGATAAGGTCTCCGGTCGTAACCTGATCGCCGGCGGCGACGTGGACATCCAGTAAGCGGCCGCCGGTCTTGAAGCTCAGGGCCAAGGGCGGGTTCACCGCGACTAACTGGCCGTTGGCCAGGATTGTGGTACCGACGACGACCCGGGTAGATTGGGGTGTTGCAGTCCCGGCCTCTTCCCCGGTCCCCTCCCGCGTCGGAGGATTGCCAGGGTCGACGACCTGATCCTCCCCGCCGCAGCCGGACAACAGTAAGAGTAAGGCGACAAGTAAAAGCAATCGTTTCATAGTCATATCATTGCATCCGCAGAATTTCCACGGCCCGTTTCTTGACGATACGCCGGGCAGACAGGGTAGCGCTGATCATACTGGCCAGTACGACCATCAAGACGATGAAGGGGATTACCGTCGTATCCACGGCGAAGATCGACGGCCGCTGCGTCAAAAGCCGCTCGCCATAGAAGATGATGTAGCCCATTGCGGCGCCAGCAGTGATGCCGGCCAGAGCCGCGCCCAGCGTCATAGTCACAGATTCGATGTTGAGCATGCCGGTCAACTCGCGCCTCCGCATGCCCATGGCCTTCATCATGCCGATCTCAATCCGACGGGCATAGATGGTCACGTAGATGACGGCAAATACCCCGAAAACGGCCGTGGTGAAGGCGATAGTAGTCAGGACCAACAGGAACAACTGCTGGGCGACCTGACCACGACGATTGTCCTCCAGGATCACTTCCAAGAAACGGGTCCAAACGCGATAATCTTTGCTGAATTGCTGACCCACTTCATCGGCGACGTCACGGGCGTCAGCATCGGCCGTGAGGGTCATCATGATCCGTTCCAGAATCGGTCTGTCGGCTGCCGGAGGTGGCTGGTTCAGCGGCGTGATCAGCGCCCTGAAGCCGTCTAAAGACATCAGGATGCTGCTTTCTGACTGGGCAGCTACCCGGCTGCGGCCGATCCCTTCGACGCCCGGAATCCTGCTGGCGATGGCGATGATTCGCGCTTCCACGAGGTGATCGGTGCCTTCGCCGACCAGCTTGATATTCTCGCCCAAAGTGACTGCCAGGTGGTCGGCCAGACCCTGGCTTATGATCA
>CP070688.1:904182-908105 GCA_020353135.1 Chloroflexota bacterium
AAGCGAGCGGCGGCCGTCCTGGCGGGCGCGCTGGCAGAATTGGTGGAAGCGGAAGGTTCTACCGTCGACTATGGACATGTGGCCATTCTCTGCCGGGCGTCGACTTCCTTTGCGGCTTATGAAGATGCTCTGGACGAAGTGGGCTTGCCTTACCTGACGGTCGCCGGCCGCGGCTTCTACGACCGGCCGGAGATCCGTGATTTGCTCAATGCGCTGAAAGCGCTGGCCGATCCGACTGACGACTTGGCCCTGGTAGGCCTGTTACGCTCGCCGGTGATGGGCTTCTCTGATGGCCAGTTGTACGACCTGGTCCAGCAACGTAATGAAGCGGCACGGTCGGAATCGCTTTGGCGAATGGTACAAAACGAGGGTCGGGACGGGATGGAACAGGCCGTTCAGCTCATCGCCGATCTACACAGGCGGGCCGGCCGGATCTCGGCCGCCAGCTTGCTCAAAGCATTCCTGGAGGCCACAGATTACCGGGCGGCGTTACTGGCGGCCGGTTATCCACGGGCGGCGCGCAACGTGGCCAAGTTATTAGCCGATACGCAGACCAGCGGCATAGCGAATGTGGAGCAGTACCTGGAGTACGTAGCCGGCTTGCGAGCGGTGGCCGTGCGCGAAGGTGAAGCCCGGGCCACGGCCGAAGGCGCAATCCGGTTGATGAGCATCCACGCCGCCAAGGGATTGGAATTCCCGGTGGTGGTTATCGGCGATATCGGATATAGCAGGCCGAGCCGGATCGATCACCTGTTGGCGCCCGAATACGGGATCTTGCCTAATCTGAAGGACGATGACGGGGCCGGTTCGGCCCTGTTCAGAATATTGCGGAAGGATGTCGACGATCAAGAAGCGGCCGAGTCAGATCGTTTGTTTTACGTAGCGGCCACGCGAGCCAAGGATAAGTTGATCCTGAACGGCTGCATGAACGTGACCCCTTCTGGCAAGCCGAGCCGGCTGAGCGGCTGGCTCAAGCAAGTGGCCGGGCTGACGGGATTGGGGAACAAGGCCATCGATCATGACGAAGATAGCGGCCGGGCCATGCCCATCGATCTCGAAGTAGGGGAAGCGGCGATTGGCTGCACTGTCTATGAGCCTGGTTATCAGGTTGAAATCATCACACCGCCGGCGCCAGCGGCCGAGCCGGTAGATGAGGTCTGGAACCCGCGCATGCTGGCGTCACTTCCGGCCGGCGAGCAACGGGAGAGCGATGAGGGGGACCTGCCCTTGAAGATAGGCGCGCTGGCGCATGAGGCGCTGGCCGCCTGGCGCTTTCCCGGCGAGGGATTCGAGCCGTGGGTCCGATCTCGCGCTCAGAAACTAAGGCTGATTGACGAAGAGGAGATCGAGCAGGTTACTGCTATGGTCATCGAGCTATTGAGGCGATTCCGAGTCCATGATCTATTCCGGGCGATGGATACAGCCACGGTGCGCCGCCCCGAAGTGCCATGTGATTGGCTTGACCGTAAGGGGCAACCCAGACACGGCAAGATCGACGCACTATACCTGGAGGATGGCGCCTGGATTGTGGTCGAATTCAAGACGCACCGGATCCGGGATGAAGCGGGACTGAAAAGATTGCTTCGGGAGCAGGGGGTTGCCGGGCAATTGCGGGGCTATGCCACAGCGGTGGAGAAATTCATAGGGCAGCGGCCGGTGGTCAAGCTATGCCTGCTCGATTACCAGGGACAGGTACGGGTTTGGGACGACCTATTGGAATCGGCGGCTTAGCCGGCACGCCGTTTTCAGCAGCCATTTGCAGACCCTTCTTTCGATAAGTAGAATGAGAAAGAAATCCTCGCTTACCCTGCACCGCAAATAGCCTCGCTCAAAACCCCCGGGTTGGATGGCGAGCCACCAATACCAATTGGAATTGAACAGGAGAATTGACCAAGATGTCACCAGAAGATATGAAGGCAGCGGTTCGCCGCTACTTGACGGAGATCCACCACAACGACAACCTGGCCGTCGTCGACGAAGTATTCCACAAGGATTTCGTCGGTCATGCGACGCCGCCAGTACGTGGCCTGGATGCCCTGAGAGTTGTGTTCAAAAGCGCGATGGATGCTTTGTCGGATAGAACAGTCACCTTTAACCATTTGCTCGTCGAAGGTGATTTCATAACGGTTCACGTGACGATTGCCGGCAAACACACGGGTGAGTTCCTTGGCGTGAAGCCGACCGGCAAAGTTGTCAGGAGCGAAGCGATCATGATCGAGCGGTTTCAGGATGGTCAAATCATCGAAGCCTGGCCGCAGTCTAATCAACTGCAGGTCATGCAAGAGCTGGGCTTTTCCGTCACGCCGCCTGAGTGATTTGGCGCCAGAAGTTCTCGACTTAACTATTTCGAAGAAGATCGGACAGGATAAACAGGATTATGGGGTACACAGTATGGGATCTCGGTTCATTCCCTCTGTGTCTTTTATGAAGGGGACATACCGGTTAGCGGGCTGTGACCTTCATTCGCAGGCCGCCGGTTGGGGAGAGGGTAATGAGGGGCGACATTTCGACGGTTTGACCGGGAACCATTTCCAGGCAAAAGCGTTGGGCGACGGCGGCTAGTACGAGGCGGGCTTCCATCATGGCGAAGGAGTTGCCGATGCAGATCCTGGGGCCTGCGCCAAAGGGTAAATAGGCATAACGGGGCAGCTTCTTCTCGTTCTCTGGGGAGAAGCGTTCGGGATCGAAACGCTCCGGATCGGGGAAGTATTCTGGCAGGCGGTGCAGCTGGTAGGGCGAGACGAATACGGTGCCGCCGGCGGGGATGGTGTAGCCGCCTATGGTGGTGTCCTGGAGCGTCGTCCGGCCGTTCAGGATCCAGGCCGGCGGCCGAAGGCGCATCGATTCCTTAAGTACCATTTCTGTATAGGGTAAGTCTCGAAGATCGGTCACGGTTGGCGCCCGGCCGTTCAGCACGGCGCGCAACTCGCCGTGCAGGCTGGCTTCAACGTCCGGATGCTGGGCCAGGTAGTACCAGGTCCAGGTCAGAGCGTTGGAGGTGGTCTCGTGGCCGGCGGCGAAGAGGGTGACGGCCTCGTCGCGGATCTGTTGGTCATCCATGGGCCGGCCATCCTCGGTTCGGGCCAGTAACAGCATGGACAGTAGATCGCCGGTGTCCTCGACCTGGCCACCTTTGGCCGCCGCGCGCCGTTCGGCGATAATGCCTTCGACAACCTCGTCGACGACGGCGGTCGCCCGCCGGATGCGACGGTTGTTGGGGGTGGGGAGCCACATGGGCATGGCGAAGGAGCGTCTGTATTCAAGATTGGCCGCCTCTTGTAGCTCCTGGATGGCTTCGCCGGCTCGCTCGGCCGTTTCGGAGACGTCGGCATCAAATAGAGTCTTGGCCACGATGAACATGGTCAGGCGCATCATTTCGTGGTCGACATCCAGAACCTGGCCCGGCCGCCAGTTGGCCAACATGTCCTGGGTGTATTCGACCATGGTCCGGCCGTAGGCCTCGATGCGCCTGGCGTGAAAGGCGGGTTGGATGAGGGCCCGTTGCTGGCGGTGAAAGCCGCCGTTGCTCAATAGCAACCCCTGGCCCAGGAATTTGCCCAGGATCAACTGGCTCAAACGGGCTTTGGGGAAGTTGGCCGCCCGGCCGATAAGCACTTCACGCACATAGCCGGGTTGAGCGATCAGGTAGGCCCAGAAGGGGCCGACTCGCAGCCGGCTGATTGGCCCGTATTCTTCGGCCAGATGGACTAGATAGGCCGGCGGATCGTGGCTGAAGTCGCGCAGATTGCCAAGCAGGAAGTGGCCTTTGGGGCCGGGTGGGTGGCGTTTCTGAGCGCCTGTTATCGCGGTCATCATCTGATTTTGGTCGCAGGCACCATGTTAGCGCAAGTCGTCTCAGATAAAAAAGGAAAGGGGAACGGATTTATGCGGATCTCATGGATCAAAGGGGCGCGGCTTTCTTA
>CP070688.1:908205-912250 GCA_020353135.1 Chloroflexota bacterium
GCTCGCTAATGCCTTGGATGCCCTGGCGCAATATGTCATCCGCCAGACCAAAAGACTCGCCGAGCGACATGCGCTTGTCGGTCAACTCCAGCAGACGATCATTAGGGATGACGATAAGCGTGTCGACGTGCTGCTTTAGCTGCTCGATGCCCTGGGCAGCGGCCATGGCGCGAGGTGTGCCCTCGACCATAAACGGCCGGGTTACGACACCGATTGTCAGGGCGCCTTGCTCTCTAGCCAATCGAGCCACGACCGGCGCTGCGCCGGTGCCGGTGCCGCCGCCCATGCCGGCGGTGATGAAGACCATATCGGAGCCTCTTAGGACCTGGTTTAATTCGTCCAATGACTCCTCGGCCGCCTTCTCGCCTAGCTCGGGATCGCCACCTGAACCAAGGCCGCGGGTCAACTTCTCGCCGATGTTGACTCTTTTTGGCGCATCGGACCGCAGCAGGGCCTGGGCATCGGTATTGACGGCCACGAAGTCGACGCCGCTGACGCCTTCCTCAATCATGCGATCGACGGCATTGCTGCCGCCACCACCCACGCCGATCACTCGCAGGCGAGCGAAGTTCTCGTTTTCCGGTGCTCTTTGCATTTCTTTACCCCTCTCTTTTTCTTGCGGCAAGGACCTCGCTTTCAAAGGAAGACCTATAAGAACTTTATCGGGCAGATCAATTTAGGTCGCATTTGAGAATGCTTCCTCTTCGATATTTGCGTTATCTTCAAATATGTCCTCGATTTAGATTGCCCCTTTTCCAATAGATTACGCTTCTATAATAGTGTTGCCTTGTTACCCGGTCTTGGATCATAGTGGCCGGCGAATTGCTCCAACAAAGACTTCTCGACGAGCCACTTATTGCCGAACTTGATTGCCGGTAACTTGCCCTGACGGATGAGCCGCCTCACCGATTCCGGGTGGATATTCAAACGATCGGCAACCTCGTCTACGCCGGCATAATTCTCCAAAAGCTCTTGCTTACTCATGACATGCGGGATAGTACAACAAATAGTAATGTTGTAATAATACAACAGTCTATGGAATATGTCAAGTGATTATGTATAGCAATTTTGGACTTAAGGGGAATGCGGGATAGATTGGGCCGCGAGCGGGCCGATTTTCAACTCAATAGCATGCCGCAGATGGAAACGAGGGACGTGTTTTCTGCATCGGCCGGGCATTGATCGTAGGCGATCTGTATGCCCTCTGTCTGGCCCAGGTAACGCAACATCAAGTAGATCGAGGAAAAGCCGCAGATCCGGTCGCGATCCTGAACGGCGGCCACCTGGGCGTAGAAGCCGCCATCGTCGCCTCGGCCAATGGACGCCATCAGCGCCTCGTCGCTCTGAAATAGCCGGGCCCGGCGATCACTATCCATTGCAAAGTCGTCGCCGAAGGAGGGGCCAACGTGGGCCAGGTCAACCGAGGCTACAGCTAGAATTTTCTTGCCGGCCGTCTCCAAGCGCAACGTCTCGACGAAAGTATTCAGCCTGGGATCGTCGGCCGGATGCAGGCCGTTCATGACGAAGTCGTGAAAGGATCCGCACAGGATGGGCACCATCGGCGGCGGGTCATCGCCGCAAACATGGTGCAGCCAGACGGCCGATAGCTCTACCGAATGCTCGCGCTGGTGGTGCAACTCCTGTTCAAAGGATCCCGGTCCGTAGGCGTTGGCCAGCGCGTCGATCAAGTCAGGATCGTTCGGCAGTATGCCATAGGGCGTGGCGTAGGGCTTGCGAGTCAGGGTGATGCTTCCCGGGCTACCGTTGTGATCGGTGCCAAAAATGAGGACGAGATCGGCCTCGCGGGCCGCCGCTTCCGCACGTCGCCATACCTGGGAATAGACTGGGCCGCCGCGGAAGTAGTCGATGTGGGGCGAAATGACGCCCCGGCCGTACCAGGGCTGCCAGCCGTTCAAGTCATCGCCACTGCCATATTCGCGGAAGGTTTGATCAAGTTCGGCTGGATCGGCCGGATAGCCTTTGCCGGCTAGAGCCGCCGGCCGGTATGGTTCATCGCGATAGGCGATTATCTGCTCTCGTAGAGCAGCTCGCGACCGGTCGTTATCCAGTAAATAGGCCGCGTCCAAGCGGGCCAACGTGTCTTCGATAGTCTCTATATCAATCGACAGGCCGAATTGCTGTTCGAAGTTGGACTGGATCTCGAGCGTCGAATGGTGACCGTCACAGAAGATCAGCATCTGGGCCAATGCCGGCGAGAGGATCAACTGGTAGTCAGTTAGTTCCAACGGATCGCGGGCCAGCCACATCTGTTGATTTTCATAGATGACCGGTTGAAAATCGAGCGCACGTAGTTTTGGTTTATCTCGCAAGGTAGGTCCTGTTCGTGATCTGGACCGATCAAACCTACGGTGTCTCCGAGACCCTGTAGGTTCAGAAAGCCCGATTTGTTGACAAAGTGCCGTCCGTGGTTTCTAATCACGGCCTGTTGGCCACTTACCAGTATCCTTGGAAGGGAGTGGGAATGCAAGAGCAGCGATCGCCGGAATCGGAAGAGAGTCGCCCGAACAGGGTCTGGATACTCGCGCTGGGCGGCGTCGCCATAACGATCCTGATCTGCGTCGCCTTGTTCGTCGCGGCGGTCATCGTCCTGCGGACGGATGAGGCCTTACCAACGCTGGTCGCCGAAGTAGCAACCACGGAGCCATCTGTCGAGGGGACGTCGGCCGGACAATCGCCGGCCGATCCCGAAACCTCGGCCCGCGAGGCGACGACGATACCGCCGCCAACTCCCGAAGTGCAAGAGCCTCTGACGCCGCAGGCCGGAGGACGCTCTATCGGCGATCCTTACGCACCGGAATTAGGTAATACCGGCTACGACGTGCAACATTACCGGCTGCAACTGGCGCTTGACCCGGCCGTCGAGCACGTCGAAGGCGCGGCGACCATCGAGGCCCTGGCCACTTTGCACGGCCTGGCCGAATTGGCGCTGGACTTCGCCGGCTTCGAAGTAACCTCGGTCACGGCGAACGGCCTGGCGGCCGGTTTCGAGCGCGACGGCAAGAAGCTGATCATCACCCTGCCAGAACCGCTGGCCGAGGGTGACCCGTTCACGCTGGCCATTACCTATCGCGGACAGCCTCTTTATGAAACATCGGCCTACGTGGGCTTCGTCGACCATCTTGGTCTAAGCTATCCGGACGAGCAGAGCATGTATGCCCTGGCCGAGCCGGATGGCGCCCGATACTGGTTCCCGGCCAACGATCATCCCCGAGACAAAGCCGCATTCCGCTTCGAGATCGTCGTCCCGCAAGGTATGACGGCCGCGGCCAACGGCCGGCTGATAGAAACGCGCGAGGCGGCCATGCCTGACGGCCGGCCGGCCGAGTTGTTCATCTGGGAACATGGATTGCCCATGGCGCCCTACCTGGCCACAGTGGCCGTAGGCGATTACGAAAGATTGGAGGGCCAGTCGCCCGCTGGCGTGCCACTTCGGCACTATACGTTTGCAGAGACCCGGGAAGATTTCGAGGCGGCCACGTCGGAGATCGGCGAGGCGCTGGACTGGATGGCCGAGCTTTTTGGCCCATATCCTCTCGAGAATTTCGGTTACGTGACCGCCAGGGTGCCGGGTGTATCCCTGGAAACGCAGACTCTGGTTATCCTCTCGGACGCCTTGACCGGCAAACGGACGGCCGTGCATGAACTGGCCCACATGTGGTTCGGCGACTGGGTTAGCCTGGATTCCTGGGGCGAGATGTGGCGCAATGAGGGCTTCGCCACCTACGTGCAACTTATGTGGGAGAATCGGGCCGATCCGGAAGAACTGGAATTGCAGATGGCGGCTGTCGAGTCAGTTGTTGAGGGCAATGATAAGAGCTACCCCTTGAACAATCCGCCGGCCGAATACCTCTTTGAGTTAAATGTATATTATCAAGGCGCTTTGGCCGTTCATGCCCTGCGCCAGGAAATGGGCGACGAGGCGTTTTTCGGCGGCCTGCGGACTTACTTTGAGCGCTATGGCGGAAGGACGGCCAGCGACGCCGATTTCAAAGCCGTGATGGAGGAGAGCGCTGGTCGATCGTTA
>CP070688.1:912350-915078 GCA_020353135.1 Chloroflexota bacterium
ATCTCGGCCTGACCTATCACGCCCTGGGTGACTACGAAGGCGCCCGGTCAATCCAGACGGAGGCGTTGAGATTGGCTCAGGAGGTGCAAGACTATAGCTTCATCCCGGTTTCCCAGTGCCATCTGGCCTTTCACCATTATGCTCAAGGCGAATTGGCATTGGCGAAAGAAGGCTTCACAACCGCGCTGGTCGAAGCGCAGCGCTTTAGCCTGCTCTCGTCCGTCGCCCACAGCATCGCAGGCCTGGGACTGGTCGCGGCCGCGGAGGGCCTGGCTTCGCGGGCTGTGACACTACTCACCTTCGGGCTCGCCCTGCCCGGGGCTTACATCAATTTCCTGCTGGGTGAGCCGCAGCGTGTGCTAGCCAAGTTACGAACTGAACTCTCGCCAGGCGACTTCGCGGCCGCCGAAGCCCGGGCGGGGGAAATGGAAATAGCCAGCCTGATCGCCTGGATCTGAAATCCATTTGATCGATTTGTAACAATGTTGACATCGTCTCCGTTAAGCTGCTAAACTGTCCACCGTAAGGTTAGCAGCAAGACGCGCCTGCTATCATCAAACCCAGGCACAAAGCTACTCACGATAACGTAGTCGTCGTTTTCTGACCTTCCGTTGTAAATCTTAATCTCGGCGAGCGGAATTCACTTGCCGCTAACTTGCCATGAGGAGGCTGCCCGATGAGTAAAGAATGGGAGATTGGCGGAACCTATTTTGAAACCTGTAATTGTGACGTTGCCTGCCCTTATGCCTTTGGCAGCGCGCCGACCGAAGGCGATCATAAAAGGCTCGTCGCCTGGCATATAGATGAAGGCAACCGTGGAGATTTGTCCCTGAATGGATTAAACGTTGTGATGGCCGCTTTCTCGCCTGGTCATAAGACACCGTGGCAGGTCGGTCTCTACGTCGACCAGGATAGCAATGAGGCGCAGCGCGCAGCTCTGGCCGAAATCTTCAGGGGCCGGGCAGGAGGGCATATTGCGACACTGGCCAATCAATTTGGCGACATACGCGGTATAAGGAGCGTCGGTATTATGTACAAGGCCGACAGTAAACGGCGCAGCCTCCATGGTGGCGAGGCGTCGGTCTTAATTGAGAGCATGGACGGTCAAGGCGGCGAAGAAATAACCGTCGTCAATCACCCGAACGCTATTGCGCCTGGCTTTCCGGCCGTGGTTGCCAGATCGTCCAAGCTGGAATATGGAGATTTCGGATTCAATTGGCGACTATCAGGCAAGAGCGGATTCTTTTCGCCGTTCGCCTATCAAGGCCCCTAAAGCGTGACAGGTGAGGCCGCGGCTGTTCTGAAGCGAGATCGACTCGTCGTTCCGGGTGAATTGGCAGACGTTACACCCCTGGCCCGGGCCTAGCCGTAATCGCCGCCTTCGTTCTTGTCGACAAGGTCGCCCCGGCCGGCCAATTCCCCAACGGCCGTCACCTCCACTGCCTCAACGGTAGCCATCTCACGATGCACGACGATCAGGAGATCTTTTTCCAGGGCCTTGTCGAGTTCGTTCGGGATGTGGCTGCGGGTGGCCGATGACCTACCCTATCCTCGAACATGACCCTACACGCGTAGCGTTTATCGAGCCAACGCGTGTCATCAAGAAACGGGATGTGCCCAAACATTGCGTCATATGTTTCTTCATGGACGTCATCGAAAAAGTCGCCTCTGAACACGATGCACGGATGTTGGTCGAGAATCGCTGGGAAGACGGTCCCCACCCTGTTTATGAGATCGATTACCGGGGGCAGCGGTTGGCATTTTACCATCCGGGCATTGGCTCGGCTTTGTCGGCCGCGCTCCTGGAGGAGGTCATCGCCTTCGGCGGCCGTTATTTCATCGCCTGCGGTGGCTGCGGCGTGCTGGAGAAGGAGATAGCCACCGGGCAGCTGCTGGTGGTCTCGGCTGCGATACGCGACGAAGGGGCGTCATACCATTACCTGCCCCCGGCCAGGGAGGTTGCAGCCAATGCCCAGGCTCAAAAAGCCCTGGTCGACTTGTTGACCGAGCGAGGCATTCCGCACCTGGTGGGCAAAACCTGGACCACGGCCGCGCCCTATCGCGAGACGCCGGCCAGGATCCAGGCCCGCAAAGAGGAAGGCTGCCTGGCAGTGGAGATGGAAGCGGCCGGACTGATGGCCGTGGCCGAGTTCAGGGGCGTGCCCTTCGGCCAGATCCTGTACGCCGGAGATGACCTGAGTGGGCCGGAGTGGGATAATCGAGGCTGGCAATCGCTCTCCGAAGTACGGGAGCAGCTATTCTGGCTGGCAGCCGATGCCGTTCTTCTGCTCTAATTAGAGTGGGACGCGGACGAGCGCGGAGGTTCTTTATGAGTTGGAAAGAGTTGGCGGCCGGTTCGCCTGAATTGGCCGAGTTCGGCAAAAAGCGCTTCGTCAGCGAGGTCGCCTACCTGGCGACGGTCAAGAAAGATGGCGCCCCGCGCGTCCACCCGGTGACGCCGATCGTCGGCGATGAAGCGCTATTCCTCTTCATGGAGCCGACTTCGCCCAAAGGACATGATCTGCGGCGGGACGGCCGGTATGCGCTCCACTGCTCGGTGGCCGCTTCCAGCGGCGAAGGGGGTGAATTTCTACTGACGGGTACGGCCAAGTTCGTCAAAGACGAAGACACCAGGGCCATTGCGGTGAGACACGCCAGCTACGAACCGGCCGATCGATATATCCTCTTCGAGTTACTTATTGATACGGCGTTCTCAACCGTATACAAT
>CP070688.1:915178-923499 GCA_020353135.1 Chloroflexota bacterium
CGCCCGTTCGATGATCGGCCGGCTCTCGGCCTCATTAAGCATGTATGGGCGCCACTTCTGACTGCCAAAGGTAAGCGTCCCCAGGCAGATGCGCGATACCTTGAGACCAGAACGACCTAGATTTACATACTCCATGCTTCTCTCCGTTGGATATACTGACTCGATCGGCGCGTTCCATGCCAATGTCATCCAAAACGCGCTAAGGATTGTCTTAGGAATAATACGCTTCCTTCAATGAACAGGCTATTCTTGCTATAATCCCCCGGTCTATGGAACGTTCTTCAACCGCAAAGCGTCTTCAATTCTGGATCGGCATGGTCGTCAGCATTGCCTGCCTGGCGGCCGTGTTTATCTTTGTAAGACCGGCCGACATCGTAGAGGCGCTTGGAAACACACGTTATGAACTATGGCTGCTAGCGGCCGTTTCACTCATCGCGTTCCTGGCCCTACGCGCCGTGCGTTGGCGTTTCATGCTCAATAGCGGCCTTGGGCCGGCGAGGCGCGTTCCATATGGCAAGGTCTTCAATATCCAAAACATTGGCTATATGCTGACCAATATACTGCCCTTTCGCCTTGGAGATGTGGCTCGGGCCGTGCTGATCGGCAATGTGCCTTCACTGTCGATCTCACGAGGCCTTTCGACCATGGTGGCTGAACGTGTCTTCGACCTGGCCTTCATCGTGATTCTCTTTCCGTTCACCCTATCAGGGGTTCCTGAGGTCCCACCGGCGGTTATTGCCATTGTTCGCGTTGCCGGTGCGGGTGTGCTGGTGGCCATGGTTGTCCTGGTCGGTGCGGCCAATCAGCGAGAACAGGCCGGTCGGCTGACAAACGCATTTCTCCGACGTATCCCTCGCATCGACGCCCAGGCATGGTCCAGGCGCTTCGAAGACCTGCTGCTCGGTCTCGACTCGCTCACGCGTTTCACGGACGCTGTTGTGCTCTTGCTCTTGAGCATCGTCATTTGGGTACCCATAGTCGCCGGCTACTACCTCGGTCTAAGGGCGGTCAACCTGGATGTCACCCTACAACAAGCCACATTTGTCGTCTGTATCGCCGCTTTCAGCGTGACGGCGCCATCGTCGCCCGGTCAGGTTGGCGTATTTGAGGCCAGTGTAACCTTTGCCATTGCCGGTATATTGGGACTACCAGACGCGGAAGCCGCGTCCTTTGCCGTGCTCTATCACGTGGTGAACTATTTGGTTCTGGGCGTACTTGGCATCATTGCTATCAGCCGGACCGGCGAGACATTCTCCAATGTCGTCGCTTCGGCCAGGTCGCTCGTCAGATCTGAAGCCGTGGCAGCCGACTCTAACATGAAACAAGGTTCATAGTCGCAGAGAACCGATGAAGATCCTAGAAGTCTTGACCTACTACCGGCCGCACATAAGCGGCTTGACAATCTACGTAGAAAGATTGAGCAAGGCCTTGGCGAAACAAGGCCATCAAGTCACGGTTTTCACTTCCCAGTATGACAAGTCGCTGCCGTCCCATGAAGTGAAAGACGGTGTGAGGATTCGCCGCGTCCCGGTAATCATGCGCGTGAGCAAGGGCGTGATCATGCCCCGATTTGGACCTTTGGCCTGGGGCATGGTCGCAGGCGCTGACGTGGTCCATCTTCACCTTCCCCAGTTCGACGCGCCAGGCGTCGCCTTCCGCGGCCGGCTCTATGGAAAGCCCGTTGTGCTTACATACCATTCGGATCTAGAGTTGCCGGGCGGCGCATTGAACCGGGTGATAAACGGGACTGTACATACGATGAACCGGGCCGCCGGTACACTGGCCGACGCAGTGGTCACTTACACGCGTGATTTCGGAACGCACTCCCCGTTTTTGTCCCGCTATCTAGGTAAAAAACTACATGTCATCCCGCCGCCCGTTGAACTCGCCCCGGTGTCCGAAGTTGAGATCGATTCTTTTCGCCGCGAGCATCAACTTAACGGCAAGCACGTCATCGGCATCTCGGCTCGACTTGCCGCCGAAAAGGGGATCGAGGTCTTGTTAGAAGCGCTGCCGAGGATACTTTCGAGTCACCCCAACGCTCACGTCTTACACGCCAGCCCCGATGCGATCGGTGAGGGCGCCTATGTCGAACATTTGCGACCTCTGCTAAGGAGGTACGAGGCAAGCTACCATCTACTTGGTGCACTGCATGGCTCAACTCTGACCTCCTTCTATCGTAACCTTGACTGCCTGGTCATGTGTAGCCTGAATAATACCGAAACCTTCGGCCTGGTTCAGGTGGAAGCCATGATGAATGGCGTGCCCGTCGTCGCCACAGATTTGCCAGGAGTAAGGCAGCCAGCTCGAATGACTGGAATGGGCGAGATCGTGCCGGTTGGCGATGCGGCCGCCTTGGCAGAAGCCATAGTACGGATTTTGGACAACAAGCAGAAGTACATTCGGTCGGCCAAGACCATCGCCGCCTCTTTCGACCCGGCCGGAACGGCGGCCGAGTATATTCGTCTCTTCAACGATCTTCGCCAGGGCAAAAAAGTAGACACACTTCCCGAGCCCGCCGCATACGGTCAGCTCCGCCAACTCAGGGATAGTCTTTAGCATTGGCATCCCTATTGCATTAGCATCCGCCGTCAGCCAGCCATGTCCGAAAAAAGCCCTTCTCATCGAGTTGGTCCAAACGGGGATGACTTGCTTTGGCGCCACCTCAAGAGCGTCCCCGCCTTTCGAGCATTGCTGCGTTCGGTCGAAGCACGTTTCTACCGCCAAACCGATTTACCCCGGCCGATTCTCGATCTGGGCTGCGGGGATGGTCACTTTGCTGCCCTGACTTTCAATGAACAGCTCACGGCCGGCATCGATCCCTGGTCGGGTCCACTACGGAAGGCCCATGGCGCCAACGTTTATCGCTTGGTTGTCAACGGATTAGGGGACGAACTGCCTTTTCCCGACGGCTATTTCGGCAGCATCATTAGCAATTCGGTCTTGGAACATATCCCGGATATCCAGCCCGTCCTGAACGACATGGCCCGGGTTCTCCGACCAGGAGGTAAAGTAGTCGTCACAATGCCCAGCGACAGATTCTCGGACTGGTTAGGCGGCGCCTTATGGCTCGAAAGGCTGAAGCTGAGCGGGATGGCCGGCCGCTACCGCCGGCTGTTCAATCGCATTGCCCGCCACGCTCACACGGATGGACCGGAGTTATGGGCGCACCGATTTACCGACGCAGGCCTTGAAGTCGAGCGCTGGCACTACTATTTCTCCAAACGCTCGCTTCACGCCTTGGAGATCGGGCATTTCTACGGCATGCCTTCATTGATACTGCATTTCTTTTCCGGCCGCTGGATCATAGCGCCCTGGCGAAGCAACCTGTATTTCACCGAAAAATGGCTTCGCCCACTCTACAGCGAGCCTGCCCCGGCCGTAGGTTCGATGCTGTTTTTTGAGGCTCACAAGCCCTATGCTAGTAATGCGACCGGGAAGAGCCATACAATTCCGTCATCATCGGTCGATGCGAGTTGAGAATTTGGTTCGTAAAGCTAGAATAGGTGGCTTGGCTCAGCCGGTTTTTCGCAATAATGAGAATTGGATTCGAGAGGTAAGCCTTTTCCCATCAGAGCGTGTACAAATTAACGGTCGATGAAGGGGCTGGGTATCCGGCTGTCGATAACGAATTATGGAGGAAACGAGGAACGAGCAAGGTGGCGCAACGGCGCCCCCCGCCGACGCAGGCGTCGCTTCCACTGGCGACCCGCCTGGCCGGCCGATTGGCAACTGGCTGCCGTCGTGGCCTGTTCTGGCGACCGTCGGACTACTGCTCATCTTGCTTCTGGGCGCTTATTTTCGCTTCACAGGCCTAGATTGGGACGATACCTATCATCTGCATCCTGACGAACGGTTCTTGACCGATACGGCCTCTCTTCTGAAAGTCACGGATCCGATAACCTACTTCAAGACCTCTGAATCTCCGCTAAATCCGCATAACGTCGGCAAGACATTCTACGTTTACGGAAACTTCCCGATGACGGCCACGCGTCTTGTTGCCGAGGGCGTCGATAGCCTCTGCCTCAACGCCGGCACGATTTGTGATGCTCGCTTCATATTCTTCGACGGTCTTCAACTGGTCGGCCGCTTTCTGTCGGCGCTTCTCGATCTCGTGGCTATCGTCATTGTCTACCTGATCGGCCAGCGACTTTACGACTGGCGAGCTGGTTTGATCGGCGCCCTACTTATGGCCGCGGCCGTTCTTCCAATCCAGCAATCCCACTTCTTCACCATGGACAATTGGGCGGCCGCCTTCACGACCATCGCCATGTATGCCGCGGTGCGGGCCGGCGACAGTGGCCGCCAGATGAGATGGTGGATTCTCTTCGGCCTGGCTCTGGGTCTAACGGTGTCGTCACGCATCAATCTGGCTCCGTTGGCCGCTATGGCAGGAGTTGCAGCTCTTGTCTGGCTGATTCGCTGCGCGACTTCGGCGGGTGAGCGCCTCGGATGGCGCTACATGATCAGCGCCAACGGTTCTCGTCATGTCACCCAGGTTGTCGTTGGCCTTCTGCTGGCCGCAGTCATTTCCGCCGTTGTTTTCAGGCTTGCCCAACCCTATGCTTTCGCCGATAGTCAGATCGTTCGGGAGACGTTGACAGCCAACACTGGTAAGCCTCCCGGGCAGCTGGAGACCCTCGTTGGTTCCATTGCCGGATTCAATCCGTTGTGGCAGGCTAACCTTCGCGAGATCCAGATAATGCAAAGTCCAGAGGCGGTCTTCCCGCCTGCCTTACAGTGGACCGACAGGACGCCTATTCTCTTTCCCTTCACCAACATGGTTCTTTGGGGTATGGGACTCACCGCTGGGCTGGCGGGTTGGCTGGCCTTTTCCTGGGCTCTATATCGAATCGTACGCGCGCGACCTGGCTGGCTGAATCACGTCCTGCTCGTCTCCTGGGTAGGACTCTATTTCGTTTTCATGGCCACACGGTGGGTGAAGTCGATTCGCTACTTCCTGCCTATTTACCCGTTCCTCTTCTTACTCGCTGGTTGGGCGCTGATTGAATTATGGAACCGGTCCGGCCCCAGCCGGCTGAAGCGAGTCGCAACAGGCGTTCTAATAATGCTGGTGATCATTCCCACGATATTGTGGGCCAATTCCTTCGTCGACATATATCGCCGGCCGGTTACCAGAGTCCAAGCTTCCGAGTGGATATTCGACAACGTTCCGACCGGAGCAACGCTGCTTTATGAGAGCGATGGCACAGATAAGGAATTGCATCTGCCGCTCAGGCATTTTGAACTCTATGATCAGAGCATGCCGCTGACGTTGTTCTTTGAAATGCCAGTTAACGGAAAGGTCACCGGTCTGCGCTTCAATTACGCCTCCGATCCGGACGCGCATCTGGTTCAGGACGAGGGCGAGCAACTGCGGATAGAGTTGATCGACCCGATGACAGCTGAGCTGTTGAGCGAGACGTCGATCGGTGTCGACGAACCGCTGAACCTTGATAATCAGGATCAAGAGGTGCTGACTGAATTCGACTCGGTTCCTGTGAAGGCTGGTCAGCGATACTTGCTGATCGCCGAGACCACCGGGGCCGCTCCCATCAGGTTTGGCACCAGTCAGATGGCCAATGAACACTGGGACGACGCTCTGCCGATCCGCCTAGAGGGTCGAGATCCGTATGGTTTCTACTATCAGGGTATGTCCGAAGGTCTTATCCCTATCACGCACCCGGACAGCGAAACCAAGCGCGCCAGTTTCTACCGCTGGCTTGAGGAAGCCGAGTACATCGTCCTTAGCAGTCAAAGGGCCTTGTGGTCGATTCCACGCCTGCCGCTCACCTATCCCCTTACTAATCGTTACTACGAGGCTCTCTTCAACGGCGAACTGGGCTTCGAACTTGTCGAGCAATTCCATGCCGATCTCAACATCGGACCACTTTACATAAGTGACACGACAGGCCAGTTCGGTTGGGGCCGGCCGCCAGAAGTTAGCTGGCCGCCACCCGGAGATTTGGCAGCTGAGGAGGCCTTCAGCGTCTACGACCATCCTCCGGTGTGGATTTTCGCCAAGACGGAAGAGTATAGTCCGGATAAGGTCAGGCGGGTTCTTGGCAACGTCGACCTGAGCAATGTCGTGGCCATGACCCCGGGCGAGGCGTCGCTGGCTGGCAGCGGCCTGATGCTCGAAAGTAGCGCACTGCAACTGCAGCGGGACAATGGCAGTTTCAATCAACTGTTCAATTTAGACGGCCTGCTGGCGGATCAACCGTGGCTCGCCGCAGCCGTTTGGTGGCTGACGGTCGTTATCTTGGGCTGGCTGGCTTTTCCAATAGCCTTTGTTGCCCTGCCCGGGTTGCCGGACAGAGGCTATCCCCTGGCTAAAATCCTGGCTCTCCTGCTTATCTCCTATTTCACCTGGCTCATGGGCAGCGTGCGCCTGCTGCCCAATGACCTGGTCACATTGCTTATTGGTCTAGGTCTTATGGCCGTGGCCGGGCTGGGCCTGCTTATCGCTCACCGCAGAAGCGTCGCGTTATTCGTTCGCAGTAACATCCAACTGATTCTTGCGGTGGAATTGGTCTCTCTGGCCCTATTCCTGGTTTTCATCATCGTCCGCCTGGGCAACCCCGACGTTTGGGACGTCATCTGGGGCGGTGAGAAGCCAATGGATCTCGCCTATTTCAACGCCGTGCTTAAGAGCACAGTTTTCCCTCCTTACGATCCTTGGTACGCCGGAGGCTACATTAACTATTACTACTATGGATTTGTCTACATTGGCGCGATCACGAAACTCCTCGGATTGGTTCCAACAGTAGCCTATAACCTTGCCCTGCCGATGTTGGCCAGTTTCACCGGCATTGGCGCCTTCAGCGTAGCCTATAATCTTGTGGCCTCGCGCCATATCCGGCTGCGAAGTCGAAACTTGGATACTACGGCCGGTGACTGGTCCAGCGGCGCTCTTATAGCAAAAGCCGCCGCAGCCGGGCTAGTTGCCGCGGTCCTGGTGGTTCTCCTGGGTAACCTGGCCGAAATCACTGTTTTGGTTCGCGCCTCATACCTGGCCGGTAGTCAGGACTTGCTCCATTCGGGCGTTGCCGCGCTAGACAATGCCGTCCGGGCGTTGGATGGAGCCATCAATATCGTCATAGGCGACGTGGCCGTCCCAGTCTCGACGGGCGACTGGTTCTGGTCGGCGACTCGGGCAATCAACTTCGAGCCCGGCGAAGCCCAGCCGATCAACGAGTTCCCATTCTTCACTTTCCTTTACGCCGACTTGCATGCTCACATGATTGCCTTGCCGCTGACGTTGCTGGCCCTGGCCTGGGCGATATCCTTGGTTCTGCCCGGCGGCCGCTACGAGAGGTTCGGTTTCCTGACGATTGGCCAATGGCTGATTGGCGGTCTGGCCATCGGCGTCCTTCGGGCGACGAATACCTGGGACTTCCCGACCTACCTGTTAATTGGCATGATTGCCGTCGCCTTCAGTGTCTACCAGGTCCGTGGCCGGCTTACCTGGAACACGGTCGCCGAGGCAGGTCTGCAGGCTCTGCTCTTGGCCGCCGTATCGATCTTGCTCTTCTGGCCTTTCGCCGAAAGTTACAAGGTTCCCTACAATTCATTCTCGCTCTGGCCTGGCTCCTATACGGGATTAGGCAACTACTTGTTGATCTATGGGCTCTTTCTTTTCATTATCGTGACTTACGTGATAATTGAACTTCGGGCCTGGACGAGAAACCAGGCGGACCAGGGTAATTCTCGCCTGAAGCGCTTGATACCGCTGCTGGCCCTGGCGCTTGTCGCCTACGCCGCCATACTTGTTCTTCTGCTATACAGAGGCTACTGGATCGCGCCCGTTGCTCTTAGCCTGGCCTTGATCGCCGGATTGCTCTGCTTGCGTATCGGAATGCCGGTCGAACGCCGCATTGTCTTGATCCTGATCGCTCTCGCGCTGAGCCTGACCTTACTGGTGGAATTCATCGTCCTGGACGGCGATATCGGCCGAATGAATACGGTTTTTAAATTCTATGTACAGGTCTGGGTACTGCTCAGCGTCACTTCGGCCGTTGCCCTTATCTGGTCCTGGCCTATCCTATCGACCAAAGTGAATCTGCGCCTGGCCTGGAGCCTCGCGCTCATCGCTCTGGTCAGCCTGGCAGCCCTTTACCCGCTTCTGGCGACTAAGGCCAAGTGGGACACTCGCATGAGCTCGAGAGCGCCGTACACTCTGGACGGCATGGCCTTCATGGAAACTACGAGTTATGCTGACCGCGCCTACGACGGCCGCCCTCAAATCGTGTCCCTGGCCTCCGACTACAATGCCATCCGCTGGATGCAGCGCAACATTGAAGGCTCGCCGGTCATTGCCG
>CP070688.1:923599-926666 GCA_020353135.1 Chloroflexota bacterium
CAATTTTTCCCGGCTATGGCGGGTCTTCTGGTGAATGAGCAGATAAACCAGCAACTCTTCGGCGCGGCGGGTGGGAAAGGTCTCCACGCGGCGTCGGCCAGCTTGCATCCGCAGCTTACCAAAGACGCGCACCTGAAGCTCCGTCACCGGCCGATCAACTCCTCACTTGTACCGCAAGGTAAAGCACTTGTCCTGCAGGGTAAAGCGCGTTTGCATCTTCTCACCCGCCTTCAATCGCGCCAGGGATAACGATGGGTAGTTCCTCTGGGGCCGCTCGGGTTCGGATCGCCAAACGATATCTGTTGTTAGGGGGTCACGCCGGCCGCTCGTTTCACGATACTCCCTAAACGAAACGGCATACGTTCAAGTGTATGATACCTCGGCCCAACTGATTAGACGTCAAACACCCAGGATTCCGGCAGTCACTCCGTACAAAGGTTTACTCTATAATGAACGCCGGCCGGGTGTCAATCGGCTTGTAGTACTATGGATTCATGTGGCGGCGCAGGGCGTCGATGATCTTGCGGTCGGTCACGGCGAAGGCGTAGCCGTCCAGATCGTCCAGGTTGACCCAGGCGTGATCGGCCACGCCCAGGTTCAACGGCCGGCCGGAGATATGCCGGGCATGATAGGCGTGAAGGGTGATGCGGAAGTGGGTGTAGGCATGCTTGACAGTGGTCAATGGGCGGCCGACGTCGATCACGATGGCCAGCTCTTCGGCGATCTCCCTGGCCAGGGATTCGGCCAGGCTCTCGCCCGGCTCCTGCTTGCCGCCCGGGAACTCCCATAAGCCGCCCAGCAATCCGTCCAGCGGCCGCTGGCTGATGAGAAAACGGCCGTTTGCTCCCCAAATCACGCCCGCTGTCACGTCGTAATGGGGAATTCGTTTGCGCGGCGGGCGGACGGGCCGCTCCAACTGGCTCCCCCTGACTCGCGCCAGGCACAAATCAGCCAGCGGGCAAAGATGGCACCGAGGAGCGGCCGGCAAGCAAACCTGCTGGCCCAGTTCCATCAAGGCCTGGTTGTAGGCCCCCGGCCGCCGGATGGGCACCAGTTCGCCGGCCCTGCGCCACAAGCGTCGCTGTGTAGCGCTGCGGGTCACGTCATCTTCAAGGTCGTCCAGCCGGCTCAATACGCGGATCACATTGCCGTCCAGAACCGGCGTTGACCGGCCGAAGGCGATGGAGCTGATGGCCCCGGCCGTGTAACGGCCGATGCCTTTCAACTTGACCAGCTCTTCGACCTCATGGGGAAGATGGCCACCGTATTCGGCGGCGACCGTTTGGGCAGCCGTATGCAGGTTCCGGGCCCGGCTGTAGTAACCCAATCCTTCCCAGGACTTGAGAACGTCGGCCAAAGACGCCTGGGCCAGGGCTTCCACGGTCGGATAGCGAGCCATCCAGCGCCGGTAATAGGGCAAGACGGTGGCGATTAACGTTTGCTGCAACATCACCTCGGCTACCCAGATGGCATAAGGATCTGTCGTTTCGCGCCAGGGCAATATCGCGTGGCCCTCGTCCCACCAGGCCAGCAACCGGCGACTGACGTTTGAATTATCGCTCAATGGACGGTTCTATTCGCTCAGGCCGCTGGCCTGGCTCAAGGCGACATTCAGATAACGGTCTACGAGCCGCGCTCGCCAGGTGAAGCGCAAGAGCAAGGCCCAGGCGACCACCGCCAGGGCGATGATGAAATAATCGACCGGCTTTTTCAACAAGGCAAGGCCGTAGAAGTTGCGCAGGGCCGGCACGACCAGGAAGAGTCCAAATAGCAAAAGCATGCCAACAGCCAGGATCGTCGGCCGCTTGTCGCCACTGAGCACATCGCCGCCAACCCACCACTTGCTCGGCGGTTCGGTGAAGACGATCAGCAAGATGCCGCAGATGATAGCCGTATAGGTCAGCATCGTCTGGGCGTAATACATGTCGCCTGTCCCATGGAGGTACAGCAGGTAGATGGCCAGGCCGACGAGGCCGACGCTGATGACGGCCGGGATAACAAAGTGGGCCAGGCGCGTCGACACGCTGCCGTGAGGCGTCGGGCCAGGCCTGGCCCATAGGGCCAGGAAGAAGGCCGGGATGCTCAAAGTAATGACCGAGATGATGGCGTTTTGCCGCGGCGTGAAGGGAAAACCACCGCCGACGAAGCCGACGGCGGCGATCAAAAAGGCCAGGTACAGGATGCGGCTCATATAAAGGCGCAGGACGTCCTGCATGCCGTTCAAGATCCGCTGGCCTTCTTTGAAGGCCTCGGGAAGAACGCCAAAGGAGTCGTCCAGCAAGATGATGTCGGCCACGCTGCGGGCGGCCCGGCTGCCGCTCTGCATGGCGATGCCCAGGTTGGCCTGTTTGAGGGCCAGGACGTCGTTGACGCCGTCGCCGGTCATGGCCACATAATAGCCCTGCTCGCGCAGCGACTTGACGATGCGTTCTTTCTGCTGGGGAGTGATGCGGCCGAAAACGGTCGATTCGGCGGCCGTGGCGCCGAATTGCGCATCGTCCATCTGGGCCAGGTCCAGGCCAGAGACAACGGAAAGGGGTTCGTCTTCTTCGGCGAAGCCGGCCTGGCGCACCAGCGCGGCCACGGTCTCCGGGTTGTCGCCGGAGATGAACTTCAGCCTGATGCCGGCCTCGGCGAAACCCTGCAACGTCTCACGTACTTCCGGCCGGAGCTCATCGCTGAAATTGAGCAAGCACAAGGGAGTCAGCCCGGCCGGCAGCCGTGGCTCGTCAGCCTCGTCGTGGAGCGGCAGAGGCTCAGAACGGTAGGCGAAGAGCAGCACCCGGCGGCCCTGGGCGCGCCAAGAGTCCGTCTTGTCGCCTAAGTCGGATCCGGCGATGAGGTACGGCTCCAGCAGTTCCGGTCCGCCCAGAATATAGGTGCCCCGAATCTCCGGATCCTCGAACACCAACCCGCTCCAGCCTTGTTGGGAGGAAAATGAAACTTCTTCCTCGACCGGCCGTTCTTTACCCGAGCAGGCGTTGACGATTGCTTCGCCGGTGCGGTTGGTTACCCTGGCGCAGCGGCAGTAATCGCCCAGTAGCGCCCGCAGTTCGTCCTCCGGCCG
>CP070688.1:926766-933106 GCA_020353135.1 Chloroflexota bacterium
ACGACTCACTATAGTGGCGCGCATGACACCCACCTCCGCTGGTCAAGACAAGCAGCCCGTTCGGTGGGGGTTCATTGTCGTCACCAACTTGTTGCTGGTGGTGAGCCTGGGTGTGCTGGCGTTTGCCGGACTCAGATGGGGCGGTGAGACGCATCAAAAGCTCGATCAAATGTCCTGCTGTTGCTGATCATCCCGACCCGCCTGAACTTGCTTCCGATCTCAATCTTGGCCGCGCTCGCCATCATATGGCCCAGGTCAACATCTGGTTGCTGGCGCCGATCGTGATCTGGTATGAACTCGTGTCCGGGCGCCGGCGGCAGCAACTGCTCTACCTGGTCATTCCCCTGGCGGCATTCGGTTATCTCGTCTGGATCTGGCAAGGGACCACGCCCCCGGAATTTCAGGCCAGCAATGCCAGCGGCGTGAGTCCGGCGGCCATCACCTATGTCCTCGCACTGTTTGGCTTGATGAGTGTGTTTTGCGCCGGCTATCTGTGGCCAGTTATCCGGTCGCTTACGCGGCGCGACATCCTCGTTCTGGCGGGTATTGGCGCCGGCGCCTTTCTGTGGATCCTAATGCTGCCCACACGTACGATGTGGGCGCCGGGCGTTATGGTGGCATGTTGTGGACGGCCGCTGGCGTCGCACCGGTGTTTTTCGGCCGATCCCCGGTTCTTGTGATGCTGAGCCCACTTGGCGCCATGGCGGTCTATCTCTGGCTCCAATACCGGCGTTCCCAGGTGACCGTCTTGCTTGTGGCCATGATCGGGTTAACGTTGGCGCACGTCCTGGGCACGCGGTTCGTATTTGAACGACATTTTCATGGGGTCCTGGCCGTAACTGTCGTCTTTCTGAGCGCGATGCAAGACGAACGACCACGGTGGGCCTGGGCCGGTCTGAACTTATTTGGCGTCGCGTCGTTTGGGCACGACACGATCAGAATTTTCGGGTGAAGACGGCGACAAACTCTCTAACGACCGCTGGTCGTTCTATTGACCTGGTATGCCGGTAATGACTAGGCCCAGATCCAACACCATTCCAGGCTCAACCGCGATAATCCGAGGTGTTCCATCTTCATTCTGGATCGTGAATTGTGTGAAACCCAAGTCGACGACCAATCCATAGTCACCGGGCTCAACCGAGTGAAAAATAAACACTCCGCTGGGCAGTAGCTCGGCCGACGGTGAATCGGTCCCCGTCCGTATATATGCGGGCTCACCGCTGTCGGTCAGCAGCACCTCTCCAAGCATGAATTTGAGCGGGAAAAGGGGAATGTAGCCCTCGCCCAGAACCTCCTGGATCAATGCGCCGCCAACGACCCCGGCCTCACCGAGCGGGTCTGGCAGTTCTCGTTCGGGATCAGGCGGCTCAGCGAGATACTGGTCCTCACGTGAATCAACCGGTTCAGGATACGCGGTTTCTCCATTCGATTGCCCAAGAGGACCCGGGTAAGCCTCATCTTCGACGGCGATCTCCTGAGCAGGCGCAACGGTTGGAGCAACGATTTCCGTGGCTTGCTCTGGTTCCTCCTGCGTTTCCTGACACCCAGCCAGGAGCAAAACAAGAACGCCAACCGATAGAGCCAGTAGTCGGCTACCAGAATTGATGTTGATGTATTTTCGATAGACCATAAGGAACCTGTTAGGTTAGCTGTCATCAGGCGACAAAAACAGACGAGAGCCATATGAAGGCTCTCGTCTGATGTGACCAAGAGTCAATTAACTAAATCGCCGCGAGAAGACTAGTTATTGAATGCCTCGTAGGTCAAAGTCGTGTCGTTAGCCGCAGCACTGGGGTGCGTATTGGCCTGGTTAACCACGCCCAAGATGGGCACTCCGCCGGTTGACGTGCAGATTGCGCTACCCACGTAGCCGCCGCCCGTGTTCGCTGGGAAGCCACTGCTAAGTTGGACAGCATTCATCGCTTCGCCAGGACCAATGGTCGCGACGTCATCATACGTTGAGCTCAGGCCCGAGTACTTGCATGTTACCGTTGTCGAAGCAGAGGTATGAGCATTTAGTACGTTGTATCCCGTCCAGATGTTATACGCATCCATGATGATGGGCATGACTACACTGGGTGTCGCATTGCCAGCGTCGAAAGAATTGTAGGCGCTTCCCTTAGTGGTGAAGTTTGTTTGGTTGATAACTGCAACCAGCGGCTGGTTCGCAGAGTTTCCGGTTACTTGGGCCGAACCAGAGAACTGCGAGCCGAATGCGCAGTTCGACGTGGTCGAACCAGATAGCGAGAAGGCATACAACATGAACACCTCGGCACCACCAGGCTGAACGGTCTTTTGTTCGGTGCAGGCGGCGCCCACATCTACTGGCGTGTAGGACAATGTGACGTTGGTGGCAACCGTACCCTGATTCTGAATCTGGATGCCAGTGTGGAAGCCGTAGTTATTGGCGGCGACCAATGGCATGACCGGACTCGGGCTGCCAGAAGTGAAGCCATTGTAGGCAAACAAACCGGCCGGCGCATTCTGAATGCCGCTGGCAACAATCGAGCCGCCGGGAGCGGCCGTAACGGTTGCCGCACCGATATAGCCAGCTGGCAGGCAAGTGTTAGCGGCCTGGTGAAAAACAGCCGCGGCGCCCGGCGCGATACTCGCCGTTTCATTGCATGACGGCTGGTTTGAGTACTCCACAGTCACCGATGTGTTAGCTGAGCCTGAATTTTGAACGCTAAACCAGGTGTTGATGCCAAAATTCTCCTTGTTAATGATTGGCATCGATACAACTTCGCTGCCCCCTGGGAAGCCCGTGTAGCTGGACCCTTGAACATCATCCCCCAGGACATTGACCACAGCAGCGACATTTTGGTCCGAGGAGACAACGGCCGAGCCTGAGAAGCCCTCGGCTACCGGCAGCGGGAAGTAGGTGTTGATGCCTCCGGCTGCGATCGTATCATTGACGGTGTTCACCACACTCCCGCTCGTATCGAAAAACTCGATAACAATAGTTGCTGTATCGCTAGTACTTAGATTCTGAACCTGAAAGCCACTGTTGTATCTGCTAACTTGGGCATAACTCACAGCTGACACTAGAACCACTAGAACAAGCAATGTGATTACTATGGCTGCTAATCTGTATTTCATCGTTTTCCTCCAATTACTAAGCGACTTAACAAAAGCTACGAATATTACAATCATATTATCGCCAATCTGTATGCGGATCTCAATACTCCATTTGGATTATTTTGCAGTATTCCTGGTATTAGAAGTGACATTCCTTCTTGTAGGTTAGTCCTGTTTAGACGACTGGCTTGTCACAAAGCAAACGACAAGAGCGATGTCAGCAGCTCGCCGCCTAACCAGATTAGGCGAACCACAAGCGCTACGATTATGGCGGTTGGAAATGGGATGACAAGCGAAAGCAACAGTACGAGCGACAACTCGCGCAAACCAATATTGGAAAAAACAAGAAACCCTATGAGCGATATGGCGCCGGCCAGGGACCACATGCCTGTTATCACGATCAGATTGCTGACGTGTAGCTCGTGAAATACCCGGATGACGCAATATAGCACCGCGCCTCCGAATAGCCACGTCCCAACATAAATCCCGATCCAGGTCGCGACATATGACCATTTGACATTTACACTGGGATCGTCCTCGCCTATTCGACGCCAGATGCGCTGCAAAACGCCAGGATGCATCAAGAGCAATGCTACTGGAAGGACCAGAAGCAACCACCAGATCTGAATGGATTCACCAATCGTGCCTAGGCGACTAAACCACAAGGGTAATGTGATAAGGGTTACCAATATCCCGGACAGTATAAATAGCACGAGTTCCAGCCCGCTAACCATTGAGATCTTTCGTTTGCTGACACCTACATCCTGATAGAGGGTAGCCCGGCTGGCTACATACCACACCGAGCCCGGGAGACGCCGGGCCAGATTGCTCTGCAAACAAATTTTAGTGTTAAGTCGCATGCTATTGAAACCGGTTAACTGAGCTACCAACAGGTGCCAACCAAACAAAGAAATCGCCAGATCAATAAAAAAGAATAGGAGCGCATAACCTAACCAGACCGGCGCAAATGTCCATTCCTGTCTGACAAGCAGATCCCAGTTGTCGATGACGACGCGAGCGATAACAGCCAACGAAAGCAGAACCATAAAGACGGTAAGCGCAGCACGCCGCCATCCTGTGGTGAGATAGTTGATGGCCGCTCTTGTGAAGTTGATAGTCTTTTGAGCGAAGGGGGGGACTCGCATACGAATTTCCTGACGCCTATCCGTGATAGAAGCTGAATGCGCACATATTTGTTGTTTGATTCAGAGCTTCTCCAAGTCGATAGATCGGCCAGGTTATCAATCTGAGTGGCCAATTGTAGGCTAGTCTCGTAAAACGAAGGCACTTCTCGCGCTCAATCATGCGATCAATGCACAGGTATTGCATGCTTAGCAACGTGACCCGTAGCCGGCCGCTAAAGCTAACGATCTGCGTTCCCCCATATCCATAATCCTCAAGGTATCTACGCAGAACGTCCGGGTAGTAGATATATGTGTGCCGCGGGCGATCCCAGCCAGCCCAAAATCGACCGAATAGTTTAGCTTCAAGGCTCTTGGGATTTGGCGTGCCAATCACTAGCAAGCCTCCCGGCTTGATTACCTTGCTGATCTTCTCCAGCGTTGCTCGTGGGTCCAATACATGTTCAAAGACATCCCACATGGTAATGACGTCATAGGCATTATCCGGCAGCTGGGTCCCGACCACTGTGCCCGTCAAGACCTCGATGGAATGGACCTGGCGTGCATAGCTAGCCGCTTCATGATTGAGCTCAACACCGGTGACAGACCAACCATAATCCTTCATGGCCCGCAAGAAGTTCCCCGTAGCACAGCCGATATCAAGGACATGCCCTGGCGTCTGTTTCCGCTTCATCACCTGTGTGCAGCGCCGAGCCAATCCCCGGCTAAGATCGAAGCGCGCTATCGTTGATTCCTCATTCAATGCCCTGGCATAGAGCTCATAAGCGTCAGTAGGATAGAAGGCATTGAGCTCTGTTTCTGTTGGCTGTGGGTTCTGATAGATTAACGAGCAAATTCGACAGCGAACAAGATGGAAATCGCCCTCCCTCCCCAAATAGAGGTCCGGCCCATGATTGACGGGCTCTGGTTCATCTGCGCCGCAATAGTTGCACCGCACGTACCTCATGCTCGATCATCCGTTTCGGGCTTCTTGCAGAAGAAGATGAAGCAAAAAGCCAGGTTGAGCGGGATAAACCGTGACAACAGTAACTTGATCAAATCCTTGGGGCGGCGCAAATAGTCTGCCAAATCAGCCCAGGTGCGAGGTCGCACCCTATCGTAGCCAATCGTCTTTTCGACCACAAGCCCATTGCTTTCGATAAGCTTTTGCCACTCATACCGGGCCGCATATCGTTGTATTGGCTGGTACGGGTCGATACTCGTTCGCCCATGTCTGAACGCGTACCAGATGTTGTTTAATAAGCTGTAGGTGTTAGGCACCAAGATGATCGCCCTTCCGCCCGGTATCAAAAGCCTGCTCTTGTCGCGAATGGCAGCAGGCATATCGGTGAAGTGTTCGAGGCTGCCGATGTTGCTGACTACGGAAAAGGACTCATTTGCAAAAGGCAGTTGTTGGCTATTAGCGACGACAACGGGCTGCGCGCCGAAGTCCGCTCTCCCGCCTAGCAGTGCCTGAATGGAAAGATCATTACCATAGGCCTGAATGCCATGTTGTTGGGCCTGTGCCAGAAGGTCGCATTTGCCGGTGGAGATGTCCAGGAAGACATCGCTCGCCTGCAAATCTAGCAGCTCGTACAGCCAGATATAGAATGAGTCCGATTGAGAAATGTCCGTCTGATCGTAGACAGAATCGTAGGCATCCTGGCTTACTTTGTCCGTCACGGTTTCTTCTAGGCGGACTTCGACGATAACGTCGGCTGGAGGTCTATCTCGAACCATTGTTTTCCACTTAGAATAGTTAAATCCTTGAAAATGACCTGGTTGCCGCGATTCCATCCCTCAAGCCACGCCAGTAAGCCGACAACGAGTCAAGTCGCCATTTCGTCAGTAGTCTCAGGCTTGTGCGCATTGCACTTAGCGTGCGCCAGACAATAATAACGGGCCACTGCCACATTCGGGCGTTCTTGTAGAAATAGAGAACACTTGAACGAGCCATCCAGTACCGCTCGCGGGGCGTATCACTGCCCCCACTGCTTTTCGAGACACTATGCCACATCCTGGCCATGGTGGCTACAGCAGCCCCGATTCCAGCGCGGCTGGCCCGCAAACTATAGTCGGCGTCTTCATAATACAAAAAGAATCGCTCATCGTATAAATCGATCTGCTCAAATACTTCACGC
>CP070688.1:933206-936958 GCA_020353135.1 Chloroflexota bacterium
TCCCGCTGATGTCCAAGCCAGGCTGTTTCTGTCAGCCGGCCGCGCGAAAGACCCAACCGCAAGGCTATCTGGAAAAGGGCTAACAAAGACGTGATGTAGGAACTGGATCCGGGCAGGACCATTCCCTCCGGGACATCAGTCGCCGGCGCAGGGCTCAAGAGTAAGGTGAGCTCGGCCGCCCGGGTCAAGGAGCCGCCGGGATTGGCGGTAACAGCCAGGGTCTTTGCCCCGCCAAGGGCCGCCAACTCTAGCGCTTCCACTGTGCGACTAACCTCACCACTGATCGAGATGCCAATCACCAGCGAACGGCCGCCATCTGGAACTGGCAGGAAGGACGCCTGATAGCGGGCGAAGCGCATGGCCGGCATGGCTGACACGAACTGGAGGCCAGAGAACTGTTGGAAGGCGAGGGAAGCGGCCACTCCGGCGTGGTGGCTGTCGCCGCAGCCGGTGATGAATACCCGATCAATGGTGGCCGCAAAGGCCGGCGCGAGTTGGTCGCCGCAACCTGCCGCCAGTTCAGGCAACTCCGTGCGGGCGAGGGTCGGTAATGTCCAGATGGCGTCGCGGAAGGGTGAGTTAGTCACAGAACCTTAGAGTGTCGGGCATTATTCTGCGGAAAGCCAGTTACCGCCGGCGATCAGAGTAGGGTGAAATTGCATTTCACAGCCAATTTGCGCAATCAGCTTACTCAGTGCTCAGATTACCTCAGAGCTCGCTAGGGGCCGGAATCCGGTTGGCCGTACACGATTTCGACGCCTCGGAGCCGGCCGATCAGGCGTTCCAGCAAGGAAATGATGACCATGAAAAAGATGTCGACGCCAATTGTAAGCGAATAGGCCAGTCCCAGGTGGCCAAAAACCGTCGCTGCTGGGCCGGCCAGGGTGTTCACCAAATCGTCTTGAAGTCCAAGCAAAAAGAGCACCAGGGCGAAAAGCAGCATGATGACCGCGAAGGCCGGCCAGGCTCGGCGATCCGAGGCGCTGGGCATCATGGCGTTGCTGATGGCGAAAAGCAGATAGAGCCAGGCCAGGAAGTCGTCGGTAGCAAACAAGGCAGCCAGGGCGTCGACGAGCCGGTTGACTTCGCCAGTCTGTATCGCCTCGGCCAGGGCGTTGACGTCGAAGATGCGGAAGGCTATCAATAAGACGACGGCCGTGCCCGTAATGAGGGGCGCGCTACCGATGAGGCTCTCCCGGATTGGGCCAACGCTTCGGGTTTTGTAATACTCGACGTAGCCAAGCTGGATGGTTCCATCTGGACCCGTCTTGGGCAGGATGGAAAACGATCCGGTGCGCACCCGCAGAATCGTGGCCGCAATCCAGTGGCTCAGCTCGTGCAGGAGAACGCCCGGGAACAGGATGATGGCATAGAGGATGACGGCCCAGCTCCGATTGCCGGTCAGCAGGTAGGCCAGGCCGTGCAAATGGCGATGAATCCAGCGCTGCAACAGCGACAGGATGGGCAGCGTTATAGCTACCCAAATGAACGGCGTCAATTCATTGTTCATCCAGAGTGGGCGGTAACCCTGACCATCTCCACAAAATCTGTCTTAAGGCTGGCACCGCCAACCAGGGCGCCGTCGATATCCGGGTGGCTCATGTAGTCGCCGATATTTGACGGGTTGGCGCTGCCTCCATACTGGACGCGGAGCTGCTGGGCTGTACCCTCGCCAAAGAGATCGGCGACGGCGCCTCTGACGGTGAGGCCGATGATACCGCCGGCGTCGGCTACGGTGGCCGATTTGCCGGTGCCTATGGCCCAGATCGGTTCATAGGCGATGATGCACGCGGCGGCCTGTTCGGCCGAGACGCCGGCAAAGGCAGCCTTCACCTGGCCGGAGACGAAGGCGTGGGTCTGGCCGGCCTCATTTTGCTCCAGGCTCTCACCGACGCAAATGATGGGCGTCAGGCCATGAGCCAGCGCCTGATGGACTTTCTTGTTGACTGCCTCGTCGCTCTCGGCGAAGTAAGCCCTGCGCTCCGAATGGCCCAGGATCACGTACTTACAGAAGGGCGTCAGCATAGAGGCCGCACATTCGCCGGTAAAGGCGCCCTTCTCTTCGTAATGCATATTTTGGGCGCCGACGCCGATTCTGGTGCCCTTCAGCGCGTCCGAGACGGCCGGCAGGGCGACAAAGGGCGGACAGACCACGCTGTATACGGGCGTGTAACTGTTGAGGGCTGAGCGAATCTCACGTACAAAAGCGACCGCTTCGCCCACGGTCTTGTTCATTTTCCAGTTTCCAGCAATGATGGGGGTTCGCATAGTGCATCTCCGATTATTTGGCAAAACCGACTGCGCGCGTTTCGCGCACTACGGTGACCTGGATCTGGCCCGGGAATTGCATGCTGTCCTCGATGGTCTTGGCGATTTCCTTGGACAGACGCATGGCCCCGAGATCGTCGATCACACCCGGCCGGACCAAGATGCGAATCTCGCGCCCGGCCTGCAGGGCGTAGGCGCTCTCGACACCGTCAAAGGATGTGGCGATATCTTCCAGCGTGCGCACGCGCTTGATGTAATTCTCGAGGCTTTCGCGACGCGCGCCCGGCCGAGCGCCCGAAATGGCGTCGGCTGCCTCGACGATGATGGCTTCGACGGACGCCTGTTCGACCTCGTGATGGTGGGAGGCGATGGCGTTGACGACCTTGTTGGGTACCTTAAAGCGCTTGGCGAACTCGGCGCCCAACATAGCGTGGGTGCCTTCCTGCTCATGGTCCATGGCCTTGCCCAGGTCGTGCAGCAGGGCGCCCATTTTGGCTGTGTTCACGTCGGCGTCGAGTTCAGAAGCGAGCACCGCGGCGATCTTTGCCGCCTCTACGGCGTGGTGCAATTGGTTCTGACCGTAGGAAGTTCGGAAGTGCAGCCGGCCGAGCATTTTGAGCACTTCGGGGTGCAAGCCGTGTACATTGGCCTCGTAGGCGGCATTCTCGCCGGCATCCTTGATCTGGCGATCGACATCGGATCGCGCGTCTTTGATCACCTTCTCTATTCGAGCCGGATGAATGCGGCCGTCCATGATGAGCTTACTCAAGGCGGCGCGGGCCACTTCACGACGAACCGGATCAAAGCTGGAAACCGTCACGGCCTCGGGCGTATCGTCGACGATCACGTCGACGCCTGCGGCCATCTCGAAAGCGCGAATATTGCGGCCGTTGCGGCCGATGATGCGTCCTTTCATTTCGTCGGTCGGCAAGGGGACGACCGAGACCGTCACGTCGGCCACATGTTCGCTGGCGACCCGCTGAATGGCCAGCGCGATCAACTCACGGGCCTTCTCTTCGGCTGTTTCCTTGGCCCCGTCTTCGATCTCGCGCATGATGCGGGCCATATCTTGTCGGGATTCATCTTCGACGGCGGCCAACAGATGCTGCTTGGCCTCGTCCGTCGTCATGTTGGCCACGCGCTGTAGCTCCTCGGTTCTTTCGGCTTCGATCTTCTCGAGTTGGTTGGCGCGCTTATCCATCCTGCTCTGGCGCTTGTTCAAGACTTGTTCGCGCCCCTCGATCTTCTGGGCTTGCCGGTCAAGCGAGGACTGACGGCTGTCGATTCGCTCTTCAGCCCGAGCCAGGTCCTTGTAACGCTGTTTCGTTACCCGCTCGGCCTCATTGCGGGTAGCGCGGGCTTCTTCTTGGGCCGTGTTTATGATCGTCTGGGGGGCGCGGGCGGCCGGGCTCCGGGGGGGGGGGGGCGAAATTTTCAGCGAGGAATATTAAGGAGAGGGGGGGGGGTTGAAAAAGAGCCAAAAA
>CP070688.1:937058-943650 GCA_020353135.1 Chloroflexota bacterium
AGTTAGTTCCAATTCAACGAGGTAGAGAACGGGTTGACCCACGCGGGGGTGAGTCGATTCCAGTTGACCGACTCGGGACCTGACCTGTTCCAGTTGACCGACTCGGGACCTGACCTGTTCCAGTTGACTGACTCGGGGCCTGACCTGTTCCAGTTGACTGACTCGGGGCCTGACCTGTTCCAGTTGACTGACTCGGGACCTGGCCTGTTCCAGTTGACTGACTCGGGACCTGGCCTGTTCCAGTTGACCGATCGAGTGTCATTCTCAGATGGGCTGGCATATGCAGTGTTAGCGAGGGCCAGCATGATTATGATTGGGATGGAAAGGACTATCAAGAATCTCGTCTTTCGTAACATCACTTCCTCCTATGAGCTTTTATCAGTAACTCACTGGGCTTGCTATGCCGGCTGTTCTGGCGGAAAACTCGCAGATTAGGCCGGCAAGCAGGATTCGGTTACCCACAGTCCTATCTCATAATAACCGGCCGGCGTTAAGAGATCGTAAAGAGACTGTAATTGGTATAATGGTGAAAAGGTTCGGTCACCGAACAAGGACTATGAAAGATCGTCTAGAAATATCGACGTTAGGGGGAATCGCTATACGGCGTAATGGACAGCCGGTGGAGGGGTTTGCTTCTCGAAAGGTAAAAGCCTTGCTGATATTGTTGGCTTGCACGGGAAAAGACCAGCCCCGCGAGACACTGGCAACGCTATTTTGGGGCGACTCTCCTCAGGCAAAGGCCATGGCCAGTCTACGAGTAGCACTTTCCAATCTGAAGAAAAACCTGGGCACCTTTCTAACGATCACAAGTACAGCGGCCGGTATCAACTCAAGTGCGGATACTTGGTTAGATGTGACTGTTCTGGAAGCGCATTTGGAAAGCGTTGACAAGCAGAACGAAAGGCTAGGCCCCAGTATCGTCAATCGGATTGAAGAAGGCCTGGAAATCTACCGGGGCGAGTTCTTGCAGGGCTTCCATTTAAGCGATTGCCGGGAGTTTGAGGATTGGGTTATTGTTGAACGCCAGCGTTTGATGAGCCGGGTGGTCGATGCGCTGAGCAAACTCTCGGCCTGGTACCTGGAGAGAGGCGAGTACGAAGCCGGCATTTCTCATACCAGACGCTTGACTCAAATGGACCCGTTACTTGAAGAAGCCCATCAATTGTTGATGCAACTCTTTGCCTATAGCGGACAACGATCGGCCGCCCTGGCCCAATTTGAGATTCTTCGCCAGGCTCTTGAAGAGGAACTTGGTCTGGAACCGGATGCTAGATCGAGAGGTTTGTACGATCAGATCGAGGCGGGCTCTCTCGCGAAACCAACACCGGCCGCAGCGATCAAGATGAGTCTGCCGCCGATGTCGACAATCTTCGTGGGTAGGCGAGACGAGCTAGCCGACATTCAACGGCTCTTGAACGATCCGGCCTGTCGAATGCTTACTTTGACAGGCCCCGGAGGGAGTGGGAAAACGACACTGGCTATCAGAGCAGCCCGAGAAGCCGCTGAAGCGTTCCCCAACGGAGTGTTTTTTGTCGCCCTGGAAGCGCTGGATTCCACCGAGTTCTTGGTTTCCTCGATCGTCGAAGGCATTCGGCTAGACATGCATGGAACAGAGAATCAAACCAGCCAATTGCTCAACTACCTGCGAGACAAAGAGATCCTGCTAGTCATGGACAACTTTGAAAACCTGCTTGATGGGGCCAGCTTCTTGCCTAAGATACTCGGCCATGCGCCAGGCGTCAAGATCCTGACCACGTCCAGGTTGGCCCTAAGATTGCGCGAAGAATGGCTGTTTAGCCTGGAAGGCCTGGATTTCCCGGTGAATGGATCGCTAGAGAATATCGAATCCTACAGCGCCGTCCGTTTGTTCGTTGAGCGGGCCCGACAGATGAGACCGGATTTCGTGCTCGCTGGCCACGAATCAAGCGTGAGTCGCATCTGTCACCTGGTGGATGGGATACCGTTGGGTATCGAATTGGCCGCAGGCTGGGTGAGGACGCTTTCCTGCCAGAGCATTGTCCGCGAGATCCAGCAGAATCTGGACTTCTTATCGACAGAGTTGCGCGATGTTCCGGAACGGCACCAGACTATTCGAGCCGTATTCGAGCAAACGTGGCGCCTGCTCACCGATGACGAGCAAGACGCCTTCATGCGTCTGTCTATTTTTCGTGGTGGTCTGCGTCGCCAGGAGGCTTTGATCGTGGGGGGCGTCTCCGATCGAACGGTCATGGCCCTGGCCGACAAGTCTCTTTTGCGACGAGATTCTACTCAAAGATATCAATTGCACGTTCTATTGAGGCAATTTGCCGAAGAAAGGTTGCAGCAGAATCGGGAAACGTATGACGAGGTTCGGTCTCTTCACAGCAGGGTCTACGCCGACTTTCTTGGCCGAAGGCTAGATGATTTGCAGGGAGGCCGACAGAGACAGGCCATTGAAGAGATAACCGTGGAAATCAAGAATATACGCCGGGGTTGGCGTTGGGCTGTAGAACAATGGCATGAGGCCGAGATCAGCGAGTATCTTGAAAGTTTGTTCATGTACTACGAGTCAAAAGGCTGGTTTGAAGAGGGTGCCAGGATATTTGGCAGGGGGACTGAACGAGTAGAACGAGTGGAATCGTTGCCCGAAGACGTGAGTGGCGCCAGTAGCGGCTACGAACATGTGACGGCCGGACTTCTTTCTCGGCGCGGGGCGCTTCTAATAACTTTGGGCGAGTTTGATGAAGCCCAAAGGTTATTGGAGCAGGCCCTGGAATTGGCGACGCGCCATGAAATGACACAGGAGATCGCGTTTTGCACATTTCAAATGGGCAACATGGCCCGAATGCGCGGTGATTACGACGAGGCGAAGCGCCACCTTAAGCAAAGCATCGCGCTCAGCGGAGAACTGGGCGATATGTCCTACCTGGGTAGGGCCCTCAACCAGTTAGGAATTGTGGTCGCTTCGTTGGGTGAATTCGGTCAAGCCAGGCAGTTGTTCCAAGAAAGCATCAGCAGCTTCCGGAGCGCAAATAACCAGTGGGGAGCGGCCAAGCCTATTAATAACCTGGGCGTTGTGTTCTACTACTTGAAGCAATACCGAGAGGCAAGACAGCTCTATGCTGAAAGCTTAGAGATAAATCGGGCTACCGGCGACTTGTACGGAATTGCCATATCTCTCAATAACCTGGGTGTGGTCTCACACGGGATGAATGATCTTAATGAGGCGAGGAAACTGCATGAAGAGAGTTTGAGGATCTTCTTTGAGATCGGCTACTCTTTAGGGGCGGGAAACTGTTTGAAGGACTTGGGAAAGGTGGACCTTGACCTGAACGACCTTCAGGCAGCCGGGGATCATTTCTACCACGCGCTGCAAATCGCCGCCAACCTTCAGGCGGTACCGCTTGGCGTTTTGGCAATTGTGGGCATAGCTTCCCTGTTGGCCAAGCAGGGCCAACCAGAAAGGGCGCTGAAGTTGCTGAACCACGTGGCTGAAAACCCGGCCGCCGATCAAGAAGCAAAGGATAGCGCTCAGGTTTTGCGCGTGCGCCTAGATGCTCAACTGCCACAGGAGGTGCGTGTGGCGGCCGAAGAGAGTGATATAGATCTGGTGTACGAGGATGTTGTCCAGGAACTGCTGAACGAATACATAACCCGTGCCAAACAGCCGCTTGCATGGTAGCGTCAGGATCTCTGTGTAAACTGACTTACTAAGTCATTATTCCGAAGATAGAGGGTCAGCCGCCAACTGTTGATCGAGTTGGCGGCTCCGTTTCAGCGTTTCTTGCCCAATTTCCTCGAGCTTGTCTTTTCTCTCCGTGGTTCGAGCTAAGTCAACAAGACCACGAATCCAATCCCTGCCAATCCCATGAATTTGGCCAAATCGTAAGTGTCAAACTTCATGATACCGTTGGCGAACTCAAATGCCCCCGGCCGGCGAGCGCTCAATCGGCCGCCACATCCCCCAGTTCCAATCGCCAGCTGTCTGCATCCATGTACTCTAGCGACTGATAACAAGACTAAGCATAGTACCATGCAGAGGTACGTCATGAACAGCCTGCTCGAATCGCCTTTGAGTAATCAATTACCCAGGCTTCTGCACGGTTGTTCTTGGCGCTAGTATTATTGATTTCAGCAAAGTGGCCAATGAATTCGCACTGTTATACTATAGCATCAAAATGATGAACCCCCGCGCATCATAAGGAGAAATCATGGCATCTGTAAACGTCGAAGAGATGTCCATTGCTGCGTTGCAAGAGTTGATGATGTCAGGTCAGCTCTCGGCCCGCGCTTTGACGGAAACCTACCTGTATCGCACCGAGGCTATCGACAGCAACGGGCCAGGTCTGAACGCCATACTAGAGCTTAATCCCGATGCGTTAACTATCGCCGACGAGTTGGATGCCGAACGGAAAGACCAGGGACCCCGAGGGCCACTACATGGCATTCCGATTGTAATAAAAGGCAATATCGATACCGCTGACCGCATGACGACCACGGCCGGATCCCTGGCACTGGCAGGTTCTGTCGCAGCTCAAGATGCTTTCCTGGTGCGCAAACTACGGGAAGCTGGGGCAGTGATCCTGGGCAAAGCTAACTTGAGTGAATGGGCTAATTTTCGTTCGTCCCGTTCCAGCGGCGGTTGGAGCAGCCAGGGCGATCAAACGCGCAATCCGTACGCCCTGGATCGTAATCCCTGCGGCTCCAGTTCAGGATCAGCCGTCGCCGCTGCCGCCAGCCTGTGTGCAGCCACCATCGGCACCGAGACGGTCGGCTCGATCATCTGTCCTTCCCAGATCAACGGTATCGTTGGCATCAAGCCCACAGTCGGCCTGGTCAGTCGCTCGGGCATTATCCCCATCTCGCACAGCCTGGATACAGCCGGGCCGATGGCTCGCACTGTAGCTGATGCGGCCGTCCTGTTGGGCGCCATGACCGGCGTCGATCCCCGCGATCCGGTTACCCAGGATAGTGAGGGCAAAGCCTTTGTCGATTACAGTCCGTTTCTCGATGCTAAAGGATTGAAAGGAGCCAGGATCGGTGTTGCCCGTCAATACTTCGGTTCTGATCCCCGGGTAGACCAGATCATGGAAGGATGTATCACTGTCATGAAAGAGTTGGGCGCAGAGGTGATCGATCCGGCCGATGTGGAAGGGGTTAAATACCCTGATGAAATACCGCCTGATGTGATCGATCTGACCGAAATCGAGGGGGACAAGACCTTTTTCGATATGCTGCTTGAGGTGCTAGAGTACGAATTCAATGCTGATCTAAACGCCTATCTGGCAGCCTTGGGTCCTGAGGCGCCGGTACGGTCCATGACCGAGATCATCGCGTTTAACGAGCGGAATCGCGACGAGGTGATGCCTTATTTTGGCCAGGAGCGAATGTTGGCCGCTCGGGAATCTGGCCCGCTGACTGACGAGGCTTATCTGTCATCCTTAAACAAGATTCAACTATTGGCCAGGGATGCTGGCATTGATGCCACGCTGGCCAAGGACAATCTGCAGGCCATAGTTGCACCCAGCGGCGGGCCGGCGTGGCTGACTGATCTGATCAATGGCGACCATCTTGGAGGAGGGTGCAGTGGGGCCGCCGCCGTGGCGGGCTATCCTCATATCACCGTGCCGGCTGGGGCCATATTCGGGCTGCCGGTAGGCATATCCTTTTTTTCGGGAGCCTACCAGGAGCCAACGTTGATTAGGCTGGCATATGCTTTCGAACAAGCCACGCTGGCTCGGCGTCCACCCCAGTATCTGCCAACGGCCGAGCTTTAGGTCGGAAGATAAGTGGAGTGGGCCAGTTTTGGAAACGCAAAGACTAATAGGCCGCCAACTCCTCCGGCTCCAGCGTCACCCGCCATTTGGCTTCATTTATGTACTCCAGCGACTGGTAGCGGAAGCACGTTTAGTATGCATCGCGAGTTGCCAATCATCTTGACTACAACGCAACCCTCAACGACAACTAGAATTACCCACCGACGACAACGAGAAATGCCCGCTTAGGCGGACCGGTCGGGGTCTGTAAACTCTCCTCTATTTGCCCGAGGAGAGGAGGCATGACAGCGACCGACGCACAAGTGAGGATTCTAATGCGAGAACGAAAGAAAGGACGGACTCAAGAACAGGGAGCGGCCGTTTTGCGTTTTTTGCCGATGTCGCCCATCTTACGATCTGGATCCAACAGATCGATGATGGTTCGGATGAGTTCCAGCACCGCATCGAAACCCTGTTCGGCGATCTGCTCCAGTAATTCGTCCGGTAAGGTACAATTAGCTTCGTAGGTTATTGTGCTTCTCCTACAGGTTGACTTTGTCGGGTCTAACCCGAGGATACACAATGGCCTACTTGCCATCCAATGAAGATTATTGAAGCGAATTTACACTATCGAATCAGACTTAATCGTCAAGACTTTCAGCGATTCGTATCGCTTCCTGCATAAGCCTAGGCACATCAAGGCTTGTCGGCAGCCGAGCACCTTGATATTGAATAACGTCACCGGCAACGACATTTCCGACGGCGAGCGCCTTGCGTACAGAGAGACCCTTCATTCTGGCCACGAGGAACGCCGCAAGGAAATTATCTCCTGCTCCCGTGGAATCTACCGCTTCAAT
>CP070688.1:943750-946446 GCA_020353135.1 Chloroflexota bacterium
CGATCCCTTCGACGCCCGGAATCCTGCTGGCGATGGCGATGATTCGCGCTTCCACGAGGTGATCGGTGCCTTCGCCGACCAGCTTGATATTCTCGCCCAAAGTGACTGCCAGGTGGTCGGCCAGACCCTGGCTTATGATCACCGCCTCTGGCTCGTCCAGCAGCGCCCCAAAGGCCTCTGGCCCTCCGGCCGCAAAATCGACCAGGTCAGCGAAAAGTACCTCATTGAGATGGCCGTCGACGCCATAGGCTTGTATGTTGGCCCTTCGGAAGCCAACCAGATCAGAGACCCCTGTGTTGTAAGCGTAGCTTAGACCGGCCGTCTCGGCAACACCGGGCACGCTGGCCAATTCCCTGGTTCGAAAGTCGGTTGTGAGGCGGTGGCGTTCAGCTTCTTCCGGCGTCTCCCAGAAACCGACAACCCGCATCTCGGCCGGCGCGCCCATGCTCTGGCGGACGTTAGCCTCCAGGTTGGCCTGCTCCAGGGCCAGGGTCGTCGCCAGGAAGCTGGGCAATACGGCGCTGAACAGGACGAGCAGAGAGATCAAGGTATTGCGCCTCTGACCCCGCCCGACATTGCGCCGGGCGAAGTAGGTCAAGCGGGGCGCGATCAATCCCACCAGAAGCAGGACTAGTTTCTCGAAAGGGACCGTGACGATATAAAAGACCAGGCCCAGCCCAAGCACGATTAGACCCATGGCCAGCAAGACAAAGGTCACTTCCAGGGCTGGCCCGCCAAAGGCCTCGATGAATTGGAAGCCGGCGATGAGGGCGAAGATGAGCATGAGGGCTAGGCCGCCCAGGAACAGCTTGAAGTCCGGCCGGCGCTCCCGCAGCCGGGCTAGATCCTCGATCTGGATGTTGTCGGCGACGCCCGGATTGATGGCGTGCATCACCTTGGTTCGGGCCGCTTCCCGGGCCGGTTGCAGACTGCTGAGGAACAAGACGACCAGCGCGGCGAGAATCACGGGCAATAGCGCCGTCAACGAAACTTGAGGCGTGAGCGTGAGTGGAATGCCCTCCAGAGTCATCTGGCGCTCGATGATGGGCACGACGATGAAATTAGTAATCAGCTGCCCGGCCACGATGCCCAGGCCCACGCCGATTAAGCCGATGACCAGGACTTCTGCCATGACCAGGCCAAAAAGGTAATTGCGCCGGCTGCCCAGGATTCGCATTATGGCCATATCGCGGCGCTGCTCCTGGACGTTGGTCATCACCAGCGTGTGAACCAGCAAGCCGACGACGCCGAGAGCCAACAGCCCATACGTATTGATGAGCGCCTGCACCATCAGGAATGCCTGCGCGGCCCCATTAATGACGACCGCCTTGTCCATGCCGTAACGATACTCGTCTCCTAGGCGTTGCTGAACGGCGCTCACCACGTCTCGAACGCGCAGCGCGGCCGCGTCAGCATTATTTGTCTGATAGACGGTGGGATCCAGGGTGGCGATAAGGGAGGTCGATTGGCCCGGCAGATCGAGCCACTGCTGTGCGTCTTCCAGGTGGATGATCAGGCCGTCGCGGCCGAGAGCGCCGGATACGCCATCCTGGCGCACGATAGCCGTTATCATGAATTGCTCTGTCATTCGTCTCTCGCTGGCGTTGGCCGACGCAGACTGACCTTTTTCACGAGGAACGGGAAATCCGTAGGAGACATCTACTGTGTCGCCGAGGTCGAGGTCGTAGGTGAGGGCCGTATTCTCGATCACCGCTGCCTGCCGGTCGCCGAGCGAATAAGTTCCACTAACCACGTGGACAAAGCCGATGTCGTCGTGATCGGGATCCAGGGCCAGTAACTGAGCGTCGGCGAGGTTGCCGTTGGCGCTGAGCTCAACAGGAGCTTCGAAGCGCGGGTGGACGGCCGTGACTCGCTCGTCAGCGTTCAACACCTCCGGAGCTACCTGTCCTATCACGACGAACGGATCTGGACTGGTATCTTGCTTGGATAAGGACAGATCGTAGCGTCCCACCTGGCTGGCGATCAGGTCCACCGTCGACTGGCGCATGGTTTCCACGGTAGCGCTCATGGCCACGATCAAGCCGGTACTCACCAGAAGCGACAAGATCATGATGATCGTGCGCACCCTGCGGCGGGAGAAGTTCCTGAGAACGTATTTGAGGATCATTACGAATATTCGCTACGATTGGTTCACTACTCGCAGACGAGTCACTCGTCAACGAGCTTCTCGTCAACGAGCTACTTGTTAACGATTCACTCGTTAACGATCTACTCGTTAACGATCTACTCGTTAACGATCTTGCCGTCGCGCAACAGGATCAACCGCTGGCCAAAATCGGCCATTCGCGGGTCATGAGTGACATAGACGATGGTCATGCCCTCCTGGTTCAGCTGGGTGGCCAGTTCCATGATGGCGAAGCCGGTTTCCGAATCGAGGTCGCCGGTCATCTCGTCGGCAATGAGGATCGGTGGATCGTTGGCCAGGGCGCGAGCAATGGCCACCCGCTGCTGCTGCCCGCCCGAAAGCTCGCTGGGATAGTGATGGCCGCGATCGGCCAGGTCTACTTTTTCCAATAATCGCCTGGACCGCTCCCGCCGCTCTTTGCGGCCGACCTTGGCCAGGACCATGGGCGCCTCCACATTTTCCTGAGCAGAGAAATTGGCCAGCAAGTTGTAGCTTTGGAAGATAAAGCCCATCTTTCGCAGACGCAGCGCGGCCAACTTATCTTCCGACA
>CP070688.1:946546-954253 GCA_020353135.1 Chloroflexota bacterium
AACAGTATGTGCAGCTGATGCCAGCCGGTGAAGAATCGCTGGCAGAAATTCGCCGCTTGGCATTCGAAGGGGAAAGGCTGTATGCAGAAGAGACCGGCCTGACCGATTCAGAACGTGAAACCATCTTGGCGATTTTGCGCAAGATGACTGATCGTCAGCTGGCTTCGGTAACTACGTTGTAGAAAACGATGTTGGTAGATATCGAAAGCTTGGGTTACCCGTTGGTTTTTAAAGCCAGAACGAACGACCCCGCGCCGCCAGGGCTCGACGTCAAGGACGATAACATTGCGATACGTTCCGAAGTGCGGGCTCTGAAGGGCATGCAAAAAGAGGCTCTGATCTATAACGGCGCAACTGGAACGACGTGGCGCATGGTCTCAGACGAAGGCCCTTACCTCAATGGCACAGACCTGGCCCCCTTTCCGCTGGCCTTCTTCGCGACGGGTATGGCGCTGTCCTTTGTGAATGAAATGCTGCGCCATGCGGCCGCGGCCGGCGTCACTATCGATCATTACCGGCTGACGCAGGACAATTTCTACTCGATGGACGGCTCCGCCATTCGCGGCGATATGATCGGCGGCGCGCTGCCTACGGAGATGCTGGTTGAAATCCAGGCCGTCGCGGCCGGGAGTGCCATTCGCGGCATCATTGATCAGGCAATTAGGACGTCACCCGCGCAAGTTTACACGTCGAGGGAATTGACCAGTACCTTCAGCCTGAACCACAATGGAATAGCTATTGACACCCGTGATGTCGCCGCTTCGCGGGGTAAGATTCCGCATAGTCCAATATCCAACCTGCAGGCGGTGAGACCTTTGGCCGATGATGATGCTATTGAGGACATCATAGTCAAGTTGAAGACGGCTGATGCCGTTTTTGGCGTCGAGGGTGGGGCTGGAAGTTCGCTCAAAGCGACCCAGAAACGAACCTTGCATGTGCGTGCGACCTGTTCGCCAGGCGCGGACGGATTGCGTGACGTGCAGGCCCAGTTGCTCAAACCGTTGGGCAGTACCTTTCGTTTCATCGGCGATGATAGCGAGAAGGAGCGAGCGCCGTCGAGCCTGGATTACCTGGCTGCCGGCGTCGGGTTCTGCTTCATGACCCAGATCGGCCGTTATGCCTTAATCGTCAAGCATGACCTGAGAGAGTACAGCATCGTGCAGGATACCGTCTTCAGGATCGGAGCGGATTCGGCCGGGGCAGAACCAGTTGAAACCCATACATTCTTGTCGACCGGCGAAGATGACCAGGCTGCCCAAAAGACACTGTCCATGAGCGAGCGCACTTGCTTCCTGCATGCTGCCATGCGTGGATCAAATCAGACTCAAGTCACGGTTCAACTCAACAACCGCCTTCTGGAAGGGTGAATCGATGACGCGGCCCAAGAGGACACAGGTAGGCATCATCGGGGCCGGACCGTCGGGGTTGATCCTTTCCCAACTCCTGTATCTCAACGGGATCGACAGCGTCATTCTGGAGCGACAAAGCCGCGCCCACGTCGAAGGTCGCATACGAGCCGGCGTATTGGAGCAGGGCATGGTCGATCTCCTGCGGGCGGCGAAGGTCAACGAGCGTATGGACCGGGAAGGGCTCGTTCACAAAGGGTTCGCATTGGCCTTCGACGGCCGGAGCATGCGCATCGACCTGCATGAACTTACAAGCGGCAGCACCGTTATGATTTACGGCCAGACCGAACTTACCAAAGACCTGATAGAAGCGCGCCTGGCGGCCGGAGGGCAAATCTGGTACGAGGCGCCGACCCTCGCCGTCGAGGATTACCTGGAGGGTAAGCCGCGCATCATCTACGAACAAGACGGCGAACAGCGCGAGTTGCTCTGCGATTTCGTCGCCGGTTGCGATGGTTATCACGGCGTTTCGCGCCAAAGCGCGCCTCCCGGCTCCATCCAGGTCTTCGAAAGGATCTATCCCTTTGGCTGGCTGGGTATCTTGTCCGATACACCGCCAGTCGATCATGAGCTCATCTACGCCAATCACGAGCGCGGGTTCGCATTGTGCAGTATGCGATCGTTCACTCGCAGTCGCTACTACGTGCAGTGTTCGTTGGACGACAGCGTGGAGAATTGGACGGATGAGGCCTTTTGGGACGAGCTCCGCCGCCGTTTGCCGCCGGCTACGGCTGAGAAACTGGTAACCGGACCCCGTTTAGAAATGAGCATCGCCCCCCTGCGCAGTTTTGTGGCCGAGCCGATGCGCTTTGGAAATATGTTCCTGGCTGGCGACGCAGCGCACATCGTGCCCCCTACTGGGGCCAAAGGTCTAAACCTGGCGGCCTCAGACATTTATTACCTGTCGCGAGCCTTGATCGCCTACTATGGCGAGCAGCGCACTGATCTACTGGAACGGTATTCAGACGCGTGCTTGCGACGTGTGTGGAAAGCGGTCCGATTCTCCTGGTGGTTCACTTCCATGATGCATAAGTTCGACGACGGTCCGATCGGTCATCGGCTGCAGATCGCCGAGCTCGACTATTTGACCGGTTCGGTCGCCGGCCGGACGACGATGGCCGAGAATTACGTCGGCCTGCCGTTTGAGGATTTTGAGTAGAGGGGTGATGAGAAAATTCGTTTCTGTCAATGGGGCGGTGTTGAACTGCGCGTTCGATGGCCCGAGCAATGGTATTCCACTGGTATTCGTGAACCCGCTGGGAACTGGTTTGCGCATTTGGGACGACGTGATCGAATCACTATCAGATCGATATCCCATCATTCGCTACGACAAGCGGGGGCACGGTCTATCCGATGGTCCGCCGGGACCGTTCTTCATACACGATCATGCCAAGGACTTGGCCGCTTTGCTGGACAGCTTAGGAATGCGGGAAGTAGTCCTGGTCGGTTCGTCGATAGGCGGCATGATCGCCCTTGATTTCGCGGCCGGTCATCCCCAGCGCGTTCAAGCCCTCATCTTAGGTGATACGGCGGCCAAGATAGGCACGGCCGAGTACTGGAACGAGCGCATTGGCAATATCCGTCAAAAGGGAATGGCCGCCATGCTTGAAGTGATCCTGTTGCGCTGGTTCGCCGCAGACTTTCAGCATAAGCAGCCGGCAGCGTACCAGGGTTATGCGAATCTTCTTGCCCGTACGGATCTCGAGGGCTACCTGACCGCATGCGCCGCCATTCGCGACGCCGACTTACGCGATGTTCTACCCGGCATTCTTTGCCCAACGTTAGTCCTGTGTGGGGCTGAAGATTCGGCCACGCCGCCTGAACTCGTGCGGGGACTGGCTGATGAATTGCAGAACAGCCGCTTCCAACTCATCCCTGACGCCGGCCATACGCCATCTGTTGAGCATCCAGAAGCGATGGCCGACGCGATCATCGCCTTCCTGGGGGAAATCGGCCGTGGCTGACAAGAAGGTTGAACGAGGCATGGCGATCCGGCGGCAGGTATTGGGCGACGCTCACGTTGATCGGGCCGAGGCCAACAAGACGCCGTTCGACGCCGATTTTCAGCGCTTTATCACCGAAACGGCCTGGGGTTCGGTCTGGTCCCGGCCGGGGCTCGATCGAAAGACGCGCCATTTGATCACCATTGCCATGATGGCCGCCCTGGGCAAAGAACATGAACTGGCCTTGCACATCCGGGCCACGCCAAATACGGGCGTGACGCCAGATGAAGTGAGAGAGGTATTGCTGCAAGTCGCCGTTTACGCTGGCGTGCCGGCCGCAAATACGGCCGTGGCGATAGCCAAGAAAGCGTATGGCGAATTGGCAGAAGAGGAGGCAACCGAATGACGGAATTGACCAACTATAATTCGCTTGACTGGGCCATTCAGCCCCCCTATCTACACCCACCTTACAAGTCGACCGTCACCCGGTCGCCCAGCCGCCCGTTGGTACCCCTTTCTCAGTCGTTATGAGAACTGACCGGCCCGGTCTACGGACCCAACGACATCGGTCCCCTGGATAACGACCTGACCCGCAACTCGACCAAGACGGGCGAGCCGCTGGGTGAGCGGATCATCGTGACCGGGCGTGTGCTGGATGATAGGGGCAAGCCTGTTCCGAATGCCCTCATCGAGGTCTGGCAAGCCAACGCGGCCGGTCGCTACATGCACAAGGTGGACCAGCATGACGCGCCCTTAGATCCCAATTTTCACGGCTCGGGGCGTACGATCACCGACGAAAACGGCGCGTACCGATTCACCACCATCCGCCCCGGGGCATACCCCTGGCAGAATCATTACAATGCCTGGCGGCCGGCGCACATTCACTTCTCCATCATCGGCGTCAACTTCCTGCAGCGGTTGGTCTCGCAGATGTATTTTCCCGGCGATCCCCTGTTACCGCTGGACCCGATCTATAACGGCATCCCGGACGAGGCGGCGCGGTTGCGGCTGATTTCAGCATACGATCATGAGGTAACCGAACCGGTATGGGCGTTAGGATTTCGCTTTGACATCGTCGTTTGCGGCCCGAACCAAACGCCGTTTGAGTAATCAAATTGCAGGAGGCGCTATCATGTTGGAACAAACCGCTAGCCAAACTATCGGCCCTTATCTTTGCATTGGCCTGATTCATGGCGATGCACAGAATGTTTTAGTGAATGATGCGACGACGGGAGAGCGCATCACGATCACGGGCGTTGTCTCAGATGGAAACGGCGATCCGATCACGGATGCCATGGTCGAGATCTGGCAGGCCGACGCCAATGGCATTTATAACCATCCCGCGGACCCGCTTCATGAAGAAGCGGATGCCCATTTTCGCGGCTTCGGCCGGGCGGAAAACCCGAGGGTAGGCGTTTATGAATTCAAGACGATCAAGCCCGGCGGGCGTGACGGCCAGGCGCCCTATATCAACGTGCACGTCTTCGCCCGGGGGATATTGATCCATGCCATGACCCGCATCTACTTCGCCGACGAACCGGCCAATGACGGCGATCCTGTGCTGCGATCGATTGATGCGGACCGGCGACGGACCCTGATCGCCAGTCGCGAGGAGTCGGGCGACCAGGTCGTCTACCGATTTGACATTCGTATGCAAGGTGAAAATGAAACTGTGTTTTTCAACCCCTGATATGGAATTGATCCCGGCTCACAGAAGCCCCCAATGGAGGTTTTCACATGTCCAAGACTAACCCACCCTTTCGCGCCGATCATGTAGGCAGCTTATTGAGGCCGGCGCGCTTGCTCGCCATGCGCGCGCGTTTCCAAAACGGCGAAGTCACCGCAGAAGAATTGAGAGATGCTGAAGACGAGGCGATCGCCGACGCGATTCGCAAACAAGAAGCGGTCGGCTTGCAGAGCATTACCGATGGCGAGTTCCGGCGCACTTACTTTCACCTTGACTTTCTCGAGCAAGTGGGCGGCGTCACCGTGAGCGGAGCCATCGCCGCCAACCCGGATGCCAAGCCAACCAAGGAGGGCTTCACGCCCCCTCGTCTTGCCGTAACCGGTAAGTTGAAGCATGTGAAGAATATTCAGGTTGATGACTTTCTATATTTAAAGTCCAAGGTTACCGCCACGCCAAAGGTGTCGATTCCTTCCCCGACAATGGTTCACTTCCGCGGCGGCCGGGCGGCCATTGATATCGAATCCTATCCTGACCTGGATGAATTCTTCGAAGATCTGGCCCAGGTCTACCGTGATGAGATTAGCGCGTTGTATGAGGCAGGCTGCCGCTATATTCAAATGGATGATACCAACCTGGCATACCTGTGTGATCCAAAAATGCGAGCCGGCGCGCTTGAGCGCGGCGATGACCCCGATGAACTACCCCGGACCTACGCGGCCTTGATCAATTCAGTCATCGACGGGCGCCCCGACGACTTAACCATAGGTGTACACCTATGCCGTGGCAACTTCCGCAGCACCTGGTTCGCCGAAGGAGGCTACGAACCGGTCGCCGAAGTGCTATTCAATGAGATGAACGTGGATGCCTATTTCCTGGAGTACGACGATGAGCGATCCGGCGGCTTTAGCCCGCTTCGCTTTGTTCCCGATGATAAGACCGTCGTGGTTGGCCTCGTCACTTCAAAGACGGGTGATTTGGAGTCCAAGGATGAGCTGATCCAGCGCATAAACGAAGCCGCAGCATACATGCCCCTGGAGAATATGTGCCTCAGCCCACAATGCGGCTTTTCCAGCACGGTCCATGGCAATGAACTCACCGAAGCAGCGCAATTTAGGAAACTGGAACTGATCGTGAATACCGCCCGTGAAGTCTGGGGCGATTAAGCTGGCGACCAGTGAATAGTGACCTCAAGCGAGGTTTTCTCGCGAGAGGCTTCATTTTGATCTACTAGCCTTCTATGACGTTGTCGCAGACGAACTCCGAACTCTACTCTTCTCTCTTCGGCGACCCAGAAATAGCGGCCTTGTTCTCGGAAGAGGCGTTCGTGCGGTTCATGCTGAGGGTGGAAGTGGCCCTGGCCAAAGTCCAGGGCGGAATGGGGGTGATTCCGGTCGAGGCGGCCGAACGGATCGCTCGCGGCGCGGCCGACTTGAGCGTAGATCTTGAACAGCTGAGGTCCGGCATCGAGAAATCGGGCGTGCCGGTTATTGACCTGGTCAGACAATTGCGCTTGCAGGTTGGACCAGAAGCGGCCGACTATGTCCACTGGGGGGCGACAACACAGGATATTATGGACACTGCCCTTGTCCTCCAGGTGAGTGCTGCCCTCGACTTAATCACGGACGCGCTGAACGACGTGATTCAGGGCCTGGCTCGATTGGCCGACCGTCACCGCTATACCCTCATGGCCGGCCGTACTCACTCGCAGCAGGCACTGCCGATCACTTTTGTGTTCAAGGTGGCGGGTTGGCTAGCCCCCCTGTTACGCCATCGACAACGCCTGAAAGAACTGGCGCCGCGGCTGCTTGCGATCCAGTTTGGTGGCGGTTCGGGCACGTTGGCAGCCTTGGATGACAGAGGGTTGGATGTCCAAGATGCGCTGGCACGGCAACTAGATCTAGGCGTCCCATTGATGCCCTGGCATACGCAACGCGACAATCTAGCTGAATTGGCGGGCTGGCTATCGATGGTTAGTAGCAGCCTGGCCAAGATGGCCCAGGACGTCATCTTGCTGGCCCAGACTGAAGTGGGCGAGGTACGGGAGACGGCCGATCCTTCACGAGGTGGCTCCAGTACCATGCCTCAGAAAAGCAACCCCATCATCAGCGAATTGATCATAGCCGCGGCCCGGACTAATGCGAGCCTTCTGTCAGCGATCCATCAATCAGGAGTTCAAGAGCATGAACGTGGCACCCATGGCTGGCAGATGGAATGGCTCTCGCTACCGCAGATGGTATCTCTGACGGCCGCAACACTAAAGAAAGCCCTCTTCTTGAGCCAAAATTTAGCAGTTGACCCGGCCCAGATGCGTGCAAATCTTGCCGACTCCAATGGACTCCTGCTAGGTGAAGCGATTACATACGCCTTGTCGCCCAAGTATATGAGGCGCGCCGAAGCAACTGTGCTGGTGAAAAATGCTTGCCGGATGGCGATCGAGCAAGACCGGCATCTCCTTGATGTGGTTCAAGAAGTAAGTTCGGCTCCCGTAGATTGGAAGTCGATGATAGATGAGTCCGACTACTTGGGTTCGACAGACGTGTTCGTCAATCGGGTCTTGTTTGAAGCGAGTGATTAATCCGGCCCATTGCTAACATATCAGGTGTCGATAATCAGAACATCGTAGAACGATTAACATCAGTAACAATCAGAACATCGTAGAAAACCTTAACAA
>CP070688.1:954353-958996 GCA_020353135.1 Chloroflexota bacterium
ACCGTTGCCCTCTTGGATTCAGCCAAAATTGACAAGGTGGGTATTGCTCCCTTGGTGCCTCTTGAGCAAATCACAGATTTACTGACCGGCAGCGATGTATCTACTGAATTCGTCGAGCAGGTGCGGGAAGCCGGCGTGAACCTGTTGGTTTGTGGCGAGAATACAGTCCGTTCTTATTCTGCCCAGGATGGCCGGCCCAGGTATACCCTTGGATTTGCTAACCAGAGCGAGGAACTGCCTTTTGCGATCGCCGTGCGCCGGGGTATCGAAAGGGCCGCGGTTGCCTTCCAGGATATCGACATGGTGATCGCAGACAATAAACTGAGCGGCAAAGAGGCGCTGCGAGTGGCGGATAAATTGATTGCCCGGCGCGTGGATTTGGCTATCGAATACCAGATTGACTACCAGATGGGCAGCCTCATCATGGACAAGTTCCAGCGGGCCAATATACCGGTGATCGCAGTGGATATTCCCATGGTGGGGGCTACCTTCTTCGGCGTAGACAATTATCGTTGCGGGCACGTGGCCGGCATCGCCTTAGGGGAGTGGTTGCAGCAAGAGTGGCAGGGGGAATATGACTATCTGATCGTCCTGGAGGAATTGCGCGCTGGCGCCTTGCCGGCCGCGCGCATCAAGGGGCAGTTGGACGGTCTGGAGGAAGTCGTCGGGCCAGTGCCGGGCAAGAAGATTATCAGGTTGGATTCCGGCAATACCAGTTCAATTAGTGAGGCTGAGGTAGCAAAAGCTTTGCAGACGCATCCCAAAGCGCGGCGCCTGGCGGTCGTTTCTTTTAATACAGACGCGGCAATCGGCGCCTTGCGGGCGGCGCGCCGTCTAGGGCGCGAGCAGCATGTGGCCATCGTCGGACAAGGCGCCGACCAATTGCTGCTAGACGAGATTCGCCAACCAGAGTCGCGCGTGATCGGTTCGACATCCTATATGCCGGAACATTATGGTCGAAGGCTTCTGGAACTGGCCATGAGGCTGCTGCGCGGAGAGCCAGTGTCACCGGCCGTCTATATGAAGCACGTCTTCATCAATGTTGACAACATAGATCGCTACTATCCCGCTCCTGGTTGATAGCGCCCGTTGTCGACAAACCCTAAAAGACGAACCAGGCCAGAAGCGCGGAGATCAAGCTTAGCAGGACGCCGATGATCAGTCCGCGGGCGAATCCCTGCACATGGGGCTTCATCGTGGTGTAATACGGCGTGTCCGGCAGGCCGGTGATGAAGCCCGGCCGGTGACGCACGACCAGGATGTAATCGAGCACGACCAGGTCGTAGAGGTTGACCAAAACGAAGATGGCGTAGGCCATAGCCCACATCCCGAGGAAAGAGAAGGAATGGCCGGCCGATTCGGCCAGCCAAATAGCGGCTACCGGCACGCCTATCAACAGCGAAAAAACCAGCACCGCCAGCAGAAGCCCCGTAAGACTCCGGCCCGCTTCCAGGTTGCCGGTTTCGTCGCGCAATGAGTTTTCGATACCCAGAGCATACTGCACGAGCAGCAGGCCGGTAATAAGAAGCGCCAGGGCGGCCGCTGCTCCCAGAATTATCAATAGAATCGTCATGGTCTGATCGCCTCCGAAAAACACAGCCGGCATCTTACTATACTGCTGGCCAGGTGCGGTCATGGTGAAAGGTTTATCACAACATGAGGATGGCAGCGAATATCACTGGCCACTATGGTTTCTGCCCTTGAAAATCTGGATTTCGTCTTTATGCTTAAATCAATGAGTATCGAACGAGTAAAGCATGGGGCGAATCATGTTTCAGGAACAGATTCTTCTATTACAGCAAAGGCTACAGAAACACGCCGATGCAAAAACAAAAGCCTGGTGGGAGAACTATGTCAAAGAAAGCGCTCCTTTCTTAGGGGTCAAGATGGCGCTGGTCCGGAGTGAGGTTCATCAATGGCATCAGGAGTACGTAGAGGGCGAGCTGACCCTTCCGGAACAGCTAAACCTGGCGCTGATCTTGTTTGAGGGAGCATATACTGAAGAGAAGCTGGCTGGCACGCTTTACTTGCAGGAGATTCTGCTGCCCGCAGGCGCGCTGGATTGCCCGCGAGATGTTGTCCGGTTCGCTTCTCTGTTTGACGAGGGGCTGATCTACGATTGGAATATTTGTGACTGGTTTTGCATCAAGGTGTTGGGGCCACTCATTGAAGAGAGCGGGCCGGACTGCGCCGATCGCATCGCCGAATGGCGGAAGTCGGAAAACCTCTGGCGGGCCCGGGCGTCGTTGGTGGCTTTTGTGCCGCTCGCCGGCGATAGCGCCTATTATCCGGCCGTCAAAGCATCGTGCGCGGTACTGATCGGCCGGCCGGAAAGGTTTGCCAAGACGGCCGTGGGCTGGATCTTGCGCGAGATATCCAGATTCGACGAAGACTTTGTGCGCGAGGTTCTAAATGCCAACATCCAGCACTTCTCTTCCGAAAGCCTCAAGAATGCCACCAAGTACTTCGGGAAAGAGGAACAGGAACAATATCGCCAACTGGGGAATGCTGGCTCGGAACCCGGCCGCCCGGGGCAGGAGTCAGCCATGGGGTAGTGATCCGGCAGAGTAGATCGTCAGCGGCCGGCTTAAGCGCTTCATGTCCTCATCCCAGCCCTGGACGATGGTCCGTTGGCCGGCCGTTACCATGCCCTCGACGAACACGGTCGACGTCTCCAGGGCATCGCCGGCACTTATGGCGCCCTGGTTGACCACCGGGGCGGCGGACCGACATCCAGGAAGGTTAATAGCTCGGCCGGCGGCCGTCAGCCTCATGGCACTGGACTTGTTCATCTCTCAACAGCTGAATCCAAGCTTCATACCGGTGCCAAAGTCTCGATAGATGCGATCTTCACTCCTGAATGCTTAGTTCCGAGATTTGAGCTTCAATTGTGCCACCTTCTGGCATTCGATATCCGATCCAGAAGACTCGATCTTGGAAAGTTACATTCAGCGGTCCTGCAACCTTAGAATCATTCAAGTAGATGTTCAAGACATTATCAACTAGACTCATTTCTATACGATCGACTCGTCCGAGCGGATAACGGACATAATCTCCATCTAGCGTTAAGTAGGCGTCGTACCCTCCTCTTTCTCTATGTTTCACAAATACCGGATATCCATCCTGTGGGCTTTCCTTTTGATAATAGACGAAATGTCCGGCGTCTGAAGAGAGATTACTTGGGAGTACGCCAAAACCGATATTCGTGAGGACATCATCGTACGATGTCCATAGTTGATCCACCCTGATCTCAAAATCGATTGTCACATCCTCAGCAATCCGGGAATAGATTCCATTGATCATTTCATTGCCCGGTTGGTTTGCAGAGATAAGCAGACCATTTTCTCGAGCTTCTATGCCCCAATTAGAAAGATTCCAGCAATTTCTTTCATCAGTTTGAAGAGATGAGGCTGGATTAGGGATCCAGAAATCAGCAAGAATGCAATCCTGCTCAAAACCGGTCCCCGAGATCACTATCTGTGTTGGTTCCGGGGTGTCAATGGGCTCCGGGGTATCAGTGGGGCTACTAGGTTCCGGTCTGACAGTTGGTGTTGGTTCCAGGACGTCAGTTGGGTTTGTCAAGTCAGTAGGTTCCGGGTTGACATTTGGTATTGGTTCTGGTACATCCGTAGACAGTGGAAGAGTTGCAGCCGCGGGAGCCTCCAAGCCTGTTGTCGATGTCGTTTCTACCGTAGTGGTTGGATCCAAGTGAGCTTCCTCATTAAAAGCTGGTAACTTCAGCAAGCCAACCATGTCCAGAACAATAATCGCAAACAAGATGATGACAATGCCTGCCAGGATAATTGCGAGGCCTATACCTGGCCTAAGCTTCGTCAGAAGTGGCTTCTTCGGCGGTGGATGATGGGTTGGCTTACGGAAGGGCACTGTTGGTTCCAGCGCTGAAGCTAACGCCTCTACTAGTGGCTGGATTCCTTCGCCGGTTGAGATATCGACCCGATGAATGCCCGCCAACTGATATTTCAGATTCCGAGGAATATCGACGTGGGGTTCGAGAATGACGGGCAAGATAGGTGTCTTTGCCCCTTGTGCCAAGTCAACCTCCGTTCGCACATTATCAGAAAGAACCGAGTTGCGAGAAAGGGCTAAAAGAAATACATCAGCAGCTTCGACTGCCTCGACGATCTTTGCCTTCCAAGGATCGCCCCCGATGATACTTTCCCTATCGATCCAAACGTCATATCCGTACGCTTCGATTTGTCGAATGAGTTCGTCAACGGTACGTTGATCAGCGCGCGAATAACTAAAGAAGATATGTCCCATTGTCAACTCCTCCTCGGCTGGTACGCGGAGAACCCGTGAAGTACTCGCCTATAGTCGGGAAAATGGCAGCATACAACCTCACGCCAGCTAGCTCCAGAAACCGTCCGAATGAGAATATTGATTATAGCCCTCCGTCCTAGAATGTCTACAGAAAGATCTGAGAAGCAGGACTTTGTGTCATTTGCTCCATTCCGTCTTCGACACTGCGGGAATCCTTCGATCCCTTGCCGGTAGCGGCCAACTTCCAGGCCCTAATCCTTAATGCCGGCAAATGCCTCGCCGATCAAATACATGGCCGTTTCGATACCACGCTCGGCCCGGATCTCCTGGCCCAAGCGCGAGGCGGCCGCATGTCGTTCGGC
>CP070688.1:959096-962766 GCA_020353135.1 Chloroflexota bacterium
GGGCTTGACGCCCAGGCCGTGCAGGGTGTGTCCGAGTTGGTTGACCGAGCGGGCCAGGCGACTGTAGTTGAGCTTTTTGCCGAAGAAGATGGTGGCCGTACGCTTGGGCAGCCATTCGGCCGAGCTGTAGAGAAAATCGTGAAGCGGCCGGCGGGGAATGGGCACGGTCTTGGGGGTGCCGGGACTGTAGAAGTCGAGCCAGGGCCGGCGCTGACTCATTTCGCCGCCGATATCGGAGCGCCAGCTACTGCCCTTCTTGCTCTCGTCGACGAAGCGATCGATGGTCCGGATGACGGCCTTGTGGCGCTCGAGCTGGACCTTGTGCTTGGAGGCGCCAATGTCGACGACGTCGGCGCTGGGGATGGCCTGGCCCACGTCTTCGTAGACGCGGCGCAGGAAGTAGTTGTCGCGGGCGCCGGTAATGACCAGCGTGGGGACGGCCAGGCTCTCCATCCTGGCCCGGCCGCGCCATTTCTCGAGGTTGTTGACAGCCATGCGCTTGAAGGTGTGCACCTGGCAGTTCCAGCGGCCGCAGTAGGGCCACCAGAGGCGAAAGAAGGCGGCCGGCAAACGAAAGAAGAAGCTGGCTATGCGGGGCACGGGCCATTCGACGGCGGTGGCGATGAGCACCAGGTGGGAGATCTGCTCGGGGTGGGCGCTGGCGTATTCGACGGCGATGGAGCCGCCGAAGGAGTGGCCAACCAGGATGAATTGCTCGGGCAGCTCCAGGTATTGGCTGATCTTGTATAGGTCGGCCACCAATTCGCCCATAGTGTAGCGGGTGAAAGGCGCGTCGCTCTGGCCGTGGCCGCGCAGATCGGGGGCGACGACGCGGTATTCCTGGCTGAAATGGTTGATCTGATGTTCCCAGGTCTCGGCGCAGCCGGCAAAGCCGTGTAAAAAGACGATGGTTTGCTCGACGCCCTCCGGCCGGATGTCGATGACGCTCAGGTCGTCGCCGGCCAGTCCGGGTATGGGCACGTCGACGCGGTAAAGATTGTAGTCGAGTTCGACGGCGCTGCGCTTGAAGCCCCGCAACTTGCGCTTCACAGGTCCTCCATCAACTCGCGAAAGGTATCGCTGGCCAGGAATTCCAGCTCCAACTCACGGCCCTCGACGTAGCCGCTCAACGAGGGCAGGACGTCGTCGAGCTCGGCCGGGTGAGCGATGATTTCCAACTTGCCAAAATCCAGGTCGCAGAGGCAAGTACGAAAGGCGGCGGCGGGATCATCTTCCAGCTCAAGGCACCAGCGCAGGTAGATGAGCTGGCGGGCGTTGGGCTCAGGGCCGGTGAGGGCGATATTTCTGCTGTTGAGGACGCGCTGGGTCGAGATCAAGACCCGGGCGCCGGCCTTGTGCAGGGCCTTGCGCACGGGGGAGATTTCGTTGGGCGGGGGCATGACGAAGGCGCCGAAGTCGGGGTTGCGGACCTTGGGCACGCCGTGGCGGCTGGCCAGATCGGTCACCAGCCGGCCCAGGGATGGCACGGCGTGGAAGTGCATGTGGCTATCGACGTGCTGGATCTCCGGGCCTTCTTCCAGGCAGCGGACCAGCTGGGCGCCCAGCTCGAGCCTGATTTCGTCGCGGGAGACGCGGCCGGCCAGGAGGCGGCGCAGCATGACTGGCAGGTCCAGGAATTCACCGGAGTCGTCGACCAGGGACGGGACCTGCTCAAGGGGTCGAAGCGGCCGGCCGGTGGTCAGGTTGAGGTGGGCGCCGGCCTGCAGGACGGGGGCGCCGCGGGCGTAGGCCAAGGCGTCGGCCGACCAGGGCATGTTGCTCATGATGGAGACGCTGCTGAGGCGGCCGGCGGCGTGCAAGCGCTTGACGGCCGCGTTGACGCCGGGCGACATGCCGAAGTCGTCGCCGTTGACGATCACCCGGCCGCTGGTTATGCAGTCCATCGTGTCTAGTGTCATGGGTGGGTATGATACCACGTTCGGTGGACAGTGGTCAGTGGTTGGTGGACAGTGGTCGGTGGTCGGTGGTCGGTGATCAGTGGTCGGTGAAGGATGAGGGATGAAGGATGAAAGCTGACCGGCGTCGGCTTTCATCCTTGGCAAGTACGCGCTAATTCTTTAGGGGTTGGGGTTTGAGGCCTTTGAGGTCTTGGGGCTCGGCGGGTTGGTCGCTGGCCCACCAGTCGGCGTTGGCGGCCGAGTTCCGGGCGACTTGCATGGCCGCTTCTATGGACGCCTGGCGGATTTCGGGCGTGTAGTCCATGGGCTGGGCGTTGATGAATTCAACGTCGGTGATGCCCATCCAGCCGAAAATGGCCCGCAAATAGGGTTCCTGAAAATCGAAGGCGTGGAAAGGGCTGTTTTCGGAGTAATCGCCGCCGCGGGTGGTGACGCAGACCATTTTCTTGCCGGTGACCAGGCCTTCAGGCTGGCCCTGCTCATTGTAGCGGAAGGTGTAGCCGGGCTGGACGATGGCGTCGATGTAGTATTTGAGGGCGTAGGGGATGCTGAAGTTCCACATGGGAGCGGATATCAGGTAGGCGTCGGCGGCCTTGAAATGCTCGATGAAGTTCTCGATTTGTTTCCAGGAACGCTCGTGCCGCTTGTCGATGACGGCTCCAGTCGTCAGGGTGTATCTGGCTTCGATGTTGTCGCCGGCCACCGAGGGCATGTTGACGTCGAATAGATCCAGGACTTCCACTTCCAGGTCGGGATATTTGGCGTAAAGGCCTTCCAGAAATGCGTTTGAGATGCGCAAGGTGTTGGAGGCGTGGCTGCGAGGCGTGGCGATGATGTGTAAGAGTTTCATGATGTTCTCCAAGGTACTAGTAACGGTTAACAGGATTTACAGGATGGACCTTGCGCCAAAGAACGTACGTCGCCAGCCAGCAGACGCCGAGTCGGGGCGTACGATGTTTACCCTTTGAGGGTTGTGCAAAGAGTCCATTCCGAGGCGCCGAAATCGGACCTCAGGGCGAAAGTATACAACAAAACATTAAATCTGCAGTATTTGAGACCATCCGCACCGTCTTGGCCCGAAGAAAGGGCACGATGTCCACGGTGAAACAGACGTTACCAATGGTGAGCCGCAATAGAACGTGCACTCTTCGTCCGCTTTCATAGCCTTTCATCGTCGTCATCTAAAATGGGGTACACTGTAGCCGAAAGTCGAGTTGCCATTCTTCTCCATTTTGGGCGAAACGCCAGTGGCGTATATGAGGCGACCAGGAGGTTTCCATGTCGGATTTTATGCCCGGACTTGAACTTAACCGTATCTTTTATCTAGAAGCGGTCAAGCCAATAATGGATCGTGAATTCCCGGCCTTACAATACAGCGCCGCCGTGATCGGAGGTGGTTCGGAGGTGCTGAGCTTTGACACGGAAATGTCGAGCGATCATCATTGGGGCCCTCGTGTGATGCTCTTCTTCGCGGATGAGGATGATTATCCGCGTGAAGCGATTCATGAAGTGCTGCGGCACAATCTGCCCTATTTGGTGCGCGGCTATTCAACCAACTTCGAACCGAACTATAGCGAAGGGGATCGTGGAACACAACTGCCCAAAAGCCTCGAGCAGGGTCCAGTCAATCATCTAGTGGAGATGTTTAGTATACGGGACTATTTTCAGCAGTATCTGGGATTCGACATTCATGCGGAACTTGATGCCATCGACTGGCTGACCATACCACAGGAGAAATTGCGGACTGTGAC
>CP070688.1:962866-965819 GCA_020353135.1 Chloroflexota bacterium
ATAGCGATCACGTGGTTACTTTCACCGAAGAGTTGCAGGCCATCATGCAAGAGATCACTCGCGGCGACTACCTGGAGCGCGTACACATTGGCCTTGACTTCTTCGACGCCAGCATCAACCGCGTTGCCGCCTGGACCATAGGCGCGCGCAACGCCCTGCGGGCCCTGCTCGTGGCCCTGCTAGAGCCACTCGGCCAGATGCGCCAGCTTGAGTCGGCCGGCGATTACACGGCGCGCCTGGCGCTGCTGGAAGAATTGAAAGGGCTGCCCTTCGGAGCGGTCTGGGATTACTATTGCTTACGGCAGAACGCGCCTTCCGGCACAGCCATCATGGATGAAATCCGTTCCTACGAAGAACATATCCTGGTCAAACGAGGCTAAACGTGCCTGCTAAGACAGCTTTAGCCGTCGATCTAGGGGCAGAATCAGGCCGGGTGATGGCCGTTCATTTCGACGGCCGGCGGCCGGTGCTGGAAGAGCTGCACCGTTTCCCCAATACATCCGTTACGGTTGGCGGTACGCTTTATTGGGATTTCCTTCGGCTGTGGGCCGACATCCAGGCCGGAATCGATAAAGGGAAATCGATGAATCCGGCCAGCATTGGCGTCGATACCTGGGGGCTCGATTTCGGCCTGCTGGATAGCCAGGGCAGCCTGATCGGCAACCCGGTGCATTATCGAGACGGCCGCACCGAAAACATGATGTCCCGGGCCTTCGCCAGGGTGCCGAAGGCAGAGATCTTCGCCCAGACCGGCATCCAATTCATGCCCATCAACACCCTCTACCAGTTGTTGAGCCTGGTTGCAAGTCGTTCTCCGCAGCTGCAAATCGCCGACACCTTTTTGACCGCGCCTGATTTGCTCAACTATTGGCTGACCGGCGTGAAGGTAAACGAATTCAGCAATGCCACGACCACTCAACTGTTCAACCCTACGACTGGAACCTGGGCCAGGGAGATGATGGCCAGGCTGAACATCCCTGACCATATCTTTCCCGAAATCGTGCCGCCGGGAACCCGGTTGGGGGCGCACGCGGGCATCCCGGTCATAGCGCCGGCTTGCCATGATACGGGCAGCGCGGTGGCGGCCGTTCCCGCTCGGACGCCTGATTTTGCCTATATCAGCAGCGGCACCTGGAGCCTGGTTGGGCTCGAAGTAGATAAGCCGGTTCTGACGCCGGAAGCGTTGGCGGCCAATGTCACCAACGAAGGCGGCGTCTACGGCACCTACCGGCTCCTCAAAAACGTGATGGGTCTATGGATTCTACAACAGTGCCGGACCACGTGGGCCGCGGCCGGCGAGTCATACACCTATTCCGAATTGGTTGGCATGGCAACTCAAGCACAACCCCTTACGGCAATTATTGACCCCAATGATTCTGGCTTCTTCTCCCCAGGCGATCACCCGCAGCGCATTCGTGACTGGTGCCGCCAGACAAACCAACCCGTGCCAGACAAGCCAGGCGCCGTGGTGCGCTGCGTGCTGGAGAGCCTGGCACTGGCCTATCGTGAAGTACTGGAACAAGTTACGGCCGTAGCCGACCGCCGCGTCGCCACCGTGCACATCGTCGGCGGCGGTTCAAAAAACCAGCTACTGAACCAGATGACCGCCGATGCGAGCGGCTTACCCGTCGTGGCTGGCCCGGCCGAAGCCACGGTCATTGGCAATGCCCTCGTGCAGCTTATCACCCTGGGCGAACTGGCCGATCTCGGACAGGCCCGCCAGGCGGTGGCCGGTACGACCGAACTGAAACGATACGAGCCGCGAGATAGGACCGCCTGGGACGACGCCTATGGGCGTTACCTCGCCCTGCAATCGATAGGCGGAGACGCTTAGCGATCCTTGCGCGATAAGGACCTGTATGAAGATAAAGCTATTCGGCGGCCTACGCCAGAAAGCCGGGAGCGTTGAGAAGGAAGCTTCAGGCGCGACCTTGCGTGAAGCGCTGGAGAGCATTTGTGACGACAATCAATTGTTACGAGCGGCGATTTTTGATGGCGATGCATTGCGCCCACACGTGCGAGCAATGATCAATGGCCATGACAGTGAATTGGCCCAAGGCCTGGAAACGGCCGTTTCCGAAGATGATCAGATTGCTGTTTTCCCGCCGATCGCCGGCGGCCAAGGGTTACCCGCTCCTCCCCAAAGGAGTTCGTGATTCACCGCCGCACATCACCATGGAAAAAAGGCCAATCGCTAGCTACTCAAAGCTAATCGCTATTCTCAGGAGAGATACTTATGCAAGGTTGGGCTGGAAAGATATTGGACATCGACCTCACCGACAGCCGCATCGAATCAGCGCCGTTGGACATGGAAATGGCACGCCTCTTCTTGGGAGGGCGTGGCCTGGGCGCGCGCCTGCTGTGGGACTTGGTCGGGCCAGAGATCGAACCGCTTTCACCCCAGAACGTGCTGATCTTCACGACGGGGCCTATCACGGCATCGGGCTCGCAGACAAGCAATCGTTTCAACGTAAGCGCCAAAAGCCCGCTGACCAACACGATTCTCCACGCCAATAGCGGCGGCTGGTGGGGAATGCAGTTCAAGCGCACCGGCTACGACGTGTTGATCGTCCGCGGCCGGGCGCAAACGCCGGTCATGATCGAGATCACGCCGGACGGCGTGGCCATCAAAGATGCGGATCACCTTTGGGGCAAGGGCGTGTTCGAGACCACCGAGCTACTGGGGCAGAATCGTAACAAGCGCAACGTGCTTTGCATCGGCCCGGCCGGCGAGAACCTGGTGCGCTTCGCCGCCATCATGAACGACAAAGAACGGGCCCTGGCCCGCGGCGGCCCGGGCGCCGTGATGGGCAGCAAGAACTTGAAGGCCATCGTGGTCGAAGGCAAAGACAAGAATCGAGCCGCCGACCAGGACAAATTTAAGTTCATGCTCTATGAAACAGGAAAACTGCTGAAGGCAAGCCCGCTCACTTCGCAGGCGCTGCCAGAATTC
>CP070688.1:965919-970110 GCA_020353135.1 Chloroflexota bacterium
TCCCGGGCTTCCTTGATTGACACCACACCGTGATTGTCTCCGTTGTGATCGATCAGTCGGACCTGGGGGGCTCTTATACGGTGATTTACGCGATAATTGCTGCTGATTGAAATCCTCTCTATCTTTGACCGCAATGCAAACGACAAGACGAACCGGCCCTCAGGCCGGATTCCAGGCAGATGATAGCACAACGGATTGGGGTAGTCAACAGAATTCGGACGCTTCTGGTCAGGAGAAAGCGTCCGAAAGTGGGCCTGTAGCCGCCAGGTCGGCAAAGACGACGATTCGCTTGTTATTTACCAGGTATGGATAACAGGAGATCAGGGTCGAACTGGCGTGTTCGGTGGGGTCCATGACCCATACATCGGTTGGTTCGACGACGTCCAGCTCCCTTACCACGTAGGTGTAGCTGCGGCGCTCGGTCGAGATAATGATCTCATCTCCGGGTTTCAGCTTATCCAGATTGCGGAAGATCTCGCCGTAGATGTCATTGTGGGCCGACAAGACCAGATTGCCTTGCTGACCGGGTAATCCTGAGCCAACGTGCTGGCCAACCCCTTTCTTCAGTTGTTCCCAGTCGTCACCCTGGACTATTGGCTTGTCCAAATTAAGGGCTGGTATTTGTACCCGGCGGGCCTGTTCCGGGCCGGGAGTCGGGATAGGCGGCGGCACGTAGGCGTCCAGAATTGGCAGTAAATGGGCCGGGATGTCGCCGGCTTCCCCTGGCTCGGGCGGCCGGCCGTTGATGGGCGGCTTGTGACCGCTGGGCAAGACGACGAGGCCTATCACAGGCGTGGCCGTGGTCGTCGGCAGGGCCACGCTCTCGCTCTGGACCTGTTGTACTTCGGCGATCTCCTGATTGAGTTCGCGGGCTGTGGTCCAGACGACGAAGGCGATGACGATCAGGCCAACCACGGCGAGTACTTCGACGAAGAGCAAGAACTTGTTGGCCACCCAGCGCCAGCGAATACCACCCGATTCCTCGGAGTCGGCTTCCAGCGCACCGTCCAGGTCTGGGTCCTGACTCGCGGCTTCGGGGCTTCCGCCGTTGGGCTCGGTCTCGAAGATCGGCGCAACCAGGTCGGCGGCCTCGACAACCCGGCCTTCGGCCCGCATGCGCTTCAGCCGCTCCTGGCGCTGGGCCCGCTTCTTCAAATAGAGCAGTTGCTCCAGCTCTTCGACCGATAGGTCTTGCTTCCGACGATCACTCATTGACGTTCAATGGTACAACAGAAGCGTGGTTATCGACAAAATGGCCGTCGCCATCAATTACCGGCAGCCGGGCGCCAGAAGCGCGATCATAGACGCCCACCACAGCAGTGTAGCTGCCTGGGGCGGCATCGGCCGGAATGACCAGCGGGTGAATCTGGATGAAGATATCGCCGGCCTGCCAGTCCCACGATGGGGCCTCCAAGGAATCCCGCTGGGCGACGATCCCGCCGGCCGGATCCAACAAATGGGTAAATAGGACAACATCGGTTTCAAACGCGGGCGGCACGGCAGGACCAACCTTGGCCGCGTCGCTAACCCGCCAGATGGTGACAAGTTCGGCCGTAGCTCCAGTTGTGACCGCTTCTTCGCGCCACCGGGCGTCTAGAAGCTCGACGGCGCCTCCGAAATCAATGGGATCGGCCGACAACCAATCGCCGTTCAACAGCCGGTAATGGGTGAACGACGGATCAAGATCATCCTGGCGCAAAATGACCGAGTCTACTTCCTTAACATAGCCGGACAGGATCGCGTGCAGCGGCGTAGACGATGGGACGATCAGTTGGGCCGAGCCACCTCCGGGAAAGAGTAGCCCGTAGCGCGCGTCTATCCAGCGCAGGTCATATTGGCCATCCGGCAGCAGCACCCTGGCGATCGACGGATCGTGGGCCGCTCCAGGATAGACCGACGAGAGAACCGTTGCTTCTTCCGTCCCCAAGCCTTTCAGATAATCTACGGCTTGGGTGAGATTCTGTTGATAGGCAGCCCGGACGTCAGGCGATTCGGCCCAGCGGTTGAAGTAGTCGTCGGCGCTAACGAACAGGACCAACAGCAACCAGGCGAAGGCCGCGCCGATAGCTAGACGGCGCGCAGGCTGGCCCCACCGCCGGAGGGCCAATTCGGCCAGGCCCACGAAACCGACGGCCGGTAACAGGAATACGGCCGGCAGCGCGCCCAGGTTGCGCGTTGTGTTGGCTTCCGGGCCGGTGATGAGCGAGGGCAAGATTCCGACACCGAACCAGATCAGCAGAAAGGCATAGGCCGGACGGCGCCAACGCCACAGGGCAAGACCCAGGCCAACCAGAAAGAGGGCGGCCGTGACGATGCTCAGTACCGGCCGTCCAGGCATGTTGTAGGCCAAAAAGTGATCGCCATAGCCGGGCCAGAGCAAGGCCAAGAAAGCAAGCCATGCGTTCTTCACGATCGGCAGGAGATCGCCGTCTTGCAGGCTCTGCAGCGGACCGTCGAGCATCTGCAAGCGCGTTTCGGCTTCGGGGTGGGCTTGGACGTAGGCAAACATGGGCACGATCAGCAAGAATATAGCCAGCAAACCGCCGACGACCGGCCGCCAAATTCTCCTGGCAATTGGCCTTTGGAACAGTGCCAGATAGGCCAGGAAAATTGGGTAGATAAGCCACAGCACGCGAGCGGCCAGATAGGTGTGGAGTGTGGCCGCTACACTGACGACAAAGCCGATCAAGGCCCACCATTGGCCTCGGCCCCATTTGCTTGCCCAGCCGGCGGCCGCGTCGTTTGCCCAATGATAGATACGCCAGAAGAAGATGACTCCGGCCGTGGCTATGAAAGGCAACATGCCAGCCCGCAATGCCTGCCGGCTGGTCGCCAGCGGCCAGAATGAGACGGCGATCAGGCCGGCGGCGACGATGGCCACCCGGCGTCCGAAAGCCCAGTTGGCCCACAAGTAGGTCGCCGCTACTGTCAATAAGCCAAAGACGACGTTCACGTAGCGCAAGGCGTACAGATTCTCGCCGAACATGGCCATGCTGCCGGCGACCACATAATTGTAGAACGGCTCGCTACCATAATTCAATGGGAAGTAGAACAGCAGCACGCCGTCCAGAATGTTAATTGAGTCCCGACCGTGATTGGCTTCATCGTGAGTCAGGCCGGGTGGGATTTCTGTCAGGCGATGGGTCCTGAGGGCGAAGGCCAGCAGCAGGATGAGTATGATCGGCAGGAACTTGTTGGCCATATGTTTAGGATAGGGCAGTCGCGTTAATCGGCCGCGCAGCTGAGCGCCGGGCGGCTGGTCCTTTGCTCAACCCTTCTTGTGGGCAACGGCGAATACTTCGCGTTCAAAGATCCAGCGAAACGGGGGAATCTCAAAGGCCACCCAGCGAAGAGCGGCCATGACGGGTCCCTCATCACGGTTCTGAGGTGGACTGTCGAGCCACACTGTCGATTTGAACCCACCGGCGCTCAGGTTGCGTTGCATGCTTAACATGTCTTGCTCATTGACATGAACGTCCTGGTTGGCGGGCACGATCGCCCGCGGGTCCTTAGGGTAAGCATGCCCTTGGCCAAGCAAGCGACGCACAAAGCGGACTAGGGGATAGGCGTAGGTGTCGTACCAGCGATTTGGCGCGGTGTGTACGATGAGCCGGCCGTCGTCTCGCAGTACGCGGCCGATTTCGAGCAGCGCTTCCTGCAATTCCCAGGGGTAAAGATGCTCCACCACGTCGAATAAGAGCACTCGGTCGAAGTAGCTATCAGGAAATGGCAAATGCTTGGCGTCAGAGCGGAGCACTCCCCCCAAGGCGGCCGGGCCTTTAGGCGCCTTCTGTTCCTGATTAATGACGTCGCGGGTCATTAAAGTGGCCACTTCGGCGTAATCGATGCCGACCGCCTCGACGCCCAGGCGCATGCAATGCCGGATAATCTCGCCCCGGCCGCAGCCCACGTCAAGCAGGCGCATGCCAGGCTGCACATTGGCCATCGCAAAGGCGTCACTCAGTCGTCGGGATAAGTGCCGGCCTTCAGATTCGAGAAACTCATCGTATCCTTCACAGGCCGTCAAGAAGTACTCCTCGGTGTAGAGCGAAGAGGGCAGCGACTTCTTTTCCTGTGCTTCCATGATTGCGTGGCATTATAAAACAGGGATATATGCCCGTCAACGAGCCCAACGCCTACAACTTTTTTTGATATACTGCGTAAAGGTGGATTAAGCGTCAGGAGATGAGA
>CP070688.1:970210-973082 GCA_020353135.1 Chloroflexota bacterium
GGCGATCCGTGAATCCAATGATTTCACTTCAGAAACCGATGAAGCGTTGAAGCAGGCCGTTGTGGACTTCAACGCCAACTGGTCCGCCTGAGACGAGTGATTGTCGTTCCAGGATTTCTATCAGATAAATCCTGATAATCCTTTCTATTATCTGAGGAGTGCGTTTTGGCTACCGAACGCGAACTCAATAAACGTATTCGCAGCATTAAGAATATTTCCCAGGTGACGAGCGCCTTAGCAGCCGTGTCTGCGGCTAAGGCCAGCAAAGCCCAGCAGCAGGTGATGGCAACGCGCGACTATGCGGGCAAGGCCTTCGAAATACTGATTAATTTGGCGTCTCAGCCCGGCGTCGAAGAAAGCGGCACCCATCCGCTGCTGACAACCCGGTCCGAGATCAAGAACTCAGCCTTGATCTTGATCACCGGCGATCGCGGCCTGGCTGGCGCTTACAACGCCAATATCGTTGCCCAGTCTGAGCAATTCATCCGCGCCTTCCCCACGCCAGTGGAGGTGATCGCCGTCGGCCGCAAGGGCCGTGATCTGATGATTCGGCGCGGCTACAACGTGGTCGCGTCATTTGACGGAATTGCCGACGAACCAGCCTTTGTCGACATCTCGCCTATCGCCCGCATCGTCATCGACGATTACCTATCGGGCAAGGTGGACGATGTCTTTGTCGGTTACACCGACTTCGTCAGCCTGGCCGTCCGGTTGCCCAGGGTGAAACAGCTGCTACCGCTTAAACCCCTGGATCTGGAGGCCATGGCCGTCTCCGAGTATGTGGAGGACGTCGACCTGAGTGGCGCTTCCGAGCGTATCTATGATTATGAGCCTGAGCCGACCGTGTTATTGGACACCATCGTGCCCCGCTTCACCGAACTGCAAGTTTACCAATCAGTACTTGAAGCGAAGGCCAGCGAGCACAGCGCCCGGATGGTGGCCATGAATAACGCCACCGATAATGCGGCTGAGCTAATTGATTACCTGATTCTTGAGCGCAACAAAGCCCGCCAGGCGAGCATCACCAGCGAGATCCTGGATATCGTCGGCGGCGCTGAAGCGCTGGCATCATGACGAATAGACGTAAATCATTGGCGAATACGTCAATTTTGTAGGAGGTTTACATGGCTGTTGGCATTGTGAAGGCCGTTCGCGGCTCTGTCGTTGACGTCGACTTTCCTGAGGGCGAGCTGCCCGATATCTACGAGGCTCTTGAAATCGAACGCCCTGATGGACGCCTGGTGCTGGAGGTTCAGCAGCACTTGGGCAAGGGGCTGGTCAAGACCGTGGCCATGGACTCGACCGACGGTCTGCAGCGTGGCGTCGAAGTCGTTGCCACAGGCGCGCCGATCAGAGTGCCTGTTGGCCCGGCTACGCTGGGTCGCATCTTCAATATTGTGGGTGAGGCCATCGACGGCCGGCCTACGCCCGAATCAGATCAATACTACCCAAGTCACCGACCGGCGCCGGAGTTTCAGGATCAATCTACCGTGGCCGAGACATTCGAAACCGGTATGAAAGTCATCGATCTGATCGCCCCCTTGCTCAGGGGTGGTAAGACCGGCGTTTATGGCGGTGCGGGGGTCGGTAAGACGGTGATGATTTCGGAACTGATTCGCTCTGTGGCTACAGCTCACGAGGGCGTCTCGGTGTTCGCCGGCGTCGGCGAGCGCACCCGGGAAGGCACCGACATGTACTACGAACTAGAGGAGTACGGCGTGCTTGACTCGGTGGCCATGGTATTTGGTCAGATGAACGAGCCGCCTGGCGTCCGGCTGCGCGTGGCCTTGACCGGCTTGGCCATGGCCGAATACTTCCGCGACGAAGGGCGTGACGTTCTGATTTTCATTGACAACATCTTCCGCTACGTGCTGGCCGGGTCGGAGATGTCGGCCTTGCTCGGCCGGATGCCCAGCGCCGTCGGCTACCAGCCTACTTTGGCCGCCGAGATGGGCCTGTTGCAAGAGCGGATTACCTCGACCAGGACCGGCTCCATCACGTCTATGCAAGCCATCTACGTGCCGGCCGACGACTACTCGGATCCAGCCCCGGTTGCTACCTTCGCTCACCTGGATGCCAGCATCACCCTGGAGCGCAGCGTTTTCGCCAAGGGTATTTTCCCGGCCGTCGATCCCCTCTCCTCCTCCAGCCGGGCGCTCCAGATAGACGTCGTCGGCGAAGAACACTACAACACTGCCCGCGAAGTCAAGCAGGTTCTGCAAACCTACAACGACCTTCAGGATATCATCGCCATTCTCGGCATCGACGAATTGAGCGAAGATCAGAAGATCCTGGTTGCCCGGGCGCGAAAGATCGAGCGTTTCCTTGGCCAGCCTATGTTCGTGGCCGAGAAATTCCACGGTCTCGACGGCCAGTACGTGCCAATCCGGGAAACGGTCCGTGGATTCCGGGAAATCTTGGACGGCAAACACGATGACCTACCGGAACAAGCCTTCTTCATGGTCGGCACCATCGACCATGCCGTAGAAAAAGCCGAGAGGCTGCGCGCCGAGGCGTAGGAAGATATGCCAATCCAGTGCGACATCATCACTCAGGAAAGAACTGTCTACAGCGAACCAGTTGATTACGTCAGCCTACCTGGAACTGAGGGCGTCATGGGCATCTTGCCCAACCATTCTTCGCTGTTGACCGCTTTGACCTTTGGCGAGGTTATGATCCGCAAGGCCGACGACGAACAATACTTTGCCATCGGCGGCGGTTTTGCCGAGGTGCGTCCCGATCAAGTCATTGTCCTGGCCGACTCCGCCGAGCATGCCGATGAGATCGACTTTGAGCGGGCTCAGAAGGCCCGGGAGCGAGCTGAAGAAGCCATGAAAGAGGGCGTGTCCGAAGATGCGGTCGCCTACGCCCA
>CP070688.1:973182-977318 GCA_020353135.1 Chloroflexota bacterium
AGTCATTGCGCGATGGTTTACAATCGCCATCGATACGCCATCCGGAAATCCAGGATAAGGTGTATTTGTTATACCTGATGCGTGATCTGGGAATAGACGCGGCCGATCTTGGCCTTTGCGGAGCCGGGGATCGCTTCAAGTATCATGTTACCGTTTTGGCCCGGGAAATCGCCAACCAGGCAATGTCGATCCAACCCCAAAGCGCAGCCCGGACGATGATCTCCGATATCGCGCCAATCGTGGACGCCTCGGAGGATGCCGGTATCCCAATCGAAGCTTGTATATTCTTGGGAACCAGCCCAGTCCGCCAATACGCCGAAGGTTGGGACCTGGATTTTCTGTTGCGCCAAACAGAAGAGTCGGTGGGTTTCGCCATTGACCACGGGCTTCCAGTCATGTTCGTCACCGAGGACACCACTCGCGCCAAGCCGGAAACGCTGCGAGAAGTATACACGGCTGCTATTCGAGCCGGCGCTCAACGAATATGCGCCGCGGACACGGTCGGCCACGCAATTCCCGAGGGCGTGCGCGCCCTTATCACCTACTTACGCCAGATGGTGGACGAAGTTAATCCTGATGTCGGCATTGATTGGCATGGCCATCGTGATCGTGGCCTGGATATCGTCAACACGCTAGTGGCAATTGAAGCGGGAGCCGATCGGGTTCACGCCTGTGGTATGGGTATAGGCGAACGCAGCGGCAACACACCCATGGAATTGTTGTTGGTCAACCTCAACCTGCTCGGCTGGGCAGATCGTGACCTGACCAAACTGCCGGAATACTGTCAGATTATCAGCGAAAAGTGCGGCGTTTCAATCCCCTTCAACTACCCGGTGGTTGGCGCTGATTCCTTCCGTACATCCACCGGCGTCCACGCGGCCGCTATCGTCAAAGCCCTGGAAAAAGGGGACGAATGGCTGACTGACTGCGTCTACTGTGGCGTCCCAGCTTGCATGGTAGGACGCTCTCAAAGCATCGAGATTGGCCCCATGTCTGGCGAGCACAACGTTCGTTACTACTTGCGCCAGCATGGTATTGAGGAGCGTCCCGTTTTCATTGAAAAGATCCTGGCGGTCGCCAAAAGGTCCAACGTCCTGCTCACCGAGGACGATGTGCTGCGCATGGTTAAAGTCATGCGTGCAAGGCTGAAAGCGGGAGAAGAAATCCAGGAAGGCGATCTGCAAGCCGCGTGATAAAAGGAAGGAGAGAGAAGATGGCACAAACGCTGGCTGAAAAGATCCTGGCCTCCAAATGCGATAAAGACGATGTACGAGCCGGCCAATTCATTAACGCTCGAGTCGATCTTGTATTGGCTTCAGAATTGTCAGGCATCCTGGCCATCGAGGAGTTTCTGAAAATCAAGGGCGCTCGCATCTTTGATCCGGAAAAAGTGGTTCTCGTCATGGATCATTTTACGCCAGCTAAGGACATAAAAAGCGCTGAAATTGTGAAGCGATGCCGCGAGTTTGCCCGCGAGCATAAGGTTCGCTTCTATGACGTTGGACGCGCTGGCATCCAACATATACTACTGCCCGAACAAGGGTTGGTCGTCCCAGGTGATTTGGTTGCGGGAGCTGATTCTCATACCTGCACCTACGGTTTCCTCGGAGCATTTGGCACGGGAATCGGATCCACAGATGCCGCCGCTGCCATGGCCCTGGGTGAGATCTGGCTCAAGGTGCCTGAGAGCAGCAAGTTCATCTATTACGGCCGTCCGCAAAAATGGGTTAGCGGTAAGGACCTCATTCTGCACACGATCGCCCACATCGGCGTCGAAGGCGCCCGCTACCAGGCGATGGAATTCACCGGTCCAGCGGTCGACTGTCTGACCATGGCCGATCGCTTCTCCATGGCCAACATGGCCATTGAAGCCGGGGCGAAGGCGGGTTTGTTTGCAGCCGATAGCGTTGCCCGTCAGTTTGTCCAGAAACGCAGTCGGCGCGAGGGAAGCTACTGGCAAAGCGATCCCGATGCCGATTATGCTGTCGTTTATGAGTTCGACGTCAGCGAATTTGAGCCTTTCATCGCCGTGCCCTACCTGCCGGAGAACGTCAAGCCTGTCTCGGAGTTGGCCGGTCTGGCCATCGACCAGGTCGTCATCGGCATGTGTACCAACGGTAATCTGGAGGATCTTCGGGCTGCGGCTGAAGTGCTTAGTGGAAGACAGATACATCCCAACCTCCGGGCTCTCATCATCCCAGGCTCGCAGAAAGTATACTTGGATGCTTTGCGAGAGGGGCTTATCGAGGTATTTATCGAGGCAAACTGCTCGGTCAGCACGCCCACCTGCGGGCCATGTCTGGGTGGGCATATGGGAGTGCTTGCTGCCGGCGAACGTTGCGTTTCTACCAGCAACCGCAATTTCCGTGGGCGGATGGGGCATCCTGAAAGCGAAGTGTATTTGGCCAACCCCTATGTAGCTGCCGCGACGGCCGTGGCCGGGACGATTGTCTCACCTGAAGAGGTGATGTCCTAAGATTGCGCTTGCGACCCGCGCCAACAAGTTGCCAAACGAGCCGTTATGGAGGATTCCGAATGAAATATGAATCGTTTCCTTACAAGACTCTTGATGGCCTGTTAGCAGCCCAGGCGATGAGCCACCATGATCGTCCGTTCCTTCGTCACGGGGATGAATGTCTGACCTATGGCCAGGTCGAACGACAGGCGGCGACGGTAGCCGCAGGATTGCGGGAACTTGGTCTGCAACCTGGCGACCGGCTGGCGGTCATCTTACCCAATATCCCGGCCTTTGGGGTTGTCTTGTTCGCTTCGGTCAAGGCCGGGCTCATACTGGTACCGGTTAACGTCCGACGAGGTAGAGCTGAGGTGATGGCCCGTCTTTCCAAAACCGGGCCGAAAGCCCTGATAACCTTTGCTGACCCTGACCTGGGTTATGGGATCGATCATCTCGCATTGGGCCTTTCAGTTCAGAGCGACCTGCCCGCACTGAAACACGTGATCTCGCTGGAGGGCAATGGAAAAGAGGCCCACCCGTGGTCCGATCTGCTCGGCGCCACAGCAGCGCCTGTTGAACTGGTCAATAGGCCCGAGGATCCGGCCGCGATTGTGCATACACTGGGAAGTTTCGGTGACCCTCGGGGCGCGATTCTGACGCAAGGGGGATTGACCCGCAATGCGGCCAGCATGGCGTCCGTCCTGCGCTGCCAACCTGAAGATGCGTTCCTGGGAGCAGTTCCTTTCTCGAATACATTTGGTCTAACGGCCACAATTCTGGCGGCCGCTGCGGCCGGCGCCCAGGTAGTTTGCCTGCCCAAGTATCACCCGGCAAAAGCACTGGCTCTGATCGCTGAGGAGAGTATCACGGTTCACAATGGTGTCCCGACGATGTTTGCCATGGAGTTGAATCACGGGGATTTTAGCCCCGAACTCTGCACCAGCTTACGCACCGGTATCATGGCCGGCGCCCCCTGCCCGCCTATGTTGGTGAAACGGGTGCGCGAGGAGATGAACTGCGACGTCATTCTGGCCTATGGTCTGACAGAAACATGCCCTGCTATCACGATGACCCATTTGGACGACGGTCCTGTAACATCTACCGAAACGGTAGGCAGGCCGCTAGATGGTGTAGAACTCAAGGTTATCAACCCTGACGGAGAGGCACTTCCAGAGGGAGAGGAAGGAGAGCTCTGTGTACGTGGTTACAACGTGATGCTGGGTTACTGGGACGATCCTGAAGCGACGGCAAGCGTGCTGGACGCCAACGGATGGTTGCGCACCGGTGATCTTGCCGTTATTGATCCGGATGGTCCGGTACGCATTATGGGACGGATCGACGAGGTAGTTATCCGAGGAGGGTTCAAGATTTACCCCGGAATGGTGGAAATGGTTTTGCGCTCCTTTCCTGGGGTGAAAGAAGCGGCCGTGTTAGGTGTTCCTGACATGATCTTCGGCGAGCTACTAGTGGCTTGTGTCGTTTGCCTACCAGGACAGGATTTCTCGGCCGCTGAGTTAATGGCCTTCGCCAGTGAACACCTGGCCGAGTATGTACTTCCTGATCGCATCCTATTCTTCGATACCCTTCCCCGGCGAGGCAGCGGCCCGGTACGGAAAGATTACCTTCGTAGTCGCGTGCGTATTCGCGGGCGGGCCTGGAAGTTTGGCAAGAACGTCGATAC
>CP070688.1:977418-980877 GCA_020353135.1 Chloroflexota bacterium
CTGCACGATTATCTCGTCGAATGGGCGCCCCAAGACGGCGACCTGGCCACGCTGCACGACGATCCGGAGTTTCTGGCCCTGCTAAAAGCATAGACAGGGATCCAGGGTGCGACCAACGCCGGAAGAGGTCAGGAGAATCAGTGATGAATGGCGGCCATGGAAAGCGGTCGCGGCCAGACTATTGTGGCATCATTATTTGAACGAACGGAAGAAGGGCTAGCCTACGGATGCCAAGACGAATCGGGAGATTCTGAACTACGAAGCCAGCGATTGCCGGGTTGGCTTTTGCATCAATGTGTCATGCCGTTCGTCAAGCACATCTTGGACGAGCGGAAAAGGATCGGAGCCGGTGATGAGGCGGGCGCCGCGTTTGCGGGTGAAGTAGTTCCAGGCCCACTGGGTCAACACCAGCAACTTGTTGTCGAAGCCGATCAGGTAGCCGATGTGGATGAAGACCCAGATCAACCAGGCCGGAAAACCGCTGAAGCGCGCGAAGCCGAGATCGGCCACGGCCGCATTGCGGCCGATCACGGCCAGGTTGCCCTTGTCCTTGTAACGAAACGGCGGCCGTTGGCTACCTCGCAGCCGATCCTGGATCAGACCGGCTGCGTACTGGCCTTGCTGCATGGCCACCTGGGCCACGCCGGGCAGCGGCCGGCCGTCCTGGTCCTTGAAGTGCGCCAGGTCGCCGACGACGAAGATGTCCGGCTGGCCGGCGACGGTCAGGTCCGGCTCGACCATCACCCGGCCGATGTGGTCGGTTTGGGCGCCGGCCCGCTCGGCCAGAATCTGGCCCAGCCCCGAAGCCTGCACCCCGGCCGCCCACAACACCGTATGACTGGCCAGACTCTCATCCCGGCCGGACGCCATGTCGCGCAATGTGACCCGGTCGTCGGCCATGTCGACCAGGCGCGTCCCGACCCGAACTGTCACGCCAAGCTTCTCCAATGAGCGCTGCGCCTTTGTGGCCAGGTCGCTCGGATACGAAGGCAGGATGCCTTCGCCGGCCTCCAGCAGAAAGATCCGCGCCTCGGCCGGATCGATGTTCTTGAATTCGCCGCTCAGGGTGCCGTTGGCCAGTTCGCCCAAGGCGCCGGCCAGCTCGACCCCGGTCGGCCCGCTGCCGACGATGACGAAGTTCAGCCAGGCCTGTCGCCTGGCTGGGTCAGATTCACGCTCAGCCGCTTCAAAGGCCAACAACACCCGCCGCCGAATCTCCAGGGCATCTTCAACGGTCTTGAGCGAGGGCGCTTGCTCGGCCCATTCCGGCCGGTCGAAGTAATGGTACTGGGCGCCGGTGGCTACGATCAAACTGTCATAGCTCAACAGCCCATCACGCAGGAAGACCAGCTTCTTCTCCGGATAGATATCGACGACCTCGGCCTTCAGTAGTTGGACATTCGGGGCCTTACCCAGCGTCGCCCGCAGCGGCGAGGCGATATCGCCCGGCGACAATCCGCCGGTGGCCACCTGGTACAGCAGCGGCTGAAACAAATGGAAATTACGCTTATCGATCAGCGTCACCCGCACGGCCGTCTCGCTCAAAGCCTTGGCTGCGTAAAGACCGCCAAACCCCCCGCCAACGATCACCACGTGATGCCTGCCATCTGTTTCCATGTCGCCCTTCATCTTCAATATCCACCTGATTTAATTTTATTAGTGAAATCTTTCACAAATAGCTTAAATGCGAGCCGCCTGTTATTCTGTAAGCCCAATTACGAAGAAGTGGTCGGTAGGCAGTGGGCAGTGGTCAGGGGCCGGTGGCTAGTGGATAAGCCACCCGCCGGATCTGTTATGGCACGTGGACGAGCGCGGAAAAAAGCGGTTCCTTTAAGTTCCGATAAGTTCCCCTCAGGTCCCCCTTTCTCCTCTTCCCCTCAGCGCCCCACCCTACTGCATATCGCGCATTACCGCCGCCAGCGCCTCCCGCGACGGCCGCAGCTTCTCCTCCGGTAGTTCTGACAATGGCGTCTCACCCAATTCGCTGACCTCAGCCAGGGACGGCCGGTCTGGATTGAAATAGATCAGCCCGGTGATGAACTCATTCTTTTGCCGGGCGACCTCAAGGCGGCGCATCGCTTCCAGACGATCGGTAGGCTCAAATTCCTCGTCAACTTTGTGCAAGCGGATGAAGGATCCGTCGTGTAGCTCGACCAATCGCTGTTGGCCCGGCTCGAAATCTTCAACCATGATCTCGTCCAAACGGGGCACAAAATCGCGCGGCACGTAATCGAGATCGTGTAAGCGTTCGGCATGGCTTTTGCCCCAGCCGTAACTCTTGGTGGCCGTGTCGCGATTGTTGAACGTCACGCAGGGGCTGATGATGTCCAGCATAGCCGTGCCCCGGTGGCTTAGAGCCGCCTTGAGCAGTTCGCGGACCTGCTGCGGGTCGCCGCTGAAGGCCCGGGCCACGAAGCCGCAACCGGCGATGATCGCTTCCAGGCATAGATCCTCAGGCGGGAACGGATTGCGGCCGGCGTACTTGAGTTCCTGGCCCTCGTCGGCCGTGGCCGAAAACTGGCCCTTGGTCAGGCCATAAACGCCGTTATTCTCGACGATATAGACCAGGCGCACGTTGCGGCGCATGAGATGTTTGAACTGGCCCATGCCGATGCTGGCCGTATCGCCGTCCCCGCTCACGCCAATGGCCAGTAATTTGTGGTTGCTGATCAAGGCCCCGGTGCCCACGGCCGGCATGCGACCGTGCAGCGAGTTGAAGCCATGGCTCTGGCCCAGGAAATAGGCCGGCGATTTGCTGGAGCAGCCGATTCCGCTCAGGCGCAAGATCTCCTGCGGCCGGATGTTCAACTCATGCACCACGGCGATGATCTGGCTGGAGATCGAGTTATGGCCACAGCCCTGGCACAGTGTCGTCGGCTGGCCCCGGTAATCGGCTCGGGTCAAACCGATGGCATTTTCACGTTTCGCGGATCGAGCGTTCATAAGAAACTCCATTTCTGTGGATCAGGGGCCGGGGGCCAGGAATCGGGAACCCGCGCGCGCCCATTGCTAGTCGCTCGCTGCTAATGTCTGGTGGCTGGTCGCTCGCAACTCGTCGCTCTCAGCTGTCAGCTTCTCCTCTATCCACTCCGCCGTCAGTGGCATGCCGTCCATATGGGCAATCGAAACCAGATTACCGGTCAGTTCCGGCATCTCCAGGCTGAGGATCTGGAAGATCTGCCCGTCTCGGTTCATTTCGACGACGTAGTTGCGTTCGTGTCCCTGGACAAAGTCGCGGACCTCGCCATTGATCGGCAGGGCACGCAAGCGCATGAAGTCCGTCGCCAGCCCTTTGGCCGCAAGCTCCGCCCGCGCCTCCTCAATAGCTGGCCAGGTCGATCCCAGCGAGATGATTCCTACGTTGCTTTCTCCGTCGAGATCGATCTCCGGTGGCGGGACCACAGATCGAGCGGTTTCAAATTTGCGCGCCAGGCGCACCATGTTGCCTTCCCAATCTTC
>CP070688.1:980977-985466 GCA_020353135.1 Chloroflexota bacterium
GAGAAGCAACATTGGAGTGTGTTGTGCCATAGAGGTCAGTTAATATGAGTATGCCATCATCGGTGTTCAAGCTTGTGATAGCGGATTCCAGTCTGGGAGCCAGCACTTCCGGAGCTTCGTTATAGGTTGCAGCTCGTCACGCCCACCGTTCGCCCAAAGACCGAGACCGTCTCTCCTAGTATCTGAGATAGAAATAGTCCAAACGTGCCTATGAATACACCGGCCATCACAAATCGATTAACTCCTAACAGACCGGTCGCAGAGAACAATTGCCGCCAATCCGTGACGCCCGTCTGCCTGCGAACGGCCGCGATGACATGCTCCGAACTCGGTGATAATGAGTCCCGAGAAAACGTCGACGTTTCGGGAAGCAGAAGCAGGGCCACCATGGCGCCGGTTAGAGACAGGCCGGCGGCGATGCCCATTGCCCGGTGGTAGCCAAGGCAGTCCGTTAGAGCGCCGCCAAGTATCGAACCTGTTGCGGCGCCAAGGTAGAACGAAACGAAATAGATGCCAACGCTCCGACCGCGTCTGTGCTCCGGGCTCACATCCAGAACTATAGCGTTTCCGCTTATCCATAATCCGGCCCAGGCCAAGCCCCATAACAACCTGCCTGACAATAATGGCCAAAAGCTGCCAGACAAGGCGTAGATGGCCGTCGACAGGGCGCCTAGAAACACGGCCGGTACGAAGATCCGTCGCCTGGGCCAACGATCGGTCAGGATACCAATTGGACCATTCAGGAATAGGCGAATAAATCGATTGGCCGAAAGCAGAATGCCAACGCTTGCCAGGGTCACGCCGGCCGCATCCGTGTGCGTAGGTAGCACTGTGTACATCGCCGTATCTCCCAGCAGAGATAGGCTGGTGGCAATACTAACCGCAGCGAGCGCGCGCCGACGATCAGTCATCGCCATATGCGAAGAGGCCCTCGATTGACAGGCGATGGTAGTTGCGGCGAATCGCTTCGCCAAAAATCGGCGCCACTGATAGCACAACCAAGTTGTCCGGCCGGTCGTCATTCGAAATGCGGACCGTGTCGCTGGTGACGATCTCGACGATCTCTGGCACTGTCCCCAAACGCCTCAAGGCATTACGCACAAATACGCCATGGGTGCAGACCGCGTAAATCTGTTCGATTCCGCTGTCGACGAGCAACTCGCTCATCTCGACAATTGAACTGCCAGTCGCGATCTCGTCATCATAGATCAGCGCACGGCGAAAGCCCTTTACTTGCCGGCCAACCAGACCGGTAATCCGTACTTCCGTGTCGGACAACCGTTCTTTGTTACCCGCGGCGACCGGCAATCCAAGGCTTTCAGCAAATCGGCCGGCCGACTTGGCGTGTCCCACATCTGGCGAGACGACGATTGCCTGAGTCAAGTCCTTGCCTTCGAAGTATCGATGAAAAATGTGCCGAGCCGTCAGTGGATCGGCTGGGATGCCGAAGAATCCGTGGACCTGGGGAGAGTGCAACATCATGGTCATGAAATGCGTCGCACCGGCCGTCTGCATCAAATCGGCGATCAATCGAGCCGTAATCGAAATCCGAGGCGCATCTTTTTTGTCGGAGCGGGCGAAAGAGAAGTAAGGCACGATGGCGTGGACTTCCTTCGCCGCCGCCGATCTGGCGATGTCCAGCATCATAAGCAGTTCCATCAGGTGATCATTTACCGGCGGAGACAAAGACTGCACCAAATAGACACGGCGGCCGCGCACGCTCGCCCCAAGCTGAACGGTTAGATTATCATTGCTAAAGCGCCCAATTGTCGTCTCGTCCAAGGGTACCGAAAGGTAACTGGCGATGTCAGCAGCCAGCTGCGGATGGGAACTTCCGCTGAAAAATCGCACGTCAGAGGCATCCAGACCCTTCATACGCAATTTCCTCGATTGGCGTACTTGCGGCGCTATCGACCTACCAGGGCGGAAAACTCGCGCCTTAAGAAACCTTCAAATGACATCGGCCGTCGGCCCAACAGAAAAGCCAACACATTGGAATTGCCCCAAAACCCAGAGCGCTCATAATAATTGAACATGGAAAGCAATGCGCTGATTTGATAGTCGCCCATTCCTGCCGAGCGTGCGGTGCGCTCCCACTCCGCAAGGCCAATCTGTTCAGCTCTTACTGGCTGTCCTAGCTCAGCGCTGATCATTGCTGCGACCTGCTCATGATCCAGGATCTCGGGACCTGCCAGCTCGTAGATAGCGCCCAAATGACAGGGCTCAGACAGCACTGCTGCCACGGCGGCGGCCACATCCTCCAGGTCTACCAGGCTAAACTTCGCCTTGGTCGAATAGGGTAGACGAATGACGCCTTCATTCATCAGCGATCTTTGCTGGCTCAACAGGTTCTGCATGTAAGCACAGGGCTGCATGATGCTAAATGGCAAGCCCGACTCAAACAGCAGTTCTTCGACGCGAAGTTTCCGCCAGTGGTGAGGCATGGATTCAGTCTGCGAGTGTAACACGGAATGATAACCGAATTGACGAACCCCCGCCCTCACGGAGGCCTCAATCATCAATTCCGCGTACTCCACCTCTGAAGGATCGACGTTCGGACAGATGTGGTAGACACTTCCGATACCCTCGAGCGCTTGTTCGATGTCGTCGCGATTGCTCAGATCGCCGAGCATGGTCTGTTGAGCGCCTAAGGCCAGCAGGTCTTTCCTCTGCTCCTCTGTGCGAACGAACGCCCGTACTCCACGGCCACGATCGACCAACCTACGAATAATCGCTCGCCCCGTTTTGCCAGCCGCTCCGGTCACTAGAATCATCGCTTCTCACCCGCCTGCAACCACACTTCAGTACGGCATCACCAGATCAAATCCAACTTCCCGACCCACGGATATTGGACCATGAGTTTTGCGCTTTACCGAGATCGTACCTCACGGCTCGCCTCCTGGCTAATCGCGATTCGTTGGCCAGCTCTCGAACAATTTGATCGCTAGCTATGGCTAATGAGTTCCATTGTCGCCAAGAAGCCGCTCATCGCGTCGGTGCCAGAGGTATGGCCGGCGCCTAATATTCTTCGGCCGGCGCGCAGGACTGAGCCTTGGTCACGGTTTAGCAAGGCCAGCGACAGATCATGCCAGACTTGACCGAACGCGCCGCGACCGGCCGCGGTGATCCAGGCCGCCGAGAGTTTACTGGTGCGCGGCGTCGCGCCGGCGACGATGCTGTCGGCGTAACGATCTGGATCTGCTAAGCCAGTCCATAGCCCGGCGAGCACACCAACCAGAAAATCATCCCCGGCCGGCGTCAGCCCAATTCCGACTCCTGCGGCAAGCCAGGCGCCTTCAACGCATAGTCCCTGTTCATCGGAGAGAATTCCTTTGCGCAACTTGTGCCAGGCCTGCCCGATCCGCCGCTGATATAATGACCCGTCATCCGAGCCGAGGGCAAGTGCAAGGCTCTCCTTGGCGGCGTGCCGAATAATCAGGCTGCGAATCAGATTCAGTCCATCTTTCACAGGCTGTTCGTCTAGCAAGCCTACCTCGAATCGTGGATCCCAGAACAACGCGCGGTCCACACATATGTTTAGCCGACCGATCTGCAGTCCAGATGCGTTCGCTTTGACCGTGGTCGCCGTCTCAAGGCCGGCGAAGCACCCCTCTCCATCAAGGCCATGCTCGGCCTCGCGTTCGACAACGATTGAGAATGGTCCTGGTTCTATTCCCTCCGCCGTCAGCGACAGGATTTCGTCGTCCTCCGCCAGCAGGTTGACACAGCGGCTAAAGGCATGCAGCACCTGAGCATTCGGCCGTCTGTCTAGCCATCGCATTGCCGGCAATGAAACAAGAGTCGCCTGTAAGTTGGCCGGTTCCCTTGCCGTTCGGTCCGCCGGAGTGATCGCTTCGAAATTCATGGACGGCTACAACGGAGGGCCAATTGGCATGGTGCCAGATCGCAGCCAGTAAATGGCCGCTCCAAAGGCAACCACGGCATTAAGCGACTGCTTGCTGCCAAACATAGGTAACGAGACGACGCGATCCGATTCAGCCAATATGTCGGGATCGATTCCCGCCAATTCATTACCAACCACCAGGATCACAGGATCGACCACCTCCTCCGGAGAAATATCGAAAAGAAACTGTGTGTCTCCCCGATTCTCCAGTGACCAAATTGAATAGCCGTCGTCCTTCAGATTAATCACAGTGTCGAGACCGTTTCGATGATACGTCCAGGGCACGCTTTGGTCGGCGCCAAGCGCCGTCTTGGCCACTTTCATCTGATCAGGGGTCGAAGTGATGCCGCAGAGGTGAGCGTGCCGGACGCCGGCGCCATCGCAGGTCCGCAGGATAGACCCAACGTTGTAGCTGCTGCGCAGATTATCCAGCAGCACCTCTACCGGGGGGCCGCCGAATCGGCCACCAGGCTGAGCAATTCTCTCGCCACCGAATAGCACGCTGACGACAGGCGCCGGTCCACGGCAAAATGGGCATGCCGCGTCTTCTGCGATAGCAACTGGAGCGGGAAATCGAAAGCGGCA
>CP070688.1:985566-989722 GCA_020353135.1 Chloroflexota bacterium
GCGATTTCTCGTCGCAAGACCTGGCGGGCGCCGTTGCCTTCGTCGATGACCATTACCGTGTCGCCAACGCCGGCCTGGGCCACATCGACGGCGATATCATAATGCCCGTCTGCCCGCCCATCTAAGTTCAGCCGGTTGACCAGCAGCAACTTGCGGCCGAAGAACGCCTCGTCCTTAATCGTCGCTACAACTGTTCCTACTACCCGGCCAATATACATCCTATCCCCTGACCGCAAAACAGGCAAGTAACAAGCGGTCTGAAATCTTAGAAACCTTCGACATCTTCCAGCTCAGTTGCCACTTCGACATCGTCGACAATGCCCACGATGGCATGATCGACCGGAACAAAAGGCTCGGGCATACCCTGGGCAGCCTCACGGCTGCCGACGATGAAGACGATGTGCCCTGGGCCGGCCTGGGCCGTGCCATCGGCCGCCACCACCGGCTCGCCGATATCTTCTTGCTGCTTAGTGAGCGGTTGGACCACCAGGAACTTAATGCCTTTCAGCCCTTCATACTTCCTGTTCGCCACCACCGTGCCGATTACCCTGGCTAATTGCATCGTTTACCGGCCATCCTATGCCTGTTGCCACTCAAAATGCACGCCAAAGCGGCCGAATGTAGCCACATTTTCCTTCATCTCATCGTGCAACTGAGGGATAATAACTTCGCGCACCATCTGGTCATGAACCCGGCCGGTGGCGATCTCTACTGCCGCCTCGACGTCAGCCACAAGGCCGGCGAACAGAACAATACCTTTGCCGCCCAATCCATCGGCCAGCCTGAGCTGCCATAGCGTCACTTCGGCGCCCTTCAGCCCGGCGTCGGCCGCATGGATGGCCGCGGCCACCGTTCGCGTTTCGACCACGCCCAGCGCGTCATCTTCTTCCAGCGACCGGCCGCCGCCGATGCCAGAGACGACTCCAGGGTGCACATTGGGCAAGAATACCGTGTCGCGCAGGGCGCTCTGGCCAACATCCTGGCCGGCGGCCACCGCCTCTTCCACGGGCCCAACATCGCCGGTTATCATGACCAGATAATGGCCCGGCTGAACGGTGCCACTCTGAATGGTCTCCACCGGCGCCCGTTTGACCATCGCGTCGCCGGCCTTGATGCCCGTGGCGATACTATCGAATTCCAGCAGGGCCAGCGCCGGTTGGTTCATCTCCTCTCCAGCCATCACACAATTCGAAATGAATCGACCAATGTACAGCGGCGCAGCCTGCTGAAGCTGACCGGCCCGGTCAATCCCTCGCCCGTCGGGCTGGCAATGGTGAATGAGCAGAACCCTTCGCCGCCATAGCCCAGGCCGGCCAGGCAGGGACCGTTCTTAACAAAAATACTGCAATCCATTTCTCTGGCCATGCGGCTCAGGTTGTCCAGGTTCTTGGAGTGCATGACGGCCGTGTGGCGGAATCCATGCTCGGCCGCGACAGCCAGGTCAATGGCCTCGTCGGCATTGGCCACCCGGACCACGGGCATAATGGGCATCATCTGCTCGGACCAAACGGATGGATGCTGGCGGTCTACTTCGGCCACGATCTGGCGCACTTCGGGCCCGGCCGTCACGCCGATCTCCCGCAGCAAGACCGAAGCGTTCTTGCCGATGAAATCTATATTCATGTCGGCATGTTTGCCCGGTCCGCGATCCTTGACCGTTACCGCTTTCCACAGTCGTTCGAGCTGCCAACTGTTGATTCTGACCGCTCCGTGGCGCGTCATGGCATCAATTAATCCATCGACGGTCGAGTCGACGGCGATAGTCTCCTTCTCCGTCGTGCAGACGATATTGTTGTCGAAAGAACCGCCGATGACGATGTCGCGGCCGGCCTGCTCGATATCGGCCGTCTCGTCTACGACAACCGGCGGATTGCCCGGCCCGGCGCAGACGGCCCGTTTGCCGCTCTGCATGGCCGCCCGCACTACGCCGATGCCGCCGGTCACTACCAGCAGCCGGATGCCTTTATGGTGCATCAGGGCGGTCGCCGATTCCAGCGTTGGCTCGGCCGTACAAGCCAGTAAGTTGGCCGGTCCGCCAGCTTTCTGAATGGCCCGGTTCAAAACCTGCACCGTGCGATTCGAACAGCGCTTGGCTCCGGGATGGGCGTTGAAGACCACGGCATTGCCGGCGGCGACCATACTGATGCTGTTGCAGATCACGGTGCTGGTCGGGTTGGTGCTCGGCGTGAGCGAGCCGATGACGCCATAAGGCGCGAACTCCGTCACCGTCAACCCACCATCGCCGCTCCAGGCGCCCGTCTCCAGCGCTTCCGGCCCCGGCGCCTTGTCGGCATTGAGGATGTTTTTCAGGATCTTGTCTTCGACTCGCCCCATACCCGTCTCTTCGACGGCCATCTCGGCCAGGAGCGTGGCGTTCTCGCGACCGGCCTGGCGCATATGGGCCACCATGTCGTTGCGGATGGTCAGCGGCAAGGCGTTCAGCTGCTGAAAAGCGGCCGTGGCCGCGGCTATGGCCTCGTCGAGGGTCGGAAAAACGCCGTCCTGGCCGCCAGCGGTCACCTCGCCCAACGGCACAGCTTGACCCAAGGACTCGTAGCGTTTAAGCGGCGTCATGGGTGGCTTGTCGGGCGCGATGGGCTGGGCCGTCGGCTGGCCAACTTCGCGCATCACCCGGTCGATAATGGTCTGTATCTGGGATTCTTCCATCATAAAATCACTCTGAAATACCGAAACAACATCGGTCGCCGCCGGCTTTAAGCTCCACCGGCCGCTGGCGATGGCCACAGGCTTCTTCTCGCTCTATCGGCGTTCCATTCATCCATATTCCAGGCATAGCCCGGCTCATCATGGCCACGAATGAAAGCCTGTCCGATAGGCTCTTCGGTGTAAATGCCGTCGGCCGAAAGCCGGTCCAACAATTCGCCAAAGAGCGTTTTCAAGGCCCCGGCTTGTTTCATGTAAGCGGCATGATCGGCCGCGCCGCTACTGGTCGCAACCAGTATTCGTTCCTCAAAACGGTCAGGCAGCCATTCCAGCATTAACAAACTGTCCATCTGCCGGTTGCGCCACGGCCGCCAGGTCCGATTGTAAGCAAATAGGCCGGCGACAAGAGAATCGCAGGCGGCGCTCAGACGGTCGAAGGCTATGGCTGGACCCAGACTACCCCAGCGAACGGCCGGCCCGTCACCACCCAGGTGTTGATCCAGCCAGGTGACTGCCTCGTCCAGCCTACGCTGGCGCAACGAATCCGGATAGTCGGTCCGCTCAGCGACGAGACGCCTGACCCGGCCGTAACGGTCGAATGCTATCCAGCCCTGGCTCAGTTCAGCCCGCCGGCCCTCCGGCCACTCGATTCCCGGATCTGCCCATTGCTTCAAGTGCTCTCGCCGGCAATCCAATTCCAGGCCGTCACTAAGAACGGCCGCATCTTCAGTGAAGATGGAATGGAAGGAACCATCGGAGGGCCGCCAGATGAATTCGCCCGGAATGACGTACCAATCCATAGGATCCAGGAAGACAATAGCGTCGATATCGGAATCCGGCCGCATGCGGCCGCTGGCGATGCTGCCGATGCCAATTACCGCCTGAACGGCCGGTTCGGGCTCCAACACGCGCTCTATGAAGTAACGTAATTGCTCGCGCTTACGCCTGGTCGCCGGGGTCATGCGGACTCTGAGGAAGCGGCCAACGGATTCTCCTCGTCGAGCCAATCCTCGCTTTCGCCTTCCCATGGCTCGACTTTGACGTACTTCACGTCGCCGTCGACCTCCCAGGTGTCGACAATGGCCATGATGACCGCGTCGTTCGGCCGTTGGTGAGTCAATTTGGTCTGGCGAGCCGAGCTGCCGGTGGCATACAAAACCACCTCGCCCAGTCCGGCGCCGACGGCGTCAGACGCCACCACGTAGCCTTCCGTGTCCTCATTGTCGATAGTTAGCCGGCGAACGACCAGGAATCGTAACCCGTCGAGCGATGGCTCTTTGCGCGTGGAGACCAGCGTGCCTACTACTCTACCTAGTAACATGCTTTGATTCTTTACTGCCGATCGGCGATGCCCGATGCCAGAGCCCCGGCCAGCAACTCAAGCGCCGCCCGGGACCAGCATGACGGAGATCGACGATCACTCAGCCGGTTGCCGGCCGAGTGGCAGCACGCGGTCGACGTTGGCGTGCGGGCGCGGGATGACGTGGACGGA
>CP070688.1:989822-1000947 GCA_020353135.1 Chloroflexota bacterium
ACGCAATTGGTGCGGGCCCTGGAGGAAGAGCGCTTTGTTGTTACGGTAGAAATGAGCCCGCCACGGGGCATCGCCGCCCAGCGATTATTGGCCGGGGCGCGAATGCTGAAGGAGGCCGGAGCTGGTTTCATCGACGTAGCCGATAGCCCCCTGGCCCGTATGCGCATGAGCGCCTGGGCGGCCGCCCACCTGGTGCAGCGGGAGATTGACCTGGAGACGGTGTTGCACTTTCCTACCCGCGGCCGCAATCTATTGCGGATCCAGGGTGACTTGCTGGCCGCCCATGCATTGGGCATCCGCAATCTATTCGTCGTGATGGGCGATCCAACGCAAATCGGCGACTATCCCGAAGCGATGGACAATTACGATATCGTTCCTTCGGGCCTCATTCAATTGATCAAAGAACGCTTGAATAGCGGCCTGGATCAGGCCGGGCAGACGATCGATCAACCGACCAGCTTCACCGTGGGCTGCGCGCTCAACCTGGAACCGACTGACGTCGACCGGGAGTTTCGCCTGTTGGGTAAGAAGATAAGAAATGGGGCCGATTTCGCCTTGACTCAGCCGGTTTTCAACCCGGCGGCGGCCCTGGATTTCATCGCCATTTGCCAGAATGCCTATGGTCTGGACATGATTCCGATTGTGGCTGGCGTTCAGCCTCTTTACAGCAGCGGTAACGCCGAGTTTTTGCATAATGAGGTTCCAGGTATCACAATACCGGGCGATCTACGGACACGGATGCGCTCGGCGGCCGAGCAACATAGGGAAGGTGTGCGCATTGCCCAGGAGATCCTGGAGGAGATGCGACGGAGCATTCAAGGGGTCTACATGATTCCAGTATTTGGGCGCTATGATCTGGTAGCCGACGTGCTCGATATGCTGTCTGGTCCAAAAGTGGCATTGTAGCCTGATAACAGTCGCGTTATAACAGGCCCATTCCAAAAAAAGAGCTTCCCTGTCCCGTAGAGAGTGTCGCCGATGATAGTTGCTGTCTTTGCTTTGTTAGGTCTTATCGCTGGTGGCGCCATTAACGTCCTGGCCGACGATTTGCCGGCCCGCATCAGGCCCCGGCGCCCGCACTGTCCACAGTGCGGGCACGTTTATGGTCCGGCCGGTTGGTTGGCGATCGGTCGCAAGATCCAGGGCGGCGCCTGTCCACAGTGCGGCCTGGTTACTCGCCGGCGAGCGCTGCTCGTGGAGTTGGGGACGGCCATGTTATATGCCGTGTTGCCGTTGCTCATCACACCCCCATTGGATCTGGTCATTTACAGTTTCTATATCGCGGTACTGATTCTGATCATCGTCATCGACGTGGAGCATCGCCTGGTTCTGCATGTGGTGACGCTGCCGACGATGGTCATCGCCCTCTTCGCTAGCTACCCGCTGGAGGACAATACCATCAGGCTGGCCGTCGTCGGAGGCGCGGTCGGATTCATACTCTTCTTTCTGGCTTATCTTCTTGGACAGCGCCTCTTTGGCCCGGGAGCGCTTGGCTTTGGCGACGTCACCCTGGCCACCACGATGGGGCTGATGCTGGGCTTTCATCGCATCTTTTTCGCCCTGATCCTGGGCATCTTGCTTGCCGGGCTATGGAGTCTGGTGGGATTGCTGACTGGCCGGATTAGCCGGCGCAGCTACTTCGCATACGGGCCGTTCCTGGCCGTGGCTGGGATAGTGATGATTATTTGGGGGGATCGTCTATACGCCTGGGCTGCTGGCGCCTGAGCCTCGGCCGGCAGCATTCGTCAGGCGTCTGAGTCGTCAACGGCTTGCGCCGCAGCCCGCCTGGCATTTGGTCTGCCCATGTTGGATCTCAGAAATGTAGTTCGAATCAGCCGTCGCCGTCCGACGAAGTTTTGTCAGCGAGAGGCTCGAAATCACCCTCCAGGCGAAGTTCTAGATAGTGATCTTTCAGCGCCATTTCGATGCGGGTGAAGCTCCCGCACAAGCCATGCTTTTCAAGCTGATCTGGAAGCGTCGCCCGGATGATCCGCGAAGGATTTGAAAGCTCCTGGCGAGCGATCTTTTCGATATTGATGGCTGCCAGGGCCGCTTTCGCCTTGATGTCAAAGCGCCTGGTATGTTGGCGGACCACCAATGAATCGCGTTTTAGTCTCAACTTTCGGTCGACTGATACCGGATCGTTGACCAGGCAATACTTGAACTTGAGAAAAGCGATAATGGGCTTGTGTATGTGGACGATGAAGCCGATCTTCGCCTCGCTTTCGTTCATGACCACGCGCATGGTGGCGACATTATGCACCAGGTTAACGCCCTGACCGAGCAGCGTGTGCTTGCTGAACATGGTATAGACCAGCTGTCTAAGAACGGCGCTCAATTCATCGCTGTTTAGCCTCGCTTCAAAGCGACCGTCGCTTGTCAGGGCACTGGCAATTCTGGCTTCAATCTGATCGCTTGGGAATTTCTCGGCAGTAACAGCTTCGATCTGGGCGCGCAGCTGTTCGTCTGTTGGTTTGATTCGTGGCATAACGTTTATGACGTGACCAGGCGCCCGGCCAAACAGACTTAGCGAGATAGCCCAAGCCGGTGAGCATCTTGCTCCTGTCGGCTGCTCAAAGGTTAACAGTTGGGTGCTGCTCAGGCGACACAAGTTTACTCTAAATGGGGCTATCTGTGTAGCATCCTTCGTCGGTTGGTTGAAGCTTTGGTAGAATTTCATGTTCAGGAGGCCATTAGCTGCGCCGCCTGGATGGAGAACCGCCATTTTGGCGACGAAGAGCAAATGAAGGAAAAGTCAATTGAAATCCGGCCAGTGACGGATGTGGCCGACGCCCGCAAGCTTGAAGTGATTCAGAGGCAGACGTGGGGCATGAGCGCTATTGAAGTGCTGCCGGGTCGCTTTCTGCACGCCATGCATTTCAATGGCGCTTGCCTACTCGGCGCCTACGATGGCGCCGAACTCATCGGCTTCGTATTTGGCCTGTTGGGTACTGTCGAGGGGCTGGACGATCGTATTGACCAGGTGGCCGCGGCTCGACTGCAAATGTATTCGGCGATCATGGGTGTATTGCCCGAATACCAGAGCGCCGGGATCGGTTATCGCCTCAAGGTCGCTCAGCGCGAGTTTGCGTTGCGCATCGGCGTCCGGCTTATCACCTGGACCTATGATCCTCTGGAAGGTCGCAATGGCTACTTGAACATCCGCAAACTGGGTGTTGTCTGCAATCAATACGAGCGTGACTTTCATGGCCAAGTCGGCGGCATAAACGCCGGGTTGCCGACAGATCGTTTTTACGTAGAGTGGTGGGTGACCAGCAATCGGGCGAAAGGCCGCCTCGCAGCGCGCCGGCCACCGTTGACTCTGGATAACTACCTGAGTGGTGGTGCGGTCATCGTAAATCGCACAGAACGTGATGATCGCGACTTTGTGGTACCTTCGGCCGATTTTGAGCGCGTCGGCTCCCGTTTCGTCCTGGTTGAGATCCCGAATTCGATTCAGATAATCAAAGATCAGGACATGGGCCTAGCCGGCGCCTGGCGCGCCCATACCCGGGAGCAATTTGAGCATTACTTCGCCCAGAACTATTTGCTGACCGACTTCATTCGATTTGAGGATTCAGGTGGTTTCTGGCGCAGTTACTATGTCCTGACATTGGGAGACAGCTAAAGGATGATCATAGAACAGGTTGATCTCTACTTCGTCAGCCAGGAACTGGTTAGCCCCTTCGTGACCAGCTTCGGCCAGCAGTTAGAACGCCAGTGTCTGATCCTGGCATTGCGGGCCGATGGCCTCACCGGCTGGGGTGAATGCCCGGCCAACAGCTCGCCAGGCTACAGTTACGAAACCAGCGGTACTGCCTGGCACATCTTGACCCAGTTTCTGATTCCGGCCGTTCTGGGCCGGGACTTAGAGCGGCCGGAACAAGTCCGTGACTGGATGCGTTCGGTGCGCGGTCACCCGCTGGCCAAGGCGGCGATTGACCAGGCGGCCTGGGATTTAGTTGCTCAACGAGACGGGCTGTCACTTGCGGCAAAGCTGGCCGAACCCTATCCTGAGGGGCCGAAACGACGGGTCAAGGTAGGCGTAAGCATCGGCATACAACCGACGATCGACGACACACTGATCGTCATTCAGAAGCAGTTGGACCAGGGCTACGGCCGGATCAAGCTCAAGATTCGGCCCGGGCACGACCTGGAATTGGCTCGGGCGGCGCGCAAGGCATTTCCTGACACGGCGATCATGCTGGATGCAAACTCGGCTTATCAGCTCGAAGATTCAGCCGTGTTTCAGGGGATGGATGACCTGGAGCTACTCATGATCGAGCAGCCATTGGGCTATGAGGACATCTACGATCACAGTAGGCTCCGGCCGCTGATAGGCTCGCCGCTGTGCTTGGATGAGAGCATTCATTCGGCCGATCACGCTCGCTACGCCCTGGCGATCGGCGCCTGCGACATCGTCAACATTAAACCGGCGCGTGTCAGCGGTTGGACCGAGGCTCGCGAAGTGCATGATCTTTGCCGCCAGCATGGCATGCCGGTCTGGTGCGGCGGCATGCTGGAGACCGGCATCGGCCGGGCTGCTCAACTTGCCCTGGCATCTTTGCCCGGCTTCACGCTTCCTGGAGACATTTCGGCCACCGAGCGCTATTATGCTGAAGACATAGCCAAACCTGATTTTATCCTAAATGCCGAAGACAGTACGATAACCGTGCCAGTTGGACCGGGCCTAGGCATTGCCGTCGACATGGAGCGGCTGCAGGGCTGCTCCTTGCGCCAGGAACACTTCCGCGCCTCGCGTATTGAAGCGACCCGGTCGCCAAGTGGAGTAGAAGATGTTTAGCGATGAGAAGATCGCCTTTATTGGCAGTGGCACCATGGCCGAGGCCATGATTCGCGGCTTGCTGAACCAGAAGCTGGTTAAACCGGAACAGATTATCGCCACAGGCCCCCGGCCTGAACGGGGTCGGCGGCTGCGCGAGCGACATCAGATTCAAGTGACCACGGACAATTGCGCGGCCGCCGAAGAAGGGCAGATCGTGGTGCTGTCCGTGAAGCCTCAAGTACTTCCGGAGGCAATGGCCGAGATTCGCGGTCACCTTCGCCGCCAAGACCTGGTGCTTTCGATCATCGCCGGCATGCCGATTAGGGTCATCGCCGACGGTTTGGCCCATGCCGCCGTTGCCCGGGCCATGCCCAACACACCGGCCCAGATCGGTCAGGGAATCAGCGTGTGGACAGTTACACCAGAGGTCGGCGATAATCAGAAACGACAAGCACAGGCTATCCTGGCCTCGCTGGGTCAAGAGGAATTCGTCGACGACGAAGATTATCTCGACATGGCCACGGCCCTGAGCGGCACAGGGCCAGCCTATGTCTTTTTGCTGATGGAAGCCATGATCGACGCTGGCGTGCATATGGGCTTCTCTCGCCGGGTCGCCAAGCAATTGGTCTTTCAGACCATGCGCGGTTCAGTGGAGTTCGCCGACCAGTCCAATCTGCACGTGGCTGAGCTGCGTAACCAGGTTACCTCCCCTGGCGGGACCACGGCCGCTGCCCTTTATCACATGGAAAAAGGTGGGTTGCGCACGGTCATTTCACGCGGGATTTGGGCCGCCTATCAACGTTCCATCGCCTTAGGCGAAGGCAAGAAACGTGGCGAGCCCTCTGACTGAAAGACGCCGAGATCATTGGGTCGCCGGCCCAGACCTGACCTTGAATTCACATCCGACATCATGAAGGACCAGGTCATTCTGCAAGATCGTCATGGAGGCCGCTGGCTGAGCTTTCGCCGGCCGCTCCGCGTTGTCGTCGCCAACAACTGGGTCGAGGTATCACAGAAACTGGCCGAAGTCGAGTGTGAGGTTAACGAGCGGGGACTATATGCGGCCGGCTTCATCACGTATGAAGCTGCGCCGGCATTTGATTCGGCCCTTGTGGTCAGGCCGCCCGGGGCTTTGCCCTTGTTATGGTTTGGCCTGTACGACCGGGCCGAACCAATAGACGCTCCATGTGGAGGGGTGCCATACGCCGTTGGTCAATGGCAGCCGTCGGTCACGCGGGTCGACTACGAGTCCGCTATTGACCGGGTCAAGGATTACATCGCCGCCGGGGAGACCTACCAGGTCAATTACACCTATCGCCTGTGTGCACCCTTTGAGGGTCAGCCTTGGGGCTTGTTCCTGGACTTGATTCAAGCGCAAGAGTCATCCTTCGCGGCTTATCTTGATCTCGGATCACATGTCATTTGTTCTGCCTCGCCTGAGCTTTTCTTCGAACTTTGCGGAACGCAACTCGTTTCCCGACCCATGAAGGGCACGGTCGAGCGCGGCCGGACGCTGGCGGCAGATCGATCCAATGAGGAGTGGTTGTATCATTCTGAAAAGAACCGGGCCGAGAATGTCATGATCGTAGATATGATTCGCAATGACATGGGCCGGGTCAGCACTATCGGCAGCGTCGAGGTGCCGAGGTTATTTGATGTGGAACGGTATCCGACCTTATGGCAGATGACTTCCACCGTGACCTCGCACACGCAGTCCAGCCTGGTCCAGATTATGGCTGCCCTGTTCCCCTGCGCGTCAATCACCGGCGCCCCCAAGGTTAGCACGATGGGTATTATATCCGAACTGGAAACCTCGCCGCGCGGCGTTTACACTGGCTGTATTGGCTACCTGGCGCCTGACCGGGAGGTCCAATTCAACGTCGCGATTCGAACTGTTGTCGTGGATAGGGGCGGCAGCTTCGCCGAATTCGGCGTGGGCGGTGGAATCGTCTGGGATTCGGGAACAGATTCTGAATACGCCGAGTCCCTGACCAAGGCCCAGATCTTATTTGAGCGCCGGCCGGCATTCCGGTTGCTTGAATCGCTGCTTTGGTCCCCTGACGATGGTTTCTTTCTACTTGCGCAACACCTGGATCGATTGGCCGATTCGGCGACTTACTTCGGTTTCAATCTGGACGTCGATGCCCTGCTGGCCAGGCTGGACGAGTTCGCTTCGTCGTTTCCTCAAGCGCCGCAAAAAGTTCGGCTGTTGTTGGAGCGGAGTGGACACGTTTGTCTGGAAACGGCGCCTATAAGAGAGGCACGGCCGCTAACGTTGACGCTGGCCGGTGAGCCGGTGCCTTCAGAAAATGTATTCTTGTACCACAAGACGACTCATCGATCACTGTACGAGGCGGCGAAAGCGTCACGGCCGGACAGCGACGAAGTCTTGCTATGGAATGAACGCGAAGAAATAACCGAAGCTACTACGGCCAATATCGTCGTCAAGTTGGATGGCGAATTCTTAACGCCGCCTGTGTCCTGTGGTCTCTTGGCTGGCGTGTTCCGCGGCCGGTTATTGGCCGAAGGTATAGTTAGCGAACGGGTGATATCGCTGAGCGACCTTGACCGCTGCCAGGAGATCTACCTGGTCAATTCTGTTCGCAAATGGCGAAAAGCAACCCTTGGCCCCTAGTAGTGGAGCTTATTGCTCGTGCTGAGCGGCTACGATCTCGGCCATGATCGAGATTGCGATTTCCTCTGGAGTTCGAGCGCCAATGGAGAGTCCAATTGGCCCATGAATACGGTCCAAGTTGTCCTCGTCAAGCCCGAACTTTAGTAGTCTCTTCCGGCGAGCCGCGTGAGTCTTTTGGCTGCCGAGGGCGCCGACGTAGAAGGCGGAGCTGCGCAAGGCGTGTGCCAAGGCCGGATCGTCGATCTTGGGATCGTGGGTCAAACTGGCGATAGCTGTCGAATCTGTGATTTTGAGCTGGGCGAAAGCTTCATCGGGCCAGGCCTGGATGAGCGAATCGACGTGCGGGAAGCGCTCTTCGCTGCCAAAGGCTCGGCGCGGATCGATCACGATGGTCCGGTATCTGAGTGTCTTGGCCATCAATGTCAAGGCAATGGCGATATGCACGCCGCCGATGACGATCAACGTTGACGCCGGCCGCACAATCTCGACGAAGAGATCTATCGGCTCAGCATGAACGTCGGGCAGAAGCAAGCTTTGCCTGCCCGTAGCGGTCTTGGCCAGGGCGGCTCGAGCGGCAGCGGCCGCCGGGCCATCCACATCCATTCCGATCTGACCGAACAGACGCCCGCCTCGCTGAACGATGATCCTACGGCCGAGGATCGCTTCTGGTCCGACAATGACCGTAGCTACGGCGAAGGGCTCGTCCTGGTTCAACAGATCGCGCAAGAAGTTGAAATCTGTTGGCTGTAGCGGTTCCACGAAAACGTCGATGGTTCCTCCACAGGCCAGCCCAACGTCCCAAGCCGTCTCGTCGGCGACGCCGAAGTGAAGAAGCTGTGGCTCACGCGTAAGAAGTACTTCGCTGCCCACCTCAGCTACGGCGCCTTCCACGCATCCGCCGCTGACCGACCCGGCGATGCGCCCATCGGCCGTGAGCGCCATTTTGGCCCCGACGTCGCGCGGCGCGGAGCCCCAAGTTTCAATGACGGTCGCAACGGCAACCGGCGCCTGTTCGGCCAACCAACCTTCAACTTCCTGGATTACGTCGCGCATGTTAATCTTTCCCCTTCAATCATAGCAGTTGGCATCGAGCGATTGGCGATTGTCAATCGTCGTCGGCGAGCGCTGGCTCATGCTGACTCTAACGTTAATGTCCTATCAGCTTGGTCCACAAACTGGAAAGTTTGCGTTACGGATTTCGTTCAAGAATGCTGCTAACGGTCGGATACTGCTTGCGCGCAGGCCGCCGTCGATCCAACCTTGACAGATGCCGGGCCAATTCTTCTAGGCTGCTCAAACTATGCGCCGGCAAAAAATCGTCAACATAAGGCAGAGCGGCTAGCATACCTCGCGTCAGAGGCTCGTAATCCGGCGAGCCCAGCAGCGGATTGAGCCAGATGAGCCGGTGGCAACTGCGCTGCAGTCGGGCGATTTCATGGGCTAGCAGTTTCGGCTCGCCGCGATCCCAGCCATCGCTGATGAGCAGCACCACCGCGCCGCGACCCAATACGCGTCGAGCCCAATCGTAGTTGAAATGCTTGATCGCGTCGCCCATACGGGTGCCGCCGGCCCAATCCTGGACCGTCGTCGAGACCTCTTTCATGGCCCTATCCACATCGCGATCTTGTAGCTGACGGGTGATACGCGTGAGCCGGGTGCTGAAGACAAAGGCCTCGACTGAGCGATCGGCCCCGGCATTCAAGCTGTAGATAAAGTGTAGCAACAGACGCGTATAGCGTTCCATTGAGCCGCTTATGTCGGCAATGACCACCAGAGGCCGCTGGCGAGACTTGGGTCTACGTAGGGCCCATTCTATTATCTCGCCTCCATAGCGTAGGTTTTGTCGCCAGGTGCGCCTCATATCTAGCGCTGCCTTACCGCCAGGCCGGTGACGCCTGGTTTTCCGCTGGCCAAGGCGCCATAGCAGCCGGCTCATGAGCAGCTTGGTCGCTTCCAACTCTTCTGGCGTCATCTCCGAGAAATCCTTACGTCGCAGTAATTCGGACTGACTGTAAGTCTTGCTTGCCTCGAACAGCGGCAATTCCTCAGCGTGTCGATCACCTTCGGCGGTCATTGGCCCTGGCGCCGGGGAGTGGAGCGAGGGTGGCCTTACAGGCGGTTTCTTGGTTGATTCAGGTCGAGCGCGAGCGGCCATCGCGATTTCGACCTGCTGACCGGCATGATTACGCCAGAACAGGTCAAAAGCTTGCTCAAAGAGCGGTATGTCTTCTTTGTCGTGAACGAGCAAACTGCGGGCCGCGTGATAGAAATCAAGTTTGCGGCCGATCTCTATATGCTCCAACGCCCGGACCAGAGCAATCATCCGGCTCGGATTGACGTCCAGGCCCAAAGCGCGCAGTAGGCGGCCAAATAGAATTAGGTTATGGAGTAATTGGTCACTTCCGGTTGCGGGTCGGCCGTCATCAGTTGTCAAGCCGAACTCCCTTTTCGATACACGTGTTGGTCGAGTCTCCTGCCTCAAGGCGCGTATTCGCTCGAACCATCCAAGATGCGCTGTGCGCTTTCGCCCTGTACTTTGCTCACGTCATCCTTGTACTTCAGGATGACGCCTAAAGTATCATCCACAATCTGGGCGTCCAGGGCTTGCCTGTCAAGGGCAACCAGGGCGGCCGTCCAATCAAGCGTTTCGGCCACTCCGGGGATTTTATACAGATCTTCTTGCCTCAATTCCTGGATGAAAGCGGTGATTTGGCGCGCCAGAGCCAACGGAGCATCAGGAACCTTGGCCTGGACAATCTCAAGTTCCTTTTCGAGAGATGGATACTCTATCCAATAGTATAAGCAGCGGCGTTTTAAAGCGTCATGCACTTCACGGGTACGATTCGAGGTTAAAACGACCACCGGCGGTTCCTCTGCCCGGATGGTGCCAATCTCGGGTATCGTAATTTGAAAGTCGGATAGAACTTCCAACAAGAAGGCCTCGAACTCCTCATCACTGCGGTCAATCTCGTCGATGAGCAAAACCGGCGGCCTGTCGTAGTCGTGTTCGATCGCCTGAAGTAACGGCCGGCGCAACAGGTAATCCGGCCCAAACAGCTCGGCCTCTGTCGTCTGCTGGCCCCGAGATTCGGTCAACTTGATGTGCAGCATCTGGCGGCTGTAGTTCCATTCATAGACCGCCTGATTCACGTCCAAACCTTCATAGCACTGGAGACGAATCAATCGGGTGTTCAGTAGGCTTGCCAGAACCTTGGCAACTTCGGTCTTGCCGACGCCGGCCTCGCCCTCCAGAAACAACGGCCGGTTCAGCTTGAGGGCCAGGAACAAGGAAGTCGCCAAGCCTCTCCCGGCGACATAGAGTTGCTCGCGAAGCGCCGACTGGAGCCGGTCAATTGAATGCGGATTCATCTTATGATGGCATAGACCATAGGCCGACGGCCGGTCTCCTTGTGTAGGTACCTTGATAAGGCTTGTTCGACCCGCTTGCAGAGCTGTTCGCGATTACGACCGCTGGCCCGTATCGCCTGGTCGATCGTCTCGACAGCCCCGTCGAGCACTTCGCCCGCTTGCTCCAGGTAAACGAATCCCCGCGATATCAACTCTGGATTGCCGTCCATCTGACCATTATCATCCAGGGCGATGACGGCGACAAAGAATCCACTGTCAGCCAGCCGTTCGCGGTCGCGCATGACGGCCGGGCCAATGTCGCCTACTCCGCTGCCGTCGACGAATATGTATCCGCC
>CP070688.1:1001047-1007611 GCA_020353135.1 Chloroflexota bacterium
GGACGGGGTACACCCTGACGTAGATGACGATATGCGCCGTGGCCATGGTCAGAAACCGATCTTGTTGGCCCCTGGCCTATACGATCCGCCGCTGGTGCCAGAGATTGTGCCGCTACAGCTGCTGCGAATCGGTAACCTGATAGTTGCCGGGGTGCCGGCCGAGATCACCACCATGGCCGGCCGTCGTCTGCGTTCCGACTTGCTGAACGTCTACAAGGGTGTGCCGTCGCCCAGGGGCAAGCGGATCACGGACGTCGCCGTCGCCGCTTACGCCAACGGTTATTCTAGCTACATCACGACCGAAGAAGAGTACGAACTACAACACTACGAGGGCGCGTCGACCCTCTATGGCCCCAAGACGGCGAAGGCCTACCGACAGGAGTTTACCCGACTGGCCGAGGCAATGCGCGACAAGCGACGGGCGCCGTCGGGACCCAAGCCGCCCGACCTTCTGGGCCAGGCCGACAAGAGAAAACTTGAGTATCCAACCGGCAGCAGACCTGCTTTTGGCCCCCGGAAATTCGGCGAAATCACCGCTTTTCCCAAGGAAGCCTATCGCCGCGGAGAGACTGTATCCACTACCTTCATCACCGCCGATCCCTTCATCGACAAGAAGAGGGCCGAGACGTTCTTATCCATCTTCAAGAACGACGGAACGACCACCAGACCGCGCTGGAATCGCGTCTACACTGACCGTGACGAGTCGACAATTGTGCGCTGGACCCGCTACATCCTCGACTCATTTCAGCTCACTGTCTTCTGGACAATTCCAGACGATGCGGAACCCGGCCAATACAAGATAGAACACAGAGGCTATTTCATGCGCAGTCGCCGGGGCCATATGGGTTCGTTCACCAATTCAACGCCTGTGTTTGAAGTGAAAGCCTAGCTGAAAGCCGACAGCTGTCAGCTTTCAACTCTTCGCTAAAGGCTAACTGCCAATCGCTCATCGCCAACAGCTACCTGGAGCAATCAATGACCTTCGAGACCATCTTCACTATGGATTCGTCCAGCATCAAGTACGGCCCTGGCGCTACTCGCGAGGTAGGTCATGACATGCGCCAGTTGGGCGCCCGACGGGTACTTGTAGTGACCGATCCGCGGCTGACCGATAGCGAGCCGGTCGCGACTACGATGGCGTCCCTGCGTGAAGCGCAGATCGACGCCATACTCTTTGACCAGGTTCGCATCGAACCGACCGACGCCTCTTTGCGGACGGCCATTGACTTCGCGGCCGAGGGGGATTTTGACGGCTACGTTGCCATTGGTGGGGGTTCCAGCATGGACACGGCCAAGGTCGCCAATCTTTACGCCACCTATCCGGCCGATTTCCTAGCCTATGTCAACCCGCCGATTGGCGATGGCCGGCCGGTCCCGGGTCGCTTGATGCCCCTCATCGCCATCCCGACCACGGCCGGCACCGGCAGCGAGACCACCGGCGTGGCCATCTTTGACCTGCTGGAGATGCATGCCAAGACCGGCATCGCCCACCGCGCCTTGCGGCCGGCGATGGGCATCGTCGATCCGCATAACACCCGCACCTTGCCCGCGATGGCCGCCGCCTGCACCGGGCTCGACGTCCTGAGCCACGCCATTGAATCGCTCACCGCCTTGCCTTTCGACAAGCGGCCGGCGTCCGACAGTCCCGGATTGAGGCCGGCTTACCAAGGCGCCAATCCGCTGAGCGACATTTGGGCCGCCAAGGCCATCCAAATGGTCTCCCGATACCTGGTCCGGGCCATCGAAGATCCCGACGACGACCACGCCCGCGGCCAGATGCTGCTGGCCGCCGCCTTCGCCGGCATCGGCTTTGGCAACGCCGGCGTCCACCTACCCCACGGCATGTCCTACCCGGTTTCCGGCATGGTTCGCGACTTCGTCGTCGAAGGTTACCCTGATGATCACCCTCTCATTCCCCATGGCATGTCGGTCATCCTTAACGCCCCGGCCGTCTTCCGCTTCACCGCTCAGGCCGACCCGCAACGCCATCTGTACGCCGCCAGCCTGATGGGCGTTGACATCGCCGACGCGACCCCTGAGGATGCTGGCGATCTACTGGCCGGAGCCATCGTCGACATCATGCGCCGCACCGGTATGCCCAATGGCATCTCGGCCGTCGGCTACGGCCCAGCCGACGTTGAGCTGCTGGTCCAGGGCACGCTGCCCCAACACCGGGTCACCAAGCTTTCCCCCCGCCCGGCCGGCGCGGCCGATCTGGTCCAACTCTTCCTTGATTCGATGACGCTTTGGTAGCCGGCGGCTGGCCGCTGGTGGATGGCGGCTGCTGAATGGTGCCCAGGCGATCGTATGTATTGGCTGGTGTCTGTTGTACATGTGGTCACCCCAACTATTATTCAGGCACGCACGCCTTGCCGATAAAGTAAGTAGGATTCGTGCCAATGCTTGCTGATCCGTGTTCCAATGGACGCTTCAGCCACCCTCTAGTTCCAACTCGCCATTTGCCCCCCAACCATTCCATGCTATATTGGCAGTCAGCAACCAACAACCTGCAACCGGCAGCCGGCAACTAGCAACCAGCCACAGGAGACCAAATGTCCAACCCACTGCTCGACCGCGTCCGCCGCAACCACGCCCTGGAACACGCCACCATCAACGTACTGACCCAGCGCCACAAGGGCTTCAGCGCCCAGGGAAATTCCACACCCTGGGGCTTCCATCTGAACATTTACGGGTCTGTCGACGAGGATCAGGTCGCCGCGGCCGTCGAAGAAGCCTATGTCCGCCTGAACGCCGGCGAGAAGAAGCTGGCGCTGCACCCAACTTGCGGCACCGTTCTGCTCACGACCGCCACCATGGCCACTTTGGCCGCCCAGGCCACCTTCGGCCTAGAGCGGCGCCGCCAGAACCAGCCTGTCTACAATATGGCCGTATTGCTAGGCGCGTTGCCAATGGCCATCCTGGCCGTCTTCGTGGCCCTCGTCGCCTCCCGGCCGCTGGGCATGACCATCCAGGCTCGCTACACCGTCGATCCCGAATTAGGCGATCTGCAGGTGACCAGCATCCGCCAGGTGTCCCCTTCGCCGGTAACGCGTCTCTTTCAGTTGCTCCTGGGCCATGCCAAGAACGACCAGATCCACGCTTTCCGGGTAGAAACCATCGGCTGATTACGGCCATGTTCTACATTTTCCACGGCGATGACGACCACTCCATCGAAAAGACGCTGACCGGCTTACAGGCCAAGCTGGGCGACGTTTCCATGCTCGACCTCAATACGGTCCGCTTCGACGGCCGGCTAGTGACCTCCTCCGAACTCCGCCATGCTTGCGACTCGGTACCGTTCTTGACGGACAAAAGGCTGGTTATCGTCGACGACCTCTTGGGCCACAAGCCCGATTATTTGGACGAGCTGCTCGCCTACCTGCCCGATCTGCCGGAGACGACACGGCTGGTCTTCGTCGAATCGCGCGAACTGCCGACTACCCACCCGGCTCTGAAACTGGCCGCGGCCAGCGATAATGCTTACGTAAAATCATTTGCCCGGCCACAGGGTGGCGATCTCGAGCGTTGGATACGCAACAGGGTCAAGGATGCCGGCGGGCAGATCCAGCCCCAGGCGGCTCACGTGCTGGCCATCAACGTCGGCAGTGAACTGGCCATTCTCGACAACGAGATCGAGAAGCTTGTCCTCTACAAAGGCCGGGAGCCTATCGAAGCCAAAGATGTGACCTTGCTCTGCCCTTACGTCGCCGAAGCCAGCATCTTCGACCTGGTCGACGCCATAGGCAGCCGGCACAGCCGCTCGGCCGCTCAGCTGCTGCACAAGAAACTGAGCGAAGGCGCTGACCCTTTCTACCTGTTCTCGATGGTCGTCCGGCAGTTTCGGCTTCTGATCCAGGTCAAGGAACTGGCCGAGAGCGGCCACCCACCGGCCGATATCGCCAGGATCCTCAAGATCCACGCTTTTCCGGCCGGCAAACTGCACGTCCAGAGCAAAAACTTCTCCCTGGCCCAACTGGAGCAAATCTACAGGCATTTGCTGGAAATGGATGTCGGCGTTAAGACCGGTCGGACCGATATGATAACCGCCTTGGAGCTCCTGGTCGCGGGCGTGACGGCCTAGAATCGTCTCCAGGCTCGTCAGCCATACTGGCGCACAACGGCCGCGCCGCCTTATGCTTGATTATGAGCGCCAATGGACGCCCGCTTTGATCACGTTATTGCGCGAAAGTGGGCTGGCTATTACCGAACTCCCGGCGGCTGGCGATCTGCAGCGGCAGGTGTGGTCCGACTTCGCCGGAATAAAACACGACATGTTGATTCTGTCCGAGGTTCCACCCTTTGATCTTCCTGCGGCCGCCTTCTCTTAGTTGACTATTCTGTCGCCGCTGCGACCAATGACAGGCATTAGCACTATGGTTGACTGGTGATTGACTCACATGCAAGGCGACGAAACGCTGTGCATCGATCTGCTGTACGTAGACGATACGCTGGAAAGAGTGGCCATGTTGGAATTGGCCGAAGCCTTTTTTGACCTGCGCTATGCCCGGCCAGGCACAGAATCCGGCCTATTAGCACATGACTGCACCAACGGAGGCACCCTCCTCACCTCCTGCAAAAGAATCCGTGCCAATCCGCGAAGATCCGCGTCTCCTTTCTTTTCAAAGATCCGCAATCAGCGAGAGCTGCGGACCCCGCTTTTAGCGCACGATGGAGCGTGTGTTGTCCCCTGCGGGCTGCATTTTCTTATACTCCCCTTAAGCTTTCCTTGAGCTAATCCGGCCGCTTCTATGTTACAATTATCCTCGACCGTGAACGGCCGGCGGCGGCTCTGGTCAATGCGCTGACGATCGTTAGTTCTTCGTGGGCGAGTTTCCTGAATTTAATGAATCCGGCCATACCTGGCCGTCTGGTGAACAAAGAATGTTAAAGAAAAGCACGCTCCTGATCCTCTTGTTTGTTGGCCTCTTGCTCGCCGCCTGCGGCGGTGAGGAACCGACGGCGACGCCCGAGCCGGCCACCGAAGCGCCGGAGGCTGAAATCGAACCCACGCCAATTCCAGAACCGACGGCCGAGCCGCCCACAGCCGAGAGCGAAGCTGAAGCGGCGGCCGCCGAATCTGTTGAAGAGGAACAGTCTGACGGCGATCCGGCCGAGGCCGAGCCGGCCGAAGAGTTAACGGTAAGCGCTTTCGCACCGGCCGAGGTGATCAACGACGAAGGCGGGCCGGTCAGCATCAGCGGCGTCGTCAGCTATACTTTCCCCTTTTTCACCATGGGCGTAGCCGAACCGCTCGTCATCCTGGAAGATCAGGCCGGGTTCGTCGACCGCAACGAGTACTTCCTGATGCCCCTGGCCTCCCAGACCCTGGGCCAGATCACTTCCGACTTCTTCACATCGCCCTTTTCCTATACCATTTCCCTGCCCATCGAACCCCAGGGCACGTACCGTGACGTCGACAACGACGGCGAAGAGGACCAGGGCGTGCAGGTCTACGCCGTCGCCTATTGGACCAACACCTTCGGCGATCCTTTCCTGGAGCAACGCGATCTGGCCGGCGGCGGCTGGTCCACGGCCTACGCCTCGACCGAGATAAGCGACAACGCCAGCACGGAGCGCGAAGTCATTGGCGGCAAGTTCCTGATCTATGCCGCGGACGGCGAACAGGGTTTCCCATCTGGCTTTGGCGAGGACGGCCTGCTCTTTACCGAGGACGATCCCATTGTCGCCGCCCCGGCCGGTTACTCGATCGTCGATCTCGATCAAGAGCCCTTCGTTTTTGACCGGGCCCGGGCCCAGGTGGTCGATCTCATCGAGCCCGAGAGCACGGCCCTGGATGATTACTCCGGCTTAACCTACCCTGAAGCATTTGATAGCCTGGTTGACCAGCTGCGCAAGGAATACGCCTTCACCGAGTACAAGGGCATCGATTGGGATGCGCTGCACGCCGAATTCCGGCCGCGCTTTGAGCAGGCCCAGGAAGATGGCGACAGCCTCGAGTATCAACGGGCGCTGCGCGACTTCGCATGGTCTATTCCGGATGGCCACGTTTCCGGTCCGACGGTGATCGAAGATTTCCGCGCCGTCGTAGGTGGCGGGCTGGGCATTGCCATTCGGGAATTGGACGATGGCCGGACCATCGTCAATCACGTCACCCGCCGCAGTCCGGCCGCCGATGCCGGCATTGAGCTGGGCGCCGAAATCATTAGCCTAGACGGCCGGCCCATCGGCGACGTCGTGAGCGAGACCGCACCCTACGAGGCGCCCCACAGCACCGAGCACGTCAGGCGGCTGCAGCAACTCCGTTACGCCACCCGTTTCCCGGTTGGCGCGCAGGTTGAGATAACCTGGAAGAACCCCGGCCAGGACGTTGAACAGAGCGCCACGCTGGAAGCCAGCGGCGAGGTCCAAAGCTTCAACTTCTCCTCGCTGGGCACCGATTTGACTGGCTTCGAACAGCCACTAGAGTATGAGTTCCTCGAGCAAGAAAACCTGGGCTACGTTCAGATCTTCAGCTTCAGCGACAACGAACTTCTGACCGTCCAGCTTTGGGAACGGCTGATGCGGGAGCTCAACGAGGACGAGGTCCCGGGCCTGATCGTCGAC
>CP070688.1:1007711-1011507 GCA_020353135.1 Chloroflexota bacterium
CTCGTGCAGATTCACTCCACAACTCCTCTTTATCCGTCACTATCTGTTCAGTCGGGCCTTTTGGCATCGGCTAGCTCTCTTCAGCAACACGGGCAATTGTAGCACGCCCACCGGTGGTGGTCTATGTCAGCCAGGCCCGTCTTACTCAGTATTTGGCCATCTCGATCGCTCGACCTTCCACGGTCACGAACTTGCCCAACAGATTTGCCGTCAGGCAAGAGTGGACAGGCAATATCACCAAGAGATCACCCACCCGTGTTCGACTGAATAGCTCCTCTTCTGCCTGTACGATACCATGCTCTTGTGACAAGGACACCACTGCGCGGTCCCTATACATGGATGACCATCCTTGCTCGGCCGGCAGCGCTATCCGCCCATAGATTTCATGGCCATCATCGCCTGGAATCGACTCTTTCGACAGGTGAACCGCGCCTCCATAAATGACGAGTTGAGATCTCGAACCATGCTTGGCGACTACTGGACAGGCGACTGCCAAGGCGATGTCAGCTTCGCTGCATGCGCCCAACGCTAGTTGGGCTAGGTCGTAGAACACGAAATTTCCGGGTCTCACTTCGTTAACAGATTCAAATCGCGGCATGATGCTGCAGCTGGGCGTATCGCCAACGGACAAAAGCACGTGCCAACCCTCGGCGGCCAAAGCGTCTCGAGCCCGCACCATACGAGAGGCCGTCTCGCGATAGATTTCGACGATCCTGTTTACGGATCTTGCGCCATAGGTGTGCCCGGCATGAGCCAGCAAACCGGTCAGCCCCAGAGTCTGCGTCTGTTCCACTGCGCGAGCCACCTCGGACAACCTGCCGTTATCATCCCACTGAATGCCCGTCCGGCCGTAACCCGTGTCAATCTTGATCCAGGCTGCCGCCTCGTGGCGCTGCTTCGGCGCCAGCGTTTCGACCGCTTCGGCTGATTCGACTAAAAGGTTCAGTTGAATCTGCCCCGCCAATTCATTCACGACGGCTGCCTGGCGTACATTCACTGGAAAGGCGACTGTTATGTCCAACCAGCCGTGGCGCGCGAAATAGGCAGCCATATCTACGGACGATACGGTGATAGCTCCCACGCTTGCATCGCGAAACCACTCGCCCACCCCGGCCGACTGGTGGGTCTTAAAATGAGGACGGAATCGGACTCCACTGGCAGCGGCCTTATCGGCCATGTGTCGGATATTCCGTCTGGCCCGCGTTTCGTTGAGCACCAGAGTCGGCCGCTGAATACTTGAAACATACGCCATCAGTCGGCCTCCCTGTGGCTACTTGCGCTGGCCATCACTCGTGCCCCAGGATCGGGTGAACCTCATAAGGCTCTTCTAATTCGGCAAGATCGGTCTTGGACAGTTTGATATGCGCAGCTTCTGCTGCTTCCTCCAGATGCTGAATGCGGCGTACGCCGACGATTGGCGCCGTGACACCGGGTTGATGAAGTAGCCAAGCCAGAGCGATTTGAGCCGGACTTGCGCCATGGCGTTCAGCCACCGCAATGACCCGCTCGACGACTCGAAAATCGGATTCCCGGAAGTACATTTCGCCGGCTAGCGCATCATGCTTGGCGCGAATTGTGTCGCCTCCGCCCTCGCGGGATCTATTGCCTGCCAGGAATCCTCGGGCGAGTGGACTCCATGGCAGCGCGCCCACCCCATGATCCAGGCACAATGGCATCATTTCCCGCTCTTCTTCACGGTAGACCAAATTGTAGTGATTCTGCATCGAGATAAATTTGTTCCAACCGTTTCGCTCGGCCGTGAATAGCATCTTGGCGAATTGCCAGGCAAACATGCTGGACGCGCCCAGGTATCGAGCTTTTCCGGCGCTAACCAGGTCATCCAGCGCCCGGAGTGTCTCTTCGATGGGTGTCTCATAGTCCCAACGATGAATCTGGTAAAGGTCCAGATAGTCAGTGCCCAGGCGCTTCAGGGAAGCCTCAACTGCGTCCATAATATGCTTGCGTGACAGCCCACCGGCATTTGGATCCTCGCTCATCTTGAAATAGACCTTGCTGGCAATGACCACTTCTGATCGAACAGCCATGTCGTTAAGCGCCCGGCCCAATATCTGCTCGCTGACGCCAAGCGAATACATGTCGGCCGTGTCAAAGAAGTTGACGCCCAATTCCAGCGCCCGCTCAATGATTGGCCGGCTCTCCGCTTCATCAAGCATGTACGGTCGCCACTTTCGGCTGCCAAAGGTAAGCGTCCCCAGGCAGATGCGCGACACCTTGAGACCAGAACAACCTAGATTTACATACTCCATGCTACTCTCCTTTGGTTATACTGATTCGATCGGCCGGTTCAATGCCAGTGTATCCGAAACGTACTAAGGATTGTCTTAGGAATAATACGCTTCCTTCAATGAACAGGCTATTCTTGCTATAATCCCCCGGTCTATGGAACGTTCTTCAACCACAAAGCGTCTTCAATTCTGGATCGGTATGATCGTCAGCGTTGCTTGTCTTGCGGCCGTATTTATCTTCGTAAAACCGGCCGACATCATAAGGGCGCTTGGAAACACACGTTACGAATATTGGCTGCTAGCGGCCGTATCGCTCGTCGCCTTCCTGGCCCTACGCGCCGTGCGTTGGCGGTTCATGCTCAATAGCGGCCTTGAGCCGAAGAAACGAGTCCCTTACGGCAAGGTTTTCAATATCCAGAACATTGGCTACATGCTTACCAATATACTGCCGTTTCGCCTTGGAGATGTGGCTCGTGCTGTGTTGATCGGCAATGTACCTTCAATGTCGATCTCAAGAGGTCTTTCGACCATGGTGGCCGAACGCGTGTTCGACCTGGCCTTCATCGTGATTCTTTTTCCATTCACTCTGTCAGGTGTTCCTGAGGTCCCCCCGGCGGTTAATGCCATTGTTCGCGCTGCCGGTGTGACTGTGCTGGTGGCTATCTTTGTCCTGGTCGGTGCCGCAAATCAGCGAGAAAAGGCCTGTCGGCTGGCAAACGCCTTTCTTCGACGTATCCCTCGCATCGACGCCCAGGCCTGGTCCAGGCGCTTCGACGACCTGTTGCTCGGTCTCGACTCGCTCACCCGATTCACAGACGCTGTTATGCTCTTGCTCTTGAGTATGGCTATATGGGTACCCATTGTCGCCGGCTACTACCTCGGTCTGAAGGCAGTCAACTTAGACGTCACCCTGCAACAAGCCACATTCGTAGTCTGTATCGCCGCATTCAGCGTCACTGCGCCGTCGTCGCCAGGTCACGTCGGCGTATTTGAAGCCAGCGTGACCTTTGCCATCGCCGGCATATTGGGACTGCCAGACGCCGAAGCCGCGTCCTTTGCCGTGCTTTACCACGTAGTGAACTACGTGGTTCTGGGCGTGCTAGGCATCATTGCCATCAGCCGGACGGGCGAGACATTTTCTAACGTCGTCGCCTCGGCTAGATCGATCGTAAGGTCTGAAGCCGTGGCAGCCGACTCCAATTGAAACGCGGCTCGTAGTCGCAGAGAATCGATGAAGATCCTAGAAGTCTTGACCTACTATCGGCCGCACATCAGCGGCTTGACAATCTACGTAGAAAGATTGAGCAAAGCCTTGGTGAAACAGGGCCATCAAGTAACGGTTTTCACTTCCCAATATGACCAGTCGTTGCCGTTTTATGAAGTGAAAGACGGTGTGCGGATTCGACGGGTGCCGGCACTCATGCGCGTGAGCAAGGGCGTGATAATGCCTCAATTCGGACCTTTGGCCTGGGGCATGGTCAAGGGCGCTGACGTGGTCCATCTTCACCTGCCCCAGTTCGACGCGCCAGGCGTCGCCTTCCGCGGCCGAC
>CP070688.1:1011607-1022437 GCA_020353135.1 Chloroflexota bacterium
GCATAGTAGTGGATCGGGATGCCGAAATTGTGCAGGATGGTGTCGGTCAATTGGGCCACTGCGCCGCCCGGAAAACCAACCGAAGAGCCGCGTGACAATGCGGTATTCAAACGATTACTGGTCCAGCCCGGTATATGCACCCACAAGTCCCGGGGCAAGGAGACCATGGAAGCTGTCGGGCCTTCTCGGTTGACGGCCAGGATGATCATCGTGTCGGTCCGGCCGACGCCCTGGTCGAGCGCGATGTCGCTGCCCAGCAGCAGGATATTGGTCGTGCCCAGTGGTACCGCGAAAGTCGGCACCGGCGTCGCCGCGCCGGGATTGATGATGAAGCGTGTGCCGGTGATATTGGCCAGGGTCGGAACCAGTTGCGGTCTGCTGGTGGGTGATGGCGTCGGCGAAAGCGTCTGGGTCGGCGTCGGTTCGTCGGTCGGCTGCCCGGTTACCGCCGTCGTGCTGTCGGGCGTGGCTGTTTCTTCCTCTAATTCCTCTGTCGCGGTCGCCATGGGCGTATTGGTCGGCGGCAGACTCGTCCGCGTTGCCGTTGCTGTGGCGGTTGGCACATCAGTGATCTGGATGGCTACCGCCGTCGGCGCTAGCGTCGGCAGTGGATCGCTGGACCCCCTGACGAAGTTTCGCAGGCCAAAGAAGCCGGCCACGAGCGCGAAGGCGATGATTATGATGACGAGGACGATACGCGCCAGACGAGGCGAAGATTCACTGTTCACAATAGCCTAATTGATTTCTGTTTCTTTGACACAAGGCGGGGATTATACCATGAAATACTAGAGCTTCTCGGCAAATATGTGCTGGAATCGGGCGAACAAAAAGTAGCCAAAGACGAAACAGATCACAGCCGTAAAGAACGTACGGCTCAGGAATACAGGATCCATGGACACCGGTCCGTCGCTGCCCATTGTGCCCCACAGAACGGTGCGATAACCGTCGACGATTGAGGCCATTGGGTTGAGCCAGCGCATGACGACGGCCGGTTCGAAGGTGATGCCTAGGATCGTTTGTTCTGCGCCTAGCCATTCTAGCGGATAGACCACTGGCGTCAGGAAGAACCAGGCCAGCAGCACCACGTCCAGAATCATCATGACGTCACGATAGAAGACATTCACCGCGCTCAGAGTCAGCACCAATCCGAGCATGAAGAGCATCTGGGTGACCAGAAGCGCCGGCACCCACAGGGCGTGCACAGTCAGGCCAATGCCGGAAATGTAAATGAAGACTACCAGGACCACAAATGCCAGCATGAAGTTGACCAGGTTTGAGAACATGGCCGAAGTCGGCAGAAGTTCTCTCGGGAAGTAGACTTTTCTGATCATGGGTGCGCCGGAGGTGACCGAAGTCGTGCCGCCAAGCATCGTGCCGTTGAAGAATTGCCAGGGCAGCAATCCGGCAAGTACGAATATCGGATAGGCGCGGACACCTTCATTGGGCATCAGCCTGCCGAAGACGAGGGTAAAGACCAACATCATGAGCAGCGGATTGAGCAGGCTCCAGATCACGCCCAAGATCGAGTTTCGGTAGCGAACCTTGACGTCTCGCTTGACGAGATTGTACAGCAGGAATCGATAGCGGAAGGTTTCCTTGAGATTGCCGCGCCAGTCAAGCCAACCGACGCTTGAGTCCATGATTTTAATCTGTCTGCTCTTGTCGGTTCTGACTGCCATGATTATCGTCCACTGATGCCATGCTGAAGATTACGGCGGCCGCCAGGCAGCCTACACAACCGCCCAATTATAGCCAACATGAAAGACTATGGGGAATTAGAGATGCGAAGGACCGACCGGTAAACGGTTGCTATGTCGTGAACATGATCGTCGATTTGCCGCACCGGTGTGATGGCCGCCTGCAGTTCGCATAATCGCTCGGGGCGCGAGTGAAGCTCGCGCAGCAGCCGGCGCAAGACGGCTGCATCGCCGGCCGGAAACAGCAAGCCGTCCTGGCCGTCCGCCAGCCGTTCGGGCAAGGCGCCCAGGTTAGAAGCAATGACCAGCGCGCCGGCCGCTCGAGCCTCTTGCGCGATGAGCGAAGACGTCTCGTACCAGAGGGAGGGCACCACCACGACATCGGCCGCGGCCAGGGCCATCCAGACCTCGTCATGCTCCAGCCGGCCGGCGAAGGTCACCTTTGCCGACCGGGCCAGGCGCCTGAGCGCGGTCGCATACTCTGCCTTTGCCGACAAGTCGCCGTAGATGGTTACCTGTACCCCATCGGGCAGGCCGGCCGCGGCTTCAACCAGCACGTGGACGCCCTTTTGCCAGGTGATTCCGCCCACGTAGACGACCTGTAGCTGGCCGGTCGCCGGCCGCCGTCTAGCCGGCATAACGGCCGGCAACTGGATGCCATGGGGTACGATCACCATCCGCTCCGAGGGAGCGCCCAGTCGAACGGTCTCGTCGCGAACGAATTCGCTTGGGGCGATGATGGCCTGGGCGCCGCTGAGCAGCCTGGCCAGCAGCCGGTTACGCCGGGCCAGCAGCGGCGCCAATCCATGCCCGGCGACGGCCAGATCAGGCAGCCCACTCCGGGCCTGGACGCATCGGGCGCAGTTCAGAAAACGATCTGGCCCGGCGCAGAGTGTTTGATCGTAGTTGGTCAGTAATTGGGCGTTGGCGCAGATGGTCCAATAATCGTGCAAAGTAAGGACATACGGTATGCCACGCTCGTTCAGTACCTCCACCAGCCCGGCTGGCAAGCCCATCAGATGCTGAATATGGGCCAGTTCTGGCTGCTCTTGATCGAGAATGTGTTCCAGAAACGTGATCGCAGAGTGATTCCAGAATGTGCGCAGAAAAACCGCCGGCCGGCTGTCAGAGCCGATTCTCTGGCGATAGACGCGCACGCCTTGTTCAAGAACTGGCGCCGGCCGCGGTTCGCCGCTAGCGGCCGGCACGTAGACTGTCGGGTTATGCCCGTCTGCGGCTTGCTTTTGGGCCAGGTGTCGAGTATATAGCTCTGTTCCGCCCAGATGATCTGGCGGGTACTGGTGGACGATATGGAGTACTTTCACGTTACGAGTGATCATTTTACCAGCGCCTGACTACATCCGTCCAACACCGTCCATAGCGTTCGTTGCAATAACCTGCCTCTGATAGAATGTCGCCACAAGCGGCATTATGCCGCCCCGAGTGATATGATGCGTATTCTCCATCTAATCCAACGTTATTATCCGGCTCGCGGTGGGGCAGAGCTTCACCTGGAGAAGATCTCCGCCTACCTGGCCGCGGCCGGCCACGAGATCACCATCGCCACGAGCGACGCGTTGGATTTTGAGCTTTTCTGGGATCCCGGCCGGCGGCGGGTCCAAACGCTGACTGGAACACACCAGGGCGTGCAGATAGAACGTTTTCGCGTGCGCCACTTGCCCGTTTCACAATTGGCTTACCCGGGTATCAGGCGGCTCCTGTGGCTCCTATCGACGATCAAGCCGGTCCCCGAATCGCTCCTGCTGCGGTTGGCGGACTATACGCCTTTTGTGCCGGAATTATGGCGCTGGGCCGGGGCGCAAGATCGGCCATTCGACCTGGTTGCGGCCATGACCATTGTCTTTGAACCGTTCGTGGCCGCAGGTCTCAAGATCGCCCGCAGTCAGGGGATACCTTTTGCTTGTTACCCGCTGACCCACCTGGGCGCCGGCCCGACTCCGGCCGCCGACGCGCTGAGCCGGTTTTATACCATGCGCCACCAGGTTGGCCTGGTCGCAGCCAGCGACGCGGTGATCGCCCAGACGCCGGCCGAAAAGTCGTTCTACGTAGAGCGCGGCATCGCGCCTGAGAAGATCGGTGCGGTGGGACCCGGAGTGACGCCCGAAGATGTCGTCGGCGGCGATGAGTCGAGATTCCGTCGGGACTACGGCATCGCCGGACCGATGGTTTTGTCCATTGGCGCCATGTCGGCCGACAAGGGGACGGTCCAAACCGTCGAGGCGGTCCGGCAGCTATGGCGATCTGGCCGGCAGCTGGACCTGGTTCTGATCGGCTCAGAGCTGGCGCCTTTCCGCTCGTATTTGCAAAGCCTGCCCGGCGCTGAGCGCCGGCGACTTCACGTTCTGGGCGCCGTCGACGAAGACGTCAAGCGTGATGCGCTGGCGGCGGCTACTATCTTCTCCATGCCTTCACGAACAGATTCCTTCGGCATCAGCTACCTCGAAGCCTGGCTTTACGGCCGGCCGGTCATCGGCGCTCGAACTTGGGGCGTCATGGACGTCATCGACGAAGGGTTTGATGGCCTCCTGGTTCCATTTGGCGATGCGCCGGCCCTGGCCCAGGCCATCGCGGGGCTGTTGGACGATCTGGACGAGGCCGATCGCCTGGGCGAGAACGGCCGGCGCAAGGTTTATGCCGGCCACACCTGGGACCGGAAGTGCCAAATGGTGGCCCAGATCTACGATCGATTGATTCGGTCAGAATCCCCGGCCTGACAGCGCTCACCGGCGATACCTGCCCGACATCAGCGGGCCGGCTGACTATCACGCTTTCGCGATTGGCTTCCGGGCGATTTCCAACACATGCTCCATGAAGCGCGCATATTGCCCGGCCACCCCGCGCGGATCCAGGTACTCGCTAGCGTAAGCGGCCGCCGCCAGGCCCATCGCCAGCCTCTTCTCCGGCTGGCGGATCATGAATAACATCGCCTCGGTCAGCGAGTCGACGTCCAACGGGGCTACTTGTTGGCAAATCTCAGCCGGCAACTCTCCGTACCAACCGTCGTCGAAAACGACGATCGGTTTGCCTGCTGCCAGCGCACGAACAGCGGCGGCCGACGTCTCGCCCAATGTAGGATGACGGAGCGCGATCACCGCGTCGGCCGCTGCCGTCCAGCCCTTGAATTCCTCCATGGTTACCCTGCCTGTACAATGGACGCTGGTCTGGAGATGCCTCTCGCGGATCATCCTGGGCAGATTCACATCCGTGTGCGCGCCGCCCACGATCAGAAGGAATACCTCTGGCTCAACCTGCTTCAACCGCCCGAAGGCGTCGAGAGCCAGATCGATCCGTTTGCTGGCGTTGACCAGGCCCGTCGTCGCGAACAGCACCGTCCGATCCGGCAATTTTAAACGGTGGCGTAGTGAAACGGCGTCTACGTCGGCGGCAAGAAGAGGAATTATCGCCAGCGGGCGGTCAACGCTTCGCCGGCTGACGCGTTCGGCCGCATAGTGGCTATGGACGATGACGCCCAGGCTGCGGTCGACTAAACGTTTGCTGAAGTTCAACGATTGAACCGGTTTCTTCCGGCGACCCAGGCGGATCTGCCAGGCCAAGTTGTACCCGGCCGGTCCCACTTCGTAACCGATTTCGCGGGCGTATGCTGCATGGTCGCCGCGGCCGATGGTCACATGGGCCGCAAAATCACGCAGGATGACATCGTGCAAGACGACGATGCCAGGGTGGCGCAGCGCCATTTCGTAGATGCCCTCATGAAAAGGGCTATTACCCATGTGATACAAGGCCAAGTCAAATTCCCAGCGCTTTTTTGGGTAAGCACTCATTGGCTCGACCTGGTAGCGCTGGCGCAGCGCCCCGTCGACCCGAGATGGCCGCCCGGCGAAGAGGGTCAGGTTCACGAACTCAGAAAGTGACCGAAGTAGCTCCTGGCTATAATCGGCGATGCCAGTCGGCTCGGGAGGCAACGGGCTGAAATAGGCGATGTCGAGCAAGATTCAAGTTTCCCCCCGGTCGGCCTTTTGATTGGCCTCCAACCGATCGAGGCGCGTCTCAAGAAAGGCCAGCCGGCGATTGAGTTCGACCAGCTGGGCCGTAAATTGGGCCAATTGGTGCGCCAGCTGGCTGTCCTCCCTATCGAGCGCCGCCAGGTGAGCCTCGAATTCATCCAGGCGAATGGCCACCAATCTATCCACCCAATGCTTCTGTGCGGGCGCCAGCCGTTCGTACCATTTCGGCTCCCGTTTATCCCAGGCGAGTTGCAGGCGCTCCTTCAGCGAATCGGAGAGTTCCTCGTTTGGAAGAACGTCAGCGCTGGCTGCCTCTGCCTCTTGCTTCTCTTCGGGCCCGGTTTGGTCGCTCGACATAGTTAACTCGTTTTACCATAATCAAGATGTTCACCCATTATAGCGGCGCAGCGCTGGGCAACAATCTGGTGGCAGTCGTATACTTTTCAAGCAAGGGTTAGAAACCAGGGGTAGGCGGCCAACCGTCGTCCGTCCTGTCCTGGTCATAACGGCCGCTGGCGATATCAGGGGGACGCCTTGCCGCCGGACAACCACTTTTTTAGAATCGCGCGGGTTTGAAATGCAAACGTTCGACAATATACTAAGTGGTCGACAGGAACTGACGGGTACCCGGCGCTCTTCACGCCGCGTGGCATAGCCGTCGCGATCGTGAACGTCAACCAAAAGTTCTTTATCGGTTGCCAGAGAACGTGAAATGGTGAAAGACGGTTGAGATATGGTCAATAGACTTAAAAGATGGGTTAATCGAAATGCAGCCAGGGTTGTGGCCCGCACAATGGAACCCAACATCTATCCCCGGCCCGACGGCCAGCCGGCGCTCGAGATCTTCATGGAACGATGCGGTGCTTTGAGTGAGCCTCGTGTCCTGGAACTAGGCGCCAAGCGCTCGATTGCGGAGCGATCGACCTTGCATCATCACTATGTCCCGAACGCCGGGCAATACTTTGGGACCGACATTGAGGCCGGCGCTGACGTAGATATCGTGGCCGATCTTCACGAATTGACGGCCGTGGTCGAAGAGGAAACTTTCGATGTCGTGATTTCCTGCTCGACCTTTGAGCATCTAAAGTACCCGCATTTGGCCGCGCACGAGGTGATGAAGGTCTTGAAGGTCGGCGGCCTGCTTTTTATTGAAACACACCAGACGTTTCCCCTGCATGCCTTTCCATATGATTACTTTCGATTTTCGCGCGAGGCATTGGCCGGTCTGTTTGGCAATAACATGGGATTCAAGGTCGTCGCCACCGAGTACATGTTCCCGGCCATGGTTTGCTCTCCAGAGACTCCCGATGCCTTTCAATATCCGGCCTTCCTCAATGTTCGCCTGTTCGGCGAAAAGCTGAGCGGCACACCGCCAGAATACGCCTACGAATATGATGGAAAGAAACCATTAACCAGTCATCGCGAGAAGTCATCGGAGAAACGAAACCAATGAGTTTATTCTGGAGTATGATCGGCAGGCTGAGAATCGCCGCCATCAGGTCCGCCCACAATATAGCAGCGCCCAATCTGGGTTCCCTGGGTTACCCAATACCTGAAGATGACCGGGTGCTGGAACCTTTCATTCGACGCTGCTCCGCGCTGGCTAAACCCCGTGTCCTTGAACTGGGCACCAAGCGATCTATCGCCGAGCGATCAACCTTGCACTCCGATTGGGTGCCCCATGCCGCCGAATACCTGGGTACCGACATCGAGCCCGGCGTCGACGTGGATATCGTGGCTGATGTTCACCGGTTGTCGTCGGTGGTTGGCGTCGAGCAGTTCGACGTGGTCGTCTCGTGTTCGTCCTTCGAACATTTCAAATATCCACATCGGGCTGCCCATGAAGTGATGAAGGTTCTCAAGGTGGGCGGCCTGCTCTTCATTCAGACCCATCAGACGTTCCCGTTACATGCCTATCCATATGATTACTTCCGATTCTCACGAGAAGCGTTGGCCGGCTTGTTCGGCGACAGTATGGGATTCCGGGTCATAGATACAGATTATGAGTTCCCGGCCTCGATCTACGCTTCCGAGAATCCTCTGACGGCCAATGAGCCCGCCTTTTTGAACGTGCGCCTGTTTGGCGAGAAGCTGGCTGGTACACCAGATGACTACCTCTACGACTGGGATGTTTAGCCGGCGCCGAAAAGTATGAAAATCTGCGTTGGCTCGACCGGCCGGGCAAGTCTCTGCTCATGCTCGACATTTCCGCCGATTGACCGGCCGGCGGACCAGGCCGGGCGCCAGTACGCGACGGGATGATAATATGATAACCTTCCGTCGACTATCGAGTTCCTAGACCATAAACCTCATGACGACTGACTCGCCATCGGTGACGATATTGATCCTGAATTGGAACGGCCGCCAGCTTCTGCCCCGCTGCCTGGCTGCGCTCCAGGCCCTGGAATACCCGGATTATCGCGTCGTCGTCGCCGATAACGGGTCAAGCGACGATTCGCTTGACTTTGTGCGCGAAACATATCCCGAGGCGTTGGTCGTCGATCTCGGCCAGAACCTGGGCTTCGCCCGTGGCAACAATGCCGCATTCTCGCGCCTGGCGGACGCCAGCGATATCTTGGTCCTATTGAACAACGACGTTTACGTCCGGCCTGGCTGGTTAAAAAGCCTGGTAGAGCCATTTGCCGATCCCCAGGTCGGCATTACCGGCGCCAAATTGCTCTTTCCGGACGAAACACATATTCAGCACGCTGGCGCCGAATTGGAGTATCCCCTGGCTCTTAGCCGCCATTATGCCTACCAACAAGTAGACGGCGGCCCGGCGGACGAATGCCACGCGGTGCCCTACGTCACGGGCGCCTCGATGGCCATCCGCTGGTCGCTGGCCGAAGGGTTGGGGCTCTTTGACGAGCGCTTCACGCCCAATTACTATGAAGAGGCCGACCTCTGTACCCGGGCCAGCGCCGCCGGATACAAGGTGCTCTACGTGCCAACGGCGGTGGCCATCCACCATGAATCATTTTCGGCCGTCAAAGAAAGCCCCCAGACGGTCTACGCCTTTCACCTGAACCGGCTTCGCTTTGTCTTCAAGCATTACACGGATCAGCAATTGGCCAACGACTTCATCCCGGCCGAATTGACCCGCCTGCTAACGACGCCTCAATCGGCCGGCGGTTTGGAGTCGATCCGCCGCGCCTACCTGGAATTGATGCTTGAATTGATAACGGCTGGCGACGATTCGGAGCGTTACCGGGTCATGCTGGCTGCCCTGGGCCAGTGGTGGGAAGCATCGCTGCGGGTCGATCCTGAGCATGTGCCCGGACTTATCTACGGCAAACCGGCCCTCGATCCGCTGTTCAGGAAGCTGCAAGTCGGCTGGCGGGCGTTTTCGACCAAGGTGCTGTTCTGGCCGGTCGTCAAGCGGCAAAGGGCGACAAATGCCTTGCTATGGCGTACGGCCCAGCTGTTGGCCCAAAACGCCTCCTCAGCGGAAGGCGATGAAGAAATCGCCAATCAAATCGCGGCCATTCGAAAAGAGCTGCGCCGGATCGGGCAATGATCAAGTTGGAATACCCTAATGATAGCTGATTCACCGGAACAATCTGCCAGGACACGAACGCTGATCGTCAGCGGGGACGTCATGGGCGCAAAAATGGCCGGCCCGGGCATACGTTATTATCATTTGAGCCGGGTCTTGAGCCGCTATACCGACCTGACGCTGGCCATAGTTCCCCAGGACCGGCGCGCGCTGAAGAGCATCCAGGCCAGTTTGCCCGGGGTTAAGGTGGTCGGCTACCGGATCGCCGAATGGGACACGCTGAAAGAGCATATCGCCGGCGCCGAAGTGGCCCTGGCCTCGCCATCTACCATTGGCTATATGCCCCAATTTCTCGACTTCGACGGGGCGCTGGTCTTGGATGGCTACGATCCGATGCTGGCCGAGTGGGTGACCCATCCCAAGTCGGATGATGTCGAACAACAAGTCGCCGAATGGTCCGAGTATCTGGCCGAGCTCTATAACCAATACCTGGCCGCCGACTTCATCATCTGCGCCAGCGAAAGGCAGCGCTTCTGGTGGTTTGGCCAGCTGGAGGTCGCCGGCCGCATCAACCCGCTGACCATCGGCCGGGATAATTCGCTGCGCGATCTGGTCGACATTGTGCCTTATGGCCTGCCGCAGGACCCGCCGGTACATACCAGGCCCATGGTAAAAGGCGTTTGGCCCGGCATCGACGAGGATGACATCCTTCTGCTCTGGGGCGGGGGCCTGTGGCCCTGGCTCGACTCGCTCACCGCCGTTCAGGCCGTCGAACGGTTGCAGGAGGACTATCCGAATCTCAAGCTGATCTTTCCCGGCACGATTCATCCTAACCGTAATGTGGCCATCAGCATGCCCGTGCGCGAAACGGCGACCTACCAATACATTCAGGAAAAGGATCTGCTGAACAAAGTGGCCTTTTTCGGCGAGTGGGTGCCTTACGAAGACTGGCAGAGCGTTCTGCTGGAATGCGATATCGCCCTCAGCCTGCACCACGATACGCTGGAAACCCAACTCGCGTTTCGCAGCCGGATGTTGGAGTATTTCTGGGCCGGTCTGCCCCTGGTCGCCACCACCGGCGACGCAACCAGCGAGTTGGTCGCCCGCTACAAGGTGGGTGTTGTGGTCGACTACGAAGACGTCGACGGCGTCGGCCAGGCCATCAGGCAGATCCTGGCTGGCGATACGGCCTTTCAGGCCGGGTTCGAGCGGGCTCGACAGGACTTGACCTGGGAGAAAGCCGCCGAACCGCTAATCCGTTTTTGCCAGAATCCGCGCCGCGCGGCCGACCGAGGGGCAGAGGGCGCCTTGGGCATTACTCACCATGAGCGCAAGATCCGGGAACTGGAGCATCTGGTTGCGGCGGTCCGCAGCGGCCGCTTCATTCGGGCCATGAAGCAGCTCGACGACATGCGAATCCGCTGGCGCAACTGGCGCAACCGGCCGTGATGGATCGTTAGTGGATACATTGGCCCGGGAGCTGACTACGCTGGTTATCGTGTTGGCGGCACTATTTCTACCCGGCAGCGCCTTGCTTGTATTGAGCGGCGGCTGGCGGCGGTGGACGGGTCTGCAGCGCTACTTCGTGGCCGCCGGCCTCGGCATCGCCTTCTATCCGATCCTTTTTTACACAACCCGGGCGCTGCTGCCC
>CP070688.1:1022537-1026058 GCA_020353135.1 Chloroflexota bacterium
GCTCGGCCACCCTGGCCCGCCTGGCCGAGCACCTGGAAACCTTCGAACGCAACGCGCTGGCAGCCGGCGCCCAGGTGCATTGGGCGTGCGACGGGGCCGAAGCGAGCCAGATCGTGGTCGACATCGCCCAAAGGCACGGCGCGACCCTGGTCACCAAGTCCAAGTCCATGGCCACTGAAGAGATCGGCTTGAACCGGGCCTTGAGCGCGGCCGGCATTACGCCGGTAGAGACGGACCTCGGCGAATGGATCATTCAATTAGCCCAGGAACCACCCTTTCACATCATCGGCCCGGCCATTCACAAGACCCGCGGCCAAGTGGCACAATTGTTCAGCGCGGAAACGGGCCAGGCCCTGCCACCTGACGACATCCCTCGACTGACGGCCGAAGCCCGCCGCTTGCTACGCGAAAAGTTCCTGGCGGCCGGGGTGGGCGTCAGCGGGGCCAATATCGGCGTGGCCGAAACGGGCAGCATCGTCCTGGTCACTAACGAGGGCAACGCCGAGATGGTCACCAGCCTGCCGCCGATCCATGTGGTCGTCATGGGCATCGAGAAGATAGCCTCCAATTGGGACGACGCCGCGGCCTGGCTGGCCCTGCTGGCTCGCAGCGCCACGGGCCAGGCGCTGTCGATCTATACCACCTTTATCACCGGCCCGGCCCGGCCGGAAGATCCTGACGGACCGCATGAAGTACACATCGTCCTGGTCGACAATCAGCGCAGCAGCGCTATCGGCACGACATACGAAGAAGTGCTGCAGTGCATTCGGTGCGGCGCCTGCCTGAATGTCTGCCCGGTTTACCGGGAGGCCGGCGGCCATGCCTACGGCAGTCCCTACAGCGGCCCCATCGGGGCGGTCGTCAGCCCCCTGCTCTTCGGCCGCGAGGCGTACGGGGCGTTGCCCCAGGCCAGCTCGTTGTGCGGCGCTTGCCTGGACGTGTGCCCGGTTCGTATCGATTTGCCGCGCCTGCTCCTGGAGCTGCGGGCCGACCAGGCCGAAACGCATCAGGCGCCGCTTTCCTTGCGATTGGCTGAGGGTGCCGCGGCGTCCATTCTGGGCCACGAGCGCCTGCTGCGCTGGACGACGCGTGCGTTTCGCGTTTTCCAACGACCCTTCGCCGATAAGGGCCAGCTCAACTTGCCCGGCCGGCTCAACCCCCTGGGCCAACGCCGCCTACCCGCCCTGGCCTCCAGATCCTTCCGCGACCTATGGAAAGACGGCGAACTCGAAGAAGACGACGCCGATCCCCGGTCCCAAATCCCCGATCCCTGATCCAATGTCTTCCCGCGACGAGATCCTGAAGCGTTTACGAAAACAGGCGCGCGACGTCGAACCGCCCGGCGCCTGGTCTTCCCGCCGACGCTTTGACGATCCGGCCGAACGATTCGTGGAAACGCTCAAAACGAATAAGGGAGAAGCGTACCAGTCGGGCAGCCTTGATGAGGCGCTGTCGCTGGTCGGTGAATTGCTACACGAAATTTGCGCCAGGAAGATCATCGCCGATGGTCATCCGGTGTTGGAGGGCGCTGACCTGCCCGGCCGCTGGCCTGGATTTGAGTGGTTCGTCGTCGGCCAATCAGGCGGCGAAGAATCGCCGGGCAGCCTGCGCGACTTCGCCGCCGCGGCCGACGCCGGACTCAGCGTGGCTACGGCCGCCCTGGCCGAGACGGGCACCGTGGTTATCGCCACCGGGCCGGGCCGCAGCCGCCTGACCGGCCTGTTGCCGCCGGTGCATGTGGTCCTGGCCCCGACCACTCACCTGAGCACCGACCTGTTCACCTGGACCGCATTACGCCCGGACGACTTGCCTTCTAGCGTGACCCTCATCAGCGGACCCAGCAAGACGGCCGACATCGAGCAAACCATGGCCGTCGGCGTCCACGGCCCTGGCCGTTTCATCGTCATTCTGTATGATGAGCCGCAAGGAAGCGGATAGCGATGTTTTACATAGACAGACTCACGGCAGCCCAAGAACGAAACAACTCCTGGCTTTGCGTCGGCCTGGACCCTCAGCCGGAACGACTGCCAGCTCCAGCTCTTAAGTGGGACGAGCCGATCTTGCCTTTCAACAAAGCCATCGTCGAAGCCACGGTCGACCTGGTCTGCGCTTATAAACCAAACCTGGGCTTTTATCTGCAGTGGGGCGCGGCCGGCATCATCGCCCTGGAACGAACCATCGCTTATATTCCTGAAGACATTCCGATCCTTATCGACTGCAAGACGGGCGACATCGGCCATACCCAGGCCGCCTGGGCTAGCGGGCTGTTCGACCAGTGGGATGTCGACGCGGTCACCGTCAACCCTTACGTGGGCGCCGAAGCGGTGCTGCCCATGGTCGCCGAGCGGCCGGACAAGGCAGTTTACGTGCTGGCCCGGACCTCTAATCCCAGCGCCGTCGACTTCCAGGGCGATTTGGTCGCCGGCCGGGGCTTGTCGGCCGAGGTCATCCGCCGCAGCCAAGGGTGGCAGACGGCCGGTCATGTGGGCTACGTCGTCGGCGCCACCTATCCGGAAGAGCTGGCGGTGGTCCGGGAGATGGCGCCGAGGGCCAATTTCCTGATTCCCGGCATCGGCGCCCAGGGCGGAGATTTGACCGCTGCTGTGGAGTACGGGCCGGATGGGACGGCCGGGCCGGTGATCAATGCCAGCAGGGGCGTGATCTACGCCTCGTCCCAGACCGACTTCGCCGATGCGGCCCGCGCAGCGGCACTAAGACTGCGAGATCAGATCAACCAGGTTCGCGAGGCTCTCTAATAATCGAATCCCGCTCGCGCAATTTTTCCGAAAACTCAGCGGCTCAAAGCGCGCCAGAGTCATCTAGTCAGTTTCCGGGAAAATCGCAGGCAGCAACTTGGCCGTCACCTCGCCGAAGCCCACCCGGTAACCGTCGCCCTGACAGTAACCGGTCAGCGTGATCCGGTCGCCGTCTTCCAGGAAGCGCCGGGCTTCGCCATTGGGCAAAGCGACGGGGCGTTCGCCGCGCCAGGCCAGTTCCAGCATCGAGCCGTATGAATCGGCCGTGGGACCACTGATCGTTCCTGTAGCAAGCAGATCGCCCGGCCGCATGTTACAGCCGGTTATCGTGTGGTGGGCCAATTGCTGGTAGATGTTCCAGTACAGATGGCGGAAGTTGGAACGGCTTATGACGGACGGCCGGTCGATGGACTGGCTTTGAAGACGGACTTCTAGCCGAATGTCGTAAGTTCGCTCCCGGCCGCCGCGCAAATAGGGCAACGGTTCAGGGTCCTGCTCGGGTCCCGGCCGGCGAAAGGGTTCCAGGGCCTCCAAGGTTACGACCCAGGGCGATATGGAAGTGGCCAAGTTTTTGGACAGGAAGGGACCCAGAGGCCGGTATTCCCAACGTTGAATATCCCGGGCGCTCCAGTCGTTGACCAGAACCAGGCCGAAGATATGTTCGGCCGCCTGCCCCACCGCGATAGGCCGGCCCAGCGCATTACCCGGGCCGACGAAAATACCCATCTCCAATTCGAAGTCCATCTCCTGGCTGGGGCCGAAGAC
>CP070688.1:1026158-1032462 GCA_020353135.1 Chloroflexota bacterium
AAAGCCACCATTGCCATTACCCCGCTGGCGGGTGCGGGGCCAGTTGACGGAAATCCACGCGGCCGATTTACGCTTCACGGCGGACGAAGCGTCCGCTTTTCTGCAGCAGACGATGGGGCTGGAGCTGGACAACGCGGCCGTCGCCATGCTCGAAGAGCGCACCGAGGGCTGGATAGCGGGCCTGCAGCTTGCTGCCCTCTCCTTGCGAGATGAGGCGGACGTCCAGGGTTTCATCGCCGACTTCGGCGGCAGTAACCGGCAAGTCGCCGACTATCTGCTCGAGGAAGTGCTCTACCATCAACTACGTGATATACAGTCTTTCCTGCTGCAAACGTCCATTCTGGAAAGATTCTGTGCGGAGCTTTGTGACCATGTGATAGTTACCGGCGATCGGCCAGTTGAAAATGCGGAACAGTCAGGGCTCTCTCCGGTTTCTGGTTCGCGATCTTTAGCCGTGATGGAACACCTCGAAAGGACGAACCTCTTTCTGATTCCCCTCGACGCCCACCGCCATTGGTATCGTTACCATCATCTGTTCACGCAGCTGTTAAGAGATCGCTTGCGGCGCGATCACAGCCAGGCTCAAATAAACGATCTTCACCGGCGAGCCTCGAGCTGGTTCGCCTCACAGGGATTGCTGGAGGAGGCGATTCAGCACGCCCTGGAAGGGAACGATCCCGACGAAGCAGCCCGGCTAGCAGCGACCTTTCCCACGGACTCCTTGTGGGATCAAGGCAACGCGAGCCTATTCAAGAAATGGGGGCAATTGATCCCGGCCAAGTCCCTCAGGCACCACCCTCGATCTCTGGTTTCGATCGCGGGCGCCTACTTGATTACGGGCGACGTTCACAACTTCAATACGTTCCTGGCCCTCTGCGAAGGAATCGAAAGCATCTATGGCGAATATGCCTTGCTCAAGTGTACGCTGGTGCGCAATGCAGGCGATTTTGGTCAGGCGCTGCATCTGGCCCAAGAAGCAGGCGAGTTCCTGCCTGAAGGAGAAACAACGCTGCGAACCGTGGCCCTCATGCAGATCGCTAACAATCTGTTGCGGTTGGGGGACTTGGAGCGGGCGGATCGGGTCATGGTCCAAGCTCGTAGCCTGATGGACAAGGCGGGTACAGTCAATCCAAATGTTCGCCTGCAAGCGATCCAGTTGCAAGCATGCGTTCCCCTGTTTCGAGCCGACTATTACCAGGCGCAGCGATTGTACCGCGAGGGCCTGGCATTGGCCGAACTGGCGCCAGCCGGCACGCCACCCATGATCGGCATCATGTACGCCGAGTTGGGGCGCGTGCACTATGAGTGGAATGAACTGGCAGTAGCGGCGGCTAATTACGCCTTGGCCCGTTCCTGGGCAGAACGGACCGGTATTTCCGACATCCGGGTCGCCGCGCTGGTCGGCGAGATTCGATTGTTGTGCCAGCGCGGCAATACGGCGGCCGCCGAACCGTACCTCGAGAGATTGCGCGACTTCGCTGGCGATTCGCGCCTGCAAGATGTCATCGACCAGAGTGAAAGCCTTATTTCCTTTTTTCACTTGCGTCTGGGCAAACTGGACGAGGCGGTTCGTTGGGCCGATGCCTCGGAGTTCAAGTTGACCGACCGGCCCGACAGCACACAGCGTTTTTACTACCAGGTGTTGGTAGCCGTTCGCCTGGCTGAAAGTCGGGCCTTGGGCAATATAGATGGGCTGCCGCAAATGGCGGCCCTACTCGAGCACATGTATCGACAAGCGCGGGCGGCCAATTACCGGCATGATATGATTGAGCTTCTTATCCTGCAGTCGCTGGTGCTGGATCGCGGCGGCGACAATTCGGCTGCGCGCCAGGCCCTTCGACGTGCCCTTGGTCTGGCTCAGCCAGGCGGCCTGGTCCGCACCTTCGTCGATGCTGGTCAGGCGTTGGCGCCTTTGATGGCTCAGATGGAAGGGGCGTATGCGCATCGACTGTATCAAGCCTTTAGGGCAGAGCCGCGGCGGCTGGGCGATAATAAAGCGGCCGTCGATTCGCCAAATCTCACCCCACGCGAGTACGATGTTCTCAGGGAGATCGTCGCCGGTCTATCCAACAAAGAGATCGAAGAAAAGCTCGTCATCTCCGGCAATACCGTGCGCACCCATATTAAGAACCTTTACGGCAAACTAGAGGTAAGCAGCCGCACCCAGGCCGTCAAAAAGGCCCGCGAATTGAACCTGGTCTAAACCAAACTTAATCTCACCCCCTATTTCACCGTTAAAGGTGAAGACAATCCCCGGGCTGATCTTCTAGAATACCATCAGCGCTGAAGGCTAAAGGCTGACAGCTGTCGGCCATCTTCCAAGGAGGCACACCGCATGATAGCAACCCTACGCAACCGAAACTTCTTCCTGCTCTGGTCCGGCGGGCTAATCTCCATGATCGGCACCTGGATGCTCCTGACCGCTTTGCCCTTTTACATTTACAGCGTAACGGGCTCGGCTCTGGCCACCAGCGGCCTGCTTATGGCTTACGTTGCCCCCGGCGTGTTGCTTGGCTCGGTAGCCGGGGTCTTTGTCGACCGCTGGGATCGCAAAAGGGTGTTGGTGATCGGCAATTTAATCCAGGCGAGCATCATTCCCCTGCTGCTGCTGGTCGATGCCAATGGCTGGATATGGCTTGTCTATGTGGTGGCCTTCCTTGAATCGACCGTTAACCAGTTCCTGGGCCCGGCCGAAAACGCTTTACTGCCTACCTTGATCGACGACGAACATCTGGTTTCGGCTAACTCGATGAACGCGCTGAACGACAACCTGGCTCGCATTGTTGGCGCGGCCCTGGGCGGTATTTTGCTGGGTACCGTCGGATTTAGAAACGTGGTGTTATTTGACACAGTGTCCTTCCTGGTGGCGGCCGCGCTCATCACCTTCGTCGTCGTCCAGCCTGCAACACGAGCTGCTGTTTCGGAGACGGCGGCCAACGTCTCACGCTGGTTGCAGGTTTGGCGCGAATGGATCGGCGGCTTGCGCCTGGTCGCCGAGGACAACATCTTGCGCAACCTGTTTATTGTCATTGGCGTCGCTCTCTTTGGCGATGCCATTCTAAGTGCGCTGCTGGCCGTTTTCGCCCAAGATGTGGCTGGATTCACGGCCACCGACTTCGGTTGGCTGCTGACGGCCCGCGGCGTTGGCGGCATCGTCGGCGGCATCGTCATCGCCCAGCTAGGTCCCCGGCTCTCCAATATCGTGATGATCGTCGGCGGGCTGGTCCTGTCCGGCCTGGCCGTCCTGGTCATGGTCATCTTTCCCACGTTGCCGGTGGTAATGACGTTGATGATCCTGGCCGGCCCGGCGCTGATGGCCTGGATAATCAGCATGCAGACCGTCCTGCAGCAAGCGACCGAGGATAGCTTTCGCGGCCGCGTATTCGGGGCTTACGGGACGACCAGCACCGTCCTCATGTTCGTCGGCGCCGGCCTGGCCGGCGTGATGGCCGACTCTCTGGGCTCCTCCTCGCTGATGGCCAGCGCGGCCGTCATTTACGTCGTCGCCGGCTTGTTGGGCTGGGTCTTGTTGAGCAAGCCTCTGAGCCAGGCGGCGGCGCCGGCAGCTTCCCAAGCCTCACCATAGAATGGGACGCAGATTTCGCAGTTATCGCGGATAAAAGATACGCTGGCATCGATTGAGTTGCGACCACGGCGCATCCGACAAACCCGATCAGGGGCGACCTTAGTCGCCCCTCTTTCATCTCCGCAGATTGGCTTTCGCTTCAGTATTGCCCATAATAGTTGCAACGTAGCGCTCGATAGGGCACTATTCTTGTATGTTCCACACAAACACGATCATGCGATATCTGCTGGCAGCACCGCCATAAAATAGTATCGACCGCTGCGTCAACCGTTAGCTCTAACCTATATAACATGTTAATCCTGTCCAATTCCCATGGAGCTAGGCGATGAAGATCCATCTCGTCGACGGAACTTACGAGCTATTCCGCAGTTTCTACGGACCACCGCCGAGGAAGGCGCCCGACGGTCGTGAAGTCGGAGCTACCATCGGCCTGCTCAGGAGCCTGCTGGCGCTGATCTCCGATACCGGCGCGACCCATATCGGCTGCGCCTTCGACCACGTCGTCGAGTCATTCCGCAACGACCTGTTTCCTGGCTATAAGACCGGCGCCGGCATCGACCCGGATCTACGCGCCCAATTCTCGCTGGCCGAGGAAGCGGTCGCCGCGCTGGGGATCGTCGTCTGGCCCATGGTGGAGTTCGAGGCTGACGACGCCATTGCCGCGGCCGCCGTTCGATTTCAAGAAGAACCGGCCGTGGATCAGGTAATCATCTGCTCGCCCGATAAGGATCTGGCCCAACTCGTTTCCGGTAACCGGGTCGTCTGCTGGGATCGCCGCCGGGAAATCGTCTACGACGAGGCCGCGGTGATCGAGAAGTATGGCGTGGGGCCAGAATCTATTCCAGACTGGCTAGCCTTGGTGGGCGATAAGGCGGACGGTATTCCCGGCATCCCGGCCTGGGGCGCCAAGTCGGCTGCGACCTTGTTGACCAGCTTTCCGCACATCGAAGATATCCCAGGCGATATCGAACAATGGGACGTATCGGCCGGGCGGGCGCGCCGGCTGGCCGCCAATCTCGCCGACCACATGGAAGAGGCACTGCTGTACCGGCGCCTGACAACGCTGCGAACCGACGTACCTCTTGCCGAAAGCCTGGATGATCTGGAGTGGCGCGGCGCGCGGCAAGAACTTAGACAGCTCTGCGCGAAGTTAGGGACCGACGACTTTCCAGATCGTATTCCACGCTGGATCTCAGGATCGTAGCCGTCGACCATTCAGCCTACGTTGGATCGCACTATGGGCAATCAGTTAAGGCAGGAACACATGATTAGGGCTGCGGCCGTGCAATTCAATCACAAAGCGGGCGATGTTGCCTACAATCTCGGCCGCATAAAGCATTACTGCCGGCAGGCAGCGGACCAGGGCGTACAGTTGATTTCGTTCCCAGAAATGTGCGTCACCGGCTATTGGCACATAAGGAATCTGGCTAGATCGGCGCTAATGGAGTTATCGGAACCCATTCCCGACGGATCGTCGGCCAGAAAGCTACGCCAGCTTGCAGAACAATACGGCATGATCATCGGCGCGGGCCTGATAGAACGGGCCGCCGATGATCAACTGTACAACGCTTACGTGGTATGTGACGTAAACGGCGCGGTCCACTGGCACAGGAAGATCCATTGTTTTATCAGCGAACACATACAGTGCGGGGATGAGTTCACCGTCTTCGACACGTCATTGGGCTTCAAAGCCGGCATTCTCATCTGCTACGACAATAACATCATTGAAAATGCGCGCATCACCGGTTTACTGGGAGCCGATATCCTCTTGGCGCCCCACCAGACAGGGGGCGTCCGTTCGAAGAGCCCGCACGCCATGGGGCCAATCGATCCTGAATTGTGGCATGACAGAGAGGCGAATCCCGAGATCATCGAGGACGAGTTTAGGGGAGAGAAGGGACGTGGGTGGCTCATGCGCTGGCTACCTTCCCGGGCGCACGACAACGGAATGTTCCTCATCTTCAGCAACGGCGTCGGCCTGGACGAAGATGAGGTCCGCACCGGCAATGCCATGATCGTCGACTGTTACGGCCGGATCCTTTCGGAAACATGGGTCGCAAGAGACGAGATGGTCGTCGCCGATCTTGATATGAGCTTATTGGAAAAATGCACTGGAAGAAGATGGCGTAAGGGTCGCAAACCTGACCTATATCTGCCCTTGACGGAGCCTATGGGAGACGAAGTCGATCCTCGGCAAGCCAGGTTTTCAGGTTGAGCGCTTAGGATGAGACTGCCAGCAAACGACCGTCATCGCTGATGGCGTCAAGGACTGCCTGGGGTTTTTCCTGGTGCGGCAGATGGCCGGCACCGGTTACTGTGACCAGCCGGGCGGTGGGCTGCAGCTCGACCAGCTTCCTGGCCGCCTCGACGGAAATGATATCGTCGTCAACTCCCCATATGACCAGCGTCGGCGTCTGGCAGCGGCCGAGGCGTTCCGGCAGATCGGTCTGCTGGCGCGGTGTCCAGTACGCCAGCTGGCGCAAGACCGAGAAGTAGGCTCGCTTCTGCCGGTCGCTCCACACCCGCTCGTTCACCCGTTGGAAAAGAAAATCGACGTCAACCTGGGCCATTCCGTCCAGGTCGGAATAATAGGGTCGTAAGGTATCGTAGGCGGCCGCTGGATTCCGGCGCAGCCGGGTATACATCCACTCCCCGACGCCGGGGATCATGAACAGCAGCAGGCGCGGATTCAGCGCCTGGCGGGTGGCAACCAGGGTG
>CP070688.1:1032562-1044925 GCA_020353135.1 Chloroflexota bacterium
AACTCATAACATACGGCTGCTTTCATGGTGCCTGGTCAACTCCGGAAGTTATTTTGCTTGCTATGCTGCGTTTTCTTAATCGTTTACGCGTGCACAAGATTGCGGCGGTAAGATCCTGGTTCAAGAGTATAGGTTCTTCAGCATATTATTCAAGCGTAGGAGTAGACGGCTTAACGCAACGGCGTAGCGCAACCTTGACAGTGTGATCGCATCTATGATAGAATCCAACGAAAGAGAGACCGACCGGTCTGTCTCCCCTTCTTATACAGCGTGCTTGATCCATGAACCTAAAAGAAAAAATCATCCAGGAATCGATGAGATTATTTTCCACAAAGGGTTATTGCAGCACCTCCATCACCGACATCCTCGTCGCTGCCAATACTTCCAAAGGCGGCTTCTACAATCACTTTGCCAGCAAAGAGACTTTATTTATCCACGTGCTAGAAGCGGCCCAAGGCATTTGGCGGGAGCGAACGCTGGCAGGCCTCGACGAAATAGATAGTCCTGTTGGGAAAATCGAGCGGTTACTGCACAACTATCGAGATCGCTATCTGAAGGATAATAAAACCTTTCCTGGCGGCTGTATCTTCGTAACCTTCTCTGTCGAATTAGATTACATCCATCCTCACCTGGCCCAGGAAGTTAACCAAGGCTTTATCGGATTTAAGGCCATGCTTGCCCGGCTATTGGAAGACGGAAAGGAAAGAGGCGAGTTGCCCCTCGACATTCAATCTGATGACCTGGCCGAGATGCTCTTTGCCGGCATGCTCGGAGCTTCCGTCATCTACGGTTTAGACCAATCCACAGTTTCGTTAGATCGGACCATCGATTCTCTGATTGACTCCCTTGAAAAACTGAGGATTTCCAACGAGGACAAGGAATTATCGCCTCTGCTTGCCGGCGAGGTTCCCGTAACTTAAAAAAAGATTGTCGCACCGTGTCCAATCCAAAACCGAATAATTCGACCGGTTGTTTAGGTAAAAGACTCGCGACTAGACAGACGTTCACCCTGGCTTGCTAGACTACTTTCCCTCTTGCTTGTTGTGGTGGTATAAGGAGGTGGTTGGAGATAAGGATCTGTTAAATGAACAAGATACACCTGATAGTTGGCTCTTTGAGATTAGTTCAAAGTAGGGAGGATAAGATGAAGCTCATGAGATATACGCTGTTGGTCTTGCTACTGCTTGTCGCTCTGGCAGTCGTTGCTTGCCAATCTGAGCCCGAGGAAGTTGAAGTCACCAGAATTGTCACCGAAACAGAAACCGTTGTTGAGGAAGTCGAGGTAACCAGGGTTGTTGAGGGCGAGGTTGTCACCGAGATTCAGGAAGTTGAGGTGACGCGAGTTGTCGAAGCAGTACCAGACACATCATTTGAGGACGATCCTCGCGGGGTCCTGCGCTTTACAGATGGCCTGGCCTATGGTGGAAATGAGAACCTGGACCCGGTAGATGCGGCCCGTTTCTGGCCGCCCATATCTCTGCTTTATGATCGCCTGACTGAACCGGCATATGATAATATGGCTCCTCAGCCATCTTTAGCAGAATCCTGGGAAAGTAACGAAACCGGCGATGTGTGGACATTCCACCTGCGCGACGATGCCTATTTCCACGATGGCGCACAACTCACATCGGCCGACGTCGCTTACTCTGCCAACCACTGGAAGACCTCTGAAACATCGATCCTCGCCTCCACATTTGAGGTTATTGACAGTATAGAGACGCCAGATGATTTCACCATTGTTTTCAACCTAAACTCGCCCGTGGTTGACTTCCCCACGACGGTCATGGATTATCGCGCCCGCGTCATTCCGAAAGACGGTCTCGAAGAAGTCCTGACCACTGGCCGGGGTTCGGGTCCGTTCAAGCTGGAAAGGTTGGATCCGATTGGCACAACCATTCTGGTAGCCAATGACGATTACTGGGATGGTCCTCCAGGGCTTAAGGCAATAGAGGTATATGGGATCGCCGATGCTGAAGCACAGGCTACGGCGCTTCTAGCCGGTCAGCTTGATTGGCTGGGCGTTACACTTGAACAGGCGCAACGTTTCGAGGGGAACGATGACTTCATTATCAGCCAGATTCCGGGCGGTGACTGGTCGGGTTTTGTCATGCGTACCGACATTCCACCATTCGATAATCCGGATTTGCGCGACGCAATGCATCTTGTCGTCGACCGGCAAGAGATGGTGGATCTTGCTCTTGCAGGAGCTGGTACTGTTTCCTGTGATTCGGCCGTCATGCCTGGTGACCCATATGTGTTCACCGATTGTGATCCCGAACCAGATGTGGAGGCTGCCCAAGCAGCCCTAGCGGCGGCCGGTAGTGCCGATGGCTTTGAGGTTGATTTGTACACATCTGATGTGTGCGCGGACTGGACTGCTCTGACTGAAATCTATCAGCAGCAGGCCGCCGAAGCGGGCATTGATGTCAATATTGTAACCGTTGCATCGGATGGTTTTTGGACTGATGCCTGGATGGTCCAACCCTTTGTGATGACTTGCTGGAATGCCCGTGGCGCCGATGCGGCTCTCAACGAGATCTATCGATCGGGTGGCGCCTGGAACGAAAGTTTCTGGAACGTCCCCGAATACGATGCCCTGCTCGATGCGGCTCGCGCCGAGCCAGACTTTGATACCCGTCGACAGCATTACTTGGATGCCCAGCAGATGCTCCATGAAGATGGCGGCACGATCATCCCCTATTACCTAAACCTTATCCGCGTCCAGAAGAGTTGTGTTGATGGGATTCCCCCACTCTCAGACATCTGGATTGATTGGACTGGCATAACGAAAGATGCCAGCTGTGAGTAACAGTTAATCGTTGAATCTTAGAGTGAGAGGTGGGGAAACCCACCTCTCACTCTGGATCATTGTGGTTAGAAAATTCCCAATTATAAGCAATCTCTCGAAACTAATGCCGGCTGTGTTTAGAAGAGGTGTATTATGATCTTTCTCGTTGGCCGAAGATTAGTACTTGCTGTAATCACTCTCTTCATGATCTCCCTCATTGTCTTTCTGGGCGTTGAAGCCCTACCAGGGGATGCGGCAACAGCCTATCTTGGCCAGTCCGCGACGCCCGAAAGCTTGGATGCCTTGCGCCAGGAATTTGGTCTCTACGCCCCAGTGCATGAGCGCTACCTGTCATGGTTGGGGGGTATCTTGCAAGGAGATCTAGGGACATCGATGGTCCGCAGGAATCCGGTTTCGGAAGTCATCGGTAACCAGCTTCGAAACACAGTCGTCTTGGCTTTGGCGGCCGCCATCGTCGGCATTCCCCTGGCCATCTTTCTGGGCGTCATCGCCGGGCTCACTCGTGATAAGTGGCCCGATATCTTTGTTTCCACCTCTTCAATCGTCGGAATGACCCTGCCCGGCTTTGTCACGGCGACAATCCTGATTTTTATATTCGCCATAAAGTTGGAGTGGTTTCCGGCGATTACAATGGTTCCCACGGATGCGTCCGTCGGCGAGTTATTACCCAATATCGTCTTGCCAATTATTACCCTCACCTTCATCATGGTCGCCCATATCTTGCGCATGGTTCGTACCAACATGATTGACGTGATGACCAGTGATTACGTCCAGATGGCCCGGCTGAAGGGAGTGCCTGAGAGACAGATCGTTTTCAAGCATGCTCTGCCTAACGCCATGCTGCCAACAATTAATGTTGTTGCCATCACCCTGGCCTGGTTGCTCGGTGGGGTTGCGGTTATAGAAACAGTCTTCAACTATCCGGGTATAGGAAAACTCATGGTTAATTCCATCACTGATCGGGATTTTCCGACCATTATGGCGATCGCAGTCGTCCTGGCCATCGTTTATATAACGGTCAACTTAATTGCAGACCTGCTGACCCTTGTTCTCAATCCCCGTTTGCGGACGGCGCGCGGGCACTAGGCAGTGAACATCAACCATAACCGGTCCACAGAAGATGCACGCTAGTAGCTGAGAGTGGAGAAAAATAATGGCAGTCGAAACACCAACAGTAGAACAATTGACAACAGTCAAGCGGCGCAGCGCCTTGGCGGAGACGTGGGAGAACTTGCGACGTTCCAAGGCCGGCATGATCGGATTAACCTTGATCGTCATTCATGTATTCTTAGCCATCACATCTCCCTATCTTGCCCCTCATGACCCATTGGAAATGAGTGCCCAATTACGGAATGAAGCCCCCTCGCTTGAACATCCCTTCGGTACAGACAAACTCGGCCGCGATGTCTTTTCGCGTTCACTGATGGGTGGGCGCGTTGCCATGTTGGTCACCATAATAGCCATAAGCCTGGCCGTCATCTGGGGTGGCTTGGTAGGTATCCTGTTAGGTTTTATGGGTGGTCGCACCGATGAGATTATTATGCGTATCGTCGATGCCCTTCTTTCTATTCCCTGGCTTCTGTTGTTATTGCTCATTATTGCCATTCTGGGCACTAATATGCGGGTGCAAACGCTAACCTTTGCTTTCACCTATGGTATTTTAACGATTCGTGTGGCAAGAGCGGCAACGCATGACTTTGTGACGAGTGAATTTGTACTGGCAGCCCGGGCTAGAGGCGAGCGCAGACGCACCATTGTTACACGCGAATTACTGCCCAACGTACGTGATGTGCTTTTAGTCGACGGGGCCATGAATTGGTCATGGATGTTAATCGCCTTCGCCTCGCTCTCTTTCCTGGGTTTTGGCGTTACGCCGCCAACCCCGGACTGGGGCTTCATGATTGCTAAAAATCGAGATATCCTGGCCATTCAGCCCTGGGCAGTCTTTGGGCCGGTGATTATGCTGAGCACCCTCATTATCGGAATCAATCTCTTTGCCGACGCCTTCGCCAAAGCGTTGGGATTGGACCGTAGCCAGGGGGCTCCAACATGAGCACCTCTCTGGTTGATATCAACGATTTAACAATCGGTTATCATACCAAGAGAGGGACATTGGTCCATGTGCTGCGCAATGTATCCTTATCTATCGAGGCGGGCGATACGCTTGGTTTAGTCGGCGAGTCAGGCTGTGGTAAAAGCACCCTGGGCCAGGCGATGATGGGCTTTCTACGCTCCGGCAGCCAGCTGCTGGGGGGCAGCGTCCGTTTTACGGACCTGGACATGTTTGGCCTGACAACGCGCCAATTGGAAAATATACGCGGCAATCAAATCGCCCTCATTCCCCAAAATGCGGGAGAGTCCTTAACTCCCACCTTGCGCGTCGGCAATCAGATCGTCGAAGCAATAGAGCTACATACCGAACTCTCCGGGCGCGAGGCCAACGAACGGATGATGGCGCTTTTGGGCCAGGTGCGCTTGCCCCAACCGGAGGCGATGGCCAAACGTTACCCACATGAATTATCAGGCGGACAACAACAACGTGTTGTGGTGGCCATGGCTCTGGCGGCCGAGCCGGAAATGCTCGTGTTGGATGAGCCGACGACTGGTCTTGATGTAACGACGCAAGCGCATGTTCTTGACCTATTGCGGGATATTGTCTCAGAGATGGGCACGGCCATGATGTATATCAGTCATGACATGGGCGTGATCGCCCGTGTTAGTGACCGGGTGGCCCTTATGTATGCGGGTGAAATCGTGGAGGATGCCACCGCGGCTGAAATGTTCAGGACACCGGCCCATCCTTACGCGAGGGGCTTGCTAGAATCTATTCCAAGGCTGTCCCTGGCCGGCATTGCCAAATCAATGCCCGGACAACCACCTATCCCCGGCACGTTACCTGGTTGTTCTTTTGCTCCACGTTGCCCCTTTGTCACCAGCATTTGCACCGTCGAGCCGCCGCTGTTGAAAGCCATTCACGGGACATCCCATTTGGTGCGCTGCCACCACTGGGAAGAGGTTTTGGCTACGGATTTCGACGAGGAACTGCGTGAGGTTTTTCACACAATTGAGCACGTCGCCCAAGATGAGACAGCCCTTGAACTCTCGGATGTGAAGATATCTTATTATCGCCCCGGGATAATCAGTCGCTTGCGCTCAACGCCTGACCCGCCGGCGACTGTCAGTGATGTAACGCTAACCGTACGTCGTGGTGAAACGCTGGCCTTAGTGGGAGAAAGTGGCAGTGGTAAAACAACCATTGTCCGGGCCATCGCCGGTCTCTTGCCGGCCAAAGGTGGTCATATTCAGTTCGGGGACTTCGACCTAACGGTGGATGTCGATGATCGGACGATAGAATTAAGCAAACGAATCCAGATGATATTCCAGAATCCCGATGCTTCGCTCAATCCCCGTCATTCCGTGGCCGAAATCATCGATCAGCCACTCAAACGGTACTATCCCAAAATGACACGCGATGAGCGACGGGCAAGGCAAGTCGAATTGCTCAACCGCGTTCGCTTGAACGAAAAGTATCGTCTGCGCTACCCGGGACAATTGTCGGGCGGCGAAAAACAACGCGTAGCCATTGCCCGCGCCTTCGCCGCCGATCCCGAGATCGTACTCTGCGACGAGGTGACTTCCGCCTTGGATGTATCGGTGCAGGCGGCCGTACTGGACTTGCTGGCCGATCTGCAGCGAGAGCGCAATACAACCTACATCTTCATCACCCATGACTTGGCAGTCGTGCGCGCTTTTGCCGATCGCGTGGCGGTTTTGTATCAAGGTCGCTTGTGCGAGATAGGAACCGTGGATGAGATTTACACGCTACCCTATCATCCTTACACCGAAACATTGCTGGGCGCGGTGCTCGAGCCTGACCCAGATACGAAACCGACCTTACTTGCCAGCGATACCCCTGAGTTGGCGCCACCGGCAACAGGTTGCCCCTTCAAACGACGCTGTCCACGCCACCTTGGCCAGATCTGCAATGAAGTCGTTCCCGATTGGCAAGTCTCAAACGAATCGGAGGGCCACATGATCCGCTGCCACATTGATGTGGAGGAACTGGCTAGTGGCCAAGCAGCCCTTGTCGGTTGATAACCTATCTGCCATGTCAATCGAATTAACCGATCCCGAAACAGTTGGTTTCTCTGCCGAGCGATTGACACGCATCAATCGCCTCACGAACCGTTACGTGAATAGCGGCAAGCTGGCAGGTATCGTGACGTGTGTGGCCCGGCGTGACCAGATCGTGCACTTCGAAAAGGCCGGCTGCCAGGACATCAAGTCACGAACACCCATGGAACTTGATACGATTTTTCGCGTCTACTCCATGACCAAACCGGTTACCTGCACGGCGCTGATGATGCTTTACGAAGAATCGCTGTTCAACCTTCGCGATCGCGTAAGCAAATACATTTCCGCCTTCGAGGATGTGCGGGTGATGGCCGAAGGCGGCGTCCTGGTCGAACCGCTGAGACCGATCACCATCCAGGATCTGATGCGCCACACGGCCGGGCTCAGCTATGGCGGCTACGAAGAGTCGAATTCGGCCGTCGACAAGCTGTACGACGAAGCCGATCTATTCAATCCCGGCCTGACGAACCAGGAGATCACGGCTCGAATCGCCAGGCTGCCGCTCATGTTTCACCCGGGCGAGAAGTGGCATTACAGCATGGCGACTGACGTCGCCGGTCATATGGCGGAGATATTATCAGGACGGCCGCTAGCTGACTTCATGAAGGACAGGATCTTTGATCCCTTAGGAATGGTTGACACGGCTTTCTTCATCGAACCTGATAGGCTGGACCGTTTTGCGACGCTCTATGGCAAGACGCCAGACGACGATCTAGGCATTCTCGACGAGCCGGCTACCAGCGAATACTCGCCGCCAATCGTCGCCCATGCCGGCGGTCACGGCTTGGTATCCACGGCCGCCGACTATCTACGATTCGCCCAATGTTTGCTCAATAAGGGTCAGCTGGAAGGCGTGCGACTGCTCGGTCCAAAGACAGTAGCGTTGATGACCGGCAATCATCTACCGGCCGATCTGTTGCCCATCGCTTTTGAAGGCACGGAGCCCATGCTGGGAATGGGTTACGGTCTGGGCTTTGGCGTCATGCTGGACGTGGCCCAGACTGGCCATATGGGTTCGGCCGGCGACATTAGCTGGGGCGGACACGCCGAAACCTATTTCTGGATCGATCCCCAGGAAGAGCTGATCGCTATCCTGATGGCCCAGTATATGCCTTCCATGACTTATCCCATCCGCCAGGAATTCAGAACGGCCGTCTATCAGGCGCTGATCGAGTAGGAGGCGAAGTAGATCGAAGACAAACCGAGGGTAAGCGTATTTGCGTTGAAATCATCCAGCAGGCCCGTGATATCGAGGGCGTTGCTGGCGTCCACCTGATGGCTTGCCGGCAATAGGAGTTGGTGGCCGAGATCATCGAAGAAGCGGGCCTGATGCCCCGACCAGCTCGCCCAAATAGACCCGAGTTTGAAACCAAGTAGTTTCCCGATTAATGACACAATAAGGAGAACAATATGACTCAAGAATGGCGAATACAGGGCGGATTTATAATGAGCTGTAACTGCGATGTCTGGTGTCCTTGCGTGCTATCCTTGGGTAGGGCGGATCCGACCTACGGCCGTTGTCTCTCCTGGTGGGGAATCCACTGCGAGAAGGGGCGTTACGGCGATGTCGTGCTGGATGGTTTAACCACCGCGTTGATGGTTGAATCACCCGGTCCTCTGGCCGAAGGCGGCTGGGCATTTGGCGTCTACCTGGACGACAAAGGCAGCCACGCGGCGCATGAAGCCCTTACTAAGATCTTTCGTGGACAGGCCGGGGGGCCTACTAGCTGGTTTTCCATAATGATAGCCGATTATTTGGGCAGCAAAGTCGTGCCTATCACCTTTGAAGAACAAGAGAACGGCTGGTATATGGGCATCCCCAAAATCATTGATGGTTCTGTGGCGCCGATCATGGGCGCCGATGGCGTTACCCCAGTCGTGGCCAAGAACACCAACTACTGGGTGGGCACCGATGTTGTTGTTGCCAAAGCAGCAAAGAGTCGTATTCGTGATTGGGGGCGCAACTGGGATCTCTCAGGCCAAAGCGCAGACTATACTCAAATCGATTGGGTAGGGCCGTAGCTAAATGTTACCTTGTCAATAGTCAGAATGAAAAAGGAGCTGAACAATGACTGACTCATATCCAATCGGCGCCTTGCCACCAGTTGGTGAGGTTCCACAGAAGATGTTCGCCCAGGTCGTTCGCCAGGATCGTTTCGGCGATCCGCGAAGCGCTTTCCAGGTCGAAGAAATCGAGATACCAGAGCTTAAGCCGCACGAGGTTTTGATCGCCGTCATGGCGGCCGGCATCAACTACAATAACGTCTGGGCCGCTCGCGGCATCCCCATCGACGTCATTCGCATCCGCCAGAAGATGGGCGAGCCATACGATTTCCATATCGGCGGCAGCGATGTGTCCGGCATCGTGTACGGGGTAGGTGATGCGGTAGATGATGTGGCCATCGGCGACGAGGTCGTCGTTCACCACGGCTACTGGAATCCGGACGATCCCTGGATCAAGGCCGGCAAGGATCCCATGACGGCGCCTTCGGCCGTTATCTGGGGTTACAATACGAACTTCGGCTCTTTTGGCCAGTTCTGTGTCGCCCAATCACACCAGGTTCTGCCCAAGGCGCGTCATCTGACCTGGGAAGCGGCCGCTGCGCCGACATTGGTCGGTACGACCGCCTACCGCATGCTCTTTGGTTGGGATGGCAATGTCTTGAAAGAAGGCGAAGTGGTCCTCGTCTGGGGTGGATCGGGTGGACTTGGCGGCCAGGCTATCCAGCTAGCCGCCACCCACGGGGCAAGGGCTGTTGCCGTTGTATCGGCCGACGATCGCGGCGAATACTGCAAAGAGTTGGGCGCGGCGGGTTATATCAATCGCCGCGACTTTTCCCACTGGGGCGTACCTCCGCACTGGACCGATGGCGCCGGGCAGCGTGAATGGACCAACGGCTGTAGAAGCTTCGGCAAGGCCATCTGGGACGTGCTCGGTGAGCGCCGCAATCCAGAAATCGTCTTCGAGCATCCCGGAGAAGCGACGATACCAACCAGCATCTTCGTCTGCGAGGCTGGCGGCATGGTCGTCATATGCGCCGGCACGACGGGCTACACCGCCTCTGTGGATCTTCGTTACCACTGGGTCCGCCAAAAGCGGCTCCAGGGATCCCATGGCTCTAATGACGAACAAGCGGCTGCTTACAATCAATTGGTCTGTGACGGCCGGATCGATCCTTGCCTGGGCCAGGTATACGCCTTCGAGGACATTGGCCAGGCGCACTTCGACATGGAAGAAGGCAAGGTCGTTTTGGGCAATCGAGTCGCGCTGGTCGGCGCGCCCGAGGCTGGCATGGGCCGTAAGTAGAGGACTGGACGAAAAGAATGACGAATGCTGTTGCCCAAACCGTAATCAGGCGCGATCGGCTGATTGTATTGATCGGTCTCGCGGCCGTCATTTTGGCCGCCACGCTCTACACCGTCAATATGGCCGGCCAACTCAATCAACCCATGGACGTGGCCATGATGCCCGCGGACCACTCGGCCATGCCCGGCGTCCATGGTTTCTGGATGCTCTTCGCCATGTGGACCATCATGCAAGTGGCCATGATGAGTCCAACGGCCGTGCCCATGATGTTGATGCATGGCAAGATCGAACGCCATCGCCAACCGCATGGTTTCCCGTTCTTTCGCACCGCCCTCTTCTTCTCGGGCTATCTCATCTTGTGGGCCTTGTTCAGCCTGGCCTTTGCGCTCCTGCAGATGGGGCTGCAATCGGCGGAGTTGCTTTCGCCCATGATGGCCACCAAGTCACCCTGGCTGACCGGCGGCATCCTCATTGCCGCCGGTCTGTTCCAATTCTCCCATCTGAAACAAGCCTGCCTCAAGCAATGCCGCTCGCCGGTGACCTATCTGATGACCGAATGGCGGAACGGCCGGGGTGGGGCCTTGTTCATGGGTTTGAAGCATGGCCTTCACTGCGTCGGCTGCTGTTGGATCATCATGGCCCTGCTGTTCGTGGCCGGGGTCATGAATCTGTTTTGGATGGCCGCCATAACGGCCTTTGTGTTAATCGAGAAATTGGCGGTCAGGGGCGAACAATTCGGCAAAATTGTGGGCGTCGGGCTAATAATTTGGGGTATCGTGATCATCGTCTAACGCTTGAATTAGCCATTGGACAGAGTTGTTATAGGACGCGGACGAGCTCTGAGGAAAAGCAGGTTATCTGTATTTTCCGCGTCTGATGAGTCTTTCTGTGCAAGAGCTGTCGGGCAACCAGACACTTGAAGAACGAGAGCAGGTTCAAGCCCGGGAGCGTACTACCCAGTCCACTCTGGCTCTCTTTTTTCCACAAAGGCCTTCGCGCCTTCCTTGGCGTCGCTGCTATCGAGCATTTTCATGAACGCCGGCCACGTTTTGGAACGCAGCGCCGCGCAGCTCTCTTCAAAAGTGAGCTTCTCAGTCCGGTTAACCGCTTCCAAGACGGCCGCCAGGGCGAGAGGGGCCGCCTGGAGGAGATCCTGAGCCAGCGCGCGAGCCCTTTCCATCAGTTGATCCGCGGGGACGACCTCGTTGACCAACCCGAGGTCGGCCAATTCGCGGGCGCTGAACTGTCGGCCGGTCATGAGAATTTCCAGCGCCTTCTGGCGCGGCAACAACTTGGGTAGCATGATCGTGCCGACGTCGGGCGCGACGCCGATCCGGACTTCCGGCATCATGAATAAAGCGTGCTCGGCCGCGATGATGAAGTCTGCGCGTAGGAGCATTTCGAATCCGGCGCCGACGGCCATGCCGTTAACGGCGCAGATGACCGGCTTGAGCAGACCTGGCAACTCGGCGAAGCCGCCGAAGCCACCCTCGCCGAAATCTCCGAAATACTCCTCGCCCTCGGCAACGGCCTTCAAATCCCAGCCAGCCGAGAAGAACTTCTGCCCGGCGCCTGCCAATATCGCCACCCTGAGATCTGGGTCATCGCGAAATTCGGCGAAGACACGGCCCATCTCACGGGACGAAGGAGCGTCGAGGGCGTTGGCCTTCGGCCGGTCGATAATGATCTCGAGAATCTGGCCATTCTTGTCGATCCTGAGGAAGTCACTCATTCAGATTCTCCCTTTCCGCCTCGGTCATTTCGGTCAGATCGCCTACGGACTCGGCGCTCAGGACGATCAGGGCATCGGCCGCAACCACCCCTTGACCCTCAGGCAGGAGCAGCAGCGGGTTGATGTCGAGTTCGACGATGGACGAAGGCGCATCCTCGATCATGTTCGCGACGGCCATAATGACGTCGGTTGCGGCCTCTAAGTCGGCCGGCGGTGCCCCCCTGAATCCACTGAAGAGAGAGGCGCAATTCAGACGGCCCAATGCGCGCAGCACCCGTTCCCTGGAGGTCGGCAATAGGAGGGATGCGCTGTCTTTCATCAGTTCGACCAGCGTTCCACCGCCGCCGACCATAAGATTCGGGCCGAACTGCTCGTCGTGAG
>CP070688.1:1045025-1056552 GCA_020353135.1 Chloroflexota bacterium
AAGTTCCGCCCTTGAAGAGAGCGAATTTGGGTCTTCAAATTCTCTTGCAAAGGGATGATCTGGCCTGCATCTTGGCCAACTTACGGGAATTAGGGGTGGGCTGGGTCAAAGTTCAAGTGTCCTGGAAGATTTACCAGCCCGAGCCGGTTCGCTTAGACGATTCTCGCTTCGAAGAACTGGATCGGCTGGTCGCCGCCGCGGTCGAAAACGATATTAAGGTGCTGCTGGGCGTGGCCAAAGCGCCCGAGTGGAGCCGGCCGACCACCGAACTGGATGGACCACCTGGCGATTACGCGCTGTTTCAGTCGTTCATGTCTAGCCTGGCGACCCGCTACCAGGGCCGGGTAAAAGCCTACGAATTGTGGAATGAAGCGAACTTGCAGCGGGAATGGAATGGCGCGCCTTTGAGCGCCGCTTCTCTTGTCGAACTGATCCGCGCCGGCGCGGCCGGCGTCAGAGCGGCCGACCCAGAGGCGATACTCATCAGCGGCGCGCCGGCCACGACCGGCATCAACGACGGCGTTGTGGCTATCGACGACCGGATATACCTGGATCAGGTGGTAGCTGCCGGCGTGACTGATGTCGTGGACGCGATTGGCGCCCACCCGTATGGCTGGGCGAACCCCCCGGACAGCAGCGCCTACGCCGGGACGCCGGAAACTTCCAGCCACAACGATCATTCCAGTTTCTACTTCGCCGATACGCTGGCCGACTACCGCCAGATCCTAGACGGCGCCGGCCATGAGCAGACGCCGATCTGGGTCACCGAATTTGGCTGGGGCAGCTACGATGGCCTGGAGAGCCAGCCGCCGGCGGGTTTGGAATATATGGCTGAAGTGAATGAGGCGCAGCAAGCTATCTACACCCGCCGGGCTTACGAAATAGCCCAGGAACTGCCTGGCATGGGTCCACTTATCTTGTGGAATCTGAACTTCGGCCCGACTTTCGGCTCGGATTACGCCGAATCAGCGTATAGCCTGCTCCGGCCGGATGGGGCGAGAAGGCCGATTTTTGAGGCGCTGGAAACCGTGCCCAAACAGTGATCGGTTCAGCGGCCGGGAAAGCTACAGGGCGCTACCTTCCATGACTGGTTGCGTCTGGCTGAGTTCCGTCTCGCGGCTGGGTGGGCCAGGCGGACCGTAGAAGTCCTGCCATTGGCGTGCATAAGCGGCTAACTCAGCTGACCAGCGCCGGTCGTCCCAGCCCAACTCGGGTTGGACCACGGCCCGGATCGACGCCATTTGATCGAGTCCGCCACCCGGCAGCAACAGGCCCAGACGCACACGCCGGAGCAGCAAATCTCCGAGATGGACCACTCCCTCCATCCGAGCCGCCCAACGTAGTTCGGCCCAGAGGGCCATGTTACCGACGTTTTCGTCGACCGGCGACAGCTCACTCTTCGCCGCCGTCCCAACCAGTTCCGGCGCTTCTTGACCGTAGCGGCCGGCCAGCCGGCCTTTGAGCGCCGGATCAAGCGAAGACAGAGGTTCGAGATCGACCGGCGTGTCCAGAGCCTGGGAGTCCCCCAGTCTAGAGTTGCGCCCGCCGGCTTTTCTTACCGCCTTCAAGGCGTCGCGAGCCATAACCCGAAAGGTCGTCAACTTGCCGCCGGTGACGGTCAGTAAGCCATCCTCGCTCCAGAGTACGTGTTCTCTTGACTCCTTGGAGGGATTGGCTTTGCCAGTGTCGACCACCGCCCGAACGCCGGCGAAGGTCGACTGTATATCTCTCTCTTCCAATGCCAAAGCAGGGAAACCGTAATCCACAGCGCTCATCAGGTAATCGACTTCGGCCGAATCAATGCCTGGCTCCTTGCTTCCCTTACCCACATGATCGACGTCCGTAGTCCCAAACAAGGTGACGCCTTCCCAGGGTAGGGCGAAGATCGGCCGGCCGTCAGACGGATGGGCGAAGCTCACGGCCCGGGCCAGGGGCAGCTTGCCGGCCGGGAAGACCAGGTGGCTGCCGCGCAAACAGCGTAACCGCCTGCGACCACCAATTTGGATTCGTAAATTATCGGCCCAGGCGCCTGTGGCGTTGACGACAACCGGCGCCTGGGCTTCGACCGTGCGCCCGCTCCCCAGGTCGGCGACATCCGTTATGGTCACGCCGCGTACGCGTCCATCTCTCCGGCGCAGCACTTGTCGGGCGCTGGCGTAGTTGATCGCCTGGCCACCGTCTCGCACGGCCTCGCGAATAACCCGCAGTACCAGGCGAGCGTCATCGGTCTGGGCGTCAAAATAACGGTAGCCGCCTACCAGATCGACGGTCCTCAAGCCGGGGGCCAGCGCGGCCAGGCCCGGCGGATCGTATCGCTTGTGACCCCGGCGCAGCCCCAGGAAATCGTAGACCGCCAGGCCGAGCCCCAGCGCCCAGAGCGGCATCGCGTCGCCCGAAAAACCGGCGTATAGAAAACCCAACGGGGTTACCAGTCCCCGGCCCTCGCGCAACAGGCGCTCGCGCTCGTGGACCGAGGATATCGTGGTAGATATCTGGCCATTCCGCAGATATCGTAGCCCGCCGTGGACCAGTTTCGACGATCGACTAGACGTGCCGGAAGCGAAATCCCGGGCCTCGATCAGCAGCGCTCGTTGGCCGGCCCGCACCGCTTCGCGCAATATTCCAGCGCCGGTGATACCCCCGCCAATAATGATGATGTCCCACTCCTGATCCAGGCCGGCCCAGACCCGATCACGCCATCCTCGTTGCCACATAGTTCATAGTCCTCAAATCTTGATCCTTGCTTCAATCAGAGCCTTCGCTCAGAAGCTTGCCGGGATTCAGAATGCCATCTGGATCCAAAGAATGTGCTACGGCCTCCATCATCTGCATGCCAAGCTGGCCCTTCTCGGCCGCTAAATAGGGAGCGTGATCGGCGCCGACGCCGTGCTGATGGCTGATGGTGCCGCCCTCGGCAACGATGACTTCGGATGCCGTTCGCTTGAGCCGCTGCCAGCGTGACTGCGTCTCGTCAGGATCGGCCGCTCGGCGAAACAGATAGGTGACGTAAATGCTGGCTCCATCCTCGTAGACATGGGATAAATGGCAGAATACCAGCACCCGCTCGCCGGTATCGGCCAGGCAGTCTCGTAATGCCCATTTGATTCTCTCGGCTGCAGTCAAGACCGAAGACCAGCGGACGGCCGTCTCTAAGGTGTCAATGGCGTAGCCTCTTTCCCACAAGGTGTTGCGCAAAAAGGGCGAGCGGAAACGACTCTTGCGCCACTGTTCACCGATCATACCTCCCGCGGCCAAACCGCCGTGAGCTCGGGTTACCGCCGAGACACGGCGTCGTGTCTGTCCAGCCTGCCTGCGGTCGCTGGTCACCCCATAGAGCAGCAGGCAGCGTTCAGGGCCGTAGCCAAATAGCCTCAGGCCGCGGTCGGCCCAGGGCAGCAATCGATCCTGGCCAGAGAGAGCCAGGGTCGTTTCCGTCTCCTGGGCGTCGCTCAGCCTGAGCATTGACACCGGTGCTCTCGCTTGAGCCAGCGCCCGGACTGCCGCCGCCCCGGATTCCCAATCGTGGAAGAAACAGGCGTAAAAGCCTTCATGCTCGGGCATCTGCCGGACACGCACGATGGCCCGGGTGATGAAGCCAAGACGGCCTTCTGAACCGAGGACCAGATGGCGGAGATCCGGTCCGGCGGCGCTTGCCGGCAGCGGCGGCAGATCGGCCACGCCCAGGGGCGTCTCCAGGCGACCGCCGGCGAACAGGTCTTCAATGCGGCCATAATAATAGGATTGTTGACCACTCGAACGGGTGGCGATCCAGCCGCCCAGGGTTGAGTATTCGAATGACTGCGGAAAATGGCCAAGCGTGAGCCCGTGCGGCCGTAATTGAGCTTCTAGATCAGGCCCAGTCACTCCAGCGCCGAACGTCGCCAACCGGCTGCTTTGGTCGAGATCCAGCAGGCCGGTCATAGATCGCATATCAACGCTGACGATCGGACCTGAATCGGGCAGTGGATTAATGTGGCCGACGACGCTGGTGCCGCCGCCATAAGGAATCAGGCGTAGGTCGCTATGACTGGCGTAGCGAAGCAAGGCCTGTATCTGTTCTTCACTCTCTGGATAGGCGACCGCATCAGGGAAGGTGCCGATCCGGCCTGATCGCAACGCTATCCAGTCCGGCAAACTCTGGCCGCGCGCATGGCCTAGCCTTTCCAGCGGATCGCCATTTAGCAGTGGATGAGGACCAAGACGGGTGGGGGGCATGCCGGCCACGACCGACTCGAGCGAAGCATCCTCCACTCTCTTGCCATGGCCGATCATTTGGGCCAGGTAATGGGCGGCCGATTCGGGCAGGGGGTAAGCAACCCCATCGTCACCCCAGCCGTTCCAACGTTTCATAGCCGACCTCTCCGACTAAACACTTTATCGACCGGCATCCGCGCCCAACTCATCAAACATGTTCAACCTGGACTCCAATTCGGAGAATGGTTGCCCGCCGGCCGCTTTCAGCCACAGCTCGCAGCTGTCGGACATTACCTGCCGGGTTAGTTCCTCGACCAGCATGTACTGTTGGTCAGTCGTCGCCTGTAGTAATTCGCCATAAAACCTGCGCGAATGTATTCTCGCATCGGCCAGTTCAAAGTAGACCAGGGCCATCTGGCTATAAAGCTGTTTGAAGCCATTCAGGATTAAGGTGAAGATCGGGTTGCCGGACAGGACCGTCAGGCGATGGTGGAGCCGCCAATCGGCCTGAGCGAAGGATGCCGGTGATTCGTCGACGTTGCCGATCTGCCGTAATAGCGCCTCGACGGGTTGGAGATCGTTTTCAACCGCCAGCCGGAAGTAAGTAGGCGCCATCAGCAGGCGGATGGTCAGTAGATTAGGCACGAATTCTTCGGGCGCGTGCTCTGGGAATCGGGCTATGCCGCTTAACACACCCAGATTGCCTTCGCGCCAGAAGTCCTGCACGCGCGTCGGCCGGCCTTGCTGAATGTCGATCCAACCATCGCGGGCCATGCGCTGTAACGCTTCGCGCAGCGTTGGCCTGGTTACGCCCAATTGCCCGGCCAGCTCCCGTTCCGACGGCAGCGACTGGCCAATGGGGAAGTGGCCGCTGAGAATGGCCGTGATGAGACGAGATTCGGCCACTTCGGCCGGTTTGGGTGGCGCTTGCCAATTCATATCCGTATCCTCATTTGCAGCGACAACTGGTAAGAGGTCTGACCAGTTGCTAATAGTATAGCAGAATAAGGGTTCTTTTGTCTAGAGGCAGTTGAGGGAAATCGATTCAGCCGGCCGCGTAAGCGATCTCGGCGATGTCGGCCAGGCGCTCCCAACTGAAGTTGGCCTGAATATGGTCGCGGGCGGCGGCGCCAAGCTGTTCGCGCTGGTCCTTGTTTTGTAGCAATTCGATCAGATCGGCCGCCAGTCCGGACACTTCGCCGCTTGACCGTAGCAGTCCCGTTGTGCCATGGATGACGTATTCGGGTACCTGGCCCACATTCTCGGCTACCACGGGTAGACCCAGGCCGAGCATATCGGCCAACTTGACCGGGCACTTGGAACGATTTAGGAGCGTATCATCCATCAGATACAAGCCGACGTCGGCCGCAGCCAGCACATTTGGCAACTCTTTCTCCTCGATCCAGCCGGCGTTGACGAAGCGATCGGCAAAACCAGAGTGAGCCAATTCATGGACCATGCGCTCGGCGTCGTCTTTAAAGAGGCTGGCACCGACGGTGAGGACCATCGAATCCGGCATTTCCGAAAGCACCTGCTGTAAGATCGTTATCAGGCGGCCGGTGTCGAATTCAAACAGACGACTATACAACAGGACGACCGCCCGGCCCGCCAGGCCCAGTTCGGTTCGTTTCTGATCTGCCCGCCGCGCTTTGCTGGAGATACCGGGCCCGTTGGGCAGATAGTGCACTTTGTGTGGCGGAATACCATGGGACCAGGCCAGGCCTTGCAGCGTGCGACTGGCAACGGTCAAGGCCTGGTTATGGCTGAGCCCCCATTGTTCCTGCCAGGCGAAGAGTCGTCTCTGCCAGAGAGAATAAGCTGCGACCTCGTTCCATCCGCCGGCTCCTTCCCAATCGTCGCTGTCGGTTACGAGGCGTACACGCTGGCGTTGGAAATGCCAGAACCACCAGGCGACGAAGCCACTGTAAGCCTTCGGTTTGAAGCAGTGAAGGACATCAGGCGACCACGCGGCCACTTCGCGAATCAGTCGTACGGTCGACATCGGAGCGCCGCCGCCAAGCGGCGTGTAGCGCACGTTGACGCCTTCTTCCGACCAGCTGCGGTTCGATTCGTCCGGCGTCTGCCACGGGGGCATGAACATTTTGACGTCATGACCGCGCCGAACCAGGATGCGAGCAAGGGACAGCGCTCGGCTGCGCATTGTCTTATTGGGGTGAAAGCCAAAGGGCCCGACCATGGCGATTCGCATGCCGTTTTTTATCACGAATTACGCCAAACAACGAGATATGGGGGGGTCAGGTATTGCCTCGGGGGGTTGGCGTCGCGGTCGGCGGCGGAGGTGGGCCGGTCAGCGTCCCAGTCGCCGTCGGCGGCGGCTCGAGCGTCGCCGGTTTGGTTGTAGCCGTCTCTACCGGCGTCGGCGATTGTACGGAAGTCGGCGTTGGGCTCGGCGTTTCCGTCGGCGTCGCAGTGGGCGTCGGCGTCTCGGTTGGCGTGGGCGAGGGTGTTGGGGTTGGTTCAATCAGCAGCACCGGCATCCTGGCTTCGATGCTGACCGGGTCATATTCGTTGGTATAGGGATTATCAGGCCCAAAGACGGTCAGCCGGAAAGTGGCCGGTCCTGGTTCAGCATCCAGGGTTTTCCAGTGAGCCAACAAGTTATTGTCGACCTGATGGGTGCGCATCTCCTGCACTGCAGCCCAACCCTGTGGGTCATGACTCAGCCCGTACTCGACCAGGTAGCCACTGTAGTTCGGTCCCATGGCCGAGCCATGGATTTCGATGTCGTCAATCAGTGTCTCGGCCGGGCTTGGCCGCGAAATGGCCGCTATCGGCCGGGGCGTATTCTCGTCGCAAGTACCGGCCGGCGGCAGGCGCAACGGGATCGAAATGCCCCGTTGGGCGGCCCAGCTTTGGCCGGCGAATGCGTTTTCCAGCCAGTTCTTGGCATTCTGTTGCTCGCGGGCCAGAACGTCTTCATGGCCGTTGGCCACCAGGTTGAAGAGCGTCGCCTCATAAACCGAATCGGTGCAGCGGTCGGTGGCCACGAGGTTCGTCCACAGATCGACGAACAGCGATTGCAAGAAGTCCTGGTCGTTGCCGGGTGGTAACTGGTCATTAGCGAATTGCTCGACCACGCGTTGAGCGCAGCCTGGCCCGGGCTGGGCGCCGGAGTCGGCGCATATCTCTACCTCAGTAAGGCCCGAAGGGCGTGTGAAGTCGACTGGCTGCCGGCCGGCTAGATAGGCGCTCATAAAGCGATTCCAAATGGGCGTCGCCAACCGGTAACCGGACTGACCCACGGCTACTGGCTGATTGTTCGTGTTGCCCACCCAGACGGCCGTCACCACCTCTGGCGTATAGCCTAAGGTCCAAGCATCGCGGACATCCGACCCCGTTGTCCCTGAGGTGCCAGTCTTGGCCGCCACCTTGTGACCGGCTATGTTGAGCAAGTTATTCGGGCCAAATTCGATCTGGCGGGCGCCGTCGTCGGCCAGAATATTGCTCAGCAAATAGGCGTGCTCGGGACGAAGTACCTGGGCCCTGTCGCTGGCCGAGCTTTGCTCGAATAACACGTCTCCCTGGCGGTTCTCGATGCGCGTAATAGTGATCGGCGACTGATATTGACCCTGGTTGGCCAGGGCAGCAAAGGCGCCAGCCATTTCGAGCGGCGGCACTTCGCCGCCGCCGAGGGCCAGTGACAGACCATGTTCGCGCGGCTGGTCAGATTCCTGACAACCCGAGTCCTGCAGAGAAGTTAGGCCGACTTTCTGAACATTGGCAATGAAATTGCAGACGCCATAATACTCCAGCGCCTTGACGGCCGGGATGTTGTAGGAGTTGCCCAAGGCTGGCCGCAGTCGCACCGGACCATGAAACTGATCGTCATAATTCTTCGGTTCATATGGTGGGTTGGCGCCATCAGGGAATTGGGTGGGCACATCCCAGATCAGCGTCGAAGGTGTCCAGCCTTCTTCGATGGCCGACAGATAAACCAGAGGCTTGATGGACGATCCCGGCTGGCGGGGCGTCATGGCCATGTTGACCTGGCCGGAAATGTTTTCGTCGTTGAAGTCGGCGCTGCCGACCATGGCCAGGACTTCTCCGGTCTGGGGATGAAGGACGACCATGGCCGCATTATTGGCCCCTCCAGCATTGAACTCCGCTCTGCTGGCGGCGATTGTCTCTTCGGCCAAACGCTGGGTGCTCGGATCTAAGGTGGTGTACACTCGCAGGCCGCCCTGATATATTGCCTGAGCGCCAAAAAGAGCCTCCAGTTGCTGCAGCACGGCGAAAGTGAAGTGAGGGTGGCGTATGGTGACATCTGGCGGCGTCATATCGCGCACGATAGGCGCCGATTCTTCGATGGCAAGCTGGGCCTCAGCTGTGGTGATATAACCTGATTCGACCATTAATCCCAGGACCTCGGTTTGCCGTCCCAAGGCTCGCTCGGGGGCCGTATAAGGATCCCAGAGGGCAGGCGCCTGCGGCAAGCCGGCCAATAGGGATGCCTCGGCCAAGGACAGGTCCGCGGCCGACTTGTCGAAATAGGTCTGGGCGGCGGCCTCGATGCCATAGGCCCGATTTCCGTAATTGATCTCGTTTAGGTACAGCTCCAGTATCTCGTCTTTACTATAGGTCCGGAAGAGCTCGGCGGCCAGGATGATTTCCTTAACCTTGCGACTGAACGTGACTTGGGCGCGTTCTTCTTCGTCCAGGAGTAAAGCGCGGGCCAACTGCTGCGTTATGGTGCTCGCGCCGCCAGCGGCTTCGCCTTCCTGGGCGGCACGGATAATGGCTCGCATGATAGCCGGCGGATCGAAGCCGGGGTTCGTGTAGAAACGAGCGTCTTCGGTGGCAATCGTGGCCAGTTGCAGGTCATCGTCGATCCGGCTCAACGGTACGTAGGTTCGATTGCCGGTCGTCGGGTCGGCCAGCGAATAGAGCACCTGGCCCTCACGGTCAAGGATCTGGGCTGTTTCGAACGAACTGGCTCGATTTCGCAGTTCGCTTGGCGGCGGGAGTTGGCTGGCCAGGGCGATGTAACCAACTGCGGCCGCAGCCGACGTCAGCACGAAGCCGACGACCAGAACCAGGAATCCAACCAAGAGGATCCGGCCGACGCATCCTAACCAGCGACCAATGCCGGACGATGGGCTGCGGCCCGACGATCCCGCAAGTGGGGGACTTACCATGACTGGCGCCGATTGTTGTTCAGCCGGCTGCGGCGCTCGCAAGGGCGCGCCGCGCGGAAGATCCGCCTGGCGTCCGGCCGGTCGCGGCGGCTGTCGGCGGGGCGCGGGGCGCACGGGGCGTAAGGGCTGAGTCGGATGATCCTCCAGAGAACCAGAGGCTGACGGCGATGGCGCCGGGCCGAGCTGCGTTTGACCCGGAAAGGCGCTTCGGGGCTGAACCTTGGTCGCATCTTCATCGTCTTGCGGCGGCCGATCGTCTGTCGGCGGATCCTGTCGGTCAAGAGGGGGCGGCGCCGACTGAGATTCGGGCAATACAACCGGAACGCTCGGCCCGGTGGGCGTGGCTTCCTCGTCCTCATCGACCTGTTGATCGCTCTCCGCGGACGGCGATCCGGGTTCGCCCATCTCGCGCATCAAGTCGAGCAACGATACGGTCTTAGCCTCCTCGGGTGCCCGGGCAGGTGGCTCCGATGGCGCCTCGGCAACGGACGATGACTCCCCTACGGGCTCTTCGCGGTCGTCTGCCGTTGGTAGTTCCTTATCCTGCTCGTCCTGCATCTGGTCACTTCCAGTCCGTCATGGCGTAGACCGGCCGCCAGGCAGCCGATCGCGGCCGAAGTTCCATCTATTTAGACGCCGAACGGTGACCGGAAGTTCCATATCCGGCCCAAATGTCTCTGCCGAAGACGATACCTTACGCGGGCCTGCTGCGCACCAGTAGAACCATGGTGCCCCGCTGAACGACCTGGTCATGCTGATCATAGACTCTGATTTTGGCCGTAACGCTTCCGCCGCCAAGACGAGGCAGGGCTTTGCTCTCAGTTATCGTCATTTCGGCTCGAATCGTATCGCCGATGAATACCGGCCGGGCAAACTTCCACTGTAACTCGCGGAAGGCCAGGACAGTGCCTTCCATGACCCCTGTCTGCACGATGAGCCCAGTGGTCACCGAGACCACCAACAGTCCATGGGCCACACGCTGGCCGAACTCGCCGGCCTTGGCATATTCGGCGTCCACATGCAGCTGGTTGAAGTCGCCCGAAATACCAGCGAAGCTGACGATATCGCTTTCCGTTATCGTCCTGCCGGCCGTAACCAGACTCTTGCCTACTTCGATTTCCTCGTAGTAGAGACCTCGCGGTTGATAAGCCAAATCACTCATTGGAAACTCCGGTAAATGGTATTTGCTCTGACGCTCACTCGCCCACGGCGCCGGCCGCGGCCAACTTGGCCGCCTCGTCGGCGATGGTCAGCGCGTCGATGAAAGGATCAAGATTTCCTTCCATGACTCCTTGCAGATTGTAGCTTGTGAAGCCGATCCGGTGATCGGTTACTCTCCCCTGTGGGTAATTGTAGGTGCGGATTTTTTCGCTGCGGTCACCAGTACCCACTTGAGATCGCCGGTCGGCAGCCACCGACGCTTGCTGCTTGGCTTCCTCCATTTCCTGGAGCCTGGCCTGGATAATTCCCAAAGCGACCCGTTTATTTTGAGTCAGGCTACGTTCTGTCTGCACCTTGACTTGCATGCCGGTGGGCTTATGAACGACGCGAACAGCGGTGGCATTCTTCTGCATGTGCTGTCCCCCGGGGCCGGAAGAAAAGGTCGACGTTATGTCGAGGTCTCTTTCGTCCAAGGTGATCTCGACGTCTTCGATTTCGGGCATCACGGCCACCGTGGCCGTGCTGGTGTGAATCCGGCCTTGCGACTCGGTGACGGGCACGCGCTGCACACGATGGACGCCTGATTCGAACTTGAATCGTGAAAAGGCTCCTTTGCCCTTGATGGCCATGATGACTTCTTTGTACCCGCCAACACCAGTCTTGTTTTCGTCGAGAATTACAGTCTTCCAGCGACGTGCTTCAGCGTAGCGGGCATAAAGGCGCAACAGGTCGGCGCCAAAAATGCCGGCCTCGTCGCCGCCCGCGCCGGCTCGAATCTCGATGACGACATTCTTATCGTCGCGTGGATCCTTGGGCACCAACAGCTTACGCAGCGTTTGCTCGTGCTCTTCTTTCTTTGCCGCCAACAACTCAAGCTCTTCTTGAGCCATGGTTTTCATGTCGTCGTCTTCGGCCGCCTCCAGGAGCTCCTGGGTTTCGTCCATTTCCTTGTTGACCGCCAGGAGCCTGTGATAGCCTTGGACCAGGGGTTCGAGTTCCGATCGCTCCTGGGCCAA
>CP070688.1:1056652-1059544 GCA_020353135.1 Chloroflexota bacterium
GAGTGTGCACTGAGTCGGCAACTTCGTCCTAACTCGGGTATACTTCAAAAAAGGTGTGCGGAGGGTATCGCTCCGCTGAGTTGGTCGCTTTTCACCACCAGGCCGGCGCATAAGACAAGGAACTACTTTATGGCGGGCAATAATCGACAGGGGCGGGTATTCTTCTTTGCCATCTTCATCCTGCTGACCGTCCTGACCTTTGTCGTCATCCAGCCGTTTCTCGGCGCTATCCTGCTAGGCCTCATCACGGTCGTTCTGTTGCGGCCGCTATACGTCTGGCTAGGCAAGCGTAAGCGGTTGCGCGGCCGCACGAGATTGACCACCACCGTCACCATTCTGACCTTCCTGCTGGCGATAATCATTCCCCTGGTCGTGCTCTCGATCATATTTTTCAACCAGCTGGTCGACTTTCTGGAAGAGATTTCGTCCCTGGAAATCGAGACCTCCATGACCGAACTGGTGCAGACCATTGAGGATTGGCTGCAAGAGATTCCGGCGTTGAGCGACATTGAGATCGACGAAGAAGATTTCGTTCAATTCCTGCAAAGCGTGGCCAAGGGCGTATTGACCTGGCTGTCCGATCTGGCTATCGCCTTGGGCACCTCTTTGCCGGCCCTGTTCATTGGCGGCATCATTTTTCTGGTTGTGCTGGCCAGCCTGCTGCCATCCTTTGACGAGTTGGGTGAACGTGTCCAGGAGTTGAGCCCCTTAGATATGAACGTCAGCGCATTGTACCTGCACCGGGCCAATGTCATGGTCACCTCTGTGATCAAGGGCGTCTTCCTGCTGGCCATCCTACAAGGTCTGATCATGGGCGTCTTCTACTGGCTGGCCGGCATACCCTTCGCGACGTTCTGGACCTTATTGTCGATGGCCTTCGCCATCCTGCCGGTCGTCGGCATCAGCTTCATCGTCCTGCCCATGGCTGCGGTCGCCCTGGTCACTGGCAATTATGCCTCGGCCATCCTGGTCTTGATCGGCTTTTACGTCTTTGTCAATCCACTGGATATCATCTTGCGGCCGCGGCTGGTGTCCAAGGACGCTTATCTGAACTTCACGTTGATGCTGCTGGCCCTGTTTGGCGGCATCCAGATGGCCGGGTTGCTAGGCATGATTTACGGCCCGGTGATCATGATCCTATTCTTGACCAGTCTGGACATATACACCAAGTATTATTCTGGTCGCGCTGACCAGCCGGCGGCCGTGGAAACGGTAGAAGCCGAGGCTGCTCCCCCTGAGCTTACTCCGCCAGAAGAGTGATTTTTACTGGCGCCTGGAAGCGAACGATTAGTCTTTCCTGGCCAACAAGAACAGTTCGCCGCCGCACCAGGTCAGGATATCGGCCTGGGCCTGGCTGGCGCTGTCGCCAACGTACTCGTAAACGGGTGGCTTGCCGGCGCCTCTAAGCAGGGCCATCGAGCGCCGGGCCAAAAACCGAGCAACTCCGTTTAATGACGTTGACAGTCTCGCCAGGTCTACCCCGCCCCACGCTGCTCCCATAACCTGGGCCGTCATCGGCCAGTCGGTAAACTCACCCTGGTAACGATCGCTGGGCAAAGCGTGGGCGATCGTCATTTGGGCCGCATCCAGCGCCGCCACGTAGTCGCCTAGAGTGGGCAGGCTCTCATTAATGCCGGCTGCCAGCTCTTCGGCGGCGACTCTCTTGAGCGTTCGTTTTTCGTCCCGCCAGATGCTGCGGCACGGTTCGCGGATGGCGCACAACTGGCCGCCAGGCTTCAATACCCGGCCGATATTCCGCATCATTGCCGGCAGATCTGCCGCGTGATGAAGCGTGGCGCAACTAAATACGATGTCAAAACGATCGGCTAGCAATGGCAACTTCTCGCCGTCTGCAATCAGCAACTCAAACTTCACCTGGGCCTGTTCCATCAAGACATAGGCCCGACCCAAACCTATGTTTTCATCGGGCACGATATCCAAAGCCACAACCTGGCATCCACGGGCGGCGAAATGCTTGGCCGCCCAACCCCGGCCGGCGCCCAAGTCTAAGATTCTCTCGTTGCCCGACAACTCCAGCCAATCCAGGGCCAGATCGAAGGCGCCGGCTATCTCTATCCAGTCGGGATCCTCAATATAAGGCAGCCGCAGATCGACCGGGTCCGGGCCCGGATCGTAGATTCCCTGAGCTTTGAACATTTTTACCCAGCCCTGGGCCTCAACCTTCTTGGGCCGCCAGGTTTCATCGTCCAGATAGAGGTGTGGGATGCCGTTGGCGATCGGGAATTCATGGCCCGAACCTGAACAGACAAGGACGCCGTCCCAGAGCTCGTCTTCCGCGGCCGGAGAAAGTCCGGCCGGATCATCGCCCGCCGGCCGCAGCGTAGAACCACAGATGGGGCAACAGATGAGTTCCAGTAGCTCGCGGCGCATAGGCCGATTATACGCTGCCGTCGAAAAGGCGTCAGACACCAGCTTTCGGCTGTCAGCAGTTGGCGTAACGCCACCCCCAACCGCCCGGTTGACAGACCCTCCCTTATTCCTCATAATGTGGAACGAGAATCCTTGCAAGGCCTCCAGGGTTATCCTTTTTGACGAATACGCGCGGTCGGTTAGATGACTAAAATACAATCCGGCTACTTACTCATCGCCGACATCACCGGCTACACCGCCTATCTCAGCGACTCCGAACTGGAACACGCCCAGGAGACGTTGAGCGAGTTGTTGGAACTGCTGATCCAACATACCCGGCCGCCGCTCATCATCTCCCGGCTGGCCGGGGACGCCGTCATCAGTTACGCGCTAGGCGACAGTTTCAGCCTGGGGCAAACCTTCGTCGAGATGTTGGAGGATACCTACGTCGCCTTCCGGCGGGCCATCGAGTTGATGGTGCTCAACAACACTTGCCGCTGCAACGCCTGCGCCAACGTCTCC
>CP070688.1:1059644-1064069 GCA_020353135.1 Chloroflexota bacterium
CCGCCGACAATGGAACCTTCATCTACGCCACCGCTCTGCAGCACGAGCTCATCCTGATAGAACATTACGCCGGAGCTTTCACCTTCTTTTCCATCGACCCCGACAATCCATTGACCATGCAACCCGTAACCTGCCCTACGATTACTCTTTCGCCAACTGGGCCGGCTGGCTACTCGACTATGACCGCCCCTTCTACCTCATTGCCGATCACCACGCCATTGAAGAAGTGGCTCGAGAGCTGGCCTCAATCGGCCTGGACAACAGCGCCGGCTACTTCGAGACCTCGGCCATTGAGGCCTGGGCCGCGGCCGGGCACGAGCTGCAATGTTACGACGGCGTGCGGCCGTCCCAGATCGCCGGCCAGGTCCGCGACGGCCGGGCGCTCATCCTGGACGTCCGCAACCAGACTGAATGGGATGAAGGCCACATCCCCGGCGCCCAACACGTCATGCTAGGCTACTTGGCCGACAGGGTCGCTGAGATGGATCCCGGCCAGCGCATCGTGGTTCAATGCCAGACCGGCGCCCGCTCGGCTATCGGCGCCAGCTTGCTGCAAGCCCAGGGCTTGCCCAACGTCGTCAACCTGATGGGCGGCATCCGCGACTGGCAGCTCGCCGGTCTGCCCGTCGAACAGTAGGCCGACCTTTATAGTCGTTAACAATTTGATCCGGTAATACGCAGAACATCTCGAACTTGTCATGCCGACCGGAGTCTTCGGAGCGAGGCATCCCTAGTACATCCACTTGCCACCTGCCTTCCGCTCCCTCATCCTGTCAATCCTGTCCGAATCTCTTAACAGCCGCCTACTGAGCCAGTTCAGACAAGGCCAACCAGCGCTCCATCACCACATCCAACTCCGCCTCGACCCCATCCAACTGCTCCGCTAACTCCCCTAACAGCGCATAATCCCCACCCGCCTCATTGATCGCCTGGCTTAACTGCGCCTTCTCCTGCTCCAAGTCGGCTATGCGCCCCTCGACCCGTTCCAACTCCCGCGCCTCCTTCCACGATAGCTTTCGGACCTTCTCGCCTGCCCCGGCCGATTCCTCCCCGGCCCGGCCTGTTCGACCTGGCTTACCCACCTTTTTTTGCCGGGCAACTCTCCCGGCCGCCGCTTGCTCCTGCCGTCTACGCTGATAATTGCTGAATGGCCCTGGATAGCGGCTACTCATGGAGCCCTGCTCGAAAGTGGCCAGATAATCGACGTTTCGATCCAGGAAATACCGATCATGGCTGACCACCACCAGGCAGCCCTGGAAATGGTCCATGAACTGCTCCAGCACCGTCAGCGTCTGGATATCCAGATCATTCGTCGGCTCGTCCAGGAAAACGACATTCGGCCGCCGGGCCAGCACCGAAAGCAAATACAGCCGCCGCCGCTCGCCGCCGCTCAAGGCGCTGATATACGCCCGCTGCTGCGGCCGGGGAAACAAGAACCACTCCAGCATCTGCGCCGCTTCCACCCGCCGGCCGTCATCCACCCGATGGCCACCGTCGTCCCGACGGCTACTATCGTACCGACGGCTACCATCGTACCGACGGCTACCATCGTACCGACGGCTACCGTCGGTACGGATCAAAGGCGCGATATCGTTAATGAAGTCGATCACCCGTGCCGATCCATCCAGGCCCCGGTTCAGCTGGTCATAGTAACCCAATTCCACCGTCGGCCCCCAAACCACTGCCCCTTCATCCGCCTCCGTCAGGCCGGCCAGGATATCCAGCAACGTGCTCTTTCCGGCGCCATTTGGCCCGACGACGCCGATCCGGTCGCCCCGCGCCAGCGAGAACTCTACATCTTCGAAGAGCTGCAAATCGCCATACCGTTTGCTCAAGCCGCTGGCCTCTAACACCTTTTTGCCCAGTCGCCGGCCGGCCAGGGCCATGGCCACATTCTCCTGCCCGCTGTCATAGCGCAGCTTCTGCAGCTCCTGCACGCGCTGCTTGCGCGCCTTCTGCTTGGTGCTGCGGGCCATCGCTCCCCGCCGCAGCCACGCCAACTCCCGCCGCAGCAGATTTTGCCGCTTTCGCTCGGCCGCCGCCAGCTGCTCGTGCCGCCGGGTGCTCAATTCCAGGTACCTGCTGTAGTTGCCCGGATACTTGACCAGCCGTCGCCGGTCCAATTCCACGATCCGGTTCACCACCCGGTCCAGGAAATAGCGATCATGGGTGACCATCAACAGCGCCCCGGAACTCGAGAGCAGATATTCCTCCAGCCAGGCCACCGATTCGGCGTCGATATGGTTTGTGGGCTCGTCGAGGATCAATAAATCGACCTCTTCCAACAGCGCCCGGGCCAGGGCGACCCGCTTCTGTTGCCCACCGCTGAGCGTCTCCACCGGCGCCTCGAAGTGCGCCACCCCCAGCCGGCTCAATAGCGCCTTCGCCTCCGCTTCGGCCGACCAACCTCCCGTTCGCTCCATCTCGTTCGTCAATGCAGCCAGCCGATTCTGCCCCGCCTGGCTATCCGGCTCTCGCTGCAGCCGGCCGCTCGCCTCGTGATAATCGGCCAACAGCCGCAAGCGCGGTGAATCGCCAGCATACACATACTCCAGGACCGTCCGCCCTTCACCCAATTTCGGGTTCTGCGGCAAATAGCCGATCCGCACCCCACCCCAGACCGTGATCGCCCCCTCATCCGGCGCCTCCAACCCGGCCACCAGGCGCAACAACGTCGTCTTCCCGCTGCCATTAACGCCGATCAACCCGATCCGGTCGCCGCCATTGATCAACAGCTCAACGCCGTCCAGCAGTTGCCGCTCACTATACTGCTTCGAAACCCCTTCCAGCGTAACCAGATTCATACCATAACCAATGTTTTTGGGGCTGGTCTTTTGCCTGCCCATGTCTGCCCTGTACCGGTCCAGGTCATCCTTTGCCTAACCTATCGGCAATTCTACCACCATCACCTGCCCAGCCCTTGCCCAACTTTGCTCCGCCACTCAAGACAATCGCGCACGCCAGTTGCCGTCCTGAAATGAGCCTTGCGGGAGGAAGAAACGATTGCCCTCTGATCGGCATGGCTCAGATTACGAAATGTGAGTATGATAGAATCTAGGCACAGGATATTTGGCCAGGATTACGTCCCCAATTGCACAGAATTAGCAGAGTCATACAAGTGGAACCCAAACATGTCCGATGAAATAGTTCTTTCAGTCGATGACAGAATTGAAGGTCGCCCGTTCACAAACCTGGACAACAGCGACGAAGACCTGGCCACGATGCGCAAGATGGCCAGGCAGCTAACAGAAGCCTACAGCGATCCCGTTGTATGTGACTTCACCCCCGGAAAGAGACCCGTCTGCCAATCAGATCCCAGCGGCCGCCATTTCCGCATTTACTATATTCAACCCGGCCTGCTCTTCACGCTCAAATCGCTCACAGTTGTTGGCTTCTTTGGCCAGAAACGGCTCAACGCGGACGTTAAGCCGCTCCTGAAAGCAGACGTTAGGTTCGAGAAGGAATTTAACAAGCATGAAGGCCTATTGAGCCTGAGCACCGTGCGCCTGGCTAACGGCGATTTCGGCAATTTGGTTCTGTTCACCAGTCCCGAGGCCAAGGATCAGTGGAATTTCAGCCAACCTCACTATGAGACGGTCAGCAAGATCTCCCCGCCTTATTACAAATCGATTCGCTTGAACAACGGCTTCCTTCCCAACGGATTGGCCTCGCCCGACGCCCTGGAACTGCTGAAAGTCAAATACTTGGACTATGATTCCCATCCGCCCTGGCGAGCCATTCGAAGCTTCGTCTAGCCCGCCGATTTCGCCAACGATGGCGGCAGCGGAACGCACGTCTTCGCCCCTTTCTTGAATCGGAAATCACATCTGTCATATCCCTCGGCCAGCGTCATGGTTCGGCTCAGCCCCCAGCCCATTAACTCGCTGGCCGGCTTGTCTACCGCGCATCCATAAGGCGCCAACTCTAGCGCGTCCTGGGCCTTGAGAAACTTGCAGCTGGCGCATTCAATGTAATCGACGCCATAATCGAATTCCTGGCCATCCCCTTCCACGAAGTCCATGACATATCCGCCAGGATACTTGCGCGCCCGCGATTCTGTAGCCCGCTTCCTCAAGCGCCTTTGAAACAAAGACGAATGCCACAGGTAGCCGATCGCCTGCCGGGCGACGGCCGGCACAGCTTTGATGGCCGCTTCACCCATCTCGTAGACCACCTGCCCCGCCTCCTCCAACGTTCGGCCGTGCCGCTGCAGCGTTCGATACACCGCCAGGTAGCGGCCCGTCGGCATCAGGAAGTACAACATCGGGCTCCTTTCGCCGATATAGGGAATTTCCGGCACCAGCTTCTCATATTCCCGGCCTGACTCCCTGATGATCATATCGGCCTGTTCCTCGCCAAAACGGGCGACGAGCGTTGGCCTGACTCGCATGATTGATTTGTCGAACTCCCTCAAGAGCGATGGCC
>CP070688.1:1064169-1066914 GCA_020353135.1 Chloroflexota bacterium
GATCTCCGTCAACGGGGTTCACATCCGTGAAGTCAGCGGTTCGAGTCCGTTCGCGCCCACTTTTTTTAGCCCTGGTCTAGGAATTAGGGCTTTTCTCTGCCATGTGTCTGCCCGATCATGAAGATCAAGGAGGTCCCTGACCTCACGGATCGTCACACTCCGAGAACGCCCATATCATGCAATTCCTTGATCGCAGCCAGCAATTGTTCAGTAGACGCATTACCCAGACCATTGACAATCGCCTACATGGCTAAAGCCGCCAGGAAACCTGGCAACCGGGCTGCTATCATTACAAGAATTTGGGGGATCCAGCGGCTACCACATACTTGACTTTCGGCGCAGTGACCTGTTCCATTTCTGCCTTTGGGATGATGTCGGATAAAACTGAGGGGAGTAGAATGTCTGCGAAGAGTATAGCCAGCCAGAGTTATGCTTCCATCCTTGGACCAACTACAATCGCAACAACGCCGAGCGACGCCAGAATCAGTGACTGGATAACCAGACCACGGGTGAGGGCTTTGACGATTTCTGATATGACGATGCGCGCGCCCGGATCGGCAATGGCATTTTCCATGGACAGGCGAGCAGCCGGAACAAATGCCAGACAGATCGCCCCACTGGCGGCCACGCCAATGCCGATAAACTTGAATGCTTCTGGTCGATCTTCTGCCCATCGCAGGGCAATACCCAAGGACGCGATCGCACCTAATGCAGCCAGGGGCCAGAGCCAGGGCACGATCCTGGCAGCCTGAGTTAGCCCTGGTAGCTCGTTAGTGGTTATTAGTTGGAACGGTTCGCTCTGCTGGACGGCCGACAGCTCTTCGGCCAGTTCAGGATCGATTACTGTGGCGACTGCTATCACATAGGGCATGACTTCAGCCAGATCGAAACCTAGCACGTCGCTCAAGTCTGTGGTCATGACGGCATGGGCTACCCCAGCGAATGTGGCGATAATTGGCTCAAAGATGGGCCCCTGGATGATCCAGGCGACGATATCAACGACCGCCGCCCGGACAGCATCAGGAACGTCAGCCAAATCCTCAAAGATGAAGTCGGTGACTTCTTCGGCCAATACCAGGCTGGCCTGTTCTGACTGCATCCCCTGAGCCACCAGTTCGCCAAATCGTTCTGAGTTGAAAAGATTGAACGTAGCCCAGATTGATATGTTGGTCACTAGGAGCAACAAGCAGCCTATGATGACAAGGAGTATGCTTTGGCTTTTTGACATTCCGGCGAATCGCTAGTCTAGATCATCCTTGTAAATTAATCATTTACTCCGTTGTGTAGTTGAACCTGTTGATACGGCAAAGTGATATGGTGGGCATCCAGTGCGAGCTTGATGTTCCGGCGCAAATCGTAACGCGTTGCGGAGAAGTCCACCTGCTTTACCCAAGGCCGTACATGCAGCTTAACCCCATTCAATCCGAGATCTGCAACGGCAACGATGGGCTCAGGTTCGGTCAGCATACGTTCATCTGCCCTGATCACCTCCCAAATCACACCTATAGCCTCTTCTAGGTCATCTCCATAGGCTATGTTGATATCCAGTTCGATTCGACGTTCTGGATTGGCGTCGAAGTTAGTAATGATGTTGTCTACGATAAGGCGGTTGGGGAAAGTGACTTTCAGATTGTCATTCGTGCGCAAAATGGTTGTCAACAGCGAAATCTGTTCTACATGCCCTTGCTTGCCAGCAATTTCCACTTCATCATTTTGTTTGAAAGGCCTATTTAAGAACATCCACAAACCGGCCGCCACATTTCGCAGCCAGCCTTGGATCGCCGCTACCAAAGCTATAATGATTGCCGAAAAAGTAGCTACCAAATAGATGGCACGTACGCCAATCACGCCCAAAGCAATAAGTACCACCAGGAACATGCAGACAAATATGAAGATAATCGACGAAAACCTGACAAATACCTCGTCAACACCATAACGACGCAAAAAACGGAGGAACAGCTTCAGCAGGATAAGGCGAATTACCAAATACCCAGCGATACTGATACCAATTACCACCCCAAGGTCTAATAAAAAGTTAGTGATCTGTTCGACGAGTTGTTCCATAATTATCTATTTCTGCTAGCAAGTTAATTGAGTGTTGAAATCTCATTACGCTTTTGACGAGACTAGGTATCTTATTATGACTGCAACCAGTTCCGCAGAGCTCTGGCACTGCCAAAAATCACCAGGGCAAGGAACCAGAAGCGGATCAACTTGGCCAAAAAGATCATAAGGATGAAGAACGGAAAGCGTACACCGTTGGCCCCTGCTACCGGCGGAATGATCGTGCCAAAACCCGGCAACACCGTCAGCAGAAGGATCAATGCTCCCCAGCGCTCAAACCAGCCCTGCACCTGCTGTAAACGTTCTTCCGGAACTTGCGGATACTTCTCGCGGACGGCCGGCATGCCTTTCTGGCCAAGGTAGTAGGTGGGCACACTGCCGGCGGTACCGATCAGCGCCAGGACAAGCACGACTGCCCAGGCTAGTGGGCTGTAAAACAGGTCCACGACTATGCACCCCTTCGGATCGAGGCGACATCTGATACTTTCATTTCAAGCAAGCGGCGGCGATTAGTACAAGTCCTTTGGACTCTCAAACAGCCTGGGCCATATCCTCCTTCTCGCTGATTCTAAAGAGGGCCGCCTCTACTGCCAGAATCAATAGTCAGGCAACTGCCCCGTTCCTTCAGTTCCTCGTGAATCGCTTCGGCCGGTGCCGACCGCCAACGCGACATTCTTCCTA
>CP070688.1:1067014-1071032 GCA_020353135.1 Chloroflexota bacterium
GCCCTTCTTTATCCGTGAAATCCGTGCCGATCCGTGCCCAAATTCCTTATCCTTTGCATGCAGGCCTCAGGCCACGGCGACGCCCTTTACCAAACCGGCCCGGGTTAACAGGTAGTCGACCAGCCTCGAAAATGGATCAAAGCCGATCACATTGGAGGCATCGGCCACGAAGTTGGATAAGGCATTGACGTCATAGTAGTAAAGCTCGCCGTCGCGGTCATTGACCAGGTACTCGACGCCGCCAACGTCGATGTGAGTCGCCCGGGTGATGCGCTCGACCGTTTTTATGACCTCGTCTGGAGGCGTGTAGCTCTCCACCGGCGCGCCCCGGCCGGAGACGCCCTCGGCGAGCCCGTTTCCATCGGCCTCGGCCGGCCGGCAGTAATCGGCCGGGCAGAGGTTGAACGAGTCGGGGGACTCCAGAAGCAGCCGAATGGCGTATAGATATTCTCCGCCCAAGACTTCAACGCGGACGATACTCTGGTCGCGGGGCGGCAGATAAACCTGGACCAGCGCGGTCTGATCCGGACCCAGCTCAATGTCGCCCGTTGCGGCCGCCGCTTCCAGTTCGTGGCGCGTGTCAAAGCGGCGAATTCCGGCCCCGCTGCCGCCGATGTTAGGCTTGACGATGACTGGATAGGACAGGCCCTCGGCCGCGGCCGGCGCCTGGGAGGCATGGTTAATGACGCGCGCTTGCGGATAGCGCACGCCCAGGCGCTGAAGCAGGCCGATCTGGTTGGCCTTCGAAAACTCGTAAACATAGGCGTCGTAGCCATTGAGAACATTCGCGCCGATATCCTTGAGATAGCGCAGGTAGTGCAAAGTGTGAAATATCGCCTGGCCATGACCGCGGGTAAAGGCTGAGGGGCTCATGCGGTTCACTAGCAGGGCATAAGGGGAATACTCGACGGCCGGGTCGAAGTGGTGGCGGTGAGCCAGCAGCCGATCGTAAGGCGCGCCGTGCCGGTCTAGTTCAGCAAAGAGAGGTTCGAACCACTCGGGGTGTTCGTAGTAAATGGCAAGTCGCCTTGGGGAGTCATATCGCATTGCGGGATCTCCTTATCCGATGACATAGAACATCACAAGATCTTCATAAAGCAAAAACCCAGGAGCATCGCTCCTGGGTCTAGATTATCCAGCGGGCGCGCTCCATACTTCTCGGGAAGGAAGGGAGCCGGAGCGCCTGGGACGGCTGTTAGCTACGCTGGGGCGCTCGGACTCCCTGGCGACAGTTACAGACGCATAACGGGCGGAATCTTGATACAAAGGCGATCATGCTTGTCATTATATTAAATGCCCCGGTTCAATAGTTGTGGTGTTGCTTACACGAGCGAAGTTCCTGTTCACAGGCTACTCGTTTGTACGAGGTCGAGACATTGAACGGACTAAATTCATACGCTTGAGGCTCTTACTTTGGTTCTAGGATCTCGATACGATTTCCATCTGGATCATGAGTGATAATGAGTTTTCCCCAATCAAGATCATACAAATCAGCTTCAACACTTCGAGATTTAAGGTGTTCAAAAGCTAGATTGATATCTTCAACGTCGAGTCTCAATACACATGGATTCTCGTCGACGTCTTTTTCTCCAAGCTTGGCCTTTCCTCCCGTTTCAACTAACAGATAACTCGAACCAAAATCAAATCTGGACATTCTAAAATCGTCTTCTACTTTCTCAGAAGTGAATTTAAGGTTGAGCACACTTCTATAGAACTCAATACAGTCAAAATATCGCTCAGTTTTAACAATGATCCCAGTCCTTATATATTGCATTGCAGTCGCCATCTAATTGCTCCTGATACTATTCAATTTTCGCTTAACCTGGCGTATCTCATTTTGGAGCGTCAGGTTCTGGCTGAAAGCTCGCAGCCAACAGCTAATCGCCTATTCGAATCGCCTCTACCGGCTCTAGATTCGCCGCTCTCAGCGCCGGGTAGGTGCCCGACAACAGCCCAATAGCCCCGCCGATCAGCGGCGCTACGAACGGCACCCACGTATCCAGTACAGGCGTCCAAACCTGCGCGGCCGAGACGATCACCACGATCAATATCCCCAAACTGGCCCCCAATACCCCGCCGATGACGCCCATCGACGTACTCTCCAGTAGAAACTGGGCTGCGATATGGCTCCGGGTGGCGCCGATGGCTCGCCGCAAGCCGATCTCCCCCGTCCGCTCCATCACCGACACCAGCGTGATATTGCCGATGCCGATGGCCCCGACGATGAGCGACAGGCTGCCCAGCAGCAGCAACAGCACATTCAAGTCGCTCTGCACCGCGTCACGCACCCGCTGCGGCTCCGGCGGAAACTCCACCTTCAAGACGCCTGGATCGTCCGGCCGCAGCGCTGGCCCTGTTTGTTGGGCGATGAGCGAAGCCGCCCCGATCCGCGTTTCGACGATGACCTGGCCCGGTCCGGCCAGGCCAAAATCGTGCCGGGCCGTCCCCTCGGGGATGATCACCGCCCCCAGCAAATCCGGCTGCCGGCCGACGCCGCTCAAGATGCCCATCACCAGGTACAACTGGTCGCCCACGGCGATGGCCGGCAGGCCTTCGACGCTGGCAACACGTAACCGTTCGGCCGCGCTCGGCCCCAGAACCGCCACCCGGTCCCTGCGCGTCGAATGACCCAGATCGGGCAGCCGGCCATTGGCCAACTCGGCCCGCACGGCCTCAAAAAGCCCCGGCGAAGCGGCCTGCACCGACAGGTTAAAGGCCGTCTGGCTCTGCGGATCGGTCACCGGCGAGGCGCTCACCAACGCGTCGCCCACGTCCAGCTCGCTCAACGTGCCGGCCGCCACCACGCCATTTAAACGCCGCAGCCGCTCCGGCGCGTTCCAGGGGATAACCCCCGGCTCGACGACGCCCGACGGCCCGGCCCGGCCGGAGATATAGATCTCCGTGGCCGCCAGCTCGTCGAAGTTGCTGATGATGCGGTTGCTGGCCGTGCGCGACAGGCCGATGGTGGCCACCAGCGCCGCCAGCCCGATGACGATGCCCAGGATGGTCAGCGCCAGCCGCCCCGGCCGGGCGAACAATCCGGCCAGCGCCTCCTCCAAGAGGTCCCGGACTGTAATGCCTGATCGGGCCACGGCCGTTTCCGCTTCTGGGACGTCTTGTGCAACAGTCGCTTCCTGCGTCCCCTCATCAGCCGTCTCGGCCGACAACTGCCCGTCGATGATCCTCACCCGCCGCCCGGCCCGGCCGGCCACTTCCTCGTCGTGCGTCACCACTACCAACGAAAGCCCGCCCTGGTTCAACTCGTCAAACAGGTCCAGCAGATCGGCCCCCGCTTTTGAATCCAGGTTGCCCGTCGGCTCGTCGCACAACAGCAGGCTGGGCTGGCCGACCAGCGCCCGGGCGATGGCTACCCGCTGCCTCTCCCCGCCGGATAGCTTCGTCGGACTAAAGTCGGCCCGGTGGCTCAGCCCGACCCGTTTTATGGCTGCCAGGGCCCGTTCCCGCCGGCCGCGATGGTCTCCTTTGCGGTACACTTCGGCCAGCATCACGTTTTCCAGCACCGTCCGGTGGGGCAACAAATGAAAAGCCTGGAAGACGAAGCCGAAGCGCCGGCTGCGCAGCCCGGCCCGCTCCTTGTCACTCAAGGCGCCCGTATCGATGCCCTCAAAGAAGTACTTGCCCGACGTCGGCCGGTCCAGGCAGCCGATGATATTCAGCAGCGTCGACTTGCCGGCGCCCGATGGGCCGGTAATAGCCAGCCATTCACCCGGCTCCAGCCGTAGATCGACGTCGATCAGCGCCTCAACCGCCGGCTCCTGGCCAAAGCGCCGGCCGATCCGCCGCAGATCCAGGACCGGCAAATTGGCGCTATGAGCGCCCTGGTCTGGAATATCCGTTAAAGAGGAAACGACATTTTCCACAGAACACCACCATGGATGAAAATGCTGACCGCTAGAAGCTCGGAGCTAGAAGCTATTTTCTGAGGAGCCCATCATGGATTCTCGAAGCCTATCACCACCATCTGGCCCGGCGCCAACCGGCCGTCGACGGGCGTCAC
>CP070688.1:1071132-1079594 GCA_020353135.1 Chloroflexota bacterium
AAAGAAATCCTACAAGCTCGCAAGCAACAGCAGCAGACGCGCCAGGTGCGGCTGGCCGTCATCGGCATAGCCGCCTTGCTGGGTGTGGTATTACTCATCGGCATCGTAAATGAGTTGGTTCTCAAACCCGGCTCGCCTGTGGCTGACGTGAACGGCGAAGAAATCGTTATGCAGGAATGGCAGGAGCGCGTTCGATTCCAGCGGGCTCAGCTTATCGTCGGCATCGAGGATCTGGCGGAAGCGATTGGCCAAGATATCGGCCAGGTACAGCAGTTTGCCGGTCAACAGATCAACCTGCTGGAGGATCCAGAGACGCTGGGACAATTGGTGCTTGATCAGATGATCGACGAGATAATAGTCCACGAGGCAGCGAGCGAAAGAGGGATCGTCATTTCGGATGATGACGTTCAGCGGGAGATAGAGCAATCATTTAGCTATTTTGAGGGGCAGTCGCCGACGCCTCTGCCTTCTGCAACTGAAACGATAATGCCGACGCCTTCGCTGACTCCGATTCCAACGGCCGTGATCACTGAGCTTTTGCCGACCAGCACGCCACTGCCAACGGCGACAAGCGGTCCGACGGCTACGCCGCTGCCCACTTCGACACCGGTAAGCCTGGACTCTTTCGAGGAGAGCTTCGGCGAAACAATAAACCGCTTTGATGACCTTGGAGCTGGTGAGGCCATCTTCCGCGAAGTGGTGCGTGCCCAATTGTATCGAGATCGCTTGTTGGAAGCGCTGGCTGGGGAAGAAGAGATGGCCGAGGAGGCCGATCAGGTGAGCTTCTTCTACATAACTTCGGAGACAATGGAAGAGGCCGAGGAGGCGCTTGGCGAAATTGAATCGGGCGATTATCTGACTGTCTGGAATACGATTCGCAGCCAGCCTTTTGATCCTGAGTCAGAAAGTTCTTTGGTTGCCAGTGAATTGCTCTGGCGACCACGCGAGGATGTCGTGAGCTTCTTCGGTGAGGACGTGGCCGAAAGCGCTTTTGAGCTCGGTATGGATGAGCCAAGCGGCGTGATTCTCGTTGCGGCCGAGGCAGATGGTGAGAGTGACAGCTACTACATCATCATGGTTAGCGGGCGCGAGCTCCGACCCTTGAGCGAATCGGCTTTGGCTGCGGCCGAGCAGGAACTGTTTCAAAGCTGGCTCGAGGACCACCGGGCCGCCGGCGTTGAGATCTTCGAACGCTGGCGTGCAAGTGTTCCTGGCAGACCAATACTCGACCGGCGGTTCCTAATACCGCCGACCCCGGCGCCGCCGACTCCGACGCTAGACATTCCGACCATTGAACCGGAATCACCCGTAGAGGACGGTTAATAGCCAAGAGTGACGTGATTTGAAGAACCGCTTCACAAGCCGAAACGACAACGGCCCGGCCTGCAGGAGCAGGCCGGGCCGTTGTCGTTTGAAAATGAGTACGGTGAAAGATGGAATCTTACGGAAGTTCTGACTGTAGGGTCGGACTCAGAGTTAACCTGGACGGTAGTGAACATAGTCCTCAGGCTTGATCGAAATGACCTGGCTAACGCTATCGGCTCCCATGCTGACTCCGTAGACACTCTCGGCGACCTGCACCGTTCCGCGATTATGGGTAATGACAATGAATTGCGTCCGCTCACTAAGCTCCGTCAATACTTCGCGAAATCGATTGATATTGGCTTCGTCTAGCATGGCGTCTACTTCGTCGAGAACACAGAATGGGGTCGGGGATACCTTCAGCAGAGCAAATATTAAGGCGGCTGCAGTCAATGAGCGCTCGCCACCGGACAGAAGAGCCAGGCCCTGTTCACGCCTGCGCGGCAACCTGGCCACGATATCTACTCCTGTGATGGTCAGATCATCAGGATCGGTAAGAGCTAACTGAGCGGAGCCGCCGCCGAAAAGCCTCTTGAAGACCTCTCCGAAGATGCCATTTACCTCCTCAACTGTGTTGACGAATGCCCGGGACGTAAGCTGGTCGAGATCGTCGATTACCTCGCGCAGCCGCTGTTTGGTGGCCGTTAGGTCCTCAATCTGCTGCACCAGAAAGTCATGCCTGGCTAGCGTTTCATCATACTCGGCCGGAGCTTCGGGATTGACTGCGCCTATACGATTCAGCTGGCCACGATAGCGCTGTATGGAGTCTTCAATATCCTCTGGCAAATGCTGAACGACGGGCAGCTCTTCTACGACCTCAGCCATTGGAAGCGGTGACTGCCCGGGCTGGTCTTCGTCGTAGCTCAGAGAGACAAGTCCCAAATCGGCTCGTATACGCTCCTTAAGGCTTTCAATCAACGTTTCTCCCTGCGTAAGTTCAATGCGAGCCTGTGTATAGCGGGTTTCGGATTCGTGACCAGTTCGTTGAAGCTTTGACAGCTCGTCATTCAATGTTGCCACTTGGCGCTGGCAACGCACGATCTGTTCGTCTAATGGCCCAAGAAGTTCTCTCACCGATTCCATTTGGCGCTGAAGTTGCATCATATCTGCTTCTTTAGGTTCCAGTTCCAACGCCTTCCAGCGCGACCGCAGCTCTTCGAGTCGCACTTCTCTCCGTCGTAGCTGGTCTCCGATTTGATTCAGAGTCGTCCGCCGGCTGTCGACGACAGCCTGACGACCGGCCAATATCGTCTTAGCGGACTGGACGCTCTGTGCCAACTGTTTCCGCGCCTCCGCGGACTCGGCAACTGGAAGCTTCTCGAGCCGAAGCTGCCCTTCTTCTATAGCCATGGACAGCTTCACGACGGACACTTCGTGTTCTTCGATGCTCTCCTTGGTTTCGGCAAGCCGCTCTTCGAGTTTCACAATGCTCTGTCGGATTCGGATTGCATTCGACCGGTAAAACTGCAAGCTTTGGAGCGTTAGTTTGTGTGTAGACCCGGCTTGAGCGACGGTGGCCGCGTAGTTTCTCCTTTCATCCTCTAGTCGATTCTGTTCGGCGATGTGTTGATCAAGGGTGGTCTGTAAAGCCACCCGTTGCTTCTCAGATTCCGCGATCAGTCTAGCCAAGCTAGAACGTCTTGAATGCATCTGTGCCAGGTCATTTGAGGTTTTTTGCCGTAGTTCTGACCTAGCCAACTGCGCGGTATTAACGCTTTCTGCGCCAAACTCGACGAGGCGGGCGCGATGGACGACAACGCCGTCAACTGAGGCTACCACGTTGCCGGGAGCCAGCGAGCCAGCGATCTCGTAGGCGGTTTCCGCATCGCCAACAACCAGGATTCGGCTGAGCAGCAGCTTAATTGGCTCGGCATCTGCGCCGTCTAGGGCGACAAGTTCGTCCGCCCAGCCAATAACGTCCCTGCCTCTTGGCGCCACGGGCCGCTGCCTGTCAGGGATCTGGTCACGTGCTATGGTCAATAAGCGCCCTTCACCGACTGATTCGCGCAGTTTCCAGATTGCCTGTTCATCGTCTACTATCCAGGTCAGGAGCCAGTGGGAGAGCGCTGCACGAATGGCTTTCTGGAACGGATTTGGAATGTCGAGAGCGTCGGCAAGCTGTCCCCTATTAGGCAAATCGACCGGAAACTCAGCTTCACCGTCATCGGGACGGTCGAGGATCTCCAATCTGGATTCAAGACCGGCGATTTGTTTATCCAATGTTGCCAGCTCGTCAACGAGAACATCCTTGTCTGAGCGGGCTTCTTTCAATGAGGCTTCGGCGCGCTGGCGCACACGCATTTCACTATCTAGCTCAGTCTGAATCTGGGTTAGCCTCGAGCGCTCGGCCGTCAGTTGAGATTCAAGAGCCTGGACTTCCTCCTCAGTCGGCGATCGATCCAGTTCATCGGTCGCCTCGGCCAATCGCTCCCGCAGTTGGCTGCTCAATTGAGCCGCACGGCCCTTTGCCTGGGCCAGTGCATCTGAGGTTTGCTCATGGTCCAGTTGGAGGTTAGTCACGTTCTGTTGCCAACGGTCGATTTTGGTCTGGTGTTCCAGGAAGCCAGCCTCAAAAGATCTAAGTTCGGCCTGCTGCTTTTCCATATCTTCCTGCGCTGATTTTAATCCCGATAACGCCTGTTCAAGCTCGCGCGCGGCAGCGGCTTTCTGGGTTTGCAGAGCAGGCAACTCGTCGGCGTGTTCGTCAAGTTGGCGTTGAAGCAAGGCCTTTCGTTCCGAAAGCACGGCTACTTCCCGGCGGGCATTCTCCAAGCTCTCACGAACATCCTCGCGACGGAGCTCAAGCTCCCGTTGTTGATGTTGAAGTCGGTACAAATCCTTTTGAGTCCCGTCCAATCTCTCCTGGCATTGGAGTTGCTCCCGGCGTGCATTGCCCCAATTTCGCTGGGCAGCCTCGCTCTCATCCCTGGCGGCTCGCAGCCTGCTCTTGGCTTGTTCCCACTTGTATCCATACCAGATCTGTAGCAGATAGCGCAGGTCAGCTGCTACTTGCTCGTAGTTCCGCGCTCTCTTGGCCTGGCGTCGCAGAGTATTCAGTCGCGGCCGGATCTCGGCGATGATATCCTGCACCCTTTCCAGATTATGCGTCGTCTCCTCCAGCCTGCGCAAGGTTTCGGCCCGCCGCTGTTTGTAGTGGCTGACCCCAGCCGCTTCCTCGAAGAGCATCCTTCTTTCATCAGCCCTCAACGACAAAGCCTGATCGACCAGGCCCTGGCCGATGATTGTATAAGTTCTATGCGCCAGTCCGCTTTTCGCCAAAAGATCGGTAATGTCGCGCAGACGGACTCGCTGGCCGTTGAGCAAATACTCATTGTCGCCCGAACGGTGAGCGCGACGGCCGATCTCGATCTCGGAATAGTCAATCGGCAGCCAACCTTCGCTGTTGTCGAGGGTCAGGATTGCCTGGGCCATTCCGGCGCGAGCGCGCTGCTGACTACCGGCGAATATCATGTCGGTCGTCCGCTTGCCGCGCAAGGTGCTGTAGCTCTGCTCGCCTAGCACCCAGCGAATGGCGTCGGCGATATTGCTCTTGCCGCATCCATTTGGCCCGACGATGGCCGTGATGCCCTCGTCAAATTCGAAGTTCGTCCTGCTGGCGAACGTCTTATAACCTTGCATTCCGAGTCTTTTCAGCTTCATGGGCGGCGAGCAGTATATTTAGAAGCGCTGGAGTTGGCAAGTGCAACGTGCAGGTCTTCGTTTGGCTCGGCGACAGGGTGGCTCATTACATGACGCGGCATAGGAAGCCCTTTAGGTAGGCCGACTCAGGATATGTTACCGAAATCGGATGATCGGCCGCCTGGCTCATGTAACGGATTATCTGGACATCGCGCCCGGAATCGACCGCCGCCGCGAAGAGTAGCTTCTGGAACAGGTCAAGGCTGATGAGCCCAGAGCAGGAAAATGTAGCCAAAAGGCCACCTGGCCGAAGGAGATGTAAGGCTTGCATATTCAAGTCCTTGTAGCCGCGACTGGCGGCGGTCACGTCTTTCTGGCTCCTGGCGAATTTTGGCGGGTCTAAAATGGCCGCGTCGTACGAACTGTTCTCCTTTCGCAGCTGCCGCAGAATCTGGAAGGCATCGCCGGTCAGATACTCGTCCCGAGGCCGAGTCTGCTTGTTCAGTTTCATGTTTGCCTGGGCGATCTCAAGCAAGCTGGCTGAACTCTCAATATTCGTAATAGCCGACGCCCCAGCCCTTGCCCCGTAAATGGCAAAAGCGCCTGTATATGCAAAGACATTGAGGATGTCGCGGCCGGCCATGTGGTCAGGATGGCCAATGATTGCCCGGTTATCGCGCTGATCGAGGTAGAGGCCGGTCTTGTGACCTTGATAGAGATCGGCGTGCATTTGCAGTCCGTTCTCAAATATGACCAGCTGGGAGGAGGGGGCGGCGCCATAGAGGATTCCGGATGCCTTTCGCAAGCCCTCCTTCTTGCGAACGCTGGCGTCAGATCGCTCGACTATACCAATGGGCTGCAACAACTCAACCAGCAGTTCAGCCAGCTGCTCCTTTCGGCGGTCAATTCCGGCCGTCAGGCATTGAATAACCAGATAGTCTCCATACTTGTCTACAATCAAGCCCGGCAAACCGTCGGCTTCCGCGTTTATCAACCTGTAGGCGGTCGTCTCCGGTTCGAGGTTTAGAAGGCCGCGCAAATCCAGCGCTTGAGCAATTCGATCTGACCAGAATTGACGGTCGATTTCCTCTTCGGCTTGCCAGGTCAGGATGCGCGCGCTTATCTGAGAATACGGATTGTAGTAGCCGCGAGCCAGCCAACTGCCGTCGTCCTTGAGGATGTCAACTAACTGACCCGGCTCGGCTATCGAGCCCACAACCCTGTTGATTGCTCCCGAGAAGATCCAAGGGTGCCGGTTCTTGATCGGCTTGTCGCGGCCTTTTTTGAGGATCAGGCTGGCAGCCGGGAGGTCCATCAATTCAAATGGCTCGATGCCCTGTTTCTGAGCCGGCGCCGCCCGTCAACAGGTCTAGCGCATGGGGCAGGACCGGCAGCAAGATATCCAGGCTCTCCTTGACCGCCTTTGGGCTGCCCGGCAAGTTGATGATGAGAGTTGAATCACGGATGCCTGCCCTTGCACGGGAAAGCATTGCGTGGCGGGTGATCTTCAAGCTTTCCGAGCGCAGCGCTTCGGCGATGCCCGGCGCCTCCCGATCAGTGACTCGCCGTGTTGCTTCCGGCGTAACATCCCGAGGCGAAAAACCGGTTCCCCCAGTTGTGAGGATAAGGGTCAATCCAGCCGCGGTCCAGTCGCGCAAGACCTGGGCGATCTGATCAAGCTCGTCTGGGACAATCGCCTGTTCGGTAACTTGCCAGCCCGTGCGTCTGTGAATCACGTCTACGATAAGTGGCCCGCTACCATCCTCGTAAGCGCCACTGGCGGCTCGATCGCTTACCGTCAGGACGCCTACGCGCACGCGATACGCTCCGCGCAAGATGAGCTGACCATCATTGGTACGAGATATCTTTCAAAGCTAGAGTTAAAGGTCAACGGGCCCATCTACCGATCAGCATGCCGTTCGACAAGTCCCATCCATTCTTCGTTCAGGCCGCTGTCAGTCACGCCATAGTATACGTGAACGCCGTTCTGGTCGCGCATTGCCAGATCATACCAAACATGGTTGTCGCGCCGCCGCAGGTCCAAGAAAGCACGGTTATTATCCCAGGTGATTTCATCGGCCGACGGGATCCCGTCTTCTGTCTTAATGATCGCATAGTGCCACAATTTTCTGGCCGACGAACGAGTGACGTTCTTAATGAGGTTGCCATTTCGCAGATCTCGAACAGTGTGATAGATCGTGCCATCACGCTCTTCGCTGCTGACAATCTCGACTCCAGTACGTGGCGCAGTGGCCTGTTTGCCCTTTGGAGAAGAATCTGTTTGAGTTTCTGGCGCGGTAACGGTTGGTTCTTCCTCAGGTTGGTCGAGGACAGAAGCGACCACGCTTTCACCGGCTAGCCCGAGAATTCGTCGCTCGACCAGCCGAACTATTTCATCTCTGACGGCCGGTGTCGTTTCAGCTTCATCGCGAACATAGAAACGATTGTCGTCAATGGCATAGGGTATTTCCCGCCCCGGGGGCACGTTGATTCGGACGACCGGCTGGCCTTGTGAGCTCAATACGTCGATATTGACCTCTGGATCAGGGCTCAACCTGCGAGCTACTGCGCTATCGAGTTGCTCTATCGCTTTTCGTGGTTCGCGAACACCGACGATCTTTTCGCTAGCATCTGGCGGCAAGCCCACGTAGATGGTGCCTCCATTGGTGTTTGCCATGGCGCAAACGTCTTCGAGGATTCGATTCAAATGCCCTCCGCGCTGGGCCATGGACTTGTGAAAGGATTGGACGATGGACGGTCCCTCCTCCCTGGCCAATTGAACGAAGTCGACCGGAGAAGCTGGACCCCGATAGGGGCGGGTTAGCGACAGGTCATTCCCCTGAATCACGGCCGCCAAAGCCGCAAAACTGACTTGCTCCAAGTGGACCTCCGTTACCCGGTCACCCACACCCAAATTCTTCTGCGAAAGCGGATCGCGCATCAACCTGTGTGCGTCCGAACCCTGAATACAACGCATGGCTCGCGGGTATTCGGGTTTTGAGCCGTCGAAGAATCGACGAGTGGTGTAGCGGCCGCGTTTCTCCAAATCCGTCACCTCGAGGCAATGTAAATTTGGATCCTGCGTATAAGCGATTTTCGTTTGTCCGCCGAAATCGAGGCCGCGCATACCCACACCATTGCTGGAGTTAGCATGAGCCGCGATTACCAGACCTCCACTTTCGTTGATTACTCGATATGCGGTCAGGACATCGCTGGTAGCGCCCACGGTCGAACTTCCACTGGGCAGTAGGTCGATCGGCACGTTAAGCGACAAGAGAAGGTGCTCTAGGTAGGTAACAGGTGTGTCGCTATCAAATATGCCCAGAATATGAAAGCCAAAGGTTGCCGTGAATTCAAAGCCAGGCAGCACCAGGATCTTATCTAATAATCGGAGATATTCATCCAGGCGGTACTGCTCTTCAGGCAAGATGCGGTTGAGGGATTTCAACAAGGAAAGCTGT
>CP070688.1:1079694-1083171 GCA_020353135.1 Chloroflexota bacterium
CAAGCGTGCCAACAAGCCTTACAGAGGATTCCCTGGTACCCCCAACAAGTCTGCTGGTCGATCACGGCAATTCCCATCCGAATGTCGCGCCAATCGGCGACCGGCCGGAGGGCGTCCGTGGGACAGACCTTGATGCAACGTGGTTCGTCGTGCCCTTGGCAGAGCGTGCAGTGGCTGCCAACGCGGCGGCCGCATCCAGGGCGGCCAGGCTGTGGGTCGATGCGTCCAGAGCCACCAGAATTCGTTTGATAATCAGTTGCTTTTCAGTTTCATCCACGATACACCTAACTTGTCTTCATGCCGCCGGTTTCCTCAACCAGCTCTTGCCCATTGCCGGGGGGCTGCTCTGGCGGGCGGTTAAAAGCCCGCTGAGTTTCAGCCATGGAGTCAAGCCGGTCGACGACGAGCCTGTTGATGGTGCCGTTCGGAAAAGAGCCATCGTCATCCATTTCGCCGGCCGGAACGCCGGTCAGGACCTCGATCCCCTGCTCGATCGTCTCGATGGGGTAGATGTTGAAATCGCCCTCGGCTACGGCATCGACGACGTCCTGGCGCAGCATCAAGTGCTTGACGTTGGCGGCCGGCACCAGGACGCCTTGATCGCCGGACAGGCCTCTCGAAAGACAGATGTCGTAGAAGCCTTCTATCTTTTCGTTGACGCCGCCGATGGCCTGCACCTGGCCGTGTTGGTTGACCGACCCGGTGACGGCTAGCGATTGTTTGATGGGCGCCTCCGCCAGGGCTGACAAGAGGGCGTACAGCTCGGCCGAGGAGGCGCTGTCGCCGTCGACGCCGCCATAGGACTGCTCAAATACCAGGCTGGCCGACAACGACAAGGGGCGGCTGGCGGCATAACGAGAGCCGAGGTAACTGGAGAGGATGAGCACGCCTTTGGAGTGGAGGGGGCCGCCCAGTTCCACCTGGCGCTCGATGTCGATCACCTCACCCTTGCCCATGCGCACCCGGGCGGTGATCCGGTTCGGCCGGCCGAAGGCATAATTGCCCAACATCAATACTGAGAGGCCGTTGATCTGGCCGGTCTTTTCTCCGGCTGTGTCGACAAATATCGTTTCGCGCAGAATCGCTTCCTGCATCTGCTCTTGAACGCGGCCGGCACGGCGGGTTTGGGCCTCAATAGCCTGCTGTACATGGGCGCCGCTGACGATCTCTGCGTCCGCTTCGCCGGCCCAATAGTCAGCCTCCCGCAGCAGGTCGGCGACGCTCTGCATATGGGTTGAAAGCCGTTCGGAATCGCCCGCTAAACGAGCGCTGCGCTCGATGACCTTGGCCACGGCCGGGCGATCGAAGTGGCGCAATGATTCCTTGCGGGCCAGCGTGCTGATCAGGCGGGCGTAAGCCAGGTCGTTGTCGTCGCTGCGATCCATCTGGTCTTCGAAGTCGGCGGCGACCTTGAAGAGTTCGCCGAAATCGGGATCGTGTTGGTGTAGCAGATAATATAGTAAGCGCTCGCCGAGCAAGATGACCTTAACATCCAGCGGAACCGGCTGTGGTTCCAAAGCGACGGTGCTCACCAGGCCATAGGCCTGTCCCGGCGATTCGATGCGAATCTCTTCGGCGCGCAGCGCCTGCTTCAGTCCTTCCCAGGCGAAGGGTTGCAGGATAACCTTGCGAGCATCGAGGATCAGATAACCGCCGTTGGCCTGATGCAGCGCGCCCGGTTTGATCAGGGTGAAGTCAGTTAGCAAGGCGCCCATCTGGGCCACGTGCTCGAGGCGGCCGATCAAGTTAGTGTAGGTCGGGTTCTGCTCGTAGATGACCGGCGCGCCCTCGGATTCGCCATGGTCAACGATCACGTTCACTCGATAACGGTTGGCGAAGTTTTTCTTTGGGCTAGTCGTGACCACGCCGGCATCGGCCGGGTCGAGGGATGAGTCGCCATCTTCCCCGGAATCGACAAACATGTGATTGTGCTTGACGACGTCGGCCTGAACCGCTTCAAGGTAGGCCAGTACATGGGGCAGCCCATCGAAGTTGGCCTTGATTTCGTCGAACAGAGGCGACACGGTAAAGACGGCCACTTCCTCATTCAGTTCCCTGACCCGTCTGCGACCCTCGCGAATCCAGTCAGGTACCTGGCGGATGACGCTCTGCAGCTTTTGTTGAAGATCCTCGATCTGAGACTCGATTTCTTTGCGCCGTTCTTCGGGTAGTTCCATAAACTCTTCAGGTTTGATGACTTGTTTGTCCCTGAGAGGCGCAAAGGCCAGCCCGGCCGGGGTCCGGATCAGAGCGATCTCGTTGGCCTCCGCTTCCACGCGGATGTCTTCCAAGGCGGACTCTTGCCTGTTCTGAACTTCGGCTTCGATGGCCCGGCGCTGGGTCTGGTACTCTTCACCTTCATAGGCTGCGGCGATAATCGCGAATAACTCGTCGACCATTTGCTCCATGCCTTGTAGAAGCAAAACGCCTTGTCCGGCCGGAAGACGCAGCGCTTTGGGGCTATGGGGCTGATCGAAGTTGTAGACGTAGCACCAGTCGGCCGGCACAGGTTCGCTTATGGCTCGATCAGACAATGATCTATGCACGGAGGTGTACTTGCCGGTGCCGTTTGGGCCGAGAGCGAAGAGGTTGTAGCCTTGCCGCTGGATGCCAATGCCGAAGCGGATCGCCTCGACGGCGCGCTCCTGGCCGATGACTTCCTCCAGATCTTCCAGTTCGGCCGTCGTGTTGAAGCTAAAGCGATCGGGATCACAGGGTCGGCAAAGAACGGTCGCATCTAAAGGCTGGACGGTAACCATGTCAATAAGCTCCTCTAAATGGACGGTCGGGCAACGGCCGTCGGTTCACAATACCGGATGAGCCGCTGGGCTCAAGAGTATTATACACCCTTGGTGAAAAACCGGGATAGCGGCTATACTTACGCTGCTATGACGCATCTACGCATCTTGCTTGTGGACGACCACGAAGTGGTTCGATTGGGCCTCAAGAGCTTGATCGAACGCCACCCGGGATTTGAGGTGGTGGCCGAAGCCTCGGCCGCGCAAGAGGCGGTTCAGAAGGCAATGGCCCAGGAGCCAGACATTGTCTTGATGGACATCCGCCTGGTAGGCGGCAGCGGCATTGAGGCCTGTGAGGAGATCACCAGGCAATTGCCCGAGACCAAGGTGATCATGCTGACCTCGTATGCAGAAGATGAGATGCTCTTTTCGGCGATCCGGGCCGGAGCGACCGGGTATGTGCTAAAGCAGATCAGCAGTGAAGCGCTGATCAATACCATTGAGGCCGCTGCCAGGGGGGAAGCGATGCTCGATCCGTCGCTGACCCAGCGGGTGTTCACGGAGGTTCGCCGGGCCATTCAGCAAGAAGAGGTGGCGGCCTTCACCGATCTCACGCCTCAGGAGATGCAGGTGCTGGCAGCCATTGTCGAGGGCAAAACCAATCGTGAAATAGCCAATGCCTTGTTCTTGAGCGAGGGGACGGTGCGCAACTATGTTAGCAGCATCCTTTCCAAGCTGG
>CP070688.1:1083271-1086840 GCA_020353135.1 Chloroflexota bacterium
GATTTCATCCTTGAGCTTGATCATCACCCCCAGCGTCCGCCCCCAGCGCCGCCAGCTCAAGACTTGGGCCGGCATCTTCGTTAACATAACGACAGGATAATTGAGCCAGGGATCGATCAACGTCGAGAACATGGCCCCGATCTCGTCGTCGGCGTAACTCCAGGTCATCGGCGGCTCATCCCCGTTACCTTTGAACGGCGCCAGGCCATAGACCATCGAGGTAGTGTCCAGGGTCATTCCCTGGCCGGCCGCGTCCAGCCCGCTGCGCAACAAGATGCGCGGCGTGCCCAGCCCGCCGGCCGCCAATACCACGACATCGGCCTCGATCTCAAACGACCGCCGGCCGACGCGCCCTTTGACACCCGAGACGGTCCCGTAACCGTGCAGGACGCTATCCACCCGCGCCCCGGTCCACAGGTCAATGCCTTCGGCCAGCGCCTCATCCACAAACTCACCGGCGTTCCACTTCGCGCCGCAGCGACAACCCAACATGCACGTCGTCCCGCAATCAAACGTTGGGTAGCGATCCGGAGCGACGAACTTGTCTTGTGGCGACCATGCCATCCCCAATTCGGCCGCCGCCTCGGCGATTCGGGTCGAAGCGACGCCCCGCAATTCGGCCGGCAGCGGCCCAATGCCCAGTTCCTCGATCGTCTGCCGGGCGTAACCGTCCAGGTCGATGCCGTACTTCTCCCGCCACCAGGGCAGGGGGGCGGCCGCGCAGGCGCAGTACATGCTCGTCGCTCCGCCGACCATCATCGGCCGCACGATAGATAGCCCCTCCCTGGTGTAAAGGACCGAAGCCCGGTCCGTGTACAGCATCGCCCCCGGGTAGGTGCCATACAGCGGATTACGGCGCCAATCCCGGCCGCGCTCCAGCAGAGTAATGCCCAACCCCGCCCCCGATCGGGCCAGCTCCCGGGCCAAAGTCGCCCCGCCCGGCCCGCTGCCCACGATCACTACATCCGTTCGCTTCTTAATCACGCCCATTCCTCGATTCTAGCCCACGCCCCCCGGCGGGCAAAGCGCTCAGCCAATTTCTTCAATTCCGCTTCCGGTCTTACGATGTCATTATCGACCTCTGGGCCGAGGTAAGCCTCACTTTGTACGCGGATGATACCAGCAATCCCTACGCCTATCATATCCATGCGTTGATCACAGGAGACGTCATAAATACGGAAACGGGCAGCGTCTTCAATGGTCATGGGGTGCTCTCCGGTCAAAATCCGCTCTCAGGTGGTCGGATACGGCAGGGCATGTATTATCACATCACTAAGCCCGGTGAAGGCCTCCTGGCCCTGGCCGCCGGCCATATTGTTCTCGATATAAACGAAGATGTCGAACAGGTAGCCGGTCCGGGTATGTTTGAGCTTTTCGAGGATCCGGGCGAGGCGGTCTGGCTCTGCGAAGCCCTTGAAGGGCACTAGAGACAGGCGCCAAACCGGCGCCAGCAGTAGAAGGCCAGGTCAAAGCGACCTGGCTTCTTCCTTTTTGGGTGGCGCAGCCAGCTTCGTGCTACTAGCCACGAGCTTCGAGTATCGAGTTCCGAGCTTCGAGTTTCGAACCGCCGACCCTTGGGCCCGTTTTGATCTTATCTCCTCTTCTCCTCTTCTCCATTGGCCTCTATCCGCGAGCCCTAATCCCCGCTCCCTACTCCCCAAATTACCCACCCGGCTAATACCGATTTACCTGACTGTCCGATGCGCGTTTCCGGCTGATCCCTTATCCTATTCTCAAGCCTGCTCCAGTGGCCACGTACTGGACCCTTTTTCACTCAGCAGGCCCCATTGACAAAACAAGCAGCTAAAGGCTCAAAGCTAAAAGCTAGGAGCTCGAAGCTAATCGCTCATCTCCAGGGAGGTTACGATGGGTAGGTTACAGAACAACCAGAATTTACGCACTCTGTACATGTCCTATCAGCACGATGGCGTGCTGGAACTCTTCATCGGCTGGTGCGTTTTCCTGGCCGGCCTCATGCTGTTCACCGAGATGTTCTGGATGGTCGGCGTCTACGCCGCCATCTTCGCCCCGATGCTTTGGAACTTCAAGGAGACCGTGACCGTTCCCCGCCTGAGGCCCGATGAATTAGACGAGACCGCCGGCCGCCGGACCACCCGACTCGGCGCCGCGGTTTTGGCCGGCCTGGTTGGCCTGGCCGTGCTAGGGCTCATTTTCCTGGTCCTCTTCCTGGGCCAGTCGCGATTCGCCCCATCCAATGACCTGTTGCGCTATGGCTTCGTCGGCCTCGCGGCCGTCGTGGCCCTGGGCGCCTTCCTGTTCCTCGGCTACACTTTTCGGACACCGCGCTGGTACGCCTACGGCGCCCTGGCGGTCATCCTGGTTGCCCTGGCCCATGCCACCGGCCTCGCTTTTCCCTGGAGCATCATGGCCATCGGCGCCCTGATCGCTCTGACCGGCTCCGTTATCCTGCTTCGCTTCCTGCGCAGCCACCCGCTCCTGCCCCTGGGCCAGCGCCCCGATTTCTAGCTGCCATTCAGCCATCAGCCGTCATCTGACGGCTGATGGCCTATCTCCGACCACTGACCGCCGATCACTGGCCACCGCCACTCGCCACCGCCAAGCGGCAAAAACTCAATTACTTGTAACTTCAGTTAGGGTGGGCCCCAAAGACTCGCTCTGCATGCCGTGCTCGGCGATAGCCTCGCCATAGATTTCCAGCAACACGCCTGCCAGGGCATCATAACTGTAGGCGTTTTCAAACCAGTTGTGGACCAGCGCTGCCTTGCCAGCTATCTTGCCTGGACTGAATTCCAGCACCTGCCTGGCCATGGCCTTGGCTTCGCCTAGGGGAAAAAGAAAGCCGCACCGGCCGTTATCGACCAGCGAGCGGAAGAGCGGAACGTCACTCACAATTGGGATGACGCCGCAGGCCATAGCCTCCAAGACGGCGTGGCCGTTGTTGGCCCGCCGGTCGGTCTGGAATAAGAAATCAGCGCTGTTGAAAATGACTTCCGGCGATCCGACCGGTGGCCGGCCGCGAAAATGAACGCGTCCCGCCAGCGCCGGCCGGGCGATCACGTACGCTCGCAACTGGGTAAGCAACGTGTCGCCTTTATAGTAGACGTACAGCTGGGCCTTGGGCCACGACTTCAAGATGTGCTCGAATCCCTGCACGGCCGTCATCGGATCACGGTCCGCTTCGAGATTGGCGAACCACAGAAAGACCGGCGAGCCATGCATGCCGCTCTTCTTACGCGCTTCCGGACGCGAGCCCATCGTCATCGGGGTCGACTTGTCCATGATTGTGACGACTTGCCGGCTGTCCAACAACCCGGCGTCCACAAACCGCCCGGCCGCCGAATCGCTGCCGAATAGCGCCCGTTCCACCTGTTGTAGCGCTTGCTTCTGAATGCTGCGCGACACGCGTCCTTCGGCCGGCCGTCCGCCATGGTGCTGGCCGACGATGGCCGGTCCAGCTTTGCCTCGCAGCATTTGCAGCAATCGCAGGCTGGTGTTCATGGTCAGTCCGTGGAAATGAACGACATCCGGCCCCAAGGCGAGGACGCGTCGGGCCGCGCCTGATGCCGGAACGTGCCAGGTCCAGGTCC
>CP070688.1:1086940-1091584 GCA_020353135.1 Chloroflexota bacterium
GCGCTGACCGAGGCTGACTCGTACGAGCTCGATGCGATGTTCGACTTCAATATCGCCAACGGCATTAACGTTGAGCGCCCGACGCCAGATGAAAGCCGTCTGCTTGCGCCAGGTCTGAGTCCAGATACACACGGGACGTTGTTCTTTCAACACGACGCCTGGGTCGACAATACGGCGCTCACCCAGGCTATCGTTCGGGCGGCGCAAAACGCCGGGGTCGTGTTTGAACGAGCGACGGTCGATGGAGTCGAAAGGGGCTCAGGCTCTCGTGGACCGACCGGCGTACGATGGGCTGGACAAGTGCAGTGGGCGGATTGGGTCGTCGTGGCGGCCGGCTGTTGGTCTGGTCGAATCTCGGGCATGCCGCCATTGCCGGTTGAACCTGCCAGGGGACAGGCACTCGCCGTCGCCGGCCAACCGGTCCAGCGAGTGGTGATGTCGCCGCGCGGTTATCTCGTTCCCAGAGGCGACGATCAGACGCTCTTGGGCGCGACGGTGGAAGAAGTTGGATTCGACCAATCCAATACGCTTGACGGCGTACGTGAAGTATCCGCGGCCGGCCTTGAAATCGCCCCTGTTCTCCGGCAGTGTGAGTTTCTGGGAGCGTGGGCCGGTTTACGTCCGGCTACCCCAGACAAATTGCCCTTCATTGGACCGTTCAAAGGCTGGGAGAACCTTATAGCGGCCACCGGCCATTTCCGAAACGGCATCTTGTTGGCGCCCATCACGGCCGAGATGGTCCGCGGAATCGTGACCGGACAGGCGCCGCCCATAGACTTCCGGCCGTTTTCGCCTGACCGTGTGATCAAAGGGCGCAACTAGGATTCCGCCAGGGAAAGCTCTCGCGATCGATATCAAGCCACTCCTCGACGAAGTTGCGAACGGCCTCGCCCTCGATTCCTGAGTCGACCGTCGTCTCCAGTTCCTGGCTAGGAGCCGGCTTTTCCCGAACCCCGGCCCAACATATACCCGGCGATGCCAGACAGCACTGGAATCACTATCTGGGGCGTGATGTCGCCAATCATGGCCAATAGCAGGATGGCCCCGACGATAATAAGGATCGTGAACATCTCCACCACATCGCGTGAACGTGCATCCGAATCCTGAACCGCCAGATTTCGCGACTGCGAAAAGACCAGATAAAGCGCGCCCAGAAACAGCAGCGCCATTAGACCGGCGATATATCCAAAGGACGGGCTATCGACAGCGGCCGTCGTTGTCGGCGTCGGCGTCGCCGTCGGTTCAATAGGGACCACTGGCGCGCTTCGAGAGCCGGAATCGCCCGGAATGTCTCCTTTCAAGATGCTGGCGGTTACGTCCAATGTGTTGGCGCCTTCGGCCGGGCTCTCTGAAACGACCAAGCGATAAGAGAAGTTGGAAGTCTCATTTGGCTGCAAAGCGGGGATATTCCATTCGATTATTCCGTCCTCCGGATTCACAGTGCCATCTTCAGGTTTCAAGCTGCCATCTTCAAGTTCGGCAATGTCATTGTGGGAGCTTTGCAGCGAACTTGTCTGCCCTTCCGAAGGGGCCAATCCCGTATTGACGACCCCGACAATAACTTCGACGATGTCGCCGGGCCTGAGTTCCCCTTCATTTATGTCCCGCAAGTCGAGCGCCCCGATTTCCAATACCGATATGGAGACACTTATATTGAGCGGAGCTGACTCCAGGGTCGGATGATTGGCGGCCTGTACCGTGGCCAAAGACGCGATTTTGGCTTCAGTCGCCTCCAGGTCTGACTTTATCTTCAACGTATGGGTGAAGGACGCACTGCCATTGGCCGCCAACTCTCCCAGCCTCCATTCGGCGAAATTGGCGGCAATTTGCTGAGCGGCCGTTCCTTCGTCAATCTGACCATTCTCGGCCAGTTCGCTTACCACCGCTTCATCAAACTCGGATCGTATTGTGAGATCGGTCGCCGCCGCCGTGCCGATGTTCCTGACCGTTGCCGTGTACAGGATGGTATCACCTGGTTCGAAAGTCGCCTTATCCTTCGTGTTCCTGAAACCATAATTAAGCTCAAGTCTTGGATTCGCCTCGACTTTCAGGACGATTGGACTGGCCAGAGTTGCGGCGATGGATTGACGATTCTCATCTGTCGTCAGGTTCACCCGATTTGTGAGTGCCGGATCGGTTTGATTCCGCACCTCATTCATGCTATTGCCGTCAAAGACGACCTCATAAGTAGCAAACCACTCCCGGTCCGGCCCGAGCTGGTCGATACACCATCTGATCGAGCTGTTACCTTGTGGAACTTCACAGAAGCTGCTGGCGATTGACGGCGTCTGGTCGCTGATATCTACGCCGGCTATTCGAACGGTAGCCGACGGTGAGAACGAGTCCGCGATTTCAACGTTATTAAGCGGCACCGGGGAGTCATTCCTCACCAGAATACGCATCGTGGTGGCGCCATCTTCGCCGATGACGGTGTTGCCCACGACTGTTTTCGAGATAAGAGGCGAGGCAACCACCTTTGGAATGGCGAACGATGCGTCGACTTCACCGTCAATGAGGGCGCTTACCACATTATCGGCCCGGGCCGGCCTGTCCTGATCAGAAAGTGTGGCGAACCGCTCCGCACCCTGCACAATGGCCGTATATCGGGCGGTCCATATTCCGCCCTCGGGCAGGGTTATGTCTCGCCATTCTAGCCTGCCATCTTCACCGATCGACAGGTTTTCTCGAGGTGCAATGTCGCTCTCATTCACCGTGATGACGTTTTGATCATAGTCGTCGAAAACGCTGATGCTTGGGATGCTCGCCGTGCTGATGTTGGTCAGAGTAATCGCGAACTGCAGCCGCTGGTTAGGTGCATAGGCACCGGGCTCACTGTCGGCGCCAGCCACGACGACGGTTTTTGTGATGGCAACCCGGTGGGGAACACCTTGATCTTCAACCGGCGGGGCGGCCGCCAGCGCGGGCTGTTGGGCAGAAAGCAAGTGCCACATGGTGATCAGCAACAAAGTGCTGGCAAAAATTGACAAGAATAAATGACGTTTGTTCATCATGGGCCTCCTGAACCAAGATAGGTGCGTTACTCTCGCTGGTTCCCTTGTTAACTGTACAGAGGTCAAATAGTTGCGGCCGCGCAAATGCTCTTACTCTTCTTCTTCGTCCGGATGTTGAAATCTTAGCCCCAGAAGGATCATTTCTTGCTCATGAATGAGTTTGGCCGCGTGATAGTTTTCGCTGCTCCGCAGCAAATGATCGATTTTATTGCATGTGGCCTCGAATTCGCCCCAAAGCTCGTCCCATTGGTCGTCTTCGTACTCTCGCCGATGATCTTCGGCGAAGCGTATCCATCGCTTTCTAACTTTCTGATAACGCCCTCTAAGTTCATGAGCTTCCTGGATATTGGCGCGCCAGTTGCCGAGTGGCAAGAGGCGAACCATGAAATCCTCGATGAGCGTGACAAGAAGACCGACCAGCAGAGCGATTATCAAGAAGATAGGGGCATCAATCGACAGACACTGCTGGCCGCTCGCCTCCACGGCACAATCCTTGTTCACGGTCGGTAGCACGAGTAATCCCACCTGGTAGACGACTGCGGCAAAAACGGTGGCTTCCAAGATGCGCAGCATTTGGCGGCCGGCATACTCCGATTTCGGATCCCTGGTTGAAGTGCGCAGACTCTGGGTGACAATGATGTTGACCGCCGCCCCGATCAAAGCGTACCCAAGTATAGGTACATTTATAAACCAGCCGTTCGGCCAGGAAAATCTTGACCCGGGCCAGAGCATTGACAACAAGTTGCTAAAGATGAGCGCCGCCCACACAATGACCGAGACGACGCCAATGACTCTACTGGCCATGGCTTCATACTCTCTGCCCTTCTCCTCGTCCTCGTCTACCTGAGGCCATGCCTGGGCCATGTACCAAATGGGACCAAATATCACCGCCACCAGGATTATCGTCCCAACCAACAGGGCAACACCACCTTCAAGTGACAAAGTATCATCAGGTAATGGACGTCTGGCGATGAGCAAGAGCACAACTGTCAAAGCGAAGAGGACAATGACATAGGCCACAATGGCCCGAGTAGTGACCACTTTTGGATCGTTGTCCGGTTGCAGGCCCATGGACTCAGTTTTCTGCACTTGACTGATGGATTCATTCTTCTGCGACTGAGCGGCAGAGTCACTACTCAGCTGTTGGCTGGCAGATTCCATATTCGTTAGTTGGTCTGGAGACATGAACAATCCCCCTATTGAGAAGCTGTTAACATCAGCCCAAGTATCACCGGAACCAGGCGTCGCCGGATACTGTTGGTATCACGTCCTTCTGCCTCTTGTGGTCCAATCCGGAGATTCTTGCTAAGTTCTGCGTCAGGCATTATACAATGAGTCCTCACATACTGTCTATTACTTGTGAAGATCCATGCCAGCTGGCGGCGCCTGGACAGACGTAAAGAGGCGAGTCGACGCTCAAAGATCATGGAAACCGGCATTCTCGTTGTCGGCGCGGCCCGATTATTCGCTGCAAGGCCACTATGGACGGCGTTTCCGTCTTTGATATGGAGGGATTGACTTGCGATTGGGGATGGAGACTAAGCTAGTGGCGCTCTATGAGGAGTGACTCGTGGGCCCTTACCTGGCGGAGGGCTATCCATTGTCAGTCTGGCCAGATCTCGCCCACCTATCC
>CP070688.1:1091684-1094185 GCA_020353135.1 Chloroflexota bacterium
CGTTGATCGACGAGGCGGTGGCGGCGGCTCGGGAGGTGGGGAGTTGAGGGGCGGTGGGGAACTTTCTTGAAGGATGAAGGATGAGGTGGCGGGCGGTGGGCTGAAGTTGCCTGGATTTTAGGGCACGAAAGTCAGGGGTATTCTGAGACCTGAGGAGGTGTCTTGTGAAACCGGAGCCAAGGAAGTACACGCGAGAGTTCAGGCTGGCAGCTTGCGTCAATCCAGTTCTGCCAGGATGGAGCGGGCGCCAAGCTCGGATTCGGTATCCAGACCAAGGGCCAGTGCGGTTTCGAGGTCTGACCTGGCCGCATCTCTATTGCCTAACCAGTAGTTGGCTTCGCCCGATAAGAAATGGGCGTAGGCGTTCTCCGGTTCGTGGTCGATCAAGGTCTCGGCGACGGCTAGGGCATCTTGGTATTCCTCTAAATGCATGAACGAATAACCACTGAGAAGGTAGCCGAGGACCAGGTCTTCTCCTTCAAGTCCCATGCGTAGAGCCTCGGCCATAGCCGCTTCGGACGCCGACCATTGTTCGCGTATGAAGTAGATGTAGCCGGATATCAGGTGCGCCTGCCCATCCACCTCATAGCCGGCCTTAGCTGATTCCGCGGCCGCCAGCGCGTCGTCCTCTCGCCCCAGGCCCATGTAAGTTTTGGCCAGGCCGAGATGGGCCGCACCCAATTCAGGATCATGCTCTAGAGCGACCAGGTACAATCGTTCGGCATCAGCATACAATGAACTCTCTTGGTACAGTTCGCCCAGCAAGAGGTTCCCTATGGCCCAGTCCGGTTGAAAGCTGAGCGCCTCCTCGAGTTCGGCCGCCGCGGACTGAAGATCGCCTTCGTCCAGGTACTTATAGGCCTGCTGGGCATTGTAGCTAGCAAGCACCTCAGTTGGCATGGGCACAATGCCGACGAACGCGCCGACGGCCACAATAGCCAGTAACAGTGCAAGACCAACATATAGCATCGGCCGCCAATTGTTCTCGTTGACCCGTCCACTGTTCTCCCGTACCAGGCGTATGGACCGGCGAGGTATCGCCCAGCCTTGCCAAACAGCCATGATGTAAATCACGACCATTATGGCATCTAACTCATAACGATAGTCCAGTTCTAGATTGCCGAAAATCAACAGTTCACCGGCGATGACGCCAACGGCCGATAGGCCGGCGCCCAATAAACCATAGCTGATATCGCGACTGCCGCCCGACATCAAGCTGACTACCAGGCCGACGGTAAAGCCGATCATGAGGGCCAGCAAGCCAAATCGGGTGTCGGTGGCCCTGGCGACCAGGAACCAGATCCAGGCCGCGACGAAGGCCGTCAGCAGCCCGAAAACAGCCGCAAGGGCCAGGCGCCAGCCGGTGACTGGAACAGCCTCTTGGGCGAATGTCGCCTCAGATGCGTCGGCCGGCGGTTGATCGGGGCTGCGGCCTGGCAATGGGCCTTCTGGAGTGGCCACGACAGGTTGGTCCGCCTGCCCATTTTGGCCGATCAGGGCCGAGATCTTGTCCAATAGCATGCTGGCCTGGCGGCCATCGCGCCGCGTATTGAGGATGATAACGTCTTCGCGGCCGACCTCGATCTTTACGCCAAACGCCGTACTGAGCATGTTCTCGGTAAGTTCCATAGACGTCACCCGGTCCAGGCCGAAGCTCGCCGCTTGCCGTCTGGGTAAAAAGCCCAGGCCTATCAGGCGCGTTTGCTCCACGGAAAGTTGGCCTCGCGTGTCATCGATAGTCAGCCGGACAAGGATCGGGTTGCGGGCAATCATCAGGACGCCGAGCAACAGCGGCCCGATGCCGACGGCCATCGTGCAAACGCTGTCAAAGTACCAGCCCATGGCCGCGATCGCCAGACCAAGAAACAGGACCATCAATAGAATGACGACGGCCCAGATCTGAGTCGAGCGCTTTGGCGTCAGGACCAAGCGGCCGCTCGTTTCCTCAACGACCTGCGGCGAAACGATAGTGAACTTAGTCATAACCCACCACTCCTCTCGACAACGCGGCACCGCCGACCAAGACAGACTCTCTTGCAGTATAGCATTAGCGTCAAGCGTAAACTGGGTTCTGGAATTCGGGAAAGCGGATAAGCCAGCAGGCGGTGGACAGTGGGCGGTGGCCAGTGGGTTGTGCCGAGACCCCAGCTGCTAGCGACCCGCGACGGTCGGGAAGCCGTCGCCCGGCGACATTCCAGGTCCCCGATCACCGTGGTTTAGCCCCTGATCCCCAGCAGCAGCAATAGCGCCATACCGGCGATGATGGTCAGGAGGACATTCTTGGTGCGCCAGGCGATGAGGGCGGCGAAGAGGCCGGCTAACAGGCGCTCGTTGCCCAAGGAGAGGTCCAGTGTTCCTTCTGGCAGGAGTAGCTCAGGGAAGATGATAGCTGTTAGAACAGCAGGCGGCACGAAGCGCAAGGCGCGCCGTAGGCCGCCAGGGGTCTCGCGCCGGCCGAACAGTAGAATGAAGGATAGCCGGGTACCGTAAGTGCCGAGGCC
>CP070688.1:1094285-1102628 GCA_020353135.1 Chloroflexota bacterium
CTTCTCCAGGGAGGAATAGATAATCCAGGGACAGCACGGACTGCGGGTCGGTATTAACCCGCCAGAGATCGTCAGACAACAGGAGCCCGGGTCCGTCGCTTAGCATTCTTGTGTTAAACAACAGTTGATGGCTGCCCGGGATCCAGGCCAATTGGTTAATCGTCATGCCGTTGATATAGCCGGCCAACTCTCCTTCCTGCGGGATCGGCAGGTCACTCTCCTTGACCAACTGGCGCTCGTCGGTACCGTCGGCGTTAATGGCCCAAATGCCATTACCCCGACGAAATGCGATAATGCTCTTGTCGTCGCTTAACAGGACCTGGTCAACACCCCCGTCATTCGTAAGTTGGCGCTCTCCACCGTCCTCGGTCCACAGCCAGGCGTTGTTATCCCTGGTGAAGACGACGATCAGCTCGTCCGTTGACGCTGGCGTGGGGGTCGGCGTCATGGCCAGGACAGGCGTGTTGGCTGGCGGTCGGAAGCTCTCGACGATGGTCAATGCTTCAGGCACGTCGATGGCATCACATCGCTCCGGCCCATGACTATAAATATGGATTGCATAACCGGTACCCTGATCGACAAAGGCGGCCAGCAGCGGCCGCAGCTCAGGACAGGCCGGGCCAGCCTCGACACTGTAGCTAACCAGGGCGCCTGACCGGTCGCCGCTGTTCATTTCCACTGATTTGACATCCAATAGATCGATTTCGCCGGCCGACAATGCCGATAACAGTTCCCGGGGCGACTGATCTGTTGCTGGTAGGACCATGACCCCTATCAAGTAGGAAGGGTTATCGGCCAGATCACGGTCTGAAAAAAAGATGATGTTTTCGTCCGAATCTTCCTCGATGAAGTCGGCGCCCTCGGGAACGAGCAGTTCATAGCCAAATGAGGGGTGGATGTAGGACATCAGTGGTCCCCAGCCGGCCGTTGGCTCCTGGGTTTCGCCCGGCGTCGGCGCCATCTCAGTCCCATTACTCTGAACGGCGCCTGAAGCCGGCGAGGCAGCAGCCTGGTTTATGTTGGGCGTCGGTTCGAGGGCAACATCCAGCGTGCCGCACGAAGCCAAGGTCATAGCGAGCACTAGAAGTATTGTACCCACGGCAGGGCGCATGAAATGCTGTTCGCCAAATCTACGTATCATGTCGTCTCCAAGTCACAGCACAACGCGGCTGGTAATTGTTTGTATTGTAGCACCCAACTGTCACTACTTTGTGGTAAGGTGATGACGGTCAAGTAACGTCCGTTACCGAATGGTAACATCGATCAAACGGCCGCCACAGCCCTTAGTATCGGGCCACAATTCGTCTTTGCCTCGAGCTATTCAATACATGGCCCGCGCAACCCCTATCGGGAACTGTCCCCGTTGACGGCCGAGACCCCCGTCAATCCAGACGACAATTACGGCCGGCACAAAGCGGCCGGCGAGCAGATGGTCCAGTCAAGCGGCCTGCCCTGGACAATCCTCCGCCTTCCGACCGTCATGGCCACGGCGAAAGGTTGGGGCCAATCGATAGAGTTCTTCAGATTTGCCTTCTTGCTGCCCTTGGACCGGCGCGCGCATGTGCTCCACTCCAGTGACGCTGGCCTGGCACTAGCCAACGCCGTCGACAATGAGCGCGCGGTCGAGCGTTTATTCGTCCTCGGCGGCCCTGACGAGAATTGCAGGATCACACGTCATGATTTCTTCACCGGCATTGGCCAGGCGCGGGGCATTCCTTTCCCACCTTCTGCATTTCGTCTGGTCGATCCCAACGTGGACGCCAGCTGGTACTATGAGGACTGGGTCGACACGAGAGAGTCCCAGGAGATTCCGCAATATCAAAATCACACCTTCGCCGATTATCTACAACATATTCGTCGACAGACGAGATTCGCGCGACCATTACTAAGGCTTTTCCAGCCGCTTGTTCGAAGGCGAGTCGCCAAAGAGTCTCCCTACTATGAAGAAGGGCCGGTCGTCGCCGGCGAAAGGATGTGGCCGCTCATTTGTGAGATGTTCGACGTAGACCCTAACCAGCGCTGACCAGGCCGTCCGGTCCCGTGGGCGTTAGAATCAGTTTACACAGGCACCGTCTTGATGATATGATAATTACGAATGGGGGGCGGGGAGTTGTGTGGGATTGCAGGAGGCAGGGAGCTTGTATTTTGAGCAAGGGAGTAAACGGGAACAGAATAGAAAACGGCAACCAAGATTGGAACGAGTTCCCGGACTTTGTCTGGGTCCTGCCATTCGTCATGGTGGGGGCGATGTTTGGCTCGCTGGCCGGGGCCGGGCTTGGTGTTGAGATGGGATATCAAACGCCTTTTGCCCCGGCTGTCATCGGCGCGATCCTTGGCATGCTTGTCGTCACTCTAGCGGGTTGGTGGCTCTCGCATGGCGCGAGACTTCGTTGAAGCTGGTTTATTGCCCAGTCTCCGTGTCCCTGGGACTTCTAGCGAAGAGTGATCATTAGTGTCGTTAAGTTGACCCGGCGCAGAGCTGGCTAGAAACAGGGCGCCTGATCATGGAGGGGTTGCTCTTCAGGCCTGCCAACCAATTGGCCGCCCTGATCCAGGAGCGGCGGATTTCGGCCGTCCACTTACTCGAGGCGTATCTGGCCCAGATCGAGCGGCACAACGCAAGGCTAAACGCGATCGTCACTCTCGACGAGGAAGGAGCCTGCCGGCGAGCCTGGGAAGCAGACGACGCTCTCGCCCACGGCCGGTGCTGGGGCCCGCTTCACGGCGTGCCCTTTACCCTAAAAGACCACCAGGATACGGCCGGCCTCCGCTCCACCATGGGCGGTTATCCACCGTTTCTCGACCGGGTGCCCGAGGAAGACGGCGCCGTCGCCGCCAGGCTCAAAGGCGCGGGCGCCATCCTGTTAGGCAAGACCAACGCTGTCTTTTACCCGTTCGGGGCCTTCGGTCAGAGCAACAATCCCTGGGATCTTTCCCGCTGTCCCGGCGTCTCCAGCAGCGGCGCCGCTGCTGCCCTGGCTGCCGGATTGACTCCGCTCGACGTCGGCACCGATACCAACGGTTCTGTCCTGCTCCCGGCCCATAATTGCGGCATATTCGGCCTGCGGCCGACCCAGTACCGAGTGCCATTGACCGGCCTCACGACCCTTGGGCCGGCCCAACCGTTTCGTAGCTTCACTGTCTTCGGTCCAATGGCCCGCTCGGTGACCGACGTCAAGCTGGCGTTGAATATCATTGCCAGGCCCGACGGCCGTGATTGTCATGTGCCGCCTGTCCCCTGGCATGAACTTTCGCCGCCTGCTCTGTCTGAGCTGCGCATCGCCTGGACGCCTACCTTTCCCGGCGCACAGATTTGCGGCGAGATTCACGCGGCGATCGAGACCTTGGCCGCCGAGCTAGAGGGACTAGGCGCCAGAACCGAACGCTGCTGGCCGCCGGTAGATTTCGCCAGACAAGCGGAGATCAATCGCCACCTCATGAACCAGGTGATGTTCAACATCCTTTGCCAGCCAGTTTATCAAGGAGCAGATAGCAGCGACCGGCCCTCTCTGGCTGACTACCTTCAGCTACTGAATGAACGCGACCGGCTTATTGTCACCTGGGAACGTTTCTTTGATGATTGGGACGTATTGCTCTGTCCGGTCTGCGGCGTCACCGCGCAGCCTCGCGGCGACGAAAGGACGGCCGTCGGTGACGATGCCGTTGGCCAGGAAGCCGTCACTCTGCCCCTTAGGCTGGCGGCCGTTACCGGTAATCCGTCCCTGGTCATTCCTCTTGGCCACGATGCGACCGGGCTGCCGATTGGTGCCCAATTGATCGGCGCCCGCTGGCAAGACGAAAGACTACTAGCCATCGGCGCACGAATCTCGGAAATCACCGGCGGATATTGTCAACCACCCGGCTTCTGATTTGGCGCTCATTTCCAGGCGCAACGAAACGATCATCCTTTTCCTGCGTAATGAATTACAGAGTTGGTTAAAGATTCGCTAAGTAGATAAAGGACTGTAGAAATGGGTAAATTAGAAGATGATCTGGCAGGCGCTTTCGTTTGCTCGAAATGTATGCACAGCGGCGGACACGTCGAACACCTGGCGATGTCGGGAACGGGGCTTTCTCGTATGTTCGAGATACAGGCCTATCGTTATGCCTTTGTCTCATGCAAGAACTGTGGCTATACTGAAATCTTCAACTTGAAGGTCCTCAAGGGCAAAGATGATGTAGGAACGATCTTAGAGGTCCTATTTGCAGACTAGTAACGATGGGTCAACGAGCAAAATACCTGCTGCTTTGCTAATCTTCTGCATCGCCTGATTATCGCATAGAACGCTTGCCGGAATCCGACGACTACTACGGGTTGAGTCTCCGGTAATGCGCTTTCGAATACTGGATCCTTCCGGGCTTGACGAATGCGCCAGGCTTGGTAGAGTTAATGGAAGGCAAGGGCGAGCGGACCAGATAAGGGAGGGCTGCTCAGAATCAAACACCTTACACGATAACCGGTGGCGGACACTGCAGCACCCGGCCAAGCGCCGGGGGCATCACACTGTTTGGATGCAGAAAGAAGGTGAAGGATGAAAGAGCAATACGACGTAGACAGGATTCTTCGTAAGCTGCTATCAAAATCATTGGAACATACCGGCCCAACCCTGGCCGGTTTTTCGCCCCTTCGAAGAACGGTCACCGCTGCCGCCAGAAGAAAAATGGTTCATGCAGCAAAGAAACCGAAGACGAACTCCAAATACCCACCGGGGGTTCAGGTTGACCGGTCGCTAATGGGGGTGGCCATCATCAATTCTATCGATCGTGTTCTCTCGAACCAGAAACTTGCGCCGGCCTTCGTGCAGAAGATGATTCGCTATGTAGCGCAGGACTTGCTCGTGCCCCCAGGCGACCAAAGAGTCAAGGACCACTTCTATGCCGAGAATGGGGACTATCCTCCTGGTTTGTTGGTCATCAGTCCGACCAAAACCTGTAATTTGCGTTGCGCTGGCTGTTACGCAGATTCGGGTACCGAAAGGGACAAATTGGACTGGCCGGTCTTCGATCGCATTTTGACCGAATTGCATTCTCTTTGGGGTAAACGAGCAGCGGTTATCAGCGGGGGTGAGCCTTTCGCTTATCGATCGAATGGCATGAATCTGTTGGATATGGTTGAAAGACACCCAGAGATCATATTCATGTCCTACACCAATGGGACCTTGATCAACGAAACGGTGGCAAAAAGATTGGCCGGTCTGGGCAACCTGACTCCGGCCATATCAGTTGAAGGCTGGCAAGAGCGCACGGATGCCCGGCGTGGGGAAGGCGTCTTCGCCAAAGTCTTGGAAACCATGGCCAGGCTAAGAGATCATGGTGTACCTTTTGGTATATCATTGACGGCCACACGCGATAATGCCGAAGAGATCTTGTCGGAGGAGTTCATCGATTTCTTCTTCCAAGAACAGGGTGCGGCTTACGGGTGGATCTTCCATTATATGCCCATCGGTCGGTCGTACGCGATAGATCTGATGCCAACACCCCAACAGCGCCTATGGATGTGGCGCCGCTCATGGGAGATCATCCGCGAAAAGCAAGTATTTCTGACTGATTTCTGGAACCACGGCACTCTGAGCGATGGCTGCATTTCGGCCGGGCGGTCTAGCGGTGGCGGTTACCTCTATATCGATTGGAATGGCCATGTGTGCCCGTGTGTTTTTGTTCCCTATTCACCGGTGAATATCAACGATATATATGCTCAGGGCAACACGCTGACCGATGCCTGGCGGGAGGGTTTCTTCGCTCATATCCGGCAATGGCAAAAGGAATACACCGCCGGCAATGGCAAGCACGGCAACTGGTTGACTCCTTGTCCTATACGAGATCATAATGCCCAATTTCGAAGTTGGCTCAGGCTCTACGAGCCAGACCCAGTGGACAAGAATGCGGAGCTGGCTCTGATGGATGCCGAATATGCCTGTGGGATGGACGCCTACGACGAGGCTTATCAGGATCTTACGGGAGAGATTTGGGACAACTATTACCTCGCTCCCGATGGAGCAAATGATGCCCAGGTGATTGATCTGCCGGTAATCGAAAAGTAGTGAAGATGCCCCATGCAGGATAAGGTCTTCGCCTTTCAGCTCAAAACGAACCAATATGATTAGCGACGGTTCGTGAGAAGACTCTTTCGCAGAGGCGCAAGAAAGGCATTTAAGGCGTTGTCATTTGCGTGGCTATCGGCTTGTCGAGCTGGTCTGGAGGTCAGCGCGAGCTTTGGTCTGGCCTGAGAACCGCATGGTTTCAATCATTCCTGGCGACTAGACGGACCAGCGACCGTGGGCCGATGCCCTTCAGGTCGAACGTATTTTCGCCGGCGAATTCATAGCCGGAGCCTTCAACCAGGCCCTTCACGACGCTCGTAGTCAGAATCTCGCCCGGCCCAGCTTGGTCAGTCACCCGAGAGGCAATAGTTACCACGGTGCCCAGATAGTCACCTTCGATCTCCAGGATTTCACCGGCATGGACCCCAACTCGAAGGCCCAGACCCAGTGCTTCCGCAGCCGCCACCATGTCTGCGGCCGCAGTCAGGGCGCCGCTCGGAGTCGGGAATACGGCCAGGATGCCATCGCCAGTAGATTTGACGACCTTGCCATCTTGAGCGACCGATAAGTGTACCATTTCGTTATTTAGCCGCTCTATGAGATCGACCCACGACCGGTTGCCTAACACCTGTTGCTCGACCGTCGAATTAACGATATCAGTGAACAAGACGGCGGCGAAAGCAAGCCCCGTTTTGCTCTCTTTCGACGTCAAGCTCTCGTCCGTCCCGGTATCGACTACTTCTTCGCTTTCCTCGCTTTCGCCAAGGAGCCGCTGGATCTTGCCCATTAGGCGACTGAATACAACCGGCTTAGTATCATAGTCATGGCTGCCAGCTTCCAACGCCTTCTCTCTGTCCCCAGCCATCGTATGAGCGGTCAAGGCGATAATCGGGATATTCTGGGTCGCCGGATTACTCTTCAATATCCGGGCCACTTGCCAACCGTCCATCACTGGAAGACCGATGTCCAGGATAATAAGGTCGGGTTTTTCCGACAAGGCCATGTCAACGCCTTCTTGCCCATCTACCCCGGCTGACACTTCGAAGCCTTTTCGCATCAATCGTCGTGACAGCATGTCACGGTTCATTTCGTCATCCTCAACCAACAGAATTCTGGTCATTAACGCCCTCCAATCTGGTCATGCTGCAATGGCCAATTTCGGGATAGCATGCTCATTTGTTGCGGATATCCGGCGCGCAAGGTGGCCTCATTCTCGGTTCTTCGACTTTCTATGCTAGAAGCCCAGTCTTGAAGCTAGCCGGCAGTATCATCTTTCTCGGGGAAATTGGTAAAACCGTCATCCGTTGGTCCGATGAAATGGTTCACTGCCTGCAGCAACTGATAGTTATCTACGGGTTTGGTTAGTGACCTCTCGGCGCCAAGATTATAACCCAGATCTGAATCACCAATGGAAGAGACCACAACAACTGGTATGTCCTTGGTCTCATCATCATCCTTAAGGTTTCGTAAAACCACCCAACCGTCTATATCGGACAAGATCAGATCGAGGATGATGAGCGATGGTTTCAGGCGATGTGCAAGCTCTAATCCTTCTACCCCACTTGCGGATGCTTCGACATCAAAGCCGTCCGCCTGTAGGATTTTGAACATCAATTCGCGATCAGCGGTATCGTCGTCAATGATCAGCAGTTTGCTTTCCGATCCTGGAGCGCTTTTGACCGCCTTGGCCTCTGGAATCTCGATTTCCTTCACCACCTCCAAGATCTTAACCTCGGCCGGTATCTCAATGGTGAAGGTGGAGCCTGTTCCAACCTCGCTCTCCACAAAGATATCTCCACCCATCATGCGACAATAACGGCGACTAATCGCCAGGCCCAAACCGGTACCACCATAATTCCGGGTTATCGAATCATCCGCCTGAGCAAACTCGTCGAAGATCTGGTCGATCTTATTAGGTTGAATACCTATACCAGTGTCAGAGACGACAAGTATTATCCAGTCACTGCCTTGGCGCTGCTCCCGGTTTGCCGCCAGGGTGACCGTTCCTTCATTTGTGAACTTGGCGGCGTTCGACAACAAGTTTGTTAAAGCTTGCCGTACTTTAGTCAGATCAGCTCTTACGGAACCGAGGTTGTCGGCGAAGTTGGTCACGAGCCGGTTGCTGTTTCGGGATACGAGCGGTTGGATCGTCACTGCCGTTTCGTCAAGCATCTGATCAAGGTCGAAGCGCTCTAAGTAAAGGTCCACGCGACCTGCTTCGATCTTAGAAAGGTCCAGCACGTCATTGATCAGATCCAACAGATGTTGGGCGGCCGTGTTGATCCTCTCCAAATCGGGAATC
>CP070688.1:1102728-1108601 GCA_020353135.1 Chloroflexota bacterium
GGTCGGCCAGGGCCAACTTCAAGACCCGCTCGCTCCGCAGACCCTTCTCCAATGCCTGCGGGTAGAAGTTGCTCTCACGCACTTGTGGGATGTCGAAGGTGATCTCACCTAACCTTGCGGCCACCGTCTTGGGCTTGTAGCCGTTGGCCCAATCCCATCGTTCTCGTGAACGTTCGCAGGGGCTAACGCTCGGTTCGCAGGTTATTGTGCTTCTCCTTGCAGGTACTATCTTGCGCTTGTTGACACATTCCAGCTCTTGGGATATCGTGAGTTCATCTATTGGCAAAAGAGAATGCGTTCCTAGATTATTGCCATGACGTTGTCGAGAAAGAGATAGCATGAGCCACTCCACAACAACGCCTCTGTTCATCTTCTCCTTGCCGCGCGCTGGCTCGACATTGCTACAAAGACTACTGGCAGCACATACACAAGTAGCGACATTGGCGGAGTCGTTTCTTCTGGCGCCCTTCTTGTTCACGCTCCGCAAAGATGGCGTTTACGGGGCCTACAACCATCAGTTTACTGCGTTAGGCATTCGCCACTTTTATGAGGAACTACCGCAGGGCAAACAGGATTATTTGCGCGAATTGCGTCGTTTCGCGCTCCGATTATATGGGAAGGCCTCTCCCAATAAGGAACGCTTTTTTCTGGATAAAGCGGCCGCGTACTCATTGATCGCGGGAGAGATCATTGATCTCTTTCCGCAGGCCAAAAGCATATTTCTTTGGCGAAACCCACTTAGCGTAGTCGCTTCGCTGATGAAGAGCTGGCGAAGTGGGAAATGGAATCTCTACTATTACGATCGCTACCTGTACGAAGGCCTACCCAATCTAATTCGGGTTTCTCAGTCCAACCATACAAGATCGATAGCGGTTCGATATGAAGCCTTAGTCCGGGAACCAGAAGGGATCATGAAGGAGATATGCTCATATCTTGATCTTTCATACGAGGGCAATGTACTCACTGACTATCGAAATGTTCCCTTGCGCCCGGGCACCGGCGATCCCCTTGGCCTGAATCTCTTCCAGTCGGTTAGCCAGGCACCAATACACAAATGGCAGGCCACGTTAGCTAATCCGTTGCGCAAAATCTGGTGTCGTCGATATTTGCAGTGGCTAGGAGACGAAAATCTGGCGTACATGGGTTATGATCTCGATGAACTTCAGGGGCAGCTGAATGACATGCCAACTCAGCTCAAGCATGTGGGCTCGGACCTTTGGCGCATGCCGTATGGTCTGCTGTTTCGCCTATTCGATGGCGTGATACTTCGTGATAAGCTTCAGTATGTTCGTAGACGGCAGCGCATTTATGCCCATCGCTAATTCCGTAATTTGTACGACGATCATCCCCACAATAGCCCGGCGAAAACTCATTCGTGCGGTAGAGAGTGCGCTGGAGCAACCCTTATCTGCCGATGAACATGAGATTATTGTCGTCAATGATACCGGTCAGTCACTGGCCCCAGCCCCGTGGCAGCTGGCCAGGAAAGTCCAAATTGTGCCTACCAATCGTCGCGAACGCTGCATTGCACGGAATACAGGCGCTGCCCTTGCCACCGGCCGGTATTTACACTTCCTGGATGATGACGACTGGCTGCTGCCTGAAGGTTTGTCACATCTCCGAGATTTAAGTTTGCGGCATCCTTCAGCCGATTGGCTGGTTGGTGGTTCTCAATTGTTTGATCGCCAGGGCGAGCCACTTATTAGACTAGATCATCAATTGCAAGGGAACTGTTTTGTGCACGCAATGGCTGGTGAATGGCTCCCTCTGCAATCGTCGTTTATTCGCACTAAGGCGTTTAACGTTGTTGGCGGCTTTCGACCTAAAACCTTAGTTAGTCAGGATGTCGACCTTTGCCGGCGCATTTTGCTACGTGGAGAATTAGCAAGTATTGGCGAGAATGTCGCATGCATTGAGATGGGAATAGAAGGAAGTACCACCGACTATGAACGTCGTGACGAGTATAGTCGGGAGGCACGAGAGGCAATATTGAATGACGATGGAGTCTTGAAGCGCCTTTTCGAATCGGTGACATCAGCAGAATGGTCGGGGCGGGTGACCCGAATCTATCTTGGCTCAGCTGTCTGGAATGCGCAGCGCAACAGAGGCTGGACAGCTCTAAGTCGTCTAGTTTATACGTTCGCCAGTATGGGAATTGCTGGCGTTTATCTGCTATCCCCGGATTTCTGGTACGCTTTAATGAACACTTATGAAAGTGCGACTTTTGCCAGGGGCCTGCAAACTGTCAATGATAATCTAGTGGCGAGCCACTAATGGGCAAGAAGGAACGTGAGGATATTGGCTCTTCCGAATCATGCTTGAAGACCGTCGTTTTATAGCAAGATTGGGAATCGCTGCCAGCAGGTGGCCAAGCGCCTTTCTGGAATTGCGGTCAGGGCAATGTTGAAACTCCATGAAAGACAATAGTCCTGCATCGTCGGAAAAAGCCGGCTCAGTCTTGCCTTTTGAGGAGCAAGAACTTGAACGTACGGTTCTGGACCGTTTTGCCCTTGTTGTTGCACATTTCCCTGACAATCCGGCTATTCTCACGATGGCCCACTCTTTTACCTACAGGGCGTTGGATGAAGCGGCAAACCGAGTTGCCCAGGCCATTCTAGCTAAATATGATTCGACCGACGTACCAGTGGCAATTCTGATGGGGCACGGCGCCTTGCCGATTGTGGCTCTCTTGGGAGTGTTGAAGTCGGGCAGCAGTTTTGTGATGCTGGATGTTCTGAACCACGCCAGCTGGCTCAGCGATGTTTTGCAGGATTCCATGGCACGCCTTGTCATCACCGATACCCAACATCTCCCTCTAGCATTTGAGCTGGCGCATGGACACCAACTGCTGAATATCGACCAGGCACTCGACCGTTTGCCTGGGGAGAATGAGCATCAGGTCGTTATGGCTGATAACCCTCTGGCGATATTCTATACTTCCGGTTCAACCGGAAAACCGAAGGGCGTTGTGCTGACGCATCGGTACCTGCTGCATTACGTTTGGGCCAGTGGTCACTACTACGAGATTATGTCCCGTGACCGCCTGACTGGCCTATTCTCTTATAGTTATGCTGCCTCCATGCCCAATGTATTCGAGGCGCTTCTCAGCGGGGCAACGTTGTATCCTTTAGACGTTCGCGACCATACTGCGACTCAGGTCAGTGATTGGTTGGCTCATCATCAGATCACCATCTGCCATCCGCCAGTTTCTCTTTATCGCCAATTGATAGGATCCCTTGGGCAGGCAAATCAGGCCTTGAACCTACGCATGATGATATTAGGTGGCCAAACAATGACCCAGGAAGACGTGGTCGCTTTTCGAGAAGTATTTCCGACCGGATGCGGCCTTCTAAATCGTCTATCGTCCACGGAAACAGGTCTGGTCGCCTGCGCTTTTGTCGAGAGTCGCCTTTCGGGGGAAAGACTGCCGGTCGGGTATCCAGTGGCGGGCAAGTCAGTTTTACTGCTTGACGAAGACGGCCGCCCTGTTCGCATGGGAGAAACTGGCGAAATAACCGTCAAAAGCAAATACATCGCCGCCGGCTACTGGCAACAGTCGACAAGTGTCAGGGCCAAATTCCTACCTGATCCAGAAGATAGCGATGGTAGCATTTATATGACAGGCGATTTGGGCCGTATGGATTCCGAAGGCCTATTGTACCATTACGGCCGAAAAGATTTCCTGGTCAAGATTCGCGGCTATCGAGTTGAACTGCAGGCTATCGAGCAGGCGCTACGACGGGTAGCGTCTGTCCAGGATGCTGCTGTCATCGCTGATAGCCATTCCGGCGGCGATCCACGCTTGATAGCGTATATCATCTCTGCCACCCAGCCAGCAGCCTCCTCGGGCGCTCTTAGAGACGAGCTTCGGCAAAGCTTGCCGCATTATATGCTCCCTTCTCAGTTCGTCATCATGGCGGCATTTCCACAAACGGCTAGCGGAAAGATCGATCGCCAGGCTCTCCCGCAGCCTGAGACAGCTCGGCCCGAATTAGCCAATTCCTATATCGCACCCCGATCATCCCTGGAAAGAGAACTGGTGCGATTGTGGGAGAACATTTTGAATATTCATCCCATAGGCATCCATGATGACTTCTTTGATCTTGGCGGACATTCTCTATTGGCTCTGCAATTGACAGCGCAACTGGAAAAACAGTTTGTGGACCTGATGGATCGGTTTGTGTTGCAATCATTCTTCCAGCGCCCTACCATTGCCCACCTTGGCCACATGCTAGAAGGAGAAGAAGATCCAACTTCGTCTAGTCTGCTCACAAAAAAAATGTCGTTGCCAGAACGCCTCAGACAGGGCAGCGTCCGTTTCTTACCTTATCCTGTCCTGGCACGGGGACTGTTCTGGTATTATGGGCAACGTTCGTTTTGGCGGTCCTTGCGCCGGCAAGATATGGCCTTTCTGCAGCGGGCTTTTGCCGACTTCGTTGCCCCAGAAGCAATCGAAGAGGCCATACAGCTAAGCCTGACCTGTCATTACCGGCAGAAATCGCGGTGTGCCAGTTTAGCTCGTCACTTGCGACGTCACTTTGAAGAATGGGTTGAAGTAAATGGCTCTTCGCATTTTGAATCGCTCTACCGACAAGGCAAAGGTGTTATTCTGGTTAAGAATCACGTACACCCGGCTGCATTGAGCCCAACTGTGCTGTTTCCTTACTTACAGGAGAAGAATCTTTCATATGTAGGTAAGTTGCAGGACACGTTTGGGGAGCGGGGCGAGGCCAAACTAAATATGGGGCACGGCCGTTTGCGGGCACTCACCTCTCAACTCGACCAGGCACGGCGGACGTTGGCCCAGGGCGGAGTGGCCTTACTGGCCGCCGATGGCTACGAGGGCGGCGAGCAAAACGTTAGGCTTCCTTTTCTGGGGCGGCTACGACCATTCAAATACGGATTTGCCGAACTGGCCATCTCTACTGGCGCACCAGTCATTCCAATCCACACCAAAATGAGCATTCAAGGCAAGGTCTCCGTCACATTCTCGCCACCACTACCTACTGCTCCACCACAAGTCACACGCGAAGATCGCCTTGATCATCTCGTGCAGGATTATGTCGACCAACTTCAGAATTGGTGGTATCAGGAGCCCGGTACGATTTCCTGGCCTCATCTTGAGCGATACTTGTCTTGTCCGCGGGTCTGACGGAGACCACTCGCGCTGAGCGCACCACTATATATCTTAACATCTCTTACTGCAGACGGGAGCGACAGGTTTCGTTCACTCGCGTGTGTAACCTTGGTCTTTCTGCCAAAGCATATCGTTCAGGAGCATCTACCTGATGATCAATGATACCTCGACAGCTTAGCAGCCCTTCAGAATAGATATCATCACATGCTCGTTAAACATGCATCAGATTACGACAATATCTCATCTCTGCTTAATTTTGGGGTGTGTTTACAAAGAATAGTCAACCATCTGACGCAATAGCACAACAGTTTCTCGCAAATGGTCAAATGATGTATGGGGTGTAATGATAACTAGCCGTAGAACGCTCTTTCCCCCCAGGTTGGTGATGGAAATGGACCGTTCTCCAGTCGCCATGATGCGTGCGAACAGTTGGTTTTGCAGGCTGTCTAGGTCTGTTTCAGATTTTCCAACCGGAGTTAAACGAAAACAGAGAATGCCCGTATCCGGCTGGTGGCATAATTCAACGTCTGGGAGCGAGCTTATATGGTCAGCTAGCGCGCCCATAGCGACCAAAGGCGCACGCAATTCTTCTATTACTTGACGAATCCCTTTGCCACGCAGGATTGTCGCTAGCGGGAGCGCTGACATCGGCCGTGTGGATGGCGGTGATTTGAGGCCGGGGTTTGGCTCGCTATCTTCAGCTCGATTAAAGTAGTGGCTGTGGAGCGCCATCCGA
>CP070688.1:1108701-1111242 GCA_020353135.1 Chloroflexota bacterium
GCGACAAGGATCGCCTGTTTGATTTCTGGTTCGATGGGATTCGTGATGGCCGAGGTCAATCCGGCGGAGATGGCCATAGCCAAGAAAGTAGCATTGAGCGGGGCGCGGTTAGGCAAGCCAAAGGAAACGTTGCTGGCTCCGCAGCAGGTGTTGACTCCCAATTCATCACGGCAGCGGCCGACGATGCGAAATACTTGCCGGCCTGCGTAACGCATGGCGCCCACGGGCATTACCAGGGGATCGATGAGCACATCTTCCCTGGGAATGCCGTGATCTTGAGCTCTTTCGACGATCTTCTTGGCCACGGCCAGGCGAACATCAGGATCCTCCGAAATGCCCGTTTCGTCGTTGGAGATTCCGATCACCACCGCGCCATATTTCTTTATCAACGGCAAAACGGATTCCAGGCGCTCTTCCTCGCCCGTAACCGAGTTAACCAGGGCTTTTCCCTGGTAGACTTCGAGACCTCGCTCCAGGGCCTTGACAATGGATGAATCTATAGAAAGAGGCACATCGGTCACTGACTGGACAAGTTGGATAGTTTCAGCCAGGATGGCCGGTTCATCTGCCAAAGGAATGCCGGCGTTGACGTCCAGTGCGTGGGCGCCTGCGGCTACTTGGGCCAAGGCATCGGAACGCACCCGATCATAATTGCCTGCGGCCATCTCTTCGGCTAGCTTTTTCCGGCCGGTGGGATTAATGCGCTCGCCAATGATCTTGAACGTCCGATCTGGGCTGATGATCGTGGATTGGCTCTTTGAGCCGATGATCGTCTCCGGCAAAGTTACCTCCTATGGGCCCGGCTGAGAACAAACTTGATCACATTGCTCAGTCAACGGTGCCCTTTTTCGCTCGACTACGCTTGCCAGGCCGGGACCGCGGATTGGTATCTCGGGCCAAGGGCTGCATGGGCCTGGGCATCAAACCCGCTTCTTCGATAATTTCGGCCACCAGTTCTTCCTGGCGGTAAGCCATCACGTGGACGCCAGACACGCATTTGATATCCTGAATCTCCTGGATGATCTCAACGCAGATGCGTTTGCCTTCTTCTCGCTTCTTATGCGCGGGCGTCTTGCGCAGTCGATCCACGATTTCGTCGGGGATGACCACGCCCGGGACATGGTTGCGTAAATACTCGGCCGCCTTCTCCGAACGGAGTGGGCCAACGCCAATTAGGATGTAGACCTTTTCGTCCAGCCCCATATCGCATACCGTACTCAGGAACTGTTGCAAACGAGGCACGTCAAAACAATATTGTGTCTGGATAAAGTCGGCCCCGGCTTCGACTTTCTTGGCCAGGCGCAACGGCCGCCACTCATAGGGTGGCACGAAGGGATTGCTGGCTGCACCTAAGAACAATCTGGGGGGAGAACTGAGCTTGCGGCCGCTCAAAAACCTACCCTCGTCGCGCATGATCTTGATGGTGCGCAGGAGCTGAATGGAGTCGAGGTCGAACACTGGTTTGGCCTGCGGTTGATCGCCTACGCTGACGTCGTCGCCCGTCAGGCATAAAACGTTGCTGACGCCCATTGCCGCGGCACCCAGTACATCGCCTTGCATGGCGATGCGGTTTCGATCGCGACAAGATACCTGCAGTATGGGCGCGTAACCAGCTCGGGTCAGCAAGGCGCAAATAGCCACGCTTGACATGTGACAGTTAGCGCCTGAGGCGTCGGTGGCGTTTATCGCATCGCAGACCGACGATAGAACCAGGGCGGCATCGTAGACCTCTTGCGGATTAGCGCTATCGGGGGGATTCAACTCAGCTGTAACCGCAAAGCGTCCAGACCGGAGGACTCTTTCTAAGCGGCCGTCTGACTTAAGGTCGGTTTCCACGCTTCGATTTCTTCTATCTTGATGACCGGTCTTGGCGATACTTCTTCCCAACCGGCCGGCAACTGATCATATTCGCCGGTCAACATATTGATCCAGGCTGAAGAGCCTTCTAACTGATAACTTACGGGTGGTTGCAGGTGCATCATTTCACGACCAAAGGCCGGCATCTCTTTCGAGCGTTCAAAGGCCATGACCCAGATACACTTCAACTCCGGGACAACCTCACAATGGCCATTCGAGCGCACACCACCGCAAGGTCCGTTGCGCAACTGTTTTGGGCAGGTCATAGGACAAGTCATGCCGGTCGAATGAAGCACGCACTGTCCGCACATCCGGCAATCAAATAGCACGCGTTTGCTCAACTCTTCGGCTGGTCGCAACCATCGCTCGGCCCGCCGATACCCCAAGCGGGCTATCAGCGGATCGAAAAAGGCGAAGAGCCGGTTCGCGACCTGGTAAGAAAGCTCCAGGAAATGGGGATGATTCTGAAGTCGACTGCCGCGCTTCATATTGTGATCGATCCCATCATATCAAGTTCCTAGCTTGATCTGCATGAACTTCTTCGCCGTTTCGACGGCGACCGCCGCGTCCCGGCAATAGGCATCAGCCTCGATGTCCTCGGCAAAAGCTTCGTTGAGCGGCGCGCCTCCGACCAGAAAACTCAGATCTTTTCGTATCCTTTTTTCCTTGAGCGCATCGATGACC
>CP070688.1:1111342-1116098 GCA_020353135.1 Chloroflexota bacterium
CGGATCTTTATCGAACCCCTATCGTGATCGGCTCCAGATTGGGAGATTCAAAATGAAAGCTCCCATACATTCTTACTCAAACAGTATCCATAGAATCTAGCGGATTCTAAGACACCAATGCGGAGGTTAAACAAATGTCTGATATGAACAAACAAATCATCGAAGAATTCCGGGTCAACGACGGCAAGGTCGGCGGCTATTTCGCCAACAACACCCTGCTCCTGCTCCACACCACCGGGGCTAAGAGCGGAAAGGAACGGGTGAACCCCCTGGTTACCTTTGAAGATGGCGACAAGCTGGTCGTCGTCGCCTCGAAAGGGGGCGCGCCGTCTCATCCAGACTGGTACTACAACATCGTCGCCAACCCGCTGGTAAACGTCGAATACGGAACCGAGCAGTTTCAAGCCCGGGCCACCGTAGCTTCAGAGCCAGAGCGCACCAGGCTTTACGAACAGATGGAAAGAACGTTCGAGACCTTTTCTGAGTATAAAAAGAAGGCCGGCCGTGTCATCCCCGTCGTGACCCTGTCCCGATTATCATAGGCCCCTGCCCTATCAAGGGCAGATAAGGCCTTAAGCCGTCCGCCCATCTTGCATAGGCAAGATGGGCGGTTTTTTTATTGGCAGCACTCTACTGCACGCCAGCCTGGCCAGTTTCATTTGGCCGGTACTTCAAAACCTTTACAATTAGGAAATCAATTCTGTTCGCCTACGCGGTGCATGCTGGATATGGGAAGTATGGGCCTCCAGGTTCGGAGCTTTGATTCGACGAGTGGGAACGAGACTGCTGGGGTGAAACATGTCGCGGGGAGGTAGCGCAATCGATAACACGATTCGGCGCCTTGGGGCGACACGGCCGGGGGTGTGGGCCATCAAACATATTGTCTCCCCCCTCGACCGCTGGCTCTACCGGCTTACGGGCGGTCGTATCTCGATTTCCGGCCGGCCGGCGGTTCCTATCTTGTTGTTGACCACCACCGGACGCAAAACAGGTAAGCAGCGGACCATACCGGTGTTTTATCTCGCCGATGGCGAGCGGGTGATCTTGTGCAATGTCAACCCCGGCTTTGAGCGGCCCAATCCCTGGACGCTAAACCTGCAGGCCAACCCCATCGCCCAACTGCAGATCGGTTCCGAACGTCGGGCCTACCGGGCGCGAGAAGCATCGGCCGAAGAAATCGAGCGCTATTGGCCATTGCTAACCCAAATGTGGCCGGCTTACGAGCAACACTTCGCCCGCAGCGAGCAACGTTCTATCTTCGTCCTGGAGCCGATTTAGGCGATCGTGATCGATCGTTTACGTTATGCCATCCCGATTGCCGGCCATCTGCTATAATGTCCTGGTTTCCTCTCAAGAAGACAATGCTACTAATCGAGTACAGGATTGTAGCTGGTACAAATGTCGAGGAGGAAGCATTCTCAAATGCGACCGGCATATATGGATGCCCCGGCATCTGAGTATGCCGTTCGCCTCGATCGCCAACCGCTAGACGCCGCAAGCTAACGGCTAAAAGCTGAAAGCTGGAGGCTATTTTCCATGGAGGATGAAACGATGACCGATAAGCCTTACGTTCACGCCAAAGATGTGGAAGGCGTCCAACATTGCCATGGCGAGAATTGCGATGAGTATTATTATCGCCCACTCGTCTACGGCAAAGACCTGTTCACCTATATCGCCCACATTCCTCCGGGCGGCGGCGTGCCGCCTGACCAGGAAGAGGCCGACATGTATGAGCTATCCCTTTATATCCTCGACGGCCAACCGCGAGTGCTTTACGGCGGCGATGCTTTCACTATGACCCCCCATACCGCTCTACACTGCAAAAGAGGCGTTCCCCTGGGTTTCGAGAACGCCACTGACGAACCGGCCACGCTCATCTTGAGCTTCACCCCATCGCCGAGAGGAGCGATTAATCCGGATGAGATGCGGGCCCTGGTCGAGTCGCGAGGGAGAAGTGTCTTGCCGCCCGAGGTCATGAATGAAATGGCCGGCGGTTTATTGAGTTGATCCCCGGCGCTTCACAAACGGCATGCGCGCCGGGACCGCACAGTCCAACCTGGCGAGGTCAAAAACTGGATGGGTTGACCTGGTGGGCAAATATCCGCGCCGGATGATCCTCCGGCAGGTCGCGTAGCATAAAGACCTCGCCTGCTTCCTGCATCTCGACGAATTTACCTTTCATCCGTTCAATGCTTTCCAGCATCTCGGCCGGTGTTTCTTCGACCACGCCCCTGAAGACAAGTATATAAGCCGGTTCGTCAAAAGGGACTTCATAGCCTGTCGGGACGCCCGGCCCAAACCATTGAAAGCTGCCCGGCTTCATGAGATGACGCTCGCCATCGACGCACAACACATACGATCCACGCACGGTAAAGGTGAAGGCCTCGTCGTCGTGGGGATGTTCGTCCACATACGAGCCGGCCGGCATGTCGAGAAAGTGCGTCCGACCCGTTTCGCCAAACAGTAACGGGCCAACCCGACCTTCAAGCGTATCAATGCCATAAGCGGTCAGAACGTCGTCAATGATCCGGACGCCCTCCCCCATTTCTATGATATCCTGGCCAGCTTTTCTCTCGCCGTCCATGAGCTCTCTCCTATCGTTATGACATCAGCTTGTTTATGACGAACGGACCTTCCCGCCGGTACGCTTCACCCATCACAGCCCCGGAATGGCCGGCGAGCCCATGATATAAAGCCAGCGCCTTGTCGAATTCTCGATGCAGAGCCAGCCCAAGGGCGACCTTGTCTTCCTTAAGCGTCTCATATTCGGGCAAGACGTGGTGCAGCGTCTCTGAGGTCGCCCTCAGCTCGATCATCTGAGCGCTGAAGGCCAATTGGTAACCCAAGACGGCCAGAGCCTGCTGCTTCAGTTCGAAAGTCTCGCCGATCTCGACGATGCAGTTGGCGTGCTCGGGCGTCATGTAATAGATCGTGGGCACGGGCAGCGGATCAAGGCCGCCGCATTCTTCCAGGTGCCAATCCCGGCTCGCCAGGGCCAGCGATTCCGCATAGAGCAGCGCGATCAATCTGCGGTCCGGATCGAGGTCGTGTTGGGCATGGTGCGGATCCTGGGTGATGATGATCTCCGGCCGGGTTCGCCTGAGCATAGCTACGATTATTTCCTTCCAGGGCACGTCAACCGTCCAGCCGCCATAGGGGAAGTCGAGATATTCGACCTCTTCGATGCCCAGGATCTTCGCCGCCTGGCTCACCTGCGGCCGGCTTTCAGGCCTTGACAACAAGACGGCCGCCTGCTCGTCATCGCCGGCCTGTACATGAAGGGCCAGCGCCCCACCGCATTCGACGATTTCCAGCCCAAAGCTGGCCAGCATCAATATTCGGGTCATGAATTGTCTCCTATCTTTTTTGTTTGAGTCGCGGATCCACCCTTTGTTCGAGGGAAAAACCGATGAGGGCGAAGCCCAATGCCGCGGCCACGATCAGCAGGCCAGGGGGCATCACCCACCAGCTCCAGGCCGGGGTGAGGAAGGCGCCTCTAACCTGGGCCCAATAGAGGACCGTTCCCCAACTCTTCTGAATGGGGTCGCCTAGGCCCAAGAAACTCAGGGCGGCCTCTAGCAGGATGGCCGTGCTGACCACAAGGACAAATTGGCCGATGGCCAGCAACGTAACCTGGGGCAGGATGTGCCGGAAGATAATATGCCGGTCTGTCGCGCCGACGGCGCGAGCCGCCAGCACATACTCTTGTTTTGACAGGGTCAGCACCTGGGAGCGGATGACCCTGGCCGAACCGGCCCAGATTAGAAGACCAATGATGATAACCGTATTGAACATGCTGCGGCCCAAATAGGCGGCCAACAGGATCAGCAACGGCAGGAATGGTATCACGAGGATGATATCGACCACCCGCATCAAGATACTGTCAGCCCGCCGGTAGTAGCCGGCCAATAAACCTACGGTGGTTCCGATGAAAATGGCGAACATCGCCGTGGCAAAACCGACGATCAGCGATACCCTTGTCCCGTAGATCAGCTCGCTAAGAATGTCCTGGCCGATGTCGTTTGTCCCCAATTTATGCTCGGCGCTCGGAGCTTCAAACGGTGTACCAACCCGTTCGGTTGGATCATAGGGACTAATCTGGTTAGCGAATATGGCCGTCAACACCAAGATCAGGATTAAGGAGCCGCCAATGATGGCCGCCATGGAGGAGGCAGTTAAGCGGAACCTGCGTTTCCGGGTCTCGGTTGGAATCGCGGCTATTTCACTATCACTTCTCAGGTCGATATCGGTTGTGGTCATTGCCCTTTGGTCCGTGGGTCCAGGAACGGGTATACGAAGTCTGCCAATAAGTTCATCAGCAATACGGCGACGGTGATCAATAGGAAACCAGCCTGCATGACAGGATAGTCACGGCCGCCGACCGCTTCAAACATCAAGCGACCTATCCCGGGGTACGAATAGACCGTCTCGACGATCACCGTCCCGCCAAAGGCAAATCCCAGGCGCAGAGCCAGGATAGTGACCACCGGCGCCAGGGAGTTGCGCATGGCATGGGCGAACAAGACCCGTGACTCGCCAGCCCCTTTGGCCCGCGCGGTGCGGATGAAGTCCGCGCCTAACACGCTGAGCATGGTATAGCGCATGGTCAGAAAGATGGCCGGGATGGTCAGCACCGTCAGCGTCAAGACAGGCAAGATGGCATGTTTGCCGATGTCGATGGCGCGCTCGATACCTTCATAGCCCGACGCCGGCGTTTCCGCTCCGAAGGACGGCAGCCAGCCGAAGCGGACGGAGA
>CP070688.1:1116198-1120672 GCA_020353135.1 Chloroflexota bacterium
ACCCTTTGGACGGCCACGATGGCCGGCCTCATTACCAGTTGGGTCGTATTGACCTTCGCCTGGCTTGTACTCTTGTGGGCCATGTCCGACGAACGAGTCGGCGTCGGCACGCTTTTGACACGAGGCGGCGCCATGTTGCTCGGAGTGTTGTTCCTGTGGCTTGCGGCTGGTGTTTCGGGCGCTGAAGGCGCCGGACCGGTAGTCGGCAATCAGTGGTCGGATCGAGCCTCAGTTATGCTGCTCCTGGCAGCCATGGGGCCGTTGGGAGCTTTGCCGCTGCAATGGTGGCGGCCCTTGGCCTGGTCATTGCCGCTTGAAATGAGCGCGCTGGTTCATCTGGCGCCGGTAGTCGCAGGTGGATCTTTGTTGGCCCGTATAAGCGGTCCGGCTGGCGCTCATGACGCTGGATTTTTGGCCGTGGCCACATCCTTTGGACTGCTGGGTATTTTGATTGGCATCACAGTCGCCTGGATGTACGTCGCCTCGCCTGGCCGGTCGCTGTCAGCATTGGCGCTGGCCCAGACAGGCGTCGTCGTGCTGGCTGCCGCCTGGGCCGGGACAGAAGGGGCGCTTTCGGCGACGCGCGTGCTGCTCTTGGCAACCGGCGGTATGTTCCTGGCCGCGCGCTGGGCGCCAAGGAGATTGCCATGGCCGGCGATTGTGCCGCTGATGGCACTGGCCGGTTTACCGTTTACGGCCGGCTACACTAGCCTTGTGGCCGTCTACGATGCCTGGTTGACGGGCGGGGGCGCGGTTTTGCTGATTATTGGTGCAGCGCTGCTTATGTTTTTGCTGGCCGCTGGTATTCTGGTGGTTCGGCGCGAGACGCCGGCCGGTGGAATAGATGACAAAACGACGGTTCTCCAGGCCAGGCATTACCTGGCCCTGGCTTTGCCTTCGCTGGGCTTGATAATGATGCCTGACGGTCAGATCGTTGAGGTATCGCCCTGGGCCTGGATCGCTGTTGTCGTTGCAATCGGCGGTAGCCTGGTACTTAGCCGCTATGAGCATAGACTTCAGGACGCTCAACTGGCCATACGGCGCGCTCTTCACTTGGGATTTGTCGGCCGCCGCCTGCTCCGGCTTTTCGCCAGAATCGGGTCCGCGCTCGATATGCTGGTGCGTGAACTGGCGGCGATTCTAGAGGGTGAGGGCGGCATGCTCTGGTTGTTGGTCTTCGTGGTGGTAATTTGGCTGGCCCGCAGGTGATTCCAGTTAGAGCGCAGCGGTGCTGTTCTTGAAGCATTTGATAAATGATCGATTTCCCAAATATCATTGAATTTCTCAATATCTTCGACTTCCTGCGCGGCTATCCGGCCGCATATCTGGTCATGGTTACGGCAGCCCTGATCCTGGTAGTCCGTGACTGGCGATGGTCGCTCCTGTTCTTGACTGTGCAGTATTTGGTGGCCGGGTTTCTATTTGCCGACGTGTTGCTGCCGCACCTTGCTTTCATGAAGGTCCTCGTTGGCATATTCGTTTGCCTGATACTGTATATCACCGCCCGCCAGATCAATTGGGGTAGGTTGCCGGAGGATGTTACCTCTGACGAAGCCGTTCAGTTGCAAAAAGAGCGCTTTGTGCGCTTTGGTTCGCTCGTATTACCAACCGACACTCCTTTTCGAGTCTTTTTGGCCTTGATCGTCTGTCTTGCCGTTTGGGCGATGGCCCAACGTTCTCTTTACTTGCTACCGGCCGTGCCCGAACATTTCCAGCTGGCCGTTTTCGCATTGATCGGCCTCGGACTGGTCAGCCTGAGCCTCACCGATGAACCTCTGATGGCCGGTTTGGGCCTGCTTACATTCATAACCGGGTTTGAGTTATTTTATGGCGCCTTGGAGCAATCGGTGCTGATGCTGGGCTTGCTGGGTGCGGTCAATCTTACGATTGCTTTGGCCATCGCTTACCTCGCTCAGGCTAGACACGCGTACCAGCCCTTGCTAGATTAAATTGATGACAGCTCCATTTTTATTGCTGGCCGGACCTATTATCTTGGCCGTTCTCGTCTTTCCGCTGCGTCGCTGGCCGCATGTTTCAGCGCTGGCCGGTGCAGCGTCTGCCTGGCTCCTGGCCATAGTTGTGGCTGGGCTTGATCTAGATGCTTCGGCTGGCGAGAGTTGGATTGTATTTGGTCGAGCATTCACTCTGGCCGAGCATTTGCAGTTGATTCTGGTCATAACGTACGCGCTGCTAGGCGCCGCCTTTTTGGCATCGGCCGTTTATCATCAGAGCCCGATATTCGTTTCCGTTTCGCTGGTAGTCTTGTCGCTGCTCAGCGGGGCGCTCATGGTGGAGACCTTTGTCTTTGGCGCCGCGCTGCTGTTCATCGCCGCTGGAGCGATGACCATGCTTATCCAAGGCAATCGGGCCGGCTCGACCCTGTCCTCCCTGCGTTACCTGTCCCTGACTGCCCTGGCCGTGCCGCTCTTGCTGAGTGCAGGCTGGATGCTGGAGAGCGATCAATTTCGATTTCTAGACAATGCCACCCTGCTTATTCTGGTGGCCACCTTGCTTCTGACGACGTCTTTCCCGTTTCAGATCTGGGTTGCTCCGGCCGTGGGTGAGTCTACATCTATGACTCCTGCAGTCGTATTCGGTCTGGGCCAATTACTCATCGTCGTGTTCTGTGTTGACCTTCTGATTGAGCAGCCGTTTGTATACAGCAACGTCCAGTTCCAGGATCTTATTCGGGTATGCGCGGCGGCGACTTTGCTTCTGGCCGGAATGCTGGCCATGACGGCGCGATCATTCGGCCATCTTTTGGGCTACCTTCTACTACTCAGCATCGGTGCAGTCGGCGCCGCTCTGGGTTCGGGCGGCGGCGCTATGATTAGCGTCATCTTGACCTTGCTTGCTCTACGCATCATTAGTCTGATCATCGCCGGCGCCGGACTGGCGATGGTACGCGTTCAGGCGCGCACGGTTGGAGGCGGCGCAAATCAATTTGTCGCCAATCGTGGTTTAGCATGGCGCACGCCGCTGGGAATAACTTTGTTCGTCTTCGGCTGCTTATCGCTTGCCGGTCTACCCCTGACGCCTGGATTCGGCGGCACGTGGCCGGCGGTAATTCTCATTAGCCAGCGGGCGCCGTGGTTGGCCGTGATTCTCGTCTTGACGATTGCTGCCGGTGCCTTTGGGGTGGTGCGGCGGCTAATCCCTTTGCTTGGCCAGTCTGAGAGCGACGGCGATGAGGAAAGCCTGCCGGAAGGCAAAACAGCAAGAACGGCCGCCATCGTGATCTTGGTATTTGGCGTGATTCTGGCCATTCTTCCCCACCTTGTTCTTACATTTAGCGAAAGAATCGCGGCCCTCTTCTAGATTCACTCAAGTGTCTCCTTCTTTCTCCTCTGATGTCCATGTCAGGTCACTGGTTGGTATGGCTTGTCAAAGCGCACAAGGAATATCCGGCTCACCAATTCCTAGGAGCAAAAGGGCTGACGTGTTACTATCGCTGCAAACTTGGCCGGAAACAACCGGGTGTAGGTACCTCTGACCTATTTGAGCCAGCAACCAAAACGTTTAATAATAGGGTCTGATCAGATCACATTTAAGGAGTGAGGCATGCGGTTGAAGTTGCCGGCATGGTGAATTTGTATGACAGCAAAAGAAAATCTGATAACCAGGATAGAAAACAGTGAAGCTCTGATTGCTGTAGTTGGCATGGGTTACGTTGGTTTACCCCTGGCTGTGGCATTTGCCGAGGCCGGTTTCTCGGTCATCGGCATAGACGTCGACGCCGACAAGGTGGGAGCACTTAACCGGGGACGAAGCTATGTAGAGGACGTTCCTGATGGACAGTTAGCGCCTCTCGTGGCCAGCGGGCGACTGAAAGCGAGCCAACGATATGAAGCACTTATCGACGCAGATGCCATCTCGATTTGCGTTCCGACGCCATTGCGGAAGACAGGTGATCCTGATATTTCGTACATCATTGATGCGGCCGACAAAATCGCCGAGCAAGGCGGGACGGGCAAGCTCATCGTTCTTGAGAGCACGACTTATCCTGGCACGACTGAAGAAGTAATCATGCCCCGCCTGATCAGTAATGGCGACAAGATAGGGCGCGATGTATTTGTTTCCTTCTCGCCAGAGCGCATCGACCCAGGCCGCACGGACTACACGATCTATACGACGCCTAAGGTGATCGGCGGCGCGACGCCGGATTGCCTTGAGGTTGCGTTGGCCCTGTACGGCACGATTGTTCAAAAACCGATACCTGTTTCGACCACGGCTACGGCCGAAATGGTGAAACTGCTCGAGAACACCTTTCGGGCGGTGAATATCGGCTTAGTTAACGAAGTGGCCTTGATGTGTGACAAACTGGGGCTGGATACCTGGGAGGTTGTGGAGGCAGCGGCTACCAAGCCATACGGATTCATGGCCTTTTATCCGGGCCCAGGACTCGGCGGGCATTGTATCCCAGTCGATCCGCTGTACCTGAGCTGGAAGCTGCGCACGCTCAATTATACGGCGC
>CP070688.1:1120772-1126764 GCA_020353135.1 Chloroflexota bacterium
GATTATTCAACTGTTAAGGCGGAGGGAGAGGGATTCGAACCCCCGGTGGGCAGAACCCACTACGGTTTTCAAGACCGTTGCCTTCGTCCACTCGGCCATCCCTCCAGTACAATGATGCAGGCGGCGATGGTCGAACGAAAAGTATAGCACGGCGAAAATTCGCTGTCAAAAACGAGTATCTGGCGGTTCGATGGTCGATTCCAGGCGCAGACTTGAGATCTCTATCCACTGCTGCTGCCCGATAGGCAATGCTCCCCAGCGAAATCGTCCCTTCGGCGTCGCTGCCAGATACTGATTGTCCAGCCAGCATACAAATCCAAGTGGCCCGCTCGGTCCGCGATCGGTCTGAAGAATGAGCGTATCGTCGACGAGGAATCGACAACCATCGGGCTGCCATTCAAGTTGGTATTGATGCCACTCGACCATTGACAAACCGACAGGCGCATAGCTGATTTTCAAACGGCGCCGAATGGCCGGCCAGGTGCGCCGTCGTATCGAAACGACGTTGTTCATGGCCAGGATCGGCAGTGCCAGAGGAGCCAGAATACACGTCCATGGCGTAGCAACATCCATGGTTCCCGCAAACCAGCCCCGACCCGGTCCCGCCTCGGGAAATGGCAGATCCGACGGGCGCGATGCGAAGAAGAACCAAGTTGCCTGGGGCAGAGCCGGTCGGCGAATCGTCGGATCGCCGAAAGGAGCATTCCAAAAACCGAATCCGGCCGTACCCAACATTTTGTCCTCTGGATGAGAGAATCGTGCCCGCAAATCCAAGCGCGTTCCCGGCCGCCAGGGATAGTCCCGCCTTTTCGAGCCTCCATAGTCGTCCAGCTGTGCGTCCGTATACCCGGCGTCAGTGGGATTCAATAACAACTTGCAGCTGGTGTCGCTGACGACCCGGCCGCCGTTTATTTCAAGTCGTCTCAATGACGATAGGCGCTCAATCGAAGTCATTATCCGATTACCTCGACATCAGGTATAATTACCACGATTTAAGGAGCGTGCAATTAGATGGAAATCACTTGGTATGGTTTGAGTTGTTTTCGCCTGAGCGGCCGCGGTTTGGCCAGCTTCGTTACCGATCCTTACGACAACTCGACTGGTCTTCCGCCGCTCAAACTACGAGGTGATGTGGTAACAATCAGTCATGACTCGAGTGGTCATAACCATGCGTCCGCGGTAGGTGGCCGGCGTCATGCTCTCGCCGGTCCGGGCGAATATGAGATAGGCGGCGTCTTCGTCACCGGCATCGCCACCAACGAAGAGGACGGTTCTCTTGCTAATGTGCTATTCGTTTTCGATTTCGGCGATGTGACCATTGCCCATCTGGGGGACATGGCCAAGGTACCGACTCAGACCAAGATCGAGGCACTGGAGCAAGTTGACGTCTTGCTGTTGCCGGTTGGCGGCGGAAATAGCCTCAATGCGGCGCAGGCGGCCGAATTGGTCTCAATGCTTGAGCCTCGAATCGTCGTGCCCATGCACTATCAAATTCCTGGACTGAAGACAGAACTCAACGATGTCGATCGTTTCCTGAAGGAAATGGGCGTAAGCAGGCCTGACGAAGAATCGACGCTCAAGGTAACCCGGAGCGTCGTTTCCGAGGAAACGCGTGTGGTTCTGTTGGCGCCCAAGATCAAGAAGTGACCTGACAAGAGACATGTGCCTGGGGCGACTTACCTCATGCGAAGAGTGCAGCTCCGGGCGACGTAGATGATGAGCGGCGATGCTGATATGACGACAAGAATGATATTGCGCTGGGATATTCAGCCTGGGGTAGAGTCCGAGTATTTCGAGTTCATGGTGAGTGAGTTCATCCCCGGGCTAAAGAGGCTAGGGATTGTCGATCCCGGCGTGTGGTACACAGCCTATGGTGACGTCGAGCAAATCCTGGTCAGCGGCACGACTGAAACCAAGGATCATATGAAGTATGTGCTCCGCAGCAATGAATGGGCTCGTCTGAAGGAGCGGCTGGAGGGTCTAGTCAGTAATTTCAGCCAAAAGATTACCCCGGCCAGGGGAGGCTTTCAACTCTAGCTTTGGATTCTGCCTGCCTACCTGTCGAACAACACCTAACGCAAAACGCCCCGCACACGGGCGGGGCGCATGGAATCACGCTTTCGGTCTATGGTATCGGCTATGACGCGCTCGACGCACTAGCGCTATCTGAAGTTGATGCGGATTTTGCCGGCGTCGGCTTGCTCTCGACCTTCTTATCGGCGTCCTTAGTCTCGTCCTTTGAAGACGGCCCACTTCCATTAAGCGAACTGCTTGTCTTACCGTTCTTATTGTCAGTCACATAGAAGCCAGATCCCTTGAAGACGATGCCTACAGGTGTGATCACCTTGCGAATAGTTGACCCGCATACCGGACATTCGGTCAATGGATCATCCGAGAAACGCTGGCGCGCTTCAAAGCGATGGTCACAATTTGTGCACTTGTAACTATAAGTAGGCATTAATGAACCTCAAGATCTTAGGCTGCCGTCGTCACGGCGTGACGACAACTTCGCTATTTTAGCCGTCACAACCCTACCTGACAACTGTTTTGGCTGTGTGATCATACTATGACACCGTTAACAAAATGTAAGAAGCTTAACCAAATGCGGAAACGTCACTGTCGAAAACGTCGTTCCATGGCAATTTTATTGCCCGGTCTTAACCCAGGAGTGTGCAAATGACTCGAAATGACTCTCGCGAACGCGTCAGGTCTCGTGTGTGGAAGGCAATCGCTCAATCCGAAATCGACTTGAGTTCTGTGCCTGCAGCGGATCAGGAGACGCTGGTCGATCTGGTGGCCGAAGCTGCGATTCTGGAGATCGACGACGAAATGATTCAGCAGGAGTCGGCCGACAAGGCCGCGGCCGACACGTACTATCCCACTGCGGAGGGCGAAGACGAACAGCTTTTGTGGAAGGGCCGTCCGATACTGTCGATAAGCGAGCACTATCTCATTACGAACGAACGGGTACGAGTCGTTCGAGGCTTGCTAGGAAAGGAACGGGAAGACATAGAACTTATCCGCATTCAGGATATTGATCATAGCCAAACGCTACGAGAGCGAGCTGTGAACGTGGGCGATCTGACAATACACAGCCACGATCGAAGCCATCCGGTGGTCGTGCTAAACAATATCCGTGATGTGCAGGAAGTACACGAGATCCTGCGCCGGGCAGTCATTGCCGCCCGCAAGCATCACAAGATAACTTTCCAGGAAGAGATGTAGACATCTTGACCCTGCCGCAGGTAGAATAGTTTGAATGCGGCCGGGCTACGACTCTGCCAGCAACTCCAGGCTCTCCCTATCAAGAATCTCGACCCGCTTGCGGCTTATTTCAACTAGCCCATCGGCTTTGAAGTCGTTCAGGGTTTGGGTGATCGTCTCACGATAGGTGCCAAGGATCTCGCCTAGATCTTGATGCGTGTAACCGACTACCACCCTACCTTCCCCGTGCTCGTCCGCCAGTCGCAGCAACAGACTGGCCAGGCGCGAGGGAATGCTCTTGAAGGCAATTTCTTCCAGACGCGATTCTAGTGAGGTCAGGCGCCCGCCCAACGCCTCCACGAATCGAAAGGCGACCTTTGGTTTCTCACGCATCAGCCGCTCGACGTCCGGCCGGCTCATGACACACAGCAAGCATTCGTCGACAGCTTCTGCGAAAGTGTTGTGCATTCCCTGCCCTACCAGCGACATTTCGCCGAAGATCGTACCCGGGCCCAGCGTGGAAACCACCAGTTTCTTGCCACTCGGCGATATCCGGTAGAGTTGAACGCGTCCCTTCTTTAGCAGGAAGAGCACTTCGCCCGAATCTTCCGGCATGTAGAATATGCGGCCAGATTCGCAAGTTGACATCGTGATCTGCCGGTCCATCTCCTCCAATTCGCTTTGACTGAGATCTTGGAAGATCTCGATATTGGATAGGTAAGTTAGCTTGGTGTCCTGCATGTTCTTCCCCACTATATACTCCGGCCGGCTCGCCATCGCGCCCGCCAAACAATCGTGTTTGTAGCTCAAAAAGTTTCGATGCGCAATCCGGGCCGAATGCGGCCAATCATTCGCTCATTTACGAGGCTATTGCGGTATCGCGAAACCGACCACCGCCCCTTCGACATCAGCCTGATCGCCATCGCCGATGACATTTTCGGCCCAGATTCGACCCCCGTGCGCCGCCACGATTCCGCTGGCAATCGCCAGTCCTAACCCCGCGCCACCGGTCGCTCGGCTGCGAGCCTGTTCGCCGCGATAGAAGCGTTCGAAAACGCGTGGCAAATCCTCTGCGCTAAAACCTGGCCCTCCGTCCGTGACGGTAACGACCACTTCGTGTTGCTCGCGGCCGGCCAATACTTCGACCCGTCCTCCGGAAGATGTGTGTTGAAACGCGTTGTTGATCAAGTTGGACAGCACTCTACCGATCCGCGAAGCATCCATTGTCACTAGCTCGAGGTCGGGACCCACGCGCCCAACCAGTTCAATGTCTCGTTGTTCACAGAGGGGACGAAAGCCCTCAATTGTGTCTGAAATCAAATCGGCTAGTGAAACCGAGGCCATCTCCAGTTTAAGTCCGCCGGCGTCAAGCTGGGCTAATTCAAATAGGTCGTCGATCAGGCCGTTCAGGGCAATGACTTCGGCTCGGATTGTGCGATAGTAACGCTGCCTAGTTGCATCGTCCTCGACAATACCATCGTGAAGTGCCTCGACCATGACCCGCATACTGGTGAGTGGGGTGCGTAAATCGTGGGAGGTCCAGGCGATTAGATCGCGTCTCAGCGTCTCGAGTTCCCGTCGCTCCTGTTCAGCCTGCTGGAGTTGCGCTGCCATATCGTTGAATGAAGCTGCTACCTGCGATATCTCATCCCTGCCGGTCACATCAGCTCGCGCGTTCAGGTTACCCGCAGCCAGTTGATTGGCGGCCCCGGCCAATTGACGGAGCCCATCCGATACGCTGGCAGCCACGAACACGCCAAAGGTAGTGGCGATGATGGCCGCGAACAACAATAACACCCCGGCCAGTGTCAGGTCATGGGCGTCTGCAAACATTAGCCAAGCCATCACCCACACATTAAACAGGGTCAAGACGGCCGCCCACACATAGGCCAATGCTAGCGTAAACATCAGCGAAGGTGAACGAGCCCAGCCACGTCGATAAAGAGCATAACCGACGGCAAGCGAGACGACGGCTGTCACGGCCAAGGTGCCTATTAACGTGGCCAGCTCCGCCAGCGGTGGCTGCATGAGTAGCGTCGTAATGACGGCGACCAGCACGAGACCGGTCAAGACGCCCACGCCCATTACCAGCCATGACATGCCTCCCCGGCGTACAGTGCGGTCATTCTGAGCAAGTACTGCGCTCACTTGGAAACTCCTTCAGGATCGAACTTGTAGCCTACTCCCCAGACGGTCAGAAGGCACTTAGGCTTCCCAGGGTCGTCCTCTATTTTTTCACGAAGGCGACGAATGTGGACTGTCACCGTGCTGGGGTCGACGTATTCGCTATAGCCCCAGACATTGTCAAGCAGTCTATCACGGCTAAACACTTGCCTTGGATGCTCGGCCAAAAACTCCAACAGGTTAAACTCGGTGGCCGTCAGCTCCACCGTCTCGCCGCGCACCTTCACCAACCTTTTTGGCGGGTCAATTTCGAAGTGATCGTACTTAATCACAACCCCTTCTGCCGCCTGCAGTGTACCCGCCTGGGCTCTCCGCAACACCGCTTTAACTCGGGCCACAAGTTCGGCCGGTGAGAATGGCTTGACCACATAATCGTCAGCGCCCAACTCCAGGCCGTAAATTCGATCCGTCTCTTGCCCACGAGCTGTCAACATTATGATTGGCACATCGGCTGAACGCTCGCGCAAACGTCGCATGATTTCCATACCGTCAATCTTGGGCAGCATCAGATCGAGCACCACCAGGCTCGGCGCCTGGTCTGCTATTTCCGCCAGCGCCTGCTCGCCGTCGCTCGCCGAGCGAACCGAGAAGCCTTCGCGGCGCA
>CP070688.1:1126864-1130170 GCA_020353135.1 Chloroflexota bacterium
TCTGGAACGGCGTTTTGTGTTAGACTAGAGAACTTTCGTTCTATGAAGAAAGGTGTGACGATGCAGCGATTCGACCTATTGTCCGATTTTCAGCCCTTGGGCGATCAGCCGGAGGCGATCTCCAAGCTAGTGGAAGGCTTGGAGGAAGGGAATCAATACCAAACCTTGCTGGGAGCGACCGGAACGGGTAAGACCTTCACCATCGCCCAGGTGATTCAAGAAGTCCAGCGGCCGACGTTGGTCATCGCGCACAACAAGACGCTGGCTGCCCAGCTTTATAGCGAATTCCGCGATTTCTTTCCTAACAATGCCGTCTCGTATTTCGTCAGTTATTATGACTACTATCAGCCGGAAGCGTACGTACCTCGGCACGATCTTTTCATCGAGAAGGAAACCGAGATAAACGAGGAGATCGATCGCTTGCGCCTAGAAGCGACGACGAATGTACTCAGCCGTCGGGATACGATCATCGTGGCCTCCGTGTCTTGTATCTATGGCATTGGCGACCCAGAAGCGTATGGCAAAGTGACGGTTCAATTGGAGCGGGGCCGGACTTATCGTCGAGACACGGTCCTGCGCCATCTTGTCAACATCCAATATGAGCGCAATGATTTGGAACTCCGCCGCGGCGCGTTTCGCGTTCGCGGCGACACGCTGGAGATCGTGCCGGCATATGCTGAGATCGCTTATCGGATAGAATTCTGGGGCGACGAAATCGAACGGATTTCGGAGATCGATCCGTTAACCGGCGAGTTACTCGCCGAGCATTTCAATATTGAGATCTATCCGGCCAAGCAGTTCATCACCGACGAAGAGAAGCTGGCCGACGCTATTAACGATATCGAGACCGAGGTGAGCGAGCGCATCGGCTACTTCAAGGAACGCAAGATGTTCTTGGAGGCCCAACGTATCGAGCAACGAACGCTCTACGACCTGGAGATGCTACGCGAGATTGGCTATTGCTCTGGCATCGAGAATTACAGCCGCCACATGGACCGGCGGTCCGAGGGTGAACCGCCGTGGACGCTTATCGATTACTTCCCAAGGGACTACTTGTTGGTTATTGACGAAAGCCACATGACCGTGCCCCAGATCCGCGGCATGTGGGCCGGCGACCGCAGCCGTAAGCAGACGCTAGTTGATTACGGTTTCCGCTTGCCGAGCGCCCTAGACAACCGGCCGTTAGACTTCGAGGAGTTCGAAGCCCGGGTGAACCAGGCGGTTTTCACCAGCGCGACGCCCGGCCCATTCGCCCTCGACAATTCGAATCAGGTAGTCGAGCAGGTGATCCGGCCAACGGGCATCCTGGATCCGGTGTTAGAAGTGCGGCCGGTGATGGGTCAGGTTGACGACCTGTTAGGCGAGATCAGGCAGCGGACCGAGTTGGGACAACGAATCCTGGTAACCACCCTGACCAAGCGCATGGCCGAGGACTTGAGCGACTATCTGCTAGAGATGGGCGTCAAAGTTCACTATCTGCATTCTGAGATCGACACCCTTGAAAGGACGGAGATCTTACGCGATCTGCGAATGGGCGTGTTCGACGTCGTGGTAGGGATTAATCTCTTGCGCGAAGGTCTTGACTTGCCGGAGGTATCACTGGTGGCCATATTGGACGCCGACAAGGAAGGTTTCCTACGCTCCGGCACGGCGCTGATACAGACCATCGGCCGGGCTGCACGGCACGTCGATGGAAAAGTCATCATGTATGCCGAAAAGGTGACCGATTCCATGGCCTGGGCCATGAACGAGACCGAGCGCAGGCGCGAAAAGCAATACGCGTACAATCAGGATCACGGCATCGAACCACGGACCATCGTCAAAGAGGTACGTGACTTGACCGGCGAACTGGCTCAACGGCGAGAGGCGGCCGTGGCCGAATCTAAGGCCGGCTACGTCGCCACGGCCGAATTACCCAAGGACGAACTGAATCGCCTGGTTAAGGATCTAGAGAAGCAGATGAAGGCAGCGGCTCAAGCGCTGGAATTCGAAAAGGCGGCCGTTCTGAGAGATCAGATTGTCGAATTGCGCCAGATCATGGTACTTAAGGAAGCGGGGAAAGGAACTGACGTCCCGGCCTGGGAACGGCTGCGCATGCTGCAGGAAGCGGGCATAGAAGTGGAACCGGGTTAATCAGGCTACAATCTGAGTCTGGGGTTCGGAGTTCCGATCACTTCCGAATATCTCTTTGACGCCTGATTCTCAGATCGCCGCCTTCCTCGACCGTAATCCGGTCACCGGAGCGCAGACCGGTGGCATCATTCGGGGCGACGGCAATGATCGGAATGGGCGAATCGTACATCTCATCGGCGACAATGGAGGCCAGGGCGAAGAAAGAGTCGACGTTGGTAGTGACGATTGCGGCCGGCGCCGTGCCCGACTTAATCGCCTCGAGCAGAACGGCCGTCGTCGTGGAGGAGCCGCGGCTGAACGGTACGACTAATACGCGACCGGCGGCGATATTGCCCGAAAGCGGATGCCGTCGGTCGGTGATCTCGCCGTTCCGGTGATCGTAACCGCCCCAAAACGATAGCGGCACATCGGTCACCAGCGCCTCACCCTCGGTCCGGCCGGGAACGACGGCTTCGCCCTGCACTAGGTCTGCCATAACGTATCGTCTCGCAAGACACGGCCGGCCACGGCCGATCGCACGCAGTCGACCAGCGAGCCATAAGTGACCTCGGTACCCAATAATCCCGGTGCATAATAGGCGTACTTGGCCGAATTGGTCATCAAGGTCTTGATCTCGGGCGGCAGCATCGGCGTGGCCAGGATGCAGGTGTCAACCGTGACCCGGCCGCCGAATCTCTCCAAGGCCTGCATGTAGCCCGCTTTCCGGGCTAAAAGCGTCATTGCCCGGCTGGATGTAACCAGAAACTGCACATTCGGATGAGATTTGCTATCAGCCAGTAGAGGCGCCAGCGCTTTGAACTCGGCCAGCGAAAAATGCGGACTGCCCAGGACGACCATGTCGAGTTCGGACCCGCCGGCCGTCGTCAACTCGACCCGGGCGCTCCTGAGGTCGGCCATAGTAATCTCATATTCGTGCTGGGGCGACCGGCCATGAAAGGCTTCAATCATGGACGGCGCTTCAGGCGTAACGCCGACCATGTGAAATAGTGCGACCGTGCCCGACGAGGCGGCCGCCGCGCCCAGGGCCTTGAATTGATCGTCCGTTGGGCGGACTTTCATTCCGGTGACCACGGGGATGCGATCCCGGGCGGACTTGCCCATCAGGTGGCCTAGAACAGGATAGAAAGAATCATCCCTTTGCAACGCGGGCGGGACGTCGACCAGGTTCATCAA
>CP070688.1:1130270-1133441 GCA_020353135.1 Chloroflexota bacterium
CCTGTTCCGCCAGGCTGGCCAACTTGGCCGATAGTTGATCCAGGCAGTGGCGCAATTCTGCCAGCCTCTTTGTAAGCTCCGCACGCTCTTCAGCCATGGCAGCGACGTTTGCTGCCTGCTTGTCCAACTCTTGCCGACGCTGCTTGAGCCTGCTGCGTTCGCGCTCTAGCTGTACTTCATGCGGCCGCATCTGCTGTTGAATATCGTTGTAGGCGTCAGCTTTCGCTTGCCACATTTCCAACGTTTCTTTGGTCTTCTGCCAGGCCTTGTACTCTGTCTCTATCGCCTGTGCTTGATCCAATACCGTCTGCAATCGATCGCGTTCCGCCTGACGTCTCGACAAAGTCTGCTCGAGATCGGCCAGGGTTCTCTTGGCGCCCTGGCGGTTTTTGGCCAGGCTCAGGGTGGTTTGCTTCTGCTGCTCGATGGCGACTTCGACCCGCCGTCGCTCCCGCAATATCTGCTCATGAAGATCCAGTTGTTCGGTAACGTGGATCAGAGCTTCGCCGGCAGCCGCCAGCGCCGCCTCTCGCTCCGGCTGTTGGGCCAGTTCCTCGTCGATCTCCTGCACTCGACCGTCAACCAGGAATACTTGATTCTGGACCTGCTTGCGTCGCTCGGCCGCGGCGTCCTTGTAATGATCCCATTCGTTGACCCCAAGCAAATCGGCCAGAATCTCCTTGCGCTTATTGGCCGTCTTGGTCGTGAATTCGTCGGCCTTGCCCTGCAACAAGAAGCTGGCGTTGATGAATGAGTCGAAGTTCATCTTGAGCAGTGCTTCGATAGCTGCCTGGGTCTTTCTGACCCCGGTTTCGCTCAAGCTTTTCCACTCTCCTTCGCCAACGGCCATCTGAAACTCGAGCAGTGTCGACCGGCCGAGTCTTTTGCGCCGTACTACCCGATAGGCGCCGCCTTCTAGCTCAAAAGAAAAATCGACCAGGGCGGAGTCGCCATCTCGGGCCGCCTGGCGATTGATGACATCGTCATCGCTTTTGCTGCGGCTGCGCCCGAACAGAGCCCAGGTGATCGCGTCGAGGATGGTCGACTTGCCGGCTCCGTTGGCGCCGGATATGCAGGCCAGGTGCAAACCGTGGAAGTCCAGAGTTGTGGACGTCCGGTAAGACAAGAAATTAGTGATCTCCAATTGCACGGGAATCATGATCGTAAGTTCTTTTCTGGCGAAGCGGCGTTCACGTTCAGCAGGTTAGGTTGATCGGACCGGAGTTGCTCACACGATTATCAACAATTCAATCAAGCGGCTGTTCGGCCAGTATCTCCTTGGCCAGCGAGCGCATCGCGTCGGCCTCCTCGTCGTCCAAACCAATGTTCAGCCAGTACTGGTCAAGGAGCTCTTGGGGTGACAACGTTTCGACCGCGACGATGTCGCCCAGCCGGCTACGCTTATCGGATTGGCGATGCTTTAAGATCTGCAGACTCAAAGCGGAGCTGAAGCGCTCGCCTATAGCGGTCTCGTCGACCAGGGGTTCCCAATCGCGAGGGTAGCTTAGCTGCACGCGGCATATCGCGCCATCAACCTCTTCAGGTTGGGGAAGCTGGGTCATCACATCTGGCATGAATGTGTCGGCCGAGTCAGTCCTGATCTCTAGGTCGACGAAGGGCCGGGTCTTAAGCGGCACAAAGCGCCACTCCGTGTGGCCGCGAGAGACGTCAGCCAGAACGAACCCTTTTTGCTCTTTGGCTTCGCCAAAGTCGATACGCTCAATGGAGCCGGCGTATACGATAGGCGGTTGCCGGCCGCCGTCCAGCGATTGGTGTTTGTGTATATGACCGAGAGCAACGTAATCTAATCTACTATCACCAACCACTGCGCCGCCGAGCACCAACTCATTTCCGAGCATCACCGCTCGCTCGCTGCCGTAGCGCGCGCCCTGTACGCCGGCATGAGCGGTGAGAATCAGCGGCAGCGCCGGATCCGCCTTGTCGATTAGCTGCTGGATGGCCTCGGCGACGCGGCTTTCCATGATCTGCATGATCTGGTCCAGATCCCGGCCGGCCGTATCTTCACGAGTCATCAAGCCGCTGCGCGAAATCCAGGGCACGGCTATTACCTGGGCGTCGACTCCCAAAGTTTCGGGTCCAAGCAGCGTGATGCGGTCGGCCACATGGACGTTTGGCACCTCGAGCGTGCTGAATTCCTGGACTGTATGCGCCCGGCCGGCGGCCGGCGAAACGTCGTGATTGCCTACCAGGAGGACCGTCGGAATGCCGGCCTGAGCTAGGCGCATCATACGCTTGCCCCACTCGCGCTGGAATGTGGGTTGGGGGTTGCGATCCTTGTAGGCGTCGCCGGCAAATATGACGAGATCGACTGGCTCCTCGATGGCTCGCTCCACGATCTGATCGAGCGAGGCCAAGAAATCCATGACCCGAATAGGCAGGGCAGTGTCCGGCTCGTGGCGGCCGTAGTTGGCGATGTCGATGTGTGCGTCCGCGAAGTGCAGAACGCGCAGAGGGCGTTTTTTACTGTCGCTCATCTGGGCTCACGGTTCATAGAGAGTCAGGGCTTCGTAACCGGCGGGCGACCAGCAATGGTTCAAACCCCAGGTTCCATTCGCCTGGCGCGGCTAACCGGGGCCGACGCTTAACCGGTATTGGGCGGACGTCGGGTCGACACCCAGCGGTGGCCAGTCTCTTTCAACGACGACGAAGTAGTGGCCGGCGGGCAACCATCGAGTTATGTTCTCATTCGCCGTGCCTGGTTTCCGGCCTTCGGCAACCCAGCTCTTGTTGTCCGTGTAAACGACGATGTCAAGCGAGTTACCGTCCGCCAAGTGGACCAGTTTGATATTCACATTCTGGGACACCGGGACGACGACGTCATAGATATTAACATAATCAAAGGCCGTAAAGAAACGATCCTTGATGCTGCCGCCGAAGGGAATCTGCCGCGCAGTTTGAAATGTGTCGTTAATATCGTCGGGATAGTCAGAATACACCTGCGGCAAGTAGTAATCAGTACTTGTGCTTTGCCTGGGGAATATGAACTCTGCCCACTGCACGATGTTCAAGACCTGTCGGCTGCCAGGGTCGCCGCCAATAGACGTTTCCCCACCGACGATCCAGAGATTATGTCCGACAAAGGCGCCACTTGGCCAAGCCCGGGGCGGGCTTGTGAAAACCTGGGGGTCTTTCGGATTGGCAATGCCTACG
>CP070688.1:1133541-1137224 GCA_020353135.1 Chloroflexota bacterium
CTGGCAGCTGGGGAGACGCTTCTTTCTTACTTCCATGGGACTGCCTGGGCCCTGAATACGTTCCTTGGCGGATTCTCCCTGCTGATCAGCTCACTGCTCATGTTGCGAAGTAGCTTCTTCAGTAAGCCAGCCGCCTATGTAGGTATCGTGACGAACCTGGCAGTATGCGCCTTCTTCCTACCGGTGATAGGGGTTGCTCTGTTATTCTTGTCTGTGCCGGGCTATTTCATCTGGCACATACAGCTTGCCAAAAGCTTCTTCCAGTTAGCCCGCGAAACTGAGATAGCGTCCGGCAATCGTCTAGTACCAAGTTAACTTTCGAAGTAGCGATTCGGCCGTTAACCAAAGATCATGACCAGCGGTTTCGTCGGTTGGCGGAGGCGATATACCGGCCGACCGGGCTTCTATTTCCCGGCCGACGACATCCGCGTACCATTTCGACGCCTCTATATAAGGTTGCCCGTTGACCTGCTGCCAGATCGTCAGCGCTTTCCGCTTGTCGCCATAGTGGGCCAGGTAAAAGGCCACGGCCGCCAGCGCTTCGATTAACTGTCCATGATGTCTAGTGCGGATTGAGTAATCCAGGTGAGTTATGGCATGCTGCCGTGCTTTCTCGCTGGCGTCCATTTGACAAGCGGCTAACAGCAATCCGCCCAGCTTCTCGCCCAAGAAAAATTCGTCTTGAACTTCTTTGTTAAGTTGCAAGCCTCTTTCAAAGAAGGCGTGTGCTTCGCGGCCATTGTCACCCGGGACAAGGGCCAGAAAGCCCAGCGCCGACCACAGCCCCGTTTCCACATCTCGATTGCCGGTTTCCTTGACCAGGCCCAGCGCTTTATCTACTTCCTTGCGCGCCCGATCGTAATGACCCAAGTGCATCAGCGTATTACCCAGCACCGAACGCGCCCAGCCTTCTTTTTCCCGGAAACCATATTCTACAGAGTGAGCAACGCATTCTTCAGCGCTGCGCAAACTATCGCCCAAGTTACCGCGAAGTAACAAGGTGTAAGCCAGATCGCCCATGCAGTAGATCAGCATAGGTCGATCGCTAATGCGCCGGCATAGATCCAGGGTCTCGTAGCGCAGAGTTTCGGCCGGCGCCAAATCTCCTTCGGTCTGGACGATCCAGGCCAAGACTATATTGGCGAAAACCTGCATTCGCCGGTCACCCAATTCTCTAAACATCGCCAGGGAAGTTGCCGTATTCTCACGCGCCTTCGAAAGCTGGCCAAGACGCCAGCTGAGCGAACCAAGCCAATAGTGACTTTCGGCTACCTGCCAGCTTTCGCCCAGCCCTAGACTAAGCTGCAAGGCCTGCTCGGCGCACCGTCGGGATCTTCGGATGGCTACCGGAATCAGGCGCCAGGCCATTTGCCGCAAGACGAAGGCCTTAAGGTGCCGGATCTTGCCCGCCTCTGGGTCCTGCCGATCCAGAAAGGCCAGACTTTCCTCAAGTTTGACCAGCGCGTCCTCGGTGGTGCTGAGAAAGACGCCATGCCAGGCCAGGGCTTTGACCCACAATACAGCAGCTGTCGAGAAAGCGCTTGTCGAGGCGCCCACCAGGTTTTCCAGGCTCGTCTCAAGCGCCGCGCATAAGGCGTTGCCTTCGGCAAAAAAGCCTTGCCAGAGGTGATATTGTCCCGTACTATCGATAGCCCCGGCCAGATGCTCCCAGGCGCCAGTCGCCAAACCTCGACGCCAGGCGGCCGTGATATTGTCTGACTCGCGCGCCATCGTGGCCAACGTTTCCAGTTGCCTGTCTGAGTGCCAGCGCGGCTCGTGTCGCCGCAGCAGCGTCAGGTAATAGACGCTGTGCCGATCGCCAGTCGCCTCCCGCAGAGCGGGCCTGCCCGCCAGTTCCTCTGCCGCGAATTGGCGCAACATTTCGTGAATACCATAGCGAGCGGCAGTCTGCCCTCTGGCCGGGGAGCGGACGAGCAGTGACTTGTTGACCAGGGCTTGCAGCGCGCTAAATGTCGCACCGGTCACCATCTCCGCAGCCTCGGCTGTGAAGCCACCCCGGAACACAGACAATTGTCGATATATCTCCTGCTCCTGGCCGGATAGTAAACGCCAGGAGTATTTGAAGGCTGCCTGCAGGCTGCGCTGTCGCGCCGGCACATCGCTCAGCTCCGTTTCCAGGAAGGCAATATCACGGCCGATTTCTCGCGTTATCTCGGCCACGGTCAGCGTATCAATCCAGGCCGCGGCCAGGACGATGCCCAGAGGCATCCCGTCAACCTGGCGGCAGATGGCCACAACGCTGTTCAGATTATCGTCGCTCAACTCAAACGACGGCCGGGCGCTCCTGGCCCGTTCCACGAACAGCTGCAAGGCGCTGTAAGCGGTCGCTTGTTTTGGCTCTATCGTTTCATCTTGCTCTGGGTAGGTCAGGCCGCCGATGGGCAACAACTGTTCAGAGCGCAGCTTCAGCTTCTCGCGCGAGGTAACCAGCAACTCGACCGCGGGGCAGGCGTCGAGAATGGCCTGCACCAGCCGAACGCCGGTCAGCAGATGCTCAAAGTTGTCCAGCACCAGCAACATACGGCGCCCTTGCAGATAGCGCACCAGCTGCACCTCCGGTTCGTCGCTGCCGCTAAACTGGAAATCGAGTGCTTCGGCCACGGCCGAGGCCAGGCTATCGGCCGAGGCCACACCGGCCAGGGGCACAAAATAGATCCCGTCGGCGAAACGATGGACGCTTTCCGGACTTCTTAGCCACGCTTCGGCCGTGGCCAAGGCCAGCCTGGTCTTGCCCATACCTCCCGGCCCCAGTACCGTGACCAGACGCTTCTGCGAGCTGCTCATGAAACCGGCCAGGGACGCCAGTTCGGCCGTGCGGCCAAAAAAGGGTGTGGTCTGCAGCGGCAGATTGTTCGGTATGGTAGCTCCGGAATCATCTGGCTCCAGTTGGGCCGCAGGCTCTGGCTCCGTCTCGTGGGTGCCAGCCGCTCCTCCCGCCGGCGTCAAGTCGACCTGGCCCCCATCAACCAACGTTTCCAATCCAGTCTGACTGCCAACCTCGACTCCTCTGGCAAATTGCACGAAGGCGTCATGCTGCCCGCTTGGAATCCGCAACTGTTGCGCCAGTAGTCCCGCGAGCTGCAAGGAGGGTTTGCGTTCGTCGGCCTCGATTTTGCGGATCATGGCCGCGCTACAGCCGGCGCGGCGGGCCAACTCCGCCTGCGTCAGGTCCAGCGCCTTACGCCGCCGCTGCAACCAAAATCCAAATGATGGGTAATCCTCTACGCGTATGGTCTTATCTTCTTTTGTCACGTTTTTTGTAACGAAACCTGTCCCGCTCAGGGTGACCAGTAGCCCTTCGACATGTGGCATCCTTCAATCGTCAACGTGATTCGCCGCCCGGTCGGGCCAAGGCGCAAGGGAATCAGCGGTTGAAGAAATCAGTATAGCACAAATGGAACTGTTTTATTGGACCGCGCGATAGGCACAGCCTAATTGACGCATGAAAGCTGAAGGCTAACAGTTGTCTTCAAAGGAGATAAAGATGTTAAAGAATAGTTGGAAAGTCACCACGGTCATTTTATTCGCTACGGCGTTTTTAGCCCTGGGAGCAGTTCTCGTTTCAGCCGGCATGCCGCAAAAGGAACTGTCCGCTTCACCGGCCTACACCTCTTTCGACCAGGTTACCGGCTCATGGTGGAACTCGAGCGCCAGCGCGCCAA
>CP070688.1:1137324-1140966 GCA_020353135.1 Chloroflexota bacterium
GCGCCAGGTGCCACTTGCCGGTGCAGAAGGTGTTGTAGCCGTGCTCCAGCAGCATCTCGGAAAGCATCCCGTTCTGGAAGGGCATGCGGGAGTCGTAACCGGGGAAGCCGGTGGCCGTCTCCATGATGGAGGCGACGCCGTTGGAGTGATGGTTGCGGCCGGTGAGCACGCAGGAGCGGGTTGGCGAGCAGAGGGCCGTGGTATGCATGTTGGTGTAACGTAAGCCGTTCTCCACCAGTCGATCGAGGTTGGGCGTGTTTACCAGTCCGCCAAAGGCCGACATCTGGCCATAGCCCACGTCATCCAGGATAAAGAATATGACATTGGGCGTGCCTTCTTTGGCCCGCACCGGTTCTGGCCAGGCTGGTTCCGATTCGGACACCGTGCGGCCGATCACGCCGGGAAAAGTGGTTCCGGGTTTGTATTCTTTGAGCGCCATGAGTTTTTCTCCTTGAATGGTAGCTTCTAGCTACGAGCGGTTAGCGATTAGCTTCATCCGAAAAATAGTCGTCAGCTTTCAGCTTTCAGCCGTCAGCTTCGACTTCTAGCGGTTCGTTATTTTAATATGATGGTACGGCCTGGGCGCATGTGAATCCTTTGAAGGTTGGATACGGATAACTTGGACTAAGATTGGACGGTGCTGGCTGCACTCCGTTTGCCTAATTCGCCGGCGGCCGGGAAAAGGACGATGAAGCCGATAATGGCCACTACCATCAGGTAAGTGATCACGTCGGTATCGAAGTTCTGACCGGCCACCACTAAGGCGGCGGCGATGTTGCGCTGCCCGCTGCCCAGGCCGGAGACGCTTCTGATCTTGGGGTCAGAGCCGCCAAGCAGGTAGCCGATGGCCAGGGCCAGGATGATGAAAATGGCGGCCGCCAGAATGCCCCACGACCCTACCAGGGCGATCATACTGTCGAAATTGAGCACCAGGCCCAGGACGGCAAGCACGAGAATGCCAAGGTTCGAGGCCATGGCGAAGGTCGGCTGCAACTTGGAGGCCGACTCCTCGTAGCGGGCGCGTACGAATAAGCCGATGGCCAGCGGGATCAACATCATGACGATCAAGGATCGGGCGATTTCCCAGGGGTTGACTTCCACATCGCCGAGCAACAATGGCAACACAATGGGCAAGTAGATGACGGTCACTACCATGAGCAGGACCATTAATCCGACGGAGAAAGCGGCGTTACCCTTGGCCACTTCCACCAACTTGGGCAAGAAAGGGGCGCCGGCGGCCGTGGACAGTAAGATCAGACCAATCACGGCCGGTTCATTCAGGGGCATCAGAATGGTGATAATGTAGGCGACAATGGGCACTAAAACGAAGTTCGCTGCCAGGGCCAATAAGACAAGCCTGGTATCTTTCAGTGGTTCGACGATTTGTTTGATCGTCAGGCTCAGCCCCATGCTCAACATGCTGCTGATCACAAAGACCAGCATTGACAATAGGGCTAATGTTTCAAGAATGTCATTCACGATGTTCCCTCCATAAATCGCGTAGGGGCGAACACAAGGCCATGGCCCTGCAGCAAGGTCCCTATCGGCCAGATGGTATTTGCCTAATCGATCAATTCGATAGCGCCCGGCTGCCAGCTTTGGTCAAACCAAGATTCCAGGGGACCATAGAGACGAAGGATAGTGAACCAGCCTTTGCCGGGCACGGTCTCGATCCAATTCTTTTCCTTGCCCGGAGGTGGGGTGGGGCCAAAGTAGAGATCAACGGATCCGTCGGTATTGGTGTCTAACTCATCACGCTCATTGTTCTTGCTGGGGAAGGGCTGGCCAGTCTGTAATTCGGAGCGGGTCTGTGGATCATATATCACGACCGACCAAAAATCCTTGGCCGGGACACCGGCCGGCAGGTTCAGCCGGTAATTGTTGTCCCCAACAAGATAATCCCCATTGTTATCCCTGGCGTTCAAGGCGTATTGCGAGCCTGCCCCAACCATTTTCAGGACCATGGCCGGCGTATTGACGGTGGCCATGTAAAAGAACATGGTGCGGGCGTCCAGGAAGCGGCCGCCCAGGCCGCCATCCTTGAGCCACTCATGGCTGCCGCCGACAAAACCGGACGTCCACGTCCGACCTTCGTAGATGTAAGTCTCCGGTTCGCGTGCTTCAAACACGATGGCTCTGGCCGTGGCATTGCCGACCGCCACAGCATCGGTGAGGATTTCTCTCATGCGCTCATCCGGTGAAAACGGCTTGCCCTTGACGATGCCAATGGCCGCAATCTGGCCGCGCAATTCTGGCTCCAGCAAGCCGATAGGTTCCCTCTGGATGACGCGATCCAGTTCGGTATAGAACTCGTAATTATTGGCGTGGATGGTGTTGAGGATCTTTTCTGAGGCTGAGACGAATTCCATAGACGGTGGATCGTGCTTATCCTTGAGCGGATAGACCTTGACGCCGTTCTTGAACATCTCTACCGCCGCATCTGGTTTGCCGTCGACCAGGAAACCGCGCAGGATTACCCAATTGATATAGCTGGGAGATTGAGCCTTGAAATAACTTTCGGGTAATTCGCCATCGTATTCCGGCGGCAGGATGAGGTAATTGCCGCCCTGGCCCCGATCCGGTCCGGGCGCGCCCATGTCGATCACGAAACGGAAGAAGGCGTCGTTGACGGTACCGGGTCCGCAACCAGGTGGAATCTCGACCACGGTGGGTCCGTCTTTCTCCAAATCGAGGAATAATGACGCATAAACCGTGTCGGTATTGCCGGTCAGAAAGAGCGGATTTGAGTCGAGGAGCCGGTCCATGATCGCCACCTGGTTACACGCCTTGACGCCTAGGTTCTGCTCATGGCCGGCGCGCAATGCTTCCAACGATGCGGCCGGGATCCCGTTCAGGAAGACTTCTACGCCGCGCAGGAAGTCCAGGTTGTCAAAGACTTTCCGAGCGGTCTTTTTACTTGGCAAGCCGTCGAAGAACTTCAGCTTGCCGATGCGCGTTTTGACAACATCTGGAGTAGTGATGTTTTCGGGGATGGGGGTGTTGTATTTCTGGGTTGCTTCTGACTCTTTGGACATGATGTTTTCCTTTTAACTATCAATGGTCTTGCAAGCAGAGAGACCTGGGTACCAACTGAATTATATCCCCGCTGATACTCAACTGCAGGGGCAATACCGTGCCTGCAAATAAATAGGAACAGGCGCAGAACCTCGGCCCAGGCCAAGATTCTGCACCCAGCAATTCACTATCTGCGGAGCCACCAACTAATTGTCGGCTCGGACTGCGAACTCTATATCTCTCAGGGCTAGGCTTTCGGCCTATACAAACCGATTGCCTCCAGCGCGTCGTCCTTGGGTGGCCCTTTCTTGTCTATGATGCCATTCATCAGCAAGTTGACGATCTTAGGGCCGTCTTTGGTCATGGTGACCCAGACCACATGGTCCATCGCGCCAGGCCTTGGCAGGTTCACCGCTCCGCTGGTGGCTGTCGTAATATAGTCACGGCCGTTTCGCTGGTCATAGTGATAAGTATGGGTGTGCGCTGAAAAGACGGTGTAGGCGCGGTTCGCCAGCAGGGCCTCGATCATGGGGAAGTTACCGGGATCCTTCTCGCCAATTGTGGGCGAATGATGGGGCGGTGAGTGCGTGACGACGAACGTCCAGCGCACATCGGGGTTCGCCTCCA
>CP070688.1:1141066-1146054 GCA_020353135.1 Chloroflexota bacterium
GAGAGCAGGGATGATGGGGAGATGATAGAAGAGGCGCCACTTCTGGCCTACCTTCAGCCCGGACGTTTCGCGCGAATAGTACAGAGCCAGGCGTTTCCGTTCCCAACTGATTTCCGTCGCTGATATCATGCTTCTTCCCTGGGGTATCGAGTGAGCGAGACGATTGCCGGCCGGTTAGCTGAATACCTGAGTAACAGTCAATCTGAAATGGTTGAACTGCTGCGCAAGCTGGTCGAAGCTGAATCACCATCCGACGTACCTGATTCGCAAGTACATTGCCTCTCCATCTTGATGGAAGAGCTTCAATCGCTTGATTACCAGGTCGAGCTGATTCGAGGAAGGCAGACGGGCGGGCACTTGTTGGCAAGGCCCGTGAGAATGGTGGCCGAAGGCCCACGCCAGTTGCTCTTGGGCCATTGTGACACCGTCTGGCCCATAGGCACATTGAAGCAGATGCCGTTTATCGTTGAGGGCAACACTGCAAGAGGCCCGGGCGTATACGATATGAAAGGCGGCCTGGTTCAGATGCTGTACGCCTTGAAGGCGGTGCAGGCGCTAGGTGTCGAACCTCCCGTGGCTCCAGACGTGTTCATCAATACCGATGAGGAGATCGGCAGCCACGAGTCGGGAATCTACATTCGAGCACTTGCCCAAGAAACCGATCGTGTATTTGTTCTGGAACCGTCTCTGGGTTCCTCCGGCAGACTGAAGACCGCCAGAAAGGGCGTTGGTCGTTTCCACGTTGAGGTGAATGGCGTGGCGGCTCACGCCGGCCTGGATCCGGAGAAGGGACGGAGCGCGATTCTGGAGTTGTCCCATATCATCCAACAACTGTTCGCTCTTAATGATCCCGAGACCGGCGTGAGCGTAAATGTCGGACTGGTCGCGGGCGGGCTTCGTCCAAATGTGATTGCGCCATCGAGCACAGCCGAGATTGACGTCCGTGTGCCGACGCAAGATACCGCGCGACTTATCGAACAGACAATCTTGAGCATTACACCGGTGACGGAAGATGTCGAAGTAACGATAATGGGCCAGGTGAACCGGGCGCCCTTGGAGCGTACGCCGGCAAACCAAGCCTTGTGGCACCTGGCCCAAGGAGCGGCGGCCGAGATGGGCATACAGATCGACCAGGGCGTGGCGGGAGGAGGCTCCGATGGCAATACAACCAGCCAATTCACGGCGACGCTTGACGGTCTGGGCGCCGTAGGGGATGGCGCCCATGCCACGCATGAGTTCATCTATCTGGACAAAATGCTGGAGCGATCGGCCCTACTAGGGCTATTGTTGTTGGCCTAGAAATGATCTCCATTCACGTTAGGGAAGCCCAAGAAGATGACGTCCCGGCAATCCGGGATCTCTTCGCTCGATGCTACGGTCCGCATTACCGTTATCGGGAATTCTACGACGATCATTGGCTCAGAAAGACGGTCTACAGCGACAACTATCTGTTCCTTGTGGCGGTGGATGATGACAGGGTTCTAGGCAGCGCTTCGGTCTACTTCGACATCGGTAACTATACGGATCTGCTTGGCGAATTTGGACGACTGGTTGTCGATCCTGACCAACGCGGCCTGGGAATCGGCAGCATGCTTATGAGGGAGCGTATACGCTTCGCGACGCGGCGACTGCATTTCGGCCTGGCCAACACCCGGACGCCACATGCTTTTGCCCAGCGAATATCGCTCAAGCATGGCTTCCAGCCGGTCGGCTTTTTGCCAATGGCCAGCTTGTTTGAAGAGCGCGAGAGCACGGCCGTCATGGGCCAGTTGTTTGCGCAAGCCAGGGAGTTGAGGCGCAACCATCCAAGGATTATCCCCGAAGCCTTTCCACTGGCGGCCAAGGTACTGAGTAACCTTGGGTTGCCGAACGATTTGCTGGTCATTGAAGATGCCGACAGTTATCCCATGCACGATGAGTTCCACGTGGAGGAATTGGCCGAGTCCGGCTTGCCTTTTCTGCTGCGCATTGAGCGGGGCCGTTTGAAGAGGCGACAGGTATTTGGCAACCTCATGCTTAGCTACGGTTACTTTGCCCTGCAGGCCAGCGAGGCCCAATACCTAGTCGCCAAGCAAGGAGAGATTATCGTTGGCGCCATCGGATACGTTCACGACAAGGTCGGAAAAAGCATTAAGATCGTCGAGTTGATCGATCTAGATGATTCGGTGGGAGGTTTTTTGCTCAGAGAACTAGACCGCCGGGCCAGGGAAGAGTTGGATGTGGCCTGTGCCGAAGTGGCGGTGAGCGCCTACTGGCCACGAATACAGCGCACGCTGGACCAGCTTGGTTTTTGTCCGGCCGCTTATTGCCCAGCCTACGTCTTTCACGGTATGGAGCGGCTGGATGTCTTGCGGATGGTCAAGCTTTATATACCTTTTGAGATCGGAAAAGTGGAGCTGATTCCGGCCGTCCAGGAGATCTATGACGCGGTTGTGCCGGGTTTCCTGGCCAAACGAATTGGCATTCAAATCGACGATTTCACGCGCAGCGTTTCTCTCTTCAAAGGCTTGATCGACGCTCAGTTGCGAAGCGTATCCGGTATATGTCGGGTCGAAAACTTCCGGGCTGGCGAAGTGATCTTCGAGGAGGGATCGGTTAAACGCAATCTTTACATGCTGCTTAAAGGGGAAGTCGAAATCATGATGGGACCCGAACAGACAGTGGTCGGTAGGGTCCTGGCCGGTGACGTCTTGGGCGAAATCTCCCTGGTGGAGGGCACGCCGCACTCGGCAACGGCCCGGGCCTGTCGCGACAGCCAATTCATCGTCCTGACCCACGATGATTTCAGAGAACTCACTCAACGTTACCCGCGCATCGGCATGACCGTGATGCAAAACATAGCCAGATCGTTGGGGGAAAAACTCAGGTCGCTGGATATCACGGTTTCTCAACTCTACAATGCCCACGGGCAAGAGGTGACCAGGCGCTTGATAGCCGCCGACGAAGATGCTATAAAGTAACGCGCAATCGTCGTGCTTCGGGAGGCCGGTATGCGGCCGAGTGTCTTCGCCTCCCTGTACACCAGATAATGGAGTTTGCCAGTGCCAGCCAACATCGAACGACTTTCTCTCCACTTGGACACGCATATGCCGGAGTATCTAGAATTGCTGCGTCGAATGGTGGAGATCAACAGCTTCACGACCAACGGTCAAGGCGTTAATCGCCTGGCGCGGGCAACGGCCCTTGCTTTTGCGGATCTTGGCTTCTCGAGCGACGTAATCTCGTCGGATAGGCCGGATATTGGTGATCATCTCGTCCTGTCGAAGCCAGGCGATCACGAATCAGATGGACCCACCATCGCGATGATATCTCACCTGGACACAGTGTTCTCGGCCGAGGAACAGGAGCGGAACAACTTCTACTGGAGGCCGGAAGGCGACCGGATCTACGGGCCGGGTACCGTGGACATTAAGGGCGGGACAGCCATGATCTATATGGTGATGTCAGCCATGGAGGCCTTGTATCCCGAGATTAGCCGGCGCACCAACTGGCTTGTCTTGTTCAATGCGGCCGAGGAAACTCTGGAGCATGAATTTGGCCTGGCTGCCCGTTCGATCATCCCGACTAGTGCCTTGGCCTGCCTCGTGTTTGAAGGTGGTCGGATCCGTGGTGATCGGTTCTCGATCGTGGCCGCGCGCAAAGGCATGGCGACATATCAGATTACGGCCGAAGGAAAGGCGGCGCACGCCGGCTCCAGTCACAAGAGGGGCGCCAACGCTATCACCCAGTTGGCGCGAACCGTCAACACAGTTGCCGGCATGACTGACTACGAGCGCGAAATCACGTTCAATGTTGGTACGTTTGAGGGCGGTACGGTGATCAATCGTGTGCCCCATCGGGCGGTTGCCTACGGGGAAATGCGCGCCCATTCGCCTGAACTGCTCGACGAAGGTATTAAGCGTCTTCTTGCGCTTAGCGAAAACACGACCATTCACAGTCACACTGGTGATTACGCTTGCTCAGTCAACGTGGATATCATGAGGCGATGGGGGCCGTGGCCGCCGAACTCGGCCAGTGACGGGTTACTGGTCTACTGGAAGAAGGCGGCGGAAGAGATGGGCGCCGAAATTGTGCGCGAAGAGCGTGGCGGCCTTAGCGACGGTAATTTCCTGTGGGACCATGTGCCAACGCTGGACGGTCTAGGTCCATCCGGTGGAAATGCTCACTGCTCAGAGAGGAGCCCGGATGGCAAGAAGGATCAGGAGTACCTGGTATTGCCCTCGCTAGCGCCTAAGGCAATACTCAATACCCAGGCGATCCTGCACCTATTGGGGTCAAGCCTTTGAATTGAAGGGCTCAAAATCCACGATGATCATATACATTGTGAGGGGAGAAAATGAATATCAAGAGCACGAATGGCAATGGCCAGTCAAAGCCCGACAGTAATTCGGCCACAGCCCTTGGCCGGGCGCTGCTGGAGAATTGGCTGGCTGACCAGCCCGACAACTACTTCGCCCGGGATCTGAACCTGCAACGGGCGCTAGAATACCTTTGGGGGACGGAACGTTATCGCGACCATGCGCCGGCTCTGCTGAAGTTTGGCGCAGTTTTGGCTGCCGGGGTTAACCAGTTGGTGGTCGAAGCTAACGAACAAGGAAAGACACCTCAACTGGAACGTTTTGACGCTCGCGGCGTTCGTGTCGAACGCGTCTCCTTTCATCCCAGCCATCATGAAGCCGGCCGGCGGATCTATGGTTCGGGTATGATGAGCGCATATAGGCGACCTGGGAACAACCTGCTGTCGCTGGCCATGTTTTATCTATCGGCCCAGAATGGCGAGGCCGGGCACAATTGTCCTGCGGCCTGCACAGCCGGACTCATCAAAGTTCTTCAGGCGGTGGGCGATCCAATGCTCCAGAGGAAGTATCTGCCCCGGTTGCTCGAATCTGACTATGATCGACATTTCAGCGGGGCACAGTATTTGACCGAGGTTCAAGGCGGCTCCGACGTAGGGGCCAATGACACAAGGGCCACGTTGGTCGATCCGA
>CP070688.1:1146154-1150099 GCA_020353135.1 Chloroflexota bacterium
AGGCGGGAACTGGGGCCAAGATCGGTCGCGAGGAGCGGGATGCCATTAGTGAGGCGGATGGCGCCGAGCTTCAGCAGGTGGAGTGGACGAGGACGGCGACTGGCTCCGTTTCTCGAAGCTGGTTGAAACAGTTCACGGCTTCCCTGGATTGGAGGACGTATGCGGTTACGCCGGCTTCCTCTAGTAACCCCAACGTTTCCGGGCAAACGCGGAGGCGCTCTTGCATGCCGGTTGAGAGGATCACCACGCTGGCGCCGCGTTCGAGAAGCTCCCGCACGTCGGCCGGTTGGATGCCGGGCTGATGCCGCGTCCCGGTCTCCTTCCAATCCCATTCCCTGGCGCCGCCCGGATATACTTTGACGTCTCTGAAAGGTTTACCGTACCCTTCGACGCTCACCTGTCCCCAGGACAGGCCACTAATCCGCGGCGATCTCTCTTGCTTGCTTTCATTTTGCATTGCCAGGGCATTGTACCGACGACGGCCGTTGGCGTCCATTATCGATTGCGGCAACTGCCAGAGTAACATCTATTTTGAGGCAATGCGAGCGCATGCTATACCCGATACCACAGGCTATAATTGCTTTGTACTTCAGAGAGCAGATTAGCCATATTGAAATTACAGATTCACCAGGAGCGCCAGATGTCAGAGGAAGAAGAGAAGGACGAGATCACTCTCGACCAATGGACGAGCATCAACGCCGAGCTGGACAGGAATCCGCAGAAATACGGATTGCCCAAAAGAAACGACGATTCGATCATCCTGGCCTCGTTCAATATTCGAAAACTAGGCAATGTCAACAAACGCTAGGACCATGTTTGGGACTTCCTGGGAAAGGTTTGCCAGCAGTTCGACTTGATCGCGATTCAAGAGATCCAGGACGACCTGTCTGGTATAAGGCGCTTGATGACCGCGATGGGAACCGGTTATGGGATGGTGGTCACGGACACGACCGGCGCCGTGCCCGGCAGCGCGGCCGGGATGACCGAACGCCTGGGTTTCATCTTCAACTGGAATAAGGTGAAGAGGACCCAAGTGGCCGCGGACATTTCTTATGATCGCGCGGAAGTCTTCAAGACGCTCCGGGAACATAAGGAAGAGATATGGCAGAGCCTGAACGCCACCGAAAAGGGCAAAACGCCCGACATACCTGTCTTCGTTACCTTCATTCGCACGCCGCAGATCGTCAGTTTTCGGGTCGAGGATCCTGATGGGAACGCCCCACCCTACCAGTTCATGGCCGTCAATGCGCATCTCGTCTATGGAAAAAAGGCGGAAGCGCGAGACCAAGAATTTGAAGCGCTGGCCAACTGGCTCAAAGAACGAGCCAGACTCAAGAGCAAATCCTATTACTCAAACTTCATCCTGCTCGGCGATCTCAATTTGGAAACAGACTCGCACACGAAGGTATTCGATAAAACGAAGAGCATCAAGAAGTGGAACCAGGATTTGGGTGATGACGTAGAAGTGAACTTCCCGTTTTTGGATCCGCACAAAGGTCAAACGGAACTCTTCCGGACAAATGCCCGAAAGAAGAGCACATTCGACCATATCGCCGTGTTCGGCCGTGACCGGCGCCTGCCGTCGCACAAGGTCAACGAGACCAGGATGGGCGAAAAGGAAGACGGTCCGGATTATGGCGTGTTCGACTTTGTCAGCCTGTTTTCAACGGCGTTGAATTGGGGGGACGCGCCAAAGTACGAATGCTTCGAACACACGGTCAGCGATCATATGCCCATTTGGCTGCGTTTGCCCAACCCATACAGTTCGATGCACGTCGACGATATGACCGGCGAGAAAGTCCAGCATGGCGATCAGGATGGCTGGCGGGCCAAAGTGACGCTAAAGGTGATCGACAATAGCGGAAAGCCAGTAGAAGGCGCCGTCGTCGAAGGCGCCTGGAGCGGCGATTTCAGCGCCGACAGGAAAATCGACACGACGGATCGAAGGGGGAAATGCCAGTTTCTCTCCGAACCTCTCGAAGACCACATGGCAAAGACGTCTTTTCTGGTCAAGGATATCACCGATAATAGTTCCGGATTGAAGTATCATCTTGGCGGCAACTACGACGCTTTGCACTTCAGTTACGAAATCCACGCCGAAAGCGTGGGCGAAGGCGCCAAGAACCCGGACGACACCTGGGATGCCAAAGCCGTGGTATGGGCCCACAACTCCTTCCACCACCCGCTAGAAGGCGCGGACGTGACCGGCGCCTTTTCGAACCAACCTACACAGCAATTGAAGACGGACGCCGAAGGAAAATGTGAATTCCTGGCCAAAAACCTGACCACTACAAGGACCACGTTCACGTTGAAGAAGGTCGAGCTGGCGCCGTTCGCTTACAATCGTTCCAGCAACCATGGAACCAGCCATCCTGCCGATAATCGAAAGGTCAAAGTCAGCAGACCAAAGTAGTAGCGATTCGAGTTTCTTTGTCTCAGGGCGCCAAGCCGGCTGATTCTGAGGCGGCGCCCTGCCCGAGTTGGGATGCGGAGCCGGCCGCGGTCGCGAGTGGCCCCTCATTACGCATCAGCTTCATCCAGTGTGCTGAGCAGCTTCCGGCCGCGGCTCTGCATGGCCGGGCTGCCGGTCTCGGTTAGCTGGCGCAGGAGGGGAATGACTTCCGGCTTGAGATCTGGCTGCTGCAGAGCCAGGTCGGCCATGGCCTGCATGGCGAAAGTCTTGACGATCTTGCTCCGGTCGTCCAGGTAGCCGCGCAGGATGGCCATGGCCTGGCGACGTTCGGCCGGGCTTAGATTCAGCCTCGGCAGCATCTGGGCCATGTGCCAGCGGACCTCTTGTTGTCGGACGGGGGCGATTTCAGTTAGCAGCGCGTTCTTGTAGGGCTGCAACAGGCCTGGCTCGGCGGCGCTGAGCTTCTCCACGGCGTCGGCGGTCCGCATGCGCACCAGGGGATCTTCGTCGCGCATGCCCCAGAAGAGGGCATCAAACAGCGCCGGTTCGGCTTGCACATCGGCGATCACTTCGTCCACGTGGCCGATAGAACGCCGGTCGCCGCCGGAGAGTTTGGACAGGATGTCTTCGGCCATGGCGGAAGCCTTCAGCTTTCAGTTTTCAGCCTTCAACCTCTCTAGAAACCTCGTCTAGCTCGGCCATTTCTACTGGCGACAGGGACAGGCGCATGGCCGCGGCCGACTCTTCGGCGTGGTGCTGTTTGCTGGCGCCGACGATGGCCACGACCGTGTCGCCGTGGAAATTGATGGTCCAGTTGAGAGCCACCTGGGCGGGCGTGGCCTCGTGTCGCTCGGCGATCTGTTTCAACCTGGCCACGATCGGCCGGCTGCGTTCCAGGTTCTTATTGTAGCCGGAGAATCGTTTAAAAATGGCGCTCTTCGTGTTGATGAGCCCGGGGTCATCATGATATTTACCGGTCAGCATACCCTGCCCCAAGGGCGAATAGGCCATGATGGTGATGCCCAGTTCTTCGGCCGTCTGCAGAATACCATTGCGCTCAATGCGGCGATCCAGTAGACCGAAGCGAACCTGGTTGGTTACCAGCGGCAGGCCACGGGCGGCCAGCGCATCCTGGGCGCGACGCATGCGCTTGGCCGAGTAGTTGGAGACGCCGGCGTATCGCACTTTTCCTTGCTCGATCAAATCGGCCATGGCGCCCATCACGGCCCTGGTGGAGGAGAAATGAAAGGGCTGGTGCACCTGGTGCAAGTCAATCCGGGAGACCTTGAGGGCAGACAGGCGATCGTCGATGGTGCTTCGCAAAGAGCCGGCCCAGCGGAAGAAGGGTGACCACTTGGTGGCGATAGTGGTCTCGGCCGGCGAATGGCCCAGGGCATCGAGGGCTCGGGCCAGCGAACTCTCGGACGCGCCGCCGCCGTAGCTTTCGGCCGTGTCGAACCAATTCAGGCCGCCCTCCAGGGCGGCTTCGACGATGGCTCGGGTCACGCCGTCGGGGATGGCCGGCCAGAAGC
>CP070688.1:1150199-1152911 GCA_020353135.1 Chloroflexota bacterium
AAAGCCTGGCTTCTCACCCGACAAGAAGCCAGGCTTGTTGGGTCAGGATACGGCCGCGACGTAATCCATGCGAAAAGCCTGGCTTCTCACCCACCAAGAAGCCAGGCTTTTTGGGCCAAGTTCGGCCGGCGATGTAGTCCGCGCGAAAAGCCTGGCTTCTCACACGACATGAGTGCGGAGAGGGCTTCCAACATCTCATGGGCGATCTGGGTTTTGCTGCCTTATGTGGCGATCAGGCCATCGGCGTTCTAACAGACATGACGTTGCTGGGGATGGTTCAGCTAGAATGGGGTACACTGTCGCCGAAAGTCGAGTTGCCATTTTTCTCCATTTTGGACGAAACGCCAGTGGGGTATCTGAAGCAACCAGGAGGTTTCTATGCCGGATTTCATGCCTGGACTTGAACTAAACCGTATCTTCTATCTAGAAGCAGTCAAGCCAATATTGGATCGCGAATTCCCAACCTTACAATACAGTGCCGCCCTGATCGGAGTTGGTTCGGAGGTGCTGAGCTTTGACACGGAAATGTCGAGCGATCATCATTGGGGTCCTCGTGTGATGCTCTTCTTCCCGGATGAGGATGATTATCCGCGTGAAGCGATTCATGAAATGCTGCGGCAAAATCTGCCCCATTTTGTGCGCGGCTATTCAACCAACTTTGAACCGAACTATAGCGAAGGGGATCGTGGAACACCACTGCCCAAAAGCCTCGAGCAGGGTCCAGTCAATCATCTCGTGGAGATGTTTCGTATCCGGGACTATTTTCAGCAGTATCTGGGATTCGACATTCGTACGGAACTTGATGCCATCGACTGGCTGACCATACCACAGGAGAAATTGCGGACTGTGACGGCCGGGGCCGTGTATCATGATGGTATTGGATTGCAGGCTGTGCGAGAACGCTTTTCCTATTTTCCGCCTGATGTATGGTTGTATTTGTTATTGTCTGGCTGGACACGGCTTGGGCAGGAAGAGCATTTGGCTCCAAGAGCGGGCTATGTTGGCGATGAGCTTGGTTCGGCGATCATAGCTGGTCGGCTGGTGCGGGACATCATGAATCTGTGCTTCTTGATGGAAAAAACCTATGCGCCCTATGCTAAATGGTTCGGGACAGCGTTTGCCAAATTGGATTGTGCCGCTGAACTGACACCGATTCTGCGTAACGTGCAACGAGGAGAAACATGGCAGGAGCGGGAACAGCATTTGTGTGAGGCGTATGAATACGTTGCCCAAATGCATAATGCGCTGGGTATTACGGAAAAGATCCCGGCAAAAGTTTCCAGCTTTCATGATCGTCCATTCAAGGTGATCCATAGCTGGCGATTTGAAGAGGCGATCCGAGAAGAGATTCGTGATCCGGTTCTTAAAGAGATTTCCGCCAAAAGATGCATCGGTAGCATTGACCAGTTTAGCGACAATGTGGACTTGCGATGTAGTGCGACACTTCGAAAAGAGTTGCGGGCGCTATATGGCGAAAAGCTCGCCAGACCCGAATCATTTAAGGTGTGATTCTGGCGTAACGCCAGTTGCCGACGCTCGACGACACATCCGCCTTCAGGAGCTTCAAGAGTATGGGGTCTCGTGCAGGTAGCGGCCGGCTACTCTTCTACCGGATCGATCTGTTCTGCTTTGTTCTGCCTGCCCAGGCTGAAGAACAGCCAGCCGAGGGCGACATAGGGTAGAGCCAGCGTCGCGCTACTCAATATCGCGGCCCATATCGACAGATCACCGCGGATCAGCGCGCCGGCGATTAGTATCACGAAGAAAATCACTCCGCCGATCATCGTCAACCGGCCGGCGCTCCTCTCCCAGCGCCAGGCGGCCAGCAATACGACGGTCAACAGACCCTGATAGATGACTGCCAGCCCTGGCTGAGAACGTACATCATCATTGAAAAACCAGAGCGATAAATAGAACAATACCGGCAGCAAAGAGAGAACTCTCACAGCCCACTTCATGCGCCGCTTCCTTTGCCGGCCGCGCCTTGCGGCAAGCGAACGGTCACCACGGTGCCTTGATTCACTTTGCTATCAAGACGAACCGACCCCTCATGACGTTCGACGATAGCCCGCACCATGGCCAGGCCCAGTCCGCTACCCGGCGCCGTCCGGCCACGCTCGCCGCGATACAATTCATCCCAAACGTGAGGTAAATCGGCCGCATCGATGCCCGGCCCGGTATCGGCCACTTCGACCACCACGCTCGCGCCATCCTCGCGGCCGCGCACTTCGATGGCGTCGCCCGGCTGGCAGAACTTAATGGCGTTATCCAACAGATTGTGAAACGCCAAAAACAGCAAATCCCAATCGCCTGAGATGGCCGGCAGCGGCCACGGCGCTTGGGGAACGATGAGCCGAACCTGGCGGCCGCCGGCGCTAGGGTTCTCGCGATTTACCTCACCCACATCCTTCAGCAGTTGTTCCATGTCCACCGCCGATCGTTCCAACGGCCGCGTTTCCAGCTCTGCGATCTTGCGTAAATCGCTGGTCAGGCGGCTCAAACGCACCGTCTGCGTCTCCACCGTCGACAAAGCCGACTGGCGCGACGCCGCCGTTGGCGCATTGGCGAAATTTGCCAGCCCGGCCCGAATGGCCATCAGCGGATTCTTCAGCTCATGATCCAACCGTCGCAAGAATTGGCGCCTATCCTCGGCCGTGGTGGCCAACATCCTCTTCATACTGCGCCGGTGTCGCGATTCGGCCACTTGCCAGG
>CP070688.1:1153011-1155969 GCA_020353135.1 Chloroflexota bacterium
GACCAGGGCAGAATGACTCGTGCGACCAATCCAGGCTGATGGTCGCCAGGCCACCGTTCTCATAGTGTTCCACCTTCAGTTGCTGGTTGCCTGATTCCAGATCGACGACGACCTCATGATCGCTAACCTGGTCGAACCACGCATCTAGCAGAAGCTGATCGTTTACCCAGTAGCGGACGCCATCATCGGTGGAGAGCTGGAAGCGGTAGGTCCCGCAGATCAAAGGGACTTGGCGCTCAAAACGACCGCTGAAACCATCGGCCGGCAGACCAAAACCAGGTCCTTCAGTCGCCCAGGAATGATTCAGAGATCCTGAATCCTCATTCACAAAGATGATCGCATCACCCTGTAAGCTACGGTTGCCCCAGTAGCGAGCATACCATTGGCCGGGCGCCCGGCTATCGCGTGGCATATCGTAACCAGGCCCCCACCACCAGGCCGAAAGATATGAATCGCTGAGAATGTCGGCATACTCGACAGTTATCTCGTGCGCTCCGGCCGTGAATGTCCTGGTACCGTAACGTTCGCCCGCTCCTTGCCAGTTGTCGACCACCGTTTCGCCGTTGACCTTCAGACGCGCCCAATCGTCGGAAGCGAGTCCAAAATCATAGGTGCCGGCATGCAAATAGACGTAGCGCGTAAAACGAACGCTCCAATTATCGGCCGGACAACTCCCGGCCGGACTCTCATTTCCCCAGTCTCGAAAAACATAGGTACTGTCGAGCACATCTGTGGCGGTGCAAGGCGTATTCAGTTCTGTGTCGCCGAAGTAGGTCATGGACCAGGCGCCGCCCGTGAAGGGACCGGAACAGTCAACATCGTCAAAAACTTCAAAGGATGAAACCCGGTCGTTGAGCGGGATAACGTTACCGTCAAAATAATCGCCGGCGAAACTCAAATCATCGCTATTTCTACAGACCGAGGCGCCCGCTCTTCCGGGCAGATCATAGAGCCTGACCGACCAGCCCGGGGGAATCCTGATCGACGATGCCAGGTTATCGAAGGAACTGGGAAGATCCGAGAACCCGGTGTCGGAGCGAATGAAATAGCCGCTGCTTGCAGCGCCGCCGTCGCAGTCAAAGTTGGCGTGTTTGTACAAGAGGACGCCGCCGGAAATGGGGCAGGAGCCGTTTACGCCAGTGTTCAAAATGTCGTTCGTGCCAGCAAGACGGCCGATCGACGCCTGCCTCATGGCGTCGCCCAATCTCATGGTGCCGTTATAGTGACTGGCCTCGCCAACCGTCCAGCCGGAAAAGGATCGGCCGTTCAGGTCGACAAATCCAACGCCCACTTGGTAGAGCGCGAAGTGAACGTGTACGCCGGTAGTAAATCCACCCGGTTCAACCTCGCACGATGGATGTCCCAGCTGGTCGCCCCGGTCGATTGGGCCCATTCCCCTCTTGTCGGCCGAAGAAACATGGGAGTAGTAAGTACGCCAGCCATCCCGGTGGTCGATCACGATCAAGGCCTGGGACGACTGAATGACGTCCCCGCTTTTGGCGGCCACTAGCCAGCGATGAGCCGGGTAACTACCGTCGGGACAGGCGATCATTTCCGGCTGGGCGACGTCGAGTGAAGACCACGGCCGCGGGCAGCCGCTGCCATAAGTACAGCCGGGAGTGCCGCCCCCATAATAATGGGGCCCGCCGGTATAGTACCAGGTCTGTCCGATGGGGAACGGCAAGATGTAGCCTGAGAGCGCCAAGGTCGCCGCATTCGCCCTCCGATCGGGGTCCTCAAGCGGGTCGCCGAACCAGCGGCCGAACTGCTCGACGAAAAGCGGATCGGAGCCTCCTACCCACGTCTGCCACTGTGGGTGCGATATCGACCCGGACAACGACGCCCCTACAGCATAAGTGCCGGCGTTGAGTGAATCTGGCACGGTCAAAGCTTCGCCATCCGGGAAGACAAGCTGGGAATCAACAACGCCATGGCGGTGATTGTCGTAGGCCAACAGAGCCTGCTGGGCCAGCTGCCTGACGTAGTTGTGGAAAGTCTCCTCCGCTTGCGACCTTTCCGGTCCATTGGAGACCAAGGGCACGCTTGCATTGGCGTCGCCGATGACTTGTGCTTGGGCTTCCAGAAGAGTGAGAATGAGTTGGGGATTTAGACCAAACATCATCGCATTGTATTGGATGGATTCAGCGGCCGTCCATGGTTCGCCGTCGATCTCCTCGACGTGGCCGGCCAGTGGCCCAGGCTGGGTTTCCAGGAAGGCCTGGATGTCGAAATCCAGCACAGAAGATGCGTATAGAAATAGGCTGTCGGAAATGAGGATTTGTTGGCTGCCGGCCCCGGAGCTAAATGCCGGGGTATGGCCACTTGCGGTTGTCCAAAGCCCCCAAGGTGCGGCCGACAGTAGCAGCCCCGAAAGCGCGGCCAGCAACAAGCAACTGATAATGGCTCGTTTCTGTCTGGAATCAGCCATTTCCAGGATAGCGGTTCCATTTCAGGTGTGGATGGCAGGATCGAGGACGAGCATCAAACAGACGGCACTTAGTAACGTTTGTTGCTGGCACTTTCCTTCCCTCCACGCGGCGCTCATAGGCGCTATACTGCGCCTAGATGTAGAGCTACCCTTCGGCAACTTCCGGCGCGGCGTAATGCTCTCCGCTCTTGCCTTCGACCTGGCAGCTGGCCAGCAGGAGTTCGCTTTCTACCAGCACTGCCAGAGTACGATCCAGGTCTTTCTTGGACCACTGGAATAGCTTGCGGGCTTCGGCGGCCGTGGCCGCGCCCAGGGAGCCGAAGAACAGGCTCAGCAGCTTTTGCCGGGCCTGGCTCCGCTTGATCGGCCGGGCCCGGTCCGGCAAAGCAGGATAGTAGCGATGGACCAGGTCATAGATGAAGCTGTAGCGCCAGGCGCCGGCTTCGGCGATTCCCACCGGCAAGATCTTGAAGTCGCGCTGCAAATTGGTCAGGCCGCGGTCGAAAGGGCTATTGCTGGCTTTGCCGGTC
>CP070688.1:1156069-1159624 GCA_020353135.1 Chloroflexota bacterium
CCAGCAACCGGCCGCCACTCTCGGCCGTCTCTTCGCGGACCTTTTCGACGGCAAAGGCCGGCGCCTTGAAACCTTTCTTGTGGCTGTTGTCGCAAAAGGGCTTGTTCTCTGACATCCCGCAACGGCACAGGGTGACCCGCACCTCCCGCTCTACAGCAACGTTGCTGCCTTGAATCTCGATTTCGCCGGTGAATCGATAGTAGCTGTCCTCGTATACCACGATCACGTTTTGGCCAGGCACCGTCTCACCCGATCCGCCGTCCTTGCGCTCCGTATGCAAGGCGCCAGACGGGCACAAGGACACGGTTCCTACAACCGCGTCGACGGTGCTGTTTCCCGGTTGGATCCAGGGCCGTTTCTGCGTATCAAAGACCTCATGCAGTCGTGTCACGCACTCGGCCGCATGAATACAACGCTTCAGGTTATAGGTGACGTCTACCGCCTGGCTCGTATAACGCCGGTCATCGGCCACGCCAGAATACTTCTCGCTCATCAACTAACCCTTCCTGTTCCGCCATAACTTGACATAAATCAAGCCAGCTCCTCTGCGGACTCGCAAATCAACAAAGCCAAACCAGCACTCAGTTTAGCTCTAAACCACAATTCGATCAAGTCAGCCGGACAGGTTGCCGTCCACTAACAACTGATCGCCGACCACTGGCCACTGTCCACTTACCACCGTCCACTCTCCCTTGACAGGTCTCACCACTTTCGATAGCATCCCCGCAGATCCTTGCCTCGTCCATAGTTGGCTTCGGCCGGCATCAGAAGCGAGTCCTACATATCATGAGCACACCTCCCACACCCACCGAACCAACCACCCTGACCGACCGGCTGCGCGCCAGGGCAGCGGGCCTTCTTGACCCGGTCGTCACATTCCTGGCCCGGATCGGCGTTTCGCCTGACATGCTCACGGTGGTGGGCATGTTGCTACATCTCTTATTCGCCTGGCTCATTGCCACCGGCGAGTTCTTATGGGCTGGCATTGCCATCTTCATCTTCGTGCCGCTTGACGCCCTGGACGGCGCCCTGGCCCGCAAAATCGGCCGCCAGGGCGCTTTTGGCGCCTTCCTGGACAGCAACTCCGACCGGGTGGCCGAGATCATCCTTTACTCGGGTTACATCAGTTGGTTCACCCAGCAAGAAGAGTTCCTGGTCGTAGCCGCCGCCTATGCCGCGGCGACCGGGTCGCTCATGGTGAGTTATAGCCGGGCCCGGGCTGAGTCCCTGGGCTATTCTTGCAAAGTTGGTCTATTCAGCCGCGTAGAACGATACGTGGTCATTGTGGCCAGCCTGGTGTTGGACTTCCCGGCGATTGGCCTGTATATCCTGGCCATCGGCACCTGGTTTACTTTCGTCCAGCGCGTCTACCACGTCTGGAAACAGGCCCGCGATAGCACAACAGACCCATCCCAATGAGCAAGCAGAAGTCACGCTTCACCCGGCCCAGAGTTGAGCCCTATTGGTACCTGATTGGGCTGTTTATCGCCGGCGCCGCCTTCTTCTATATCCGCCATTTGGCCACCCAGGAGACGCCCAGCCGGGTAGCGGTCCACATCGCCCAGCTCAATTTTGACATTTTTTGGTATGGCATATTCATCGTCTCGGGCATCGCCTTGGGCACGTGGGTGACAGCTCGGCTGGCGGCCGAACGCGCCGAAATAAGTCAACGCGAGCACGTGCCGGCCAAGGTCCGTCGCCGGCCGACAACGGACCTTGCATTGCCCGAAGAGATAAGTGGGGCCTTGGAGAAGCGATCGCTGACCGCATTCGGCCAGCTGCTGCTGGAGTGGGGTCTGAATCCCAACCGCCTGGGCCTCAACAGAGCTGGCCAGGACCAGCTCCTGGAAAGGCTCGAGAGCGAGCCAGAAATCAAAGAAGAGTGGCTATCGGACGCACCCTGGCGCGTGTGGAACCCGGACTTCGCCTGGGCTGGCGTGGCCTGGTGCCTGATCTTCGCCATCGTCGGCGCTCGCCTCTACCACGTCTTGACGCCCTCGCCCAGCATGGCCGCCCTGGGCATCGAATCGGCCTGGGACTATTTCAGGAGCCCGATGCAGCTCATCAATGTCCGCAGCGGCGGCCTGGGCATTTATGGTGGCATCGTCGGCGGAGCATTGGGCCTATTTCTCTACACTCACCGGCAACGTATCTCGACCATTGCCTGGGCTGACATCGCCGTCGTCGGCCTGGCCCTGGGACAATTCATCGGCCGCTGGGGCAACTTCTTCAACCAGGAGCTCTACGGCCAGCCGACCGATTTGCCTTGGGCCGTGTATATCGATCCCATCTACCGGCTCGATGCTTACGTGAACTCCGACCGCTTCCACCCGGCCTTCCTGTACGAATCATTGTGGAGTCTGCTCACTTTTTTCGTCCTGTTGACGCTGGCTCGCCGCCATTACAAGAAATTGCAGGTTGGCGACTTAACGGCCCTGTACCTGGTATTTTTCGCCGTCGGCCGCATCCTCCTGGAAGTGATTCGCCTGGATAGCCGAAACGTAAGCCTGGCCGGCGTCGATTTCGGCATACCGGTGGCCACCCTGGTCTCAATCATCATCGCCATTCCAATGGCCGGCCTCTTGCTCTGGCGGCACGTCCTGCAGCGGGATCAGCCATAAATAGTTTCCCGGAAAGTTGCGGCTTCCGGGAAACTGAATAGCGGTCCACCCTGCAAATCGACGACGAAATACCATTTCGCCCAATAGGAGCCTAGTACTGTTGCCGGCCAATACCAGCCGGGCTTAAGATCAGCGATCATATGATTGAAGCAAAGGGCCTGACCAAGCGTTTTGACGGTTTCACGGCCGTCGACGATGTGTCGCTGAGCGTTGGTCATGGCCAGCTACTGGCGCTGCTCGGTCCCAATGGCGCGGGGAAGACCACCACTGTGCGCATGCTCAGCGCAATTCTCCAGCCCACCTCGGGCAGCGCTCAAATCAATGGCTTCGACGTCGTCGCCGAGGCCGATCACGTCCGGCGCCAGATTGGCCTACTGACCGAGCAGCCTGGCCTGTACTCCCGGTCCAGCGGCCTGGAATATGTGACCTTCTTCGGCCGGCTTTACGGCATGGAAGATGAACAGATCCAGCGCCGGGCCCTGGACTTGTTCGACCGTTTCAACATGCCAAATACGGCCCAGCGCCGGCTGGGTGAATATTCCAAAGGCATGCGCCAGAAGGTGGGTATCATTCGGGCCATGCTTCACGATCCGGCCGTCCTGTTGTTGGATGAACCGACTTCAGCCATGGATCCTCATAGCGCCAAGTTGGTGCGCGACGCCATTCTGGAACTGCGAGATGATCGCCGGGCCATCATCGTCTGCACCCACAATTTGTCTGAAGCCGAGCTACTGGCCGATAGCATCGCCATCATCAGCGAAGGCAAGATCATTGCCGAAGACGATCCGGCGTCTCTCAAACAGCAGATGCAACGCCGCCAGCGCTTCGAGCTACGGCTGGACGCCTCGCCCAATGGTCTACAGCTGGACTTGGAGGACCTGGTCACCGTCGAGGACATTCGCGACAACACCATTCGTTACCTCACGGACGATCC
>CP070688.1:1159724-1164029 GCA_020353135.1 Chloroflexota bacterium
GAGATGTCGCATGTCCCCTGACTTTCCCGCAAGTATGAGTTCATCGAACGAAGATCTATGCGATTGTGGCCACGAGAAAAGCAGGCAGATAGGGTGAGCGGACGAATTTCGGACGCCTATCTTTTATGCTGGATATGAGCATTATAGGTGGCCGTTAAACAGTTTGCAATAGAGGCACCAGTTCCAATATCAACATTCCCTGGGAGCGAACGCTTTGGTTAATGCGGCCTGCCTAGCATGTTTGCCAGAAGAAAAACACGGAAAGAGGTGGTGATGTCTATGCTTGTCTAACCCTTGAGAAGCTGTTGCCGACTTGGGGTCTTAATAGTCGCCTATTGGTGGGGTAGCTCTGGCAGTGGGCAGATTTCACCAGGAACAGAACCGGTAGGCTCTCGAATGAATATGTTTTGTAAAGGAGAAAATCAGATGAAGAATAAGATAATTGTTTTGGTGGTTGTTCTACTTCTTTTAGCATCAACGATCCAGGTGGCATTCGCCGACCCACCCCCGGATGATCCGGGCAACTTTGGTTCCTGCAACATGGTCGCTTCGTGGTGGGCCCCCCTCCCGGATGGCGGCCCGCCGCCAGGCATTGCCAAGGGAGTCAAGTTAATGCCTGTAGAAATAGAAGTGGAACCCGGGGTATTCCTAACAATTTGGGTCCAGCAAAGGGGGATGGCGATGGCCCATTACTCTGACCATCCCGACTGGTACACTAACGGTGCTACACGCATGGACGAAATCACCGTACTCCATTGTGGGTGATGCCTTCTGCTCGACCGGGCGGCGTCGATAGGGAAGTCACGACGGCCCAGAGTGCGCGAAAGGGACACTCTGGGCCGGTTCTATTTCTCAGAACAAGCGGCTGTAGGGCAAGATGTTGGCATCCACTTACGAAACCGACGTGGCTCTGATCCACGAACTGTGGAATGAATATGCGTCTGCGCTAATGGCTGGAGATATGGAGCGCTGGATTTCGATATGGATCCGTGGGGGGATAGAGATGTCGGCTGGCGGGTTATTGCTTACAGGCGCCGAGCAGATCCGGGTAGCCAACCGGCCGGTGATGGATCTCTTCGATGCGGAGATGACCATCTCCCTTGAAGAAGTCCGCATCCTCGGCGATTGTGCTTACTCGTTTGGCTCCTATAAGCAGGCGATAACACCCAAAGAAGGGGGAGAGTCGATAAGCAACACCGGTCTGTTTCTGACCATTCTCGAGAAGCAAGCGGATGGTTCCTGGAAAATCGCCATCGCTTGCTTTAACTCCAGCGAGCTTTGAAAACCTATGCCTGTGACTGTTGCGGCTGGGATTGTCGGCAATGCGCAGGGATTGGCGATGCTCCAGCCAGACCGGTCACTGGGGTATCGTTCGCGGATCGACGTCTTCTTAGCCTATCGTTTAACTGCACCAACGTGATCGAGTAAATGGGCCAGTTGCTCATACGGCTGGGCGCCAACGACGCCGGTCAGGCCCACGGCGAAAGTGGGCACCGCGGTCACGCCGATGCCCCGGGCATGTTGCCAGTCGGCGTCAACCGCCGGCCGCATCGTCCTCTGCTCTAATACTTCCTGCGCCTCGTCAAGAGGCAGCCCTATTTTCTCGATCACGCGCAGCAGTACCGTCGCGTCGCCGACATTCTGCCCATCCACGAAGTAGGCCTGATAAAGCGCCATTTTGAGCGCCTCGCTTTCCGGTCTACCTTCGGCCCATTTGGCCAATTCCTGGGCCAGGCGAGAGTTGAAAGTCATGTGGCGGCCTTCGTCAAAGGGTAACCCCTCCGCGTCCATCCGCGCTTTGAGGTTGCGCATCATGGCCGGAATGTCGGCATGCGGGCCAAATAACTCATCCAGCCTCCGGCCGTTCTGTGGCGTCTCGGGATGAAGCGGGAAATAGACGGTGTTGATACGGATGTCGTAATTCTGTTTTAGCTTTTCGATACGCCCGGTACTGAGATAGCACCAGGGTCAAACGAAATCGGTATAGAAGTCGAGAGTGATCTGTTCGCTCACTTGTTTCTCCGTTGTTCCATTTTCCAGAAGGTCAGCTAACTTGACCCTATAATATCCTAGACACGGCCAGTATCTCTGTAATCCCACCCTCTTTTGTGATCTAGCCACTATTTCTTCCACGCCGGCCGTCTACACTAATGTTCATGAGTGAAGATCGTTTCCGAGCTATGCTCGGCATGGCCTTGTTCCTGATACTGATGGTGCTCTTCTTCGGCCGCGTATGGAGCACGCGCGATGCAACCAGCGCCCGCCTGTATCCGGCCCAGAACCTGGCCGCCCTGAACGAGAGTCAGGGTTTAAAATTCGTCAACGGCTACGCCAATTGGTGACACATCTGACAGGATAATCAGCCCATCGTCGATGGGCTCCAGGCCAACTTCGGCGACCAGATCGCCTTTCTGCACGTCGACGTGGACGATGCCAGGGAACGCCAGATTGGCCAAAAACTCGGCGTCTTCCGCCACACGCAGTACGTCCTGATCAATGACGACGGCGATATCGTGGCCGAATGGAATGGCTATCTAAACCAGGAGCAAGTGGCTATCGCCATAGACGCGGCCCTGACTGGGCAATAAGCCGTGTGATGGATGACACAAGCGGAGGACTCTCGCCACGCCGTCGAGTTGCCTGCAACGGAGTTGTCAGCTAACGAGCACGGCCGTGAGTTCCACAGTATTGACCGCGGCCAACGCCTTGGATACCGGGCATTCGGCTTTGGCTCGCTTGGCGTACTCCAAAAACTTGTCCTGGTCGATGCCGGGCACATCTGCGCTGCAGTTTAATTCGATCGTGTGGATAGTCGGCGCGCCGTCGACCTGGCCGATATGGACCGCGGCCGTGGTGTGGACGCTATTCGGCACAAAGTCGTCGGCCGAGAGGATAGCCGAGAGGTACATGGAATAGCAACCGGCGTGCGCGGCGCCGATTAACTCTTCGGGGTTGCTGCCTTCCCCGTCCTCAAAGCGAGACGCGCGTGTGAACGGCCCTTCACACATACCGCTTCCTAGCTTCATGACACCAGTCCCTTTCGCTAGACTGCCCTTCCAGGTAGCTTCAGACGTTCTAATTGGCATTCGAATCCTCCATTCTATCTCGGTTCGTGCTGAGTTATCAGATTTCAATACCCGCCCAAAACAACCTTTCCCAACTGATGATCTTTGGCGGCCCGAGGTGCTAGTGAGCTGACCTATCCTAGTCGGCACACGTTATCGTGGGCAGGGCACTTCGCCGAAAATACCTTAAGCCTAACGAATCGTCAACTGCATCGCTAGACACTTTCGCGAATTACTACGCTTTATCTTGATGGTAACTGTCACAACATCCGATCGTCTCCCGTCAACGTATCATTAGAATAGCGCAGGCAATGTTAACCCGAAGGAGATAGTTATGTCAACTAAACGCGCCTTCCCCATTCGCAAGTACTGGCTGCCGACGGCGGCGACCCTCCTGTTAATTCTGGCCGCATGTTCGGCGCAAGAGGTAGAGGTAACGCGGATCGTCGAGGAAGAAGTCGAGGTCGAAGTCACTCGCATCGTCGTGCAGGATCGCGAGGCGGAAGTTACCCGCGTCGTCACCGAAGAGGTCGAAGTGGAGGTTCCGGTTGAAGTAACAGTGGAAGTAACGCGCATTGTCGAAACTGTTCCAGAAGAAGTGGCCCCAACAGAAGGTCCGCCCCTGTATGAGCCACCAACGGCCGTTATCGCCAGCGGTCTGCGCAGTCCCCGGCAGCTGTTTTACGCCGATGATGGCACGCTATACATCGCCGAAGCGGGTTCGGCCGGCGACAGCCCGGTTGAAACCGCTGTGGGGTCAACCGCCCAGGCCGGGCTAACAGCCCAGATCACGGCCGTTTCCCCAGAAGGTGAACAATCCGTTGTCCTGCCGGCTTTACCTAGCATCAATCAGGGCAATGACGATGCGGGTTACCGCGGGGCACAGGCGATCTACGTGACCGACGACTCATACTGGGTTGGCGTGGGCGAAGGGCCGGTGGGCCTCTTTGGCCTTTCCTTGTTCTACAACGTTTATGAGATTGACCGGCAGACCTGGCGCATGAAGAACGTCATAGACACGGCCAGCGCCGCCGCCGAAGCCGGGCAACCGGATCCGAATGACGTCAATTCCGATCCGGCCGACATAACGGTAGCGGACGACGGCACACTCTATATCGCCGACGCCGGCTGCAATTGCCTGTGGTCCTGGACAGAGGCAGCGGGCCTAACACCATTCCATTTCTGGGACATAAATGACAATCCTGTGCCGACCGGCGTGGCCATTGGCCCGGATGGCGAC
>CP070688.1:1164129-1169991 GCA_020353135.1 Chloroflexota bacterium
GCCACGTCGGTAGTGCCCCCGCCAATATCGGCCACGACCACACCCATTTCCTTCTCGGCCGATTCCAGAACTGCCTCGCCAGAGGCTAGCGAGTTTAGAACAAATTCCTCGACATCGATGCCGACATTGTCGATAGTCTGGCTCAAGTTCATCAAAGCTGGGGTCGCTGCAGTAACGATATGCGCCTCGACCTCAAGCCGGTAGCCGTGCAAACCGATTGGGCTTCTCACCTCATCCTGATCATCAAGCTTGAACGAACGCGGTACCAGATGGACGATTTCCCGATTGTGCGGAATGGAAATGGCCTGAGCCGCGTCAAGCGCACGCTCGATGTCTTCATGTGTGACCCCGTCGCCGTTGCGGCCGATTGCCACCGCTCCCAGGCTGTTTGTGGAGCTGATATGCTCGCCGGCCATGCTCACGAACGCCCGAGACAGGTCGTAGCCGGAGGTTTGCTCAGCCTTGGCCACGGCCTGGGCAATGGCGACCGTTGCTTCGGCTACATCAACGATCATGCCTTTGCGCATGCCTCTGGCCGGTTCCTTGCCTAAGCCAATGATGTGAATCTCGCCCTGCCTGATTTCACCCACCAGCGCGCACACCTTGGTCGTGCCAATGTCAATACCAAAAACTACACCTTCCATAATTCCTGTCCTTATCCAATCCTGATCCTGCTATCCGCCACTCGTCATATAATAGGGCTTTGCTTCATTACGCACGCTGATATATGCCGGCGTTACGGCTCGTTCAATTAGGTCATCCACGATGGTCTCGTACACTGCCAGCTTCTGCTCCATGATTAGTCCGCTGCCGAAATAGGCCCTCCAGCCACGACCATCTTGGTAGCTCAATCCGTTCCCTGGCTCATAGAATAGGCGATCGATGTTAGAGCGCAGTTCGCGAAGTAGTAGCGCCCCCGCCAAGATATCTTCGGCCACGAAGCTATCTTCTGCAAGGGGTTCGTCAACCTCAGATTCTATCAGCAATAATCCGCTTGAAGTCGCCCGGGCGGGAATGATCTGGCCGTCTTGGTCAATCCAGAACGTCCGGCCATTCTGTTTCCACAGGGCGATCGGCGTCGTCTCCGTTACTTGAATGCTGACTACGTTCGGCCACTCGAGGCTAACGGAGGCCGAGGTGATGCCCGGCATTTCGCCTATTCTTTTGGCTGCCTCGTTCGGATCGGCTGCGAAAACATGTACGCCGGCCAGCCCGCTCTCGGCGACGATTTCTGAGGCCGCAAAGGCGTCTGCCCCTTCCACAGGTATTGAGGTCAAATAGAAAGAAGAATCACCAGCAATGGTCACCATCGCCCAAAAACAGACGGCCAAAACCAACAGGCTCACCCATCGAGCGGAAAGCACGATGTGTTTAACGGAATTCAATGGCAGTCTGTAGCGGCGGCTATTGCGGCGCTTACGTTTCTTGGCCTCTGGTGGGACGACAACGTGCGGCAGGGCTGCCGCTCCGCTTGTGCGCACACGTCTTAGTCTTGGTTGCTTTCGTCTTCTAACGGCCATGGTCTTCTACCTGAAAGGATGTTTCCAACTCAGATTTTTCTTCGCCTCGTTCTAGTGCTAATTCGACCAATCGATCCAGCAGTACACCATAGCTCATTCCCGAGGCCTCCCACAATTTAGGGTACATAGAGATCCTTGTAAAGCCTGGAATTGTGTTCAGCTCATTGATGAACACTTGCCCGCTGTCGTCGTCAAGTAGAAAATCCGCCCGTGCCAGGCCGGCACAATCAATTGCTTTGTAGGCCCGCACGGCCACTTCTCGAATATGCTCGGCCAGCTGACCGTCAATGTCGGCCGGAATAATCAGTTCCGAGTCATCGCTGACATATTTGGCCACGTAATCATAGAATTCGCGGACAGGCCGGATCTCACCAACGACGCTGGCAATAGGCCGGTCATTGCCTAATACTGATACCTCGAGTTCGCGCGCGTCTACCCCTTGTTCCAATATCAGCCTTCTGTCGTACCGGGCCGCTTCGTCCAGACCAGCACGCAGCTGTGAGCGATCGCTACACTTACTGATTCCGACGCTCGATCCGAGATTGGCCGGCTTTGTGAAAATCGGATAATCGAGCGTTTGCTCACTCTCTTCCAACACGGCCTGGGGACTCTCTCGCCACTCGGAGGACAAGACCAACTTCCAAGGCAGGATCGGTATATCGTGGGTCTCCATGACCGCCTTGAATATCGCTTTATCCATGCCAACGGCCGAGCCGACCACTCCCGCGCCAACGTACGGTATTCCGGCCAGTTCAAGCAGGCCCTGCACCGTACCATCTTCACCGTAGGGTCCGTGCAACACTGGAAAAACCACGTCCAAAGAAGCGACTGCCGATAGCCTTGCCGTTTGGGACTCGGACTGCTCCAGCTCCATCAGGTCGGATGCTTCAGGGTCTGGAAGCAATGCCGCCATACGCGCCATCTCGGGCGTGCCGGATTCCAGCGCGGCGGCGACATTTCCGGTAAGCCAACGGCCGCCCTTGGTAATGCCGATCATGACGACCTCGTACTTCTCCGGATCCAACGCGGAGCGCACCGATTGGGCAGACATCAGCGAGACTTCATGCTCGCCGGAGCGGCCGCCGAAGATCACGCCGATGCGTATCTTCCGCGATCTTCCCTGTTGTTCGCCCGAATCGCCCATCATTCTCTTCATCACCCGTTCACAGTCCTATTTCTTGCACAGGTCGCCTGTCATGCTTGTTCATCTTCAAACTGCCAATCGCCTACTAACTCGACTTCGAGCTCCATCTCGACGCCGAACTTCTCACGCACCGAATTCCATGCTTCGGCGATAAGCGAGCGAACATCTTCCGCGCTGGCATCTTCGTCATTTACGAAGAAGTTGGCATGCTTCTCTGAGATGTGCGCGCCGCCGCAGCGGAATCCTTTTAGGCCGGCAGCCTCGATCAAATAGCCAGCGTAGTAGTTCTCGGGATTTTTGAACATGGATCCCATGCTGGCGCCGCCAGGCTGGGTTTCTTTTCGCCGGGCCACAAACCCATCGGCTCTGGCTACGAGAACTTCAACAGCTTCCGGCTCCAGTTCAAGCTCGGCCGATAACACAACCCTTCGCGCTTCATCGCCTCCTTGATCTTGTTTGAGAACGCTCTGGCGGTATGCATAGGCCATCTCTTCATTGCTGTAGATGCGTGGTCCGGTACCCGGCTCCCAGACCGTGGCCGACAAAAGGTTAGCGGCCATTTCACCACCATGCGCGCCAGCGTTGCCAACTACCGCGCCGCCGACGGTACCCGGGACGCTCACCGCCCATTCCAAACCACCAAGTCCTTTAGCGATGCACTGTCGCGCCAGCGAAGACAAATTCATGCCAGAATCGGCCGTACATACGACGCCCAGGCCTGTATGCCGGAAGCGAACCTCTCGTGCCCGATTATGCACCACAAGACCCTGGATACCTTTGTCGGCAACCAGGATATTCGAACCTCCGCCAATAACCACGTAGGGTACTCTTTGAGCATAGGCCAGTTCGACCGCAGACTGTAGCTCGGTCGCATTGGCAACCGTGACGAACATCTCGGCCGGGCCGCCAACTCTTGCCGAAGTGTAGCGAGCCATCGGCTCGCCGACTTTGAAGGCCTCGCCAAATACTTCACGAAACCTCATCTGAATCGCCTCTAGCACCGTTGTTTCCAAATTCATACTTAATTCCAATTCCTATCTCGCTAACTCTGTCGACGACCTCCATCGACCGCGCTTGAGCCCTTTTCGTCCGCTTAGCGCTGCCCAAGCTGTTGCTCAAGTTGCCTCTTAAGAATCTCGCCCACCAAGTAACCATCACCCGCGCCCAGCGTCAGAACCACATCGCCCGGCAATAACCTGGCAGAGATGAAGCTAGCAGCTTCCGTTTTGCCGCCTACGTGGTCGGCGCGAGTGCCCTTCATACGGGCTACAACCTGGGAAGTATCTATGCCAAGCGTATCGCTCTCGCGACTCTGGTAAACATCCAGGGCCACGACTCGGTCTGCTAACTCGAAGCAATTGGCGAACTCGCCGAGCATGGCCCTGGTGCGGCTGAATGTGTGGGGCTGCCAGACGGCCCACAAGCGACGTCCGGGAAAGCGCTGGCGGGCTGCGGCAAGAGTGGCTCTGATTTCCGTGGGATGGTGGGCATAATCATCTACGATGGTCACATCACGCACCTCGCCGACTAATTGAAAACGGCGCCCAAGGCCGCCAAAAGCTGCCAGCGCCCGACGAATGGTATCAAAGCCTACACCCAGCTCTGACGCCGTGGCAATTGCCGCCAGCGAATTTCGCACGTTATGCTCGCCCGGCACGCGCAGCCTGACCAACCCCATAGTCTGTTCATCGTTCTGGACCAAGAAATCGGATCCCCCGAGTTGATTTGGTCGAATATCAACCGCCTGCCACTCGCCCCTCTCCAGGCCATAGGTGCTCACCCGCAGCGGCACTGTCTTGGCGAAGTCGGCCAGAGCGGCAGCCCCTTCATCTTCAATGCAGAGGAGTAGCACACCTTCATCCCGTATTCTCAATACGAAGTCCCTGAATGCCTGCTGATAAGCGCTTACACCGGGGAACATATCTGGATGATCGTATTCGACGTTAGTCACTATGGCCAGACTCGGTCTCAGACCCAGAAACATGTAATCGTATTCATCGGCCTCGACGACGAAGAACTCGCCTTGTCCCGCGCGACCATTGCTCTCAAGCACTGGCAGTACCGCGCCGACGACGACTGAAGGATCCAGATCTCCATCAATCATGATCTGGGCGATCATGCCGGTGGTGGTCGTCTTGCCGTGCGAGCCTGCAACGGCGATGCTATAACTATCCGCCATAAGCAAGCCGAGAAACTCGTCTCGCTTCAACACCGGAATACCTGCCTGTTTAGCGACCTGGATCTCAGGGTTCGTAGCTGGGATGGCCGATGATACCAGCAGCATATCAGCGCCTGCCGCTTGATCACTTCGATGTCCCTCAAACACAGTCGCACCGGCCGTTTTCAGCGAGGCTGTCAGATCATTCAGGCGCAGATCTGAGCCAGACACAATATAGCCTTGACCCAGCAGGACTGTAGCGACGGCTGACAGGCCGGTACCGCCGATGCCCACCAGGTGAATGTGCATTCCGGGCCGCAATGCTTGATTCTTGTTCTTTTCTCGTAAGTCAGGCAATTGAATGTCCAACCTGCACCGGTCCAAAATCGCAGCCGCTTAAATGAGTGCGATAATTACAAAGAAGAACATCAAGAAGAAGATAACTAGCCACCAGTTTGGATCTAAAATGCCTAGCGGTAGCCACTCGGTGAAAGCAAATGCCGGAGTATCCGCCAGCGGGCGTATGATCACCGAGGGATCAAATGGATAGGGAACGCCTGGCGCCAGATGGGCGTATCCTTCCGGCACAGGTTCGTATTCCAGAAAGCCCCAAAACGTGCCGACGAGTAAATAGCCATTGATAGTTCCGACCACAAGCCCGATCACCCGTCGTTCAAGAGTAGCACGGAGCCGCTCGCCCAGTTTTCCGCGGCTTATTCTCACGGCCATGGCGCCCACGATCTGGTAGCTGAAGAAAGCGATAAGGGCAAAGACCCCCACCTGAATGAAGATCTGTCCTCTTCGCGCATCCAGCAATTGCTCAGGTGTCGCCCCTTCCGGGGGTACCGCGTTCAGCAGATTGACGATATCGTAGGCAAATCGCTGCAACATCGCGATGCCGCCAACCAAGCCAAACATGGTGATGACCTCACGCTGCCAGCCACGCAGATAGCCTACCATCCCAAAGAAGATAACCAGGATGATGAAAAGCAATAGCAAGTTAATCATTTTTTTCCTCTCATAGCGAGACCTTGAATTAC
>CP070688.1:1170091-1178650 GCA_020353135.1 Chloroflexota bacterium
ATGTTGATCCCAGAGCCTATGCGCCGGCCGCCCGCGAAATCGCCGCCGCCGGTTACCTGGTGATCATCCCGACCATGCCCTTGAACCTGGCTATCTTTGGCGCCAACGAGGCGGCCGACGTCGTCGACGCTTATCCAGAAATCGAAAACTGGGCCATCGGCGGTCATTCATTGGGTGGAGCTATGGCCGCGCAGTATGCCGGTGGCAACACCGATGAAGTCGACGGGCTGGCGCTCTGGGCGAGTTATCCAGCAGGCAGCAACGACCTGTCGGAGAGCGCGCTCCAAGTAGTTTCCATCTACGGCACAGCGGATGGCGTATCGGACGCCGAGAGAGTTGAGGCGGCCCAGTCGCAGCTACCAGACGACACCAAATGGGTGGCCATCGAAGGCGGCAATCACGCCCAATTCGGCTGGTATGGCCCGCAGCGGGGCGATCTGGCGCCCCAGATCGACCACCTTGAGCAACAAGCGCTGGCCGTGGAGGCGACGGTGGAGTTGCTGGGAGCGATTACGCCGGGGCAATAACGGTTCCACTCAGTGAGTGGTTCAACTCGGCGTACGATTGGCGGGCAGTGGCTGATGGTCGGGGCCAGATCCGGGTAACGCCAGATATTGGCTATTCTCTTACGCGCCCGGCGGATTCGTAATAGTCAGTTACCGCCAGTTGAACGGCGTTGATGATTTCGTTCACCCGGCGCAGGATGCGCAAACTGGCATCCGGCTCGACGTAGGTTGTCGAGGGGATTTGCAGGCTGCTCTCGACCAGGATATCACGGAAAAAGAGCGTAGCTTCCAGGATGTTGGTCAGCGTCAACCCGGCGCGCATGCCGTAGACGCCGTAAAGCCGGCCGATGCGCTTGGCTTCCTCCACGAAAGAGCCATTGGTCTCCTCGGCGGCCACAGATTGCAGCAGCAGGCCCATCAACTGGTGGCCCAGTTGCCGGTATTCATCGCGCAATTCTTCCTGGTCGATGGCTTCTAGCCAGCCCGCCTGCGGCCGGTCGGCGACTTGCTGCCGGGTGGTGACCAGGGCAGAGTCGGCCCAATCCTTGCCCAGCTCATTGGGTTCGCTGCCCCGCTGTCGCAGCAAGTAGGCCTGGATGTCGCTGAGGGCGAAGCGCCTATGACCGCCCGGGGTCCGGTAGCTGGGGAATCGGCCACTGTCGCTCCAACGGCGCAGGGTCATGGTATGGACGCCCAGCAGGACGGCCGCCTTGCCCAGCGGCAGCCAATCGCTATCTTTGTCGGTCAATTCAGTCTCGTCCTTCAATCTTATCGTCCTCTACGACAGTCGTTGATTTCATTTAGTTTACCTGACCGCGCCGCTTCGACCAACTTGGTCGCCAAGTGCGTTGCACCTCCCAGGTGCGACACGCTTTTAATGCCCAGCCCAAGAGTACTAGACCAGGCGAATAACAGTAGGTACACTAGTGACAGTCTGCAAAATCTTGTCAATCTGCCTCCAAGTTCACAAGGAGAGTTACCGTGGACATCAAAGTCATCCCGCTCAAAGATTCGGAAATTCGAGGTGGTCCGTCAGGGGAACTCGGCTTCGGCCGGACCATGACTGACCGTATGTTCATGCAGCAGTACACGCCCGATGAAGGTTGGAGCGAGGCTACCATCGGTCCCTACCGGCCCCTGACACTGGATCCGGCCACGTCGGTCTTTCATTATGCCCAGGAGATCTTCGAAGGCACCAAGGCGTATCGCCGGGCGGACGGCAAGGTGAATCTCTTCCGGCCGTGGGAGAATATGCGCCGGTTCAGCAATTCCGCCCGCCGCATGGCCATGCCGGAGGTGGACGTCGAGGATCATCTGGCAGCCGTCGTTCAGCTGGTTGCCCTGGAACAGAGCTGGGTGCCCGATCCACCGGGCGCCTTGTATATCCGGCCGGTCATGATCGCCACGGAGCCCGCTTTGGGCGTCCACGCCAGCGAATCCTACTTGCACTACATCATTCTGTCGCCGGTGGGGTCCTATTTCCCGCAGGGATTCAGCCCGGTGCCCGTTTACATCTCGGACAAGTACCGTCGGGCCGTGGTGGGCGGGGTTGGCGACGCCAAGACCGGCGGCAATTATGCGGCCAGCTTGATGGCCGGCGCCGAAGCGGCTGAGAAGGGTTATTCCCAGGTGCTGTGGCTGGACGCTATCGAGGGTCGCTACGTGGAAGAAGTGGGCGCCATGAACATTTGCTTCGTTTACGGCGACGACCACATCGTGACGCCGCCATTGACCGGCAGCATTCTGCCTGGCGTAACCCGCGACTCGGTCATCACCTTAGGCCGGGATTTGGGCTACCAGGTCAGTGAAGCGCTGGTGGACGTTCAAGAGATGCTGGCCGATATCCAGTTGGGCAAGATCAGCGAGGTCTTCGGCTGCGGCACGGCCGCGGTCATCGCCCCGGTGGGTAAATTCGGCTTCAAAGATGACGAATATCTCATCAACGATTACCAGGTCGGCCCGGTGGCCGAGCGCCTGTATGACCAGCTGACTGGCATCCAATACGGCCGGATCGAGGATCGCTTCGGCTGGATCCACACTGTTGAGAACAGTTAACGAAAACGGACCATAGACTGGCCGTTGATCACTCGTCACTGCGTGAAGTGTAGCTTGATTGGCCAATCGAGGGGCTAAGTTCACTCGGCGCGGATGACAAGGAGGGCGCATTCTCAAATGCGATCGGCGTCCATGGTTGCTGCAGCATCTAGAGATGCCTGCCTCCTCGCGTGCGCCGTATCTAAATGGCATCTTGACAAGAATCGAATTGACCCAGGCCAGACCAAGCCTGGTCTCCGCCACACTCTACAGATCGACCTATCCGTACTCCATCATCTGCGCCGCCAAGTAGCTACGAAATATAGGCTTTGACAGCGCCGGCCGTCAATCTGATAGTTTCTGACGGCAAAGCTGGATACACTTGCGGCTGCTGAATTTGAATTGGAGATCTTTATGCGTCAAGTATCAATTATTGGCATCGGGCAGACGCCCGTGCGAGAGCACTGGGACATGTCCCTACGTGACCTGGCTGTGGCGGCCGGGCGAAAGGCCATGGTCGATGCCGGCGTCGACCGGGTGGACGCCATTTACGTCGGCAATATGACCAGCGGCAGCCTCAATCAGCAGCGCCAGCTGGGCGCGCTGGTGGCCGACTACCTGGGCCAATGGGGTGTGGAAGCGGTCAAATTGGAAGCGGCCTGCGGCTCGGCCGGATCGGCCATGCGCCAGGGTAACATCGCCGTGGCCAGCGGCATGGTCGACAAAGTGTTGGTTATTGGCGTGGAAAAGATGACCGAGACCTCAGGCAAAGAGGTCACGGCCGCGTTGACAGGCGCGGCTGACGCTGATTACGAAGTTGTTCACGGTGTGAGCTTTGTTAGCCTGAATGCCCTGGTCATGCGCCGCTATATGCACGAATATGGCTATGATCACGCCGATTTCGCTCCCTTTGCTCTGAACGCCCATGCCAACGGAGTCAATAACCCCAACGCTTTGTTCCGCAAAGCGATAAGCCGTGACGTTTATGAGGACGGCCGCATGGTGGCCGAGCCGGTGAGCCTCTTTGACGCGTCGCCGATCGGCGATGGTGCGGCGGCCTTGCTGCTGGCGCCGGCCGAGAAAGCGCCACAAGCGGTACGCGTGGCCGGTTCGGCTTCGGCCATCGATACGCTGGGCATCCATGATCGGCCAGACCCGATTTGGCTCAGCGCGGCCCAGAAATCGTCCGCCAAAGCCTATCACGACGCCGGCGTCTGGCCGGAAGATATTGACCTGTTTGAGCTTCACGATGCTTTCAGTATTATGGCCGCATTGTCCTTGGAAGCGGCCGGTTTCGCGGAACGAGGTCAAGGGGTGCGCTTGGCTCAGGAGGGCGAGATCCAGCCCGGCGGCCGGATCCCAATCGCCACCATGGGCGGCCTGAAAGCTCGCGGCCATCCTGTCGGGGCCACCGGCCTGTACCAACTGGTCGAAGCGACGCTCCAGCTGCGGGGCGAGGCCGGCGAAGCCCAAATTGGCGGCGCCCGCCTGGCCATGACCCAGAACATCGGCGGCAGTGGGGCGACGGTGGTGACTCACATCTTACAGCAGCCGTGAGCCAGAGCTCGCCGCCGGAGATGAGTCAGGACCTGAGCCGCGTCCGCCTGGCGGCGAAATTTCGCGATCAAGAGGACTTCAGCCGCGACTACTCGCCTTTGTACGCTCGTCTCTTCGGGCTGGTGGCTAGCTGGCTTGAAGCGCCGGAAGCAGACGACGATTGGGTTGCCAATTGGCTGGTCGCTGCTGGCCGTGACCGCCGCTCGTTGGAGGTGACGTTGCTGCTGGCGGCCGGGTTGCACCGCGATGTCCTGGCCAGTGAGCCGGCGGCTAGGGAACTGCGGCGCTTCTTTCCCACGGTCGGCGGCGCCGAGCCGCTAGATTCGCCCGAACTGGATGTGGCCTTGCGCCAGGCTATCCTGGCTCGGCCCGACGTACTGGCGGAATTCATACGGGACGCTCAGGTACAGACCAACGAGACTGGCCGCGGCCTTTCCTGGTTGCTGCCACTCTTGTTGACTGGTTGGCCGTCCGTCCGGCTGGTAGACTTTGGGGCCAGCGCCGGATTGAATCTGGTCGCTGAGCAACGAGCTTACCGGCTGCTTGAAGCCGACAGCCGGACCACCCTGCTGGATCTGGGCCTGAGTCGGACGCTTCAGTTTCAGACCCTGTGTTATGGATGGCAGCCCAACTTCTCCGGGGTCAACGGCCGGACCTTGCCCCATATCGTCGCCCGCGATGGCTGCGACCTGGTGCCATTCCCGCTGAAGACGAGACATGACGAACTGACTCTGATGGCCTTCGTTTGGGGCGACCAGGTCAATAGATTGACTCGTCTGCAGGAAGGTATCGCTGCTTTCAAGCAGGTTGACCAAAGCGATGCGCCGGTCCGGCTCACTTCGGCCGATTTACCCGACGAGCTGACGCTATTTCTTCGCGACTCCTTCGCGCGCCAATTACTCATGGACGCCGATTCGACGGTTCCGGTCGTGATCTACAATACCTGGATGACCAGCTATCTGAGAGACAAGGGCCAGTCCATGGCGGCCCATATCGACCAATGGGCAACAGGACAGAAGCGGCCGGTGCTGTGGTTGCAATGGGAGCCGCCGCGCGATGGGAGCCAGCCGCCACACTATGGCTGGTGCGCCTGGACGGCCGATTTGTGGCGTGGCGAGGAGCGCAATCGCTGGCATTTTGGTTGGATCCACCCGCACGGCGGAGAAGCCCGACTGGGTCGCGGGCTGGAAGAATGGCGGCGCTTTTGGAGCGACTGAGCACCGGCGAACTTGCCATGCCGTCTTGTTGATAAGCTTTCCTCTGTTATAATCCCACAACTCTATACAAATGTATACATTGGGTAGGCGATTCGGGCCCGTTAGAGGCCCTAATTGGCTAGATTTGATATGTCGACGACTGAGAGCCAGATAGAACTTAGTGCTTCGTCCGCGCCGGCCGAGCTAGACGGGGAAAGCCGGCCTTTTAGTCTGGGCCGCGTCGTCCGTCTGAGTACTTTTCAGATCGGTTCGGCCATGGCCGATATCTTCACCGCTGGCGTATGGAACCGAATCATGATCTCGGATTTCGGCATTCCGGCCTGGCCCGTCGGCTTGTTGCTGGCTCTGAGATACTTCCTGGCGCCTATCAGCCTATGGGTTGGCCACCGCTCTGATACCCGGCCGCTGTGGGGCTGGCACCGTACCTCCTATATCTGGCTAGGGCGTGGCCTGATGCTGATCACTTTTCCTATCATGGGCGCCAGCACGGTGCGTCTGGAGCAAGATACCGGCGACTTCATGGCCTGGAGCATGCTGCTGCTTTGTTTCCTGGCCTACGGCCTGGGCACTCTGATTTCGGGCAGCCCCTACCTGGCCCTGGTACGCGATTCAGCGCCCAAATCGAAGCAGGGCATCGCCATCGGCATCGTCGAGACGGTCTTGATCGCTATGTTCCCGGTTGCCGCCATCGGCTTTGGCGCGATGTTGGCCAGCTACGACCAGGCTTTGTTCTGGCGACTGATCCTCTTCGTGGTGCTCGTGGGTGGTTTCTTCTGGTGGTTTGGCGTCTCTGGGGCCGAAAGAGCGAACCGAGGCTACGGCGTCGGCCCGACCGAGAGCAAACGCATCGATTTGCGATCCACCTTCGGCCGCATTTGGGGCGACGGCCGCACCCGGCGCTTCTTCTTTTTCCTGTTTGTGGCCACTTTCTCGGCCTGGTTGCAGGACAATATCCTGGAACCCTATGGGGCCGATGTTTTCGACTGGGACGTAGGCCAAACGACCCGTCTGACCGGCTACTGGGGTACAGCTACGGTGATCGTCCTGGTGGCTTCGTTTTTCATCTGGCGCAAGCGGCCGCCGGAAACACTATCAGGCATCGCTCGAACCGGTTTACTCATTATGGCTTTGGGTATGGTCCTGCTGGTGGGCAGCGCCTTCAGCCTGGCGTCCTCGATGTTTTTGAGTGGGCTGGTCGTCTTTGGCGCCGGTTTTGGCCTGTATACCTTCGGCGGACTAAGCCTGATGGCTGTGATGTCGCCTGACCCGCACTCCGGCGCCTACCTTGGCCTTTGGACGGTGGCCATCCTGGTCTCAAAAGGTTTGGGTACTTTTATGGGCGGTGTGATCCGGGATGTGATGCTATTCGTCCAGGGCGACGCGTCGCTGGCCTATGGGGTGGCCTTTGGCCTATCGGCCGTTGGCCTGGTTGGGGCGGCGCTGATCTTGACTGGCCTCGACATCGTCGGCTTCGCCCGGGACAGCGGCCGGCTTGAGACCGAACCGTTGCCGGCATAGAATTCTGATCCGGCCGGCGACGCTAAGACGTACATTCCCCCCCGCTTACAAACCCAGGTCGAATTGGCGGGCGACCGGCTCCTCCAAGCTGCTGACGCCCACGCCCAAGAGGCGCATGCGTTGACCCGGCGGCCAATTCTCGCGCCAGATGGCCAGCGCCACGTGATAGATCTTCTCTTCGTCGTCGATGCCAACTTCCAGCGACTTCTGCCGCGTGAAGGTCGTGAAGTTTGCCCAACGAAACTTGACGCGCACGGTGTGAGCTACCAGGTTGCGCCGCCGTAGGGATCGAGCCACGCTGGCCGACTGTTTACGCAACTGCTCTTGCAGCACTTCAGGATCGTTCACATCCTGGCTGAACGTCCACTCCTGGCTTACGCTTTTAGGATGCCTTCTTTCTGCATGGACGGCGCGGCGGTCAATGCCCATGGCCCGGCGCTGCAGTGACTTGGCGTGCCGGCCAAACTTGGCCACTAGATCGTCCGTATCGTGGCTGGCGAGCTCGCCGCAGGTGCGAATGTTAAGTTGATTTTCCAGGCGCTTGGCCGTGCGCGGCCCGATGCCCAAAATAACCCGTACCGGCTGGGGAGCCAGGAAGGCCGCCTCCTGGCCGGGAGAAACAATGGTGCAGCCCTCTGGCTTGTCGTAGTCTGAGGCGACTTTGGCTACCAACTTGCTGGTGGCCAGGCCGACCGAGGCCGGCAGCCTGGTCTCCGCTTTGACGCGGCGGCGAATGGTTTCGGCCAGCGCTTCGGGATCAGGCGCCTCTGATAGATCGACGAAGGCCTCGTCGACGCTCATTCGCTCCACATTGCCATACGCGCCCAGAATGGCCATCACCGCTTTTGACGCGGTCTTGATGTCCGACCAGTCGCGGCCGACGATCTTTAGCTGGGGACAGAGACGAATCGCCCGGCTCGAGGGCATGGCCGAGCGCACGCCAAATTTCCTCGCCTCGTAGCTGGCCGAGGCGATGACGCCGCGGCTATCTGGCCGGCCGCCGACCGCCAGCGGCAAGCCTATATCTTCAGGGTGCTCGAGCAGGTGGACATTGACGAAAAACGCATCCATGTCCAGGTGAAGTATGGCTCTAGGCCATTTCATCGGTTGACTTCTGGCTGACTGATCCAGATAAGCATCTTTTTCGACGGTTGCCATGCTTCCCGAATACTGTGCCTTGACCAGTACAGCGTTGCGCTTCGCCGATCTTGGTCAGGCGCCAGGCATCGCCGGGGTACGAGCCAGGAGGTACACAACGGACGGATACCTGGCGCCTTCACCGGGGTACTCCAGGTCTGTGTTTCCGCAGACCTGAATTACCTCGGCCGGCATTATTAAGCGCCAATCGGCCGTGAAAAAGCCGTGAGTTAAGGGCCAAGATAATTGATCGGCCGTTCATTTATGCGCCCTGGGAGGTCAGCCTGCTTCGTCGACGAAGGCCCTGAGGGCGCGAATATTGCGGGTCGGCGTGTTGGTCATGATGACGCAGCCCACGCCGAGCAATAGACGTTGGCCCCCGGTGTTGCCCAGCGCCTCCTTCGCCTCGGCCATGGCCTGCTCGGGCGATTCCCGCAGCAGTGACCAGCGCGAAACGCCGCCGCTGACGGCGCCAGAGAACTGCTCCAGCCCTTCGGCCAGCGATAAACCCGTGTCGCGATCGTGCCAATTGACGCACTGAACCGGGTAGTCGGCGACCAGGTCGAACATAATGTCTTCTTCACCGTGGA
>CP070688.1:1178750-1183260 GCA_020353135.1 Chloroflexota bacterium
CAAGCAGCGTGGCCAAATTGAAGCTGCGCCCGTAGGCGAACAGGTCATCGTAGGTGGTCAGATAGAGGCTCTGAATCCCGGCCGTCGGCAGTGGCCGGCCCAGAACAGACCAATTGTGCAGGAACCAGCCGCCCATCACCAACAGATAGCTACCCAGAAGATAGAGCAGGCTGACGAGCCATTGGCGCCAGTCGCCGTCGTCTTTCCGTCGACGGCCGAGCGTATCCATGAGCCACAAGAACAAGGCCACCAGTAGCAGCAGCAGGCCGTCGGCTCGGGCCAGGTGAGCCAGCCCGGCCGTTAGCCCGGCAACCGCCCACCAACCGCGTCCGGCCGGGGCCAGGCCAATGGCCAGCAAACTGAGGCCGCCGGCCAGGGCGAAGGGCGCGAAGGTGGTCGGTTGAACCATGAATGCCGCGTAGAAGCCGCCGCTGACCGTGAATAGGGCCGCTGCCCAAGCCTGCCAGCGTTGCCTTGCCAGCTGCCAGCTAATGGCATAAGCCAGCAGCGGCAGCAGGCCACTTAACAACCAGAAGAGGGACTGGGCCCCTCTGAAATCGTTTCTGATGGCATATCCGGCGCCCGCCAGGATGGAAGCCAGGGGCATCCAGTAGGTATGGCTGGGCGCAGGCAAACCGGCCGGATCGTCCAGGAATTGCCAGACGATCTGCTCGCTGAAACCGTAACCGTTCGCCAGACGCTGGCCGTTGGTGGCATAGTAATAGGCGTCCATGTAGGTTGGTTCGGTCACCCGGGTGGCCCAGGCGGCCTGGATCAGCAAGCCGATAACCACGACCAGGAACAGATCGAGCTTGGCTACCTTCGGCGCCGGTGATGGTCCCACAGCTGTTGCCATCAGGCTCTCCGGCGGAGCGGGCAGCGTCGGCGAAATGAACGACGTTTAACCATCAGATCGAGTAAAGATTGAGGCCAGGTTGTCGTCGAAAGCCAACTGCCAGCGGTCGCTGGCGGTCAATAGATTACTGAGTGGGCTGTGGTGTTCGACGAGAACGTAGTCAACTTCGTAGTCGTCCAACGGCTGTCGCCAACGTTCGGTCAGGTCAAAGGTCCGGCGATAGTAATGCAGAAACTCGTCGCCATAAACGTCGGCCCGGCCGTCGACGTAGACCGGCAAACCACGCCAGATGAGATAGCCACCCCAATTGTAGCTGTTGTAGCCCCGCTGGTCGTCAAGCCCGTTCTCGACCAGGTAATCGACGGCCGCTTCCGGATAGCGGCCGGCAATGGCCGCTTCGTTGCCACCCAGCTTGACCAGCGACCAGGAAGCCGCGACAACCAGGGCCACCAACAACAGCAGCCCGTTGAGGAGGGCCAGCCGGCTGGCGTGTTCTTGCGTGGCCTGGCCGCTGAGAAGCGCATAGAAGCGCGTTTCTTCCAACGCCAATAGAAGCTGGCGGCAAATGATTGGGCTGGCGACGATGGCGAAGATAGGAATGTGCCTGGCCGATAGCAAGCCGGCCGCGGCCGTGCCGCCGAAAAGCAGGCCGTCGGTCAGCGATGGCGCGCGCCGGGCAACGACCATGGCCAGCAGGCCAACGCCCAGCAGGGCCGCGAAAGGCCAGAAAATGACCTGATGGAAATCGGGCGAGGCCCATTCTTGAATGTAGCTTTGCATGGCATTACTGCCAAGGGTGAAAAAGGGATAGATCCAGAGCGCCGGGCCGTTGGGATTTAAGACGGCGATCAAGAAGGAAGCCAGCGTCATGACACCAAGCCAGCGCAGGGCGAGCCAGGTCAGACCCCTTTCGCGCCGCCAGCCCATGATCAGAGTGATGCTTTCGCCAGCCAAATAGGCCAGCAAGAGGGCAATGCCCACCAGGTAACCGCTGTGCATATTGGCCCAAAGCAAGGTCAGCAGGGGCAGGGCCCAGAGTCCGCGCCGGCCGATTTTGCCGTCTTTATAACCCTCAACGAGAAAGACGAAGGCGGCCGTGAAGAGCATGTTAAACAGTTGCGGCCGCACGCCCCAGAAGGGCGCCGAAGCCAGCGCTGCCAGCAGGATCACAAATCCGGCCAGGTAAGGCCGGCCGAGACAGCGTTTATAGACCAGGGCAAATGCCAGGCTTACGAGCGCCGCCGATACCAGGATCAGCCCGTACAGGCCAGCCGCCTGATAACCCAGCCACATGACTACTTCGGACAGCCATTCGTGGGTGATCCAGCGATGATCGGGCACGGTAAAGGAGTAGATATCCTGGCGGGGAATGCCTTGCTCGAGAATGACCTGCCCGGTGCGAAGATGCCACCACATGTCTGGATCCAGCGTCTCGCGCACGGCCATGACGAAGATGGCCAGAAAGAGCAAAACGGCAAATAAGCGGCGCACGGTCAACATGATTCAAGCCTGGGACATCCTATCTGACCATCATCCCCCAAATGGCATATAAGGCAATAGGAAAGTAGCCTCAGATAAGGTCGTTATGCGGTATAAGTGAGATTAGTCGTCGTCGGCCGGTCGCCTTGCGTAAATCGTGAAGAGATCGCCAAAATTGACCGGAACAGTCGTGTCGCTCAACCCAAGTCCTTCGACAACGCCGCTGACCAGGCGGCCTAAGGGCCGGCTGAGTGCGGCCACGCGCGAGGCCAGGTAACCCAGGCTTAGATAGCGACCTTCAACGCCAATCCAGATTACCTCCAGATCGTTTTGAAGTAGAAGGCGCCTAAGGCTCTCTCGGGAGAAGTACTGAACGTGCATGTCCATCAGCCAAGGCCAGCGCGAGCCCATAAGCCTGGCCATAAGACTGTTGACATCCATGGTATGGACGGCCACGATACCGCCAGGATTCAATAATCTTCGAGCCTTGGCTACCTCGGCCATGGGATCGTCCAGATGTTCGACGACATCCCACATGGTAATCACGTCAAAGCGCCGACCGTCAAGCTCCTGGGCGTCCAGCGTTCCCTGAACGACAGGCAGGTCCCGTTCCTTAGCAAATGTTGAAGCCCACAGCGAAGGCTCGATGCCAAGCGCCTGCCAGTCGCGCGAACGGGCGACGGCCACAAAAACGCCTATGTAGGCACCGACGTCCAGTAGAGGGCGACCATCACCCGGCCCGGTGAATTTCTCCAGCGATTGCAGGTGGTGGGCAAAGGTCCGTTCCCGGCCGGCCCGCTCCAATATATAGGTCTCGTCCTCTACTGCCTCGTAGGCGTCCAGCAAATCGTCGCTCGCCCAGCGCGGGTTGGCATACACGTGACCGCAATGATTGCACTCAACGATCTGCTGGTGATGGCCATAACCGTCGCAGGTACAACGACAGGCATCTACCTCTAGTCGGGCCGGGTTATTGTCAGTGGCGGCGAAACGCACCCGCCACGCATCGTGGCCGCAGATATTGCAGCTTACCTGGACTATCATGCTGGCGGCGGCAAACTGTAGCGCGGGACCCGACCCAATAATCGCCGCAAGAAGAGCCGGAACACCGTGTACTGCGCCCTGAACACTTCCTGCCGCGAAATTTTAGTTTGGCCTCTGCGCCGGTCTTCGAAAATGATCGGCACCTCGCCAATGTCCCAGCCGCGCCGCTGGCAGATGAACAGCATCTCGACCAGGAATGAATAGCCGCTGGAGAAGATCTCATCCAAAGGGATAGATTCCAGCACTCGCCGGTGGTAGAGACGAAAACCGGCCGTCGCATCCTTGGCTTGCAAGCCCAACAGAGTACGGGCCACGGCGTTTGCGATCCGGCTGAGCATGATCCGCTTCCAGGTACAGTAACGGGTGCCCCCTCCTGGCACGTAACGGGAACCGATTACGACATCCTTGGTGCGGCTCAACGCGATCATGTCGGGGATATAGCGTGGATTATGGGAGAAGTCGGCATCCATCGTCATCAAGCGAGCCGCGCCCAGTTTCTCCAGGCCGAAATGAAAGCCGGCGATATAGGCTGTGCCCAGGCCCATTTTGCCTGGACGATGAACCACGTTAACCCGGCCGGGCTGCCGTTCGGCGCAGGCGTCTGCCAGGCGGCCAGTGCCATCGGGCGAGTTGTCATCTACGACGATGACGCCTATGTGCACCGGCAGATCGAGCAACTGCTGGAGCAGGTCGTCGATATTGTCGGCCTCGTTGTAGGTGGGCACGATAACGAATGTGTCTACGTCAGCCATGGCTTCCATTCAAATGGATGCGGGATTGTAGCGGTGACCCAAAGACCGGTCAAAATCATGCGGCCAGGCCATTAATTGTAATCCCCTATGGCCTGCTGTATTATCATCACGATGAAGATCGCCTTGCTGTCGCGTAATCCAGGCTTGTATAGCACGCGTAGAATCGCCCAGGCTGCTCGCAGCCGGGGCCATCTCTTGACCATCCTGGACACATTGCACATTCCGGTACAGGTCGGACATGGTCCAACGGCCGTGGCCGTCGAACCGTTGCCCGATGTCGACGCCATCATTCCCCGCATCGGCACCTCAATCACTTTCTACGGCCTGGCGGTCGTGCGGCAGTTCGAGGCCAAGGGCGTCATCACCACGGCTACATCTC
>CP070688.1:1183360-1187118 GCA_020353135.1 Chloroflexota bacterium
CATGGCTCCATCGCATTGCTATTCCGCAGGATTAGCCTGACGCCAGCTTTCGCTTACGCTGACTCCGGGCGTCTCGCCTAATCTACTTCAAGGAGGCTTTGGATTTGCAAAATGCTAACCTGACCTACCTGTGTTTGAGCTGTTAATAGTCACACGATAGCATAAATAGATGTGGCCGCGCATCGACCTAAAGTGGTAGATAGGGGGTATCTACGGTGGCTAGAAAACGATCATCTGGCGGAGATCGCTTGTTTGCCGCTATCGAGGATGCCTAGCTCGTGAGCCCGGCTAACGGCGCCCGCCCGATTCCTGACCGCCAGCTTACCGTAAATGTTGCGGGTATGGACCTTGACGGTGCTCAATGAAATGACCAGCTTGTTGGCGATCTCCTGGTTGGATAGACCCTCGTCGATCAGGGCCAATACCTCCAGCTCCCGGTTGGTCAGTGGTTGAATGAGTGGTGTCTCGGCTGCGTCATCTGGGGCTGTTGCCGTTGTCCTGGTTGCCGGTGGCGCCGCGAAGACAGCCAGCAGCCGGCCGATGTAAGCCGGGTCGAGCTGGTCGTTGTCATCGTGCTCCGCTAACCGGCTTTGAAGCTTGCTCAGCAAGCGGGCCATTGGCTGGCCCTCGTCAAGAAAGAGACGCTGGAAGCCCCCTGGCTGGGCCAGGCGCAGCGCCTGGCTGACGGCCTGCAAAGCTGCCCTGTCCCGCCCCATCGCCTGATGTGCAAGGGCTGTCAAGGCTTGGACTTCGATAACAGCTCGAAACCGCCCTCTGCGCTCAAGAAGAGGTAAGGACATCTCCAGCTGGGCCAATGCCCGTCCCGGCTGATCCTCGGCCAGTAGCAGCCGGGCAAAGACGACGCGCTCATATTTCCGTTGGCGACTGGCCAGGCTTTGATCCTCTTCAACGGTGGTATCGTCATATTGACCGGTCCGGTCAAAGCCGAACTCCTTCGCCCAGCGCCAAGCTTCTTCTATCTTTCCCTGAGCGATCAGTAGACGGGCACGAACCAGCTTGACCAACCAGTCATCGATCTCTGTGAAATCGGACCGCCTGGCGATCTCCATGGCCTCTTCCAAGAGCTGTAGCGCGCCCACTTCATCGCCAATTACCTGGCGCAATATGGCCAGGTTGGCGTAGCTGTCCAGGGCTGCCAGAAAAGACCATTGGCGCGTTAGGCGGTGGCCCAGCGTGAGGTACTTCTGGGCCGCTGGCAGATCGTTCCGTTCCAGTGCTATTTCGCCCAATCCATTCAAAGCGGAGCCGGCGATAGGTAGATACTGACCGTCAGGCCGCGTCGACAAGCCAAGCGCCTGTTGATAAAGGGCTTTCGCTTCCGGCAGGCGGCCGGCTACGTGCCGCAGCTCACCCTGGTTGCATAGGGCCAGTACCAGCAGAGCTACATTGCCAGTGGCCCTGGCCTGGTGAGCCATCTCCTCCAACAAGAGGGATCCGCCGGTCAGGTCTGATTGCTGTGTGCCGGCGACAGCCAGAAGCCAGGTGGCCATGCCTCGCAGGTAACCCTCTTTTTCCGGTAACGTCGCCAGGGCCTGACGGGCCAGCCGCGCCGAGCGACTGTAGTCACCTTGCACCAGGCCGATATAAGCGTAAAGAGGCAATACCTGGGGTGGCATCTCGCCGGAGTCCGCATCTGTCTCAGGCAGCCAAGACTGAATGATGGCCAGTGGCTGACCATTGAGCAACAGGCTCCAAGCCAGATACACGGACAGCGAGGGATGGCGTCGCAACTCCTCTTCAGGCAGCCGCTTCAACCAACCCGTAAGCATGCCAAACTGGCTACGCATAAGCGTTTCGTCGGCGATCCCTTCCAGCAAAAGCGCGGCTCGTTCAAAATCGGCTGCCTCAAGCGCATGATCAATGGCTTGCTCCGGCAGCTCCTGTCCTTCGAACCATCGGCTAGCCCGACCGTGCAGCTCCGGAAGTAAATCCGGCTGGCTACGCTGCAGGCGCTGCTGCAGCAAGTCGGCAAACAGGCGGTGATAACGGTACCAGCGCCGTACGTCGTCCAGAGGCAACAAGAAGAGATTCTGTACGGCCAGTTTCTCCAGCGTCTCGCGACCGTCATCATGGCCGGTCAGTGCGTCGCACAGAGGCCCGCAGAGCTGATCGAGGATTGACGTGCACAGGAGAAACTCCTTAATGGGCTGAGGTTGCCCGCCTAGAACCTCATCCTGAAGGAAATCGGCGATATATTCCTGCGTGCCGGTCAAAGTGGCAATAAACGCCCGCGCGTTCTCCTGGCGCTGTAGTGACAAGGCTGCCAGCTGCAGGCCGGCCGGCCAGCCTTCGGTTCTCTCCCAAAGGGTTCGGGTGTTCTCCGGCGAAAGGGAGCGGCCGCTGGCACGTTCTAGAAATACGGCCGTCTCTTCAAGTGAGAATCGCAGGTCGCCGGCCCGGATCTCCAGCAACTGGCCTAGTGCTCGCAGCCGGGAAACAGGAAAACCGGGATCAGCCCGACCTGCTAAGAGCAGATGCATTGAGGGCGGCTGGTGCTCTATCAAAAAGGCAACTGCCCGGTGTATCAGCGGATTATTGATGTAGTGAATGTCGTCCAGCACCAAGACAAAAGGCTCTTTCAGGCTCGCCAGTTCATTAACCAAAACGCCCATGACGCGGTCGCTATCTGGCGATTGGCCCGATTGCAACAGAGCCACCGCTTCACGGCCCAGGTCGTCCCGAAATGTTTCTAAGCAGGCCGCGAAATAGGCCATAAAGCGGGCGATGTCATTGTCATCCTCTTCCAAAGACAGCCAGGCAGCCGGATACGTGTTCTCGGCCAGCCACTCAGCTAGCAGTGTGGTCTTGCCAAAACCGGCCGGGGCCGAGATCAGGATTACTTTGCCGCCTAGTCCTTGCTTCAGCCTTTCGACGAGCTGCCGCCGGGGCACATATCCATCCGGCGGCGAGGGAATATAAAACTTCGTCCGCAAAATAAAATCGGCCGCCATATGATAATCATACACGATGAGGGGATGAAGTTGAAGGGGTAAAGTATGTGATTTGGAGGCCTACGGGCGCTGGCCATTAGAGAGAATTCTCGAAGGCGACGATTCGAATGGGGAGTTGCTTTTGAATGATCTTCATTTTCTGATCGAAATCCAATTCCCTGACACGCAATCAGAGCCAATCATTCACGCGCAGCTGGTTCCATAAAGCAGCTTCGAGATGAGCTGGGGCACTCCGGAAAGCAGTTTGCACAGCACATCAACTTCTGCGCGAGTGAGAACAACTGGTAGCCTATTGGGTTTCTCTGATTGCATCGCATCGAATCTTGGCAGCTGTTGGTCCAACACATCCCTAGTAAAAAACAGAGGCTGTGTTGCGGTGGGTTCTGTATCAAAGTGGCCACGTTGCGACGGGTCACTCGATGGTTGAGAGATATTTCTACCTCGGCCCGGCCCAATTCTTGTAGATGATGCAATTGGGGGAATAGGAAGAAATGTTTGATCCAACCAAAATGGGATTGCCCTGTTCGGTAGAAACCTTGCGTCAGGTCCTGGCCTGATGCATGCTGTCGAGTAATCTGGGCTTGTTCGAGCACAATCGCATCGGGCAAAATCACCTCTTGTAAGCAGGTCTTGCTCAGTTTATACTGTTTCTATGGGAGTCTGTCCGTCAGAGAATAAGTTGATGGAACGAGCCGGCGCCGCTTAGCTCAAGGCCGTTAAGCTGCGCAACGCAAACTGACTTTCAACAAGGATGATAAACGATGTCAAACGATAATTATGTCTTAC
>CP070688.1:1187218-1191401 GCA_020353135.1 Chloroflexota bacterium
CTAACGGTTTGGATGCTGTCCCACAAATGCCGGTTCATGGCGTCGTTATACTCAAACAGGGTACGAATCACGTCGATCGGTGTCATAATCTCTTATCCTTGCACATTGTCTTTGTAGAGAATCGCCGGGCTTGAAAAAGTTGCCGTGCCATCAATGCTGCTCTGGCATGAGCTTCGTTGGCTGGTCACTCAGATATCGTTATTATACCAGCCTGAACCTCTGGACTGATCAAAGATGGACCGAATCATCAGGCAACGATGGCTGATTCTAGCCTTACTGTTGGCGACCGGGATCGCCTTATTGTCCACCTGGAACGCTATCGACGACTCCTATTCGGTCCAGGACGACTTCCGCAAGTTGTACTGGATGAATCGATTCCAGGATCCGGGCTTGTATCCAGACGATCCTTCGATCGGCGGCTCGGTCAAGGAGTTCCAGCTTGGCCCAATACAATTGGCGATAGACATCAACAGGCCTCTCTACAGCCTGCTATTTTATCTAGCCGCGCAATTTCTTTCCCCGATCCTTTTCAACAAGCTCCTGTTATTTCCGCTGTTGTGGATCTCTGTCTACTACCTGGTCCGTATTGGCGAAAAAGCGAAAGGTGGCGGCACAGGCTTTTTGTTGGCTGTGGCCTTTGTCGTCCTTAACCTGGCTTCGCCCTCATCCATCGACGCCGCTTCGGGCCTGCCGCGCTCCTTCGCCTTGCCGGTGTTGGTAGCGCTGATTTATTACTTGATGATCCGGCGCTACGTAGCCGCCGCCGTGGTCGTCGCGTTTGGTGGCTTGGTCTATGTGCCCCTGTTTGTGCTGGGTGGACTCACCTGGCTTCTTTCCCTGTTGGGCAAAGAGAACGGCCGGTCGCGGATCAAGATTAGTTGGTTACAGGCGGTTTTGCTGGCGCTGCTCGTGCTCTTAGCGGCCTGGATACTGCGTTCGCTGATAGGCAGCTATGTGACCCGTGTCGCCCGTATATTTACCGGCGAGGGAACTGGATTCGCCTCGCTACTTCAGAATCCATATTACGCGGCCGACGGCCGGCTGCCTCTCTTTGACGTATTTCCATTCATAGGGCATGGTGGGCTGTTCAACAAGGGTGCCAATTTCTGGCAAACCCTGTCCCTGGCGGCCACGTCAGTCGCGCTATGGTTATTGCTGCCCGGGTCGATCGCCAGGTTCCCCCGACCCATGAAGAAGCTACTTCTGGCCGGCATCATCGCCTTCGGCATAGCTTGGGTACACATCCTCGTTACCTCGTCGTTCGCCTTATACTTCCCGAGCCGTTACATGCGGGCCAGCCTGTTCCTCGTGTTCTTCTTCTTCACGTTTCTAAATCTGGAAGACGGGATCCGCCAGGCGGCATCGCGGGTGGCCGCCATGCATGCTTGGCAGCGCTGGGCGCTGCTGGGCCTGATGATCGTCTACGGGATTGCGGCCGTTTATATCCTCGAAAATCAATCCGAAGAGATTTTTGGGGTAATAGAAGCGCAGCATTACGAACCCCTCGTCGCCATTGCTTTTGGCTGCCTGCTGGCCGTGCTGTTGATCTGGATCATGTCCCGGTCCAGCCGGCGTTCGGAAACCGGCGATGTTCCCTGGCAGCCCAGGCGATACCAGTGGTTGGTTTTGGGCGGTTTGCTATTGATCATTGCCGTATTCTGGCTGCCGCGCGAAAGATCGGACCTCCTGATCGCCTCGCCGGCCGATCGGCAGGTGTTGTCCTTCGTCGAGACATTGCCAGAAGACGTCCTTATTAGCGGCGAGCCCTGCTGGCTAGGCAGCGTACCGATCCTGACCGGTCGCAAGGTGCTTTGGAGCTGCGAGCGCATGCCCAACGACACGAAGATCGCCGACACGCTTCAAGCCTACTATGCCGAGACGCTGGCCGAGGTCGGTGATTTCTGTGGCGCCTATGACGTCGACTATGTGGTGGTCGACCCGAGGTTGTTTGCTGAGGAGAGCATTCGCTCAGGACGCTTCTTCTTCGAACCTTATTCCAGTGAGCTGCGTTCGTGGGTTGGTTCGCGGACATCCTTTGCCTTACAAGAGCCGGCCGATATCCCAGGCGCGGTTGGCTCCGAGAACATTTTCATCATCCCTTGTCCGGCCGGGGGACTGGCCATGGGTTCAGAACCGAATGATGATCAACCACAGGTGACGATCGACGCCGCGCTAGAGGACGGCGTTCACCTGGATGGCTACGACGTGCTCAGCCTCGACGTCAGCCCCGGGGGAGGCATCGCCGTCACGCTGCACTGGCGCGCAGAAGCGACCCCGAGCACGGACTATACCGTCTTCGTTCACCTGGTGGATTGGTCCATCCCTGAAGTTGTCGCCCAATCCGACAGTCATCCGGCCCAGGGCCGGCGGCCGACCTCCACCTGGCAGGCGGACGACACGATCCTCGACACGCATCACTTCACCTTGCCCGAAGAACTACCGCCAGGCCAATACGAGCTTATCGTGGGTATGTATCGTCTGGATACTCTAGAACGGTTGAAAGTCGCCGATGAGAATGCAGATTACATCAGCTTAGCCAGTCAAAGCGCTGGGCCGGGTTCGTGATCCAAATCTAGTCAACCACACAACTATCGAGGAGGGAGCATTCTCAAATGCGACCGGACTTGTATCGACTGGTGCGAGCGTCTCGACAAGGTGAAGGTCAGCCCAGCCGTTCGGTCTGATGATCACTCGGCGACGAGTAGGGAGATGTAGTCCCGGTCCTCCCCAAGTACCGGCCGCCGCTCCAGCGTGTCCAATCGGTACATGCCGGCGATGAGCTCATACTGCCCCGGCGCTAGGTCGGCCGGCAAGGTGAAGGTGTGGGTGTCTTGAATCATATCCCCGGGCTGCCAGGTTGAAGTCGGCCGTCTGCCTTGGCCCGGATAACTGTCCGATTGGGCCACAACCCTGGGGCCTGACCAATCCATCAAATGGACGAAAACCGTGTAATCGACGTCCGGAGTCTCATTCGCCTGCCAGTGCAAGGTAACGGAGATCTCGCCCTCTGGTTCGACGTCCAGGTTGAGCACATCATAGCCTAGCAGGGTGATATCATCTCCAAGGGCGGCGCCGACGGCATTCTCGGGCCGCGCCTGGCGAACGTACGACTCGAAGCCCGATAGCGTTTCTGCCAGGTAGTAGTCGCTTTCGATGAGATCGGCCAGTTCGGGAAAGCTGACCAACTGCCGGCTCGACGGCTGCGGTTCAAAAGGAGTGATATCGCCAGTGGCCACCAGGATGTACCGTGGGGGCTCGGCCGCCAGGTCCGACATCGCTTCTGCCTGCCAGGCATCTTGTTGGGGATGTTCCAGCGACAGCGGCGGGTCCATGGCGAATCGCGTCGGGTTGGGCCGGCCGCTGAGATAATAGAGCAGCGCATAATGACCCCAGATGAAGACCGGCTCCTCCTGTTTCGTGCGCTTGGCCAGGTAGCCGGCCGCTTCGGCCTCGAGCAGCATGCCGATCTCTTCCAGGTAGCTATCTCTATCCCGCCCACCGAAGGCATAGCTCGACAGTTGCTCATAGCTGGTCCAATGGGTCTCGATCAGCGTCGCCGACGAAACGACGATCAGGACTACGACGCCGGCCATGAGCAGCCACTTCGCCAGGCCCCATTTCCTTTTGGCCAGCCAGTCGACGATAATGACCACGGCCGCGGCGGCGATCAAGGCCATGAAGGGCAGGGTGCTGATCCAGTGGTAATCCCACAGGCGGCGTTGGGCGTAAATGCCAAATAACCCGGCGCCGGCCAACAGTATGATGCCCAGCCAACGCTGGCGCCGGCCGCGCTGCGAGAGAAGCAGGACGAGACCCACCACGAACAACACCACCACGCCGCCGCGTTGGCGGGTCCATTCGAGCGTGGCTAACCAGAAAGCGCCGATCTCGTTCAGGGGACTGTAATTGGGATAGGCGCCGGCCGAGTAGCGCAGCACGTCCAGCATTGGAGCCAGCATTCCCTGAATGGCCAGAAACAAGACCATGATCAGGCTGAAGGCGACGACGCCGGCGCCGAATGGAACGATTCGCTCTAACCATGAGCGAACGGATCTCTTCTCTTTGGCGAGAACGTCGGCCGTCATCCAAAAGAATATGGCGGCGACGAACACCAATGACGTTTGTTTGAACCAGGGCGTGATGGCCACGCTGAAGCCGGAGAAAAAGAAAAGGGTCCGCTGCC
>CP070688.1:1191501-1194621 GCA_020353135.1 Chloroflexota bacterium
AAAGCGATCGGGATCACAGGGTCGGCAAAGAACGGTCGCATCTAAAGGCTGGACGGTAACCATGTCAATAAGCTCCTCTAAATGGACGGTCGGGCAACGGCCGTCGGTTCACAATACCGCATGAGCCGTCGGGCTCAAGGGTATTATACACCCTTGGTGAAAAACCGGGATAGCGGCTATACTTACGCTGCTATGACGCATCTACGCATCTTGCTTGTGGACGACCATGAAGTGGTTCGTTTGGGCCTCAAGAGCCTTATCGAACGCCATCCGGGTTTTGAGGTCGTGGCCGAAGCCTCGGCCGCGCAAGAGGCGGTCCAGAAGGCAATAGCTCAGGAGCCGGACATTGTTTTGATGGACATCCGCCTAGTGGGCGGCAGCGGCATTGAGGCCTGTGAGGAGATCACCAGGCAATTGCCCGAGACCAAGGTGATCATGCTGACCTCGTATGCGGAAGATGAGATGCTCTTCTCGGCGATCCGGGCTGGAGCGACCGGGTATGTGCTAAAGCAGATCAGCAGTGAAGCGCTGATCAATACCATTGAGGCCGCTGCCAGGGGGGAAGCGATGCTCGATCCGTCATTGACCCAGCGAGTCTTCACAGAGGTTCGCCGGGCCATTCAGCAGGAAGAGGTGGCGGCCTTCACCGATCTCACGCCGCAAGAGATGCAGGTCCTGGCAGCCATCGTCGAGGGCAAAACCAATCGTGAAATAGCCAATGCCTTGTTCTTGAGCGAGGGGACGGTGCGCAACTACGTAAGCAGCATCCTTTCCAAGCTGGGGGTGTCAAACCGAGCCGAGGCAGCGGCTTATGCAGTTCAACACCACCTGGGCGACTACCTATCGTAAAATGCCCCACCCCGGCCGTACCCCTGAACAAGCGCTGGCTGCGCTGAATCAAGCCGCCCTGTCAATCGCGTCCGAGGTGGCGCTTGACAAAGTGCTGCAGCAGATCACCGATTCAGCCCGAAGGTTGGTCGGCGCCCGTTACGCGGCGTTAGGGGTGCCTAGCCCCGAAGGTCACATGGAAAAGTTTGTGACCAGCGGCATTGCGACGGAGCAGGCGGAACAGATAGCGCACCGGCCGTTAGGCCTGGGGGTGCTTGGGGCCATTATGCGCGAGAGCCGCAGCATTCGCTTGCCGCGAGTCGGCGACGATCCCCGTGCGGTCGGCTTCCCGGCCGGCCATCCGCCGATGAAGTCATTCCTGGGCGTGCCCATCATGGCCGGCAGCGAGGTCTTGGGCAATCTCTATTTGACCGACAAGGGCGCCGAGCAAGAGGATGGGACCTGGAATGAAGCGACTGAATTCACGGCGGGCGACCAGGAGTTGGTTGAAATGCTGGCTGCTCATGCAGCCGTGGCGATTCAGAACGCCCGCCTGTATGAGCAGGTCGGGCGGTTGGCAATCGTAGAAGAACGCTCGCGGATTGGTATGGATCTGCACGATGGCGTCATTCAATCGATTTACGCGGTTGGCTTGATCTTGGAGTCGGCCCGGCTGCAATTGCACGACGAGCCAGCGGAAGCAGACCAGTCGCTACTGCAGGCCATCGCCGGCCTGAACAATGCGATACGAGACATCCGGAACTTCATTCTAGACTTGCGGCCGCAGCGTTTCTCTGGCGACCTCAACCAGGCGCTGGCCCGGCTGATTCGCGAGTTTCAAGCCAACGCCATGATACCGGTGCGATTCTCGGCCCAGGCGTCGACGCTGTCGGCCTTATCGGCGGCCGTGGCCCGGACTATCTTCTTGACCACCCAGGAGGCGCTGGCCAATGTGGCCCGGCACGCGCGCGCAAACGAAGTCACGGTTGAGATTTGGCAGGAGCCGGAAATGATCATACTGTGCGTCGAGGATGATGGCGTGGGTTTTGACGCCAGCGAGCAGACCCAGTCGGTGGGACATGGCCTGGCCAACATGCGGGCCAGAGCCGAAGAACTCAACGGCACATTCATCATCCAATCTGCGCCGGGCAAGGGGACCCAGATCTGTCTGCGGGTGCCCATCCTGGCGACCTCTAGCGTTTAGCGCTACCAGATAACTTCGCCCAATATTCCATCCCCGTTTTTGGCATAATTGCACAACCGGTCGGGCAAAATCGCCTATCTCGGTGACAACCATCATGGATCATTGGTGACGTTTGTTACTGGAGCAAATGGGTAGGCCGCGCGTACACTAGGACACAATCGAGAACCGGTGAATAGACTCACATTGTCACAGGGGGTGCGAGATGACAACACTCGCGCACTATGAAACGTGGGGCAGCGCCGGGTCTGGCAAGCCGATGAAGCAGATTAAGGTACTTATTGTTGAAGAACATCTGGCGGTGCGCCGGGCGCTGGCTGCTCGACTAGACTCATTTTCTCATATCGAGGTCGTGGCCACAGCTCCCAGCTTTGCCGAAGGGCTGGAGAAGGTCGGCCGCTGCCAGCCGGACGTCATCTTGCTTGAACTGAAGGGCGCGCCAGAATTGGTGAATCCGGTCGGCGAGTTGAATAAGGCGATTGCCGGTCATCCGGCGGGAATCATCGTGCTAACTTCCTACGCCGACGACGACGAGCGCGAGGCGGCTCTGCAAGCCGGCGCGCGGCGTTATCTACTAAAACAGATCGACTCGGCCCGATTGCTCAACGAAATCGAGGCCGTAGCGAGCGAAGTGGCCGTCTAGAACGGAAGAGGTTCTTTTCGGGTAGCAGTTTCCTCCATTCAGTTATTCCAGTCGAAGCAATCGAGCCCGACCTCATGGTCGGGCTCGATTGTTGCTATTGGCTGGGTGGAGGCAAGGCCTGAGGCAGCTTTTACATTCGTTCAGAATTAGTACAATATGACCCAGTAAAACGAAGCAAGCTGCGGTTCAATGATAGGATTAATCCGCCGATCTGGTGGCTTGCTTTTAGATGGAGGTAAGTTCATGTCAACTTTGAAAGAGAAGATCCCGGCCGGCGTCGTGACGGGCGACCAGGTCCAGGAGATCTTCGCACATGCGAAATCGAATCAGTTTGCTTTGCCGGCCGCCAACGTGGTCGGGACGAATAGCGTTAATGCGGTGATGGAAACGGCCCGAGAGGCCAACGCGCCGGTTATCCTGCAGTTCTCCAATGGCGGGGCCGTCTTCT
>CP070688.1:1194721-1198433 GCA_020353135.1 Chloroflexota bacterium
CGCCCAAGGCGATGACGGTCCCGCCCCGATCTAGGCCGGCGGCCAGCATCTGGTCGTACATGGCGCGGACGGCCTCCAGGCGCTTGTGTTCCTCGCCGGCCGGGACGCTGATGACGGCCGCCGGATCCATGGCTGACAATGAAGCGGCGTGCAATGGACCGACGTTTTCGTCGGTTATGACCACGACCGGGCCCGGATCAATGCCTTCCTCGACCAGCAACTGGCCAAGACGGGGCAAAAGGTTGAAGCCGACCAAAACCGGGTAGCGGCCGGCTGGGTGCGTCACCGATAGCCGGCCGATGGGCGGCTGGCGCCAATCGTCGCCTGCTTCGGCCAGCTCGACGCGAGTCAGGATATCATCGGCTACGTCACGAATCCGGCGCCGGTTGGTGTCGACTTGGGTGAACTGGCCATAGCCCTCAGCCCGCTCGGCCAGTAGATCACGGACTTTTTGTGACGGCCGGTCGACCTCCAGCAGAGGCCGGCGCCGGTTGTCGACGGCCAGGCGGGCCATGATCTCTTGCGGGCTGGCGGCCAGGCAGTAGACCAGCGCGTTCCGGCTGAGCAGCAAGGCATTAACCGGGTCGAGCAGCATCCGGCCGCCACTGGCGACGACCAGCTCGGTCCGGCCGGACAGCTCGCGAGCCATATCTTGTTCCTTGGCCCGAAATGCGACTTCACCTTGGTCTTCGAAGATTTCGGCGATGGATCGGCCGGCCCGCTCTTCGATCAGGTCGTCCGTGTCGACGAATTCCCGGCCGGAACGTTCGGCCACGATGCGGCCGACGGCCGTCTTGCCCGTGCCCATGAAACCAGTGAGGACGATGTTGGGTCGCGTCATGGCCGAATTATAGAGCAGCCATCAACCATCAGCCATCAGATCATAGCTAATAGCTCAAAGCTAATTTCTCTGCGATAATCGACCCTTATCAAGCTTGGAGGAATCAATCTTATGGACGGCGGAACAACCACTTTTGTCATTTATGGCGCGTCGGGCGACCTCACGCGGCGCAAGCTCATCCCTTCGCTATTTAACCTGCACTGCAAGGGCCGGATATGGGGCAAGCTGCGAGTCATAGGTGTTTCGCGTACGGTATTCAGCGACGAGGATTTCCGCGAACGCATGCGGTGCGGCATGGAGGATTTTGCGCCTGAGAAGTTCAACCCGGACCGCTGGATGGACTTCGCCCAGCACCTCTACTACCGGCCCGGCGACCTGGGCAGTGCGGCTGAGTACCAGGCCCTCGATAAGGAGATAGCCGAGTTTGAGGCCCAACACGAGGGACCGGCTAAGCGTGTCTATTACCTGGCTATTGCGCCCCGGCTGTATGAAAAGACGATCGCCCACCTGGGCCAGGCCGGCATGGTAAACGAAAGTCATGGTTGGCGGCGGGTGGTCATCGAGAAGCCCTTTGGCAGCGATTTACCCACCGCGCAGGCTTTGAATGAATCGGTGCACCGGACGCTAAGGGAGTCCCAGATCTACCGCATTGACCATTACCTGGGCAAAGAGACCGTTCAGAACATATTGGTCTTCCGTTTCGCCAATTCACTGTTTGAGCCGGTATGGAATCGTAACTATATCGACCACGTGCAGATAACAGCGGCCGAAACTGTCGACGTCGGCCGACGGGCCGGCTACTACGACGGCGTGGGTGTGATGCGGGATATGGTCCAGAATCACGTCTTGCAGCTATTGTCGCTGGTGGCCATGGAACCGCCGGCCTCCTTTGAAGCGGATGCCTTGCGCAACGAGAAGGTGAAGCTATTTGGCTCTTTGCGCCACATTGAGCCGGAGGAAGTGGCCAGGCACACGGTACGAGGCCAGCACGAGGGTTACCTGACGTGTGAGGGCGTCTTGCCGAGCTCGCAGACGGCCACTTATGCCGCCATGCGCCTGTACGTGGACAACTGGCGCTGGCAAGGCGTGCCCTTCTATCTGCGGTCGGGCAAGGCCCTGGCCAGAAAGACGACCCATATCAGCATATTCTTCAAGCGGCCGCCGCACGTGATGTTTCCCATGCCGCCCGGCTCGCAAATCGAGGCCAACGACCTGTCCATCTGCATCCAGCCGGATGAAGGCATTCACTTCAGCTTCCAGGCCAAGGTGCCGGACACGGCGGCCGATATGCGAACGGTGGAAATGAATTTCCACTACAATGACGCGTTTGGCGATTACGACATCCCCGATGCCTACGAGCGGTTGCTGCTGGACACGCTGAAGGGCGACGCCTCGCTTTTCACCCGCGGCGACGCCATCGAGTTGGCCTGGGCCCTTGTGGACAAGGTGATCTGCGGTTGGGAGAGCAAGGATGCGCCGCCGCTATTCGTCTACGAGAAGGGCAGCTGGGGACCGGAAGCGGCGGCCGAGTTGATTCGCCACGATGGTTTTGATTGGGCTTTGGGTTGCGGAGAGTGACTCCGTTGCCGGGATTGACTGATGGGGCGGAATCACGGCCGAACTAGGCTTCTGGCGACAAATCGTCAGGCTACCAGGCTGGATGACCTAAGGCGCGGACGCAGTAGAACAATATTTGCCGGCGATTGCCAGATTGATGCCATGACCGTTTCCCGCACTTGAATCACGGAGCGCGCACGCCAGAAGAGGTGGTAGACGATGTATCCTCGGCCGTAGCTGGCTATTACTTTCTTCACTATTGTGACGTGACGAAAGTCATGATCCTCATCAGATTGCGGCGGGAGCGCTTGAATCCGAGCTGGTAGTGTATTATTATGAATTAGATGGACATGTGCAGTACATGTCCGTCTGCGCGTCTTGACCGAAAGGCATGAACCAACTGGCCTGGAGCTGCGAAGCGCCCGGACAGTGAAGTCATGTACAACATGTCCGTGCGCAATCTGCGGAGACGCGGGAGTGTTTGACGTTGATCACCAGGCTGCCTTCTGCAAGTCATGCTTTAGATTGCCTGGTTCCTTGCTGTCCGATTGCCGAAGTCAATCGTACAGATGGAGGTGGCGCATAAGCTTCTTTCTTCACGCAGTTGGACACGAATTCGTACATACATCCTACCAATCAATATGGTTCAACAGAGGAGAGACTTTCGATGAGAAAGAAGTTAGTGTTTATACTCTTGTTACTGATCCTGCTTGCGGCATTGTTGCCAGTCAGCGCCACGACGGCACAGGTGCTGCCCAATTACAAGCCGGTAGATGTTGGCCCAGAGCTACGGACCTGGGAACCTACTCGAAGTCGCATCGCCCCGAAATCTAATGGAGATGGTGCTGCTACCGCTTCTGCTGCAGAGCCCTCGGACTATCCATGCTATGTGGAAACTAAGACATGGCTGTCACTGGATAACTATAATGGCTATTACTTCTTTACCGACTTCTACCTGATCGCTGAAACTCCGACATCAGAGTTGTGGGTACAGGCAGATTTGAGTTATCCGGATGACGATCCGCGCGATACACCCGTAGTGACCTGCGAACAAGCAGCCTACCTGTTAAGCGAGTTCGATAACAACATGTACCCAACCCAGACAGCTTTCTTTGGCATGCCCGACTTCCATGATGGTACATTCTCGTTGTTGGAGGCCTGGGGTTACTTTCCGCCGGGATACTATGCTAATTCGGATGGTCGCCAGGTAGTGTTGGTCTCCAATGTTATTGACGACGCGTACTATGACCCAGATTACCCGAACTACATCGCTGGGTTCTACTCACCGAGCTTCGAGGCGTACTTCGACCGCAA
>CP070688.1:1198533-1205708 GCA_020353135.1 Chloroflexota bacterium
CATTTCTAGATCCTCGGCAGGAAGCGCTAAATCGCTGCTATCACCTACGCCCTCAGCATAGGGGCGCTCGCCCGCCACGCCAATGCAGACATCAGGCTCGAGATCGCTACCTTCTGCGACCTGTACGCTATCCAGCAAGCCCTTACTATCATAGTAGACGGCGGCACCATGCGGCGCGGTAGACTGGATGGCTTCCAGAATCGTCGTGCCTTCGGTGATGTCGCCTTCCTTGCCTTGCCATTCAATGGTCCAGCCGCCGCTTTGGATGCCAATATCATCGGCCGCTTGGCCAGCCACAAGAATAACTTCTGTGTCTTCTGCAATAGGCAAGACACCGTCTTCGTTCTTCAGCAGAACCAAGGACTGGCTAACTGCCTGCTGGGCCAGGTTGCGATGCTCGCTCGAGCCCACTACCTTCAGCAGTTCTTCATCAGCGAAAGGCCGCTCAAACAGACCCAGATCGAATTTCACCGTCAGAATACGGCGCACGGCCTCATCGATTCTTTCCAGAGATACGTCGCCTTCTTCAACGGCTCGTTTCAACGTTTGCACGAATCTCGGATAGTCGTAAGGCACCATATTCATGTCAACGCCAGCATTGATAGCAGTGACGACGGCCTGGTAATAATCAGCGTTGATTTGGTCGATGGCAGCCCAATCAGAGACGATGAAGCCAGTAAAACCTAACTCGTCTTTGAGCAATTCCGATAGCAAGTATTCGCTGCCGTGAACTTTGTCGCCATTCCAGCTACTGAAGGAGGCCATGATACTGCGGGCACCTTCATCAATGGCTGCCTTGTAAGGAGGTAGGTGGATCGCTCTCAGGGTATCTTCATCTACTCGCGTGTCGCCTTGATCGAGGAGATAGGGCTGAAAAACCTCTTGTGTCGAGGTACCAAAGGTGGTTCCGCCATCGCCCAGATAATGTTTGGGCGTGGCCAAGATAGTGTCTGGCGCCGCCAAATCATCTCCTTGTAAACCACGCAAAAAGGCCGCACCTAGTTCCGTTACCAGCCCAGTATCTTCGGCATATCCTTCGTAGGTCCGGCCCCAGCGGATATCCTGGGGCACGGCAATAGAGGGCGCGTAATTCCAGGTGATGCCCGTCGCCGCGACGGCTTCGGCTGTGGCCCGGCCGATCTGTTCCACCAACTCGGCGTCCCGCGTTGCACCCAGACCGATATTGTGTGGAAAGATGACCGCTCCTATGACATTGTTATGACCGTGCACAGCGTCAACCCCGTAAAGCAAGGGAATACCCAGTCGCGTTTGCAGCGCATACTCCTGGAAGTCAGTCGCCATGCTCAGCCACCCTTCGGGTGAATTGTCTGCCGGATATCCGCCACCGCCACTGAGCAACGCACCAAGGGCCAGATCGGCGATGTCGTCTTTTTTGATACTGTTTTTTTCGACTAGCGTCATCTGTCCGATCTTCTCTTCCAGGGTCATGCGCCCTAGAAGGTCTGTAACGCGCTCTTCTGTGGGACGGCCCGGATTCCTGTAGAGAGCATCCTCGATTTCGCTCCCCTGAGGGTCATCAAGCGACGGCGTAGCCGTTTGCTGGCAGGCGGCCTGGACCAATACAAGAAATGTGATGGCCAGTAGATTCGCTTTGGCACGCTGCTTGTGCATAACCTTTTGCCGTTTGATATTGGCCAAAGATCATTGTCGGCCACAAATGTGGTCGAAGATCTCGCCTTTTCTGAAATGGTGCGGCCTAGATGCGCTCAAACAATCGAGGTCTAGTGACCAGAATCGGTTGATGTCCGGATTGAAAGCTCGGTAAGATCGCTGCTTGCAATGAGCTCGCGCTCAGCGTTCAGCAGGTCAATTGCTTGCCTTCTAATTAGTATGGGAAGGAAGGTCTTCACCTTTGCATCTTCATATCTAAGTATTAGATCGGCAATGACCTCGCTGATTCGCGACCTGGGAACTTCTCCTTTGAAATCACGCCAAGTCCTTTCAATTAGGCTATCCTGGCTCCATTCATTCATGTCTTCGCTGTCAACTATCGCGGCAACAACTACCGCGCCCAAACACGCTCCTAGCTCAACTCACTGGCCGCCGATTCTTCGGCCAGGTTACCATCCATTATAAATCTTGATGAGAGCCACAGGCATTACCACCCAGCTTTCTGCTTCAACGCAGAGCGCGCTCGGTGTTCTTGTCGAAAACATGCATGGCATCCACATTGACGACAAGGTCGATTTCGTTACCAACCGTTGGCGCCAGGCGGGTGTCTGCAATAGACACGAAACTGTTCTTGCCGGAATTGACAAATAGATTTAGCTCGTGGCCCAGCAATTCGACGACCTCGACCGTAGCTTTGATTGGCGCGCTCTCGATATTTGGTGGGATGTAAGGCGCGCCATGGATGTTTTCCGGCCGAATACCCAGAATGACTTCCTTGCCAACATAATCGTGGTAGGCACTCTTGCGATCTTCTGGTACATGCACTCGGAAATCGCCTGTGGCTGCGTACAACTTGCCGTCTTCGCCAACAAGAGTGGCATCGAAGAAGTTCATACTAGGGCTGCCAATGAAGCCGGCGACAAACACATTATCGGGTCTGTTGTAGAGATTGCGGGGTGAATCGATCTGCTGCAAGATGCCATCATTGATCACCATGATACGGTCGCCCATGGTCATGGCTTCGACCTGGTCATGGGTCACATAGATGAACGTCGTTCCTAGCCGCTTATGGAGCTTGGAGATCTCGGCTCGAGCTGTGACACGTAACTTGGCATCCAGGTTCGAGAGCGGCTCATCCATCAAGAAGACATCGGGTTCGCGCACAATGGCGCGACCCACGGCAACACGTTGGCGCTGACCACCTGAAAGAGCTTTCGGTTTGCGATCCAGAAGAGATGCCAGACCCAGGATGTCGGCTGCTTCTTTGACGCGCCGATCGATCTCGTTTTTGGGCGTCTTGCGTAGTTTTAGGCCAAAGGCCATATTGTCATAGACCGACATGTGTGGATATAGGGCATAAGATTGAAACACCATGGCAATGTCCCGATCCTTGGGCGGCACATCGTTCACCACCCGATCTCCAATCAGGATGTCGCCATCTGAAATTTCCTCTAAACCGGCGAGCATGCGCAGACAGGTTGACTTGCCACATCCAGAAGGGCCTACAAATACGACAAACTCTCTGTCTTCCACCTCAATGCTCAAATCTTGTACGGCCGTAAAATCGCCAAATCGTTTAAATACATTCTGATAAGTTACACTTGCCATTGTTTCCTCTCCCATCTCCAATGATTGCTATGGGCAATCCCCGAACTCCAAAAAACCTCCAAAGATAACGCTCTCTTTCTACTGGTCAGCGACAGCCATCCCCAAACAGGATGTCCAGCGATGATCTGTCGCCTACGACAAGCCAAAACCAAACGGAAAAAGCGGACCATCATCCCTTGTTACCATTGCTCTCGACGGGATTTGATCCATACGCCTGGGCCATGAATAGGCTAAACGACCCGTAAATGAGTAATCGCCAAAGAGCACATCGGCGATACCCTGACCTTCGGTACCTGGCAACCAAGCGGCAACAAATGCATCCCACTTCTCCAGGTGCTCGCTGATGATAAGAGGTCTGCCGGAGAAAAGAATGACGATCAGACGCCGGCATTGGGCCCTGACACGTTCAATCAGACCGGCCTCTTCCTCGCTCAGGCATAACTCGGCTCGATCGCCAACACCTTCCGCATAAGGCAGTTCGTGCAGGCAAACAATGCCCACATCGGCTTCACGCCCAGCCGAAAAGCTGCCCGATTCGTCATAATCTATGGCTGTTTCAGCAGACACCGTTTGACGGATAGCTTGCAAGAAGGTTGTACCGTGCGTAATGTTGCCAGTGCCTCCCAGCCACTCTATGGTCCAGCCGCCACATTGAAGACCAATACTATCAGCGGCCGGGCCGGCCACGACGATATGATCCACATCCTTGGCCAAAGGCAGAGTGCCGTTGTCGTTCTTCAGCAAAACGAGCGATTTACGAACGGCTTCTCGAGCCAGTTGACGGTGTTCGTCATTGCCCAGGATATACGGCTGGGGTTCCTCCTCAGGCTTTCTTTCGAAAAGACCAAGCTCAAACTTCACGGTCAGGATCCGGCGCACAGCATCGTCGACTCGAGTGATCGGCACATCGCCCGACTGGACCGCTTGCTTCAGATTGTCGATGAAGCGCTGATACTCGAAGGGCTCCATGATCATGTCCAGTCCGGCATTGATAGATTGCACAACACATTCATAATAATCGGCTGAAAGTTGACCGATGGCTTGCCAATCAGAGACTAAAAAGCCGCTGAAGCCAATTTCCCCTTTCAGGACATCTGTTAACAAATAGCGATGTGCATGCATCTTGACTTGATTCCAACTACTGAAGGAGACCATGATGCTTCGGGCGCCTGCTTCTATAGCGGCTAAGTAAGGTGCAAGATGAATACTGCGCAGCGCGTCCTCTTCTAGCTGCGTATTTCCCTGGTCAATCATGTAGCGATGATCGGCCGACTGCCAGTAGTTTGTTAACCATTCATATTGTTGGGCCGTTCCCCAGGTTGTTCCGCCGTCGCCGACGAAATGCTTAGGGCAAGCCAAGGTGGTACCTTGAGAACCTAGAGCGCCCTGCATTCCTCGAACATAGGCTGCACTAAGTTGCGCCACCAATTCCGTGTTCTCAGCAAAACCCTCGTACGTGCGCCCCCAGCGAATATCCTGTGGCACCGCTACGCAAGGCGCGAAGTTCCAAAAAACACCAGTGGCACTCGTTTCCAACGCGGTAGCCTGGCCGATGCGCTCTACTAGCTCGGCATCCCTGGTTGCACCCAGGCCAATGTTGTGGGGGAAAATTGTCGCCCCCACAACATTGCTATGTCCATGAACTGCATCCACGCCATAGATAAGCGGGATACCTAAGCGTGTCTCTAAAGCAGCTTCCTGAAATCTGGACACCATATTCGCCCAGTTTTGAGGGTTATTCGGTGTCGGATTTGAGCCACCACCGCTTAGTACAGAACCAAGGAACCTACGAGTCACATCACTTGGTTCGATCGAACGCTGGTCAACTTGGGTCATTTGCCCGATCTTCTCGTCCAGAGTCATGCTGCTTAAGAGCTGTCGAACTTGCTCTTTGACATTGATCTGCCTAACGCGGGACGAAAGGCTGCCTGGCGTTACACTTATCATTTTCCTTGGCTCACTTATCAATCGCTTACTTCTCGACGCCTGTGATGACGACACCCTGCATGAACGCCCGCTGGGCGAAGAAGAACACAAGCAGAGGGATGATAGCCGCGGTAATCGCCGCCGCCTGAATCAGGTTGTCCTGGCCCTCATAGAGACCCTTGAAGGCCGTCAGACCCACGGTAATGGGCTGCAGTTCCGGCTTACCGGCCAGGTAGATCAGGGGGCCAAAGAAGTCATTCCAGGCGAAGAAGAAGTGGAACAAGGTGACCGCGATCAGCGCCGGCCGCGCCTGGGGCAGGATAATGGACCAGAAGATACGGAAGTGACCAGCGCCATCGATCATTGCCGCTTCATCCAGGGCTCGCGGGATGCCCAAATAGAATTGGCGCAGCAAGAAGATATTGTAGCCGTTGGCGAAGAATTGGGGAACGATGAGCAGCCACCAGGTTCCCACCCAGCCAATTCGACTAAAGAAGGCGTAAGTGGGGACTAGGGTCACCATTGGCGGCAGAATGATGGTGGCCATCACAATCAGGAATAGGGTGCTCTTGTAAGGGTAATTGTAGCGCGCAAAGCTATAGGCCACCAACGCCGCCGACGATACAGCGCCAATAGTGCTCACCACAGCGTAGAATACCGTGTTGCGCAGCAATAACGGGAAATTGATTGTCTCCCATGCCTCTCTGTAATTTTCCCAGACAGGATCTAGTTCCCATGCCTGTTCCAACGTGCGCCAGCGACCTTCCCATGCGATCAGGCCCGCTTCCGGATTGGCCGGATCCACAAACTCGCTTGACTCTCGCCCCTTGTTAACCAGCGCCCACTCTTCTTCGCGCACTTGTCCCTCCACGGGGACTTTGTAGACATCATACTCTTCACCTTCATAGACGAAGATCCTTGGGGAAGCGGGGTACCAAGGCGATCCAGCGGTCGAGACCTGGGTATCGGTCTTGAGAGAGGTCATTGCCCCGTAGCCCAAAGGGATCAAGAAAATGACCATGACCACTCCGGCCAGGATCGTCAAGCTCATCGCACTAATCCGGCCCCGGTTTTTACTTGACATAAGGGGTTGTGCGCCTTGGCGCTTTGCGGTTGCTGTAGCCATGGTTATGCCTCCTCCGAAGCGTAGTACACCCAGTATCGGGCACTACCAAACAGGACGATGGTCAATATCAGCGATACGCCGAAGATGAGCCAGGCAAGGGTCGCTCCATATCCCATGTTGAAGAACCTGAAAGATTGGTTGAAGAAGTAGATCCCAATGAAGTTGGTTTTACCCTCAGGGAAACCGCTACCACCATTCAGCACGAAGGGCACAAGGAAGTACTGCATCATGGCAATAGCACCCAGCACTACGTTGTAAAATAGTACCGGCGAGATCAGGGGAATGGTGATGTTGAGCAGTTGCCGCCACCAACCAGCGCCATCAATTTCGGCGGCTTCATACATTTCGCTGGGTACGCTTTGTAGACCGGCCAGGGTGATCATCATGGTGTTGCCCACCCCCCAAAGCCCAATCAAGGCTAGCGCCGGCCACACCAGGCTAGTGCTGGCCAGCCAACGTATGCCGTCCGGACCCACTGCCTCAATGCCAAACACATTTTCCAAGATCAGATTGAACCAACCCGTCTGTGGATTAAAGACGCCCGTCCAGATGAGGACGGTCGCAACCAACGGTATCATGGTCGGCATGAAAAACATGGTCCGGAAAAACGCTTTGCCCCGAACGCTCTTGGTATTGAGCATGACGGCCAGGAACACGGCGAAGACCGTGAACATCGGCAAGGCAATTAAGGCGAAGATGAAGGTGACGCCAAAGGCCTCATAGACATTGGGATCATCGAAGAGGGCACGTTGCCAATTCGTCAGCCCGATAAACTCTGTCTCTTCTGGGGTGGCCAAATTGAAATCAAGCAACGAAAAGCCGAATGAGGCTACAAAAGGGATAAGATAGAAGACGATGATCCCGATTATCCAGGGACTCAGGA
>CP070688.1:1205808-1212838 GCA_020353135.1 Chloroflexota bacterium
CGCAAGCCCTGATTGTTTGCCGCTGGATAGCCTACGTTCTCTCGATTAAAGATGAGTCGTACTTCGGGGAATTCGTCGCGCACCATTTCGCTGCTACCGTCCGTCGAGGCATTGTCAACCACACAAGTCTCGTATTCAAGATCGCCCTGGCTGGCCATCACGCTCTTCAGGCAGCGGCGCAGAAGGTCGCGAACGTTGTAATTTACGATGATAATGGCTAAGTCGGACACGTGGCACATTCTAACATAGCTGGCAGGTCGCTCAAAAACGCCGATTCCACGCTTTCTTAGCGCTCATCCGACTTTCAGCCACCGCAAATGGCCCACTTACCAAGCCTTGCTAAAATAAGCTGCTGAACGCTGGACGACTGGAGACTTGTGCCGATGATTTAGGAGTATTGCTTTGCAGACAAATTGGCGTCCTTTTCGCTTAACACTAATGATCCTTCTGGCCCTGTTACTCTTCAGCGGCGGATACGTGCTCGGCCAATCGAGCCTGGCTCCAATCTATATCTTTGGACCGGCGCTTCAAATTCCCTCCGGCTCGGAGCAGTTCCTCCGACCGTTCGTCGAAAGCTGGCAACTGCTGCACGACGAATACTTCGACCAACCTCTGGACGATGATTCGTTGCTGGAGGGCGCCCTAGACGGCATGCTTGGCACGCTGGGCGATCCCAACACGCGTTACCTGTCTCCCGAACAGGAAGAGGCTGCGCGGCAGGCCCAGCAGGGCAATTTAGAAGGTATAGGCGCCGAGGTGACCGAACAAGACGGCGCCATAGTCATTGTAGCGCCTTTTGAAGGCTCACCGGCCGAGGCAGCTGGTCTCAAACCGGGCGATATCTTGCTCAAGGCAGACGACGAGGACCTGTCTGACATGAGTGTGGCTGAAGCGGCCGCTTTAGTGCGCGGCCCGGCCGGAACCCAGGTGCGCCTGGTACTCGAACGGTCCGGTGAGATGATCGAAGTGACGGTCACCAGGGATGTAATACGGGTGCCAAGCGTTCGCGGGGAGATCCTTGACGACGGCCTCATTTATGTTCGCCTCAGTCGTTTTGGAAATCAGACCGCAAGGGAACTAGAAGAAACATTAGATTCCCTGTTAGCCGGCCAACCAATCGGCATGATCCTGGATTTGCGCGGCAATCCAGGCGGCAGCTTGAACGCCGTGGTCGAAGTGGCCGACCAGTTTTTGGACCAAGGGTTGATCTTAACTCAGCGCTATGGAGATGGCCGAGAGAGGGTATTCGAAGCGGACGAAAAGGGCCTGGCCCAAGATATCGGCCTCGTCGTGCTCATAGACGAGGGAAGCGCCAGCGCCTCTGAAGTACTTGCCGGCGCAATTCGCGACAGCGAACGGGGCGTCCTGCTCGGCGCTACCTCCTTCGGCAAGGGTACTGTTCAGGACTGGCAAAGGCTCAGTAACGGCGGCGGTCTACGACTGACCACGGCCCGCTGGCTAACCCCGTCCGGCGACTGGGTCCATGAGAGCGGGCTAGACGCCGACATCCCCATCGCGGTCGCCGACAGTGAGGGCGATTCGGATGTCGACGTCCAGTTGCAGCAGGCGATAAATTATCTTCTTGGCAAACCGCTCGTCGAAACGTCTGTGGACCAGGGCAATTAGCGCCCGGCCGAAATTGGCCAGGTCTTTTAGGAACGGCGCTTCACGGCTATCAGCTGGTTGATCGCTTATCTACCTGACTTGACTAAAGCCGACTGGGTCAAAATAGACTGGGCGCCGCCCATTGCATGTTCTCCTTCAGTGCCTAGCATAGCCGCCAATTCCTGGACGCGGCCATCGCCGTCGAGTAGATTGACCCCGGTCTTCGTGCGACCCTCCAGCAACTGCTTGCTGACATGAAAATGGCCATCTGCGTAGCCGGCCAATTGGGGCAAATGTGTTACCACGATGACCTGGTGCCCGGCTGGGGTGGTCAATCCCCATAACTTGCGGCCGACGACGTCGCCAACGCGGCCGCCGATGCCTTGATCTATCTCGTCAAATATCAGGGTTGGGGTTTCGTCAACTCGGGCTAATACGGTCTTGAGAGCCAGCATGAGGCGTGACGTCTCACCGCCGCTAGCCACCTTAGCCAGCGGGCGAGTCTCTTCCCCCACGTTGGCTGATACCAGGAACTCCACCCGATCGACGCCCGTCTCGTCAAAGGCCAGGCGTTTCCCGTCAACGTAGATACCAGCTGGGTCATCGTGCTGCCGAACATCAACTTGGAACTGCGCCTGCTCCATATTCAGCTCGGACAACTCTTGTTCGACGGCTTGGCTAAGCCTTTCGGCTTCCTCTAGGCGCCGTAACGAAAGCTGACCGGCTTGCGCTCCAGCCCGGCGCAGTAGAAGATCTTCGATTACGACCAAGTCCGCCAGTCGCTCCTTGCTGTGGGTAATGCCTTGCAGCTCTTGGTCTGCTCGCTCTCGTCTGGCGAGAATCGCCTCGACGTCAGCGCCATACTTGCGCTTGAGCTGGCTTAGCAATTCAATCCGCTCCTCAAGCCAATTGAGATGATCGGCGCTGAAGTCCAGTCCCGACTGGTAATCAATCAGCTCGGCAGCCAGCTCTGTTACTTGATATGAGATGCCCTGGAGGCGCTCCAGAAGCGGCGCCAAGCTGTCGTCAAGCTGCGCCAGTTGCGACACCGATCGCTCGCTCTCGCCCAACATGTCCTGAATGGTTCGGGTCTCATCTTCGTCGCCAACCATCAGATTGAGGGTATTACGGCAGAGATTCTGGATCTGCTCCAGATTCGCCGCTCGCTTCCTTTCCGCCCGAAGTTCTTCCTCTTCACCGGGCTTCAGTTGGGCGCCGTCGATCTCCTCAATCTGGAACTTCAGCAAGTCAATGCGTAGCGCCAATTGTCGTTCGTCTTGCCGCAGCGCCTGCTGTTCCAGTTGTGCGCCGCGTAATTCTTTTACGGATTGCTGCAATGACTGCCGTTGTTGCTCCAATCCTGCATAAGCGTCAAGGAGCGGCAGATGAGAGCGAGGCTTGAGCAGCGAGAGATGCTCGCCTTGACCATGGATATCGACCAGTCGTTCACCGACCTCGCGCAACAAAGTCAGATTAACTGCCCGGCCGTTGATTCGACAGATATTGCGTCCGCTGGTGCGCAATTCGCGCGCCAGCATCAGGATATCCGCATCGTCCGCTTCCAGACCCTCGGCTTCCAGCACCGGCGCGAGATCCTCTTTCATGCCGGACTCTAAGCGAAATGTAGCCTCGACGTATGCTTGCTCATTTCCGGCTCGCACCATCGTGATGTCGGCTCGTTCGCCCAAAACCAACGTCATCGCGTCGAGGATAATTGACTTACCCGCTCCCGTCTCGCCGGTGAGCACGTTAAGCCCATTGCTGAACTGGATTTGCACTTCGTCGATTATGGCGAAATTGCGGATATGTAACTCGCTCAACATCGCTTACAGATCACTGTGCCCGAGGATCTTGGCTCGACCTCTATCTCATCTGATAGTAAGTGGCTCCGGAAGCCAAAACAATATAAACGCCCGTGAATAGCAACTGCAAGCTGAAGTGGCCGAAGAAGATGGCCAACAAGAACGGCAGGGCCGGCAATACACCGCCAATCACGACGCAGGCGCTGGCCAATTGGGGCAACCACCGGCCGCGGCGGCGGCGAGCAACCCGAAACGCCACCCGGCCAATGAGTGTCCCGGCAAAGGCGGCTAAGAAGATCGACCAGAATCCAAGGCGCGCGGCCAGCCAGCCGGCTGCCAGGCTCAAAGGAAAGACGATCAACACCACGAGCAAATAGTCGATTGCCGTTGCCGAAAAATAGACATCTTCCTGCTCGCGAATGCACTCCGGGCAACGATAGCCAACAGGCGTGGGGTTCGCGCAGCTGCTGCAAATCGGCTTGCCACAGCGATTACAGCGCAGGTGGGTCTCTCGGCCTGGGTGATTCGCGCAAAATAGCGCTACGGCCTCTTCCTCCGCAATTCCGGTCTCGACAGTTCCCTCCGGAGCAGGAATGGACGTGGTCTCGTGCTCTGAACCCTCGCTTTGCGTCCGGTCCACTACGCGATGGCTGTGCCCGTGACCATCTACCGAAAAAGTCGACCCGGCCGCATCGTTTGCCTCACTTGCATGTCCAGCCTCATCTGCACCGTCCGGCGAGCCCGGCATCGCAGCCGCAAGCTCAATATCTGGATCAAGTGTTGTCGCCTGTCTCAGCGCGGCTTCTCTTTCACTCTGATCCTTGGCGACCTGGGCCAGGCCATACCAGGCCCGAGCTGCTTCTGGGGCTTCGTCTATAATCTCACGGTACAGCTGCTCAGCGGCGGCTCGCTTCCCGGACTCGGCCACCCTGTCGGCCTGCCTCAGAAGCGAACGTATGCGCGGGCTTTCAACAGTCATGAATCAATGTCCCATCTATTGTTTACGCGACCAGAAGCTGAGTCGCTGCATCAATCTGTGATAAAAATAGCTCTGTCCATCCACACGCGCAAACAAACTCTCATTTTGGTGTTTTGAGATGAGCACTTCGTCGCCACTCATCAAATGGACCGCATCTTGCCCGTCGGCGGTGGCCAACGCCCGATGAACCATTTCAACCTGAATCTTGACGACCGCTTCCTGGTGCAACACCACCGGTCGTTCAAAACTCAGGTGGGGCGCCACTGGAATTATAAGGAAATTCTTCAATTGGGGCGGCAACAATGGGCCGCCGGCGGCCATCGAATAGGCAGTGGAGCCGGTCGGCGTTGAGACGATCAGGCCGTCGGCCGTGTAGGTGGTGACATGGTCTCCATCGACAAACAAATGGAAGCGCACGACACGCACGTGCTCGCCTCGACTGACAACGATATCATTCAGCGCCGATAGAGCCGATAGCAGGGCTTCGTCACGCCGCACTTCCCCTTTCAACATGAGGCGGCGCTCCAGCCAATAGTCACCTTCCAGCACTCTTTCCAGCTTGCTCTGCCAGGCTTCGGGCGCTGCCTCGCTCAAAAATCCTACCCGGCCGAGATTTACGCCGAAAAGCGGCACGTTAAACGGCGCAGCTTCTCGAGCTGCCGCCAGGGTCGTGCCGTCGCCGCCCAACACGACGATGAGCTGGGAGCCGGCTACCAACTCACACTTGTCAGCCATTTCTCTAACCGGAGACACCCAATAATCCACTTGCCTGCCTTTCAGCCACTGACCAATTTCGAGGGTCAGCGGCTCAGCCCTGGGTACTCGAGAACTGTACAAGATACCTATCATTGTTTTCGCTCAGCGGCGGTGATTCCACGTTGGTTTAGCCAACGAACGAGATCAGTCACAGGGACGGGCTCCTGCTGGCCGCTTGCCATGGCCCGGACCGTGACTGCCCCTTCGGCCAACTCGTTCTCGCCAATGATGATCGCATAGGTGACGCCCTGTCGGTTCGCCTCCCGCATTTGGCTTTTCATGCTGCGCCGCTCGCGGGCAAACGTTATGCGCGCTCCAATGCCCGCTTCACGCAGCGCGAACACCAGCTCTATCGCCGCCGTCTTCGTCGGTCCGCCAAAGTGTGCTACCATCACATCGCATTTCGCCGGCTGCGGCGCTTCAATACCTTGAGCTTTCAGGCCAATCACGATGCGATCAATGCCAATGCCAACGCCAACGGCAGGCGCCTTGGGTCCGCCAATCGCCTCCGAGAGCCCATCGTAACGGCCGCCGCCACAAAGCGAGGCTTGGGCGCCAATCGCCTGATCCCACAATTCAAATACCGTCTTGGTGTAATAATCGATGCCGCGCACCAGCCGGAAGTTGATGGTATACGATTGTCCCAGAGCATCAAGGAGGTCCCGCAGATCTGCAAAGTGCTCCGCGCAGTCATCGCAAAGGTAATCGACTATATGTGGCGCTTGGGCTAGCAACGTATCCATCCCTTTTTCTTTGCTATCCAGAACCCGCAGCGGGTTTCGCCGCATCCTTTCGTGGTCAACCTCGCTGAGGGCCTCCCAGTGTTCGGCGAGGTAGGCTTTCAGCGTAGCTACATATTCCGGCTTACAGGTTGGGCAGCCGGTGCTATTCAACTGAAACGTCAGATCCTTGTATCCAAGCTCTCGATGCAGATTTCTGGCCAACATCATGATTTCGACGTCGGCCGCCGGATCTGTTTCGCCAATGATCTCCGGATTAAACTGGCTGTGCTGCCGGAATCTGCCGGCTTGTGGTCGTTCGCGGCGGAATATTGGGCCGGTCGAATACACTTTAACAGGCTGCGGCCAACTACTCATGCCATGTTCGATGAATGCGCGAACGATGCCGGCCGTGAATTCTGGCCTCAAGGTAATACTCGTCCCATCATCTTCGACGATCGTGTACATCTCCTTCTGCACGAAGAAGTCAGATGCCGTTCCAACCCCACGTGAAAATAGCTCGGTATGTTCTATGACCGGGACGTCGATCCTTTGAAAGCCATAGCGGTGAGCCAGTGACGTTGCGGTCTTCAAAACGAGGTCCCAGTACGGGCGATCCTCTGGCAGCACGTCTTGCATGCCTGTCACTCGTCTAATTGTCGTCAATCGCGCCTCCAGAACTCCAGATATCTTGGCAGTTGGTATTTTATAACCGGGAGGGAGCATTAGCCAACTGGCAAGAGTGGAGCGGCGGCTGGTCGAGTAGATATGGATGGACCCAGGTCGTATTCAGGACATCGGGCGGGCTCAGACCTAAGATCGAACGACAGGGGCTTCCCCTGAGAAGGACAGCACTTCTATACGAGACTTTGCTGGCAGTAAGTCAATAAGCCGCAGCTACTGCATCGCGCCGGATCGTCATGATCGCGGAAGACCTCTTCGCTCAACGCATCGTCGCGCATTACTTCGAGAAGGTCCAACAGGTCCCTCTCAAGCTCATATGAAAAATCGACGGCGAAGGCACTGTCCCGGTACTGCAAGATGCCATGGCTGGGGCGTATCCCATAAGCTTCTTCCACGAGCAGGCAATATGCGGCTAACTGCAGCACATGCCCATCGTATGGCTCGCGTGGCGCGTAGCCTGACTTGACCTCCACAGGAACGATAGA
>CP070688.1:1212938-1221913 GCA_020353135.1 Chloroflexota bacterium
CGGTTCGAATGCCCGCGAGATGTTCGTCATGAACGCCAACTACTTCGGCAGCGACTTCTACTTGAATGTGTTGATCCATGAGCTGCGGCACATGATCGAAGACAATTATGATCGCGGCGACGACGCCTGGGAAGGCGAAGGCGCGGCCACGCTGGCCGAGGATCTGCTGGGCTACCCAGACAACGCGGTCGGCCGGGCCAATCGTTTCCTGGCCCAACCGGATCAGCAACTGAATGCCTGGACCGATGGCGATTCCATCCCCTATTATGGCCAGGGTTATCTCTTAAACCGATATATCTACGACCGCCTGGGACCGGAACTCTATCGCCAATTTGGCGCCAGCCCGGAAACGGGCCTGGCGGCCATCGACCAGGTCGCAGCGACGAACGGTCTGGAACTAACCGGCCATGATTTGTGGCTGGATTGGTTGGCGGCCATGACCTTGATCGGACGGGACGATGTGCCCGACGATTACCGTCTGGATAAGCCGGGCCTTGCTTCGCCGGCCATGGAAGACGTCGACGAATACCCAGCCGCTTTCGATGAAATGGTTCACCAATACGCGGCCGACTTCTACCGGCTAACAGGCGACGGAGAGGTGATCGTCGACTTCGCCGGGAGTGAGCTTGTGCCGGCGCTGGATACCCAGCCCGTCTCCGGCCAGGCGATGTGGCTGGCCGACCGGGCCAATAACAGCCATGCGCGGCTGACCCGGACGGTCGATCTGAGCGACGTAGACGCGGCCACCCTGGAGTACAGCGTCTATCATGACATCGAAACCGGCTACGATTTCGGCTATCTCTTCGTCTCGGAGGATGATGGCCAGAGCTGGCAGCCGCTGGTGGGCGAAAACATGCAGGGCGCAGAGCAGGATCCTTCCAATTCGGCTTTGGCCGAGCGCTTTTACAGCGGCCGCAGCGACGAATGGCGGCGGGAGCGCATTGACCTCACGCCTTATGCCGGCCAGGAGATCTTGATTCGCTTCGCCTACCTGACCGACATGGTGCTGACTTTTGGCGGGCTGGCTGTGGACGATATCGCCATCCCCGAGATCGGCTTCTATGATGATGGGGAGACGGAAGCTGAGGGCTGGACGGCCGAAGGCTTCGAACGGGTGACCGGCAGCCTTCCGCAACGGTGGCAATTGCAGTTAATCACCTTCCCCGATGGCCGGCCGGCCATCGAGCGCCTGAACGTGGCCGCCGACCAGACTTTGACTCATGCACTGAGTCTGGCCGATAGTGATGGGCAGGCGATCCTGATCGTATCGGCCTGGGCGCCGTCGACGTTGCAACCGGCCGGTTATCACCTGGAAATTACAGCGCCGTAACTCTATTCGCTTCCACCAGAATCATAACAGGTTCTGCCGCTGCCCATGATTCTCTAGCCGCCAGCGCCAAACCGATTTCCAATTGGTTTCGCTTGCCCGCCGAACGCTACAGCACGCGGCGGCTCCGTGAGGCTCTGAAATGCGTTGCGAAGCCGGCTTGGTTGTGTTAGCATCTGCGCAAATCTTGGGGCGTCGCCAAGTGGACTAAGGCAGCGGACTTTGAATCCGCCATTCGGAGGTTCGAATCCTCCCGCCCCAGTTTCGTTTCGACGATTGATTTGATGAGGGCTGAGTAACGCCAAGAGGGCTCAGTCCTCGTTCTGTCTCAGGTGGGATACGGTCTATGGCCGAACTGGCAGTTGTCATATTGGCCGCCGGCAAGGGGACGCGGATGCTCTCCCGGCGGCAAAAGATCCTGCACGAGGTGGGCGGGCGGCCGATGGTCAGCCACGTTCTTGAGTCCGCCCTCCAGGTGGCCGATTTGCCACCGCTGCTGGTGGTCGGGCCGGGTGAGAATGGCGTACAGGAGCTGTTCGGGGAAAGGGCTGGCTATGTACTTCAGCCGGAGCAGTTGGGCACGGGGCACGCGACGATGATGGCTGCCCCGGCTCTTGAGGGCCGCTCACGCCAGGTGCTGGTGACCTATGCCGACATGCCGCTGCTACGAGCCAATACGATGTCCGGCCTGGCCGAACGGCAGCGTACTAGCGGCGCGGCCGTCGTGATGCTGACTGTGATGGGTGAACCAGGCTCGACTTTCGGCCGGGTTGTGCGCGGCCGGGATGGCCAGGTGCTCGAGATCGTCGAGGTAGCCGAAGCGCGGCGACGACCGGAGGGCGACGCCCTTCTGGCCATTCGCGAATTGAATGCCGGCGTTTACTGTTTTGACGCCGACTGGTTGTGGCAGAATCTGGACGACCTGCCCCTGCGCCGGGCGCGCAGCGGGCAGGAATATTATCTTACCGACATGATTGGCATAGCCGTGAGCCAGGATCGTCCGGTGGAGGCCCGGATAGTCGACGATGCCGACGAATGTTTGGGCGCCGGCACGCGGGCTGAGTTGGTCGTGGTTGAGAAGGCCTTCCGGCGCCGGGCCAATGCTCTTTGGCTTTCGGCTGGGGTCACCTTGATCGATCCCGAGACCACCCATATCGACCAGACGGCGACCATTGGCCAGGACACAGTCATTTGGCCCAACACCTACTTACAAGGCCAGACGACCGTTGGCCAGGGTTGCGTTCTTGGTCCCAATGCCGTCATACGGGATACGACACTGGGAGATGAGTGCCGGATCGAAGGGTCCATTGTCGAGCGCTGCGTGCTGGGCGATGGAGCGGCCGTTCCGCCGTTCAGCCACGTAGTTGACGAGCAGATAGTAGTTAAGGGGCCGGTAGATTCGGCCGGACAGGAGTCATAAAGTGCATGACACAGAGACGACGATTGTAACTGAGGAGCAAAAACAAGCACTGTTGGAGGCCGCCTGCCAGGCTCGCGAATTGGCGCATGCGCCCTATTCGAGATTCAAGGTTGGCTCGGCCATTCTGACTGCGGACGGCCGGATGTTCACCGGCGTCAACGTCGAAAATGCCTCATATGGCCTTTCAATTTGCGCCGAGAGGACGGCCGTATTCAGTGCGGTCACGGCCGGGGCAAAGCTCATCGTGGCCGTGGCCGTATGCACCATTAACGCCGCCGCCCCTTGCGGCGCCTGCCGCCAGGTGCTGGGCGAGTTTGGCGGCGATATTCCAGTCTGGCTCACCGATCCGGCCGGCAACGTCCGCCAGACCTCGCTGCATACCTTGTTGCCGGACCATTTCAGTCCAGGCGATCTGCCTGGAGCGTAATGAGCCGTCAGTTGAAAGCTGACGGCTGACCGTTCGCAGTTAGCCGACAACTAATGGTGCAACTTGCGAGCGGCGATAACTGACAGGCCGTTCTCCGTCAGTGCCCAGGCGGTCCGATTCAATGCCTCGATCTTGTCCTGGAAGTTTAGGGCCAGGTCGTTCCAGTCGCACGACTCCTGGATTTCGGCCTTGTCGCGGAAGTAGTCCAGAATGTCCGACGGATGTTCCCTGGCCTGGTCAATCTCTGGGTCGCCGCCTTCGTGCTTGGCCGAGATATTGGCCACATGATCGGCCAGTTCAACCAGCTCGGCCCGGCGATTATAGGGCTGGCGGACGATACTCTTCCAGGTTTCAGTGATGTGGTGCTCGAAACGGACCACGTCTTCGAAACCGAGAGCCCTTCGAAACTGAGCCGTTATCTCCATCGACTCATTGTCAACCGAATTGCTCCAGTTAAAGCCGATCAAGGGTGAGGTGCCATCATCGCGAGCGAATAGCTTGGCGCCGATCAGCGTCCACAGGGCGGCATATGGATTGTCGTTGCCCATGAAGACCGAGATCTTGAATTCGTTGTCGACGCCCAGCCGGTGCAGCAGGTAGCCGAGCAGCACGGTGCCGGGATTGATATTCAAGACCTGGCGCACGCCGTAATTGGTATAGTAGTACAGATATTCATCCAACCACTTCAAGGCGTGCCGGTTGGGTTGGCCCACGCCGCCGAAGTAGCCGGTGATGGTTTCCGGGCCGCCGAGATGGACGTTGGAGCCGTCGGTCCCCTTGGTGTCCAGAGTCTCCACGTAGCTGGCGCCGATAATCTGCATGGCGGCCGCAAAGGCGGGCAGATCGCCGTCCTCTTCCTGCTCCTTCATTTTGCGTACCCGGATGAAACGGCCAGGCATCAGCGAGCCCTGGTCAATGGCTCGCCGGGCAGCGTCGATCACCCAGGGAAAGTATTGGCAGGCGCTGACCTCCAGGGTGACGGCGTAATCGTCGGCGAAAACCGTTGTCTCGGCCGCCACACCCAATACCTTGCGCCGGTAATCGGCCTCGCTGATGAAAGCCTTGCGGTCTCGTTGTTCGGCCAGCCAGGCCAGATCGGCCGCATAGTCGGGCCGGGTGGCGTCCACGCGTTCGAGCAAGGTCGGTAGGTGCCTGGCCTCGGCCGCTTTCTGGTTAATTTCCTCTGGCGTACCGTAGCGGGCGACGACCTCGAGGAAGTCGTCGATCACCTCCATATCGGGATCCAGCAGGATGGCATTGATAGCTTGCAAACGATCAGAAGAGATCTCCAGTCGCTGGCGCAGATTATCTGTCATTGTGCTCTCCTTGGTATGGGACGTGGATATACACAGAATTCACCGATTAAGAAGATTCTGGCGCTTCGATACTGGGAAGCAGATTTGCAGGATCTTCCGGATAAATGATCTATTCGTGGGGTCGAAGTAGCTCCGCGAACTCGTCGTCCTTCATGCCGAAATAGTGTTCAGGTTCCGGGAACTGTTCGTTCTTCACCTCGGCGACATACTGCTTTAGCCCGTTGACGATGACTTCGCCGGCGTTGCCGTAGACCTTGGCCATGCGCGGCTTGAACTTGGGATAAAGGCCGAACATGTCGTGGTAGATGAGCAGTTGCCCGTGGGCCATCGGGCCGGAGCCGAGGCTGATGATGATGCAATTCTCGGCCCGCTCGGTGATGAGTTGGCACACGCGATCCGGCACCAGTTCTAACAAGATGGCGAAGGCGCCGGCCTCTTCCAGGGCCTTGGCGTCGTCCATGATTTTCTTGGCCTGGAGGGCGCCCTTGCCTTGCAGGCGGAAGCCGCCCAACGAGCTGACGCTCTGGGGCGTCAAGCCCAGGTGACCCATTGCCGGAATGCCGGCAGCGGTGATGCCGGCGACCCGGTCGGCCATTTCGGCGCCGCCCTCCAGCTTGATGGCGTCGGTATGGGCTTCGGCCATGAAGCGGCCGGCGTTGCGAATCGCCTCCTCGACGCTTACCTGGTAGCTCATATAGGGCATATCGCCGATGAGCCAGGCATTGGGCGTGCCCCGGCGAACGGCTTGCGTGTGGCGGATCATATCGTCCATGGTCACGGGCAGCGTGCCGTCATAGCCGAGCATGGTCATACCCAGGCTATCGCCGACCAGGACCATCTCCACGCCGGCCGACTCTTGGAAAGTGGCCGTCGGGTAGTCATAGCAGGTTAACATGGTAATCGGCTCGCCATCGGCGACCTTCTTGAACAGGTAAGGCAGCGAAACTTTCTTGCGTTCTGACATTCTTTTCCTCCGGTTTGGAAACTCGGACAGGATTCACAGGATCAACTTGATGAGGACCAAAATGGTAACAGACTCTCCATATCTCTTGCCGGTGATGAAGGTCTTGCCATACTGAGCGTATAGGCGATGCCTGACTATAATCATCGCCAAGTATCATTCGATCGTGAATCTCCCAGTATCCGTACATTAGACCAGATGGACGGCCGGCCACAAGTGACAAACGTCCTGATTGGTCGGTGACAAATGGATATTTGCCGAGTGCAGTACACTAGAGTGCGGTACAATAGAGGCGATGCCCAGACTCAGAACATATCGTAGCGAAGCCATCGTCTTGCGCCGGGCCGATTTCGGTGAAGCAGACCGCATGCTCACGTTGTATAGTCGGGAGTTTGGCAAGATCCGGGCCTTGGCCAAGGGGGCCAGGAAGCCGCAAACTCGCAAGGCGGGACACGTGGAGTTGTTCATGCGTTCCAACTTCATGTTTGCCAGGGGCAAGAGTATCGACATCGTGACCCAGGCCGAACTGGTGGAGCCATACACAGCCCTACGGGATGACCTGGTGCGCACGACTTACGCGGCTTATGTGGCCGAGCTAATGGATGGACTGACGGCCGACGCCGATCGCGACCTGGCCAAGTACGACTTGCTGTCCAAGGCCCTCGGCTGGTTAGCTGATTCGGATAATTCGCTGCTGGTGGCTCGCTACTACGAGTTGCGCTTGCTGAGCCTGGCCGGCTTTCAACCGCAGTTATTTCACTGCCTCTCTTGCCGCGAACCTATCCAGGAGCAAGATCAATTCTTCAGCGCCGACCTGGGTGGGTTATTGTGCCCTGCTTGCCAGGGGGCTGACAGAGGAGCCCGGCCGATCTCGAGTTTGGCCGTTAAGTTGCTGCGCCATTTGCAAAGCCACAAGTGGGAATACGTGAAGGAACTGCAGTTACGGGGCAAGTTAAGGCGCGAGCTGGAGTCGACGATGCACTTCTACCTGCGCCATATTCTGGAGCGCAACCTGAAGTCGGCCGAGTTCTTATATCGTCTAAGGCGTGAGGCAGAGTTGTTTGCCCCGGCTGACGACGGTTGAAGAGTCAAGCGTCGGCGAGGGACACATAAGCTTGACAACAGATTCTCGGTCGAATCGAGAACAATCGGCCGGCCGATTTCTCGTTTTTGCCGGGGCCTAATCGGCCGGCATCTGGCCGCCGTATACCGCGTGCCCGGCAGCCATCCAGTAGACATCCACAGCTTGAAATCCGGCCGCTTCCAAGCGCTTTAGCTGCTCGAACAAAGGCGATGGTTTGTCAATCGGATCCGGGAAGCGGTAGGTGTTCCATTGGCTGCTCACAAAGCGATCGAAGGCGGATTCGTCGCCGGCTCGGTCCAGCGAGCGCTGGCGTACGACAGAATCCCACTTCTCGGCCGCCAATTCCAGGCCCAGAGATGATGCTGGCTCGATCAAATCGGCGATTACCAGAGCGCCGGATGGACGCAACATCTGGGCTATATCGCGGAATAGGGCCTCTTTTTGCCGGCCGTCCAGGTGATGAATGCACAGGGTACTGACGACGGCCTTGAGCGGCCATGGTGGCCGGCGCCAGCTCCCATCGGCCAGATCGAAGGGCTGGGGATCAAAGCGCCGGCCGAAACGGGCCAGTCGAGAGGAAGCCTGGCGCAACATCTCTGGCGATCCATCGTATCCGTGTACTGTGCAGCGTGGAAAGCGTTCCAGGATTGCTTCGGCCAGCAATCCCTCGCCGCAGCACAACTCCAGGACATGAAACGGCTCAGGGTCGGCCGGAATCAAACGGCAGATGGTGTCTAGCTGGACTTCGCGCCCGGGCACGAAGTACTTGCCGTAATCGATGAACTCCCGTGAATCTTCCTCGCTCCACATGACTTACTTCTCCAACCAGTAGACGATATCGAGTAACTTCCCGATGAGCAGATAGATGCTCAAGGTGTACAGGGCCAGGGCCAATTCGTAACGCCGCCGGCCAAGGTGGGGCAAATAACGTTCGGGCTTGCGACGCATACGGGACAAGCGCAATAACTCGCGACTATAAAATCCGTACTCTTCCTCAATATGCTCCAGCCGCTCCCCGCCGATGACCTCAGCTGCTCCAATTGTCAGGCCGGCCGCGCCATAGGCAGATTCCAGAGTTTGGCGCGATAAATTGCGACTGACGATGCCCAGGGGTGTAAAAAGCGCCTCCGCTTCCTCCTGGCTGAGCAGATCGCCAGCCAGGGTGGCCAGGACGATCATGCGGCCGCCTAGTTTAAGAACCCGGCCGCATTCGGCCAGGCCTTTCTCCAGATTCGGGACGTGAAGCAGCATATCGCGACAAAATACCAGGTCGACCGCGCCGTCGGCGAGCGGCAGCGATTCGACGTCCGCCTGACCAAACAAAACCTGTGCCTGAAGCCCTTCCTCGCGCGCTATCGTCTCGGCTCGCGTTAGATTGCTGGTCGCCAGGTCCAAACCCAACACCTGGCAGCCGTGGCGACGGGCCAGGCTACGCGCATGGTCCCCCCGGCCGCAGCCCACGTCGAGAACCCACGAATCCGGGCCGATCCCGGTTTGCCCGGCTATGTCGACAAGCATGCCGATGGGACGCGGGCGCAGGCTTTGGTCCAGAATCTGGTAATTGCCCTCTAAATGAGCATCCAATAGAGCCGGATAAAGCTGCTCCATCTGAGTGCGCCGCACTTGTTCCGTCATAATCAGGCCTGCAATTTGCGCGAATCTGAACGACTCAATTCCTTGAGCAGCCCAATTTCGAATTTCCAGGAAACTGGTCAGCCATGGGCTAAAGCGGCCTTAATGGGTCAGCCGCCAATCGAGCGCCGTATGCCGGTCGGCGACCTTGTTATTCTTGATGGCGATGGCGATAGCCCGCCGGGTGCCGACCAGGACGACTAGCTTCTTGGCCCTGGTCACGGCCGTATACAGCAGGTTGCGCTGCAAAAGCAGGTAATGTTGGGTCAGCACCGGCATTACCACGCACGGATATTCGGAACCCTGGCTCTTGTGGACGCTGATGGCGTACGCGTGTACCAGTTCGTCCGATTCAAGGAAATCATAAACCACCGGCGCACCGTCGACGCTGACCGTTAAGGTCTGGTTCTCCACGTCTATCGCGGTGATACGGCCGATATCGCCGTTGTAGACGTTCTTATCGTAATTGTTGGCCGTCTGCATCACCTTGTCGCCGACGCGAAAGACGCGGCCGCCCAGGCGACGTTCTGGCTTGCGACCGGGTGGATTCAGGGCATCTTGCAGCAATTGATTCAAGTTAGAAACGCCGGTGGCGCCGCTGTACATAGGGCTCAGGACCTGGATATCGTCGAAACGATGCAGGCCAAACTTGAGCGGCAAGCGCTGCTTGACGATGTCGACCAGCAATTCGGCCGCTTCATCCGGCTGCTGCTTGACGAATAAAAAGAAGTCGCTGGCATTCGGCGGCGTTTCTGGCATCTGGCCCTGGGTGATGCGGTGGGCGTTGCGAATGATCAGGCTGCCGGCC
>CP070688.1:1222013-1226668 GCA_020353135.1 Chloroflexota bacterium
CCATGGGTCCCATGGTCACGGTGAAATCCGTGTTGGCCGGGAAATTGTGGGTGCGTACGGTGACGTTATCATCTCGCACGACCCCAATGATTTCGGTCAGAGGGACAGTTCCTGAGGATTCAGCCGAACTGAATAGGGACGACCCGGCCGGCAACAACAAAAAGGCTAGGGCGAGCACGAACGCTGGAATGAAACGACCCAGACGACTTCCGCGACCGGGCCGAATGGAGTATCCGGCCCACATATGGTGCAATCGATCACGAACTGAAGACATAGTAACCCTCCTACCTGGTTGCCTGCTCACAGATCAATGGATTGCTCGTAATTTTCATCAGGCGAGGCGTCCGTGCCCTCCGTTCAGTACACGGTTGGCGCGCCGTTACCACCTGCTACTACAGTACAACAACTTGACAATAACTCGCCCTTTTGAAATATCATACAATGTTTTATTGCCTTCTGCTACGGAAAAAAGCGTGAATTTTACGTAAAGTACACGCTGTTTTTACGGTTGCTACACGTCGAGTATAATTGGCTCATGGTCAAGTTGTTCACACGAATGGGCATTTTTCCATATCTGGTGCTCGGTTTCGGCCTGTTATTGCTTGGCCTGCTGGCGCTGAATCACGTAACCGCTAACCTGTGGCCCATAGACGTCGGTCGCTTGGACCTTATCCGATCGACTGCTCTGGATCGGGCCGAGGCTACTACACTGCTGCGTTCGGCGAACCTGGAGATCGTATTTGCCTTTTTAGCGGCTCTTCTCGTCACAGTTACTGGACTGGCCCTACCTATAGCCTACATACTGAATCGCCGATTTGGGCGATCGCCTTCAAGCAGCTTATTGGTCGTCCTGCGCCAAGCCATGTGGGTTGGTCTATGGGTCGCGTTTTGCGCCTGGCTGCAGATGCACCGATCGCTGGGTCTTGGCGTGGCGCTACTGTCGGCCATTGTCCTGGTAGTCGTCGAGATGTTGCTGCAGGTTAGAACGCGCGCGGCGGCCGTTTCTGGGTAGTGTGCCAGTGAGTGGCCCGCAGCAGGAAGCAAACCCGGCCCCGACTGGGGCGACCGAACAACTTCGCAGGCTGCCAAGCGTCGATAGTTTGCTTCAGTCATCCCTTGCTCAACGCATCACTATGACATTTGGACGTTCGCTCACACTGCAGGCTGTGAGAGATGTCCTCGACGACGTTCGTCAAGCTGTTCGCGCTGGGGATTCGTCGCTGCCGACCGAGGAGGAGATTCTGAACCGTGCAGAGCAAATGCTCTTCAGCCAGATTCAGCCGACTTTGCGGCCGGTCATTAACGCAACCGGCGTAATCGTCCATACTAATCTGGGCCGAGCGATCCTAAGTGGGGAGAGCATCGCGGCCGTCGCCGATGTCGCCAGGAGTTACTCAAATCTCGAATACGATTTGGAGGGCGGTGGTCGAGGTTCTCGAAGCGTCCATGCTGAGAGTCTGCTGAAACGCCTGACTGGCGCGGAAGCGGCATTCACGGTTAATAATAATGCCGCGGCCGTGCTTTTGATGCTGACCGCTTTGTGTCAGGGGAGGCAAGTCATCATTAGTCGTGGCCAGCTGATTGAGATCGGCGGTGGCTTTCGCGTGCCAGATGTGAGGGCCCAATCTGGGGCACAGCTGGTCGAAGTGGGCACCACCAACCGTACTCACGTTCGTGATTATGAGAACGCGATAAGTGACGGAACTGCGGCCATTTTGGTGGCTCACCATTCTAACTTCCGCATTCTAGGCTTTACCACAGAACCGGAGTTGAGCGAGTTGTCCGGTCTCGCCCGCGAGCACGGCGTGCTCATGTTGTACGATCAGGGAAGCGGAGCAGTGAGGGATGCGACCGAGTATGGCCTTGCGCAAGAACCAACGGTTCAGGATGCATTAGGCGCTGGCGTAGACGTGGTGGCGTTCAGCGGCGACAAGCTGCTGGGCGGACCACAGGCCGGTATCTTGTGTGGAAGAGATACGCTGATCCAAGAAACCAAACGCCATCCTTTGGCCAGAGCTGTTCGGGCTGACAAGATGTGCCTGGCCGCCTTGTCCTCAACCCTCAGAGCGCACGTCGCTGAACGAGCATATGCGGAGATTCCCGTATGGAAAATGATTAGCGCTGAAGATGAGCAGTTGCGATCTAGAGCCGAGCGCTGGAGAGACAGGCTAATTGGTGCCGGGCTCTCAGTCGAGGTGCGTCCCGGGCATTCCACGGTTGGGGGAGGTAGCCTACCCGGCTCAACGTTGGCTACGTGGTTGACGGCGATACAGTATGACAATGTCGAGAAGTTGGGGGCCGCGCTTAGGGAGACTGAACGGCCTGTCATTGGCCGGATCGCCGATGATAGGTTGCTGCTGGACCCGCGTACGGTCCTGGAAGAGCAAGAAGAGATCATGTTAGCGTCGATAATAGAGTCTGTCTCTGCTTTGGAGGCAGAAAGCGGGTCTGGAGTGCGCAATGCCAGTTAAGGGCGAACATTTTACGCGGATTTTGGCCATCGAATCGTCCTGCGACGAAACGGCAGCCGCAGTCGTCGAGAATGGTACGACGATCGTCAGCAACGTGATTGCCAGCCAGAGCGAATTACATGCGCAATATGGCGGTGTATTCCCGGAGGTGGCTTCCAGGCGACACATTGAGGTCATTTTTGCGATAATTGATCAGGCGCTACATGAAGCTCATCTCAGCGTGGATGATTTGGATTGCGTCGCAGTGACCCGCGGCCCAGGATTAGTAGGTTCGCTGTTGGTGGGCCTTAACGTGGCCAAGGGCATAGTCGCAGGACGCAACAAGCCGCTCCTCGGGATCAATCACATTGAAGGCCATATTTATTCGTTGTGGTTGACCGATAAGGCGAAATACTTCGAGTTTCCAATTGTCATCCTGGTTGTAAGCGGTGGGCACACGGAGCTGTACCTGATGAAGGATCATCTCTCGTATGAGCACCTCGGCGGCACGATGGACGATGCGGCCGGCGAGGCCTTCGACAAGGTCGGCCGATTGCTCGGCTTGCCATATCCAGGTGGCCCGGCCATCGATGAAGCAGCCGTGCAGGGCAGCGAGCGGGTTTTCGTGTTCCCGCGCCCGGTGATGGACGAAACCTACAATTTTAGCTTCAGCGGACTTAAGACGGCCGTGATGCGAGAGAGCCAGCGTTTCGAAAGCGGTCGATTGCCTGTCGCCGACCTGGCGGCCGGATTTCAGGCCGCTGTTGTGGATGTCCTGGTTGCGAAAACCTCCATGGCTGCCGAGGCTACCGGTGCGACGGCTGTTCACCTGGCTGGCGGCGTTTCGGCCAACCGGGCCCTGAGGGGAGCTATGGACGAAAGGCTGGAGATTCCCGTGCATTATCCGCCGCCAGAGCTCTGTACCGACAACGCGGCGATGATCGGCGCGGCCGCCCACTGGCGGTTTGTTTCGGGGCAGCGAGATCCCTACTCTATTGACGTCGCGCCTGGGCTGCGACTGTAGTGCAGCCTGGTCGCTAGCTACAATCGAACCTTATAGCACCGATACAGAAATGCAACCAGGTCACTCGACCGCGTTATCCATGGGCGCCAATGGTTAGTTTGACACCATCATGTCTGCCGATACTGGCTTTTCGCTACAATTAGTTGGGACAAGACTCCATTGGCAATGGTTAGTGTAACGAATATGAGCAGAAATGTCGATTCGGGTGAGAACAGAATACTCGGAGCATTTAGGCAGGCGCGATTGACGAAATCGGCGGCCGTAATGCCCTACTTCACCCTGGGCTACCCGGATCTCGACCAATCGCTCGACATCGTCAAGGCCATCGCGCCTCACGCGGATCTACTGGAACTTGGAGTGCCGTTCAGCGATCCCATAGCGGACGGCCCGACGATACAGCGCAGCACCCAGGTGGCGCTGGAACGAGGCGCCAGCGCGTCATGGTGCCTCAGGAGCGTTGGCGAGCTTCGGAAAGCGGGGATCGATATACCCATTTTGCTCATGGGCTACTACAATCCGATTCTGGCCTATGGGGAGACGGAATTCGTTCGTGATTCGGCTAATGCAGGTGCGGACGGGTTCATTGTTCCCGATCTGCCGCCCGAAGAGTCTGGGCAGTTGCGGGAATCAGCCGATCGATTCGGCTTAGTGACAGTGTATTTCTTGGCGCCGACTAGTAATCGCCCGCGCACGAAGATGGTAGCAGCGGGCGCCAAAGGGTTCATTTACCTGGTCAGCGTAACCGGTGTTACTGGCGCACGCAGCAGTTTGAGCCAAGATCATTCGGAAATGATTGAGCGCATCCGGATGCAGAGTGACGTGCCCGTGGGGGTCGGCTTTGGAATAAGCACACCGGATCAAGCGGCGGAGGTTGGTCGATATGCGGACGGAATCATCGTCGGCAGCGCGTTGATTGATGCCGTCGATCGTTCTCCAGACAAGCCGGCAGCTGCGGCAAGCTTCGTCCGGTCGCTTGAACTCGCATTGAGCTTGGAGTAGATCATGGAAAATCGCCTGGCACAAGAGGCCAGCCCTTATCTGCAGCAACATGCTGATAATCCGGTGGACTGGTATCCATGGGGTGACGAGGCGTTCGTCGTAGCGCGGCGAGATGACAAGCCGATCTTGCTAAGCGTAGGCTACGCGGCTTGCCACTGGTGCCACGTGATGGCCCACGAATC
>CP070688.1:1226768-1231831 GCA_020353135.1 Chloroflexota bacterium
CAGCAATTCGCCAAGCACTGAAGGCTGACCGAGCCTGGAGCTGACATAGCCGCCCATCTTGGCCGCGAAGATGACGATCACCAGGGCTATTAGAAAATCGAGGAATTCTTGCGACATATTGACTCTATGGTAGAGACTGACCGTGATTGCCAATGATATCTAGAACGGCGTATGTGACAATACCGCTCTGGAAATCCGTCGCCCGGGTACGATAATACGCTAGCCGCCCCCATTATCCGTCATTCTCCCCGAGAGCCGACTGGCCGTTTCGTCCCCAATTTCCAGGTTCATTGTATGTATTGGATAGGGCATGTCGACGCCTGCAGCATCCAGCGCCTCTTGCAGCGCCGTGTTTATCAGGCCATACATATGTCTTTTCTCAGTATAGGACTCGATCCACCAGCGCACGCGGAAGATCATGGTCGAATCGCCCATCTCATTGTATATTGCATCTACCGGCCTATCCGGTAATACGCCGTCTATCCCTCTAACCGTTTCTATGATCAGCTTCTGCACCATGTCGATGTCCGTGCCGTATCCAATGCCAATGTCGATCTGAACCCGGTAGCGAGGGTCCGGGAAAGTGTAATTTACCACCTGGTTATTGCCTATCGTCGAGTTAGGCACAATCACCATCCGGTTATCCCGCGTGCGAATCTTCGTCGTGCGGGTGCCAATTTCAACCACGTCGCCCCAGGTTCCTATCTCCTCAATCTCGATCCTATCTCCGATCCGGAAAGGCTGGTCCGTCAATATGACCAGCCCGGCAATAGCGTCGGCCAACGTGTCCTGCGCCGCCAGAGACAGCGCCAGGCCGGCGATCCCCAGGCCGGCGATCAGGGCAGTCACATTTATGCCAAATGAATCCAGCCAGACGATAAGAGCCACGGCAAGCAATGTAAAACGGGCAACTTTCTGTGCCAGCGGCAGCATGCTTTCATACTTCGTATCGCCGTGCTTCGACTTGATCTGTTCTTCATAGACCAGGATGGCATGATCAATCAACATCCAAACGATATAGACCGTTGTCCAGAGAAAAATACTGAAGTACAGAGCTCGGAATAGACGGAGAGCTGCCTCGCTCAGAAAATCTAGCCGGAAGGTTGCAAAAGAGGCCAGCAATATCACCAAGAGCCAGCGCAGTTGATTCTGGATCTTTCTCAGAAATTCGTCGGCGATCTCGATGCCGGTGCGACGCACGAGCCAACGAAGGCCAACTCCGACGAGCCATCCGGCCATGAAGTAGCCAACCAGTAAAGTCAGCAGTGAGAGGGCCAGGTTGATCCAATCCTCCGATGTCAGCCCAAGGAAGGTGAAGTTTTCGATGGCGCTATCTTCAACCAGGTCGGCCACTATATTGTCCACCGGCCCTGGAGTGGGCGTGGGCGCCAGTGTGGGCGTGACGATTATTTGGTCCTCGCTCTCCTCGGATTCGGCCGATTAGGTGGCATCTACTGTAGAGCTCGTCGCCTCCGTTTCAACAGCTGCCGTGGGGGTTGCGGTTGCCACGTCAGAACTGCTGTCGCAAGCCGCCAGCAATAGAACCGCTGCAATGGGCAGCATGAAATAAACAAGGGACCTTGTTCTGGAGAATACAATCATGAAAGACATCAGATTCAAACCCTCTCCTGGCCGATCATTCGGAGACACTGTCATCTCCTGATCGAGCCGCTGCATCTTCTGGTGGGGCAGCATCTATCCAGGCCTGGCCGGCCGCCAAAGCCTTTTCCAAGGCAGCGCCAAAGCGCGGTTCCACCGGGAACAAATCCTCCTCTCCGAGCAAATCCATAAGTTCCGTCTTCTCCAATTGCTCCATAACCCGTTCATTGATGCCGGCCAGGACGCCATTGGCGATGGCCCCGGGGATGGTGACAATGGCCATGATCAAGCCTGATATCATGTCGCCAATGAATTTTCCACGGGGGACACGAAGACCTGTTGTAGTCAGTTCTTCTGTTCTCATTACTTCCTCCTTCTCAGCCATCAGGTACGTTCTGATTTTCTATGTTATGTAAACTGACTAATCAGCTATTTCATCCTGTAGTCCTGCCTTCATACCTATGCAGGGGTAACACTGTCAGCAGCCTCCGACTCCGGCCGTTGCAAGCGCTTGTGGACATCAAAGCCGATCTGGATCAAGAAGACCGCCACGACGATCGTTACCAGAACGCCAACGTGGAGTGAGCCACCAAGAATACCCAGCGCTAACAGCACGGCCGCGCCTGCAAATCGAAGCCAGGGCTGGGGATTTCGCGTCAAGGGCTCGTCTTTTTCTTTCGTCGCCCATTCAATTGCCCCGTAGGCCAGCAATGCTACTGTCAAGGCTGTTACGAACAGAAGTCTTTTGTGGTCGTCAAGTGGTTCGTCTCGCGTCGCCGCGAACACCTTGGTGCCCAAGACGCCGTAGGCTGTGATCCCCACCATAAAAGGGTAGTGGCTATAGATCCAGGCTCCCAGCCGGGAGCCGGCCTTGGAAAGGCGATAATGCTCCAGGTGGTCGAAGTACAACCACCAGAGACTGATCGAAACACCCAACAAGCATAGACCGATATAAATGTTCAGCGTGGTCAGTTCCCGATCTTCCGCGGTAGTAGCCAGCTTGATAAAAAACTCTCCCAGTACGATGATGGTCAGTTCGCCAAAACGATGTTGCATATAGTGGTACTTCGAAGGCGGGTGCGGCTGCTCGGATCGTCCGGTCAAGTCACGGATAAAACGCGAGATGACAGGCGACAAGATGCCAATCAGCATAACTAGGCCCCATAGCCATAAGCTGGTCGGCGCCAACAAGGCGATCCCGATCCACAATACGCCCACCAATACAAAGGCAATAGCAAAGTGGCTCGTCACGGTTCGATATTCAGGGAACTGTGACCAGGCCCGGGCATACATCAGGGCTAAAACGAATTTCGACAGGCCATAGGCGACGAGAAAAGCGGCCGCGGTCTCACCGGTCACATCATGTATCTCAAAAGCCATGGCCAGCATGAAGCCCATATAGAGCACTGTCAGAACGCGCTGGCCGATATCGTCGACCGGGAAATAGCGGCCGTACAGGACAAACTCCAACCACGACCACCAAATGGGGATGAAAAGAAAAGCAAACTCGACGGCGCCTTCCAAAGTCAAGTCATGGCTGAGACGATTTCCAAGTTCGACAAGAATGGCAACATAGACCAGGTCAAAGAACAACTGCAGCCAGGTGCTACCTTTACCTTCGTCCGGAACCGTGTGTATACGCAGTAGACGGAACATCTTAACCTTTCTCCTCCATACTGATTATTGCCTCTTTCTGCGCCAGGCGATTGCGGCGCAGACGCAAGGCGTCGCCCGTTAGGATCGCACCGAGGTCTCGCAGTAGCCGGGCAATGAATTTCTTTGATCCGGCCGAATGACTAAGGATGATGGTCATCCCCGCCCAGGCATCACGCTTGACGACTGGATAGCCATGGCGATTTCGCCGGCCGATCCAGCTCTTCCAGCCAGGAAGCAATCAGGGTGCTCTTGCCATATCCGGCCGGGGCCGAGGCCAGGGTTAACTGGAGGCGGTCCAATCCAAGATTCATTTGTTCAAACAGGTGCGGGCGGAGGACCAGATCCGCGCCAATGCGGGGCCTGCTGAGCTTAGTTCTGATCAAGGGAAACATTTCCATCCCGGGCCGTTCATTGAGGGGAGTTCTACCCTAGCTGATGTCGTTTCGCAAGGACCGTGTGACCGGGTGAACACGGCCGGAAACTTCTTTGTTTGGGGCCCGTTTCATAACGGCCGCGACATGAACCGTGGCGGTGACCGGAACATCGTCGAATTCACACGATTTCCCTCAGAACCAGAGACTGTCGGTGACGTTGCGATTGAGGTTCTTTGCTACTTCTCGCGGCTCCAATTAAAATTGTCTGCAGGAGGTTGGCGTGACCAGAGCTGACGATCTTTCATCGATCCTACAAACGAAACTGTTCCGTGCTCCGCTACCGAAAGACCATGTGCTTCGGCCGCGTCTGGTCGAGCGGCTCCAGCAAATCAAACAGCACCCTCTGACCGTTCTCAGCGCCCCCGCCGGCTATGGAAAAACTGTCCTGTTGAGTAGTTGGTCCCAGCAGTGCGACTGTCACAGTGCCTGGCTGTCGCTTGACGAGGAAGACAACGATCCAGGTTACTTTGAGCGCTACTTGCTGGCTGCTCTAAACAGCATGATTCCCTCGTTTGGTAACGAGTTGATGACAATGGTGGACAGTGCTAGATTGCCGCCGCCACCGGTTCTTATCAACATGTTATTCGACGAACTCAGCCGGGTAGAAGATGACGTCGTCCTGATAATTGACGATTACAGTGCCATCACTAATGATGAGGTGCATGGATTCATCGCCGAGTTGATGAATCACCCCCATCCCAGCCTGCATCTCGTGCTGGGCACGCGTCACGATCCGCCACTGCCGCTAAACGCATGGCGTGCCCGGGATCAGCTTCTAGAATTGCGGTCTGTTGATCTGCGCTTTTCGCTAGAAGAGACGAAAACTTTTCTCCAGCGAGCGACAGATGTGCCGCAGGACGAGGAGACGATTGTTGCTCTGAACAACAAGACCGAAGGCTGGGCTGCCGGATTGCGCCTGGCGATCCTATCTTTCTCCCGTATTGACGATTTTCCAGGTCATATCGACAGGATCAGCGGCAGCAGCGCGCATATCAGAGATTACCTGGCCTCGCAGGTTCTCTCTAGTTTGCCGGCCGAAACACAGCTGTTCCTTTTACAGACGTCGATCCTCGACCGTCTCTCCGCATCCTTGTGCCAGGCCGTGATTATGCTGGAAGACCCTATCATAAACGCGCAATCGACATTGCTGGAGTTGGAAGCCGCAAATGTCTTCATGATATCGTTGGACGACTCGCAGCAATGGTTCCGCTATCACCATTTGTTTGACGAATTCCTGTTAATGCGCCTTCATGAAGGTTATTCATCCGAAGTAATCGCGGCGCTGCACGGCCGGGCCAGTGACTGGTTTGCAGAGAATGGATTCATTGAGGAAGCGCTGCACCATTCGATGGCCGCCGGCGATATGGAAACGGC
>CP070688.1:1231931-1237212 GCA_020353135.1 Chloroflexota bacterium
GACGGAGCAGATCGGCCAGGCCGGCCTGGCTGCCTGGGAGGCAGCCGAGAAGTGGGTGGAGGAAAATAGGGGCCAACCAGTCAAGATTCCGGCCGGACCCCCAGAGTAACCGTGGTTCTGGTCCTATCTCTAGCTCACGAGGGAACCGGCACACGCGCAATGTGCTCGTCTTCCAGACTGCCTACGTAAACCATGCCCTCGTGCTCCACAGCGCCGCTGGTTATACCCACCTTACCCGTGGCATCTTGCAAATTGTGTACCACCTGGCCATCACTGTCCAGCGCCAAAACGATGCCATGGCGCTCAGGCTTGGGCTGAATGGCGTCCGGCAGGCGATAGAGAATCTTGCGGACGAACGGCCGTCCCGCGGTATTATCCACGATCGATTTGCGAGTTGAGGACAAGGCAAGCCAGAACAGACCCTGCCCATTACCGTGCAAATTGTCGGGGAATCCTGGTAGATTGTCTACGAAGATCTCCGCCTGTCCCGCCTTCGGTCCGCTCAGCCAGACGCGCTGAAGCCGGTAGCGACTCGTCTCGGCCAGCAGCAGAAAAGTCTGATCGGGACTGATGGCGACGCCATTCGCGAAATGAACGCCATCCAACACCAGCCGCGTTTCGCCGCTATCCGGATCATAGGCCAGCAACCGGCCGTTGGCCCTGCTCTCTATGATGTCGCCGACATAATCGGACAGCGGGAAGCGGTCAGAACTCTCGCTGAAATACACGGTACCGTCGGCGGCTACGTCCAGATGGTTGGTGAATTTCAAGGCTCGCCCCTCGAAACGGTCAACCAAAACGCTGATCTCCCCTTGCGCATTGACCGACAGAAGTCCTTTATCCGCGTCTGCGATCAGCAGATTGTCATCGGCGTCAAAAGCCAGCCCCAAAGGACGGCCACCCGTCGATACGATGTTCTCCAGGCGACTGCCGTCACCTTGCATTCTCACAATCTGCCCATTCTCCAAGCCAGCGTATAGCCAACCCTGGCTGTCAACAATGACATCTTCCGGACCATGGCCCCCCGTCGCCAGAAGCTCAGCTTTAGCCAGGTTCTGGTTGGACTGGTATACCCCTTTGAGTTTCGGCGCGCTCGGCGGCTTCCACTTCGCGGGTCTCACCGGCACCGGCCAGAAAAGCAAATACAGCAGAACTATCCCAATGACGATCACAAGAAACATCAGCATGTTACCCCACTCCTTGAACGCAGAGCGACGCCCCAATCACAATGATTCGCTAATGCGTTCGATAAAGGTGAACCGTCACGAGCCTCGCGGTAATTGTGGCAGCTGCTTTGCGCTGATTGGGTTCAACCGAGCCGATTATTCTGTTTCCAGGTCGTGCCCCAGAAGTTCTTGCTCCAACTGTACCACAAATCGCTCATAAGCCGCGAGGCGTGTTGCGGCCGCCCGGCGGGCGGGCTCGGTGTGCATGCTCTCGACTGCCCGTCTCTGCCAATCGACCGATTGCAGATCGTCAAGCAGTTGTTCCGTGGTAAGGGACGCATCGCCAGCCAGGATCATGCCCGTGAAGTGAATGACGGCCGTCAGCCCCAATTTGCTCAATTTGTCGGCGTCCCAAAGGACCATCGATTCCAGGTTAGCCAGTGGCTCGTCACGCCACAAACCCTGATGCTCGGCGATGGCCCGGACGACGGCCGGGATCTTGTCGGGGGGAAAATCGGTTTGAGCCAGGAATTCGGCCGCGAACGCGGCGCCGGTTTGAGCGTGCTCTTCTCCATCGCGCTTGGAGACATCGTGCAGCCAGGCGGCCGCTTCGGCGATCTCTTCGTCGGCGCCGGTCAGGCGAGCCAGCTTTTTGGCCAGGGTGACGACGGCTCGGACGTGCTCCAATCGGTAGTTGAATCTATCGGCGGCGCCATTCTCAGCCTCGGCCGCCTCACGCATGGCTTGACGGACGGCCGGGCGCCACTCAGGCGCCATCTTCTCCAGCCTTGTCGCGCAGCAAATACCAGTACAAGCCAATCAAGTCCACGGCGTATATCAGGCCGACGAAGCCGGCCAGTATCCACAGCCAGGTATTCGTGTTGCTCAACAAGGCCAGGCCGGCGAAGACCATCGTCGCGCCCACGGCCGCCCCGCCCAAGATCGTCACCTGCAAGGCCATCAGAAAGGAAACGCTCCAGGGCTTGAATTTGACCGGCAGGGTACTCTGGCGCCAGCGAAAGGCGCCGTCCAAGGGCAGGTCGTCCAGATTGTGAACGTAGTAATCCTTTATCTGGTTCATGGCCTGGACGCTATCGTACCAGGCCTGGCGCAGCCGAACCAACTGCAACAGCGTGATCCCCGCATTCAGGCTCAATAGGGCGAATAAGATGGCGAAGGCCAGGAATATAAATTGGGTCTGTAATAAGTCGGTTCGCAGGCCGAGCATGGCCGCCAGAAAGCTACCGACGGTCAAGACGTACATCGTCGAGACCTTGGCCCGGTCCTCGTTGGTCTGAAATGCCGTTTGCGCGATGTACTCAAACTCGGCCGCTAAGATCGAATCGGCCTTCAGATCGCCACTCATGGCAACCCTCCTCTAGAAATCGGACGCTGATTTACACAGATTTCACGGATTTATACTGTCTCATCTGGCGATTTTGGTCATTTCCGGTTAGCTGCCCACAACTGTGGGCCGACTATGGAATGTTATCGGCTAACGAACACCTGGCAAATTCGCTATTGGTTATTGGCTATTAGTTGTTAATCGTTTCCCAGGGGTACGGCCGGACCGGCGTGATGTCGTAGTAGGACTCGACGACGCGGCGGAAGACCGGCGCGGCCACTTCGGAGCCCTCGCCAGAGTGCTCGATCATGACCACGATGGCCAGCTCCGGGCCCTCGGTCAATGTCCCATCGGCGGCTGTATAGGGCTCGGCCGGCGCGTAACCGGCGAACCAGGCATGAGAGTTGTCGACCACCGTTTCGGCCGTGCCCGTCTTGCCGGCCACCGGCACGGGAAGATCCTCGAATTGATAAGCGGCCGTGCCCCAGGCGCCGCTGGCCACATCCCGCAGGCTCTGGCGCATGACATCCAACTCCGAGGGCGCCAGCGGCAATTGGCCCTGGGCCTCGACCGGCCAGGGCTCTTCCGGCGCGCCGCCCGCGGCGCCAATGCGGTCGACAACGTACGGGCGGTACAGGGTGCCGCCGTTGGCCACCGCGGCGATGATCCGGGCCATCTGCAAGGGCGTCACCAGGACGAAGCCCTGGCCTATGGCCATGTTGACCGAATCGCCCGGCACCCAGCCCTCGCCGACGTTCTCCAATTTCCAATCCGGATCGGGGATGAGGCCGCCATTCTCTGGCAGGCCTTCGATGCCGGTCGCGGCATCCAGGCCGAATTCCCTGGCCGTACTGGGTAGGATGAACGGATCGACCTGGTCGAGATTGAGGCCCACATCGTAGAAGCAGGAGTTGCAGGAGACGACCAGCGCCTGGCGCAGCGGTATCGTGCCATGGCCGCCTTCCAACCAATCGTACTTGACGAAGGAGTCGCCCAGCCGGTTCCAGCTGCCGGTGCTTGTATAACGCGTGTCTGGCGTATAGAGGCCGCTGTTGAGTCCGGCCGTGAAAGTCACCAATTTGAAGGTCGAGCCGGCCGGATATTCACCCTGGGTAACCCGGTTGACCAGCGGCCGGCCGGGATCGTTGAGCACCCGCAGCAATTCCGTATCGGCGTTCAGGCGCAAGGCGTCGAAGACGTTGGGGTCGTAATCGGGATAGCTGGCCATGGCCCGCACGGCGCCAGTATTGGCATCCAGCGCCACCACCGATCCGGCCGCGGCCAGGGGATGGGTCTCAATGGCATCGGCCAACGCCTGCTCCACGGCGGCCTGGAATTGGTCGTCTATAGTCGAATAAATGGCCCGCGACTGTTTTGGTTCGCTTTCCTGGACGGTGCTAATGTGTTCTCCGCCTGGACCGACGATGCTCAAGATGCCGCCGCGGGTGCCACTCAGGTATTCTTCGCCCCACGCTTCGACGCCGGCCAGGCCGACTTTCTCGTCGCCCCGATAGCCCAGTCCCTTGTAGCGGTCGAGGCTTTCGGCCGGGATATAACCGGTATAGCCGACGATGTGCGGGGCGATGCCGGCCTCAGAATACAAGCGGGTCAGCCGGTCCTCGGTCACCAGGCCCTTGCCTATATAGGGCTGCAGCAGGTTGAAATTCTGCTCCATCGTCTGTCCGGTGATATCGCCGATAGGCACATACCAGTCAGGCAATGAGGCGGCGTAGAGGAACTCGATGTCTTCAGGCGTCATGCCCAGCACCTGGCTGAGGGCGTCCAGCAAGCCCGGTTCATCCTCGATTTGGCCGGGAATCACGCCCAGGGTGATGATCGCCCCTTGAAAGGCCAGGGCGTCGCCGTCTATGTCGTAGATATTGGCCCGGGCCGGGATTCGGTGCTCCATGAACAGGCGCTGCTCGCCTTCCAATTCGGGTAGAATCAGGCTTTCGTCCCAGACGACGCCCCAGCGGCCATCGCTGAAAACCAGGTCCATGGTGTGATCGCGGTTGATCTGGCCGACGGCGGCCGTGTCCCAGGTGACTCGGGCGCCAAATTCAGCGCGCTCGCCCTCTTGCCGGGCCGACAAAGGCTGGGCGTGCACCGCCAACACCGTGGCCGCCTCCATCATCTCCTCGTAAAAGGTGACGAAGGTGCGGCTATCTACCAGGGCCTGGCTCTGGGGCGACAGCAAGCTGTACATGCCCAGGTAATCTTTGCCCTCCCAGGCCCGGAAAAAAGCCAGCCCAATGCCTTCCGCGCCGCCGGGAATGGAAGTGGCCGTCGATTCCGGCGTGGCCGTGGGCAGCGGGGTGAGGGTCACCTCGACGTAAGAATCCTCAACGGGCGGCGGGACCGGGGCTGCTTCGCTGCAGGCGACCAGTAGCAAAAAAATTGCCAGCAAGAGGATGTGCTGGAACTTCACGAGAGAGTTAACCACCCTGAAACAGAACAGGTAAATGCGTCGGCCATGCTTTTCACCGGCCGAATTATAGCTGTCGTCGTCACTTCATGACCAGTTAACGGCCGGCGATTCTAAGGCATTGGCAATAGAGCCCTAATATTTGTGTAAGATTTTGCGGGTATAATCCGCATTATTCCTGGCTCTTAGGCAGGTTTGCAGTACAAACCCTGGCAACGGTCGTCAGTCGATAAACAGCGAGGATCCAGACAGTGCTCGATAAAATCACCCTGAAATCACGGAAGTATGGCCTTGTTATGGCCTTGTTGGCCGTTACCGCCCTCTTGCTGGCGGCTTGCGGTTCAA
>CP070688.1:1237312-1242425 GCA_020353135.1 Chloroflexota bacterium
CCGATTGCCGCCAGGTAAATGGGAATCTCCGGCGTCGCGTGCAGCGTGCTTTTTAGCGGTTTACCCAGGCCGGTCGCGTCGAGACCCTCATATGGCAAACGGTAAATCTGGCCATCGTAGGACAACATCTTCCGACGGGCAAAAATAGTCCGAACAATCTCGACATATTCGCGCGTGCGAGTCAACGGCCTGGCGTAGCTTACGCCATGCCAACCTTCTACGACCTGCGGCCCTGAAACGCCCAGGCCCATTAAGAATCGGCCGCCGGACATTTGCTGCATAGTCATGGCCGTCATGGCCGCATTTGCCGGCGTACGAGCAGGCATCTGCATGATAGCCGTGCCCAGACGGATATTCTGAGTCAGCGCCCCAAGCCAGGCCAGTGGGCTGATTGCATCGGAGCCATAGGCTTCGGCTGTCCAGACAGCATGAAGACCGAGGCGGTCCGCTTCTTGCACCAGGTCAACGGGCAGCTTGTAAGTGCCGGACGCGTAGCCGAGCATGATTCCTAATCGCATCGTTCCTTCCCTTAAAGATTTGCGCTTTTGGATCCTCGATTGTAGGCCACCAGGTTAAATATAGCCAACACTTTGGCATCAATGACTAGCTCTCAAAGGATTGATTCGTTGACAATGTTACCTCACGTGCATACACTGGTCCGCATTGAGGTACAGCTTATGGCTAGGCGCTAGATGCTCACGGCTGATAGCTCCTCTCCAAGGAGAACCGATGAGTCGATTCACTCACGTGGTCAAACGAAGCGGGGCCATTGTGCCCTTCAATATCGACCGGATAAGTAACGCCATCTACCGGGCGGCCGTGGCCGTAGGCGGGCGCGATCGTGAACGGGCGGTATGGCTGGCCGAACAGGTAGTCGAGTACATGGAAGCTATCCTGCCGCCCGACCACACGCCTCATATCGAAGAAATCCAGGATGCGGTCGAGAAGACGCTGATTGAAAACGGGCATGCGGCCGTTGCCAAAGCCTACATCCTTTATCGAGACGAACGTAATCGGCGACGGCGTGCGGAGGCCGATCGGGCCGCCCGGCCGTCGAGTAACATCCCTTGGTTCAAGATATGGCGAGTGTTGGACTGGGCCGTCGCCCACGGGTTGCACACCGTAGACTCGATGAACGCTCGCATCGCGGCCGGCGAGTTCCCCCAGATCGTTCACGAGTCAGAAGCGGCCTACGAAGATGACCTGGCCACGGCGACCGATTTCATCGCTGATCGAGCCGATTCATTAAGGCTAGTCATCATCTGCGGGCCGTCTTCATCTGGCAAAACAACCTCGACCATCAAGATCGAACAGCGCCTACAACAAAACGGTCAGCGGTTTGTAATCCTCAACGTCGACAACTACTTCTTTGACCTGGAAGCGCACCCTAGAGACGAATTCGGAGATTATGATTTCGAAACGCCTCAGGCGCTCGACCTCGAATTAATCAATCAGCACATCGGGCAACTCATCGACGGTCAGCAGATCCTCATACCTTACTACGACTTCAAACAGGGTAAACGGTACCCAGAGCGCACGCCGATGCGGCTGGCGGCCGACGAGATTCTGCTCATTGACAGTCTGCACGGTCTCTACCCTGCCATGACGGCCGATATTCCTGACGACATTAAATTCAAGCTCTATCTCGAACCGCTGCTGCAAATGAGGGGTCCTGAGGGTTACATACGCTGGACGGATATGCGAATGATCCGCCGCATGCTGCGCGACGAGGAACATCGCGCCTATGATCCTCGCCAGACTTTGCAGCATTGGCATTACGTCCGCTCCAGCGAGATGCGCAACATCATCCCCTTCATTGGCGCGACCGATTTCATTGTCAACAGCGCCATGCCTTATGAACTGGCCCTTTACCGGGCGCGGCTGATGGACTCCTTTGTCGAATGGGAGGGCGACTACCGGGACGATCCGCTGCGGCAAGATGCCTATCAGCGGGCGACGCGCATCCGTAAGGTGCTAGAATCGGTGACGCCAGTCGGAGACGATTCGGCCGTGCCCGCCGATTCAGTGCTGCGAGAATTCATCGGCGGCAGCAGCCTATCCTACTGAGTCGGTACTTCGCTGCTCGGCCTGCTCCAAACGGGCCACCAGTCGGGCCAAATGACTGTTGAATTCCGCATTGGCCTTTTCCTGGGCCTGGCGCAGCCTCGTGATCTCCTCAAGTATCGTCAACGGTTCCTCAGACCCTGTATCGATCACCGGCGCGCTTTCACCCTCTTCAGGCCTATCAAAGGTATTCGCCAGAAAACCGGTGACCACGCCAAATAATGCGACGCCGACGATAATAACAAAGATCGCCACCAGGCGGCCGTTGTTAGTTACGGGAAATGTGTCACCATAGCCCACGGTTGACATGGTAACGATGGCCCACCAGATGGCATCTGATGCTGTGTTAATCTCAGCGTTTGGCGCGTGTCGCTCGGTGAAAAGTATAGCTACCGAGCCAAACTCCAGGACAATAAAGATCAGGACGAACACCAGATAAACGGCCGAGCCGGCCCGTTTCACAAGAAACTCACTGATCGTCTGGCGAAGACCTTGTTCATGCAACAAACGGGTAATGCGAATGACTCGTCCCAACCGGAATATCTTCGCTGTCGGGACAGGCAAGCTCGACAGTAAATCGAGCCAACCGTACTGCCTGAGGAAGTAATTGGGCTTGCTGGCGGCGGTAAAGAGCCGGTACAAAAAATCGGTGAAAAATATCAGACTGAGTAAGAGGTCGACGATCAATATAACGCGCTCGATCTGGATGTCTTCAAGGGCGATGACGGCCACCCAATTGAACAGCGAGAGTATCGACAAGGCTAAAATAAAGAGTTCATAATTTGTTGATTTCAGTTCGTCTCGAGTCGTCTCCATGATCTATTCCTCTCAGGTGCGGCTAGCACGTTTCAACAAACAACACGGTCCCGAAGCAGGGGGCGACCAAGATTATACCCAGGGAGAGTGAATAGACAGGTATTCGCCAGAACAGGCTGCGTTGGGCGGATATCGAGCGATGCTTCAGTCGCCAAACAAGAGCTTGAGAGCCTCTTCTATATAAGGTCTCAGTTCTGAGCACAGAAGCCCAATCACACGCTCTTACCGGAGTGCCCCAAACCCTCTTGCCAGCCGCTTTCTTCCAGGAAGTCCGTGTAACCACCCAAGAACTCCGTGAGGCAACCGTCACGCAGTTCGATGATCCGGTCCACAGTCTGGTCCAGGAAATAACGATCATGGGAGACGATCAGTACCGTGCCAACGAATTCGTCCAGAGCCTCCTCCAAAACCTCAATCGAAGCCACGTCCAGGTTGTTGGTTGGCTCGTCCAGAAGCAGCAGATTAGGCTTTGTCGCCACCAGCTTGGCGATCTGCAGCCGGCTGCGTTCGCCGCCGCTCAGATCGCCGACTTTGCCCCGGACCTGATCGTAGCTGAACAGGAAACGGTTGAGATAGGCGACGGCCGCATTCTCGCTCATGGGTACCAGGTTGCGCAACTCCTGCAGGGGAGTTTGCGCCATATCTAAGGTCTCGTGCTCCTGGGCATAGTAACCGATCTTAATGCTTGGCCCGACCTTGATCCGGCCGGCCTCAACCCCCTCCGAATCAAGAATCTGGCGCAACAACATAGACTTGCCTGAACCGTTAGGACCCACCAGGCCGACACGGTCGCCATGCCATAATGTGTAGCTCAAGTCATTCCACAGGACGACGCCATCAGGCAAGGTTTTACGCACGGATTCCAATTCCACGGCCTTCTTGCTGCCGCGCCATCCCTCGAGATCCATGTTCACGCGCCTGGCCTCGACGACTTTATCGACCTTTTCCATCCGTTCGAGCATCTTGCGCCGCGATCGCGCCTGCTTGATATGCCGTTGGTTCACGACCACGGCCGCCCATTGTTCAAAGCGGGCGATGGCCTCTTCTATTCGCGCGATTTCCTTCTGTTGGGCAGCGTAGAGTTGCTGCTGGCGCAACCGGCGCAATTCCCGCTCATTCTTGTAGGCGCTGTAATTGCCATGGTAGAGGCTCAACGATCCGGCCTCCAGGTCCGCAATGTGGCTGGCAACCTCGTCCAGCAGATAACGATCGTGGGAGATGATCACGATGCAACCATTATAGGCGTTGATCATCTTCTCCAGCCCGCGCTTGGCCGGCAGGTCAAGGTGGTTGTCAGGTTCGTCGAGCAGTAACAGTTGTGGCCGCTGAACCAGTAGCTTGGCCAGGAGCACGAGTTTCTTCTGGCCGCCACTGAGTTTTTGTACCGGCCGGTCCCAGCTATCTTCGCCCATGCCAAGCGTATCCAGCGCCGCTTCAACCTGGCTCTGGTAGCGCCGACCACCCAGACGTTCTTGTTCATCCAGGAGCTTCGCATGCCGGCCAAGCACTTTGTTTAGGCGCGTTTCATCGCCATAGACGGCCGGGTCGGACATTTGCTCCTCCAGCTGGCGCAGTTGATCTTCGATCTCGGCCATTTGCGGCACGGCCGTTAGCGCCTCTTGAAGGACCGTTCGATCATGAGCCAGCGCTGGCTCCTGCTCCAGCCTGGCGCTGGTCAGGCCGGGAGTGCGAAATACCTCGCCACCGCCCGCATTATCGTCGGGCGATAACTCGCCGGCCATTACCTTCATCAGGGTCGATTTGCCGGCGCCATTGGGCCCGACAAGGCCTATACGCTGACCCATCTGCAGTTCGAGGTTGATATTCTCGAAGATGACCCGGCCGGCCAGGCTGACCGATACCTTGGCCAGGTTCATGAGGACTTTCGCCATGGTTATCCGCCTAAACGAATCCCATTTCTGTCAAGCGTCGCTTCATTTCCTCACCCAAAGCCATCAGGCCATTGGCTGGTCGAACAAAGACTTCAAAATCCTGGATCAAACCCTCGTCGTTCAATTCAATCAGGTCGATTCCCTTGACGGACAAATCACCCACCTGGGCGCTGAATTCCAGGGCCCAGGTGTTGCCCGTGACAAATTCCCGGTGGTACACGAAATCGCGAAACACTTCGCCGACGGTGCTCAGTATCACAAAGGTCGGATAGCGGCCGTGATAAGGCTTCCACATAACTGGCGACCGGAAAGCCACGTCTTCGGCTAAGACATCGCCGAGG
>CP070688.1:1242525-1249800 GCA_020353135.1 Chloroflexota bacterium
GCCCGTGTAGTGGGCATCTCTGGTTGGGCCGCCTTTGTCGCTATGCGACAACTTGTGGTTGAGGATTAGGGAAGACTCGGTGCCACAAGTTTTGTGCTTAGTATCAGCGCAAATGGGTCGGAGCGTGCCGGGGACGTTGCTAGGGGGTATATGCCTTGGATGATGCGGCCGATTTGTGAAAACAATCGGTCGCATTTTCGCATCTGGCAGCCGCTCGAACCTAAGACCGCAAGTTGTGGCGTATCAAGACCGTGTCGGGGTGCAAGCCACAGAACCAGCGTGATAGACAATCTATTGCCTTGTGCACGCCTCCTGTGGAGCGAGGGAAACCGGTTCGAAACAGGCGAATTACGTAGTCTTCATCCGGTCTGCGATATATCTCAAGCATCACCCGCTGCTCAACAGGCTTCTCTACGATATAGGTGTCGACGATGAGCGACGGCCGTGTTCGCGAGCCAAAGATGTCGAGAAGTTTTATCGAACCGCCATCCAAGGCACAGTCCTGGGGCTCGAACTGTTGGGCGATGTCGTCGAGGGCTAGTGGTGATCTGACGACCACATGGGGCATGGGCCACTCCTGAACTACGGGATGATTGTCGGGCGACGGCTGGAAGTTCCTCCGCCACTTGAAATAGAAACATTGGCTGCCAGCGGCAAGCCCTTTCTGTTCATATTTGGTTCGCGTCCGGTCTCGATCCTCGTGAACATACGGCGTTGTAATCCGGCTATCAAAGTGCGGGCTCGCTTGAAGTCGCTCCGCTATCCATAGTCCATAATCAACGTGATCGGTGGCAATGTCAAGATCGGCTCCGGCCGCCATTCTGCTGGCCAATAACTCCAGGAATGAGTCTGATATCAGGCGTCGACGATGATGGGCCGCCTTGGGCCACGGATCCGGGAAATTGACTATCACGCCCTGGATTTCATCCGGCTCGCAGAGCGCCTGCAGAGCGCTCTGCACTCTCGCCCGCATCAGGCGCACATTCGTCAGGCCGGCCGCCCGGATCCTGTTTTCAGTCGATCGCAGAGATGGCGCGGCGATTTCCAATCCCAGGAAATTCATTTGGGGTCGGGAGCGAGCGTACCTCAGTAGGAACTGTCCGTTGCCGAATCCCACCTCTATTACCAGGGGCGCCGTTCTGGCAAAGACCGCGGCCCAATCTGTAGGCCAAGGCAAGCGGTTCAGTTCCAGTGAGATTGAATCCATAGCTCGATTATAGAGCGCTGAAATGGTCGGGCAAGACAAACGTAATGCACATTCGTTAGCCGCCCGTTGGCCGGTGGCTTTGGCCGATGGTATGCTAATCCAGGAGTTGTTTAGGATCCGACGATTGCGAGAGGAATTCGAATGCCACAGAAAATCCGGATCATTGGTGCACCGATGGACCTGGGTCAAAGTCGACGCGGAGTTGACATGGGTCCCAGCGCTTTGCGCTACGCCGGCCTGCACAGCACTTTGCTAGGGCTTGGCCATGCGCTTCACGACGAAGGTAATATCCCCATACCAAATCCTGAAGAGGAAGCGGCGGCCGGGCGAGACCTGAGGCTGCAGACGGTGGCAGCGGCCTGCCAGAGCATCTATCAGATTGGGCGGCTATGCATGGACGGCCTGGACCCCGTCGTAGCACCCGGTGTCGGCACTCCCGTGCCGGGGGGCCTCACGTATCGCGAAGCGCATTTGCTCATGGAAATCTTGGGCGACAGCGGTCGAGTTTGCTCGCTGGACGTGGTCGAGATCAATCCTATCTTGGACAATGGCAACCAAACGGCCGAAATGGCCGTTGTGTTGGCTGCTTCACTGCTAGGCCAGCGTATCCTCTGACCCAGGCTCTGGCGTTCGTCAAGATTAAGGGAAAGTTAGGAAATCGACGGCTACCCAGCCCTCATTACCGGCAGGCGTACGCACTTGTTGCCATTCCAATTCCTCGGCCATTTGCCGGCCCGTCAGTATTTCTAGTTCGGTCTCGTGGGCGATGAGCTCCACTTCTTGCGTCCCCCCAGGCGCCTCTCTGAGCCACAGGCCATTTGGGCTGTTGACTACAGCCTTCGTCACGGTTGATGTGTTGGTAGCCTCAACAGTTGCAGTTGCGGCTGGCGTCTCGGTCGCGGATAGAGCAGTCCGGCTTGGCGACGGACTGGTGGGTGATGACGTCACGGTAGTATCGATCGTAGCGTCTTCTGTGACCGTTGCTGCCGCAGTTGTCACGACATCAGAGTTCGGCGCCGAAGTGGTGTCGGCCGTCTGTTCGTCGGGAATCAACCCATAAATGCCCAACAGGATGAGCGTAACTACCAGCATGAAGCCGGCTCGCAGAAAATTGACCTGCATATCGTGACGGATCTCCTGTTGGGCCACGCCATACGGCTGTTGCGACCTGCTAAGGCGCGCCTGAATGCCCCTGATCAGGAAGAAAAGCGTCGCCAAGGCACAGATGCCGATCAGCGACATGACCACGATATCGGCGATGGTCACGCCTCTGCCTCCCGGCTTTCGCTGCCAGGTGCCTCCCTGCGCTCGCCATTCAAGGCCGCTTTAGCCTCATCCCAAAGCTCGTCCAGCTCGCCGATCGATAGATCCATCAGTTCCAAGCTGCGTTCGGCTGCCAAACGCTCTACAAGTCGAAACCGAATTTCAAAGCGGCGAATAGCGTCGCGTAAAGCGCTCTCAGCGTCCACATGTAGCCACCGCGTCCAATTCACCAGCGCAAATAGCACGTCACCCATCTCTTCGTGCCGCGCTGCGTCGGTGGTGGCCGCGCGCGCTTCGTCGATTTCCTCCTGAACCTTTGCCTCGACGCCAGAGACATCTGGCCAGTCGAAGCCCACCCGACTCACGCGTTGCTGCACCTTCTGCGCTCTGGCAAGCGCCGGCAGCGCGAGGGGCACGTTGTTCAGCGCTGACTCGGCTTTGGTCGATCGGTGATTTTCCTGGTCTTTGATCTGCTCCCAATTCTGAATGACCTGTTGACTGTCGTTTGCCTCCGCATCGCCCCAGACATGCGGGTGGCGCCGCTTCAACTTGCCGACGATCCCTCCGATGACCTCGCTAAGCCTAAATTCCTCTTGCTCGGCCGCGATCCGCGCCTGCATCACCACATGATACAGCATGTCGCCCAGTTCCTCGCGAAGGGCCATAGGATCTCCATCGTCAATTGCCTGCAGGACTTCGCTCGCCTCATCCAACAATCCAGCTCTCAGGCTCTGACTGGTTTGCTCCTGATCCCACGGGCAACCCTCCGGTCCGCGCAGATAAGCCACCGTCTCCGCTAGCGACTCTAGCGTCCCGGGATACGGAAGCGGCGGAACAAACAGGCTGGTCAAGTGACCGATCTGGTCGCTGTGATCAACACCGTAAAGCGGAACCTTCTCGACGCGTTGGCCTACGGTTCCGGCGCCATGCACTAGCGCAACCTCGTGATCGTCCGGGTACAGAGCCATCAGAGCCAACTTCACCTCGCCGGCCACCATTCGGCTGTAGAGTTGTCCAAGGAGCGCAGGCCGATCACCATTAAGCGGCGGGTGATTATATCCAGCGATTTCAAGGGCATCAAATAACTGCAAGCCCTCCAACGCGTCCAGCTCCAGTGCTGCAAGTGTAGGCTCCACGAAGCTCAGGCCATCGACGATCCTCACCACCAGGTTCTCCGCGGCTGCTTCGCTCAAGATTATCGTAACCGTCGATTCGCCAACCAGCGGGTGCCCCGGAACGGCGTATAGGATTTCCTTTTCCTGGTCGGCCGCTTCGCGGCCTAATCGCAGGACCTTGCCGGCGATGCTGGCATACACTTCGTCGAAACTGTCGGCCGTTTCGTAGACGTCGTCAAAGCTAATCACCTCGACGGTACCAGGCAAGTCGTCGATGGCCGGATGTTGCGCCGTGCGCACGACTATCGCCTCGGAGGCTTTGAGCAAACGCCATGCTTCTCGCGTCAGGTAGCGGCCGTCTCCAGGTCCCAGGCCAACAATCGTGATTCCCATCGGCACGTCCTCAAAATAAAAAGGCGAGCACTTCCGTCTCGCCTTATCAAACTATGTACCTCTTGGTCTGCCCAGCCTTTGGCAAGAGATCAAGCGCCTAGTCTTGCCGCCGGTCAGATCTTTGGATTACTGGCCTAACGCTTGGTGTAAGTCGGAGCCTTGCGCGCCCTCTTCAGGCCGGGCTTCTTGCGCTCTTTGATGCGCGGATCGCGAGTCATGTGACCGCCACCGCGCAAGGTGTTGCGCAGATTCTCATCATATTTCACCAGTGCTCGGGCAATGCCAAGACGAACGGCGGCCGTTTGGCCAGTAATACCACCGCCATGCACTAGCACGCTGATATCCACCTTGCCGGCCAGATCAGTATCAGTGAGCGGGCCGCTCAATATCGCATGATCCCCTTCACGAGGGAAGTAATCCTTGACATCCTTGCCGTTGACCACGAATTCGCCGCTTGCCTCGCCGTCGAGATAGACTCTGACCCGAGCCGAAGCCCGTTTGCGGCGGCCGATGCCTTCATAGTATTGGCGATCTTCAATCTCCATTCAATCTTCTCCTATAGCACCATCTGTTCTGGCTGTTGGGCCTGGTGCGGGTGGTTGGGACCGGCATAAACCTTCAGCCTTCTGAACATCTTCCGGCCTAGCTTGTTCTTTGGCAGCATGCCACGCACGGCCGACGTAATAACCCGGTCGGGGTTCCTTTCCAACTGCTGGCGCAAAGTGATTTCAGTCAAGCCACCCGTGTATCCAGAATGATGGTAGTACTTCTTCTGATCCTTTCGCCGGCCGGTTACATGAATCTTCTCTGCGTTGACGACGATCACGAAATCGCCGCTATCAACCGAAGGGCTATAGGTTGGCTTGTGCTTGCCCCGAAGCACTGAGGCAATCTTCGTTGCCAGACGTCCCAGCGTCTGCCCTTCCGCATCGACTACGTACCATCTCCGCTCGACCTCGGCCGGTTTCGTAACGTAAGTCCTATACTGCATCGTCATTTCTCCTAGTAAGTTCATTCTCTCTGAGATGATCGCTGGCGGTGAACTCTGTATCACAAGTGTCCCTTCAATAGGTCACACTTGTCAGACATAAGCCATGCGGTGGAGCCGTTTGCGCGGCCTGGCTACGATCCTTCTCTTTCAGCGCGGCCGAGAAGTCAGTCACTGTCCAGCGCCCTTCCCCCACCGTCTTCATGCAGCCTACCAGACTGCGCACCATGCGGAAGAGAAAGGCATTGGCCTCTATCTCAAAAAGTAATAGTTCGCCTTGTTTGCGCCATATGGCCTTGAAGACCTCGCGCTTCGTATTGTGCCCTTGCGGCGCCTGGCCAAAGGTCGCCAAGTCGTGAAGACCGACGATAGCTTTGGCGGCCAGGTCCATCTCGATCATCGCCAGCGGGCGAGGAACATGCCAGGCCGTGCGCCGGTGAAGCGGGCTGCGAATCTCTACATTGTGAATCCGGTAGACATACGTCCTGCGCCGGGCGCTGAACCTTGGATGGAAGTCCTCGGCCGCTTCTCTTAGGTCACGAATGGCTATGTCCTCAGGCAGATTTGCATTCAAAGCTCGCTGTAACGCCTCATTGCCGTGCCGCCATCGCACGTTGAAAGCGATTACCTGGCCGGTGGCATGAACACCACTATCCGTGCGCCCAGCGCCTACCACCATCACCGGCTCGCCGGCAACTGCCCCTAGGGCCGTTTCCAGCTGGCCCTGGATCGTAGGCTCGTGGGGCTGGCGTTGAAAGCCGAAGTAGGCCGTGCCATCAGACTCGACAAGCGCTCGGCAGCGCATAGCCTTACCAGCCGCGAACTAGCCGTTTGCCGGGGAGCATCCTAATTGCCGGCTTCATCTTCGTCGCAGCTACTCGTCCTCAACCAGCATAAGCATGGCCATGTCGGCGTTGTCGCCCGGTCGCTTGCCGATTTTTACTAGCCGGGTATAGCCACCCGGACGATCTGCATAACGTGGAGCCAATTCGTCGAACAGTTTCTGCAAGACGTCAATCTCGATCCTATCGCCAACCTCGTCCTCGTAGGTGTGAAATCGGGAAACGCGCTTGGCTGCCACCCGCCTGGCGTGCACTACGGCAGCTGGATTATCGTCTCCGTTGGACAGGCCTCTTTTGGCCACCGTGATGACCTTTTCGGCGGCCGGCCGCAGCATGCGGGCCTTAGCTTCGGTCGTCACTATTTGCTCGTGCGTAAACAGGTCTGCGATCATATTTCTGCGCAGGGCACGGCGATGCGCTGTATCCCGGCTCAATCTTCGACCATGTACTCGGTGTCGCATCGTTACACTCTCACTCGGCTTCCGTCTCTGATTCGTCTGCTTCCAGGAAACCTTTTTCTTCAAGCTGGGCTTTGAGCTCCTGAAGCGATTTATCTCCGAAATTACGGATGGCCAGCATCGTCTCTTCACCCTTGTCGAGCATGTCCAGCAACTCACCGACCTTGGTGATGCCGGTTCGCTTCAACGAATTGAAAACGCGAACGCTCAGATCCAGCTGCTCGATCGGCGTATCATAAAGCTCGTTTGGAATCGCTTCGACAACTTCTTCCGGTTCGACCGGCAATAGGCTTTCCTCGCTGATTCCAGCCACTGGCCGCAGATGCTGTACCATAATCTGGGCTGACTGAGCCAAAGCTTCTTCGGGCCTAACACTTCCGTCGGTCCAGACCTCCATGATAATCCTATCATAGTCGGCCACCTGGCCCACGCGGGTCTTTTCTACTTCATAACCAACGCGCTGAATCGGGCTGAACAAAGCATCCACCGGTAACTCGCCAATGGGCAAACGGCCACGCTCCTCGGCCGGTGAATAACCACGGCCGGTCTCGGCCATCAGGTCGACCTCAAGAAACGCTTCATCCGAATCTACCGTAAACAGGTATAGATCCGGATTGATGACCTCCACTTCAGGCGGTACGGCTAAGTCGGCCGCGGTGACCACGCCGGCGCCGCGTACCTCAAGCCTTAACCGTGCGCTGTCAGCCCCGTGGAGGCGAAGGCGGATTTGTTTAACGTTCAGGATGAATTCCATCATGTCCTCTCGAACATGCGGAATTGCCGAAAACTCGTGCGGCACATCGGTCACGCGAACCGAAGTGATGGCCGCGCCAGGCAGCGACGCCAATAATACGCGACGCAGTGAGTTTCCTAATGTTGTGCCATAGCCACGTTCAAGGGGCCCGATAACAAACCGGCCGTACTTGTGCGACATGGCTGTGCTTTCAATCTTTGGTAGAACTAAATTCGCTATTGTCAAGGTAATACCTCCCCAACCTTATCAGCTACA
>CP070688.1:1249900-1253453 GCA_020353135.1 Chloroflexota bacterium
GGCCTGGCCCTGGGCAGTTTCCTGACCCGGCCCCTAGTGGGGTTGGTAGGCGCCGAAAACTTGATCCTGGCCTGGGTCATTGGGCTGGTGATTGCCTTCCTGCTAGCGTTGAGGTTGATCACAACTCAGGAGCTGCACCTGGAAAGCCCGCTGGCCCGTCGACGCCAGCCGAGCATTTTGAAGCAGCTTGGGCAAGGGTTCAACTATGTGCGGGATTCGACGTTACTGCGCTGGATCTCATTCTCGGCGGTGACTTTTGCTATTTTGTTCTTTGCCCTGGCCTTTCCGTTCGCGGGGGCAGTCAGCGAACAGTTCGGAGATGAAGAGGCGATGGCGGCCTTTCTAGGTACCTTCATGGGAGTGGCGACCGGGGCGGCGGTGCTGGCCTCGCTATTCCTGGCCAACCGCCTCTACGCCCGTATCGGTTTTATGGCCGTCATCCTCATCTATCCCATTATTTATCTAGTCGGCTTTTCAGTCGTAGCGGTCAGCGCCACTTTTATGGCCCTGGTCGTTTTTCGCTTCTGCCAGATGTTCTGGGCGGCCGGAGTGTTTGAAGGGGCGCTGCAGGCGACGTTTAACGTGGTGCCGGCCGACAAGCGGGAGCAGTCGCGAATGTTCATCATTGGGGTGGCCAATCAGGTGGGGGTCTCGCTGGCCGGGGTTTTGCTGCTCATCAGCCAGCGGGCTTTGCAGACACGGGATATCTATCTCATCGGCACGGCGGCGGCGCTGCTGACCATTTTCTTCATCTGGCAGGCGCGCCGGGCATACGGACCAGCGGTCGTGGCCGCACTGCGGGCCGGGCACGCGCATGTCTTCTATAGCGATGAAGAGCCGTTCGGTGGCTTTCAGCAGGATTCGGTGGCTGTTGCGGCGGCAATCGCCGGCATTCACAGCCAGGACGTTACCGAACGGCGTATCTCGGCCGATATCCTGGGTAATTTGTCGCTGCCAGAAACGACGGACGCGATGGTCGAGGCGCTAGACGACCCGGACGCTTCGGTGCGGGCGGCCATTTTAAAGGCCATCGGCCGGAGTGAGGCGACGCCAGCGTTGCTAGAGGTCGTTGCCCGTCTGCAAGATGAGGAGCCGGAAGTGCGCCTGCAAGCAGTGATCGCGCTGCGGCAATTGGCTTCGTACCCGCGCGGTCAAAAAGCGGGCCTGGAACCGCTACTGGACGATCCGGATGCGGCCGTGCGCAGTCATGTGGCGGCAACCTTGCTAAGCCTGGGACCCAATGAGAAGGCCGAATCGATATTGCGGATGATGACGGCCGGCGAGGGTGTGGACGGGGATGTCGGGACTCGAATCAGCGCTCTGGAAGCACTGGCTTATTGGGGCGATGAGCAGGCGTTTAGGCTGGCGGCGACAGGATTGAACGATCAATCGCCGGCCGTCCGACGGACCTCGGCGACGATCATGGCCGACATCGACTCGGAGGCTTGCCTTGTCCCACTGACCTATGCCCTCGGGGATGAGGATGAATTGGTGCGCGACGCGGTGGCCACCGCTTTGGGCAATATCGGGCAGCCGGCGCTGGACATGGTGGTGGCCGGGCTGGGGAACGAAAGGATGGAAGACGGCGCCCTGTTGGCCCTGCAGCGCCTGCCGGCTCGAAGCGCCGCCCCAACCATCCATAATTACGCCGATCGGCAGGTGAAAAAGGCCCTGCACTATCACGAGTTGTGGCTCAAGTGCCAGGCGTGGTCGACCGGGCAGGCGGAGACGACGACCTCTAACCTGACGACAAGTGAGAAGTGGCGCCTTCTGGCTAACTCGCTGCGCGGCAAGGCCCGACTTCATGCTACCAGGGCCTTCAATGCCATGGCCGCTCTAGGCAATACGACGGCCGTCACGCTGGCCATCGAGGATCTGGACAGCGAGGACGGTGCTCAGCGGGCCAACGCGATGGAGACGTTGGACGCGGTCGGTGATTCAAAGATCGTCCGGCCGCTGTTGCCATTGTGGGAGACGGCTCCGGCCGGCGTGACCGAGCGGCCTGGAAGCGATTGGTTGCTGAAAACGCTGGAAGATGGTGATGCCTGGATACGGGCCTGCGCCGCATTCGCCGCAGCCGGTCTGAATGACCCGGCCGTATCCTCCCGGTTGGCGGAGATGGCCCAAAACGATCCCGATGCCCTGGTGCGCGCGTGCGCCCTCCCCAAACCTGACGGAGATGCAGCGATGGAGACAATGAAGACGTTATCGACGGTGGAGCAGGTGTTGTTCTTGCAGCATGTGCAATTGTTTGCCAAGCTGCCGCCGGATGACTTGCGGCAGATAGCGACCGTGGCCGAGGAAATGGCCTTTGACGACGGCGTGGTCATCGCCGAGCAGGGCGAGCCCGGAGACATGCTCTACATCATCGTCTCTGGAGAGATCGTGGTGACGACCGTGGACGAGGCCGGTCAAAAGGTTGAGCTTGGCCGGCGCCAGTCAGGTGAGTACGTAGGTGAAATGGCTATCATCAGCGATGAAGTGCGCATGGCCAGCCTGACGGCGGCCGGCACCGTTCGCACGCTAAGTATCAGCCAGCGGCAATTCAAGGAAATCTTGCGCTTGCGGCCGGAAGTGGCCCTGGCGGTGATGGCGGTGCTGTCGCAGCGGCTGCGAGAGAAACGCTAAACGATGAGCGCGATCCGTATCGTCGTCGCCGATGATCACGAAGTGGTCCGCAAGGGGTTGATGCTGGTATTGCGCCAGGAGCCAGATTTCGAAATCGTGGGCGAGGCGCATAACGGCCGGGAGGCGGTGGCGCTTAGCGCACAGCGGGCGCCAGACCTGGCTCTGCTGGATTGGAAGATGCCGGAGATGGATGGCCTGGCGGCCGCGGCAATTATCCGTCAGCAGTCGCCAGAGGTGCGGACGTTGATCCTCTCCGGAGCGCCGATAGAAGCGGCGGCGCTCGACGCGCTGGATGCCGGCGTGGATGGTTTCGTACACAAAGATACCAGCCCGGCCGATCTGGCCCAGGCGATCCGAATCGTCGCCGGAGGTAAGAAGTTTCTTGGTCCGGAGATCAAACAGGCGCTGACAGAGCGGGCGCAAACAGCGGCCGCGCCCAAAGTTTCACTCTCACCGCGGGAAATGGACGTGCTGCAACTGATGGCCACGGCCGCTACCTATCGCGAAATCGGCGAGCAGCTTTACATTGGCGAGGAGACGGTGCGCAGCCATGCCAAGAGTATCCTGGTCAAGCTCGATCAACCGAACCGTACCCAGGCTGTCATCACAGCCATTCGGGCCGGGCTGATCAGCCTGGATTGACGGCCGATTCACCCTTGGGGGGGATGTCAGACTGCTTCTTTCGGCTAGAATCGGCTAACCTGCCTGATTCTTCTTGGAAAGAGGATTGAACCCAGCTAAAGGAGTATGAATATGTCTGTGTCGACCATTAGCCCGGATATGACCCTGGATTGCAGTGGCTTGAATTGTCCAATGCCCGTCATCAAGACATCCAAAGCCATCAAACAATTGGAAGTCGGCCAGATTCTGAAGGTCGTTTCGACGGATTCTGGTTCACCGCCTGATATGGAGGCCTGGTCGCGCC
>CP070688.1:1253553-1256971 GCA_020353135.1 Chloroflexota bacterium
ATGATTCGTGGTTGTGGTTCCTGTACTTAGTCCTGGTGGCCGCGGCCGGCAACTACTTCCAGTTGCAGACAAACAAGGACTGGGAGGTAGAGGAGTACAATCGCTGGGCGGCCGAGGGCTAATTGGCGGCTAGCGACAAGCCGTTAACGGATAGCTGAATTCGATTTGCCGGCTGCCGGCGAATCTGCGTAATCAGAATATCGAAATGGTGGGGATCGCCGTTCCCATTCCGATGGGGCGGCGGTCCTTTTTTCTTTTGCAGCGCCAAAGGCCAGAGAGAAGAGTATTTTCTTCCTGGGTGCACAAGAGCGGCGATGGCAGCATTGAGGGGGAGTATTCTTAAATGCGACCGGCAATTTGCGATGCCGCGGCATCTAAGGATGCCTAACTCCTCTTTCCTGGCAAGAAGAACAAAGCACTTCAATCAAAACAGGTCCTGATTCTTCAAAACAGGCGCCAGAAGACAAAGACCAGGATCCAGTTGCGGATAACTTTGCTGACGGCGACCCAGAAGAGGAAACTGTTGCGGCTGATGCCGGCCATGCCGGCGCCGACGGTGAGCAGGGTACCGACGATGGGGATGGAGGAGATGAGCAGCGGCAGGCGGCCGAATCGCTTGTACAGTCGCAAGATCCGCTCCCAGCGTTCGGGCTCGATCTGGGGATAGATCGACGCGATGACGTCCTTGCCGTGTAGACCGGCATAGTAATTGGCCAGGCGGGCAAAGGCACCCAAGATGCTGGCGCCGACGACGAGCAACCAGATTTTGGGATCTGATAACAGGTCAATCATGGTTCACGGCCGCTCCAATCGATCGGATACGATACCCACGTAGCGATTGAGGCCGGGCAAACGCCATATGGTCCGCAGAATCAAGGCCCAGGCGACGGCGATGCCGAGGATGAGCAGGTAGTCCCTGGCGCTGTCGAGCGGGGCCAGCCGGAGTAATTCCTGGGTCAAGGGCAAGTAGGTGGCCAGCACAAAGACGATCAGCAAGACAATGGCCATGTAGGTGCTGCGCCAATCGCCGCTGAGCACGTCGCCACCGACGAAGAAGCGCGTCGGCGGCTGGACGAAGACGATGAGCAGCAGGCCCATGAGAATCAGGCCATGGGTGACGGCCAATTCGGAATAGGGAATATCGGCTATATTTCGTCTAAAAAGCCAGCTGATGAACAGGGCGGCCAGGGTCATGGTGAGAGCGGCCGGGACCACAAAATGAGCCATCCTGGTGCGCATGTATTGGGCCGGCAGGCGGCCGGACGAGGCGAAGAAGGTCAGGCCCAGCGAGGGCACGATGACGGTGAAGAAGGCGATGACGCCACCCTGGGTCGGGTGATAGTAGAAGATCTCGGTGCGGCTGAGGAAGGCAACCACGATGAGCAAGGTAACATAGCTGATTTGGGCCAGGTTGATCTTCAAGATGTCGAGCATGCCGTTGACGATGAATTGGCCCTGGCGCAAAACGGTTGGCAGGACCTCGAAGGAGTCTTCGAGCAAAACGATGTCGGCCAAATTCAGCGAGGCTTGGCTGCCGCCGCGCAAGGTCAGGCTCAAGTTGGCCTTTGCCATGGCCGGTACGTCGTCGGCGCTGTCGCCAACCATAGCCACCAGCTCATCTTGACGGCGCAAGGCTACAACGACCTCGCCTTTCCCTTGCGAAGTCAGATGACTTAGAACTGTCGCACTCGTGACAGTTTGATCAAAGCGGCGGTGGTCCATCTGGCTCAGCTGGGGGCCGGTGACGGCTACTGGCGACGACGTGCCATCGGATAATAGTGGCCCTACCTGCTCGATCAAGCCGGCCTGTTCGGCGGCGCTGAGCACGCTTTCTGGCGCGTCGGCGGAGACTATCTTGACCTGGACGCCCGTGGCCGTGAAAGTGCCGATGGCTTCCCGGGCCTCAGCCCGAATTCGCTCGCCGAAGCCCAGATGGCACAAGGGGATCAGCTCGTCTGGCAGCAGTCGAGCGCCGCGTGATTCAAAGAGGGGCGTGGGATCGGGCCTGTAGGCGAATAGCAGTCGCGGTCCGGGGCCGGCCGACGGTTCAGCAGCCGTATCTTCGTCGGCCGTGCGCTGGATCAGAACGCTCCCGCGCTGCCTGGCTTGCCGAAAGACACCGCCGACCTGGTCGCCAATCCGGCTTAGAGCGCCGGCCGTTCGCTCCCTGGCTGATGGCGAGTCGAGTTGCTCGTCGTCCCCGGCGTCAGCAGGGGGTGATTTTTCTGGGGGGCGGGCCAGACGGGGTTCCAGGATGTCCGGCAAGCCAATGACGTAAGTGCCCCGGATATCGGTTTCGGCGAAGGTGATGGCCAGCCAGCCATAGACAGACAGGAAAGCGGCCGCTTCGGCCGTCTTCCGGCCACTACCCGGGAAGTGGTCGCGAATGGCCCCCAGGTAGACGTTGTCGCCCCGAGTGCTATGAGCCAGGTCGCCCAGGAGTTGCCGGACACGACTCTCAGATATAGCCGGTTTTTCTCCTATCCAGTCGAGCATCTCGACCTGGACTTCTGCCCCAGTAAGCGTTCCGGTCTTGCCGAAACAAAGGACGGATACCTGGGCCAGCGATTCCACTGCCCGGGAGTCGCGGATCAAGGCGCCAGCCTGGCCCAGGCGGGCGCTGCCGAGGGCGTAGGTGGCAACGATCATGAAATAGAGGCCGCTGGGAGCGATACTGAAGAAAACCGAGGCCGCCTCGCGGTAGAGATCCTCGAACAGGTGGCCCAGAATTGGCCAGTTGTTCATATCGAGGACCAGCAAAGCCAGAAAGACGGTGATCAGCAGCAACATCAGCCGCAAGACACGGGCCATTATGCGCTGCAGGTAGGTCAGCTCTGACTTCTGCTGGACCGGGTTCCAGCTCTGATCGCCCTGGATGCCAGGCAGGGCGTCGACCCGGTAGATGGCCTGGCCGCGCAGGCAGAAGCTGCCTTCGCGAATGGCTTGACCGGCGACCGGCCGCCGCGGCTCGGTCAAACCGCCGGCCGCGGCCGCCTCCAACACTTGGGGCCGGCCGTCCAATAGCTCCCCGTCAGCCAGGAATTGGTCGCCCGGCCCGGCGACGAGCGTGTCGCCCACGACGACGTCGTCCAGCTCGATGCTCTGGATGCGGCCGTCGCGGATGGCGGTGGCCGCCGGCCGGGTCTGGTCCAGGATCGTTTCTACGCGGTTGGTGGCGTAAAGCTGCTGGGCGGCGGTGACGATGATGTTGAAGATCAGGATGCCGACGGTCAACAGGGCGCTGAGCGGGTCGCCCAGTAAGGCCTGGGCGGCGGCCAGGCCAACCAGTCCCAGGTTGAAGATCGAAAAAGCGCTGGAACGCCAGATGTCGCGCCGAACCTGCTGGGCGGCCCGGGAGCGTTCATCGGCCAGTTGCGTGGAACGACCAGCCAGGGCCTGCTCTGGGGACAGGCCCTGG
>CP070688.1:1257071-1259713 GCA_020353135.1 Chloroflexota bacterium
GGCCGACAGTACGGCGGGTGGATACACGGCCGCCTTCTTGATTGGCCAGATGGTCGCCAACCTGACTCTGGGCTTTTTGGCCGACCGGTTTGGGCACAAGCGCTCACTGGAAATCGGCGCTCTGGCTGGCTTCCTGGCCTTCGCCCTGGCCTGGCTGGCGCCGAATGCGGAGTATTACTTCCTGGTCTTCTTCCTGCTGGGCGTCACCGAAGGGGCGGTTATCGTCTCTGGCATGCTGGTGGTGATGGAATTCAGCGCGCCCGAGAAGCGGCCGACGTATGCCGGCCTGGCCAATACCTCGGTCGGCGTCATCAGCATGATCGGCCCACTCATCGGCGCCTGGCTGGCTATCGCCGGCTACAATTGGCTTTTCGCCGTCAGCGCGCTGGCCAGCTTGATAGCCCTGGTTCTTCTACATTGGTGGGTGAAGGAGCCGCGGTTTGCGGGCCGAGTAGAAGAGGAGTAAAGGTGAGCGGGTGTAGGGGTGAGCGGGTGAGCGTGTAGTGATGTTCAAGCGGTTTGATCTTAGAGGTAGTGAATGATGGCTTTAGTACATGAGCGGGCTTTTCGGGTTCGGCAGTATGAGTGTGACGCGTACGGGCATGTGAATCATGCCAATTACCTGCGTTACATGCAGGAGACGGCCTTCGACGCCTCGGCCGCGGCCGGTTATGACCTGGACCGTTACCGCGAGATCGAGCGGGCCTGGCTGGTGCGGGAGACGGATATCACTTACCTGAAACCTCTCGTCTACAACGATCGGGTCATCGTCAAGACGTGGGTGTTGGACTTCCGGCGGGTGCGCTCGCGGCGAGGTTACGAATTGCGCCATGCAACCAGCGGCGAGCTCGTGGCCCAGGCGACGACCGACTGGGTGTTCATGAACGACCAGACGCAACGGCCGGAAACCGTGCCCCAAGAGATGATCGACGGCTTCTTTCCCGATGGCCCGCCAGAAGATGTCCCACCCCGCGAACGGTTTCCCAAGGCTCCCCCACCCCCGCCTGGCGTCTACACCATGCGCCGGCCAGTGCAGTGGAGCGTCATCGACCGCCGCCAACATGTCAACAACGCCAACTATATGATCTACGTGGAAGATGCCGGAGTCCAGGTCTGCGACGCTCACGGCTGGCCTATGACGCGGATGATGGAAGCCGGTTTCGGCATCGTAGCCCGTCGCTACCGCATCGAATACCGTCAGCCGGCCGTGTTCGGCGATGAGCTGGAGATCGCCACCTGGGCCTCGGACATGAGGCGGGCCACGGCCGTGCGGCATTACACGATTCGCCGGGCGGCCGATGGGGAGCTATTGGCGCGGGCTCACGTGTTATGGGTGTGGGTGGATTTGGAGAGCGGGCGGCCGATTCGGGTGCCAGCCGAGTTCCGGGACGACTTCGCGCCTAATATCAGCTCGGGATAAATGAGCACAGGGAGGAGCCTGCTACTCTGGTCCATGAGTTGCGAAAAGGCAACATTGCTAGTATTGACTCTGAGAATGGGCTGCTTTATGCGGGCCAATTGTCGCCCAAATATAGGCGAGAAACCACCAGCTTTCTTGACATCTTAGACAGTGCCAAGGCCCCTCATTGTGAAACGCCAGGAGGGTGCTCGCAGTAGTGACCAATATCAATTCTTCCGATCCGATTGCCGCCAACAGTTTGTCGGCCGTATAGCCATGAGTCAAGCTGTGTGGGACCGCTCTTCGACCACAGGTTCTCTCGACACAATCCAGTCCTTTCTCGGATCGATTGTCCCCTTCATTGCACGCAGAGCCCCGGTTTCACTCTATCCAGTTCGCCATGCAAAGCAGCCGCGTCCACAGGCAGTACATCGGTCAATATCGCGCCCTTGGGCAACATCGACCCAAATCCAGACCAACAAGAGTGCTTCAATAGAATCTCCCTCGATTACTAAATCAGGCACTTTCTCTAGCAGAAGCGGCTATCAGGCAAATTACTAACCGACCTGGATTAGACTCGCTCGTGACATTCCTCTAAAGCGAACATCGGACAAGAGATCTTCGGGAATTTGCGCTTGCAGGGGCAAGTAAGAGGGCAGATTCGCGCCATATAGAACAGATAATGTACAATATCTTGACAAATACTATACATCATGCTAGACTAGGCCTCATTAGACGATTGATAGACAGACTTGGAGGAAGTAATCATGGCAGTGATAACCAACGAAACCTGGGATAGACCCTTGTTGTCATTGGCCCAGGAGGCCTGGCAAGTTGTGGCACCGGTTCAGCCCGAGGATGCCGCTGACACCGAGCTCTTGCAGCAAGCATATGATCACTGCGAATCGATCACCGCCTTTCATAGCCGTTCCTTCCATATGGCGTCCAGTCTATTGAGCGGCGAGCAACGCCAGGCCGTGCGCGCACTGTACGCCTTTTGCCGCACAACTGATGACATCGTAGATGATCATGCCAGGGATGCCAGCATCCTCCTGCAGACCTGGCGCGAGCGGTCACTTACCTGGCATCCACCCCGCCATGATCTCGTTGCTTTCGCCTGGGCCGACGCTCGCGCGCGGCACGATATTCCACAGCGTTACGCCGAACAACTAATCGACGGCGTGGCCCGGGACATGGTCCAGAACCGTTACGAAACCTTTGAGGACCTGACCACTTACTGCTA
>CP070688.1:1259813-1262476 GCA_020353135.1 Chloroflexota bacterium
TCCCAAACAGATATGGAACTGATCACCAGGCGATTGGCCTCTTCGATGACCTGTCCGGCTGCTAATGTAAGTTGAACAGGATCCAGAGTCCAATACAGTAAGGCCGAAGTATCCAAGACTACCATCTAGACGTCGCTCCACTCGTCAACTGTCGGCGTGTCGACATCCTCATGATAAAGTACCTGGCCCTGTAAACCTGAAAACAATTGGCTAACGCTAGCTTTTTCGCGGATCGGCAATATACGCAACACCGGCTTGCCGTGATCGGTGACGATTAGTTCCTCTCCTGTAGCCTCCACGTTGCGAAAAATCTCTAGCATCTTGGCTTTAAGTTTGCTCTTGGAGATCGTCTGACTCATTAGATGCCTCAATTCAAACGAATAACCATAGTCATGACCATGGTCATATTATAATGGATGGGCTCAGCCGAGTCAATGCGAGCCTGCTCTCATGATTGGCCACCACCGGCGAACGCTCGCCAGTCGCCAATACAAGCAGCCCGCTCTAATCAAGGCATTTTGCCCTCCACCTGCACCTTGACAAGGCCGACGAGAACGTGTATTGGTCAAGTATGGCGCTGCTGGGAATTGATCTAGGCACTTCGTCTGTCAAGGCGCTCGTCGTCGACGAAAACGGCCGCATCTTGGGCCAGGGCGCCGCCGAATATGCCATCGACCGGCCCAGGCCTGAGTGGGCCGAGCAATCGCCGGAAGCCTGGTGGCAGGCCACGGTTATCGCGGTTAGGGCCGCACTGACCGGTCTCGGCGAGCGCTCGCGAGAGATCGCTGCTATCGGCCTTTCAGGCCAGATGCACGGCACGGTATTGATGGATGGGTCAGGCGCCCTTTTGAACCCGGCCGTGATCTGGCCCGATCGGCGCAGCCTGCGCCAGGTCAAACAGATCACGGCCGCCATCGGAGCCCGGCGGCTGATCCGGCTGGCCGGCAGCCCGCTGGCGGCTGGCTTCCAGGCGGCCACGATTCGCTGGTTCAAGGAAGAACGGCCGGAATTGTGGTCTAAGGTAAAGACGGTCCTTCTGCCAAAAGATTATCTGCGCTGGCGGCTTACCGGCGAACTTGGTACTGAGCCAAGTGATGGCTCAGGCGCCCTGTTAGTGGACGTCCAGGAGCGGGCCTGGTCGTTGGAACTGCTGGCAGCTCTAGACCTCGACGCGATTCTATTGCCGCCAGTCGCGCCTTCGACGGCCGTCGCCGGGCATTTGGCCAGCGGCCCGGCCGGACAACTGGGGCTGACGGCCGGTATTCCTGTCGTCTATGGCGCGGCCGACACGGCTTGCGGTCTTCTCGGGGCCGGAGTCGTGGATGAAGGCGATTTCCTGCTTACAATTGGCAGCGGCGGCCAGTTGGTCGCCCCGGCGTCCAAGGTACAAGTTGACCTGAAAGGGCGTTTGCATACCTTCTGCGGCGCTTTAGAGCCAACAGAGAGCCAGCCTGGCTGGTACCAGATGGCGGCTATCCTATCCGCTGGATTGAGCTTGCGCTGGTTACGGGACCAACTGTTTGCTCTGCAAGGCGCCGACGCCTATCAGAAGATGACCGCCATGGCCGAGACGGCATCACCGGGCGCCAATGGCCTGCTCTTCCTACCCTATTTGCTGGGTGAGCGCACGCCGCACATGGATCCCCGCGCGCGAGGCCTGTTCCTGGGTCTGACCGCGAGCCACGGCCGGGCTGAACTGGTCCGCTCGGTGATGGAAGGCGTGGCCCTGGCCTGCTATGATGCTTATTCGGTCCTAAACGAGGTCGGCGTCCAACCCGATCACATCATCATGGCCGGTGGCGGAGCAAGGAGCCCTTTGTGGCGCCAGATCGTGGCCGACGTCTTCAACTTGCCGGTGCGGCCGCTGGTGACGGAGGAACAGGCCGCATTGGGCGCGGCCCTGCTGGCTGGCGCAGGGCTGGATCTTTTCCGGCCTTTGGCGACGGCCCGGGAATGGGCCAGGTATGGACCGGCCGTGGAACCACAGATTCATTCACATGATCGCTACCGCCAGCTGCTGGCCATCTTTCGAGCCGCATATCAGAAACATCGCCAGGATTTTGAGGAGATTGGTAATCTAGATGACTTCAGTTGAACAGACGATTATCAAGACGACACGGCTGCGAATACGGGCCGCTAGGTTAGCTGACGCCGAGCTACTCTATCGCCTGTGGACAGATGCCAGGGTCATGACCAACGTCGGCTACCCCATGGGGCTAAAGATGAGCAGCCGGGAGATCGAGGACGGCATCCGGGAGCAAGACCCGGCGACCGAGTACGGAAGATATCTGATAGCCGGCCTTCAGGCCAACGGACGGGCTATAGGCGAATGCAAGATGATCCTGCCCGATGAAGACGGCGTCAGCCGCACTGACGTGAAGCTATTGCCAGAGTTCTGGGGCTACAAGTACGGGGTGGAAATCAAACAGGCTCTAGTCGATTATCTATTCAAGCACACATCTTGCCTGGCCGTCGAGGGCACGCCCAACGTAAACAATATCGCTTCGATTCAGATGCAGGAAGCCGTGGGCGCGGTGCGCGTAGGGGAAGATACGTACCGTTTCCCGGAGTCGATGGCTGAATTCACAGCGCCAGTACACAATTACATTTATCAAGTCCTGCGGAGCGACTGGGAGCGGCGCAGGAAGGGCTAGACGTGGAGA
>CP070688.1:1262576-1266752 GCA_020353135.1 Chloroflexota bacterium
CGGCATATTTTTCGAACGCTCAAAGGCCATGACCCAGATACACATCATCTCCGGGCTGACCTCGCAAGCGCCATTGGAGCGCACACCTCCGCAAGGTCCATTGCGCAACTGTTTTGGGCAGGTCATGGGACAAGTCATGCCGGTCGAATGAAGCACGCACTGTCCGCACATCCGGCAATCAAATAGCGCGCGTTTGCTTAATTCTTCAGCCGGCCGCAACCATCGCTCGGCCCGGCCATATCCCAAGCGGGCGATCAGCGGATCGAAAAAGGCAAAGAGCCGGTTGGCGACCTGGTAGGAAAGCTCCAGGAAGTGGGGGTGATTCTGCAGCCGGCTGCCGCGCTTCATGTCGTGGCCGATCCCGTCATATCAAGTTCCCAGCTTGATCTGCATGAACTTCTTCGCCGTTTCGACGGCGACCGCCGCGTCCCGGCAATAGGCATCAGCCTCGATGTCCTCGGCAAAAGCTTCGTTGAGCGGCGCGCCGCCGACCAGAACAATTAGATCTTTTCGTATCCTTTTTTCCTTGAGCGCATCGATGACCACTCGCATATAGGGCATTGTGGTTGTGAGCAGGGCGCTCATGCCCAAGATATCCGGCTGATGCTCTTCTATCGCCGCCAGATACTCTTCTGCGGAATTATTGATGCCGATATCAAAGACTTCAAAGCCCGCGCCCTCCCACATCATGCTCACCAGGTTCTTGCCGATATCGTGAATATCTCCTTTCACTGTACCGATGACCACCGTGCCTATCCTTGGCGCGCCGGTCTCAGCCAAAAGCGGCCGAAGAATCGCCATGCCGGCCTTCATCGCTTTGGCGGCCATAAGCACCTCGGGCACAAAGAGAATGCCGTCGCGGAAGTCTTCTCCGACTACGTCCATACCGGCGACCAGGCCTTTGGTCAATACATTGTAGGGGGTCATGCCCCGAGCCAAAAGCTCCTCTACTTCTTCGACTATTTCGTCGGCATACCCATCATAGAGATCTTCCTGCATGAGCTCCAACAGCTCATCGGTTGGCATTTCTTTGATATTGATTTCGTCGCTCATTGCTCTCCTCGGATACCAGGGCGCAGATTGCCTGAGCGTCGCTCAGACATACGGATGCCACGGGTACAATAACACATTAACATTAGTGTCGCCTCCAATCAGTCCCTCATGCGCCGCCGGCGTGTTCGGCGGCGACTACTCGCGGACGTCTCCGGCAAGATACCTTCCAGCTGAGAGAACGAGTCTGTAGCGTGGGGGATATGAAGGGCATGAACAAATTCGTCCTGAAACTCGAGGTCGACGGCCGTCTCTATATACTTGATCTTCCGAGAGATCTTTTGCGCCTCGAGCCTCTTGTTGTGGTTTAGTAAGGCGATTCGTGCCCCGTCGCCGGCCGCATTGCCAATCGCATAAACCAGATCAAGTGGGCAGTCAGGGATCAGCCCCAGAACCATCGCATACTTAGGATCGATGTAGCTGCCAAATGCGCCGGCCAAGAAGACCTGGTCAACCCTGGCGATATTGGCCCGGTTCATCAACAGTTTGGCCCCAGCGTACAGAGCGGCTTTGGCCAGTTGAATATTGCGCACGTCGTCTTGAGTGACCAGAATTGGCTCGCCCATCGTCGTATAGTCGCCAGGGGCCAGAATGTAGGCCGCCTTGCGGCCGTTCCACTGAATGCGCTGGCTAGGACAGTCAGGGTCAAAAGCGCCATCAGGCAGAATGATCCCCGTCAGAAACATCTCGGCCACGGCCTCGATAATGCCGGAACCGCAAATACCGGCCGCCAGGTGTTTCGGCTGCGAGGCCAGCGGCGCTTCCACCCCAAAAAGCCATTCGTCAGACCAGCGAGATTCGCCGATCACGCTAAATCGCGCTTCATACGTAAGTGGATCGATTCTCACCCGCTCAATGGCGCCAGGAGCAGCGCGCATGCCATAGGTGATTTGCGCTCCTTCGAAGGCCGGGCCCGTTGGACTAGAGGCGCTGAACATCTGCTCTCGATTGCCCAAGACAATCTCGGCATTTGTACCCACGTCGACGATCAACGCCATCTCTTCTCGTAGATAGGGTTCTTCGGCGATAAGCACGCCCACATTATCGGCGCCGACGTGTCCCGCTTCGGACGGTAGTACGTGCAGATTTGCCCCAGGATGCAGGCGCAGTCCCAGATCTCTGGCCTTCATATCCATTGCATCACGGGTCGCCAGGGCGAAAGGCGCCCCACCTAGCTCGATGGGGTTGATACCAAGCAGAATATGGATCATGGTCGTATTACCCACGACGACAGCTTCATGGATCTGGCGTGCCTGAAGTCCTGCTTCTCGAGCGGCTCGGCCTGAGATTTGGTTGAGGACCTTGACGATGGCTGAACGCATTTTGTCGAGACCGTCTCGGTGGGTCATGGCATAGGAGACGCGGCTCATTAAATCTTCGCCGTAAGTCACCTGGGGATTCATCTCCGATTCTGTCGCCAGAACTTCACCGGTACGAAGGTCACACAAGTAGCCTGCGACCGTTGTGCTGCCGATATCCACTGCCAGGCCATAGATTCCTTCCTGGTAGCCTGGCTGCACATCAATCACCTGGCGTTCTTGCCATACGATCACTGTGACTGCCCACTGGCCTTGGCGCAATACGGCCTGCAAGCGGCGCAACGCCGGTAGATCGATGCTTAAATCGTCCAGTTGCCATTGTTCGGCCAGAGCAGACTGGAGCCGTCCCCAATCACCTCGATGTTCGCCTAGTTGAGCTTCTTCCACTTCGACATAGACCTGGCGAATGGCTGGCGCTATCTCGATGAGGCGCTCTGTAGCCGTTTTACGAATGATCTGCTTCTGTGCCTGGCTTTCCTCCGGCACGTAGACCAGGATGTCATTCTGGACATATGCCGAGCACGAAAGGCGGTGCTCGCCGTCGCCCAGACGTTCCAACAAAGCGTGCTCATCGTCATTTGGCGGAGTGACATGATCGGGCTTACTGACAATACTATGTTTCTGAAATGCGCCGTCTTCGATGCGAACTCTGCATTTGCCGCACGTCTGCCGCCCTCCACAGATGCTCTCGATTTCCACGCCCATCTGGCGGGCAGCATCCAACACAGACAACCCGCGGGCTACCCTGCCCCGCCTTCCGGAAGGGACAAAGATCACCTTCGGGTCTGGCGCCTTTGCGCCTTCGTCAGGCATGTGATGGCCTCGAACCGAGCATAATACAGAACATCCTATTCGCTCTCATTATCAGCTTCTTCTGCACGGATCGCTCTGACACTCCTTTGCCAATCGAGCTGTGGATACGCCGTTTCTAGTTCCGAGACCAGGGCCGCCGCTACTTCCTCGTCTGAGCCTTCGCGTTCCTGCGTCTCGCCCCAGCGAAAACCGTCCAGGTATTCGTCGGTGTCCGTCAAGCCAGCGGCCATAGCCACGCGGTCAACAGTATCCTGAAATCGGGGCGCCAGTTCAAGTCGTACCCGGCTGGGCCTGCTCCCGACTCGGACTTGAAGCGGAATGTCATGCCAGTACAAGATTTGGTATTCTGCCAAGGATTCTACCTGTTTCGAGCGCCAGCCAGAAGAAGAAAGCTGAGCACTAAGCGTGCAAGAGATCAAAAATAAATATAGATCTTCCGATTTGGTGGCTTGCTTTTAGGAGTACAGTTGCAGATCGGCTTCTTAGTGAACTTAAAGCCGCAACTGTTCCCCACTTAGGTCGGCGATTGCCGTTAGGTCACGTTGTGAACTCAACCAGCGACCGGTACATGACGTAGGCATCAACGTAGCCCAAGCTTTGATGGTGAAAGGCGCGCGGCAACGTGCCCACGATAACGAATCCCATCTTGCGCCATATATGTATGGCTGCTTCGTTGGTGCTCACCACTAGATTAAACTGCATTGCCAGAAAACCCAGCCGGCGGGCTTCGTCTAGAGAATGGGCGCACATGGCCGTGCCTACGCCCTTGCCTTGCGCGGCCGGGTGAACCATGTACGATGCATTGGCTACGTGCGAGCCAAAATCGGGGTGATTGGCCTTCAGAATATAGGTGCCGACGATGGTATCCTCTATTTCAGCCACGTAGGTATGCATGTATTCCGCCAGCCAATACCGCTCCAGATCAGAGCGGGGCGTATCTGGCGAATAGACATAGGTATCGCCGCCTTGGATAACCGCCGCGAAGATCGACCAA
>CP070688.1:1266852-1270057 GCA_020353135.1 Chloroflexota bacterium
AGCCAATGACGACGGTCTGGCCAGGGAGTTACAAGGTGGCCTACAAAGCGACACTGATTTCTCGCCCGAGGGCAACCTCTACCCTTTTGGCACACACGTCGCGGTTGTTGAGATAGATACCGAAACAGGCGCAGTGGAGATAGTTCGCTACCTGACTGTAGATGATTGCGGCGTTGTCATCAACTCACTGTTAGTTGAAGGACAGTTGCATGGCGGTATTGCTCAGGGAATTGGCCAAGCTCTCTACGAAGCCTCACGCTACGACGAATCGGGCAACCTTATCAGCGGCTCGCTATTGGATTATGCGCTGCCCCGGGCAGTCAACTTACCTAACTTCGAGACCAGCCGCACTGAAACTCCTAGCCCACTCAACCCGATGGGTGTCAAAGGTATAGGCGAAGCAGGTACGATCGGCGCCACGCCCGCCGTGGCCAACGCCGTCATGGATGCCCTCTCGTTTTTGGGCGTGCGCCATCTGGATATGCCGCTAACGGCCGAGAAGTTGTGGCGAGTGTTGCAAGAAGCAGACACGCATGACCGAGACCAGTTTCGTCAAGCTTGAATGAGCTTCCCGGAAAAGATGAAGCAAGCACAACGCTTATCGCCGCCAGCCGCAGGAGATCCGAACATATCTAGATAGAGCACGAAGACCAGAGCTCGTCAACTTCGCACTTATCGAATGTCTCTACCATTCAACTGGCGGCCTACCGCTGATTGAAATGGCCGATGAATGGCGGATTGGCCGGCGCTATTTCAGCCAAGCATCGATGACGGCGCTGCTTGAACCTCAATCTATGACAGAAGCAGAATTCTTACCTAGGCTCGTACTGCCCTTTCACTGTCTATACTGTTACTAACGAGTAAACACGCGTTTTTGAAATTGCACCATTGACTAAGACCCCTTTGCCCAGGAACGTATGTTCTGATATGATGGCGCCAGAACCTTGCATACGATGAACGACCGTCAGTCAACGGCTGAAAGCTAGGCGCTATAGACTCAGAGCAAGTAACTCGTCGCGGATTCTCAAGGAGAAAACTCATGTCCCAAACACGCATCCTGGTACTGGCCGGCACCCGCAAGGGTGCCTTCATCTTCCAAAGCGACCCCGCCCGTCGTGAATGGTTAACCTCCGGTCCGCACTTCCCCGGCTGGTCGCTGACCCACATGAAGTACGATCACCGCAACCACATCCTCTACGCTGCCCTGACCCACGACGTCTACGGCAGCAACATTCACCGCTCGGCCGACCTGGGCCAAAATTGGCAGATGGTTGATGGCCCCCATTTCGCCGAAGGCGACGAGCGCACCGTGCAGCGCCTGTGGCACGTCCAGCCAGGCCATGCCAGCCGGCCGGAGACGCTGTGGGCCGGCGCCGATCCGGGCGCGCTATTCCGTTCTGACGACGGCGGCCGGACTTGGAGCGGCGTGCCGGGCATCAACGATCATCCTACCCGCGACCAGTGGCAGCCCGGCGCCGGCGGCCTGATGGTCCACACCATCGTCCAGGACCCGACCGATGCCAACCGTATGTTCGTCGCCATCTCGGCCGCCGGCGTATTTCGCACCGAAGACGGCGGCCAGACCTGGACACCCAAAAACCAGGGCGTGCGAGCCGATTTTCTGCCCCAAACCTATCCCGAAGTGGGCCAATGCTGCCATCACCTGGTCATGAGCCCCGAGGACCCAGACGTACTCTATCAGCAAAATCACTGCGGCGTCTATCGCACCCTCGACGGCGGCGATACGTGGGAGGACATCGGCAGCGGCCGCTTGCCGGCCACCTTCGGCTTCCCCATGGCCATCCACCCGCGCGACGGACAAACAGTCTACGTCGTGCCCATGCACAGCGACGAATACCGCTACACACCTGAGGGTAAGATGCGCGTCTATCGCACCCGCGATGGCGGCCAGAGCTGGCAGGGCATGACCCAGGGATTGCCCCAGGAAAACGCCTTCCTCAACGTCTTTCGCGAAGCCCTGGCCACGGACAGCCTTGATCCGGCCGGCGTTTACGTCGGCACCGGTTCCGGCCAGCTTTTCCACAGCCGCGACGAAGGCGACACCTGGGACACGTTGGCCGATACCCTGCCGCCGATTTACTCGGTCGGCACAGCCGTGATCGGTGGTTAGTTGATTGATTGGCTCACAGATAACCAATAAGGTGCGGACGAGCGCATTGCGGATTGTTGACGCGCCGCGCTGGTACCGTATACTTTAACTTGGTAACGGTCAACGGTTAAGATCGAGAGGTGGAATATGATCATCATTGAGAGAATGATAACGGAGATATATCCAGGTAAACTTGCTGAACTCCAGGAGCTTGATAAGCGTTATGACGCCATTGAAGCTGGCCTGGGATTTCCTCCCAAAAAGCGATTACTGAGTATCAGTGGTGTGCACGACTTCAATGAGGTGATACTCGAGCGTCAGTGGGAAAGCATGGCTGCCATGGAAGCTGCGGTTGAAAAGTCCCTTGTAAATCCGGGCATCCAGGCGCTCAATGAAGAAGGAACAGCCATTATCAAGAGCACACGCATCGAACTATATACACCGGCCGATTAGCCCTGATAACCAGCGAGCGGCCGACGGGCGATTTCCCAGCCAAAAGGCCACACCATTTAATACAGGTTAACATAACGAGCAACTGCCCGCTGATCACCACCTCCCGCCCACAATCCCGGCTCTCCGCCCGTGTGTAGAAAGATCACCCTTTCCCCGGCCGCTAAGCTGCCTGTATCCACCAAGTCCAACAGCCCGGCCATCGCCTTGCCCGTGTATATCGGATCCAGGATGATGCCTTCCTGCTCGGCCACGATCCGGGCGGCCGCGCCGCCAGCCTCTGTGTAGACCGCGTAGCCCGGCCCCACGTACCGCCCCTCGACGATAGGCACATCGGCCGCTTCAAATCGCCGCGGCAAACCCAACTCCGTGCACAAATCTGTCGCCAGCCTGGCTATGCTGGCCGGAAAATCCTTCCACAACGTGCCCACGTCAATGCCTAGAACTCGGATCGGCGACTCTATCAGCGCCAGGCCGGCCATCAGCCCCGCCAGCGTGCCGCCCGTGCCGCAAGCCGTCACCAGCGTCGCCGGCCGCTCCAACAGCCCCCGTTCCGCCATCTGTTCGTGAAACTCCAGCGCACACTTGACATAACCTAGACAACCCCGAACATTGTGACCGCCGCCGGGAATAAAATAGGCGCCC
>CP070688.1:1270157-1273529 GCA_020353135.1 Chloroflexota bacterium
AGCGAACCGCGTCACCCGCGCCGTCGAGTCGCGGCAAGCGCCATGTCGTCAGCGGATCGTACAGACCGACCACGATCTCGTAATCGCCGGCCGGTAGATCGGCCGGCAAAGACAATTGGTGCGCGTCGACGATTGCATCGCCATCAAGCCAGAGGCTGGTCGGATAATCGCCCGATACCGGCGGGCCATCGCCGCCGGCGACCTGCTCTCCATTGGCGTCCAGCAGGTGCACGAAGACCGTGTAATCGCCGGCCGGCTGTGCGGTAGCCTGCCAGTATAGACCTACCGTCAAGGCATTCTCGTCGGCGTCAGAAGCCAGATCGTAGCCGAGCAGATTGATGCCTTCGGCGAACGACGCCTCCAGCGGGACCTCAGGTGGAGCAAACCCCTCATCGCCGCCCGCCAACCTGGCTTTGCCTACCAATAACAATTCGATCACCTGGCCGTCTGGCCCCACGGCTTCCAGATCCTGCTTCTGCTCTGTGTCGTAGAGTCCGGCCTTGACTTGCAGGCGTGACGGCGCTTCCGTCTCGCGATTCACATGAACGTGGTAAACATCGCGCCAGATCTGGCCTGGCTGCCAAAACGACGTTGGCGTCATCCCACTCCCCGGGTAACGATTTACCTGCCCGACGGAAACTGCCCCCCGGCCCAGCAGGTGCACGGTGCTCAAGTAATCTTGTTCTACCGGCCGCGAAGCCTGCCAATAGAGGATCACCTCGATTGGCTCGCCGCCCGGCTCGGTGCTCTGGTCTGGCGACACTTCCGCGCCCACAAGCTGCAAAACGCCGTCGCCGGCCAGAAAAGCTATCGGCCCGAATTGGGCCGCTTCCGGAACGGCCGCCAGTGCTTCAGGATAGGCATAGGCCGGCTGGATGCTCAACCAGGGCAGCAAGGCGGCGATGATCAGCGCCGCCAGCCCGATGCCCATAGCCAACCTGGACTTGAACGACGGCCGTACCACCGCCAATAGCCCGACGGACATGATGATTGAAATCGCCCCAAGCGCCGGGAATAATAGCCGGCCCTGGAAAGCGGGCGAGATGATATTCCAGCGAATGAGCAGGACCAACAAGATTAAGGGCCAGGCTACCAGCAACCATAACCCGTCGTGGGCTGGCCCGGCCGAAGGCGCGGCGTTTTTGCCCGGTTCTTCCTGGCCGCCCCGCCATTGGCCCCAGATCCAATAGGCGAATCCGGCCGCCCCGGCGATAGCCAGCAGGTTATAAAGGAAATAGACCCACTCTGGCGCTGGCACATTCACGCCGCCAAAGAGCCCCCAGAAACTGCGATAAAGGGTTCCGAACTCGCCCCGCCAACGTGCCAGGGTAAGCGGCTTGTCGCGTCCACCCTGTACCTGGATGAACACGTCCAGGCCCGTTGGATCGCCATAGTCGCTGAGGTTGCGCAAGAGCCATGGCGTCATGATTAGCAGGGCGACGATCAAGATCAGCCCGCCGCCAAGCAGTAGATACGACCACTGCCGTCGCCGCCAGGCCAACCCTGCTAGAGTGATGCCCGCCAATAAGAGAAGGCCGCCAACACTCAGCTTGGTCAACATACCCAGGCCCAGCACCAGGCCCAAGGTGGCGTAGCGGGGCCAATGTCGCCGCGGCTCCGGCGCTTCGCGCCACATGCGGACCAGCAGGAACAACCCCAGGTGGGCCAGGAAAATGGCCAGGGCGTCGTTATTCACCGCCGCGTTCACGAAAATGAACATTGGGTTGAAGGCCACCAGCGCTGCCGCTAGTAGACTGATGCGGGTATCAAATAGCAGCGCTCCAAGGCGGGCCGTCAGCAAAATCGTGCCCGCCCCGAGTAAAATCGAGGCCAGGCGGATGATATAGACCGCCAGCACCGTGCCTTGCCAGGGAAACGTTTCTCGCTCCGGCTCGTGAATGATGAGGTTCTTATTGCCTAGCTGGTTGGGATTACCTACGAAGGCGTGTGGATTAACTTGGTGCACCTCATCCAGGTCAGAGGTATCTATCCAGGACGTAAGGCCGGCCATAATGACGTAATACAAAGGAGGCTGGGCGCCTTCTTGCAGCCATCGGCCGGGATCGTCCGGGTCCAGAAGCGGCAATTCTCGCTGGTTCTGGATATGCTGCACGACTGGATAATGCTTGTACTCATCGGACGCTTCCAGGGGTGGAGTCGCCAGGCCATAGATCACGGCCAGCAGCAAGTAGGCCGCGACGATGAACGGCAAGTAGCGACGCTGGCTATTCAAAGACATGGGCCCACTTCTCGACTATCCGGCCCGATACTCGAATCGTTGCCTTCCCGCAAACTCTCGCGCTCATGGCCTGAATGATCCGGCCTTCTATCGTGGCTGGCAAGCGCGGACTCGCCTCGAACGTCGGCCATCATTCTTGGACTTCTATCCAGCCTACCAAATAGGCGTCGTTAGGTTGTCGGGCGCCGTCGACGACCAACGGTAGCCGCGTTCCGGACCCGGCCTGGTAGAGACCCGCGTGAACCGGGTAGAGTCCAGGGGCAAGGTCGGCCGGCATGACCCACTCATAACTGTCGCTAAAAACCTCGCCCGTCGCCCACAAGGTTGTGGGGTAATGACCGCCCAGGGGCGTACTGTCCCCTTGGACCAGCGGCGGTTCTGTCGGATCACCCATGTGAATGAATGTCGTCAGCGCCTCTCCGGGTGCTTCCCTGACCTGCCAGCGCAACTCGACACGTGCCGTATCTCCAGGAGCGATTCCGTCTGCGGCAAGGGTGGCGGCGGCCAGGTCAATCCCATTCAACTGGGCCAAGACGGGCGCGGCCGCTTCTGGCCACACCTGGGGAATGACCTTCACGGTCCCCACGTCAACCGATGTTTCTTGGTTGGCAAGTTTCACATTGAGCCGCGCCTGAACGGGCAAGGCCATTGCCTGGTCCAGTCTTACGACCACTCTTTCGGCCAGGACATCGCCCTCAGGCCACAAAGTCGCCGGATAAAGCCCACCCCCATGATAACTCTGCAACTTACCTAGCAAAGCGTCGTCCCGGCCGAACAACTCGGCCACGTACATCGGCGCTTCTTGCCCTGATTGGTTGCCAGGCGCACTGGTTGCTTGCCAGTATAGCGTCAGCCAGATCCACTCACCGGGGTTCGCTTGTTCGGTCTCCGTCCGCGAGGCGAGAAGTCGAACGCCCTGGCCAAGATCGGCGTCGATCCGATGCGCATTGTCCGGCAGATCCTCCAGGGCGATCACCGGCGGCCGTTCGTACGCGGCCGGGATCACAAATAGCAGGCAATAGACGCTGGTCGACAAAGCCAGTGCGGGGAAGAGCCAATAGACGCCCAGCCAACGTATGTTGCTCAGCCCGTAAGATAGCCCGAGAGCCAGGGGAACCACGGCCGGGAACAAC
>CP070688.1:1273629-1276135 GCA_020353135.1 Chloroflexota bacterium
CAGGACCGAGATGATGGCGCATGTCGTGGCCGTCTACTTTCACCACGCATACTTCAGGGGATAAATTTCCTCTGAGAATGACTAATCCACCGCTGGGCTTGATGGGATCATCTAGCTCACGAACGACTTGCTGCCCAGATGTTTCCTGGGCCAATTTGGCTTCCTCGCCGATACTCTTGCCGCTAACTGTGACCGCGTTGTTATGCAGTTTGCCCGCTTCAAGCAAGCGTTTGGCCACCAGCTGGATGCCTCCAGCCTGGTAAAGATCGGTGGCCACGAAACGGCCGCCCGGCTTGAGATCGGCGATGAGCGGCGTTCGGTCGCTAATCCGGTCAAAAGCTTCGATATCCAGCTCAACGCCGGCCTCGTCGGCGATGGCCAGCAGATGAAGGACCGCGTTCGTGGATCCGCCGGTGGCGGCCACGGAGGCGATGGCGTTCTCTATAGCCTTCAGCGTCAGCACCTGGCAGGCGCTTTGGTCCCGTTCCAGCATAGCCATAACCATCTTGCCGGCGTTAAAGGCCACTTCGTCCTTTTGACCGTCAAGTGCGGGTACGCTGGCGCTGCCCATGGGCGAGATACCCAGAAACTCGCAGGCCGTGGCCATGGTGTTGGCCGTGAATTGCCCGCCGCACGCGCCAGCGCCGGGACAGGCGGCGTCTTCCATAGCCTTGAGCTGCTCCTCGGTCATCCGGCCGGCGGCGAAGGCACCCACGGCCTCAAAGACGTCTTGAATGGTCACGTCGCGGCCTTCGAATTTGCCTGGGGCTATCGATCCACCGTATAGCATCAGCCCGGGAATATCGAGTCGGGCCAGGGCCATAACCGTGCCGGGAATCGTCTTGTCGCAGCCGGAGAGGGCGATCACGGCGTCAAATTGATTGCCCCTGGCCACGAGCTCGATCGAGTCGGCAATCACCTCGCGGCTAATCAGTGAAGCCTTCATCCCTTCGGTGCCCATGGTGATGCCATCGGGAATGGAAACTGTGTTAAATTCCATCGGCGTCCCGCCCGCGGCGCGCACGCCCTCTTTCACCTTGGCCGCCAGTCGCCGCAGATGGAAGTTGCAGGGACCAATCTCGATCCAGGTATTGGCCACGCCAATCAGCGGCCGCCGCAGGTCATCATCGGTGAAGCCAGCGGCCTTTAGCATCGCTCGGGCGGGGGCGCGGTCATAGCCTTTCTTCAGTCGATCGGATTGCATCTATTCCCTCGTCGCTTTAAAACAAAAAGCGGGGCTGTCCTTCTTCTGGACAGCCCCGCTACGTTCTTGGCTTCTCTGCTAGCTCTTACCTTCGTTTCGGTCGCCAGCTGTCCATGGGCAATTGCCGGTACTCAATCTCCAGGATAAGTACCAGGATGCTCAAAAGAATGACTAGGACCAGAATCAGACTGTAGTTAGGAGCTAGATACACTACTATACCTCTTGACTGTAACTCTACACAGGGCGATAGCATTTGTCTATTGTGAAAAGTGTCCAAAAAGAAAGCAGTCTCATTCGTATGATCTGTCCAAAACAGTGTGGAAGCCAGGTGATTGTGGTAGAAAAGTAGCGGAGAGCTAAATATGGAAGAAATCAAACAGGCCGCGGCCGGGAAACTTCGGGTCCACAGAATAGCATTGCGCATGTCGTTAGCCTACCTAATAGAGAGCGACGGCGGCCTTATTTTGGTTGATGCCGGGCTGCGGGGCGAGGAAAAGCGCATGCTTGCTGCCATATCTCGGATCGATGGTCACGATTTGCGGCTGATCTACATCACCCATGCGCATCTGGATCATTATGGCAGCGCGGCCGCTCTCAGGCGCGAGACCGGGGCGCCGATCGCCGTACATCGTGCGGATGGGCCGGCCATGGCCGCCGGTGAGACCAGGTTGGGCCAGGCCCGGGGTCAAGGACGGATCCTTGGCGCTTTGTTGCCGCTAGTTCACCCATTGCTGCGGCCGGAGCCGGCCGAGGCCGATATCCTGCTGGAAGATGGCCAGCGGCTGGACGACTATGGGCTTGATGGTCGTATAGTTCACACGCCGGGCCACACGCTCGGCTCGACTTGCCTGGTCGCAGAAGAGAGATTGGCCTTCTCAGGCGACCTGGTGACGTCGACTGGGGGGGCGCACGTGCAGCGCGCCTTTGCCGAAGATTGGGACGCGATTCCCAATAGCGTGAGGCGGCTGCAGGCCGTCAAGCCAGAGTGGGTCTATCCCGGGCACGGTAGGCATCTGATTTCGGGCGCCGATCTCCAGGCCTTGTAGAATCAAAGAACGAAGCCCCAGTCCGCTACTCCAGGACAGCCACGGCTATCTTGCTACTGGCGACTCGTTTGTCATCAATCACGGCATGCGCCAAGACCCAAGAGCTGACGTGAGATTTGTCTATCCTTTTTGTGACTTTTTTCACTATCAAACCCTTGTTCAATGGTTTATATTGGGTTGTATCTGTCGCACCAGGGTTCATATTGGCAGGTGGATGGGAAGAGAAAGAGTTTCTTAGCTCCAGTATCGAGTCGCC
>CP070688.1:1276235-1280297 GCA_020353135.1 Chloroflexota bacterium
ACTTCAGGCATGATCAGGTGCCGGCTGTAGCGGGTGATTTCTTCGTTGCTGAATTTGACCGCCTCCGGCGCGATCATCTCCTTGACATTCATAAGACGCTCTCCAATTGCCGGGCCAGCTTCGTCGTGGCCGCCAGCCCGTAGTTTATATGTTTGACATGGCCGCCACGGTCGGCGACCAACGTGGTCGGCAGAGTGAAAATGCCATAACGCGCCGCCAGTTCGCCGTCTCGTTCGGCGTCGATCTCCTGCACGGCCAACCGGTCGCCCAGTTCCTGCTCCAACTGGCGTAAATGGTGGCTTTGGGCCAGGCATGGTCCACAGTTGTCGCCTCGAAAATAGAGGATCGTCGGCCGTGCATCCCCGGCCGTTATCTCGGCCGAAAGACGCGACGCGCGCCGCGTATGGACGAAGCGCAATGCCAGCAGAACGGCCGTAATCAGCAACGCGATGGCCAGGCTCAATAAAAGTCGTTCTATCATTAGCCTATCCGTCGGCCGCCGCGCTTAACCGGGCTATGGGCGAATCCCGGTACATTAAGTTTGTTCAGCTGGTAGTAAACGAAACAGCCGGCGCAGAATACGAGGAAGAGGTTAAGCCCAGCCAGGACGATCACCAACCAGACCAGCGCCCAGCCCAGGACTGCCGGTCCGGCGAGCAAAGCGATCAAGGCCAGGACCAACACCACGCCGCCGAAACCTTGGGCGAATCGGTGCGGTTCGGGATTGTCGGGGATGACGTGTGGCTTGACGAGACCAACTGGCCGCAGCAGGCGCGCGTATACCAGCTTAAACAGGGAGGCCCGGGGCGCGGCCGTGCCCAACAACATGACCAGGGCCACCAGGACCACTATCGCGGGGTCGTTCAAAACAAAGGCCAGAAGAAGCAGGGCGATGATGAAAGCCTGGTTGACCCGCAGGGCGGACTGATCAACTGTTCGCAGAACTTTTTCATCAGACATCATGATCTCCAGTTACTGACCAGCAAGCAATCTGCAAGACGAATTGTCATTCTTTTGCTAAGAAGCTCTTAGGAAACATTGTCTCGGGTCAGTAGGAATTCCAGATGAAGAAACCCGGCCTGGGATGAGGTGGGGTGGGCTTGCGCGGCCGGCGCTTCAAGTTGGTTAGCGATGGACAGACAAGCCGCCGGCGATTGAAGGGATGATCATCAGCGTGTCATCCTCGCCGACGGCCGTGTCCACGCCATTGCCGTAACGGATATCTTCCTGGTTCAGGTAAATGTTTACGAAGTTGCGCAACTCCTGGCCATCGTACAGGTGCTGGCGCAGGTCAGGATACTGGCCAGTCAAATCGTCCAAGGCGGCGCCGACGGTGGCGCCACTGACGTTGACCTGGCTGTTGCCGCCGGAATAAGGCCGCAGCGGGGTGGGGATTCTGAATACAGGCATTTCTTCTCCTCAAAGAATCGACAGGATTAACATGATAAGCAGGATTAGGACATATCTACGACGACCTGCTCTTCGACGAAACCGGAGCGGTCTTCGAGTAGTTGCCAGGAACGGCTTTCGCCGGGTTGGCTCTGGCTTATCTCGGTGATCAGGTAGCTATGTCCCGGCCAGGCGGCCCAGGCCAGATCGCGCGGTGAGGCCACTGGCGGACTGTCGGGATGGCTGTGGAATATGCCGACGATGTCCAGGTCTTGGGCGGCCGCGGCCAGTTCAGCCTGCAGCATGTCGCCGTCGCTGATCAAAAAGCGAACCCGCCTCTCTTCCTCGACCTCCCAGCGATTAGGCACAGGGAAGATAGCCTCGACGATGTTCAGAGCGATTTCGGCCCGACCGAGCAGCAGGCCGCAACCTTCATACGGGTAATTGGCCAGGCCGTGGGCGTGAATTTCTTCGATCATCTTCTGATTCAGTCGCAACATATATGATGCTTTTGAATGGGACACGGATTCTCACAGATTTGCACAGATTGCTTTGTTCAGGCCTGTTGGTACCTGTTCACATTGGGCGAGCGAACGCTTGTAGCATGCCACTCTGGTTGTTCGGCCTGAGCCCGCTCACTCTGACCAGAATCTGTCGTTGAGATATTTGTAGCCGCTGTCGGGCAGCACGGTTACGATCACACCTTCTTCCAGCTCGCGGGCCACTTCGACGGCCGCGGCCACCGCCGCCGCGCCGGATACGCCGACAAACAGGCCTTGCCTTTGAGCCAATTGGCGGGCCATTTCGTAGGCCCTTTCCGTCCTGACGCCCTGGTTGCTATCGGCCTGTCCCGGATCGTAGATGCCCGGCTGGATAGCCGTCGCCATATGCTTGAGGCCCTCCAGGCCGTTAAACGGACCGTCGGGCTGCATGGCCACCGTCTGCACGGCCGGATTCAGGGCCTTCAGTCGCCGGCTGGCGCCCATGAAAGTGCCGCTGGTGCCCAAGCCGGCCACGAAGTGCGTGATTCGGCCGCCTGTCTGGGCCCAGATTTCACTGCCGGTGGTGAAATAGTGAGCCTGCCAGTTAGCCGGATTATTGTATTGGTTGGCGTAGAACAAATCAATGCCCGATCCGGCCGATTTGGACGACTCGCCGGCTTTGGATGACTCGTCTGCTTTGGACGACTTGTCGACTAAGCGTCGGGCTTCTAGCAAAGCCCCGTCCGAGCCTTCCAGCGGATCGGTGAATATCAATTCGGCGCCGTAGGCGCGCAGGACGGCCACCCGTTCTGGGCTGGCATTCTCCGGCAAAGTAAGTTTGACCCGGTAGCCGCGGGCCGCGCCGAACATAGCGTAGGCGATGCCCATGTTGCCCGAGGTTGAGTCGAGGATCGTGCTACCCGGCCGCAACTCGCCGCGCCATTCGGCGACGCGGATGATATTGAGCGCCGGCCGGTCCTTGACCGAACCGCTGGGATTGAACCATTCGGCTTTGGCGTACAGTTGCACGCTGGGCGACAGATCGGCCGCCCGTTCGATGCGATCCAAGCGCAGTAGGGGCGTGTTTCCGACCTGGGCCTCGAGCGTGCCCGATGGGAAGGGCTGGGACTGCTGAAGAGGGGCTAAGGTTTCTTCAATTGTCTGCAACATATGATGTTATTCCCGAAAAATACGAATACAAGCTTGCCTTAGAAAACAAAAGACGGCGGCTCCTGTGCCGTACCCGTGGCTTGGGCGAGGAAGGCGACCGCCGTTCGTCTTGTCTGGAAGCTTGTTATCAGGATCGAGACAAAGGCAGCTATCTCCCTCGCCTCATACACATGCAGCAACGCATCATGAATTAACCTTAACTTTTTGATAAAAACCTATCTTGGCGGGAGTATAGCACGAGCGGTAGCGATGTCAAGTAAGCGAGCTTCCAAAGAGAGCAAAGGCTGAGGAGCCGGGGCGAACTGGTCCGGCATGCGGCCGGAATGGGTCGCGAGTGGCTGGGAGGGGGAGAAGACCTTGTGGCCGACTTGGTCGCCGAGCGGAGTTCGGCCGACGAAGAAGAAGGGCTTGAATGACCCATTTGCTAGATTCTTCGGCCTGGCTAGCCCATCTGTTTGGCGAACCGGGCGTGGATCAAGTGACCATTCTCTTCGACGACTCTGCGACCCGGATATGCATCTCTGCCCTTTCGATTCCAGAAGTCTTCGGCCGACTGAATTCGATTGGGCGACAGGACCACTGGCCTGAAGTATGGGCCATCTACGAGGATCTGTTCGCGAGCGTAATTGCGGCCGACGCGAAGATCGCTCACCAGGCTGTTCATCTGCGCAATTCGACGGCCGAGAGATTGCCGACCATCGACGGGCTGATCGCGGCGACTGCTTTCGTTCACCGGTTTACCCTGGTTCACCGCGATCCACATATGAGTTCTATAGCGGAACCTGACCTGAGCCAGATTCGGCTGCCGGACAGGTAGGCACCGGTGGAATGGCCGGAGCGCTGAAGGGTGGTCTGGTATGGGCTCAAATGAGAGTTCTCTGGGCCAGCGGATTGGAAACGGTATTGCTGCCCGAGTACAGTGGCCGGAGCCGACTATGGCTCAAAGTGTCGTTTGAGGCTGGTGCGGGCAATTAGTCGATTAGCTTCGTGACTTCAGTTCATGGCTGGCAGGCGCCAGCTG
>CP070688.1:1280397-1283009 GCA_020353135.1 Chloroflexota bacterium
CATTGCCATAGTCGCCTCTGTTCTGCCGGCGCGCAAGGCGCTGGCCGTCAGCGTCAGGGAGAGCCTGTCTTTTTCCTGAACCGGTATCGCTAGAGGCCGTATTATGCCGGTGAGCAACTCCGCGAGTAGCTTGCCGTTTGCCCAGTGCCCCGGCTTTCTTTACAAATCTTTGCTGAATCTCCAACTCCCTTGGTAGAATGTGGCTTGCACAATGCCAGCCCTGTTTATTGGTCTCAGCAGCATAGGCAACAAAGAATGACGGCGCTAACCAATGATGCCTGGGAAGACCGACTCTTGAACCTCGCCAATGAAGCCTGGCAGGTAATCACTCCTGTTCGTCGACCTCCAGAGGTGGATGCGGAGCTTCTGGAGCGTGCTTACCGCCACAGCGCTTCGTTGACCGCCCATCACAGCCGGTCTTTCTATATGGCTTCCGCATTGCTAGAAGCGCCAACCCGCAGAGCTATTCGCGCGCTGTATGCTTTCTGCCGCACCGCTGATGACATTGTCGACGAGTCCGGCGCCAGTGCCAGCGCGCTGCTTCAATCCTGGCGCGATCGCGCGTTCAAATTGCACCCGCCTGAAGCCGACCTGGTCGCTGTGGCCTGGGCCGACACCAGCGCCAGGTATCGAGTGCCGAAGCGTTACGCTGAGCAGCTGCTTGATGGCGTCGCCCGCGATCTCAACCAGGTCAGGTACCGTACATTTGATGAACTGGCCACCTACTGTTACGGCGTTGCCTCAACCGTTGGCTTGATGAGTATGCATATCATCGGATATGAGAATCAACTGGCGATTCGTCATGCAGTTAAACTTGGGGTAGCCCTGCAACTGACCAATATCCTGCGCGACATTGCCGAAGATTGGCGCCGTGGACGGCTATATCTACCTCAAGAAGAACTCCAGGCTTTCGGGCTAGAGGAACGAGATGTGGCTACCGGGCAAGTCGACGATCGCTGGCGTGAATTCATTCGTTTTCAAATAGCCCGCGCCCGGTCCTTATATGACGAGGCCTGGCCAGGCATTCGCCTACTAGCTCCAAAGGGTCGCTTCGCAGTTTCGGCCGCCGCAAACTTCTACCGGGCGATTCTCGACGACATTGAGGCCCATGACTACGATGTCTTCACTCGCCGGGCCTACGTCGGCACGTGGGGCAAAGTAAGTCGCTTGCCGGCTATTTGGTGGCAAAGTAAACGAGGCTGAGTAGTTCTTGCTTGACGTGCCGGATCCTAGATCATCCTGCGCGACCGAGTGAGCGGAGGTGGGGCTTCTGCCTTAGGTCAGTCCTGTGTTTCCAGGCCAGGATAAGCGTCATACCGGCCCAGGTTGCTAGCCATACCGGATCTTGGAAAAAGATCAGTAGCGCGATCAACAGGCTGGCAATGCCTGCCATGACAGCCCAGCCCTCGGGCTTTAGCAGAAACAAGTAGAACGCGAAGAACAAGCCCAGGATTATCGGCACAACAAATAGGGACAGCCCGGTCCAGATGCCAAAAGTGACCGCCAGCGCCTTGCCGCCGTGAAAGCCCATGAACGGCGAAAAGGCGTGGCCTAGGATTGGAGCAATGGCCACGGCCGCCAGCTGCCAGCCTTCCAGTCCAAGGACGAAATTGGCCAAACCAACAGGGATGGCACCCTTAAGGAAATCCAACAAGACGGCCAGCATGCCCCAGCGGCCACCGCCGGCTCGCCAGACATTGGCCGCCCCAGGATTCCCGTCCCCATACTGAGTGATGTCCTTGCCCAAGGCGACGCGCCCTAGCCAGACCGACAAGGGCAGAGAACCACAGAAGAAGGCAAGGGCTATCACGAGTATTTCGGTCATGTTCGCGGTTGGTCCACAGCCATCTAAAAAGGGACCGCCCAATTCCTGGCCGTCAATCCAATTATAGTCGTTCACCTATCTCTGGTACAGCGGCAAAGCATGGCGGCTGCAATCTAGGGAATACCAGCCCGACAATGCCACTGCTGAAGTAAATAGCGCCATTGGCCACGTTAACTTCTCAAGCGGGATAATGGCCGCGCCTGTGGTTCAGACGGCTAATTAGGGGAGTGCCTATTCTGGGAGCGTAGATGCAACACTCTTACGGGGAAGCAATAACGATTCGCTGGCTTCGAATGCGAGATGAAATCGGGCTGAAAGCAAAACCACCGGATGCTCAGCAAGCATCCGGTGGTTTCTTCCGTCGTAGATATCGGAATGTTTCGTCGATCTACGTTGAGATTAGTGTTCTAAGGGGCCACAGGCAGCAGGACATTATCAACAACGTGTACGATGCCGTTGCTGGCCATAACATCAGCAGACACGATATTGGTCTGCCGGCCGAGATTGTCAAACAGAGCTAAACCCCCTTTCCCTTGCGGATAAATGGCGCCGCCATCCAACATCCAAATACTCTTATTCTGGCCGTTTATCACGCTGGGTGAGGGTCGTCGCTCGCCAACGACATGATAGAGCAAGACTGTAGTTAGGGTATCCGTATCAAACGCTGCGCAAATGTTCCCTGCATCCAGTCCCAGCGCGCCAAATGCGGAATCCGTTGGAGCAAAGACCGTGAGTTCGGCGTCTGGATTAGCCACCGCGGGTACCAGACCCGTGCAGTCTAATGCCG
>CP070688.1:1283109-1287067 GCA_020353135.1 Chloroflexota bacterium
ACCTGGTCTCCGGCCAGATATCCCATGTCCCCGGTCAGGTACCAACCGTCCTGAAAGGGCTGTAAGTCCGGCCGCTTGTAGTAGCCGCTCAACATGCTGTCGCCGCGGATGGCCATCTGCCCCACCAGGCGATCTTCCAGGACGCGCCCGTCGTCGTCGAGCACGCGGACCTCGGTGCCATAGATGGGCGGTCCGCACGAGACCATGGTTAGCGCCCGATCATGCTGGCGTTCGACCGGCCGGGCCGAGCGGCTTTCTTCCAAGGCGATTTGGTCGATTATGTCAAGTAGCGGCTCCCGACCGATTGGGGTCTGGGTCACGGCAAAGGTGTTTTCGGCCATGGCATAGCTGACCGACAGCATTTCCGGCCGCAAGTCGAGAGCCGTGAAACGATCCAGGAACAGGCGGTGGCTGTCGTCGCGGACCGGTTCGGAGCAGTTAACGAAGGCGCGCATGGAGGCCAGCGACAATCCTTCCAGGTCGCGAGCCCGGATGCGGCGGGCGCAGTGGTTATAGGCGAAGTTGGGCAGCCAGCATAAGCTGCCGCGGTGGTCGTGAATGGCCCGCAGCAAAAGAGCCGGATGGCGCACCCAGTCGAAGGGCGACATAAGGACCAGGGGCAGACCCTGGAAAAGGGGCAGCAGAAAGCCGGCGATGAGGCCCATGTCGTGGTAGAGGGGCAGCCAGCTCACGACGACGTCGGATCCAGTTAAATCGAGGGCCACGGCGTAACTGGCCAGCTGGTTGAGCGCGGCCCGGTGGGAGAGGGCCACGCCTTTTTGCAAACCGGTTGTGCCGCTGGAATGTTGCAAGAAGGCGATCTGGCCTGGATCCGGCCGGTAGGGCGCCAGGTCGACGAACCGGTTTTCCACGACGGCCGCCGCCAGCCGGGTCGAGCCATAGACCGGACAGGGCAAATGGCTGTCCAGCGCCTGGGCAAAGTCGTCGGCCGTCAGAACCGCTTTGACTTCGGAGAGGCGGGCCAGTTCGGCCATGCTGCTCATGTAGATGTCAGGGTCCAGCTTTTCGGTCAGGGTCGGGAACATGGACGGGATGGCGCCAGCGTACATGGCGCCCCAAAAGGCGTAGATGCTCTCCAGGTTCTGGGTGTGGGCGATGACCACCAGGTCGCCAGGTTTGACGCCCAAATGGCCCAACGCGGCCGCGTGCTGCCTGACAATCAGAGCGAATTCGGCCCGGCTTATTCGAAGCGAGGGTTGGTCGCTGGAGACATAGACGATTGCCGCGCGTTCGTCGTCGGCCGCGGACAGGGTCACCGCGTCGAGCAGGGTCGCGTAATCAGATCGGTTAGCCAGGGTGAGCATGGTCGGCTCAGCGATTCCTAACTTTAGCTTCCCTTAAGCGTCGCTCAGCACGCGGGCGACCATCTGGTCCAGGGTGTCCATCTTTTCGACGGTCAGGTCGGCGTCGGGAATATAGAGGCCGAATTCACTCTCGACGTAGACGGCGAACTCGGCCAGGGCGAAGGAGTCCATCAGGCCGCCGGTGATGATGCCCTCATCGTCAGCCAGCGGGTATTCTTCGTCGCGGATCAGCTCGCGGGTGATGAAGACGCGCAATTTGTCGCGTACGGCGGGTTCGTCCATGTGGGTGGGGGTTACTCCTTTTCGAGCGGGCGGCGGTGGATCAGGAACTGAGGGGAATCTGTGGTAACGGAGGGGAACTCATCAAATTCGCCTGGTTCCGCGGCAAATGTCCGGCCGCCACATCGCTTGATTTTCGTTCATTTCGCGACTGATAGTAAAGCGATAATGGGCCGGATTGTCAACTGCGGGGCAGCATAACGCGGCCGATGAGCCAGTTTGGTCTACGGAATCCACGCACGACCTCAGCCAATCAATTCACAACTCACGGGACAACCCGTGACTTCTGGCTCGTTTTGCATACTTATATTGTGCGAGGCCCGAGCGGCCGCTGGAAACTTGCGCACGATCCTCTCGTTTGACCCATGCAAGGCCCGTTCGGTCCATCTGGTCGAGGCACGGAGGTAAATGATGTTGAGGACGAATCTACCAACCAACCAGCAGGTGGAGGAACGGTGGCTGCAGTGGCGAAATGGTCTGAATAGGCAGCCAGAGCGAAGGGTTGTCCTCGGGCTGGGCAACTTGCCGCTGGGCGATGAAGGTCTGGGCGTCCAGGCATTGCGGTACCTGGAGTGGAGATTCGAGGGACGATCAGAGATCGAGTGGGTTGACGGGGGTGTGCTGGGTATGAAGTTGCTGCCGCTCATCGAATCGTGCAGCCACTTGCTGGTCGTTGACGCCGTCGACGCGGGGCGGCCGCCGGGAACGCTGACTGAATTGGGACGAAGGGAAATACTTGGCCGAGATATAATGAGATTGTCGGAGCACCAGGTCACATTTCAGGATGTATTGGGCCTGGCGATGCTGCTCGGCCGGGCGCCGGCGAACTTCCGGTTGATCGGGTTGCAGCCGGAGAGCATGGAGCCGGGCACGGCGCTTAGCGATCCGGTGATCGCCGGCTTGCCGGCGCTGGCCGAAAGAGTCAGGGAGGTGATCGGGGCGTGGGGGCTGCTTACTTGACGGCAGGAAGAATGGTCTGCGGATAACTAATCTGACAATCTGGAAGATGGATTTACGAACGGGAGCAGTAGATCGGCCAGCTGGGTGGTCCCGGCCGGCGTGAGGTGGACCGGGCTGTCGGTGAAGTGGTCGGGGGAGATGGCGTCCCAAAGGTCGAGGTAGTCCCACCCGGCGCCGGCGGCGGCCGCGGCCAGTTGCTCGCGGTAGTCGTCATAGGCCCAGCGGGGGTACCAGGCGTTGTAGCGTAGATCGCTGTTCTGGCCATCGCTGATGAAGATGGGTTCGTTGACCACCAGGATGGGCACATCGCCGGCAAGGTCCGCGGCCGCGTCCAGTATGTCCAGGGCCAGGATTTCTTCGTCCAGGGGCAATGGCTCCTCGATCTCCAGCCAGGATAGGTCATCTTCTAAGTCGGTGGCCCGCAACTCGAAGTCGCCGGGGATGGCCTGGTCGACGCCGGTGGCGGCCCAGGAGTAACCGTAGAGCTGTAGGCGAAGCAGATCGGCCAGGGCCCGGCGCTGGCCGGCGATGGTCCGGCCGAGCAGGTCTGGCTCTACGAAGGCCGGATCATCCGGATCGAGGGTCAAATCGTACTCGTCGATCAGGCGCCGGACGCGGTCGGGATTGTTCTGGACGATGGGCGGCACCAATTGTTTTTCGCGGGGGAATGATTGCAGGGTAACGGGCCAGAAGATCAGGTCTGGCTCGTAGGCCAGGGCCGCGTCCAGCAGCAACAGGTCCTTGGTCAAGGCCATGATAGGATAGCCCAGGTTGTAGGCCACAATGCGCCGGCCATCATTGGTCCGGGCGCCGGCGGCGTTGATCTGGCCGGCCAGGGTATCGTCGTTCTCCAGCAGCCAGCCCCAGGCGCCGGAGTCGCCGATGACCAGCAGCCGGAACTCGTCTTCCGTCTTTGGCTGGCTCACGACGTGGCTGGACAGCATGGCCGGGATATTGTTCAGAGTGAGGTTATAGGAGTCGGCCGGGTTCTCGCCGTAGGGCAGGCGCAGCCGGCCGGGCAGCAGCCAGTTGTAGAGCGACAGCCGGCCCAGACCCTCCAGCGGCAAGAAGGCAGCGAACAGGAGGTTCAAAAGCAAGAACAGCCCGGCGGCCTTGAAGACGACGCGCAGGATGAAGGGCCAGTTCGCCAGGCCTTTCCGTTCGCCAGTCGACGAGTCAGACATCTGATTCACGAATCTTACAAATCAAAACCAAAGAGCTTGCCGAATGCTTGCAACGAAAGGTTAACCGTGGGCAGAGCAAACCAGATCCAGCCCAGGGTGACGTAGTTGAAGGTCGCGAACCAACCGAACAAGTGCCAGGCCCGTTTACGATTCGGCCGGGCGCCCAGGCCACGGTACCATTTGCGGGTCCGGTCGCTCCACTGCTTGTGG
>CP070688.1:1287167-1291716 GCA_020353135.1 Chloroflexota bacterium
GATTACGGCCTTGGCGCCAATGACCTGGGACTCGCTCGCTGACCCGACGCTTGCACCGGCCGGCCGGCAGTTCAGCAAGTTGTCGCTATGTATATAGCCCTTCGTATCGTTGACGTGTACGTGGGCGAAGACTCCTTCCTCGATGACCTGGACCTTGGTGCCGGTATCCAGGGTCCCTAGCCTCAGAGAATCTACTGAAGGTCCAGCACGCAGAAACACCGGCGCGCTCGTGTATTTGAAGGGACTAGCAATCTTCGTCGCCGTGGCGTTGGCGAAAACTGCGCTAGCAGTTGCCTCAACATTCGCCGCCCTGGTGGCAGCAGCTGCGGCCGTTGACTGGGCCACATCGGCCGCTTCTCTGTCTTCGGACTCGCCAGTTGCTGCCGCAGCTGCTACGGACGTCAGAAGGCTGGCATTGGCGGCAGCAGAACTCTCGTTAGAAGCTAGAGCGGTCGTGAACTCCACGGACAGGTTGGCGTACTCTCCGGCCAGGGTCGCATTTGCACCAGCCAATGCGGCCTGCTCCGCGGCCGAGGTGGCGAAGACGGCAGCTGACTCGGCTTGCTCTGCGGCCGAGGTGGCATTGCCATCAGCCAACTTAGCCCGCGCCTCTAGCACAGTATTTTCTTCGGCCAACTCACTCTGCCAGTCTAGCTGGCGCACGTACAGGATTGCAAGCGCTGCGGCGGCCAAAAAGAAAACAACTAGGCCGGCAGCCAACAAACGCAATCGGAAAGAGGTTTTGGCTTGTTCATCAGCTCGTTGCTTTTGCCGCTCAGCCTCGGCCTGGGCTGTTTCAAGTTCGGCAGCTTGTTTTTCTTCTTTTTGCAATTGGGCGGCGCGGCCGGCAGCCAGGAACTCTTTGACCAATGGTTCGGCCGCGCTTTCGTCCAGATTGGCCATCTCCTGGTTCAGCTGCTCGCCTTCATATAGGCCTCGAGGGCCGCGGCCGCCTTTTTCCCAGGCTTCGGCAGCATTGAGCACCGGTCCCTGGGCATGGCGCCAGGAAGCGTTGCTCTCGAGAATCGGTTTCACGAGGCGATCGTGGACTAATTCGTACCAGGTCCCACCAGCTCGAATGACGGAACGCAACAGGTAACGGTCGGCCAATTGGCGAACGGCCTCATTCGGCAGACCCTGAGCTTCTTCCGGCCCCTGGTAAACAGTCCCCCGCGTGCCATCTTCGGTGATTAGCTTGCTTTCAAACCAGGTACGCAATTCCAATTCTGTGAGGTCGGATGTCGACAGCGCGTCGGCGATCGCCTGCTGATAGAATTCAGCCAGAGCCAGATCGACATCACCCAACTGGTCGACCTCGGCGGCGGTTATCTCGCCCGGTGGTTGCTCCTTCAAGTTTTCCCAGAGCTGATAACAAACGACCTGCAATTGAACCGGCTCCACGTATTCTCCCATGCGGATGTCTTCCGTTTCGTAGGCGTGAATCTGGCGCAGATTGTCGACCAGGGCCTCGGCCACTTCCTCGGCAAAAGGCCGGTCGTGATCGGCCGCCGGCCGCCGGATGGCATCCAGCGCTGCCGGATAACGCATGCGCTGCATCTGGTAGCGCATCAGCAACTGGCCCGGAAGGCCTGCGGTATAGGGTTCAATGGCGGCTATATAGTCCTCGCGAGTGGCCAAAACGACCCAAAGCAGGGAATCAGCCTCCAAGGCCTCGTTCAATTGATGGAAGAACGACTCTCGTTGATACCAAAAGCCCTGGTAGCGGGTGACAAGCTCCTCAAATTGATCGACGATAAGCACCAGGGGTTGGCCAGGATCGTCCATTGCCTCTCTGGTCAACTGGACGAAATCGATCAGCGAAGTGTTGGCTAGCTCTTCGGAGCTGATAACGTCCGGGCTGATATTAGAGAGCAGATCGTAAATGAATATGTTATCCGCTTGCAGCGTGTCATCGGCCGGCGTCCAGCCGAAGCGGCCAATGGGCAGCACGTGGAAGCCCTCTTCTCTTAGACCTGGAACCAGGCGCGTGTTGATAAGGGAGCTCTTGCCCGCACCTGATGGCGCGTAGAATAGCACCAGGGGTTCGGAAATGACCGTGGATAGAAGCTCGCGGGCTTCTCTTTCCCGGCCGAAGAAGAGATGAGCGTGCTGTTCTTCGAAAGTCCGCGGTCCAAGATAAGGGTTGTCAGACAATTCGCTCATACCGTTTTTTTCCAGCGACGCCACAAGTCCTGAACGAATTCTTGCGGACTGCCCCAGTAAATATCGAAGTTGGCCTTGTAGAAATATCTCTCCAGGTAACTCTGGGCGCCCGTCATTTCCGTTGGTTGGCCGGCTTCGTCGGTCGCCGGCGCCAGTTGAATGGCCAAAGACAGCGTCCGCCGCGCAGAACGTTTACGGGTGATAAGGCCGCGAAAGAGCACGCGGAAATCCCAACCAAGAAGTTCATATCCCAAGAGCACCAAGGATGAATCGCTCAAAGCTTGTTTCACCCGGCCGGGGATAATGCGTCGATCGGCAGAGATCGAGACCAGGAAGTCAAGATAATCGTCTTCGGTCAGAACCATGGAGGCCGGATAGGCGTCGAGTCCAAGTAAATGATAGACGAGCGGTTCATCCGAGGTTGGATAGTAATTGGGATCGAGCTCGAATACGGAGGGTAGACCACGCTTAGCTGATGCAGGTTCCGAAAATCTATCGCCTCGACTAAAAAGACCAGACCAGGCGACGTCCGGACGCCTCTGACGGCCAATAGCCGCCAAGTCTGACAAGCGGTTATGTCGCTTAAGAAATGCGGCGAGTTCACGGGCCTTGGCTGACAGACGGTCGCCTGGTAAATCACTGTACTCGATGTTCAACTCAAAAGCGAGCTCGCGTAGCTCCCCTTCGCTGAAGCTCTGGACCAATACATCCCTGACTCTGACCAGAGGATTAATTGCCATCGCGCCGGTCGCCGAGGCTTTCAGATGGTGGTCCCAATAACAGATTTCGACGCGCGGCTCTTTGCCAACAGAGCGAAGCGTCTGCTCCATGAAGTTGTGATAACTCGTGGTAATGTAAATCTCGACCGGTAACTGGGCCAACCGGCGCAAAGGATTCACTACTTCATCGTCGAGGATCGCCTGATCGATCCGGCCAACCAACTCTGAGAGACGCAAGGCATGCAGATTGCCATCTAGCGCGGCCGCCCCATCGTGGTCACCGGACTCCTCCCGGGCAGAAGCAACATAGTAGCGCTTGAGGAAGGCCAAGAATTCCTCTTTGGCTGCCAGATCGTCGTTCGCTTCGACGCTCAAGAATTGGGCCAGGCGGGTGATGTTGAAGCTCTGACCCAGAGGATAACCAATATCTTCGCACCAGGCCCGGATCAGTTTATGATTGTCGAAGAGCAACTGGCTGGTAACCTGATCGCCGATTATCGGCAACAACTTGCCTTGCCGGGTACGCCGGACAAGGATTCGCCAGTTGGTTTCAGTTATTATCGCCATAATACACTCTTTGGCCGGGCTTCCCAGGTCCGGCGGCCGCAGGTCTACTGAGCAAGAAGAGGAAGCGCGCAACAGTCAGTAACTCCGTGCACCGCCACAATGTTAGGATAATTGAACAGCGGCCAAAAATCAACAGGCAGTAAGAAGCCAGGCTTTTTGGACATGAAGCAGCAAACGCTAAGGTCGATGGTGAAGCCTGGTTACTGGTGGCGGTCGTAGGGTGAGATTGGGTCTTGACAACGGCGGCCGAGTTGGGTAACATTGGCTTTGTAAGTTGATTTAACTTACAAAGCCTTCTGGGTCTCGTCTGTGCAAAAAGCAACCCACCAGCACACCAAGGATCACAACACCCACCTCGTCTTGCGGACTATTTCCCATGGGGGTGATATCAGCCGGGCCGAGATAGCCCGGCGCACCGGCCTGACCCGGCCGACCGTGTCGCGCATCGTGGGCCAGCTGATGGACGAGCGCTTCGTGATCGAGACCGGCCGGGGACCGTCGGCCGGCGGCAAGCGCCCCACCCTGCTGGACGTGGCCTACGACGATCACCAATTACTGGCCCTGGATTTGGGCAGCCAGGAGTTGCGTGGCGCGGTGGTCAATTTGCGGGGCGAGATCATCGCCCGCCAGGTTATTGGCACCAACGGCCACCAGGGCGAAGCGGCACTGGCTTTGGTCCATACATTGATCGAAGCGTTGATCCAGGCGGCGACCGCGCCGCTGTTGGGCATCGGCGTCGGCAGCCCGGGGTTGACCAATCCCCGCGAGGGCATCATTCGCGAAGCGGTCAATCTGGGCTGGTGGGGCCTGCCTATGCGCCAGATCCTGGAAGATTGTTACGAATTGCCGGCTTACGTGGCCAATGACAGTCACGTGGCCGCCCTGGGCGAGTACACTTTTGGCGAAGAGCCGGCGCCTGCCGCAGGTTCGGCGCCTGCCGCCGGTTCGGCGCCAAGCAACCTGGTGGTCATCAAGATCGGCCAGGGCATCGGCGCCGGCATCGTGCTCAACGGCCAGCCGTATTATGGCGACGGCTTCGGCGCGGGCGAGATCGGCCACGTGGTGGTCGACGAAGGCGGCGCCTTGTGCTCGTGCGGCAA
>CP070688.1:1291816-1295986 GCA_020353135.1 Chloroflexota bacterium
GGCGACCATCGAGGCTCTGAACATGCAGGGAATCACGTTGTTTTGCCAGGATTGGGGCGTCCTCATCGGCCTGCGGCTCATCGCCGAAGACGGCGACCGTTTCAGCCGCCTGGTGGCAGCCAATACCGGCTTGCCAATCGGTGGAGAGATGCCCGAGGCTTTCCTCCAATGGCAGAACTTCTCCCAGAAGGAGAGCAAGATGCAGATCGGCCGGGTGCTAAATGGCGGCACGGTCACTTCCTTGAGCCGCGAAGTCGTGGCCGCCTATAACGCGCCATTCCCGGACGAATCGTACAAGGCCGGCGCGCGGGTTCTGCCGGCCCTGGTGCCGACCGATCCTGACGATCCGGAAGCCAAGATCAACCGCGGCCTGTGGCGCAAGCTGCGCAAGTGGCCCAAGCCGGTGCTGACGACTTTCAGCGATTCAGATCCCATCACCGGCGGCGGCGGCGAGGTGATATTCCAGCGCCTGATGCCGGGGGCCAAGGGACAAGCCCATGTGACGATCGAAGCGGCCGGGCACTTTCTACAAGAAGATAAAGGCGAGGAGCTGGCTCAGGTGGTCATCGACTTCATGCTAGCTACCTGATAAAGGAAGGGGACGCAAATTAGCGCGGATGCCGTGGATTAAGGCCGTAGTCTAGGGACAACAAAAGCCCTTTAGCTACTTACCCAGTTTTCAATGTTGAGTCCATTTACTCTGGAGAATTCCTGCTCATTATTGGTGATTATTGTGACACCTAGAGTAAGCGCGTGACCAGCAATCAGGGTGTCAAGCGAGCCAATCGGTTTTCCTTGAGTTTCTAGCTCTGCTCGAATCCGGCCGTAGGCAAAGGCCGCCTCTGTATCAAACTCGGCTATTACCAAAGGCGCCAGAAACTGTAAGAGCGCATCTTGGTTCTGATCCCGAAATCTACTCTTCTGTACGCCATATGATAGTTCTGCAAGCGATATGGTGGAAATGCCGATATCACCAATTGCGTGCTCATCGAACCTGGCAAGCACGGAAGCAGGCTTCCTCTTGATGAGATAAATGCAGATATTGGTATCCAATAAATACTTCATTCGAAAGGCATTTCCCGGTCTTGCTGTTCAGGCTGGTAGCGTTCTTCCATGAAGTCGTCTGAGAACAATTCAAGGCTGTCAAACAACGTTTGCCACGAATCCTGCTCCGGCAAGAGCAAGACACCGTTTCCCATTCGCTTGATGTAGACCTGGGTTCCTTCGAAACGAAACTCAAGCGGAAGCCTTACCGCCTGGCTCTGGCCATTTTTGAACAACTTCGCCGTTTTCATAAGCCACCTCGCTAGTATATACTACTAATATATACTAACTACGCCCGGCGATCTTGTCAAGTTGGCGCGGCGCCAGATATGCAGGAAGTTAACGGGCAGGCAAGGGAGTGCTAACTGGGCTGGACTTACCCTCGATAACCAGTTAGCCCTCGATCCAATTCACAACTGAAGTGCAAGGTAAGGCCTGACAATCAACACCCTTTCTGATCATGGAGAATCGTAGTCCTCAAGCCGATATCATGGCGAAGCCAGGACGCGATTGTTACAATAAAGTCCGGCTTGATTGTCAACAGTCATATCAAGAAATATCCATAGACAAACAATAATTCTCGCGAGGCAAAAAAGTCTATGCCCATCTATATGGATCGACATTACGTTAAAGGCGCCACCAGGAGCTCAATCGAAATAGCCCACCAGAATGACCTCGATATTCAGGACGAGTATGGTGTCACCTTCATGACCTATTGGTTCGATGAAGCCCGATCTACCGCCTTTTGCCTGGTCGACGCGCCTGACAAGGAAGCGATCCGACAACTTCATGAACGTTCCCATGGCATGATCCCAAATGAGATAGTCGAAGTCGATCCGAACATCGTCCAGGCGTTTTTGGGGAGAATCGAGGATCCGGCCCCGGTTCCTGGGACAGAAGGGGGACCCGACCAGCACGAAATCGAGCCCGCTTTTCGCTCGATCATGTTTACGAAGTTTCCTGGTAGCGAGGTCTTTAGACAGACCGATACGTCGCCTGTCTAGTGCTTGCCGTGCGGTCGTCGGGGTTCGATTTTCAGGTAGATCGCCGATGCGGGCAGGAGAGCCAGACCTAGCTGGCCTTATTGGAACGCTGGGGTGAGGGGCTGACAGCGCTGGTGGCTTGGGCCCGGGAGCGAGGCAGGTGCAGATTTCGGAAAGCGCCGTTGACGATCAAGACGCCTAACAGGATCAGGCCGAAGCCGGCGAAATCGTTCCAGGCCAGGCGCTCGCCCAGGACGATGACGCCCAACAGGACGCCGATGACTGGCACCAGGTAGGTGACCATGGAGACGTAGCTGGCCGGGGCGCTTTTGAGCAAGCGGAAGTAGACGACAAAGGCCAGGGCGGTGCCGAAGATGGCCAAGGCCACGACGGCGCCGATGGCCTGAAGCGAAGGCGTGGGTTGATTGAACGGTTGGTCAATAACCATCATGAAGGGCAGCAAAAAGAGGGTGGACAAGATCAACTGGCCAGCCGGGGTCACGAGAGAAGGCAGGTGATTCAATCGCTTGCGGGCGAAGACGACGGCGAAACCGTAGGAAGCGGCGACGACGATCATGGCCAGGATGCCCAAGGTTGAAGCCTGGACGCCTGACCCCAGAGAGGGGGCGACGAAGAACAGGACGCCTACCAGGCCTAGCGCTATGCCGGCCGCTTTGGCCGGCGTGAGCCTGTCGTCGGTCGTCAGCAGGTGGGCCAACAGGATGGTGAAGAGAGGTGTCAGGCCGTTCAAGATGGCCGCCAGGGCGCTGTCGATATGCTGCTCGGCCCAGCTCAATAACACGAAGGGAAAAGCTGTCTGAAAAATGGCCACGATGGCCAGTGGAATCCAAATCCGGCCCGGTCGGGGCAGGTTACCGCCGCTCAGGCGCAGCAGGAGATAAAGCAATACGGCGGCCAGGCCGACGCGGCCGACGATCAGGGTGATGGGCGGGATCTCGGCCACGGCGACCTTGATCAGCAGAAAGGAGGGTCCCCAAAGGACGGCCAGGAGTATTAACAGCAGCAGGTTCTTGTTTCTCTGGGTCATTTCTCAGGAATCTGACAGGATGGTCGTACCTTTGTTAATCGACGGGCCGCATCTGAGGATGCGCCCTCCTCGACTATAGTTCAGGCTACTTGCCGATGCATTGCCTCACGGTGGCTGGCCTCACGGTGGCTGGCCTCACGGTGGCTGGCTTCCCAGCCGATGATGGCTTTCTTGCGGGTGGGACCCCAGCGGTAACCGTGGTAACGGCCGGACTTGTTGATCACCCGGTGGCAAGGGATGAGGTAGCCGACGGGATTTTTGGCCACCGCGCCGGCGATGGCCCGGGTGGCCGTGGGCCGGCCGACCCGCTCGGCCACGTCTTGATAGCTAACCATGCCGCCCGGCGGAATGGCCAGCAAAGCTTGCCAGACCTGGACCTGGAAATTGGTGCCTTTGAGCAAGAGGTGAAAGGGGCGCTGCTCCTCGTCTGGTCTAGGGGCGAAGAGGCGCTCGGCGATGGCGCCGGTCAAATCAGGATCCTCGACGAAAGTCGCCTGTGGCCATTCGCGGATCAGCTCCTCCAGGGCGGCCGATTCTGTTGGCTGAACCGACTCCGTAGGCTGGGTTGACTCGCCCGATCCGGCTTCTGACTCCGCTGCGGCCACAAAACGCAGGGCGCAGATGCCCTTGGACGTGGTCGCCAATAAGCAGCGGCCGAAAGGTGTGTCGTGAAAGCCATATCGGATGGGGACGCCCTGGCCCAGGCGCTTGTATTCGCCGGGCGTCATGGCCTCGAAGGTGACGAATAGATCGTGCAGCCGGCCGGCGCTCGACAGGCCGGCATCCAGCGACGTGTCGTAGACGCTCTCCGAGGCGGCCAGCCGTTCCTTGGCGTAGTCGACGGTCAGGAAGTGCATGAACTGGGTCGGGCTAACGCCGGCCCAGCGTTTGAACAGCCGCTGGAAATGATATTTGCTCAGGTGGACACTGGCGGCTATTTCGTCCAGGCTGGGCTGTTCGCGGAAGTGTTCTTCCAGGTAACGAATCGCCTGGGCGATGCGCATGTAATCTTGTGAGGCTTGCATGAGTTGATCGTTCATAGGGACAGTATAGGCGCTCCCCCGGCCGATTACCACCCGAATCTTGCGGAAGTTA
>CP070688.1:1296086-1299555 GCA_020353135.1 Chloroflexota bacterium
GGCGTAACCTTGTCGCCAAGATCGGCTTGATTCGCATAGGCCTTAATGATCAGCCAAAGACCCTGTCTGGTCAACTGTTGCCCACGGTGGTTCAAGAACAACGCGTCTACGTCTTTATCCTTAACCAGATGGGGCCGGCCGTTATCCAGGTAATCGGCTAGAATGAGGCGCGTCTCACTATCCAAAGGCAATTCGCGAGGCTTGCTCTCTTTGCTGGGACAGAGCAACATCGAGGCGTCGAGCTTTACATCATCAACTTTCAGAGTCACTGCCTCGGTGACCCGCATGCCCGTCGTGTAAAGGACGTGCAGAAGCGCGTTGTCACGCAGGTTTTTTGGACTTGACTTCTGAGAAGGCGTGGCCAACAAACGCTTGACTTCGTCGGCGGTAAGCGTTTGAGGTAATCGTTTCTTGACCTTTGGAGACTCCAGCTTAGCCGTGGGATCAGAGTTAATCAACCCACGGGCCAGCAAGAAGTGGAAGAATGATTTGATAGCCGCCGCCTTTCGAGCGACCGATGAAGCTGTGTAGGATTGTTCTTTAAGATGATCCACATATGCGGCAACGATTGCATAATCTACATTGACCCAGCTATCGAGTTCCGTATGTACTGCACTCAACCACGTGACGAACTGCCCGAGATCGTTTCGGTAGGCGGCGGTTGTGTTATCCGAGTAATTCCGCTCGGTCTGAAGGAACTGCAAGAAGGCATTCAGCTGGCTATCCATCGCTTGGTACTCCTGGGACGATAGCTGCCAATGAACAAGGTACAGTTTGCGTATAGTAATAGAATATCGGCAAGAGGGACCTTTTGTCTTATGTAATCTTACTGTGAGGCATTATAGCAGACTTCGACAGTGCGTGGAGTGCGTAGACATAAATCATACATGAAGTTTGCGTGAATTCGTGAGTGCAATATCGTATAGTCACTAGCTCAAACATAAGGGCAGAAACGACCGGAAGAAGCGGTTCTTATCACCAAGTCAAGTGATGATACCAGGCCACGGATATGGTATCATTTTGCCTCAATCGCATCGTAAATTGTCGCTCGAACCGCAGGGAGGTACCATGATTGGCAAAGAGCGTGTGATCATTGCCGGAGCGGCCGGCAGAGATTTTCACGACTTCAACACCGTCTTTAAAGACAATGAAGCTTACGAAGTGGTCGCTTTTACGGCTACTCAGATTCCGAATATTGAGGGCAGGCTATATCCATCGGAGCTGGCCGGTAAGATGTATCTTGAGGGAATACCGATCTATCCTGAAAGCAAATTGGATGAGTTAATTAGACGATTCGAGATAGACCAGGTCGTTTTCTCCTACTCTGATGTTTCGCATGAACACGTGATGCACGTCGCGTCGCAGGTCGCCGCAGCTGGCGCCGACTTCAGAATACTTGGGCCAAGGCGGAGCATGCTGAAGTCGACCAAACCGATTGTTTCCGTCTGTGCGGTTCGCACCGGGAGCGGGAAGAGCCAGACGTCTCGCAAGGTCGTGACGACTCTGCAGCGACTGGGATTTGAAAAGGTCGTCGCGGTGCGCCACCCAATGCCCTATGGGAATCTTGCGGCACAGGCCGTACAGCGTTTTGCTTCGCTAGCCGACCTTGACCTGCATCAGTGCACCATAGAGGAGCGAGAGGAGTATGAACCGTACATCGACATGGGCGCGGTGATTTATGCCGGGGTGGACTACGGCGCGATTCTTCGCAGCGTGGAGGAAGAAGCGGACATTATCGTGTGGGATGGCGGCAACAATGACCTGCCTTTCTTCGCCAGTGATTTTCATATTGTGGTCGTAGATCCACACCGGCCTGGGCATGAGCTACGCTACCATCCGGGTGAAGCCAATCTAAGGTTGGCCGATGTGGTGGTGGTCAACAAAGTCGACACGGCCGACAATGACGACGTGGTCACGGTACTTCGTAATATCAACCAGGTGAATGGGCGGGCTGATGTCATTCGGGCCGCGTCACCAATTCTCGTGGATGACCCAGAAGAGATCAAGGGTAAAAGGGTTCTCGTCGTCGAAGATGGTCCGACATTGACCCATGGCGAAATGGCATATGGGGCCGGCGTTATGGCGGCCCGTTTTTTCCATGCCGAACAAAACGTGGATCCACACTCGTTTGCCGTTGGCTCGATTGCTGAAACCTATGAGAAATACCCAACCACTGGCGCGGTTCTACCGGCAATGGGCTACGGCGCAGAGCAAATAAGGGAATTGCAGGAGACAATCAGGGCCACGCCGGCCGACATGGTGCTCATCGCGACACCGATCGATCTGAGCCGCCTGATCGAGTTCGACGTCCCACATCAGAGGGTGCGCTATAGCTTACAGGAAATAGGCTATCCAACTCTCCAGTCATTGCTGGAATCGAAGTTTGACGGTCAATAACAGGGGGTTGGGGAAACGGCTGACGGGAAAGGCTGCCACTTTATCAGGTAGGTTGCGACGTCTGGAAACGACGCCGATGAATTATTGCGCTGACCTGAAAGTTATGGGCCAGGCCTCAGACTCGAATCGCGCGCCACCGCCGTGCGTTTCCTCCAGTCGAATGTGCCACTGTTGTTGGCCCGGTAAAACCGGGACATTAGCGGCCGAGATTTCGAATTGATATTGATCATCTGACTGCGTCTGGCGGACCGTACCAAGTTGCAATACTCGGCCCCTGGACTTCACGTAAACCGCGAACCGCTCGTCAGGTTCAAGCGGCTTTGGCCAGGTCCAGGTGAAAATCAGGTCTGTATCGGTCGATAGAAGGAACTCGCTATCCCTTGGCGGACCGAGTAAGTTGATCACGGGATCTGGCTCAGGCGCCTCCGGTAGCGGCACACGAATCACTGGCAGGTTGAGTGAAGCAAATTCGGCCGTCCAATACCAAACGCTTGGCGAAGCCATATTCTCGCTGAAACCAACGCCGACGTCAGTTGCCGCCGGATTGAGGATGATGGGTCGGTGACCTGGACTTGAAAGCCAGAAACGCACGGGCTCCACGGCTTCGGGCATACCCCAGGCGGTAGCTTCGCCCGCGTAGCCACCCGGGTAGCCAGATAACTGGATTCTAAGAGCAGGCACTGATCCGTCGGACCCGGCATGACCAGTAAGGCCCGAATCTGCCATATCGTCAGCATGGGACTGGGCAGCAATACTCAACTCATGGACCTGGTTAAGAGGTGCCAAGCCGTTAACTCGACGAGCTTCGTTGAGGTAAGCCAGCAGCTGTTCAGCCTGCCCAATCTCCGTTGGCAGCTCCAGCAATGGCAATTCCTCATTAGGAGCCTCGCCACCAGGGGCTTCACCACTAGAAGCCTCGTCACCTTGCGGTTCGATTGCAGGTGCGAGAGCGGGATCCGTAGCGATGTTCTCGCCCGCGATGGACGCCCTGACCAAGGGTAGAAAGAGGTAAAGCGGCCCAGGATTAACCTTGATGGGTTGCTGCACGATCGTTTCACCAAATTCGTTGGCA
>CP070688.1:1299655-1306293 GCA_020353135.1 Chloroflexota bacterium
GTGGCGGCGTTGCCGGCAAAGGCGTAGCTTGCTACTGGTTTCTGGTCGCCGAAGCGGACGGCTGACTCCGTGGTGACCATCTCGGGATAGAATCGCTCGCCCAGGAAGTCGCACATATCGCGCAGCTGGCCCTCACGGTCGGCCAGCAGCGCTTCGTGGCTCACGACCAGGTAGCGGCCGACGTAGCGGGTCTCGTTGCGCCGGGCCAGGCGGGCCGAATGGAGCCAGCGGGCGGTTTCCCAGCCAGTCTTGCCGGCTCGTCGCCGCCCCACCGGAACGCTGCCCTGGCGCGCCCGCGGGTCGCGGATCATGTGGATCATGCGCGCGGCCGGGTAGTCGTCGAAAATGACGTCGGCATATTCTTCAATCAGGCCGATTTGCGCGCCCCAACGGCGCTTGCCGATGGACAACGCAAATTGGCAGTGGATTATTTCGAACAAGCGGCTGTAAGTCGCCGGGCCGCGCCAGAATTCGCGCCGGATGCGCTCCGGATCGGGCGAAAGGGCCTGGATCGACTTGCGGGCCAACATGGCCTCCAGGCAACGTTCCAGGTTATCCGGCCGGCTCAGGTCGCCGAAACGGCCGTAATAGCGTTGCCACATGTAAGTCCGGCGCGAAAGGACGATCAACGGGTGAGACGAGAGCATCAGGCGCAGTGGCGTCTTGCCCGAATAGGAAAGACCGCCAATGAAGATGGGTCCGGCGCTTACGTGGTTTGTGTACTCAGACATGATACTAGCGGTTAGCTGCGAGCTTCTAGCTACGAGTTGCTAGCGGTTGGCGGTGGCCTGGCGCAGGGCGCGATAGTTGGGGTCGACGATCTTGCGCTTGCTGGGCGTGCGGCCGATCAGGCGCGGGAAGCGGTGCTGCAGGCGTTCGACGGCGGTCCAGCCCCACATCTTGAGCACGTTGACCGGCCGGTCGAGCAGGTTGTAATAGAGCTGCTCTCCAGATGAGAAGTGAATCTGGTCCGGCTCGTAATCGTACCTGGCCATCTCGCGGGCGGCGTGGCCCTGGATGAAGGCGATCTCGGCTTCTGGCACGCGGCCACGATAGCGGCCGATGTAGTCGGTGGTGACCGGCGTCTGGCCGGCCGGAATGTCGCGGTCGCCGCTGATCTTGCGCCGGAACTTCAACGCGTCGTCCATGGTCAGCATCGCCGGTTCATAGGTCTCGCCCAGAAAGTCGCATAGTTCACGCAGCGTTTGCTCGGGCCGGGAGACCATCGTCTCATAACGGACGATCAGGGCCCGGCCGGGATAACGTTCAACGTTTCGCTCGGCCAGGCCGACGGAGTAGCGCCAGCGGGCCACGGCGCCGCCGGCTCGCAGCTTGCCCTTGGGCCAGAGGGCCAGGGAGGCTTCATAACGATCGCGGGGGTCGCGAACCATCTGGATGATCCGGGCGCCGGGATAGGCGGCCAGGACCTGATCGGCGTAACGCTCGATGAGGCCGGTCTGGACGCCCCAGCGCGGTTTGCCTTCGCGCTCGGCGAAGTGGATGATGAAGAGCGAGAAGAGACGGGCGTAAGTCGGTTCGCCCTGGCGAAAGTCGCGCCGGACCCGGTCGGCGTCAGGCTGCAGATAGGCGACGTGTTTGTAGTGCAGCATGTCGTCCAGGCAGCGCTCGAAGTTCCGATCGTCGGCCAGGTCGCCATATTGGCCGTAGAAGTAGGTCCACATGTTGGAACCGACGGCCGGGATGGCGATATTGGGATGGGAAGCCAGGAAGGCGCGCATGGTGGTCTTGCCACAGCGGTCCGGGCCGCCAATGAAAATGGGTCCCTTTTCCATTAAATACGGCCTCGCAGATATTTCCAATAGACAGAACGGACGGCATGGGCCCACTGGTACTGCACCTGGTGCGACCAGGGCACCTCGGCCTCGCCCCACTCCGGCGGGAATTCATAGCCCCATTGTTTCATGAAGGGGCCAAAGACGCGCCGGGCCTGGCCTCTTATCTCGGGCGTGTAGTGAGACAGGTAATCCCGGTCGCGCATCTTGGTCGTGTTCCGCACCGGCAGAGGCCGAATTTGCTCAATGGCCATCAGCTCCAAGGCGGTGGAGAAGTCCTGGGGTAGATGCTCAAAGCGAATCACGAAATCAAAATCCTGGTGGTTCAAGCTGGACCAATTGTCATACGGGAAGCGATAGGCCAGTTTGAAGAATGTCGGGAAATCTGCGCCACTCTGCTGGACGTAGCGGAACAGCAGATCTTCGTAACGCTCGACGGCGCCTTTGCGGCGCTTGATGCTCTTCGGCCGGGTATGCCTGAAGCTGTGGTTGCTCTTGATCTTGAAGAATCGGCTGACGGCATCGTCCATCGGATTGCGGATGCTGGACAGGACGAAGTATTCCTTCTCTTCCTCAGAGGCGACCTGTAAGAAGCTATGATAGGTGCTGTGCTTTTTCAGGATCGGCTGGCCGTCATAGAGTTCCTTCAACTCCTTTTCGACGGCGGTGGTGCCGGTTCTGGGTAAGGCTACGAACACGTACTTGAATTTGTGGCTGATGATCATCTTGGCCTCCTGGAATAGCGGCTAGCAGCGAGCGACTAGCGATTTTTCGAGGTCAGCTGGCGAGGGCCAGGCGGCGGGCGGAGGGCATTCGCCCCACTCTTTCCTTGATGCCGGCCTGGGAGCGGGAAATCAGCAGACGGGCCAGGTTGAGTGGTATGTCCTTAACATAGAAGGTTAGCCTGGCAGAGCCTGATAGAAGCAGCGCTTCGGGTTGGTAACCATAGTGAGCCATCAGCTGGCCGGCGACCATCTGCATGAAGGCGACTTCGCGATCGGAGAGCGCGCCCCGATAGCGGCCGACGGACGTGGTCCATATCTCTCTCGGCGCGCGGGCGGCCGGCTCGTCAGGACTGTTCGTTTCCTGGTCGACTCGTAACATTTCGGGCGAATAGGGCTCGTCGACGAATATACAAAGCTCTTGTAGAAAGTCTTCTGGAGCGCTCACCAAATCCTCGTAGCGAACGACCTTGTAGCGGTCCGGGTGCTGGCGTTGATTTCGCTCCGCCAGCCGGGCGGACCAGAGCCAGAGGGAGGCGCCGCCGCCGATCTTGCCCTTCTTCGCGCCGCGATGGGTCGCCTGAGACACGTAACGGTCGCGCGGGTCGCGAATGATGTGGACCATTCTGGCCGTTGGATAGGCGGCCAGGATGGTGTCGGCATAGCGCTCGGCGTTCAACGATTTGTCGGCCCAGCGTGACTTGCCCAGGCGGCGCTGATTCTGTTCTTGCAGCAGGGCGAACAGCCTGGCGTAGGTCATCTCGCCGTCCTGGAAATCGGCCCGCAGACGCTCGGGTTGGGGCTGCAGACGCTTGATACGGGTATAGCGCATCATGTCGGCCAGGCAGCGGTCGAGATTGGCCGGATCGGCCAGGTCGCCGTAGCGATTGTAGTAGAAGGACCAGAAATTGATCCGTCGGGTCACGGCGATTTCCGGGTGTTCTTCCAGTAACTCGCCCAGCAGGCCGATGCCGCTTCGATCGGTGCCGGCCAGGAAGAGCGGTCCTCTAGTGGACAGTGGTCCTCTAGCAGACATCAACTGGCCTCCACCCGGTTGTCATCGACGACAAGTTCCGGCCGGCTTAGCGACGCGTCCGCGCCGGCTGGCGAACCATTCTGGCCATCGATCGGAGCCACAAAGCCGCGGTCAAGCAGTAATTGGAACAGTTTCCGGGCGCTCTCTTCTGGCGGCTGGTTCACGGCGTCGATCACGAGGGCGGGCGCTAGCGGGGCGTCGAATGCCCGATGGCCGCGATGACGCAGCCTGGCTGCCTGGCGCCGTAAGGCGTGCCGGGTTCGCTTGATGCGGGATGGTTTGTGCTTGCGCTTGGCCTTGCGAGCCAGGGCAACGTCGGCCGGCACGTCGACATAGATTTCCAGAAAGCTATCGGGCCCGATCAATTGGCGGGCGGCTTCGCGGACCTCACTACGGGCGCTGACCGTCACGCAGATGACCACGCCGCCATGCTTGACGATCTCGCTGGCCACCAGCGCTTTTCGGAGCAATTTGCCCTCGCTGGTTCTTTCACACCACCTCTTCTTGAGGAGGGGAACGACGTCCAGCACCGAAACGGTGAGTCCGGCTTCGTCGAGCAAAGGAAGTAAAGCATGTGTGATGGTGCTCTTGCCGGCGCCGCTGCGGCCGGTAAACCATATACAAACGCCTCTTGAATCAGTCATTACTTGGTAGTTCCGTAGCTTCTGTATGTAATCGCTTAACGGGCAATCGTTACGCTTTGGCGTTACGCTTTGGCGTTACGCTTTCGCGCTTCGCAGGCGCCTTTTGGCGATCCGGCGCCGCGCCTGGGCCACGATGACCTTTTCCTGTTCGGGCAGGCCCAGCAATAGCAGCAGACCGGCGTAGACGGCGAAGAGGATCGCCACCTGGAGTATCAATAGCAGCAGATTCATGTTATCGACGAGCAGCTGCTGGACCAACAAGGCGACGGCCAGGGCCAAAAGAGCGGCGGCGATCGGCTTAATGAAGGTCCGGTTCAAGGGCAGGATCCGGAAAACATACCAGACTTCGATCATGCGCAGGGTGTTGATGGCGGCGTTCACGATCAAGGCGCCGACGGCCGCGCCCATCAATCCGTATTTGGGAATGAGCAGAACGTTGACGGTGATGGCCAGAATCAATTGAATGACCGAGTTGGCTACTTTGACCCTGGTCAAGCCGGTCATGTCGATGATCGCGCCGCAGGTCCCGGTAAAAGCGTCGACCAGTTCGGCAAAAGCGAGGACGCGCATGGCCATCGCGCCGGCGATGAAATCGTCGCCAAAGATGGCCAAGATGCCCTCGGAGAACAACAGCAGCGTCAGAAAGATGGGCAGGTTGACGGTAACGCCCCAGCGGGTAGTGGTCTGGTAGATATTGGCTAACTCGACTCGATCCTTCTGAGAATGAATCTCGGCGATGATCGGCCGGGATGAGGTACTGATTGAGTTGAAGGCCATGCGGCCAACCAGGTTGACCCGGCCGACGACGTTGAAGACGCCTACACCGGCGGCGGTGTAGAAGGTGCCAAGCAGCAGCACCTGGATATTGGAGCGGAAGCTCCTGAGCAGGCCGGAAATCCACACCGGCAGCGAATAGCCCATGAGCTCGCGCCAGTTGCGCTTGGCCGAACGAAGACCGCGCCTTAGGGGAAACTCTTTGTTCAGGAAATAGAACAGCAGGCCGACAGCGATGAGATTGGCTACGCCAAAGACGGCCAGGGCATGAATAGCCTGCATGCCCAGGAAAAACAGGATGGCGATCAATATGAGACGCACGATCACCTGGACGAAGTTCTGGGCGATCACCGCATAGTGCATCTTCTTGAAGCCATGCGTCGCTCCGGCCAGGACGGTGCTCAGGGTCATCAGCGGCACAATGATGGCCATCAACTGAAGCATTGGCGCCAGCTCGGGTCGATCGTAGATGTTGTGGGCGACGACGTAGGACAGGGCGAAAAGCCCGATGGCCAGCACGGTGCTGATCAGGGCCGGCAGCCCGATGCCAATCTGAATCGCGCCCCACATCCCAGCTTCGTCGCCCTTCTTGTTCAGGATGGCGACGTAGCGCACCATGGCCGTATGCAACCCGAGCACGGCCACGCCGGCGACGATGGTAGCCACGCTTATGGCCAGGGTGTAAAGGCCGTATTGGTCGGCGCCCAGGGCCCGGGCCATCAGGAAGGCCAGGATGAAACGGGTGCCGTAGACGAATAGCCGGCCGGAGGCGACGATGCCGCCGCCTTTAGCGGCAGTCAGGGCGTTCCTGGTATGATTGTCAGCTTCGGCGGCCGTCTTGGCCTGGGGCGCGGGCGCGGCTGCCTGGGTAGCAGCCGACACGCTTTGTTCTACAGTCATCTGTTGGGGGATAACTACTGACAGTTGACAGTTGTCAGTTGACAGTTGTCAGTTGAGAGTTGATAGTCGAGAGTTGATAGTTGAGAGTTGTCAGTTGAGAGTCGAATCAACCGTTAAGATTGGGGCGACAATTCGAGCTCGGGTTTGTCCTTGATCAGTTGCTTTACGTCCGATTTCAGTATCCGGCCGTCTTTCCCGGATCCCTGAATGGTATCAGGATCGATTCCGTACTGTTGGGCTAGCTTGAGGGCGGCTCGCGTCAGGGACACCTTGTGCTCCGGCTGCACTTGTTCCGGCTGCGTTTGTTCCGGTTGCACCTGCTCCGGTTGCGCTTGCTCCGGTTGCACTTGTTCCGGCTGTGCTTGTTCCGGTTGCACTTGCTCCGGTTGCGCTTGCTCCGGCTGCTTACCAGCGGGCGGCGAAGCCGCCTCGGGCGAGCCGCCATTAGCCAGCTCCGGCTGGACGTGGCCGTTCGAATGCCCCTCGTGTTCATGGACCGGCGTCGTCCGCAGGGCAACGCGGCCATAGGTTCCGCGCTCTGCTTCTTGCAGGCCAGCCAATGCCTCATCGAGCAGTTCTTCTGCGTCGGCATCCTGGTCACATAGCTCGACTACGCTGGCCACGCCGCGGAAGCCGGACTTCCTGGCGTTGTATTGGTCGAGGGCAAGCGGTACCGAACCCAGCCTGAGGTGCAGCTCCTCGACGTATACTTTGGCCTCTGGGCCGCACATATCAGGTATCAACAGGGCGAAGGTCGTATCGTCGTAAC
>CP070688.1:1306393-1310276 GCA_020353135.1 Chloroflexota bacterium
ACTTCCGCAACTACGGCCGGCTGGAGCTTTCGCTGACACCTGGCGCGACGTTGCTGCATGGCGACAACGCCCAGGGCAAGACCAATCTACTGGAAGCGATCTACTACCTGGCCACAACGCGCTCGCCTCACGCCGACAACGACCAGCAGCTGATCAATTGGGCCGCCTTGCAACCCGAAGAACCCATCATCGCCGGCCGCCTGGTGGTCCAGATCTCAACGCTCGACGGCCCGCGGGAGTTGCAGATGCGCCTGGTCAAAGAGCAGCAGCGGGGTCAGTCCAGCTTCAGGCGCGAGGCGCTGGTCGACGGCCGCAAGGTTCGCCTGATGGACCTGTTGGGGGTTCTTCAGGTAGCCTTGTTCCTGCCCGAGGATGTGCAGATCATCACTGGCCCGCCGGCCAAACGAAGGCGCTATTTGGACATCGCCCTCTGCCAGGCTGACCGCTCTTACTGCCGCTCGCTATCAGCGTACAACAAGGTGCTGGAACAGCGTAACGCCTTGCTGCGACAGATCGCCGAGAGCGGTTCGGGTCGCGACTTGCTGCCCATCTACACCGACAAACTGGCGGCGCTGGCCGGCGAGATTTTCTCCCGCCGGGCCGGCTTTGTGGCCGAGCTGGCGGCCGACGCTCAGCGGCTTCACTACGAGCAACTGACGGAAGGACAGGAGACGCTCCGCTTGCGCTATCTACCCCGGCTTGATGCGACCGGCAATGGCCGAAACGACGAGGTGTCCATACAGGCGGCGGCCGAAGCAGGCCGGTGGCTGCAGGAGCAAGAAAAGGTCCAGAGTATCGTCGATCGGTTCGCGACAAAGCTGGCCCAGAACGAATCGTCAGATATCGCCAGCGGCAGCACTCGCCTGGGCCCGCACCGCGACGACTGGCGCTTCTGGACCGACAAGCGCAACCTGAGCAGTTACGGCTCGCGAGGACAGCAGCGCACGGCCATGCTGGCCTTGAAACTGGCCGAAATCAACTGGATGGCCGCCCAGTCGGGCGAGACGCCCATCCTGCTGCTGGACGAAGTGGTCGCCGAATTGGACGGGCGGCGGCGGGCGTTGCTGCTGGAGGCCGTTCAATCTGTCTCCCAGGCCTTGCTGACGGCGACCGATCCGGGCATGTTCACCGAGGATTTTCTGGCCCGAGCGACCCTATTCTGGGTCGACGGGGGCCGGGTCAGCCGGCAAGAGAAGCTCGAAGCGCCTACATGAACGCTGGACCCTCCCGAGCAGGGCTGTTGACTACTTTGATCCTGGCAGTTTATTTGTTGGCCGGCTGCCAGGACGATCCCGAGCCGCTGCCGACGGCGGCGGCCGCCCTGCCGTCGATCGCCCCACCGACGGCCGGCCCAGGGTCACCCACGGCCACGGTACCGGCAACCTGGACGGTTCCGGCCGGGGGCTTGCCATCATTCCCCTCTCCGGCCGGTTTGCCTTCCTTTACACCTGCGCCCAGCAACACGCCCTGGTCCACCTTCACGCCGACGGCGTCGGCGACGGCCACGCCCAGCGATACGCCCGAGGCAACGGCCACCGCTTCGCCGACCGCCCCTCCGGAAGGCGGCGTCAATCTGCTGCCGAATCCGTCATTTGAAGACAGCTGGCACCATCAGAGCGGCGTTCCCGAACTACAAGTGCCTGATGGCTGGCAACTGGAATGGCATGAGGGCCGCAATTGGCTGGACAGCGATCCCTGGAATCGTTTCGTGCGGCCGGAGACGCGGGTGCTCACGTCCGATTTCCTACCGGCCGACGAGCGCGAATTGTTCATCTGGGATGGCAACCAGACAGTCAAGATTTTCAAGCGGGAAGGAGCGCTGAGCTTCCGCCTGACGACCGATGTCTTCCTGGAAGCGGGCTCTTACCTGTTCTCAATCAACGTATTCCCCGATATGATCGACTCCTATTCCGAAAACGGGTCCAAGAAATGGGCGCCGGATAACCTGTCAGCCCAGCTGCGATTCATCGTCGATCCACCGTCAGAAGAATGGCATTTCCCCACCTTCGGCGAAAAGAACCATTACCAGTACGCCTTTTTCGTCGAGCAACCAAAGACCATACGATTGGGCGTGCATTTCGTGGGCCGGTGGGCCATCTTGAACAATGGTTGGTTCATGGACGATTGGTCGCTGGTCCAACTGTCGCCGGCGTCGTGATGGTTCTTTAGTTTCCCAGAAACTTGGAGTTTCCGGGAAAGTGGGCGCAGAGTTTCAGGCAAATTGGAGCACGATAATCAATGGAACTGATTCTGGCCTCAGCCTCGCCACGCCGGCAAGAACTCATTCAACTCCTGGGAATATCCTGGCGGGTAATGGCGGCCGAGGTGGACGAAGAAAGCGTCAGCCATCCCGATCCGGCCCAGGACGTGATCCAGACCGCGAGGCTGAAGGCGGCCGAGGTGCTCCCCCGGGCGCCCGAGAGCGCGGTGATCGTGGCCGCCGACACGACGGTCGTCCTGGACGGCCGGCGGCTGAACAAGCCGGGCAGCGCGGCCGAAGCCCGGGCGATGTTGCGACGACTACGCGGCCAGACTCACCACGTCCATACCGGCATCGTGGTCGTGGATAAGGGCAGCGGCCGCTGGGTTACCGACGTGGCCACCGTCGAGGTGCCCATGCGGTCCTACAGCGAAGCTGAGTTGGCAGCTTATGTGGCCACGGGCGACCCGCTGGACAAGGCCGGCGCCTACGCCATCCAGCACCCAGAGTTCGGGCCGGTGGTCGGCCTGACCGGCTGCTACGCCGGCGTCGTCGGTCTGCCCTTGTGTCATCTGACCCGGGCCCTCGCTCAGGTCGGCGTTGACGTACCGGTGGACATCGCCGGCGCCTGCCAGAAGCATCACGATTACGACTGCCAGATCTTTAGCCAAGTGCTCGACTGACCAAGTACTTGGCTGAACCAATTGCTTGGCTGACCAATTGCTTGGCTGACAACTACTTGGCTGAACCAATTGCTTGGCTGACCAATTGCTTGGCTGACAACTACTTGGCTGAACCAATTGCTTGGCTGACCAAGGGCTTGGCTGACCAACTACTTGGCTGACCAACTACTTGGCTGAGCCAAATCATGGCGTAGCCAAGTGCTTGTCTGAGCCTTTTCTTGAGCTCAGCCTGTGCCTAGACCGGCCCGCAGAAAAGTATGGTCGATTGGCGTATTGAAGCGCTGGATACGCCGGCCGGCGACCCTCGAATCAGCCCGGCAACGGCCGCGGGTAGCCGGCCACCTGATGCGAGGCGGCAATTGTCATTGACTCTGGCGGATTTACACTGGCGCAAAGAGAGAAAATCTGGCACAATATGTCAAGTCAAGAAGTCGCAGTCCGCCAGAAGTACGTTACAATGGACGATGACTTTGTTAGGAGATGAGGCCCGAGCAACGCGCATGGCCCAAGCTGGAGGATAATCAGACCGGTTTATATCCTGACATAGGTTAATTCCATCTGTACTTGGGGTGGCCAAGATCGGAGGGTACCTGATATGGAGGATACAACTCAAAGACTTCAAGAAGCGATCGCGTCGGCCCGCGCCGGCCAGTTATCGGAAGCCAAGGCAATAGCCGAGGAAATCACCGAAAGCGATCCCAACAACGCCCATGCCTGGTTTCTGCGCGGCATCCTGTCCGAGGACGAGGAGCAGCAAGCCGAGTATCTTGGCAAGACACTGGCCATCGATCCCGAGCACAAAGCGGCTCGCAAGCGAATGGAGCAGATGCAGCCGCCGGTCGAAGCCGAAGAAGAGCAAGGCCCGGTTGATGAGGGCGAGCCGATGGTTGTCGAAGCGGCCGTCACGGCCGACGTGGTCGAAGACGAAGCCGTGGAGGACGAAGCCGTCGCCGACACGATGATTGCCGAAACGCCATACGTCGAAGAGATGTCGCCCGAA
>CP070688.1:1310376-1316720 GCA_020353135.1 Chloroflexota bacterium
CGCAACGTGACCAATAGAATGAGCACAAAAGCATACATGCTGGCCGCAAGCCCTAAGAATGGGCCACGGCTGTTGGTCCAATAGATGGCGATCAGCTGAATTGCTAAGGCGAAGATGTAGATGGAAGATCGGATCACGTCGGCCGCGTCCAGCTGTTCGTCGGTGAGGATATTGGTAAAGGCGTCGATGATCCTGGCCAGCGTCAGCGGAACAACCATGATGATGTACGCCGCAATAAAGATCGAATTACCCATGCTGCCAGCCACCCGGCGCTGCGTGTCGCCTCCCCACGGCAGCGGATCCAGATTAAAGTGCTGTAGCATCGCGTAAAGAGAAACTGGTATGCTGACTACGATAACTGTCGTGACCACCCGCGACACCTGGTCCCGGCCGCGCATGGTAGCCACCATGAGGGCAAATATGACAATATACGATAGCGTGGTATAGGCCCCTTGCAGGCGCTGATAAGAGCCAGCCCAACTGACAACCGGCGTGATCGAGAATGCCGTGGCTACCAGATAGACAACAGCCAGCAAGAACACCGCCAGAACAAACGGCATCCGCCATATCGAGTCCTCACCCCGCCAACTCAACCAGCTTAGTGAGCGCCAACCCTGCCGGTCGACGAACTTCACCAGCCATACGCCCGCCATGAGTACGGCAATCGAACGAAGCAGTGTCAGCTTGTCAGGCTCGAACACTCGCGAGGAGTGGATGTTAAAGAACAAGGGCGTAACGACGACTGCCGCAAGCCAGCCGGCCTCCAGCAAACCATCGCAATAGCGCTGCAGTTTAGAGTCCATATTCGTTCCACGAGCCGCCAATATTCATATGTTTTGGTCTGGCGCGAATCTTACCGCAGGGGTCAATGCGTGGCAATGTCCCCCCGGAGCTATTTACCCGGGCTTTCCGTGACGCTCTTGGATAGCAATGACGCCAGTTCACTCGCCTGGGCCTGGCGCGAATATCTTGCTACCGCGATCTTGCGTCCATTTTCGCCCAGGCGTTGCTTCAGCGCCGATTCCTCGTACAGGCGCACAATTGCGGCCCGAAGCGCTGCGGCATCGCCCGGTTCTGTTACTAGACCGGCCTGGCTCTCCTCGACGACCGCTCGTGTCTCTCCTTCCGCACACACGATGACCGGCACGGCGCAGGCCATTGAATCATAAACCTTAACTGGGAAGCCGCCGGCGATTTGCGGCTTGCGCATGGGAACAAGCGATACATCGGCCGCATTGAAGAAGTCCGGGATTCTCGCCCGCGGCTGGCTGGGCAAAAACGTGACGTTCACAAGCCCAAGCTCATCGGCCCGAGTCACCGTGGCTGTCTTGGTCGGTCCATCGCCAACCATCAGCAAGTGAAAATCGGGGACCGACTGCAGCTCGGCAACCGCTTCTAGAAGATAATCGAAGTCATATGCCAGGCCGTGCAGCCCCGCATATAGGGCGACGAAGTTGTGCTGTAGCCCCAACTCCTCGCGTAGTAACGCCCCTCTCTCCCGTTGCGGTTTGAAGAGGTCCACATTCGTCCCATTGCGTATCAGGACTAGCTTCTCGGCCGGAACACCTCGTTCCCGCAGCCGATTCATGCTTTCGTCCGCCGTCACGACTATTCTCTTCGCCCGCTTGTAGCAACGCTCCTCCAACCAAGTTGCCCAGCCGATATAACGCGGATTGCGCAATTCGCCCAATACGACGGCCGCTTCAGGCCACAAATCGCGGACCTCGAGGAAGAGTGGAATGCGACGCATCAAATTCAGGACGAGCCCGGCGCCGCCGACGAAGAGTGGCGGCGAAGTCACGTACAAGGCATCGATTCGGCCGCGAACCAGGAAAAGACCGGCCAGGATTGCCATGATCATGTAGCTCACATAGAAGGCCACACGACGACCGAACGTCTTTCTCGGCGAAGCCTTTACCCACACCCGGATCACGTCGATGCCATCGTCCCTCTCCCGCTCGAATAGCTTGCCTCGGTATGATTTCGGAATGACGCCCGTCGGATGGTTGGGGAACTCGGTGATGATCGTCACCTCGTGCCCAGCCCTAACCAGACCACGAGCCATCTCATAGGCTCTGATCTGCGTGGCGCCGATCTCTGGCGGGTAGTATTGGGATAGGTAAAGGACGCGCATGGCGAATTACGTGCCCTGGGTTGGTTCAGGTGCGAGCACTATCTGGTAGAAGTCAAGCAACCTGGCTTGCTCAGATTCCCAGGTGTAGGACGCAAGAACATAGGCGCGGCCGCGCTCGCCCATACTTGCCGTCTCTTCTGGACACTGCATCAGGCGCCTTACTGCCTCGGCGTGGGCACCTGGTTCCTCCGGCGGAACCATTATTCCACACTGAGCTTCTTCAATATAACGACGGCGATGTGGATAGTCGGCGCTGATCACGGGCAATTCGCACAACAAGTACTCAAACAGCTTGGTCGCTATTCCCGGGTTCGAGTACTGGAGCGTGTTCAGTCCCGGCAGGAGTCCGGCATCAGCATTTGCCAGATAATGTTTAAGCTCTTCGTGAGGTACTGGACCCAACCAGTGCACGTAGTCGGTCAAGCCGTTGTGTTCACAGAATTCAGCCAGCTCAGTCATATAATCTGTTGATACAGCCCTCCCAACCAGGTATAGATGGACGCTATGTTCATTGCCAACGTGGAGCAACCGCATCGCTTCGAGTACGATGTTGATGCCCCGCTTCGGCAGAATGAGCCCCACATAGATCAGTTTGAATCCGGTCGTGTCAAGCGCCTGATGGGGAATCCCACCCTCAAAAAGCTTTGCCAAGGGCAAGTTGCGCACGACCGCGATGGGTCGGCCAGTCTGTTTGTAGAGTGGCACCAGGCCGTCCACCGCACAGATGACGCCATCTACCCATCGCAGCAAGAGCCCTTGAAGAGCATTCGCCGCGGCCCTCGTCCACGGCCGCAGCCGGGCTGGAATCCAGTATTTGTCAGCCAGTGAATCCACGAAGTACTCGTGAACGTCAAAGATGAGTTTAACCCCTGAACCCAGGGAGAGCTTCAACAGCGGTCCAATCAACAGCAGTTCAGGATCGTGAAAGTGTACGACCTCTGGCTTGATATCAAGCGCCTGCCTCAACAACCGTAGCCACACGAGTGGCCTGGCCAGCCGTCTCGCGACGGGCTTTACGCCTCTGACGGTCACACCGTGACGCTTTTTCAGCTCAAAGTCGGCCGGTACAACAAACGTAACGTCATAACCTGCCTCTGCGAGCGTCACGCTTTCCCTGTGGAAGATCCGCCCGTCGTCGCTCTGGTGCACCGACGTAAGAACGCACAATTTCTTAGCCACCGACGATCAACTCCGGGCTACGAACTGGCCGCCGTCGCCGCCGCAGTTGAACAGAAGGTCCACGACCGACAGATTGGGCACGAATTCGCCATGAAGCTGGGGATAAACGGGGCAGGTGAAGTCCTGATAGATCAGGTCAACCCCTGCGGCCGAGAACATCGCCGGATCGTTGTACTTCCTGGCGCCTTGTCCCGACAGATACTGGCTGGCCCCGAGCTCCCGGCAAATGTTGACGATCAATTCGCTTTTGGCGCCACTGTTCAACGACAACTGCGACAACAGAAGAGTTTGAGTATGTATATTCAGCGCCTCAGCACAGTAGCGAATCATCGCAAGATTAATCTCGAGCAGCGAATTGCTCTGGTGCAACAGCGCGTCTATCTCGTCAAAATGGGCGCCGAAGTATGGCGCTTTGCTATAAGCCATCTGAATGCTCTTCAGGTGCTTCCTTTGCCAGCCGTTGGCCGCCGTCCGCACCTCCGCGTAGGAAACTTTGCCTTGCCGTCCTTTTGGAATCGAGACCGGCATTGTCAACTGCAGGACACCCTGAGCGGTCTTGATCCGGTTCCTGTTGGCCACACTGGTACCGCGCGGAAATTGAACCGTGTCGAGCAGTACGAATACATCTGAGTGGGCCATTTTGTGGAAATAGCCGATCCAGGGCAGGTAATTTGGCTGGTGAACCGCTACTATCATGAGATTAAATGTAACCTAAATCGCTCAGGCGCTGAGTCAACAGTGCCTCTTCTTCGGCCGACAGCCTATCCACGTCCCGATCCGCCAGTTGCTGGTCGACGGCCTCCTTCATTCGTTCAGCCTCGGAGGTCCGCTCTGCAAACTGGTTGTCCTTCTCGCGGCCGTCTGTCGACAGATCGTATAATTCCTCAGTGCCCAGATCCAAGTTGCGGATGTACTTGAATGGCGGCTCACGCAGGCAGATTTTCGAAAGCTGGCCATGTTCGCTCGTGGAGCAATATGCAGCCCGATTCGCTGCCCGATCGCCACTGATTAACTCTCGGATAGAGTCTCCGTCGTAGCCCGCATCTGGTTGTGGAATCTCTGCGAATTCGAGAATCGTGGGCAGAAGATCAACCGTGCGGACCTGCCCGCCGATTACCCGGCCGGCCGGCAGACGGGCTGGCCAGTGCATGATCAACGGCACCATGATTGTCTCGTCATACAAGAACCGGCCGTGAAGATGGTGTATGCCCTCTATTTGGCCGCTGTCCTCGAAGCGCTCGCCCCACGACTCGCCATGGTCGCTCATGAAGATGAAAAGCGTGTCGTCGAGGATGCCCTGATCGACCAGCAGATCAACCAGGCGCCGTACCTGGCGACTACTGCAATACTCAATAGACCTGGCATATGCTTCTTGACTCGAGCGAACGGCCGCCGGATCGCCGGTTTGAAGCTTCTCGATGAACAGGCGTTTGGCGTCTTTCCATGCCGGCCGATCGCTATGCTGCACCTGGTAGGGCATGTGCGTCGCCCAACTGTGCACCAGCAGGAAGAATTCCTGGCTCGCATTATTCGCCAGCCAGCGACACACCTCGTCCATATCACCCGTATTTCCCTGGACGTTGGCATAGGGCATCGCCGAAAACAAGTAGTCGCGGTCGAAGACAAAACTGGCCACTTCGTGCCGGTTTTCGGCGAAGACGTGAAACAGGGTTGGTATGGAATGGGGCAGACCCTTGTCCCAAGTAAAGACCTGATGCTTGTGGGCGTAGATGCCAGAGATGATGGATGCGGTTGACGGGGCGGTCCACGGCGCCGCCGTGACTACCTGGTCAAAACGCGTTCCGGCCGAAGCCAGGGCGTCGATCGCCGGCGTCTGGATTCTCGGATTGCCGTAGCAGCCCAGATAATCGGGGCGCACGGCGTCGGCAATAAACAGGATACATTTCATGATCTAATCCGCCACGAGTCGCAACACTTCAAATGCCTCGGCGAAACGGCCCTCGATTTGCGTCCCTCTTGTTCTGGCCAGGCTCCACATGAACTCCTCGTCAAGATAGGCTCTATGAGCCTGGCTCTTGTAGCAGTGCAGAGCTTCAATTTTCTTGGCCACGTGCCGCTCTTCCAGCGCGATGAAGCACTTTGTCTCAAACACAATGTTATTCCATGGCTCTTCGTAGCCCAATACTGTATGGCGCTTGTAGGCCCGCAAACCTTCGGCCGCGACGACCTGGTGGTCCTGGTGGATATCGTTCAAGGAAGGCACGAGGACCAGATCCGGCGCCAATTCTTGTCTCAGATCGACCATGGCCTGAAGGATTTCTTGCCGGTGCTTTGGAAACTGCCTGACTGGGAAGTCGAACAATATCAAGTTCTCGCTTGGGATTCCAAGGACCTTGGTCGCCTCACTTACTTCAACCTCAAGTATATTGTCCGGAAATTCCGGCCGGACAGAAGTTCGCGCCGTCGAAAAGGCCACGTAGAATACCTGGCTTTGGTTCTCGACAAACCTGGCAATGCTCCCGCCGCAGCCGATCTCTCCATCGTCGGTGTGCGGCGCCAACACCAGCACCCTGTCAGCCAATAGCGTCATTCAACACTTCCTCTCTCTGCAGGTTATCTTCAGGCTACCTTCGTTGCTTAGGTTTGGCCGCTGTACCGGCCACGGCCTGATGTCTCGCATCGGAGATTACCTTGGCATAGATCTCTTCGCCCCGCTGCATCCACGCGGCTCTGTTTGCATTGGCCCTGACATAGGTTAGGGCATTCTGCGCGAGGCGATTACTGGTTTCTTTATCGCGCAGCAAACGCACCATGGCCTCACTCAGCGCTTCTGCATCATGGAGCGGCACTAATAACGTTTCCTGGTCGTGTCTGGCCCAGTTGTGAAAGGCAGGGATGTCTCCTAGTATTGTCACCGTCGCACAGGCCATTACTTCCTGAACGGAAACGGGCGTACCGTCGGACGACGCCAATGAGACGGCAATGTCGGCCGCTTGATAATAGCTCGCAATTTCGCTCTCATGTTGAAGATCCGGCACGTACCTTACCGCATGCGCTACCTCGGATCGCC
>CP070688.1:1316820-1321407 GCA_020353135.1 Chloroflexota bacterium
ACTGGGCAACCGTCCGATGCTGGCCGATAGCCTGGCGACGGCCAGCCTGCTCAGCACATATAACGCCGATTACGAGAAGACGGTCGCCTTGTCGGATGAGTCCTATCAAATCAGCTTGGAAATAGAGAATATCTGGGGCCAATCCTACAGCCGCTTCGCCATCGGCCAGCTGTACTGGCAGCGAGGTGAGCCGGACAAGGCCATCGAAACGATGACCGAGTCCATTCGTCTGGGTGAACTGGCCGGGTTCCTGGTGGCGCCGCTGTTCGTCGGTTCCAACCTGGCCCTAGTCTACGCTAATCTGGGGGCTTTTGACCAGGCCATCCCGCTGGCGCGCCGGTCCGTGGCAGACCGCCGGGCCCTCATTCCTTATTATGAATCGGCGGCCATCTCGATATTAGGGCAGGTGCTGCTGCTGGCCGGCGAGACGGAGCAGGCGGCGGCCGTCTTTGACGAACTGAAAGCCATCAAGACGTCCATGGAGCCGCTGCTGGAGTCGTACGTTGAGGAAGGTAAGTGCCGGTTGTCGCTGGCTCAGCAGGATCCGGAGCAGGCAGCGAAGAACGCCCGTCAGCTGAGCGATTTAATGCGCAGGATGGACGGCCGGCTGGTATTACCCACGGCGTTGCTTTTGCAAGGGCAGACGTTGTTGGCCGGCGGCCAGCTGGAGCAAGCCGGCGATATTCTGGCCCAGGCCCGAGCTGAAGCGGAGGAGATGTCGCTGGCCTGGCCCTTGTGGCAGATCTTGCTGGCCTCGGCCGAGGTGGAGCACGCGCTGGGAGAAGCTGAGCAGGCTGAGAAGAATCGAGAGCGAGCCCGGGAAATCTTTGAGGGAATTGCCCAGAGCTTGTCAGAGGATGAGTTGCGGCTGTCTTTTCTCTCTCGTTCTATCTGGGGCGAGTCATATGCCAGTTAACGGGGCTTGAGCATCGTTCGGCCGATGATTTTCTGGCTTAGATTAGCTGCGATAAGACTGAACAACACGGCCGTCTGCCAGTTGCCTGTCAGCCACAGGGTGACGTCGAAGAAACCGATGACCAGGACGGCGATCCACGGACCCAGGCCGGCCGGCCGGCTTCGAAGGCCCGATATCGTCAGCCACAACAGCGCCAAAAAGCCGCCGATGCCCAGCTCGGCCGTGACCAACAGCGGCACATTGTGGACGGTGACCGCGAACGGGCTCAGGCGCTGGGCGGCGATGATATATTGGCCCAGGCCGACGCCGCGAATGGGCTGCTCAACGATGAGGGTCAGAGCCAGCCGCCAGTCGAAGAAACGCTGAATCAAAGAAATCGATTCCACGTTAGAGTCAAGGCCCAAGAGGCGACTAAAGGCCAGATCGCCGAAGAGAACCAGGACAACGACGGCGCCGGCTATGCCCAGCCACAACCAGGGCGAGCGAAGCGTCTTCTTGAGCCGGGCCAAAGACCAGGGAGTCGATCCTTGCCGGGCCTCCAGGAACAACCAGGTGACCAGCCCGGCGATGAAGCCCAGAATCGCCGCCCTGGAGAAGGAGGCCAGCAGTCCCAGCACGCCGGCCGCGAAGACGAAAACGAGTACTACGCGCGCCCGGCCTCGCGAACGCTTGAGCGTCGGCAGAAGCAGCAATAGGACGGCCGCCAACATGGCGCCCAGCAGGTTGGGATGGCTGGTCAGCCCGTAAGCTCGCAGCCACCGCTGGCCGCGGGCGAAGAGCACGACGATGCCCGGCTGCTCCGGATCCAGGACAAATTCGCCCAGTTTGAGCAGCCCCAGGTCTGACCGGGTCGCGAATTGGCCAAGGGCGCTGGCTGCCTGAACAAGGACCACAATAACCAGCGGCCAGACGACATTCGGCCGCTGGTTCAGCACGAACAGATATAAGGCCCAGAAAATGAGCAGGCCGCCAAGCTGAATGAATACGTTCCGCGGAGACGCTTGCCAGAGCGAGACCAGGCCTAAGAAAGTGAACACAAGCAGTGGAACCGTAACGCCGAAACGCCCCCAGGTCCAATTTAGTTCGACGCCGGATCGCCAGCGAGCGAACAAGTCGACGGCCCAGGCGGCGGCGATGGCGAAGGGCAGCAGAGTGAGGATTCCGAGGGATGCCGGGACTCCTCCCAGATCAGAGAGCTTTGCCAGGGGCAACCAGGTGAATGTGCCGCCTCGCCAGGAGGGCGTGGTCAGCATCAAGATGATTAGAACGGCGAAAAGAAGCTCAGCTAACCGACCGGAGAAAGCTGAAAGACGCTCCCAACCACCGAGAGCCGCGCCTGACTCCATGTCTTCAACAGCGGTCGGCTTCTCCGGATGGCCTGGACTATTCTCGTCCGATATCATGTCGATTTGGTACGCACGGTCGATTGACGGACAATTTTGTATGGTTGGGGACAAGAATGCAAGGGACGAAGCGGTGACCTGGATCTGCCCGCGGTGCCGCGGCGAACTGGTCGCCGAAGAGACCGGTTATCGCTGCCCGGCCGACGATCTTCACTTCACTCGTCGCGATGGCATCTGGCGCTTCCTGCTGCCTGAGCGCGAGTCCCATTTCGAGCAATTCGTCCACCAATACCAGGTAGTGCGCGAGCACGAGGGCTGGGGCCTGGCTGATAGGACCTATTATCGAGCCTTGCCCTTCGACGACCTGAGCGGCCGGCACGGCGAAATCTCGAACTTCCGGGCCAGGAGCTATGAGACAATGCTGTCCGGAGTGATCGAGCCCCTGTCGGCCAAACGGGGCCGGGCGTTGCGGGTCCTCGATCTGGGTGCCGGCAACGGTTGGCTTTCATACCGGCTGGCCCAAGAGGGGCACCAGGCGCTGGCCGTTGATCTTCTGGACAATGCCTATGACGGGCTGGGAACGTATTCATACTACGACGTGGCCTTCGAACCACTGCAGGCGGAGTTTGACCGTTTGCCTATCGACGATGCTCAGGCCGATATAGTTGTCTTCAACGGCTCGCTACATTACTCGACCGACTACAAACAAACGCTAGCGGAGGGTCTGCGCGTAATGCGGCCGGACGGCCGTCTGGTGGTGATGGACTCGCCGATATACCGGGAGGCGAGCAGCGGCGAAAAGATGGTCCAGGAACGGTACGATCAATTCGCTGAACGGTACGGATTCTCTGAGCCAGCCTTGCCCGACGAAGGGTATCTCACCTTTGAAAGGCTTGATTCCCTGGCGTCGGAAACGGATCTGCAATGGCGCTTCCTCAAACCAGGCTATGGTTGGCGCTGGATCGGTCGCAGCTGGTTGGCCCGTATCAGGAGCCGGCGCGAGCCGGCGACATTTCTGGTAATCGTCGGCCGGCAAGCCCAATTGTGAAGCAGCCCAGGCGCCCATGACCGGCCGATCCCATCCGAAGCATCACCGTCATAATAGCCGGGCAGTCGGTCGTAGATTGAGGGTGCAGACGCATTTTCGGCAAAGTTCGTTATTGTTCATGTCGAGGCTTTGCCGAAAACCAATTTCCTCGGGATGATTGATCAGCTCACTCAGGGCCGCTTGTCGGATATTTCCCATCGGCCGGTGAAAATAGCACGGCCGCACCGTGCCGTCCGCTTCAACCACGGCCGATACCCAGGGCGCGTTACACTGGACGGCCGGGAATGGTCCTCGTTGGTGCAGGGCAGCGTAATACTGTTGAATACGTCGCAACTTGTCAGCCGATTCGGCGATGAATCCGTTCTCGAAATCGGCCGCGTAGTTACGGATCAACGCCTCCAGCACGCGCTTCATTTGGGGAAGTTGTTCGGGCAACAGATTCACCTGCTCAACTCGCTCTTGGTCCCAAAGGTCCGGCCTGTTGAAAGCGTCGCTTGAGACGTCGGCGGCCAAGAAGCTGATTTGATCCAGGCCTATGTGCCGGGCGGCATCGACGATGTTGGGCCAGTCGGCAAAATTGAGGCGCTGAATAACGCAGCGGCCGCTGATAGCGAAGCCGGGATCCAGCGCATTGATCGCCTGCACCCCTTCGCACAGCCGTTGGTAAGCTCGCGGCACCCGCCGGATCGCGTCGTGAATGGGCTGGGAACCATCCAATGAAACGATAACTTCGTCCAGGGAATCAACCACCTGCCTGGCAAACCTCTTTAGTAACAAGCCGGTTGACAAGATGGAGATCTTCTTTATGCCGTTTTCTCGCAGAAGCTGGCACAACTCGAAGAGCTTACGGTTCATCAGGGCTTCTCCGCCGGACATGACTACCCAGCGAGTACCGAGAACCTTAAAGGAAGCCAACAATGATTCGACATCTGCCTGGCTGAGTTGCTGCTGATTGGCATTACCCTTCCAGATATCACACATGACGCAGCGGCAATTGCAGCTACTGTGTGGCATGAGAATGGCGATGGGCAAGCTGTGAATACGGCCGGTTTTGAGGGTCAGGTAACGTTTCGCCCCGTCGAGCCCGATGGTTCCGCGCATGGCCAGCATTATAGTTTCGCAGGAGTTAACGGCCAAGCTGAAAGGTAATTCAGGTATCGCCGTCACGCATCGTCAGGCGCCAGACGCGCAAGCGCCAGATGACCAGGGCCAAGCCCAGGATGCGAGCGACGATCTTGGCCACGGCCGCGCCGGACGGGCCGAGCGTCGGGATCAGCCAT
>CP070688.1:1321507-1335624 GCA_020353135.1 Chloroflexota bacterium
CCAACATGGTTTGTAACCATGTTTTTAAAATCGGATTCAGGAAAAACACAGTTACAAACAGTGTAATATCTTAGACAAAGATCTAAATTTAATGATATTGTAGCGGCACTACAAGCATGGAGGCAGATTCTCGCTTGTGCGGTGCGCCTTGAAGGCCGCTAAGTGCTGAATCAGACTGGGCATCATGGACGATTAGCAATTGCTTGTTAATCAACGTCTGCCGGTCATAGCGACTCCCTTCCAGGTCAATAGGGATTTTGCTGCCCAGCGCCGATGGCAGGCCCTCCTCCACGTACTCCGCAATGATCGTTAAGGAATTCTTTGATTGGTCTAATAGACCAAAGTCTGCCCTGGGCAGCCCAATCGCTCGGGCAAGTTCGAAACAGATGTTTTGCAAAATGACGCTTGTATCCAATTCCGTCGAGAACGAGGAGATAGCCTTATTGGCCGCTTCGGCGCCATCCCGTGCGCGTTGAAGTTCTTTGTTAGCCTCTATCAGCTCGGCCGTTCGCGTCTGTACCAATTCCTCAAGATGCTCGCGATATTGCCTCAACTCCTGCTCAACTTCCTTTCGCTGGCTGATATCGCGCAGCGTTCCGATGTAAACTTGCTCCTCCCCAAGCACAGCATCAGCTACGGTTGCTTCGATGGGGAATGTAACGCCATCTGACCGTTGGCCGACGATCTCGTAAGGATGACCGGAAGTGGTTGTTTCGAAGAGCCACGTCTTGAACTGATCGACCGTGCTGGACTTCTTTTGATCTTGCGCCAGATGGGATCTGAGCAATTTGGTCAGTGGCTTGCCAGCGACCTTACTTTCCTGAAAGCCAAACATGGCTTCGGCAGCGGGATTTAAGGTGCTGATTTCTAGCGTATTTGCCGACAAAGTGATGATGCCGTCCATGGCATTCTTAACAATCGTCTGCGTCCGGGCCAGGGCTTGCTCCAGCGACTCCATCAATTGATTATAACGGGAGGCTATCTGGCCGACCTCTGTAAACGGTTCAACAGGCACTCGTAAACTCAGGTCTCCGGTCTTCGCCTGGCGATCCATGGCCATGAACAAGTCAACCAATTCCGTCGAGGCATCATGTTGCGATATATTCAGTCCAATATATTCTTCCTCGGATGAAACGCGTAGCGGAGTCAGGCGGTCGACCAAGCGAACCAGCAAATAAGTTACACCAAAGACCCATAAGAAACAGACGAAGATACCTAGCAGCTGGACGCCTATCTGGGCCAAGCGGCTCAAGCCTGTGCCCAATATCAGCGGGTTGCCGAACAGTCCAACCGCTAAAGTGCCCCAGATGCCCGCGCCCAAATGGACAGGAATCGCGCCAACGGCGTCATCAATTCGCCGCAGTTCGAGCAACCGCTCCACGCCGATCATGATAAGCCCACCCACTACGCCGATTATGACGGCCGACAAGGCAGTGACCGAATTGGCGCTGGCGGTGATAGCTACCAGCCCCGCCAGGGCTCCATTCATGACGAAGCCAACGTCGACCTTACCATGAAGAACAAAACCGGCGATGATCGCCGTCACCATACCTACCGAACCAGCCAAGATAGTGTTGGCGACAACCAGTGCGGTCTGCTCGTTAACGGCCAGGGTGCTGCCACCGTTGAATCCGATCCAGCCTATGTACAGCAGCAAAACGCCCAGGGCCGCCAGGGGAATGTTGGCCCCCGGTATCTTGCGCGGTGGGGCATTTGTGGGAAATCGGCCATTTCTAGCGCCGATAACCAGTAGGACCGCTAGTGCCGTCCAGCCACCAACACTGTGCACGACGGTTGATCCGGCAAAATCGATGAAGCCCAGATTTGCGAGCCAACCAGATGCTTCACCGGCGTTGGCGCCATTCCATGCCCAGTGGCCGAATATCGGGTAGGTCAAACCTGCCACCAAAATCGCCAGAAAAATGTAACTTCCGAAGCGCAGCCTTTCCGCCACAGCCCCGGATAGAATCGTTACGGCCGCGCCACAAAACATCACCTGGAAAACAAAAAAGGCGGTCAATTCTGGGTTGCTCAGATCGAATGTCAGGGCAAATCCGGACGACCCGAACCATCCACTGCGGGTGATTCCAAACATCAGAGCAAATCCGAATGCCCAATAAAGGACAGTTGAGATCCCAAAATCGGCCATATTCTTGATGGCGACATTGATGTTGCTCTTACTCCGGGTCAGGCCTGTTTCAAGACAGAGAAAACCCGCCTGCATTAGAAACACAAGAGCTGCGCTAATCAGGATCCAGATAAGGCTAGTCAGCAAAGCGACGTCGTTCATCAGCACCGTACTCCTTTAGCCGTCAATTCAAGGTTCAAATAATCACTTCATCAGTCATTCATACGAACGTCAAGTTCGATAAGCGGCGCGTTCAGCTCCGCCGGGCAACCCGATTGGCCAGTATGGCGAGCAAAAGGCCGAGAGTGGTGTAACCAAGAACCACTTCGGCTGTCACAATGATTTCGCCGATCCAGTGTCTTGGGGTGATGTCGCCGAAGCCTAGCGTGGTATAGGTGACAATGGAATAGTAGAAAGGGCTGATCAGGCTATTGCTGCTACTGGAATAGTCCATCAGACCCCAATTTAGGGACCTTTCCAGGAAAAAGACAATGCCAAAGATCATAGCTATGACAAATGAATAGAAGAAGGGCTTTCCCAGGCTACGACCATAATCAATCCACGCCCAGGCTCGAAACAGGAAGCGTCTGAGCCTGCGGTGCGTACGGGATGGTGTCTTTTCAATGTTACGTTCTAGCGTGTCCAGATAGTCCTGGTCTCTGGCATCTCGAATGAAGAGCGCATTCCCATAACAGGAGTCGAGACCGCGAATGCCATAATAGTGGCCCCTCATGGTGTGAAAAGGACCATACTCAAGATCTGTCAAATTGGCCGAGGTCAGCTTGGCATTGCAGAGAATGGCGTCGGCGATGAGGGCCTTGGACAGATTTGCTCCTGTCAAGTCTGCATCGCGCAAATCTGCAGCGACCAGGTTGGTTTCTGTCAGGTCGGCCTGACGAAACCTTGCTCCGCGCAAATCGGCGCCACTTAATTCAGCCTCGGCCAGAAATGTTTCCGTAAGGTTGGCGCCGGTCAGGTACGCGTTGGCAAGGTCGGCTTTGTAGAGCTCCGCGCCGCTCAAATCTGCTCCAGAAAGATCGGCCTCGGCGATCACGGCCGCTTTCAGATTCGCTTCTCGCAAGTTTGCTTCAAAAAGCGCCGCGCCAGACAGGTTCGCCTCACTGAGATTCGCAGTGGCCAGGTCCATGTCGCTCAGGTCCACTCCCGAGAGCTGTGGCTGGACGTCCGGATGCTGCACCCGCCAGGTATTCCAGATTTCAATACCCTGTGCAAGAATGTCCAGGTGAGACTTGTTCGTCATTGTTTTCATCCTCCATTCTGTTTAATCAACGGTGTTGGTGAGGGGCAGAGTGAAGGGAAGACGACCAACAATTCGCTATCCAGTCCAAATCGCCAAACCGTCAGGCACTAACCTGACCTTCAGGGACGCTCGCGTGAGTAGTTCTGCTACAGGGCGAGCCGCATGCGGATCCAGATCCTCGAAGAGCTCTATATTGACGGATTGCAAGGGCCAGATACGACTATGGACTGCAGATTATTATACCACTAGAAAATAAGTGTCGATCTGGATCGACTTGGGTATGTATTCCATGCATAGTGGCCTGGGCGAGGGGCCAGGTACTAAATACCGGTAGGGATTCATTCCTAGCAGAAAAGCCATGATTTCCCGATCTAAACAGGTGCGCAGCCCCATGACGACCGCGAACGCCTACCGTAGGCTATATGCAATGCTAGTTCGACCGATCTTCAGCACCATACAGTTAAGGAGTATGAATAATGAGCAAGATAGAAACAAGTGTAATTATTGACCGTCCTGTTGAAGAAGTCTTTGCCTATATAGTCGATCCCAAGAACACTCCCGAATGGGCCGGTCCGGTCATTGAGGCAAGGCAAACCTCCGAAGGTGCGGTTGGCTTGGGCACGACCTCGTCCCGGATTACTCAATTCTTGGGCCGCACCATGGAGGCCACCTACGAGATCACCGAGTTTGAGCCCTATGAATACTATGCGGATAGAACGACCTCTGGCCCGGTACCGATCAACGCTCGGATGTCGCTCAATCCGGTGATTGGCGGCACAGAGCTCACGATCGAGGGGGAGATCGAGTCTGCGGGCTTTTTTAAGCTCGCCGAGCCAGTACTGGCCCGAATGGCCAAGAGGCAAGTGGCCACCGACGCTCAAACTCTGAAGGAGATACTTGAGGCTCGCTAGATTGAAGTGGATCTGGTCAAGACCGAGGAACCACGCATATATGCAAGTCAAAGGAGTAGAAACATGAAATCTAGACTGGCTATCCGCCTTCTCATTATCCTTGCGCTACTGTTGATCTTGATGCAGTCGACGATCGTCTCGGCTCACGCTTGGTGGTTGGCCTGGAATGGCGGTTGGTGAGCTATCGAACCAGGCGTCGTGTTCAAACTTCTAATTCGCTTGGATCTCCGACCGCCGGTCACCAGGAGCAGACAGCCCGACGAGAGGCTGACTCGCAAGCCTGTATGAAACAGTCTTATGATGGAGTATGTAGAATGACTAGAACTCGATTGCTTCAATTGTCCGGACTGGCCGGGTTAGTGGGCGGGGTGCTGTTGGTGCTGCTCGACATCGCGTTCCTCGTTTTCTTCGGCGATGAACCTGAACGGACCGCGGCCGCTACCACAACCTGGCTGGTATTGCTCGATATGAGCATCCTCGCCGCCTATCTGATCTTGATGGCGCTTATCGGACTATATGCTCGTCAGGTTGATGAAACCGGCCGCTTAGGGTTGGCCACGTTTATTCTGGCCTCATTGGGCACGGTTCTGAACATCGGCTTCCTATGGGGCGGAGGATTCATCGTCCCGGCCCCTGACATCGGCCGCTCCCGAGTTCCTGGATCAAGTGGAGTCAAGTCCGCCAGCGATCGTCGCCCTGGGCTTTGTCACCACGTTCCTGCTCTTCACGCTGGGTTGGCTGCTGATGGGCGTCGTCTCTTTGAGGGCAAAGGTATTGCCCGGCATCCCGCTGTGGTTGTTGATTCTTGGCGCTATCCTGGGACTGCTATCTCGCATAGCCGACTCTAGCTACCTATCACTTTCATAAATATGGGACTGTACGAAATACGTAGGACTGGTTGAGGTGGTAACATCGCTCCATCCAGTCCCAACCTAAACGGAAATAGCTCTTGTCACGGCGGTCTTTGCGGTCAACCAGATTGCGATAGCCACGCTTGACTAGCCAACTACCCAGGGCAATGAACCAGACATAGACAAGACAGACACCGAGTAAGAGGCGCATAATCCGTTCCGAGTCGCGCAGGTGAGTGGCCTCCATATTGAAACCATGACCTTTCATGTCGCCAAACATTTCTTCAATCCACATGCGCTTTTCATAGCGCTTGATGTGTGCTCGGTCACCGCGACAGTCAGAGACGAGATACCAAGGCTCATCTTCGCCCTGTTTCCAGTGAAGGATCAGCCAGACCCAGCCGTACTTGTTCTTCCCAGTCAGTTTTGCCCAGCCGACGATTCTCGACTCGCCCTCGATAAGGCCCAGGTCCGTCAGTCGAGTCCATTGCTGACCAGGCCAGGAAACCATATTGTTACCCGATTGGCGGATGACATAGTGCCAACCACGATGCTGGAGCCAGCGCAAGAGGGGAACAAATTGGAAGCCGCTGTCACCCATAAGCCAGATATCGCCCTCTGCCGGAAGCAAAGACTCGACCTGGCCCAACAGGGCAATCTGTTCAGTCACAGCAACGGTTCCTTTAGCTCCCGGATGAACGCTCCAGGCCAAGGGCAATGATCGTTTCCGGTAAGCAATGGCCACAACCATCAGCTGATGATTGAAGCCAACTTTCGTGCAGTCAATGAGCAAGTGGATAGTTCGCCCAGCAAACAACAAGAGCAACCGGCGAGCAATCGGCTGATAACAATGCTGTACCGACAATCGTTCGTTATTCAGAAAACGACTCAAGCGATTAACCAGGCTGGGCAGTTTGCCGTCCACTGGCCATTTGCGTACGATCAGCGGCAATTGCACTGCACCGCTCATGTACAGTCCGGTCATCAGCAAGGCCAGATTGCGCACTCGCGTAATCCTTTCATCTGGCAGCCACTGGCGCAATCCTCTCAAGACCGTATGATAAAGCCGAAGGTTGTTCGACATAGGCACCTCCTGGATACAACGTTGTCGACAAACAAGATTGTATCCCGTGCCTCGAACAGCCTTCTTACTTGTTGAAGCTCAAAGTGATGGGTAGCTAGTCATCATGATCACGATGCTGGAAGATGATGACTCTTTGTTTGCCGCCATGCGCGCGGGGGCGCGGCTACGTACTCAAGGGTGCGGACAAAGCGGAGATGCTCAGTAGTGTCCGCGCAGTGGCTAAGGGTGAAGCCATATTCGGCCCGGCCATCGCCGGCCGGCTGACAGACTTTTTTCGCCAGGCCAATTTAGCCTCTGAAGAACAAGAAGGCGCCAAGACATTTCCCGATCTGACCGATCGGGAGCACGAGATTTTGGAGTTAATTGCCCGCGGCCGCAATAATCAGGAGATCGCCAGTGACTTGCACAGCACAGTTAAGACGGTCAGTAATCATATCTCGAATATCTACAACAAACTCCAGGTTGCCGACCGGGCCCAGGCCATCATTCTTGCGAAAGACGCCGGTGTGGGAAACGACTGAAATAGTACCACCAACTTGTGGTTCGATACCCGCGTTTACTGTACACTCTTGAGATGCGATAAGCGATTTCTGATGAATCCTCTGTAGACACGGAACCCTTGGCCCATACTTGAAGGACGCATCACCAGCCAATCTGATACTACCTAGTCTCGCCCACGACGTGACCGGTTTGGGTGCAGGGTCGATTATTGGTTCCCGCGGATGCGCCGAAATGGGCGGGCACAAAAGTAACTTGTTTATCAGGGTGACCAATAGGCGCCCGCAAAACATGGAGCAAAAGGAGCAAGAAGGCAGCAAATGAATCCCGAGGTCCTTAAGACAAACATGTTGTCCATCGCCGTTGCCGGGCTCTTGATACTGCTGACGGGCACCGCCTTATATATCTTCAGGGATCAAGTATCCGATAACGTTCGTTTCTTCATGCCCATTCCTCCTCTTGCCGTCGCTGCATATATCTTCGTATTCAACATGTACAATCATTACGGCGGCTATTTGCCGGAAGGGACCTGGGCCGCTGCCAAAGAGATCCTTTACAGCACCGCCATCGCCGCCATCTCGTTCGGCGTGTTTGTTTTTCTGATTACAGTGATCATCAATATGATTAAGCGGTGATTATATTCGATAGCATGCTCACTACGGCCGAGAGTGAAGCTCGGCTTGCGCAAGCGTTAGGAGGATGAGCCGGTGATCTGTCCTTTTTGCCAGACTACAAATGCCGACGACGCAAACTTCTGCCTGAACTGTGGCCAGCGGATCTCGCTGGTTTGTTCGCGTTGTAGCCGGCGCGTTCTAGGTCATGCGCGGTATTGTGACGGGTGTGGCTCGCCTGTGGCCGCACAGCCGCATGCCGAAGCCGGAGCGCTTGAACAACGGCCGGTCGAAATCGAGCGTCCGCTTGCGTCTGCGCCCCCGATAAGAGAAACGACTGCCCCTGTCGAAGATGGTCACGTTCCGCGAAGCGGTGAGCCGCAGCAAGTGGATTCGCCGACGCAATCTGAGGCGGCGCCCTATCCGGCCTCAGGAGCGATCGAGCCGGCGAGTTTACCGCAAACACAACCTGCCACAGAGCTGACGGCCGGTGAAACGGAACAGGACCAGTCACCCCATGACGCGCCGTCTTCTCGTGACGAGGCGTTGCCTGAAGAAGAGTCGCCGCTTACCGATTACATTCCGAAGGCACTGATGAAGAAGCTTGAAGCCGCGCGTTCCAGTGGTGACATGGTGGGCGAGCGCCGGGTCGTCACAATGCTCTTCTGTGACCTGAAGGGGTCGACGGCCGCCGCGGAGCATCTGGATCCGGAAGAATGGTCGGAGATCGTCAACGGCGCTTTCGAGCACATGATCAAGCCCATTTACACTTATGAAGGCACTGTGGCCCGCCTGATGGGTGACGGTATCTTGGCCTTCTTCGGTGCGCCACTGGCTCATGAAGATGATCCCCAACGGGCGGTGTTGGCCGGCCTCGACATTGTGAGCGGCATTGTTCCCTACCGGGAGGAGATCAAACAGGAGTGGGGGATTGATTTCGACGTGCGTGTGGGCGTCAATACCGGTCTGGTTGTCGTCGGCGCGGTTGGATCGGATTTGCGCATGGAATACACGGCCCTGGGCGACGCGATCAACCTGGCTGCTCGCATGGAGCAAACGGCCGAGCCCGGCAGCGTGCAGATAGCCTATGACACTTACAAGCTCGTAAAACCTCTCTTCGAATTTGAAGAGCTGGGTGGGATTGAGGTGAAGGGCAAGGAAGAGCCGGTGAACGCCTACCGGGTGTTGGAACGCAAGGCAGCCAGCGGCCGCGTGCGTGGTATCGAAGGTCTACACGCTGAGATGGTGGGGCGGGACGTGGAACTGCGGACCATGCGCAGTTTGGTCAACGACGTGAAGCAAGGCGTGGGGCGAATCGTCTGCATTTTGGGTGAAGCCGGCCTGGGCAAGAGTCGTCTCGTGACCGAGACACGGCTCTTTTCTGAGCAACTGCCGGAACCAAACAGTAATTGGTATGAAACCACCAGCCTGTCCTACGAATCCAACCAGGCATATGGCTTGTTCCAGAGACTGATCCGGCGCGTGAGCGGCATCGGCTATGACGATGCCCCGCGTATGATCCAGAAGAAACTAGCCACGCTGGCCGAGAGCTTGCCCGAGGAGCGGCGTAAGCGGGCGAACCACATCTTCGAAACGTTATTCGGGCTGAATAGTAGCAACGGCAGCCAGCCGCTGGAAGGCGAGTCCTTCAGGCGTGAGCTTTACGAGGTGATAAAAGAATGGTGGCGGGTCTATTTCTCGGCCCGGCCGACCGTTTTGGTTTTTGACGACATGCACTGGGCTGACGCGGCCTCAATCGAGTTGCTGCAGGAATTGCTGCCCCTCACCGGTGAGATTGGCCTGGTCCTCATATGCGCCTTTCGCGCCGAGCGACAGGCGCCGGCCTGGCAGATCAAGACCGTCGCCGACGAGGAGTACCGCCACCGATATACTGAGGTATCCCTGCGCCCACTCTCAGACTCCGAGAGTAATGAACTCGTCAACCGCTTGTTGGCTACCCCCGAAATCCCGGACAGCCTAAGGGCCAGCGTCCTCGAGAAATCCGACGGCAATCCATTCTTCATTGAGGAAGTCGTTCGGACCCTCATCGAGAGTGGCATCGTAACGCCAGAAGACAGGGTGGTCGACGGCGAGACAAAACGCTTCTGGGTTGCGACGAGTGACGGCGCCAATTTCTCGATCCCGGACAACTTGCAATCGCTGCTGGCGGCACGCATGGATCGCCTGGAAGAGGCGACAAGGGCAACGCTGCAACTGGCATCGGTCATCGGCCGGAGCTTCTACTTGCGCGTCTTGCAAGCAGTGGATGAAACTAGCCCAGAATTGGACAAGCACATTGGAACGCTGCTGCGGTTGGATCTGATACGCGAGTCGGCGCGGGTACCGGAGCTGGAATACTCGTTTCGTAATCCGCTGACTCAAGAAGCCGTCTACGAGACGATCCTTTTGAGGCGCCGTCGCGAGTTTCATCAACGCGTAGGCGAGGTAATGGAAGAACTGTATCCGGAGCGTCTGGAAGGGCTATTTGGACTGCTTGCTTATCACTTCACCCTGGCCGGAGAACACGACAAAGCGATCAACCACTACCGGCACGCATCGCGACAGTCGCTTGCCGTGTATGCTTACGACGAGGCCGATCAGAATCTACACGCTGCCCTTTCCTTGCTGGAGGCCGAACCGAAAACTGAGGTTCACCTCAGCCTGTTTGAGGAGATTGGCGACGTCTGCCGCCTCGTGCGCAACTTTAGCATGGCCATCACCTACTATCAGTTGGCCCTTGAGGTATGGGACGACTTGCAGGAGGAATCAAATGTCGTCCCGATGCGTCTGCATCGCAAGATCGTCGAGATTGCCACTGAGACGAAATGGTCCGTAGACGCCGAAACCTACCACCAGGTCGGCGAGATTAGCCAGGAGTCGCAGACTTGGCTGCATGCAAGTGTGCGAGCGATGGAAGGCGAGCCGCCGCACGCTGAGACCGTGCATTCTCTAGTCGCGCTGTCCGTGGATGCCTGGCGAGTTCAGACGCCGACAGATTGGGAGTCCGCGCAACATTTTGCCCAGGCGGCGGTAACCATGGCTGAACAGCTAGACGACGCTCTGTTGCTCTCGCAAGCACTGGGCGCCCTGGCCAATGTACTGGACGGGCGCAGCAAGTTGCGCGAGCATGTCCAGGTTGCCCAGAAAAGATTGGCCGTAAACCAGGAAGAGCGCCTCGAGGATATTCGCGAGAAAATAGACGCGCTGCGCGGCGTCGGCGTCGCCTTGATGTATGTTGGCGAATACGCTGAAGCCCTACCCTTTCTGGAAGAAACGACGGCTCTTGCCAGCCAGATCCAGGCTATGGACCAGGTCGCAAATGCGTTAGGCATCCAGGCTCAATGTCTATTCAGGATGGATCGATGGGACGACGTGCTGGCGATCGAGGAAAAATGGCGCGATCTGGAGGCGAACTACAGTCGCGAGCGGATAGGTGAAACCTGTTTCTTTGTTGCCCTGAGCGGGAGCATCTACGCTATGCGTGGCGACTACGACCAGGCTAACAGCTACGCTAAGGAATCATACGACTACATGGTATCCATGTCGGGGCTGCCTGAGAACTGGCAAAGAAATCAGTTCTACTGACGTTCTTTGCCGTTACAGGCGCAGGGCGAGTTCGCCCTGGTTAAGGAAGCGTTGGAGTCGGCCCTCGAATTGTCTGGCCAACCGGTCAAGAGGGGCACGATGGCCCACAAGCACATCGTCTACATGATGTTAGCCGACGCGGCCGCCCAATTGCGTGATGCGGCCGCATTAGAGCGATATTCGCCGCTGCTGGAAGAACTGGCCATCCAGGATAACCACCAGCCGTACTTGGCCATCGTCCATCGTTGCTATGGCGTCATCTGCCTGCTTAATGAGCAGTATGCTGAGGCTGATGCCCGGCTGACACAGGCACTAACGTTGTTTGATGAAATCGAAGCTCCCTGGCAGATCGGCCGGACGCTGGTCGAGAAAGCAGAACTGGCGCTGGCTAGATCAGATGAGGCTAGCGCCCGCGACGATTTTTCGCGCGCCTTGGCGGCGTTTGAATCCATAGGAGCTGCGCCCGACATCGAGCACACCCGTGCAGCGCTGACAGCATTGGCGTGAGCGGACGGCAGTCGGGATGGACATCGACCGCTTGGCGGCTGTGATGAAATCGGAGAAAGACCGTAGAATGAGATCACAGCTTGCTAGGAAAAGCTGCTCCGGCTGTGGATGCGCCGGCGTCGACGTTAAGTCAGCCGCTCTATCAACGAGATTACAAAGACCACTGACAGGAATAGCAGGATCAGTGCGATAATCGGCAGCTTCAGCAGACCGGCGATGACGCTGGCCAGCACAAGTACGAGCATGGCGCCAGCGCGCTGGGCGGCCTCCCGGCGTCTCCAGGTGAGTGGCCAATCGCTGCGCAGCCACAGCGCGCTCCCGACAACCAGGCACAGCCCGGCCGCCACGACCAAAAGTGCTACGAGCTGGTTTCCCGTGATCCAGCCCATGTTCAGCGCTAATACGCCACAGGAGGCGGCCCGGGCTGGAAAGGGCACCCTCTGGAACTGATTGACTCGGGCTATGATCATGAAATCGTAGGCCGCATCCTCCATGAAGATCGGCCAGGTCAAGGTTTGCTTCTCGCCAGGCTCCAGGGCGATCTGCTGGATATCTTCGCGCAAGAAGGCCAAGGATCCCTCCGCAATATGCGAGCGAATCCGGAGCGTCGTCGGCCGGACGTGGGTATTGACGATGGTTACGCCGATAGTTGCTTCGTCTTTGGGCGTGATCACCAGAGGACAGTGAAGGGAACGCAGCGCTTCCTCCCTGATTAGTCCCCTGTCGAATGCAGTAGCCTCTTGGTCAGGCCAAAAGACGACAATGCTTAGGACAACAGCCAGAACAAGGCCTACCAAGAACAGGACCGCGCCAAGACGACTTTGCCATTTCTTTGTTTCAGGAGGGCCTGGCTTAGCAGCAACGCTCATGGCGTCCTCGCTTTCGTCTGTGTATGTAGCCAGAAGTCAGTCCGGACTGAATCGAGTATTAGTTCCCCAGCATACCTGTAATGGAGCGTAGACGAGCAAGGCCGAGCGCTGAAGAAGAGCAATCCCTCTGAATTCATCCGCATCCGATTGGCCTTTCCGTCGAAGAAGTGTCAGGCAACTAGTATCGAGTCCGCTGCAAGCAAATTGTAATTCTGACCGGCCCAAAGCGCCACCGCTTCTCGATGGCCTTTGTCCCAGCGTTAGCTGCTGGGATCTACGTCATTCAGCCTGGACCTTGCCAGGTTATCTTCGGCGATGCGGAAGGCAGCCGCGTCGGTCGTGATCCCTTCGTCCTTTGAAAGCTGAAAGATGCGAAACAGGGCTTCTCGAACGCTCTCGGAAACCCGTTTCTTCGCTTCGCCTTCGGACCAGCCCTGCAATTCAATTCCGGTAATGGCCATCGCCCCACCGACGTTGACCACGTAATCCGGCGCGTAAAGGATACCTCGGGCCATAAGTTGCTCGGCCGCCTCCTGACGGGAAAGCTGGTTATTGGCCCCGCCGGCTACGGCCCGGCACTTCAGCCGCGGAATCGTGCCCTCGTTCAGCACGCCACCCAGAGCGCATGGCGCGTAGATGTCACACTTGGCGGATGGTACCATTTCCGGCTCGACGAACTGTAGTCCCTTTTCATCCCGGTAACGGCTCGTGAGTTCAGCGTCCACCTCACTAAAGAGCACCTCGGCGCCGACCGATTGCAGATGCTCGATCAGCCGCCGGCCGACGCTGCCCACGCCCTGAACCAGCACCCGGCATCCCTCCAGCGATGTTCGGCCGTCGATATTGGCCTGGGCGACCTGTATGGCCGTGAATACCCCCAACGCCGTATAAGGCCCTGGCGAACCACCGCCGCCGCATTCAGGCGTGCGGCAAAAAATATAGGGATGACCCGTCTCGGCGATGACATCCATATCAGCGGCAGTCGTACCCACGTCCGGCCCGGTATAAAACAACCCGCCAAGCTGGTGAATCAACGCCCCATACCGTCGCAGCAAGTCCGGCCGATCCTCAGCCGCCAGATCTTCCGGCACCACGATCACCGCCTTGCCGCCGCCCCGATCGAGATCCGGCACGGCGAACTTATAGGTCATTCCGGCCGACAGCCGAAAAGCGTCTTCGAAAGCTTCCCCAAGGCTAGCGTAGGGCTTCATTCGCGTTCCACCTGTCGCCGGTCCAAGGCGGCTCGAGTGGATGGCGATGATGACCACTGCACCTGTTGGTCTATCGTTGTGGACGAAGACAGATTCGCCGTCCCAATTGGACAGTAAGGACTCTATCATATAAACACCTCTTCGATCGCGGCTGCGAGCTCAACGTTGCAACCTGCCGTAGTCGTGAATTCTGCTCGCGATGACTATCACAGCAAAAGAATGGCGACGAGTACGACTGGGAAACGACGCCTTTGTGACATTACTCGGAAGCTGTTTTCTTCGGCTATGATGAGGCCATGGCAGGAAAAACAGTGGTTGGGCGCATCAGCGGCTCTCGCCTCGCTGCTCCACCACGACGATATCCATCTTCGCTTCCTTGAATCCCATGTCCATGAGGGCTTACCAAAATGACTGTATTGCCTCTTTGCCCGTCACGAATTCACTGTTGGGGGGAAGAACCTGTCCATCATCTGTGTATTGCTCAGCCATGCCGGCCGCATCGCCGCGGCCGAAAGTAACCATGAATTTGTCGTTCGCGTTGGCGATAATCGCGCGAATATCAACTGTTGCTGCCTCCTCGATAAGAGTCGATCTGGCGAGA
>CP070688.1:1335724-1340115 GCA_020353135.1 Chloroflexota bacterium
CTGATGCGGAAGATGACGAACTCGGCCGGCTTGACCGGGCAGATTCCGACTTCGATGATCAACTGGCCCAAATCGCGAACTTCGGGCGGGTTGAGCTCCTCGTCGACTTTGACATAGAAGGCCTCGTCGGCCGTCAAGCCAAAGAGAGCGCCGCTGCTCCAGATAGTGGTCAGGAAGGCCCGCGTATCACGGCGGACCCGGGACCACAACCGGTGATCGTTGGGCTCGAAGACCACCCACTGCATGCCGATGTCGATGGATGCTTCGACCACGATGAACAGCCGGCGCACGTTGATATAACGCCAGGAGCCGTCGCTGCTGAGAGTACGCGCGCCCCAGACCCGGATACCGCGGCCGGGGAAGCTGCGGATGCAGTTGACGCCGATAGGGTTCAGGGTGTCCTGTTCGCCCCTGCTCAGCAGCAACTCCAGGTCAATGGCCCCGCGCACAACCTCGTTGGCCGGCGCCTTGTGCACGCCACGCTCGCCATCGGTCCGGTTGTATATGCCGACCACGTGGCCGCTGGGCGGCACCATCTTGGTGGTGCTGCCGCTGCCGCTCAGATCGGCGATCGAGATCCAGGGATAGTACAGCGCTGCATAGGAGGTATCGAAGTTGACGTAGTTGCGCCACTCTTTGGCCCCTTGGGCGTTGAACCCGGGCGGCGTGTCGAGCACGGCGAAACGGTAGCGCAAGAGCTCACAGTGCGTGATCATGGCTTCTTGCACCATCTTGACCCGCTCTTTGGCCTCTTCAGAATCGTCGTAGCCGGCCATCACGTCTGGACAGACCAGCAGCCGGACGTCGTCGAGCGCTTCCAGGCCGCCGAAACCGGTGCGGGCATCAGGATCGCCGATGAAATCGCCGGCCGTCAGCGGCGGAATGCCGCCACCTGAAAGGTCGTAGGAGCCGTCTTCCGGGACGGCGCTGGCGGCGCCGACATCGGAAATGTCCACGGCCGCGAAGCTGGCATTGCCAAGATAGGCGTCGCCATCCGTCTTCTTCATGCTGAGGCCGGATTTGGTTTCGCTGCCGACGCTCACGCTGAACGTGCCGGTCGGCTTGCCCTCGTCGTCGAGGTCGTTCTTGACCATGACGGCGAGTTCATTGCCGGCCGGGCCGGGCGTCTTAGCCATGGCCTTGAAGCTGGTGCCCTTGGCCGCCGGGACGTTCGCCGAAGCCGCTTTGGCCTGCTCCTCACCTTCTTCCACTGCGCGCAAGCTGGTGATGTAGCAGGGTCCGCCGCCGTTGGCGAAGTAGCCGTAGACCGCGTCAGGCAGATAAGCGCCGGACACAAAGCCACCGAAGGTGTCGGTGTATTGGGTCCAACTGGTGACCAATGTGGCTTTGTTGAGTCGCGACTCTACAGCTACCCTATCGCCAGTCGTCGGGTCGATGGCTTTCAGACTAGCTTCGGCCGTTATGCCCACGAAGGCGGCAATGGAAGCGCCTACGGGTTCTATTGGTTTGGGCCCCCGATCTACTTCTTCAACGTAGACCCCGGGGGATGCATATGTAACAGCCATAGTTAACTTTCTCCCTTGTTAAAGTGTGAACCGATAAACTGGAATGGTTCGATGGTTTTCTGGAATCATTCCATAGCGACCTCCCGGGGCGGTGAACGACTCCGGTTGTAATAGTCGATGCTCATCTCGTTGCTCCTCTTGTTTCTCTATGAATCAGAACATCAGAACGATAGTCAAAGGTTCGGGACTGTTCCCGCACACCGGTAGCCCGTGCAATTGCCGGGCTCACAACGCCAAATCGTAGTCATCCTTGGCGGCCGGCACTGAGATCCTCTTTTCCTTGGGTTTGCCCTTTTCCGGCCAGATGACGAGGGTGTAGTCGCCGGCCGGCATGCCGCCTAACTTGAAGCGCCCGTCGTCGTCGGTGGTCGCGAACCAGCCCCGGCCCTTGATGGCCACCTCGAGCCCTGACAAGGGCCGGCCGTCCTCTGCTTTGCTCCGGATCGTGCCGCCAATGTAATTGAGCTCGGCGCTGAAGCCATCCTCGTCGAATTGCTCCGACCAGGGCAGCGAGGTGGTCTTGCCGGTACGTAGCGTGAGAGTACGCACGATCGGCCCGCTGACTTCAATCCAGGGATCGAGGGTCATGGTGGTCGTGTAGGCGATGCTCGGCCGCATCTCATTGTCGAGCGCGCTCCAGACTTCGGCCGGATTGGTTAGCTTGTCGTGGCGGGCGACGTAGGTCTGGATGGGAAAGCGCGGCTCTTGCAGCGTTCCAACCAGGAAGTGATCCGGCAACACGGGGTAACGAAATAGACTCATCAAGACGCGGGTGAGCAAACGGTGTTCGTCCTCCGGCTCGGCAGCCCAACTCGTCAACATATAAAAGCAATCAATGCGATGGGGCGCCTTCTTCATGCGGGCGAGCTCGTCGCGGGCATTGCCGTTGCCGACCGGATCATATTGGGCCCGGCGCAGCGTGGTATTCTCCCGAACGTCATACAGGAAAAAATTGACCGTCGGCTTGGTCAGCTTGTTGCTCCATTCGCGATTGGGAAGATCGAACTTGACGTCGATCTCGCCGTTCTTGATCGGCAGGTCGCTGACGAGCAGTTGCTTGATGGATTGGTCCAGATCGGCAATCATTGTTTTATCGCCTTCTCGCCTATATCTCTTCTTCGGGAAGCTCTTCCTGGCGCAGTAGGGAGGGGTCACGCTTGGGCATCAACTCTTCCTCCTCTTCCTCGATAGGCTGCCGGGCAAGGTCTGGCATGGCCATCGCCATCTCTTCTTCTTCCTCCGGCATCTCCTGGCGCTGCAGGGAAGGATCCAGCCTGGCCTGGAGCATTTCCTCCTCTTCCTCGATGGGCTGCCGGGCAAGGTCTGGCATGCCCATCACCATTTCTTCTTCTTCCTGGCGCCGCAGGGAAGGGTCGCGCTTGGGCTGAAGCTCTTCCTCTTCTTCCTCAATTGGCTGCCGGGCGAGGTCAGGCTTGGCCATGGCCGCTTCCTCTTCTTCTTCGGGCATCTCCTGGCGTTGGGCGATCGCCTCTTCCGGTTGGTTCATTATCCGGTCGGCCACCGCGTCAGCCTCTTTTTCATATTGGTCGTTGGGATCATTGACTGTTAACTTACCTTGACCGGAGGGCGGGTTGCCGCTTTGCTGGCTTACGTGGGTCAGTTCATGAGCGATGAGGCGCTGGCCGTCGCTGCTGCCGGGATCGTAGGCGCCCGACTGGAAAAAGATATCGTTGCCGGTCGTGAAGGCCTTTGCCCCGAGTTGGCGACTGAGATCATCGGCCTGGCTATCGGAATGGACGTTAACGTCACTGAAGTTCTCGCCCATGGCTTTGCCAGCCTTGCCGGCGATCTTAGGATCCAGGCTGTGCCCGCCGCCGCGCTTGGCGTTAATGCTGTCGGCCGCCTCCTCCTGGACCTCGGCCGGACCGGCGTCCTGACGTTGGGCCAGGAACCGTTGCACGGCCGCGTTGCCAACCGTCTGCTGCATCTGGGTTAGCGTAGAGGCGTCCAGCGAACCCTCCATGTCGGCCGTGGTCAGCGACCCACCCTCCTTCTGCGGCTCGGCCGTTTCCTGAACCGGCTTCGGCTTGACCTTGCCCTTGCCCTTGTCTTCAAATGTATGTTCGCTCGACATTCGGTACCTCCGGGGAGAAGCGGCTAGTTTTTGGCTGTCAGCCTTCAGCTGTCAGCTTTCAGTTGACAGTTCTTAATTTTCAGTTCTCAGTCGTCGCCCAGTCATAAGTTCTTCTCAGTCCACTCGGCCGCTCACGCGCCGAGCACAAACAACTCGTCGTCAATCAAGCGGCCGATCTTCTGGAATTCGCGGCGGGTGGCGTGGAGGAGATGGTCCATGGACACTTGCTGGCCTTGCTTGGCGGCCAAGAAAGCAGCGGCCATGATGATGTTGCGAATGTTGCCTCCCGCCAGCCGAAAGCGCCGAGCCAACAGGCGAAAGTCGACGTCGTTGGCCACAGGCGTCTCGGGCGGGAAATTGACCCGCCAAATGATCTCCCGGTCGGCGGCCTCGGGGAACGGAAACTCGACGATGAAGTGCAAGCGCCGGGTAAAGGCCTCGTCCAGGTTGCCGCGCAAGTTACTGGCCAGGATCACCACCCCGTCGTAGGACTCCATGCGCTGCAAGAGGTAGCTGATCTCGATATTGGCGTAACGATCATGGCTGTCCTTGACCTCCGACCGTTTGCCAAAGATGGCGTCGGCCTCGTCGAAGAAGAGGATGGCGTTGCTGGTCTCGGCCTCGGTGAAAACCCGGTTCAGATTTTTCTCCGTTTCGCCGATGTACTTACTGACCAGCATCGACAGGTCGATCTTGTACAGGTCCTGGCCCAGCACGCCGGCCATGATGTCGGCGGCCATGGTCTTGCCCGTGCCTGATTCGCCGGCGAA
>CP070688.1:1340215-1346483 GCA_020353135.1 Chloroflexota bacterium
GCCGGCGGCGCCACCACTGTCGAGGAATATGTGGCCTGGATCGACGGCTTTGCGGCCGGAATCGGCGACCGGGAGGTCGTGGTTATCCTGGAGCCTGATGGCCTGGGCATCATCCCCTGGTACACCAACCTCGACGGCAACCTTGAATGGTGCCAGCCGGCGGAAGCGGATCCAGATACCGCGGCCGGGGAGCGCTTCTACATGCTGAATTACGCAGTGGACACGTTGAAGGCCCAGCCGAACGCCAGCGTTTACCTCGACGGCACCCACAGCGGGTGGCTAAACGTCGGCGATGCTTCCGATCGCCTGGACAAGGCCGGCGTCGATCGGGCTGACGGTTTCTACTTGAACGTCTCCAACTACCAGTTCACGGCCAACCTGGTCCAGTACGGGACCTGGATCTCGAAGTGCCTCACCTTCGATGATTTCGCGGGCTGCGCGAACCAGTACTGGAACGGAGGCCCTGAAGGAACGAAGATCGCCGATCTGCTTGGCCCGTGGCAAGGTGTGGCATTGAGCAACTACGGCGAGTGGAGCGATGACTCGGATGACCCATACCTCAACACGTCGGGGATCAACTGGCGTTACGGGGATGCGGTAGGCGAGACGCATTTCGTCGTCGATACAAGCCGCAACGGGGTGGGCCCGTGGTCGCCTCCGCCTTATCCGGACCCGCAGGACTGGTGCAACCCACCTGACCGCGGCCTGGGTCAAACGCCAACGGCCGATACCGGTAATCCGTTGATCGACGCCTTCCTGTGGGTGAAAATCCCGGGCGAGTCGGACGGCGAGTGCACCCGGGGCCTTGGACCGGCAGGCGAGACGGTTGATCCGGAGTGGGGTCTGATCGATCCGCCGGCCGGGGAGTGGTTCCCGGAGATGGCGCTGGATCTCGTGCAGAACGCGAATCCCGCACTAGAGTAGCGTGCTCGAGTAGCGGGTCGCATCTTGAAGAACACCTCTTAGCGAAAGGAGCATACTGGGAAGTGTGCTCCTTTTTTCTTGTCTTTAGATAAGTTTCGGCGGCTGAGATCTGGTGACCAATTTGCCAGGAGCCGAGGTCATGGCTGTGGCCGAATACCTGGAAGCGTTGGAGACCTGGTTGCAGCATCTGGAGCGGCAAAGCAGGGCGAGATGCCGGGCGGGTCGCATCTGAGGATGCTGTCTCCTCATGGGTGGAGTGGGTAACGTCTGGCCGGCCGCATCTGAGGATGCTGTCTCCTCATGGGTGGAGTGGGTAATATCTGGCCGGCCGCATCTGAGGATGCTGTCTCCTCAGTGATGGGGCGGGTGATGTCTGGCCGGCCGCTCAGGGGGCCCGTTGACCAGACATGATCGGGCCAACGACTGAGTTAGTGGCGATGCAGCGTCCGGATTAATGTTGATCGGCCGCTCAGTCAACACAAGACCGCACTCGAATGCCTCGACGCCTTGGGGGTGGGCTGGTCGTGACGCCTAGTGCAGCAGTGGCGGATGCGAGAAGACAGGTTGGCCCCACTTGAAGCTGGCGTACAGTAAAAGAACTGAAGGATAGTGGATCGTCACAGATCAGGAGAGTGATCAGATGGATGACCGGCAGCCAGTCACCGTTGAGACCTTGCGGAGTTTCCTTGATGCGTTTAATCAACATGACCTGGACGCCATCATGGCGTTCTTCGCGGAAGATTGCGTGATGGAGTTGCCGCGCGGTCCTAAGCCAAGGGGCAGGCGCTTTGTTGGCAAGGCGGAGGTCCGAGCCGGTTGCGCCAGCCGCTTTGCCGGTTTGCCTGATGTCCAATATAGTGAAGACCGTCATTGGGTGAGTGGCGACAAGGGGTTCTCTGAATGGCTGCTGACAGGAACGACGCCGGCCGGTGAACGGGTCGAGGTGCGAGGCACCGATCACCTGGAGTTTCGAGATGGCAAGATCACCCGCAAGGACTCTTACTGGAAGATCGTCGAGAAAATGGAGGAAGGATAATGGCTGAACATTATTTAGACGACAGCGTTGTACATGCGTTTTGGGACAATTCATACCCGGCGCGGATCGAGATTGAATCCGGCGACACGGTGGTTTTTGAATGCCGCGAAGCGGTTGATGGCCAGGTGACCCCGGAGTCGGACCACGACGCGCTGGCCACCGTCGACTTCTCGCGCGTCCATCCGCTGACTGGGCCGGTCTTCGTGAAGGGCGCCCGGCCGGGCGATACATTGGAGGTCGAGATCCTGGGGCTGAAACACAAGGGCTGGGGTTGGAACGGACATCTACCGGGCTTCGGCCTGCTAGGGGAAGATTTCGATTATCCCTACGTACAGCACTGGCGCCTGGAAGGGGAAAACTGCGCCAGTCGGGATAGCGACAAGGTGGCGGTGCCCTATGAACCTTTCTGCGGCGTCATGGGCGTGGCGCCGGAGGAAGAAGGGCGTCTTACCACGATTCCGCCGCGCTTCAACGGCGGTAATATCGACATCCGCGGACTGACCGTTGGCGCCACGCTTTACTTGCCGGTCTGGGTCGACGGGGCGTTGTTCTCGACGGCCGATTGCCATGCGGCGCAAGGAGACGGCGAAGTATGCGGCACGGGCATCGAGACGCCGATGACGGTGACCTTGCGCTTCAACGTGCGCAAGGATTTGTCGCTGAAGGAATTGCAGTTCACGACGCCCAGCCCGCTGACCAAGGCCGACAGCCAGGGTTATCACTGCGTGACGGCCCATGGCGAGGATCTGTACCTGAACGCGCAAAATGCGGTGCGTTATATGATCGATTGGCTGGTCGAGAATCACGGGTTGAACCGCAGCCAGGCGTATTGTCTGTGCAGCGCGGCCGCGGATTTGAAGATCAGCGAGATCGTCGACGCGCCAAATTGGATCGTGTCGTATTATTTCCCGCTGAGCGTGTTGAGGGGTTAAGTTCTGTGCAAAAGGCCGCTTTGCTGGAAGCGTTTTCTATGCATCCCTGGCTTCGGTCAGAGTGGGTCATTCATAGGTCAAGCGCGCTTCGTATTTGCAGCCCTGACCCGAGGGCTAGACAAGCAAGGGGTGAATCCGTTAGAATTCAGGTAATGGAGTCGGCGTATCTATCATGGAACGCATCATACTGCGCGCCCGGCCGCCTGAGGGGTTGCTACCTGGATCGTTCAGGTTTCGCGGCTCGACGTTTGGTCCTTTTCATGGAGGTGGAACCGAGGTAACCCGTATCAGAATCAAAGCCAATTACGTCTGTATAGCTAGAGTGGTTGGCGCAGCAAAACATCTGTTTATCAATTAGCAAAAGAACCACCTGCTACGATCCCAGGATTCACCGGCGAGAATCAGAAGGGGTATTCGTCAGGGAACGAACAACGGCTATGGTGAGAGCGAGTTCGGTCGGCGATCATCGACCATCAATAGCATCCCGTTTTCAGTGAAACCGGCAGAAGTCACAAGGAGCGTATCTGGTATGTCCGCACGAAAATCTTTACCCCACGGTTATTTGTTAGCAATCCTTTTGATCATCGTAATCGCCGTATTGATTCCGGCCTCAAGTATGGTCGTTGCCGACCACACGCTGCCGCCCGATACCGTCGCCGTCGTGGGCAGCCTGCAAGATGAACTGGGTTGTTCGGGAGACTGGCAGCCGGAGTGCATCGCAACGCAAGTCGGCTACGACGGCGATGATGACATCTGGCAGGGCTTATTTAGCGTGCCCGCCGGAAGCTGGGAGTACAAAGCGGCGCTCAACGGCAGCTGGGCCGAGAATTACGGCGCCGGTGGGGCCCAGGATGGACCCAATATCCCCCTGAGCGTGGCGGCACCCATGGACGTCAAGTTCTACTACGATCACAAAAGCCACTGGATAACCGACGATGTTAATTCCGTAATCGCGACGGCCGCCGGCAGTTTCCAGAGCGAGCTGGGCTGCCCGGGCGATTGGCAGCCTGACTGTCTGCGCTCCTGGCTGCAGGATCTGGACGGCGACGGCATTTACACCTTTGAGACCGACCATATCCCGGCTGGAAGTTACGAATTCAAAGTCGCACTAGATGAAGCCTGGGACGTATCCTATCCTGGCGCCAATGTGCCTTTCAGCGTGCCTGCTGCCGGCAGCAGCGTGACTATCACCTATGACAGTGCGACCAACGATGTCGGCGTTGCGGTCGAACCGCCTGACACGGTGCCGCCGGAGATCGCCGCGTTGGTGACCGATCCGGCCCGCGACCCAATCCAGGACGAGGTCTTCTACTTCGTCATGCCCGACCGCTTTGACAATGGCAACTCCGGCAATGACACCGGCGGCATTCCCGGCGATCGCCTTGACCACGGCTGGGATCCCACGGACAAAGGCTTCTTCCACGGCGGCGACCTGCAAGGTCTGATTAACCAGCTCGACTACCTGGCCGACATGGGCACGACGGCCATCTGGATGACGCCGGTCTTCAAGAACAACCCCGTGCAGGGCAGCGGCGACGATATCTCGGCCGGCTATCATGGTTACTGGCAGGTGGACTTCACCCAATTCGACCCCCACTTCGGCACCAACGCCGAATTGGAAGAATTGATCAACCAGGCTCATGCGCGCGACATTAAAGTTTTCTTCGATATCATCACCAACCACACGGCCGATATCATCACCTATCAAGAAGGCTCCTTCGTTTACCGCAACAAGGAAGATTATCCATACAAGGACGCGGACGGGGTTGAGTTCGACGACCGCGATTACGTGGGCACGGGCACCTTCCCTGAATTGGACGCGGCGACCAGCTTCCCCTACACGCCGGCGTTCAGCGACCCGGCAGACGCGGATATCAAGGTGCCGGACTGGCTGGACGACCCTATTTACTACCACAATCGCGGCAACTCTACATTCAGCGGCGAGAATTCGCTTTACGGCGATTTCTTCGGCCTCGACGACCTGTTCACCGAGCATCCCGATGTCGTCCAGGGCATGACCGATATTTACAAGAGCTGGATCACCGATTATGACATCGATGGTTTCCGTATCGACACGGTCAAGCACGTCAACCTGGAGTTCTGGCAGGAGTTCGTGCCGGAAATCATGGCCCATGCCGCCGCAACGCCGGGACGTGAAGATTTCTTCGTCTTCGGCGAAGTCTTCAGCGGCAATCCAGAACTGCTCAGCCATTACACCAGCCGCGCCGATTTCCCGGCCGTACTGGACTTCCACTTCCAGGAGCAGGTGCGTCTCTACGCTTCGGCGGGCGGCAATGCGGACATCATGCGCGACCTCTTCGCCGACGATGACTACTACACCGATGCCGACTCCAATGTCTACGCCCTGCCGACCTTCCTCGGCAACCACGATCGCGGCCGTTTTGGTTGGTTCCTGGATGCAGACAACGGCGGTTCGTTAAACGACGGCGAAATGGTGGCCCGTTCCAAGCTGGCGACGGCGATGATGTTCTTCGCCCGCGGCGTGCCCGTCATCTACTACGGTGATGAGCAGGGATTCACCGGCGACGGCGGCGACAAAGACGCCCGCCAGGACATGATGCCCAGCCAGGTTGAAGAATATCAGAACGAAAACCAAATCGGCACCACTGCATCGCCGGGTGACGACAACTTCGACATGACGCACCCGCTCTACGTAGCTTACGGCGAATTCGCGGCCTTGCTGGCGGCGCATCCCGCGCTGGGTACAGGCGCGCAGCTGCATCGTCACAGCCAGGCCGGACCGGGCATCTATGCCTTCAGCCGCATCGACCGCGACGAGCAGGTGGAATATCTCGTAGCCTTTAACAATGATACCAGCCCGCAGACGGCTTCCTTCGCCACCGACAGCCCGAACACGACCTTCGGCGAGATCTATCCCGGAACGAGCACAGTTCCCAGTGATGCTGAAGGGAACGTGGCCATCGCGCTTGACGCCGTGAGTTTCGCCATCTACCGCGCCGACACCTCACTGCCGGCCAGCAGCGCCGCACCGGGCGTGGCCTTTAATACGCTTACCAACGATCAGGAAGTTGAGCTGGCGACACAGGATCTGGACGGCAACGCCGTGCAGGATCGCATTGAAGTCGGCGTCGCCCTGACGGAAGCGAAGTACGCCGAGGTAACCTTCGCCGTGCGCAAGAGCGGAGAAGTCGACTACACCGTCATCGGCGTGGACGATAATGCGCCGTACCGCGTCTTCTTCTCCCTGGAAGACGTGCCCGGCGGCTTTGTCGAAGGCGATATGCTCGACTTCGTGGCCGTGGTCAAGGACAACGCCGGCAATTTGAGCTACGCCGAAGTGACGGGCATCAAGCCTGTCGAGGTGCAGCCGCCGGCCGCCGGGGCCGGATACGCC
>CP070688.1:1346583-1351329 GCA_020353135.1 Chloroflexota bacterium
CGGCATGATCGTGCCCGACAGCGCCAATCCGTTCTTTGCCGAGATCGCCCGGGCCATCGAAGATGCCAGCTTCGCCCAGAATTTCAGCGTCATTCTCTGCAATTCCGAAGGTGATCTGGAGAAGCAGCGCACTTATACCAACGTCCTTATCGAGAAACGTGTGGCCGGCATTCTTTTCGTGGCCGCTGGCGTCAGTACGGAATTGATCGACGGCCTGTGGCGGCGACGCGTGCCGCTGGTCGTGATTGACCGTGAAGTACGCGGCGTCGAGGTCGATACCGTTCTCACCAATCACGCTCAAGGCGGCTGCCTGGCAACCCAGCACCTGATCGACCTTGGCCACCGGCGAATCGCCTGTATCAGCGGCAGCTCCCAGCTTTCACCCAGCGGAGAGCGCGTGATCGGCTACCGCGACGCCCTGGAAACCAACGGTTTGTTCTTTGAAGAAGATCTGGTGGTGAAAGGTGATTTTCAATACGAGAGCGGGTATGAGGCGACGCGCCAACTGCTGCACGGGGAAGCGCCGCCGACGGCGATATTCGCCTGCAATGACCTGATGGCCGTGGGCTGCATTAGCGCGGCGGCCGAGCTTGGCTTGCGCGTTCCGGCCGATTTGTCTGTGGTCGGTTTTGACGACGTGCGCCTGGCATCCTTTACGAATCCGCTTTTGACCACCGTCGCCCAGCCAAAGTATGAGATCGGCCGGCTGGCGACGGAGATGTTATTGGAGCGTATCGGCGATCCGGAAGCGCAGCCCCGCTTCGCGCGCCTTGATACTGAATTGCGACTTAGAAACTCGACGGCCGCCCCGCCGGCTCGTGCCTAGCCTGGCTGTCTGTAAGGTAAGAAGATGTCAACGAACATTGCCGTTGTCGGCGGCATCAACATCGATTTGGTCACCCGGGCCGCCCACATTCCCAGGCCTGGCGAAACGGTCATTGGCGGCGATCTCAGCACCGTGCCCGGCGGCAAAGGCGCCAACCAGGCGGTGGCTGCGGCTCGTCTCGGTGCCCATGTGTCTATGATCGGCCGGGTGGGTGACGACGTATTTGCCGCCCAGCTGCGGCAAAATCTGGCTGCCGCAAATGTCGACTTGACTCACGTCCTCGAAAGCGTCAATAGCGCCACAGGCGTCGCCCTGATCGTCGTGGACGAAGCGGGCGAAAACAGCATCGTGGTGGCCCTGGGCGCCAATGCCAAAGTAACGCCGGACGACGTGGAGGCGGCGTCCGGCGCCGTTGCCGCCGCCGACGCACTGCTGTTACAACTAGAAATTCCCCTGGATCCAGTTCTGCGAGCGGCCGAGTTGGCGCATGACCATGGGGTCAAAGTTATCCTGAATCCGGCACCCGCCCGAGCCTTGCCGGCCGAATTTTTATCTCTGGTAGACATCCTCGTTCCCAATGAAACCGAGACGGCCCAACTGAGCGGCATGCCGACAGGCAGCCCGGCTGAACTTGAAGTGGCCGCGGCCAGGCTACACGATCTTGGCGTCGGCGAAGTGATCCTGACCCTGGGCCGGCGCGGGGCGCTTTTGGCTCGGCAAGGCACGTCGCGTCACTACCCGGCCTTCGAAGTGGAGCGCGTGGTCGACACGACGGCCGCCGGCGACGCTTTCATGGGCGGTCTGGCTACGGCCATTGCCGAGGGCAAGGATTTGAGCGAGGCGCTGCCGTGGGCCAACGCGGCCGGTGGGCTGGCGGTGACTCGGGCTGGAGCCCAGCCGTCGCTGCCAACCAGGCAAGAAGTAGAGGCGTTGCTTGCTCAGGCGACGCCAGAGCAGCTTCAAGGAGTCCAACTGTGAAGAAGGGCCAATTGCTAAATCAGCCCATTTCGGCCATTGTCGCCGGCATGGGGCATATGGATGAATTGGCGATAGCCGACGCTGGCTTGCCCATTCCCAGTGCAACCCCTCGTATTGACCTGGCGCTGACCCAGGACGTGCCGCGCTTCGTCGATACGGTGCGCGTTGTGTTAACTGAACTCCAGGTTGAGAGAGCCGTCGTGGCTGAGGAAATGCGCGATGTAAGCCCAACGGTCTTTGAAGCGATAAAGGCGTTGCTCGGCGACGCGCCCATCGAGACCGTGCCACATGAATCGTTTAAGGCCCGAACAGAATCGGCGACGGCCGTGATCCGTACAGGCGAATTTACCCCTTACGCTAACATCATCTTGATCGCCGGAGTTGTATTCTAAAATGAGTCAGATAGCCCAGGTCCAGGAATCCAGCCGCCGCGAGTTTCTGCAGCGTTACGGGCTCATCTTGTCCTTTCTGCTGCTTTGTCTCGTCCTAGCCCTGCTATCCGACCGTTTCTTAACCGTCAGCAACGCCACCAACGTCCTCCGCCAATCAACTATCAACGGCATCATCGCCGTCGGCATGACCTTCGTCATCCTGACGGCCGGCATCGATCTGTCGGTAGGCTCGGTTCTGGCCCTTTCGTCGGTCATCACGGCCAGCATGCTGCAATCCGGCCTGCCCATCCCGATCGCCATCCTGATCGGTCTGAGCATAGGCGCAGCCTGTGGCTTATTCAACGGCGTCGTCATCACCCGAGCCGGCGTTCCCCCATTTGTGACGACATTGGGCATGATGACCATCGCCCGCGGCCTAGCCCTGGTCTTCACAGAAGGTAAGCCTATCACCGGCTTACCGGACGCTTTTCGCTTCATCGGCACCGGTTCCATTGGCCCAATTCCCACGCCGATCATCATCGCTGCTGCGACGTTTATCGTCGGCTATATCCTGCTCACCCGCACGTCGCTCGGTCAATTCATCTACGGCATCGGCAACAATCCGGTGGCCGCCCGCTATGCGGGTATTTCGGTAAGCTTGAATATCACCTTGGTTTACATGATGAGCGGTCTACTCTCGGCGCTGGCCGGTCTTATCCTGATCGCTCGCCTGGATTCGGCCCAGCCGACGGCCGGCATCGCCTTTGAATTCGACGCCATCGCGGCCGTGGTCGTGGGCGGCACCAGCTTCGCTGGCGGTCAGGGCGGCCTGGGCGGCACGCTGATCGGGGTGCTCATCATCGCCGTGCTTAGCAACGGCCTGAATTTGCTCAACATTTCATCCTTTTACCAACCGGTAGTTTCCGGAATCGTTATCGCCCTGGCCTTACTGCTGCATCGAGCGGTAGGCCGGACATAACCACAAGAGGACCGATCTTCACCCGGTCCAGACTTGCGAAACGCCAGCCAAAGGAGGTTAGATAGTATCGAGAACAAACTGAAGCTCAGATTTGAATCAACCGACAAGGTCTGGAGAAGAAAGTTAGGAGTATTACGATGAAAAACCTCACAAGAATCCTGTTGCTTATGTTTCTACTCTTCGTGCTAGCCGCTTGCGGCGCTGACGAAGCAACACCCGAACCAGCTGCACCAGTCGAGCCCGCTGAGCCGGACGATTCAGCTGAACCAGCCGAGCCGGCCGATACCGGGGTCACGTTGGGCTTGTCGCTGTCGACGCTCAATAATCCCTTCTTCGTCACCCTGGCCGACGGCGCCCAAGCGGCGGCCGATGCGGCCGGCGTGGAGTTGGTGATCGTCGACGCCCAGGATGACCCAGCCCAGGAAGCCACCAACATCGAGGACCTGATCGAGCAGGGTGTAGGAGCGCTCCTGGTCAATCCCACCGACGCAGATGCCATCGTGCCATCCATCCAGAAGGCCAATGACGCTGGCATCCCCGTGTTCACTATCGACCGCGGCGCGGCCGGCGGCGACGTCGTGGCCCACATCGCCTCTGACAACGTAGCTGGCGGCAGCATGGCCGGCGAATTCCTGTGTGACGCCATTGGCGGTGCGGGCAACGTCGTCGAGCTGGAAGGCATCGCCGGCACTTCGGCCGCTCGCGACCGCGGTCAGGGCTTCAACGACTACATGAGCGGTAGCTGCTCCGGCGCCGAGATCGTCGCTCGCCAGACAGCCAACTTCAATCGCGCCGAGGGTCTGAGCGTCTTCGAGAACATCCTCCAGGCCGAGCCGGAGATCACCGGCGTCTTCGCTCACAATGACGAGATGATCCTGGGCGCAATCGAGGCGGCCAAAGCGGCCGGCCGCGATGCCGAGATCGTCTTCGTGGGCTTCGACGCCGTCGACGATGCCGTGGCCGCCGTTGACGCTGGCGACCTGGCGGCGACCGTCGCTCAGCAGCCGGCCGTCATGGGCCAGTTGGGCGTGGAAACGGCTCTGACTCATCTCGACGGCGGATCCGTGGCCGACTTCACCCCGGTGGACCTGGCCCTGGTGGCCGGCGACATGGAGGCTGCTGACGTTCCTGAAGGGCAAGTCTATGGCCTATCGCTGTCGACCTTGAACAATCCCTTCTTCGTTACTCTGGCCGAAGGTGCCCAGGCGGCGGCCGACGCGGCCGGCATTGAGATGGTCGTTGTCGACGCCCAGGACGATCCGGCCCAGGAAGCGACCAACATGGAAGACCTGATCCAGCGGGGCGTGACCGCTATCCTGGTCAATCCCACCGACGCCGACGCCATCGTGCCCTCAATCCAGAAAGCCAATGACGCCGGCATCCCTGTCTTCACCATCGACCGCGGCGCGGCCGGCGGCGACGTGGTGGCCCACATCGCTTCCGACAACGTGGCCGGCGGCAGCATGGCCGGTGAATTCCTGTGCGAAGCGCTTGGCGGCAGCGGTAACGTCGTCGAGCTGGAAGGCATCGCCGGGACGTCGGCCGCCCGCGACCGCGGCCAGGGCTTCAACGACTACATGAGCGCCAACTGC
>CP070688.1:1351429-1359005 GCA_020353135.1 Chloroflexota bacterium
GCTAATATTGAGTGGCGATGATGGGGTCTATGAAGTCGAAATAGTAGATTATCATTGAGGTGAAAAAATGAGAGACTATCCTCCGATTCATCCGGGCGAAATCCTACTTGAAGAGTTTCTGAAACCAATGGGCATGAGGATAGCGCCATAATGACAAAAGTGAAGGTCACCTCATGGCCGCACGGCCGCGCCCCAACTGAAGCTGGCTTACGTGACTTGTATGCGGCCGAAGGCATGACGCCTTATCGTTGGTCCAACGGCCCCCACGATCGCTACCAGGCCCACAGCCATGGTTTCCATAAGGTCATCTATGTCGTCTCGGGCTCTATCACCTTTGGCTTGCCGGAGCGAGGCGAATCGGTCACCCTTGTTGCCGGAGATCGGTTGGATTTGCCGGCCGGCGTGCTCCATGATGCAGTGGTTGGACCTGATGGGGTCGTTTGCCTGGAAGGCCATCAGCGCTGAGCCACTGTCGTTCATAACTCCTTGCTTGACGGCCAGTAGCGCTCCTTTCATAATAAAGCGGATGACGAATCAGCTTGAAACGCACGACATGATGGAAACTATCGCTGAACTATGTGGGCAGTACGGCGTTGTCTCTCTGTACTTATTCGGTAGCCAGGCGAAATCCGTCTGGGATCAGGTAAGAACTGGCAAACCCGTTTCTTTGTTGGCAGGGCATGATCTGGATGTTGGGGTAAAGTCGCGGCCGAACCACAAGCTGGGCACCAAGGGAAAAGTGAATTTGGCCCAGGACCTCGAAGAGGTATTCGGTGCGCCGCGTGTGGATCTGGTTTGTTTAGAAGATGCGGATCCGTTTCTGGCGGCCAATATCATTCGCGGCGAGCGCTTGTATGCGGCCGATGCATATGCTGCCGATGAGTATGAGCTGTATATACTACGCCGCGCCGGCGACCTGGCGCCGTTTGAGCGGGCACGGCTGGACATGATCCTTGAGGGCCAGCAGACATGACACCTACGATGGTATCCGGCCGGATCATGGCCGATCGGCTCCACTGGGCCGACAGAATGCTTAAGACAATTCGCGATCTGCCGTTAGAAGATCACGAAGCGTTTTTTGCCGACAGCCGCAACATTTGGACGGCCGATGCCTGTTTACGCCGGGCCTTGGAAGCTCTGTTTGATCTTGGTCGGCATATTGTGGCGAGAGGATTCGGCGAAGCGCCCAGTGAGTACAAAGAGGTCGCCATCGCACTGAGCAAGCACAATGTATTGACGGCCGAAGAGGCCGACTTGCTCCAAACGCTTGCTGGCTACCGCAACCGTCTGGTTCACTTCTATCATGAAGTTAGCGCTGAAGAACTGTACGATGTGTGCGCTCATCATTTACAAGATGTAGATCGTATGATTGCTGCATACCGCCGGTGGGCACAAGATCACCCTGAGAGAATAGACAATTCGCTATAACGCATATACTAGATGCTTTGGTGGTCAACTCTGCCCTGGTTATTGGGACGTTCGCCGTCCTTGAGCAGGGGCATGCTCGGTGTGTGTGAGCAGCCGATCTATTTCTGGCAATTGTTGGCTGATGTGCCATGAAGTGGGTTTGAGCAAAAGTCGCTTAATGGAGAAGCAATGAGTTAAAAGACATGCATTATCACCGGCGCTGATTCGGGCATTGGCAAGGCGGCCGCCATCCAAATCGTCCAAAAAGGCTACCGGGTCGTCATGGCCTGCCGCAATAAGGAACGGGGGGAAGCGGCCCTGGCCGACGTACACTTACCTGGCGACCTCGGACGAGGTGCGGGAGACAACCGGCAAGTATTACGACGACCCCACGCGCATCGTGAACTCCTCAGGCTATAGTCGCGACCCGGTGAACATCGAAAAGCTGATGGCCATAACCTGGTCGTACTTGAGGATACCCGAGAGCGAGCCCAATAGTTAAGCCGTGGGGGAGAAAAAACCGCCTCGAAAATGGTAGATAGAAGCTCGTGAATATGAGAGAAAGGGGGGAGCGACAATAGGCTTTTCTCTTCAAGCAAGCCCTATATAATAAGCTGACAGTTGCCCCGATTAGTATCTCTGTTCAACAAAAACCTCTGGCATAGATCTCAAAGGAGAAAGCACAATGGCTGGTATTGAAGGTGATGTTTGGCGACAAGAACACGATCATTCCAAAGGACCAAAACGAGAACCCGGACCGATCGAGATCAATCGCTACGTAGTCAATAGCGGCGCACACGCAGGTATACCCACGTTCATGAATTGGCCGGTGTGTTTGACGCCGGAAGATTTGAAGGCGGGCGAGATTAATGTAGCCGTCATTGGTGCGCCGATCGACATGTCTGTTGGCCAACGTGGTACGGCCTGGGGACCACGGGCATTGCGCACGGCCGATCGCTACTTGCCCGGTGGTCCGATTGCCCGAAACATACTCACCCACACCCATGTGATGTTCAAGCCATATGAGGTGCTCAACTGCGTTGATTATGGCGATGCCGGCATCGACCCGTTGAGCATCGAGAATTCCCATGAGGAAGTTCGCAAACGGGTACGCGAGATCGCTGAGACCGGCGCTTTTCCCATTGTGCTGGGCGGCGATCATTCACTTATGCGGCCGGATGGCATGGCCCTGGCCGATGTCTATGGCAAAGGCAAGGTCGGCATCATTCATTTTGACGCCCATTACGACGCTTCTGACAATCACTTCGGTCATCAGATTTCGCACGGAACGCCCGTCCGGCGGTTGATCGAAGACGGCTATGTGGACGGCAAGAACTTCATCCAAGTGGGTTTACGAGGCTACGCACCCTGGGAAGATGATGTGAAATGGATGCGCGAACAGGGCATTCGCTCTCACTACATGGCTGAGGTGGAAAGGGATGGCTTCCACAAGGTGATGGAGCGGGCCATTGCCGAGGCGCTGGACGGACCAGAAGTCATTCACATATCTTATGATATTGACTCGCTAGATCCGGCATACGCTCCAGGCACGGGTACGCCAGAACCGGGCGGCTTCACGACCCGGGAAATTTTCCCGATGATACGTCGCTTATGCGCCGAGACGCCAGTCGTTGGCATGGAACTGGTGGAAGTGGCTCCCGGCTGGGACCCCGGTTATACGACCGCGCTCAACGGCTTGCGTATCATCCAAGAAGCTATAACCGGGATGGCCATGCGCAAACAGGGCATCACCGAGCCGCATTACCTGGACCCGCGCACCTCTGGGCAAGATCCGGTGCCCGGACAGCGGACGGATTAGCTGGCAAATGACCGAGACGCGAATCATCGACGTTAAGAAGAAGATCCTGGGCAAGAATGACCAGATGGCCCAGGATCTGCGGGCCGACTTCGCCCGTCATGGCGTCTTCGTGGTCAACCTGGTCAGCAGTCCGGGCGCCGGTAAGACCGAATTGCTGCGGGTTACCATGACGAAACTGCGGAAGACGCACAAGCCCGCGGCCGTAACCGGCGACCTGGCCACCGAAAACGACGCCGCCCGCCTACTGGAAAGCGGCGCCCTGGCCAAACAGATCCTGACCGGCACCATGTGCCACCTGGAAGTGAATATGGTCAAGAGCGCCATCCAGGAGTGGGATCTGGCCGAGATCGATTTCCTGTTTATCGAGAACGTGGGTAATTTAGTTTGTCCCGGCGACTTCGACCTGGGTGAGGATCTGCGAGTGATGCTGATTGCCACCACCGAAGGCGAAGACAAGCCGCTCAAATACCCGACGTTGATCAGCACCTGTGACGTGGTGGTGATCAACAAGATGGATATCGCCGAGGCTGTCGAGTGTGACGTCGAACTACTGGAACGCAATATTCACGAGGTCCGGCCGGGCGCGCCCATTTTCAAGACGTCAGCCAAAAAGGGAACGGGGCTGGATGAGTGGCTGGCTTTCTTGCGCGGGCGATTTGAAGAGAAGAAGTCTTAGTGCACGAATTATCTGTCGCCATGCGCATCGTCGAGGCCCTGGACCAGGAGTTGGCCGGGGAGGGGGCTGATCTGATCGTATCGACGGTGGCCATCCAGGTTGGCGCACTCACCGGGCTAGTGCCCGAGGCTCTGCAATTTTCCTGGGATTTCGCCACCGAGGGTAGCGTTCTGCAAGGCTCGAAGCTGGATATTCAGGTAGTGGACGCGGCCGGTTACTGCCCACAATGCCAGGAAGAGCGAACGATCACCAATCTACAATCCATGCGCTGCCCGGTTTGTCGCGCGCCCATAGGTCAGATAAGCGGCGGCAACGAACTGGAGATCCTGACCGTGGAAATTCAATCAGAGATCCATGCCTGATCCTGAATCTCCGGAACAGCGACCCGGTTCGACAAGGCTCCGGCCGCCTTCCTTCGAGCGTCGTTTCATTGCCTCTGAAACGGATGACGCAGATACGCTGGTGGCCCTGGCCAGCGACGAAAGTTACTTCGTCCGGCGGCAAGCCGTCCAGAATCCCAATACGCCAGGGTGGATCCTCGATCTGCTAGTGAAAGCGGGCGCCACAGCTGACCTTCGCGGCAGGGGCGCCATTGACCCCGATCTCGACGGCGATTCCTTGCGCCGCCTGGTCGAAACTGGTCCCTGGGCAAGACAGTTAGTGGCCGAGCATCCCAACACGCCGGCCGCGGTGCTGGCGGCGCTCAAGGATCAGCCGTCGATCCCCTTGCGGTTAGCTATAGCCGGGCATCCCAACGCAGACGGAGACACCCTGGCGGCTTCATGCTGTAACATTGAAGCTGGCATTCGGGCGGCGGCCGCAGCCAATCCCAATTGCCCGTCAGAAGTGATAGAGATATTGCGCGCCGCCGGCGCCAGGCCCGATTTGGCGGGCGTTACGCGCAGCTTTGCACCTCTAACCGGGGAGCAATTAACCCGGCTGGCCGATTTGGGCGCCTGGGCACGATTCCTGGCCGCGCGGCATCCTGACAGCCCGCCCGACCTGTTGGTGAACATCTCGAGCGATCCTGAATGGCGGGTTCGTTCCGGGTTAATTGACAACCCCAATACGCCGGATAGCCTCATAGAGGGAGCGCTAAACGCGCCGGTGGCGGACGATGTGTCGACTATCCGCTGCCTGAGCCGGACGTCGATTCCGGCCGAGATCCAGGTTAAACTGGCTCGCTACCCAGACCCAGAAGTGCGGTTGGCCCTGGCCCGCCATCCGGCCGCGACGCCAGAGATGCTGGGCCGGCTGGTTAGTGACGGTAGCAAAGAAATCCGGCGATTGGCGGCCGGCCACCCCAAAACCAGGGCGGCCGATGCGCAGCTGTTGGTCCGGGCTGGGTCAACGCCGGATCTGATGGGCTTGAGCGAGCCTGATCCCAAGATGCCGGCTGAAGAAATCGAGACCTTGCTGGAGGGCGGCGTCTGGGCCCGGCAACTGGCCGTGCGCCATCCCAATACGGACGGCGACACAATGGCCCGTTTGCTCTGCGATCGGGAACCAAAGATCCGGGAATGGGCGGCCGTGCATCCCAATTTGCCGGCCGAGACCAAGCGCGATCTGATCCGCGCCGGTAGCGGCACTGACCTTCAAGGCTTCATGCCGCCCGACCCTGATTTGCCGCCGGCTAGGCTGCGGCAGATCTGCGCCTTGGGTTCCTGGGGCGAGTGGGTCGTGGCCAACAACCCATATGCTCCGGCCGATCTGTTGGAAACTCTGGCCCAATCAGCGGATCCCCAGATTCGGCGATTCGTGACCCTTAATCCGGGGACAGAAGATTCTTCTGATCCGTGAGAATCCGCGCTCTGTTCTTGAAGGAATGACAAATGGACTTTTTCCCGCTTGATATCTTCATGGCGATTCTGATCACCATGGGGCCGCTGAAAGTGGTCCTGGTTTATGGCGAAGCGACCCGCCATCTCAGTCCCGAACAACGGCGAAGGATCGCGATCAAGGCCGTTGGAGTAGCGGCCGTCGTCGGCTTGTTGTTCATCGTTCTGGGAAAGTTTCTGCTTGACCTGTTCCACTTCTCAATCGGCGCATTGACAGTTGCCGGCGGGGCCATCCTATTCATTTTCGCCGTCACCATGGTCTTATCAGGCGGCAACGACGACGATCATGGCGCCGGGGAAAAGGACCCGACGAATATCGCCGTCTTCCCACTGGCCATGCCCCTGATGGCGACGCCTATTGGCATCGTGTATCTGACTATTCTATCAGTCACCTTCGACGAGGCAGAAGTCACGCTGCTCATCATCGCGCTGATGTTGCTGATCGTCATGCTGATCAACCTTGGCGTTCTCCTGTTTGAGAGCCGGATCCTGAAGTATATTGACCCCCAGGCATTTGGCGTGGCCGAACGGATTCTAGGCATCTTGCTGGCAGCGTTGGCCGTTCAGACGATCCTCATCGGTCTTCGGGAACTGGGCATCGTAGCAGCACAGGCCGGACATGGATGAAGCGGGCGTGAATCGCTACGGTAAACAAGAACTGGCGGCCGGCATCGTTTTCTTTGTTGCCTGTGGCTGGCTCATTGTCGATGCGATACTGTCAGTGCCCGAGGAAGCGCCATCTCTATGGCCGCTTGTCCCAATGTTCGCGGCGACGGTATGGTACGTCATCAATGAGCACCGACGTTCGAAGAGCCAGGAGTAGTCGCGAACCCCAGATCATCTTGAAGTCGCTGTTGGCCCGCTTTGAAGGGGCCTGTATACTCAACAGGCCGTTATGCGAGTGACATCGACAAGTACGTATTGCCATGGATCTGTTCACTAGCCCGCTGGCCTGGGCGGTCGTGCTGACGTTTACCATCATCGGCGTTGCCGGCAGCGTGCCCACTTACTACCTCGGCCAGAAGGGCATGCCGGCTATCCGCGAGAAGTATCCACAAGTTCCTGAAGAGCGCTGGGCGCAAGTGCAGGGCTGGTTTGATCGTTGGGGGGCTTTGATATTGTTGCTGACGGTATTGCCTGGATTTGGCACCATCATCCCGCCGCTGGCCGGGGCCAATGGGATCCGTTTCATCTTCTTCATCTTAATGGTGGGCCTGGCCAAGCTCATCAGGTTCTGGGTGCTTGCCCTACTCGTATTTGGCAGCACAAGGGCGCTGCGCAACTGGTTGCAGTCATAAATGCGCGGCCTGGCCGGACCCTGGCATGTTCAGCCCTCGGGGGAGGCCAAAAGGTGAGGCCGAGCTACTGGTCAGCTGGGGGCGGGGCTGATCCTCTGGCGACGGACGAGGATGGCCTGGTATTCACCGTGAGTTGGAAGACGTCCGGCCGGGCGTAATGGCCGGTGACGTCGAAATCAAACTTGCCTTCGGCCACCTTGGCCAGGTCCAGTTCGGCCGTCAGGATCCCTTCTTCGCCGAACAACGGGCCGGCGAGCACGTGGCCAAGGGGCGAGATGATAGCGCTGCCGCCCCGCGAGAGCAGGTGGGGTTGATCGGCCAGTTCGTCCTGGCCTTCGAATTCGTCCGGGTACATGTCCTTGGTGAAGTATTGATTGCAGCCGACGACGTAACAGCGGCCTTCGCAGGCGATGTGGCGCAGGGTGGCTTGCCACGAATCGCGGCTATCGGCCGTCGGCGCCAGGTAGATCTCCACCCCTTGATCGTACATGGCCATGCGGGCCAGGGGCATATAGTTTTCCCAGCAAATCAAGCCGCC
>CP070688.1:1359105-1361881 GCA_020353135.1 Chloroflexota bacterium
CGTGTATCTGGTAACGGCCGCCCGCCTCGCGTCGCAGCCAGGATTTGTTAGTCAAAGAAAGTAATTGCCGTAACGTGGCGCCGCTGATCGCAGCGGCCGCCTGCCGGTCAAAACCACCACGAAAAACGCTCAGAACCCCCATGATAGCCTGTTCCCGGGCGTCAAGTAGCCGCCAGGAAGAATCAAACACGGTCCGGACGCTCCGCTGGCGCTCAGGAACATCATGGAGCTCGGTTGCCAGGAAGTCGAGACCGCTCTCGAGCTCGGCCGCTATTTCGTCCGGCGTCAGCACTTCTACCCAGCCGGCGGCCAGCTCGATGGCCAGCGGCATACCTCCAGAGACCTGGCAGATGCGGACGACCGATTCCAGGTTATCCTCATTCAGCTCAAAGCCAGGCCTTAGCCTATGGGCGCTACGCACGAATAGGCGCACGGCGCTGTACGACTCTGCCTCGGCCACGGCGCTCGACGACCCGTTGCCCCGAAACCCGTCGACCAGACCCGGCGCCGGCGTTTTCATGCCGCCGACGTCGTAAAGCTGCTCGCCGCGAATGTTGAGCCGGATACGCGAGGTGACCATCAGCTTCAGCTCGGTCAGTTCGGTCATGAGGTCGCCCAGCAAAGCGACGCTCTCGCGATTCAGCAAGTGCTCGAAATTGTCCAGTACAAGCAGCAGTCGCTTCTGGCGCAAATAGTCGATCAGCTGCCGGCCGGGTACTTCGCCCTCCTGATAGAAATCGCCGCCCAGGCTATTTCCAATGGCTGGTCCAATGGAGTTGGGGGAGGTCAGCGGAGCCAGGGCTACGAAATACGCGCCATCGGCCACGGCCGGGTGCCCTTGCTTGACCAGTTGCTCGGCCGCCCGGATTGCCAGGCGGCTCTTGCCACTGCCGCCCGGCCCGGTCAGGCAAAGCAGGCGACAATTCGGGTCGGTCAGCAGGTTCAAGATGGCCTTCGTTTCTTCTTGACGACCGACGAACGGCGTCGGCTGTACTGGCAACCGAACGGTCGCCCCGGTCATTCGCCGGACGGAGGAAGCGGCCCGATAGCTCGTCGGGGCCGCGGTTTCGGCGCCGCCCGGCGGCCAATCACCCTGGGCGATCTGCCGATAGAGAATGGTCGTGTCATCTTGAGGCGGCAGACCAAGTTCCCTTTCGAGGATCGCCTGGCAGGCCTCGTATTGGCGCAAGGCGGCCGCTCTTCGTCCAGACGAGGCGTAAAGGCGCATCAGCGCTTGATGAGCCGGTTCGTGAAGCGCGTCCAGGGTCAGCCAGCGCTGGGCGTATTCCAGGGCCGGCTTGAATTCGCCCTGATTCTCATAGCCTATGACCAGTCGTTCGAGAGCCAACGTCAGCTGCTGCCGCAGATGCTCGGCCGAAAACCGCTGCCACATGTCGAATTCTGGCGCGTCTCGCAGAGTGAAGCCGGCCATGAATTCGCCCCGGTATAGGGATACGGCGGCGACTAACCTGGCCAGCGAATCGGCCGGTTCTTGCCGCTCGAACTTCACTCCGTCTAAAAAGGCAGACACGTCCAACCACAGGGAGTCATCACGGCTCAGGCCGACCTGCTCGCGGCCGGCATTCAGCCAACCCTTGCCCAGCGTATTGTTCAGCTCCCAGAGCGCCCGTCTCAGGTAGGCATAGGATTGCGCCGGCTCGTAATCGGGCCAGAAAAGCGTAGCGACTTCATCCCGCGTGTGGGCCTGGTCGGTTGCGGCGAGATAGGCCAGCAAAGCCAGGGCCTTGCGCCGTTTAATCTCTACGGGCTGGCCGTCCAGTTCCAGAGTGGGCGGTCCAAGCAGAAACACTTTGAGGTTGGGCAACAGGAGACCTCCAGGTCAGGTCCATTATAGCGCAAATGGGGTGGGGAAGAAGAGGCGGGTGGAAGGTGAGCGAGCGGGTGAATGGGTGACAGGATGAATCGGTGAATGGGTGAACAGGTTGGTCTGGCTTGCGCCAAAGGGTATTGGGATCGGGGATCCGATAGCGGGAGATTTTGAAACGCTCCAGGAAACGGTAGCCGAAACTGTTCAGAAACGGTCGTTTGCTAACGTATGAGCCATAAGAGCAGTGAAGCATTTCGGAGCGAAGATGATGTACGGGAATTCGAGCTTGGTCCATTTGGTAGAGAATCAGTCACTTGAGCGGGTCGACGACAGCTTTGGCTTGCGGCGCGCGGCCGCGCGCCGATTCTGGCGACTCTTCGCCGGAGGATTCTGGCGCCGGGTGAAGTCGATTTTCGGGCAAGGCCAGGATGGGCTGCATAACCTGGCCGTGGTCACCCAGGACACGGCTTTCGAAAGCTCTCGGCACGTCGGAGCGACCACGGTTCCAGTGGACCTGATTACGGGCAGCGAGGGTAAGAGCCAGGAGTTCGACCGGGAGTTCCGGCCGTTAAAAAGCTTCAGCCGCGATCGCTGGATCAGCATCGCGGTGGCCCGCTTGCAGGGCAAATCTCTGCCGCCGGTGGAACTGATCAAGGTTGGCGACGAATATTACGTGCGCGACGGCCACCACCGCATCTCGGTCGCCAGGGCCTATGGCCAGGTGGAGGTCGACGCCGTGGTGACCAGCTGGAAAGTTGCGGCCGCCGTTTGAGGTATAATCCGGGGCCTGATGGCCCTCTCGTATCGTGATTTCTTAAAGACCTTGCCCCAGCACGTCTTGCCCCAGCTACCGCCGCCTCTTCAGGAAATCCAGGTCCGCCAACCCTGGCGCTGGCTCATCCAATTTCATTACGGCGAGCCCCGCCTCCACTACGAAGTTTCCCGGCC
>CP070688.1:1361981-1368052 GCA_020353135.1 Chloroflexota bacterium
ATTTCGGAACCGGCCGATGAAGTGAACGGCCGTCTCGAGACGGGACCACCTGGGTTTGCATGACGGGTATCAACTTGATTCGGCGAAGTCTAGCCGAGCAGCTGCGCCACCGCCGGCTGGCCCAGGAAGACAGCCCGCATTTCACCGGCATGGGCAGCGATATCGCATACAGCCAACCGAGCCTGATCGCGTAGCCGTTCGGCCGCAGCCTCATCGCCACACGCCCTTTCCAGCTTGCTGCAGGTGGCCAGAATTTTCCACAGCATGGCCCGTTCATCCTGCGCTTCAGCCACCCTCCTGGCTTCCAAAAGCGTGGCCCGGGCCATTTCGTAGTGGCCCAGGACAAGCTCGGCCCGGCCGCGCAGCCAATACTCGTCGGCCAGCAGGGATATGAAACCGGCCTCGCGAAACGGCCGTACTCGCTCATCCAATCCGGCGAATAGCGCTTCCGGCTTCCCCTGGGCCAGGTTCAGATGCCCATAGGCTACGGCCATGGTGGTTATGGCATTTGAATCCACCGGCAGCGTAGACAGCTGCTCGTCCAATATCGCCCGGCCCTCTTCCAATCTGCCACAGACGATCTTCGCCAGGGCAGCCTGGGTGAGATAGAACTGGACAAAGAGGGGGTTAATGGCCTCGCGCTGGGCGTAGAGCCTGTCGGCCCACCGTTCGGCCTCTTCCAACGCCCCGATCGCCAGATATACCCCGATTCGTGCCCACTGATGGCCGTGCTCCTCATTAATGTGACCGATGGCCGCGCTGAGCGCGCCGACCTTCTCGGCGGCGTCCAGCGCCTGTTCAAAGCGGCCTTGCCGGGCATGGGCTAGAGCCAGGTAAGTCCAGCCTTGTCCCTCATCTACGCGGCTGCCAATAGAGCCCCCCAACCGAACCAATTCCGGGGCTTCGGCCAGCGTGCGTTCGTGATCACCGATAGCGTAGTGGAGGATTAGCATATATCTGGACGCTTCAGCCACCCGGGGCAGGTTGCCCAGCTCGCGCCAAATTGACCGGGCTTCGCTCAGCACCTTTAGGGCTGGCTCGAGTTGCTTCTGCACAAAGAACGGCCAGCATAGAATGAGCAATATGCGGCCTACCATCTCTTTCAGACCCAATTCACGGGCCAGCGATAGCGCTTCCTGGCCATAGGTCATGACCAGGTTATTATCGCCGGCGCTGGTGAACTCGACCATCATCAATGCCCATAGCGCGCCGGCTTCGGCGGCCTTATCTGCCAACTGCCGGGCCAGCGCCAATGCCTCCTGGGCCAGTTCCCTCGCTTTAGGCGGATTGAACAAACTTGTGTAGTAGCCATAAAGGGTGCTCAGGCTGATCAGCGCGGCCATTTCCAGGGTTCGATACTGTGATTGCACGGCGACCGCCAGCATCTCTTCATAATTGTCCCGCGCCGCCTGGTCGTCATTAACCAACTCCAACGCCTGACCGCGCTGCCGATACAAACGACCCAGCAAATCCGCGTCAATAGATTCGCCCCTATCTTGCATGCGATTGGCCACATCACGAGCTGTATCGAAGTGGGCCAGGGCTTCCTGCGTCGCAGAGGAGGCAAAGGCTTCGCTGCCAGCAGCCACGGAATAACGGAAGGCAGGCTCGTCCAGCAGCGCCGCCAGGGCATGGAAGGCGCACTCTGCGGCCGAGGCCCCGGACGTTTCCAAACCCAGCAATGCCCGGCGATGGAAGACCCGCCGCCGCGCTTCGCGGCTTTCACCGTAGACCACCTCGCGGATGTAGTCATGAGCCAGCGTGTAAGGTCGCCGGCTGGACGGCCGTTCCATCATTAAGCGGCCGTCTAGCAAAGCCTCCAGGGCTTCCAGGGCATCCGTTTCGGACAGGTCAGCCACCTGGCACAAACGCTCAAAAGTACAGGTCCGGCCCAACGCGGCCGCGGCCAGAAGCAAAGCCCCTTCCTCCCTCGAATGCTGCGCCAGCCGGGCTTTGATGACCTCGCGCACCCCGGGCGGCAGTGGTACCTGGGCCACTGAACGGACGTGGTCCAAAGCCGCGGTGAAATCGTAAATCGGCTGACCCTCGCCGGTCACCGGCAGGATATCTTGCTCAACCAGCATTTGCAGTAGGGCTTCGATGAAGAAGGGCAACCCCCGCGTCTCGGCCCACAGCCAGGCCGCGAAGGCCGATGCGGCCGAGCCCGTCGGCGTATCGTCCGACCTCTCTCCGGCCAGCCTCCTGACAAGCTGTTCGACGGCCGCGCCGCTCAGGGTATCCAGCAGCAAGCGGGTCAAAGGCGCGTCGCGCTCCAAGCTGGCCAGCCACTCTCGCAGCGCAGCATCGGCGGCGTAGGCCTCCTGGCGAATCGCCACCAGCAGCAGGATGGGCGATCCCGTTTCCGCCCAGCGCCGGGCCAGATAGTGGACCAGGTCAAGGGTATCAGCGTCGGCCCACTGCATATCATCCAGCACCAAGACGGCCGGGCGGCCGGCTGTCAGGGCACTGCCCAGAAGGGCGGCGGCCTCGAACAGGCGAGCTCGCACGAACTGGGCGTCGCCGGTCATGGGCGGCGGCAGGTCGGGATAGCGGGCCCGAATTTCGGGCATCAACTGGCTCAGTTCGGCCAACCAGACATCTTCCAGGAGATCTTCCGGGGCGTTCACCGCCTCCAGTCGTGCGCGCAAAGCCTCGACGATGGGCTGGTAAGCCAGCCGGCCGCCGGTCTCATAGGCCCGGCCCTGCCAGAGTTCGGCCTCCGGCGATTCCAGCCTGGCCCATTCTTGAAAGGCGCCGACCAGGCGCGTCTTGCCCACGCCGGCGGCGCCGATGACGGCCGCCACTTGGGCTCCGTCCTGGCCCGACTGGCGGAAGGCGGCCACCAGGCGGCCGTGTTCATCGGAACGGCCGACCAGGGGCAGCGCCAGGCGCCGCTCCGCGGCGCCGGCCAGGCCAAAGCCGGCTGCGGACGATAGCCCGGGGCTTTCCTGCTCGACGCGGCCGCGGCCGATGTTATCGGCCAGCACGGCTGTCTCCCGGCTCGGTTCCAGGTCCAGTTCCTGCCGGAGCGTCGCCTGCAGCCGTTGGTAGGTCTGCAGGGCAGCCGGGCGTTGGCCGCTCAGAGCCTGGGCGGCCATCAGGCGCCGGTAGGCCTGTTCGCTTAACGGGGCCCGGGCCGCCCAGCGGGCGGCCGTTTCGGCCGCCGCAGCGCTGCTATGGGTCGCCAGCAGGTGCTGCGAAAGGCGGTCGTAGACTGTCTCCAACTGGCGCTGGCAGGCCTCGCGCCGGATGGCGGCCCAGGTGTCAAAGCCAGTTGCATCGGGCAGGTTAAAGCCCTCCAGAAACTCGCCCCGATCCAAAGACAGGACCGGGCTGAATTCTTCGGCGGGCAGCTCCTCGCGGGCGGCCGCGGCCAGCCAGGCCAGGTCCAGATCATGGGCTAACTCAAAATCAAAGGCAACGGACGACCCTTCGGTCAGGATATATTCCCCGGCCGGCTGCAGCGCTTGACGCAGGCGCGATAAGGCGCCGCGCAGGGTGATGGCGGCTTTCTCGGGCGCGCTCTCCGGCCACAACAGGGTCATCAGCGTCTCCCGGCTGGGCCGGCCGCCCTCGACCACCAGGTAGAGCAACAGGGCCAGTACCTTGCGGGTTGGAAACGAAAGCGGCCGCTGGCCAACCGTGACCTCGGGGCTCCCTAGAAGGCGAATGGTTAATGGTTCCATTTCACATACCTCGACCTAAACGGCCGGCTTCACTGTGTTCTTGGATCGCTCAGCCGCTAAAGGCTATCGATCTTTGCACGTTTATGGATCGCCTGGATTGTAATGTGGGCGGCAAGGTAACCCATTGTACGCCTTCCAGGGCAAAAGGAGAAATCAAATGTCAACCGAAACCAACAAAGCGACCGTCCGTCGTTACGTGGAGCAGGTCATGGGAGCCGGCCGGGCCAATCTTATCGACGAATTCATGGTCGAAAGTATCGCGCTTCACGGTACTGGTCTCGAGCCCGGATTGCCGGCTCTGGGGCAGTGGGTGGCGATGCTGGACAGCGCTTTCCCGGACCGGCAGCTGACCGTCGACGACGTAGTCGCCGAAGGGGACAGGGTCGTGGCCAGAGTCACGATGAGGGGAACGCACCAGGGGGAGATGCAGGGCATTCCGGCTACCGGGAAAGCGATCAACCAGAGTTCGATCACCATTTTCCGCCTGGCCAACGGCAAGATAGCCGAGGGTTGGTTTGCGGCCGATAACCTGAGCCTGATGCAGCAGTTGGGCGTCATCCCTGCACTTCAAGCTGCTTGAGAGTTGTGGTCCCAAGATTGCTTGGGCCCCAGGCGCGGAAACCTATGGCGGTCCTGCGCCGATAAACAAACTTTAGGAGGAATAAAATGAACTTGCGTAATCTTTTCCGTGTTAGCGCCTTCTTCTTGATGATCTTCGGCCTTGTCTGGCTGTTGGCGCCGAAGGCTATGCCCGCCGCCTATGATGTAGATATTGATTCCTACACGGCGTATTTTCTGCAACAATTGGGCGCGTTTAATGTGGCCACCGCCGTCCTATTCTTCTTAGTAAGCGGGATGAGCCATTCACCGGCGCGACAGGCGGTGGTGACTTCCTTCTTTGTGTTACAAGTGTTGGCAGGAATTGTCAGCCTGCTTGGCTTACTAAACGGCGCTCTTCCTGTCGACGATGGGGGTTGGATATCCGTCGCCTCTAACCTGGTTTTCGCGCTGGCCTTTGGTTACTTCCTCTTCGTCCGGACGGAAGCATACGCCAGGCCGGAATTACAGTCGTGAAGCGATGACGCCCAGAATTTGAGGCAGGCTAAGCAGCAACCAAGGCAGAACAGTAGAGCCACCGCCGATGTGAATTGGTGGTGGCTCTTTACTTGGGGAGGTTGTGGGTTAGAGCGGGACAGACTGCATCATTGATCACGTTCCATCACCTCGCTGGCCTGATATTGGCAGGACCGCAGAGTCGATTCAAAGTTGATCAGCCTCCATCAGAGCCACAAATGCGGCCGGCGTTAATACCATAATGCCCTCATATTCTCCCAATTCGAGTAGGTGTTCATCCCCGGTGATAATATAGTTGGCGCCACCAGCTACAGCACATTCGACGTAGCGATTGTCCGATTGGTCAGAAGAGATGACGTCCAGTTTTTCCTGCGGTTCAATCCACAAAGCCTGCTCAGCAATCAGAGCGGCAAATTCAAGCCTGTTTTCCCGCACTTGTGAATACTTCTTCTGAATCCTTTCATAACCGGTAACGCGCAAGATCTCATCAATAACCGGTTGGGATACCAGCACGTCATATTGTCCCTCAAGCCACCAGCGTACGATCTTGGCCGGATTGCCTCGCTCTGATATCAGGTTGCTGACGTAGATATTGGTGTCGAGGACAATGCGCATCGTATTGGCCTGTTATCATCAACAACGCTATCTCCGGATGGCTTGCTGAGCAGCAAGCACATCCCGCATGACCGCATCAGGATCTGCGTCTGGATTCGCAGCTTGCACTTCACTGATCAATTCGACTAAGCGAGCCCGCTGCTGCTTCCAGTTCTCATACACTTGAATGGGTACAACAGCAACGGCGGGTCTCCCATGGCGCTTGATGACATACTTGTCGCCCTGATATTGAACGCCATCAACTATTCTCCGGAATTCATCCCTGGCCTTGGTTACGCCAATTGTCTTTTCCATGGTAGTTAATATCCTTAAGTTGAGAATATTTACGTTATGTACGTTCCGTAAATTACGTACAGTATACCAGATTTCAGTACGGCATTCAATTTGCGCAAAACCCGGTACCCTGCAAGAATCTCATCCAGGCTGCAATCAATTGCCGCGCTATTCGTCGCGCCAACGGAGGAGCTCTTCGACAAGATCGAAATCCCACGGTTCGCCTAATCCCAGAATGAAGTAGGTGGCCCCAGCGTCGGCGAAGGCATCAAGGTTGCCAGGAATATCCTTGCGGCCGATGGAAACGGTTCGTGTGATCTCGGCCGGATCCCGGCCGACGGTTTGACACCATTGGGTCAACACGCCGTTCTTGTGCTGCCATGTTTCCGGCGGACCAAAGCCGTTCCATAGGTCGGCGTATTC
>CP070688.1:1368152-1372140 GCA_020353135.1 Chloroflexota bacterium
ATCAGCCGCCGCCTTTCTCCTCAAAACCTGGTGCGTTCTTTGCTGCGATCCTATCGCGACTGGGACCGGCTGATCCGGGCTCTGCCGGGCCACATAACCGACATCCTCGACCAGGCCCAGTCGGGTGACATTTCAGTCCAATTACAAATTAGCCGGCTGGATCGAATCACAAACCGCTTGATATTCGGCCTGATCGCAACCGGCCTTATCGTCGCCTCGGCGATGTTGTGGAGCGCCGGTGTTGGGCCCATGTTCGAAGATTTCTCGTTGATCGGCGCGGCCGGAATCGTCCTTGCCTTGTACATTGTTATCAGGTTGTGGCGGGCCATCGAACGCTCCGGTGGGCTCTGAATTTACCAATGGCTTTGTCCAGTCACGGCGGTGCGGATTCGACAGATAGACAGACTGAAACTGCCTGAGAACAAGATCGACCAGAAAGGAGATAGCTGATGTTTAAAGACCTATTCAATCCCAGAACCGTTGTCTCCGACACTGTAGCCGGCTTGACGTTGGGCATCGAAAGCATACCCGATGCCATGGCCTCCGGTCTGCTGGCGTCGGTGAACCCGATTAACGCTGTCTACGCCGTCATGTTGGCTACGCCGGTTGGGGCCCTGTTCGCCAGTTCCGTTTTCATGAGCGTGCAGACGACCAGCGCCATGTCCCTGATCGTGGCCAGCGTACCGCAGGTCACGAAGGGTGATAATGCGATGGAGTCGCTTTTCGCGCTGGCGATCCTCACCGGCATCATCATGCTGATTCTGGGTTTGTTGAAGCTGGGGTCGATGCTGCGCTTCGTGCCCAAGTCAGTCATGACCGGCTTCGTCAACGGCATCGCCATCCTGATCATCCTCGGCCAGCTAGGCAACCTCACCGGCTATGATACACAAGGCTCGAATAAGGTCGCCCAGACGAGAGACCTATTGCGAAACCTGGACCAGATAGACTTGCCGACCCTGATGGTAGGCATCGCCACCATTTTGCTCATCGTGGTCCTGCAACGAACGCAGTTGAAGAGCTTCGGCATCGTCGTCGCCTTGATCGTGACCTCGCTGCTGGTGCCTTTGTTTAACTGGGAATCGGTTGCCCTCGTCTCCGATATCGCCGAGATTCCGGATTCATTGCCGCGGCCGACATTGCCCCCATTGTCGGTGTTTCCGGCGCTGGTGATCCCGGCTATTTCATTGGCCCGGGTCGGCCTTGTGCAAGGCGCTGGCGTCAGTCAAAACTACGTCAATCCAGATGGAAATTACCCGGATCCCTCGGGCGATTTCGTCGGCCAGGGGGCGGCCAACATTGCCGCCGGTTTCTTCCAGGGCATGCCCGTTGGCGGGTCGCTGTCGGCCACTGCCCTGGTCCACAGTAGCGGCGCCAAATCAAGATTCGCCAACATCTTTGCCGGCATTACTATCGTGATCGCCCTGCTTCTATTCGGCGATGCAATCGCCCGTCTAGCCATGCCCGCCCTGGCCGGTCTCTTGATCGTCGTCGGCTTTGGCACGCTAAAGATACCCGACATTGAACTGGTTTGGAAGACGGGTAATGTGCAGCGGACCGTCATGGTGATCACCTTCGCCTTTACCCTGCTCGTGCCGCTGCAATACGCCGTTCTGATTGGCGTCGCTCTGGCAATTCTCATGTTTGTTTTTAACCAATCAAACAAGATCGTCATCAAGGAATGGACTTTCAGAGATGGCCAGCTTCCTGTCGAGCAAGACGCCCCCGAGATCGTGCCGCCGAATCAGATTACGGTCCTAATCCCATATGGCAGCCTGTTCTTTGCCGCAGTGCAGACGTTCGAGGAAGAGCTACCGAATTTGGACGAGGATACCCGCAACGCGGTGATCATCCTCAACCTGCGCGGCCGGGCTGAATTGGGCAGCACATTCCTCGGCGTTCTCGATCGCTATGCCCAGGAGCTGCAGGCCCATAAAAGCAGGCTCATGCTGGCCGAGATTAGCAGTTTCTCGAAAGGTGTCATCGAGCAAACCGGGCAAATCCGGATCTACGGCCGGGAGAATATCTTCGAGGCAACGGACGTGGTCGGCCAATCGATCGTAGAAGCCCGTCATGCGGCCGAAAAGTGGATAGCCGAGCATGAACATGAGAAGCCCGAGCCTGCATCTGCAGAGGAAACTGATACTGACAGTAAGGGCTCATAAGGGTGAAGTAAGCCCCAAACGGAGGGATTTATGAATGACGAGAGGCTAGCATTTGTCCGGAAACGCGTTTTCTTCTATCTGGCATTTCTGCTGCTGATCGTGCTTTCCCTGGTGATGCTGAGGCCCTTTTTGACGACAATCATCATCTCCGTGATTTCCGTCATCTTGCTGAAGCCCGTTTATGACTATTTTCTCGGCACTAAGTTCGTCAAGGATCGCAAGGGACTCGCGGTCACCTTGACACTGTTGAGCGGCTTTCTGATAGTCGTTGTCCCGCTCGTTATCGTCGTCTGGCTATCAATCTCCCAACTGACGGAGGCCCTGTCTACCGTCAACACCCAGGAAGCTGAGGTGCTCATAGGACCTATCCAGGAAGCGCTTGCTGACATCAGTGGGTCGGCGATTCCCACCGAGGAGATCTCAAGCGCAATTGATTCCGTGGCGAACTTCCTGATCTCGGCCGGACTAGGCATGGCGCAGTGGCTTGTCGAGCAAGTCCAGGCCATCCCGGTTCTGCTCACCAATGTCATCATCTTCCTGGCCCTCGTTGCCGCCCTGCTACCGCTCTACGATAAGTTGCTCGAGCTGTCGGTTAGGACGAGTCCAATCGGTCATGAGCTTGCGGGGCTTTATAATCGTAAGATTGTCGCCATGGTGAAATCTTTGATCACCGGCGTATTGCTCATCGCCATCATTCAGGGCCTGGCGATAGGCAGTGCCGTCTCCTCCCTGACTGGGGGCAATCAAATCTCGCAAGAAGACGGTATTAGTGTGCATGACGCTGGTGAGGCAGCGCTCGCAGGAGAAGGGTAATTAAAAGGTAGCCAACGAAACTCACACACAAGGAGATAACCAGGATTCGCAGCTCCCTCTCGTTAACAGGACGGACCTGGTCATTGATCTAGCCGAAGAAGAGCCGACCTCATTGTGTCGATGTGGTGAAACGGTTAGGATATGGATCAACATATTCATGCACTGGTTTGTAGGCACTGTACGTCGTCAGAATCGTTTCCTCACTCTTGATTGTAAGATGCATCTAGTGAAGTGGAGAATGGAGGACATCGTGGGTACAAGAATCTCTACCATCCTTCTTGTCAGTTTTGTGTTCATTTTGCTGGTTAGCTGCTCAGGACAGTCAGATGAAGCGACGCCTGTCCCGGAGAGCCAGCCTACCCGCGCCGTTTCACCTGTTTCCAGTGGTGATCTGAAAATAGTCACCGGCCAGAGGCTGTATGTGCCCGCATATTCGGAGGTCTATAGCGCAAGCGAAGAGCAAACCTGGGACATGACCGTTACGCTCTCTATCCGCAATACCAATCCGGACAAGCCTATTGTCATAGGCTCTGTGCAATACTTCGATACGAATGGTCAGTTAGTCACGGATTATGTGGAATCGCCTTTGCAACTCGCCCCTATGGCGACCACTGAATACGTCATTGATAGAACCGACGATCAAGGTGGTACCGGTGCTAACTTCATCGTAGTGTGGGGCGCAGAAGAGCCGGTTTATGAGCCAGTTGTAGAAGCGGTTATGATCAGCGCCGCCGGAACCCAGGGATTGTCGTTGCTAAGCCCGGCTCGGGTTCTTGAGGAAATGCAGTAGCCCTAAGCTTTTCCCTCCTGGCTCTGGACCGCATCGGCCATTTTTCTGGCAATGCGACAGTATTGGGGAGAATACACACAGTCGAATTGGCCTCACTGGATGCACTCAGATAAAGAGCCCGGACAAAAAGGCGCTTCGCCTTCGATCGTGTTACTATTACTAAGGCATAGTAGGGAGGAAGGACTGAGTGGCAGACAAGCCCACGACCAACGACAGTGAAGCG
>CP070688.1:1372240-1374793 GCA_020353135.1 Chloroflexota bacterium
CCGTGCCCGGCGCGCCGGCCTCGACGATGAAAATGGCCGCGAAGCCGATGCTGATCACCCCGACCCCCAGGGCCAGGTAAGCCTTGGCATTAATTGACATGACGAATTCGATCCGATCTTACGAATCGGTGCCAGTAACGGAACTCAGGCAAACCTTGGTCCGTGTGATTTGCGTAAACCCGCGTCCCATCTTCTAGGATGTGACGCCGGCCGGGCTCAGCCAACCAGCGCCGCGCCCATTTCAGCCAGAACCATATCCTCGGCCTCCGGCAGGCCACTCACCCCTACGGCGCCGACCACCTGGCCTTGATGGCGTATGGGAACGCCGCCGCCCCAGCCGGTATAACGCAGGTCGCCGAAGTTGGTGATCGGGAACCCTTCTTCTCGCGAGGCCCGGCCGATGTTAAATGAATCCGTCCCCTCGCGGGCGGCCGTGAAGGCTTTGTGGATGGCGTTGTTGATCGAGGGCAGGGGGCAGCCGTCGTTGCGCAGAAAGGCTATTAGCTCGCCGTGCTCGTCGACCACGGCCACGGCCGCGCCCCGGCCGTCCTTCTCCAATTCAACCCGGATGGCCTGGACGATGCGCATGGCCTCGTCGTGCGTAAGCTGGAATTGCTGGTACATGGCGTGTCACTCCTGGCTAGTGAGATGCATCTATCAACCGCTGCGGGATTAGACCGTTCTACCCAAACCGTAATACGAAAACCGAATTTCGGTTTCCGAAATTCGGTAATTGACCGACCATCCCAAAGCGGCGTAGTGTACCATACCGCCCGCTGCCGCGTAACCCGATCGTATGGACCTTGTCTGCCGTGGCGCATGTGTTGCCATATAATTGGCTTAATGCACTATCCCTTTTTTCCGAACTGGCCAGAGGATCGTCTACGGCGACTATCGTCTCGGCGGCCATTTTACGGCTGTGCGCTGCTTCTATTGCTGCTCCTCGCCGCCTGTAGGGGTGAACCGGCCGGCACTAGCCCGCCGGTCATTCCGTCGCCGGTCGGCGTTACAGAGACGCCGCGGCCGGCGCCTACCGCCACCCAGGAGCCAACCGAGACGGCCGCTCCAACGGTGACCCTGGCCGTTCCCCAGGCGACAGATTCGCCGGCCGCCCAAGAAACCTGCAGCTACGAATACTTCTTCTATCCGGCGCCCGAAACTTGTCCGACCGGTTGGGCCGTCAACAGCGCTGCGGCCGAGCAGCCCTTCGAGGGCGGGCTGATGATCTGGCTGGAGGAAACCGACTCGATAATCGTCTTCTACGACGACGGCCTCTGGCGGCGTTTTGAGGACACCTGGTCCGAGGACCAGCCAGAGAGCGATCCGGACATCATCCCTCCGCCCGAACGCTTTCAGCCCATTCGCGGCTTTGGTAAGGTCTGGCGCGATCGGCCGGAGGTGCGCGAAGCGCTGGGCTGGGCCCTGGGCGTCGAGCTGGGCTTTCCCTCCATTTTTCAAGAACAGGCCGTTGCCGGCGGCCAGCCCAAACTGACCTACCTGCGGACCTACAACGGCCAGGTCTTCGGCCTCATCCAGCGCGCTCCGGACGAAGGCGACTGGGTCGTGGCCGCCGATAATCGTTGACCGCCCAAACTGAGGCGCCGGCCGCTAATAGCCAGATAAGTAAATCCTCTCCGTCCTTTCCCAGGCTGGCATCTTCTCCCCCACATGAGGTACAAATACGTCATACCCGGCCGTTCAACGAACGAAAACAAGGGACAACCAGAATCAACGCAGTCCTCATCCGCGTTAATCTGCGTCCCATGTTCTCAGGAGGACATTCATGCCCGATAAAAACGAACAAGCAACCTTTGGTGGGGGCTGCTTCTGGTGTTTGGAGGCAGTCTACCAGGACGTCGTCGGCGTCCACAAGGCCACTTCCGGTTACGCCGCCGGCCACGTCGAGAATCCCAGCTACGAACAGGTATGTTCCGGCCACACCGGTCACGCCGAGGTCGTCCAGATCGACTACGATCCCGACCTCATCAGCTACGACGACCTGCTGACCATCTTCTGGTCCATCCACGACCCGACCACCCTCAACCGTCAGGGCGCCGACGTCGGCACCCAGTACCGCTCCATCATCCTCACCCACGACGAATCCCAGCGGGCGGCTGCCGAACGCTCCCTGTCCGAAGCGGCCGGACGCTTTCGGGATCCCATCGTCACCCAGATCGAACCGCTGGATACCTTCTACCCGGCCGAGGCCTACCACGACGACTACTATCGCCGCAACCGCAACCAGCCCTATTGCCGGGCGGTCATAGATCCCAAGGTCCGCAAATTCCGCAAATCCTTCGCCAGCAAGATCAAAGAGACGGCCTAGCGGCTGCCCGTGGCGCTTCCACTGAGCCTTTCGCGCTTGACTATTCAGCCATTGCTTCACCGTTCTTGAGCTAGCCGGCCCGCTGGTATTCTGGTACCATTTCAGCAGCAAAACGCCTACCAGGATTAATCGCCGCTTGCCGGCCTGAGCAGGGCTCTGGGTCTGCCGTCCGGCCGGCGCTCCAGGTGGATGCGGAGTATGGCCCCATGATGGATTGCGTCGAGCTA
>CP070688.1:1374893-1380375 GCA_020353135.1 Chloroflexota bacterium
TGATGCAGGCCGAACTAGCGCAACGCGCCGGATGCAGTGCGGCTATGATCCGTAAGATAGAGGCCGACGAGCGCAAACCCTCCTTGCAGCTCGCGGAACTGCTGGCGCAACAGCTCCAGATTCCGGGCAGCCAGGTTGACGGGATGCCTCTGGGCATCGTCTTGGCTGCGGCCCGGGCCTGGCCGCCTGCCTGCTGTTCTTCGTTGAGATCGGGTAAGGGATACCGATTACTAACTCAACGATCCTCTGGCTGGAGCCAGAACACCCTTGAAACATTGCTGGGCGGCCCAAGCCATCTGGAGGTTATCTCGTGCTATTTGAGACTTTTCTCCAAAACACAGAATTGATCCTGGCTGAGGGTGCGATTTACGAACGGTTGCGAAGACATCCGTCCATCGAGTTTGACCCGCACCTGGCCCACGCAGCATTAATCTATAACCCGGCCTCAAAAGAAATTCTGACACAGGTTTATCGTCAGTATCTCGACATTGGCCAGAAGCATCACCTGCCCATGGTCGTCTCAACCCCCACCTGGCGGGCAAATAGAGAACGGCTCAACCGCTCTGAATTTAAGGACTGCAGAGTCAATCAGGATAACGCCCGGTTTCTGTCTGATATTCGAGCGAGTTATGGCACTACCGGGCAACCCATCTTCATCGGGGGTCTGATGGGGCCTCGGGGAGATGCTTACCGTCCAGAGGAAGCGCTCTCGGAAAAGGAAGCCATCTCGTTTCATGCCTATCAGATTGAAGCCTTAGCCCAGGCCAATGTCGATTTCTTATATGCGACGACGCTGCCGGCTTTTTCCGAAGCGTCTGGTCTTGCGGCCGCGATGGCCAAGACGAACCTGCCGTATATATTGAGCTTTGTAATTCGTGGCAGTGGCGCCTTGCTGGATGACACACCTTTGTATCAGGCTATCGAAGATATTGATGCCACAGTGTCCCGACCTCCCACAGGGTACGCGGTGAATTGTGTGCATCCGACGATTTTGCTGAAAGGACTGGCCCAGGACGAAATTGAGGGGCGGTCATTGACTGAGCGAATCGTCGGTTTTGCGGCCAATACGTCAGCGAGAAGCCCGGAGGAGTTAGATGGCTTGGCGGAATTAGAGACGGAAACGGCCGATAGGTTGGCTGAGTTAATGGGGGAAGTGTCCAGGCAATATCATATCCCCATCTTGGGCGGTTGCTGCGGTACCGGAACTGAGCATATCGAATGCCTAGCGGTTCAACTCAAAGCCAGCTCTCAGTAGTGTAAGACCACTCAACAAGCGGAAGCTAAGCGCTGACAGCGCATTTCTTGATTCGCTCAGCGCGCGTGATCGTATCAATGTTGATGGTATTCCTATTAGACATTTTTACACGAAAATGGAAGATACCCTATCTGGCGCGGCGGCATGTTGCGCGTTACCTGGAATTTGTCATTCGAATCGGGCATTATGCGCAGCTAATCAGGGCGCTGGCGGCCGTGGCCTATTACCTGGCCCATTTCGGCGATAAGCAGCAAGCGCTGGCGGTCTGGCAGCAGCTTAGCGGGCAGCTTTATATTGAGGCGTCGAAATGGTACGCGGATGTCATCGGCCGGGAAATAAAAGCGCGAACGGCCAGTATATCGCCTCCGCCAACCGCCGAAACCGCAGTCATGATCTTTGGTTAACGACCGAATCGCTACTTCGAAAGTTAACTTATTACTAGACGATTGCCGGACGCTATCCTAGTTTCGCGGGTTAACTGGAAGAAGCTTCTGGCAAGCTGTATGTGCCAGATTAAATAGCCTGGCACAGATAGGAATAACAGAGCAACCCCTATCGCCGGCAGGAAAAAGGCGCATACTGCCAGGTTCGTCACGATAACCACATAGGCGGTTGACTTGCTGAAGAAGGCGCTTCGTAACATGAGCAATGAGCTGATCAGCAAGGAAAATCCGCCAAGGAACGTATTCAGGGCCCAGGCAGTCCCATGGAAGTAAGAAAGAAGCGTCTCCCCAGCTGCCAGGTATTGGCTTTTCGCTGCCTCGGTTGCCTCCGTCGTATATGCTTCGCTTAGGAAAAGAAGCTCAGAGACAGGTCTCGCGTGAACCACTAAGGCCGCGGCGAATAGGCCCATGACCAGGGCGATTAACGCAAAAGATTCATTCACTTGTTTTAGCGCAACATAGAGGGCCAGGAAAAGCAGCACGCCGAGGATATTCGTAACCAGGAGCATGGAATCCAGGGCCATGAACCCTCCGAACCAGTCGCTTCCGATGGCTGTAAAGATCTCTTCTGTAGAGGCGGAACCAGGTAAGATGGGCCAAGCGATAATGGCCACAACAATCACCAGGATCAATATATTCATCACGATAGCGACAATGCCGCCAATGCGATAAAGATCTCTCCACCGCGGATCTACAGCTTCGGTTTCAAAAGCCTGATTCACTCTTGACTGTCCCATTTCGATTCTCCTTCAATGGGAAAAATCAGGGCCATCAACATTTGGTGAAGGCCACCCAGCTTCGATTATCCGGCCGCGATATTCGGGCAGTGTTGCCGCATCCGCTTAAGACCGGCCGATTCTAAGCAGCCTCATGCCGACCAGGAAATACCACGCTAGCGAAAGCAATCCGCCGCCGATATATTGCACGGCAATCATGGCGCCCTGGAAGGCTGTTGTCGTCCCGGTGGCCGTGTAATGACCGCCGAATGGAATGCCCACGATCAGGAGCCCAAATCCCAGGATACCGGCCCACGCCGTCGCTTTGCCCAAAGCCTTGCTGCGCAGCATGACCGCCGAGAAGATCAGGCCGGCGAGCCAGACGAGAGGCATTCCTGCATAGAGGAAGCCCGTGCCCCTGCTCGTTGCCAGCATCGCCTGCCCGGCCGCCAGCAAGATAGATTGCTCTGTTCCCGTCGTCGCGGCCGCATATTCCTGGCTGAGCGAAAGCATCGAGAAAGATGGATTGGTAGCCAGGTAAACCGCCATCCCGACAAAGACAAATGGCGTGGCGATCAAGGCCCAGGTCCTGTTTACTCCTCTGAGCACGACGTAGAGAGCGAGCGCCACCGGACCCCAGAGGAGCATGATGACGGCGTCGCCCAAACCGAGGAAGAAGAGCCCGGTAATTGGGCTTTCTTCAAAAACCGTGAACCATTCGAGCACCGTCTCAGGTGGTGGGCTGGCGAGGTTGGCCGGGATGTAAACGCCCAAGGTAATGAGATAAATCAGGGCGCAAAGCAGGGCCGCCGCCCCGCCGATCTTGTACAGAGTTATCCAATCCAGGTCTATCGTTCCAACTCCACGATCTGGACCGGCAAGCGTAATTTCTTGAGCCATGGCTTCCTCCTAGTTGATCAAGCTTCCAGCTTGATCAGGTACGGACCCGGATTAACCCGGTCTGGCCAACCATTATGCGGCCGGACCCATCACATAAGCGCCGATGCGCTGGGTCACGGCCGGTGACATCATCTGCAAGAACGGCCGGAAGATCTGCAGGGACCAAACCTGCAGCCGGTTGCTCCATCCGGCGACGACGACCGGGCGATTATTCATCAAGGCTTCGTAGCCGATCTCGGCCACCCGCTCGGCGCTCATCATATTCTGGAACAAGCGCACATTCTCCAAACCGTGGCGGGTGACAAACGCCGTATTCGTCGCCCCTGGGCAGAGAGCTGTGACGGTCACGCCGCTGCCGGCCAGCTCGGCGGCGATGGCCTCGGAGAAGCTCAGCACATACGCTTTGCTCGCGCAGTAAACGGCGTTCAGCGGCCCGGGACCAAAGGAGCCGGTCGAGGCCACATTCAGGATCTTGCCCCGGCCGCGATCTAACATGCCCGGCAGGAGCAGCCTGGTCAGGTAGGTGAGGGAGGTCATATTGACCTGGATCATGTGTAGCAGTCGCTCGGCCTCTGCCTCGGCAAAGAGCCCGTACACTTGCGTTCCGGCGTTGTTCACCAAGACGTCAACCTGGATCGATTCCCGCTCTAGCTGATCGACGATATCGGCCGCCGCCTCCGGTCTAGCTAAATCCGCGATAATGACCTTGACCTCCACCCCATGCCGGCCGCGCAATTCCCGGGCCAATTGGTCCAGCTTACGCCGGTTCCGGGCTATCAGGACCAGGTCGTTCTTATCGCGGGCAAAAAGACGCGCCACTTCGCGGCCGATGCCGCTGCTGGCGCCAGTAATCAATGTCGTCGTGTTCATGTTCAGCTCCTTCGTAATAGCCGGTAGCCATTAATTGTCTATTGTTACTCGACCCTGCGACAACGCGGCCGTACCATGAAGCAGGGTCATCATGAATGTTTTGCATTCGGCCGCGAAATCCAAACCGAGAACGGCCATGTCAACCTCTTCTTCGATGGCTTTTTTAATCACCGGCGCCGGATTGGCCTGCTGCTCCAAACCGATGACGAACATCGATATATGCAAGAGCAGGTGAGCGCCTTGACCCATCGCCAGGAACGATAGACAGGCTTCTAACAAAGCGCCTGTGGTAACGATCCGGTACAGCAGCTGCCGCTTGAAGCGCAGGGCCGTTTCGTAGTCGATGTTGTGTTCCAGGATCACTTGCATGATGGCGAAGAGCCGGGTCAAGCCAGGCCGGGAACACATCTCCTCGCAAAACAGCGTGCTGACGGCCGTCATATCGTCGCTGCCGGCCAGTTCCCTGAGGCCGGCGTCTGCCGCGTCATACCAGGCTCCCAGCTGCTCATCCAGGACCGCCAGGAAGAGCGCTTCTTTGGTGTCGAAATAGAGGTAGACGGTGCCTTTGGCCAGCCCGGCCGCCTGGGCGATTTGTGACATGCTTATCTCGTCGTAGCGCCTGGTCTGGTAGATCCCCCAGGCCACGTCGAGGATCTCTTGCCGCCGGACGCTCTTCTGCTCGTCCGTTCGCGCTCTGCGCTTAACTGCCATCACCATCTCCTGAATTTATAAATGACTCATGGTCATTTATAGTATAACTGACCCGCGGTCATTTGTCAAGACCCATTTCCAGGGTCCGCTAGCAGGGTGGGGGGACGGTGCTGGTCCAGGGAGAGCAAGGCGCCCTGCCATGTAGCCGCTGGCGAGAAGAGCAGGACCAGGATCCGGTCACTTCTCAACCCCCTCTTATTTATCCCCCTTAGATGATCCGCTCCATTCTGCGTATCAAGCATCGCCATCTTCCTGCACAGACAGCTCGGCCATCACCTTCTCCACATTGCGCTCAAGCGCGGCCGGCGTCTTCAGGAAATTCAGATAGGTCAATATCTCCTGTCGGCGCGAGGGCGAGAGGCTTTCTCAGGCCGCCATCGCCTCGGCATTTGAATCCAACGCCTCTCGCAGCCGGCCGGGCATGGCCAATTCCCGCGACTCACGGTCGATTTTCAGCGCCACCCGGACCCGGTCGCTAACCCCCAGGCATTCTCACGAAATCAATGGTGATGAAACAACTCAGCTCCTGCCCGGGCCCGGCCAGATCAAAGGTCTCCCGAAAGGTATTCACTCCCCGGATCTCATAA
>CP070688.1:1380475-1384072 GCA_020353135.1 Chloroflexota bacterium
GGGGTGATCGGCTGGGCGCTTTCGGAGCCGCTGGCATCGTTTCTGGGACCCTTTCTGACTAGCCTGCTCATACTGGCCGTTAGCCTATTTAGCCTGGCATTGATTCTGCGGGTTAAGTGGGCCGATATCATTCGCTGGCTGAATCGCGCTTCGCTGCGCCTGCAGTTATGGTCGAACGAATTAGAAGTCGATATTGCCCAGCGCGAGGCTTATCTTCACTCGAGGTCCAACGAACCCAGTGTGCCGCCGCCGGCCGAGCCCATTGTGCTTGATGAGGCTGATCTCGAGCCAGCGCCGGCCGATGATCAGCTGGTGATCATCGAGGACTCGGCGGCCGGCACGGCGCCTAGATTACGCAGACGCGACCCCCGCTTACCGGCGATGACGATACTCGAAGAAGGAGGTGTCCAGGCGCTGGCGCCGGAAGAGATCGATCTGAAGAAGCGGATAATCGAACAGACGCTGCTTGACTTCGGTTTGCCGGCGACGGTGACCGAAGTGCGGCGTGGCCCGGCCGTGACCCAATTTGGCGTGACGCCGGGCTATATTGAAAGATCAGGACCGGATGGCGCTCCGAAGCAGTATAAGGTCAGGGTGAATCAAATTGCCAGTCTGCGGCGGGACCTGGCCCTGGCTCTTGCCGTTCCGCGGTTGCGTATCGAGGCACCTGTGCCCGGTCGAGGCATCGTCGGCGTTGAGGTGCCGAATGCTGAGACCAGCGTTGTTCGTCTGAGGCCTATCATCGAATCAGAATCCTTCTTCCGGCTAAATTCGCCACTGGCCGTGGGTCTGGGTCGGGACGTGGCTGGCGCGCCGGTGGCGACCGATTTGGGTAAGCTGCCCCACCTTCTCATCGCCGGAACGACTGGTTCTGGCAAATCTGTGTGCCTCAATGCACTGATCACCTGCCTAGCTCTTAATAACACGCCCGAACAATTGCGGATGGTGATGATCGATCCAAAGAAGGTGGAACTTATTCGATTCAACGGCATGCCCCATCTTCTTGGCCGGGTAGAGGTCGAGCCGGAGCGCGTCGTCGGTGTTCTACGCTGGCTTACTTCTGAAATGGACAGGCGGTATCAGCTGTTTGCCGCCGTGGGCGCCAAGCAGTTGGCGGATTACAATCGCCGGTTGGCCGCCGGCCGCCGGGGCCGTGCCGCGCAGTCGGTCGCTGGGGCAGAGCCACTGCCTCATTTTGCCATATTCATCGACGAACTGGCTGACTTGATGACTACTTACCCGGGCGACGTGGAAAGCACACTGTGCCGGCTTGCCCAGATGGCCCGGGCAACCGGTATCCATCTGGTCGTCGCTACCCAACGGCCGTCCACGGATGTCATTACGGGCCTGATTAAGGCCAATTTCCCTGCCCGTGCATCCTTCGCCGTGACCTCAGGTACGGATTCACGGGTTATCCTGGATGCGGTGGGCGCAGAACATTTGATGGGTAAGGGCGACATGCTGTATTTGCCGCCAGACGCCAGCGCACCATTGCGCGTCCAGGGCTGTTTCGTCAGCGACCGCGAAATAGAGGCGATTGTCAGCCATTGGCAGGCGGTAGCGCCCCCGCCTATGCCGGATAGGGAAGCCAGGCCTGCTGCGGAGCAGTCGGCCGAGAGTGCCGGCGCCGAAGAAGCGCCGTGGGAACGACTAATAGTTCGCCAGGCATTCGTCAGCGAGCGTGATGAAATGCTAGAGGAAGCGATTGCCCTAGCCAAGAAGAACGACAAGATCTCGACGTCCTACATTCAGCGCCGGCTGCGGATAGGCTATCCTCGGGCAGCGCGGCTGATGGAGGCCCTGTACGAAATGGGCTTGGTCGAGGATCCAAAGGAAGGCGGTCGCACGCGACGAACGTACGTCGGCGAAGATGACGATCCGCTGGAGAATCTGCCTACCTGATTCCTATCGATATCGCTCGCCTAGCCTTCCTTTCGGATGCGGCGCTTCTCTTTCTAGCACCTCTAGAGGATCCGGCCGCGGCAACGGCGGAGGGAACAACGTATGGTCTATCGGCTCCCGTCCTGAGGCGACCCAGAAGTAGTTGCTGAGACCATAGTTGGTTGCGGGGGCGATCAGCAGCTGCGTTAGGTTGTGGATGTTACCAAATGTATCGCCTTCTCCTAGATACCAGGTTGCTGCCCCCTTTACATTAGGATAGGCAGCATAGAGCCAGTTTGCCCAGTGCATGTCGGACAACGCCTCGGTAGGGCCTGGTACCTCCTGGTAGGTCCAACCCCATTCGGTAATCAAGATCGTTGGGCGCGGGATATTGTGCTTATCACACACGTCCAGTAGCGCCTGGAAACGGCCGATCCGGTATGGGTAGCCGGCGCCGACACTATTCAGTTGGTAGCTGTATTCATGTAGGGCGATGGCAATATCGTCGGGATGTTCGGCGGCGAAGCGCAGAAAGGCCAGCATCTTCGGCGATTCCCAGACATCTTTTTCAGGTTCGCCTGAAGACCAACTAAAGGCGGCCCATTTATACCCATCTTGCAGGGCCAGGCGACCGGTTTCCAAGGCGAATTCGGCCAGCCACTCTGAGCGGTTCTGATCCACCTCGTTAGTCGTCTCCAACCAGACGTATTTCGGATCCAGTTCCGGTGGGAACTTCGCCTTGTGGGCCTGCCAGTGAAGTAGCGCGGCTTCGTCCGGCGACAAGTTGTAATTGGGCACGTCGTAGTCGTAGCCATCGTTCGGGCCTAAGGTGGTGGTCCGATACACTAACGTATGAGGCACGCCGCTGGCCTTCATGATTTCCTGCGCTTCGAAGATTGGCCCTGCGTCGTCGACGCTCTTGATAAAGAACGGAACGTGTGCCGTGTCCAGACTGCGCATCCAATCGCCAATGCCGTCGCGATTGCCGCCGGGTCCGGCGTGGAAGCCAATCTTGGCCAGGCCAAGTTCCCAGAACCAGGGAGCCGAATCTGCCAGCATCTGAGCGTCAAGGGGCGGCGTGGTTGTCTTGGCGACGGGTGGCGGTAACGGTTGGCCAATGGGGAATGGCTTGAATATCAGCGGCAAGTACACATGAGGGTCTCCCGGAGCCGCCGGATCGTTTGACTGGTGCCGGTCAACAGCCGCGACAAAGCGCTGGCGGGACAACACCAAGACTATTAGAAGCAGAAGTAGCGCTACCGCTGAAACCGTGCGAGTTCTTCTTGATACGAGCATGGTTCACCTTCGTTGTGATTCCTCGGAAGCTTCAGCGCTCAGAGTGCAACTCGCAAAGCAGCTTCCGATCAGGTTTACATAATCACTGAATCTGACTGCGCGGCCGGTATTGCAGGGCCTCGGCCAGAAAAGCCGGTTGAATGGCCGTTTCTTCGCTCAGATCGGCGATCGTTCGGGCCACTTTCAAGACTCGATGAAAAGCCCTGGCGCTCAGACCGAGCTGGGCCATGGCGCTCTTCATCAATTGTCGGCTTGTATCATCCATTGGGCAGGATTCACGCACTTCGCTGGCGCCCATATCGGCGTTGCAATACAGGCCGGTACCGGCGAAGCGCTCTACTTGCCGTTGCCGGGCATTCTCGACGCGCTGGCGAACCTTATCAGAGGGTTCTCCGCGCCGATCAGCGGCCAGCTTTTCAA
>CP070688.1:1384172-1387729 GCA_020353135.1 Chloroflexota bacterium
ACCGCCCGGAGCGGGCAAGACGACACTATTGCCGGCCGCGGCCGAAGCCCTGGCCGAGCGCGGATTGACCGCCTACACGGTCAACGAAGCCGCCCGGCCCTTCGCCCGGCGCACCTGGCTTGGCCCGGCCGTCGCCCGCCTGGCGCCCGAACGCTGGCGCGGACCGCTGCTGTGGCAGACCTTCTACCGCCTGAGTGTCCTGGAACGAATCCGTTTCTTCGCCGGCAACAAACGGCTGCTGCGCCTGTTGCTGGCCTCCCAATGGCGACGCCCGGCGGCGGCCGACGCCCGCCAGAGGCGTGTCCTCTATTGGTATTTCCGGCACGCTGGCTACTATGAGTTTCTCAGGAACCGGGCCGCGCCAGACGAGGTCCTGCTATTCGACGAAGGCTTTTTGCATCGCGTGGTGCAGCTATTCGCTTCAGTTGTCGAGCGACCGGAAGCACAGACGATTAAACCCTACCTGGATCTATTACCCCAGCCGGATTTGACCATCGCCATAATGGCCCCGGCCGAGGTGTGCGTGGATCGCATTTATAGTCGCGGCCTCTGGAATCGCTTCGGCGACAAGACGCCCGAAGAAGTGAGTCGCTTTGTGAGCCATTCTCACCGCGCCGTCACGCTGGCCCTGAACGCGGCCGTCGAAGCCGGCTGGCCCGTGCTCGAAATAGACAATAGCGCCGGCGATCCGGCCGTCGCTGCCGCCCAGCTGCGCGAGCGGTTGGCCCGCTATCCATTGCCCGCCGGCGAGACGCCAGCCTGGATTGCCGGCAAGCGAGCAGGCGAGAACGCCGGCGAGAGCTTAGTCAGATCATGACCCTTTCTTCATCGAGCTTTCTGCTCCCGCGGCCGACACGCGTGGCCCGGGCCATTGGCGCCTTCTTCGCGCCCCCGGCCGTCGACGTCGAGCAGGTGACGGCCGTCCTGGATCAATTTGATTTGAGGCTGGTTGGCGAACCAAAGAGCGTCGCCACCGGCCGGCGCAGCAGCAATCTAATCGTACCTACCGACCAGGGTCAAAAGGTGCTAAGGCGTTACCGAAAAGGTTGGCCGCTGCCGACCATCGCCTACGAACACTCTGTACTGATGCGCCTAGCCGAGATAGAGTTCCCGGCTCCTCGGCTGGTCAGGACCGGTAGCGGATCAACCTTCGTCAGCGCGGCCGATGGCAAGTACGCCCTCTTTGATTTCGTCGACGGCGCCAACATCACCGGCCGCTACCTGACCGCCGCCAGGCAGCGACGACTGCGGATCACCGCTGGCCGGACTTTGGCTCAATTGCACAGTGGCCTGGAGGGCTTCCTGCCTGAAGGAACGCATCACCTGGGCCTCGACTCTTCCGGCGCGAGACGCCGCGATCTGTCCTGGTACGAACGCACCATTGGCCGGCTGAAAGATCGGTCGCTCGACCTGGCCGCCGGACCATCTGTGACCGATGCCCAGGTTGGCGACGCCCGCTGGCTGGCCCAGCACGCCGACGAGATCCTGGAGCGCATTGCCTCCTTGCGCGAGGCGTTGGCCGGCCTCGAGTTGCCCCGCGTGATAATACACGGTGACTATGGCCTCCACAATCTGCTGTTCCAGAGCGACCACTCGGCCACCGTGCTTGACTTCGATCTGGCCCGCCTGGAATGGCGCCTGCGAGAAATCGTGATGATCTTCGATCGAATTGGTTTCGAAAGGAGTCAGGTTTTTCTACCCGCCTACGAGGGGACCTATCCGCTGATCGACGACGAGTGGCAAGCGCTTTCCCACGTTTGGCAACTGTGGAGCCTGGAAGGGGCCGTGCAGAATTGGAACACCTATTTTGAGCAAGGCATCGAAAAGAACCTGGCTTCGGCTCGGGCCCGCGTCTCCAAGGCTGACTTTCCCATCGTCCATGAGGCCCAGTTGCGCCAGCTGCGGCGCCGGGACGAAACAACTCCCGGTAAACGTACGCCGCGCGTATTTATGGTCGTGCGTCTATTTTATCCCTGGATTGGCGGCACCGAGCGCCAGGCCCACAAGCTGGCATTGCAGTTGAAGGAGCAGGGCGTCCCCGTCGAAATCGTCACCGGCTGGTGGTTCCGGGGCACGCCGCGTTGGGAAATGCTGGACGGCTTGCCCGTCTTCCGTAACTTCACCCTTTGGCAATTCTTCGGCATCAAGGGCCTGCGCAAATTTGGCGGCTACCTTTATATATTGACCTTGATTCTCTATCTCTGGCGCCGGCGGGCCGATTACGACGTCATTCACGTGCACGGCCTCAACTACCATACCTTCGCCGCCAACCTGGCCGGCCGCATTTCCAATCGACCGACTATCGCTAAGCTGGCCAACAGCGGCCAGGCCAGCGACGTCTTGAAGATGCGCCAGGATCGCCAGCTGGCCTTGGCCCGCTACATGCTGCCCGTGGCCCTGCAGTGCGACCGCTTCGTGGCCATCAACGAAACCATCGTCGACGAGCTGGTGGCTGCCGGGGTTTCGCCCGAACGCATCGTCAGCTTCGGCAATGGCGTAGAAACCGGCCGCATCCAACCGCGGGTTGATTACAGCCTCGGCGATCCGCCGCAACTGGTCTACGTTGGCCGGCTGCATCCACAGAAAGGCCTCGACATCCTGTTGAAGGCGGTTCGGCTCCTGAACGATGATCCTGTTCGGACGCTCGAGCTTCGGCTCATCGGCGACGGTCCGGCCCGCGACGAACTGGCCGCCCTGGCCGATCATCTGCAATTAAACGAGTTAGTTACTTTCTGCGGCCAAAGCGACCACGTCATGGACGAATTGGCCGCCGCCGATATCTTTGTTTTACCTTCTCGGGCGGAGGGCCTCTCCAACGCCCTGCTCGAAGCGATGTCCGCAGGACTGCCATCCATCGTATCTAACATCCCCGGTAATGCGGACGTCGTCGAGCATGAGAGAAACGGTTTATTGTTCCCGGCCGAGGACCCCCAGGCCCTGGCTGACTGCCTATCATCGTTGCTGGATCAAGAAGATCTTCGCCGCCGTCTCGGCCGCGAAGCCCGGCAAACGGTAGAAGCCCGATTCAGCCTGGAGACCATTGCCCGGTATTATGTCAATTTATATGAACAGGTGGGAAGAATTACAGCATGAATAGAAAATTTATCATAATTGTCCTATTGGCCGCCATCGTTGCCGTCTTCGTCTTCAGAAACTCCGAGCGAACCGCTTCGGCCTCTAGGAATCAAGGCCTGGCCTACTTCCACCAGGAACGGCTGATTGAGCCCGACGAGATCGGTCTTCAGCAACTGGCCGGCCTGGCTTACGATCCCCACCAGGGCGCCTTGCTCGTCCTGGATGGCGCCGGCGCGGTAGCCAAAGTCAGCCCCGCCGGTCTGCATTCGCTCGGCGCTTTCTCCCTGCCGGCCGCGGCGTCAAACCATGTGGCCTACAACCCGGCCGACGGCTATCTGTATATTCACGATCGAGCTGCTGGGCAGCTGATCGGATTTGCCCCCGGATTGGGTGGTGACGCGCTTGCTGCCGGCCCCATCGACCTGGAACCCCTGGCTCTGGACGACGCCCAGGGCCTGGCCTTCGATCCCCGGTCCGGCGCC
>CP070688.1:1387829-1400895 GCA_020353135.1 Chloroflexota bacterium
GATTGACGAGCGTACGGGTGAACCGACGATCTTTGCCGAGAAAGAAGTTGTCGATTCGGTAATGGAACCGCGGACCGAGGTGCTGATAAGAGTGGCCAGGTCCGCTGGATATGATGCGGCCGAACTTGGCGATATCGTCATGATGGACAGCACGCCGGAGAATTTCGGCCGCATCGCGGCGCAAACTGCGAAGCAAGTTATTCTGCAGCGCGTGAGAGAAGCCGAGCGCGAAAAGCTCTATGAGGACTTCTCGGCCCGCGAGGGCGAGATCGTTAATGGCACAGTGCAGAGCGTCAGCGGGCAGAACATTACCATCGGCCTCGGTCGGACCGAAGCGGTTCTACCCAAGAGCCAACAGGTTGGCGGCGAACGCTACCGGGCCCACGACAAGATCCGCGTCTTTGTGCTCGAAGTACGCCGGACCAACCGCGGCCCACAGATCATCGTCAGCCGCAATCATCGCAGCCTCTTGCGTCGCTTGCTTGAGTTAGAAGTTCCCGAGATCTACAATGGGCAAGTAGATATCAAGAGCATCGCCCGCGAAGCCGGCGCGCGCTCCAAGGTCGCCGTGGTTGCCATGCAGCCGGGCATTGACCCCGTCGGCGCCTGCGTAGGTATGCGTGGCGTGCGGATTCAGAGCATCGTACGCGAGCTCAACGAAGAGAAGATCGACGTCATTGAATGGGACCCGGATCAGAGGAACTTCATCGCCAAAGCTTTGAGCCCAGCCCGAGTGGCCCAGGTTTTCCTGGAGGACCATCCGGACGAAGGCAAGACGGCTATCGTCATCGTGCCCGATGATCAGTTGTCGCTGGCCATCGGCCGCGAAGGACAAAACGCGCGTCTGGCGGCCAAATTGACCGGCTGGCGAATCGATATCAAGAGCTTGACTGAAGCAGCGGCCGAAGCATTGACCAATCTGGATCACCCGACCGTCGATCGGTCAGTAGCCAAGAACAAGGATTTGATCGGCCAGGTAGAGTTGGTACTGGCTAAGAAAGAGGCCGGCCGGCCGATTACGTCGGAAGATTTCCAGCATCTGAACCGCTTGGTGTCTAACGTCGAAGGTCGCATCGTCGCCGCCAGGGCCGTCGAATATGAGGAAATTCAGCAGGCCCGCGTCGCGGCCCGTCGGACCGTACCAGAGCAGGCCTGGGATGTTCCGCTTGAAGAACTCGAGCTTTCATCTCGCGTCGAGACTTTGCTGCTCGAAAAACGGATCACGACCCTTGGCGACGTGCTCATGTACATGGAGATGGGCGACAGTGCCCTATTGGAGATCGACGGCTTCGGGGCGAAGGCCCTGGAAGAAGTTCAAGAGGCCGTGGCTGGCTACGAACTGGTAATCCCGGTCGAGGAGGAAACTCTCGAAGACGAGGCGGCGGTAGCTGAGGTCGCCGAAGCCGAGGCGGCGCCAGAAGACGAGATTGAAGTGGTGAGTGACGTCGAGGCGGAAGCGCCAACTGAGGAGGCGGAAGTGATTGGAGCCGCCATTGAGGCGCCGGCTGAGGAGCTTGAGGCGGTCGAAGAAGAACCTGAAGAACCAGAGCCTGAAGTCCCGGCCATCGACGATCTGGCCACACCTTTGGTCGCCGTCAAGAAGCCGGCCAAGAAAGAGAAGAAAAAGGTGGTGGTTGTGAAGACGCCCACGACTCTTGAACAGGCTGAGGAAGAGGTTCCGGGCCGTCAACGTGGCAAACAGTTGGAGTTTGACGAACAGCGCGGCGCCGTAGTCGTCAAGCGTAAGCGCAAGAGCAGCCGCCGGCGACCAGAATGGGAAAACCTCGACGAAATGGACGAATTGGTCGAGCTGGATGTAGATGACGTGCTTGACGAGGACGCCGAAGAGGAGATTTAGCGGCAGGGAATATGGGGCGTAAACCGCCCCATTTCCTGTTAGCTTGGAGAAGCGGCTTGGTTAAGCAGCGGCGGAAGCACATTCCACAACGTACCTGTGTTGCTTGCCGCCGCAAGCTGGATAAGCGACGATTGACGCGAATTGTGCGCTCGGCCGAAGAAGGCGTCGTCGTCGATCCGAGCGGAAAACGCAATGGCCGTGGAGCATATCTATGCGATCAGCCGGACTGCTGGGACGAAGCCCTAACTGGCAGCATTCTGGACCGGGCCTTGCAGACTCAGGTAAATAAGGCGCAAAAGGACCAATTGGCGACCCATAAACCGCTGGCCTAAAGGCTGTCAACTCGCGGCTAAGAAGGATATGGAAAGAGAGATAATGGCAGAAACGAAGACACTGATTGAAGTTCCGGACTTCGTGACCGTTCGTGAGTTGGCCGACATTATGGAGGCCAGCCCGATCGAGGTCATTAAGCAGTTGATGAACAATGGCATTATGGCCAACATCAACCAGCAAATCGACTTTGATACGGCAGCGATCGTGGCCGAAGAGATGGGCTACGAGGCCGTGCCCATCGTCGTCGAGACGGAAGAAGAAGAGGAGATTACTGACCAGCCTGCCTGGCGTCTGATTTTGGCCGATGAAGAAGAGAGTGACCTCATCCTCCGGCCGGCGGTGATCACTATGTTGGGTCATGTCGATCATGGCAAGACATCTTTGTTGGACGTCATCCGGCAAAGCAATGTTCAGGCCGGCGAGGCGGGCGGCATCACCCAGCACATTGGCGCCTACCAGATTGAACATGACGGTACGCTCATCACCTTTTTGGACACGCCCGGCCATGAAGCGTTCACGGCGATGCGCGCGCGCGGAGCCAGGGCAACGGACATCGCCATCCTGGTCATTGCCGCTGACGACGGGATCATGCCCCAAACCCGAGAAGCAATCGATCACGCACGCGCCGCCAGAGTACCCATCGTCGTGGCGCTAAACAAAATCGATCTCGACAGCGCAAATCCCAATCGAGTCATGCAACAACTGGCCGAGATCGGCCTGACGCCCGACGAATGGGACGGCGATACGCTGGTGATTCCAGTCTCGGCCAAGACTGAAGACGGTATCGAAGATCTGCTCGAGGCCATCGTGCTGACAGCAGAAGAAATCATGCCGCGGGCCAACCCTGACGCCGAAGCCACAGGCACCGTCCTGGAAGCGAGAATTGAAAAAGGACGCGGGGTAATGACGACTCTGCTGGTGCAGAACGGTACGCTTGACAAAGGCGACACCCTGATCATTGGCGAGAACTACGGCAAAATACGCTCGATGTTTGAATTCAGGGGCCGGCCGATCGAAACAGCCGGTCCGTCAACACCAATATCCGTTTCTGGTCTTAGTGGTATGCCTGAAGCTGGCGATCAATTCGCGGTGATCGAGAGCGAGAAGGCCGCCCGGCGCTTGATCGACCAGGATGCGCAGCGAGAAGGGCAGCTGGATGCTCGTCGCGCTCCTATTAGCCTGGACGAGTTCTTCAGCCGGCTGCAAGAGGGCAGCGCAAAATCCCTCAATCTGGTAATCAAGGCTGACGTTCAAGGATCGCTTGAGCCTTTGGTTAGTTCGCTTGAGCGAATCAGCCAGGACGAAGAGGAAGTTACTTTGGAAATACTTCGCTCGGCGACCGGCAACATCAGCGAGAGTGACATCATGTTGGCCGCCGCATCTGACGCCGTCGTGCTGGGATTTAACGTCGAGGTTGATCCAGCGGCCAAGGTGGCCGCGAGCAACGAGCAGGTGGAGATCACCATCTACTCCATCATATACAAGCTGCTCGAAGACGTCGAGAAGGCCATGAAGGGCATGCTAACGCCGGAGTTACGGGAGACGATTATTGGCCGGGCCGAGGTTCGGCAAGTGTTCCGCATCCGCAGCGTGGGCGTTGTGGCTGGCTGCTACATGCGCACCGGCGAAGCCAGGCGCAACGCGCGGGCGCGTGTCATTCGCGAGATGGACCTGTTGCATACAGGCGATGTGGCCAGCTTGAAGCACCTGCAGGAGAATGTACGCGAGGTCAAGACTGGCTTTGAGTTCGGCGTGTCCGTAGAAGGCTGGAGTGAATACGAGCCAGGCGACATAGTCGAGTTCTTCGTTTTGGAACAGTCGGAACAATGAGCAAGATTCGCCAACAACGAACGGCGGAACAGATCCGAATAATCCTCAGCGAACTCACATTGCGCCACATGCGTGACCCTCGCCTGCAAGACTTGACCATTACCGATGTGACCATCGATCGCGAGCTGCAGTATGCGGATATCTATGTCAACGCGCTTGGCGACGACGCCCGAGAGGACGAGGTGATGGCAGCGTTGAAGGGGGCCAAAGGTTATTTCCGGCGAGAACTGGCCGGCCGGCTCGATTTGCGTACCGTTCCCCAGCTCCATTTCCATTGGGATCCTACGCTAGCTCATGCCGAGCATATCAGCCAGCTTCTTGATAGCATAGATATTCCAACGGAGACAGAAGAAAGCGGAGAGGGGTAGGGTGCTGCCGGCAGCTGCCATCGAATCCATCCGGCTAGCCCTGGAAAAAGCCGAAACGGTCCTGGTCATTTGCCATGTTTCACCTGATGGCGACGCGATCAGTTCGCTGACCGCCACCGGGCTGGCCTTAGAGCAACTCGGCAAAACCTTCACGCTGGTGTGCGACGATGGTTTGCCGGAGCGTTTCCTCTATCTGCCTTTGTCACACAAAGTGAGCGCAAGACCCGCCCCCGATGTCAAGTACGATCTGATCATTGCCCTGGATGCGGGCGACGCCCGTCGTCTGGGCAAGGCTTACGCCGATTTGGCGCAGCCCCGACCATTGCTGATCAACATCGATCACCATATCACTAACACTCGCTACGGCCAGATCAACTTGGTCACGCCCGAGTCCAGCGCTACGTCCGAAATTCTGTTGCACCTTTTTTCATTCCTGGGCGTCGAACTAACCGAAGAACTCGCCGTTTGTTTGCTGACAGGCCTGGTTACCGATACGCTTAATTTTCGCACGGCCGGCGTCAACGCCGAGACGCTGCGAGCTGCGGCGACGCTGGTGGAAGCCGGCGCAGTTCTCTTCGACGTGACCAGCAAGGCGCTTGCCCTGAAGCCGGTTTCAACGCTTTTCGTCTGGCAAGTAGGTCTCAATAACATGCACATAGAAGATGGGCTTCTGTGGACCAGCATAAGTAACAGCGAGCGAGAAGAGGTCGGGCACCGGGGAGGGAGCTCTTTTGGCCTGGGCAATATGATGGCCGACGTTTATCAAGCGAAGTTGAGCGCGGTGATGCTGGAGATGGCCGACGGGCGGGTCTCGGTTGGTTTCCGTTGTCGTCCACCCTACAGCGTGTCGGAACTGGCTATCAGCCTGGGCGGTGGCGGGCACCATCTGGCGGCCGGCTGCACGATTGATGGTCCGTTGGCCGAAGCAGTTTCCCTCGTCGTGTCGAAGAGCAAGGAATCCATTCGCCAGCAGCGTCTGGCTCTGAGTCAGCAGCGGACGAGCGATGTCCGCCGCCATTGAGGGCCTGCTGTGCCTGGACAAATCGTCCGGCCCCACTTCCCATGACGTCGTCAACAAAATACGCAGGTTGACCGGCATTCGTCGCGTTGGACACGCCGGAACGCTCGATCCTCTGGCAACAGGCCTGCTATTGGTCTGCCTGGGTAGGGCGACACGGCTGCTGGAATACCTGGTTGGCCAACCAAAAAGTTATGTTGCCACCATTCAGATGGGCCAGGAAACCGATACCTATGATGCCGAGGGCGAGATCATCGCCGAAAGAGCGGTTGCGGTTACCATGCAACAGCTCTCGGCCGCACTGGACACCTATCAAGGCCAGATCAGCCAACGCGCACCGCTCTTCTCGGCGGTCAAGGTAGACGGCCAACCGCTCTATCGCCGTGCCCGTAGAGGAGAAGATGTCGAACCCCCGGTCCGCGTGGTGACCATCTACCAGCTCAAACTGCTGGACCGGCAAGAATCGACTCTGGTGGTGGGCGTGAAATGCTCTTCTGGAACATACATACGTTCACTGGCCCATGACCTGGGGCAGAGCCTGGGCTGCGGCGCGCATTTGGCTGATTTGCGCCGTACGGAAGTTGGTTCGTTCACTCTCGACGACGCGATAGCGTTAGACGAACTGTCGCCACAGGATTGGCAGGAACATATGCGGCCGAGCGACAGCGCTGTAAGCCACATGGCTCGGCTTGAGCTGACACTTGACGAGGCGGTGACCTTATATCACGGGCAATCCGTGGAAGTTCGACCGGGGCAAACAAACCACTCGCCGGCGCGAGCATACGATGAAGCCGGCCGTTTCGTTGGCATCGTGACCGCAGAGGCGGCCAGGTGGCGAGCCCGAAAGATCTTCTACCAGCCTGGCCAAGGATAAGATAGAATCGGAACCCCATGACTCAGTCGTTGAAGCACGTATCCGATCTTGCCGCCGTCGAGGAGAATACGCCAACCTACCTGGCTATCGGCATCTTTGACGGCGTTCATCGCGGGCACAAGCAACTACTGCGCGGCATGGTCGCCGAGGCCCAGCAAAATGGCGTGCGGCCGGCCGTGTTGACTTTCTACCCGCACCCCAGCGAGGTCATCCGCGGCCGGCACGGGCCATTTTATCTCTGTACGCTTGACGAGCGGGTGAACCTGTTATCTGAGCTGGGCCTGGAATTAGTGATCACCCTGCCTTTCGACGAAGAATTGCGCCGCACCTCGGCCGCCGATTTTGTCGACGGCCTGTGCCGTTATCTGAACCTTGACCAGCTGTGGGGCGGGCACTTTAGCCTGGGTTACAATCGCGAGGGCGATCTGCCCTATTTGCGCAAAATGGGCGACCAGAGAGGTTTTTCGGTTCGCCCCTATGAAGGCATGGTTCAATGGGACGGTCACGAAGTTAGCAGCAGTCGCGTTCGTCGCGCCCTGGCCGGCGGCGACATGGTCCAGGTTAGCGGTTGCTTGGGCCGCGATTACAAGGTAACGGGCGTCGTCGTACCCGGCGACGGCCGGGGCAGGCAGTTGGGCGTGCCGACCGCCAACCTCGAGGTCTGGCAGAAGCTGCTCCTTCCGGCCAATGGCGTCTACGCCGCTTATGCCTGGCTAGACGACCGGCGTCACAAAGCGGCAATAAACATTGGTTATCGGCCGACGGTCAATGGCCATAGTCTCAGTGTCGAAGCCCATTTGCTGGATTACGAGGGCGATCTCTACGGCCGGGATTTGGAGCTGGAGATCGTCGCCCGCATTCGAGATGAGCGCAAATTCCCCGATCTGCAAGCCCTCGTGACTCAGATAAAAGCCGACATAGATCAAGTGTCAACATTGCTTGCCCCTTGACAAAGCGCACCAATCTGCGCTATACTGCCAACGTCATTTTTTGATATACCTAAAAATATAGTTGGTAGTGACAAAATACTTGAACGGCCTCGTGCATAAGCCTGGGCCTAATCTTACTGGTCATCGCGAACAGTATTCTGCCTGAACAGGATCGCGCACCTATCGAATAAGGGTTTTGAGATGAGCGAGTATGTACTTGAAACTGAAGCCTTGACCGTCTTTTACGGCAAGCATAGGGGCATCGTCGACGTCGACATGCAGGTGAAAGCCGGAGAGGTCTTTGGCTTTCTGGGCCCCAACGGCGCCGGCAAGACGACTACACTGCGCGTGTTGATCGACGTCATTCGCCCAAGCCGAGGCAGCGCCCGCGTTTTTGGCCTGGATTGCCAGAAGGAGGGGGTGGCCTTGCGGGAGCGCATCGGCTACCTGCCGGGCGAGCTCAGCTTGCCGCGCAATATGAAGGGCAAACAATATCTGAAGGTGGTCAATAACCTGCGCAGCAGGCCGGCCGATCCGGCCTATCTGAATGAGTTGTGCGAGCGTCTCGATCTGGATACCAATCGCAAGATCCGGGACTACTCTTCGGGTAATAAGCAAAAGCTGGGCCTGGTCGCGGCCTTGATGGGCAAGTCGGAATTGCTGATGCTGGACGAGCCGACGATAGGCCTTGATCCACTGATCCAGCAGGTTGTTTTGGAACTGGTCGACGAAGCACGAGACGAAGGACGGACCGTCTTCTTCTCTTCGCACATTCTTTCTGAGGTGCAGAGCGTATGCGACCGGGTGGGGATCATTCGCGAGGGCAGGCTGGTCAGGGTGGAAAGCATCGAGACTTTGATGGCTCAACCCTTCCACCGCTTACGTTTGCGCTTCGAGAAAATGCCGGCCGAAAACGCTTTCGGCTTTGAAGGCGTTCGTGAACTGAGCCGGGTCGAGGATTCGGTCTTTCTGGAAGTGACCCAGAATCTGCCGGCCGTCATGCGCGAGGCCGCGACCCTGGATATCGTCGACATCGAAACGCAGCCGGTGACCTTGGAAGAAGTCTTCCTGGCCTACTACGGCCGCAACAACCGGAAAGGTCGCGCGACCGGTCACAAGAATGGAGGTCCAAATGTTTAAACTGCTATTGCACGAACTACGTCTCCGTCGCTGGGCGATCCTTGGTTGGGGAATCGGCATGGCCGTTTTCGCCGGCTACATCATCATCCTCTACCCTGACTTCGCCGAGCCAATGGCCGCGCTGAACCTGGAGGAAATATCGCTTTACCAGATATTTGGCGATTTCAGCGAATTCGCCTCTTTCACCGGTTTTGTTTCGGCCGAAGTCCTAATCTTCCTGCCGCTGCTGCTGGCCATTTACGCCATCGTCAATGGCACCGGCACCCTGGCCGGCGAAGAGGACAACGGGACCCTGGAACCGATTATGGCGTTGCCGCTACCCCGCTGGCAGCTGGTCATGTCGAAAGCCATCGCTCTGGGACTGGCGTTGCTACTGATTCTGCTTATCGTAGGCCTGGCTATGGCCGTGTCGCTGACCACTTTACCGGGCGACATAGACACTGGCGGCGTGACCTCGGGTGACATGATCGTGGTCGCGCTGGCGGTCTGGCCTCTGGTGGGCTTCTTCGCCATGTTCAGTCTATTCCTGGGCGCCTTTGTGCCCAGCCGGCGAATTGCGGCCATCATCGCCACGGTGATCCTGGTCTTCAGTTACTTTGGCAACAACCTAGCCAGCCTGGTCGACTGGCTGGAGCGCATCCAGCCCCTCCTACCCTTTTACTATTTCGACAGCGCCAACCTGATGAAGGATGGTCCGGATACCCAAAACACCCTGATCTTGCTGGCGGCCGGCGCGGTTAGCCTGGTCCTAGCGCTGGTTTTCTTCCAGTTGCGCAACGTAACGGTCGGCGCCTGGCCCTGGCAGCGGGCCCGGATCCCCAGTACTCAGTAAAGCGCCAAAGTAATAATTGCACTGAGAGTAGAGAAATAAGCGGCGCCCGGGATTCCCGGGCGCCGCTCTTCTTTCTTTTCAGTGGATCCGCAGCTCGGCCCCCGACGAATCCAGTTCCACCTACAGCTTCGGCGCGAAATCGGCCAGGCGTTCCACGGCGCGTTCCAGTTCGGTCATGGCCGTGGCGATGGAGAAGCGCAGGTGCCCTTCGCCGCTGACGCCGACGGCCACGCCCGGCTTAGCGGCGATGCCCGCTTCCTCTATCAATACATTGGCCAGTTGCAGGCTATTCTTGTCGCTTTTGGTGAAACGCGGCATCAGGTAGAAGGCCCCTTCCGGCATTCCGCAACTGATGCCTTCGATTGCGTTCAAGGCCGGGACCATAAAATCCCGTCGCTCCTGATAGGAGACGCGCATCTCTTCGACCATATCCTGGGGGCCGTTCAAGGCGGCGACGGCAGCCATCATGGTGAATGTAGCCGCCGACGTGACCGTCTGGCCGTTCATCTTGGCCGCCAGCTTCATGACGGGCGTCGGCCCGACCAACCATCCCAGGCGCCAGCCGGTCATGGCGTAACCTTTGGATAGGCCATTGATCGTCAACGTCCGGCCGGCCATGCCCGGTTCGGCCGCCAGACAGAAGTGCTCCCGATCATCGTAAATCAGTTTCTCGTACACTTCGTCCGAAATGACGAACAGATCGGCTTCGACCGCTACATCGACGATGGCCTCTACTTCATCCCTGGTCAGAACCCGGCCGGTGGGATTATTTGGCGAATTGACCATCAGCACCTTGGTCTTGGGCGTGATCTTCTCGCGCAGCAGTTCGCGGGTGATGCGAAAATCGTCTTCGGCTGAAAGCCGAATCGGGACCGGCTCGCCGCTGTACAGGCGGATGATCGGCGGATACGTCACCCAGACCGGCTCCAGGTACATGACCTCGTCGCCCGGATTCACGACAGTTGCCAGGGCCAGATTCAGGGCCCATTTACTGCCCGGCGTGACCACAATGTCGGTTTCCGGCCGGACGTGGAAGCCGTGATCGCGCTCCATCTTGGCCGCGACAGCTTCCAGCAAAGGCACGATGCCCTTAGTGGGCGATGGATAGTGGGTCTTGCCGGCTCGGATGGCCTCAAATGCCGCCTCGACGATATGGGCCGGCGTATCGAAGTCGGGATCGCCGCCGGCCAGGGCGATGATATCGTGCCCGGCGGCGCGCATGGCCTTGGCCTTGTCGTTCACGGCCATGGTGACCGATGCCGGTAAACGAACGAGCTGGCGGGATAGTTCACGCATTGGCTGTTCTCCTATAGATATGGGACGCAGAATTACACAGATTACACGGATTTAGGAATGAATTGAGCTTGTCTTTCTGTTCATTCTATCTACGGCCGTGACTTGTCTGCGCTGAGCTTGTTTTGCTGCGCGGGCCGGTCCTGGATGGCGAACGCGGCCGGCGCCGGCCAATTCTAACAAACAGGCCGCTATTGTCGAAGAGATCGGGTCATTTGCCGGGCGTTGATCATTGGCGTAGATTTATCGGCATTTGCCAGGCCCGGCCAATCCTTGATAAAAGCCATTAGACTACCGATAGGTCGGATTATCAACCGCTTACTGGTGACGAGGAGTGCGATGCGAGGAGTTGCAGGAGTAGCACACAAGATGGAATTGCCGTCGGCCGGCGTTTATGGCCTGGTTTTGGGCATCGCCCAGGACGCGGGCGTACCCCATGCCGGCTGTCTTTGTCATCGCTGCGCGGCCGCCCAGGTCGACCCGTCGCTGGCCGAGTTCGCCGCGGCCCTGGCCATCGTCGACGCCCGTCGCCGGCCGGCGTCAGTTTGGCTGGTCGACGCTACGCCCGATATCACCTACCAGTTGCATCTCTTGGCCGGTCTGCTGGGTCCCCATCCGGTAATGCCCGGCCGGCTTCGGCAGCCGGAGGCCGTTTTTTTGACCCACGCCCACATGGGCCATACGGCCGGCCTGGCCCATTTAGGGCCTGAAGCGATGAACGTCCACCATTTGCCCGTTTATGCTTCAGCCGGTTTGGTTGATGTTCTGCGCGATACGCGGTTGTGGCGGCCGCTGATGGACAATCTAGAACTCAAGCCACTGGCGCCTGGCGTCGCCCTGGAATTGGCCGATCAACTATCTATCACCCCGGTCTCCGTACCCCACCGCGACGAGCTGGCGGCCGGCACATTTGCTTTCCGGATCCAGGGACCAGGGCAGTCGTTGCTTTACTTACCTGATATCGACGACTGGTCTTCCTGGCCCGAAGCGCAGGCGTTTTTAGCCGGGGTAAATGTGGCCCTTGCCGACGCTTCGTTTTACAGCGCGGATGAGCTGGGCGGCCGGCCGCCGGTGGCTCACCCACTGGTGCCGGATACGCTCGCCTTTCTTGCCGATTCGCCGGTCCAATTGATCCTGACCCATTTGAACCACACCAATCCACTTCTGGATCCGGCCAGCCAGGAGCGCCTAGCCGTCACAGCTAGAGGCGCGGCCGTCGCCTATACCGGGCAAGTCATTGAACTGTCGCCATCTGCGTGTTAGATCACAGTTGTCCGGTGGTCGGATCCCAGCCGGCCAGCAATTCCTGATAAACCGGGTCGTCGTACCGCTCCAGGCGAAAGGCCGGTGCGTATTTGGGCAGGTCATCGCCGACGATGTGGTCGGCCAGTAACTCGCCGGCCGCCTGGCAAGCCATCACCCCGTAGCCAGACAGGGCACCGATAAGGTAAGCGCCTTCCACGGGCAAGGGACAGATCAGCGGCCGGTTTTCCTGGGTCTTGCAGTAATAGCCGCCGTCGACCACCGGCCGGCCCATGCGGCCCAGATAGACGCTCAGGTCAGGCACCATACGGGTCAGCCCTCGCAAGACGATCTCTGGGTAGAATTCGTCAAAAACCGGCGGCCAAACTGGTTCCTGCGTTTCTACATCGTAAGTCCATAAGACCAGCAGCACAGGGCTAGGCCCCAATCCCTCCGGCCGGAAGTGGACCCCGGCCGGGAATTCATCCAGCAGCCAGCGCGTATCTTCAAACTTGGCCAACTCCTGCCGTTCCTCGGCCGACCAGGGCAGCCGGACCGGGTCGCTCCAAATCATGAGCGGCACGTCGCGAGGCAGCACCCGCCGGTTATCGTTGAATGAAATCTTACCGTGCAATTCGTTGAAAACCGGAATTTCGACGCCTATCATGGCGCCCACATCCCTGATATAAGGTCCGGCGGCGTTGACGAAAATCGGCGTGTGCAACTCGATGGCGCCCCCGTCGCAATCAACCTGGACTGAGTGGATCTTGCCGCCATTCAGGTTTACGCCCGTGAGGCGGCCGTTTATGAGCCTTGCTCCCCTGGATCGGGCTTCGTCGAGCAGGTACATGCCTAATTGCTGGGCGCTCAGCCAGCCGCAGCGCCGGGGATGAAGCATGGCCAAAACGTCTTCTGTCACAAAGGGGTATTGGGCGCGGATCAACTCCGATCCCAGCAATAAATCGGCGCCGGTGGGTTGATCGTGGTAACCTTCGGCCGGCGCCGGCCGGTAGGTGGAGTTCCCGGGTTCGTGGATGCGTAAAGGGCCGGCGCCCAAGGCAGAGATCGCTTCGGCGGCTTGTCGATATGTTTCGACTCGCTTCGGATCGGCGGTCAGGAAAACATAGCCGCGCCGGTTCAGACCGAAGTAGTTGTCGCTTTCATCGGCCAGATCCTCCAACAGGTTGATGCTGTGGTTCATGAAGCGAACCATAGTATCGCCCGGCCCTGGCCACCAGTTTCGATAACACTCTGTAGATTTATCGCTGGTCAATGTCAGCGGCGGCCGCTCGTCGATTAGGACGACATCGGATAGTCCCCTCTTCACCGTCAAGTGGTAAGCGGCCGAA
>CP070688.1:1400995-1404330 GCA_020353135.1 Chloroflexota bacterium
GGTTGATCTTCCTGAGGCTGATGTTATGCCAGACGGCGTGGATAACGATCGCGCCTAACGTCGCTTCGGGCAGGTTATGGAAGAGTGGCGTTAGGGCCAAAGCGGTTATCAAAACCGCCACCGCCGCTATCAAGGAGACCATTTGGGTCTTGGCGCCGGCCCCCACGGCAGCAGACGTGCGCGACATGCTGCCGTCTACGACAAATGCCCCGCTAAACCCGGACCCAAGATTGGACGCGCCGACGGCGATGAGTTCCTGGTTGGCGTTGACTTCGTAACCGAACCTGGTTCCAAAAGAGCGGGCTATGGCCACCGATTCGGCGAAGGCGACCATGGCCACGCCTAAGGCTCCTGGAACAACGGCGACTAGCTCCTCAATGCCTAATCCTTCTGGGATGCCAAATTCGGGTAGCCCGGCCGGAATCTCGCCCACAATGTGAATCCCAGAAGATTCGAAATCGAATAGAGTAGAGGCGGCAATGGCCAGAAACAACACAATGAGGGCCGCCGGCAGTTTAGGCGTGAATCTGTGCAAGATAAAAAGCAACGCCAGGCTGATCGCGCCTACAATCAACGTCGGCCAGTGAATCATGTCAAGATTCGTGACGAACAGTATTAGATCCGGGATGAAGTCATAACCGTCCGGTTCGAAGCCCAAAACCTTGTCTAGCTGGCCTACGGCAATGGATATAGCCACGCCGACGACGAAGCCATCCAGAACCGGCCGGGAAAGAAAATCGGCCAGCACGCCAAGGCGTAGAAATCCGCCAAGGATCATAAAGACGCCGACCATTAGCGCCAGGGCGATGCTCAGGATGATGAATTCCGGGCTGCCGACGACGACGCCCAGCGCGGCCACGACGCTCAGGGATAGCGCGGCAACGGCCGAGCTAGGTCCAACGTTGAGGTGTGGTGATGAACCGAAGATGGCGTAGGCGGTCATGGCCAGGGGGGCAGCATACAGGCCGGTCTCTGGTGGCATACCAGCAATACCGGCGTAGGCCATGGCCTCAGGTACCAGAAGCGCCCACAAGGTCAGGGCGGCAATTATATCGGGCCGAAACCACTCCCTCTGGTAATTTGGCAGCCAACTGAGAATGGGCAGGTAAGATTTGACCACACCGGCCGCCGAATGGCGGTCTTTTTCAACTGTTGTTGCCATTCATTCGATCCTGAGAATCATTCCTGGCCGAGAGCGACGGAGCCATGTTGCCACGACCACTGACGATGATTGTGGCGAGCATGACCCCGCGCGATTATTTTGCTACGATAACTAAACCGCTTCGGCCTCGATAGCCGCCTCATCCTCAGGGGTCAGTTCCTGGTCCTGAATGCCAAGATCATCCAAGGCCGCTTCCATTTCTTCTTCGGTGAGATCTTCGGCCGATTTGCCGGTGTGCTCTTCGACTTGCTGGACCTCTTGTTTGGACATCTTGTAGGATGAATAAGCGCCGCCGATCATCATGACGGTTGCGCCGCCGACAATGATTCGACGCCGGCGTGTTCTCCGGCGCACGCGCCGTACAGAACGTCGTCGAGCGCCGGCCGCTCGCCCTGGTTTAGGTCCTGGCTTTGGTCCCGGTTTCGGTCCTGGCTTTGGTCCTGCTCGTCTCATGAAAAACCTCCGTTTGTGTCTTGTCTCTCATACCAATAAGTTGATACAGCTGTTGTCTGGGTGGTCGGTTATGCGCTGGACTGGCCTGGTATACCCTCGCGGTTGCGAGCGATCTGGCCCCACTTCATGATATCCAGGAGCACACCTAGGCCGAGCCAGACCCAATCGAAACCAGAGAGGCCTGTTGGGCTCCAAACGAGGACGTACATGATGGTGGTGTAGGGCAAGAAGATGACGCCCAGTAATGGCGCAAGCCAATTTCCCTGCCAGACGACGTCCCATCTGTCGCTGAAAAGCCAGGCCAAGACCAATATCAGGCGAGGCGCAATGGCCGCGCCAAAAGCCAGTAGACATCCGAATAGCAACATGGTTTATCCTCCTTGTGTCCTTGACTCAATGCCAAAATTCCTGCGCGTCCCCGGCAGCACAACGTAGAAGTTAAACGTTCACCAGGCGCCTCTAACGGAGCCTGAAGGCCATGACAACAGCGGCTATGCCGCCAACAATGGCGGCTATGGCCGTCACCCATACCAATGCGACGGCGCTGATCAGGGTGTTTGCCAGGAAGAAGATGCCGATCAGGATGGCCACGGCACCCAACACGCCGGCGCCCCAACCAGCTCCTTGGAATGCACGAACTATCCCGACGGCGCCGGCAATGATTCCGTAAATGCCGAGAATCCATACGGTGACAGTGGGCACTAGAACGGCGCTCCATAGCGGGTGCTGCAAGATGACCAGGCCGGCAATGATGCCGACGATACCCATAAATAGTTTCCAACCCCAGGCGGTGCGGTCGACAAAGATGCTGACGATGTCGAAGATACCTCTTATCAACCAGTAGATACCGATGAACTGGACCAAAATGACCAGCGTTTTCTCAGTGGAAGCCAGCAGAAGTACGCCCACAATGATGAGGGCGATGCCTTCCAATAAGACAAGCCACCAGGGATGTGTACCTGCCCGGTCTTCAACGCCAGCTGCTTCTGATGTCATCTTTCCACTCCTCTGGGTCTTTATCTGTTATTTCCTCTATCACTAGTTTGTCTGGGTGGGAAGAAGCCCTCCCGTCGTCTTCAGACGACGGGAGCAGCTAACTTGACTTTGCTAACAGCGGCAGCTAGTCAACCGCGTCTGTTCGCATGGTCACTCTGAACTGTTCGGGCAGGTTAAACTCGATGAACTCCAGCGGGTCAAACGGCAGTTCCTGGCGCATTTGCTCAAGGGTATCGCCAATGGCTAACGTTTCCGGCCTGGCATTGTCGATTCCGGTGAATGGGACGCCCCGCGCCTTATTCTTATCCGGGTACTTCTCCTTCCAGAGTAGATGGCGGGCCAACATGCGGTCAAACTGGCCGCTGGACCAGATGAGCGGCACCAGCTTGGGATCTGACTCCCGGGGATCGGTGATTAAATCGTAAAAGGCGGCCGCTGTACCGGTTTCGGCTTCTTCGGTGATCCAGTGGCGCTTATAGCGGCCCTTGACCGTCGCGCCCAATTCATCGCCTCTGTAAATGAACACGTAGTCCCGGCGGCCGTGGGTATCGCCATTCAGTAATAGCGAAGTTTGGTCGATCCCGTCGACGACGCGATCGGTAGGAATGAACTCGGTGCCACCCCCTAATCGGGCGAACGTGGTATAGAGATCCACCTCGTGGATGATATCGTTGACGAAGTTGCCCGACTTAAGGGTGCCCGGCCACCAGGCGAAGGCCGGAAC
>CP070688.1:1404430-1410086 GCA_020353135.1 Chloroflexota bacterium
GCTCGACGGCCGAAGCAAAGAGCTGGACCACGCGATGGACAAAACCTTCGTCAAAGATCAGGAGTTCGCCAGATGTCGCCCGCTTCCTGAGGAACTCATAGTAGCCAGCGTGGCGGAAATACCAGTGGAGGACGCGCCTCTGGCGGGCGTCGGCGGACGCCGGGCGTCGCCATTGAGAGGCCAGCACCAAGCATAGAAGACGTTTGTGGCCGGCGAAAAATCGCATTCGATCCAGGAGGCTCAGGCGGTAGAAGGTCTGCCACAGCAGCGGTCCGCGCCAGCTCTCGGGCGCCAGGCGGGCGACGGCCGCGCCGGGCCAGGTGCGCCGGGCGAAAGGCCTGGCGGCTTCGGCGACGGTGTAGGCGGTCAATCCACGACCGGCCATGGCTTCGGCCGCGGCCGGCAGGAGGGTCGTTTTGCCCGCTCCGGGCGCTCCGATGAATTCGAAGTACATAGGATTGGCTGTGAGCGAATAACCGTTGGCTGTGAACTAAGAGCCAAGAGCTAAAGGCTAATAGTTACCAGTTCAGAGTAGGGCCCAGAGGCAGCGCTTCAGGGCCAGTTCGACCTGCTCAAAGGGCTGGTCGGCGTCGATGGCCATGGCCAGCGGGCCGTCGGCCGAAGCGACGTTGAAGTCGAGGGGCATGTCGCCGGCCAGGAACTGGTCGACTGCCCGGCACTTGGCGGCGATGGCCTCCGGACGGTGGTCGGGCTTGCGGCCCAGAGAAACGTCCGGGCTGACCCTGAGCACCAGGAAATGGTCAGCCGGCCGGATGTCGCCGTAAACGCGGTCTTCATTCTCGGCCATGGCTCGGGTGATGGCGTCGGAGCGGCCGTCGATCGACAGCTGCAGCCGTGGGCCATCCAGCGGCGCTCGCAATGGAAAACGGTCGAACAGGACGACCGAAGCGGCGTCGGCGTCCTGCAGGCCGGCCCGGTAGACGTCGCGGCGGTCGTAACCCAGCGACAGGGAGTGGGCGTCGAACAGCCAGTCCCTGATCCGGGCGAACACGCGCGAAACGGGGTTGGCCTCGCCCAACGACGCCTCGAGGCTTCGACGACCGCGGCGCGCAGCCCGGAACATTATGTAAAGCGTTCGGCTGCGGCGAGATGGTTCTTTGCTGCCCAGGTAGTAGCGGCGAACGCTGAGTTTCCAGCTCAACCAGCCGCATAGCAGCTTGCTCATCGTCGACTTGCCCGATCCATCGGCGCCGATCAAAGCCAGGGTCAGACCGCCGCTCGCAAGCTTCATCTTGTCGTCGGGCCGGCTGAGGCGCATTCGCTTACGCCGGCGCCACAAAGCGCCGTAATAGGCCAGCGAGGCGCGCAGACGGCCGTGTCGTTGGTAAGGCCGCAGGCCGCGCCGGACCTGGCGGCGCAACGCATAGAGCCGCCGGCCGTTGCGCGGATCCATCACCGTCAAGTCGAGGAAGGCCCGAATGGCGCTGGCCGGCAAAATCGCGGACAAGTCATCCAAGGTAGCATCCAGCTGGCCGAGTGGAACCAGGGTTAACAAGTGCTGCACCTCGGCCAGGATGTCCCTGGGCAATCCCGGCCGGCGGATCTTCAAGGCGTCCTTCAGCGCGTCACGGTCACGGTATTTGAGCAGAGCGCGCAGGGATAGGACGGCCAGCTCCAGGTTCGGGGCCGGGATCTTGACCCCCTGATGAACCTGGGCCGAATCCAAAAACTCTTTCTCCAGCGGCAGGCGGTAGTTCTTGACGAATTGCTCGCCCAGAACCAGGCGGTAGTGTACGTGCAGGTGAAACTGGCGGCCGGTCTCGGGGTCGAAGCCAAGGTAGTTCTCGACATCCGGGTAACGCTTGCCCGGCGCGGCGATGGCCTGTTTGACCTGGCGGCGAAGCAAGATGGCCTTGAAGCGCCCTGCGTGATCGGGATCGACCAGCAGATCCAGGTCAGTCCGGCCGGCCAGGGCCTGCTCAAGGCGGACGTTGCTTTTCCAGTGACAATAGCGGATACCGGCTTCGTTCAGCTCGGCAAAGAGGGCCAGGGCGGCTTGCAGCGCTCGATCAGCGGCCGGCGAGGCCTGGATGTCGACCGTATCCAGCATGCAAGCGGCCGTCGACTCTGAAGCCTGGCTATCGGCTATGCGCGGGCCGGCTTTGGACTCAATCGTCAAAACGGTACCCTCGCAAGAAATCGTATTGTGCGATCTGTTCTTCCACCCTATCGATCCACTCGGCCGGCCATTCAACCACGTCGCGGCTGCGCTCGGGTTCGGGCCAGATGACGGCCGCACAGGCGTCGAGATAATCGTCGCCCGGCTCAACGCCCAGAAAGCGGCATATTCCAGCCAGCTCGCGGCGCGGTTCGGCGACAAATGACTCGTAGCGTACAGGTAGTAACTGTTCGTCACCCAGGCGCTGGCGTAAATCAGCCAGGGTAGCGCAGTAGTCGAAGTAGTGGTCGACGGCATTGTCTATGGTCCGCTTACCGCGTACGCGCATGGCGCTCATCGGGTCGAAGGGATTGCGGATCACCTGAATGACCTTGAGGTTCAAACCAACCATGACCCGGTCAGTCCGGCCGAGCAAGGCCGGGTCGGCCCCGAGGCGGCGGGTGGTGGGACCGGCCTTGCTGGCGCCGATGACCTGGAGTTGGTCGTAGCGACCCTGCGACTGGCCGTGGACTTCGAAAGAGTAGGCCTTCAACCGGCGAGCCGTCACCCGGCCTTTCATCGCTTCGCGGCGTGAGCCTTTGAGCAAGATGTGAAAGATCTGTTCGCGGCGATAACCGCTGTTCACAAGGTCCAGGGTATCGATCTCATCGGCCAGGATGACATTGGGATGAGCATCGAGCAAAGCGCCGATCATCGTTCCGCCGCTCTTGGTGTGGCCGATGAAGAAGCAAAATGAGGTCACATCGGCGAAGATGGCGGAGTTGGTGCGGGCCTGGTAATAGGAGGTCGCGTACCGCTTGGCACGCAGCGCACCCTGGTAGGCCCGGCCGCGCAGTAAGCGAGCGCCCACGCCTTGCCTGGCGAAGCGCCGAAAACGCTGGGAATCGACGAAGGAAACCCAACTTCGCTCGAGCGAACCTAATAGAGTGGAGTTCTGTTTCATGACCTATGATTGTTGGCGAGCCGGGCCAGGCTCAGATCCGACGACCGGCTATGAGGTAGGACCAAGACGGCGATGAGGGCCAGGGTCATCCAGTATAGGCCGAGGCCCCACACGACGCGCATATTGGAGAAGTTGTTGACGATGAAATGGGCGGCGATGACCAGCCAGAGGACGACCAATAGCTTCCTACTCCAAAAGCCGTCAGTCGCCAGATAGGGCCATTTCCTGAGGCTAGCCGCGAACAGGCCGACGACCGGCAAAAGGAACAGCAACAGGCCAACTGCGCCCTGCTCGGCGGCGATAGTCAGATAGACGTTATGCGAGGCGTGATCTTTGTCGGGCGAGGCCACGTCGCCCACCCGGCCCTGAAACTGGCGGTCATAGAGGTCGAAGTTGTTATAGCCCCAGCCGAAGACAGGCTTCTCGACGAACATGTTGATCGAGGCCAGGACAACCGGCAGCCGGCCGCGGACCGTCTGATCGGTGCCGAAACGCTGCTGGGCATAGGCAATATCGTCGGCAAACATTGCGCCACCGGCGAGGATGGCTATCGGCAAAGCAACGGCGACGAATTTGACCATGAACTTCGGATATAGAAAGGCCAGGCCGGTCACGACCACAGCCCCGGCAAGCCAACTGCCCCGGGAAAAGGTGAAGAAGACGGCGGCCAGGCTGGCGGCGAAGGCGCCGATGTATAGTAATCTCAGGTTACCCGATACCTTGTTGCTCAAGGCGACGTGGAGCGACATCGCTCCGACGAAGAGCATCGTCGAGCCGTAAACGCTTTCGGAGCCAAAGGAACCGGTAGCCCGGGCGCCGTCAATGCTCAGCCACACCTTCGGCAGTACGCTGCGAACCGTCACGTAGAGGAAGGCATACATCGCCTGGGTCAGGCATATGAACAAGATGACCGGCAGCAGGCGATTCAGCTCGTCCTCGTCCTGAACCTGAAGGCGGACGATCAAATAGAGCAGCATGGGCACGCCGATCCGGTCGTAAACACGGTAGGCGCTCTCGTTGGTCAGCTCGCTCAGGGTGAAGGCGGAGGCCATGCTAACCAGGAAGTAGGCGATCATGACCCACTCGAACCAGACAGGCCTGGGGATGTAAAAGCGGCGGACGCCCAACATGCCGCTGAGAATGATGATGGCCACAACGCCCAAGGGCAGGCCACGGTGGATCAGCCAATAGACGTGGCGCAAGGTGCCACCCGTGGTTTCTACGACGTAGGGCGTGATCAGCAGCCAGGCTACCAGGCCCAGCCAGGGATTATTGTGCAGCAGGATGGCGCCGGGTATGACCAGGATCAGGCCGACGGCGACGAACCACTTATCGTCGGCGATCAGGTAAGCGACGACCAGGCCAAGAGCCAGGCCGGCGGCCAGCAACAGCAGTTGCAAACCGAAATCTGATTTGATCCGGGCCAGAAGCGACTCGGGAATGAATCGCTCCGGCGACAGCGCTGAATAGTCCACTTTATAGGCCTTTGTAGGGCGAGTCCTCGACGATGCGGTAAGAGGGCACGGGCCGGCCGCGATGGTCCAGAATTGATTCTCGCGTGCGCCAGACCAGCATGCGCGCCCGATTGAGCGGTTGCTCGCCAAAGGTCAGAGCCAGTCGATCGCGGGCGCTCAGCTCTTGCGGCTGGACGTCGTAGCCCATGGCGGCCATTACGGGGCCGGCGTGGGCCTGGATGAAGCTGATTTGCCGCTTGGAGAGCACTTTGCTGTAGCGGCCGATGGAGTCGGTGGAGATGACGCCGCGGGGCCGCTTCAAGTCGTACGAGCTGTTGGAGCCGGTGAAAGAGTCGGCGCCGTCCATAGTCAACATCTCGGCCGCGTAGGGTTCGTTTATGAAGTCACTGACCTGGCGCAAGGTGGCCTCGGGCTCGCTGGCCAGCGTTTCGTAGCGCACGATCATGTACTGATCCGGGAATTTGGCCGCGTTGGCCTGGGCCATTTCCAGCGAGGCCAGCCACATGGCGGTGCCGAATCCGACGCCGCCGCGGGTGGCGCCCCAGCGCTTGAGAGAAGAGGCGAACCGGTCGCGAGGATCGCGAATCATGTGCAGGACGCGGGCCTCGGGAAAAGCCTCGAAGATCGGCCTTGCGTAGCGCTCGGTATGGAGCGATTTGTCGCCCCAGCGCGGCTTGCCCTGCCGCTCGGCAAAGTGGGACTCGAGCAGGCCAAATAGCCGGCCGTAGGTGGCTTCGCCCTGGCCGAATTCTTGCCGCAAGCGCTTGGGATCCGGCTCCAGCTTAATCAGGCGCTTGTAGGTCATCATGGCCTGCAAGCAGCGCTCGAACTTGTCCGGTTCGGACAAGTCGCCGTACTGATTGTAGAAATGGGTCCACATATTGGTGCGGCGGGTCATGGCGATCCGGGGGTGCGAAGCCAGCAAGGCATAGATCAGGCTGGTTCCGCTGCGCTCCAGACCGGCGACGTAAACAGGATTGGTTTGCATTATTGATTTCTCCACTTACCGCTCAAAGAAGCCTAGCTTTTCAGAAGTTTGCCTTCGTGGGCAGCTCTGGCCAAAAAAGCCAGGCTTCTGTATATGCCCGCGCTGGCACA
>CP070688.1:1410186-1416427 GCA_020353135.1 Chloroflexota bacterium
TCGGCCACCGCTACGACTCTTACATCTGCCATTTCACTGTAGGCTTCCAGGCAGAACGAACCGAATCCACCGGCGCCGGCGAGGCCTAGTTTTAGAGGTCGTGGCATTACGGATCCCTTCCCTGATTATCCTGTGAGGGCAAAGCCCAGCAATTCAACTAGGTCACAGGTGGCCAGGCCGATTACCCGGTCGCCTCCGCCGTAATAGACGTAGACCTTGCCGTTTACGACCGGATTCGCGGCCGAGAAGACCACATTGGGCACATCGCCCTTCAACTCCCAGGTTTCTTCCGGCTCCATGATGAAGGAGGCCGGCCGGGCGACAATCTGTCCAGGATCATCCAAATCCAACAGGCAAACGCTCAGGCGATAGACAATGTCGGCGTCATAGCCGTGGCAAAGGACCAACCAGCCATGTTCGGTTTCGATTGGAACACCGCCGGCGCCGACTCGATTATTGTCCCAATTGTCCGGGCGTGGCTTCAATATCGACGCGAAATCTCCCCAATTCTGAAGATCGTCGCTATAGGCGATCCATATCGACGGCGGCCGTCGATGAAGGGCTACATACCGGCCCTCAATCTTTCGGGGGAAGAGCACGTGATCCTTGTTGTCTTCACCCTTGACGAGAGGTCCTAACCGCTTCCAAGAGATCAGGTTACGGCTCTCGGCGAACATTGGAGTGATTCCCTTGGGCGAGTAAGCCGTGTAGGCCATGATAAACCGGTCTTCGCCAGCCAGGTAAGTGACACGGGGATCTTCCACGCCACGTGTTTCCCATTCGTCTCGACCGGTTAACAAAGGCTTCTGCATACGATTGAAATGATAACCGTCTTCGCTTACGGCATAGCCTATAGAGCTTCTGTAGTCAACGCCTTGAGCCCGATAGTACATGTGGAATATGCCATTATGGTGGATGACGCCTGGATTAAACACGTTTAGGGCTTCCCAGGCATTCAACGAGTTTGGCTTGAGGATAGGATTTCCTGGATAGCGCTGTAACTTCACGGATTCATCTCCTCTGACTTATTCTCTTAACTGTTGCTTTGCAAGCATAGAGTTATGATGTCGTCAACAGGGGCCGTGGCTAGGCACATGACGTGATCGGCCGCCCCGTAATAGACCTTGACGTCATCACCGTGCAGAAGAGCGCCGCAGCTGAATACCACGTTGGCCACGTTGCCCATGTAATCTTCGCCTTTGACTGGAGAGAGGATGGCGACAGGAGCACGCCCGATGATTCGCCAGGGCTCATCCAGGTCGAGTAGGACGGCGCCCAGGCGGTAGAGAGCCCCGGATGCAGTCCGGCGTACACCGTGATAAATCTCTAACCAGCCCTCTTGCGTCCTAATAGGCGGGGCGCCCGGTCCGATTTTGAATTCGTCCCACTTACGGGGCTGCGGACCCATTAAGAAATGAGGATCACCCCAGTAAACAAGGTCTGGCGAAAAGCTAACCCAGATGTTTCCCTGTTGTGATGTTCGGGTCATGGGCCGTTCGAGCCGGGCATAGCGCCCGTTAAACATTTCTGGGAACAGGACTACATTCTTATTATCGGGAACGGTGATGATGGCCACCCGCTCAAACTCCTTGAAGTCCGTCGTTCGCGCCAGGACCGTGGCGCAGTCATACTGAGAGAATCCAGCATAGGTGATATAGTAATAATCGTCGATTTGGGTGATCCGCGGGTCCTCCAAGCTGAAGTGTTCTACCATGTGATAGGGTTCTTCGGCTGATGGTAAAAGGGCCGGCTCCGGTTCGGGGGTGAAGTGGATGCCGTCGTCGCTTCGGGCCAGCCAAAGAGATGATGAACCGGTCAGGTCCTCCACCCGGTTAAGAAGGATAGTCTGTCCGCGATAGGTTGTGACGGCAGCGTTAAAAACTGAGTTCACCGGTCGCGGGAAATCGGCCGCCGTCAGGATGGGATTGCCTTCATAACGTCTTAGCAGGTGCGTCTCGACCATGCTATTCCTCCATTTCTTCTTTGTAGTGTGTATTGTCTTCGTTTTCGCGCGGCCGCAAGCCGTAGGTCTCTATCCGTTCTGCGATGGCCCGGTTCCCTATGCAGGCCAGCAGACACGGAATGCCAAGAAACAGGGGGGCGATCAAGCGTACGCTTAGCACAACAATAACGCCGGCAACGACGGTAATGACCAATGTGAATCCTGGCGCTGCCAGGATGGTGAAAAGCGCATTGCGGTAGGCAATCCGTATCGATTTATCCTCTTGTTCCATCAGGTAAGGAACTGTATAGGATTGGATGACTATCCAGAATACGGCCAAGATGATAAACAGGATGCGTAAGATCTGGGCCCAGTTCGCCGATTGCTCCTGATAAAAAAAGATGTTGACGGTGATGATGACAGCCACGGCCAGATTGACCAGCATCCACTGCCAACTCTTTAGAAAGCTTTGTCGTGTCCCGGAGATAAAGCCTTTTACCCCCACGCTCTTGCCGTAGGCTAACTGGTTGGTAACGTAATAAAGGCCAAAAGTGGCCGGAGGACCCAGGATGATGGTCAGCCAACAGAGCCACCAAAGGAGATTGATGATCAGCATGTTTATCCAATCATCCCACCAATCGATCAAGGCTAAGGCGATGACCTGTAACGGGGTGGGGAGTGACTCAACATATCTACCCATGAGGTTAATGATTCATTCTAGGCACGTTAAACGATCTGCTCAAGCCGTGGCTTGCTGGATCAGCGGCCCTCCTGCCACGTAGCGGCCGCTGATTCCATGTCGTAACAAAGGTGCAAAGTGTCGCCGGCCGCATTTTCTAAAGATTTACACGCCTCGGCCGGGACAATCATGAAGGCATCGACCACGGCTTCCTTGTCGGGTTTCTCCCCTGCATAGGCCAGCAATAAGGCGTGCTCGCCCTTGCTGAGTGAGACTGGTTCGACAAAAACTGGGTCCAGCCACAGGTAGTCCCTATCTGGCGAGGTGGATTGAGGCACGACCGCCGTTTCTTGCCCATCTAATGTGACCGAGAAAGCAATGTCGCCGGGCGATTGTTCGGGGATTTCGCCCTGCCGTACCTCTGGCGATAATGACTCGACGAAAGTCAAAGGGGCCAAATTCGCGGCCGTATCCGGGTCCAGACCGGTCCAGTCAATGAAGCCGCCGGTAAAACCTTTGCCAGCTTCAAAATGGATCTGTTTACCGTCCTCAGGGTCCAGGAAGTTCAGGCTGGACAGTGGCAGCGCCGCTTCGTAAATATAGCCGTCTTCTGCTTCTCGCCAGGCCAATTCGGCGCCAGGCAGGAAGGATCCTGCCGTCCAAGTCCAGACTTGCGGGCCATCTGGCGTCTCGGCCAGAGTCAATTTGACGTCGACCCGCTTGCGCGATCCCTTGGTATCCAGATAGAGCCACAATGTATCACCCCGCCAGGCGGAAGGTCCGGTATCATCCTGCGCATGATTTGGGTCAAACACCCGGGCCGAGACGTACAGGTTCTCATCATCCCACATCCAGCGCAGGATGAAGCTGGCCTGTTCTGGACCGGGCCAAGACGCGCCACCCCGGAGTATCTGCTCCCTGCTATCCACCGCCAATGGCTGGGCAGTTTGCCATTCGTCCAACTGGCCGTCGATGATCACCGGCTCTGTGGCCTTGATGACCTCGGCCAGGCGCTCCGGTTTGGGCGCGCCCCGTCGCAGATGGGAAGCGTAAATGAGATAATTGCCATCGGCCGGAATGTTAACGGTCACAGAGACGGTGTCGCCGGCTCGCAGGCCATAGTAATGTTCGTTTGAAAAGCTTGCTTCTCCGGTCCAGCCCCGCTGGCCATAGCGGGCATCCCCTGTCATCTTGGTCCCGTTTTCGACTTCTTCGACGATCAGGGGCGGCGATTCAACGGCCCGGTAGTCCAAGTATTGGCTGGCGACAGGATCTTGATCGAGCAGCATCAACAAGTAAAGCCCTTCGATCGTGGATTCCGCCCCGGAATTGCGGTTGACCCGAAACTCGTTTGGCCCGTCGATGCCGTCAAAGGTGCGACCGGTTTCGGGATCATACATCTGTACTCCGGCCATGTTGTTGCCAAACAGCCAGGAAGCCGTCAGGCCGGCGTAGCGGGCGTATTGTTCGTCGCCGGTGGCCTGGTAGAGCGACCAGAAACCAGAGGTGACCACCTCTGTGCCGTAGGCGATCTGCCCCCGGCGTTGTGGCAGAGGCAGCATTTCATTTACCAAGTCGGTAACCAGAAACCGGACGAACAAAGTATCTGCGGTCCGCTGGGCTGCCTCAATCCAGTCCTGGCGATCGAGCAGCCGGCCGGCCCAGGCTAATGCATGAACCTGATGGCTGCCCCAGGCATGCCATAAGGCCGTCGAGCTGGTCATCGAAGGTTGGGCGGCGTAAGGATATTCTCCTGGTCCGCCTAACTGGTATCTGGCGACGCCATTGGCCAGGTTGGTTAGCAGTTGTTTGGTTTGGTTATTCGGTTCTACCTGGTAATAGGTCGCCAGACCTAGCATCGCCAATGAGGACACATCGGAGCCACCCCCGATGAGCCAGGCTGGGATGGGCTGCCCATGAAGAGAATCGTAGGCGCCCACCGGTCCAATTGTCTGTGCCAGCGCATTCTCGCCTTGCAGGTAGGCCTCTTCTAACTCGGCCGTATAGAGCGGATCGACATCGCGGAAGACGCCGTAGCCAGTGGCCAGAGCCCACTGGGCCCGAGCGGCCCACCAGCCCCACGATCGATAGCTGGTGCGACCCATCGTATTGATCGTCCCTTCTCTGTCGTAGACGAAGTTGTAGTACTCGCCATTGTCGGCCTGCAAGGCCATTACGAAGTTGAGGGCGTAGCGTGCCAAATCTAGGGCCAACTCATCGCCGGTGCGTTGGAAATAGCTCAGGTAGACCAGTGCTGCCCGAGCGACATCGTCGACGGCCGATATCCCTTCTCCAGCGGCGTCAACCCAGCCATATTCCGGTTCCTCTGAATAGATGTGGACCAGGGCAACTGGCTTACCTTGCCAGTCGACTATCTCCGTTAACCACTGCAGGTGACTCAGGTTGATCAATCCATCACGCATGGGCTGGGCTGCGGTAGACGGCCTGGGCATTTCTGAAGTAGGGGTAGGCGAAGGTTCGGCTGCGCGCGATGTACTGGCAACCGGCGGAGATGCCGCCTTGTCCGGTATGGTCCTTTCACCTTCCCGGCAGCCGGTCTGGGCCCAGACAAGCATCAAACCAACAAACAGGAGCAATCGCCGCATCTTTCCATCATCCCTTAACCCCGCCGACTTGTAATCCCTCAATGAAATAACGCTGGGCAAGGAAGAACAGTAACAACAAAGGTGCAGCCATGACGCCTGACATAGCCATCATGTAATGCCATTTGGGCGCTTCCTTGGACAATGATTCCTGGAAGAATTTGAGAGCGACAATCATGGGAAACTTGACGGTGGTATTGAGATAGATGAGAGGCCCCATGAAGTTGTTCCAGTTTCCCTGAAAGATCAATACGGCCAAGGCCAGCATCGCCGGTCTGATGAGCGGCAACATAATCATGTAGTAGATTTGGAAAGCATTGGCGCCATCAATGACGGCCGCTTCCTCCATGTCTTTGGGAATGGTAAGTAAGAATTGGCGCAGCATAAAAACTGCCCACGCTCCGCCACCCAACCAGATCCGGCTCACCAACGGATCGTAGGTGTCAATCAGATTTAGATTACGCCAGATGAGAAAAGTGGGAATGAGGGTGATGATTGAGGGCAACATCATGGTTGCCAGCATGATGATAAAGAGCACGTTTCGTCCAGGGAAGCGAAAGCGGGCAAAGCCATAGGCGACAAGAGAAACGGCCGCCAGTTCGGCCGTCATAGCCAAGAGCGTAATGAAAAGAGTATTGCTTAATATTCGCCAGAAGGTAAGGCCCGGCGCAATTCTACCCAATTCGACAAAGGCCTGGATGTAGTTCTGCCAGGCGACCGGATCGGGGATCCACTCAATTGGCCAGACAAAGAGCTGCGATTCGGTCTTCAACGAGGTAGTGATCATGAATAAGAAGGGAATGAAAACGAACAGGGAGAAGAAGATCAGGAGCCCATAAACCAGGACGCGCCAGGTTCTTCTCCCGATTCGATATCTTCTATCAGAGGCGGCCACTGTCTGTTTCTGACTTGCCTGTATTGAGGTCATTTACTGTTCTACGCTTTCTCGCTCTCGTAATAAACCCACATAGCCGACGACCTGAAGACCAATAAGGTTAATAGCAGGACGATCACCAA
>CP070688.1:1416527-1421335 GCA_020353135.1 Chloroflexota bacterium
CGCTATTGACCTGAAAACCACCCTCCATGATTAGGGCATAGGTGATCAGGATGCCATGCGGCGTGGCGACAGAGGCATGGGCCTGAAAGGCGTCCATGAAGGCGACTTCCGCGCCCAATTCGATACCCCAAAGGATGCCCTCGCCTGTGTTGCCTTCACCGCCAAAATAGAGGGCGTTGACCATTTCCGGGCAATATTCGGCCACCATCTGGGGATTGCCGGCAAATCCATTACAGGCCAGGATGACCTTCTTGGCCCGAACCCGCTCTGTGCGGTTTCCATGTTTGACGACGACGCCGAGCACCTCATCATTGTCCGCGGCGATTAAATTGACGGCCGCGGCATCGGTGATGAGTTCGGTTAAAGGCTGGCTTTCGACGGCCCGCCGCAAGTCGGCCACCAGGGCGCCGCCGGTGCGGCTGGGCGGGGCGTGCATGCGGAATTGACTGTGGCCAGGGTATTTAAAATCGTCGATGAAGACCAGGTCAACACCCACGTCGTCGACCAGCCATTCCACCATCCGTCTGGCGGTGCGGGCCAGGTGCAGGGTCAGCTCTGGATCGGAAGTATGGTGATTCTTGCGGAGGATATCCGCGGCCAGATCCTCTGGGCCTTCATCGATGCCGGCCGCGTTCTGGAAACGCGTACCGGCGGCCGGGATCATGCCCCCCGAGCGCGCCGTGTTGCTCAACGGGCGTTCCTGCTTCTCGAAAACGACGGCTTCGACGCCGCCCTGGGCCGCGGCGATGGCCGCCGTCAATCCGCAGCCGCCGCTGCCGACGACGGCGACGTCGGTCTCGAAGGTCCAGTTAGTTGTGTCACGATCGATGGCCATGTTCTCTTCTTATGCTCTTCCTCAATACTGGGCGGATCACCAATTGCTTTCTGGCGGCCGCCGCTGGTCACGCGTTATTCGCCCGGCCGTTGCCGGACGCGGTATTGGAAACGATCGCCTCGATACATGGCCCGCATATCCTCGACGGGAACGCCGGCCGAGTTAAACACCCGCCGCTTGACCATCAAAATCGCGCTGCCCTTGAGGACGTCAAGATAGTTGGCCACTTCCTCAGAAGCGGGAACGGCTTCGATGGTGCGATTGGCCAAGCTCTGGCCCAATAGGCCGGTGGTTACCAAATAGTCCAGAGAGCCACCCTGATCCAGCCGACTCTCGTCGATTGCCTGGCCAAGCGCCCGAACGACGTGAGCGATGTGATAGCCGATGGGTTCATCATTGGCCAGGCGCAGGCGGCGCAGTTGGTAAAGCTGTAAGTCGCTTTCGACGGCCAGCCGCTCGGCTACTTCGGCCGCCGCTTGAACCCAACCGGCCGAAAGAACGCGCCAGCCCGGCCGCATCCCCTGCTCGCTCAAGTAGGCAGTGAGGTTGAAGCGCGGATCGGGACTGTGGCTGATCTTGGGCCGGGAGACAAAAGTGCCTCGCCCCCGGTGGCGGGAGATGAGACCCTCGAACTCCAGCTCCTTCAGCGCCTGGCGCACGGTCGTCCGGCTCAGCCCGTACTGATCTTGAAGCTGTTCCTCAGTGGGCAACATTTTGCCGGGCTGCCACTCGCCGTTGGTGATGCGCTCGGTCAGCAGCTGTCTCAGCTGATAGTATAAGGGAACTGGCGACTCTCGCTCAATCGTATTCATTTTGCTCTGGCGACAATCCCACTAGCCCGGCCACAAGCCAGAAAACCATAGTTGTTTCATCAAATTCAAAGCGACCATGCCCGGCATGAACAGTGGCGCGCCGCGCGCCGTCGCCCGCATCTCTTCTGTCAAGGCCATCGTGGTGGAACCGAACATGATGGCTTCGGCGCCGTCGCTTGTGATCGCCTCCTCCAATCTGTCCCGCATTACCCGATTGAAGATGTCTGATTGCTTGGCTTCCTCATAGCTGATATCCAGGGCGCGCAAGGAACAGATTTGTCGGCCAAATCCGTATCCTGACACGGTCTCGGCCAGCAATTCGCATTGCCTACTGCTTCGGGCGATGATGGAGAAATTCTCTGCTACCAGTGTGATAAGCGGCAACGTCACCCGCGTCGGGCCGAAGGTGGGTAGAGTAGTGGCTTCGTGCAATTCCTCGACGGCCGGGTCAAACACGCAATCGATGAGAATGGCGTCATATTCCTCCGCATTCGTACTCCGGCCCTGTTCGTAGATAGCGGCCGCGCTGGCTAGAATGTCGCCAGAGGTATTGAGCGCGGCCGGGCCGCCGCGCAGATTTTCGACAAGCACCCGCGTTTCACGGCCGGCCTGCTCACTGTAACGTCGTTGGCGGCGGGCCAGGTCGGCTTCGGTCGCTTCTAACGGCGATATGATCTTCACTCGAAAGGTCATGACTTCGTCGGTGGCTGGTTGCTGGTTGTTAGTTGCCGATAACTGAAGGTGTCGGCCGCTTTAAATATTGGCCGCGGGCCGGACCTACGATGTTTCCATTGGCGTATGTTTGTCGACCGCGCAGGAAGGTGAACTTAACCTTGCCCGTAAGTTCCTGCCCTTCAAAGGGCGTATATCCCTGGCCAGATTCTGAGCCGGCCGCCCGCACGGTGAAGGTTTCATTTGGGTCAAGCAAGACCAGATCGGCGTCATAACCGACGGCGATATCGCCCTTATTGCGCAGGCCGTAGCGCTGGGCTGGATTCCAGGCCAACAGTTCGGCCATGTGGTTGTAAGACATGCCCCGCCGGCTGCCTTCGCTGAAAACGCCGGAGAGTAAATACTCCGTGCCGCCAAAACCGGCCTTGGTCAGCCACAGGTTGTCGGGATCTTTGGGGTCAGTCTTAAGTTCGGCCGAGCAACAGGCATGGTCACTTACGATCCAGCTGACCCGGCGATCCAGGACCGCCTGCCAAAGATATTCCACATCCTCCCTGGCGCGAATCGGCGGATTGACCTTGGCCTGCAGCCTGGTAGGCACATCGTAGTCAAGTAGCAAATGGCCTACCGTCACTTCCCGCCGAAAATTGATATGGGGAAAGACCTGCTGCATCATCATCGCCGCCTCAATGGCCTTGCGTGAGCTGAGATGCAGTAGATTGATGTTCAAACAATCAGCCTCGTAAGCCAGGTAAGCGGCGATCCAGATGGCCAGTCCTTCGGCGTGGGGTGGCCGGGCCGCGCTATATGCTTTGAGCCCGCTGAGCGAATCATCCTGGCGCACGATTTTAGTATAGGCGTTAAGAATATCGGCCACCTCGCAGTGAAGACTAACGCTCACATAATCGGCGATATCGGGTCGATTCTTCATCAAACGACTGGCCGAACGCATGATAAACTCGAAGTGGGCCAAATCGTAGCTATCTCCATCGTCCAACATCAAGAAATGGCGCTGAGCGTCGGTGCCAGCTTTGCCATGAAGCCCATAGCCGCCATAGAACATGAAGATCTTGAAAGACGGCACGCCAAACTCCGTGGCCAGCATTTCCATTTCGTCGATATGCCGTCCCTGGATAGGCGCCAGGTGGTAACCGTAGTCGGACCAATAGTTGCCCTCGGAAATGGATAAGACTTCAGGATAGAAGTCGGCGTAGGAGCCTCCTTGATTCAGGTAATACTGCCCGGTACGGAAGTAGGTGATCATGGAGGTCACGCCCCCAGAAGCGGCCGCCTTACTTTCGGTGACAGCGTCTTCGGCCAGGGGCGAATAAATGCCGGCATGCATGTGCCCATCGACGACACCTGGAAAGGCTAAAAGATACTCACCGTCGAACACTTCTTTGGCATCCTTGGCCGGGATTTCAGGGACGATTCGGGCGAACTTGCCATCGCTCATTCCCAAATCTAACAAATCTACCGCCTGTCGATTCGGCCGGACAACACGTACATTCTTGATGATTAGATCCAGTGCGGGCGCCTCCGACATTTCTGAAAGTCTCCTTCTACTCATTCCTGACGCCTGCTGTGGCGCCGGTTGGGGCTACGACAATGCCAGCGCCATGCAGCGCCTCAATATCGGCCTCACTATAGCCTAGATCCGATAACAAAGCTCGAGTATGCTCGCCCAGGTCTGGCGCCTCAAGGCGCAGTTCGGGCCGCTGACCGTCGACGGCCAGCGGCAGCCGGGGTAGCTTTGCCTGCCGGCCATCAGGCAACCGCACGTTCACCAGGCTGTTGCCGGCGTTAAGCTGCGGGTCCTCGAAAAGGTCTTCCGGCCGGGCGATTGGCGAAAAAGGTATCTCGGCCGATTCGCAACGGGCGGTGATATCGGCCAGGGGCATCGAAGCGAACATGACTTCCAGGTCGGACAGCAGCCGGTCTCGGGCTGTGACGCGGTCGTTATTCGTGGCCAGGCTGTCGTCAGCGGCCAAATCCGGGCGATCGAAGGCCTGGCAAAACCGGCGCCAATGCTTGTCACTGGTGATGCCGACGAATACCCGCTGCCCGTCGCCGGTCTCAAACTGGTTGTAGACTGCCCAGGGGCTGACGCGGGCGGCCATCGGGGGAACGGGCGCCTGGCTGATGGCCGAATAGGCCATGTGCTGGCCCATGATAAAGGCCGCCGTTTCGAAAAGGCCGTTTTCCACGAGCGCGCCTCGGCCGGTCCGGTCACGTTCCCGCATGGCCAGGATGATGCCCAAGGCGCCATAAGTGCCGCCCATAATGTCGACGATGGAAGCGCCAGCTCGCATGGGTCGCCCGGGCGGGCCGGTCATATAAGCCAGGCCGGACATCATCTGGACCACCTCGTCCAGCGCCGTTCTGCGCACGTAAGGCCCTTCCATGAAACCCTTTAGCCGGCAGTAAATCAGCGACGGATTGACGGCGACGACGGTTTCATAGCCCAAACCCAACCGCTCGGCCGTGCC
>CP070688.1:1421435-1425390 GCA_020353135.1 Chloroflexota bacterium
CCATCGTTGCCGGCCGTTATAAACTCCTCCAGGATGTGATCCTCGGGTAGGGCGACCGGGATAACTCGTGTCTGGGGATGCAACTCTTGAAATTCGGCCAGCGCTTCGTCCAGAATGGTCGCTTCCGATTCTGACCAGCTATGCCATAATGTGACACGGCCGCTTAATTCGTCATCGTCCGCTTCTCCACTGCAGCCAGCCAGCATCACCAGCACAAATAGCAGCCAACCAATCTTCATTCGCCGCTCAGTCATCAGTCGATCAACCTTCAATGCTCATAACAAAACAATGCTCCCAGACGTTATAATATCTTCCGGGAAAGTCACGATTCAAGTTCGCTACCGATCGTGCCACCGACTTCGCTACCGACTTTGCCACCGGATTCGTTACCAAGAATCACCCAGCTTAACCTTGCCGCCTGGCTCTTTCTTCGATATCCATCCGATAGTTCAATATGAGGATATAGACACTCACCAGAAACACCCAGCCGGGAAATATAAATCTGGCCTCTCCGGCGGAACCGGCGAATATCAGGAAGCCCAGGGCCACAATGTAGGTGATGACGGTTAACCAACGTGGTGCGGCACCCGTCCTAATCCAAAGCGAACCGATGGAAAGCATAAACACGCCGGCCATGAGCACGACATAGTTACCGATGATCTCGCTCATCAACTTAAAGCCAAAGATGATAACGTCGTCGTTAACCAGTAGGTAGGCAGTGTAGCTACCAAATATGGCGCCGACAATAGCGGCCCACACGAACATCATTGCTACAAGGACGATACTACTGCCCAGGAAAATGGTGGCGAAGAAGCGGTCTTCCCGGTCTCCCAACCAGTCACGTATGACGCCGGTGAACCACAGAAAAGCGATCCCGGCAAAAGGAACCATTGTCAATACCGCAGATGCCGTGCCCGACCATGATTCCAACCATTGTCTGTTGATATCTTCTGGGAGTACTTCGGTGACATTGGACATCAGGGCGATGCTGACAAACATCAGGACTGAGAATAGAATGCCGGCAAACGCGGCCGAGCGCGGCGATCTGAGTTGCTTACGGATCAGGCGGATATTTTCTTCGTCCATGCTTTTAGCCCTGTGGGATCTAGTTGGTCAACTCCATGCGGGCGTCGTTGTCATTCCGCGCACCTTGTTGCTTCAGCAATTCCTTGATCTCGGTTAACTCGGCTTTGATCGCGGCGTTTTCTTTCCTGATAAGTGCGATCACATCTTCCTGATCATCTTGAAGCAAGATGATTCGCGAGGCCACGAAGCTAGTCAGGACGGCAAATACACCTACGCCAAAAACCATCAAACCAATGGCCAGGAAGCGGCCGACCTGGGTAACCGGCACATAGTCACCATAGCCCACGGTAGTCATGGTGACGAAGGCCCACCAAAAGGCAATGGACCCGGTGATGATGTTGGCGCCCGGTGCGCCCCTTTCAACGCGTAGAATGAATAAACTGGCAATGGTTATGAGCACCAAGGCAAGTATGATCGTCGTGAGCATCGCCGTCCGGGCTGGGGTCTCTCTGGCATCGGCGATCACGTCATCATGATCTTTGCCCAGCAGGCGATTAATGATTCGTGCCAGCCGATTCAGGCGACCCAGCCGGAACAGCCCCGTCCAAGGCAGCCCAGGTACAGCCGGAATGCTCCCTATCAGGTCTAGCCAACCCCCTCGTTTGAAGAAATAGTCAAACCTGTTTGGTGCCCGCCAAAGAGTAAGCAGGAAGTCGAGCAGAAAGAGCGTACAGATAAGAAAATCTATCCGCAACAGGATTGCGTCGGCTGCAGGCGAAAGAGGCAGAAACAATAGTCCTGCTACGACTAGTAGGGAGAACAACGTCAGGATCAGGACAAAGAAATCGTAACTGGCCGAGTGAAGGTAGTGGCTATCTTGTGCGTTGCCAACGCTAGTATCCGTCTCCATAGCGATCTCCTTGGTTTGCAGGCCGTATTTAACTGAAAAGGCAGGGCTTCAGACTCGTCCGAAGCCCTGCCCAAAACAGCTTCTTATTGTTGGGCCATCAGCACGCGGACCCTGGCTTCGTCGTCTTCAATGAGTTCTCCAGACAGGTCAACCGTCACGTGTTTGATGGTCCCAGTGAAGGTGAATGGCGCCTGATACGCATGGGTCACCGCCTCGCCAAAGTCATAGCCGCAACTCAGGCCCTCGATACCGAATAGAATGGGCACTGTCGTGTGGAACTCGGTGTTGCCCACTAACTCGCCGTCGATATAGAGCTGGCCGCGTCCTGGGGCGCCACGACCATTGCGGATATCGGGCGGGCCGGTCGGTTCGAACTCGTAGCGCAATGTGCTGGCGCCCTCGGGCACATCCACCGTGGAAGTCACCGTGAATTCTTCCAGTCCCAGGTAGTTGTGGACGTAGCGCAGCTTGTTCTCCTTCACGTAGAGCACGTAGCCGCCAGCCACGCCGCCTTGGGCCACGAGTATGCCTTCCGCGCCGCCGGCCGGGATCTCGACCTCGGCCGTGATGCTGTGCGGCCGGTTGAACACCAGGGGAGCCACCTGTGGATGCACCACGGACAGGTTGGGGTAAAAGGTGTAGCTGTCGCGCGGCCTGGCGACCTGCGGCCGTTCGGTGGCGAAACGCTGCATCAGCGTGCCATCCAGCGGCAGCACCTTGTACTTGCCGGCTTCGACATACCAGCGAGCGATCATTTCGGCTAGTTTCTCGGGGTATTGGTCGGCCACATTGTGACTCTCTGTCGGGTCTTCGGTCAGGTGGAACAACTCCCAGCCGTTGGCGTCCAAATCGTCCAGTACTTCCGGCGTGATTTCGTCGCCCAGATGGCGGCCTTTTTGGGCCCCTTCAGCGTAGCTTGGTCCGGGGAAGCCGCACACCGCCCGCCAGCCGTCGTGGTCGACGGCCCGGCTGGCGAACATCTCGAAGTACTGGGTGTGGTGCCTGCTGGGCGCAGCGGCATCGTCAAAGGTGTGAGCGAAGCTGACACCCTCGATAGGGGACTGGGCCACGCCGCGGATCTGCTCCGGCGGTTCGATGCCCAGGACATCCAGGACCGTTGGCACCATATCAATGGCATGGGCGTACTGGGCGCGGTTCTCGCCCCTGGCTTTTATGCCCTTGGGCCAGTGCACGATCAGGTCGTCGGTGCAGCCGCCCCGGTAGACTTCCTTTTTCCAGCGCCGGAAGGGCGTATTGCCGGCCCAAGACCAGCCCCAGGGATAGTGGTTGTAGGAGGCCGGGCCGCCCAGCAAGTCCATCTTGGGCAGGATATCTTCCAGAGTCTCCCAGTAGTAATTGAAGCTGCTCATCTCGTTGAAGGCGCCGTGGACGCCGCCCTCGGAACTGGCTCCATTGTCGGGCAGGACCATGATAATTGTATTGTCTAGCTCGCCGATCATTTCCAGGGTGTCTAGGATCCGGCCGAATTGATGGTCGCAATGTTCCAGGAAGCCGGCGAAAACTTCCATGAAGCGAGCGTAAAGCTGCTTTTGCTGGTCGGTCAGGCTGTCCCACTCGGGTACGTCGGGATCGCGCGGCGACAGCTCGGCGTCGGCCGGGAAGATGTCCAACTCCTTTTGCCGGGCGAAGACGACCTCGCGGTATTCGTCCCAGCCTATGTCGAACACGCCCTTGTACTTCTCAATCCACTCTGGGGCCACCTGGTGGGGGGCGTGGGCGCAGCCGGGCGCATGGTATAGGAAGAAAGGCTTGTCCGGGGCGACGACGTGGGCGTCCAGGATGAACTTGACGGCGTTGTCGACCAGGTCTTCGTCCAAATGGTAACCCTCCTCGACCGTTCGAGGCTGGGAGACCGAGTGGTTGTCATAGGTCAGGTCGGGGAACCACTGGTTGGTCTCGCCGCCCAGGAAGCCATAGTAGCGCTCAAAGCCGCGCCCCAGCGGCCAGCGGTGGTAGGGGCCGGCCGGGGTGCTCTCCTCCGCCGGCGCCAGGTGCCAC
>CP070688.1:1425490-1438511 GCA_020353135.1 Chloroflexota bacterium
AAGGTCGAAGTGGTCTCATACTCCGGCCCGCCGAAGCGCGGATCGACCTTGTACGGCCCTTCCTCGATCTCCACCACTCGCTTGCAACGCACCGTGCAGGCGTAACAGGTGTCGCGCCCCTGGCGGTCCTGCTTGCCCTCGGCCGCCCCGCGCAGCAATTCATCATACAGCCGCTCTCCGCCGATGGCTTCCGCCTGCTCTAACGTCGGCGTGGTGCCCGAGTCCCAGTTGTTGGTCGGCAATCCGCCGGGGCCGTAATTGCCCATGACCGTATCGGGCGTGCCATACCGGCCGAACCATTCCATGTCGCTATCCGGCATCAGGCCGGCTCCTTTCTTGGCCTGGTCCGTCACGCCCTTCTTATCGGCCGGCGTCACCTTCTGGCTCCCGCGCACGACGATGGCCTTGAGTTGCTTGCTGCCCATCACCGCCCCAACGCCGGTGCGGCCGAAGGCGCGATTGCTCATGTTCATGATGGCCGCGAAATTGGCTAGCTTTTCCCCGGCCGGTCCTATCTGGGCCACTTCGATCTTCTTGTCGCCTAGCTCCTCCTCCAATATCCTGTCGACGTCTTGAGTGAACTTACCCCAAATATGCGCCGCATCGCGTAGTTCAGCCTGCCCGTCGCGGATCCACAAATAGACGGGATTCTGGGATGCACCCTGGATCACGATGGCGTCAAAGCCAGCGTACTTCAGTTCGGCCGGCCAGAAGCCTCCAGACTGGCTGTCGGATACGCCGCCGCTGCTTGGCGACAGGCAAGTCACGGTGCAGCGACTTTGGCCGCTGACCGGCAGACCCGTGGTCGGGCTGACGGCAAAGACCAGTGTATTTTGTGGTCCCAGCGGATCGGCACCTTTGGGCGTATTATGCCACAGATAGTACAAGCCCATTAAGCTGCCGCCCAGGTAGTGGCGGTAGAACGCTTCATCGGGCTCCTCTATCTCTAGCTTTCCTTTCGTCAAGTCAACATGCAGAATCTTGCCAATGAATCCATTCATTGTGGGTTTCCTCTTGTTCTGATAGTACCGGTCAATTCAATTCACCGGAGATTCTATATCCGCGGTTAGCTCTTCATCTGCCATGGGCATGCCCGCCCGGCCTTCAAGCTCTTGTTTCTTTATGCGATACAGAAGCTCTTGAGTGAGCTGGCGATGCTTGCCGGCCACATCCGCCTGAATGCCGAACAACGCGATGATAATTCCTACCAGGACCAGGCCTATGCCGATAGTGACAGATTGAGCGAAGCGGCCGATGCCCCGCTGGCCTATCAGATAGAATATACCGAAACGGGCCAGCAGAACCAGCCCGGCGATCAGGAACGGGGCGGCCAGATAGCCGAACGTGCGCAGCGGCTCGTAGAAGGCGTACAGGCGGACTATAGTGCCGGCTTGGGCCTTCACGAAATGCCAGGCGCTGCGCTGCAGGCGTGACGGCCGGGTCGGCGGATTGGTCGCTACCGGGACGCTAACGATATTCAGGCCCATCTTGCCAGCCTGGATGATCGTCTCTAGCGTGTAACTGTATCGGGTCAGGATATTTAGCCGGAGAGCCGCTTCCCGCGAATAGGCCCGAAATCCGCTTGGCGCGTCGGGAACCTCGGTGTCGCTGACAGTTCGCACAAGCCAACTACCCAGGCCCTGCAAGTATTTTTTCAGGGGCGAGAAGTGAGTTAGCTGGTTCACCTGGCGGTTGGCGATGACGATGTCGGCCTCGCCTGCTACTACCGGCGCCACCAAATCCGTTATGAAACGAGCGGGGTACTGATTGTCGCCGTCCGTGTTGACAATGATGTCGGCCCCGAGCCTCAAGCAATGATCCAGACCGGTGGCGAACGCCCGGGCCAGGCCCAGGTTACGCCGGTGCAAGATGATGTGATCTACGCCCAGCGACCTGGCAACTTCCGCCGTGTCATCCTCGCTGCCGTCGTCGACGATCAACGTCTCGATACAGTCGACGCCCGGAATTTCCTTTGGCATACCTTCGAAGGCATCGGCCAGGGTGTCGGCTTCGTTGAGGCAAGGTATCTGGATGATCAGCTTCACGCCGAAGATTGTAGATTCTGCAATCGATAGCGGCAAGTGAGGGAGTTGACGGCGCACGGCGGCCGGTGGTCAGTGGCCGGCGAGCTGATCTCTGGCCACCGATCGCTATCCACTGCCTTTCATAATGTCGTCGATCTCGAGCCAATGCAGACCTGACCAAAGATAAACGTCCAGGTCGATTCGATGATCTTCACTAACTTCAACTCCCTCAGACCGTAGTAGTTCTGCCTGCCGCTGGGCGCCGTACTCGCGATTGACGATGCTGATACGGCCCTGGCTGTTGACGACGCGCTGCCAGGGTATATCGGAGTAGGCCGGATCATCGCCCTTATCCTTCAGCGCTCTGAGCGCGTAGCCAACGGCGCGGGCGGCATTGGGCGCGCCCAGCATCTTGGCTACGCGACCGTAGCTGGTCACTTCGCCCCGGGGGATCTGGCGGACAACCGCATAGACTTGCTCATAGAAGTTGATGTCGTTCATTCGCCGAAATTCGCTGTTGGGAAGTCGGCCAGTACATCAATGGATGCCGGCCGACAAACGTCACTATCTGGCCATGACTTTCGTCACTACTTTTGGCCCATCCACCTGGTAATATAGCTTCAGCAGGATAACAATTCAAGCCAATTCTGATTGGATGCGCCAATTAGATTAGGTACGCCGCCGATCGATTGTGTCCGAGGCGAGAGTCAACCTGCACCGTTAACCGGCCGGTCTTGGCGACATCGTAGATGCCTTGCCGCCAGCCGCCAAAACTGGAGTCAAAGAACTCCGCAACATCCGCTCTCGATCGGTGGCGTTTTCATCGATGCTCTCCTGTCGCGCAGGGTCACCCGGCGTATGGCTGGACACAGCTTCACATGATGGCACGGTATCGTAGCGAATTGTTTAGGCAAGTTGCTAAGGTACGTAGCGCAGCCTCCTCAAAACCGCTAGAAGCCACGTGAGCCAGCAGATTCAAGTCACCCGGGTGGCCCTGCATTCGTGCTGGGAGGTTAGCTGTTAGGGGCGAGTGACGAGCCGAACGCTTTCAACGGACAGTTTTGAGTTCCGAGTTCAAAGTCTCTTGCATCAACGGTGCGCCATGTGCCACTCGTTGCCGTCCACTGGCCACCTTCCACTATCCTTTCCCTCCCGCCAGCCTCCGGGCCGCCGGAGAACGTCGTAGGGTGCCCATGGCCCATATGCCTACGACTGGGCCCAGGGCTAGCGAGACAAAAGCGAAGCGCCAGCCTACCAGATCGACCAGCGGCGGAATAAGCCGGATGGTGAACAGGGTCAGCAGAAAACCCAGGCTGGTTTGCAGGGTCAAAGCGGTGCCGACGTATTTCGGCGGCGATAGCTCACTGACCGCGGCCGAGAATTGGGCCGAATCGGCCACCACGGCGAAGCCCCAAATCAGCGCCAAAACAGTTAGCAGCAGTGGGTTTCCGCCAAAGAGAAAACCGATGGCAATCGCCGATGCGCCGCTCACGGTCAGCGACAGGGTCGTCACCCGTGTGCGGCCGAAACGATCGGCCAGTGGCCCGGCCACAAAGCTGCCAATCCCGCCCACGGCGATGATGGCGAAGGCGGCCAAACCGGCCAACGAAGGATCGGCGCCTCGCTGCTCGAAGCTGGCCAGCATGAAGACCGGGATCCAGGCCCACATGGCGTAGAGCTCCCACATGTGGCCTAGGTAGCCCAGGTTTGCCAGAGCCACGTCGCGATCGGCCAGGATACGGCCGACCTGCTTCCAACGGAAGCGAGGCGCTGGCGCCGCATAGGGCCCTTCTTTCACGAACAGAGCGCCAATGAGGCCGCCCATTACCGCCGAGGCGGCCGCCAGGTACATGGCCGGCCGCCAATCCGCCACGCCGCCGAAGGCATTAAGCAAATGGGGCGTGGCCGAGCCCAACACCAACGCCCCTACCAACAGGCCGATTCCCAGGCCTCGATCCGCCTTGGTCCAGGTTGCCATGATCTTCATGCCCACAGGGTAAACGCCGGCCAGAAATGCGCCGGTAAAGAAGCGTAGCACGAGTGCTGACTCGACGCCGCCGGCCGCGGCGGCTATCAGGGCTGTGGCCAGACCGGCCAAAATGCTGGACGAGGCAAACAGCCAGCGAGCCGGCAAGCGATCGGCGACATTAAGCACCGCCGAACCCAGCGCGCCCACGACGAAGCCGATTTGGACTGTCATGGTCAGCCAAGCCTGGTCGGCGCTGGTCAGGTCCCAAGCGACCGTCAATGCTGGAATGACGGCCGTGGCCGAAAACCAGACCGCCATGCCTAGTAGCTCCGCCGATGAAAGAAGAAGAAGGGTTCGCCACTTGCCCGCCAGCAGCGCTTGCGACCCAGTGCCGGAGAGCGTCTGTTCATTCATAGTAGCCATGAAGCCAGCATAGACGACGACGCGCGCAGTGATCTGTCACCGTACTTACGCACCCGGGCAGGGATCTACTAGGGGACAATGCCAGGACGGCTTAAAAGGATGATTCTGCCTGAACAAAGCGCTTTTCGCCAGCTTGAACCAGATAAGGCAGCGTATTCTCGGCCGGCGCCAGCGGGCAAACCCAGCGCGAATGATAGGCGCACGACGGATTGTAGGCAAAGTTGAAGTCGAGCACGATCTGGGCCCGACCTGCAACTGGTCTCGAGTCCGCAGCCTCGTCAGGTGCGACGTTCAAGCCTGCGCCCGGCATGACCCCCAAGTCAACACCTTTGATCGTATCGTACAAATAACGGCCGCCCCCGTAACTTCCACGCCTGTTAGTGCTATCCTTGAACGGCAGGAACAACCCCCCACCGTAACCTTCAATCCAGTACAAGCCCAGCCGGCTCTCCACGTCTTTCGCCTTAAAGCTCGCCCAGCCGACACGTTTCATGGTGAATTCGCCGTCGGCTCCCAACTGGTAATGAAACCTTTGGCTGGCCGGGTCAGGACTGACGGTTGCCACGATCCGCCAGCCAGGATCATAAGGATAGTAATCCAGGCCGCGAAAGTGGGCTCGCTGATCGGCTGAAAGCGGAGATTGACGGTGGCGTTGAAATAGGTCATTGCGCGCCGCTCGCCATTCGTTCCAGGAGATGGTCCGGCCGGCTTCAGGCGCATCCTGCACCGTGGCGTACATCCCGGCTACTCGCCGCCGCCAATCCACCAAGTCCAGATAATCGGATGCATCATTCACACCCCAATCTTAACAGTTCTGGCCATTTCGCGCAGTTCCCCCAGCTTGCATTCCATTCCCATCGGCTCCCCCCTGGTGCGTCTTTACCCAGCGCATGCTCTTCCCGGCCCACGGCCGGTCTTACCCTGGCACACCTCAGAGACCACCTGGCGCGCAGGCGGCCGACGCGCTGGCCGTACTGGATCTGGTGCCTCCGCTGACCCGGCTGGAGAACAGGGACAACCTCTTCTTCACCTCGTGACTCTCGCACGTCGGGCAGGTGACCTCATCTATTCGGTTGGCGCTCCGTACCAATTTGTCGAAAGTATCGCCGCAATCATGGCAATCGAACTCGTAAATCGGCATCGCCTATACCTCCGCCAATGCGTTGGCGACTCTTTCGAGGCGCTCTCGGGCATCTTGAGCCACGGGCTGGATGCGCGGATCGTCGACGAAGGCGCTCATCATGAGCGGATCCAGGAAGGAGACTTTGATCAGTCCCTCTTCGACCTGGTCCACGGTCACATTGCAGGGCAAGAATTTACCCACCTCGGCATCGATGGTCAAGGCCTGGTAGGCCAGGGGCGGGTTGCAGGCGCCCAAGATCAGGTAGGGTCGGAAGTCAGCGTCTAACTTCTTCTTTAGCGTAGCCTTGACGTCTATCTCAGTCAGCACGCCAAAACCTTCGGCCTTCAGGGCTTCTGTTACCCGTTCGACGGCCGAGTCAAAACCAGTATGAAGTTCGACGGCCAAATCGACCGCTTCTGCTCGCTTCTCCATTCGTTCCTTTCTCCTTCATTTGGCGGTTCGTATCGCCCGGCGCCACAACACTTCCGGGTCTATCCATGGCGTTAGATGCGCGAAACCGGGATTGGTTACATCCGCAGCGAAGGAATTGCGTTTCGTCTTCGATTCGCCGGCACATCCAAACATGATCATTTTTGCGGGTGTAGATGAAGTTCGATTGCCGCCCAACCCGCAGCTCGATTTGGTAATCCAGTGCGGAATGACGTCCCGCGCTACGAAATCAACGTCGCTGCCGGACGGTCCAGGTACCAGAGAAGCCGGCCGGAATCGAGCTTAATCCGCGCCGCCGGCCAGCGCTCTGAGTCAGCCCCACCCCCAAGCACGGCCTTGACAGCCTCGGTTTTTTTCGCCCCAGTAACCAGAAACAACACATTTCGAGCGATGTTGAAAACCGGCGGCGTCAGGGTCACCCGCTGGGCCGGCCGGCCATCGTATTCGGCGCTGACGCCGATGGCAGCTAGATGGTTTTCATCTGGCGCGGCCGGTCCTGGAAACAAAGACGCCGTATGCCCGTCAGATCCCAGCCCCATGATCGCCAGGTCCATTCTTGGCCACGCTAGGCCATCGCCGGCCAATTCCGCCAGCAGCGCGCGATATTCGGTCGCCGCGTCATCCGGCCCCAATTCGCCCTTAATCCGGTGAATCTGCTCTTCCGGCATCGGAACTTGGCCGAGCAGCAATCGCCTGGCCTGACCGTAGTTGCTGCCCGGATCGTCGGGCGGCACGCAACGCTCGTCACCCCAAAATAGGTGCGTGGCCAACCAGGGCAGACGGCCGACATACCCCGGGCCGGCCAGCATCCGGTATACCGGCGCCGGTGTACTCCCACCCGACAGAGCAAGCATGAATCGGCCCCGCTCTCTAATCGAGTTGGCGGCCGTCTCGACGATCAATTCGGCCGCCGCTTCGCTCAATACCATTTGGCCGTCGAATATCCGAATCTCAGGGATACTTGACATAAACTATAGCTTCCCCGGAAACCATAACATCACTTGCTCGCGGCCGCGCTCATCAGCAGGCCAAAATTGGCCGCTCCATGCAGGGCTGACCGCGGGTCGACGATGACTTCCACCTGCACTCTGCCAAGTAAGTCCGAGAAGCGTCCTTTCCTGGTAAACGCTCGCAGAAAGGCATCGCCCTGCAACTGGGGCAGGATTCGGGGCGGAATGCCTCCGCCAAGATAAACGCCGCCCGTGGCCAGGATTTGCAGCACCATATTGCCGGCCTCGCTGCCCAGGATTGCTAGAAACAGTTCCAGGGTCGCTTCGCAGATGGGCGCGCGGCCGGCCTGGGCTGCCTTGACGATTACGGGCGTCGGATCGTCAACCTTCGCCAATTCGGCCGCCAGCCAGGCCGGTTCCTCGTATCTTCCGGAATCGTGCAGAAAAGCATACAGATTGGGCATGCCTATTCCAGAACATACGCGCTCATAACTGACGTGCGACATTCGGGGTTGCAGATAAGAGAGTAACTCGAGCTCCAGTGGCGTGGCCGGGGCGAAATCCGTGTGCCCGCCTTCACTGGGAACGGCCCGGTAGCGCTGTCCGTCCCAGAACAAAAACGCCTCGCCCAGGCCGGTGCCTGGCGCCACGACGGCTATGGGCCCTTCCGGATCGACCTCGCCCGGCTTAAGAACCACCACGTCTTCCGATTCCAGGATGGGAATGGCGTTGGCGATTGCCTCCAGGTCGTTGAGCAGGTAAACCGGTATGCCGTTTAGGGCCGAGCTTAGCGCGCGGCCGTCAATTTGCCAGGGAAGATTCGTCACCTGGACCTTGTTGTCCTGCACCGGGCCGGCCACGCCGAAGCAGGCAGTCGTCGGCTGCACGTCATGGCGGCCCAGAAAGTCGGCGACGATCGCCGCCAACGAATCATAATCCGCGCATACGTAGCGCGCTTTCTCTATACAATGATGCGGACCTAGTTCATCCGAGAAGAGGGCCAGGACACTCTTCGTTCCGCCTATATCGCCGGCCAGTAACATCGGCTATAACTTCACTATTGAATCTTCGGATCCAAAATCATTGGGCAAATATGCGTCGGCCTGCCAGTCGTTCTCCCAGCGGGCGTCGTCCAGCCAATATCGGAAACGATAGGATTGCCCAGGATCGAGACTGACAGTCGTGCTGAAGCTGCCATCCTTCAGCCTCTTCATCGGATTGGCCGCCGGATCCCAGTTATTGAAGTCGGCGCAGAGCGCGACCGTCTCTGCCTCGACTTCGGCTGGCAACTTGAATGTCACGCGGCAGATTCTACCCGTCTTGGAATAACTCTTCTTAAGCATGAATCGCCTCCTTTCAGGTCAATTATACCCGAATGGCGGGCAGCCATATAGAGGTCGCACCTACACTAAATTGGCCCCTTTTACCTTATTGCCCGTGTCGTGCTTTCTGCTAGAATCTCACCCGTTGCGCTTTGCGCTGATTTTCGCATGTGCTATAAATGGGACATATTTCACAATCACCACTTTACAAGGAAAAACATTAGATGCTGAGTGATTGGCAATTCATATTGCTGTTTGCGGCAATTGCTGTCATTTTTCCTGGCGCGCCGATTCTAGTCGCAAATCTGATCAACCCCAAAAAGCCGAATCCGATCAAGCAGTCGACCTATGAGTGCGGCATTGAAACCGTCGGCGACACCTGGGTCCAGTTCAAGGTGCAATACTATATATTTGCCCTGGTCTTCGTCGTCTTCGACGTCGAAGCGGTTTTCCTTTTTCCAATCGCCGCCGCCTTCAATCAGCTAGCGTTTTTCGCGGTGGTGGAAGTGGTGATCTTTGTCCTGATTCTGCTGGTCGCCCTGGGCTACGTTTGGCGCCGGGGCGCGCTCGAATGGTTCTAGCTCCCTCTCTTTGATTTGAGCCGGGTTTCCGAGATTGGCCAGTTGCGGATCCGGTTTTTTTACGAGAAGCTGACCGGAGAAATCCATGCCTTTCAATATCCTTGATTTTCTCGAGAGCCTGCTGCAACTCAACACCGCTGAATACATGCGCGAGGTCTGGGCCGGAAGCATGGCGCCTTGGCTGAGCGAGGCTATCATCGATATCGTGCAGATATTGGTCATCTGCACCTTCTTGTTAGTCATTACCCTGGGGCTGATCTGGATTTTGCGCAAGGTAGTGGCCCGCATCCAGGATCGCGTAGGGCCGAATCGGGTCGGCGGCCGCTACGGGCTGTTACAGACCGTGGCCGATGCCATGAAGCTTCTCACCAAGGAAGACATCACCCCGGCCGGGGCAGACAAGTTAGCCTTCAATCTGGCCCCGCTCGTCATTGTCATCGCCGCACTCTTGATGTGGGCCGTGATCCCGTTTGCGCCAGGCGCCATTGGCACCGACATTAACGTGGCCGTTTTTTACGTACTGGCTGTTAGCTCCGTGTCGGTGGTTTCCTTACTTCTGGCCGGCTGGGGCTCTAATAATAAATATGCCTTGCTCGGCGCTTTCCGCGCGGTGGCTCAGCTTGTCAGCTATGAGGTGCCCATGGTCATGGCGCTTATCATTCCGGTCTTGCTGGCCGGCACCATGTCGACCCAGGGCATCGTAGAAGCGCAGTCGGTCTGGTATGTCCTCGTGGTACCCCTGTCAGCGCTCATCTTCCTTATTTCAGCGCTGGCGGAGCTGGGCCAGACGCCCTTTGACTTGCTGGAAGCTGACTCGGAGATCGTGGCCGGCTACCACATTGAATATAGCGGCATGAAGTTCGCCATGTTCTTTCTGGCCGAGTTCATTAACGCGCTGTTCATGGGCGCTTTGTTCACCACCATTTATCTAGGTGGCTGGCGCGGTCCTGGCGCGGAAGAGGTTCCGCTCCTGGGATTGGTCTATTTTCTGCTAAAGACTTTCGCGATGTATTTCATATTTGTCTGGATCCGGGGCACGCTGCCGCGAGTCCGCATCGACCAACTGCTAAACTTCAACTGGAAATTTCTCGTGCCAATTACCCTGGCCCTGATCCTGGTCGTAGCCGTTGTCCAGAAAGCAATACCGGCCGACATGAACGAGTGGGGCGCGGCCGCCGTGCTGTTGGCGACGAATATCATCTTCGCGCTCATCGTCCTGGAGATGCTCCGCCGCCATGCTCGCCGGCGTCGACTTGAGGAAGAAGCGACCCGAATCTCGGTCGACACAACTGCAACCCAACAGGCCGTCGCAGCCGGCGACTAGTTACAAGCCACTGGCTGACCAGCGGCCGCCCGTAAGGTTGAACGTATGACAATTCAACAAGTAGTATTTATTTTGATCTCGGCGCTAACGTTGATATCGGCCGTCGTCGTGGTCACCGATCGCAATCTGTTTCGAGCGGCGATCGCCCTGATGGCCTCCTTCTTAGGAGTCGCCGGGCTTTACATTCTTTTGGAGGCCGGCTTCCTGGCCGCGGCCCAGTTGCTGGTGTACATCGGCGCCATCTCCATCTTGATGATCTTCGCCATCATGATGACCCGGCGCCTAATGCAGACTTCGGAAACGCCATTCAATTCCCAACCCATATTGGGCGCCGTCACCGCCGTACTCGTGGCTGTGTTGCTGGGAATCGTCGTCTGGCGCACCTGGCCTACGTCTGAATTTGAAGCGCCGGCCGCAGCCGGGCCAGGCATTCTGAGAGAGAGCGCCGTCGAAATTGGCAAGGCCCTGGTGAGTCCCGACCTCTACGTACTGCCATTTGAAGTTGTATCTGTCCTGTTGCTCGCTGCTTTGGTGGGCGCGGTGGTCATTGCTTGGCCGGAGAAAGAACAATGATCCCATTGAGCTGGTACTTACTCGTGGCGGCCGCCCTGTTCTGCATTGGCCTATACGGCGTCATCGCCCGGCGTAACGCGGTGGCCATCTTGATGGCCGTGGAGCTGATGCTCAACGCCGTGAATATTAATCTCATCGCGTTTTGGCGTTATCTTCGCCCCGACGAGCCTGTTGGCACTTCCTGGGCGATTTTTGTACTGGCCGTGGCCGCCGCGGAAGCAGCCGTGGGCCTGGCCTTGATCATTTCAGTCTATCGCAACCGTGACTCGGTCGTCGCCGAGGAGTTGGACACTTTGAAGTACTAAGCCGTCAGCCTTCAGCTTCCAGCCAGTGGCGGCTGAAAGCTGAAAGCTGATTGCTGAAGGCTATTCCTAAGGTATCTGCATGTCCGAAGAATTATTGACCGCTTTTACCTGGCTCATTCCGGCCGGACCGCTGCTGGTCTTCTTCCTCATCGTCTTGTTCACCAACAGGAACAAGACCTTGAGTTGGTTGCTGGCCTGGGCCGGCGTCGGCCTGGCCCTGGTGTTGGGCTGGATCGTGGCCTTGAGCGCCGTGTTCAAGTTTCTGGAAGACGAGCACCACTTTCTCGAGCATCCACAAATGGTCCATGATTCCATCGCCTGGCTGCCTATCGGCCCATTCTGGAACTGGTTGCGCATCGGCGTTTCAGTCGACGCCCTGACCGCGGTTACGCTCATCATGGTCACTACGACAGTCGCCATGATCATGGTCTACAGTGTCGGCTATCATCGTTGGGGCGAGGGTCCGGGCAGCCATCCGGTCAAGGGCAAGCCCAATCACGACGGGGTCGATCCTTTATTCTCACGATTCATGGCCTTCATGAGTCTCTTCGGTGGCTCGATGCTGATCCTGGTCGTGTCCGACAACTTGCTGACCCTGTTTGTCGGCTGGGAGCTCATGGGTCTGTGTTCGTACCTGCTGATTGGCTTTTGGTACGCCAAGAAATACGATGATCCCAAACAGCTGCCGCCCAAGACGGCCGCGGTCAAGGCCTTCATGACCACTCGGATCGGCGATGTCTTCATGTTGCTGGGCATCGTCTTCTTTTATCGCGTGTTCGGCACGCTGACCTTCAGCGATGCGTTCACGGCCCATAGCCTCGAACACGCCGCCGAGGCGGTTGGCGCCGGCGGCCTGGCCCTGATGACCTTATTGCTTTTCGCCGGGACCGTAGGCAAGTCAGCCCAATGGCCGTTACATGTATGGTTGCCAGACGCGATGGAAGGTCCGACGCCAGTTAGCGCGGTCATTCACGCAGCAGCGATGGTGTCGGCCGGTGTCTATTTGATTCTACGTATCTTCCCGCTCATCGCCGTAGCCATCGAAGGCGCAGGCGGGGTCGAGATCGTCATCGGCGGCATTGGCGCTTTTACGGCCGTGATGGCCGCCACTATTGCCGTGGCTCAGAACGACGTCAAGCGGGTGCTGGCCTACTCGACGATATCCCAGTTGGGTTACATGGTGGCCGCCGTGGCCATCGGCGCCTATATCGCCGCCGCTTTCCATCTCATCACCCACGGTTTCTTCAAGGCGCTGCTCTTCTTAGGCTCCGGATCCATCATTCACGGCATGGAACATGGCGCTGAAAAGGTGCATGACCATCACACGGACCCCCAGGACATGATGAATATGGGCGGCCTGCGCAAGAAGATGCCAATAACGTTTTGGACCTTCTTGATAGGCGGTCTCGCATTGTCTGGTTTTCCGATCATCACGGCCGGATTCTGGTCCAAAGACGAGATCTTGGCCGTCGCCTGGAACGAGGGGACAGTCGACGGAGAGGCTTTGTCGTTCATTATCTTCTGGGGGCTGGTCATTGGCGCACTATTGACTGCGTTCTATACGGCGCGCCAGATTTCGCTGACTTTCCTGGGCAAGCCGCGCACGCCATTGGCCGAACATGCCCACGAGAGCAACAGATTCATGACGATTCCGCTGATGGTCTTGTCCGTATTCGCCCTTATCGCGGGCTTTTCCGGCGTCCCAGAGAGTTTCCCCATCTTGGGCCCGCTCTTTAACAAGAACCTATTCGAGCTCTTCGTCGCCACGACGATTGAAGAGACGCTGATTGAGCTATTCGGTAAACCTTCTCTCGAGGGCGTCGTCCTGGCCATCGAGAGCTTCAGCTACGTGCCGCTGGCTATGTCGCTGCTCGTCGCGCTGGGTGGTCTGTTCCTGGGCTGGTGGGTCTACGGCCGCAAGCCGCTGGAAGCCGAACAGCCCGATCCGCTGGTCCGACCGCTTGGCCCCATGTACAC
>CP070688.1:1438611-1445184 GCA_020353135.1 Chloroflexota bacterium
AAAAGGAGAGTTCAGTCTATGTCCAAGAAGCTGAAGCCGCTTGGCGACCGGCTGGTCGTCAAGCCAATCGAGCAAGAGGAAACGACGGCTTCCGGCCTTGTTCTGCCGGAGACAGCCAAAGAAAAGCCGCAGCAGGGCAACGTGGAAGCGATCGGCCCGGGTCGTCGTGACGACGACGGCAAACGCATCGAGATGGATGTGGCCGTCGGCGATGTGGTTCTCTACGCCAAATATGCCGGCACAGAGATCAAGATCGATGGCCAGAAACTTCTGATTCTGAAGGAATCGGATGTATTGGCTATTCTCGAGGACTAAAGCAGGAAAAGAGGAGAAACCTAAACATGGCAAAGCAATTAGCGTTTTCTGAAGATGCACGCCGCCGCCTCAAAGTTGGCGTCGACGCGTTGGCAGCGGCCGTGGCCACCACCCTTGGCCCCAAGGGTCGTAACGTCGCCCTAGACAAGAAGTTTGGCGCACCTACCATCACCCACGATGGCGTGACGGTAGCCAAAGAGATTGAACTTGAAGATCCATACGAGAATATGGGCGCTCAGCTACTCAAGGAAGCGGCCACCAAGACCAACGACATCGCCGGCGATGGCACCACGACTGCAACCGTCCTGGCTCAGAATATCGTCAACGAAGGCCTGAAGAACGTGGTCGCCGGCGCCAATCCCATGCTGCTGAAGCGCGGCATTGAGGCCGGCACCGAAGCCCTGTCCAAGAAGATCGCCGACATGGCGGTTTCCATTGACAGCACCGAGGAGATCGCTTCGGTCGCCGCCATCTCGGCCCAAGACCAAGAAATCGGCAAGCTCATCGCCGAGGTCATGGACAAGGTCGGTAAAGATGGCGTCATCACCGTCGAAGAATCTCAGAGCCTAGAATTTGAGCAAGAGTACGTGGACGGTATGCAGTTCGACCGTGGTTACATTAGCCCCTATTTCATCACCGATTCCGATGCCATGGAATCGAACATCGAAGATGCGCACATCTTGATCCATGACAAGAAGATTAGTTCGGCTCAGGACCTGGTGCCCATCCTGGAGAAGCTCATTCAGACCGGCAAGCGCAACCTGGTTATTATCGCCGAGGATATCGACGGCGAGGCGCTGGCCACTTTGGTACTCAACAAGCTGCGGGGCACGCTGAACGCGCTGGCCGTCAAGGCGCCCGGCTTTGGCGATCGCCGTAAAGCTATGCTGCAGGATATCGCCGTCTTGACCGGCGGACAGGTCATCACGGAAGAGATGGGCCGCAAGCTGGAGAGCGTACAGGTCAGCGACTTAGGTCGAGCGGGCAAGGTCATTTCGACCAAGGATGATACGACCATCGTCGACGGCGCTGGCGATGACAGCCAAATTAAGGGCCGCGTCGAGCAAATCAAGGTCGAGATTGATCGCAGCACCTCCGATTACGATCGCGAGAAGCTGCAAGAGCGTCTGGCCAAGTTGGCCGGTGGCGTGGCCATCATCCGCGTCGGCGCAGCCACCGAGGTGGAGCTTAAGGAGAAGAAGCACCGCGTCGAGGACGCCCTGAGCGCGACACGCGCGGCCGTCGAAGAGGGCATCGTACCCGGTGGCGGGGTCGCCCTGCTTAACGCTCTGCCAGCGCTGGACGACGTAACCGTAGACGGCGCCGATGCCGATACCGGTGTCAAGATCCTACGCGCCGCCCTTGAAGCGCCAATGCGCAAGATCGCCGAGAATGCCGGCAAGAACGGGGATGTCATCATCCAAAATGTTCGCGCCGCGCAGGACGACAAGGACGACTCGAATGTTGGCTATGATGTCCTGACCGAAGAGTATGTGAATATGCTCAAAGTCGGCATCATCGATCCGGCAAAGGTCACTCGCGGCGCGCTGGAGAATGCGGCCAGCATTGCGGCCATGATTCTGACCACCGAAGCGTTGATCACCGATTTGCCCGAGCCTGATGTACCGATGCCACCTGGCGGCGGCATGCCCCCCGGCGGTATGGACTTCTAGAATCCTTCAGAATTAGGCAATAGAACGACCATCAATGATGTTGAAGGCCCCTCGACGAGGGGCCTTTTCTTTTTCTGGAAACTTTGTAAACTCGTGAGCCAGAGTCAGTCGCCAGAGCGAATAGCCCAGACCCATAGCGAGTGAATGATCCATGGGACAACGATTAGTCGAGAATATGTTGCCAGCCCTAAACAAGATGCAGTGGCCTGAAACCCCCACTGCAACGGAACTCGGCCGGCAGACCTTCGAGATTGGCCTCGACAAGGCAGACGACTATGTAAGTGACGCGAAAGTATTGGCAGCTGCCCTGCGCACTTTTCAGACCGGCGATTCTCGGCCCTACGCCTTTGCCGGCGTCGCCTATACCTTGATCAAAGCTTCCCGCGAGCAGGATGGAACTTATTCGCAAGACGGGCTCGCGGAAGCGCTTGGCTGGCTAGAAAAAGCACAAGAGCTCGATCCCGACGTACTCGAGATCAATGTCGTCGAAGTCCTTATCTACGTCTACGGCGGCCGCTTTGACGATGCTCGCCTGGTGCTCGACTATCTCGAGGCTATCGACGATCACAATTACTACATACACCGGGCAGAAATCGCTTTTTGGCAGGAGCAAGGCAAGCTGGACGAGGCTGTACGCTGGTACGAACAGACCATCAGCGCTGCCGAAACGGTGCCCCGCAAGTTGCGTCTGCGCCGGGATCTTGGCGACTGTTATCTACGCTATAAGCAATACGACAAGGCCGTCCAGGTTTACGGCGAGGCGATTCATTTCGCCAAGGAGAATCCCAGGCTGTGGCACAATATGAGTGTCGCCTACTGGCAGATGGGCGATTATGATGAGGCCGCTCGCTGCAATAAGCAGGCCATTAAGCTGCAAAGTGATTTTCCTGAAGCGCGCAAGATGGAAGCTGCGCTGAAAGAGAAGATGGATACTGGCGGGCTCGGTCGGCGCCTGTTTGGCCGCTAGAGCGGGACGCAAAACTTCAGGAACTGTGGGATCGGATTGCGGGGGTCAACTAACCACAACACTATCCAGGAACTCCAGGCATCGTTCTTGAATTTCGGCCGGGGCCAGGTCGCTGGTATGCACATAGAGATGGCAATGCTTGCGCGCATGGGCCAGTCGCCGGTTTTGCTCCTCTAGATCGGCCGGGCTGAAGTTTTGCGCCGGCCGGCGGGCCATTATGGTCTCGTAATCGGCATCCAGGTACACCAACACATCCGGCTGACTGATTCGCTGCCACATGGCCGGCACATAGGAATGCTCTTGAGCTACATGGCGGGCTTCGTAGCCGGCATGGCGCAAAGCGTCAACGAGAGTGGTCTTGCCAGAGGCACAGGCGCCAACCACCGCGATACGCAAGAAACGCTTCCTCGCAGCCGTCATTGTTGGGATCGTAGTCCCGTGTCGCCGTCAGCCGGACGGAGGTCCAGTATCATGACCTGGTTAAGACGGCCGCTCAAAGAGGCAACCGGCCGTGCAAGCGCCTGACATCATCACCCTTCCGATCCAACACAGCCATGGCCATAATGCTGATATCATCTCTTGGCCGGCCTTGCTCCAGCTCAAGGGCGCAGTCCAACAATTGATCGACGATTTCCTGCGGGGCCTCGGTACCTTGTTTCAACATGTCGCCGATCAGTTGCTCTGGATTCAACTCGCCCTGACCGCTAACGCTGCCGGCATGCTGGACGCCATCGGTGAAGGCCACTACGAGGACGCCGACGGCCAAGGGGATTTCAGTGATCAGCGGCTTGACGTTACGATGCACGCCGACGACTGATGATGGCTCGTCCAACGCGAACAGGCCGCGTTCACTTGTATGTACGATGACCGGCGCCGGGTTGTTGCGGGAGACAACCAGCGTCCGCGTATGCGTATCGACCGACAAGATATTGAGGGTGGCGCTAACTTTACCGGCTCGATATGTGTACAGGTAGTCGTGGGCCGCTCGAGCGGCCGCGCCATCGCGCACGCCTTCGGCCAGCAATTGCACCGCCTTTCGGGCCACGACGTTGCTGATGGCCTTTGCCGCCCGGCCGCTCCGCTGACCATCGACAAGCACCATTGATAAACCGCCATGCGGCCGCTCGATCATCTCCAGTGTGTCACCGCTTTCGCGGGTGGCATATTTGCTCACCTTGGCAACTGCAAAATGAACTTCCATCTCTCAATCTCGCAACTCCAGCCTGGCCATGCTGGCGATCAGCTTCTTGATCCCTGCATCTTCAAAAGCGACAACAACCTCCTCGTCATTGCCTGTCAATTTGCTCTGCACGACTATGCCGCCTCCGAACTTGGCATGGTACACTTTCTGGCCGCTGCGGTACCGTTGTTCGCCATAAACGTCCGTGCTCTTCGTCTCGACAGGTTCACTCCAAGGGTTTGGCTCAGGCAGAGGTTTCTCGTCTCGTCCACGATTCCGTTCTACTGTCCGGCCGGGTTGCCTGTCATGGGCCCCTCCGCTAGACTGAGCCGACCATTGCCAGCTGCTGGCGCGACGCTTGGTCTCACGCCGCCTTTGACGGGTGCTTCCGCCCTCCATGAGTTGGGCCGGGATATCGTGTAAGAAGCGCGAGGGCACGCACACCTCAACACCAGCATAAGTCATACGCCGGAATGCGTGGGACAAGAAGACCCTGTCCTTGGCCCGGGTCAGCCCAACGTAGAATAACCGTCGCTCTTCGGCTAGTTCTTCGCCATCCTCCAGTGACCGGCTGTGCGGTAGCAGGCCCTCCTCCAAGCCTACGATAAAGACGACCGGAAACTCAAGGCCCTTGGCTGCGTGCAAAGTTAGTAGAGTAGGCGCGTTCGGATCCTCTTCCAGGTCGTCGACGTCTGAAACTAGGGCCACCTGCTCCAAAAAGAGTCCTAGGTCCAGGTCCTCAAAATCTCGGGCTACGGTCCGCAATTCCATGATATTTGCCCAGCGATCCCGACCTTCGTCGGTGCCGTCCTCAATGTAATTCTGGTAGTTAACGCCTTCGATGATAGTATCCAACAGATCGCCGACGCTGACCCTCTCCTGCAAAACCATCCAGTCGCGGAGTCGCCGGCCAAAGGTTGTCAAAGCATTGTACGCCCGGCCGGCAAATGGGTGCTCCGGCTCGTCGGGCAGGCGCAACAGCGCTTCACCCGGCGCCCAGCCATTTGCGGCCGCCCACTCGACCACTCTCTGCTGGGTCTTCCGTCCGATGCCGCGTGTTGGCGTATTGACGATACGGCTATAACTGACCGAATCGGTTGGATTATAGACCAGGCGCAGATAGGCGATCAGGTCCTTTATCTCCCGTCGGCCGTAGAAGCGGGTCGCCCCGACTAAACGGTAGTTCATGCCGGACCGAATAAAGCCCTCCTCGATCACGCGCGACTGGGCGTTGGTCCTGTACATGACGGCGCAGCCACCAGGTTCGATCCCTTCGAGCATCAGGGATTCAATCGTCGCGACCACCCGATCCGCTTCTTCATCATCGTTGTACGCCTCGCGCACTGTGATAGGCAGCCCGTCTTCGCGCTCGGTAAATAGTTCCTTGTCCACCCGATCACGATTGCGCCGAATAATCGCCTTGGCCGCATCCAGAATGATCTGTGTCGAGCGATAATTCTGCTCCAACAAGATGAGTTCCGCATCAGGGTAGTGCTCCCGAAAGCGATTGATGTTGCGAAAATCGGCACCGCGCCACTTATATATCGATTGATCGGCGTCGCCCACGGCGAAGATATTGCTCGAGCCGGGCGCCAAGCACCGCAGCAACGCGTACTGGGCCGTATTGGTATCCTGGAACTCGTCGACCAACACATGCTGATACTTCTGTTGGTAACGCTGCAAAGCATCCGGTTGCTCGTTAAACAATAAGACCGTATTCATCAAAAGGTCGTCGAAATCCATGGCATTGTTAGCCACCAGGATTTCCTGATAACGATGGTAAACGCGCCTGATTATCTCCGAGATATAGTCCGCGGCCGCGTAAAGCTCAGGAGTGATAAGCTCATTCTTGGCTGCGCTGATCCCGGACAACATCCGGTTGGGTGTGAACTTCTTGTCATCCAAACTCAGGTCACGGATTGACTGCTTGGCCACCTGGCGCTGATCATCCGTATCGAAAATTACAAAATCGCCGCCATAACCTGCCAGCAATTCTCTCTCGCGCCGCAGCAAACGAACGCAAGTGGCGTGGAAGGTGCCCATCGTCAAGCCACCAGGGCGGCCGTCCAGTAGGCCCTCCACCCGATGGCGCATCTCCCGGGCGGCCTTGTTGGTGAACGTCACGGCCAGAATATGCCAGGGCGACACGCCTAACTCCTGAATCAGGTAGGCAACGCGATGGGTCAGAACCCGGGTCTTTCCGCTGCCTGGACCGGCCAGAACCAGGACAGGGCCATCGCCAGCCTCAACCGCCGTTCGTTGCTGTTGATTCAAAGTATCTAGTATGACCATTTTTCGACTGTTCACCCGCTTAAATGAGTATACCCGCCTAGAGGACATGCCTGTGCCCGTTCGCTCTGAGCCAGCCTTACGCCCAACCGCGGCCCGACTTCGTTGCCGAGGGTAATTAACCTTTGGTGCTAGCTCACAGGCTGAAC
>CP070688.1:1445284-1450613 GCA_020353135.1 Chloroflexota bacterium
CAGGCGGCCCCGATCTTGACCATCGCCAATCTAGAAGAAGTAGTGCTGGTCGTGTCCGTGCCGGTTAACCGGATTGGCCAGGTGCACTTAGGCCAACAAGTCCAGGTCGCCGTCGACACTTTCCCGTACAGGACCTTCACCGGCCGGGTGGTCGGCATTGGCGATGAACCCGAGTTTACCCCGCGCAATGTGGCCACGGCCGAAGAGCGAGTCAATACTTTCTTTGAGGTCGAGATCGTGCTGCCCAACCCCGAAATGCTCCTGAAGCCCGGTATGCCGGCCGATGCGTTGTTTGAGAGCCTGGGCGCGTAGGCTCGCCTGAAGCGGCGATATAGACGCCAAGAGCCGTCCACACAGGCGCCGTTGCCCCTTTGACCGCGGCCTGTGTAAAGAGCGTTCGTGAAGAGGGCGTGAAGAGAAACAAGCACCCTGCCGCCGATCTATACAAAATATGGACAACGATCATGGACCAGGTAGCTGGCCCATAGGGTGGGGGTGCTGCGGATCGCACGACTTGACACGGTGGCGCGTCTGTTGTATCATATGCGGAGTGAACGCTCATTCCGGGCGTGAACATTGGATGACTTGATGACTGACAAACAAGATGCAATTCTCGACGCGACCCTTGAACTCGTTTCTGAGCGAGGCTTCCACGATGCGCCGACCTCGTTGATCGCCCAGGAAGCCGGGGTGGGCGTGGGTACCATCTATCGCTACTTCGATAATAAGGAAGATCTGATCGACGAGCTGTACAAGAAGCTCAAGCTGCAACTGGCCAGGGCGATGCTGGTCGACTATTCGACCGATCTGCCGCTGAGGGAACGCTTTCGGCGTATCTGGATCAATACGGCTCGTTATTACATCGATCATCCGCTGGAAACGGCTTTCATGGAGCAGTATGCCAATTCGCCGTTTCTCAAGCCTGAAACGGCCAACATCTATGCCGACTATTTCCGGCCCGTCATCGAATTCATCGAAAATGGCGTCTATGAGGGCGTGCTCAAGGACCTGCCGCCGGAGCTTTTTGGCTCGTTAACGTTGGAGGTGGCGATATCGCTGGCCAAGAAACATCGTGATGGCGAAATTGTGTTAGACGATGGGGCTCTGGAGCGGGCCGTGGACGCCTGCTGGGATGCCATCAAGCGCTAAGGCGCAAAAAAATTTACCCTTCATGCGGAGTGACCGCTCATTCCGAAAGCTAATGGCTAACGGCCAACAGCTAACCGCGAAACCTGAGGAGATAAAGATGACAGACGACAATCACTGGACAATCGAAGACATGCCTGATCAGAGCGGCCGGATCGCCATCGTGACCGGCGCCAACAGCGGCATCGGCTACGAGACCGCCCGAGCCCTGGCCCACAAGGGTGGGGAGGTGATCATGGCCTGCCGCAACCTGGACAAGGCCAATGCTGCCGCCGAGACGGTCCAGGGCGAGAATCCGGCCGGTTCCGTCGTCGTGATGGAACTGGACCTGGGCGATCTCGATTCGGTGGACGCCTTCGTGGCCGGCTTCAAGGCCCGTTACGATCGGCTAGATCTCTTGATCAACAATGCCGGCGTCATGCATCCGCCCTATGGCCAAACGGAGCAAGGATTTGAAACCCAATTCGGCGTCAATCACCTGGGCCATTTCGCCTTGACCGGCCAGCTTCTCGATCTGATCATGCCTACCGAAGGGGCGCGTATCATCACCGTTAGCAGCATGGCCCATCGCTTCGGCGAGGTCAATTTCGACGACCTCAACGCCAAAGAGAATTACCGGGCCAACGCCGCCTACGGCCAGAGCAAATTGGCCAATCTGCTCTTCACCTATGAGTTGCAGCGCAAGCTGGAGGCGGCCGGCAGCGACGCCATCGCCGTCGCTTCGCATCCCGGCTGGACGGCCACCAATCTGCAACAAAACTCGGGCTTTATTCGTTTCCTCAATCGCTTTTTCGCCCAAACCCCGGAAATGGGCGCCTTGCCCACGCTCTACGCGGCCACCGCCCCGGAGATCCAGGGCGGCGATTACTGTGGCCCCAGCCGCTTTGTAGAAACCGTCGGCCCGCCCAAGAAGGTGAAATCCAACGGCAGCTCCCATGATGCGGCCGTGGCCGCCCGCTTATGGACCGTGTCAGAAGAAATGACCGGCGTCCAAATCCTGGTCTAGCGGAGCTGCCCTGCGCGGCCGCGGGCTTGAGGCCCTAGGCCTAAACCCATTGTACGCTTCAGTTGAGATCAACGACCAATAGCCGGCCGCCGGGCAAGGGCGGCCGACTATTGGTTCATGTGTTATAGTTAAACTAAGTATAATTAGCTTAACAATAAACTCCAGGGGTCGTCGGGATCATTTGGTGCCCGATTACCCCGGCTCATAGATCTGGATCAGGTTGCCGCATGTATCGTCGAATACCGCGGACGGCGACGGCCGAAGCTTTAGGTCCGGCCGCCATGAATGAAGGCGTCGTCGACCTCGATTTGCAGACCATTGGCCAGGGCATTCGTCTGGCTGGCCATGGCGATTACCGCCATCAATTCCGACAACATCTCCTCGCTCATGCCTTTCTTCCTCGCACCCGCAGTATGGCTGTTGATGCAATAGTCGCAACCATTAACCACGCTGACCGCGAGGTAAATCATCTCCTTGGTGACGGCGTTTATGGCTCCTGGGGCCATCACTTCCTTGACCCCGTTCCAGGTGCGCCGGAGTAGCTCCGGCTGAACAGCCAGCACCTTCCAGAAGTTATTGACCCAGTCAACTCCCCGGGTGGTCATGATATCGTCATAGACCTCACGCACCTCGGGGCTTGCGTCTTCGTACTCAATCATGTGAACTGTCGTCATAGGTGTACTCCTCCTCGCGAATTAGGACACAGACACTCCTGGCGCAGCGCTAGTCGCCTTCAATCAAGCGGACCACAGGCCCGCCGCAGTAGACGCATTGGCCGCGCAACACCAGATCCCCACGCTGAATATTGCCCTTGAAATCCACCACCGTCGTTACCGATCTGCACTGCCGGCACCAGGCGCTGCCCAGTAGTAACGCCTGAATATGTTCCGGAATGCTGTCCCAGAACCACTGCGCAGGTCGGGTGAATTCCCTGGTAGAGGCCAGCGGCGCCATGACCAGATCGCCTTCCCAGCGGATGCCCTCCCGCAGTTCGCGGTTGACCTCCTCACTTGAAATCGCCGCCATTTGATGGGCTTTATTCCTTTCAACTTGAATTTCAACTGACAAATCGTTTCGATCTTCTCGGGCATAGGACTTCTCCAACAGCGCCACCACTGTTCATTCAGCTGATTATCATTATATCATTGTCATGGCCGATATCTTGTTCATGATGTTAATCAGCATCATCCATGGCCCTGCCCCATTACTCGCCCGAACGCGTCCCAGGACTCTACGCCGAATTCAAGCGTTTATACAGTCTTGAAAGCTGTGAGGTTGATGGCTGAAGGGTAAATGCTTAAGAGCTATACGAAATGATAGCACGAATGCCTTGTCCTGCTTGACCCTGTTGGCTGGCTTTTACGTTCACCTTCCGGCTTCAAGCTTCAGAATAAACTCCTCGACCTCCCGGCCGCGAGCATTGGCATAACCCTTATCCTCGCCGTCGACGGCGAAGCCGCATTTTTCCAGGACCTTGATAGAAGCGATATTGTCCTTGGCCGCCCGGGCGTAAAGCGGCCGGGTATCCACCACCGCCAGGAACGCCGCGAGAGCCTCGGTGGCGATCCCTTTACCCCAATATTCCTTGCCCAGCCAGTAGCTGACTTCCATTTGGCCGAACCGCTCAAAGGATTCGATGTGACCAGCCACCATCTTGTCGTAGAGTATCGTTTGAGCGGTGATGCCCTCGTGAGCCAATATCTTCGCCCAGTGCGCCTTGAAAGCATCCCGGTCGGCCGGATCTTCGGCCGTGAACGCGGCCATGTGGTTGGCGGCCGGGTCAAGTTGCTGTTCGAAGAATATGGGTAGGTCGTCTTCTTGCACAGGTCGTAGCCGGACATTGCCAGGCATCGACAATCTCCCTGAGTAGCAAGCGCCCAACAGGCATTTGATACCTGCTGGGCGCCTGTAACCTGATCGACTTATTAGGCGCTCCGTTGTCGTTAATTCATGCTTCTGCGCAAGGCGTTCTTCTGGATCTGGCGCCGCACCGCATCCATGGCCGACATCACGTCAGCCCGCAGAAATGTCTTGTTGGTGTGTTCGACATTGTCGTCTTCGTCATCGCCGTCGAAGATACTGACCCCACCCCGGCGAAGCCACTTCACCAGGTCGTCGACCTTGGGCATCTCGCCTTCAGACCGATTATAGAACTCCTGCATCAGCAGGATAATGCCGGCCGTGACCGGCGTCGCCTGGCTGGTACCGTGCTGGATCGATTCTCCATGCGGGCCCCTGATGCCTGAGGAGGTCACCGGCGCGCCAGGCGCGAAGATATCGGTCCGGGTACGCCGATTGACCGTGGGATGCAAGCGCTGCGAGAATGGCGTGATTTGCCCGGCGCGGGTCGAGTGCGCCCTGGCCCCGCTGCCATACGAAAATCTACCCTCGGCCGCGTCATAGACGGCGCCCACGCTGACGCATTCGCGGATGATGGCCGGATAGCCCATGCCTTGCTGGCTTTTATGCTTGAAGTAATCGTTGCCGGCGGCGATGGTTACCGCCACCCTCTTGCTGCGCAGATCCCGGATCTTCTTGCGAATACTATCGTTGCTCAGGTTGTCGTCGCTGGTGCGATTGCTGCCGTCGCCTAGCGACATGCAGACCACGGAGATGTTATACTTCGACCGATTGTCCAGCACCCATTGTAAGGCGTTGTTTATCCACCGGAAGCTGCCGCCGCCTCTGTCAGCCAGAACTTTCAAGGGGATGATATTGGCCTCGGGCGCGATGCCGACATGATCGGCATTGGCCACAATGATCCCGCCGACGTTGGTGCCATGGCCATTGCCATCGGTGGCGTCATTGACGTTGCCGCCGTTATCCGGCGTGAAGTTGCGCTGGTCTACGATCCGGCCGGCGAAGTCGACGTGACCGGTATTCAGGCCGGTGTCCAGCACCGCAACCGTCAGCCCTTTGCCGCTTACCCGGAAGGCAGCCCGCGCCTCGTTGACCCACAAAAATTGGTCGATCTCGATATCAAAGACGATTTGCTTTTCCTCGAATTGAACCGGCGGCGGCTCGACTGGTGCGATCTCAACGGGAAATTGATCTTCTGGCATGTTTATCCTCCTGTGGATTAGAGTGCCATCATTCAATAAAGTATACGTTCAACTTGGCCCAGCCCACCTTACTCAGAGTCCTTGGTTAAGGCCAGCAACTCCATGTAGGCTAGCC
>CP070688.1:1450713-1453343 GCA_020353135.1 Chloroflexota bacterium
ATAGCGTGCGGCCGCTGGCGTCGGTAATCGTGCCCGAAATCATGAGCGGTATTTCTCTGCCCTTCTCCTCGAAAACTGACTTGACGGCGAAGATGGCCGCCTTGGCGTTGAGCGTATCGTAAACGGTTTCCACCAGCAGAATATCCGCCCCGCCGTCGATCAATCCCCGGGCGGCGTCGCCATAAGCCTCGGCCAGTTGGTCGAAGGTCACGTTGCGACTGCTGGGATCGTTGACGTCCGGTGACAGGGATGCTGTGCGATTGGTCGGTCCCAGGGCGCCAGCCACGAGTTTACGGCCGCGGTATTCCGGATGCGTTACTTCGAACGCGTCCCGGGCCTGGGTGGCGAGTTGGGCCGCGGCCAGATTCATCTCGTACCCTAAATGAGCCAACTTATAGTCGGCCTGTGATATCGCCGTCGCATTGAAGGTATTCGTCTCGATGATGTCTGCCCCAGCCTCCAGGTAGGCAGAGTGAATAGCCCGAATGATCGCCGGCTGGGTCAAATTGAGCATATCATTGTTGCCCTGCAAATCCTTTGAATGGTTGGCGAAACGCTCGCCCTGAAAATCAGCTTCGCTCAATTGGTAGCTCTGGATCATCGTGCCCATGGCCCCATCCAGAACGAGAATTCGCCGCTCCAGCTGTTCCTTCAACGTCTCCATTCGGTCCATGTCGTTTCTCATTTCACCAATAGAATCCGGCCCTCAGGGTGTTCCTGGCCAATATTCAGCGTTCATAAGCCGGATATCAATAGCTGACCTATAAAAAGAAAAACCTCTCTCGAAGAGAGGTGCATATCAGGCTAAATGCATTATCCCTCATCTTCCAGATTCTTGGCCAATGGAGCCAAGCTGTCTGCCGGAATTGGCACCTGCTGAACTAACAGTGGTTGCCGAGGCTTCGTCGGGCCGGTCCCTCCACCTCTCTTGATGCGGTGACCATCCGTATACAACGTATACGTCAAGGACGTCAAGTCTATCACCTGACCGCCATTCTGCCCAACCGGGCCCAATTCTCATGAGAGATTGAAACTTCTTCTCCGGTAGAGTCAGCACAGGCGATGATTGGTGGCGCCGGATTCCGCGCCCCTAGTTTCCATAATAATGGCACGGCGGCCGTTAAAATGGTATTATTTGCCCGTTGTTTCTGTAAATCCGCGTCCAATTCTTGACGGAAACTACATGTGCCGCCGTGCACAACCATGAATGAGAATGTTGGCACGATCGCAGACTCTACAGCCTTTCTGTAAATCCTGTTAATCCTGTCCATTCTCAGAGGAGGAGAAAATGGCAGAAGACACTACTCAGAGTTCCCCGGAAGGACCGCCCCCGGAAGGCTCACCGGAGGAATCTTCCACCAGCCGCAATATCCTACTGATCATTCTGGTAATCGTCGCCTTGCTGATTTGCGGGGCGCTGGCCATCATTTTGGTTACTCAGTGGCCATTTGGCCAGCAGGAAGAGACGCCCACGTTGGTACCCTCGGCCGAACCGGTCACTCCGCCGGCCGCCGAGATCACGCCCACCATCGCTCAACCCGAGGGAACGGTAGACGCCGTTTGGGCCGGCATCAAGGAGCGGGGCACGATCATGGTCGGCACCTCGGCCGATTACCCGCCCTTCGAGTTCTACGACGACAGCTACCAGCTTGACGGCTTTGATATCGCCCTCATGAACGCCATCGGTGAAAAGCTCGGCCTGGGTGTTGAAATCACAGATATGGCCTTTGACGGCCTCGGCGGCGCGCTGCAAGTCAACCAGATTGACGTCGCTATTTCGGCCATCACCGTGACGCCGGAACGCGACGGTTTCGTTGACTTCAGCAATGCCTATTTCTTGAGCAGAGATGCCATCCTGGCCACCGCGCTCAGCAACATCACCATCACCGCGGCTGAGGAGCTCGCCCTCTATCGCTTGGGGGTGCAAAGCGGCTCAATCTACGAGGACTTCGCCCAGACCAACCTGATAGAAGCGGGTCTCATGCCTGAGCATAACCTGTTCATTTACCAGCAAATGGATGGTGCTCTGCAAGATTTGAGCGCCGGCCGCATTAACTTGGTGGCCATGGACCTGGCGCCGGCCGAACTGGCCGTAGAAGAGGGCGACTTCGCCATCGCCGGCCAGGGCCTGAATTGGCAGCAGTTTGCCGTGGCCGTGCCGCAGGGCGCTTTCACCCTCCAGCAAGAACTTAACAATGCCTTGACCGAACTCCAGAACGAAGGCGTGGTCGCCGATCTGATCGAGCAGTACTTCGGCTTGGAGGAAGGCGAAATACCACCGGTACCGACGCCGACCCCTGGACCAACGGCCACGCCCGCGCCGCCGCCAACCTGTATCGACGCCATGCAGTGGGTGGCCGATCTGAATCTGGACGATCAGAATATGACCAACCCGCCCGTCATGTCACCAGGCGAGCCTTTCCAGAAAGGCTGGCGGGTCCGTAACACCGGTACCTGCACCTGGGACAGCAACTACGCCCTCGTGCCTGTCGGCGGCAACACGCCAGCCGCTCGCATGGGTGGCGTGCCCACGCCGGTCCAGGGCCAGGTCGCGCCAGGCCAAACCTACGACTTCTGGGTTGACCTGGTCGCTCCCATCCAGCCCGGCACCTATCAAGAATTCTGGACCA
>CP070688.1:1453443-1456519 GCA_020353135.1 Chloroflexota bacterium
TACGAAATAGAAATAGCCAGCCAACTCTACCCGGCAAAGGCGTCTCTACACCCGCTGTATGATCCGCAGAACAAGCGGGTGCGTTCTTGAATAGAACTCTGAACTGACAGAGTGCCATCGTATTCATCAGATCCGATCCGCAGGCCAGGCCGGAATAAGACTAAGTTATGGCAATTTCGCCGTCAACCGGATTTACTTATGACGAATGTCATCCTTGAATCAGGACGTTTGTCTCTAAACAATTCTATTCACCGCACCTATCATGGAGGCTAAGTTGGTGTCACCAGTCCGGCACAGACTCCGTGGCGCAGCTCCAATCAATGGTTTTTCCAGGTGACAGGAGTGTAGCGAGTAAAGCAGCGTGACTCAGACGAAGGACCAGCCGACGGATCCCCTCGCCGACTTAGTTCATGAGAAGTCGGCCGAAATCCTTTTTGACGTTGGTTTTTGCGTGCCGGAACCGGCTGCTCTGCTCCGGCTGAAACGCGCCGGTTTCCCAGTTGATGACGATTCAAATATGGTCCGGCTGACGCCGGACCTACTTGAGGATGCCCTGGACGGCCTCAACCGCGACGTAACGCTGTACGACCGGGCAGGTGCCACGGCCGCTCCATACCGGCAACAGAGCTGTTTCATGGGCGCCGGCACGCCGGTCAATGTATTTGATCTGGAGACCAGCCAGCACCGGCCCGCTACCCGGCAGGATGTCCGTCAACTGGTAACGTTGCAAGATGCACTGCCCCAAGTAGACATCGTTCGCCCCACCGTGACCGCCACCGACCAGGGTGATTGTTCCGACCTGGTTGAGATCGCCGAACTGCTGCGAAATACCGGCAAGCCGATCGTTCACCGAACGTTGTCGCCTGATCGTGTGGATGCCGCGGCCGAGATGCTGGCGATTGTCGCCGGTGGCCAAGACGCCTTCCGGGCGAATCCCAACTTCGCCACCCTCTACTGCCCAATCAGTCCTGGTTATTTCACGCCCGGAAACATCAAGTGCATGTTGCGTTGGGCCAGGTACAGGGTGCCCATTACCCTACTTAGCATGGCCATGGGCGGGGCGTCGGCCCCGGCGACGCTGCTGGGCGAGTTGGTGGTTATCAACACGGACAACCTGGCCTGGATTGTGGCTCTACAGACGCTTTACCCTGGCACGCCCTTGCTATATGGTAGCGTTTCGGCCGTCCTCGACATGAAGACGGGTCTGCTGCCATTGGGCGCGCCCGAGCGCGGCATGATCAACAGCGGAGCGGCCATGATGGCCCGTTATTACGGGCTGCCATCCATGTGCGGCGGTCTATCTTCTGACGCCAAGGAGCTGGATGCACAGGCCGGTTTCGAGAAGGCCGTGACCGCCGTTCCGCTTCTGCAAGAGAAGGCGAGCATCATCTATGGTGTGGGCGCCGTCGACGCCGGCAATACGATTTCCTACCTGCAAATGATCCTTGACGATGAGATCATCGCCGGGCTACGCCGGATGATCCAGGGAATCACCAGGCATGACCTGGACGAGGAAGTGGCTCTCATCAAGGCCAATACGCCACGCGGCAATTTCCTTAAGGCCAAGCATACCCGCCGCACTTTTGGCGAACATTGGCTGCCCGCCATCCTCAGTCGCGACAGTTACGAGACTTGGAAGGACAAAGGCCAATCGATCGAGCAAAAATGCCGGGACAAGGCCCGCTGGCTCGTGGACGAACACATCCCGCCGCCACTGACCCCATCGGCGGAGTCTGAACTGGAACGGATTGTGCGGCGACAAGTTCCTGACTTTCATTTTTGAGTATTTGGCGTTAAGCCTGACCAGGCCAAGCCTGGCTTCAAAGTGCATCGCGCCGTTTTTCGAGGAGAAAGGAGACCCGTATGACAGAGAGTGAAATTCTAGGCAAGTTGGCTGAATCGGTGGAGCTTGGCGAACCGGAAGACGCCGCCGCGCTGGCCCAGCAAGCGTTGGACGAGGGACTCGATCCGCTAAAGGCCATTAACGAAGGTCTTACGCCTGGCATCACCAGGGTCGGCGAGTCCTTCTCTTCCGGTGACGCTTATCTGCCCGACCTGATTCTGGGTGGCGAGGCCATGAAGTCGGCCCTGGAGATCTTGGAGCCGGCCATGCTGGATAGCCAAGAACGAGAGGTAGTCGGCCATGTCGTTTTGGGCACCGTCAAAGGCGATCTGCACGAAATAGGCAAGACGCTGGTCGGCACCATGCTCACGGCCAACGGCTTTCTGGTGACCGACGTGGGCATCGATCAGTCGGCCGACGAATTCATCGCGGCGATAAAGGATACGGGCGCCGAAATTGTTGGTCTGTCAGCCCTGTTGACGACGACGATGCGCGAGCAACAAACGATCATTGCTGCCCTCGAAGAAGCGGGGCTACGCCGTCAGGTGAAAGTGATGGTCGGCGGCGCACCTGTGACCCAAAGCTGGGCCGACCAGATCGGCGCCGACGGCTACGCTGAAGACGCCATCGGAGCAATTGATCTAGCGTATCGTTTAATTGACGCGCCGGCTTAGCCGGTAGATCTAACCGGTCGTGAGCGCGCCAGCGCGCTTGCCGCCCGGAGCCTTTTTAGGAGGTGGTACATACGTTTGATTTCCAGAATCAATCACTTCGAACATGGAGTCTCAAGAGGAGGAAGTAAGGAATGAAGAAACGAAATTTGTGGTTACTCATTAGTTTGTTGCTCATCGTCGGCCTGCTGGCTGTGGCCTGCGGCGGCGATGAAGAAGCTGCAGAGGCCCCTGAACCGGAAGCGGCTGAGGAACCTGCTGAAGATGCAGCCGAGGAACCTGCAGAAGAACCGTCCGAAGAACCTGAACCAGTTGAGCCAATGGAAGATTCGAGCATCACCATCATCATTCCTGAGGATCCGGCAGGCTTCAACGCCTATGCGGCCGATACCGGATACTCTCAGATGTTGATGGAACTGGTCATGATGGGTCTGGCCGACCTGGATGCTGAAGGTAATATCTTTCCCGAGTTGGCTGTCGAATTGCCGACCATCGAGAATGGCGGCGTGGAGTTTGACGAAGAGGCCTGGACCATGGACGTCACCTGGAAGTTAAGGGATGA
>CP070688.1:1456619-1460308 GCA_020353135.1 Chloroflexota bacterium
ACTTGCAGGCCCAGCGCGGTCACTTTGGGCTGGCTGATGGGCAAGCCGCGCCGGCCGGGATCGGGCGATGGCGCCCAGATCCATTCGCCGACGCGATAGAAGCCGGTCAGCTCGGGAACGCGCGCCGGTCTAAACAGGGTGGCGAACTGGGGCGGTTGGGTGGGATCGTCGGAGCCATAGTTAACCAGTTGGCGCTGCAAGTTGCCGTCGGCGTTGGTCGTGTAGCCGCGCAGGGCCAGGTTCTTATCGGCGTGGTTCCAGGCCGGGCGAATGGGGTTGTCCAGGTCGTATTGGAAGGCCGCTCCGGCGGCATAGCTGTTGCCAGAGGTCGTGGGACAGGACGTCGCCCGGCTGACCAGGGGAAGATAGAGGCGTGGGATCACCTCGACCGGCCCGGCCGAGACTGTCCTCTCGCCGGCATGAATGACGACCACGCTCGGCAAGATAATAACCAGCAACATCACGGCCGCGATGGCCGGCCGCTTCTGTCCTCCTAAATTCATCACCATAAGAGTCGCCCAAAGCACCCAAATAGCCACACTCCCTAATCCTGGTCTCAGCTTCCACATTCCGGTCCCCAGCCTCTAACCCGGCCCCCCTTTGTGTCGTTTGGTTTTCAGATCTGATACGAGTAAACTTCGCCCGGGTCACATCTACCAGGCAGGTCTTTACGGACAAATGAACTTAGGCAGGCTACTGAGGCAACACGGTTGGGTTTTCTTGCTCGGGGTGTTGTTAATCCTACTCTATGGCCTGACCATGCTCCGGCAAACGGGCGGCCGTCCCCTGGCTCCCCTGGACGACGCCTATATCCATTTTCAATACGCCCGCCAAATCAGCGAAGGCGCTCCTTGGCAATATAATAGCGGCGATCCCTACTCGACCGGCGCCACCAGCTTGCTCTATCCTTTCATCCTGGCCATCAGTTTGTTCCTGGGCATCGGCGACGAGGGCCTGGTTTGGTTCGCGTTGGCCTTGGGCGCCATAGCGCTGGTCGTCTCCGCGGTCCTCGTATCACAGATAACTCGCGTGTTGTTGGCGATCGGCGACCCGCGGCAAAACAGCTTGCGCCGCTGGGCGCCGCCCATCACCGCGCTTTTGTTTCTGCTCACCGGGGCCGTGCAGTGGGGCTATTTTAACGCCATGGAGACGGGCCTGTTCTCCCTGCTGCTGCTCAGCACGCTGTATTCTTTCCTGCGCAAGCGTTTCGCCCTGGCCAGCCTGGCTGGGGTGTTGATGGCCTTCACCCGGCCGGAGGGTCTGTTCCTGGTGGGCGTGATGTGGCTGGTTGTGGTCGTCGCCGCGCTGGTCTTTCGAGATCAGGCCTGGCGCTCGGCCCTGGCCTGGTGCACATTGGCCCTGGCGCTGTCGATCATTCCACTGCTATTCAACTACCTGCTGACCGGCTCCCTCGTCGCCTCAGGCGCCCAGGCGAAGTCCTGGTTCTTAAACGTACCCTTTCGCTTCCTGGATATCCTACAATCGGTAGGCAACGAGTTCCGGCGCATCCTGACCCGTTTGTCCCTGGGCTTTTTGGCACCGGAACCGTGGCCAGTGTCGCCTTTGCTGCTGCCGCTGGCCATCGTGGGCTGGATCATCTTGTTCATTCGCCGCCAGGCGACGACTGCGGGCCTCATGGCCGGCTGGTTTATCGCCGGCGCCCTGGCCACTTCGACCCTCATCACGGCCACCTGGCAGGTAGGCCGCTACCAGGTGCCGTTCGTAGCCCTGTTGGCGCCGGCGGCCGCGCTGGGCCTGGTCAGCCTGCTGGAGCGCCTGCCCGAACGGGCAGCTGTCCCGGCGGCGATCATCCTTCTTCTGGCCCTGCTGGCCTCCGGCGCCGGCCAAACCGCCAACGCCCAGGAGATCTACGGACACAGCGTTCGCTCGGTGGGCGATCAGCAGGCGAATATCGCCGACTGGGTAGACGACAACTTGCCGGAAGATAGTTTCGTCGGCGTACACGACGCCGGCGTGATCCGTTATTTTGGCCGCCGGCCGACGCTGGATCTCATCGGCCTGACCAACCAGGGTATGGCCCTGGCCTGGCGGAGCGGGATCGGGGCTCTCTTTGAAAAGATGGAGGATCTGGCCGAACGGCCAGATTACTTCGCCACCTATCCGAATGTCCTGTCGCTGGTTTACTTGCAAGAGACGGACCTGTTCGCCGAAGAGTTGTACCGGGCAGAGGTAGAAGCGTATAGTCCGATCAGCGCGGCCGGTTCAACCCAGGCGGTTTACCGGGCCGATTGGCGCCTGGCCGGCAGCGCCGACGAGAGCTACCAGGCCGACATCAAGAAGTTGACGGCCGGTACGACGCTGGTCGACCAGATAGACCTGGCCGATCTGGATGATGAGGCCAGTCATGACTTCGAATGGTGGGAGGGCGAAGTATTGCCCGGTTTCGCCACCGAAGTTCGCCAGCTTCGTTACCGGACAGACCACGAGCGCGAAGTTATCGACGGCGGCCGCTTGTTGACCGGCGGTTTGTCCTTCTCCAGCCCTGTCAAGCCGGGCCAGCCACTGCTGTTGGTCGGCCGTTTTCATCCGGAGCAGGCGGCGGCCGCGCATGTCAGCGTCGACGGACAGCCGGTAGGCGCATGGCGCTACCCGGGCTTGCCGGGCGAATGGCTGGAGAGCGCGTTCTACATTCCGGCCAGCTTTGTATCCCGCGAGGAAGTGGAAATCAGCCTGGAGGTCGCCAACCAAGGCCGGGATGGGTCCAAGTTCGCGCCCTATTATTTGTGGTTGTGGCAAGGCGACGTGGCCTTAGGCGAGGGGGCGCCGCAAACCAGCGTCGACGCGCTGTTCGATCCGGGGATCGAGTTGACCGGCTACGATCTTCCGGCCGCCCCTCATGAAGCGGGGTCGGCAGTGCCCCTGACGCTCTACTGGCGAGCTGGCCAGGCTATCGACGGCGACGCGGCCGTCTTCGTTCACCTCTATGACGAACGGGGCGAGCTGGTGGCCCAAGATGATGGCCGGCCTTTCATGGGCACGCGGCCGCCCTATACGTGGCTGGCAAACGAGGTCATCGTCGATCCGCGCAGGATAGAGCTGCCGCGGGAATTACCTCCCGGACGTTACCAGCTGGCGATTGGCCTGGTCGATCCGGCCTCGATGAATCGTTTCCCTATTTCGTCGGCCGGCGAACGGCTATTACCGGATAATCGCCTACAGCTGCAAGAATTGCTCGTGGAAGCCGGTTCGTCGCCGGATGGGAAGTAGCGTCGTGAGCGAACGACTCGACCAGGGACGCCGGCCGCTGCTCATCATCATCGGCCTGGTCATCGTCATCGGGTTGCCGCTGCTTTTTTACCCCTTTGGCCGCGACCAGGGCATTCACGCTTACGTCGCCGCGTCGTGGCTGGACGGTTTGCTGCCGTACAAGGATACCTGGGTGCAGAAAGGGCCGCTGACTTTTCTACCTCACATGCCGGGCATCGCCCTCTTCGGCCGTACAGAGTGGGCGATTCGTTCACTCGATCTACTCTGGCAGATAGTGATAAGCTGGCTTATCTATCGCATCGCCCGGCGGCGCCTGTCCGGCGCCGGGGCGCTGTTGGCCGTCTTCTTTTACCTGCTGCTCTACTTCGCCATCGATTTTTGGAACACCAGTCACGGCGAGAGTTTTTTGCTGCCTTTTTTGTTGCTTGGGGTCGATCTGTATGACAGAGCGCGCCTATTAG
>CP070688.1:1460408-1474128 GCA_020353135.1 Chloroflexota bacterium
ATCATCGGCGACTCAGATGGCGAACAAGTTTTCATCTACCGGGGTGTTGATCTGCCGGTCGAAGAAGAGCTGACTTTGGCGCCGTTGGACGGCACCTTCTGGTACCTCGTTTCCATCAGCGATCAGCCCTTGGTCCCAGGCAGTGAGATCACAGCCCAGTTTATGGTTGACGAAAGCGGCCTGAACGGCGTGATTGGCGGCTCCAGTGGCTGTAATGGCTACAATGCCGGCATCAGCGTCGAGAGCGGGGCTTTCGAAGTCAGCCTGGGCGTTTCTACTCAAATCTTCTGCGAATTCCCGCCGGGCTTGATGGAGCAGGAGCAGGCTTATCTGGCCGCCCTGAAAACTGTCAGCGGCTACTCTCGAGCCGGCGATCAGCTCTTGATGCCCAGCGATTCTGGCGTCTTGACCTACAGCTCCACCCAGCCCGAATCGACACTGGACCAGACGGCCGAGTTACAGAATATCACCTGGTATCTGGTTTCTTACAATACGTTGACGCCAGTCGCCGGAGCCGAGCCAACCGCCTTCTTCGATACCAGCAACACGGTCAGCGGCAATACGGGCTGTAACGATTACACCGGGGCCTATAAGACCGAACCGGGCAACAGCCTGACTATTAGCGATATCGCCACCACCCGGGCTGCTTGTACCAGTGATGCTCTGACCAAACAGGAACAGGATTTCACCATACTGATGCAGTCGGCCATCAATTATCTGGTTGCCGGCGACCAGCTGAATATCCTGACCGTCGATGGTGGCGTCATGAACTTCACCTCGGTGCCCCCAGCCGGTCCCACCGGCCCCACGGCCGTCATCAGCGCGCCTTCGGCGGCTACGGTTGGCGAGACGGTGACCTTTGACGGCACCGGTTCCCAGGCGGGCAGCAGCCCCATCGTGGATTACCAGTGGCAGTTTGGAGATGGCGCCCAGGGTTCGGGCCCCACCGTACAGTACGCCTATGGCAACCCGGGCAACTACACCGTGAGCCTGACGGTTATTGACCAGTTAGGTCTCAGCAATACCACCAGCCAGGCCATCGCCGTTAGCGCCGCGGCCGACCAACCGCCAACGGCAGCCATCACCGGTCCAACGGCCGTAGCAGTGAACGAGAGCGCCACTTACAGCGCGGCCGGTAGCACCCAGGGCAGTGCTGCCATCACCCGGTACATCTGGAACTTTGGCGATGGCACCGCCCTTGAGACGACCGAACCGACGGCCACCACCGTATTCCGGGTGGCCGGTGTCTTCAACGTGACGGTGACAGTGGTTGATGCTAACAACCTCAGTGACAGCGCCGGCATGCAGACTTCGGTCGGTGCCACCTTACAAGGAACTGAGTGGGTCCTGAACAATACCCTGCCGGGCACTTCGATCACGATCCAGTTCGCGAACGATACGTTGTCTGGTTTCGGTGGCTGCAATAGCTACAACTCGACCTATACGGCTTCGGCCAACGGCGCCATGACCATCGGGCTCATCAACTCGTCGCAGGCGCTATGCTCAGAAGAGATCAACCAGCAAGAGCAGGCCTACTTCGCCAGCTTGTCGGTAACCAGCGCCTGGTCTATTAGTGGCAGCCAGCTCACCTTGACGACAGCCAATGGCCCCCCGGTCTTCACCGGCCGGCCTTTGGCGACGCCGTATCAATAAGGCGAACTGCATCCTCGTTTAGCAAATATCGCTAAGCGTTGAACATAGTCGATGAAGCGGAGCCGGGATTTCCCGGCTCCGCTTTTTTTTCGGACCCGGAACAGCGCGAGAGAATCATGCGTAGACTTCAAACGGGAGAAATCGTGCAAACCCATTGGCAACAGCTCAAGCGGCAGGATGGCAGCTTCTTTTACGCCAATGTCACCGAGAACATCCTGGAAAGGGACGGCCAAGAGGTGATCCCGGGTAGAGCCGGCGATATGATCGTGGCGGCCAGGACAGTCGTGGTGCCGCCCAATAGGATCGTGAGATTGCGAAGGGTTGTTCTTGAAGGCATATTTACCCTGGTATCGGATCTCCTCGGGGGCCCGATGATTATGAATGGATGATCTTGTTGGGTAAAAACTTGCCATCGACGATCGATGGCCCGACAAGATTCCAGCTCCACGACACTTCGGGCGCGATGCGCATGTACGTTCCGGATCCAAATTGGCCGTCGCGCTCAACAAAGTCCGCAGCCCCATAGATTCTTATGCCGCGCGGCTTCCAGGGTCGTATCGATTCCATGTCGTCAACCAATAGGGCCACTTTTTCATTGCCCGCGCGCACATTCTTATATTTACGCGTGTTTTTCGGTTTTACGCCGCTTACATAGAAATAGGTTCCGTCATATTCAAAGGTCACGGCGGCGGCATCAGGTTGATTGTCTTCTGATACGGTAGCGATCCGGGCTAGGGGCTGCGTTTGAAAATAGGCGACTTCTTTTTCTGCAAACATTTAATGATTCTCCATTTCTTGTTGGGTGTTATTTCGTTCCATTAGCTTTTATTTTTGCTCTAGCTGATTGGGAATAAAGACTAGTAGGCTTCTATTTCCTCAGGCCAAGCTTGCGGCATAATCGACCTAGCTGCCTTTGTTCTTCCGGCGCCAGGTAGTTCATTTCTCGCGTGATCGCCGCCACGTGAACGGGCAATACCTGTTCTGTTTTCTGGCGACCTTCGCCGGTCAGGTGTATGAAGATGCAGCGGCGATCTTCAAGGCTACGCTGGCGTTTCACGAAACCTCGATTCTCCAATTTATCGATGACCGCGACCATGTTACTTTTGCTTACCAGCAATTTCTGTCCGATTTCTTTTTGAGTCAGCGGTCCTAAATGATAAATCATCTCTAGCGTCCCGAATTGAGAGCCGCTGAGGTCGCCAACGGTATCCTGGGCTTCGATTCGCGCGCCAAATGTTTCATAGGCGCGAACAAACTTGATGAACGTATCAAGCGCCAATATCTCTTCCGGTGTGCCCTTATACTTGGTGCTCACAGCGTAATCTCCAAAATATAGTTCAATACAAAATAGTTCATAATCGAACTAAATATACGATAAGACTAACTGCTCGTCAATGGTTTTCGAGGATATGTTGATCTGTAAAGAAGGGAATTTACTCTCGCTGCTGATCAGGCACGATAAGCCCAGTTAAGAAATCAAAGCTCCGAACCCCGGCCGATCATGACATTCGTCACTTGACCGCCGAATACAATATTGATAATGTACACTGACCGACGGTTGGTCGGTGAAAATTTATGATGGATCATTAGGGTCAGCATGTTCAAATTTACCAAGATGGCCTGGAGAAATATCTGGCGAAACTGGCGCCGCACAGCCATCGCCCTGATCGCCATCGTGCTCGGCTTGATCCTCATCATCATTTGGGATGGCTTTCTTCAGGGATTCGACCAGGCCATTCACGGCAACTCGGTACGCTTGTATGGAGGCAATATTCAAGTCCATGCCCCCGGGTTTCGGGATAGAGCCAGCCGGCTTCCCCTGATCCCCCTCGACAATGCCGACGAAGTGGTTCAAGCCGTTCAAGGCACGCCGGAAGTGGTGGCGGTGGCCAGGCGAATTAATACCGGCGGCTTGATCAGTAGCCCGGAAGGCAGCTACCCGGTGATAATTAGCGGCATTGAACCAGAAGTCGAAGCGCCGATTAACCTCATGGCCGAGAACATCGACCAGGGCCGGTTTCTCAATTCAGAGGATGGCGACGCCATCGTCATTGGGCAGGCCATGGCCGATTTGCTGGGCGTCACCGTCGGCGACCGGGTCACCCTCATGGGGCGCCGCCTGGACGAATCGATGCGCCAATCGACGATGACCGTCGCCGGCATTTACGATCTGGGCACAAAAGAAGCGGAAAAGATCACCGTACTCATCGCCCTGCCTACCGCGCAAACTTTGTACAACCTGCGGGGCCAGGAAACCGAGGTGGCCATCTCGTTGCAGTCCGTCGGCCAGGAGAACACATTGATCCCCGATCTGCAGGCTGACTTACCCCAATATGAGGTCGATTCCTGGGTTACCCTGCGACCGGAGATCCAGGAAATGATGGCCCTCGAGAACGCTTTTTTGGGCATATTTGGCTTGATCGTCTTGCTCATCGCCAGCATTGGCATTCTCAACCTGATGCTGATGGCGGTCTTTGAACGCACCCGCGAGATGGGTGTCTTACAAGCGTTGGGCATGAAGGGCCGGCAACTGATGGGGTTGTTCGTGATGGAAGGCATGATGATCGGCGCCGTTGGGGCCGTGGTCGGCTGCATCCTGGGCTGGCTCTTGATCTTGCTCCTGGCCCAGGTCGGCATTGATATGAGTAGCTATGGTGAAGGATACGGCGAGTTTACAGCCTTGATGGGCGAACGAATCTTTCCCAGCGCCAGCTTGATCTCCATCGTCGGTTATGGCATTGGGGTCGTTTTCATCGCCGGGCTGGCTTCTCTGCTCCCCGCCCGTCAAGCTTCGCGCAATGAACCGGCCGAGGCCCTGCATCACGTCTAGAGGTATTGCTTACAAAGCTAGTGAGTTCGATCACCAGGAAAATGACATGAACCGGATCGTTAAAGATGCAGAAATCAGGCGAGCGGAGATTCTCGATACCGCTCAGCAGCTCTTTCTCCAAAAAGGGTATGAGCAAACCTCCATCCAGGACATCATCGACGTTATCGGCATCGCCAAAGGCACTTTTTATCACTACTTCGACTCCAAGAGCCAGCTATTGAACGAGCTGATTGGGCGCATGCTCAACCAGACGGTGCAAATGGTCGAGCCCATCGTGCGGGATGAGAACCTGGACGCCCTGGAAAAATTCCAGCTCTACTTCAGCGAGATCGTCAGTTGGAAAACTGAAAATAAAGCCTTTATGCTGGACATCCTGCGTGCATGGTACAGGAATGAAAATGCTATCTTCCGTTTCAAGTTGACAGCCGCCTCGATCGAGGCCGTTGTGCCCCCGCTTACCACTATCATTCACCAGGGAGTGGCCGAGGGCGTTTTCACCACTTGCTATCCTGACGATATCGGAGAAATTATTCTGTCAACGATGCGGTCACTATCGGAAGGTGTCGCGCTCATGATCCTGAATGAGGAAGAGCGCGCCATCCTAAATGAGGAAGAGCGCGCCAATATGCTGTCGACCATGGAAAGGAAATCCGCCGTCCACCAATACGCCATTGAACGCCTGTTGGGCGCGCCGGCGGGTTCTTTACAGCTATTTGATATCCAACGGTTACATGAGTGGGTAGTATAAAAAGCCAAGCTGAGTAAAACAGCGAGGAGGTATTCCTATGTTTAAATTCGCTAAAATGGCCTGGAGAAATATCTGGCGTAACTGGCGCCGTACGGCTATCGCCACCATCGCCATTGTGCTCGGCTTGATCCTGCTCATCTTCATGGATGCTGCCATTGAAGGCTCCGATCAAGCCACCTACGGTAACGCCGTCCGGCTATACGGGGGCAATATTCAAGTTCACGCCCCTGGTTTCCGGGAAAGGGCCCGGCGCCTGCCCCTCATTCCGCTGGCTAATGCCGACGACGTGGTTCAAGCCGTTCAAGGCAATCCAGAAGTGGTGGCGGCCGCCAAGCGGATCAACACCGCTGGCCTGATCAGTAGCCCGGAAGGCAGTTTTCCGGTGACCATCAGCGGCATAGAACCAGATGTCGAAGTGCCCGTTAACCTCATGGCCGAAACCATCAACCAGGGCCGCTTTCTAACTTCTCAGGATGAGGATGCCATCGTCATCGGCGAAGGCTTGGCGGAATTGCTCAATGTTGGCGTCGGCGACCGGGTTACCCTGTTGGGGCGACGACTGGATGAATCGATGCGCCAATCCACGATGACCGTGGTCGGCATCTACGATCTGGGCACGAAAGAGGCCGAAAAGTTAACAGTTCTCATCACCCTGCGTAGAGCGCAAACCTTGTACAACCTGCGGGACCAGGAAACCGAGGTGGCCATCTCGTTGCAAGAGGTTGGCCAAGAGGGCGCGTTGATACCGGCCTTGCAATCTATTTTGCCCGGCTACGAGGTTGATTCCTGGGATACCTTGAGGCCAGAACTGCAAGAATTGCTGGCCATCAAAAGCGTCTTTGTGAGCATATTTGGGTTAATCGTGTTGCTCATCGCCAGCATTGGCATTCTCAACCTGATGCTGATGGCGGTCTTTGAACGCACCCGTGAAATGGGCGTTCTGCAAGCGCTGGGCATGAAAGGCCGGCAACTGATGGGCCTGTTCGTGATGGAAGGGATGATGATCGGCGCCGTTGGCGCGGTGGTCGGCTGCATCCTGGGCTGGTTTCTGGTTTGGCTCGTCGCCCAGGTCGGCATTGATTTAGGTTATGCCGCCGATATGGGTGAGATATCGGCATTAATGGGCGATCGTCTCTATCCAAGCATCGGCTTGAATAAGATCGTCGGTTATGGCATCGCCGTCGTCTTCATCGCCGGGCTGGCTTCCCTGATACCTGCCCGGCAGGCTTCACGTAACGAACCGTCCGAAGCCCTTCATCACGTCTAGCCCCATACCGCCTGTAGGCCTACATCATGTAGTGCACCATTATGAGTAAATTTTGCAGGATCAATCGTTAATGGCAAAAGAAACCAGTTGGAAGGGGATTCAGCTTATCCTCGTGCTTTTTATCGCCGCCGCCGTCACAATTCTCGGCGCTGGCTGCTCCGATGGATCGCGCCAGACAGAAACGGCGCCGGCGCCAACCGTGGATGTTGACACGATTTCGGTGGATACCGGCGTTGGTTGGGTGAGCGCCGAGGGCATGGTCGTGCCCTTGCGCGATGCCCCGCTATCTGTCCCGGTGCCCGGCCGGGTGGCCGAGATAGTTGTCGCCGAAGGGGATCGCGTATCGGAAGGTGATCCGTTGCTGCGCCTGGAATCGGCCGACCAGGAATCGGCGTTGCAACAAGCCCAGGCCGGCCGGCGCCTGGCCGAAGCCAATCTCGAGAGCGCCCAGGCTGAACTGGCCGCCGCCCAGAGCGAGAAAGTGCTGGTGGCCTTATTTGTTGAAGCCGCCGAAGCCCAATTGGCCGACCTGGAATCGGGCCCGTCGGCGGATCAGATCGCCATCGCCGAGTCGGGCGTTAACCTGGCCGAGGCCGGCATCTCGGCCGCGGTTGGCAACCAGGCTTTAGTTCTCGAGGGCACCCAGCCGGCCCAGATCCTGGCCGCCGAATCCCGACTCTTGTTGGCCCAGGCGGCTGAAAAACAGGCCCGTGATGCCTTGAATGACGCTAGCGGCAGCGAACAGGCCCGCCTGGAAGAACGATTGGCGGCCGCCGTGACCGCTGTTTACGCGGCCCAGGCGGCCCTGGCGGAGTTGCAGAGCGGGGCCAGCCAGGCGGAACGCTTAGCGGCCGGATCGGCGGTGACTGCCGCCAATGCCCGGCGAGATGAAGCCCAGGCCCAACTCGAACTGCTGCAAGCAGGCCCCCGCGAAGAGGCGCTTGAGGTTGCCCGCGCAGAAGTTCAACAAGCAGAAGCGATGCTTTCTCGGGCTGAACAAGCCGTAGCCCAGGCAGAAACGGCCGTTTCCCAGGCCCAGGCCGGCGTCGAGACAGCGGAGGTCGACGTGGATGCGGCCCAACTTGCGCTGGACCAGATGACCCTGGATGCCCCCTTTGACGGCACAGTGACCGCTGTCGCCTACCGGCCGGGAGAGGTGGTTTCACCGGGCGTCACGGCGGTGGAAGTCATCGACTTTGACGGCTGGCTGGTCGAGACGACCGACCTTAACGAGCAAGATGTCGTCGCCCTGGCCCGCGGCTTTCCGGCCGAAATCCGTTTGGATGCCCTGCCGGGTGAGACTTTGACCGGTACGGTGACCAAGATCTCGCCAGCCGCGACCGTGGTGGCTGGCGACGTCAGGTACACGGTAACAATTCGATTGGACGATCCCGGCGATTTACCACTGCGCTGGGGTATGACCGCCCTGGTGGATATTGAAGTCAATGAATAAGAAATTTAATCATCTATTTTTGGAGGAACCGGGTGACTAGGCGCCGGATCATCATCATCGGGAATGTCGTGGCCGTAATCATCGTGGTGGTCCTGGTATTTCTCATCTGGCCGAGAGTTCAGTCAGATGACCCGGATCAAACGCCGGCGCCCGCCACGACCCCGGCGGTGGTGATCAACCAGGACGTGGCCAAAGCGCGGTTGGTGCCGGACCAATTCGCCAACCTCTCCTTTGTCGCGGCCGGTATCGTGGAAGAGATCCTGGTCGAGGAAGGGGATGACGTCACCGCTGGCGATCCGCTGGTGAAGTTAAAGGCGGGCGAACAGGAAAACGCCCAGGCCCAGGCCCAGGCGAGGCTGGCGGCGGCCGAGATTGATCTGGCGGCGGCTGAAACCAGCCTGGCAACGACGATGGAAGATGTGAGTATCGCCGAGCTGGCGGTTACGGTCGCCGAGGCGAATTTAGCGCTGGCGAAGGCCGGCGCTTCTCCCCAGGAAATCGCGGCCGCCGAGCAAAATGTCGCCGCCGCCCGGTCCGGTGTCGTCCAGGCCGGCGCCGCTCGCGATGCCAGCCTGCAGGTTCCCGAATCACAGATTCGAGCCGCCGAGGCTGATGTGGCGGCGGCCAGGGCTGAAGTGGAAGCATTGCAGAAGAGCTATGATGACATCATCAATACCTGTTTCGACGGGCCAGATGGCAGCACTTTCTGCCCCCTTTACGGCGCCGTCGAGGAAAATACCCGCGCCCAATTGGAGGCGGCCCGGCTCAACTTGAGCGCCGCCCAGGCTGCTTTGGATGCCTTGAACGCCGGCGCATCGGCGGGACGGCGCCGGGCGGCCGCCGGGGCGGTGACCATCGCCCAGGCCAATCAAGAAATGGCCGAAGCCCAACTCAATTCACTCTTGTCAGGGCCATCTGAAGAGGAAGTGTTGCGGTCGGAGCTGCAGGTCGCTCAGGCCCGAGCTGGGGTCGAGCAAGCCCGGGCGGCGGTTGAACGCGCCCAGGCAACCGTTTCCCAGGCTGAAGTTGCGGTCGAGATCGCCCAGGGCGATGTAAACGCCGCCCAGACAGCCCTGGACCGGATGACCCTGCTGGCCTTGTTCCCGGGAACTGTGAGCCAGGTCGACGTCAAGATCGGGCAGCAGATAGTCCCTGGCGCCCCGGTTTTGACCCTGGCCGATCTCGAGGATTGGTTGCTAGAAACCACCGATTTAAGCGAGCGAGATATCGCCCAGATCGAGATCGGCGCCCCGGTAAAGGTAACCGTTGACGCTATTAGCGGCGAAATGCTGGACGGGCAAATCATTGATATCAGTCGCGGATTTCAGAGCGAAGGCGGCGAGGTGATCTACCAGGTAACGATCGACCTCGAGGAGCGGGCTGATTTACCGCTCCGCTGGGGCATGTCGGCCGAGGTGGATTATGGCGCTAATTCTTGAGGCAAGTGGCTTGAGGCAAGTGGCTTGATGTATATAAGGAAGGTCTCCATGAGCTTCTTTGCTCATCACCATGAACGAAAATGGTGGCCGCTAGGCAGACCTGATTGTTTTTATAGGAGTGGACAACATGGCATTGAGTAAATTATGGACCATCGCTTACCGGGACCTGCTGCGCAACCGGCGGCGTTCCTTTTTCACGGCGTTGGCCGTCGCCTTGGGGCTGGCCTTGATCATATTTATGAGCGGCATGATCGCCGGGATGTTAGAGAGTGCCATTCAAGACAATATCCGTCTGAATACCGGCCATGTGCAAATCCGGGCCGAATCATACGAAGAAGAAAAACAAAGCTTGTTGTGGCGAGATTTATTGGAAGACGCCGATCTGCTATTAACCCAGGTCAATGGAATGAGCGAGGTCGAAGCCGCCACCCAGGTCTTATGGGCCAGCGGCGTGCTCAGCAACATCGAGGAATCGATCGGCTTGCAAGTGAAAGGCATCGATCCATCTTCTCCCATCCATGATCCCGTGCGGCAGGGAATCGTGGCCGGCGAATACCTGGCGCCCGATGACCGCAACGGCATCCTCATCGGCCAACGCCTGGCCGACGAGATGGGCGTGACGGTTGGGCAAAGGGTGAGCCTGGCCGCCGGCAACGCCAACGGCGACGCCGAAGAGGCGGTTTTCACCGTCCGCGGATTATTCGCCACCGGATTTCCCGGATACGATGAAAGCACCGCTTTCTTGCCCTTGTCCCGGGCCCAGACATTCACCGGCACCGGCGATCGGGCCAGCGCGGTAGTGATCCTGCTTCACGAGCAAGAGGACGCCGAAACCGTCGCCGCCGCCCTGGTCGGGCCGGGATTAGCGACCCTTGATTGGCGCGATTTGAATTCAGTGCTGCTGACCGCCATCGAAACGGGCATCAGCTTTTATTACTTGATGTACGGTATCGTGATCCTCATCGTAGCCGTGATCATCGCCAATACGTTGCTCATGGCCGTCTTTGAACGCACCCGCGAAATCGGCATCTTGTCGGCGCTGGGCATGAAGGCGCGACATATCCGCTTGATGATCCTGGTGGAAGCGGCGACCCTGGCCCTGGCCGGCATCGCCGTCGGCATCCTTCTCGGCTCAATCATTGTGACCTATCTGAGCAGGACGGGCATCCCTATCGGCGAGTCCTCGTCCCAATTGATGGGTGATGCGATGACTTTTGGCACCACCATGTATACCAGTTTCGTGCCCGCCGATATCCTGACTCTTTCGGCCTGGATGCTGGCCATCGTTTTACTGGTCTCCCTCTATCCGGCCTGGTATGCATCGCGCATGGAGCCGGTCGTCGCGCTTCAAGCTTTATAAAAAACACCCTGTGGCCCGTCAACTCTGCGATGGACGGCACTATTTAGGAGAAATTTAATGGAAATCATCGAATTGGAAAACGCAGTCAAGATTTATTCCATTGGCGAAGTCGAGACCCGGGCGCTTGATGGCGTCACGCTGAGCATCGAGGATGGTGAATTCACCACCCTGGTTGGCCCATCGGGTTCGGGCAAGACCACGATGCTGCAGCTCATGGGCTGCCTGGATAAGCCCACCAGCGGCGTGGTGAAGATCGATGGCCAGGACATCGCCGGTCTCAGCGCCAACCAACGTGCCGACCTGCGCCGGGAACGGATTGGCTTCATCTTTCAATTCTTTGCCCTGGTCCCTGTCTTGACGGCCTATGAGAATGTGGAACTGCCGCTGCTGTTGAATGATATTAAAGCCAAGGAGCGAGAGGAGCGGGTGAGATCATTGCTAGAGTCGGTCGGCATGACCGATCGCGCCGATCATCGCCCCGATCAATTGAGCGGCGGCGAACAGCAACGGGTGGCCATCGCCCGCGCCCTGGCGCCCAATCCGCTGCTTGTCCTGGCCGACGAGCCGACAGCCAACCTCGATACCGCCAACGGCACCCAAGCCATGGACATCATGAAGCGCCTCAACGAAGAGACGGGAACGGCCTTTGTCTTCGCCACCCACGATCCCCGGGTGGTCGCCTATGCCCGGCGAGTGGTCAAGCTACAGGATGGGCAAATCGTCGACGGCAACGCGGCCGGGATGGAATAGATGGTTTGATCCCATACCGGTCGCCCTTCTCAAGATAAAAGCCCCGAATCCGGCCGGTTAATGGATAACCGGAGCGGCGAATTGAAAGCTAACCTGACATGTCCGGAAACTTGACCGTTTTTTGGACACCAATCAAAGACCTTTTGCTAACGCCCTCTTTGGAAAACAGGGCGAAATTAATCCAGAAGCAGAAACAAAATATCCTCGTTAAAAAGTACGATTAACGCCCGTTTTTAGCACTTTCCGACCCTTTGCAAACACAGCCCCATATTCTCCTTAAGGAAAAGTCTGAAAACGCATCCCGGAAATCAAAGCTCACTTTCGCCATAGCTAATGAGTTTCAAAACGCTCTAGGAAATCAGATTCGCCAATCTGTTGGCTCATAAACGAAGCGAAATCAAAGTAGGTTGCTCATCTGAAACGGGCGATTTGTCCCTGAAGTAGTGTCAATGGACAATATAGACTTCAGATGGGCAAGCGTGAAGCTGATCGCGAGAACTCAGCCGCGCACACCATGGCGTTGCGTCCAAATAATTCGATTTTGAGCAACGGAGGAAACCCAGTAGAAACCATCTAATCAGCAATAAAACTGGTAGAAAAGCCAAGAGAAAAGCGGAAAAGACGACAATGGAAGCGCCAACAAAAGAACTAATGGTTCGACATTTAAGGCACGCCAATAGAGTTGCCAAAACAGCAATGGAAAAAGGAGGCCATCCCTTTGGCGCCATATTGGTTGGCCCAGACAATCTAACAGTGCTCATGGAGCAAGGAAATATCGACTCGGTGAACCATGCCGAATCAACGCTGGCGCGCCTAGCGGCCGAAAAGTATGACAGCCAATTCTTATGGGGGTGCACCCTTTATAGCACAGCGGAGCCTTGCGCCATGTGCGCTGGCACTCAATACTGGGCCAATATCGGCAAATTGGTTTATGGGATTTCTGAACGGCAATTGCTTGACTATACTGGCTCCCATAGTGAAAACCCAACGATGAATGTGCCTTGTCGCACTATTTTTTCGAATGGTCAGAAAGCTATCCAGGTCTGGGGACCAGTGGACGATTTGCTACCAGAAATAGGTGAGCTGCATAAATCTTTTTGGACCTGAGTCCTTTGAATAAGCTTTTGAGAATGGTTTAAGACCATCTCTCCAGGCCGGTAAAGGATCAGGAAGTCAAAAATTGGCGGTTAAGCGCTGTTAAGTTCTCGCTAACTTCCCACAATCTATTTGCGAGGCCTTCATCGTAAGACAGGGGAGACGAGGGGACGGATTCCCGTTTTTCAAAATATTTTCCGGTGATCCCTTCTACATCCGGCGATGTTGCCAGATAGATCGTATTGTCGGCTCCCTCTTCGGGTGACAAGGCAAATAAGCTCATGATCTTTTTAATCGCCGGTCCAAAGATCGAAAAATCGTTTTTCCAGATGTCGGTTGCGACATGCCCGGGGTGGAGGGCATTGACGGTCAGGTCGCCGGACGGCAAGCGTCGCGCCAGTTCATAGGTGAAGAGAACATTCGCCAGTTTAGATCTGGCATAGGCTTTCATGCCAGCATAGCCACGCCGGAAAGCCAAATCCTCGAAGTCGATCTGGCCATACTTGTGGGCATCGGAAGATACATTAATGATCCGGGCCGGCTCGCTCTCGCGAAGGGTCTTAAGCAAAAGATTGGTCAGCAAAAATGGCGCCAGATGGTTGACGAGAAAGGTCAACTCGACCCCATAGGACGTATTGCGCCGGGTGTTGAAAAATGAGCCAGCGTTGTTAATCAGTACATCAAGTTTTTGATGGCGATCTTGGTAACGTCTGGCCAGATCCCGAACTTGTTGGAGGTCTGAAAAATCAGCCAGTAGGTAATCGAACACATCATGGCCGGTCTCGGATCTTATCCAGCTGATCGTTTCATCTAATTTTTGCTGATTTCTTCCGGCAAGGATCACTTCAGCTCCCTGGCAGGCAAGCTCTCTAGCAACAAACTTGCCGATGCCAGAAGTAGCGCCTGTCACCAGGCAAACTTGGCCGGCCATCGACGCTGAGATAGGTCTTAGATTCATTTATTAGAAACACCTTTGCTCTATCGCATGTTTAATGTTATCTGGATCTAATTTTACCTAACTATGATCTTAGAAAAACAAATCCAAACCTGAGGTTCATGTTGACGGCCTATCAGATATCTTTATAATGCCCGCGAAATAGCTCGGCCGACTTGAGGTAAGTTTGG
>CP070688.1:1474228-1476730 GCA_020353135.1 Chloroflexota bacterium
AAGTTGAAAGGAGAACTGGAACGATACGGAACCACTTTGCTTCTGACCCGCCTGCACCACGAAGTGCGCGAACTGCTCGACAGGAGCGGCGTCGCCGAGCAGATCGGCCACGACAATGTCGCCCAATCCATCACCGAAGGCATCCTGCTGTACCTGGAGTCAGAGCCCGACCTGGCCGAGGAAGAAGTGAGGTTGCTAATCGAGCGCATGCCCCATCTGCTGGATTTCCTCTCTCTGGTCAAAGTTTATGCTGCAGACGAGGAAAAGGTTCGGCTGGAGCAGCTGCGGCAGCGCTTCGAAGGAGTCAGCCGGCAGGTCGAATCTCAATCGGCGGCTGGCGAGGCCGAGGAGTAACGTTCGCCGAAGAGGATCACCCATCGCGGCCACCGGCGCAAATGAGGATGAGATTGTATCATTGGCGTTTAACAATGCTTTTGGTCGCGGCCGTCCTGCTGGCCGGTTGCCAGAGCGTGGGCGATGAGACTGATCCGGCGGCGACGGACGGCGTGTTGACAGGCATCCCCTCGCTTTCTGAGCTAGCCGGGACGCCGCCGGCCGAGATCTTGCCGTTGCCAGCGCTACATGACAGCGAAATCGCCTTAGGACGAGAACTCTACGCCGTCCACTGCGCCGCTTGTCACGGTCCGGAATTGCAAGGCGAGGCCGATTGGCAGGTCCAAAATGAGGATGGCTCCTTCCGCGCCCCGCCCCACGATGCCAGCGGGCACACCTGGCATCATAGTGATAGTTTATTGCTGGAGTCGATCCGTCTCGGCGGCGCCCGCTTGCCGGATAACATCGGCGGAACCAGCAAAATGCCCGCCTTTGGCGAACTCTTAGACGAGGAGCAGATGACTGCCATTCTGACCTATATTAAGAGCACCTGGCCCGACGATGTCCGCCTGATCCAGTGGGAGCAGACCGTCCGCGAACCATGATTCTGCTACATTTGACCATGCTCCCGCTCACTATTGGGGCTGGTCTTTGCTGTCGGCTGATAGCTGAAAGCCCATCTCCATAGGAGTTGCTGTGAAACTATACTTATACCTGATAGCTCTGAGCGCTATAGTCGTTGGACTGGCTGCTTGCAGCGACGACATGCCGGCCGAAGGGTCGGCCGATTTGAACGGCCCGGCCCTAATCATGTTCTATACCGACAACTGACCCGGCTGAATTCAAATGGCGCCCATCGTGGATGGGCTGAGCGAAGAATTCAAGGGACGGGCAACCGTCTACCAGTTGAACGCCGCCGAACAGGCCAATGTGGAATTGCAAGCCCGCTACGACGTGCGCGGCCACCCGTCCTTTGTCACCCTGGATGGCGACGGCCGGGTCGTTCAGCGCTTCTTTGGTCCGCAAGCGGAAGAAACATTGCGCCAGGCGCTGGAGCAGGTGGAGTAGTCTGACCGCCATCCCCGTGGCCGCCGGCGCTTTCGCCTGGGCCGGCATCACCTTGCGACCCGAAATAGGCGCCCTGGCCATGAGCGGCTCCTCCATTATCGTGGCCTTCAACGCTACCCTCCTCAAACGAGCGGACCTGAGCGATATTCGCGATTGAAAGAGGCGAGGCAGGCAGTCTTCGGCTGCCTACTGACAGCCAAAAGCTCACAGCTAACCGCTAAATCTCGATAATGTAGTATCATAGTACTATGTCAAGCTCGGCCGACCTGCAATTATTGACCCTTTCAGGCCTGCGCCATCGCTGCGCCGCGGAAAGTGACCGCTTTTTTAATCGCCAGGAGCATGATCCGCGCTACTGTTTCGAGTTATTCAAGCGGGCCATCGACGCTCGCGACGATCGGGCCTGGGCCTCAATCTACGAACAATACCGGCCGCTCGTCACAGGCTGGGTTGAGCGCCATTCGCTTTTCTCGGCCGCCGATGAGGAGACCCAATACTTCGTAAACCGGGCCTTTGAAAAGATGTGGACGGCCATCACCCCGGCCAAATTCGAGAATTTCTCCGATCTCAAGTCGATCCTCAGCTACCTTCAGATGTGCGTCCATAGCGCGCTGGTCGATTACCTGCGCGGTCGTGAACAGGCAGCGTTGTTCAGCCAGGAACACCTGGCCCAGATCCCTGATGACGGCTCGTCGAATGTCGAGGCCAGGGTCGGCAAGCGCGTTGAACGAGAAGAGCTGTGGCGTTGGATCAACGAACGCCTCAAAAGCGAGAAGGAGCGACGAGTCATCTATGGCACCTTCGTTCTGGCCATGAAACCCCGGGAGTTGCATGCCCAATTCGCCGGCACTTTCGACAACGTCAACGAAGTTTATCGGATCAAGGAAAACGTCATGGCCCGCCTGCGCCGGGATAAAGATCTGGCCAAGATCTTTGGCGCCGGATGGCTCGATGCCGGAGAAAGTTCCTTTACTTCCGTTTATGATGGTTAGGGAGAAGGATGAATGAGGCATCATGACTGATTTGGAAAATGAATTGACCGCGGCCTTGTACCGCATTAACTGCCCTGATTCGACCGAGTTAGGTGAGTATCACCTTGGT
>CP070688.1:1476830-1483127 GCA_020353135.1 Chloroflexota bacterium
ATGATCAGCAGAAAGCTCAAGATCAGCTTTGTGGCAATCGACATCTCAATGCCATTGTCACCTGAGGACTCGATTCCAGTTGAAACTCCATCTTGGCTCATCTCTAACATGCGTACCAACTATGATGTTGGCTGTCCCAATACTTCGATCATGCCCGCCCTGTCTTCAGTGGATGCAGGGCACACCTGGTGCAGTACTAAAGCGCAGCATGAACCAGCTCGATTAGATCCATAACGACGAGATGCTCTTCTTGACCTGTCGTCTTAACGGCATCTCGATACATGGTGATATCTTTAGGGCAGGCGACCACGAAGATCGTCACGCCATCAAGCTCCATCGCTTCACGAATACGCGATTCGCTAGGCCGTTCCGTCACCTCCCCTTCTTCCATCCAGATTCGGCCGCCGCCGGCGCCGCAACAAACAGCTCGGTCGCCATGTCTGGGCATTTCAACTAATTCGCAGCCGGTGGCCTCGATCACACGACGGGGAGCATTGTAGACGCCGTTGTAACGACCCAGATAACATGGATCGTGGTAGGTGACCTTGAAGCCCAATCTCTTGTTGAATTGAATCTGCCCAGAGGAGATCAGCTGGTCCAGTAGCTCACTGTAGTGGAGCACCGGCCGGTGACCATTCTGAGTCGGGTATTCGTTCTTCAGTGTGTTGTATGAATGAGGATCGGTTGTGATGATGGCCTGGTAAGTGCTCTTTTCTAGTGCCGCCACGTTCTTCTCAACCAACATCTCAAACAAGCCCTCTTCGCCGACTCGGCGGACGTCGTTGCCCGAGTTGTTTTCACCCTCGTATAAGATGCCGAAATCTAGTCCGGCTCCCTCGAATACGTCGGCGGTCATTTTTGTGATGCCGGTCAAGGCCGGACTGTAGGACGCGTAATCGCCCAAAAACCACAAATACTCGACTTCTGACTTTCGGGCATCCTTGATCTTCGTTTCCCTTTTTCGTGACCATCGGGCGCGCATCCGAGCCGACTTGCCAAAGGAATTCCCGTAACGCCCCAGATTGGCCAATGCATCCTGAAGCTCGCTGTCTAGCCGCCCCTCGACGACAAGGTGTCGTCGCATGTCGACGATTGGGATAACATGCTCGATGAACAAAGGACATTCCTGGTCGCAGGCAAAGCAGGTCACACAGGCCCACAAGACTTCGTCGGCAATCACATCGCCGGCCAATTCTTTGCTCAGGGCGCCGTTGGTTGATCCGCCCGACAGCGCAGCGCCCCGTTCAATGAGGTTGTCACGCAGATCCATCATCAGCAATTTCGGAGATAGCGATAGACCGCTGTTGTAGGCTGGACACGAATCCTGGCAGCGTCCGCATTCCGTACACGTGTAAAAGTCGAGCATTTGTCGCCAGCTAAAATGCTCAACCTTGCTGACGCCCACCTCATCGCCCACCTCTGGCGCCAGAGGTAATCGACCGCGAGGCTCCAGATTGCGAAGGAGTACGGCCGGGATCGACGTAACCACGTGGAAGTGCTTGCTCCCTGGCAGCTCGACCAAGAACAAGAATACGACGCCCAGATGGACCCAGAAGGCGCTCTCTTCTATGACCACTTGAGCCTGGTCGTCCAGACCTGCGTAGATGCTGCCTACTGCGCGTGAGATAGGTCGCCACGAAGCCAGGGGATCTTCCCCAAGGTTAATGCGCGCCCCATTCATCACCAGGAGGCTCAGCATGATGAGCAAGATGAGGACCAGGACCAGCGCACCTTGCCGTTTGTGGCTGCCCCTATATCGTTCGGGATCGGCGATCAGCCTCGTATAGAGACCATAGCTGGCCGCAACGATCACGAAGAGCGCAAAAAGATCTTGAAGCAGGGCGACAGGGCCCAGGTTCATAAGCGGTAATAGGTACTCGTTTCCCGTGAAGGCGGTAAGACCATCGACAATGGCTTGAAGAATCGTCGGAAAGAGAATCAGGAAACCCCAGAAGATGAAGAAGTGGGCAGTGCCTGGTACAAATATCCTGAAAAGACGCTTCTCGCCAAAAACGTAGACGATCAGCCCTTTGATCCGCTCGCCCCACTGGTCGTAGGCGTCGGCCGACTTTCCACGTTTTAGGTTCACCCACAACAACTGGTAGCATCGACGCAAAAAGAGACCGCCGAATACCAGCAGCGCAAGTAGCGTGACGATCGACTTTAGCGTCTCGTAGGTCATCGCCCTAGCCTCCCTCAATCTCTTCCAGTTGCTCGATGAGCACTTCTGTAAGATCGAGCATATCGACTTCGGCCCCATATTGGGCAACGTCGAATATCGGCGCGTCCGGGTCAGTATTGATGGCAATAACCATCTCGCTTTCGGTAATCCCTTCGACATGTTCCGGTGCGCCGCTGATGCCCATCGCCAAATAGAGCTTAGGCTTTACGCTTTGACCTGACTTGCCTACCATGCGAGATGTCGGCAGCCAGCCCTGATCCACCACCGGACGAGAGGCGCATATAACGCCGCCTAGCATCTCGGCCAGTTCTTCTACCAGTTCGATGTTGTCTTCAGTTTGCACGCCGCGCCCGACCGATATCAGAATCGGTTCCTTTGCGATATCTACGTCGGCTGTCTCTGGCTCTATGTACGCCGCGAGAGTTACGCGAAGATCTTCCAGTCCCGTTACGCTAACGGCAGTTACATCTGGCGGCTGAGCGCTCTTCCCATCCTCAACGGCGTAGTCACCGGGAAGCATTGTGACTAGCGCTGTCGGGCCAGGTAGATCGCCTTCAGCCATGATCTTTCCACCGCAGATCTGGCTAATGAATCGTCCCTCTTCGTTAAAACTTCGGCAGAGATTTACCAACGGCAAGTCGAGGCGCGCTGAAAGCACGCTGGCAATATCTGCGCCAATAGAGGTGCTGCCGAACAGGACAGCCCGTGGCGAATTCTCTTCTATCAGGTCAGAAAGCGCTTCTTGATAACCGTCAGAGGTGAATTCAGCCAACGCCAGGTGGTCGAGATACAAGACCCTATCCGCAGCTAAGTCGCTTGCCAATCGTTGAGCATCGTGACCGAGCAACACGCCAACGACGTCTCCACCAGTTCCCTTTGACAACGCTCGACCTGCAACCAACATCATGTAGGAAATATCTGCTACCTGCCCCCGCAGATGTTCGATCACCACATAAATGTCTTGGCTCATTTCCCACCTCCTCTAGACCAGGCCCGCTTCTTGGAACATCTTTATGAGCCTGGCGGCAACTTCCTCTTCGTCCCCTTCGATCATCGTTGCCCGGTCACCTGTCTCGGGCTGGAACATTCGGCTGACAGTCGGCCCACCGCCTGGGTCAAGCTCGGCGACCTTGTGCTCGCCGATGCTGGCCATCTTCATCGCTTGCCGTATCTTGCTGATGGCCACATAGCGCGGCGGTTGATCGGCAGACTGAATGCCCAGTACGGCCGGCAAGTTGACTTCGAGTTCGGCCATCAAACCGCCCGGATACTCCTTTCTGACAATGGACCTACCTTCTCCCAGCGACACGCCGGAGATGTAGCCCACATAGGGCATCCCCAGGTATTCGGCCAGCAGCGGTCCTAATGACCCATCCAGATCGTCGTGGGCCTGAACGCCGGTGAGTATCAGATCAGGTTCGAGCGCCGGCACGACGGTTGTCAGGGCGCGAGCCATGGCATGGTTGTTGACGCCGTTTTCGAAATCGCCCGTGAGTTTCATCAATTGATCGGCGCCCCTGGCTGCAGCCGCGAAGAGCATATCGTCCGCGCCTTCTGCATCCGGCGCCACGGCAACCACTTCCCCACCGCTCCGCTCTTTCAATAAGATGGCTTTTTCCAGTGCGTGATCATCAAATTAGTTAATAATCAGTCGTAACCACTCCCGGTCGAGGTCAGTGCCGCCTTCGTCAACGGTGAGTTCTTCGACCAGATCCGGGACAAGCTTGAGTAAAACGACGATCTTCATCGACTATCCCTCCCTAATCTTCCATCGCCTCGACCAGAAGCACGGCGATATCCTTGACCCTCAACTGACCGGCGCTCTGGACCATCTTGGCTGCATCCTCAAATCGCGGTGATTCGTACGGGCAAGATACGGCCAATATATCTGCGCCGGCCGCCGCCGCTTCGCGCACACGCCATTCTGACAGACGGGCATGGGCTTTCTCCCACTGGAAGCCGTCCAACCACATGCCGCCACCGCCACCGCCGCAACAGAGGCTTGTCGTGCGATTGTGCGACATTTCCACTAGCGTGACGCCAGGGATGGCCTCGATCAAGGCCCGAGGTTCCTCATACACGCCATTGGCCCTGCCCAGATAGCAAGGATCGTGGTAAGTGACCTTTGCCTTGACCTCATGCTTCAGAAGTGGCTGCAACTGGTCGAGTCTTTCGGCCAAGAATTGAGTGTAATGTCGAATCGGGTAGGAGATACCCAGTTCTGGATATTGATTCTTCAGCGCATTGAACGCATGTGGATCGGTGGTAACGATTTCTTTGAACTTGTACTTGCGGAAAGCCTGGCCGTTCTTCTCGGCCAGTAACTCGAACAAGCCGCGCTCGCCCGCCAGCCGCTGGGAGTCGGCGTCACTCTGCTCTTCAGGGCCCAGTATGCCAAAGTCGACATCTAAAGCGTTGAACAAAGTGACCACCGCGCGTGACGTCAATTGAACGCGCGGGTGGTAGGATGGATAATCACCCACGAACCACAGAACGTCCACCGGCCGATTGGCTTTGCGCATGATGGCGACCTCGGGTGCAAGTCCCTTCGCCCACCTGGCCCGCTTTCGCGGTGATTCGCCCATGGGATTGCCATATCGTTGCGAATTCTCCAGCGCGCTTTGAAGTTCTGTTGGGATGTTGCCTGCCAGAAGTAGCTCTTCTTTGGCGCGCGTCATCAGCCCGGCCGTCAGTGGAATCTTGGATGGGCACACCTGCGTACAAGCGTAACAGGATACGCACATCCAGACCGAGTCGCTGCCGATTACATTCTCAAACCGATCTGCGCGCAAGTAAGAGATCATCCTGCCTGGCGGGAAATCCATCAAGTACCCAAATGGGCACACGCCGCTGCAATTTCCGCACTGCAGGCATGTTCTCAGGTGCTCACCATCCGATACCTCAAGCAGGCTGTCGTAGAATGTCTTGCTGAACGATGAGCCTGCAGGAGCTGTCTTTGTTGCCTCCGCCGCCATACCATACCTCCCGGTTGCTGCCAACCCCAATCCAATAACGAACGACCTCCACCGAATGCCAGCTAGGCGTTTTGGTGGAGGCCGCAAATTGTCTGCATAGACCCCTTCCTACTAACACTTGGACAGTGAAGCAGAAACAAGTAGGCGTGAAATAACCTGACTCAATTCTATTGTGAAAAAATGTACAAACTTAGTGACAGATGTCATATCTTTTAGGTGATTGTTGGTACTACTTGTGAAATCATGTTACTTCTAGGTCATAGATTAATTTGACTGGCGTAGTAGAATAGGAGTAAGAAGTGGCGGCCGGGCCGATTTTCCGGCTGCAGTGGGATGGGATCGTTGCCGTATGCGCCAGGTTAAGCTGGCGCCGCTTTGAGTTTGGGCTCACCCAGCTCCGGAGTGTGTGATGCCAACTGTAAATCGGGATGACACAAGCGCCGCTACACATTTTACCTCAGACGAGTTCCTCGAATCAGCAGACGCGCCATCACAGGCCACGCTCCAACTGCACGATGGCGCCAGGGTTGGCGTCATCGGCGGCGGACCGGCCGGCTCATTCTTCAGCTTCTTCTTACTTGATATGGCCCAGAACATGGGCATGAATCTTGAGCTCGACATCTTTGAGCCGCGCGATTTCTCCTCCCCCGCACCCAGAGGCTGCAACATGTGTGGTGGGATCGTTTCCGAATCACTAGTCCAGTACCTGGCTACCGAAGGCATCAATCTACCGCCCACCGTTGTGCAGAGAGGCATCGATGCCTACACGATGCATACAGATGCCGGTAGTACCGATATCAAGACGCCGTTGAATGAGAAACGCATTGCCGCCGTGCACCGAGGCGCCGGTCCACGCGACGTCGAGCACTCTCAATGGTTGAGCTTCGACGGCTATTTGTTGAATATGGCCGCCGACAGGGGTGCTCGAATCCGGCCGGCCCGTGTGCGCGAGGTGCGCCGCCTCGAGGATGGAAGGGTGCGACTCTCTGTTCGAGGTCAGAAACTACCACCATACGATCTTGTGGGAGTCGCCGTCGGCGTTAACGCGGCCGCTGGACGTATGTTCAAAGAATTCGAGTTCGATTACCAGCCGCCGCAGACGACGAAGACGGCCATTCGCGAGTACAACTTGGGTCAAGA
>CP070688.1:1483227-1488201 GCA_020353135.1 Chloroflexota bacterium
CCTGCTCGATCGTGATCTGCTCTTCATCGCAGCCGAGTTCATCCATCCACATTTCGCGTAGTAACTCAGCCTGCTGCAGCGCGATGTCCGACAGGCTGACCATGTAGGTGACCGGCGGCATGAGACGGCAGTCGCCGAAACCGCTGCTGTCCATGAGTTGTCGGGCCAGGTCGGGGCTATAGCCGGTGCCGACTTCGTCGATGGGTGGGGCGCCGACAACGCCGGGCGGCGCCAGGTGGCGCATGGGCCGGCCGAGACCGTCATGAACTTCGCGAACCAGCCGATCGCGATCGATGGCCGCGCCGAAGGCCTGGCGCACGGCCGGCACGCTGAAAGCCGGGCTTTCGAAATTGTAGGCCAGGTAGAAGACGTCCTGATTGGTGACCAGGTTGGCCTTGGCCTGGTGACGGCTGAGGATGCCGGTCCTCTCTTCGGCCGGCACCGGGCTCAGGTCCAGGTCGCGATTCTCCCACAGCCGGTAGGCGTCGGCCTCGTCGTCCAGATGCAGGATATTGACCCGGTCGACGTTGCCGCTGAAGGGGATGGGCCAGTAGGGATTGCGTTCCAGCACGGTACGGCTGTCCATGAGCGTGCCGGAGCCGAGGGCGAATGGGCCGCTGATCCAGGTGTTTTCCGGTAGATGCCATTCCTCTTCCATCTCGGTCACCAGTTCCGGGGGCACCGGCCGCAGAAGCCAGGTGCTGGTCATGGTCAGGAAATGGGCCGCCGGGCGGGTTAGGGTGATCTCCAGGGTCTGGTCGTCGACCGCCTCGGCCCCGATGGCCTCCAGGTCCGATTGGCGGACCTCGGCCATGCTGTTGGCCCGCTGGCAGCCTTCGACGATGAACAGCGCGAAGATATCCGGGGTTGGCGCCCGGGGGTCGCTGGCCCGCTGGATCGCGTAGACCACGTCCCCGGCCGTCACCGGGCGAACCGGTTCCAATGAGACCTGGCGGCCGGTCAGAGCCGTTCCTTCCACAACTTGCCGGACCCAGAAGATGTCGTCTCGCAAATCGAACGTCCAGGTGCGGCCGTTTTCGCTCGTTCGCCAGCTGGTGGCCAGCTCCGGCTCGACCGCATTGGTCTGCGGATTGAAGCGGGTCAGGCCGGCGAAGATGTTCTCTATGACGTCGACGGCATTGTCTTCGATGGCCAGCTGCGGGTCGAGGCCCGAGTAGCCGCCGTCGAAACTGATGTCGAGCACCACCAAGGACTCAGGATCGGGCGGTTCGACGACCGGCGTGACCGCGACCTGGATGGTTTGGCGGACGACCCGGGTGACCTCCACTTCTTCGCCGCTTTCGGCCGTGATCACCGCCGTGACCACGACCTCGGTGGCCTGCGGCATCTCTTCTTCCTGGCAGGCCGACAGGAGTAGGCTGGCCGCGACCGCGGCGATGAGGGTTTGTTTGAATCTATGCATGGGCAAAGATTGTAGCCAAGAATGAGGTGGTGGGGAAGTGAGAAAGAGATACGTGCCCCGGTGATTTCATCGCTTTCGGCAACATCCTTAATGAGGCGACGATGTGAGCCTTAGTAACATTTATATTGAGTCAATGCCCAGTGTACGCCGATCGGCCAGAGTATGGTATAGTCCACTGCTTATCCACAGTTGGATCACAACTCAGAAGTTGTTTAACGACGTGAACGTCGTTAGTTTTCCAAATGGGTGCCGGCCGCTAGAAGGTCCGGCATTTTTGTTGCCGGAAGTTTGAGTATTATGTCAAATCATTTCGCTAAGTTTGAGCTACATCCCCAGTTGCTGCGCGCAACAGAAGAGCTTGGTTACGAAGAGCCGACGCCAATCCAGGCGGCCGTTATGCCGCTGATGCTGGACGGCCGCGACGTCATTGGCCAGGCTCAAACCGGGACGGGAAAAACGGCCGCCTTTGCCCTGCCGATCTTGCACAACCTCGTGCCGGGTCAGGGCCAGGTGCAGGGCCTGGTGGTCACGCCGACCCGAGAACTGGCCATGCAGGTCGCCAGGTCGTTCGACGAATATGGCCGCCATAGCAGGCCGCGGGTGCTGGCCGTTTATGGCGGGCAACATTACGGCCCCCAGATCGGTCAATTACGCCGGGGCGTGGACATCGTAGTAGGTACGCCAGGTCGCTTGCTTGACCTGCTCAAGAGGAAAGTGCTGGACCTGAGCAACGTCCATACCGTCGTGCTGGACGAGGCCGACGAGATGTTGAGCATGGGCTTCGTCGAGGATATGGAAGCGATCCTCCAAGTGACGCCGGCGACGCGCCAGACGGCGCTGTTTTCGGCCACCGTGCCGCCGGCGATCCGCCAACTCGCCGGGCAATACTTGAACGATCCGCGGACTGTCACCATCAAGCGTAAACAGCTCACAGTTGCGGCCGTCGAGCAGCGTTATTACCTGGTCTACGAGTCGGACAAATTGGCGGCCCTCACCCGCTTGTTTGAAATCGAAGAGATCACCAGCGCGCTGATCTTCGCCCGCACCCGGGTAGGTACTGGCAAGTTGGCCAATGAGCTTACCCAGCGCGGTTTTCCCGCCGAGGCCTTGAACGGCGATTTGAGCCAGGACGCCCGCGAGCAAGTTCTGGGCCGCTTCCGCCGCAAGCGGATCAAGGTGCTGGTGGCTACCGACGTGGCCGCGCGCGGGCTGGATATCGACGATATCTCGCATGTATTCAACTATGACCTGCCGCAGGACAAGGAAGTGTATGTCCACCGCGTGGGCCGGACCGGCCGGGCCGGCAAAACAGGGGTGGCCATCTCGCTGGTTACGCCGGCCGAGCGCTGGCGGCTGCGGCGGATCGAATCGTTCACGAAGCAATCGATCGGCCAGGCTTCACTGCCGAGCAAAGCGGATATCGAAGCGAAGCGCGAGGCGGCTTTGCTGGAGCGGATGTTGGTCTGGCTGGAGCGCAATCGCTGCCGGCGGGAACGAGAGATGGTCATGGCCTTGGTCGAGCAAGGGCACGACCCGGTGGAGATCGCCGCCGCGGCGCTGAAACTGGCCCGTGTCGGCGAGAAGCAAAGACCGATCGCGGCCGTGAAGGAAGTGAAGGCGTCTAAGGGACGGAACGAGCGCCGTGATCGGCAATCACGCCGTGATCAGCAATCACGCCGTGACCAGCAGTCACGCCGTGACCGGCAGTCAAGGAACGGTCATAGGAATGGAAACGGCCGCGGCGCGAACGGCCGATCCCCGCGGGGCAAGAGTCGCGAGAAGGGCATGGTTCGGCTATCCATGAATGCCGGGAAGGCCCAGGGCGTGCGGCCGAACGACGTGGTCGGAACGCTGGCCTACCAGGCCGATATTCCCGGCTATACGATCGGGGCCATCCGCATCCAGGAGCAACATACGCTGGTCGATGTGCCGGAACGATACGTGGCCCAGGTGCTGGATAAGACCGGGGCGTTGAAGATTCACCGGCGGCCGATCACGTTGGAGCGAGTGTGAGCTGTTAGCTTTGAGCTGTTAGCTGCCGGCAATGATGGATCAGGCCGGGATGGCGTCGCCCACGGGCGCGCGCGTTTTGTGGCTGTATTCCTCCATCACCTCGAAGGTCTTGACGCTGAAATCGGATAGGGCCGGATTGCTGAGGATGCCATTGACGATGTCGCTGGCGGCATAGGCGTCGAGGGACGCCTGGTCGGCAAACAGGTGAATGCCCCCGGACTCGCTTTCCTCCGGGTTGACTATCCACACCTTCCAGAGCAGACCTGGCACCTCAGAAATCGGATCGGCCAGGGGCGCCACGGCGTCGGAATATTGCTCGGGCGTGACGCTGAACTTGAAGTTAACTTGCCAAATCTTCTGTGACACAACACACCTCCATGAGATCCTGGTCCGAAGACCAGTGCTACCCTAAGACTCGAACAGAGATTGCGTGCGACGGCGCGGGGAGTGAAGTTACAAGGTAAGTCAGATTCAGTCTAGCATGAGCGCCGGCCGCATGTCAAGGGCGGGAGGCTGGTGGTGGCCGGACGAGACGAAGAGGTGATGAGGGGCTGAGGCCCCGAGGAGAAGAGGACCGGCCCGACGCCAGCCCCCACTGGGACGAGTGGCGGGCGACCAGAGATAGGATACGAGGTGAAAACTAGGCTGTCACAACTTCTTTTTCGGGTTGACGCAGCCGCTTCATGCCATCGATCAACCTCAGCAGCCGTCGCTGCACCAGCTCGTACTTGGCCAGGCGATCGATCTCGGTCATGCCTAGCTCGTTTCCGAGACCCAGGCGCATTTGCCGCGGATTGTCTTCGCTGAATGCGGCCCACTCCGGCCGCGACGGCAAATTGGGGTCTCCGCTTCTGGCGAACTCGGTCCAGTAGTCGCCCATGGCCTGGGCCAGCGCTTCGTCCGCCTCGCTCCATTCGAACAGGGGCAGGGCTTTGTCGTGGACGAAGGTTAGCTCGGCCGCGTGGTAGGCGCCGGCCGTTTGTTTGGGCGAGGGCGGCCTGCGGGTGAAGTGATACAGATAGACCGGCTGGCCCGCCCTGGCGGCGCACGAGGCATAGAAGTGGACCGCCGCGCCAAAGACGCTGTCGCCCATGAGGTCGGTTTGGGCCGCATCCGTGCCCTTTTCCAGGCCAGGGTAAAGATCCAGCATCGCTTCCGCATCATCTCCGAATTCGTCCTGGATGAGCCCGGCTACCTGTTTGGCCGGGACGTCCTCATAGCCCGAAATGGGCGTTCGATAGATGGGGAAAAACAGGCTCCCCTCGTCTGCATTGCTGCCGAGTAGCAGCGGCGCCCGGGCCTGATCGCCGTCCAGAAAGGCTTCGTAAGGGCCTTTTTCCAGCACGTATCCGTCGATGACCGGATAGAAATACTGGAATTCCCTCGCCTGCCGCAGGCGTTCGTAGAGCCGCTCGGCCGGTATCTGGCGCAAGGCCGCCAGTTGGCCAGCGCCGGCCGGGGCGAATTCAGCGGCGAACGACTCGCCCAACATTTCTGCGGCCGGGCATTCGCGATAAGGCTGGCGCAGAAACATCATC
>CP070688.1:1488301-1491011 GCA_020353135.1 Chloroflexota bacterium
ACTGCGCCTACCACGACCAGCCCGGTGTTGATGCCCACCCGAATGTTGAAGTCCAGCTCTTGCTCGCGCTGCAATCGCTCCCGCAAAGGGCCGATATTGCTCAGCATGGTCAGCCCAGAAAGCACGGCTCGTTCCGGGTCGTCCTCGTGGGCCGTTGGCGCGCCAAAGATGGCCAGGATCCCGTCGCCCATGAGCCGGGCCACTGTGCCTTCAAAGCGTTCGACCGCTGCGGTGAGCTGCTTGAAGGCCTCATTCATGATATTGGTCCAGACTTCGGGGTCCAACTTCTCGGCCATTGCCGTGGAGCCGGTGACGTCACAAAAGAGCACGGTCACGATCCGGCGCTCCCCCGATCCGTCGGCCGTCGCCGGCTCTGCGACGGTCGCATGAGACTGTTCTTCGTTCAAGGCGGCCAATTTCTCGCGCAAGGGCTCTTGCGCGGCATCCACCAGGACATCACCCAGGCCGACGCGCTGAGCTTCAAGGGCGGCGATGGCTTGTTCTAGTTGTTCGCTTTCATTCATTCTGGATTCCATTTATCGGCGTTAAGCAATAATGGGATTGAACACAGACCGAGATCTGCGGGGCTAATTCGGCCAATCTAATACCTGAGTTCTCGCCAACATTATCGCCCTATCTGCCGAATCATCTATCTGATAAACTCACTCGTTCAGCTGCAGGCTGGCTATGGTCAAAGCTGTCTTTGTAGTTCGCGTCGCCGTTTGTAACCGAACAGCGGCCGAAACGCAGTATAACTCATTCCATTTTGGCCGGAAGCGGCTTCCATGGATCGTGAAGATGTGATGCGTTGAACGGAAAGTTGAAGTTAGACCAATGACGTATAGGCTCGAACGCGAAAACGGCCGATCCTTGGCGAGTTCTTCGCCTTCGAGAGCGGCCGGTTTTTGAAGTGAATCGCTTATAGATCAGCTTTGTCACATGTGCTTGCCCAACCTGCTCAATCCGTGGTCAAGACTTATACGCGCATATCTCGAAAGAAAACCCTTGTCGCGCCATGAACTAGTCCAGGGCGATGATCACAGATTGTATCAACCAGCGCCACTGAAGTTTCCGGTGTGTATCGCCGATGTATCGTTGTGTTTCGCGTTGATGCCCAGGTAACTTGGGACCTGCTAGGCGTGAAAGCGATCGCCGGTTGGTAAGTTACCCATCATGTTTGCACCACCATCAGCCTGAATTACAGTGCCTGTTCAAAATCCGCAATGAGATCCTCGGTCGCTTCCAAACCCACCGATAATCGTATCAGACTGTCCGATATGCCCGAAGCGCGCAGGTCTTCGGGGGACATCCCGGCGTGGCAAGTAGTGACTGGTCGGGTGATCAGCGTTTCCACGCCGCCGAGGCTGGGACCGCTGGTGGGCAGGGCCACGTTTTGGATGAATCGGTCAGCTTCTTTGGCCCCACCTGTCAGTTCAAAACTCAACATGCCGCTATAACCATCGAATAAATCGCGGGCGCGCTGATGGTTGGGGTGCCCTTCAAGGCCGGGATAATTCACGGATTGCACGGCCGGGTGGCTCTCTAGATATCTGGCGATCTTTAGAGCGCTTTCGTTCTGGTATCGCATCCGTACCGCCAACGTTTTCATCCCTCGATTGAGCAAGAAACAAGCGTGAGGATCCAGAGAGCCGCCCAGGTGGTTGAGTTTGTGAGTGACCTGCTCTACCAGGTCGGCCCGGCCGATGGCGACTCCGGCTACAATATCGGAATGGCCGTTGAGGTATTTCGTGGCGCTATGGAGCGAGAGATCAAAACCCCATTCGGGTGGGCGGAAATTGATGGGGCTGGCAAAGGTATTATCTATCATGGAAACGAGGTCATGCGCCTTGGCGAAGGCGCTCAAAGCCTGGAGATCCGCTACCTGCAACAGAGGATTGGTCATGGTTTCTACGTAGATGGCCCTGGTATTAGGCCTCAATTTCCGCTCCCAGGAGTCGGGATCGTCGCCGTCGACGAAGTCATATGAGATGCCCCATGAGGTCAAATCTCTCGTGAAGAAGTCATGCGTGCCTCCATAAAGGCAATCCTGAGTCAGAAAATGATCCCCGGCAGACAGGAAGGTCAACAGAGTCGTTGTAATCGCCGCCATGCCGCTAGACGTCACCACCGCCGCTTCAGCATTTTCCAACGCCGCCAGCTTCTGGCCGAGCGCCAGGTGATTGGGTGTGTTGTTTAAGCGAATGTACTTGAGATCATGGTAGCTGGTCTGGCCAGCATATTCGAAGGTAGATGATTGGAAAATCGGCATGCTGATCGCGCCTTTAAACCGAGGTTTAGGCTCGCCAGCGTGAACTAGTTCGGTTTCCATCTGATACTTATTTGTCGTCATAAAGATATCCTCCCCTTGCAGTCCAAAGTTGAGTGTGCTTCTGGGCGGATTCGCTGAACAATCATGCATAATGCAGGTCTACCGCGGACTAGATGCTGCATGACGAATCCTATAGCCAAACCAAGCGCACTACTATTAATTACCTATAAACAGTATAGCAGAGTCCGCCTGTCCTAATAAACGGTTTCACTGAAATAGTGCCCACTTCTACAGTCCATCCGCATGAGGTCAAGTCACCCAGTTCCCGGATGGAAGCGTTAAGATCAGGCTATTCATCTGGCCTGTCCAGGAGGGTGCCTAAGACAAAACGGCCGGACCATTGGCGGGTCCGGCTGTTTCTTGAGGTGAACCAATCATAGA
>CP070688.1:1491111-1500697 GCA_020353135.1 Chloroflexota bacterium
ACTTTGCTAAACCGGCGCTGCCCCGTAAGATTGGGGGCGTGATCTATTTGGCTGCTTGATTATTCGGCATTCTTGTTTCTTAACTAAGTTGCATGTTTCATTCAAATACGCGGATTGTCCGGCCCTGGGTCTTGACTTTGCTGCTGGGGCTCGTAGCCCTGGCCGCCAGCGGCTGCTCCTTGTTGCAGGAGCCAGAACGGCCGGTCATTCCCACCCCCGGTCCGACGCCCCAATCGCTGGAGGAAGTGCTTGCCTCGTCAGAAGAAATCGTGGTCGATCCGGCCCGGGGCGCTATCCCGGCCGTGGAGCCCGAATGCGCGACGCTGGTCAACGCCGTCTCGCAGCAGCAGCTGACGGCCTACGTTCAAACGCTGGAAGGTTTTGGCACGCGCAACACCTTCAGCGACACCCAGCGCGATGATTTTGGCATCGGAGCGGCCCGGCGCTGGATCTTCGACGAATTTGAGCGGGTGGGCAACGGCCGGCTCGAAGTGGAGTTTGAGGATTATTCCTTCAACTTCCAGGGGGTGAATACCACCCAGCGCAACATCATCGCCACATTGCCTGGCGAGAGCGACCATGCCGGCGTTATCGTATTGATGGCCAATTACGATACGCGGCCGGCCGACTGGATGGATGGCTTCAGCCGGGCGCCCGGCGCTGATGACAACGGTTCAGGGGTCGCCAATTTACTGGAAATCGCCCGCCTGTTGAGTTCGCGCCGCTGGAACCAGACCATCATCTTCGCCGCTCTCACGGCCGAAGAACAGGGCACTTATGGCAGCCGCAACTTCGTGCAAAACGCGGTCCTGGACGGCATGACCATCGACGCGGCCATCAACAACGATATGATCGGCGGCCGGGCCGGTATCCCCCAATTCGTTCGTCTCTTCGCCGAGGGACCGGATACTTCGGGCAATCTTCAGCTGGCCCGCTACATCGAATTCGTCGGCGGGCTCTACCTGCCGACCTTCCGCATCGACGTCATCAATGCGCTGGACCGGGAAGATCGCTGGGGCGATCAGCGCGAATTCGTCTACGCCGGCATACCGGCCGTTCGCTTGATAGAATCGGAAGAAGATCTGAGCATTCAGAACTCGACCCTCGATACCTGGAGCCTGATCGACTACGATTACTTCGCCCAGATTGTCCAGCTCAACCTGGCCGTGTTATGCAATATGATCGGCGCACCGCCCCCGCCGCCAGCGCCGCTGGTGGCCCAGATGGCCGATCCCGGCGCCTTCATTCTGAGCTGGCAAGCCGAACCCCAGGCCGAAGGTTACGCGGTCTCCTTCCGGCCGCTCAACACAGATGATTACCCGCCCTTCCGGTTCGTGAGCCCTAACCAGACCGGAAATGTCGTCCTGACCGGTTTTGACCCCGAGGCCACCTACGCGGTCAGCATCGCCGCCATTGGCGCCAACGGCCGGCTGGGCAGCTTCTCGCCAGAACTCATACTCGGTCCGGACGCGTCGGCTGTAACACAACAGTAGAGCGTCAGCAGCTCAGTAGCCGGACTCCCTCTAACTCCCCGTTCGACAACGCCTGGCAGGACCTTCGGTGGTCTACCTTACGGCCCGAGCGCTCTGGCCGGCTATAATGCCCGTCATGAACCGCCTGCCGCCATCGGCTCTGCTGCTTCTTTTCTCACTCTTGCTGGTCGCCTGCGCCCCAGGCCATGCCGGGCAAGGGTTGACGCCGCCCGCCACTGCTACCACGTCGGCCAGGCAGGAGCCGGCGGTAACGGCCGCTGAGCTCGCTGGCATCACGCCTCATCCTACCGAGGTCAAGCAAACGTCCCTCATTCTGCCTATTTCAATCTACATCGTCGACGACGAAAGCGGCCGGTTTTCCAGCCGCCGCTCGGCCGGGCAACTGGAGGATATCTACGAGCGCGTAGATACCATCTGGTCCCAGGCCGGCGTCGCCATTGACGTGCAGTCGATCCAACGCATCTCGCTGCCCGGCCCGGTTGTCCAGGCCATCGCCGGCGGCGATTTTCAGCCCTTCTTCGACGGCGCCGGCCGGGATTTTGACGTCCCTGAACCTTCACTACTGAACGCCTTCTACGCCAGGCAAATCGGCGGGCCGAATGGTATTGTGCCCTTCGACGCCAGGCTGTTTTTCGTCGCCGACGAACCCATCGTGGACCACGAGCGAGTGAGCAGCCATGAGATCGGCCATATTCTGGGCCTGCACCACACGCTGGCCAGCCGGGAAAGGCTCATGTTCCCTGGCGCCAACGGCCGGGAACTGACCGGGGAGGAGATCGTCGTGGCCCGTTACGTCGCCCAGGGTTTACTCGACCGGCAGCGCTGACGGTATTCCTTCACGTTCACTCGGCTAATTTTCTTGGCCCACCGGTCACAACGAAGCTACAATCCGGTCATGGATCTATTTGCCCACGGCCGCCAGGAGCAGATCGAGCGCGAGTCGCCGCTGGCCAACCGTTTGCGGCCGCGCACGCTTGAGGAGTTTGCCGGCCAGGAACACATCGTCGGGCCAGGGCGCCTGCTGCGCCGGGCCATCCAGGCCGACCAGCTTTCGTCGCTCATCTTCTACGGGCCGCCGGGAACCGGCAAGACCACCCTGGCCATGGTCATCGCCAATACGACCGAGAGCCACTTCATCACCATCAACGCCGTTTTGGCCGGCGTGGCCCAGATCCGCGAGGCGATCAAGGAGGCCCAGGAACGGCGCAATCTCTATGGCCTGCGCACGACGCTGTTTGTCGACGAGGTCCATCGCTGGAACAAGGCCCAACAGGATGCGCTGCTGCCTCACGTGGAGAAGGGCACCATCATCATGATCGGCGCCACCACCGAGAATCCCTATTTTGAGGTCAACAAGGCCCTGGTCAGTCGCAGCCGCATTTTCCAGCTCAAGCCGCTGACGCAGGCCGATCTGTATCAGATAGCCCACCAGGCGCTGACCGATCCTGAACGGGGTTACGGCCAACTTCAGGTCGAAATCGACGACGACGCGCTGGACCACCTGGTCGACGTGGCCAACGGCGATGCCCGCGGCGTGCTCAACGCCTTGGAATTAGCCGTGGAAACTACGCCGCCCGACGAGGCCGGCCGGATCGTCGTCGACCTGGAGGTGGCTGAAGAATCGATCCAGCGCCGGGCTGTCCTGTACGATAAAGAAGGCGACGTTCATTACGATACGATTTCGGCCTTTATCAAGAGTTTGCGCGGTTCAGACCCGGACGCTGCCCTGTACTGGATGGCCAAGATGGTCTACGCTGGCGAGGATCCGCGCTTCATTTTCCGGCGCATGGCCATCCTGGCCGGCGAAGATGTTGGCCTGGCCGATCCAAACGCGGCCGTCGTCGTCGCCGCCTGCTGGGAGTTATTTGAGCGGGTGGGCATGCCTGAAGGGCGCTTTCCCTTGGCCCAGGCCGCCTTGTATCTGGCCACCTGCCCCAAGTCTAATTCATCGTTGGCCTTCTTCGACGCCCTGACCGCGGTGGAGCGAGAACAGGAATCGGAAGTACCCAACCACTTGCGGGATGCCAGTCGCGACAGCGAAGGATTCGGCCACGGCCAGGGTTATCTTTACCCGCACGCCTACCGCGACCACTACGTGGCCCAGCAATATCTGCCTGACGCCCTGCAAGGCAAAGTCTTCTACGAGCCCGGCGATCAAGGTTATGAACGGCGGATTGGCGAGCAAGTCGCCCGCCGGCGAGAAGCCCAGCTGGCGGCGATGGTCGAGGGCGATGGCGCTCTGCCCGAGGTGCTCACCACCAGCCCAAGCGACCGGGCTCGCGACGCCTGGCTGCAACGGGCGATCGCCAACAGCGGTCGGAGCCTGGGCCGGCAGCGCGAACGATTGTTCGAGATGGCCGCCGTCCGCCGTCATCACCTGTTACTTGACCTCAACGCTGGCAGCGGCTTGCTGACCTGGGAAGCCATCCGCCAGGCGCCAGAAGGCGGCGTATGGGCCCTGGCGGCGGAGGTGGGCGCGGGCGAGGCACTGCGGCAGCAGGCCACGCGCCTGCCCGAAGTGGAGCGGCCGGTCATCTTGATCGGCGAGGTGAGCGAGTTGGGCCAGCTGTTGGCCATGCGCGGCGAAGAGGATGTGACCTTCGACTGTATCCTCGGCCGCAATGCTTTCACCTTGAACGACGGTCGGCTCAAGGCGCTGGAAGTGGTCGCTTCTCTATTGCGGCCGGACGGGCGTCTGTGCCTGGCCCAGGTGCTGCCGAGGGACGGCCAGCGCCTTTACCAGCTACCGGATTGGCAACGCCGGCCGGCCGAATTAGCCGACGCGGTCCGCGAGGCCGAGGAGGCCATTTATGCCGACGCGACCGACCCGATGGTTAACTGGGATGGCGCCGCCCTGGTAGCCGACCTGGAAGCGGCCGGATTTCAAAACGTGGAACTGCAAACAGATCAGCAAACGGAACAGCGCCGTATCAGCGCCGCCGATCTGGCCCGCTGGTTCCCTGAAGGCGAGACGTATGAGACTGGCGACGGCCGGCCGAGCTACGCCCAACGCCTGGCCAACGCCGGCTTGAGTCCGGCCGAGGTGGGCCAGGTGGCTGAATACTACCAACGGAAGCTCCGGGGCCAGGTCATGGCCTGGCGGCGAACGACCCTATACCTGTCGGCCGTGTGCTAGTCGACCACGAGGCTGTGTGGCGAAGTCAGCCGCCGGCTCGCGGCCGATAAGAACCGCCGGAAAATGAACTTACAAAGAAGGAAACTAACCATGAATCGCACTCAAGACCGCGCCGTAGACCAGATTCGCCCAGTCAGGTTCGAACAGAACTACGTTAAGTATGCCGAGGGCTCGGTCCTGGCCAAGTTCGGCGACACCCACGTCTTGTGTAACGTCACCGTCGACGACAGCCTGCCCCATTGGATTCGAAACCAGCACAAGATGCATGGCTGGCTGACGGCCGAATACGCCCTGTTGCCGCGCAGCACCAAGCAACGCGTCCGGCGCGAGCAGCGTTGGCCAAAGGGGCGCACCCAGGAGATTTCTCGTTTGATCGGCCGCAGCTTGCGCATGGCCGTCGACCTGGACGCCCTCGGTTTGCGCCAGTTGATAGTCGACTGCGACGTGCTCCAGGCCGACGGCGGCACGCGTACGACGGCCATCTCCGGCGGCTGGTTGGCGGTCAAGCTGGCCCTGGCCCCGTTAATCGCTTCAGGCGAAGTTCCGCCGACGGTCCTGCGCAACCAGGTGGCGGCCATCAGCGTGGGCATCGTCGACGGTCAGGCTTTGCTCGATCTGGATTACCGTGAAGATGTCGCCGCCGAAGTGGATCTCAACGTCGTCATGACCGGCGCCGAAGAGATCATCGAGATTCAGGGCGCGGCCGAAAAAGAGCCTTTCCCTCGAAACCAACTAGATAAGCTAATGGAGTTAGCCGCCCATGGCTGCCGGCAGGTGGCGGCCGCCCAAAACGGGGTCCAATGACCTGCTCAAAACGAAACGCTATGAGCTTTAGAGAAGAAGCTGAACGATTAAGCGACTACCTGGTTCAGACCCGGCGCGATTTTCATCGCCACCCGGAGCTGGGCTTTCAAGAAACGCGCACGGCCGGCATCGTGGCCCAAACGTTGACCGACCTGGACCTGGAGGTGCAGACCGGCATCGGCCAGACAGGGGTGGTAGGCATCCTTGAGGGCGAGCGCGAAGGGCCGGCCGTGCTGTTGCGCTTCGACATGGACGCCTTGCCGGTGGCAGAAGAGAATGATACGGACTACAGGTCGACGAACCCAGGCGTGATGCACGCCTGTGGCCACGACGGCCATATGGCCATGGGTCTGGCGGTGGCCCGGATCATGGCCCGGCGCCGGGCTCAAATAGCCGGCACGTTGAAGTTCTTGTTCCAGCCTGGCGAAGAAGGGCGTGGCGGCGCCCTGGCCGTTTTGGCCGATGGCGTTCTAGAGAATCCACGGCCCGATGTGGCCCTGGCTATGCACCTTTGGAATGAGATCCCTTATGGCCTGGTTCGGGTTAGCGATGGACCGGCCATGGCCGCCTCGAGCATCTTCACCCTCACCGTCCGCGGCAAAGGCGGCCATGGCGCCTCGCCCCACCGGTCGGTCGACCCGATCCTGGCCGCTGCCCACATCGTGGCTGCCCTGCAAAGCATCGTCAGTCGCAACATCGACCCGCTGGACAGCGTCGTGGTCACCGTGGGCCAGATGACGGCCGGCACAACCTTTAACGTGATTCCCGAAGAGGCCGTCCTCAAGGGCACGGTTCGCAGCTATGACAATGATATGCACCGCCTGGTTTACCGGCGAATTCTGGAAATGGCCCAGAGCATGGCCCAGGCCTTTCGCTGCCGGGCGACCATGGAGGCCGTAGCCATCGTGCCGGCCGTGGTCAATGCGCCTGAGCCAACCGCCAGGGTCCGGGCGGCCGCCGGCCGCGTTTTGGGCCCGGATAACGTGGTCGAAGGCCGAACCATGGGCGCCGAAGATATGGGTTACATTTTGGAAGAGATCCCTGGCTGCTACTTCTTCATCGGCTCCAGAAACGAAGAAAAAGGCCTGACTTTCCCCCACCACCACCCCCGCTTTGATGTCGACGAACGAGCGCTGGTTTTAGGCGTGGCCACCATGGCCGAAGCCGCCGCTTCCTACGTCTTCAACGCTGCCTCGTAGCCCAGGATTGTTTCCTGCGGCCGGTTTTCAAAACCGGGCTACGCGTCGTCGCGGCTCATGATGAGCGTTGGCTAATCGTAGCCCAATAATCCTTCGCTCCGCCTGCCCTTTGTGCTAAATTGCCAGTAACGATATTGAGTCATTTCCGATGCCTACCCACGCCCACGAGCCCATACTTGTAGCCGACAATCTGAACGTAATACTGCTCGCCGGAGGCGTCGGCGGGGCCAAGTTAGCCGATGGCCTGGCCCAACTGCTGCCGCCTGAGAGATTGACTGTCCTGGTCAACACTGGCGACGATTTTGTGCATTGCGGATTGACGATCTGTCCTGACATTGACACGGTCATGTACACGCTGGCCGGCCGGGCCAATTCCGAAACCGGCTGGGGCCGGGCCGGCGAAAGCTGGCGGGCCATGGAAGAAGTCGGCCGGCTAGGCGGCCCGGAGTGGTTCAAATTGGGCGACCTGGATCTGGCCACCCATCTGACCCGCTCCCATTTGTTGGCCGAAGGAATGAGCCTGACCGAGGTTACCGGCCAACTTGTGGCGCGCCTGGGCGCGAAGGCCAGAATCCTGCCCATGAGCGACCAGCCGGCGCCGACGATGATCCGCTGCGACGAAGGCCTGCTGCCCTTCCAGACCTGGTTCGTGGAACGTAGCTGGCAGCCGGCCGTGCGCGAAGTAAACTTGCCCGACGATGTACGCGCCAGCGGCCAGGTGCTTTGGGCCCTGGAGAAGGTGGACCTAATTCTCATTGCGCCCTCCAACCCATTTGTTAGTATAGAACCAATCCTGAATGTCTATCCCGTGAGGGAGATGATCGCCGACTTGCCAAGGGCGGTCGTCGCCGTCAGCCCCATCGTCGCCGGACAGGCGCTGAAGGGGCCGGCGGCCAAGATGATGGGCGAACTGGGAATGGCGGTCTCGGCTTCGGCCGTGGCCGGCTATTATGGAGAGCTAATTGACGTGTTCGTCTATGATCGGCGGGACGATGAAATAGCGACCTTGCCCGCGCCAAACGCGTTTAGAACCGATACTATAATGCAGAATCGAGCCGGCCGGCGCCGTCTGGCGGCCGAGATTCTGGCCTATGTTGTGGAGCTGATAAATCAATGAATGTCTGGGCGATTATCCCGGTAAAACCTTCTCGAGACAGCAAGAGCCGGCTGGCCCGTATCTTGACGGCCGGCGAGCGCTCTGAACTGACCCGCTACATTTTGAGTCGAACATTGGAAGTGCTGGGCGATGTGCCGACCGTTAAGCGCAGCCTGGTCGTTAGCCGCGATTCGGGCATCCTCAAGCTGGCCCGGCAACATGGGGCGCTGACCTATGATGAAAGCGCCAACCAGGATCTGAACGTGGCGTTGACGCGGGCGACCCATATCGCCGCCGCTCAAAAGGCCAGCTGTGCGCTGATCCTGCCGGCCGATCTGCCCTTTATCACCGCCGACGATGTGATCGCCGTGATCGAGGCCGCCTCGCCTGAGAGCTGCGGCGGCGGCAACGGCTTCCTATCTCGCAAGCGCGGCCTCGCCATATGCAGCGACGACGAACAAAACGGCACCAACGCCCTGTTGGTCTGCCCGCCCACCGGCTTCAACTTCCAGTACGGGCCGGGCAGTTTCCAGCGACACCTTGACGAGGCCACCCGCCTGGGCCTGGCCCATTGCATCGTCGACGTCCCCGGCATCCAGTTCGACCTGGACACTGAAGAAGATTACCAGGCCTATCTGGCTCGGCAGTCGGAATCTCTAGTCCGATCATAAGTTCATGCCAGGTCCGATGGCGCTCAACTGAACACCCGGCTTTCCAACCATCTTGTAGTTAGCGGCATAGCCATCCATATCAGGTGGCAATGCTGTCCCTCAACGTGTTCGCCCGACAATTGTCACTGTGGCGCGGGGCTTCATCCATTATTCTTGGCAAATCTGCAATCCCTTGCCATTATCATTTGATGCTGCCCTTTGCGAGTGGTATGATTTTGGTATACGTGCTGTATACAAGCTGTGCATCATCAGGGTCCAAATCAATTCCCCGCCATACTGAGAGTAGCTCCCAGATCGGAGTTGGCACATATACAATAAACATTAGGCAGTACGACTCTGTTCGTTACCCACGATCAAGTTGAAGCCGGACCATGGCTGACCACATTGGCGTGTTATTGGAGGGGAAACTCCTACAAGTAGGCGATCCGGTTCGGATCTATGCCTGGCCGGCTTCGATCTTTGTGCCCGGTTGGCGGGATCTCCTCGTTTAATTCCGTGCCCAGCCGACAGGTAGTAGGGGTAAGGCAGTCGGGCGAAGTGTCATCTCGCCGGATCGGAGGGTCTCCCGACTGCCTTACCCTTACTTGGGCAGGGAGGGTGAGATTAAATAGGGAATAAGGCAGTCGGGCGAAGCGTCATCTGGCGGGATCAGGTGGTTTCCCGACTGCCTTACCCTTACATTTGCGAAGGAAGGGTTTACGATGAAATTCGGCGTGAATACCTGGGTGTGGACAGCACCACTAACAACAGAAGATGTCGAGAATTTGGTGCTCCTGGTGGCGGGCATGGGCTTCGATTGGATTGAATTTCCGTTGGAAGAGATCGGCGGTTTCGACACTGGGCGGGCGGCCGAATTGGTCAACGAACATGGCCTGGGCGTCAGCACTTGCGTCGTCATGAGCCCTGACCGCGATCTGATCCATCCCGATCCGGCCGTGCGCAAGAACGGCGCAAATTACATTCGCCAGGCTGTAGACGCGTCCGAGGAGCTGGGCTCGCCCAGCCTGCTGGGGCCCATGTATTCGGCCACCGGCCGCACCTGGCAAGCGGCGCCCGACGAGCGGGCCCGAGACATGGACCTTTTAGTCGATACTTTGAAGGGCCTGGCTGACTATGCCGGCGACCACGGCGTCAAGCTGGGCATCGAACCGCTCAACCGCTTCGAAACAAGTTTCATTAACCTGGCC
>CP070688.1:1500797-1503335 GCA_020353135.1 Chloroflexota bacterium
CCTCGAAATGGCTGTTGCGGATCGTGGGTGATGCTGAGTCGAATCGAATGGCACCTAGGTATTCGCAGCTGAAACAGTCGTCGTAGAACAAATCTCCGTAATTGTGGAAGTAACCCCCGTAGCGAACGACAGCATGCTCGATCAAGTTCTGACCGTCGAGACTGTCGTCCAGGAAGACAATGTGTCCCCAGTTGCCCTTTTCGGGCCAGGTCACGGAACCGTCGCCATTGGTATCGCCGCCGATGTCGTCATCTTTCAACGAGGTAACGTACACTGGATTGTTACTTGTCCCTTGTATCTTCAGAGATCCCTCTGATCCAAGGACCACGTTTTCCGCAAACTTCACAATCGCCCCTTGCTAAATTGTGAGTGAAAAGCCAGAAGTAACTCTCACGTGACAGGTCAAGACATGAACGACCCCATTTCCCGCCCATGTTTCGTCTTCTTGGTCTATGTCACCGCAGTGCTCCTCGGGTATCGGCGCCGGTGCGGATCTTGGCCACATGGTTGTCCAGCCTACATTAGCTGACAATTCGTTCGCCACGTATTCAGGAATGCGATCGGCCTCACCAGTTGTTGCTCCGGACGCCAATACATTACTTGTCTTGCCATTTTTATCCATAGGTTGTGCTGCGCTTGGTGAATGAGGCAACAACGCAAGCAGAAGAAAACCTAGAGTTGCCATGACAACGAAAAAGCTGATTCGTGAACGATTTAACGCGATCATGTCGTGATCCCCCTTTAGCACCTCCAAGACCGATGCTGGCCAAAGTGATCGATGGCTTATGACAACGCCCACCTTTTCACTGCTGAATAGTAGATCCTGCTCCGGCTGGAGCGTATGGAAGTTGAATAAGAAAAACTGGATCCCAATGACAAGAAAGAAAACGGAGGTGCATGCTAGTCTCCCACAGCGGCCCTACGCACCTATCCATCAACGCGTTCTCATTATACCATATCATCCTCTGAGTGATGCGCGCTTCCCAAGTGTAGGAAGCTAGGGAAGCAGCGGCCGCTGCCGGTATCGTGTAGTCAGTTTCAGCGCGAGCGGCCGTAAAGATGTGATATGATAGCAACTCAAGTCTTTTGAGTATGGTTCGTTTCGGAACTGGCGTCGATGTCCTCATCCTCTGAGAAGTCGTCAAACCTCAAGAACCGGAACATTGATCCGCTTGGCTGCTTCCAGGAGTTTACTATCCAGAGTCGCTATTGCTAGCCCTCGTCTGATCGCCAATTCAAGATAAGCGACATCATGGCTGAAGGCGCATTCTCTCTGCCAAACATGGAAATAATCTAGACTAGTATGAGACTGGTCTAGCTTCAATTGAAGAATCGTCAACCTAACCGGAGGTCAACAGGGCTTATACTGCAAAAGCATTCCGGATCTACCGCAAGAGGACGCCCATCTGGGCTAGCGTACCCATCGCCCGCTCGGCGATGGGTACCGTGGCCGGGCCTAGCCCGCAGCTGGGGCTGATCAGGCTGCGGCCGCTCAACTCCTCGGCCGTTATCTCGACACCTCTGGCCTGTGCCTTCTCGGCGACGAGTTCCAGACCCTGGTGTAGCTGCTGGACCAGGGCCTCGGCCGTCAAGTTCATGATGTCGCCATTGTTGGGCACGATGCCCCAGGCGATGCGGCCGCCCCGATCCAAAAAGGTCCGCAATTCGGCCGGGTAGAGGGCCAGATTCTCCAGGTAGCCGTAAGCGTCCAGATTCAAGACGTCGACCGAAGTGGCCAACAGGACCGACCAGTCGGTGTTGGCGCAGCAGTGAACGCCGGCCACGGCTTCCTCCTGGTGGATGGCGGCAAATACCTCGTCCAGCATCGCCACTGCTTGCTCCCGCTCCAGGCTGATGAAAGCCGAGCCGAAGGCGGCCATGTATGGCTCGTCGACGAACATCAACACTTGCCGCCGGACTTGACCCAATTGCCGGATTTGCCAGCGGGCATTCCAGGCCGCGTTTTTGACGATGGTGTCGGCCAGCAGCTCGTCGTACAGGCTGGCTCGCAGATCCTGGTCGGTCACCGTCAGACCGAAGCTGATGGGCCCGGTCACCTGGCCCTTGGCCCACCGGCCGGACGTGCTGTCCAGGATCTCCAACATATCGAAGAAGCCGGCCGCGAACTCAGGCGACAAGGCAAAAGCATCCAGATCGTCGGCCAGATAGTGGCCATAGAAGCGCTCTAACTCATCGCTCAGGTCGCCGGCTGTGTCAAAGCTGATCTTCTCGTTGGCTTCGTCGATCTTGATGGCCGGCAACGCGTTGCTGTACTGAATGTACATGCTCTCGCGAAAATCGCGCCGGGGCAGTTGCGGCCAGCACGGGATATCCAGTAGGCTCGCCAACCGTTCGCTGATAGCCGCGCCGTTTTGATGCGGAAAACTGCCGATGGCCGTCGTCTGAAACTGTCCATTCAATGTCATCGCTTTCCCTGAGGTAGCATTCCTAATCGTGTTTATCCTGTCTCATTCCTCAGGCGCCGAGTTCTGCTTCCACCTCGCGCCCCAAAGCGGCCGCCACTTCTTTGTTAGTCAA
>CP070688.1:1503435-1506662 GCA_020353135.1 Chloroflexota bacterium
ATCGCCGGCCAAGGGAATGGTCACGGCCAGACGCGTGCCTGCGCCCGGATTACTCTGCAAGTCCAGCCGGCCGGCCAGGAGGCGGACGCGCTCGTTGATGCCAATCAAACCGTAACGTCCTTCGGGGATTGCCTGTGGGTCGAAGCCTTGGCCGTCATCTTCGATTAACACGTGTAACGAACTGGAGGTCACGGTCAATCTGAGTCGGGCGCGCCGGCTGGCGGCGTGTTTTTCAATATTTAGCAGCCCCTCTTGGATGATGCGGTAGACACCAACGGCGATCCTGACGGGCAATGGATGGTTTGCCCCGATCAATAGATAATTCACTTTGATGTCATTTCGCTCCTGGAAGGCATCCAGTAACTCTCGGGTGGCTTCGGCCAGCGAGCGCCCTTCTAGCGGCGCGGCGCGCAAATCGAGGATAGAGCGCCGGGCGACTTGCAAACCTGAGCGGCTAAGTTCGAGCGCCTTGCGCACGCTGGGCCAAATCGCATCTGGATCAGCGCCGGCCTCAAGCAGGGCATCGGCCGTTTCCATGTGCAGGGTGATGGCGGCCAGATTCTGGCCTAAGGTGTCGTGGATCTCCCGGGCCAGGCGGCCGCGCTCTTCCATGGCCCCAATTTGGGCGCTGCGCTGGAAAAGCCGGGCGCGCTCAATGGTAATGCTCAACAGATCGCCGATGGTGTGTAGCAGGCGCAAATCCGCTTCTGAAAGCTCGCGCCAATCGGTATCGGCGACGTTTAAGACGCCGAGCTTCTGGCCGTGGGAAGCGGATAGAGGCACGCTGGTGTGGTAAAGCAGACCGCCGGTGCCATCGACCAGGTCAGACAGGCGGCTACAACTGACCACATTGACGTTGGCTGCGCCGCTCAGGTCGCCGGCGCGAAAGGTTCTCAGGCAGTAGCAGTCACCTTCCATGAGCCGGGGGTCGTCGCGAAGGGCCGGGGGCAGGTTTTGGGCAGCGGCCAGGTAAGGTTGGGGTTCTTTTTCGTCTTCCTCAGCCCGCAGAAGCCAGATCCAGCCGGTACGTAGTTCGAGCAACTGGGCCACATTTTGTAGCGCCGTTTCCAGCGCCGCCCGCAAGTCAGTCTCCTCGTTCAGCGCCGAGGCGATTTCGTTCAGAATCGTTAGTTCGCGATTGCGGCGGGCGAGTGTTTGCGAGTCGGTTTGCATGAGTTGAAACAGTGGCCAGTGGCCAGTGATCAGTGGTCAGTGATCATCCTTCATCCCTCATCATTCATCCTTTGGACCGTTAAACCATAACCTGCTGCCTCTTTCCGGGCAAGATCAGATGGCTGTCGCCGAATTCGTGCCAGCGGTAGCCCTGGCCCGTGGCGGCGTTGTAGGCGTCGCGGATCATGTCTTGGCCAGCCAGGGTATAGAGCATGGCCAGGTGGCTGGTGAGCGGGTCGTGAAGGCCGGTCAGCAGGCCGTCGACCACGTTCAGGCCCCGGCCGGGGTGGATGTACAGGCGGGTGAAGCCCGAGGAAGCTCGGACGGCCTGACCGTCCCAGGCCGATTCTAGCGCCCGCACCACTGTCGTGCCCACGGCGATCACGCGCCGGCCGGCGTCGCGGGTCTCGTTGACCGCTCGGGCGGTCAAACGGGAAACCTCGTACGGCTCGGGATACAGGGTATGCTGGGTTATATCGTCTACCTCCACTTCCAGGCTGGAGACGCCGGTGTGCAGGACGATGCTGGCCAGGCGGACGCCGCGATCTACCAGGCGTTGGACGACCCGACCGGTGAATGGGTAGCCGGCCGAGGGCATTTCGGCGCTGCCGGGCACCGAGGAGAATAAGGTCTGGTAATGCTCCAGGCCGTAGGCGCCGTCGACGTAGGCGTAGCGGATCGGCTGGCCGGCGCGGCGCATCGCACCGCTCAGGCCGGCTTCAAATTGCACGAACCACAGGCGGGGGATATCGGGAAAGGCGGCGATAAGCGTGGCCTTTACGCCGGCAACCTCAAAGGTATCGCCGGCCGAGAGGCCCGGCACCGGGCCCGGCAGGGAATGACTGATACGCGGTTCGGCCAGCCACAAGCCGGCGCCATAATTCGTCGAGAGATTCAAGGTGAAGGGCTCAGAGCTTCGCCGATCTGGAGAGTAGCTTTTGGCTGGCAGGCTGGCCGGCAGGGTGGCGCTGCGATTGATCACCAGCAAGTCGCCCGGTTCCAGAAAGTCGGCCAGGTTGGCGAAGCGGCCGTGCCGGTGGCCGCGCGAGTCGCTAACCAGCAGCCGGCCGGCGTCGCGGGCGCGGCCGGAGGGCTCAGCCGGCCTTGTGGCGGCCAGTTCCTCCGGCCGGTCAAAGAGTAAATCAGAGCGGTTCATGCCGGCACCAGCCATAATTCTGATTGGGCCTGAAAGCGTTGCCCGTTGATGGCGGTTGGGTCCTGACCGAAAAGCCAGGCCCAGAACGGCAAGGTCACCTCAGGCAGCGGCCGGTCGCCGATGTCTTCGCCTGGGAAAGCGTCCTGGTGCATGCCGGTGCGCATGTCGCCGGGGTCCACGCTGACGACGGCGATGCCATCGTTACGCAATTCGTTGGCCAGGGTCAACGACAGCAAATCTAAGGCGGCCTTGCTCGATCCGTAGCCGCCCCAACCATCGTAGCCGCCGACGGCCGCGTCACTGCTGAGGTTGACCACCAATCCGTGGGCGGCGGCCAGGAGCGGCCGTAAGCCCTGGACCAGAGCCAGCGGCGCGAAGGTGTTGACCTCAAAGACCCGCCGCAGGTCGTCCAGCCGGTAAGCGGGCAGGGCAGGCATGGGCAACGGGCCTAGCGTTGAAGCGTTGTTGACAAGGATATGCAGCCGGCCGAATGCCTGGACCGCGTCCAGCAGCTCCTGGCGGCGGGTTGGGTCGGCTATGTCGCCGGGTATGGTTGTCACTTTCGAGCCGGTAATCCGTAATTGATCGGCCGCCTCTTCGAGTTGCCGGCGGCCTCGGGCGGTGAGTAGAAGATGGTAGCCTCGGGCGGCAAGAAAGCCGGCCAATTCCAGGCCCAGGCCTTTGCTGGCGCCGCTGATCAGAGCAACGCGGGTTTCGTTTGTTCGATAGTCATTCATTTCAACGATCCTCCGATGAAGATAGCATTTAGCGTTGAGCCGTTATTGATTAGCCATTTACGCTCACTACCGTAAGCTCTCGCTCATTGCTGCAAGCTCTCGCTCACTTTGTCTTTTACGAGCGTGGTGTAGATTTACAGGATAGGTTGAGGGAAGTGTAC
>CP070688.1:1506762-1509909 GCA_020353135.1 Chloroflexota bacterium
CCAATGACAATGATTTCAAGGTCAAGGTTTGGGACGCCGAATCGGGCGAGGAGTTAGCCTCCAGAACCGGGCTTATCCTTGATAGGAGCCACTTCGAGGGTTCAAGCAACCTGGCTATTATTCCAGTTCTAGACGAGACGGGTTCCGTCATCCTGTGGGACGTGATCGACGACGAGATCGTATCGACCCTGGCCGGGCACGCCGGATGGGTGGATACGGCCGATATCAGCGACGACGGTCAAATCGCCTTCACCGTTGGCTGTGACGAAGTTGACGAGACCGGCGAATCATGTGTTCGGGGCACGGCCAAGATATGGGACGCAACCAGCGGCGAGCAGATGTTGAGTCTGCCACATGAGCCGGTCACAGTCCCACGCCTGTCAAACCAGTACATCTTTGATTTTGCCGTTGAACTCCGCCATGACGGGAGCCGCCTGGTTACCAGCGCTTGCAGCCAAGTGGATGAAGAGGGCTTCTGCACGGATAACCTGGTGACCATCTGGGACACCAGGTCCGGCGAGCAGGTAACGAGCTTCGAGACCGGGCTGGGATCGATCTGGCGGATTGAATACAGCCCAGACAGGTCGAGCCTGTACACGACGGGTGGGGACGGGACGCATGTTTGGGACAGTGAGACCGGCGAATTGATCCGGTCGCTATCTGGCGAATTTGGCGCAGTCGATCTGCGGGGCGAACGCCTGGTTACGGTGGGCGACGAGTTTGCGGCCACGATATGGGATATCCAGACAGGCGCCGCCCTGGCAACGCTCAGTGGGCACAGAGACGGCATCAATTCGGTCGAGTTCAGCCCTGATGATGAAAAGTTGATCACTTCGAGTTGGGACGGCACAGCGCGGGTGTGGAACTCCGGTACGGGCATCGAGATCTTGAGCCTGGCGGAGCATGAGGGGCAAGTCTGGGACGCTCATTTCAGCCCAGACGGCCAGAGCATCGTGACGACCAGCGAGGATGGCGCGGCCCTTATCTGGCCGTTCGCGGTGGACAAGTTGTTGGAATTGGCGGAGCCTTCTGTCCAGCGTTACACACCCTTCTTGACGCCAGAAGAGTTAGCCCGATTTGGCTTAAGCGACAACTAGGATGAGGGGGTAAGGCAGTCCGGAGACCACCTAGTCCTGCGAAATGACGCCTTGCCCGACTGCCTCACACTTGCATTTTCGAGGGAATCGCAGCCCACCGCCATGTACGGAGATCGTACCGCAAACCGGGAGGTTTGCGGATCAAGCGGGACGCTTGATTTAATGAGGAGGAACGCAGATGCCAGAAGATAGCAACGTCAATGAGCTTTACTTCAACGGGATCAATGCCGAAACTGGTGAGTATGACTTCCCACCTATGGATGGTGAAAAACTCACCGGTCTGCTCTTTGACAAGAGTGATCGGGAGAAGATGGCGCAAGCCAAGCCGGAGAATTTCAATGAATTGAGGGCCAAGTGGCAGCAGAAGCAGACCGCGACTTATGGCGTCGTCGAAGGGGTCGAGCCGGATAAATTGGAGCAAGCCGGTTGGGGTATCATCTTCGCTCACGACGCCGATCCGGCGATCAAGGAAGCGCTGAGCCCGCTGATCCAGTGGCGCGAAAAGAGCACCGATGGACTTTGCCAGGTGTACGAAGGCAATGAACGGGGCCACCGACCAGGTGAGAGCAAGACCAACTTCTTGAAGCGGGTCGGGAACAAGGGGCCGGGGCCGGTTAACCCGGAGAAGGTGCCCTATTATCTGCTGATCGCCGGCGACCCGAACCGGATCCCTTATCGTTTCCAGTCACAATTGGATGTGCAGTATGGGGTCGGCCGGATCCACTTCGACACGATAGACGAATATGCTAACTATGCCCAGAGTGTGGTCACGGCCGAATCGGGAAAGGTGAAACTGCCGCGCACCGGCACCTTCTTCGGGGTCGAGAGTCCAGGCGATAAGGCCACCGAATTAAGCACGAAGTACCTGGTGGAGCCGCTGTTCGAGAAGTTCCAGGGCAAACGGGAAGACAGGCTCAAGGGCTGGGAGTTCTCCAAGTTCATGAAGGAACAGGCCAACAGGAAGCATTTCAGCGAGATTCTGCTAGGCGATAAGACGCCAGCCTTCCTGTTCAGCGCCAGCCACGGCATGGGCTTCCCCAATGGCGACAGGCGCCAGGCCGCTCAGCAGGGCGCGCTGCTGCTTGGAGATTGGGGCGGGCCCGGAAGCGGTCCCATAAAACGGGACTGGTATTTCGCCGCCGATGATTTAGACGAGACGAGCAACCTGTTGGGCCTGATCGCCTTTTTCTTCGCCTGCTATGGGGGCGGCACACCCCAATATGACGAGTTCGCCAAGCAAGCGTTCAAGGAACGAGCCGAGATCGCGCCAAGCAACTTCCTGGCCCAACTGCCGACCAAGATGTTGAGCCGGCCGCGGGGCGGCGCCTTGGCCGTAGTAGGCCACGTGGAGCGGGCCTGGGGTTTCTCTTTTGTTTGGCCCGGCGCCGGCGCGCAGATGGAGGTTTTCGAGAGCACCTTCGAAAGCTTGTTGAGTGGCAAGCCGATCGGCCTGGCCATGGAGTATTTCAACGAGCGATACGCGGAGCTTTCAACTGTGTTGGCCGACGAAGTCGAGAAGATAGAGTTTGACGATGCCTATGACCCCTATGAGGTGGCCGGCATGTGGACGGCTAACAACGACGCCCGGGGCTATGCATTGTTGGGCGACCCGGCCGTGCGCTTGCCGGTGGTAGAGAAAGGTGAAGACGCCGGCGAGCGGCCGGTGATAGAGGTTTCGTCTGGGCCTAAGCCGGCCGAAGAGGGGGCGCAATCAAAGGCGCCGGAAGAAGCCGAGGCAGAAGCGCCGGAAGAGCAACCTGCCGAGCCGCCGGCCGACGCCGCCGATACGGACTTCGCTCCTCTACCACAACTCGACGAGGATGTGAAAGAGGCGTACCCTGAGCTGGCGAAGACGATGAGCGAAGATTGGATCAATGATATCCGGGCCGGTTACGAGCGAGGAAACCAGGTATTCCAGCGAATCCTCGACACTTTCTTACGCGATCACAAAACCACAGTGATCATGTACTGGATCTTATTCCTGGTGGGCATTGGCTTATTCGTCACCGGAGCCATCCTGGCGGTCGTGTGGGAGGATAATTACGTACCG
>CP070688.1:1510009-1518671 GCA_020353135.1 Chloroflexota bacterium
CTTTCGGCCGCCCCCAGGATATCCTTTCCAGTACCGCTCATGTTGGTGTCGATCACCGTCAACCCATCATCTTCGCGCACCAAAAAGCTGTTGAAAGCGGTCAGGCGGGTGATTTGCCACAAGTTTTCGCCGTGCTGAGTTATTTTCATCGCCAATTCCTCCACAAAACTAATATAATTAGTTTATATACTAATATAATTAGTTTGTCAAGCCCCTAGACGAAATTGGCGTTAGGATTGGAGCGAATGGCAGGGTGGGGGCCTGTCAGGGGAATGCCTTAGCAATGCTGTTTGTATGTGTCACCATTCCATAACGCCTTCGATGAGCGGAACGACTTCACCGCCAACCCGCACCATCGTTATATCACCTGGTGGCCCATCCACTTCTATATAGATGGTGCTCGGCCGTCCGGCTTCGATGCCCTGTTCAGAAGTGATATAGGTTGTGGGCGGCGTGGCATCGATGATGCGGTTCTTTAATAGGTAGGCGCCCAGCCCGCCGCTGGCGCTTCCCGTAGCCGGATCTTCACGGATCCCAAATCTGGGAGCGAACATCCTGGTGTGGACATCAGACTGATCACTTTCGGTTTCCAGCGTCAGAACCATGACGACGTGGACATCTTTTTTGACCGGATCGAGTTCGTCAAAAACGCTGTTCAATGCCGAGGCATCCTGTTTGCTCGGTTGAAGAGATTGCACGTCCGCCAAGGTGCGAACGGGTACGAACAATTGGCGACTTCCAGTCGACACAACTTGGGCCGGCCAGCCCGTCTCTAGGATGGCTTCTGACCGCAAGCCAAGACCTGTCGCCAGGCGTTCTATCTGCTCTTCGCTGGCCGTGGCGAAGAACTCAGGCCTTTGATGGTCCATCACCACCTTTGTGACTTTTCCGGCCGTGACATGCAGCTGAGCCGCTCTCACTCCCACGCCGAGCTCGAATCTGACAGTCGTTATCGGTTCCTCCAAAGCGACCTGGCCTATATGCGCCAATAGCCAGTGCGTTCCCACCACCGGATGACCTGCGAAAGGAAGTTCGCGCGAAGGCGTAAAGATGCGCACCTTGAAATCGGCTTCAGGGTCCTCGGCTGGGAGCACAAAAGTAGTTTCCGACAGATTCATCTCCAGGGCGATGGATTGCATCTGTCCCGAACTCAGCCCCACGCCATCAGGAATGACGGCCAGGGGATTGCCGCCAAAGGCCTGATCGGTGAAAACGTCTACCTGGTAAAAGTGATATTTTGGCATCTTTCTAGTTCCTCCTGGAAAGGTGGGGGCGTTGCGCGCTAGCGAGGCTAGAGATGGCGGCCTCAGAGGCTGATTCTATCAGCACGTGACGGCGTCAACGGCTGATTCTATCAGCACGTGACGTGGAACAGGCCGATGGTATTCTCCTGATACTCGTTCCAGCGCTTGATCGCTTCAGGCGTGGCCAGCGCGACGACAGCCAATCCCCGGCCGTCGAAGTACTCCTGGGCCTCGGCCGAGAGGCGGACCCGATTGTACTGGCCGGTGCCTATGACCAGCGTCTGGGCGCCTTCCTCGTAGATGAATTCCGCCTCCGCCTCCGAGATCTTGTGCGACGTCCCATAGAACTTCTTCGACAGCTTCTTCTTCCGCTTCCGGATCGTACCATCAGTTCGGATGATGACGTCGTGATCGTATCTTTGACCGTCAATGGTGATGGAGCCAAATGAGGTCGCTTCAGTATTCGGTTTCATCTCTCCCTCTGTTTCACTTCCTCGCGTTACTTGAAGGTCTCAGCTTGCCCGTGAAGCCTTCATGGGATGCCTCCATCATCTGTACCAGTCATGATAAGGGGGTTGGTGTCACTGTTGTCTCCAAACGGTCCGGGCTGACCAGCATTTCGGCTGAGGTAGACGGCTCCTGAGAGCTCGTTGTGGTAGATAACGATTTCCGAACGAGTAAGCAACTTGCCATCTTAAACCTGTTTCAAGCACCCTTCCTCAACTTGACTTCAGAAAATGTGATTAGACAAGACCTTGATAGGGTGAATCCTCACGTTTGCAGTCAATAGGATGACTCTTTGTCAGGCCTAGGACTGGGCGAATTATGCGTCACAGGGAGCCCCTTGCACCCAATAAGATTTCCAGCCTCTGTTTTTCACGCAGGCTGCGGAAGGGACTTGGCTCACCAGCAGGAAGAATCCAACGATATCTCCTGCAGGTAGGGCACTGTTGACCAAAGCCACCAAAACCAATATTTGAACAAATACAAGAGGAATAGAGGCACCGACTACAGCAAGGATGATTACGGGAATCCAGACTAGCACCATATATGGTGATATGAGAATAGTCAAGAAACGATCTCTTGAAATTACACCTTCATAATGAGCGTAAAACACACCGCGAGACAACCAAAAACCTAATATGCTCTTATTTGAACGACCAAGCCGAGGGTGTGTGAAGAGATGGACCAACTCGTGCACCGGAATAGAGATAACCAACACGGCCAAGGAAACCAAAAATGGGTCTGGTCCTGACTGTTCTAAAACATCCTGAATGATCGCTTGGATGCCTCCCTCCCAGACCAAGGATATTGCATAGATGGTCGCTAAGATTAAGAGAACAGCGACAGGAATTGCTGAGATATTTAAAACCAGAGGACCAGGTTCGCGAATGCCAGACCAGCCTTCTGCTTCTGGTTGAAACAGTACGTCCTCGGGAATCGGACCGTATCGAAATCTCATTCTCTGATTGTCACCACCTACGTTCCTAGCCATCCAACGGCCTCGAACAACCTTGTCTCTCAACAGTATTGATTCATTATACCAGGATAGCGAACCCGAAGTAGATGTGGATGCGGTTGGTTTAAACGATGCCCGGACTGGCAACACGACCTCGATCTCCTATAATCGCTGCCATGGAAAACCAGAGCAGACGTCTATTGCTTGTCGAGGACGATCCGGCCGTGGCCGACAGCCTGCAACAGGGTCTGGCCCAGGAAGGTTTCCTGGTTTCCTGGCGGCGGACCGGCCGGGAAGGTATCGTTTTCGCCGATCAATACCGGCCGCACCTGGTCATCCTCGACGTACGTCTGCCCGACGGCTCAGGCTTCGACTTCTGCCGCCAGATGCGCCAGATGGGGCTCCAGCAGCCCATCCTGATGCTGACCGCCCGGCGCGAAGAACTCGACAAGGTTCTCGGGCTCGAGATGGGCGCCGACGACTATATGACCAAGCCCTTCGGGCTGCGCGAACTGGTGGCCCGCGTCCGGGCGCTGCTGAGGCGGGCTTACGGCGATCTGGCCGGCGGTGCGGCCAACCTCATCTTCGCCGGCGACCTGGCCATCAATCTCGACACGGCCACGGTCAGCCGGGGAACACAGCCCATCAACCTGACGCCGACCGAGTATCGCCTGCTGATCTATCTGGCTCGCCACCCCGGGCAGGCCCTCAGCCGGGAACAATTGCTTCAGGCCGTCTGGGATGACGCCGGCGGCATCGAGAGCGAGCGGACGGTCAACGTTCACATCCGCCGCTTGCGACAGAAAGTAGAGCGAGAGCCAAGCAAGCCGAGCTTGATCCTGACCGTTCCCGGCATCGGCTATCGTTTGGTTAATGAACCATGACCCGTCACGCAATCGTGACGAGGTTACACTTGGGTAGCCCGTCACATTTTTGTGACGCGGTTACAAAACCGTAACCTGGCTGGAACCTGGCCGTTATCTGGCTGGGGTAATCTCCATCCATACAACACAGCACTTTGGCCAATTGCTGACTTTACTAAAGAATCGGAGGTTACGATGAAACGAGTATTAGCGTTAAGTGGTTTGTTATTGGTCGCCGCCACCATCGCGGCCGGCGCGATCTTCGGCGTTTCCAGGCTATCGACTTCTACGGCCGCGGCTCAAGAGCCGGCGGCCCAAGAGCCGAAGCCTGAGCGAGTTATGGTCATCGCCGTCGAGGAAGTCAAAAACGGCGAACGCTTCGGCGGTGAAGTGCGGATAACTTTTGCCGATCCGCCTGAACTGCCGGAGCGGGCCGAAGACGCGGCCGGTTTGTTCCTGGGCCAGGCCGGCGACGAGCTGTCTCTTGGAACGGGCAGCATTGAAGTAGATGTCTCGGTCGAGGCCATCAACGATCAGGAACCGGTTACCACCGTCAACGCCAGTCACGACGGCGACGAGGTACAGGTCGCCGTGGACGAGAATACGGTCTACTACAAGGACGTGACTGAACGGCCGGAGATCACCCAGGAGATCGTGGAAGCCGGTCAACTGCGGCTAACCCGCGCCCTTGAACCCGGCAGCCCAGACGAGATCGGTCAGAACATGATGATTCGCGCCTGGGGCCAGGTCGAAGACGGCCGGCTCGTTGCCGACCTGATCGTCTATGATCCGATAAGGTGATCGCTCTTTTAGCTATGAGTAATTAGCGATGAGCCGTTTTTCTGATGCCTGACTCGATTCGCTGGCGGCTTCCCTTGAGCTATGGGCTCATCGCTTTCCTGACCGTGGTCAGCCTGGGCGGCGTGCTGCTGTTGATGTTAAACAGCTTCTACGCCGCCCAGGAGCGGCGTTACCTTGAGCAAAACGCCCCGGCCGTCGGCGAGATGGTCGGCGGCTTGATCCGGGGACCGAGCCTCGACAGCTTACCCAGGCAAGACCTGCTCCAGTCCCAGGTTAATAGCCTGGCCTATCTGACCCAGACCCGTATCCAGATCTTCGATCCAGATGGGGCGCTGATGGCTGACTCGGGCGATCCGCAAAAGCTCCGGGTTGCTTCCACCCTATCGCTGCAGCTTGATTTAGGGGACGAGGACCAAACCTTCAGCCAATCTATCGGCCGGACGGCCGGCGACGAAGGATATACCACGGCCCTGGTGATTGAGGATGAGGGCGGCCGCTTCGAATCCCAGACCACGGTCAGCGGCAGCCTGGTCGATCCGGCCGCCGCCGTGGACGGTCAGGCGCTGACCCAAGCTGGCTTGCAGCCGCCCAGCGCGCTTGGCCTGGCCGACGAGCCGGGTTTCCGCTCCGCGGCCGTCGTGCAGCAACCCATCCTGGAACTGGGCGGCCGGTCTGTTGGCCAGCTCGTCTTGTCCCAAGGTCCGGCCTTTGGCCGGTCACTTTTAGCCGGTGTGGCCCGGGCGCTGGTCGTAGCCGGCCTCGTGGCCGTTCTGCTGGCCGCGGCCGCCGGCTGGCTCGTAAGCCGGCGTCTAACCCGGCCGGTGCTCGAACTGGTTGAGGTCACCGAACAAATGTCGGCCGGCGAACTGGCCGTCAGGGCCGATATCTCCCGCGGCGATGAACTGGGCCAATTGGCCCAGTCGTTTAACAAGATGGCCGAGCGGATCGAAGCCACGGTGGCGACTTTAAGGAACTTTGTCGCCGATGCGGCTCACGAAATGAATACGCCGCTCACGGCGCTGCGTACCAACCTGGAGCTGGCTGCCCGTGCAGACGACGCCGATCCGCTCCTGGCCAGCGCCATGGACCAGGCCACACGGCTGGAACAACTTAACGATGATCTGGTGCAGCTGTCGCGGATTGAGGGAGGGATTGGCCTTGAGAGCGTAGAACCAGTGGACCTCGGCCGCCGCTTGCTCCGCTTGTCCGAGCGCTACGCCGCCCAGGCCGAACAGGCCGGGCTCGCTTTTGAGATGACCATGGCCGAACCGATGCCCGAAAGGGCGCCCGAAAGGGCAGTGATCGTAGAAGGGGATGAAGAGCTGCTGGCCCGGGCGGTAAACAACCTGGTCGATAACGCCGTTAAATTCACGCCCCAGGGCGGCCGGGTCACATTAACGCTCGGCGGCGACGGCTCCTGGGTCACCATCACCGTCGCCGACACGGGCATCGGCATCGAGGAAGATGATCTAAACCTGGTATTCGGCCGCTTCCATCGCGGCCGCAATGCGGCCGAATACCCCGGCAGCGGCCTGGGCCTGGCCATAAGCCAATCAATCATCGATGCGCATGGCGGCCGGATCGAGATCGCCAGCCAACCCGGCCGGACCCAGGTCAGGGCCTTTCTACCTGCCAAAAGCTCGTAATATCAAGAGCTCGTAAGAATCCCGTCTTCGTGGGCCCGCCTCTTGCCGGTTTTCGTCAAGCCGTTCCGCCGGCCGAAAAGTCAGGCTCCCGCGAGTTATTCGCCAAAAAGGAATCTGTATAGCCGGTCTAGCTCGACCTCGAGCCCCCGTACGGTGTCGCAATCGCCCCCGATCATCAGTTCGGCGTCAGGACTCATTCCCCCGTGAATGAATCCGGCGCAGGCTTTGCCGGCGATCCACTTCTCAAAGTCGCCATGGGCCCGCCAACCATCGGGCAGGATCGCCGAGTAGCCGTAAACGACGTCCTTGAACGCGTTTTCGATAGCCAGCATGGTCTCCCGTAGATCGGCCATGCTGGCCATGTAGCTCTCGGCGTTCTCCTCGCGGCGGCTTTCCCGGGCTCTCATGGCCGCCAGGCCATCCTGGATGGCGCCGCTGCCATCGACATACTGCTCAAAAGGGTTCATAAAGTGCCTCCTGTCCTCGGACACATCATGCTACGCCGGCTAAGCCGGCAAAATCGTGATTAGCACTACAAGGGTTCGGTTATAGTGTGCTATGCTAAGTACGTGCTGTGCTAAGTACGTGCCCTCTTCGGCTCAAAGACAAGGGTTTGTGCAAAGGCGCGTGAAGAACAGTCTAAGTGAAAAGCAGGCCTGTTGTCAACATTGATCCCGCTTTCACAATCGGGTTATAGAGAAGTGTCCTCTGGGCCATCAATTATTCATCGTATAATGATGCTGTTAAAGGAGCATGTAATCATGGATATCACCCTTGATCCGGAAAGAAACGAGATTAACGCCCTTCTTGAGATTGTGGGGGATCTGGAGGGTAAGCGAGTGCTCGAAATCGGCGCCGGCACCGGCAGACTGACATGGCGCTACGCCTCAATGGCGGGGGAAGTGGTAGGCATTGACCCCAATCAGGAACGGATAGCCCAGGCGCAGAAAGACATGCCCAAAGAATTGGGCGGACGCGTCGTTTTGCTGGAAACGTCGCTGGAGGATTACCAACGCGAGGCGCAAGCGCCGCTCTTCGACTTGGCGCTCATGTCCTGGGCGCTGTGATGAATTGAAAGTGAGGGCATGGTCCGTGCCCTGGAGACAACTCGCAGCCTACTGAAGAGGGACGGCTTGCTCATAGATATGCACCCCAACGGCGAACCTCCTCCGATTGAGGTGCATGTGGCGGGAGAAGTCCTGCTGGCGGGGCACTTGCAGGAGACGAACGATTTCGTGGAATACTACCAAGCGGATGGCGCTTTGGCGGATGTTACTGCGCGAGGGCTATTCGAGCTGCAGCGCGACGAGCTGTTCCAGTTCATGACGCACGCCCCGACGATCAAGGCGCTGACCGACTATCTCGAGGCCAACTGGTCGGACGCTGTGGTGCCTGAGGGGGCGATGGCGCGCGCGGCGGCGTTGATGGGTGAGCCGGACGAAGGTAAAGAAATCGTCGTTCGCGAGTACGTTCGTTTATCGCGTTACCGGTCAAGCGGATAGTAATTTGTGGATGAACTCGAGGCACTACCAGCCGTATTGAGTGAAGAGGTCGACTGATGAACGTGAGCGCGCTTGTTAAAGAGGTAGACAAGGTGTTCGAAAGATACTCCTCTCCGGGATCGGCCGGCTGCGCTGTGGGGGTGATGAAAGACGGTGAGCTGATCTATAAGGCGGGATATGGTCTGGCGAACGTCGAGCACAATATCTCTAATACGCCGTCCACCATCTATAACATTGGGTCGGAGGCCAAGCAGTTCACCGGCATGGCCATTTTATTGTTGGCTGCCGAAGGCAAATTAGCGCTTGACGATACTATCAGCGAGCATCTGCCTGAGTCACCAGCATTCGGGGAGACGATCACCATCCGCCACCTTGCGTACCATACCAGCGGGGTGCGGTGCTCTTTCCCGCCGCTGCTGATGTTGGGCGGTTGGTTAGAAGAGGACCTGACCACAAACGACGACGTGTTCCGCCTGTTCCTGAAGCAGCAAGAGCTGAACTTCGCGCCAGGCGAGGAATTCTCCTATGCCAATATGGGGTACATCATCCTGGCCCGGATTGTAGAACGAGTCACTAGTCAGCCCTTCGCCACATTTTGCAGGGAACGGATATTCGAGCCTCTCGGCATGAAGGACACTCATATCCACGACAAGCCCTGGTTAATAATCCCCAATAGGGCTCAGTCCTATTGGCTCGACGACGATGGTAAGGTGTTTAATGCACTCCTGGCAGACGGGGTGTGCGGTCCCACCAATGTGTACACGTCGATCGAGGACTTGGCCTTCTGGGACGAGAACTTCTACAGTGGAAAGGTAGGCGGCGCTGAGCTGATCGAACAGATGCAGCAGCCCGGCCGTCTAAACGACGGCACAGAACTTGATTACGCCTTCGGCCTGATGGTAGGCCATCGCCATCGCGGACTGAACCTGGTCGAGCACGGCGGCGGACAAGGCGGTTATGTCTCCGCCCTGGTGCGCTTCCTGGAGGTGCACCTCAGCGTTGCGATGCTGTGCAACCTATTCAATTGGCAGGTCAGGCATGACGCGCTGCAGGTGGCGGATATCTTTCTCGATGCCTTGGGCTATGGTGAATCGGAGGCGCCGGAGAGGACGGCCGGAGAAGCTGACCGGCCGCGGATCGAACTGGA
>CP070688.1:1518771-1522782 GCA_020353135.1 Chloroflexota bacterium
GCCGGGGCGGCCGAGCACCTGCTGATCGCCCAGGTAACCAACCTGGTGCAGGCGATGAAGCGACTCAGGCAGGCCGATGTCTGGTTGGCCGGCCTCGATCTGAGCCAACAAGCGCAACAACTGGGGCAGATAGACCTGGACATGGCCCTGGCTATCGTCGTCGGCCATGAAGGCGCGTGCTTGCGCAGATTGGTGCGGCAGAATTGCGACTTTTTGCTGAAGCTGCCGATGCGCGGCCGAGTTGCTTCGCTCAACGCGGCGACGGCCGGGGCCATTGTTCTCTATGCCGCCTGGCAAGCCCGAGGCTACGAAGGCGTTTAGCAGTTCATGCCCGCCGGCCGCCTATCCACGTCTTCGAGTGACTATGCGGTCGTTTCCCTAACGAAGTCGCTTAGTTTGCCTCTGCCAAACACCTCGCGTTTCTCATCCTCTTCTGGCTGCCGGTGCCATTTTACGAGTCGAATCTGATCGCCGGCGATTTCGAGGTTGGTGATGCCATCATCGAACAGTCCACAGCCTGAATTGAAATAGCAGGGCACCGGATCTTTACCCGGTCTGCTCAGTTCTATCACGCGGCCTTTGTCTCGCTCATCTTCCCAATCCTCCTTGAGGCGATCGATCTTGCGCAGATTGATAGTCCTCGTCCTCAAGGAGGTTCGGCTCTTAGAATTCTCTACCCTCAGGTCGGCGATTTCATCCCGTAGCATGTCAGCATATGACTTGGATGCAAGAATGGCCCGGTGAGAGTGACCACAAATCACCAGGACCTTTTTCTTCTTGGCCCAGTCGTAGTAGGTTCTTTCATAGTCGTGGGCGACCGCTGATTTGGTGGCCGCGCCATGGCCGAGAAGACCGGTCAACCTGACTAGTGGCTCCACAGGTTTGTACATCCGGACGAAAAAGCGACTGAACCAGGAAAACTTGTCAGAGTCGATACTGCCCTGGTGGCCATGGACGAGCAGAATGGCTTCCTTGCCAGTGGCATCCTTCATCCGCAACGCCTCCTCGGCCAACTTGGACTTCTGGCTGGTCACCTTGGTTGGATCCTTGTAGCCGCCCCACTCAAAGTCGTGATTGCCATAGATCCGGTGCACACGGTTGTCGCCAAATGCCCGGATCTTGGCGTAGACTGTATCGTCATAGCGCTCGACGATCGTCTCTAAATCAAACTGCCACAGTTCCTCTACATCGCCTAACAAAACAAGGGTGTAACCATTTCGGCGATAATAGTCCAGGGCGTTCAGCAAAGCTGGTTCGTTCTTGTAGAAGTCATCCGCATCACCGCCATCACCCATGTGCAAATCGCTGATGATGGCGTATTTGTTCCCTTTAGCCTCCAGTACGCCAACCGATCTATCTCGCCAAAGCTTGTCCAATTGCCTGCGGGTCTGAACTTTGTCTAAAGCCATTCTGAAACCTCCTTCCTTGTAATCTGCGGCTCCAAACACTGTGCCGCTCAGAGTATAAGCGATTCAGGGGGCTGAATACAAGCCCCAATTTTGAGATTTGGCCTGAGCTAGGCCAGGCAGCGCGATCTGAGTCCAGCCGCCGTCTGGCGCGCCGTTTACGGCCGTCAATGGCAAATCATCGGACCTGGTTTCCGGCCAGGAATTCATCGGCGTGACCACCGACTCACGGTCTGGACATGATACGTTTGCGGATGTGCATCCAACGGCTGAATCTGGCTTAGACGGTAGCCTTTGGCCGCCAGCCGCCGGCCGTCCCGGGCCAGGGTCGCAATGTCCGAACTGACATAAAGCATCTGGGCTGGTGCAAGGGACGCCATTTCGTCCAACACGGCCGGCGGCAGGCCGGAGCCAGGCGGATCGACGACGATCATGTCAGGCATGACGTTGAGCATAGGCAGGACTTCTTCTACCTGGCCCTCATATAGGCTGACGTTGTCGAACTCGGCTAGATTGACGATGGCGTCGGCGACGGCGTCAGGGTTTCTCTCCACGGCCACGATCTCGGCCGCATTACCGGCCAGGGAAGCGGTTAGTGTGCCAACACCGCTGTAGAGTTCCAGGACACTCTCTTCACCACTCAGCGCCCCATAAGCAAGAACGGTCTCCAAGATAAATTCAGCTGCGGCCGAGTTATTCAGGAAATAACATCCGGCCGATACGCGGAATACCCGTTCGCCGGCCGCTTGCAGGAGATTGTTGTCGCCAATAAGGTTGACTGCAGCACCGTCAGGCAATAGCAAGGCCGCCGAAACAGGGAAGTCTGTTTCCAGCAAGGGCGGCTCCAGGTCATCGATATCCAGGACAGCCAGCAACTCGCCCTCTTGCCCTACTCGTAGGGTTACTTCGCGCAGGCCGGGTAAATCGAGATCCAGGTCTTGATAGAGATCCAATAATTCCGAACGCAGCAAGAAGCAAGTGTCAATGGGCATCACCTGGCCCAGTTCAGGAGACCAGAAACCCAGACGACCATCGGCCGTTTGGCTGAAGGTGGCTGAATTGGCGTAGGCCCACGCTTCGGGATTCGCCCATATGGGCGACACGGGGGGATCGACAAACCCGCCGATCCGCTCCAGTTGATCGCGGACAATGGCCTCTTTGTAGCGCAGTTGCTGCGGATAATCGATGTGCTGGAAGTGACAGCCGCCGCAAGGGCCGAAGTGTGGGCAGCGAGCCTCTGTGCGTCCAGGCGCCGCTTCGATTATCTCGACCAGCCGCCCCCTGGCAAAACGCTTCTTGTCTTCGACGATGGTTACTTTGGCCTTTTCGCCGGGTATGGTCAGGGGCACAAAAACCACGCGCTGGTTCTCATCCCGGCCGAGAGCCGCGCCGCCGTTGGCCATGTCTGTTAAGGTCAAAGTGATCGTTTTCATCTTCAAGAGTGAATTGGCACCGGCGCTCCGGGCGTAATGCGGCCGAGAAGCCACCGGCTCCGGCTTGAGTCAACCGATTCGTCCGCTGGCTATCAGCATCGTGAAAGAGGCGATGAACCAATGGATGAGAAATGGATAGAAGAAGGATCCCGTCTGCCAGGCGACGAAGCCGAAGGCCGCCCCGCCGAACAAGGTGCTCAGCGTTTCTAGCTCTGGCTTGCCCAGATGCATGAAGGCGAAAGGCACGGCCGCCAGCCAAATCGCCGCTCCTGGTCCGAGGTAGTAGGCCAATCCAAATAACATGAAACCGCGCCACATGAACTCCCAACCAAACAGATCGGCGGCGGTGATGAAGAATAGATAGAGCGTATCCTCAGGCGCTTTGGCCTCGTAGAAGCGCTGCATCTCCGGGGTACGGGCGACGAACCACAGGATAAGAGCCATGCCAATGCAGCCAGCGACCGTCCAAAGCAAGCCGGTACGCCATTGGCCCAGCCGAAATCCATAGATCGCCGGCTTTTCGCGAAAGACGAGCAGAATGACCAGCATGGGGATGAGGAGGTAGAGCACCAACCGATCATAGGCCTTTGTGCCCGTAATGTGATGGCCGTAACGATCGATCATGGGCAGGATCGTGCCCATGATGATGATGAGCGTTAACTTGAGATTGAACTCGATGCCGCCGACTGTTACGGTGTGACGCTTCTTCATGGTGCGACGGGCGGGTTTGAATCGGGCCTCGAGGCCAGGGAACAGACGCTATCAACGGGCGGCGGACGGACCCGCGTCAATATTGGCGCCGGCGACGAAAACACCGGACGACGCCAAAAGCAACCTCTGTTTTTAAGCGAAAGAATAGCTATAGGCTTATCAGCCGCCTAGCTCGACCATGTCTTTGAGCACGCGCTCCATGGTCATGGTATGTCCACAAACGGCATGGGAAGCAAAGTAAGAGCAATCACAGTCCCAGGTTCCGCTATTATAGCCAACAATGTGGCTATTGTTGTCGCCCTGGATGTTGACCTGAAATGACACGAATTCGATGCGGTCTCGTTCTTCCGCATAGATCTTTGCCTTCTCAATCTTGCCGATCATGCCATAATCCATTTCACTCTCCTAGTTGACGTTACGGAGCAGCCCGACACGAGACGTAGATACGAAAAAGCGCACGC
>CP070688.1:1522882-1529077 GCA_020353135.1 Chloroflexota bacterium
ATGCCTGTATCCCAAGCTCATGCCAAAGCAGATCCGCCAGCTGCTCCTTTGTCAGCAAGCTCATTCCCAGGCGCGAGACGTGCTCCTCGCCCTCGAGCTGCCGGCTTATCTGCGCCAACGGCCGGCCAGCGGCCTGCTCGCTGAGCGGTCGAGTAGCGATGATGGTCAACAAGGGCTTGACCTCCTGACTAACGCCGATGGCTAACTCCCATGAGTAACGATCCATCCACTGACCATTGTCGAATAACAAGACCGACGGCCTCGCTCGGCGCCGGCCGGGCCGGACCACCCGGCGCTGCAACAACCTGAGCAAGAACTGTTGCGTGGTCCTGTGGCGCTGGGCCGGGGCCATTCTCGACGTCGTTTGGCTCTCCGGCAAATCGAGCGGCAGTACCGCATTCAGCAGCGGGGACATGCGAATCGCGAACGCCGGAAATCCTCTCTCGCCCCGAATCGGCGGTAGCTGGCGGAGAATGTGGGAACGGCGGGCATGCCGGTCCTGTATAAATGGATCCAGATCGAAGATCGCCTGAAAGACTGACCGCCAGGCATAGTACGGCGTAACCTGTTCCAATCCGTCGCCGGCGCCTTCCAGAACTCTAAGGCGCATTTCTACGGCTAGCGCACGCAGTTCGTCAAGCATCAAGGTCTTGCCGCTGCCGGCCTCGCTCTCGACGATAATGAGCCCGCCCCTGCTATCCTCTGGCATGCGTCGCAGTAACCGCATGCGAGATTCTACGATCGCTCTGCCCGCGTCCTTCCCAAGCAAAGGAGACGAACGCCTCTTTTGATGTTGCATATGGTAGCGAGGTGATCTTTGGAAACTCGGACGGTAGGCAGAAACCGGCTCCGGCAGACCTTTCACTATGACCGACGGCAGGGACCGGAAAGTCAATTGCTGGGCCAATGAATCTCCCTCTTCGGCCAGCCGGCGAATCGCCTCAAACACGGCCTCGTCGCAGAGTGTGTCGGCCAGTTCCGTGTCAGCCGCCAGCGACTCAGCGGCGACCTGCATGAGCCTGGCCGCCATATTGACCGCATTGCCTACCATCGTATACTCGCGACGCTCCGGGCTGCCGATGGGACCACATAGTACCCAGCCCATGGTGATGCCTATCGCGCTCCTCCGGCCTAGTTTGCCCAGCGCTAACTGCATTTCAAGAGCCGCTTGAACCGCCCGGGCCGCATCGTTTCTATGGGATAGGGGCGGCAAACCGAGAGCGGCTACCAGGGTAATCCCTTTGTCGTCGACGTTCAACTTGTTGATGCTACCTGCATAACGATACAGGGCGCCTTGCAGCGCTTCCATTACAGCCTGCGCCTCAGGGATCGTGCGCTCGTACGGGTGCTTAATGGAAGTGCCATATTGGGGCAGCTTGATGAACAGGACGACCACTTTCCTCATCTCCGACAACCACCCCTCATGGCCGGCTTCCAGTCGGGACAGAACGGCCGCTGGCACATAGGACTGCAGGCTACTCTTCGCCTCAATCGACAGGGTTGGCAACTTGAGGGAGCTGATCGGCAGCGCCTGTGGCGTTGCCCGTAATTCGACAAAGCCGCCAGGCAGTGTTGTGCCGGCGCACTCGGAGCTAATTAAGGACCAGGCTTCTGGCGACAGAACCACTTTCCCAGGCCGGGCATTTTCCTTGGCCTGGCTCATTTGCGCCAAAGGCGTTCCTGATAGCAGGAACTCCCAGCGATTGAACACGCCGCCAAGATGAACGCTATACACGTCACCCGCGCCAATGCCCACCTGCAGACGCAGTCGTGTGCCGTCTTCGGCTTCGAATACGTTCAACGTCTCTTGAATTGCCAGCCCGCACTGGGCAGACCTGATCACCATCCTTGATAGTGCCAATCTGGCTTCCGAACCCAGGCGGCTCACGTCTTGTGATACGGGCCATAGCGCCAACAAGGCGTCGCCGGCGAATTTCGTTACTTCGCCTCCATGCTCGTGGACGACGTCAATCAACTGACCAAAGCAATCGTTGAGTAAGTCAGCCAGCAGTTCAGCTCCCACTTGCCCTTGGCGGGCCAGCTTGTCGGCTAGCGCGGTGAAATCCCTGATATCGGCGAATAGGACGGCCGCTCCAAAACGCTCAGCCGTCGGCGCGGAGATCGGGTTGGGATCGGATGCAATGCGTCGGACTACCAACGCCGGAACGTAAGTTGTCAGCGTCTTGATTGGTTCAGCCGTCATACCCTTGCTTGCGCCAGGCGCCCTTTCTCCATTGCCCCGCCAGGGCCCGGCCAATGAAGGGCGGGACAGATGAAGTTACTACTCAACTAGTCGCGACTTCGTTCTTCTCCTCGCTCGCATCGACCGGTTGTCGCTCACCACAGACGGTGCACTCGGCATTGTTCTTGTTAACGGCGATGAGCAAGCCGCCGCACACCTTGCATGGCGTCGCCAGCGGCCTCTTCCAATTGGTCCAATCACACTCCGGATAATTCTGGCAGCCGTAGAAGATCCTTCCCTTACGCGTCCGGCGCTCGATGATCTCGCCGCCGTCCTTAGGACAGAGTACGCCGACCTTCTTCACGATCTGCTCTGTATGGCGACAAGACGGGAAGTTGCTACAGCCGACGAAGCGCCCGAAGCGACCTTCGCGGTAGACAAGAGGATTGCCGCACACGGGACAATCCCGCCCCACGGGCTCAGGCTCCGTTCGCACTTCGACCTTCTCAATCGCTTCGTCGGCGATTGTCAGGCGCTGGGCAAACGGACGGTAAAACTCGTCAATTACAGGCACCCAAGGCTTGCCGGCCGCCACCTCATCTAGTTCGCTCTCCATTTGGGCCGTGAAGCCCACTGACATTACGTCAGGAAAATACTCGACCAACAGATCGTTGACCAATTCGCCAATAGGCGTCGGTACGAGGCGCCGCTGCTCGTATTCCACGTACCCGCGTGAACTGATCGTCGTAATAATGCTCGCGTACGTGCTCGGACGGCCGATGCCATTGTCCTCCAGCTCCTTAACCAACGTTGCTTCAGAATATCGTGGCGGCGGTTGTGTGAAATGCTGTTCTGGCAACAGCTTCAACAGATCCAGTGACTCGTGCGCCTTGAGCTCGGACGGCACCGGATTTTCGCCATCTTCCGGTCTGTCAGTTGGCTTGGTTTCTTCATATAGCGCCAGAAAACCTCGGAAACGTAGGCTGGAGCCGGCCGCGCGGAACAAGTACGGGCGACCTGCAACGGGAGAACCCGGCTCTCCGGCCATGATATCGGCCGAAACCGTATCATATATCGCCGCCGCCATCTGGCTGGCCACAAATCTCTCCCATATCAACTGGTAAAGCCGGTACTGGTCGCGCTTCAGATGGTTCCTGAGCTTCTTGGGCGTCCGTTCCACCGACGTAGGCCGGACCGCTTCATGGGCTTCCTGGGCCAATTTGGACTTGGTCCGGTATTGCGGCAGAGTATCCGGCACGTAGTCGTCGCCGAAGTGATTCTGGATATGCGCTCGCGCTTCCGATTGCGCCTCTTTCGACACGGTCACGCTATCGGTCCGCATGTAGGTAATCAAGCCGGTGCTGCCTTCGTCGCCGATGTCGACGCCCTCGTACAATTGCTGGGCGATTCGCATCGTCTTGTTTGCTCCGAAGTTGAGGCGGCGAGACGCCTCCTGCTGCAATGTGCTGGTCGTGAACGGCGCCGCCGGCCGTCGCTTTCGCGTCCCCAGCCGGACATCGCCGATCGTCCATTCAGCCTTGTTCAGCTTCTCCGCATGTGGCCGCACCTCGGCCTCAGAATTCAGCTCCGGCTTCTTCCCGCCGATCCGGCGCAGTTTGGCCAAGAAGAAAGGCCGCGGCTCCTTGCCCATGTGCTTCTGCTGGCTCAATTCTGCCTCGATCGTCCAGTACTCTTCTGGCTCGAAGGCATCGATCTCCCGCTCGCGCTCGACGATCAAGCGCACGGCAACCGACTGCACGCGCCCTGCTGAAAGTCGCCCGCGCACCTTGCGCCATAGTAGCGGGCTGAGCTTGTAGCCAACCAGCCGGTCCAAAATGCGCCGCGCCTGCTGCGCATCGACGCGCTGCATATCTATCTCTCGCGGTTCCTCAAATGCGGCCAGTATCGCAGGCTCCGTGATTTCTTGAAAGACAACGCGCTTCGTCCGGTCGGCTTCCATGCCGGCCGACTCGCGCACATGCCAGGCGATGGCCTCGCCTTCACGATCCGGGTCGGTCGCCAGGTAGATCTCTTTCGCCGACGCGGCCGCCTCGGCCAATTGCTTCACGACCTTGCGCTTCTCATTCGGCACCCGATATTCAGGCTGATAACTATGCTCGACGTCCACGCTGAGTCGTGACTTCAACAAGTCACGTACATGGCCCACACTTGACATAACCTTATAGCCTCGGCCCAAGTAGCGGCCGATGGTTCGTGCCTTCGCCGGCGACTCGACGATCACCAACTTGCCAGTCCGCCTCTTTTTGCGGGCTGAAGACGCCTTAGAACGTTTCTTTGTTTTGCGACCGCCCTTCTTCTTGGGTGCTGGTGGGGGCTTCGGCAAGCCGTTATGCGCTTCGGTGTGACCCCGCCTATACATGTTAGTTCCGCAGACCGGACATGTTCCTCGGGTTGCAGGCGAGCCGTTGGCCGCCCACTCGGCCTGCGGATCTTTCATTATTCGCTTTTCTTTACACTTGACGCAGTATGCTTCCAGTTCCATAAATCTCGTTTAACTATAGTTTTCCAGATCAGTGCCGACCAGACCGTTTACCAACTCCTTGACCAAACGTACATCATCCTTGTGCACGACCAGCAGCGCGTCGGCCGTGTTGACCACGATCATACCTTCCAGACCGGCCACCGCCAGCAGTTTGCCCTCTTCATAGTTGTACAGCAAGCAGTCCCGGCTGGCGACCGGCTTCACCAGGCCTCTTTCGACGTTGGCCGTTGTATCGGCATTGATGGCCTCTTTCAAGGCATACAGAGTACCGGGATCACTCCAGCCGGTCGAACCGTGCAGCACCGCCGCCATCTTTGCTTCGATTTTCTGCACGATTGCATCGTCGAAGGAAGCCACAGCCAACTGTGGGTAGATCTTGTGCAGCGTCGCCCGGTACGAGTCGCCGCCAATCGTGGCCGCGATAGCCGACAGGCTTGCCCACATCTTTGGCTGGTGACGCTGGTACATTTCGCCGATGAATCCTGGGGTCGTGACGAAGTAACCTGTGTTCCAAACGAAGTCGCCCGAGGCGAACATCTGCCGGCATTGCTCCAGCGGTGGCCGGTATAGCCACGACTTAAAAGAGAAGAAGGCTTCACCGGCGCTGTCGCCGAGCCGCTCGCCGAGTCCAATCCAGCCCAGGTTGCTATTGGCGAACCGGGCCGTCTCACCGACGAACACTATCTTAGCCTTGACGCCGGTAATGATCTTCTCGGCCGAGGCCATCAAGCGCAAAAACGCGACTTCGTCCGTCATGAGATTATCACCCCAGATTATGGCTACAGTCTCATTCGGGCCGTGATGGTGCGCCACATGGCACATGGCCAATCCAACAGCTGCCGCCAGGTCTCTCCTTTCTGGTTCGCCAATGAAGTTCTCCTCGGACAGCTCGGGTAATTGATTCCTCAGAATGTCGAGGTAGCGCTGATTCGTCGAAATATAGATATTGTCGGCGCCGTAGGTATTCAGAACGCGCTCCACCGACAGGCGCACGGTCGACTTCTCTCCCATGATGGGCTCAAATTGCTTGGGCGAACTCTGGCGGCTGAGCGGCCACAAGCGCCGGCCGGTGCCGCCTGCGAATATCACGATCTTCATTTCAACAAACCTACTCGTTTCTCTCTTGCGCGCCCTGCGCCACTTGTGTGTCGGGCGCCGACTGCACCTCGTACGCCGGATCGGGTTCGCGAGCCAGCACGAAATTCATCCCGCCAACCTGTTGAACCATTCCCTTTAATTCCATCATAGATAGCGTGCTGCTCACCATCCCGCTGGGCAGTTCTGCCAACCTAATCAGCTCGTCGATATGGAGTGGCTGATGGGATAGATGGCCAAGGATGGCCGCCTCCTCGGCCGACTCGGGCATGACCATCTGCAAAGCGCTGTGTTCAGGCACCATGGTCAGGTTTAGCTCTTCCAATATGTCGTCAACACGACGGACGAGTTTGGCGCCTTGCTGGATCAGTCTGTTGGTTCCCTTGCTGGCCGGGCTGTTGATATTGCCCGGAAC
>CP070688.1:1529177-1533928 GCA_020353135.1 Chloroflexota bacterium
ATGGCCATGTGGACCGAGGCTAAGAAGACATGGCGCATTACGTCCTACGGCCGGCTGTTGGACCAGGTATTTGAAGAGCTTGAGTTACAAACCGATGGCCTGGACGCGGATCAGGTTCTGCGGGTCTTTGGCTGGGCTCCCCGGCCGGGCGTCGAGCCCTTCCCGGAAACCCTGCCGGTCCTGCACACACTGCGCCGCCAGGGCTATCGGATCGGATTGCTGACGAATTCTTTTTTGCCGATGTGGATGCGGGACGAAGAATTGCGCGCCTACGACCTGATAGATCTCTTTGACGAACGGGTGTCAGCCGCCGACGTCGGCTACCTCAAACCTCATCCGATCGTCTACCACGATCTGCTGAACAAGCTGGGTATTCAGCCAGAGAAAGCCGTGTTTGTCGGCGACCGGCCGACAAATGACATCGCCGGGGCTAATAAGGTCGGGCTGACCAGCGTTCTTATCAGTCCACCATACCTGGAACGAGATCCTTCGGGTGTAATACCCGACTACACCATTAGCCGGTTGGACCAGTTGCTGCCCCTAATAGACCGTCTACAGGATGACTCGTCGCCAGCTTAAACCTACCGGATTCTAACCTGGCTTGACGTGCGCAAAACAATGTCAAAATCCCGCAGGTTTGAGCGCGGCCCAGTTCAGGTTGTTTGGGAATAAAGTCATCCGTGCCGGCCGGGCAATATCTGCCATAATAGCCTATCGATAATTCCTGCCCGACCTAGAATGTAACCAACAGAGAGGGTGTCATGTCAAAACCAGGTCGTAACGATCCCTGCTACTGCGGCAGCGGCGAGAAATACAAGAAGTGTCACATGAAAGAGGACAGGGCCGTCGAAGCCGAGCGCAGAGAGTATTCCGACGCCGGCCAATGGCTGCGGCGGGATTTCTTGAACTACGCCCGGGAAGAGCGCTTCGCTGAATCTTTCGCCATGGCCCTGCCCCTGTACTGGAACAACTACTACTCTATCGACAACGCCGAGGAGATGAGCCAGAACGAGGCGATCCGTTTCTTCGACTGGTTCGTATTTGACTATCAATACAAAGACCAGCCACGGCTCTTCGACATTTATTATGAGGAGAAATGCGACGACCTATCGCAGAAACAGCAGGCCGTGCTGGGCGATTGGCGAGACGCGCCGCCGGCCGGAGCCTTTGAGCTGCTCGACTACGAGGGCCAGATGCTGCAATTGCGTGATTTCATGTCCTCCGAGCAGTTAGAGCTGTATGAGCCGGCCGGTCACGGACTGGTCCAACCTGGTGATTTGCTGTTAGGCCGGCCGGTCGAGATTCATGGCCGCGTCGAGTTCAGTACGCTGGCTGCCTATCTACCCCAAGGCGAGATCGCCGACTTGGGCCAGAAACTAGAAGATGCACGCGCAGCCGACGCCGAGCTCTATCCCGACGCGACCGAGGCCGAGTTCATGCGCCGCAACGGTTATCTCATCATCCATCACGCTTTAGAACAGGCCGAGTTAAAGGGCCGGCCAGCCGTTGCCGCTCAAAACGCGGATCGGACCGATAAGAAACTGGTGCGCAGAGCAACTAGGGGTTTGCGCAGCCTGCAAGAGCGGCTCGGTTAGCTCCCGGTCGAACCAATCCGCATTCCAGTCCGTTTATGGCCTCGCTGATCATCCGGCCCCAGAAAACGCCGCTGATCGGGGCCGCGACGGTGCCCGGCGACAAATCTATCAGCCATCGGGCGGTGATGTTGGGCGCCCTGGCCCAGGGAATCAGCACAATCCGCAACTGGCTGCCGGCCGGCGACTCCATCGCCACGCTGGACGCCATCCGCGCTCTGGGTGTCGAAATCGGCGTCGAGGAGCGTTCTGAGCTGGCCTGGGACCTGTCCATCCACGGCCGGGGCCTGACCGGCCTGCGACCGCCCGCCGGCCGGCTCAATTGCCGAAACGCGGGCACCTGCATGCGCCTACTGTCGGGCATCATGGCCGGCCAGAACTTCCCAACAGTCCTGGACGGCAGCGAGCAACTACGCAAGCGGCCGATGGGCCGGATCATCTAGCCCCTACAACAGATGGGCGCGGTGATAGACGCCGACGACGAGCGCGCGCCAGTGCACTTCCGTCCGGCGCCCTTGACCGGCGTCGATTATCGCCTGCCAGTGGCCAGCGCCCAGGTCAAGAGCGCCATCTTACTAGCCGGCCTTTACGCCGCTGGGCCAACTCGCGTCATGGAGCCTGGTCCAACCCGCGATCACACGGAACGGCTGCTGGATGCCATGGGCGTGGTGGTCGTGAATGAAGGCCGATGGTTGAAGATGAAAGGGACAGGCGGCAAGGGGCAGAGGGCAGCGCCGAGTGTGCGCGGGATCCTGAGGCCCCTTGATCTTGACGTGCCTGGGGATATGTCGTCGGCCGCTTTTTTGTTGGTGGCTGGAGCGACGATCCCTCACTCGCGGATCACGATCAAAGCTGTCGGCCAGAATCAGACTCGGACCGGTCTGCAGGACATTTTGACCGCCATGGGCGCGCATTTTGAAGTCAGCAAGACGCTGCTGACCGGCGGCGAACCATTGGCCGACTTGACGATTCACTTCGACGAATTGCACGCCTCGGATGTAGCTGGAGAAACGGTTGTCCGGGCAATTGACGAGTTCCCGATTTGGGCGGTGGCCGCCACGCAGGCCGCTGGCGAGAGCCGACTACGCGACGCGGCCGAGCTGCGCGTCAAAGAGGTAGATCGCATCAGCCTGTTGGCCAGAGAGATGGAAAAGATGGGCGCTCGCATCGACGAGCATCGTGACGGCATGACGATATCCGGGCCAATCCGGCTACGCGGGGCGCGGGTAGAAAGTCACGGCGATCATCGTCTAGGCATGGCCCTGGCCGTGGCTGGCCTGGTAGCCTCCGACCCCACAGTCCTTGAAGACGCCGAGTGTATCGCCGATAGCTTTCCCGCCTTTGTCGAAGTCATGCGCTCCCTGGGCGCCAACATCGAGTGGTCAGAATGATTGGCGGCAAGACCCAGTTGATCGGCATCATCGGCTGGCCGGTAGAGCACAGCTTCAGCCCGGCTATGCACAATGCGGCCGCCGCCGATCTGGGCCTCGATCTGGTTTACTTGCCCCTACCCGTCCGTCCCGACCAGCTGGCGCAGGGTGTGAGTGGTCTGGTCGCCCTCGGCTTTCGCGGCGCCAATGTCACCGTGCCCCACAAAGAAACCGTCATCCCCCTGCTCGACCACGTCGACCCGGCAGCGGCCGCCATCGGCGCGGTGAATACGATAGTGGTTGGTGATCGGTGGGCAGTGGACAGTGGAGAGTCTTCAGCCTTCAGCTCTCAGCACCCAGCCCCCGATCCCCGTCTTTTTGGCTATAACACCGATTGGTCCGGTTTTTTGGCTCACGTGCGAGGCTTGGGGCTGGAAATAGCTAACCAGGATATTCTAGTTCTGGGCGCGGGCGGATCGTCTCGGGCCGTGGCCTACGCGCTGGCCTCCTCCGGCGGGCATGTACACCTCTTCGCTCGCCGGAAGCAGCAAGCCGTACAGATCGTGAGCGAACTGGCAAGACACTGCTCGGCCGGCTCGCTGGCAGCTCACGACTGGAACGCGTTGCGCGAGGCCGATAACTGGTTCTCCGACGCGACGCTCGTCGTCAACACAACGCCGGTCGGCATGGCGCCTCAAACGGACGAATCTCCGTGGCCCGAAGAGCTACAGTTGCCGGAGCAGGCTTTCGTCTACGACCTGGTCTACAATCCGGCCGAAACCAAATTCATGAAGCAGGCTCGGGCGGCCGGTCGCCGCGCCAGTAATGGGCTCGGCATGCTGCTCCGTCAGGGCGCGCTGGCCTTCGAGCTCTGGACCGGCCTAAAACCTGACCTGGAAGTAATGGCCCAATCTCTTCAGATAGAACCTTGATCGCTGACCTTGCTGCCGACAGATTTGATATGGGACGCGGACGGGCCCGGACGAACGCTGAAAGCAAGCGGCTTGTTCGTGTCTTCCACGGTTGACAGCGTCCATTAGATCATTCTCTGAAAGAAGATCCCGGTAGCCAGACTCCTTTCACCGATCACCGATCCCTGATCCCCGATCCCCAGCCTCCTTCGCCGTCTTTCGCAGCAGGTTCCAGATCCGCCTCACATGAGCTTCGTCAGTCCGGATATTGCCGATTGCCAGGCGGATGGTGTAGCGACCCCGTAGCCTGGTCGGCGACAAGAACGCCTGGCCGCTGGCGTTCACGGCATCCAGGACGCTTTCGTTCAGCCGATCCAGATCCGATTCCAGTTCGATAGCTTCTTGAGGTCCGGCCGACGCCAGTCGCCGCCGAATATCCCTGGGCGCAGCCCGGAAGCAAACGACGCTAAGCGGGGTTGGCGCCAGACGTTCAAAATCGGGATCAGCGTCAATCCAGCCGGCCAACTGTTGGCCAAGGCGAATGTGCTCGCGCAATCGGGCGGCGATTCCCTGGCGGCCGAATGCTCGAAACACCATCCACAGCTTCAGGGCCCGAAAACGACGGCCGAGTTGCACGCCCCAGTCCATATAGTTGGTGACGCCGCTTTCGGCCGTCTTGAGATATTCTGGTACCAGGCTAAAGGCCTGCTGCAGGAGTTCTGGCCGGCGCACGTAAAAGGCGCTGCAGTCTATCGGCGTGAACAGCCACTTGTGGGGATTCATCACAAAGGAGTCAGCCATTTCAAGGCCGTCCAGTACATGAGCCATCTCCGGCACGACGGCGGCCGCCGCGCCGTAGGCGCCGTCGACATGCAGCC
>CP070688.1:1534028-1537540 GCA_020353135.1 Chloroflexota bacterium
CCACCCTGTGTCTGGACATGGATATCGTCGATCACTTCGACGCCGATATAGAGATTGGCGGAATCCCAGGCCAGGCGCCACGTAGCCAACAAATCGTCGCTGCCGTTCCAGCTTGGGTCCTGGAAGACGAGATAGGTCGAAGACCAGGCCGGCACTGACGACCATTCCGCCAAGGACCCGTCGAGAACCGGCGCTGACTCCTGGCGCAGCGCCTGGACCGTGCTGCCGTCTTGCGGCGCCTCGGTTGGCGCCTGCGTGCCGACGGCTGGCGATGGCTGCATTGTTACGGTTGGGGCGATCGCCGGTGTGGGCGAACTCTCAGCTCCACTCTCGCCTTCGGGTGAAGCGACAGGCCCTCCTTGGCTGCCGGTCTCAGTGCCGGGCCCGCCGGAGACGGCCGACGTCGGAATCGCCGGAAGGGTGGGCGTGGGCGGTGTTGCCAGGAATTCTTGATAGACAAAATAGCTTCCTATCAGGCAAATGCATAGCAACATGAACAATGCAGCGCCACCGGCCAGAAACAGCGGCCAGCGCGGCCGGTCTTCCGACTGTACTGGCTCGAACTCTGCCCAGGTGTCGTCAAGGTCGTCCTGATAGCCCATGATTGCCTCCTCAGTCCAATTCTACCCAACCATTATCCGTTGTGTCAGCGCTTTCCAGCAAGAGGACCTTCGCACTGGTTGCTGCCTAGGCCTTGTCATATAATCCAGCCTGATGGCTGAAGCCCAACATGCTGGTCGGCGCCAGAATCGACCGCTTGGCGTAACTCTTGTAATCCTGGGGGTTCTTCTATTTGGGTTAACAAATGGTTGGCGCGCCTTGGGCCTCGTCCGACAGAGCAGTTTACTGTTAGAGTTGGGCGCCAAGCCCGATCCCCGGGTATGCGCCGCGGTCGCTGCGATCTGGGCAATTCTTTTCGCCGGCCTGGCGTTCGCTACTTGGCGAGGCAGGCGTTTTGTGCGATTGGCCGTACCACTGGCCATCTTGGCTTTTGGCTCTCTGCAAATCGCCTTGCCCGGGCTGTGCGCCCAGCCGGCCCAATCACAAGACGGTTGGCTGGTCATGGCGATCATCTACGCGATGGCCAGCCTATTGTCGGCCCTGGCGTTGAACGCCGGACCAGGCCGGGCCTATTTCGATGAACGCCTGGCGCAAGACACTGAGTAAAGCTGTCGGCGAAATGAACGTCTCGCTCTACGCTTTGTTGACATCTAGCCGGCGTAACCGGCAGGCTGAGCGCCATTCAGATCTCGGCAGATTGAATATCAATTGGACGATAGTATGGCAGATAAGAAGATCGATGAATTACGACGTCTGAAGAACCTGTCACAAGAGGGCGGCGGAGAAGAACGCATCAGGAAGCACAAGGCGGCCGGCAAAATGACGGCGCACGAACGGATCGATCTTCTGCTCGACAAGGGATCCTTCCGGGAGATAGACGCCTTTGTCATGCACCGTGAAACGAACTTCGGAATGTGGGACCGGCGCATTCCCGGCGATAGCGTCGTTACAGGCTGGGGAACCATTGATGGCCGGCTCGTCTATGTCTTTAGCCAGGATTTCACTGTCTTTGGCGGCAGCCTCAGCCAGGTGCATGCCGAGAAAGTGTGCAAGATCATGGATATGGCCATGGGCAACGGCGCGCCTATCATCGGCCTGAACGATTCGGGCGGAGCGCGTATCCAGGAAGGTGTTGTCAGCCTGGGCGGCTACGCCGATATCTTCCTGCGCAATACTCTTGCTTCGGGCGTGGTGCCGCAAATCAGCGCCATCATGGGACCGTGCGCTGGAGGGGCGGTTTATTCGCCGGCCTTGACCGACTTCATCTACATGGTCAAGAACACCAGCCACATGTTCATCACCGGCCCGGATGTTGTCAAGGCGGTCACCGGCGAGGATGTGAGCTTTGAAGAGCTCGGCGGCGCAATGACGCATAGCACCAACAGCGGTGTGGCTCACATGGCGGCCGAGTCAGAAGCCGACTGCCTCTACTTGATTCGCGAATTGTTGAGCTACTTGCCGTCCAACAATATGGAGGATCCGCCCTTCCGACCGAGCGGCGACGATGCCCTGCGAACCGAGGCGGCCCTGGACTCGCTGGTACCAGATAGTCCCAACAAACCATATGACATCAAGGATGTGATCCGGTTCGTCGTCGACGATGGACACTTCTACGAAATCCAAGAGTATTTCGCCCAAAACATCGTGGTCGGCTTCGCCCGGCTGGGGGGGTATCCCATCGGCATTGTAGCCAACCAACCCATGGTTCTGGCCGGCGTCTTGGACATCAACGCCAGCGAAAAGGCTGGCCGCTTCGTGCGCTTCTGTGACAGCTTCAACATACCGTTGATCGTCTTCGAAGACGTGCCCGGCTTTCTGCCCGGCGTGGACCAGGAGCACGGCGGCATCATTCGCCACGGCGCCAAGCTGCTTTATGCATTCTGCGAGGCCACGGTGCCCAAGATCACGGTGGTCACGCGCAAAGCTTATGGCGGCGCCTACTGCGTTATGAATAGCAAGCACATCAGGGCCGATCTGAATCTCGCCTGGCCGGCGGCCGAGATCGCCGTTATGGGCGCCGAGGGCGCCGTAAACATCATCTTCCGCCGAGAATTGGCCGAGGCCGAAGATCCCGTTGCTCGGCGGGCCGAACTGGTGGCCGAATATAGCGAGCGCTTCGCCAATCCATACGCCGCCGCGCGTCGTGGCTATATCGACGACGTAATCGAGCCCAGGGAAACCCGGCCGCGCCTGATCAATGCCCTCAACATGCTGCAAAACAAGCGCGACCACAATCCGCCTAAGAAACACGGGAACATTCCCCTATGAGCAAGGAACTATCACCAATCAGGAAATTCGATAAGCTCCTGGTGGCCAATCGTGGTGAGATTGCGTTGCGGGTCATTCGCGCCTGCCAACAATTGGGTATACGGACAGTTGCCGTTTACTCGGAAGTGGATCGAAATGCGCCGCACGTGCGCTACGCCAACGAAGCGTATCCCATCGGTCCGGCGCCGGCCGCTCAGAGCTACCTGGCCATTGACAAGCTCATCAACGTGGCCGGGCGATCAGGGGCCGACGCCGTTCACCCAGGGTACGGCTTTCTGGCCGAGAGGGCCGAATTCGCCCAGGCCTGCCAGGATGCCGGATTGGTGTTCGTTGGTCCCTCTCCGGAGGCCATTCGGGTCATGGGCGACAAGCTTACCGCCAGGCAGACCGTCATGGCCGCCGGCGTTCCGGTGGTTCCCGGCACCGAGCCTGGCTTGGGTGATGAGGAGCTGGTGGCCGTCGCGCCCAAGATCGGCTTTCCGCTACTGGTGAAGGCGTCGGCCGGCGGGGGTGGAAAAGGCATGCGGCCGGTGAGCGAAATAGGGCAGCTAACCGACGCCCTGGCCGCAGCCAGACGTGAAGCGCTGGCCACATTTGGCGATGGCACGATTTACCTGGAGAAGATGCTTTCTGAGAGCCGGCACATCGAAATCCAGGTCCTGGCCGATATGCATGGCAATTAC
>CP070688.1:1537640-1541640 GCA_020353135.1 Chloroflexota bacterium
GATATCTACGTTTTGACCGCAGCACCTGTGCTGATGATCTTTATGATCATGATCTACTCCAAGATCACCCACTTCTATACATTGGTGCTGGGCTTCTCACTGTTTCTGATAGCCGCTCTGGCCATGACTGATGGGCTGATTTTCCCTCAGAAGAGACAATATCTGCCGATAGTCGCAGCTTGTTTCGTGACGCTGCTCAATCCAGCCGTCCACTATTTGGTGCTTTTTGCCCTGTACATGAGCATTGCTGTGGCAACGCTGACTCTGCTGGATGGATACGAAGTGTTGCGCTCGGGCGATTGGCGAATGGCGTTCCAGTGGCGACGTTATCCAGAGTATATTCGGTATTTCTTGCATAACTGGCGGCAGCTGTTTGTCGAGGTCCGTTTTCTGCGCAGTATCGTGGCTTTCGTCCTATTGGCGCTATTAACGCTGGCTCCTTACGGGGCATTCGTTAAGTTCGTCGCCCTACGCGGCGTGCCTAATCTCTCGGAGACAGTACCCGGTGATTACTACTTCATCCAGGACGCCTCCATCTCATTGGGGCATCTACTGGCCTTCGATATGGCTGGCATCATGGATAAACTGCTCACCGGTGATTATCTGGCACGAGTTCCACGCTGGCCCAATGTCGCTTATATGATCCTGTTGTTTTTGCCTTTGTTTTGGAAGCGCGCCAGGAACTATTTGGCAGCAAATAAGGCGCAGGGTGCCTTTCTTTATGTGGCCTATACCAACACGTTGTTTTCAATGTGGGCTACCCTGGGATACTCCGGCGCAAGTTGGCTGCCGACTTTCCATCGCACAATCGCAGCTGTTAGCATCTTCGCGAACGGCACTCAGTCTAGCATTGGGGATCTTGTCGTTCGACTGACCGGTACTATCGTTCAAGTTCTGCGGTTCCCACACCGCTTCGAGTTCATCTTGTTTCTGATGGCCTGCGTATTGCTACCGATAAGCTATCTATGGTTACACAAATGGTTGCTTAGCAAGGCGCCAGACAACTGGATCCGCCGGCCCAGCTACCTCCTCATTCTGATGGTTGGCCTGTTCTTCGTGCCTTTCTTCAGCAATTCGCCCTATCGCCAGGTTTTCTTTTCGGGAAATTTCTCTGGCTTTCTGACGCCATACCCGGTTGAGCCGCTTAAGGAAGTCAAGGAGAATCTATTGAAGTTGCCGCCCGGAAAGGTCGTGGTTCTACCACCAACAGAAACCGCTAAGGCGATCGTGGACATCAATGGTGTTGAACACAAGTTCATCGACAAGTTTCACATATACTATCTAGATTTGCCCAGCTTCTACTACGGACTGACCGGAGATTCGAACAACAAACACGAGTTCTTCTTGATGCTAAGGGCGATGTATTATGAACAGGGCTGGTGGGTAAATGTAGCTCGCGATCTTGACATTAAGTACATAGTCGTAAACAAGGAACTGGTGGCAAACACCATCGGCGGCCAAGAGTACTTGCGAGAAGTCGAGCGAATCATAATTCCCGAGTTGGATCGGCGCAGCGAGTATCTGACAAAGCATTTTGAGAATGAAAGCTACGTGCTTTACGAATTCACCGATTTACCAAAAGCCGAGCGAGTGCCCCTATACATCGACACCGATTGGAACACTTTTATTCAGGTCGTATCGCGCAATCTGGAGCTAACGCGCTATTATGACTTGCGCTACCCGATGGTCGCCGACGACTTGGCGGATTATGACCGTCTCGCCTTGTTGTCAGACGACATGCACGCTTCCTGGCTGAACTTGTATATTAAAGGCAATCGGGAGAACTACTTCCGGCCGAGTAGTACGGTTCTGGCCTTTAATCAAGACATGATCTCCAGCTCCTATTATCTGTCTCCGATGTTCCGGCTATTCCAGTTCTTCTCGGATAGCAAGTATAATCGGCTGAATATGATCACACCTGGGCTATGGGGAACAATAGAAGGGGGCTTTATCGGCCTTCCTCGATCGACCGAGTTTCGGATTGATGTAAACCTGCCAGAAGATGGCAAGTACCGACTGTTGATGCGGGGAGCTGCTTCAGCCAATTCACTAGAAATGACGGCCAACTTCTTACCGGAACCGCGCCAGTTACAGCTTCAATCCGAACCGAGCAACCTAACCATATATGACAAGCAAACGGTGTTCACTTCCAATCGCGTTGCCATTGACCCAGGCGACTACACTTTTCCTGAAATGGAACGGCTAATCCCGTCTGACGCGGTGGCCATCAATTTCCAGTATCAGTATTTTGATCTAGGTCAGGTAGAGGGGCCAGCCGGCAAGCACACTATTTACTTTGACAAGACAGATAATGCGCCTTTGTTGGTTGAAGGTATCGTTGTCGTACCTGAAGAGGTTTACCAGGAACAATCGTGGTCCACCTCGGTACAGACCTTAACCAAAGATGATTTATGTTGTGGAATCTTGGTCCAAGAGACTGAAGCCGTGCCATGATACGCATCTTGGATCCTCGGATGTTCTAATGGTAATGTTTCGAGGCCCGCAATGAGACGGCTGCGTCTTCTGGTTGTGTTTTTCGCCCTACTTGCGGTTGGCGCTGGGCTATTCCTGGCTGCTAGACGGTTTTTGGGATCCAATCAGTCGGAACCTGCGTTTACCTATCCGTACGTGCAGAATTTCGATGATGTCAACCTGCGTCCCTGGTATATCGATGGAGGCGTATGGACAATTCGCGATCAAGCCTTACTGCAAACGGTTGGTGGCGACAAGGCCGGACAGATCCATATCCCATTGGCTTTGCAAGAGGACCAACCCTACCATCTGAGCACGTATATCACGCTAAAGAGAGACACGAAGGCGGCCGGCGTCTCTTTCAACGCTCAGCTACCCGAGCTAACAGATCAGCAGCATCGAGTCTATCTATCCAAACCCAATGATGAGGAGTTAGCACTCGTGGCGGGTTACATGGACGAGATTGGTAGCTTTGTACCCCAGGCCCAGGTTCCTCTGCCCATTGATCTGAATGAATTTCGACTAGATCTGTTTGTCTATGAGAACGCATATCTGGTCCAGTTGAACGGTCAGCGCTTGATCGACAGAAGGCCACTTTTCTACAAAAACGGCCTTGCTGGGTATTACAGCATGGGATCGGCTATTTTCGACACGCTCAAGATCACCGCAGCCGACAGCGTCAATCCTGGCGATCTGGTTTACGTGAGCGATTTTGACCAGGAGCCGGGCGGAGCGGGTTGGGTGCCATTTAGCGGGGAATGGCGTGTCAGCGAGGGCCAAATGGTTCAGGTTGACCCTAACGCCTACGACACAGGCATTGGTTATGAAACTAGTTCATTTGAGAACTATGTCGTTCAGGTAGCCTTGGAGCATCTTCAGGGCGTTGGAGCGGGCTTGTTCTTCAATATGCCATCGCCCTACCAGATGAACGGCGCACATGTTGTACGCTACTCCGACGAAACTGATGCCTTGATCTGGGGCTATAATGATGCCCAAGGCACCTTCATGCGGCAGGGATTCGCCGAAACGGATCCGCCAGGCGTTCAAGAGCCTCACTTGCTGCAAGTGTACTCCGGCGAGAACAGTTATGATATCTACCTTGACGATCGTTTGTTCGCTCGCGATGTGCCTCTTCAGCAACTTCAGGGACATGTTGGATTGACGACGTCGCGCAGCGCTGCCGGCTTTTCATCGGTTGAGGTCTTCCCCCTATTCAGTTCAAGCGCGGTGGGCCTGCGCCAACTCACGCCTGCAGGCACAGTCACGGCCGAAGCTGATACTACAGAGAACGAAGCGCAAACAGCGCCAATAGGGACTGCTGCCTCAGTTCCAGCGGAGTCGCTTCCAGATGCTACGCCACTATCGAATAACAGTGCCCTGGTTGTTGAAGGTGTCGCAGAGCCTTATGATGGGTTCTTTAGCGGCGATTTCCAGTCATCGGATTGGCGCCCATTGGCCGGTGAATGGCGCTTTCAGAATGGCAGTCTGGTTCAAGAGGATCCGAATGGCTTTGATTATTCAGTGGTCA
>CP070688.1:1541740-1548467 GCA_020353135.1 Chloroflexota bacterium
GTTCGCCCAGGGCGCTCCAGCGGGCAACGTCCGCGGCCAAGCCGCGCTCGACGCTGGCTGTCCTAGAGGTGTAGTGCTCGCCCATGGCCATCCATCGTGCAGCGTCGGCCTTGGTTGCCTTTACGGTTCCGGCGAATGTTTGTGGACCAGCGGCCGAAACTGAAAGATAGATGGTCGCAACAACGATCATGATCGCTGCCAGGCAAACCAGTAACATAACGGCCCGGTGACGCGACCACGAACTTCTGATCACCCCCACCCCATTCAAACTGAGTGTTGCTCCTTCCTGATTCATCGGTAACTCCCTTGACTCTGGCGGTCAGTTGATGCTCACCCTCGAGTCTTTAATGCATTCTTTCGGTCAATTACGCACACAATATAGCAGTCGAAGGTGGCGAGAACGTGGACGAAACGTGCCTAAATCGAGGTGATTCAAAAAGTTGCCGTATGTTGTATAATGTCATCAGGTGTTGGTTGTTCACCATTTTCCTTCAGAGGGGGATGTATGGCGCGGCTGTCGCTTTCTTGTCTGGGGCCACTTCTGGTGACGCTCGACGGGCGGCCAGTGTCTGGATTCAAATCCAACAAGGTGCGGGCCTTGTTGGTGTATCTGGCTGTCGAAGCGGATCGGCTGCACCGTCGCGAGACGCTGGCCGGGTTGCTATGGCCTGAATGGCCTGACCGCGATGCTCTCAGCAATTTGCGCTATTCCCTTTCCAACTTGCGACAGGTAGTCGGGGACAAAGCAGCCTCACCGCCTTACTTGCTAATATCCCGCGACGCCCTCCAGTTCAACAAGGCAGGCGACGGCGACGTCGATGTAACGACCTTCTTGGCTCAGACCGAATCCGTTTGCGATGCGGCCGGCGACTTCGGTGATCTAGCGGCGCTTGAGGATGCCATCTCCCAGTATCGAGGTGAGTTCCTCGACGGATTCTCGTTAAAGGATTGCGCCTCGTTCGAAGAGTGGGCGCTGTTAAAGCGACAGCAACTGGCCCAGCGTCTGCATTCAACGCATCGCCATCTGGCTGAGGGCTATGCGCAGACCAAGAAGTTCGGGCAGGCCGAGGCCCATCTTCGCCGGATCATTGAGCTGGAACCTTGGGATGAAGCATCCCACCAGGAACTAATGCGAACTCTAGCTCTCAGTGGACAGCGAAGTGCGGCCCTGGCCCAATTCGAAAGCTGTCGCCAGCTTCTGAGTGATGAGTTGGGCGTCGCGCCGGCCGGAGAAACGGTACGGTTGTACGAGTTAATCCGGGACGGCGAGCTGGATATCTCTCGGACGCCACCCACGATACCCTCTATTGTCTCCGCGAAGCCGCCTGCCTTTGTTGAAGATGAGTCGGCGCGCTTTGAGACACCGGTTTTTGTGGCTCGCGAGCCTGAGCTGTCGCAGCTGAACGGGTACTTGGACCAGGCGCTGGCCGGTCAAGGCCGAGTAGCCTTTGTGACCGGAGAGGCCGGCAGTGGCAAAACAGCCTTGCTTCAGGAGTTCTGTCGCCGCTGCCAAGAGATCCATGAAGACCTGGTAGTAGCCAACGGTAATTGCAACGCATATACTGGGATTGGAGACCCCTATTTGCCCTTTCGCGAGATACTGGCGATGTTGACCGGAGACGTCGAGGCGAAGTGGGCAGCGGGCGCCATCTCCAGTGAGCACGCGCGCCGCTTGTGGAATTCGGCGCCGCTGACAACGTCGGCGATGCTGGAAGCTGGCCCAGGCCTCGTGGACACGTTCGTGCCGCAATCGGCCCTGCTAGAGCGCATAACGAGCTTTCGTCAGCGCTCCGACCAGGAAATGCGCTCGGCCGATCTTATTGAACGCCTGTCATCGGTCGGCCGTGTGGCGGGGCGGCCTGAGCAGAGCGACTTGTTCGAACAGTACACCAGGGTGCTGCAGGCGATGGCCGGCCAACATCCCCTGCTCTTGATACTAGATGACCTGCAGTGGGCGGATCTGGGCTCCGCCAGCTTACTCTTCCATCTGGGCAGGCGCGTGGCCGGGCGCCACATTATGGTGGTAGGGGCATATCGCCCGGAGGAGATTTCGTCGCCAATGGATGGCGAAAGACATCCGCTAGAACCAGTAGTGAACGAACTCCAGCGCGATTTTGGGGGAGCGCCAGTGGTCCTGGATCAGGCTGAACGACGTAAGTTTGTGGATGCCCTATTGGACACGGAGCCGAACCGCCTCGAAAGCTCGTTTCGGGAAATGCTTTACCGGCAGACGCGCGGCCATCCTTTGTTCACAATCGAGTTGCTGCAAGGCATGCAGGAAAGGGGCGACTTGCTTTGCGAAGATGGTAATTGGGTGGTCGGCCGGACGTTGGATTGGCAGACGTTGCCGGCCCGGGTGGAGGCAGCCATCGCCGAACGCATGGGCCGGTTAGCTCAACCGTTGCGGACTATGCTACGTATAGCCAGTGTAGAGGGTGAAGAGTTCACGGCCGAGGTCGTAGCCCGCGTCCTGGATGCCGATGACAGGAACGTGGTGCGACAACTGAGCAGCGATTTGGACCGTAGACATCACCTGGTGCGGGCTCAGGCAATCAAGCACTTGAAATCACGGCGCGTTTCCCGATATCGATTCCGTAACTATTTGTTCCAGAGGTATCTCTACGACAGTTTGGACGATGTAGAAAGAGCGTATATCCATGAGGACGTGGGTACCGCTATGGAGGAGTTGTACGGGGAGCAGGCGAGTCAGATCGAATCAATCGCGCCACAATTGGCCTGGCATTTCCTGGAAGCAGGAATTACCGAAAAGTCGGTCCGCTACTCGTCTAGAGCTGGCGCCAGGGCAGTGCAACTGTCCGCCTTTCAAGAAGGTATCGGTCACCTGACCGCAGGGCTGAGGCTGCTCTCAACGTTGCCACACTCCGCGGCGCGCGACCGGCAAGAGCTCAAGATGCATCTGGCGCTGGGCATCGCCTACCAAAGTACGGAGAGCGCCTGCTCACCAAATCTCAAACGAAGTTACGCCCGCGCCCGAGAGTTGTGTTATCAGACAGATGAGACATCTCAGCTCTGCCAGGTACTGGGACAGATTGCCGTTATCCATTACGTGAGCGCGGAGTATCATAAGGCGCGAGAGTTGGCCAACGAAATGCTGACTTTGGCAGAAAGTCTCGGTGACCCGCTTCTGGTTGCGCTCGGTAACTGGAGGCTGGGATTCATTTCATTCGCTCTTGGGGAATTTATAGCGGCTCGTTCCCATCTTGCACAGGTTATCGAGATCTACAAACCCGACGAGCATCACATGTCCCTGATTGCCTTGGATGGAAAAGATGCTGGGCTTGGCGCCCTTAGCTATGAAGCCTGCTGTCTGTGGTATCTTGGTTTTCCTGAACAAGCCCAGGCCCTTGGCCAGAAAGCATTGGCTCTGGCACATGAACTGGGCCACCCTTTTGCGTTGGCCGACGCAATTTGCTTTGCGGGCTGCCAATTCGCCGAGTTGGCCCGCGATGCCGAAGCGCTGGAGATCCATTCCCGAGAACTCATCCGCTTGGCAGACGAGGAAGTCCGGGGTTGGCAGGGTACCGGCACGATATACCATGGAGAGGCCTTGGCTATGCTGGGCAAGGTGGAAGAGGGTATAAGGGAAATGCGCGCCGGAATGGCGACGGAACGCGATGCGGGCATTATATGCTACATGCCGGTAAGGTTCTGCTTCTTGGCCGAGGCGCTGGCGAAGGCTGGTAAATCGACGGAAGCGCTTGAAACGCTTTCACAGGCCTTTGCCCTGATAGAGGAGACTGACGAACGCTTCTGGGAGCCAGAACTTCACAGCCTTCAAGCCGACTTGCTCCTAATGCAGGGTCAAGTCGCCGCTGCCGAAACCAGTTTACTGAAAGCTGTCGAGGTTGCCCGCCAACTCAGCGCAAAATCGTTTGAACTGAGAGCAACAGTAAGTTTGGCGCGACTTTGGGCGAAACAAGAACGTAAGGCAGATGCGCGACAGATGTTGACTCGGATTTATGATTGGTTCAGTGAAGGATTCAACACACCAGACCTGAAAGAGGCTAGTGAGTTAATCGAAGAACTAGCATAGTAAAAACTATGGATACTTTGTTGGTGCGGTCGACATTGTCTTCCAGGTCACGTAAGCCCTCTCAGCGTCGTGACGGCGATTCAAATCCAACTCCGGGGGCAAGATTCTTTGGTGGTGGTTTCATCTGTCTAAGTTACGCTCAATAGCGAATAAGGATTCGACAGGTGGTCTTGAACGGCTTCATAGAACCGTCCGACGTGAATGCCGTCAGCCAGCGCATGGTGGATCTGTACGCTTAGCGGCATCTTTAAGCTCTCACCGTCCTCATAGAACTTCCCCCACGCAAACCGGGGCATAGAATCCACCGGGAAGTTAATTGCGTGCATGAAGCTCGTGAAGGACACCCATGGTATGGCCGTCATGTACAGTAGATCGTCTCGTTTCACGTCGTCGCTGATCCATGGGTCCGCTTTCACACAGTCGATCTGCTCGGCCGCTTTTGCCGCAAATAGCGAAAACTCTTCGGTATACTCAAACGCGCAAAAACTAAACTGATTACCATCCACCAGTATCGTGCAGGAGGGGTGAACGATCTCATGTTCCACCACCACCTCACCGCGTATTCGAGTACGAAACTCAGGTATGTTATTGGCTGCCCTTGTCAACACGTAAACTATCGCCACGGTGAACGTCGTGTTCTGCTTCTTGACGAATGCTCTAAGCGAGGTCATGTCGATGTCGGCGCACATGTTGAAATGTGGGTACGCCCACGTTTTGAACACGCTAAACTGTCTTCGCCGTGGCCAATTCTCGAGGTCTATCTGACGCATAATTCACCCCGGATCGAGACGTAATGAGCGCCCGATTGTGTATCCCTCCAACACACGCATGCCTTGCAGTTAAGATAGTCACGTTATTGTAACATCTAACACAACAATATGGCCTATAATGGACTATGGTTTAGAATAAGCGCCGTAACCTCCCATATGAAAGATAATCTGAGCGAACTCTCTGACTCCGATTCCGCAGCATCATCTTCGCACCTGCAATTTCTGCGAGGAGCGCTGTTACGCGCCAGGCCAATCGCCGTTATCTTCGTAACGGCTATACTGGCCGTCTCGCTCTTCGTCATTCTCTTTCCGACGCCAACGCCTCTGACTGCGGACGCGGTCGACCAAAGCATCGTCAATGCCATGGCCTCAGCTACGCCGCCTCCAGCTTACTCGGCCGAGGTCTATCAAACGATCTTACCGTCGCTGGCTATAATCCAGATTCAAGGCGGGGATCCTGATGACGAAGACCAGTTCGGCATTGGCAGCGGCGTCGTCATAAACGACCAGGGAGATATACTGACTGCCTGGCACGTTGTGGCCGATGCACAGGAAATCGTAGTGTCCTTTGCCGACGGTGGCGAAGTCAAGGCCGATGTCGCAGCCTCCGAACCGGAGAACGACATCGCCGTCCTACATCCCAGGCAAGCGCCAGGATTGATAGTCCCGGCCGTGCTGCGTAATCCCTACGGGATGCGGATAGGCGACGAAACCTTTGCCGTGGGCAACCCTCTGGGCCTGGCCGGTTCGATGAGCGCCGGCGTGATCTCGGGCTTCGATCGATCGTTCCAGGTCGACGAGAGCGGTCAAATGCTGGAGGGCTTGATTCAATTTGACGCCGCCGTCAATCCCGGCAATTCAGGCGGCCCTTTGCTTAACCGGAACGGGCAGGTTATAGGCATCGTGACCGCTCTGGCAAATCCGTCCGACCAGAATTTCTTCACTGGTATTGGGTTCGCGGTGCCCATAGGAACGGCCGTCAGCATCGCCGGAGGACCGGCCTACTAATGAGGCTCTCCGCGCTGTACGCGTTACGCTAATCTCAAAAGGATCTTGTAATGGACCAATCTCTGAATCCGAACAGCGACAAAGCGATGGAACGCGTACTGTACGAGGTTAAGAAGGTCATCGTCGGGCAAGATATATTGTTGGAACGCCTGATAGTGGCCCTGCTAGCGCGCGGGCACATTCTGGTAGAAGGGGTTCCGGGACTGGCCAAAACGATGGCCATCAAGACCCTGGCCGAAGCGATCGGCGGCGAGTTTCAACGCATTCAGTTCACGCCGGATCTCGTCCCGGCCGATCTCATCGGCACCCGCATTTATAATCAAAAGACCGGCGAATTCAACACCTCGTTGGGCCCAGTCTTCGCCAACCTGTTGCTAGCCGACGAGATCAACCGCGCTCCTCCAAAGGTGCAAAGCGCCCTGTTGGAAGTGATGCAGGAACGGCAAGTGACTATCGGCCGGGAAACTTACACGGTCCCCAATCCTTTTCTGGTCATGGCCACCCAAAACCCGATTGAGTCTGAAGGAACGTATCCTCTGCCCGAAGCGCAGGTCGACCGGTTCATGCTCAAGGTCTTGGTTGGCTATCCAACATCCACCGAAGAGTTCGTCATCGTCGAGCGCATGACCGGCGCTATCCAGACCATCCAGAAAGCCATAGACACTGAACAACTGCTGGAGTTACAAAGAGCGACCGATGACGTCTACGTCGATCCGGCGCTGATCGAATACTCGGTCAAGGTCGTAACGGCGACGAGACATCCGGAAAAGGTGGGGCAGGACGAGTTGGCCCCTTATCTAACCTATGGAGCGAGTCCGCGAGCATCAATCAACCTTATTCTGGCGGCGAAGGCCTTAGCCTTCGTGCGCGGCCGGGCCTATGCCCTGCCCCAAGA
>CP070688.1:1548567-1553639 GCA_020353135.1 Chloroflexota bacterium
CCGTGCGGAATGCAGTAGCATCCGCTTGGGCTTCAACTACGTCAAGAATCTGCGCGAAGAACATGTCGAACGGCTGTTAGTTGCCCGGGAGGAGGCGCCTTTCACGACGCTGGCCGATTTTTGCAAACGCGTTCGAACCGGCCGGCAGGCGACGGAGAACCTGATCCTGGCCGGGGCCATGGACGGCTGGGGTTTACCCCGCCGGCAGCTGCTGTGGGAGTTGGAGGAGTTCGACGACCAAGAGGGGGAACTCGAGCTGGTCTTCCCTGGAGAGGAGGTTAGCCTGCCGGCCCTGTCGCCGGCCGAGGCCATGCTGGGCGAGCAAGACGTGCTCGGACTGTCCACCGGCGACCACATCATGACCTTCTTCCGCAACTGGCTGGATGAACGGGGTGTCCTGGACAGCGAGGGCTTATTGCGCATCGCCAACGGCCGGCGGGTTCTCGTGGCCGGGCTGGTCGTCGTCCACCAGTCGCCGCCGACGGCCAAGGGCCATCACTTCATCACCCTGGAAGACGAATCTGGCATGATCAACGTCATCATCCGGCCGCGGGTCTACGCCCGTTACCGGCGCACCTGGCGCGAATCCCGGCTGCTGATCGTCGAAGGCGACGTGCAGCAAGAAGGCGGCGTGACCGGCCTGCTGGCCCGGCGGGCCCGGCCTCTTCAGTCCACCCAGGCCTTGTCATAGCCATGTTATAATAACCTCAAGCTGATCTAATTTCGTTAACAACAGTATTGTCACTGTGATAGACCAAAAGGAGCCGCCAATGACTGATGCGACATTGGACATGGACATAGAGACCGCCCGATCACTTGGATATCGCATCGTAGATATTGTTGTGAGCGAGTTGGCTGACCCATCAAACCGACCCACCAGGCCACCCAAACAAAGCGAAGATAAGTTAGCAATACTTTTTGATGGACCACTGCCACACGAAGGCACTGACCCTGATGAACTTCTCTCCATCGTTCACAATCATCTGATCCCAGCAACAACCAACCTGATTCACCCCCGTTGGATGGCCTATGTCTTGGCCGGATCACTGCCGCTGGTTGGACTCACAGAGGCATTGATCAGTAGTATCAACCTGCCGTATATTGACCCGGTTAACACGCGCCTGGCAAAAACTATCACACGATGGTTAGGTGAGATGCTCGGATTCGCGCACGATGCGGCCGGTTACATAACTACCGGCGGCTCCTGGGCCAATTTGGTTGGTCTGGCAGTCGCCCGAATGCGTCACGCAGGTTGGGAAGTGCGCATCGAGGGGCTGGCAGGCCATCCACCACTTGCAGCCTATGTTTCCGAGGAAGGTCACTCATGCCTCGACAAAGCTATGGAACTTCTGGGAATGGGGAGGAACCAATTGCGGAAAGTCCCCGTTGGCTCAGATTATCGAATCCTTGTCGATGCACTGGATGAGGCCATCAAGGCTGACCTGGCGGCTGGCCTGCAACCGTTCTGTATTGTCGGTAACGCGGGCACGGTGAACACCGGTGCAGTCGATCCTCTAGATTCTCTGGCCGAGATTGCCGCCCGCTATCGACTTTGGTTCCATGTGGACGGAGCCTATGGCGCTTTTGCCGCCATAGTGCCAGAAGCCCGGTCACTGTTCGCCGGAATCGAAAGGGCGGACTCATTGGTGGTGGATCCACACAAATGGCTCAACATTCCTATTGAATCTGGTTGCATTCTGGTCAGAGACTGGTCCGATCTTACTGATACCTTTAGTCTCATTCCTCCGTATTTGCGAGCCGCTGTTGCCGACGGCGAGATAAATCTCCGCGAGTGTGGGATTGAACTGACGCGTACCAATCGAGAGCTCAAGATCTGGCTCGCTTTACGACAGTACGGCATAGATAGGTACACCCAGCTCATCGCCAATCATCTGGCTCTCACACGCCAACTAGCGGCATGGGTGGAGGAAGCGGAAGAATTCGAGGTCGTCAGCGAGCCATCTCTGAGTATCTGCTGCTTCCGCTTTGTCCCGCCCGAATTGAAGCCTCTAACCGAGGAGTCAGAAGCCTATCTCAACGAGCTAAACGTTGCCATCGAGATGGCCTTGGCCGAAGACGGGCGCGCAATGGTTTCCGGGACGCTGTTACAAGGCAAGCGTGTCCTGCGAGCCTGCATTGTCAACCATAGAGTGACCCAAGCCGGTGTAGAGCAAACGCTCCTGCTACTGCAGGAGTTGGGGCATCGGCTTGATAAGCAAATGCGGACACAGGAGTGTTGACGATGCCGGTCGCTCCTGGTTGCATCTGGTGCCTGCCACTGCCGGCCGCGGTTCCAGATTTCGCTCCGTGAAATGTCATACGTGAAGTTAGGTACAATTCTCAGATTGCCGCTTGATTTTGAGCACCACTGTCTTTACAATGTAGAAAGGTTTAAGGCAAAAGATCCTGCCTGGCTGGACAAAGGGGCGGCCAGCCAGCATAGGTCACCTATTGAGTAATTTTCGTTGAAGCCTGGTGACGGGCACCCGCCCTAAACCTTGGGGCCTGGGGTATGAATGGTTGGCGTTTATCATGCTTGATTGATTGTCAAGCAACAAATTGATTCACGTAATGATTAGCTGATAGCCGGGAACGATCAAGGATTCTTCTATACCAACGTATCCGGCGAAGGCGTCACCAACTACCCCATTCCCTTGCAGAATCGTTAGAGGACACATGGAAAGACCGCTTGTTCTCGCAGTGCGGGCGGTAACGTCAACTCAGGAAGCAGTAAAGCAAGCTTCGAGAATTGAAGCTTACTTCGCCAAACCTGGTTTACCGCCACCCCCTGTTTGACATGGCGCGGTTGGCTCTAGCAGAATAGGAATCAGGAATGGATGCACCCCAGGCGGCCGGCCGGCCGCGCGTCGATGGCAAATTCCTTTATAGTGGCGACAAGAAGCTTTATATCCGTGGGGTAACCTATGGGCCATTTCGGCCGGATGAGGCTGGCAACGTCTACCACCGGCCGGACATGGTAGAACAAGACTTTGCCCAGATGGCCAGCCACAACATCAATGCCATACGTACCTACCACGTGCCTCCTGATTGGATGATGGACGCGGCCCAACGACACGGCCTTTACGTGATGGTCGGTTTGCCATGGGAGAGTCACGTCGCCTTTTTCGACTACAAACAGGGAAAAGGCGAGATCGAGCAGCGAGTGCTAACCAGCGTCCGGGCCTGCGGCGATCACCCTGCTTTGTTATGTTTCACTATCGCCAACGAGGTCCCGGCTTCCATCGTGCGCTGGTACGGCCGCCGGCGTATCGAACGTTATCTGCACCAACTCTACCAGCTCATCAAGAATGAACAGCCCAAAACGCTGGTGACATACGTCAATTATCCAACCACCGAATACTTGCAATTGCCCTTCCTGGATTTCTTCTGCTACAACGTCTACCTGGAATCCCAAGACAGGTTGGAAGCATACATGGCGCGGCTCCAGAATCTGTGTGGCGAGAAACCGCTGCTCATGGGAGAGTTGGGGCTGGACAGCCTCAGCAATGGCGAAGAGGCCCAGGCCGTTTCGCTGGATTGGCAAATACGGACCGCCTTCGATGCGGGCTGCGCCGGGGCGTTTATCTTCGCCTGGACGGACGAGTGGTTCAACGGCGGCCGCGAAATGGACGAAGAATGGGCCTTTGGTTTGACGAGGCGAGACCGCTCTCCCAAGCCTGTTCTCGCGGCTGTCGGCCGGGCCTATGCGGATGTACCGTTCGGGAGGGTCCGGGAATGGCCGCGCTTCTCCGTTGTCGTTTGCACCAATAATGGATCTGAAACCATCCAGGATTGCTGCGAAGGTCTGCAGCAGTTATGCTATCCAGAGTACGAAGTGATCGTCGTCGACGACGGTTCAACCGATGGCAGCGCGAAAATCGCTGGCGACTACGGCTTCCAGGTGATCAGTACCGAAAACCGCGGGTTGGCCAGCGCTCGAAACACCGGTCTGGCGGCCGCCGCCGGCGAGATTGTTGCCTATCTGGACGACGATGCACGCCCCGATCCAAACTGGCTCCACTACCTGGCGACCACATTTGCCCAGGACGATTTTACCGGCGTTGGCGGACCAAACGTCGGGCCGTCTGGCGATGGTCCGATAGCCGACTGTATTGCCCAGACGCCCGGCAACCCGACCCACGTGTTGGTCACGGACACCGAAGCTGAACATATTCCTGGCTGCAATATGGCCTTTCGCAAAGATGCGCTGCAAGCTATCGACGGCTTCGATACTCAATTTCGCATCGCCGGCGACGACATTGACATCTGTTGGCGGTTACAAGAGCAGGGCTGGCAGCTCGGATTCAGTCCTTCGGCAATGGTATGGCACCATCGCCGGAAATCGGTCAAGGCTTTCCTGAAACAACAGCTCAACTACGGCCGGGCAGAGGGATTATTGGAACATAAGTGGCCCGAAAAATACAATGGTATGGGCCAGCTTCATTGGCATGGCAGGCTATATGGTACCGGCCTGGAGAACACCCGGCTGTTCAAGCGCTGGCACGTATACTATGGTGTCTGGGGAAGTCGTTTCTTCCAGTCCATTTACGAAACCGGGCCGGGCACCTTCGGCTCGTTCATGCTGGCGCCTGAATGGTTCCTTGTCATCGTCCTGCTAGGATCACTCACGCTGATGGGTCTTCTATGGGCGCCCTTGCTGTTGGCTTTGCCGTTGCTGATCCTGGCGGCCGGTCCGCCAATCGTCTATGCCGCGATTCGCGGATGGAAAGCTACGTTCCCGACATATCAGACAGGTGGATGGAAACGCCCGGCGCTTCACGCACTTGTGGCTCTATTACACCTGTTGCTGCCGCTGGCGCGACTAGCCGGCCGCCTGGCGGCTGGCCTAACTCCCTGGCGCAGACGGGGACTGTCCAATTACGCCCTTCCCCGGCCGCGGAGCCTGTCCATGTGGCGTGAGAAGTACCAGACGCCGGAAGCCCGGTTTGAGAGATTGGAATCCATCTACCACGAGCGCGGCGCGGTCGTTCTTCGAGGTGGTCAGTTCGACCGATGGGATCTGGAAATTCGCGGCGGACTGCTGGGCGGGCTGCGAATCTTGATGGCTAGCG
>CP070688.1:1553739-1556316 GCA_020353135.1 Chloroflexota bacterium
ATTTCGTGGATGAGTGGGATACTCTTGGCCTCGGCGGTCACCAGGGCCTGGGCGTCGACTTCCTGGAGGCGATTGGCCAGCGAGATCGCGGCCGCCTTTACAATGTGAGTATCGCCAAGCATGTTGAATATGGCAATGCGAATACCCGGGGACACCTCAAACAAAGGAAAGTCACGGACGAGTCCGGCTACTTCGACATGGTATGTTTCACGCTCGCTCATGGGGCAATAAACTCCTCTATCCGCCTGAGATCTGAATGAGTCTTTCGAGGGCGCCTCGGTCGATAACGGTTAGACTGCGGCCTTCGACGCGCACCCAGCCTGCCCGACGGAAGCGCCCGAGGGCTTTGTTGATACTAACGCGAGTCGCGCCGGTCATCTCAGCCAGATCTGTCTGAGTTAGAGAGATCGTGATCACCACTCCGTCGGCGGTCGCCTGGCCATGCTGTTCCGACAGCAGGAGCAAGGTGCGGGCCAATCTGGCCGGCAAATCCAGGAAAAATATGTCGCTGACTTGCTTGTTTAGATGCCTGATGCGCTTGGCCAGGATATGAAGTACATGGCGTGAGAATAACGGGTTATTGTCTATGTACTTCAGGAAGTCATCACGGTGCAGAGTGAGTGCTTCCGTAGGCTCAATGGTTTCGGCCGTGGCCGAACGAGGTGAGTCATCTAGTAGCGCAAGTTCTCCAAAAAAATCACCTTCGCCAAGAATCGCCAGAACGGCTTCCTGACCATCGGAGGAGGAGTGCGAAATCTTGATCTTGCCACTGGTAATAATGTAAAGAAGGCCGGCCGGATCGCCAAGGTGAAAGATGACCTGGTCTGGACCGAAACGCCGGAGTACGAGACGATCGGCCAGAACACCGACATCAGCCTGGCTCCAGCCAGCGAAAAATGGAACCTTCTGCAGCGCCTCGGTGGCGGCGTTGGTGAAGTTAGACATCTTCATTTACTCCCTAGCAGAATTCGCTACATTTCAGGACGCATTGGTCGTCAGCCTAGCCATTGTTTCTCAATTCTCAACGACAGGCTCCGATGAAGCAAGCAGGAATTCGTCATAGGCGCGTTGCAGACCCATTGCGACCTGCAGGTCAATCCAGTCCGGCGAGGATGGGCGGGCCGGCGAGAGCGACGGCACTGGTGAAGGTGTTCGAGACTCGAAATGGCGTGTGATCTCGCGGATACGGCTGGTCAAATCCTGGCGCTCAAGGCCAGCGGCGATATGTTGATCTACCAATTCGGCGATATGCCACAAATACGAGACGAGGGTGGCAATCATCGCATCCGGGTCACCTGGTTCGCCACGGCCGGGCACGATAGTCTCGGCATCATGTGTACCGGCCTCTAGACGCTCCAGGCTATCGATCCAGTCGTGGAGGCACATTTCGCTGAGCGGTGGATGAACTCCGGTTACGATACTGTCGCCCGTGAATAAGATGCCACCGACAGGCCAGCTCACCCAGATATTGCCAGGCGTTGGTCCAGGACGGCTGATCAAGCTGAGCTTGCGGTCGGCTACCCGAAGTGACATCGTCCCACTGAAACTCACGGCTGCTTGATCCACAGGACTGCTAGTGAATTCTCGCCCAAGCATAGGATTACGTTGGATCAAGCTGTCAAGCAACGGCTGAGGGTAACGCCTGTCATAGGCGTTAAGCTTCTCGCTTACGACCTGATGGGCTATGATTGGCGCGCTCATCCAACGCGTGTTTAAGATCCGGTCGCCATGATAGTCGGTAAGGACTAGATACCTGACACCACGTCCGTGGAGCCGCTCGACCCGGTTTGTCCAATCACGGGCGTCGCGAGGATACGACGGCATGTCAATGCATATGACACCGTCACTCGTCAAGATGGCGCCAACGTTCACACCTTCATACGCTGTCTCAATGAATACGCCGTCAGCGATTTCTTCCATAATGCTACTTATCCAGTCAGCATAGAGCGAACGATCTGTTCGGCGGCGTGCAGAACTTCGTGGATTTGCTGTTCACCAACTTCCTGTCCACCTCCCTGGGCGAACTTGGCCGATCCGCCGCCGGACGCGTCGCCCAGCATGGGTAGTACTTCTTGCAGAACGGCATTCATGGGCACTTCCATGTTGTCTGAACGGGCGAATATCAACTGCGCCTTTTCTCCCGATAGCCCGATCAAGACAATAGTATTGGCGCGCTTCGTCAGGCGGCCGACCAAAGCGCGCAAGTCTTGAGGATCACGTTTGTTGAATACCCTGCGGATGAGGAGGACTTCGCCAAGATGAGTACTGACGCCGATGAGATTCTCAGCCTCGACAATATGCAGTTGGCTCGTTCTTTGTTTGAGTGCTCGACGGGTTGATTTCAGTTCGCTACGGAGTTTAGCAATGGACTTTTCCAGTTCCCAGTAGCCGGTAGTCATCTCGCCCGACAATCGCTCCAACACCTTGTTCTTGCGATCGTAGTCGGTCAAGGCCCGTTGACCACAAAGGAATTCTATACGGCATTTTCCCCCCACATGTTCTGTCTTGACGACCTTTATTAAACCTACTTCGCCAGTGCGAGCCACGTGGGTGCCGCCACAGGCCGACAGATCAAAC
>CP070688.1:1556416-1559078 GCA_020353135.1 Chloroflexota bacterium
GCGCCAGCCTCATTTCGATCATACTAATTGGCTCCAATCCACTTCCAAAGCGATTCGGCAATTCAGCCTTGCGCTGCGCAATGGCGGTGGCCAGTCGCTCAGGCCGGCAATGGATTGGCCCTGTACCATACCAGCGTCCGGCCGATCGCTTCCTGATGTGGTGTGGGATAACTGCCAAAAGCGGCCTCGAACTTGCCGTGGTCGACTGTCAGCGGCTTGTCGAATTGATATGACATCTCGGCCACTTCGCCCACGTCGGCCTGGAACCGGCCAATGACCTTGACGAAGTAAGTGGAGACGCGCGAGCCTCGGATCTTTGGCTCTTGCCCGGCTTCCTCATATGCGATGGTCATCAATTGGCGATGAGAAAGAGTCGGCGCGGCCGGGATGTGCCACACCTGGCCCAACGCCTCTTCCCGTTCGGCCAGGGTGATCAGGCCCCGGGCCACGTCGTCGACGAAGGCGTAGGTGTGCGGCGCGTCGATATCGCCCAAAACGCTGACCGCCCGGCCGGCCAATGCCGGGTAGAAGTGCCGCTGGCCCAGGGTCGAGTTGAAAGACGAGTTGAGCGCCCCGGGCCCATACATGTCGGCCGATCGGCCGATAACCGCCTGCAGCTGACCAGAGCCGGCCGCCTCCAGAAGTTTGTCGGCCATTTCACCCCGCAGCTTGCCCTTCCGCGTCTTGTCGCTGTTGGGCAGGTCCTCGGTCAGCGGCCCGTCTACCGGCCCATAATTGTAGATACTGTCGTGATAGACCAGCTTCGCGCTGGCGGCCGCGGCCGCGCTCATGGCCGCCTGCAAACGGGGCGGATACAGCGCATACCAGTCCACATAATGGGCGTTGAGACAGAGATAGACGGTGCTCGCTCCGGCCACGGCCTGGCGAACCTGATCCTCGTTGGCGCCGTCGATGGCCTCTGGTTTTGTTCCCGGCATATCATAGGCCCGATTGTTCATCACGCTCAGCAGGCGGGCATCTTTACCTTGAGCCGCCAGCTGACCAGCCAGTGCTGTGCCCAGCGGGCCGGCGCCCAAAACCACAACCCGATCGTTCACCTTAGCCATCCCACGTCTCCATAACTCTCAATGTCACAGCCGTCCACCATCAACCCGATCCGTCGCTGAAATCATAGCTTGCCCGGTACCATTCCAGCGTCCGGCTCACGCCTTCCTCGTGGGGCATCGGGTTCGCGCCAAAAGCTTTCTCAAACTTGCTGTAATCGACGATGAACGGCCGGTCGAACTGGTACAGCACCTGCAAAGCGAATTTCATCTTGCTGCTGAACAGAGATATGACCGTCAGTGGCAAACGCGTGCCGGCCCTGATCTTTGTTTCCCGGCCGGCCTGGCTATAGGCCATGTCGATGAATTGCCGGGTGGTGATGGTCTCGGCACTGGGCACATGCCAGACCTGGCCCAGCGCTTCGTCGCGCGTGGCCAGGGTGATCAGCCCGTCGGCGAAATCGTCCACGTAGGTGTAGGTATGCCGCGTATCGACGTCCCCGATAACCATGGCCGGGTCGCCGGCCAGGGCGTTGTAAAAGATGCCGTCGCCGGCATATGACCGGCCGGCGTTTGGCCCGAAATAGTTGGACGACCGGCCGACTGCCACTTGCACCCTGCCCTTTTCATGAGCATCCATGGCCATCTGAAACCCTTTGGCGTGCAGTACACCGGTCGGTTCGACGGGATTATCAGGCATGTCCTCGGTCATTGGCCGGTCTACCTTGCCATAGGGGTAGACGCTGGCCGCCAGGATCAGGCTGGCCCCGGCCGCTTCGGCTCCGTCGATGATGTTTCCAGCCATCGTTACGAAGCGTTCGTATTCTTCGCCGGGTCGCGGGTGGACGCAATTGTAGACGACGGCCGCCCCCTGGCAGGCCTGGCGGGTGCTGGCCGGATCGGTCGCGTCGGCGGCTAAGATCTCGACGCCATCTGGCGTCTCCATCTTGCCGCTGCGATTCACCGCCCGAACCGCATGGCCCTCTTCGGCCAGCCGCCGGCAGACCGCGCTGCCGATGCCGCCGCTGGCTCCCATTACCACGTGAAGCGCTTGATCTTGATTCATGACATTCCTCCTTACGGAATAGTTGCTAGCTGTTGTCAGTTAGCCGTTAGCTTCTTCATTGTCTGGTTCGATCTGCTCGACCAACAGCAAGGTCAGACCCAGGCTATTGATCCTTCCCAGCAGCCCGTGCAGCGCCGGCTGATCGACAACCGGGCCGGCAAGAAGTGTCGTGCCATCGGCCTGGTGGGTAAGTGTCATTTCGCCCAACCAGTCGGTCCAATTAGGGTCCAGGTGTCCTTTGATCTGAATCCGGTAGCTTTCGTTCATGTCATTAGCCTGTATCTCAACCCTTCAATCTCAACGGTCCACGACCATCGTCCACTTCTGCCGGGCGTCTGATCGAGGTTGTTTTGGGGTGTTATCCTAGGTGTCGTGAAAGGTTGTTCCAATCATAAAGGCGGCCGGGGAAAATGTCATCACCCAGATCGGGTGATTTGAGGGGGGTGATTGGCGAAGGATGAAGTATGAAGGAAAAAGGATGAAGGCCGAGAGCTAATGGCTTAATAAGCCTACCTCTCGGGCGCGGGCTATGGCTCCAGCGCGGTCGTTTACGCCTAGCTTGCCGTAGATGTTCTTGGTGTGGGTCTTGATA
>CP070688.1:1559178-1563974 GCA_020353135.1 Chloroflexota bacterium
CCCCCAGTCAGGAATATGAATTTAGACATCTAACACCTCTCTGTGCAAAGAGAGGAGGGGCATGTCATCTTGGGTGACATGCCCCTCCGAAATCGATACCGGCAAAGCTGGCGTTGCAGCTCTCTGTGGTCTAAACCACTTCATAATAATCGTTCAAGATCCTCGGCCGCTCGCCTCATGTCAAGGAAGATCAGGCCCAGTTTGGCCTTGCTGCGGGCCATAACCGTCAAGACTGCATCCTCGCCCACAGCCATCAGTACAATGATACCCTCAGATCCCTCAATATACACACGCTGCAATCTGCCACGACGAAGTTCCTCGGCGATACGGTCGCCCAAGGACAACATCGCGGCCGACATCGCCGAAATGCGGTCTTCATCTACGTTGGACGGTAGCGATGAGGCCATGATCAGACCATCCACACTGACTACGGCCGAAGCTTCAACATCGGGCGTGCCGGCCTGCAAGTCCTGCAATCGGTCCACCATTAGTTCAGTTCGAGATCTCATCTGCTCGGCCCTCCAAGCGCTGATCATGTTGGGATGGGGCAGACGTCTGCCAAAGCCATCTGTTCGATTATGTCACGCCACGGACGCCGCATCATACCATATATGGGCAGGGGATGTCAACGAAACCCATACCTACCGGGACCATAGTACGGTGCGAAGTGAGTCTTGGGGCTCAACCGGCATTCGTTGCCTGATTTGGCGGTCTGCAATAACCGGTAGGTTAATCATTATGCTTCCTGCTTTGGGACCGAGGAATTAGCTTGCTTTCCTTCAGTTTCCACTGCCTTCATCCGGTTCCACGCGTCAAGAATGAACTGCAGCTCTTCGTCAGTATCAGGTAATTCGCCGTAATGGGCGCGGTTGTAGGCCTCAGTGATGATCCTGGCTTCGGCCTGGTTATTGGGCCATGCCTCGGCCAGTGTTGAAAGGTACTCAAAGGGTGTCTCGCTTTCGGTTCTGGGGTAGCCGCTCTCGGCCGCGGTCGAGCACATCTCGCGGTAAACGTGCCGAATTGAGGCGGAGGTGCGCCAACGGCGAAAGAAATCAAGCCGGCCCAGCAGCCGGCGACCCAGACCCGAGCGCGCTGGACGGCCAAATCCTTCAAAAGGGCTGACGGAATCACGCTGCAACTCAGGCCGAGTCCGGGTCATGCGATAGAGTTGCCCCAGGACCAAAGCTACGAGAAGGACCACAAATAACATGATAAGAATGGTGAGGATTCGACCGTAGTCCCGACTTATTAGCACGGTCGTTTCGACCGCTTCGTCGGAAGCCACAGTGGGTATGCCTTGGACTGTTAGCTGCAGATTCTCCAGGCCGGCGCCCGCCGTGGGGCCAAAGAAACTGAATATCCATTCGAAAAACGACACTAATAGCGCGAGCAGTGGAGAAACGAAAAGGCTAAGAGTTGAGACAACGGCCGCCAGGGCGAAGCGAACAGCTATCCACAGCGGCTCGAACAATCCAAGGACCCCGCCAATAGATTCGCCGGCGATTATTCCGGCGAGCATGCCGGTGATAAAAGACACAGCGGCAGCGACCATGACCACGGTCAGGAGCCATGATGGGCCAATGGGAAACGACCTCCCACCGCGGCTAAGCTCGAGTTGTTCGACCCTAGTCAAAACAACCGAGACCAGCGATGCAAATAGAAACAGCATTATGAAGGGCGTCACCGACCAGGCCAGCTGCGCTCCAGCCAGCCCGGCCACGAAGAAAACGGCAAACAGAATGCCAACGCGCATACGCAAGCCGACATCGCGGTAATCTACACCTCGGCCGGCCAGAGCGATTCCGCGCCACCACATCAAGCAAATGACGACAAAGATGGTCAATTCGCGCGACCAACGAGGATCGGCCGCATTGCCCACATGGCCAAAGATGGTGGCCAACCAGCCTATTTCGAAGAAGCTGTCTGGCGAATATAGAATGAGCCGCCAGGCCATTAGCACCGCCACCAGAAGGGTCGCCACCATAATGATCTGCTGACGATGGACCGGAATATTCAAGACGCTAGTCAGCCGACTCAAGTTGAAGGGAATGAGCATGATCAGGAGTAGCCAGGCGGCCGTCGCCGTGGGTGACCAGAGTCTTGTCCATGGAGAGAAAGCCAGTACCAACGGCGCAATCAGGGCGATCTCCATCAGCGCCCAAGTGATGAACAATGACTCATGGCGGAATATGTTCCAGCCGGCTTTCAAGGTGGACGAGAAAGGAGTTCTAGAGACGTCATCCATGAGGTGCAATGACTTCCTCGAGCTCTAACTCTAAAGACCCGGGAGACGGGATGTTGCCAAGAGCCACTTCAGTTTCGGAACCCTTGGGAGCACCGTCCTGGAATGCTGGCGTCGTAGACGGGATGTGATAAGTGAGGATGCCTTCAAGCAGTGGCGGAGGAGCCTCTTCGGCCAGAGATATCAGGGTGATACGCCGGCCAGCCTCCTTCAATCTCAGTAGTCCGACGAGCATCTCGTCATTTACGACGCCGGTGACAAGGACCAGTGTGGCGGCCAAAGGTAAGCGCTTACTCTCCCGATGCATCAGCAATTCAATGGAGCCTGTCGCAAACTCGGTGACGGCCGCCAGGGCTTCCAGGACATGCATCAGTTGATCTGGCGAGCGGCCGGGAGGGACGCGGATCGGCTGGTCTGATCGGGGCACAGAACCATTGGCGTAGATGCCGATTCCCCACTTTTGATCGGCGCAGTAACTGGTGATCGAGGCGGCCACGCTCACTGCTCTTTCCAGGAGATCAGCGTTGAAACCCATCCAGTGTTTGGCAAACGTGGCCACGTTGAGAAAGGTGACAACAGTCATCCCCGTTGACGGATCATACACCTTGGTCTGCAAGTCTCCCCGCCGAGCTGTGGCCTTCCAATGAACGTCGCGGAATCGATCCTGGGGCTGATAATCGCGGATACCCTGCGTCCTGATTGGATCGGCAAACAAGCTGCGTCGAACGTTTATCTCGCCAAACATCTCTTTAGCGGGGAGGGACAGTGTCTCTAGAGGCCAGACCCTGGGGTAAACTGTCAGTCTGTCAATGTAGCGGTGTTCTCGTTCAATAGTGAACAAAGTGAAGATGTCACCCGACAGGTAACGCACCGGCCCCAAGTCGTATAATCCCCGCCGGGGAAAACGGAAACGAAGCATCTTGTAGGTCCGCTCGTATGCATTGGTCGACAATGATGTTTCGAGAGTAAAGGTTTCGCTCACCTGGCTAGCAATTACTGCCAGCATACCTGCCTCCTCGGGAGCGATTGGCACCTGGTCCTTGAATTGTAGCCATGTCAAGGGAACCGGCTTTCGATTTGTGATAGTCAAGGTTAAAGTGACCGGCTCGCCTGGGAAGACGTGATTGCGGTCAAAACTTCTTTCGTAGGTGACGCCAATAAGAGCGATTCGTCTCCACCAGCTGCTGACCAGAACAATGACTATCATGCCAACGCCCACGGCCACCACGGCCGCGTTACGGTTGGCGATCAGACCACCGATAATGATCAGTATGGATAGGGGAATCCAGGCGTCGCTGAAGATGCTGTTCTGTCGTTCCCGCAATACCAAGCCGCGTGCCCGCGCGAATTGATGCTCGTTTGGCGCTCTACCGGCGCGAATGGCCTCGCGTACCTTCTCGCGCGCCCTGCCTTTGATTCGGGCCTCATTCTCCCGGACCTCGAACTGTACTTCTTCCATGAATCAAGCGTCGACTGGCACCGGAACAGATGCGACAAGCTCGCCTAATATTTCTTCTGGTCTACGGCCTCTAAGGCGGGTCTGGGCGGATATGATTAGCCTGTGGGTCAGAACGTAGGGCGCCATGGTTTTGGCGTCGTCCGGTAGCACATAGTCGCGGCCGCGAAGCGCCGCCAGCGCCTGACAACTGCGGTACAGAGCCATGGTCGCCCGCGGGCTGGCGCCCAATTCGATGTCAGGGTGATCCCGCGTGATTCGGCAGATGCTAACAACATAATTGCGAACCGAAGCTTCGACCCGGATCGAGCGAATCTCCGTTTGCATGTCCAGAATCGACCGTGGATCGGCCACGGCTTCCAGCGAATGTAATGGATCGCCACTTTCGAATCGCAGCAGGATGTCATTTTCCTCGTCTTCATCCGGATAGCCCAGACCAATTTTCATCAGGAAGCGATCCAGTTGAGCCTCGGGAAGAGGGAATGTGCCTTCTAGCTCGATGGGATTCTGAGTCGCCATAACTAGAAAAGGTCGCGGTAGCTGATGGGTAGATATGTCCACCGTCGATTGCCCTTCCTGCATCGCTTCTAGAAGAGCCGACTGGGTTCGCGGCGTCGCTCGGTTGATCTCGTCTGCCAGCAATATCTGGGAGAAGATGGGACCTGGCCGGAACTCGAACTCCTGCACTTTTTGGTTGTAGTAGTAGATCCCGGTTACGTCAGATGGCAGCAGATCGGGGGTGAATTGAATTCGCTGAAAGCTGCAACCAAGCGATTTGGCAATGGTCTTAGCCAAGGTAGTCTTACCTGTACCAGGTACATCCTCCAGAAGTAGGTGCCCGTCGCACAGTATGGCGATAAGGGTCAACTCAATAATCTCGTCTTTGCCAACGATTACCTTCTGAATGTTTTGGCTCAATTTGGACGCGGTTTCGGAGATCACAATGGTCATCCTGACTTGAACTGGCGATGTGTGCCGGGCAATAATGGGTAGTCAACCAACTACCAATATCGCCCTGTGTGGCGTCTATTTTTGATTTGACTTAGCGGCAGAACTCGCCCCCTGCCAATCGGTGCGGGCGGTTGCCCGGTGGGGCGC
>CP070688.1:1564074-1567396 GCA_020353135.1 Chloroflexota bacterium
CAGGCCGGACCCGGGCAACGGCCCAGATAGCACGGACCAGGAAACCGGCAAAGGGCGTCACGGCCAGCCAGGGAATCGCCTCCAAGAAAGCGGCCGCGACAACGCCCAGCAACACAAGGCCGTGAAACCAAACCATGGGCATCCGGTTCACTACCCGGCCGTGCGTGTCGGCGATGCGCAGGCGGACATAGATCACACCCAGGCCGTTCTGACCGGCCATCAAAGCCCACAAGGCCCAGGCTGTGTCGTCCAGTTGCCCGGTAGCGGCTATATAGGCTGCTGGCGCCATGGCCGACAATCCCAGTGCACCGGCTAATTCCATCCACAGCGAACGCACGCTGGCCCGTCGCTGCCTCGAGGCCAGCACGTAGAGTACAAAGATGCCGGCCATCGGGATCAATAACCAGAGCAAGTCCGCCCGGCCCAGAGCTAGCAAGCCAAGCAGGCAGGCCAAGGCGATGGCGCCGAAGATAACCGTCCAGACCCGGGCCGGACGGCCGTCGGCCCTACGCCCCCGGCCGGCGCGAACGCGCATGGCGACCGTGGCCGGCTGGCGCATCAAGAAGCCAGCCAAACCGCCGAGCAGGACCAAAAATGCGGCCAGGTTCCAGGTCCCAGCCACTATGAGACCCACGAAATAGGGTACTAGCAACCACGACCAGGAGCCGTGTTCGGCCGGTAGAATCAGCTGTTTACGAAAGATCTTGCGTGGCGACTTCGGCGTTGTGTTCGATGGGACGCTGTTTACCATGGGACATTACGGATTAGGTGGATAGTTGCTGGTAGCTCGCTGCTAGTGAATACGACGCGTCATATGCATCGCTATTTTCCAGCACCTTGCGAGATTGCCTGGCTCGATCGTCTTCTTCTTGCCCGTACGGCCAGAATAATGACCTGCAAGAGAAACCACAGAATGGCCACGCCGTTAATCAGGCCACCCCAGCGGCGCAACTCCAACAGATTCGCCAGGTCGCCGATCAGCCGCATGATCAGGCCTAGCTGCATCAGCAACGTCGGGCCGTAGAGCAGCCGGTGGAAAGGGATCTCCAGGCCGCTGATGGCCGGCAGTATGATCAAGGCGTGGGCGAAAATCATGCCAAAGACAAAGCCCAGGAAGATGGCGTGCAACCAGGCGTCATAGGCCGGCCCGGCCGTGACTCCAGCATAGCGCAAGCCTATCAGACCGCCAATGGCCAACCAACCATAGCCCAGCAGCAAATTAACGGCCACATATCGCGTGATCCCGGTGCGGCGCACGGTTTTGCGGGCGATGTCGTAACGAACCAGCCAAAGGGCCAAGGCGACGAATCCCAGATTCAGCAAGCGCACTCCCCAGGCAAATTCGGCCAGCGACACGAGTAGACCGGCGATGACCAGCCCCACGGTAATAGCGAAGAGCCAAACCGACAGGCGCGAAGGTCGCGTCACCCGGCTAAGCTCCAGACGCTCTCCGACGATCGTCAGGACCAGGAAAGCGGTCCACCAGGGCACGGCGGTCGGGATCGGTTCGCCGGCCAGCCAAAGGATATTGCCCACCAGCAGAGCCAGCGCGCCGAGCGCCAGCGTCGCCGTGAACAGGGCGAAGTGGCGGCGAATCATGGCAACGTTGATAAGAACTAACCCGGCGCTGCTCAGGGTGAGCAGCAGAGGGCCAATCGGTTCGGGCAGTCCAAGAATGAGCGCCAGCGCTCCTATGGCGCCCAGTAGAGGCGCAACGAAGGCGGGGCGTTCATTCAGGGCTACGGCGCGCTCCAGGGCGATCAGTGTACCCAGGAAGCCACTGACCATCAGGGCGCCGTGGCTGCCAACCCAGCCAGCCAACGGTGAAGGCCAGGCCCAGCCCAGGCGCAGTAGACCGGCCCACAGGGCGACGAGCAGGGTCAGGCCGACAATGGCCACCAGTGGCAGTCGAAGAAGGGGGCTAGGTTTCACGAGCACATTCTCCCAACGTCAGGTCGACACCAGGGTCGGCCGCCGATCAAGGAAGCATCATCAGCAGCATGATGACTTCCGTCTTGGCCAAAATGCTATGGGGCAAATGAGCCGGCATGTGAGCCCAGGTTCCCGGCCGGGCGACGGAGCTGTCCTCGCCCAGCGTTAGCTCGGCTTCACCCTTGAGGAAGTGCAATATCGCCGGCCGAGCCGCCGTATGCTCGCTCAACTCCTGGCCAAGGGCGAAGCCAAAGATGATAGCCCTGACCTGGTCATCCTGATAGACTGAACGGCTTATGATCGTATCCTCTGAGATCTCCGGCAGCAGCTCGGCGAGATTGGCGATCAGGCTATAGCTGGATCCGGTTTCGTTGGCTGGGGGCATGGTTCACTCTGTCTCACTGGCGCTTGCCGCTGGCTTCGCCGTTTGGCCAGGTTGGCCGGACTGAACAGCCTCGTGCAGGGCCTGCATGATCGTGCCCGGTTCGATCTCATAGATCCGGGCGACATCGGCCAGGGTATCGAAAGGCGCCATCACGCAACCCACGCAGGCCGTTTTCAATGCTTGAAAGACCTCAACCGTCTCCGGCCAGGCTTCCAGCACTTCGGCAACGGTCATTTCTTGCGTAGGCAAGTTTTGCGTTGGCAGGTTTTGCGTTGGCAAAGCGGCAGCCATTTTCGTCTCCTGACGGATATCTACACCAGGCGTCGCATCTTACTCTTCCAGCGTACGCATGAAGGCGATAATGTCGGCCAGGTCTTCATCCGACAGCGCCGGGTTGCCACCCTTAGGCGGCATGTCGACGTTGGTCGTGTTGGCCGGATCGCTGACCGATCGGCCGACCTTGATGAATTCCAACAATTCGGCGTCGGAGCTGCCGATGATGAATTCGCTGGTGGTCATGTCCTTGCCCAGGTTGGGCAAGCCCTTGGCATCCGGCCCGTGGCAGGCCGAGCACGTGGCCTGGAATTTACCTTCGCCGGCCGCGGCGTCACCTTCAGGTATCGAGGCCGTTTCATCGGCCGGTTCACCAGCCGCACCGCTATCGCCGCCATCATCTCCGCCGCCGCAGGCAACTAAAAACAAGGCCAGGAAGGCCATCAATATGAGTAGAAAAGTCGGTTTGCGCATCATCTTCTCCTTTAATAATGGAACGCAGATTGCCTGAGCCGTGCTCAGGCCTGAGCACAGCTCAGGGACACAGATTTTACGGATTAGGACTGGTCTGACCCAGAGTGATCATGTTCGTCCAAGTCGTCTTCGCCTAACAGGTCGGCAAAGGCCATGACCATACCACCTTGTTCAGCAGCCCAGGCTTCGGCCCGCTCGCGCTCGGCAAAGGCGATGATGCCAAAACCCATCGGGGTGATGTGGTCGCCTTTGACGAAG
>CP070688.1:1567496-1583635 GCA_020353135.1 Chloroflexota bacterium
CTTGCAGCCACTCGGCCGCCGTTTCAGGCGTCATGGTGCCCTCAAGGGCGATCATGCTGACCGCCTCCGGGATCAGCAGACGTCCTTCGATATCGCCGACCACAGCACGCTCCGTCGCGCCATATTCGGGGCGGAATAGCCAACGCTGCATCGTCTCGAAGCCATTGGCGATCTGATTCAGCGTCTCGTCAGAATAGTTCGCGAAGTAATCGCTGCTGGTCTTCCACGGTTCAACCGCGCTCTTCAGGACCGGCACCTTGCCGAACGGGGCCAGGCCGATGACATCGGGATAGCCTTCAGTCAGGAAGTACTCGACCACCTGCTGGGCCTCAGGATCGGCGCCCTGCATCAGGCCCAGGGTCACCAGCTGGCCATAAGAAGCGGAGCCATTAGGACCAACCATTTCGGAAGCGAAGCCGGTGTTGCCCGGCAAGTCTTCGATCTGGATGTCCACATTGCCACCGTCCTCCAGGCCGGATCCGTCGACCAGATCGTCCATGATATAGGTGCTGTAGAACAGCATGCCGGACTGATCCAGCTGATAAGCCTCGCGGGCGCCGCGCCAATATTGTGGGCCGGGAACAGCGCAATCCTGCAAGCTGGTGTAGAAGTCGAGGGCTTCGATCATCTCCGGTGTATTCATCGTCACGTTGCCATCCGCATCGAAGGGCCAGGCATTGTTGGAAATGGCGACCTGTTCGAAGACCTGGTGACCGTAGTTCTGTCCGGGATCGGTGCCCAGAGTAACCGCGTAGAGCAGATTGCCGGCTCCCGGCAAGCCTTCGCAGGCGGCCAGGATGTCTTCCCAGGCGATGGGCGGGTTCAGACCCGCTTCGTCAAAGACATCTTCGCGGTACCAGATGGCCTGGATCCAGCCATCATAGGGCACGGCTGCCCGCATGCCGGTGGTTGGATCGGTGACCATGGCCAGTGGGCTCTCCCGGAAGTCGTCTTCGCCGATGCTGGCGATTACAGCTTCGGCCGCCTCCTGGTCCAGGTGGCCATCGGCGGCGATGGCGGCCACGCGCTCAACGCCCATGCGGACGATATCCGGCAGGCGGTTGGCGGCTACGGCGGTGGCAATCCGCTGGCTGATGCCGGCTTCCTCAATGGGCACGATGCGAACCTCAATGCCCGGGTTCTCGGCCATGAAGCGGGCGGCCACGTCCTCATAAACGTCGACTCGAGGCGCCTCGTTGTCGGTCGTCCAAAATTCGACGATAACAGCGTCCTCATCGGCGGCCGGCACCTCGACGACGCGGGTTACTTCGACTTCTTCGGTGACAGTTTCACCTTCGACTTCGACAACGCGGGTCACTTCCACTTCTTCGGTGATCGTTTCAGTCTCGGTGACGACTCGGGTTACCTCAACCGTCTCGGCTTCCGGCTGGCAACCGGCGATCACCAGCACTCCGATCACAACAAACACCAGTAACGTAAGTACTCTAAACTTCTTCATCGTTTCCTCCATTGTGTATCTAGAAGCATATGATTTTACGGCCGGGGCGACATCTAATTGCGCCGGCAAACTTCAAGCTTCCCTGAGAAGCGCTGTGAAAGTCAGTGCGCAGCAACAGGTGATGGCAAATGGCGCTCAGGTGCCTGTTTTGCGGAACTGGCCTTTCCTTCGTTACATAACATCGACCTCCTTCTTGAGCAGTTGTGACGCGATCCTGTCCGGATGATGAAGTCCCTAAATAGAGCCACTGGGCAATCATTCCGCTCGCCTGATCCTGAGATAGTGACCCCTAACGCCAGAAAGGATAGTGCGTAGTCCGTGGCCTTGAAGACTCAGCGACTCAACATCGGACAATCAATCCAATTGTAGCCGCCTGGCCAATCACGCAAAGCAATTCAAAGTAACCCCCGACAAGGGTACGCCAGGAAAGTGGAACGTTCGGTTAGAACAATGAATTGATTATAGGAATGGCCCAGGCGAGTGTCAAGCGATCACGATGTCATCTGCTTAACACCAGCGGCCGGCGGCTTCACCTCATAACAACGAACAACTTTGCCTTAACCAGCGGGATCAAGCTGGAAATGCATCGCCTGAAGCAAGAGCGAAAGCTTCGTCCAGCGACATGGCCTGGCCCTTGGCAAATGCAGCTTCGTACCCGGGCGCAGTTAGCTGGTCACGCACGTGATTCACGTATCGATCGATCTCACGCTGATCCGCGGGCACTTGTTGGATTCCCATCTCTTCGAGATGGGAATCGGCCGCGCCGAGAAGCTGGGCAGCTCCTACGAATTCGCCCCTGGCAAGCATCGGACCGGCGTACAGGGCTAGGCCAGCGGCCATGTAATACTTCAGGCCGAGCTCGCGCAATATGGCTATTTCCTCCTTGATCAGCAGATCGGCCCGATCGTAGTCGCCGTTATGCATGGCAACCGAAGAAAGGTTGGTGTAGGTTAAGGCCTCGCGCAGGCGATGGCCGATCTGGCGACTAACCACCAGGCATTCCTCGTAGGCTTCCTGAGCCAACTGATAGTCGCCGGACAGGCGCGCCAATTCGCCGGTCATGGTCAGGGCCTGGATGGCGCCCGGCCGGTCGTCCAGCTTGCGGAACAGCGCCAGCGCTTCCTGGCACAAGTCGATGCCCTCCTCGTATTCTCCAGTGCGGCCCATCTTGTCGCCGCCCAGGAAAACCAGGGCCCAGGCGGCGTTGCTTTCGTCGCCGCTCTCTCGGGCCAGGGACAATGCCTGTTGGAGCAGCTCCTGCCCGCGTTCGAGATCGCCATGACCTACAGCCAGCATTCCGGCGGCATTTAAGGCCTTTGCCCTCACGGAAGGCGGTACGCCGGCCGATTCTGCGCGATCCGCGACGGCCAGACCTTGCTCCAACCAACGCAAGCCTTCTTCGATGAGCCCTTCGCCATACCAGAACTCGCGCAGTGAACCCGTCAGGCGAAGTCCCAGGGCTGTCCGGCCGCTTCGCAGCGACCAGGCCAGGGCCGCCCGCAAGTTCTCCAGTTCGGCCCTGAGGCGAGCACTGCAGATATCCGGGCGATCCCTGAACAGATCGAACTCTGACTGTTCGGCTAGCAGAGCGAAGTACTCTGCGTGCCGCCTGCAGATTTCTTCGCCCTCTTCACTTTGGTCCAGACGTTCGCGGGCATATTCGTGTATGGTTTCCAGCATCAAGAAGCGCGGTTCGCCGTCATGGCCGAGTTCTTGCTGAACCAGGCTTTTATTGTGCAGCGATTCGAGACCTTCGACGACCGGCAGCATCAAGCCTGCGGCGCAAACGAAATCGGCCGCCTCAACCGTTCGCCCGCCTTGGAAAACCGATAGCCGAGCCAAAAGCTTTCTCTCTGACTCGTCAAGCAAGTCGTAACTCCAATCAATGGCCGCCCGCAAGGCTCGCTGGCGGGGCGACAAATTGCGCGATCCGCCAGTCAGAATCGCCAGGCGGCTGTTCAGGCGAGCCTGGATCATCTGCGGCGTAAATAGCTTGCAGCGGGCTGCCGCCAGCTCGATGGCCAGAGGTAGTCCATCCAGCCGGACGCAGATCTCAGCCACGGCCGCGGCATTGGCCTCGCCGATGGCGAAACTCGGCCTCACTGCCTTTGCCCGATGATCAAAAAGGGCCACCGACTCGAAACCGGATAGCACATTCGGCGCCGCCAGGCGCGTAAGATCCGGCAATTGCAGTGATGGTACAGGGTACTCTTGCTCGCCGTAAATCCGTAGCGGTTCGCGGCTGGTGACCAAAGCCGTCAATCCCGGCGCGGCGGCCAATAAATCGCCAATCAGAGTTGCGGCTCCGACGACCTGCTCGAAATTGTCCAGCAAGACGAGCAAGCATCTGGGTGCCAGGTAATCATTGAGCGCCTCCGGCAGCGGCCGGCCGGCCGCCGTTTTAAGGTCCAGGCTGCGGCCGATGGCGCTGGCGACCAGCTCCGGATCGCTGATGACGGCCAGGTCGACGAAGTACACGCCGTCCGCGAAGCTTTCTTGTGCTGCGGCGGCGACTTCGATGGCCAGTCGTGATTTGCCGATGCCTGGTGGGCCGGTGAGGGTAAGTAAACGGGCCTCGGCCAACAGTTCTCCAACTTCGGCCATCTCGCGTCGGCGGCCGATAAAGCGTGTGAGCTGCGCCGGCAGCGTACTCCCTCTTGGTTCAGGCGGCGCGTCCAACGGTTCGGATTGCCCGGCCGGCGTTTCTTCGATCATGAGACTGGCCCGCAGTGACTGGGTTTCGGCCGCGGGCGCCACATCCAGATCTGCCTTGAGCAGCTGGCGCAGCTCCTCATAGTGGGCCAGGGCTTCCGCCCGCTGCCCGCCAAGGGCCAGGAGCTGCATCACCTGCCGGTGAGCAGCTTCCCGGTATGGGTCCAGCATGATCTGACGCTGAGCATAATTCAGCGCCCTTTCATTCGCCCCTTCGTTCTCAAAATGTTGCGTCAGCCAGTACAGGATACGAATGACCTGCTTGCGCAGTGATTCCCGGGTCAGCAGTTGCCACTCCTCGAAAGCCGGGCTGTCAGCCAGGGAGAAGCCTTCCATGAAATCTCCCCGATACAGTTCCAGGGCTTCTTCCAGCCCGGAAACAATGGCAGAGTCGCCTGGCGTCATTTTTACCAGCTCCCGGAACCGGCCGGCGTCAAGCACGAAATCGGCCTGGCGATCGACTTGAATGGTCTGACGGCTGATCAGCAGAAATGGGGGATTGGCCTGCCTATCGCCGATAACCTGGCGGACATTGGCCAATGCCCGGCGCAGGCTGGTGCGAGCCGAACTCTCAGGATACTCGGGCCAGAGCAAACCGGCCAGGCTTTCACGACGATGGGGTCGATCGACCTCTACCAGCAGGTACGCCAGCAGCGCACGCGCTTTGTCAGAGACAAAACCAGTCGCCGGTTCCCCGTCCAGCGTAACCTGGAAGGGGCCCAGTAAGGCAACAGCTAGTCGGGCCACCCTTGCTCCTTCCGTGGCGGGGAAATAAGCCCGCCGCTTCCAAGGACATTATAAGCCCTCGCCTGCTCGCTTTCAAGCTTCACGTTCCGTTCCTGTTCGCGTAACGGGATGTTCCTGCCCGGCAAATAGAGTGTGGCCAGTAGATAAGGACAGGCGTCCATCGACAGGCCAAATCAGCCGGAGTGAGACGGAATGAAGCTAGCAAGGGAAGTCAAACGGGTCCTACTAATCGTCGTTCTTGTTGGCCTTTGGCAGGCCGCTGGCCCGAAACAAATCGCAGACGCCCAGGTCCTGGAGGAAATGCGCGAGATGGAGGCTGGTCTTCAGTCGGTTGTGCCGCTTAGCATTCAGATGGTCGACAGTGCGCTCTCCTTCCTGTCCAAAGGCCGGTCGGAAATGACTCCGGACGAAGGGGCAGTGTTCGATCTGATTTTTGATCCGGCTGGCACGGGCCAGACAGACGAAGCGTTCCTGGAAGAGGTGCTGGGAAATATGCGCAGAATCAAGCGCGCCTTGGCAACCCGGATCCGCATCCGTTATGCGCCAGATAGCCCCCGTTGCGCCGATCAGCGACTGTACTACACTGATATGGTCACCGTATCCATCTGCCCATATTTTCTGACCGAGGCAGACGTCGTCAGAAAGGCGCGCGGATTGGTGCACGAGATGGCTCACAAGGCGCTTCTTGTCGTCGACCGGCCTTATTTTGCGCCGTATTCGGAGGCCTACACGAATCTGACGCCGTGGGGCGGCCGGAGCGCGCAGCTGCCGTTGATCGGCCGGTTATTACGTGAAGTGGCCCGCGACGACACATTATACCATCCTGATGCCTATGCTCATCTCGCGGCCGCCTTCTCCGGCATCCCGGGTGAGCTTGAATTGTACCTGCGCTTCATTCCCGAACCGGATGGCCCCGAAACCCCGACCTACGTGGCTTATCACTGATCGAAAAAAGCCAGGCTCAATGACCGACGATAAGTACCTGCCGTCGATAATTGGGCCTGGCAGTTCTGCGATGATCCTATCTTGGCTAGCTGAATGCCGGCTGGGCCGCGAACTTGGACCCACCGTCGAACAACTCGGATGTCTCGTTGTTTAACAAGACCCACAGAGTATAGGCCCCTATGGCCGTGCCAATGGGAAAGTCAATCAAGTCCAGGACGGCCAGGAAGATAACCAGCACCCGGGCCCAGTTCTTGCCCTTCAGCAAGCCAACGCCGCCGACGATGGCCGGCAAGGCCGTCAGAGCCAGGAAGCCGGCGATCAACAGTCCGACTACCGTGACGATGGCCAGGGCCTCGGCATCGCCAGAGACCAATCCCGCGCCAATCATGATGAGGAAAAGGACGGCCGCGATCAAGATCTTGAAAACGCCAAATCCAATCTGCAGCGCCGCGACGACGTTTACATGCTGTTTCATTTCAATTACTCCTTCTACACACACTAAGCGTTCACTCTATAACTTTCTACGCCCAGCTGGCCGAAAGGTTGCCGAAACAGCCTGTAAATCCCTTTACATCATTGGCTAGCCCTGGTGATGAACCCTCACGGCGATGAAATCAAGCAGAAAATCTGTGTCGATGGAGCGGGCCACATTGGTGACCCGGACGCGGAAATTGGCGTCAGACAACTGCCCGGCCGTCCAATTTCGACCCCAGTTATCACCCGCGTTGCCCAGGACATACGTTTGTTCCGCGGTTCCCAGTTCGTTGCTGAGCCGGCCGTCCGTCCACGTCGCGCCGCCGTCCCAGGAGAGCTGGACGCACATGACTGGCGACCCGGCAGTGCTGCTGGCCGACGCATCCAGGCGAATCTCCAGGCCGGTGATGGTCTCCGTCCCTTCAAGCGCTGGACTGAAGCCGTGAAAGCGGTGCCCGTCTTTCTTGTCGCTGCCACAGTTATTGGCCTTGTTCTCGCCGCTGTTTCTATCCTCGGCCGGCGCCGAATCATCGCCGTAAGCTTGTCCGGTGTTCGTTTCGAAACCGTCGCCGTCGCCGGTTGTCTCGGCCGCGTCAAAAGAGGGAGCGAGCCAGCCCGAATTATGGCCGCTGGCCGTCGGCGTTGGCGTCGGCGTCATGGTGGGCGTGCTGGTAAGCGCTGGGGTTGGCGTGGAGGTCGGCGTGTTGGAGGCCGCTGGCGTTGGCGTGGAGGTTGGCGCGGGTCCACCGCTTTGGTAGTGAATTTTGACGGCAACCCAGTCCAGTGAAAAATCTCGGGCGGTCTTGCTGGCCACGTTGACGATCCGCACCTGGAAATTGGCCGCAGAAAGCCCGGCCGCCGTCCAAGACTGTCCCCAAGAATCGTCGCTACCGCCCAGCACATGGCTGATCTCGTTTGCGCTCAAATCGCCGGTGGTCTGGAACGAGGTCCAGTTCAGGCCGCTGTCCCATGATAACTGCACACACATGATTGACGAGCCTGAATCCTTGGTGTTGGCCTCGTCAACGAAGGCGTCAAGGCGAACCTCGATTCCGGACACGGCCGCTCCCGCCGGCAGGTTGATGCTGTATTGCAGGAATCGATGGCTATCCTTCTTGGCGCTATCACACGTGTTCTGCCCGGGGACGCCGCTGTCGGCGTCGACGGCCAGGAATGAGTCGTCGGCGTGGCCGTTTACGGCGTCCACCTCAAAGCCGTCGCCGTCGCCGCCGCTTCCGGCGATATTTGCGGCCGGCCCAATCCAGCCGGTGTCCGTCGCGAAAGGCGTCGCGGTTGGTACTGGCGTGTTTGTGGAGGTTGGCGCAGGCGTGTTCGTAGCGGTCGCCGTTGGCGTGTTCGTAGCCGTTGGCATAGGCGTGTTCGTAGCCGTTGGTTCAGGCGTATTCGTGGCCGTCGGAACGGACGTGTTGGTCGGTGTACTCGTCGCCGTATTTGTCGCCGTCGGTGGGATCGGCGTGTTGGTCGGTGTACTCGTCGCCGTATTTGTCGCCGTCGGTGGGATCGGCGTGTTGGTCGGTGTGCTCGTCGGCGTATTTGTCGTCGTCGGCGGGATAGGCGTGTAGGTCGGTGTGATCGTGGCCGTCGGAACAGGCGTAGTGGTCGCCGTCGGTGGGATTGGCGTGTTGGTGGGCGTGCTGGTCGGCGTATATGTCGCCGTCGGCGGTAAGGGCGTATTGGTCGGTGAACTTGTCGCCGTCGGCGGGATTGGCGTGCTCGTCGGCGTAGTGGTCGCCGTCGGTAGGTTCGGCGTGTTGGTCGGAGTACTGGTCGCCGTCGGTGGGATTGGTGTGCTCGTCGCCGTGTTTGTAGCCGTCGGAGGTAATGGTGTGTTGGTTGGCGTACTTGTCGCCGTTGGCGGGATAGGCGTGTTGGTCGGAGTACTCGTCGCCGTCGGTGGCAATGGGGTGTTGGTCGGCGTGCTTGTTGCCGTCGGCGGGATTGGTGTGTTGGTCGGGGTATTAGACGCGGTCGGCGTGGGCGTATTGGTCGGCGCTGGCGTATTCGTGGGTGTTTGCGTCGGCGGATCGGCTATCTGAAACTCATTATAGCGGATATACCCCGTATAGCCGTCCGAACCATTGTCCCAGACGTAACCAACGACCCTGGCCCCGCCATTGACCTGGCTGTGGGTAAACACTTTGGAACGCAACCAATGACCGGTGGCGCCGTCGATCTCTTCTACGTCCACCCCCCATCCACTCCCATTGGCATTGACATCCCTGAAGATATCACTGGTAACGTACTCTGAATAATGCAGATAGATATCGGTGCCGTCCACGGCCAGGCTGGCGGCCGGCGCCCTTGATCGGCCTGCGCCATGGTCCACGGCAAAGTCACTAGCCAGAACAGGTGTGCTCGGCGGCCCATCATTCCTGATAATGCTGGTGTATAGCTTGTCGTCTGTACCGCTTTTGTAGCCCACCATGATCATCTCATCGCCCTGGTCGTCCCAGTAAACCGGTGGTGTGACGCTCATTTCTTCTCTGGTCCGTGTACCCACATCGGTGCTGATTGTTTCTCTATCTGAAAGTTGATCGCTGCTGTCCAGTGATTTGTGGTATAGGGCCGGCCCTTCTGAATCCAAGTAAAAGACGTGTATCTTGTCGTTGGCCCCTTTCACCACGGTCATCCAGGTGGTCTCATTGGGTTTAACGGTCGCGTCCAGGTCATTCTCGCTGCCCCAGACGCCGCCGGCATCGCGTATCTTGTATTTGATTTGCTCGACTGAATCGGTCCGCCGGTAAAAGGCGATCATCGTACCGTCAGAGCGAACTTCTAAGGCGGCCGCCTGGTCACCAAAACTAATGCCGGTCGTAACAGCTTCGTCAGTAATCTCCCATGAGTCTGGGCCAGTCAGGCTGTCGCTCATCCGGAAGCGATGATAGTAGACCCCGCTGCCCTTTTCATGGACGATGTGCAAGGTGTCCCCATTCTGGACGGCGTCGACGCCCTCCAGGTCATTGGTCGACGGCCGGTTCACCCCGTCCACCTCGACCCATGTCTTTCCCCCGTCGGCCGATTTGATCATCATGAACACGTTATTCGTTTCAGTCGGTTCGACGATGGCGTACAGGTTACCGTTGCTGTCCCTGAACGGCCCGATGCGGTTGGGATTCTCCACATAGGTGCCGCCGATGAGTCCGTCTGGCACGTCCAGGGTGATCGCCGGGATGTTATAGACCCCGGCAAATGGCGTGCCGTCATCCTCGACCACCCGGAACTCAAAAACGTCGCCTGATACGTTCTGTCCCGGGCCATCGTAGAAGGTGTGAATCACCAGGTTCCACTCGAGCTCCGTATGCTCGTCAGCCAACCTGATGCTGCCACCCGTGTTATTCGTCTCGCCAGTGCCTGGCACGAAACCGGTAGTTGCCCCAATTAACCGATCGGTAGTGGCGTCGCCATCGCCATATTGATCGCTGGCGACGATGCCTACCGACCCGGTGGTTATTGCGTTGGGCGGGTCAAAAGCCTGGACATCTGCCCACAAGCCGGCCGGCCGTCGCCACTGCAACTTAAATCCGGTATTGAAACTACCGCCGTTAGCCTCGACCTCGAAACGTAAACGGAACGGGCGCTCAGCTTCAATCGTAGCCGGCGCATTCAGATCGGCTGCCCATCCGGCGTCCGCATTCAAAGGTTGGCTATCATCCAGGCGAATGCGGAAGTTAGGCTGCGAAAGGCCCGTCTGTGGCGCCGGTGTGGGCGTGTTCGTGCCTGCCGGCGTCGGCGTGTCTGTGGCCGTAGGTCCGGGTGTGCCTGTTGGCGCTGGCGTGCTGGTAACTGTCGGCGGCGGCGTACTGGAAGCTGTGGGCGCCGGCGTCTCAGTCCCTGCCGGCGTCGGCGTCGCGCCTGGCGAACAACTCTTGGGTACAGTCAGCTCATCCACCAACGTCCCGTCCACAGCGTAGAATTCATACTCGATGCCGATTTCGGTCGCCGTGACCAGCATCGCGCCATGATCGCCGTTGAAGCGAGCCATCGAGGTGACGCCTGCCGGTAAGAAACCGGCATTGGGAAAGCCGTGCAGAGGGGCGCCCCCAGATCCGTTGACGAAGTACGGCAGGCCGCTCACATCCAGGCGTTCGTAGCTATGATCATGACCGGCCATTACCACGTCGGCGCCCCACGCGCCAAAAGGCCACTGCATTTCGGAATTATCGCCGTTCTCACCGGAGGAGTAAGGCGGATGGTGAAAATAGACGATATTGTAGCAGGCTGTCGAGCCGGCTAATTGCCCCTGTAGCCAGGCGGCTTGGGCGGAGTCGTCGAGATTGCCGTCAGGTTCCAGGTCTTCACTATCTAGCGCAATCAGGCGCACGAGGCCCAAATCCACCGTGTAGTATCGTTCATTGCCGGGCAGCGTGAAGTAGTCGAAATACGGCCCGCTGCACCCGCCGGCATTGCAAGCTAAAGACCGCCAATCGTGATTGCCCAGCGACGGCCAGAAGCGATTTTCGACGCTGCCTGGCCCATAGCCTCCCTGGTAGTTGCCGATGAAGGCGCTGTAGAATTGACCGATGTGTTCGTCCATCGTGGCCGCTTCCCCGTCGTCATAGTTGTTGTCGCCGGTGGTAATGACAAAATCTGGGTTCCAGTGGGCGACGAGCTCGGCCACCTGACCTTCTTCATAGGAACCATCGCCAAAATCGCCGATGACGGCAAAGCGATGACTGTCGCCCGGCGGCAGCGGCGTCGGCGTTGGGGTGGGGGTAGGCTGCAAACCGCCGCTATAGGTTATTCGCAGCAAGGGGGCCGCCTCAGGCACTCCGTTGTAGGATTCGGCGGTCCGGTTACCGTTGCCACTGATGATCAGGGCCAGCGGGCCTTTGTACTTCCAGCCCGGCCGGTCGACGATCTCCTGGATGATGGGCGCCAGATCAGGCGTCGATTGGCCAGGGCCGGCCTCGCCGACAATGTTCCACTCCGGCGGCTGCCAGGTAACGGTCGCGCTGGTGGTCGCTCGGCTTGTGATGTCATACTGGACCGAGTCAAAAGCACCTGGATCGTCATGGGCCTGTCCAGCAATAGCAAGCGTGGTTTCAATCGAAGAAGTTTCATCGGCCTGGAACTGGATTTCGGCGTGATCTATCGTCGCGCCCTTGGGAACCATTACCCCTCGAAAAAGCAAGCCGATGGTTTGGAAATTCGGGGCATCCACCATTTCAAGATCCGAACTGCTCAAGTTTACAGCGCCGGAACTATCCTCTTCCGCATCGTCTGAGCCATAGGCGATACGAACTTCAATTGACGTGCCGGTTGCAGCTGGCCGTGGCCGGGCAGACTCGCCCGGGGCATGAAGAGCCAAGGCTATGCCAGCCACGAATGCCAATGCCAGGATTAAACGACTGCTACGATGGTATGCGGTTGCCATGGTTACGTTGTCTCGCTCCAGGGAACTGATCACCTACTTCGGAGGTCAGGGCAAGAAACTGCAAGGGAAGGTCTTCTTGCACCCTGGAAGGCCGGATGCCTGTTCGTAGTTACTATAACACACTTCCGGGCATTCAACGACCGCTCTCTGCGCCCAGCTGGGTGATGTGCATTTTCTGAGGGAGCATTCTTAAATGCGACTGGCACTCTAGGATGCCGCGGATCTTGGGATACTACGGCATCTGCCAATGCCTACCTCATCTCCTTTGCTCGCTACATCGTCGTAAGCAGATAGTTCCGGTAGAATGCTCCCAGCCACCGATTGCAAGTCCTGTTTGGTGCAGATCTGTGTCAGTCCGTGTGCTATTTACAAAAGGGTTCAGAATCGACGGCCCATTAACATGGCTGCACACCGCTTAGATGAGTATTTTGCGCCTGGTCAACCTCTATTCAAATCCTGAAATCCTGTTGATCCTGTCTGATTTTCTAAAGAGGCGCGGGTGATCGAAACCGCAAGGTCGAAGCTAAGTCCCGCCCGGATCGTCTGGATCATTCTCTCGCTGCTGGCCGTGGTCGTCTCATGGTCGGCCGTTGCCTCTATGGAGAACGGCCTGCAGAGCCGTCGCTTCACGCAAGACAGCGTGCCGCTGTACTTCCTCGCTCCAGAAGTCACCAGTGACCTCCCCGGCGTGATCGTCGCTCATGGCTTCAGCGGCTCGAAGCAGTTGATGCTGGGCTACGGTTACACCCTGGCCCGCGCTGGCTATGGAGTAATGCTGCTGGATTTCGCCGGTCATGGCGCCAATGGCCAACCTCTGGATTCCGAAGGTGATGCCTTGCAAGAGAGCCTCGACGTGGCCTTCGGGGCCCTGCTGGAGCAACCGTCAGTGGACGGCCGGCGCGTTGCTTTGCTGGGTCACTCCATGGGCAGCGGGGCGGTTATGCGGGCCGGGATCGAGCGGCCGGATCGTTACCAGGCCGTCATCGCCGTCTCGCCCACCGGGGCTGATGTGAGCGAGACCTCCCCGCCTAACTTGATGCTGCAGGCCGGATCGCTGGAAGGCCGGTTCGTCGACAATGCGCTGGCGTTGCTAAGCGACGCAGGCGGCCCGAACGTCGATTTCGAGTCCGGCCGGGCCCGAACCTTCGAAGAAATCGCCAATGTCGAGCATATCACCATCCTGTTCAGCCCGGCCAGCCAAGACCTGGCCATCGACTGGCTGAGCCGGACTTTTGGTCTGGCCAACACGGCCGGTTACCGGGATACGCGCATAGCCTGGTATGGCCTGCACGCACTGGGCTGGCTGAGCCTGGCCCTGGCCCTGAAGCCGTTGCTGTCCTCGACCGAAGCAAATGGACGCCGCCGCTCAACCCGGCGCCAGTGGCTGGGACTGCTAATGGGTCCGCTGGCCGCTACCGGGCTGCTGGCTCTGCTCAGCGCCTGGTTTGATTTGAGCGGCTTCCTGGGTCTACTGGTCGGCGGCGCGCTGGCTATCTGGCTGCTGGTCTTCGGCGGGGTGTGGCTGGGCCTGGGCTTCCGGCCGGCGGCGCCGGCGTTTCGTAGTTTGCTTTGGGGCGTTGGCTTATTTCTCCTGTTGTGGCTGGCGCTGGGCGCCCTGGCCCAGTTCACCTGGCTGCAATGGTTTCTGATCCCGGCCCGCCTGCTCGTATGGCCAATCCTAGTCCTAGCCAGCCTACCCTGGAAATTGGCCGCCGGTTACGCTCAGCACAAAGGATCTTTTTGGCGACGGGCCGGCTGGTGGCTGGGCCAGAGTCTCATCCTTGTCGCCGGCCTGGTCTTGACGGCTTCCGTCGTGCCAGGGATGTTCGTCTTGATCCTGGTCGCTCCGGCCCTGCCCTTGGTGTTGGCCGTGGAGAGCCTCGCCGGCTCGGCTTTCGACGATCCCTGGGCCTATGGGCTAGGTAGCGCACTTTTCTTTGGCTGGTTGATAGCCGCCTTGTTCCCTTTGGCTTAGCCGGCCGCGATTTAGCGCTCAAGGAACTCAATTAGGACCGGGTAGAATTCGCCCGGACATTCATGCCAGTAGTGGCCGCACCCTTGAAGTAGGACGTAGTCGACGTCGGCCGCCGTCAGCGCGTCCCTGGTGTTTTCGGCCATGGCCTTGCCAAAGGGATCATCTTCGCCCCATAGCACCAGGACCGGCATCGTAAGCGCGCCTAGGGCTTCAGTCAGGTCATAACTCTGGATAGTCGACCAGGTGAGCCGGTTGGTCATTTCGTCGTACTGAGACGGCACCCAGCCCTCGAGAGTAGCAGCCGGGTCCGAGAGATAAGCGGGCAGGATGGCTTCGAACTGCTCGCCACCGTCGGCCGGTAGGGTGCTGGGTATGATACCAGCGCGCTGCAACTCGGCCAGGTGTCTCTGGAAACGACTCATGCCGGCCCTCGTTTCGACCCATTCCGGCGCTGCGCCGCCCATCAGCGTGAGAGAGGCCACATTTTCCGGGTACGCTATGGCGTAGCCGGCCGTTACCAGCGCCCCCCAGGAGTGACCTAGTAAGTGGACCTTTTCCACGCCAATCGATTGGCGAACCGCCTCCAGGTCGGCGACGTAGTCGGCCAATTCGAAATTATCACTACTCGGCGGCGGTGAGTCTGATCGGCCCGTTCCGCGCTGATCATAGGTGACCACGGCCAGCTCTGGGCCGGCCAATTGCTCCAGGTCGAGCATATAGTGACTCGATTGTCCAGGCCCACCGTTGGAAGCGATGAGCGTGTCAGCTGGCTCCAGACCGCCGGCCTTGCGCACATAGAGACTCAAGTCGCCGGACTGCGCTTTCAGCACTTCTGCCGGCGCGATATAACCGGAACTGCCTACCTGATCGGCAGAGTTGTTCCGGCCGCCGCAGGAGGTCATCGAGATCACGACGGCGGCCAGGATAATCAGTCGTCTAATGTCGACAGGCAATTCGCTCACTTATCAGCTCGATCTAACCTGCCGTCATTCGACGATAAGTACGTCGCTGCCGCTGCGGCCGAATACCTCGGGCGAGTACATTTCCTCGGCTTTGGCCGGCGGCACGACGTACTGGCCCGGGGTGGTAGCGCGGGTTACGTAGGAATAATCGTACACGCCATCCCACAGCAGGCCGGCAAAGGCCTCGGCCCGCTCGTCGCGCATGTTCTGGTGCTCGTACCAGGTACCCCACCACCACCAACCATAGCGGTAATCCGGCGCGTTGGGATCTTGCGGGATGGCGCCGGATACGGCCAGGGCCGGGTTGACGATCTCCAGGCCGGCCGGCAGTGGGTCGACCAGGGCCACGTGGTAGCGACGATTGTCGGCCACCATGGACAGCCTGACCCGTACCCGGGCGCCGGCCTTGACATGCCAGACGCCATCGTCGTCCTGATACACGTCAGCCGGGTCGTCGACGCCCTCGTAAGTGCGCTGAACCACGAAGCCCATGTCCAGTGGATCGAGGTCCAGATCGTCGGGAGCGTAACGCATACCAAGTCGGTAGTAGAGACGACCGGATCCTTCCTTGCTCAGGATCAACTCCTGCGTTTCGCCGCCGCCCAGTTCCTCGTCCACCAGAAAAACCATGGGGATAGTAGTTTCGCGCCGCTCGGTGGTCCGGCCGGCGAATTCGTGGCTGCCGGCGTAAGTGTCACCCAACCACATGCGGGCCACGAAGTCCGGTTCCTGGCTTTCGAATGTGTTGAAATAACGGTCGAGGGCCAGCAAGACGAAGACATTTTCCTGGGTATTGTTCCACCGGCCGCGGGTGCGGTGAGCCAGCAGCCCGTTCACGACCTTGGGGATCAGGTCGCTCTCGGGATCGCCGGCGATGAGGGCATCCAGGATGATCGCATCGGCACGAAGGTCGGAGTGCAGCAGCAAATGGGCCTGGTCGCCGTAGTCAACGGTGAAGTTGGCCGCGCCGGCCGTCTCCACGGCCTGGTTGCCGATGTGCCGCTGGATGGCTTCCACCTCGGCCGCCGATCCGGGATCGTCATTCAATACCAGCCATAACCAGGCGACAGCCTCCAGCGATAATTCCTCCAGCCCGGCGTCATTTAATAGGCGGCGGGCCTTGTCGCGATCGGTGTCACCCATCATGTGCCTGACGTATAGTGCGTAGGCGCTGATCGTCTGGCGAGTCTGCTTGTCGTAATGGTCGCGATAATGCTGCTCGATCTGGCGCAAGTATTCCAACACCATCTGCTGCATTTCCTGCGGCACGTCGAAGCCCTTGAGCCTGGCCTGCTGCAAGGCGTGGGCCACGTGGACTGTGGTGTAGGGAATCGAATCCCGGCCGCGCCGCCAGTGAGGGAAGCCGCCGTCGAAATTCTGCAGGCCCTGTAACTGTTCGATGTCGTCCTGAACGGCCGCTTCCATCTCTTCCGGCGAGGGCAGCCCTTCGGCCGAGAAGGCGGTCAGAAC
>CP070688.1:1583735-1587202 GCA_020353135.1 Chloroflexota bacterium
CGGCCGGCCAAGCTCAGGCGCCAGGATCTCATTTTGCGCGGCGGTGACGATCTTCTTGACGCCCGGCGCCCGGCCCGCAACTTCGAGGCTGTCCGGCGGCAAGGAGCCGGCGATACGGTTAGCCGTCAAGGTGGGCGGCGACAGAAATACATCGGCCTGCAAGGTGTTGTTCAGCCAGACGGCCACCGTCTGGCGAAAGGAACCGATCATGATAGACACGCCGACGATGACTGACACGGCGATCATCAGGGCGGCGATGGCCACCGATGTCCGGCTTAAGGAACGCTTGATATCACGCGGGGCCATGCGGCCGACGGCGCTAAAGAGCCGGCCGGTGATAGGCGTGATGAGGCTCATCAAGCCGTCGGTCAGGCCTGGCGTCAAGAAGGCGCAAGCGATGAGTATCGCGAATAGTCCGGCAAAGGTGATGATCAGGTTGGCTTCAGGCAGCCACAACAAAAGAATCCCTCCGGCGGCCAAGATGGCGAAGATCAGCAAGAGCCAGCGCGTCGCCTGCCGGGTCTTGCTCTCCAGGGTAGATCGGTGTAATCCGCTCTGTGGGCTGGTGCGTTTGGCTTCCCAGGCCGGGGGAATTGCGGCGATGACGGCGGCGGCGACGCCGATGACCAGACCCCTGACCAGGGATGCGGCCGGCAAGTCCACGCTTTGCACATTGACGACAAAGTAGAAATCATTGATCGTCTGGCTGACCAGGCTGACCATGCCGCGGCCCAACAGAATGCCGGCCACCAGGCCCAACCCGGCGCCGATCAGGCCCAATACGGCCGCCTCGCCGACGATCATGGCCATAAGCTGGTCGCCGGTGACGCCCAGGCAGCGCAGAGTACCAAACAGCTTACGCCGCTGAATCACACTGAAGGTAACCGTGTTGTAGATGAGGAACATGCCTACGACCAGGGCCAATAAGCTGAGAGCGGTCAGGTTGAGCTCAAAGGCGGCCGACATTTGCCGCAGGGCGTTGCTCCGGGCCGTCGCCGTTTCCAGCCGCGTCCCGTCCGGCAAAATGGCCTCGATAGCCGCCAGATCGGCCTCATCCTCGACGATGACATCAATGTGGCTGAGCCGGCCGGTCATGTCCAGCAGCTCTTGCGCGGTGGCGATGTCGGCGAAGATGAGGTTGTCGAGAGCGCGCCGGCTGGTTGCATCGGCCGGTTTTAGCTGACCAGCGATCGTCACGCGCTTGAGCTGGCCGGCCAGGTCCAGGGTCACCGTTTCGCCCGCCGCCAGGCCCTGATTCTGGGCCAGGGATTGGGAGATCAGCACAGTAGCCGGTTCGGTCAGAAAAGCTGTCAGGCCCTCGCCGGCCGCTTCTTGACCCGCTCCGAAGTAACTGCGGAATGGTGGTTCGGCGAAGGGATCGATGCCTACGAAGCGCATGGGCTGATCGCCCAATTCAGGAGAGAGCAGATACTGCTCAATGACCGGCGCGGCCGGGGCGAAGCCCAGCTCACTCCGCAGGCGCAAATAGATCCGCTCGTCCACTCCTTCAGGTCCGCCCAGGATGCGGTGGGTCGTCTTGCCGGCGACGGCGTCGCTGGACAATTCAAAGGCGCGGCTGGCCGAACCATTGGCCAGATCGACCGAGACCATCATGGCCACGCCCAGGGCCACCCCGAGGATGAGCAAGATATACTGCAGCGGCCGGCGCCGCATTCGCCGCCAGGCTGTCCGCCAAAGTGGCCGGTTATTCCACCAGGTGTCCATCGTGGATGCTGAAGACCCGATCGGCCAGCGGGACGACCTCTGGATTGTGAGTGGCCATGATCAGGGTCTTTTCGGCCGATCGCGTCAATTCCAGCAGCAGCTCCAGGACCAGCTGGCCGGTCTCTTCGTCCAGGTTGCCGGTAGGCTCGTCGGCCAGTACCAGCAGCGGATCGTGAGCCAAGGCTCGGGCGATGGCCACTCGCTGTTGCTCGCCGCCGGAAAGCTTGTCGGGAAACGAGCCTGAGCGCTCAGCCAGGCCGACGCGCGCCAGCAGAGTCATGGCTCGCTCTGATGCTTGCCCGGTTCCCTGGCCGGCCAGCTCCTGTGGCAGGGTGACATTCTCCAAGACGGTCAAGGTCGGGATCAGGTTAAAGAATTGAAAAACGAATCCGATTTGATCGCGTCGAAATAGCGTTCGCTCGCGTTCCTTGAGGTCGGTGATCTTCACGCCGTCTATTGCAACGGTGCCAGATGTTGGCTTTTCAATGCCGCTAATGATATTAAGCAATGTACTCTTGCCGCTGCCGCTCTTGCCCAAGAGAACGACGAACTCGCCAGCAAGGAATTCACCGGCGACGTCGTCGAGTACGCTTCGATAACGATCGCCTTCTTTGAAAGCCATGCTTAGGCCCTCGATTTGTACGAGAGTCGGCCGATTGTTCGTTGGATCACGCATGATCTGACCTCGCGGGCGAACTATACCATAACTATCGGCGATAGCTGCCGCAGCACCGGTCTACGTTAACGGGCAGCTTATGGCCAAATGATATGAGTGTGACGTTCCCTTGGCGGGCGTCTGTCGGGCGCCAGTATAGCCCGACAGATCCGGCTCCAGGTAGCCCAGAAGTATGCCAGAATTATCTTGCGCGCCGATTCTGATTGTGCTAGTATCCAATCAGACCCTGCTGTGTGCGTGTTGGACATCTCGCGTTGAGCCAACGCTTCAGTTTAAGGGAATTGATATACGGCGAGGGGATGTAGTAGCGCCCGCAAGGCAGTAACCTCCCGAACAGATTCCCACCTGCCGATGCAGGTCCCAACAACGGTGTTCACACGGCATAGCGGGGACTGTTTTTATTTTTGGACGTTCGACTAGTACGACCTTCTCTTATCCAGGTAAGCGGATTGCGGTTTGAATTAAACATAAACCTCTGATGAACTATCAGGGGTTTTTTCTTTTGAGGTCGGTCGAAAATGGTTCGTGAAAGGATCGCGGACGACATCTACGTCTTTACGAGCCGACGTTACGCTCAGGTGACGGCGGGGGCTATCCTCACCAAGGACGGCGTCATTTTGATCGATACGCTCTTCTACCCCGAGGAATCGCAGGCTATCAAGGATTTTCTCGAGCAGCGATTGGGCCTGAACATCCGTTACGTGATCAATACTCATTATCACGCAGACCACACCATGGGCACTTGCCTCTTTCCAGAGGCGACTGTGGTCGGGCACGTACGTTGCCGCGAGCTATTGGATACGGTCGGCCGGGAAGGTCTGGAGCAGACTAAGTCCCAATCCCCGGAATTTGAACAAGTTCGAATTGTTTTGCCCGACCTGGTTTTGGAAGAGGGCCATCTGAACTTGCACCTGGGTGGCAAGACCGTGCGACTGATCCACAGCCCCGGTCATAGTCCGGATCTGGTCAATGTCCTGATCGTTAACGATCGAATTCTCTTCGCCTCCGATACGGTCATGCCGGTGCCGACGATTTTCGACGGCAGCTACGACGATCTCACCCGTTC
>CP070688.1:1587302-1591363 GCA_020353135.1 Chloroflexota bacterium
GCCGCCTGGCCCAACATGGCCAGGTCAATGCCCGGATCCAGACCAGATTCGGGCAACAAAGTGATGCCCTTGGCCTGGGCCTCGGCCGCCAGCCGGCGCAGCGCTGGCGAGGTGTAGATAGTATTGACCAGGTGAACCCCACGAGTCACGGCCGCCTCGGCCACGGAATCGCTGAAGGGCACCGGCAGCAAGTCGACGACCACGTCTGGTCCCTGTGCCAGCAGACGATCGATGCTGCCCGGATCGGCCGCGTCCACCATCTCGGGCCGCACTTTCGGCCCGTACCCCATGTCGGCGATATGAGCTCGAAGGGCGTCGATCTGCCGATCGGTGGCCACCACTTCCGATACATCAGCACTTCGGGCCAGGTCGGCCAAGGCCACCTTACCCTGCATACCCACGCCTAATAGCAATATCTTCATAACGTTCACCTCGCTCTAGACCAGAGCATATCTCGGTTTTATCTTGAATCAAGCGCCTGCAACGGCTTGTTACGACTGATGTTGAATCCCTTGAATGAGATCGGCCGCCCTCTGGTATCCTCCGGCCTGACGGAAGGAATCCTGGATTCGCTTGATATTTTCATCAATGGTCACATCGGCCATCACTAGATCGGCCGCCTGACGGAGGGCCTGAGGCGTGATGGATCGCTTGTCCAGGACCGCGCCTAAGCCCAGCTTCTCGACCCGCCTGGCTACCAGATATTGGTCGCTGCCCTGGGGAATCACCACCAGCGGTACGCCGTACCATAAGGACTCGCCCACGCTGTTCATGCCGCCATGAGTGATGAAAACATCCGCCCGTTTGAGCACTTCCAGTTGGGGAACATATCGGCGCACCAAGAAGTTGTCAGGGAATGGCTCCAGCTCGCCCAGATCCACGCCCTGGCCGGCCGACACCAGCACCCGCTTGTCGTCACCGCTAAAGGCCTGGCAGCACAGTCGGTAAAAGGCCTGGCTCAGGCCAAAGATCGTGCCCAGGGAAATATACACCAGCGACCCGCGGCCGAAATCAAGCGAAAAACCCAGCTTCTCGTCCCTATCGGCGATGGATGGCCCGACGAAGGCGAAGCGCTCGTCGAAATCGGCCGCATGAGGTTGGAATTCACGCGATGTAAAGACGATGTTCAACTCCTCATGGTTGGCCAGCAGATCCATGAAGCCAAGCCGTTCAACCGAGTAGCGCCGGCTGATCCGGCCGGCGATTCGCCGGAACTGGACCAACGCTGGGATACCGGTCAATATCATGCGCGCCAGATCGGCATACATACCCGGATAAGCCTCCGGGCGTCTTTTTCGATTGAACGGAAATTGAGGGATGGCGGCGACGGCCGGGATTTCCAGGATCTGGGCCACATATTTACCCCAGAAACAGGTCATATCGTGCATGATGAGGTCCGGCGCATCCCGCCTGGTAGCTTCTAGAAGAAAGGGTAGGCTCTTCTCGCAAAAGCCGATCATCGCCAGGGCCAGCTTGGGCAAGGAAGCCGATCGGCGATCATCGCCGCCAAAATCAAAGCGCATCGAGGGCGATAAATCTTCGTAATCGTGAAACCGGGCGCCGCCGGCCTCGATCGTTTCTCCGAATGGCGCCATGGCATAATAAATAACCCTCTCCCCCCGGCGAACTAGCTCGCCAACGACTGGCAAGGTTGGGTAAATGTGCCCATGGGCAGGAATGTTGAAGCAAACGATCGTAGCCACGATGTTTTACCTCGAGTACGTAGGGGACGATGCCCTCCCTTCGATTTATTCCACAAAATCTACCAGAAGCGCGTTGAAGACTGCTGGCGCTTCCATCGTCGGCATGTGGGCCGTCCCGGGCATGATCTGCAACTGAGCGCCGTCTATGGCCTCGGCCAACGCCGACGCCTGCTCGACCACGGCCGGAACGTCCAGCTCTCCGGCGACTATAAGCGTAGGAATGCGGATCTCATCCAGACGGTTGGCCGCGGCCGGTTCCAGGGCAATGACCTCAGCATTTTCGGGCTCGGTCGCCTGGAAAGCACGCAGTTGCATCTCGCTTATGGCCGCCCGCACCTCCGGATCAACTTGCCCGGCCGGGCGAAACGGGCCGTCGACCCAGGTGCGCAGATTCAGCTCGGTGGCCGCCTGGAGATCGCCGTTCTCCAGCAGCCGGTCCTCTTCCCGGCCGAAAGCCGCCACCTCCGGCCCCAGGTCAAATCCGGCCACGGCCAGCGACACCAGGACCAGGCCGCGGACCAGGTCTGGATGGGCCAGGCAGAGGTCCAGCGCCACCCGGCTGCCAAAAGAGACGCCAACCAGCCAGGCTGGCTCAAGATCCAGCGCCGCGATCAAGCCGGCCACATCTTCGTGGTAGGCGAAGGGTCCATTTGGATAGGGAGAATCGCCAAAGCCACGCAGGTCAGGGGCGATCAGGTGAAAGGAATTGCCGAGCGCTTCAAATTGCGGCCGCCACATCCGGCTGTCGGCGATGCCGGCGTGCAGCAATACCAGCGGCCGGCCAGCGCCGCCTTCGGTGAAAACCAAGCGCTCTCCCTGGAGAATTATCTCTTGCACTTCGTTGCTGGTAATATCCTCTTCCCTCGCTAGCCACCTTTCGGCAAAGCTGAAAGCTGAAGGCTGACAGCTTCCGGGCCTCAGCCCCTTGCTCCGAAGACGACAAAACTACGATCATCATCCCGTAGCGGCCGATCGGTGAAATCGTGAACGCCATATACATTTACGAAGCCGGCGTCTTCCAACAAAGCCAGGGCCTCGGTCGGCGGCAGCCAGGTCAAGGCCGGCGAGCGAACGTAGGTCTCTGAGGCGACGATCTCGCCGTCGACGATGATTTCGTAGCGGTCCTCGGTATGCTGCAGGCGCTCGGGAACGTCATACCAGCAGCGCCACCAACGGCGAATCAGGGCGCCATCGGCCGGCCGGACCGCTTCAGCCTCGATCTGGAATTCTTCCTCGGCCGGATCGGGATCTAGCACCCGCATGGACATCGACAGAATGCCGCCCGGCTCCAGGTGGTGCAGAAACCTTTTTAACGCCCGCCGCATGTCGTCTACATCGGTCATCTGTAAAAAAGACGAGGATGGCACGATGATCGTCCGATACTTGCGCGGCAAATCCAGCGCCTCCATGGCCTGGACGTACAGATTCGGTCGAAGACCCAGCGCCTCCGCCTTTTTCCGGCAGATGGCGATCATTTCCGGCGCGATATCCACCCCGTCGACGTCGATCCCCTCGCCGAGGTAGTCCAGCAGTAGTCGGCCGGTGCCGCAAGCCACATCCAGGGCCGGCTGGCCGCTGCGCCGGATCACGTCCAGGAAGAACGGTCGGCTGGACCATTTCGACGTATCGCCTCGCAGTAGATCCCAATGTTCGGCGATGAGGCCCCGGTATTCGATCTCTAACTCACTCAACTAGCATTCCTCACTCTCTTCCTACTTATATAGCGCTAGCCAGAAAGCAGAATTCGGCAACAAATGTAATCCAGATTAACGCCAGCATTAGACCCCTTCAAAGGCCGGATGGTACCTGGCAACCCCGCCCGCGCCGGCCAGGGCTCCCTCGAGCAGTTCGACGACCATGAACGCCTCGTCAGGCGCATCGTGTTCCCAGCGAATTCCATAAAGAGTCGCCGGCCGGAAGCCAAAACGTGGATAATAGTCGGGATGGCCCAGCACGACGACGATCCCATGGCCGGCCTCCCGGCAAGCGGCCAGCCCGGCCTCGACCAGCGACGAGCCAATGCCTTGCCCCTGGTAGTCGGGCAGCACGGCCAGAGGACCCAGGCCCACGGCCGGGTATGTCTCTTCATCGCCCTCGATGGTGACCGGGCTGAAAAGGATAAACCCGACCACCCGCCCATCATGGACGGCCACCAGTGACAAGATAGCCGCTCCCGCCCGGCGCACGGCGTCGACCAGGTCAGCCTCATCATCCTGGCCAAAGGCTTCCAGGTTTACCTGATGAATGCCTTGCCGATCTTCCGGCCGCTCCGGCCGCACGCTCACGATCATGGTAGAGCCGATTGTAGCCGACAAACCCAACCCGTAAACCTAACTTTCGGCAGGTTACAGGGTCGCC
>CP070688.1:1591463-1615811 GCA_020353135.1 Chloroflexota bacterium
CAAATGGCCCGAGCGGTTAACCCCTATGGCGACGGAATGGCCGCTTTGCGAATTGTCCATGCACTGCTGAATGGCACTGTCGAGATGACCATGCCAGCTGAGTCACTGCAAATAGACAGATAAGCCAGTGACAACAGGTCTAGGATTTATGGGATTGATTGATGGCGGAACCACAGTTGGTGAGCTTATCGAAGTGAGCTTATCTTGTTGACGATGGCAAAGCGGCGTCTACGTGTCGGTTTTACCTTGCAGAACCAGCGCATGCAGCTGGCTGGAAACCACTCTGCGGCGCTTCAACTCAGACACATCCTACAGGGCCTTACTTCCGCCGGACACCGGCCTACGCTACTGGCCTTGCGGGACAATCGTCGGGTACTGTGCACTAGTGATCCGGTAGTAGTCCGATATGGCCAGCTGGGATTTAGCGACACGCCAGGCTTCAAGCTCGTTGAGAGCAGCATACGCCGCGGCCAGAGAGAGTTGCGTGTGCCCTATATGGGGTTCTTTGATAGCTATCGCTTTTACGAGGCTTGCGCGAAAAATCTTTCCGGTTGTCAGTTGCTTCATGAACGCAATTCCCTCTTCTCTATAGGGACCGCACTCGCCAGCCGGAGATTAGGCTTGCCTTATGTGTTGTCCCTGGATGCCGACGAGCTGTTTGAGCTTGATCATGTCGGGAAACCTTTGCGCGGCTTCCAGCGTCGTGTTGCCCAGTGGGCATCGCGGTTGACCTACCGAGTTGCCGATGCTCTTACCTGTGTGAGCCCAGCAGCAAAAAGACACTTCGTTTCACAATGGTCTATCCCAGAGCACAAGATCACCGTCTTGCCCAATGGCGTAGATGTTCATTTCTTCCTGCGTCAAGAGTCGGACGATCCTGTCCGCTCATCTCTCGGTCTTAAGAATAGGCCAATCGTGATGTTTGTCGGAGGTTTTTTTCGTTGGCATGGGCTTGAGCTCTTGATTGACAGCTTTCAGCTGGTCTCGCAAGAGGCGCCGACAGCCCACCTGGTGCTGGTTGGCGATGGCGACACGAGAGCGGCCATTCAGCTTCGCGTGGGAACGCTAGGGCTAAACAGGAGCGTCACTTTCACCGGCCCTGTCGAACATGAAGATGTGCCTGCCTATTTGAGCGCGGCCGATGTCTGCGTCGCTCCGTACCCAAGGTTCTCCACAGAGTTTTGGGGCTCGCCGATGAAGCTCTACGAGTATATGGCCGCAGGTAAGGCCATCGTGGCCTCAAATGCCGGCATTATTGGCGAGGTCATTCAGAACAGGGTAACCGGGTTGCTAACAGATCCTGGAGACAAGTTTGGCCTGGCGAACGCTATCGTCTCTGTGCTTGATGATCCCGAACTGCGCTTCCGGCTTGGGCAAAATGCCAGGCAGCGGGTCGTCGAGATGCACTCCTGGGATAATTATGTCAGACAGCTTGAGAAGATTTACGCTAGGGTTCTGTAAGCCAGCATAGCACGTTGGCACATGGGTGTTTCGTGAAGATCCCACATAGACCAGTTATTTTCTTTGTTGTTGGGACGGTTTGTTGCCTCATGTGGGCCGCGGCCTGGGCGACGATTTCCGCAGCTCAATCAGAGTACGAATGGTCCGCACCGTATCTTCTCTCCACTAAAGAAGGCCGTCCGAGCGAAGGATACATGGTGGCTGACAACTTCGGCCATGTCCATGTGTTCTGGATCGAGACCGAGCTACCCGACGGTGGCTCAGTCATCCAGCACGCGCGCTTCGACGGCGAAGTCTGGACCCCAGCCACGGATATTTTTGTTTCACGACAGATTACTCCGATTGGCTTTTTGTCACCCTTCGTTGACCAACAAGGTCTCGTGCATCTTGTCTGGTCCATGAGCAACTTTGGCCCAGTATGTTACATGAACGCGCCAGCCCATGATACGCCGTCTGCTAAGCGCTGGTCAGATCCGGTCTGCATCGACCTGCCCGCCTTTCGGGGCGAGATGCAGGTGGATTCTAGAGGCACCATTCATCTGCTTTCCGCCGATTTCTATGGCAGGCCGGGAGTCTATTACACTCGTTCAGAAGACGGCGGAAACAGTTGGTCGCCAGCTGCCTGGCTAGATCCCCATATTCCCCCGGATCACGCGCCCCTAGACATCAAAATTGCGCAGGATGAGGCGGGCAATCTGCATGCAGCCTGGCACTATCTCAACCTGGAAGCTAACTTGGGCGGCCCGGTATATTACGCCCATTCGTTGGATGGAGGAGCGTCATGGTCTACACCAATTTCGATCGACGATCCTGATGAATCGGCCGATGAAGTGCGCATGGCGCGGCCAGGGATAGTCACCCAGGGCCAAACCGTACACATCATCTGGGCCGGCACAGCGCGAACCAATCGCGAACATCGTTACTCGACCGACGCTGGTCTAAGTTGGACCGACTCGACCAGGATATTTGGCGATCTGCACGGGCAGGCGGCCGGCGATGGCCTTGCAGTAGACGGCGCCGGGCAAATTCATTTCGTCTCTAATATTCGTCACCCCCTTACGATCTGGCATAGCTACTGGGATGGTGATCACTGGACAGATCTCGTGCCGGCGAGTGATGCCTTTCCTAAGGCCCACTATGTTCGGCTTGTTGTCCGGGCTGGCAATCAATTGGTCATGACCTTCACGCCGAATTCGCAGCGTGATGCACTGTATGCCATGTATCGGACGCTAAGCGACGTGTCCGTAGTGGCAGCCCAGCCCACACCGGTGCCGTCATCTGAGTCCTTGCCGGAAGCTTTTGTCGCCACCGATCGAGAGTTGCTTGGCTCAACATCCACGAGCGCAGCTCTGCGTATCGAGGACAGCTCATCCCAACCACTGGCAGGACCCGAATCGCCTAGCTCGCAGATCTGGCTCGGAATTGCCCCGGCATTGCTCTTGTTGATCGGGATCGGCGCTTTCCAGGTATTGCGAAAGCGGATATCAGGGCACTGACGGTGCGCATACTCATCATCTCTAATTACTATCCGCCGTTTGAGATGGGCGGCTGGGGCCAATTGACTCGCGATGTAGCCCGGCGCTTGGCTAGGCGTGGACATTCGATCCATATACTAACCAGCAAACATCGCGCCGACCAGCTCGCCGATTCAGAGTCAAGCATCACGCGTATGCTCAATCTAGAGAGTCCCGACCATATTCAATATCATCCCCATTACACCCTGCTACGTCGATGGTGGGAGCACCAGAACAAACAACTCTTGGCCGGGCTGCTGGCAGAGTTCGGGCCCGAAGTCATCTTCGTCAACGGTATGTGGAACCTGCCTCATTCTGTGGCCAGCGGTGCCGAGCAACTGTGTCCCGGCCGGGTCGTCTATTACATGGCCAGCACTTGGCCCACCGATACTGATGCTCACTCGTCTTACTGGTTGGATGACAATGGAGATTCGTGGCGTCGCCGCATGAAGCGGCGTGCAGGACGCCTGGTCGGCAGAACACTGCTGCCAAATGGACGCCGCAGTGACCTGGATTTTCGCCTGGTCTTATGTGTAAGCGATTACGTGCAGGATCATTTGATTGAGCATGGCGGTCTGGATCGCGCCCAGACGCGCGTTGTCCACAATGGCATTGATCTAACGTCCTTTCCGAAGCGAAACCCGAATGGCAACGGGAAAACGCTCCGATTTTTGTATGCTGGCCGTCTTTCTCCCGACAAAGGTGTCCATACCGCCGTCGAGGGCTTCAAACATGCGCTTAAGGCGCACCCAGAGTTCGGGGCAACGCTTTCCATTGTCGGCGCCGGGGCGCCGGCATACGAGGCTCAGTTGAAGCAGTCGGCGTCCGCGCTGGTTGACGGCGGCAACGTGGTTTTTCGAGGCTGGGTGCCTTATGAGCAAATGCCCGGCCTCCTGTACGAGCACGACGTCCTGCTTTTCCCGTCGATTTGGCAGGAGCCTCTTGCCCGAATGGTCCAGGAAGCCATGGCTTCCGGCCTGGTCGTCGTCAGCACGACGACCGGGGGCACGCCGGAGATCTTGCAAGATGGTCAAAATGGATTGACATTTGAGGCGGGGGATGCGGCGATGCTGGCCCAGAAAATCGTCCAGTTGGTCCGGGAACCAGCATTGAGGCCCAGGCTAGCCCGGGCCGCCCGGCAGACAGTCGAGGAGCACTTCACCTTGGACCGCATGGTGGACGAGGTGGAATTCTATCTTAACTCCGTCTGTGAGGGACAGGAGACTATCCTTGTCTAGACCGAATGTGTTGCTGCTGACCATCGACACCTTGCGGGCCGATCGTCTCGGTGATCATGGTGGTAGCCAGACCGTCACGCCCAATCTAGATCGGCTGGCAAGCAGTGGAATCCGCTTTGACCAGGCCATCACCGGCGGCTCCTGGACCCAGGCCGCTTTTCCGGTGATGTTGACTTCCACATACGCTTCCATGCACGGTGGTTGCCTGGGTCCTTTGTCGGCCGGGCGTCCCTCGCCCGTCGAGGCTTTGTCAGCCCATGATTATGCCACGGCGGCCTTTGTCACCAGCCCGCTGCTTGGGCGAGCGTACGGCTACCAGCGCGGCTTCGACCACTTCTCCGAGCTAATGCCCGAGGGCAAGGATCCGTTTCTGCGCCGCATCAAAGGCGGCGAACGGCTACTTCGCCACACTCTGACTCACCAGGTCGCGGGCTTGATAGGCCGCTCCCTGCGACCGGGCCAACTCTACGTCGAGGCAGAACAAGCGAACCAGGACGTCTGCAATTGGCTGGAAAGCGTCAGGCAGCCTTTCTTTGGTTGGGTGCACTACATGGACGTACACTGGCCGTACCATCTCGAATCGGCATTGGATAGCCCCGAGGGCGCGGCCCAAGCCTGGCAGGATGTGGCCCACTTATACAGAGTCAACTGGCGAGGAGAGGCGATCAGTAAAAGCCAGCGTGACCGTTACCTTGACCTGTATGATCAGGCAATCCGCTATGTCGATGCTCAGGTTGGCGAATTACTGCACTGCCTGGATCAGGCGGGCCTCGGGGACAACACAGTCATCATCGCCGTTTCAGATCATGGCGAAGAGTTCCTGGAGCGAGGCCACTGGGGGCATGTTGAGACCAATCTCTACGACGAAATCATCCGGGTACCTCTGATCATTCACGTGCCAGGTGAGGCAGGCGGTCTGACCGTGGACCGCCAGGTCCGAACCCTGGACCTTATGCCTACCATCCTCGAACTGTGCGATTGCCCGGCGCCGGCCGGCATGGAGGGCGTCTCCTTGACCCCTCTTTGGGCCGGTTCGGATGCTGACTATGATGGTTCGGTAGCTATCAGCGAACGCTGGCGTGACATTGGCGACGTCTCTCACATCGTGGCGGTGCGAACCGAATCCTTCAAGTATATATGGGATGCATACCAACCCGACCGGTCCAAACTCTACGACCTGAACGCCGATCCGGCCGAGAAGATTAATCTGGTGCCCGACTGTCCTGAAATCGTCCGCGATCTTCACCCTCAGGTCGAGGCGCTACTGCGCAAGGTCGCGGCAACCCGGTCGGAAATTTCAGGGATTGAACCGGAGCTTGATCCGGCGACCATAAAGAGATTACGAGACTTGGGCTACGTAGAATAGCGCCAGGATTCTCGGATACAATATACTCAGGAAATGAACGTTCTCTTTGTTACCGCCTATTTTCCGCCATGCCAGCGCGGATATGGGTATATGAAAATCTGCGAGTCAGTGGCTGACGGGCTGGCCGGACGTGGGCACAGCATCGCCGTGCTAACCAGCACATTCCGCGACGGCGAAGAGTTCAAACCGTACCCGGTTCATCGATTGTTGGCCGTCGACCCGGACTGGCAGTTGCCCCAATCGGCCGCCCGACAATTCTTTTTCGGCCGCAGGTCCCGGGAGAAAATGGCGGTAAGAAACCTCAAGGAACTTGTGGCCGCTTTCCGCCCAGACATTATCTTTATCTGGCACGCCAACAGTTTATCCCGCCGGATGCTGCAAACGGCCGAAAACCTGCCCCAGATCAAGACGGTCTATTACTTCGCCAATTACTATCCGGAGCAACCCGATGAATATATCGCCTATTGGAGCAGCGGGTCGCCGCCTGGGCTCGCCGGACCTGCCAAGAAGATTCTAGCGAAGATAGCTCTCAAAAAGCTGGCGAGGGAAGGTAAACCGATTGCTTTGAAGTTCGAACATTCAATCAGCGTGAGTGACTATGTGCGACGCCGGCTCTTGAACCAGGAACTTATCGGCCCCGACGCCGTCGTCGCTCACAATGGCGTCGATTTAGGTATCATGGCGACAGCGACCCGGAAGCCTCTCTTAATCAACGGCGCTCCTCTCAAGTGTCTCATTGCAGGGCGTGTGGCGCCCGAAAAAGGCATTCATACCGCCCTGCAGGCATTGCAGGTGCTGCGAGCCCAGAATCAACTTCAGCCAATTCAACTCGCCGTCATCGGCGACGGTCAGCCGGAATACAAACGAAGGCTTAAACAGTTTACTGTCGAGCACCAACTGCAGAAGTTCGTTCGCTTTGAACCACCGGTCCCTCAGCAAGAAATGCCAGGGACCCTTATGCAGTACGACGTTCTATTGTTCCCTTCTGTGTGGGACGAGCCCCTATCTTGCACGATGTTAGAGGCCATGGCCAGCGAATTGCTTGTGGTCGGCACGACGACCGGTGGCAGCCGGGAGGTGCTGTTCCACGAACAAACCGGGCTTGTTTTCCAACCGAATAATCCGTCGGAACTCGCCGAACAACTTGCCCGAGTCCAGAAGAATCCGGAGATTGTGGGCCGCCTGGGAAAGGCTGGGAGACGGCGAGTTGAGGAACAATTCAATATGCAGCGCACAGTTGAGAGCGTTGAGCGATACTTATTGGAACTGGTCGGAGACCGTAGTTGAATGAGTTCCCAACCGACTCTTAGCGTCATCATACCCACCTACAACCGCAAAGAGCTCCTTCTTGATTGCCTGGACTCCCTGGCCGGGCAGAGCTATCCAAAGGAACGATTTGACGTCATCGTCGTCGACGATGGTTCGACCGACGGCACAGAGGAGATCGCCGGCGGACATCTTCCGTTTACTTTGCACTACATTCGGCAAGCGAAAAAGGGTGATGCAGCGGCGCGTAATCTTGCCGCCCGACAAAGCAATATGGAGTATCTGGTGCTCCTGGACGACGACATGGTCGTCGAAACGGATTATCTGGCTTCGCTGCTGGCGGAGCATGGTTCCTCGGGCGGGAAGATGGTTGTAGGAACTGAATATCTGTGGCTGGCCGATTCCAATCCGCTGGAATCGGCGTCACGTTTAGCGCCTGAGCTAGTTGACGGCTGCCCTTCGTCAGTGGAACATCCCTTTGCCGAGGTATCCAGTCGCAATATGTCTCTTCGCCGGCAAGATTACCACGCAGTGGGTTTGATGGACGGCTTCGGTTTTCAAGGCTCAAACATCTGGTGTGATGTCGACTTTGCCTACCGGGCGTACCGGCTGGGCTTCGTGTTTCGCCGGAGTCTGCGGGCGATATGCTACCATCGCGACTATGTCGCCCGCGATATGTCCAACGCCAAAAGACGAGCGCGAGAAATGTCTTACCGCGCCGTCGTGATGTTCCAGAAGCATCCCGACCTGTTGCCTTACCTGCCGATGTTCCAGGATAAGACGGCCGTGGCCTGGAGAAACGATCCGCCGGCCTTGATTGCACACAAATTGCTTCGTCCTGTTGCCTCCTCGCGTCCGATCCTGTCGGGCATGGAAAAACTCGAAGAGAGGCTAGAGCGGCATCATGCTTCTCCAACCCTGCTGCGCCCGCTGCGACGCTGGATCCTTGGCGGGTATCATTATCGGGGTTTTCGCGACGGCATGCGCGATTTTGAACCGGCCGCAGGTCAAAATAACGGCGATCCGCCCGATCGCCCAGGGCATTTCGAGTATCGGTCATGACCAGCCTTCTCTCGCCCATAAGCCGGTTGCGCTTTCTGCTGGTCGCCGAGCCAGCCCGCTGGTTACGGCCGCTGCTCGTCGTCGGCATGTTGGCCCTAAGCGTCGCCATACCCCGCCTTTTTTCGGAGCAAGACATCTGGTTCCTGCTTGGCTTGCCGTTGGGCGTCGCCGGGCTGCTGCTCTTCTTGCGCTGGCCGCCCCTGGGCCTGGTCCTGCTGATCCCGGTCGGCATGTTCGTGCCCTTTGAGATAAGCACGGGCAGCAATACCACCGTCAACGCGACTATCCTTCTGCTGGCATTGCTGAGTGGCCTGTGGGTGATTCAGCTCGTCACAAGTAGGAGTCAGGCGACCCCAATACCAGCCAGGATATTGGCGCCGTTGTTGGCCTTGCTTCTGATTGCGCTCCTGGCCTTCCTTGCCGGTCAATTACCCTGGTTCCCATTCGCCGGACAGACGGCCCCGCTGACAGCCCAGCTTGGCGGCCTGATGGTTTTCGTTCTCTCGGCGGCCGCCTTCCTTCTGGCCGCCCACCAGCTGCGCGACCTGCGCTGGCTGCAATGGCTGACGTGGCTATTCCTGGCCCTGGGCGGCCTGGTTGTAGCTGGGGCTCTACTGAGACCTGGACCGGGAGAGATCATTCTCCGCTTCTTTCAGCGAGACGCCGCCGGCAGCCTGTTTTGGGTGTGGCTGGTCGCCCTGGCCTTTGGTCAGGCGCTTTTCAACAAGCAATTGCACCCAGGCTGGCGAATGGCGCTTGTTGGGCTGGTGGCGGCCAGCTTGTATTTTGGCGCTGTGTTGAACAGCGGCTGGAGAGCGGGCTATATCCCCCCGCTTGCAGCGGTCGCGGCGATCATCGCCCTTCGATCGTGGCGGGCTGCCTTGGCCGTGGTGTTGTTGGGCGCCGTCCCGGCCTGGCTCCTGGTCAACGATGCTCTGGTGGCCGACGAGTACAGCTACTCGACACGGACCGAAGCCTGGCTGCTCATGTATGAGATCATCCGGGTGAACCCGCTTTTGGGTTTCGGACCAGCCAACTACTATTGGTATACGCCCCTCTTCCGGATCAGGGGCTTCTACGTGCCATTCAACGCCCATAGCCAGTACGTGGACATGGTCGCCCAGATCGGTTTGCTGGGGCTGGCCTCCTTTCTATGGTTCGTCTTTGAAGTGGGACGTCTGGGCTGGCGGCTGAGGCGAAAGGTCCCGGAGGGCTTTGCCAAGGCCTACGTCTTCGGCGCGATGGGCGGCCTGGCCGGCACCCTGTTTGCGGGAATTCTGGGCGATTGGATCATACCTTTTGTTTACAACGTAGGCTTGAGCGGTATGCGGGCCAGTATCATGGCCTGGATCTTCCTGGGTGGCCTGGTGGCCCTCGGGCAAATGCAGATGAAGAGCGAAGCATCGCCACAATAAGCAACACAGCAATGGATAAAGCATGCCTTTGTCTTGCCGGGGACTGAGGCTGTCATTTCGGTGGGCAAATGACAATTATCACCTTAACCATGAGCTATTATGCTGAACAGGTTGGCCACACGAGCCATTGAGGACCTTAGATATGGCGTTGCTTGCAGGCAGTACCACGCCACTGCTGCCGAGCCGCAGAAAGTGCTGGTAAATGGCAGCCCTAAAACCGGCACGACCTGGATGCTGAGACTAACAACCTCGGTACCAGGCTATTCCGGTATAAGCGGAATCCCAGGTCATAATTTCCGAGGTGTTATCAAGCGATATCGCGAGGTGATGCCAGGAGAGGTTGTGCACGGTCACGATCGGTATAGTGAGGAGCTCTGGGAGCTCTTGCAGTCGAATGGAATAAAAGTTGTACTTACTATGCGTGATCCCAGGGATCAAGTGGTCTCCCGCCTCTTTCACATTCGGCGAGAAAGAGAACATCCCTGGCACGATAGACTGACGAACATGGGCAACGATGATGCGATGATGGCCATCATTGAAGGACGCCACCTGGGTAGCACAGAGGCCTTGCCAGGTACCCGAGATCACGTCTCGCTAACAGTGGGGTGGCTTGAAGCTGGCGATAAAGCTCACTGCGTCAGATATGAGGACTTGAAAGAAGACACTTCTAGAGAGTTTGGCGAAGTTCTCCACTACATAGGAGTGGCCGCTCGGGAAGAGTTGATTCGAGCCATTGTCGAGCGGAACCGGTTTGAACGTCTGACAACGGGTAGAGGATTCTGGAGAGTTGGTCGGAAGTCCGGTCAACAGGACGCAAACTCCTTCTACCGAAAAGGTATCGTCGGCGACTGGAGGAATTTCTTCAATGAACTGCACGTCAAGCGTTTCAAAGAGCTCGTCGGGGACACCCTTATCGAGTGGGGCTACGAACAGGATCTAGATTGGCACGTCTGAGCCTCGCCACTACTGCGTCTTGTCAGGTAAAGAGAATATCCTACCCTGCACCAGCGATATATCTGGTTAATCGTGTCGTGGAGATCGCAGAGGGGATTGAGTGAAGAAACCGCAGCGCATCTTGATAACTGGTGGCGCGGGCTTTATCGGCTCCAATCTGGCCAATCGGCTCCTCGGCCAGAGGCACCAGGTCACTATCTTTGATAATCTCTCCAGACCCGGATGTGAAGCTAATTTAGACTGGCTCTCCGAAACGCACAGTCAAAACGGGCCGCGGGTGGTGCGCGCTGATTTGAGCGATTTCGGTGCCTTGCAAACGGCCGGCGAGGGCGCCGATCGCGTCTACCATCTGGCGGGACAGGTCGCCGTCACGACCTCTGTCCGGAATCCTCGCCAGGACTTCGAAGACAATGCGGCCGGAACTTTCAACGCGCTGGAAGCGGCCCGGCTGGCGGGCAACGATCCCATCTTTTTTTATGCCAGCACGAATAAAGTATACGGCGGCATGGAGGAAGTAGACGTAGTCGAAGAGCCAACGAGGTACAGCTACGCTGACCTCCCTCATGGCGTCCCAGAGTGCCGGCCGCTGGATTTTCATTCACCTTACGGCTGCTCCAAAGGCGCCGGCGACCAATACACGCATGATTACGCACGCATCTACGGTCTGCGCACCGTGGTTGCCCGCCAGAGCTGCATCTACGGCTACAGGCAATTTGGGATCGAGGATCAAGGCTGGTTGGCCTGGTTTATCATCGCCGCACTGAAAGAGCGTCCCATAACCATCTATGGTGATGGTAAACAGGTGCGCGACATCCTCTTCATCGACGACTTGCTCGACTTCTACGAGGCGGCCGTTGAGAATATCGGAACCGCGACCGGACAGATTTACAATGTAGGCGGCGGCCCGGAGAACACGATCAGCGTCTGGGCCGAGTTATCCGGCCTGCTAGAGGATCTACTGGCTCGGCCTGTCCCAGTTCATTATGCCGACTGGCGCCCTGGCGACCAACCGGTCTACATCAGCGATATCCGCAAGGCCGAGCGCGAACTGGGCTGGCGCCCAAAGACGCGCGCTCTTGAGGGTATTTCGCGTCTGTTCAGCTGGCTTCAGAATAATCAAGAACTGTTTGATCATCTATAAGCATCCTGTTCCTGCCATCCTGGTTTCCGTGTCCACCAATTAATGGCGCTAGGCTCCGCAGCTACAATGTGGGTCTAAGAGGCATGCGGGCCAGCATTCTGACCTGGATCTTCCTGGGTCGCCGGGTGAGCCTCGAGCAGATCGTCCGGCGATCCAAGGTGCCTTCGCCAGGATAATCGTACAAAGGCACTGAGCATCCTAGGTTAATACGCTGTCGCACCTCACGAAGCCACAAGCAAATTGCGGATGAGGTAGCGATCCAGCAAGGCAACGAATAAGCAGATCGTTGCCGCCATCAGACGAACTTCGGTTCAATGGAGCCAAATCATCCAGATGGGTCAAAGAAGTCCAAGGATCTTAAGCAATAGCAGCGCAACGTTATCCATCGTGATCATCAGCTGGAACGTTCGCGAGCTTTTATCTGGCTGCCTTGACTCAGTGCAAAGCAACCTTTTGGCCAATCCGGATCTGGTTACAGAAACCTTTGTGGTCGACAACGCCTCGACTGACGGCAGCCAGGAGATGGTGCGCTGCGAATATCCATGGGTACGGCTAATTGAGAATACTGAGAATGTAGGCTTTGCCCAGGCCAACAATCAGGCCATTCAAATGAGCTGTGGCCAATATGTGCTGCTTTTGAATCCAGACACAGAGGCCAGTCCAGGCGCCTTGCGGGCGTTGCTGGACTCTTTGGCTAATCTACCCGGGGCTGGCATGGCCGGCGCGCGGTTACTCAATGACGATGGCTCGCTGCAGGTTTCCTGTTACAGGGAACCGACCCTCTTGCGCGAGTTCTTGCTGATGTTCCATCTGGATGGCTTCCTATCGTATGGATCTTACCGTATGAAAAGCTGGCCTCTGGACCGGCCGCGAGAGGTCGATACCGTGATGGGCGCGTGCATGTTAATCCGCAAAAGCGTTCTGGAATCAATCGGCCTGATGGACCAGGGGTACTTCATGTACTCGGAGGAAGTCGATCTATGCTACCGGATTCGGCGGGCCGGGTGGCGCATCTATTGGGTTCCTCAGGCAAAAGTCGTTCATTTCGGCGGGCAAAGCACTCAGCAGGTGGCCACGTAGATGTTTTTGCAGCTGTATCGGGGCAAAGTTCGCTACTTCCGTAAGCATCATGGTTCGATGGCCGCGACCATCTACAAGCTGACCTTGACCGTCGCCTCCCTCGTTCGCCTGACCCTAAGCCCTTTCGCTCTCCTGGAGCCGGCCGAACGGCGGCGGCGACATATTGGCCTGGCCGGCAACTATTTTCGTCTTCTCTCATTACTACTGACAGAGTAGCTGCACTACTACCGAATAATTAATGATCATAAGTAAATCATCAGAGGCAAACATGCCAAACGTGCGAGCAAATGCAATGGCGAAGAACGGGTATCTGGTTGCGGTCGTCGAGTGGATTTCTGAAGAAGACGGCCTGGCTAACGCAATCTGTGACGAGCTTATCGGGCTGGGTCACTGTACCCACATTGTCAGGCCTAAGACGTCAGATCCCGGCGAAGCGGATGTGGTCTTTACCTTCGGGCCATATGGGAACTACCTGGCGGTCGTCAGCCATCTGGCCGGCGCCCTTGCCGAGCGGCGACCGATCTTCGTGCATTGGAACACCGAGGGCATGCCCGACCCTCGATTGCCGTGGGCGCTCAAAAGCGCTGTTGGCGCCGGCCGATCCTGGATCGGCCGCCTGGATGAATCTTACAACGGCCGGGCAGGTAGCCTGGTCAGGGGGTTGACTTCATCCTGGCAGAATCGTATCCTGCGCTTTCGCTACCTGGGCGATTACCATTACGCCTATCGCAAGGGCTGGCTCGACGTCTTTTCCGACTCTTCAGCCGTTTACGCCGACTTGCACCGCCAGCACGGCCTGCCGACGATAACGGCCCCCTGGGGCGCCACGAAGAGATGGTACGCCGATTTGGGCCTGGAACGAGACATCGACGTCTTGTGGCTGGGCCAGCGCGGTTCCCGGCGCCGGGGCCAGCTGCTCGACCACATACGCCAGGAGCTGCTCGACTATAATGTGAAAGTACACGTGATTGACAACGAAGAGAATCCTTTCGTCTTTGGCAGGAAACGAACTGAGGTGCTTAATCGAGCTAAGATCACCCTCAACCTGACCCGCACCTGGTTTGACGATAACTTCTCTCGCTTCGCCATGGCCGCTCCAAATCGATCGTTAATTGTTTCCGAACCGCTCCTGCCCCATTGCCCTTCATATGAAGCGGGCGTTCATTACGTCTCTGAGTGTGCGGAAGATCTGGCTCAGACGATACTATACTACCTGGAGCACGACGACGAGCGCCAGCGTATTGTCGACAGTGCCTACGAGCTCACGACCGGCCAACTGACTTTCCGCAACAGCATCGCGCAGATCATGCAAGCGGTCGATCAAGTTCGCGGTAATAGGACCGCGTAGTTCCAGGGTTCGATACGGGAGTAACGCCATGCGCATCTTGTACCTCTCTCAGCTGATACCTAATCCACCCGACGCCGGGCCAAAGGTGCGCATTTACCATGTCTTGCAATACCTGGCCAAGGCTGGCCATGAGATAACGCTTGTCGCCTTCCGTCGCGAGAGTGACCGGGAAGAAGACACAGCCGCTCTGAGTCACTATTGCAGTAGCGTTCACACAGTAATGATGCATCGCTCGCGATCGCAAGATGTGAAGCACCTGGCCAAGAGTCTACTTACGAGGCAGCCGTTCCTTATCAGCCGCGATAGCGTTGCTGCGATGCACCGCCGGGTGCGCGAGCTTCTAGCCCGGCAAAGCTTCGACGCCATTCACGCCGATCAGCTATGGATGGCCCAATACGCCCTGGCGGCAAGCGCGGTAAACGGCGCGAATGGCCGGCCCAAACTGGTCCTTGACCAACATAATGCCGTCCATCTGATACCTGATCGCCTGGCATCTGGGACTTCAAATCCGGTCAAGCGCGCCCTTTTGCAGCTGGAGTCTGGCAGGCTTGCCCGTTACGAACTGGAAGTCTGCCGACAATTTGACTGTGTCATTTGGGTAACGCAAGAAGACCGCGCCGCATTGGCGAGGCTGGAAAACGGACGGGGGCAGATTGCCGGCCAACCTGTTATCCCGATCTGCGTCGATCCAGCTGCCAAGCCACCTGTCTGTCGCCTTGAAACTGCTAGGCGCATCACGTTTTTGGGCGGCATGCACTGGCCGCCTAATGCCGAAGGTGTGACCTGGTTCGCGAAGGGTGTATGGCCCCGGGTGAATGAACAAGTGCCGGATGCGGTTTTGACCGTTATCGGCAAAAATCCTCCTTCTTCGCTTTCCGGCCGCGACTTGCGAGACGCGAACGTCGAGGCGCCCGGATACGTGGCCGATCTGGAATCTTACCTGGCCGAGACGGCCGTATTCATCGTCCCTTTGCAGGCCGGCGGCGGAATGCGGGTGAAGATCGTGGATGCCTGGTCCTGGGGCCTGCCGGTCGTTTCGACTACCATTGGCGCCGAAGGCTTGTCGTATGTCGACGGTGGGAATCTTTTTCTAGCCGATGATCCTGATGCCTTCGCCCGCGCCGTGATTTCTCTGCTGAATGAGCCGGAGCTTTCAGAACAGTTGGCCGCGGCCGGGCGAGTAGCTGTCGAAGCGCAATATGACTGGCGCAAGGAATACAGGGCCTGGGACGAAGTCTATCCTTCGCCATGCTGAACACCAAGACACCTCGGAAGTCGGTCACCGGCTCAATCCACCCAGAGATCCCGTGTGCGATTTGCGCAAATTACAACTGTAAATCGCTTTACTATCCTACGGACTCTCCAGGCCCGATAGTGCAGTGCAAGTCTTGCGGTCTAATCTATGTATCCCCGCGAATGAGAGCTGAGGCTCTGATCCTGGACAGACCAATTCTGGATGAACAATCGGATCCCATCCGGTTCAGCGACTCCTTGGCGGACATTGAAGATAGCTGGGAAATGCCCCTGCTGCGATGGAAGGAGGAGGAATCTGGCGCATCTAAGCTCAACGCGGCTGACGCCCTTCAGAGAATCACCCGATTTGTGCCAGGCCCAGGTCGGTTACTTGATTTTGGGTGTGGCGGCGGGTTCTTCATGGCCACTGCAAAAGAGCAAGGCTGGGAAACATTTGGTCTTGACCCGCTACCCGGGCATGCAGTTTATGCTAGAGTGCTTTCAGGCGCCACGGTAATTAATGACATTTTGCGATCCGATTCCTTTCCAAAGAATTCTTTTGATGCAATCACGGCTTTCCAGGTCTTCGAACATTTGCCCGACCCGCTGGATGACCTGCGCAGATTATTTAGCTTCTTGAGGCCCGGCGGCGTGCTTCTGGTCGAGGTGCCGAATATTGCAACCTGGAGCGTCCGACTACTGGGTCCAAGACATCGCCATTTTGCGCAGGATCACCTGTATTTCTATTCGGCCGATACATTATCCAGAATGATGTCAGATTGCGGCCTTGAGATTGCCAGTATCTACTATCCGGCGCGCCGCATGACGATGAGGTACCTGATTGTGCACTGGATTGGTAGCCGCCTGGGGCACCGCGTTAGGCGGCAGATCTACGAATTTTTGTCGCGTACAAGCGTTTCCCGCATGATCATCCCGATGAAGCTCGGAGATATTGTCGCCGTTATTGGCAAGAAAGACGGTTATGAAAGTGGCTAAACTGGTATTGTTCGATAGACACGAATGAACGCGCCGATACATCGTCACAGGCTCCTCATTGGCCTGCTACTCCTTGGCATCATACTGCGTCTTGCGGCCGGATTCATCGCTCATTCTTGGAACCGCAACTACAGTTAATCAAATGGCCAGCTCCATCGGAGCATAGTTGTCACTCACGCCGATTTCGTATTTGCAAACCATAGTCTTACGAGCTTGCTTCTTAAGCCAACAAATTGAAAAGGGTGCAAACGCTAGATGGAATATGACGAAAGAGCCTTGCAGGCTGTCCGAGAGGATCGACTCCTAATTAATCAGTACGATGCCTGGCTCTATGACGAATTCGAAGCTTATGTGGGTAGGCGAATTGTTGAGATTGGTTGCGGGCTGGGCAACCTGCTCCAGCATCTGGCGGACAAAGAACTGGTTGTCGGGATTGAGCCTTCACAAGAGATCGTCGACGAAATGAGCGACCTGTTTGTGGATTACGAAAATGTACGGATCGAGCAGCACAGTATCACCGATCCGGAGGTGCTGGCGCTGGCCAGGCTGCGCCTGGACACGGCCATTTCTCTGAACGTTTTCGAACACATCGAACAGGATGATATCGCGATCCGCAACACCTGGCATCTATTGCAGCCAGGCGGAACGTTTATTCTGATCGTGCCGGCCCACCAACAACTGTACGGCACTATGGACCGCTCGATCGGTCATTATCGTCGTTATACAAAGGCCATGCTTGGGAACAAGATGAAAAAGGCCGGATTTCGCGTGCTGCGGCAGAGATACTTAAACCTCTTGGGCGCTGTGGGCTGGTGGATCAACGGACGATTGCTTCGGCGCCCCATTCCGCCAGGCGGGCAACTCCGATTACTGAACACGATCTTGCCGGCTCTGAAAGCTGTCGAGAGTCGTTTTGAGTCACCGCTGGGCGTATCGGTCCTCACGATAGCAGAAAAGGTCTCAGAGTGAACGCTGGTTTATCTGGTCGGCATTGGAAAGTGCTGCTCATCATACTTGGGGTAAGCGTGGCCCTGCGTGTCCTCATAGCCATCGCTTTTGGGGATACTGTGGTGAAGCTTCCTGGTAGCTTTGACCAGATCTCTTATCATAGGTTGGCCCTGCGCGTCGCAGCTGGCAACGGCTTCAGCTTTGGTCGCGAATGGTGGCCGACTACCCCGGCCGGGGCGCCGACTGCCTTCTGGAGTTATCTATACACCCTGTTTCTGACCAGCATCTACAAGGTCTTTGGGCCAAGTCCTATGCTCGCTCGCCTGATCCAGGCCGTCGTCGTGGGCATCTTCCAGCCTTTGCTGGCTTATCTCATTGGGCGCAAACTCGTAGACGAACGCGTGGGGCTGGTCGCCGCGGCCTTGACTGTCGCATATGCCTACTTCGCCTACTATTCGGCCACGTTGATGACGGAAGCCTTCTACTTCACTGTCATCTTGGCTGCTCTTTATCTGACCATCCGCCTGGCCGAAACCGGCGGGAATGGTGAACTGAAACTGGCCCTTGGCCTGGGTCTGACTCTGGCCGTGGCCGTCTTGCTCCGCCAGGTGTTCCTGCTGTTCATCCCAATCCTATTCATCTGGCTCTTCTGGGCGCGCTACAGGCGCTTCGGCCGCTTGCCCATTCGCTCGACTGTCCTGGCCAGCGCTTTGGTTGCCGCTTTCATCCTGCCTTTCACCATCTACAACTATGCCCGCTTTGAACGCTTTGTATTACTCAACACCAACGCCGGTTATGCCTTCTTTTGGGCCAACCATCCGATATATGGCACCCGCTTCGAGTCGATCCTCCCAGACGAGATGGGCAACTATAAGGACTTGATCCCGGCCAACCTGCGCGACTTGGATGAGGCTTCGCTAGATCGAGTCCTGTTGCGACAGGGCATCGATTTCGTAACAGACGATCCTCTGCGCTATGCGCTCTTATCGCTGAGCCGCTTCCCGGCCTACTTCAAGTTCTGGCCTTCGGCGGACTCTGGCTTCGTCAGTAATGTCAGCAGGGTAGGCTCCTTTGGATTAATGTTGCCGTTAATGCTGCTCGGCATCCTGTTCTGGCTTCGTGACCACCGGTACGATGGCTTGCCAAAACTAGTGGAATCGCCCGGCGCGCTTCTGCTGGTCTTTGGGCTAGTCTATACTGTTGTTCACCTGCTATCTTGGGCCCTGATTCGCTACAGGCTACCGGTGGACGCAGTGCTCATCATCTTTGCCGGCCTGGCCGTCGTCGAGTTGGTCCGTAGATTTCAACGCTGGCGCATCCCTCAAAGACATTTGACAGACGCCGGGTAGCCCCTCGAATGGGCTCATCGAGGTGCGCCCGCATACAAACCTGTACACAAAGCAGTCAACCAGCTAACCAATTATGAGGATCCTCTTCATCATACCCTACATGCCCAATCTCATACGGGTGCGGTCCTATAATCTGCTGCGTAGTCTCGCCGATCGGGGGCACCAGGTGACGCTGCTGACCCTGGCCCAGGATGAGGCCGAAGCAGATCAGGCTTCGGCCCTGGCTGACTGCTGCGAGCAGACCATCGTTCTGCCCATCTCCCGTTGGCGCTCCCTTTGGAATTGCCTGGTCGCTCTGCCCTCGTCTACGCCGTTGCAGTCTGTGTATTCCTGGCAGCCGGCGCTGGCCGGCCGAACGGCGACGCTGGTCAATGGAAATAACGGCCACCCGTCATTTGATGTGGTGCACGTCGAGCACTTGCGCGGCGCTCGTTATGGCCTGTATGTGAAGAATCTGTCTGAAAATGGCAGTCATCGTTTGCCGATCATCTGGGACAGTGTGGACTGCATTACATCTCTTTTCGAGCAGGCGACGAACCAGAGCCAGAGCCTCTTCGGCCGTTGGGTTACGCGCCTTGAACTCAGCCGCACTCGAGGCTATGAGGGTTATCTCGTGAACCAGTTTGAACGGGTGTTGGTAACCTCTCCGGCCGATAAGCGAGCCCTGGCGACGTTAGCCAGTTCGGCCAAACAGCAACCAGCGATCACGGTGCTGTCCAATGGGGTGGATCTTGATTACTTTCGACCGGCGCCAGAGATGGAGCGAGAACCAGCGACGCTGGTGGTCAGCGGTAAGATGAGCTACCACGCCAACGTCACCATGGTCCTCCACCTTGTACGGGATATCCTGCCGCGCGTATGGCAGCGGCGGCCAGAGGTCAAGCTTATTGTCGTGGGCAAGGACCCGCCGCTCGCGGTTCGAAAACTGGCGGAGCATCCGGCCGTCACCGTTACAGGTTTGGTGGAAGACATGCGACCTTACTTGCAGCGGGCGTCGACGGCTGTCGTGCCCTTGACCTACAGCGCCGGCATTCAGAACAAGGTCCTGGAAGCCATGGCCTGCTCTACCCCGGTCATTGCCTCACCGCAAGCGGCCAGGGCGTTGTCGGCCGAAAGTGACCGCGATCTTCTGGTAGCTCATGATGCCCCGGAATTTTCGGCCAGAATATTAGAATTGCTGGACGACCCCGATCGCCAGCTATCCCTGGGAGCCCAGGGAAGAGATTACGTCGAATCGTATCACAATTGGAAGACCATTGCGGTTCGACTTGAGGACATATACCGTTCCGCTGCTCGCCAATCCCGCTTGAAAAGCACCGAACAATAAAGTCAGAAGCCCTGAGAGCCTAGCTTCTACTTGCAATCAGACTTTGCTGCCTACTGCCGGCGTCCTTTGGGTCCGGGTACCAGCCATAAAACTTAGTCCCCACAATATCATCTTCACGGGGTGGAGAATTAGAGATATGTTTCAATCATCTGCCGATTCCATTGAAAAAGCGCCGCGGGAGATCTTAGGATCGCGGGTTGCTCGAGCTGCCCAGAACGTGTCGTTACCAACCCAGCAGCGGATCCTGACGGGTGTCCTGATCCTCGGCGATTTCCTGTTGCTCGGTGCGGCTTTTCTGCTGGCTTATTTCGCCCGTTTCTACCTGGATATCTCCTTCTTTGAAACGGAAGCGTTCGCCGACATTGGTTATTACCGGCAGCTTAGCCTGTTGGTTGCTCCGATCTGGATCATTGTCTTTGCCATCAACGGCCTCTACAGCCGGCAGAACCTGCTCGGCGGCACGCGAGAGTATGCGCTGGTTTTCCGCGCCACCAGCTTCGGCGTAGTCGTCTTAGTGCTGGCCAGCTTCTTCGATCCTGATTTCATCCTCGCGCGTGGTTGGTTACTGCTTGTCTGGGGCATTGCTTTCTTCCTGATTACTGGAGGACGCTTTTTGATCCGGCGCTGTGTCTACGCGTTACGCAGACGCGGCTATTTCCTTAAGCCGGCGCTCATTGTAGGTGCGAACAAGGAGGGGCGAGCGCTTGCCCGCCAGCTAACGAGCTGGCATACGTCCGGCTTGCACCTGCTAGGCTTCGTTGACGACAGACTCCAGCCAGACACGCCTGTGGAGGAAGACCTCAACTGCCTCGGCAACACCGGGCAACTGGACCAATTGATCAATCAGCATGGCGTAGGGGAGCTTATTCTCTCAAACAGTGCGCTTTCTCGTGACGAGTTACTTACCCTGTTCACTCACTATGGCATGACTAAGGGCTTGCAAATAAGACTTTCGTCTGGCCTGTACGAAATTATCACCACGGGTTTGGACGTCAGGGAGATGGCTTACGTGCCCTTGGTGGGTATTCGTAAGGTAAGGCTGACCGGCCTGGATAGCCTTCTGAAGCTAGCCTTAGATTACTTTCTCGTCATTGTTAGTCTCATTTTCCTCTGGCCCATTTTCTTGCTTATAGCCCTGGCAATCAGGCTGAGCTCCCCAGGGCCAGCTATATACCGGCGGCGCGTGATGGGCATCAACGGCCGTCAATTTGATGCTTTTAAGTTCCGCACTATGTACGTGAATGGCGATGAGATTCTGGCGGAACGGCCGGATTTGTTGGCTTTGCTGGCGAATGATCACAAGCTTAAAGAGGATCCACGGGTGACGCCGGTCGGCCGTTTCCTGCGTAGAGCGAGCCTGGATGAGCTACCTCAGATCTTCAATGTGCTTTTGCGACAGATGTCCGTGGTGGGTCCGCGGATTATCTCGCCGTCAGAAATGTCTGAGTACGGGGAATTGGGCCTGAACTTACTCACCGTGCACCCGGGCATCACTGGCCTCTGGCAAGTCAGCGGCCGTTCCGATGTCTCATATGAGGAACGCGTTCGCCTGGATATGTCTTACATACGCAACTGGAGCATTTGGTCAGATCTGCACATATTGTTGCGGACTGTCCCGGCCGTGCTTAGGGCCCGTGGAGCCTACTAAGTTTGGCAAACTATGACCGCGCACATACTCGAAGAGGAGCTGACGACAATATGAAAGTTCTGCTTACTGGGGGCGCCGGCTTTATCGGCTCGCATGTTGCCGATTTGTACCTTGAACACGGTTACGATGTAGCCATTGTTGACGATCTTTCCACCGGCCGAACCTCAAATCTTAATCCCAAAGCTACTTTCTACCAGCTTGACATACGCAGCCCTGATCTGCCCGCCGTCTTCGAAAGAGAACGGCCGGACTTTGTCAACCACCATGCCGCTCAAATCGACGTACGGCGCTCTGTCGAAGATCCGAAATTTGACGCCGACGTAAACGTCCTGGGTTCGCTCAACGTTATCGAGTGTGCCCGGAAGCACGGTGTCAGGCGATTGGTCTACATATCGACTGGTGGAGCCGTCTACGGTGAACCTGAGTACCTACCTTGCGACGAATTACACCCCATTAAACCCATCTGTCCCTACGGGGCCAGCAAACATATCGTCGAACATTACCTGCACATGTATCAAGTCAATTATGGCCTTGAATACGCTGTTCTGCGCTATCCCAATGTATACGGTCCCAGGCAGGATCCAAAAGGTGAGGCCGGGGTGGTGGCCATTTTCACCGGGCAGATGCTGGCCGACAAACAGGTCACCATTTTCGGGGACGGCGAACAGGAGCGCGATTTCGTCTATGTTGGCGACTGCGCGAAGGCGAACCTCCTGGCTTTGCAGTCTGAAAACAGCGGTATCTACAACATCGGTTCTGGGACTGGCAAATCCGTCAACCAGCTGTTTTCAGCTCTACAGACGATCACAACTTATGCGCCACAGCCTTCTTACGGGCCAGCCAGATTGGGAGAAACGCGCAAGACTTATTTAGAAGCTACGAAAGCCCGTCAGGAGTTGGGCTGGCAGCCCAAGGTGAGTCTGATGGAGGGTTTGCAGCATACAGTGGCCTATTTCGAGGCCAGGGAATAACCATTACGGAGTCAGGTGATATGATCGTTGTCCAAACGCCTCTTCGCGTCAGTTTCTTCGGTGGGGGTACCGATTTCCGCTCTTACTTTGAGGTCCAAGGCGGGTGCGTGCTCTCGACCACAATTGACAAGTATATCTTCGTGACTATCAAGAAGCGCTTCGACCAGATGCTGCGGGTTGGCTATACCAAGACTGAGCTGGTGGAAGATCTGTCAGAGATCCAGCACGAGTTGATCCGTGAAGCGCTGCGCAAGGCAGGCATCAGGGAAGGAATTGAGATTGCCACAATGGGAGACATCCCTTCGGCCGGATCTGGGCTGGGTTCGTCCAGCACGGTCACGGTGGGCGCGCTGCACGCGGCGTATCGACTACTTGGTGAGCTTGTCTCGGCCGAGCAGTTGGCCCGCGAGGCATGCGAAATCGAAATCGACATTCTGAGTAAACCCATTGGTATTCAGGATCAATACATTGCGGCCTATGGAGGTTTTCGTTTTCTGGAATTCACAAATGGCGGGCAGGTGCTAAACGAAAAGATTACGCTCGATACTCCCGTACAGAGACAACTCAACGAGAACCTGATGCTTTTTTTTACCGGTGTTACCCGCTCGGCCGATACCATTCTGCGCGAACAAAAGGATAACATGCCCAAGCGGATGGCCATTCTCAATCATATGAAGCAAATTGCATTCACCGCGCGCGATGCCATGCAAGTTGGCGACCTAGATGCGATCGGGGAGCTTCTGCACGAGAGCTGGCAATTGAAGCGACAGTTGGCAAGTGGGATAAGTAACGGATCCATTCAGGATATGTACCAAGCGGCGCGACAGGCGGGAGCCATCGGCGGCAAGATCACCGGTGCTGGGGGTGGAGGCTTCTTGCTGTTGTACTGCCCCCACGAAAGACAGGAATCAGTTCGCGCTGCTCTCAGTCCTTTGAAGGAAACTCCCTTTAAATTGGAATCGGATGGTTCCAAGGTCATTTTTAATTATCACCGCTAGTTTGTGTCATCTTTAATTTGAGGAGTAGTTATGGAAGAAATCAGTAGATACATAATAGGCCTTAAGCAGACCCTCGACCGACTGCCTCATGAGCCAATTCGGGAGGCCATCATGACCCTGCATGAAGCGCGCCTGCTCAATCGGCAGGTGTTCACTTTGGGAAATGGTGGTAGCGCTTCAACAGCTTCTCATTTCGTATGTGATCTTGCTAAGAATACCCGCAAAAGCGGCTGGCCCGATTTCCGCGTGATCGGATTGGCCGACAACATGGCTACCTTGTCCGCATATGCGAACGATGAAGGCTACGAGCATGTTTTTAGCCAACAGTTGGCTAACCTCGTCCAACCTGACGACGTCGTCATCGGGATCTCAACCAGTGGCAACTCCCCAAATGTGCTCGAGGCGATCAAGCTGGCGAATCAGATGAATGCCGTGACGATCGGCCTCACCGGCTTCGACGGCGGCCAACTGAGTCAGATGGTCAAGATCGCTGTTCATGTTCCCAGTGACTGCATTGAGCAGGTCGAAGATCTTCACTTGATGCTGCAACATCTAATCTGCACGGCATTGCGTCAGTTGACCCAAAAGGCCACCTCATCTCGCAACAAACGATTGACAGTCCGTAAACCCGAGGTGACTCAAGAGGTTGACGCCGGACTCGCATATTAGTAACTGTCGGAAATAACGGACACCTAGCGTAGACGGGAGGAAGGCGATACGACACAAATCTGCGGGATAGCATGGCCCATCTTTTCCTGGAGCCCCATTGCTAATCCCTTGTTGCCGTAGCCTTACGATTATGAGAATATTGATGATCGCCCCTGAACCATTTCTAGTACCCAGAGGGACGCCTATCAGCGTCTATCAACGGCTGTTTGCCCTTTCCTCGATAGGACATCAGGTGGACCTGCTGACTTATCATATTGGCGATGAGGTAGACTTCCCTGGACTTGCCATCCATAGGATTCCGAACATTCCCTTCGTCAAAAATGTCAAGCCCGGACCCTCCTGGGCCAAGCTGTTCCTAGATTTC
>CP070688.1:1615911-1624316 GCA_020353135.1 Chloroflexota bacterium
CCGGTCGCCGACCTTCAGATAGAGAATTCGGCATCGCCACAGGTGGTACTGGTGGACGAGGGGATCGAGTATTCATTACAAGTCACCAACCATGGTCCGGATGAGGCACGGGGAGTTGTCGTCGTCGACGAGTTACCTGCTGGCATCACGTTTTTGTCGGCCACGCCTGCGGACATATGCAGCCAGGCAGACCTTGTGCTCACCTGTGATCTGCCAAACCTTCCTCGCGGCGTCGTTTATGACATCCATATCATGGCCAGGGCGCCAGCAGAGCCTCCTCCAGCCCCAGGCGAGATCATCAGCCGGGCCTCTGTATCTGGTAGAGAAATGGATGACGACATGTCGAACAATGAGCACACGGCCAACGCACTGGTTGTGATTTCAGAGACTGTTGCAGATCTCGAGGTCGTCAGCGTGGACGATATGCCAGATCCGGTCGTCATCAACCAAAGCGTTACGTACAACATCCTGGTGCGAAACAATGGCGTAAGCGATGCAACTGGCGTCGAACTCACCAATCAGCTGCCAGATGGTCTGTTATACGAGTCGGCCACCGTGCCCGGAGGAGGCGGTTGCAGCGAAGTTGGCGGAGCCCTCATTTGTCAACTAGGTGACCTCGCCACCGACGAATCGACGACGGTGAGCATCAATGCGACCGCGCCCTCATCGCCTACCACGGTGATCTACGCGGCCGCTGTTGCCGGCGATCAAGTCGATCCGGATGAGCGAAATAACAACAATTCTGAAGCGACCACTATCTCGCCAGAATGGAGCGACCTGTACGTTGCCAAGAGCGACTCGCCAGATCCGGCGCTGGCAACAGAGGAGGTTACGTACTCGATCGTCGTCGGGAATAACGGACCTTCGGACGCAACCGGTGTGACCGTCGAAGATACATTGCCCGCAGGTGTGAGATTCTTGTCCGAGAGCCATTCGCAAGGCAGCTGCACCACGAATGGGCAAACGGTCAGCTGCGACCTTGACACTGTCCTGTCAGGGGAAAGCGCGACCGTCGATATAGTGGTCATTCCGGAGCAGGATGGTACGTTGACAAATATGGTGGTGATCTCTAGCGATCAGACGGATCCCAATCCAGTGAACGATGGTGCGACGGCAGTCACGACGATTATGCCGGCGACCGACCTGGCCCTGGCGATGACCGCCAGCCCGACGTCACCGCCGGGCCTTCTGGCTGGTGAACTGCTCACTTATCTCCTGGTTGTCACCAACGAGGGGCCGTCGCCGGCGACAAATGTGGTAGTCGAAGATGAGTTCCCAGTGGACGCGAGCTTGCTAAGTATGACGTCGACACAAGGCAACTGTGGCAAGGACGGCGACACCATTATCTGTGAAGTAGGCAACCTGGCGACTGGAGACAGCGCCACAATTACGCTTGAGGTCATACCAGAACAAGAAGGAGTTCTTGTCAACACGGCAACCGTGTATGGCAATGAGGCTGATACTCAGCGGGACAACAACACGGTGCAGGACACCACGACAGTGGGTGCGGCAATAGAAGCTTTCATAACACTCAGTCCGGTCTGCGGCGATCCGGGTTCCCAGGTAACGGTAAACGGCTTTAGCTGGCCAAGCGAGGGCAATAAGGATGTCGAGCTCTACTGGAATGCCATTAGCGTGGGCACCTTGCTAGGAACCGTCTTCGACAACTGCAACACCTGGTCTCTTGATCTGGACATTCCGGTAAACGCGATCCATGGATCTCATAGGTTCATTGCCGACAGACAAGGGGTTACGGCCGAGGCTGTCTACACGGTACCCTGTCCAGCGCCTAACCTGAGGACGACCCAACCGATTCTCCTGAACGCTGAACCGCTGGAGACGGACGATGCCGCCAGCTTCCAGGTTGAGATCAGCAATGACGGTGAACTAGATGCCGTGAATCAATTCTTCATCGGTCTGTATTTTGATCCGCCTCTCCCTCAAGATCCGAACGTCACTCACATCTCGCAGAATTACAGATCTGAGTTGGTGGCGATCAGTTGGTTGGCTGCTGGTGATAGCGTAACGGTTACGATCACGGCCGAAGAAGGCTTCGGTAGCACAGGCCTTCACGATGTTTACGTCGTGGTCGATTCGGATCCGGGACCGGAAGGGCTCATCGACGAGGTGAGCGAAACCGACAACGTTTCTCCGGTCCTTCAAGTTGAGGTGGAATCAGGGCCCTTGGCTACGCCGACGCCTGGACCAACCCCGACGGCAACCCCTCAAGTCATTGAACCGGGCAGCTTAATTGGACAGGCCTTCCTATCCCCTTCCGGTGGCCAGCCGCTGCCGCAAGCCGGTGTGGAAGTCAAGGTTTATGATGCAGATTCTGGCACTCTGGACGGTCGCACATTCACCGATGGCGTTGGCAGCTACTTCCTTTCGGATATGGGCGCCGGCACAAAGATCGTGTCGGCTTGCATCATCGTCGATAGTGAGCAATTTACGTACACTGCGACCGGAGTTGAAATCTACCCTGGGCAGATCACTTTCGAGGACCTTTATCTGGACGAAGGGCTATGCAATTGAGCAATTCTATCAAGCAAGAATAGCTGAAGTTTGAGGACTCCCGAACAATGCAGAGGCGAAAGAAAGGCCAGTCACCGATTTATCTGATCATCTTTCTTGCCGTGGCTGGCCTTGTCGCCGGGGTAACGATGAATCCTGCCCCTGTCGATTCGGACTCAGCAAGCGTTGCAGTTGGCGGCGCCGGCACCTCATGGGATTCGCCCCAACTGGTTTCTTCAACCGCCGATCAAGGCGCCTTTATTCCAGTATTGAAGGGTGATTCGTCCGGCCGGCTCCTCCTGGTATACAACCACATTACGGATCATGGGGTCGAGAATCCCTATTATCGCGAATCTGTGAACAGCGGCAAGAGCTGGTTGGAACCGAAAAGCATCTTCCAGAGTGAAGATAGCTTGCGCCAAGCGACGTTCGCTTTCGATGCAAGTGACAAGGCCCATGCCGTCTGGCGGACTCAATCTGAGATATGGCACTCTAGTGAAGACCAATGGCCAAATACGGCGACTCTTATCACGTCGACCGCGCAGCGTGTCTTTAGCCCGGATGTCACCGTGTCTCCGGACAACAATTTGCACGTGGTCTGGTCACAGGAGGATAACCGAATCTACCACGCCTATTCAGAGGACGGCGGACTTAACTGGAATACATCCGCTGCGGTGAACGGTGGATTCGATAAATCTGATGAGCCAGCAGTTGCGGTCGATCAAGATGGCAATATTCATGTTGTCTGGGAAGAAAGAATCTACGATCCGATTCTCGGGAAATTTCGGTTCGAGATTCGCCACCTGACCGGAGCCATCAATGGTGACGAAGTGAACTGGGCCAGTTCAGCCACCACTTTGTCAGCGGAAATTGTTGAAGCCCGGCGTCCGGCAATTGCGGCCCAGGGCGATGTCATCCACGTCTCGTTTGCCCGCCGAATCTCAGACGATGAACAGTATGCCTATTACGTCCGCCAAACGAAAGGATCTAATTGGAGCGCTCCGGTAGATGTCACCCAGGACAGTCCCGTGGCCATGAATTCAAGCATTCCTTTTCTGCTCGTCCCCGCGCTGGTGCTTTGCGGTAACGTGCCCAGCATATACTTCCACGGTTCGCTCGCTAGTAACGGCAAAGAGCTTATCCTTGGCGTGAACGACGCCGATGATCAGCTATTGAGAGATCAGGTTAACGCCGGTGAAGTGCGAGCGATTCGCCCGTCGCTGGCGTGCGTGAACGGTACGCTGCACATGGTCTTTGAACAGATAGTGAAACCGAATCTCAATCATCAAGTGTATTACGTATCAAGAAGCCGCTTTGCTGTCCAGTTACCACTCATCATCAGGGACAAGTAGGCTTGATTAGTCGAGTCTAGGAGCGATACCATGCAAATCGGAACTTCGTATCTCCAAAAGCCGCATCGTCGAGATCAACGCCTGCAAGAATTTGCGCAGAGGAAGCCAGCGGAGCGCGACAATCCTAAGATCGGACTTGCCGCGCAGACATCGGTCGGAATCGCGCCAACCCAAGCGATCGCGACGATGCCTGAACGCAGGCCACGCCCGGCCCAAGGAAGGGCGTTGGTCAGGTTTCTCTATAGGTGGACAGTGCGGATCGTCCTGTTCGGATCGCTGATTCTTTTGGCCACTCTCATACTATTCATGTGGGCGCCGAGATCCCATCCTGGCACGGCCAAGGAGCTCCCACCCCTCCCGCATATGACGGCCAAGACAGCTTACGATCTTGCCAGGCCCGCCGCATTACGATGGGCAAAAGATTCTCAATTGCTCAGCCTCTCTGGAACGTGGGATTCAGCCAGGAACTATCTTGACGGAGAGGGTGACTGGTCCTTGTTGTTCTATTCGCCATCCCAATCTTCCATTGCTCTGGTCTCGGTCGCCGAAGGAAGCGCGACCGTTATCGATACTCACGGTGTTACACAGCAACCTCCGGTTCAGACGATAGAGCTTTGGCGACTAGATAGCCCAGAAGTCGTCAATTTGCTTAAGAGCAATGGGGGCAACGAGTTTCTGCGAGGCCAACCCCAGGCAGGATTGGCCCTGTCACTGAACCTGGTTGGCAACACCGCATGGAGCGCACGACTAATTAACCAGGAAACCCGGCGGATTTTCGACGTACGGCTTGAAGCAGACGACGGGGAACTGATAAAGATTCTTCAGTCGGGCTAGCGTGATAGTGCAGAGAAAAGGCGCCAGGAGCCGCAGAATGGAAGCGAATTGGAGACAGATTGATATTGGCAAGGGCCAAAGCCTCGTTGAACTGTCGATTATTCTGCCCGTTCTCGTCATGGTCTTGGCTGGCGTGGTCGAGGTGAGCAATCTGCTCATCACGCAGAATCGCATTACCACGGCCGCCCGAACTGCGGCCGGTTTCGGCGCTGCGAATTATGATCCCCACGACTGGCCTGAAACGGCCATGGAGATGGGTCAGGTTGCCTTGAATACGGTAACCGAGACCTTGAAGCTGTCCCAGTCGAAATGGGATGTCTGGTCTGTGCATGCCACCACAAATGACGTGGGCGACGGCTTCGATAGTTTTGATGCCCTCCACGTCGTCGGCTCGTACGACGTAATTTCGGACACTGAATGGGCAATAATCGAAGGCCAAGTACAAAACGATGTGCTGTCGGAGCTGCAATCTACCGGCATTGGCAGTTCCGGTAATCTTGAGGTGGTTGCTTCTGTCGCCTATCATCAGATTGAAACAATTCTTGGGCTACCAGTCTGGCGCTGGGCAGGGCTGAAGACCTTGCGGGGGTTCACGGTCATGCGCGTGTCAGAGATGCCGCCGAATGTGAACTGCTCTTTGTTGCCGATAAGCGTTCATTATAATCAGTACTCCATCTATCCTTCTAACTGGGAGCCCGGACTGAAACTCAACGCCGCCAGATTCCCTGCCGATAGGGTTGAGATTTTCCCTGTGGGCAACGGCCCTGATGGATTCGAGTATCCCAATCCACCGCCGGTATACGTAAACGAGGCCACTGCGCCTGCCCTGCGGACGAATACTTATGTCAAGAATTGGCCGGGGGTTCCACTGCAGCATGCCCAGCCTGGTCACGTTTTCTGGGCCCGGGAGGAAGGGCCATCGGGCAGCTACGGCTGGCTGAGTTGGCAGCCTCCATCCAGCGCCGAAACTCTGAGAACCAGCCTGACTTATCCGGGAGATTACCTTGGCCAGTATCCAGCAAGTCCAGCCGACATGGGCACGACTGGCGATCCGCCGGACGCCGAGACAGGCGACCAGGATGGGATCTTGGAAGTGCACGAGTGGGTGGAGAACTCTACCGGTAACATCTCCGCGGCCGAGGATGTAATCCGCGGCTATGTCACTTCCGGTACGCCCGTCACATTGATAATGACTGACATTAGTAATGGCCTGACGGGCGAGAACGCGAACTATCGAGTTGCCGGATTCATCACAGTGAAGCTGCTTGGCTATAGTTTTCAGGGAAGCCAGCCCAATCGCTGGATCCTTTTTGAGTTTGTCGACTGGGGCGATGCCTGCCCCGTTGCGGAGGAGTAAGCATGGGCCAAAAAAGCCCCGGCGAATCAGGGCAGGGGATCGTCCTATTTGCGCTAGTCATGGTCGTATTGCTGGCTTTTGTGGCCTTGGCCGCGGACGTGGGGCTTGCGTTTGTCCGTTCGTCCCAATTCTCGGCCGCCATTGATGCAGCGGCCCTGGCAGGGACAATAGATCTCGACCCTAACGGCAATGACACGTTCCAGGCGGACATACGGGCCGAGCAATTTCTGGGCGCTAATGGCTGGCCAACATCAACATTGACTAGCATGAGCAGTTCGCGCTCATTCACGCAATTTGGCCTGCCTACCTACTCGTTAACCGCCACCTGGCCGGTCCAGTTTTATTTCGCTCGAGCAATCGGCTTGTCTGATTATTCGGTGACACGAAAAGCGACCGCCAGCTACTACGCTCAAGCGGAAATACTGACACCCAGCGCGTACGAAAAGGGCCATGTGCGAACGGCCACGCAGTTTATCTTCGGGCCGGACGGCTGCGCCGTGCAAGGCGATCCAGTGTCAACGCGGCTATCAACGCCTGATGCCACGAACGCATACTATCCCATGTTTGATGGTGAATTTGGTTACCGTATCGTAGTAGACGAGAATTACGTGGCCTCCAATACTTTACGCGTAGAATTATTCGACCCAGATTCATACAACAATCGGGGTGATAATACGCAGGTTCAACACTCGTTATCCGATGGCCGGCCGGCCAATGAGCTTGATTGCCAGGCTACGACGGCTGGAGCCGGTGATCGTTGCATCATCGAAACGGGAGAGAGCGTGACCGCAGTCAACCAGAATCCATTCTGGCTGCAACGCGTGGACGTTAACTGGAGCGATCAATGCGGGCTTTTGGCCCAAGATGGTCTAGGAGATGTTATCACGACATACGAACTTTTCTTCTTCGACGAAGGCGGAGAACGTGAGGTTCTGGCCACTTATACCGTCGATAATGCCCGTGACTACGTACATACAGACCTGAAGTGGAGTTCTCCGGGCGCGCCGAGCAGCCAGGTCCCGGCCGACAAAGGCAGCTTTGAGATTAACTTGAACGACGTCCCGATCAACGACCTTGGTCAACGTACGATCGAGATCGACGTGCAGACTACGAAAGGTTCAGGAAAAAACGCCTGGGACCTTTGGGCCGGTCCGCCATCGGGCTACTTCACCAGTCAAGGCATCCCGGCTCTCAGCGCCGACGTGAATCAACGGAACCTGCAGCTGGCCAACAACCCGGCCGACTACTCAGTACCCGGGGTGTCGGTCTTCGCGATAGGGCGTATGCCGTTGACGCACTTGGTGGACGATACGTCGATCAAGTTGCCACTGGCGCCGATAGAGTCCACGCTGGGCGGTGGCATTGTCTACGCAACGGTATACGATCTGGATCCAGGCGGCGGCTCCACTGATATGAACTTCACTATTGACACGCTTGCCGAAGCAGACTTCAAGATGTTTACTTCCGTCGTCGACGCGCCGAGTCCTAACCATAGCGGGAGCAACGCCGATCCGCTTCAAGCTACGTGCAATGGGAGCCGCAATTGTAACGGCCGGTGGATGCTGCCGCAGTATTCAATGCGGGTACCCCGTGTCTTCTTTTCTGGCGGAACGCTGGAGGCCAACTACGCTCCTGGAGGAGATGATCATGTCTGGTCAGTTGGAGTAACCGCCGGCCGGCCATTCTTGACCAAGTAAGCAACTGTTTGTTGGTGGTACTGTGGGGCGATTGCCCCATTTGCGGTGACAGAACGAGGCTCTCCGGCTGACCAGCGAGCCATCCCTGGCCAGGCTACCCTTGGTGTCGGATCAGGACAATTCTGAGATAATCCTGGCGCTTCCACGAGTCTGTTGCTGGCCAATCGTCGCCGGCATCACGATCGTACCATGGCTGGCGCCGGAGGATTTCTGGTCAGCGCATCTGCTCTATTTGTACCGCTTCTCGTTGAGCAAATAGCACTTGGCCAGGTTAACAGTGACGTGCTGTCTATCCTGAGCCTCGCACTCATCACGGTAAACAGATTGTCGGAAGGTATGTTTCTGATATCGAAGCTGGCAGCGATAGCCGGCTACAAGACTATCCTCACCGCAAATATCTGCCCGTTGTTATCGTTATTCTTTCGGCCGGCGCAGGCCGAAGAGCCGCTGCAGGTCACTCAAGAATCTCGAGCAAGCCCGGTCTATCAAACGGAGGACCCGACCGTTGTGCCGCGTCAGCAGAATTATGTGGCAACGGCCGTCTTGCTGGCCTTCGTCGCAGTTGCCTTCTGGTACGTGGCAGTTGTCCCGGCCGGTGAGGGTGTAGACGAAATTCCTCATTATCAGTACGTGCTGTATGTCAAAGAGCAGAAG
>CP070688.1:1624416-1629948 GCA_020353135.1 Chloroflexota bacterium
ATCGCCTTCGCCTGGCCCGCCGGTGGCCCACTGGATCGGATCCAGCACGGCGTCGACCACCACCGATCGCACCTTGTCAGGGAACAGGTTGGCGTAGGTGACGCCTAGGTACGAGCCGTAGGAGAAACCGGCGTAAGTCAGGCCATCGTCGCCAACGGCCTGGCGCAGCAGATCGAGATCGCGGGCCACGTCGGCCGTCGACATATTATCGATGATGCGCGCTGCTCGCTGGTCGCAGTGATCCAGCAGGTAACGATCGGCCTCCCACCAGATGGCCTCCTGCTCGGGGTTCAATGGGAATATGAACGGCCTGAAGTAAGGGCCCCACTGGTTGGTGCTGCCGAAGCAGCGCACCGCCGTGCTGCGGGCGATGCCCCGCGGATCGAAGCCGACGATGTCGAATCGAGCCCGCACCTCCTCCGTATACAGGAAGGGCGCGATGTCCAGCGCGAAGTTGAAACCGGAACCGCCGGGGCCGCCCGGATTCAGGAACAACGATCCGATGCGCTGCGCCGGATCGGCCGCCGGCAGGCGAACCATCGCGATGTTGATGACCGCCGCGCCCGGCTTGTCGTAATCCAGCGGTACCTGGACGATCGTACACTCAAACGGGTAACCTGTCTCTCGATAACAAGGGTTCCAATTCGCCTTGGGCTGCGGCGGCGCCGCGCCGGCCGTGGCCGTAAGGCTGACCAGGACGATGAACAGCAGTAAAGCAAACAATATCACGATAGGACGGGATCTGGCTGAGGTCATCACACTCTCCTTTCCAGGTTGCCGCCACTCCTACGGACTGACGCGCAACATCCCAATAAGAACCTTACAGTAAACCCACTTGCGGTCGATTGTAGTTGCCGGTACAAGACGGCCGTGTCGACCAAGGCTCCGGTAAGACTTGACCCATTCCCGCCAAGCCCGTCATTCACATGAAAGCGGGAGTCCACAGGCCCGCCAAGACCTCGAGGGCGGTTCCTGGCGGAACCGCCCTCGTCTTACCTCAAACCGATCCGGCGAGCCGTATCGGCTACAGGCCTACTATCGCAATCACTTCTTGCCCAATTCGAACAGCCCAACCAACGGCTCGTGGTCGCTGGCCGTCACGCTGAGCCTCATGCGAGCGAAGTCCACGTTCACGTGCACGATGTCGTAACTCGCTCCCTCCAGTAGACTGCGCGTGGCGAACATGTGATCCAGCACCTGCGAGTTGCCGTCGAAGATGAACGTATACCGGTTATCATCTTCCACTTCGCTGAGCAGGTTCTTCATGATCCCTTTCTCGCCATTTATCGCCCCGGGCAAGATCTCCGTCAGGTCATTTGTGAACTCAAAGGTGTTGAAGTCGCCCAGCACGATCACCCGGGCGTCCTTGTCCTCCGCTAGCAGCGAGTCCACATACTTGTTCAGCGCATCCACTTGCGCTTCCCGGTCTACTTCGGCCGCCTGGAAGAACGGCTGCGGCCCGCCAAAGATGGGCGTCGAACCGAAGCGCGAGCTCAGGTGATTGTTGATCACCGTGAAGGGCTGGCCGTCAAAAACGAAGGTGGCTGCCAGCGGATCCCGCGTGCCGAGGAAAGCATCAGGATCTGCGCCCACATCCACCCAATTTGTTGTCGTCAGGGCGATGTAACCGTCCAACTCGACCCGGCTGCTGTTATACAGGAAGGCATTGCGGATATTGCCGCCCGGAACGCCGCCAGAGCTGCCATCCTCAGGCGCCACGTCGAAGAAATCATAATCCGGGCCGCCGGCCTCGGCGATGGCATCCACCAGGGCCTGCAGCGTCATGGTCGCGTCCGTCGTGCCGTCGTTGCCCGGGTTATCTGGATCGTCCTCGTCGAATGGCGGGTCATAGTCGGCCACCGAACCATTATTATCCTGGATCTCCTGCAGGGCGATCACGTCCGGGCTGCCCAGGTTGTTCACGATCTGCTCCGCCAGCTTCGCCCGCTGGGCGGCGTCCGGGTCCGGGCGGCCGACTTCCTGCCCTGCCCGCGGACTGGTCAGGTTGAGTACATTATAGCTGGCCACCGTCACCGCCTTCTTGGTGCCCTCGAGTTCGGTACTCTCCGGCTCCAGCAGCGAAATTGGGTCAGTGAAGGCAACGGTGGCCCTCACCTCGAAGTTGCCGAAGTCATAGCCCACCACGCCGGTGACGTCGCCAAGCCGGTCGCTGACGTTGATTTCCGGCGCCCTGCCGGGGTACAGCGTGCCCGTTCTGATGTCCGAGGCGTCAAACTGGATCTGTATCCGCTCCGGGTTCGTGTCGCCGTAACCATCGGCCCCGGCCGCCAGGTTGATCCCGCCCCGATCCGTCCGTATCGCTTGCGGCGCGTAGACCTCAGGATGGCCGCCGCTGGCCAGGACAAATAACTCGCTGCTGAAGCTTCCGAAACTGCGTACCGCCGACACTGCCACGGCGTCCTCCACCGTGACCAGCATGCCCTCCAGGCTCTCGAAGAAGTCGATGCCGTCGTTGTCCGGATTGAAGAAGCCGGCGACGTCCTGCAGGTTTACCGGCAGTTCGTCTTCGCTGATCACGTCTACATTCGGCGGAATACGGCCGCTCCGGCCGATGATCACCGGATCCGGCAATTCATTGCCCGTGGACATCACGTCGATATTGGGGAAGGCCATGTCGGTGGTCGACAGGTTGCCTGTGCCCGCGCCGCCAGGGATGAACTCGTCCACCCGGTCCGTCAAGAGGACTTCATCGCCGACATCCGGGCATCCGTTGCAGAAGTTGCCCATGAACACCCACAATCCGTCAGCTGTATCGTCATTGCCGTCGCCATCCGGGTCTTGCACGAAGAAGCCGTCGAAGGCCACCGCCGTGACGATGCCCTCGGTCTTGACCGTCTGACCACGATAGGGCGAGATGTGGCCCGCCCCTTGAATCTCCGGAATCGGGACGGTCGGTATGAAAACGCAATCCGACGACTGGGCCGTATTCGCTGCGCCTGGCGTGGTGCAGCGCCGGCTCAAGTCGACATTATTAACATCCGTATCCGCGCCGTCAGGGAAACGAGCGATGCTGATCTCGGCCAGGGACGAGCTGTCAGACAGGCCGACGCCCGATCCCTCCGTATACGGCGCGACGGTATTGCCTTCATAGCTCACCGTATCGATCAGCGCGCCGCTTGCGTCCCAAAGGGCCACGGCGTCGGGCGCACCGTTTTGAACGAGGTTGGAATCTGGCGAAACATCCAGGTCACAGTTGGCCACGTTGGCCGCGTTACCACAGACGACGAAATAGTCGCCGGCCGCCAGGGTGACGTTGGGCAGCGAGAACGATCGATAGACCGACCCGGTGCTGCCATTAATCATCTCCAGTATCCAGCCGTTGAGAGTGACCGGCCCAGTGCTCACGTTCATGATCTCCACGAACTCGGCCGTGTCCGTACTGGGCTGGTCGTAATCAATTTCGTTGATGACCACTTTTGGCGTCGCTATCTGGCCACTCGCGGCCGGGGCCGCCAGCAACACCAGCACCAGCGCCGCCGTCAACATCACCATCAACACAATGGGGAAAGGTCTCTTAATGCCAGGGGATATCATCTTTTGTCTCCTTTCTGTACTTATGACTCCAATAAGGTGTTCCACACTAAGGTGTTCCACACCGATGTATCTTCCCACCCAACCCAAGGCTAGTATCGCCCCAAAGCCAGGAAAAAGCAAATCTGCGCCATGTTATCCTGAGGTGTGACTGTGCAAAGGGTCAAGACGACCAGACAAAGTCTAAGGCAATAGCCCGCCCAAAGTCAAGATTGCCAAAATGCACAATCCGTTTGTTTGATCGAATAGAACATATGGTCTATAATTGCTTCCGGAGCGAAGACCCATGCACCCAATTCGCCAGCCCCCAACCCCCAAAAACAATTACCGGAACACTACTCGAGGAAAAAAGACCTATCTCAAAACAATTACCGGGGCCTATTCCCTTGCAGAAAGCCTCGCTATGCCGCCGATTCGCGACCGCCTTGCCACCCAGTGCCAGCCTCCTACCTCCTGCAGCTTGCCGCCCCCTTCTTGCCGCCTGCTCCTTGCTCCCAGCCGCCTGCCTCTCGCCACCACCCGACCAAATACGCACCTGCGAAATGTACCGGAATATCAATTGCCGGGAGAATCAACCGCCATCCAGGCCTCCCGCCGGCAATTTCAGCGCCATCCCACTATGTCATGCCCGCCCCCATCTTCTGGGGAGGCATCCAGCCCCTTCTCACCCAACCGGCGCCGACGGCGACCCGGCAACTCCTGTCATGCCCGCGAAGGCGGGCATTCACTCTTCCGGCACAAACGGGAATCCCGCCATCTCAGACCCCGCCGCCCTCCACTTGCCCCTCCTGCCCAACTGTGCAAAACTGGAGTCACCAACTCTTCTACCAATCCTGTCAATACTCATAGGAGCAGCCGATGAAAACGATCGCTATCCTGGGCGGTCTTGGACCCCAGGCGACCATGGACTTCGAGGCCCGCATACACCGCGTCTCCCAGGCCCTGATCCCGCCCCGATTTGGCAGCGGCTACCCGCCAATGTACGTCTATTACCACCGTCGGCCGCCCATGCTCCTGGACGACCATTCCCGGCCGGTCCAGCCCATCCAGCCCGATCCGGATCTACTGGCCGCGGCCAAACATCTCGGCGCCGTCTCCGATTTCCTGGTCATCACCGCCAACGGCCCCCACGTCTTCCAGGAGCAATTCGAAGCCGCCGCCGGCCGGCCGCTTCTCAGCATGATCGACGTCACCCTCGACGAAGTAGTCCGGCGCGGCTGGCAAAGCGTCGGCGTCCTGGGCCTGGGCCAGCCGCAGGTCTATCTGGAGCCGCTGGCAGAAATGAACCTGGATGCCGAAACCATACCGGCCGAGTTCCAGGCAATACTGGACGAGGCCGTTTTCGCCCTGATGGCCGGCCAGGAGACCGAAAAGTCGACCGCCGCGGCCTGGTCCGCCATACAATACCTGCGGGCCAAGAACGTCGACGGCATCATCCCCGGCTGCACCGAGATCCCCTTGCTGTTGGGCGGCGTCGAAGCCGAGCCCGATCTACTCAACCCCGCCCAACTCCTGGCCGAAGCAGCCGTCCGGCAAGTCATATCCTAACCGATCTCCGATCCCTGTACGCGAAGCGGTCGCCATGCGACATCCCTGATCCCGCACCCTGGCTCGCTTTCGCCCATCGCCCGGGTTTCTCTTATAATGCCTTATGCCCGGCGACTTACTACAAAGCAAGCTATTTATGCCGCCGTTGCGGCCGATGTTGGTCGCCCGTCCGCGGTTATTGGCCCGGCTGGATCGCGGTCTGGCCGAACGCTGTAGCCTGGCCCTCGTCTCGGCCCCGGCCGGCTTCGGCAAGACGACGCTGATCGCCGCTTGGGGAGCCCATCTGGCGCAGTCCGAGCAGCCCGCCGCCCGCCTGTGCTGGCTTTCGTTGGACGAGGATGACAACGATCCGCGACTGTTCTTCAGCTACGTGGCCGCCGCCATTGGCCAGCCAGAGGGCGTAGGAACGTCGATCCAGGATCTGCTGGCCGC
>CP070688.1:1630048-1636308 GCA_020353135.1 Chloroflexota bacterium
GAGTGCCTGGAGATGGGCGACACCTGGGTGCATTTGCGCCTGTGCCTGACCTGCGGGCATGTGGGCTGCTGCGACAATTCCAAGAATAAGCACGGCACCAAGCATTTCAATGCTACGAGCCATCCGATCATCAAGTCCTTTGAACCAGGCGAGGACTGGGTCTGGTGCTACGAGGACAAGATGGCCATGTTCCCCGAATAGGAGCCGATGGTCGGAACCCGTCAACATCGATCCCCAGGATGGGTGAAAAGTGAATAGCTGGCAGAATGCGGGTCGTTCAGGCGGCCGAAGCAGCCGATCGGTTAGCGGCGAGCGGCGGGTGATCACCATGTTGTTCTGTGACGTCGCCGGCTCGACGAACATGGCCGAACAGCTCGATCCGGAAGAGTGGGCCGAAATCATGAACGAGGCGTTCGATTACCTGATCGCGCCCGTCTATCGTTACGAAGGGACCATCGCCCGGCTGCAAGGGGATGGCCTGCTAGCCTTTTTCGGCGCGCCGGTGGCCCATGAAGATGACCCGGTACGGGCCGTGATGGCCGGGCTGGATATTCAGAGCGACCTGGCCCCCTTTCGAGCCGAGATCCAGGAAGATTATGGCCTGGAGTTCAGCGTGCGGGTAGGTATCAATACCGGGCCGGTGGTGGTGGGTGATATCGGGGCCGACCAGGCGCTGGAATATACGGCCATGGGCGACGCCATCAATTTGGCAGCGCGGATGGAGACCACGGCCGCGCCGGGCACGGTGCAGATCGCCCATAATACCTTTCGCCTGGTGTCGCCTCTGTTTGAGGTCGAGGCGCTGGGTCCGATTGAGGTCAAGGGCAAAGAGGAAGCGGTGCCGGCATACAGGGTTACCGGGCGCAAAGAGCGGCCGGGACGACTGAGGGGCATCGAAGGGTTGGATGCGCCGCTGGTCGGCCGGCAGACCGAGTTCGGCAAGCTAAAGGCCGCGCTGGATGCGCTGCGCGGCGGTCGCGGCCAGATCGTCTTTCTGGTCGGCGAAGCCGGGCTGGGTAAGAGCCGGCTGTTGAGCGAAATGGCCGATTACTGGCGGCAGGCGCCCGGCAGCGAACGGTACTGGACGACGGCCCAGGGCATTCCTTACGAAACGGGCCGGCCGTACAGCTTGTTCTACCAGCGGATTCGCAACAACCTGGGGATCGAAGAAACAGACTCGCCCGACGAGGTGCGGCGGAAGATAGATCGGGCATTGGTCGCTTTTCCTCCGGCGCAGAAGTCAGCAATCTCACAGGCTGTAGAGACGCTAATGGCCGTAGAAGGCAGGGCCGAGGGGCCACGACTGGAGGCCGAAGCGCTCAAGCGGCAATTGTTCGATTTGACGTCGCAAGTGTGGCGAAACGAGGGGCAGGCCAGCCCGAGCGTGGCTATGTTCGACGATCTGCACTGGTCTGATCCGGCGTCGGCCGAGCTGATCATCCATCTCCTTGAATTGGTGGAAAAGATCCCGGTCATGATCTTGTGCGCCATGAGACCTTATCACGACTCGCCCGGATGGCAGGTCAAGGAAGCGGCGGCCGAGCTTTTCCCTGAGCATTACGGCGAGGTGATCCTGGCGCCGCTGGCCGACGACGACAGCGACGAGCTGGTCAATCACTTGCTGCTCATAGCAGATCTGTCCAACGAATTGCGACAGATGATCCTGGAGAAGTCAGAAGGCAATCCGTTCTTCGTGGAAGAGGTGGTGCGTACCTTAATCGATATGGGGGCGATCGTCAGGGAAGAAGGCGAGCAGCGCTGGCGGGCGGCGCGGCCGGTCGAAGAATTGACGATCCCTGACAACTTGCAGTCCATGCTAACCAGTCGCATCGACCGGCTGGAAAAGCAGACCAAACAAACGCTGCAGATGGCGTCGGTGATCGGCCGGAACTTCTACGAGAGAGTACTGGCCTACATCGCGGACAGGATTCAGAAGCTGGACGATGAGCTGGAAACGTTACAACAGGCCCAGTTGATCCTGGAGGCGGCCGGGCAGCCAGAAGTAGCCTACATGTTCCGGCACGAATTGACCCGCGACGCCACCTACCAGACGCTGCTGCGTCGCCAGCGCAGAAGGTACCACCGGCGCGTCGGCGAAGCGATGGAAGCCCTGTTTCCCGAGCGGCTGAATGAAGAAGCGCACCGGCTGGCTTATCATTTCCAGCAGGCCGGCGACAAGGCGCGGGCAATGAAATATCACGAGATCGCCGGCGACCAGGCGGCCCGGCTGTATGCCAACAAGGAGGCGGCCAACCACTATGCTGAGGCCATCGGCTTGGCCAGGGGTAGCGGTGACGGCGAGCTATTGGCGCGGCTGTTCTCGGCCAGGGGAAAGGTGCTGACATTTGACGGCCGGTTTGACGAGGCGTTGACCGACAGCCAGGAGCTGGAAGCACTGGCCGAAGAAATGAACGAGCCCAACCTGACCCTTGAAGCCATCGTAGCCCAGGCGACGTTGTTCGCCGTGCCCAGCGTCATGTTTGACGTGGAGCGGGCCCAAAGGTTGCTGGAGAAGGCGCTGGTAATGGCCGAAGATCTGGGTAATCGGGCGGCCGAGTCCAAGATCCAGTGGAACCTCATGATGGTTAACAACAATCTGGGCGGCTCTCCGGAGAAGAGCCTAGTCTACGGGCAACGATCGCTGGAGCTGGCTCGCGAGTACGATCTAAACGAGCAACTGGCCTATACATCCCACGACCTGGCCCGCCCGCTGGCGATGCTCGGCCGGTTCGAGGAAGCCCTGGAATTGTCGGAGGAAGCAGGGCGGTTGTTCCGGGAGCAGAACAACATGCCCATGGTGGTTGACAACATGGCCACCGCCTCCAGCGGCTACTTTCTCATGGGCGAGCTCGACCTGGCTTTGGAGCGGGCTGAGGAAGCTTTGGTCCTGGCCCGTGAAATCGGAAGCCTGTGGGGCGAATCTTACGCGAAGATGCGTGTGGGCTTTGCATTGGTCGAATTGGGTTACGTGGGACAGGCGTTCAGGGCATGGGACGCGGCGGCCGAATTGGCTGGGGATGCCAGTTTCATCGGCCTAACCTTCTATGTCCCGGCGTTCGTAGCCATCCAACTTCTGTCAATAGGCGCCTGTGATCGGGGCCAGCAGCTCGTGTTGCAACTGGCCGAGGTAAGTAGACGAAACGAGACGCCAGAAGGCAACATCAACATGGTTCGCACGGACGCCATTGACGGCATGATGGGACGTCTAGAGGCATTGCGTCACCTCTGCCGGGGAGACGTGGGCGCCGCCCGGGCCGCACTTCCGCCGCAGATGCCCGAGACGAGCTCCAACCTGCTGGATGCGGCCACCTATGGCGGGCTGTCGGCGGCCGACGGCCGCGTTCTGTTGGCCGCAAAGGAGAACGAATCGGCGAGGACATTGGCCAGATCCACCATAGAGGTATTGGAGCGAATAAGCATCAGGGCGCCGCTACCGGAGCTGCGACGAGTCGAAGCCGAAGCGCTCCTGGCCATGGGCCAGCGGGATGAGGCGCTAACGATTCTGAACCTGGCTGCCAGCGAGGCCAGGGAGATGAATGCCCGCAGGCAATTGTGGCCGATCCTTGGTTTGCTGGCCCGGTTGGCGGAGGAGGACGGCGCCTCAGAAGAGGCGGCCGAGCTACGTCACGAAGCCAAAGGCATCGTCGAGTTGATCGCCGGAGATGTGGACGATGAGCTGCGAATGTCGTTTCTATCATTGCCCGCGGTGCGCGAGTTGAGCGAAGCAGCCCGAACGGGGGCATAAAATTCGCAACCAGGCCCGACTTGGGATACAAATAGACCTACTAGAACATGATCCCCTGCATCACGATTCATCAGACGTGAAACTGAGATTATCGAGGAGTCAGCATGTGCTCGCCCGTCGCCACGGGCCGCACGCAACCATGGTTCAATACGAAGTACTAACCGAACAACCCAGTCCTTATCCGCGTTCATCCGCGTTCATCCGCGTCCCATTTTCTTAGGAGGAGCATAGACAATGGCCAAGCCGATTATCATGACAGTTGACGACGAGCTGCAAGTACTCAACGCGGTTGAGCGCGACCTGCGCAGGCAGTACCGCCGCGACTACCGGATCGTCAAAGCGAACTCGGGCCAGGATGGCCTGGAAGCGGTACGCCGTTTCAAGGAGAGGGGCGACCCTATCGCGCTGTTCGTGGCCGATCAGCGTATGCCGCAAATGAGCGGCACTCAGTTTCTGGGCGAGGCGCTGAAGTTTTATCCCGAGGCGCGCAAGGTGCTACTGACCGCCTACGCCGATACCGAGGCGGCCGTGACCAGCATCAACCAGATCGGACTCGACTACTACTTGATGAAGCCCTGGGATCCGCCGGAAGAGAACATGTACCCGGTGCTGGACGACCTGCTGGCCGACTGGCAGGCGACCGTGCCCCTGCCCTTCGACGGCATCCGGGTGGCCGGCACGCTGTGGTCGGCGACGTCGCACGACGTCAAAGATTTCCTGGCTCGCAATCGCATCCCATATCAATGGCTGGACGTCGAAGTAGACCAGGAAGCGCGGCACCTGGTAGAGAGCAGCACGCCAGCCCATCGCCAGTTGCCGGTGGTGTTTTTTCCTGACGGCGACGTCTTTGCCAATCCTGATTTGCGGACGCTGGCCGAGAAGTGCGGATTGCAGACGCAGGCCAGCGAGGCTTTTTACGACTTGATCATCATTGGCGCAGGACCGGCCGGACGGGGCGCAGCGGTTTATGGCGCCTCGGAAGGCTTGAGGACACTGATGATCGACAAGGAAGCGACCGGCGGGCAGGCCGGCACCAGTTCGCGAATCGAGAATTACCTGGGCTTTCCCAAAGGGTTGAGCGGCGCCGATCTTGCCCGGCGAGCCACTGCTCAGGCCAAGCGCCTGGGGGCGGAAATCCTGCTGGCCCAGGAGGCCAAGAGCGTGCGGGTCGAGGAACCAAATCGCTACTTGGTCTTGGGCGACGGTAGCGAGATCGGCTGCCGTTCGCTGATCATCGCCAGCGGGGTGACCACTCGCAAACTAGACGTTCCTGGGGCTGACCGGGTAACTGGGGCTGGCATTTACTACGGCGCGGCTTTGACCGAAGCGGCTTACTACAAAGGAAAGCCGATGTACGTGATCGGCGGGGCCAACTCGGCCGGCCAGGGGGCGATGTTCTTCTCTCGATACGCTTCGAAGGTGACGATGTTGGTGCGCGGCAGTTCGCTTGCTAAGAGCATGTCGGCCTACCTGATCGACCAGATCGACGCGACCGGGAATATTGACGTGGTGACACACACGATAGTTACCGAGGTCTTCGGGGAAGACCGGCTAACGGGTTTCACGACCAAAAATACCAGGAGTGGAGAAACGGAAGAGATCGAAGCGCCGGCGATGTTCGTCTTTATCGGCGCCGTGCCCCACACCGAGATGGTGGCCGGGGTGGTAGAACGCAACCGGGCCGGCTTTGTGCTGACCGGTCAGGACTTGATACAGGAAGGGCGCCGGCCGCAAGGCTGGACCCTGCAGCGCGATCCGTACATGCTCGAGACCAGCGTGCCGGGCATTTTCGCGGCCGGCGATGTGCGCCAGGGGGCAGTGCGCCGCGTCGCCTCGGCCGTGGGCCAGGGGGCGATCGCAGTCAATTTTGTGCACCAGTATTTGCGGACGGTTTAAGCATTAGACAGGATCAACAGGATAAACAGGATGGAAAATTGTTGATGACAGGCGCTGAGGGCCTCGCCAATCCAGATCGGTGACGGCGAGTCGCGCCTGTATCGACCATGGGGCACAGAATCACAGGACAGGGGAATGAAAGCGTATGAGTGATATTCCAGCCGAAAAACAGAGCAGGATGTTTGAATTCTTGAAGAACGTGCCACTGTTCAGCAATTTATCAGAGGAAGACCTGGTCCACATTTGTGGCATGGTGAGTAGGGTGCGGCTCGAACCGGGCGAGGAGCTGTTCGCCGAAGGCAGCCACGGAAATCAAGCCTATGTCATCGAGGAAGGCGAACTGGAAATCGTCAAGATCTCGGGCACGCGCAAGGTGCTGCTGGCCCTGCGCAAGCCGGGTGAAGTGATCGGCGAGATGGCATTGCTCGAGGACCGACCGCGAATGGCCGGGGTGGTCGCCGGAGTAGAAAGCGTGGTCATCGCCATCGAACGGGAGCAGCTGCAGGAATTGATGCGCACAAGCCCGTCGGCGGCCGAGGCGATGTACTATAACGTTTTGGAGCGCTGGCGCACCACACAATCCCGAGTGCAGCAGAGCGAGAAGATGGCCCAATTGGGC
>CP070688.1:1636408-1648998 GCA_020353135.1 Chloroflexota bacterium
ACGGGAGCTGTACTAACAACCAGGCGTAACGGCATTGGTTAGGCAGGGCTTGAAGCTTCCACCTGTCTGGTGCTGGCATAAAGCCGGCTGAAACTCTTGTTCTGAGCGACCCATAGACCGACGAGGCCTATCCGCATTTCGTATAGAGGGACGCCCTCGTCGCCAATTTCGCGCATGATTCCCCTTTCCACGAGACGATTCAGCGCGCCAGTGACTTGGGCTGCTTGCAAGTTTATCCCATACCGCCTAAGTTCATCGACGAGGTCATCTGGCCTGAATGGTGAATCGAAGTCCATGAGGCGGGAACTCGCAGCCAACAGCGCCCTTTCTGGATAGAGCGAGCGCTGCCAAATGTAGGCGAAATGGACTTCACCAAGCCGCAGCATCTCATCAAGTGCCGCGTTGACATCACTAATAGTGATATAGCTGCTCTGGCGCTGATTTGCCTGGTTTACCAGGGTATAACAGACAAGTTGAAGGAAATACGGATGTCCGGCGGTTACTCGCAGGATTTTGTCAACGGCTATGTCGTCGTAGACCAAGTTGGGCGACACGGGATCGCGGATTAGGCGCACAGCAGAATCGTAGTCCAGAAAGCCAACATGGCGATATAGGGCGCTATTAAAGAGTACAGACCAATAATCCGTACCCATTTCCTCCAGCCGGTGAGTTCCCGCAAATATGAAGCTGACACCCTCAGCATGTTGCATAAGATGCCTGAGGTATGAGAACAAGGTCGGAGGTAAGATCTCTTCGCGAACCAAATCCTCAAAGGACTCGAATTCGTCAAATACCATTACGATGGTCGTTTCGGGGGGGAGTAGAGATCTTGCCTGCGGTAGGAACTCTCGCTCGAAGCGCCGGCCGGCATCCTGTTGCCAATAGGCAGCTTCAGGTATGTCGAGCGCCAAGCCGCGTAAGGCCAGAGCATCTGCCAGCAACCATGCGAGGTCGTTAAACAACGACGGCAGGCCCGGTGACACTCCCAGAGACTGACAGTCAATGTATACGGGCAACAAATCCTCGGCTAGGTGACGATCCAAACGCAGTAAGGCAGAAGTTTTTCCTGTTCTACGTTGGCCGACAAGTATCAACACGTTCTTCTGCGAGAGACCCGCGGCATTCTCTTTTACAAAGCCAAACAGTTGCTCTCTACCGAAAAAGACCGCACTATTAGATCTTAGAGGCATGCCGGGTGAATAGGGATTGACCACAGTTGAATACTCTCGCTCTCGCGGTAGAAGCTGAACCATGTCGGCGAAGGCGACGTGCTTATCCTCGCTATGCCGATCTTCGTAGTCGATATTAAATTCCACGCGGAACTGCTCAACGGCGGCCGGTTCTACAGCGAAGTACAGTTGCCGGCTACGGCCAGGCGACAGGTAAAGGATGTTCTGATTGCGCGTGACGATCGAGCAATTTTCGTCGGGGAGGAGCGTTACTTCAACATGTTCGGCCGGCGCCCGGCCGACGTTGCGTATCGATAAGGCCACAACAGTACGTGGATCCGGAACCACGTTCTTGGTGAGGAGGTTGACCACGAGTTGTGCTCGACCATGCAATTCTTCTACCTCGGACCTGACGAGACCCAACCAACGGTCGGCAATGGCCTTGACGAGCGTATTCTCGATCTGAATCGGCCAATCCTTGGCCTGGACTTCAAGCTGCCTGAGTAATCCCAAGGCCTCGTTCAGGTTTACTACGCGATCCTCTGCCAGGTCTACTCGTTCACTGTCCCTGATACTACCCAGGACGGCCAACAGACCTTCAAAGGCCCCGGACAGGAGCTGAGCCTGACTTCGTACAAGGATCAGGTGTTCAAGTACAGGGTACATGAGGGAGAGTTGTGTCAATGTGGGCGCGGTCAGCAACGAGTGGCCGCTGCTGTAAGTGATTCGCCATTCATCTAGGAGTTGCCAATTCTGCTCAAGGCGATCCGCATCATCGAGCGCCCCGTTGATAACCGGCAAACCTGACTCTGGCCTGGCCGCGAGCAAGAATAAGCCGTCAGCCAGACTAGCCAGAATCGACTCACCTTCGCGCCGGGCTCGATTCGCCAAGCTGAGCAAGAAATCGGGCGAGCCGCCGGTCCTATTATATTCCTCCTCTAGTAACTTCAGGGTTGCCTCAGGCGTAACTTGTTGCCGCCGAAAGAATCGCCGGGCAACGATGTCTGGTGAACGTGCCTGCCGAACGTAGATGACAGCGGCGACTGCGCCGGCCAGCCCCACGATCATGGCCACTATGATGCCGGGCAATGTCGAACCTGGCAGGATTGGCGGTGGGCCAGCGGCGGGCTGGACGATACCCTCGTGAGTCCCGTCATCGTAGGTGAAGCGATAATTCACTTCAGCAGCATCGTCAGGTGGATTTATGGCCCAAAATAGCGTGTCTCGGCCGCTTCTGGCAACCTTTTCACCCACCGGGAACCACTGGCCACTCTTGCCATCCTGCAACTCCAAGGAAACGCCGACGGGATCGTTCTCAACGTCGATCACCGATACGGATATGCTATATTCATTCTGATTGACTTCGGTCACAGGATCGATCAACAGAGGTGGGCGATTCGCCTGCGATCGGAGAAGCTGGACGACGCCATTTTCCGTGACTGCAAGGAGTTCGGCCTGGAGATCTGGCGAGCGACGCAGAGCCGTAATGTGAAACACCTCGCTGCCTAGGTCCAGCTGCGCCCACTGTTCTGCGCTGTCGCCCGTAAGCAGTCGAACCTCGCCGTCTCGGTTGCCGAGGGCGATATCAGGTCGCACATCTCCGTCCAAATCGCCAAAATACACCGAAGTGATGCGACCCGCGACGGGCAAACGTAGAAGCTCGTCGCCACCCAAGCCGATGCGAACCAACTCCGCGTCATCTGTGCCAACGAACAAAGAATTGGAAGCCAGGTAAGTTGTGACGGGCAGACCCTCAAGACGGTTCTGCCAAAGCTGATTGCCCTGAGCACTGAGACTGCGCACTGTCCCGTCATCAAGAGCGGCCAGCAGCACCGGCACGAAGGCGCCGTCTTCCATAGCCAACTTCAAGTCGGCGACTTCCTCCAGGTAGCTCGCCACCCGGCTCACCTCGTTGCCCTTGTTATTCAGGCGAACGATCGTGTTGGCGCCAGTGGCGAGAACGATCTCGGGGCCACGAACGCTTTCGAGAGGAGTTAGATGATCAATGCTGGCGTTTAGAGATGCTCGCCACAATTCCTCGCCGGAGAGCGAATAGGCTATGACGTGACCATCTGTCGTACCGACAACAAATTCGTCTGGATCACTTTGGTTCAAGTCAGCGACCAGGATGCTGGAAACGGTTGAGTCGACCGGAATCTGAACAAGGGTAGTTCCATCTGGCAACAGAATCGATATCCTTCCTAACGACGCTTGCAAACCGTCCTCGCCGGATACAATTTGATTGTGAGCGACGAGGATCCTCCCATCAGAATTGAATCCGCCGGCGATGTGGTCGAGGGCAGCGATTACGCCGTCGAAAGTAGCAGTCCAGGCCGAAGCACCGTCACTCTCCAGAGCATGAATCGAACCGTCGTTGTTGCCGACAAGTATCTCGTGCTGACCGTCGTCGTCGATATCTTCAACTAGTATTGCTTCGGGCTTGGCGCCAAGCCGGTAGTCCCATGCCTCGAAGTATTGCCGCGCTCCGATACCGGGATCAAGCAACTCAAGGGTAGCAAAACCGGCGAGCAGAAGCTCGTTGCGACCGTCACGGTTTATGTCAACAACTCTGCTGATGTCCGTGTCACTGCGCGCAACGTATGAGGGTTCCAATCTGCGACCGTCGCCGTCCAGTAGGATGATCTCGGTCTGCCCGGATTCCGCGTCCGGTTGACCAAGTAACAGCGCAATATCGACCAGGGACTCCTGGGGCCTGGGATACGGCGCCACCGAAATGGCAGACGCCGGGCGGTCTGCGTTAGGGCTGAACGAGTGTGACCAAATACGCTGTCCTTCCGCGTCATAGGCGATGGCCGTACCCGCATCAGTGCCTATGATAAGGGCCGGTTGCTCATCAAGCACGGCGAAAGTGAGAGCGGTGACCAACCGGTTTGGCGTACGGTACGGCCAACGCCGGTCGCCCTCAGCAGTGTACAAGTAGACCCGGTCCAACGTGGTTGCCAACGCAATCTCCATCTCGCCACTTGGGTCAAAATCGGCCAGGGTCATTGCCGTAACCCGACCACTGTCGGAACGCTCCCAGCGCCTCTGTCCTTGCCAGTCCATCATAACAAGCTTGCTGAAGCCATCATCGGCGAAATAGCTATAGACGATCTCGTTCAATCCATCGCGATCTAGGTCGGCTACTGCCAAGTGCGGGGTAGCGTTCTGGGCAGGAAGATCGGTGAAGTCATACTCCCATACCAGAAAACCTTGACCGTTGAAACGCAGCAGAGATCCGTCGGCATGAGCGACCAAAATGTCTTCGGACATGGAATCGTCAGAGCTCAAAGGCAGCAGCGCAGACGGCCTAGCTCGCAGCGGCCGACGCCAGATCACCTGCCCTTCGCTATTGAGAAGTACTAGCCTGGCCTCTGTGGCGAGGACTATCTCATCCGCGGTTGGCTCTAGGCCATCCGAATTGAGGGTAGTCAGATGGACCACATCATTTTCGGCCTCAAAAGGAACAGACCAAGCCGCACGTCCGTTTGACTCGACGGCCATGATCAGGCGACCGTCGGCGACAACGATGAACTCGTCGAGGCCATCGTTATCGACGTCCTCGATGACGATGTGCGTAAGCCGCCCTGGTGCATCATATCGCCAGTAAACCGCATCTGATGATTGCGCCAACAGTGGGTTTACAGCAAAGAGAACGCCTAAAGGCAATAACAGCAGGAGCGGCAGCCGGTGCAGTTTGAACAGGGGCATGGCCACTAGTACTGGACTAGGCGCCTGGCTCGCGCATCGCGTAGCCTACGCCGCGCTCGCTCACGATCCAGGATCCAAAGGGTTCTATGGCCCGCCGAAGACGCTTTATCAGCGTCTTGAGACGATCCGGATCATCGACCAAGGCGTCACCCCAAACAGCGATTTCAAGTTGTGCGCTGGGGACAACCTGACCCGGCTGCTGAGTGAGTCGGGTCAAAAGATCAAACTGGGATGCGGTCAGCGCTACTTCTTCCCCTTCGGCCTGGACCTGGTGCCTTTGGAGATCAATCACGAAAGGACCTGCCTGGATCAAGTCGTTGACTGCCTGACGACGGACAAAGCGGCGCAAAAGGTCACTTGAGTATTGGTGATCACCATCGGCCCTGATGAGCAGACATTGCTGTTCTAAATGACGCATCGTTTCGATGGCCCCGTCCAAGATTGCCAGACCATACTGTTCCTCAGGGGTCAGAGTACGCCAGACGTACGTAAAATGGGATTCGGCTTCCACTTCAACAGGCGCATCAAGCCAACTTGAGATCGGCGTTGCAGGGTCAAACTGATCCGATGAAACTTCCTGGAAGGCATGATAGCCGGCAATATGTAGAAAGCACGGATGGTAGCCAGCCAGTTCAAAAATCCATGCTCGAAGATTAGGGGAGAATGTAACCCCGGTATCGCGTAGCCGACGCGCTATGAGCGAGCTGGCTTCGTCTTCCGTGAAGAGCCCCAACGATAGCGATACAAAAATGTTGAAAAATGGTGAACTCAAAATCTGTTCATCTGCGCTAATTGCAATAAGTGGGCGTTGGCTGGCTGTGAGGTAGGCCAAACCATATTTGGTTGTCAGCCCGCGCAACCTAGCGAAAAAATAGGGTGTCAACCGCGAATTCGCAGCCAGCAGTTCGAATTCGTCGAACAGAACAACCACCGAAACGTTAGCCCTATAGACAGTGTTGAGAACCCGGTCGAGCGCCCGATAAGTTCCTGGCCTCCGAACGTCCTCGAGTTTTAACGGCGTCGATAATGCGGCATCTGTGATGCTGGTCAGAAGCGCCTCATAGACTTCTTCTGGCGGCGAGCCACCTAGCTCTTGACAATCTACCATTGCGAACAAAGCTCTGTCTTGGCCTAAATCATAGGCAGCGCGCGTGGACGGCCGGCTTAGGTGCAATAGCAGAGAGCTCTTGCCAATCCGGCGAGGCCCGACAATTGAGACGCTTTGCCCGTTACGACAGAGGCCAAGAATCTGGGCGATCTCGGCTTGGCGTCCATGGAACTCATCGGCTCTACGGATGGCGCCTCGATGAAAGAATGGATTGTCGATGCTCATTGTTACGTTACCCTTATGTAAGTATAGCCGAAACGATCAGGAGCCATCACGGAAACAACTTGTTTCACTGGATTGCCTAAGCTAGCCAGATGTTGCGATTCTCAACCAGCAATGTCCTTCAAATAGCGATAGAGGATGCCCATGACGGTGACTGGCTCCGTGTCGAATTCTTTCTGCCAATTGCGAGCCTGCCTGCTGCGGCTAATATGTAAGAAACGGCGAGCCCGGGTGATGCCTACATACAAGAGGCGCAAGCGTTCAGCAATTACCTCAATATGCGCTGATTCAGTTGCCGTTCGTCCGGGATAAAGCCTGTCCGCGCCTTGCAGAAGGTGGTGAAGCTGGGCTGTGGCCTCGGCCGCAGGGTCTCCGCCAATCATGGCCTCGACACCAATGAAATGACCGTCCAGGTCACCTGGAATCCAGCGACTGTCTATGCCGACCAGGAAAACGGCGTCCCATTCCATGCCCTTGGCGCTGTGTTGGGTGGCCAATGTTATTCGACCCGGTTGGGGTGAGTAGCCGCTTTCACTAAGACCGCCGACGTGCAGACGGCGTCGGCCCTTGGCAATGTCGGACATTTGGGCGGCTAGTTCTGGCAGGCGCCAATCTGGTTGCAGGTCCCACCATTGACGGACGGCCGATGCAAGATGATAGGCCGTAGCAAGGTCAGCCTCGCGAATCTGTTGGTCATGGCGTCCATCATAGATGAACAGCTCATCGCTGAGCGACAGTATCAAATCGTCAACTGCCAGCGGCCTGTAGCGAAAAAGGGCGCTAATGAACTCGGCGAATCGACAGATCAAGGCGCCCTCATCTTCGTTCGTGACCCCGGCAGGCAAGGCGCCGGTCCTCTGAACATCGGACTCTGCGTAGAGCAGGAGTTCTGGCCGGTGGACGCTTCTTAGAATAGCCTGGATGCGTCCATGATCAACATCTGCAGCAATTCGTACGACCGCGTGGCCCAAATCGACCAGCGAGGCGTAGACGCCCTCGAGCGCCTTCTTGTCAAGCGGGTCGGCCATGAGGGCAAGTAGCCAATGCAGCGCGGAGGCAATCTCGCGAACGCGACTTCCGCCACGCAAAAGATTGTCATATTCAGCGTCGAGAATGTCGAGCAGATCGGCCGTCTTGTGGCCAGTGTCGTTGGTTGGCGTAAGAATGGCAACGGTGTGTCCCGGTTGCTGCCTAGCATATTTGGCTGCCAGACGGGCCACAGCTGGCAACTCTTCCTCCTCTCGGTGCCGGTAGGCCTTTATAAAAACAGCCGCTTCAGCATCAGGCGGATTGGGTTGAGCATCCCCGGGTGGTGTAGGTAGGATTTCCTGTCGACGAAATGCATTGGCCCTTACCTCGTGCACCGGATGACTCTCGCTGACCCATTTCACCAGTAGGTTAGCGGCACCGTAAATACGTGGAGCGCAACGGCCGGAGTTTGGCAATGGAAGAGCGACTACTTCCGGCATCTCCATAAATGCATTGAAATGACGTGGATGGGCAGAGGTGAATGTGCTGGTAATCGCCTGGTTCGGATCGCCCACCCGCACCCAGTTCCCCTCGGGCCCGGCCAGCTTCGAAAGCAGAATCTCCTGCAATGGCACGCTGTCCTGAGCCTCGTCTTCGAGCAAAAAGGGCCAACGGTTACGGAACTCGTCAGAAACATCCGGGCGATTCACAAGAGTCTCGGCTGCCCGCCAAATCAGGTCGTCAAAGTCGGAGGCGCCAAGGCGGTCCAACGCTGACTGATAGCGCTCGTAAATGCCGGTCAAGATATGCAGTAGGGCTAGATGAGCGTCCGCCTCGTTTGCGACCGCGTTTCTATCGCCCAGAAAATCGTCGCCGGCGACCATTTCACCGCCAACCTGAGTCCGTAATTGCCGCCGAATAGCTTTGGCCGTGTAGCGGTGATTCTTTGCATCACGAATGAATGTGCGAGCAGTCGATTCGAGCACGTGTCGCCAGCGTACGCGAATCTGCGGCCGATCGTCGGCCAGCAATCCATGCCATAATTGAGGGTTGGCCTCTATCCAGCTATCCGTTGCGTGAGCCATCAGATTCATGGTCTGAGGCTCATCTAGTACAATGGGACCCTCGTCGCCGCCAGCCGAGCCGCCCGCGCTTATACGAATGATTTCCAGGGCCAGGCTATGCAGCGTTCGGACATCATAACCGGCGAGCGGCAAGCCGTCTTCGCCAAGTCGCTGGCGAATCCTTGCCCGAAACGTTTCAACGCCGGAATTAAGATAAGTCACGATCAGTACTTGTTGACCCTCGGCCACGTTGAGCCGCTCATTTCTGATCAGCTCGCCGGCCAATATCGAGAGGGTGAACGTCTTTCCACTTCCAGGGACCGCACTGACGGCCATGCGACCGCCGCGATATTCAAGGATCTTGCGTTGAGCGGGCCTCAATTTCATAGCCAGGAGTATACCAGAATCCCCTAAGACTTATTGTCTTGGCGGAGCGATGGTAAGATAATGCTGGTAATGAGCAAGTGGTTAATACTTTGCATGATTGGACTGATCATGTTGGCTCCATTCTTCGTACCGGAGCCACTTGTCGCCCAGACCACACCCGATGGGCGATTTGGAATGACTGAAGTGTTTTGGCTACCTGACGAAGCTAGAGATCTAGGCGTAGGTTGGGAGCGTATATTGTTCTACTGGCGCGAGCTGCAGCCGGAAGGCCCCGGCGACTGGAATACGTTGCATGTTCGAGAAGAATGGCTCGCCCAGGCAAACGCCCAAGGACGGACGATCGTAGGATTGATTAAGAATACGGCTCCATGGGCATCGCTTGATGGGACAGAAGCTGGCGTGCCGAAGGGATTGTATTTATCGCTTGATGATCCGGACAACTTGTGGGCCGGGTTCGTGCAGCGCCTGGCCGAGTACTACAGTGCGCGTAACGTTCACCACTGGATCATATGGAATGAGCCAGAGATTGAGGCTGGAGTTTACGGTTTTGAGTTTGCCGGAACAGTGGCCGACTACTACCAAATGCTGAAAAGCGCGTATATGGTTGTTAAAGAGGTTGATCCTCAGGCGGTAGTTCATTTGGCTGGCTTGACCTGGTGGCATGACCCAACATTCCTGGATCAACTGCTGGCGCTGGCTGCGGAAGATCCAGGGTCGGCCGACAATGACTACTTCTTTGATGTGATCTCTTTGCACATCTATTTTCGCACTGAAACGGTGAAAACGATTATTGACGAGGTAAACGTCATTCAGGAGCGCTACGGTCTCGAGAAGCCCATCTGGATTAACGAGACGAATGCACCGCCAAACCGCGATCCTGAGTGGCCAGTCGATCGCCCAAGATTTGACGTCGATCTTGAGCAGCAGGCGTGGTTTGTCTTGCAGGCGATGGCTCTCGGTTTTGCCAGCGGCGCCGAGCGCATCAGCGTCTACAAATTGCTCGACATTCACTTGCCGCCTGGCGGCGAATCTTTTGGATTGGTACGGCCGGATTACAGTCGGCGGCCAGCTTACGATGCCTATAAGCTGGCGACAAGTTGCTTTGGCTTGTTCAAGGCGGTTACACTTGAGGAGGATCCGGTGTCGTTTCACGTGGCTTTCGAGCGCCCGGCCGGTCTAAGTCACATTGCCTGGTCGCGCACGATTACGGCAACTACGGTTCAGATTACAGCCAATTCCGATTCGGCGAAACTAATCAGCTGGACGGAAGCGCCGATTCAAGTGGAACCGATCGATGGCTCCTATTTGCTGGAGTTGCCAGGACAGCGTTGTCGTGATGATTGCATCATAGGTGGTGAACCAGTCCTCCTGGTAGAAGAATACGGAGGTCGGAATCATGTGGAACAATGCATTACTTGGGCGAAAGATCGTCTGACATCACACGACTCGACAGAAGATTCTGAGCTACGTTCGATTCCAGAATCGCCCGACCTGCGGCTTGAGGAAAGAGTGTGGGAGACGAATGCCACAGTCCCTCCAGTGGCGCCGGCAACGCCGGTAGCTGCTCAAATCGCGATTCCAACGATGACGCCCACTGGTGTTGGAACGACGACTAGCGGACAGGCGATATCGGTGCAGCCCCACCAAAACTCCGTAGCAGCAGAGGCGATGGCATCGCCAACTGTGACGTCGGCAGAGCCTGAAAGCGTGCCCGTCGCAACCCTAGGCGACGCAGGCAACGAGGCTCAAGAGAGTGAAGCCTTAAGTGAAACCATTGGATTATGGTTTATTGGGGCCGGAATAGGTGTTGCGCTGGGAATGGCGTTCTACTGGCGACGACATATGTGGCGACATCACTAGATTGAGTTAGACAGATGACCGACCTAATTGGAAAGACGCTGGGCAAGTACCAGATTGTAGTCAGAGTAGGTCGAGGCGGCATGGCCAGGGTATACAAAGCCTATCAAGCCAGCCTCGATCGGTACGTTGCCCTCAAAGTCCTTCACACGCATCTGGCTGAGGAGGCCAATTTCGTGGAGCGGTTTGAGCGCGAGGCGACGGCCGTCGCCAGGTTGCGCCATCCCGGTATCGTGCAGGTGTTCGACTATGACGTGGAAGAAGATTACTACTACATCGTCATGGAGTTCATCGAAGGACCAACGTTAAAGGCTGAGCTGAGCGAACGCGCCAAACGAAAGGCTGAATCCGAGCAGAATATCTTCACGTTTGACGAGATCGGATTATTGTTGTCTGCGCTGGCCGACGCCATAGATTACGCGCACGGGCGTGGTATGGTACATCGTGACCTGAAGCCGGGAAATATCATGTTCACGGTTGACGGAGAGGCGTTGCTGACCGATTTCGGGCTGGCGAGAATTGCCTATGCCAGCCGGCACACCCAGACGGGCGCGCTTTCTGGTACGCCGGCCTACATGGCTCCAGAGCAGGTACAAGGCGGCCACGTAGATGGGCGTACCGACATATACTCGCTGGGTGTCGTCACCTTCGAACTGCTGACCGGGCAAGTTCCTTTTACGGCCGACACATCCTACGGAATCATGACCAAGCATGTAACCGACGATGTGCCCTCCATTATCGGGCTGAATCCCGATGTGACGTCCGAGATTGAAGCAACCGTCCTGAAGGCGATGAGCAAGGATCCAGCTTTGCGATATGGCAGCGCCAGTGAATTCGCCGAGGCGCTGCGGGAAGCGGTTGGTTTGCCGGCCTCTGTAAGGAGCAGCGGAAACCTATTTTCTCCGGTGGCAACGCTGGCCGACAGTCAGGAGATGCTGCCCGTTTCAACCCATGCCGGTCCACGAACCTCAAGTTATTCAAGGCTAACCAGTCCTTATCGCGGCTTGTACGCATTTCGAGAAGAAGATGCGCCATACTTCTTTGGTCGGGAAGCTTTTACAGAGAGATTGGTCAGCACGCTGGGCCAGAGGTCGATGGCTGCCGTTATTGGCCCGTCTGGCAGTGGCAAGTCATCAGTCGTATTTGCCGGCTTACTGCCGGCCTTGCGAGGTCAGTCAGATGTCTGCCTATTCGAAACGCGACCCGGTGGCCAACCCTTCAATTCCCTGGCCGACGCCCTATTAACCGTGCTAGAACCTGAAATCAGCGAAACCGCTCGGCTACTCGAGGTGAAGCAACTGGCTAAAGCTTTGAAGGAAAAGCAGTTGCTCTTGTCGGAAGTGATAGGGCGTATCGCTCAAAAAGATAGCAACGGGCAGCATCAGGTTCTAATCGTCGACCAATTTGAGGAACTGTACACGCTGTGTACAGACGACACTGTCCGACATAGTTTTCCAAACACTCTGTTTGAGGCGGTGCACTCCAGCCGTGAGGCCGGCAGCCCGAATCTGGGATTGGTCTTGACTCTTCGCGCCGATTTCATGGGGCAGGCATTAACCGACCGGCCGTTTGCGGATGCACTTCAGGAGTCTGACGTGAAGTTGGGGCCCATGACTCGAGCCGAACTTGGCAGAGCGATCGAGAGTCCCGCGGCGAAGAAGAATGTGGTGTACGAGGCGGGCCTCGTCGATCGTATCCTCGACGACGTTGGCGATGAACCGGGGAATCTACCGCTGCTTGAATTCGCGCTGACATTGCTGTGGGAGCGCCGAACTGGCCGAAGACTCACGCATGCGGCCTATGAAGCCATTGGCCGGGTGGAGGGCTCCCTGGCGCGCTATGCCGATGAAGTGTATGAACAGCTCTCGCCCGAGGAACAGAGACTGGCGAAGACCGTATTCACGCAGATGGTCCGCCCAGGCGAGGGCACTGAAGACACACGCAGGCTGGCGACCCGAAGCGAATTGGGCTATGAGGAGTGGGAACTCGCGCAGCGATTGGCGGACGCGCGCCTGGTCGTGACGGGGCGCACGGCCGAAGGTGAACAGACCGTAGAAGTCGTGCATGAAGCGCTGATCCGCGGCTGGGGTCGTCTACGAGAGT
>CP070688.1:1649098-1652165 GCA_020353135.1 Chloroflexota bacterium
CAACCCGGCCCGAAGGTTTCTTCGGCGGCCGATAATATGATGTCGACGTAAGCAGCCGCCGGCAAGACGACGAGCCCCTGTACGCGATGGTCGGCGACGCAAGGAAGTGAATCGGTATTAAGTTCCATTTCCCAGAAGTGCGTTTCCGCATGCACGGCCGACTTCAGGCGCTGTCCAAGGATCGGATAACGACTATTTTGAACTTGGGATTTCCGGAACGAATAGCCGCTCCCGGCTTCAGAGGTTTCGATCCAGTATCGCTCGCCTTGCCAGCGATAAGAAGGCAGTCGCACGTACTGTCCGCCGGGGGGATTTAGCTCTTTCCAATCAATCGGGAACCCGCGGGTATAAAGGGTGCCCGCGGTGCCTAAAATCGTTTCGTACCCCTCCTGACCACGTTTCAGCGAAGGAATGACCAGCCCTTCGCTATCCGCATGCCGCAGACAGTCCTGGATCGGCCGGGTCAAAACGACATGGGGGCTCATCTCCAGAAAAACGTTATGACCGTCCGCCAGCAGCTGATTCATGGCCACAGAAAAAAGAACCGGTTCTCTCAAATTTCTACCCCAGTAAGTGGCGTCGAGCGCCAACCCGTCAATAGGTCGGCCGAGGACGGTAGAGTACATTGGCACCGATGTTGGACTGGGCTGCAGACCCTCAAGAGCCTGCACGATCTCCAGCTTCAACGGCTCCATGTGCGGGCTATGGGCCGCCAGATCGACGGCCGGGATCAGGCGGCAAAAGACACCTCTTTGTTCCAGCGCCGCCAGCACCTCTTCCAGGGCGTCTGTATCGCCTGATATGACGCTCATCGTAGGGCTATTGCTGACCGCCACGCAAAGACGACCCTCGTAACCCTGCAACGTCTCACGAGCCTGCTCCATGGTCAAACCAACCAGGGCCATCCTGCCTTTTCCGATCACTTGTTTCATGATCGGACCCCGGTGCGAGATGATCCACAGGGCATCCTCCAAACTCAGAGCCCCTGACACGTGCCCAGCCGCGACCTCGCCAACGCTGTGGCCGATGACCGCACTCGGCTCGATTCCCCACGAGCGCCACAACGCCGCTAGGGCCACCTGGACGGCCAATAAGGCGGGCTGTAAAACATCTGTCTCGTGCAGCCGGCAATGCTCGTCGTCGGCGGTGAGTTGTTCGAGCAAAGTCCAACCTTGAGTGTATCGCCTGAGCAACTTATCGCAGCGCTCCAAGGTCTGGCGGAATGCGGGCTCATGCTCCAAGAGCCTTTGGTCCAGCGGCCACCATTTAGGACCTTGTCCGGAAAAGACAAAGGCGACCTTGGGCAGGTGCTCTAGCGGCCGGGCACCCGACGACATGCCAGGCCGTTCTTCATCTTGCCGGAAGGCATCCAGGTGCTCGGCCAGCTCTTCCTTGGAGTGAACTACCAGGGCCAGGCGATGGTCGTGGTGAGTTCTTCGAACACCGGCCGAGTAGCAGATATCACGCAGCGAAGGCGTTCCGTTTTTCGCCCCATTGGCGGTGAACTCCCGATAGGCGCCAACCACGGCCGACAAAGCTTCCAGTGTGTGGGCGGATAATGGCAGCAAGTGCGGCCTGGCGGCCGGCGCCAGCGCCACGTGGTCAGAAGGGGCCTGAGGCGGCTCCTCGAGCACGATGTGGACATTGGTGCCTGAAATCCCGAAGGAATTGACCCCGCCGAGTGCAGGGCCGGCATGCGCCGGCCACGGGCCCAGCTCCCGCTGCACTACCAGAGGCAATTCGTCCCAGGAAATGTTTGGATTAGGTTCCTCCAGGTGCAAACTGGGCGGTATTTCCTGGTACCTGAGTGCCAGCGCCAACTTGATGAGACCGGCGACGCCAGATCCGCCTTCCAGATGTCCTATGTTCGTTTTTACGGAGCCGACGACACAAGGAGTGTCCTCAGCCCGCCCTTCGCCCAGCACTGCGCCGAGGGCGTGCATTTCCGTGGGATCGCCCACCGCAGTACCGGTGCCATGGGCTTCTATATACTGAATCTGGCTCGGAGAGACGCCCGCTTGACGGTAGGCAGCGCGCAACACCGCCTCCTGCGCTTCAAAGCTAGGCATCATCAATCCACTGCTGTGGCCATCGTTATTGGCCGTGCTGCCCCGGATCAGCGCATATATGGTATCGCCGTCGGCCTGGGCCAGGGACAAGGGCTTCAATACGATCAGGCCCACGCCCTCGCTGCGCACAAATCCATCGGCGCGCGCATCGCCGAATTTGCAGCGACCGTCAGGAGCCAGCATACCCGCCTGGGAGAAGCACATAAAAGGCTCGGGCAATAGGATGATGTTGGCGCCGCCGGCGAGCGCCAGCCTAGACTCTCCGGTCCAAATACTCTGGCAAGCGAGATGAGCAGCGATAAGCGATGACGAACAGGCAGTATCCATGGTCACCGCCGGGCCGTGTAGATCGAGTACGTAGGACAGGCGCCCAGTTAGCACACTAGAGGCTGCGCCTGGAGCGCTATAGACGTCCAGATTGCGGGCATCGCTATATTGAAGCTGGAGATTGCCGTAGTCAGTGGTGCACATGCCGACGAACACGCCGGTCGAGCTACCAGCCAGTTCGCCGGGCACTAATCCGGCATCCTCTAAAGCTTCCCAGGCGACCTCTAGAATCAACCTTTGTTGGGGGTCCATCACCCTCGCTTCACGCGGCGAGATGCCAAAGAAGTACGGATCGAATTTGTCTATCTCTTCTAAGAAGCCGCCCTGCCGGGTTACGATTTTGCCCGGTTTACCCGGTCTGGGGTCAAAATATGTGCTGATGTCAAACCTGTCGGCCGGAATCTCCCCGAGCGCGTCGACGCCGTCCCGCAGCATCTGCCAGAAGACCTCAGGGCCGCTGGCGCCAGGAAAGCGGCAGCCGATGCCGATGATGGCGATGGGTTCTTTCGCAGTTTTTGGAAACGCAGCGAAGCTGGAAGCTGTCTGACCCGCAGTCATACCTTCCGAGAAGGTGCTCAGATTATCGTCTATATTCCCCATGATCGGATCCTCCCGAGTGATATAAGCTACAACCTAGTGGTCTGGATCGCGCAGATCAAGCGCGGAAAGGG
>CP070688.1:1652265-1655859 GCA_020353135.1 Chloroflexota bacterium
CGCGAGGCCACCTGCAAGGCCATGTGAGCATTTTGCTCCACGAGCAGGATGGTTGTCCCTTCCTTGTTGATTTCGACGATCGTATCAAATATCGCTTCCACCAACACCGGCGCCAGCCCCATCGAAGGTTCATCCATGAGCAACAGGCTGGGACGCGACATCAAGGCCCGGGCCGTAGCCAGCATCTGCTGCTCACCGCCTGAGAGGGTTCCGGCTACCTGGGCACGACGCTCTTTCAAGCGTGGGAAGAGTTTGTACACGTTCTCCAAATCCTCGGCGATACCGTCCTTGTCACTGCGATGGTAAGCGCCCATCTCCAGGTTCTCGAGCACGGTCATCTTTGAAAAGACACCCCGTCCTTCCGGGACCATGGCCACGCCCTTGGGAGCCAACTCATGGGCCTTGTAGGCCGCCAGATCATCGCCACCCATAGTCACCGAGCCACTGCTAGGCCGCATCAGACCGCTGATCGTTCGCAACGTGGTCGTCTTTCCAGCCCCATTACCGCCAATCAATGATACGATCTCCCCTTCCTCGACCGTCAAAGAGACGCCCTTCAGCGCATGAATATTGCCGTAGTAGGCATGAACGTCATTCACTTCAAGCAAGGCCATGTTGTCCCAGTCACTCCTTAGATGTTGTGCATGAGTATTCTTCAGCGGTCGCGACCAGTACTGTAGCCGATCCAACCGGCGCTCACATCTCGATGGTCGCGCTGGCCGCCGCGCCTCGGCCCAGATAGGCTTCGATGACCTGCGAGTTCGACTGGATCTCGGCCGGCGTTCCTTCGGCGATCTTCTTACCGTAATCCAACACAGTTATGTTCTCAGAAATACCCATGACAACTCGCATGTCATGTTCGATCAGCAAAATAGTAATGTCCAATTCATCGCGCAGGCGGCGGATGAAGTCGGTCGTTTCGGCCGTTTCCCTGGGATTCATACCAGCCGTCGGCTCGTCAAGTAGCAGAAGCTGAGGCTTGCCTGCCAGCGCGCGCGCGATCTCCAACCTGCGCTGGTCACCATATGGTAGATTCCGGGCCAGGCTATCGCCCTTGCCCCGTAAGCCAACGAAATTCAAGATGCGATTGGCCTCGACGGCCGCCTCTTCCTCTTCTTTGACTGTACTCTTGGTATTGAATAGAGCGCCGACCCAGCTAGAGTGGAGTTGCGGTTCCATGCCAGCCAGAATGTTCTCGATGGCCGTCATGTAGGCAAATAGGCGGATGTTCTGATAGGTACGGGAAATGCCCATGCGGGTGATCTTATCCGCGGATTTACCCTTGAGTGAGCGACCGGAAAACATGATGTCGCCCTCCTCAAACTCGTAGAATCCTGTGGCGCAATTGAAGAATGTCGTCTTCCCGGCGCCGTTGGGACCGATGATGCTGACGATGCCGCCGGCGGGCACGGAAAATGAAAAACTATCGACGGCGATCAATCCGCCGAACCGTTTTGTTACGTCTTTCGATTCAAGGATGCTGGCCATAATCGTCCGCCTCTAAACTAAGTCGTGAACATCTTCGTGCAGGGGTCCCTCGCGCATCGCAATCTCCTCATCTGCATGAAGCTCACGCTTGCGAATAGGCGATGGCCACAGGCCTTCGGGCCTCAAGATCATCGTCGCCACCAGTACGGCGCCGTAAATCAATATCTGATATTGATTGAACTCGCTCAACAGCAACGGTAGGCCAACCAATACGGCCGCGCCCAAGACCACGCCGGGCAAGCTGCCGATCCCGCCGACGATGATCAAGCTGAGCACATTGATCGAGATAAGCAGAGCGAAGCTGTTCGGAAAAATCGAATTGAGACGGGAAGCGAAAATGCCTCCGGCCAGGCCGCCAAAAGCTGCGCCAATGGAAAAGGCCAACAGTTTCGTCTTCACCAGGTTGATGCCCATGGCTTCGGCCACATCCTCATCTTCGCGCAAAGCCATCCACTGTCGGCCGAGCTTGGCATCGCGCAACCGCGACGATACGAATATGGCCAGAATGCAGCCGGCCAGTATTAGATAGTAATAGTGTTGCGGCTGCACGAACACAAAGCCGAAGATCTTGGGGCTGCCGATCTTGATAATGCCTTGAGCGCCGCCAATGATTGGCTTCAGGAGATCGGACGCAGCCAGAACGCGGATGATTTCGCCAAAGCCCAAAGTCACGATCGCCAGATAGTCGCCGCGCATGCGCAAGACTGGTACGCCCAACAAGATGCCCATGGTCGCCGCTGCTAAAAGTGATACGGGCAACGCCAACCAGAAGGGTAGTCCCAAACCCAGATCGCCGGTAGAGGTCAGCAATCCCATCGTGTAGGCGCCGATAGCGAAGAAAGCCACATAACCTAGATCGAGCAATCCGGCAAAACCGACGACGATGTTGAGGCCCAAGCCCATCAGGATGAAGATGCCAATCTGATCGACGATGTTGGTCAAGTAAATGCCCAGGATCCAGGGCAGGGCCAGGATCAAGGCTACCAACACAATCCGGCCGATGAGCCGGGAACGCGGGCTTTGTTCGCCGGCCGCGGTCATCCGTCGTTGATAGCGTTCTCGACCCAGGGCGTCCCACCAAGCGTACCATCCGGCCGATATCGCGAAGACGATGATCGCCGTCAGCGGCTTGATCCCGGCCGTACCGAAGAAGATACGGATTACCGTCCGTGGGCTGAATCCCTGCAAGACATTGCGAAAGATATCAGCAAAAAGTCCAACGATGAGCGTCACTGAAGCCCCAACCAAGAGGGGCCGCTCGATCTCTTCCGGCAGCAGGTGAAATGCGGCGCCTATCAGGCTCAGAAAAGACGTGAAAACTACTAGAACCACTGTGCCGACGACCGGATCCAGGCCGAAAGTCAGGATTTCGATCAATCCGTCTGTCACGTTTACCAGGGCTTCACGGATGTTCGGCCAAATGGCCCACAAGATAATCAGACCAACAAGCGGCAACGAGACCATGAACCCGGCAATGAGTCCGCCTGCAAGAGCGGAACCAGCCTTAAAGCCTTCCTCTTCCGGGCGAGTGACGACATAGCCGGCGATAACTGCCGTGCTGTAGAGTAACAATTGGCCCAAGGATAGGATACCGGTAATAATGTCCCGCTCATTGAATGCTTCGACCATGCCAATTGCGCTGAGGCTCGTGGCAATCACGCCAAACAACAGGCCAGTTCGAACGGTTCGACGCATGTTAAGTCCCGACATAGCTCTACCTCACGCCTTCTTTTCTGACAGCCGTTCGCCGACGATCCCTTGCGGCCGGAATATCAAGACCAACACCAACAAGGTGAAAGCGGTCACGTCCTTCAATTGGTGGGCGCCGGGCACGCCCAATCCTTCCAGTACCAGAGGCGGACCCAGGGCCTCAATTACCCCGAGAAACAAGCCGCCAATCGCTGCTCCGGGAATGCTGCCGATGCCGCCTAGCACGGCCGCGGTAAAAGCTTTGATGCCGGGAACGAAGCCCATGAAGAACCAAACTTGTTTGAAAACCAGGCCCCATAAGATGCCGGCCGCCCCGGCAAATGCCGCGCCAATGGCAAAGGTCATCGAAATGGTCCGATTCACGTCGATACCCATCAATGCCGCCACATCCTTGTC
>CP070688.1:1655959-1660633 GCA_020353135.1 Chloroflexota bacterium
AGCTTGCCGGCGCCAAACGGACCGCTGACTCGTGGAAAGCGGCTCCCTATGAAACCAAAAAGCTAGGCTTCCTTGACCTCGCCGGTCAAGGAAGCCTAGCTCCTTCGATTGAATGGCTTGACAGACGCCGGCCGTTAAACGACAGCGCCCGTGATTTGATTTAGCTGTAACCGTCGGCGAATATGTCGATCATGAGCTTGGGATCGCCCAGCGGATAGAGGATCGGGCAGGTGCAACCGTTGTCGATGTATTCGCGAACCTTGGCCTTTACTTCTTCAGGCGAGCCGCTGGCGGTGCACATCTGCACCACATCGTCGGGAACCAGGTGCATGGCCCCTTCGATCTCCTCGTCGGTCGCCGGCCAGGTCAGTACTTGATGGATTTCGTCGAGCAGTTCCTGGCTGACGCCGCTGGCTTTCATGAGGTGGGGCTGCTGGCCCAAGTATTGGGTCATCATCTTGCGCGCCCCGTCAAGCGCCTTCTTGCGGTCGTAGTCGACAGAGCAAATCATCAGCTGTGGCCGATCGACGTCGTCGATGCTCTTGCCCGCTCTCTTGGCGCCCGTCTCCAGGGCATCCATGGCCCGCAGATTGTAGTCGGGATGAACCAGATAGTTCAGGCACACGCCGTCGGCGACTTCGCCGGCCAATTCCATCATTTTCATGCCGGTCGCGCCGATGTAGATGGGCACGTTACGTGGTTCAGTTCGGCCGTGGACCACGTCAAGCTGAATGCCATCCACATAGTGAAACTCACCATGGAAGGTTACCATCTCCATGTTAAGCAACCTGCGCAGAACTTCGACCGTTTCGCGCATGGCCGAGAGAGGCTTTCGTCGCTGAATGCCCACCTTGCTGGCCAAAGGATCCCACCAGGCGCCTATGCCGCAGATAATTCGATCCTGGGCCAGATCATCCAGGGTCAGGAATGTCGCCGCCAGCAGACCGATGTTGCGCGTCCAGTTGTTGGTCACGCCGCTGGCGACTTTCAACTTGGTCGTGTGGGCGGCGAAGGCGGCCATAGGCACGATGGCGTCACGTACCAGCCGGCTCTCTGCCTGCCAGACGGCCTCAAACCCCTTCTCTTCGGCATACTTGACCAGTTCGATGCCCTCCGACAATTCATGGGCATCTTGCAAATAAAGGGCCAGACGATCTTTCGACATAACTGCCTCCTTGTCCTACTCTGCGCTATTAAGTAACTTCTTACGTTCCTGCAAACTTACCTGCCTATTTCCCCGATTTGGACGGTAGCGACTTCGTTAGCAACCTCGTTAGCGAATTTCCGGGAAAGCCGCCCATCAGCGGCGATCAGGCCATTTCCTGGAGCGCCTTCCATACGCGCTCAGGCGTGTACGGAATCTGGCGGATGCGCGCCCCGGTCGCATTGAAGATGGCGTTGGCCAAGGCCGGGGCGACGCCGTCCTTGGGAATCTCAGCGATGGCCTTGGCGCCAAAAGGCCCGCTGGGCTCCATGGTCTGGACGAGAATAACGCCGATTTCTGGCATTTCGTCGGCCCGGTATATTTTGTATGGACCTAACGCCGGGTTAAGCATTCGTCCGGCCTCGTCGTAAGCCATCTCCTCGCAATGGGCATAGCCCAATGCCTGGACCATACCCCCTTCCACCTGCCCACTGGCCGTCAGTGGGTTAATGACGACGCCAGCATCGACGGCCATGACCATCTTCTTGATTTCGACCTGGCCAGTACCGATGTCAACTTCGATCTCGACGAACTGCGCGGCAAATGGCGGCGGTGATGCGTTGGATACAAAGGACGCCGTGTGCATGATTTGCCGCTGGTCTTGCTGATGCAGCGCATGCAGCGCGATATCCTGCAACGTCAGTGACCGGCCGTCCAGCGCCCAGGCTCGACGGTCGTGCAACGAAACTTCGGACCAATCCTCCAGTTCCAGCATCAACCCGGCCCGCTCCTTGATTTGCTCGCGCACGCCTTCGGCCGCCAGCTTGACGGCCGTGCCGGAGATATAAGTCGTGCTGGAGGCATAGGCGCCGGTGTCGAAAGGGGTCATATCCGTATCGCTGGAGTAGATGATGATGTCCTCCAGCGGCACGCCCAGGACTTCGGCCGCCATCTGGGCCAATATCGTATCCGAGCCGGTACCCAGATCGGTCGCTCCGACGAGAACGTTGAATGAGCCGTCGTCGTTGATCTTAATGCTGGCCCCACCCATATCCAAACCGGGAATGGCCGTGCCGTGCATGCAGACCGCCATACCCAGACCCCGGCGCAGGTGCGGTTTGCCAGGCACGACCTGCCATTCAGGCGCATCGCGGCGCGCCCAGTCGATGGCCTGTTGGCCCATTTCTACGCACTCGGCCAGCGCGCTCGACAGGACCAGGGGCACCTCGGTGACCGTCTCTTTCTCGCCCTCGCCCAGGTGCGGCGCGATATTCAGGCCATCGCCGACCTTCACCCAATTCTTGCGCCGGAAATCGACGACATCCTGGCCCAGTTCATGGGCGATCTCGTCCATGTGGCACTCCAGCGCATAAAGCGCCTGAGGCGCGCCATAACCACGATACGCGCCCGGCACCGGGATGTTGGTATAGACCACCCGGCAGTCGAATTGTTTATTGGGGCAATTGTAGGTACTCAACCCCCGCAGACCACTCACCGTCTGCACGGTCAAGCCGTGAGTACCGTAGGCCCCAGTGTTGGCCAATATGGTCATTTTCTGGGCGACCAGCTTACCCTCAGCATCAACCCCACTCTTGTAGGTGATGGTCTGCGGGTGTCGCGTACGACTTGACATAAACTCCTCGGAGCGAGTTAGCTCCAGCCGTACCGGGCGGCCGGTCCGGATAGTCAAATGGCCGACGATATCTTCAAGCAACATCTCTTGCTTGACGCCAAATCCACCCCCTATACGTGGCTTGATGACCCGAATGCGCTTGACCGGTAGCCCTAAGAGCGGGGCAACCATGCGCCGGACGTGAAACGGCACCTGGGTGGAGGTGCGGATGGTCAGCCGTTCATCTGAGTCCCAGTAACTGATGGCGATGTGAGGCTCAATGGGAACTTGCTGGACCTGGTGCACCCGGTAGGTATGTTCAAAGACACGGTTTGCCTGGCTGAAAGCCTGATCGAGATCGCCAACCCTGGCCTTTATATGATGCACGACGTTGTGCGCCGGGTCATGGATATCAACCGCATCGGGCTCGTCGTGAATGACCGGAGCGCCCTCGGCGACCGCATCGTGCTCGTCGAATACAGCCGGCAACACTTCGTACTCTACCTTGATGCGCTTGATGGCTTCTTCAGCCAGCTCCAACGTTTCCGCCGCCACGGCCGCCACGCGATCGCCAACATGACGAACCTTGTTATCGAAGCTAACCTGGTCATAGGGCGGCGGGTTTGGATAGGACTGCCCACCCGAAGCGTAGATGACCCGCTCCACATTCTTGTAGTGAATCACCGCATGCACGCCCGGCAGCTTCAGCGCCTCGCTGTCGTCAATGTCTAATATCCTGGCGTGAGCATGGGGGCTCGTGAGCAGCTTGGCATGGAGCAAGCCTCGCATCTCCACGTCGTCCACGAAAGCCGGATTGCCTTTGGCCAACTTGATCGCATCAACCTTAGGTTCGGCTTTGCCGACGACGCTGGTCTCCGGGATATCCGAGGTGATTTTAGACCGGGTCGGCGCGATTGGCTGCGTCAATACGCCTCCGCCCGTCGGTTCAGGTGTGAATCCAACGCCGCCGTCACCCGGCGGGAACTCATCTTCATCCGGGCCGAGATCATAGTCAATTGGCGTCAGAACATTGGGCACCGGGTACATCGGCTCCTCGCCGCGCATCATCGCCGCCGCGGCCTGGATGGCCTGTACCGGTTTGACGTAGCCCGTCTCGCGGTCGAGTATGCCGGCGATGGCCTCTCGAATCTCTTCCTCGCTGGGATCCGGATTGCGCGCCAGCAGCGCCTTGGCGGCCAAGATCATGGCCGGCGTTGAATAGCCGGACTGGATCGCCCCAGATTGAATGAACGCCTGCTGGATCGGATGCAAGTCCAACCCTCGGGACAGCCCTTCAACGGTCTCGATAACGTGCCCATCAGCCTGGGCGGCCAACAGGACATCGGCCGAAACCAGGTCGCCATCTAGCAGGACGGCCGCGGCGCCAGTTTCACCTGAATCGCTACCGTAGCGAACGCTGAAATACCCTTCGCGCCTCAGGACACGCAGTAAGGTGTCTCCGGCTGGACACTGTATCGTCTTCTCTCTACCGTTAATCGTTAACTCGATTTCCATGGCCTTAACTCTTATCTTGTTTCATGCCTGGCCCACCAAACTATCGGCTAGGCCGGTCGGATGATCAGTGCGGTCAGGTCAGGGCCTGAGTGACTCGTTCAGCTAAAACTTTGGCCACCGACCGTCGATACTCGGCCGATCCCCGGAAGTCGCCAGGCGGGTTGAGCGTCTCGATTTCTTCGGGCGTCAACAGCACCGGCCGGTCGGCGACGCCGCAGAACGCCAACTTAAGGGTGCCTTCGGCGTCAGCGCGGCCAATCACGGCCACGATCGGGTTATCGGCTGGCGTTCTGGCCACGCGCTCGTGAACGGCGATGCCGTCCCGGGCAAATGTCACCTGGGTCACGATGCCATCCGGAAACTCCCCGGCCACAAACTCGCCAAGTGAGACCTCGCATAAATC
>CP070688.1:1660733-1665934 GCA_020353135.1 Chloroflexota bacterium
ACCCATCGCTGGCAACACGCCTGGTCCAGGACTACCTTAAGCGAGCTGATTCTGGCGAACAGCCACTGGTATATGACGCTCTTACGCCACGCGAGCGGGAGGTCTTGGTCTTGATCGCCGAAGGGTTGACCAACGCCGAGATCGCCGACCGCCTGGTGATCAGCGTCAAGACCGTGGACCGGCACAGGGAAAATATCATGCGCAAGCTCAACATGCACAGCCGGATCGACCTGGTGAAATATGCCATCCGGACGGGCTTGATTGACCTGGATGAGTAGAAGCAGCGTCGGCGCCTAATCCAAAAATGCGTAAACGCCCCGGCCAATGCCTGTGGTCGGGGCGTTTGCTTCGGTTTGTCTAGTTGGTTCTAAATAACGAACTTCACCTAGACGGCCGGGGCCGGCATCGCATCTTCATAAATCGGACAGTCCGGACAACCATCAGGCAGCCGTCCCTCGGCGCTCAAGCGAGCCAGCCAGCAGGGGATGCCAGGTTGCTTGCGGGCCGGGCAGTCGGCCTGGGCAGCCTCATCGCAATTTCTCAATATCCAACAAGGTACCGTGATGGTTGGAAGCCGCATGCCGGGAGCCGGCGCCGGCTGAGGCGTCGGCAGGTCATCAACTACGCGGGCGGCGTCTTCCGCTTGCCAGCGGTCTACAAGACGATTCATCAGGTAGCCAATCGCCAGGGTGAGCAGGAGCGGCGCGATACAGCGCAGAGCAAACATGAGAATGAGTATGGCTGTCGCTTGTGTCTCTTCCATCAATTCACTCTTACAATCTCAAAGACCAACAATTCCCTTTCGTCCCTTATGTATCGTTCCGAGATTCGCCTTACTCCATGCCCGAAGTGATCGGGACGGGGACCGGCTTGGCCTCGGCATCGCTTTCCTCGGCCTGGACGGTCGGGCCGTGATCGACGACCCTCAGATAGCGTACGCCAAAGGTGAAGGCCAGGGCGGCAAAGGCCAAGACGCCGGCCGCCACCATGAACTCGATGACCGAGGGCACATACTGGGTGTAGCGGGGGATGATCTCCTGCGGCAGCGCGCCGGCGACCACCAATTGACCAACCAGGTTAACATCCCAGCGGTAGGCTACCAAGCCGCCGACGATCATGAACATGGCCAGCGTGTTCAGCCTGGGTTGGCGTCGCAAGCGGCTAGAGAGCAAGATGATCATCGGCACGAAAATGCCTAGCAACATCTCGCCGGTCCAGAAGTTGAACGCCAGCGGTCCCCGGGTCAACATGTCCAGGCCTTCGCTGCGAGCCGGCTCATAAGTGTAGCTCATGGCCAAAGCGTCCCAGAAGCGGAAATAGAGATAGACAACTAGCGCCCAGCCAATGAAATGGGTGATCTTGTCCAGCAGTTCTTCGTTTGTTCTCGCTCTCGGCGTCAGGCGTGATGATATCCTTGACGCCAGCACCGTCAGCGCCGGGCCGGCCACCACGGCCGAGACGATGAACAGGACCGCCAGTCCAGGTCGGTACCAGATGGGTCGCGCCTTCAGCACGCCGTAGGTCGCTCCCAGTGACGATTGGTGCAGCATGGACAATCCCAGGCCGGCCACGGCCAGGATCGGCGCCAGGTGGTGTACGCGTACCATCTGTCTTGACAGGCGCGGCACGCGGCGTTGGGTCCAATCGGCCTGGCCGAATATTGGGATCACCTCCAAAGACAGCACCGCGAAGTAGAGGCAGACACACATGGTCACCTCCCACAGCGGCGAGTGGATGTTCCAATAGCGGATGGCATGCCAGAAGCGCTCGGGCCGGCCGATGTCCATCAGTAGCATAAGCATGGCCACGCTGTAGCCGATGATGCCAATGTATACGGCCGTTCGGGCCATGGGTTTGAATTGCATCATACCCAGCAGGTAAACGGCGGCCGAAAAGAGAAAGGCGCCGGCGCTGAGGGCAATGGCCGACAGGTCGATGGTGATCCACAGTCCCCAGGGGACGAGATCGGTCAGGTTGGTCACGACCAGCCCATTCTTGACGACCATGTAGGCCCCGACGAGACCTATGATGATGAACAGGCCCAGCAACGCCACCCAGCCGGGAAACACCAATCGACTGGATCGTTGACGAAATGCTGCGATCATGAGACTACCTCCTCCGCTTGTTCAGCAGGAGCATCTTCGTGGACGGGAAGGTAATAAACTCGCGGTTCCGTGCCCAGACCTTCTTTCAGGCGGAAAGACGCATGGCTGGCCAGCGCCTGGCTGACCGGTGATTCAGGATCGTTAAGGTCGCCGAATGTTCGGGCGCCCATTGGGCAGGCGACCACGCAAGCCGGCGTCGCCGCCTGATCTACGCCAGGCGTCAGGCCCATTTCCAGGCCGCGATCGATACGTTGATGGCAGAAGGTGCACTTCTCGACCACACCCCGCGGCCGGCGCGGCACTTGCGGCTGGCCCCAGGTAGGAACGGCCGGATTGTCGCCTTCGAAAGCTTCCCAATTGAAGTAACGCGCCCCGTATGGGCAAGAGACTTCACAGTACCGGCAGCCGATGCAGCGATCGTAATCCATCATGACGATGCCATCCGGCCGCTGGTAAGTGGCTTTGACTGGGCAGACATGCGTGCACGGCGCGTCGGCGCAGTGCATGCAGGGTACTGGCAGATACGTTTCCTGTTCGCCGACCTTGCCCGTTTCAACCAACCTCACCCAATTGATTTCCGGTGGAACGTCGTTGTTGGCCTGGCAAGCCAGAATGCAATGGCCGCAGCCGACGCACTTCGACTGGTCTATGACCATGGCCCAACTATGGGTGCTCTGTTCATCTGACCCGGTCGACGACGCCTTCTTGCCGGCCTTGGCTACCAGTTGCGGTCCGGCCGCCGCCACGGCCAGGCCAACAAGTCCAAACTTCAGAAAGTCGCGACGAGCCAGGGATTCTGACTTCTTTTCTTCCATGACTTAATCCTTAATCCTTCGAAGAGAAGCGACGGTACCAATTTTCGGCTACCGGCGTCACGGCCGCGCCAAAGCCCATGCCAACGGCCGCGACCAGCAGGTAATTCAGCGGTTGGGCTGGCTGCGGCGCCGGATCTTCGATAACCGCCCCTTCATTCATGACGCAAGCCGTTTCGTTGGCCGGCGCATAGGCCGTCCTCATTACATCGGCCGTGGTGGCGGCGCTGGCCTCGGTAACTGGGAAGTGCATTTCCTCGCCGTGGCACTGGTTACAGGTGGCCAGGTCAACTTCGAAGGTGTGCAATCGCTGTCCATGCCCTTCACCAATCGGGCTCTCCGAGACGCGCAGATGGCAGTCGACGCATTGCAGACCCTCCATGGCGTGCCCGGTGTAGCTATAGAAGTGCCCTTCATCGGTATGGCACGTCGTGCACAAATCACGCATATTGCCTTCTTTCAGGGTCGTGGTGTGGGGATTATGGCAGCGCACGCATGACAGCTCACCTTCGCCATGGGCGCTGGTTTCCCATTCGCTGTGCGTATCAATATGGCAGGTGCCGCACAGGCGCGACGACGGATCCGTCGGCATCGGCGTTTCCGGGTGCGGCCCGCTCTGGCCGAAATGGCACGTGGCGCAGGCGATGCCGTCGCCGTCATAGTTACCAGTTTCGGGATCATAGTTCGTCGCGTGGCAACTCAAGCACTCGGCCGGACTGCCGGCCTCGGCCCAGGCCTCCTGGAAGGCGGGATTGGCGACAGCCTGGCCGTGACCGCTCTCCGCCCAGTGACTGACCACGCTCTCATGGCATTCCTGGCAATCCTCGCGCACCGGTCCTTCTTGACGATAATCGTCAAGTTGGCGATAGCTGTCTGAACCGGAGCCGGCCTCGCCGCCGATGGCGGTCAGGGCCAGGGCCACGAGAGAGCAACAGAGGCCGACGAAAAGCCTTTTAACCAGTCGTTTCCGCATCGTTCATGCCTCCTTATAGGCAGATTTGGTGTCCTCATGAACAGTCTAGCAGCTGGCAACCGGCCGGTAAATTCGGGAAGTAACCGATTCTTCTCTGGGTCAGGCGCCCCATTTTCAGCGGCCTAGTGTCGCCACAGACGAGTGCAGCCGGGGCATCGGATTGGGAAAACACCCCATGCGAATATGCTCCATAATCCCGATAGACAGGACCTGAGCTGGAATGATAAAGTGTGGGTAGTTAGATGGTACTTCGAAACATTTGCAGCCGATCTCTTCCGGCACTGCTTAAGGCGAATAGCCGGCAGAATGATCCGCTGATAGCGAATTCTTTAAGGAGGTATCGATGAACCCGCTAGAAGCTTCACTGTTCGTATCCGGGCTATTCATCTTTCGGCTGGAAATTCCACTGGCACTAACTTTACTCTTCGGGCTGCTAATGAACTCGCTTATCTCTGGCGATGCGCCGGAGTAGACGTTAACCGGTCCAGGCTCAGGCCAGGCACAGCCATTTCCGGGACTGGTTGTCCTTGAGCGGCCTGGCAGTCACCTGATGACTGCCAGGCCGTTTTTGATCCCCATCTCGCCGACCTCGACTCACGCCACCGCCATTATCGATCCAATATTCGTGACATTTGTCATGGCCAAAGCAGGAGATTCGTCGCTTACGTTTAACCTGGCCATAGAATAAGATTGGGCTGAGGAAAGGAAGCGCTCGCGCTCTCTGCGGCAACCAACCTGCGGTCGGCGCGGCGACGAAGAGAATAGAAACAGATAAACCCAGACCAACGTTCAACTCGAGAGTACGAGCGGCCGTGGCCGTGTTTTATATGCCACGAGATTTGGGCATGCAATTGAGCGTTGGTAGTCGTCAACAGGAAAAATGAAAGCGTTGCCAACCTGGGTCTCGCCGACAGCAGCAACTGGAGAAGAATTATGCATCGTAGCCGCACTCTGACCAATACCGCTCTAATCGTTGCCCTGACATGCTTCAGCCTCGTGCTGGCGGCCTGTGCGGCGTCACAAGGGCCTGAAGGCCCTGTGGGTCCGGCCGGACCGGCTGGACCAGAAGGCCCGCCAGGGCCGGCCGGCGAGCCGGCTTCGGTCAGTCAAACCTACGTTGGCTCCGATCAATGTGGAAGTTGTCACGAAGATCAGTACGCCACCTTCGTCCTATCGGGCCATCCCTACAAACTTACCAAGATAGAGAACGGCCAACCGCCCGTATTCCCATACGACGACGTCACGGGCGGCGTCCAGGATCCGCCCGAAGGTTACACCTGGAATGACGTATCTTATGTGATCGGCGGCTAC
>CP070688.1:1666034-1670995 GCA_020353135.1 Chloroflexota bacterium
GCTCGCTCCACCGCCGTCTTCGATCTTCGCCCTCTCCTCCCTGAAGACCGTCACCTCGGCGCCGCGGAAACGATAAATCGACTGCTTGGCGTCGCCGACGATAAAGAGCTTGCCGCGCTCGCCGTTGATCAGCTTTACCAGGTCGCGCTGCCGGCTATTGGTGTCTTGAAACTCATCTACCAGGATGGCTGCCACCTCATTTTGCCAACGCTGGCGGGCCGCCGGGTGATTTTGCAGCAGCTCCAAAGCCAGCGCCTCCAGATCATCGAAGTCCAGCGCCCCGGCGACTCGCTTGCGCGCCAGATAGGCGTCATTCGCTCGCTCGAACAACTGCCCCAATACCGGCATCAGGCCGGCCATCTGCTGGTCAAGCGACAGATTTATACCTTCCTTGCCCACGAAGCCGGCCACGTTTTCATCATACAGCTTCTGCAACTCCTTGATGATCACTTTGGGCTCGGCCGGCGACCAGTTATCCTTTCGGCCGACTTGCTTCATATTGGCCCGTAGTGGGCGCAGGCAGGCGGCTACTCCTGGCCAATCTCCCCGCTTGCGAGCGGCCTGAATTTGTGACCATAGATCAAGCAAAGTCGCCAGCGGCCGGGCGAGTTTGTCGCCTCGAGCGGCTGCCCGGCTCAGTGTGCCATCGGCTTTCAGCGCCGCCAGGTCGGAAAACATCGTCATTAGCGCCGGATCGTCCACAAACGCCTTTATCGGCGCGACGATTTTTGCTTGCCACTGTGGCCACAACGGTTCGGGCAAACCATCGAACGCCGCCGCCGCCTCCAGCCTCTGCCCCATCAGGCTTTCTAGCAACGAGCGCAGACGCCGTTCGCCAAGGAAAGAGAAGAGCAACACCGCCTGGGCATCGTCGGCCGCCCAGGCCAGCGCCTCGTCGACGCTCTCTTGCCGTAACAGGCCCCCCTGCCCTTCGTCTAGCACGTCGAAGCGTGGATCCAGGCTCATCTCGGCCGGGTGGGCCCGCAATATCTCCGTACATAGATTGTGGATAGTGCCAATGCGCGCCGCGTCCAGCTGGCCATATAACGCATCCCATCTCTGGCGCTCAGCTCCGGATAGATCAGCGCCCGCCAGGAAGGTTTGAAGCTCGGCCCGGATTCGATTGCGCATCTCGCGCGCGGCCTTGCGGGTGAAGGTGATGGCCACGATGGCCCGCAGAGGAACGCCTTCTGCCAGCAGCGATAAATAGCGGGCAACCAGGGTGCGCGTCTTGCCCGTGCCCGCTCCGGCCGTAACGACCACGTCCCGGCCACGATCGAGCACCGCCGGGCGCTGCTCGTCATTCGGAGATACCTGGGCCACGATGGGCTGCATCCGCCTAACGCCTCCCCCTGTAGTGCCAGCAGAAAGCCGCTGCCGGACAGTAACCAGGGCAGCCGCCCCGCGGCGTCTCTGGAACGAAATGCCCCTGTCGCGCGCCCATCACCGCCCGCCAGGCATATTCCAGGGCGATTTCGATGGCTTCTTCAGGCCCATAGTCGACCATTGTCAACGCGCTGGCCTGGGCCTGCCAGATATGCCAGTAAAATCCGTCGGCCGGCTGGCCCAGGCCCAGGGCATCTCTTGCCGCCAAAGCGTATAAGGGCAGTTGTATGCGCTGGCCTTGTTCCAGGGCTTGCCTACCGTAGCCGCTGGCCCCGGCCGTCTTGTAGTCGATCACCCGGATTCGGCCCTCCGGATCCTGGTCAACCCGGTCAATGACACCCACCAGGCGGAAACTCTCGCCCCCTTCGCTCACGGTCAGCGCCTGCTGGCCAAAGAATCGGGCCTCAAAATGGAGCGGGCTCCAGCGATCGGCCAGTTCCGTCAGCGCCACGATGGAGCGAGCCACATTCTCTTCGATTTCTTCTCTGGTCTGCCGCCACCAGGCCGTCTCCCGGAACCCTTGCTCCTTGGGCGCTCGATCGAGAATCGGCCCGGCCACCTCAGGTAATGCCGCCAGCAGCTTTTGAGCATCATTACGCTCGGCCAATGGCGTTCGCCGGTACAACGTCTCAAGAATGGCGTGATAGATGGTGCCCAGCTGGCGCGCGTCCAGGCCCTCGGCCGGCTCCAGCCGTAGTTCCAGCCGTAACGCCCTGCCGACGAAAAAGAGCATGGGACAGGCCAGGTAACTCTCCAGGCTGCTGGGGCTCCAGGCGTGCTCCGGCTGAAAGCGAGCCGCAAAGGCATCATTACGTCCCGTCAATTGCCCATCGAACTCTGTCGACGCGTTTTGGTAGCGGTCGCCGAAGATGCGACTGGCCCTGACAAGGCGATTCCAACGGTCAGGATCATACCGTTCCAGCCAGGCGCGCGCCGCCTGGTGGTTGGGGTAGTGAACCAGGCTCTCCACGACTTCGGCCGGCGAAGCCGCCCGGCCGGGCGGCGTGTCCCGCTCCGTCTTAACGTCCATCGTTTCAACATCCACCAGCCGGCCGATTTCGTCCCAGAAGGGCGAGGGCAACCATTCGGCGCCGCCGTCGGCCAGGCGCGGCCGGGTCAGCAGTAGCTTCTGCGATGCTGCCGTCACCACTTCATAAAAGAATTCCCGTTCAGAGCTCTCAATGGCCGAGTCAAGCGCCAGCATGCCTCCCCGGCGCAATTGATCCCGATCAACTTCGGGCAGCAAAGGATCTTCGCGCAACGTGGCCGGAAACTCGCCTTCGGCCAGGCCCAAGACGGCCACTGCCTTGAAGGGCAAGCCGCGGACCCGAAGAGCGCTGGCGAAGAGGATCTGATGGCGGCCTGGCATGTTTCCTAACTGGTACGTCGCCGCTTCTATGGATCCGGCCAATTCGACGAAGAAACGCCCGAAGTCAACCGTCTCGCCTCCCTCCGTTCGCTTATCGATCCAGACCATGTCTCGCAACACATCGTCCAGCTTGTTCAGGGCGGCGACATCCAGGCCAGCGGCAAGCGAATCGGCCGGGGTGGAATCGTTCGCTCCGGCACGTTCAATGATATTTAGAGATCTGGTTTGCCCGGTTTCGACCCCGTTGCCGGCCATCCCTGACGACTCGCTATCAAAACCGATGAGTTCTCGCAACCAGTTAGCAAAATAGCCGTAAGAGTGTTGATCCTGTGGTGGTTCCAACACCTTTCTGAACCGTGCGAACTTATCTGCCAGCGCCTCGGCCTGCGGACCGGCGACCACGCCGGCCGGCACTTTCTCGTCGCGCTCCGGATCAGCGCCGGCCTCACGGCCGGAAAGCGCCCGCAATGTCTCGCTCCATTGCGCCAGGCCGCCGATCACCCGCCCCCAGCGGCCGGCGGCATCCAGGGCGTCGGCGTCGGCCGGGCTGATGTTGACAGAGACATTGGCCCAATCAAAATATGGAGAGCGCCAGGCGGCTACAACGCCTTTTCGGGGCAGCGTTGGACCGGCTGCTGACGGCGAGGCCAGGCGCAGCAGCTCGAGCAAGGCGACGATGACCGTGTTCTCGCCGAGCGGCAATCCGTCGACGATGTGGATGGACATGCCGAATTCGGCCGCCGTCTGCAAGACAAATGTCCGGTAGGGTGCCGCCTCCCGAGCCAGCAAGGCTACATCAGCTGGCCCCATGCCGTCACTCACGATTTGTTCCTTCAGCCAACGCAACGCTTCCCGAACTTCGGCCGCTCTGTCAGGCGCCTGGACCATGTTTATGATCCCGGCCCCATCCATCTTGTCTACCTTCTCGACGAACAGCCCTGACTGGATGTGACCTAGGACATCTGACGGCTTTTCATCCTGGGCCAGGAACTGGTCGGGAAGTCGGTCGGCCCGGACGTTCAGTGCGTTTTCCAGTTGTTCGCGCGTTCTATTGAAACGGTTGAACACCTGGCGCTGGCCCTCTTTGCCATCCGCGCCGGTCAAGGTAATGATGAATTCGCCAACGCGTCCGGCCAGGATCTTGAGCAAGTCCAACTGGACTTCGGTGAAGCTGTCAAAACCGTCCACGATGAGCACTGGCCACTCCCTGGCGGCTTCATCCCGCTTCTCCAGCCTTTCCACGGCCAACCAGGCCAGACCGGCGTAATCGGCCCATCCTTTTTCCGCCAGGTAATCCTGATAAGCTCTATAGATCACTCCTGGTTCTCGCAGCCGTGGCTCGCGCCCAATATCTGAGACGCCTTGCAAATAAGCTTTGGGGAAGATGCGCGCCGCTTTGAGATCGCTGATGAAATCCTGCTGCATCTGGATGAAGCCCGGCTTGTCGATCAGCGACTCGTAGAAGTCCAGGCTCAATTGTTCGGTGATGGTCCGCAAAAGCCGGTATTGGGCGGCGTCGCCCATGGTTTCGAGCGTGTCTCGCTCATCGCCAAGGCACTCGTCGTATAACTGGTCAAAGGTCATGACCCGCACGCCGACGGCGCCACCCAGCTTGGCTAACCGCCGCCGGCAAGACGCGACCTGCAGTCGGCCGGAAACGCACAGACGCGCCTCGGCTTTCAATCCTTGGGCTGCCTCCCTCGCCCTGGCCAGGGCAAAAGTGGTCTTGCCGGCCGACGCTGGGGCCACATACAAGCGCGGTTTAGCCATGACCGATCATACCTCAGTTCAAGGCGTCGATACCGCTGCGCATTTGCCCCAGCAAAGCGACCGTCGCCGCTGCCCGAGAATGCCATGATGCCGCCGGCGCCCCAACGCCGGGCGAAGGCATCATGTCTGCGTATGCCGCCTCCCACTGCCCGGCCAGATCCTTTAGCCCGTCGATTACCGCCCCCAGAGCCTCATATTTGACCGCCGAACGCAGCAAGTTGAGCAACAGGTGCTGCCTGTCGCCAAAACCGCGGGGCACGCCCTGCTGCCGGGCCAGCCGGCCGATATCGTCCCGGCTCAGGTAAATGCCGCTGTAAATCGGCGTGAGTAGGAACTCGGCGATTTCCTTCAACCCGGTGCTATCATCCTCAAGCAATACAGGACTTGCCTGGGAGAATGCTTCGCTATTTGGCGGCCGGCCGAACTCAGAATACAA
>CP070688.1:1671095-1674551 GCA_020353135.1 Chloroflexota bacterium
ATCGTTTTGTCTCGTGGGCCCTACTTACCCATATCGCGGTGGCATCGCGCACTACACGACGTTGCTGGCTCGTGAGTTGCGCCATAGTCATGAGACACTGTTCATTTCCTTCACCCGTCAATACCCTCGCTGGCTCTTCCCTGGTCGAAGTGACCGGGATCCGAGCCGGCGGCCGCTTAAGACCGATGTCGAGTACTTACTAGACCCGCTCAATCCATTGAGTTGGCGGCGAACGCTGCGGCGAATCGCACAATGGGCGCCTGACGTGGTGGTGCTGCCATGGTGGGTGCCCTATTGGGCCCCGGCCTAGGACCGTCCAGGCCGGGGCGTGAAACGACAGAGACCTTCGCCAAAGCTGATCTTCATTTGCCATAACGTGCTGCCCCATGAGAGTAAGCGATGGGATGAGTGGGCGCTGCGGCTGGCGTTGAGCTCCGGGGACGGATTCATCGCTCATTCATATGCCAATGCCGAGGAATTGGCCCAATACTTCCCTGCGGCCGGGATCCAGGTAGCTCCCCACCCATCCTATGGGGCTTTGAGCACCATCGAACCTGCGGTCGTGGATTTCGACCTGCCAGATGACCGGCCGCTGCTGCTCTTCATTGGGTTTGTTCGCCCGTACAAGGGCCTGGATATCTTGCTGGACGCCATGCCCCGTATCCTAAGGAGCAGGTCGCTCCACTTGCTGGTCGCCGGCGAGTTTTGGCAAGGCGACCAGCCATACGTGAACCAGATTCATCGCCTGGGCATCGGGCAGGCCGTGACCATGGAGAATCGTTACCTCCCCAACGAGGAGTTGTCGGCCGTTTTGGCGCGGGCGGATGTCGTCGTCCTGCCTTACCGGACGGCAACTCAAAGCGGCATCGTCCAGCTGGCATTCGGCAGCCAGAAGCCAGTCATCACCACTGATGTAGGTGGCCTGGCTGAAGCGGTGCAGGACGGGCAAATGGGTCTGGTTGTCCCGCCGGAGGATCCGGAAGCGCTGGCAGCGGCCGTGATTCGCTTCTTTGACGAAGACCTGGGCCCGGTCTTTCAGGAACATATCAGGCGAGACAGCCAGCGCTTCTCCTGGCAGCAGATGGTAAGAGCCATCACGGATCTGGCTGAGCCAGGCTTGGATAACGAAGTGAGCGAGCCTATCTGATGACCTCGCTGAGAATATTGATGCCGGTATTCAACCGGATTGGCAAGGGCACTTATTGGCGCACATATGGGCTTGCCCAGGAGTTGGCCACCCGCGGTCACCAGATCACCTTACTGGGCGCCGGGCCTGTTGGGCGGGCCGGAGTGGAGGTCAAAAGATCTGGCGGTTTCACCCAGGTTGCCTTTCCAAGCCTGCTTGCCACCACCCAGGGGAGCGGCTATGACCCCGGCGATATCTTGGCCCGAATTCGCTGGCTCTGGAGCAACGCTGAACGGTACGATCTGGTCCATGCGTTTGAAAACCGGCCATCCTGTCTCATTCCTGTCTGGATGAGCAAACGCCGCGGCGCCTGCTTTGTGTCCGATTGGTGCGATTGGTTTGGGCAAGGCGGATCGGTGGAGCATAGGCCGAATCACATTGTACGAGCATTATTGCGGCCGGTGGAGACAGCGTTGGAGAATCGCAGCAGGCCCAGAGCCCGCGGCGTAACGGTGATCAATCAGACGCTCTATCAGAAGGCGCGCGACCTGGGTGTAGAAGACAAACGCATCCTGGTCTTGCCGAATGGCGCCTACATAGACGACTTCCAACCATCTGGCCAAGCAGAGGCCCGCCGCCGATTGGGGCTGCCGCCTGATATACCGCTAATGGCCTATACCGGTACGCTCCTAGGCAGTGACGCGGACCTGATGGCGGCCGCCTTTGAGCGGATAAAAGCTGAGATGCCGGAAGCGCAGTTGTTGCTGATCGGATACACGAATCTTGACCTTCGGTCTATGGTTCGCCATCCCGAAGCCGTTATCAGTACCGGACAAGTCAGTTTCCAGGCGCTGGTCGACTATGTATCCGCCAGCACCATTGGCTGGGTACCTTTGGCGGACAACGCGGCCAACGCTGGCCGATTCCCGATGAAGATCAATGACTTCATGGCTTCAGGTAAGGCTGCTATCGTCACCGATGTGGGCGATCTGGGTGAAGTCGTCCGAGAGCACGGGGTTGGTCTCGTTGCCCGTCCGGATCCCAAATCAGTGGCCGAGCAAGCCATCCGGCTGTTGAAGGATGAGGCGCTTCGCCAGCAATTTGAGATACGTGCTCGCCAGGTGGCTGAATCGGTTTTCAACTGGCCCAGGATCGTCGATCCGCTTGAGGATTTCTATTTTCAGTTGATGGCCAACGGCCAATAACGCGACTGCGACACTGGGGTGACGGCCATTTGCTATTTGACCAGGTTGCAATAAGATCGTGCCGGCTTGGCGCCTGCGGTGAGGATGTCTACGAGGTATCAGTGCAGGCACTGGCAGAAATATGCGTTGGGATTGAAGGAACGACCTATGAAAACGGCACTGGTATGCGGCGCAGGCGGGTTTGTCGCCGGTCATTTGGTTAAGAAGCTGAAGCGAGAAGGCTTTTGGGTAAGAGGCGTAGATATCAAGGAACACGAGTTTGCCACCAGCGCGGCCGATGAGTTTCTCTTGCTGGATCTGCGCTATGAAGACAACTGCCGGGCGGCGCTTGACCGGGGTGGCGAGTTATTTGACGAAGTCTACCAGCTCGCGGCCGATATGGGCGGCATGGGCTTTATCCATTCTGCTGAGTGCGAGATCATGCGCAACAGCGCGCTGATCAACATCCATATGGTCCATAATGCCGCCGCCATGGGCGTATCGCGCTATTTCTTTTCGTCATCGGTGTGCGTCTACCGCGATATGCAGGCTGGCGAACCAGAGATGACCGAAGCTGAAGCCGTCCCGGCTAACCCCGACAACGAATATGGCTGGGAGAAGCTGTACGCGGAGCGCATGGCAGAGGCCTACGCCCGCAACCTGGGCCTGACAGTCCGGATAGCCCGCTTTCAGAATTGCTATGGTCCGGAAGGAACGTGGACCGGCGGCCGTGAAAAGGCGCCCGCGGCCATCTGCCGCAAGGTTGCCGAGGCGGATGACGGCGGCGTCATTGAGGTTTGGGGCGATGGAACGGCCATTCGATCATTTACCTATGTTGACGACATGGTGGAAGGCATCTACATGCTGATGCACTCAAACTTGGAAGGCGCCGTCAACATCGGCTCGCCGCAATACGTCTCCGTCAACGATCTGGTCGATACGGTCATCGAAGTATCGGGCAAACAGATTAGCATTCGTCACGTCGACGGGCCGGTGGGCGTGCAGTCCCGCAACTTTAGCAATAAACGCATTTACTCGATCAGCTGGCGCTCGCGCTATGATCTGAAGGCCGGTATTATCCCCACGTACCGTTGGATCGAAGAACAAGTGCGAGCGAGTCGTGATGGCTGAAGATTCGTCGTCACG
>CP070688.1:1674651-1677178 GCA_020353135.1 Chloroflexota bacterium
CGATCTGGCCGTGATCAAGGTCGATTCGCTGCCTGACGGGACAAGAGCGATATCGATTGGCAACTCAGATTTGCTAAAAGTGGGCCAGTTGGTAATCGCCATCGGCAATCCCTTTGGCGAACAGGGCTCTATGTCCTTGGGCATCGTCAGCGGCCTCGGCCGGAGCCTGGAATCGCAACGCCAATTGGATGGCAGCGGAGGCCGCTACTCACTGCCGCAGGTCATCCAGACGGACGCGCCCATCAACCCCGGCAACTCTGGCGGCCCGCTGATTACCTTGGCCGGCGAGGTGGTGGGCGTCAATAGCGCCATCCGCAGCACGACCGGCGTTAACTCCGGGGTCGGCTTTTCCATCCCGGTCAACGCCGTCACCCGCATCATTCCGAAGCTCATCGAAGAGGGTCGCTATGTGTACGCCTACATGGGCGTGCAGATACAGTCATTGAACTTGAATTTACAGGAGCGTTTCGGCTTGTCGCAGGCCCGTGGCGCCTATGTAACCGGCGTGACCGAGGATGGACCGGCCGAAGACGCCGGCCTGGTCCCAGCCGCAGTTGACGACGGCACTGGCGGCGACTTGATCATCGCCATCAACGGCACCCCGGTCCAGGATACGGAAGCGCTTATTGCCTATCTGGTATTCAATGCCGAGGTAGGCGAGACTATCGACTTGACGGTCGTGCGCGATGGGGAAACGGTCTCGATACCGTTGACTCTAGGCGCCCGCCCATAAATACCAGCGAACCCCTAGCTATCAAGGGCCGCAAAGTATTTCCCGAGAGTTGTCAATTGCCGATTCTAAACCATGAGCCCGATGATTCCAGGGATACGGAAGGGAAACTACTTGACAGAGCACTAACCATCAACCGGAGGCGATTTCTGTTTGGTCGTTGACGACCGCCGTCGGGTGCAATGTAATCGAAGCCTGGCTTTTTAATCTGCCAGATGGATACTCTCGATAGAAAAGCCAGACTTCCCACGCAACTTAGGAGGACAGAATGATTAGGCAAGAGGATTTGCAGGAATTGTTGGCCATGGACGCGGGCGAGTCACTGGTGACCAGCCTGTATCTCGACGTTGACACCTCACAGCAGACCAATGAAACGATCAAAAAGCAAGCTCGAGCCCTGTTAAAAGAAGCCGGGGTCGGGGGTAAGGATGCTGTGGCGATCGAACAATACCTGGATCTCACTTTTGACTGGACCAAAGCTGGCTTGGCTGTTTTCGCTTGTGACGATGAGGATTTCTTCCGCGCCTATCCTTCAGCTATCTCCTTTCGAAGCCGGGTTCGCATCGGCCGGCGACCTTACGTGAAGCCCCTCAACCACATGGTCGAGTATTACGCCCATTATGGCGTGGCCGTCGTAGATCGCATCGGCGCCAAGTTTTTCGAGTACCATCTCGGCGAGCTGCAGGAAACGGGCGGCACTATGGGCGATGACGTGCGCAAACAGAAACTTGGCGGCGGGTCGGCGCGCGGCGGCGGCACTTCGTCGGCCACCGGGCAGCGCGGCGGTCAGGGCGGCCGGCACGAAGAAGAAGTCATCCAGCGCAACATGCGCGATTCGGCGGCCGCCGCCGGGAGATTCTTCAACGGCCGGCCCATTCGGCGCTTGTTCCTGGGCGGCACGGCCGAGAACGTGGCCAACTTTCGTGAAAATCTCTCTAAGCAACTCCAGAGCTACGTCGCCGGCACATTTCCGGCCGATATGACCGCTGGAGAGCACGAAATCAGGCAGTGGTCATTGGCGCTGTTGCACGAGGCCAACGCCGAACGCGAACGAAGACTGGTACAGTCGATGATCGTGACTGCCGCTAAGGGTGGGAACGCCGTGGTCGGCCTGGACGCTACGCTGAAGACGGTAAACGGCGGCCGGGTCCAGACTTTGATCGTCAGCGACGGTTACCGCGCGGGCGGCTACAGTGACGAGGAAGCGACTTATCTGAGCGCCCATAGCGGCGAGTCACCTTTTGGCGCGCCCCTGGTCGCCGTCGACGACGTGGTCGAAGCGGCCGCTTCGCGAACCATGGAACAGGGTGGCAAAGTTGAGCTCGTCAGCGACAGCGAAGAACTGGAGAAGGCCGGCCAAATCGGCGCATTACTGCGCTATTGATACTGCCGAGGTGTGCGACGCAGTAAGCTGCGCCTGCCCACCAGGGACCTCGTAGAAGCAGGCGGGGCGTAAGTTGCCTTACGCCCCGCATTTTTGACAGATGACCGATTCGCCGAGCGACTTTTTAGCCCGACTGGCAACGACCCGGTTTGACGGACCGGTCTTCAATCAATACGCGAGTAATCTATCAGGCGAAGCGGCCCAGGCCAACGCCGTAAGGCGGGCCAACTTGAGACTTTACCTGAGCCAGATAGCCGCTGCCGGGCCGGCGCTGCTGCTGGTCGGCGAAGCGCCCGGCTACCGGGGCTGCCGACTGACCGGCGTGCCGTTCACCAGCGAGGCCATTCTGTTGGATGAGAGGATACGGCCATTTGGCTTCCCGGCCGGCTACCGGAAGGTATCCAAGCTACCCG
>CP070688.1:1677278-1680898 GCA_020353135.1 Chloroflexota bacterium
ACCACCATGCTGCATCTGGTGATCGTCACGCTCATCATTGTTATCACCGCACCGCTGCTGTTTGATGCGCCTACACCGGTGAATTGGCTCAACTTCAGCCTGGTTTTTTTGGCCATGGCCACAGCTTGTGCTGGCCTTGGCGTTCTGATTGGCGTCATTTCACCCAATTCGCGCATGACCGTTCTGTACTCGCAGATCATCTTCATCCCCTCGATGCTTCTGGGTGGACTGATGTTGCCTTACAGCATGTTGCCCGACGTTGCCGGAAGAATCTCGCAGCTATTACCCGCTACCCAGGCGATGAATGCTTTCAATGGATTAGCCATGGGTCAGGAGGCCGATTTTAACCCCACTGGATCGCTTTTACTCTTGTTCCTCAGCGGCGTGCTGGCATTTGGCCTGGCGAACTACCTGTTCAGCTGGGATAGCCATAACGCCACGAGGCGAGGTCACCCTGCCTTGGGGCTGTTGGCTTTGCTACCCTACGCTGTTGGACTGTTCTTGCTGGTACCAACTGCCAGCTAGTAATTCTCATCAGCGGCGACGAAAGAGAGGAACTGATGAATAACGGACAAACAGACTCAAATATCACGCCAGCGGCAATCGCCATCATTACGAAGCGGAAGGCGAGCCAGGTAATGATTTAGCCGCTGTTACGGATCAGTAGATGTCTGATATCCTGAGGACAATTGGAGAGGTTGGTTTCGGTCTGCTCTTTTTGGTCGGCGCCATCTTCAATCTGGTCTACACATTGCGCCATGGGCAAGAATTCTATGGCAGTTTCGCCGAGAGTGCCTGGTTTCCCCCGTCCTCTTTCCTCATCCGCCGGCTCGTCATCCCTCGGGCATCTCTCATTACTGCCTTGCTGGTCGCCCTGCAAATTAGCATAGCGATACTCATTCTTTCCAGGGGAGATTCCGTCAGGACCGGCTTGATTATGGGTTGCCTGTTTTGCCTTGCGGCCGCACTCGTCTCGAGCATAGGCGGCGCCATCGCCAACCTCATCTTAGCTACATTGATGGCGCTGCTTGCCTTTACCCAGTAAGTGGCGATCGTCACATCTTTAATGGCGCCCAAGTTCGGTCGAGAACATGCCGGCCGGCTACCGGACGAATTCAATCCGCCAGCCGGCCGACCCGGTGGGGATCATGTCTTAAGCTTCCTGACCTCTCCGGGCGGTGACCAACAGCAAAATGCCGATGACCGCCACGACGATCGGCGCGAGGGGGATATTGTTCTCGCCAACCAGGAACCATACCTTCTCCGGGGGCAGGGACAAGGATACGGCCGCCAGAAAGGCAGCTATCACCAGACAAACGATGCCCCCAATGAGTTGTGACTTGTTCATTTCAAAACCTCCTTACACACGTACACGGCCGAAGATTCAGACGTCAACTCGGTCACTTGAACCGAAATCAACACCAGGCCCAAATCCCTTATCTTGGTGAGCAGGCCAAACAGGGCCGCCTGATCGACGACTTCCCCGGAAAGGACCGTATCCGTGGACTCGCCGGGGGTGACGGTAAAACCATCGAACCAGCCACTTCGCGATTGGTCAATGCGCCCCTTGATCCGAATTTCAACCTGTTTCATGTAACACCTGAACGCCTTTAATCTGTTCTACAGGATACAGGTTAGCCAGGGGCAATGTCATCATCCGCGCGGGTGATCTGCGGGTGATTACTGTTGTGATCTTATCTTGGGTGGTTAAGGCAGGATTTTGATTTCGTGCGCCCTGGCGACGGCCGACCAGCGGTCATGAACGCCCAGCTTTTCGTAGATGTGGCGCAAGTGGGTCTTCACCGTATTGGGCGACACCACCAGGGCCTGGGCGATCTCGGCGTTGCTGTGACGCTGGGCCAGCAGACGCAAGATTTCCAGCTCCCGCTCGCTGAGGGGTTCAACCAGGACGGCGCCGGAGGAAAGCGACGACGGAGGGCTGGCGCTGTCGGCCGCGTCCTCCTGGCTGGCAACGACCAGTATTTTCTCTGCCAAGGCGCCCGGCAGCGATTTGTCCGTGGCCAATCTTCTAAGCAAGGGTCGCAGCGATCGCCCGGCGTCGACGAAGACCCGCACGTAGCCCTCCGGCTGGGCCAGGGTGAGGGCGGCGGCCAGGAACTCGGCCGCGGCGTCCGCTTGTTCGGCCGCCAAAGCCTGCAAGGCGCAGGCATAAACCTGGCTGTAGCCAAAGCCACCCTCGGCAGCGGCCTGGTAGCAATCGGTTAACCGGGCGGCGGCCGCTTCTTTTTGACCCTGGGCTATCAACAGGCTGGCCTGGCCCAACCCTGGCTGGGGAGAAAAGAAACCGGCATTGGATAGCAGATCGGGCCGGATGGTATTGGTCTGGGACGTCAGCTCCTCTATGCGCTGCCCCCAGCGCATAGCCATGGCCAGATCGCCCGAGGCCAGGGCTACCCGCAGATGGGTGCTGGCCGTCGCCAGGTGGGCGCTAACTGAAACGTCGTCAACTTGCAGCAGATCGCGGGCCTTGCGCAAGGCATCTCGGGCAGCGGTCGGGTCACCCTGGGCCTGCCCAATAAGGGCCAGCAAACGGAAGGCGTCTCGCTGTACGTGCTTGTCGCCCCCTAGCGCGCTGAGTTCCAGCACCCGGCGCAGGTGTTCTCGCGCCGGCTCCAATTCATTCCACTCATAGTGCAGGGCGGCCAGGTTGACGTACGCCCGGACCGTAGCTGGCGCGGCGCCCTCTTTTTTACCCAGCCGGATCGCCTGGCGTTGTAGCTCGGCCGCCTGGTGCAGCTTGCCCCAGGCGGCCTGGATCTGGCCCAGGAAGCTTAAGGCCAATATTTCGACGTGGGAATTGCCTGAGCGCCGGGCATCCTGGACCGCTTCCCCCCAGACCTGCACGGCCGTCGCCAGGTCGCCACTATATATGTAAGCGACTCCCAGGTTAGCCCCAACGACACAGCGGGAGTTCGCATCATCTGGCGGCAAGAGGGCCAACGTCTTCTGGGATAGCTCAATCGTCCGCGGCACGTCGTGGCGGGCGCGGGCGATATAAGCCTGCAACGCCAGGACGTCGCCGAGCAAAGCCGGGTCCTGTTCGGAAATGGGTTCGACCAATTTAGTGTGTCGCTCGGCCGCTTCCAGTTGGTTCGAGAGGGCCAAAGCCCAGCCGAAATTGAGGCAAAGGTCCGGCCTGGCTCTGAGAGTCAACTCTGGCAACGGATCTAACCAGCTGAGCAAGGTGGTTATCTGGCCCTGCCTGAGCATATGTTCACAAATGCCGTCGACCATGTCGGCCGCCCGCTCCCAATCCTGGGCGGCAAGGGAATGGCCGATGGCCTCGGCCGTCTGCCCATTGGCCTCGTACCATCCGGCGGCTCTAAGATGCAGTTCGCTCGTTTTTAGCCCTTCCTGCTGCAATCGGTAGCGTAATAGATCGGCGAAAAGTCGATGGTAACGATACCACTGGCGAGAATCGTCCAGGGGTACGACGAAAAGGTTGGCCTGTTCCAACGTTCGCAGCACCGCCTGGCTGTCTTCCCGGCCAGTGACGGCCGCGCATAGCGGCCCACTGAGGCGTTCAAGAATCGCCGTTTTCAGCAAGAATTGCCGGACATCTATTGGCTGGCGGCGGAAGACTTCCTCGACCAGGTAAT
>CP070688.1:1680998-1686047 GCA_020353135.1 Chloroflexota bacterium
CAATGGGCGAGTTGAGAATTGTAACATTTGCGTCGCGCAGGGCCTGTTGTTTGCTGGCAAAAGTACCCCGCGATCCCCGGACGATGGCACCGGCGTGGCCCATGGTTTTGCCTTCGGGCGCGAATTTTCCGGCAATGTAGGCGGCCACCGGCTTATGCATGCCCTCTGCAATGAATTTTGCGGCTTCTTCCTCCTGAACCCCACCGACCTCGCCTACGATTACGACACCATCGGTTGCCGCGTCGCGGTCAAAGTGCTGCAGGATAACGCTTAATGTCGTCAGGGCGACCGGGTCGGCACCTTTGCCGACCCACAGCAGCAGCAACATCGCCGACGGCCGGCGCCAATTTCTCACGCACCAGATAACCCCAGCCAGAAAAGGTATGGCCATGAGCAGGTCGAATAAGGGACGGCCGGGCGGATTATGGCGAAGGATGTCATCGCCGGCCACGAAGAATAGGCCGAGCGATTGCCAGATCTGCCGCCACAACGCTCGTGGCAGATCACCGCCGTTAATTGCTGGGTTCAGGATCGATACCTGTCCCAGGCGCCCAAAGAGTAGATCCGGCTGGACCAGCGCCAGGATCAAAAGCGGGCCCACAATTATGGCAGCCCCTGCGGCGAAGAAGGCCACGCCCGGCCAGACACCTTTCAGCCGGCCAGTAGCGTACAGGAATATGATCAGGAGAATGAAGATGACCGGGGTGAAACGGACGGCCAGGTAAGTGTAGAAGCTGAGGCCATAGAACAGACCACTGAGCAGCCACAGCCAGGCGACGCTCTGACCATCTCTGGACCGGCGATAGGCTGACGTGCCCAGCCAGAATACGATTGCCAGCATCAAAGGCAGCAAGATCGGGCGCAAGCCGATGCGGCTGAGATGGATTGGCCAGACTGTCATGGCCCAAAGCACGGCCGACAAGAGACCCACCCTTCTTCCGAACCAGGTCTTGGCCAGCTTGTATGTGAACCAGGTTGTCAAGGTGCCAATCACGGCCGCTGCCATTCGAACGGCAAGGGCCGTGTTGCCCAACAGGACGATAGACAACGCCGTCAGGTAAATAAACACTGGTTCACGACCGTTATTAGCCGTGAAATAGAACGGGCTTTGCCCATCACGGTCGCCAGACAGGACATCAAGGGCGTCTAGCCCATTTACCGCCTCGTCTCTGTACAGTCCCGGCGGCGCTTCGCCCAATTGCCAGAAACGCAAGCCGGCGGCAATGATCACCGCTAACAGTAATAACGCCCATCCCTGTTGGGATGGGCGAAGGTGTCGCGCTAGATATCCTTTACTCTGACCGATGGTTGTCAATTCACGGCAAGTATAGCAAAATACGATCCTGTGTCAACTTTCACAAAGGTCTGCCGCCAGAGGTAGCCAGCTCCGATTTCAGCCGACAAGGCCTGCCTGCAACCGGCCGTTATGTTGAACCGACCATGCGCGTCTTAATGGTTTCCAAAGCTTGCCTGGTGGGATCGTACCAGACTAAATTGGAAGCGATCGCCGCCTTCGACGACGTCGAATTATCCGTCGTCGTTCCGCCGCTGTGGCAGGATCCAGCCGGCGAGATTCATCTGGAACGCAGCCATACCGATGGTTACCGGCTCCTCGTCGATCCCATACGCTTCAATGGCCATTATCATCTGCACTACTATCCTAAGTTGGCCGAGCGGCTGGAGGCTCTTGGCCCAAGTATTCTGCACATGGACGAGGAGCCATACAATCTTGCTACCTGGCGAGCGGTGCGCCAGGCGAAGCAGGCCGGCATCAAGAGCTTGTTCTTTTCCTGGCAGAACATCAAACGCGATTATCTATGGCCTTTCAGCCGACTTGAGCGGCAAGTTCTATCCACGGTTGATTACGCCATAGCCGGCAACGAGGCTTCGGCTTCCATCTGGCACGACAAAGGTTACCAGGGCCCGATGGCAGTTATCCCACAATTTGGCATCGAGCCTGATATCTTTCGGCCGCCGGCAAATAGGGATAGCGGCCGGGTTTTTGTGATCGGCTCAGCCGGCCGGCGCCTGGTTCCGGAAAAAGGCGTCGATCTGCTGCTGCAGGCGGCCACTGGCCTGCCAGGCATCTGGCGGGTACAGATCGCCGGCGAAGGTCCCGAGCGGCCGGTCTTAGAGCAATTGGCCAGACAATTAGGCATTAGCGATCGGGTTCAATTCGACGGCCCCATTCCCTCTGACCAGATGCCGGCTTATCTCCGTCAACTGGATGTTTTGGTGATGCCCTCGAGGACATTGCCAAATTGGAAGGAGCAGTTCGGCCGGGTCCTGATTGAGGCCATGGCCTGCGGCGCGGTGGTCGTCGGCTCAGACAGCGGCGAAATCCCTAATGTCGTGGGCGATGCCGGTCTGATTTTTCCCGAAGATGACGCGGCCGCTCTCAAAGCGCATTTACTAGCGGTGATGTCTGATGAAACGATCCGTTCGTCCTTGAGTAAGGCCGGGCAGGAGAGAGTATTGGCCCACTACACTCAGGAACAGGTGGCTGCACGGACAGTCGGCGTCTACCGGGAGATGTTGACTGGCGCGTAACGCTTTACGGCCGCTCATTTCTGGCCAAATTATTTTGTCGCTGGGTTCATTACAGTATACTCAAGTAAGATGGATGACGACCTGAAGCAGCCGAGGGAGGAGTTGACAAGCGAAGAAGAAGCGCCTCAAGATGAGGAGGCCAGGTCGCGGCCGCTTCTTCAAATCATCGGTATTATCCTGATAGCGCTGGCAGTTATCCTGGGCGTTTATGGCACCGTCGCTTTTCTGGCCTGGCAACGGAGTCAGGAAATACAGTCAGAAAACGCTCGGAGTTCATTGCTAGAAGAAATCGACGAGCAGCTGGCATTGGCCCGCGAGGATCTGGCGGCGGACAACCTCTCGCTCGCTCAACGCCGGCTAGAATGGATCCTGCAAAATGAACCCGACCATCCAGAAGCCCTGACCTTGAAGTCCGAGATCGAGCAGCAGCTAGGGGCGCCCACGCCTACACCAAGACCCACGCCCACAAGACCGGCCACGGCCGAAGAGGAAGGTTCCGCTTACGACGATTCGGTTCGAGCCTTCTCCCGGCTAGAGGATCTCATTGAGCAGGCGAGATGGGCGGAGGCCATTTCGGCCATTGTCACCTTTCAATCACAGCAGCCAAACTACCGCCGGCAAGATACCGATCGCATGCTCTACGAATCTTACATCAGCCTGGGCCAGGAGTTGTTACCAGGCGAACAGGTTGAATTAGGTATTAGCTATTTGGGCCAGGCGGCGTTACTCGGCGATTTACCTCAGGAAGTTGAGGATCAACGGCTATGGGCTGAATTGTACTTGCAAGGAATCGCCTACTATGGCGTTGATTGGGGAACGGCCATTTACTTCTTCCGCGACCTCTGCGCAGCGGCGCCATTTTACCAGGATTCATGTCAGAAACTGCGCCATGCGGTCATTGCCCACGCCGATGGTTATGCGGCCAATCTAGATTGGTGCCCGGCCGAAGCGCTGTATTTTGAAGCGACACAACTGAACCGGGATGAACAACTGTCCGAGAAACTAACGTCGGCCAGGCAGCAATGCCTGGAAGCGACGCCCACACCGTCGGCGCCAATCACCGGCACCGTGGGCATCAGCCGAACACTACCGAGCACGCCGGCTGAGGCGGCCGGCGAAAACGACGGGGGTCAGTAGAGGGCGAGAATGGCTGAGCAGGGCGAACCCCTAAGCGAAAGAGAACAAGCCGTCCTGGAACGAATGGCGATTGGTTCGACCAACCGCGAGATCGCCCTGGAACTGAGCATAAGCCCCAATACCGTCAAGGTGCATGTCCGCAATATCTTCGTCAAATTAGGTGTCTCTTCACGAACTGAAGCGACGACGGTGGCCATCCAAAAGGGGCTACTCACGATGTCCGCCGACTCACTGGTTCCCGGGCCATACGAAGTTGAGCAGCAAACGGATCGCCTTGAAGATGCGCAGGAGGCTGCCGATGAGCTCCGACCGGCCGAAGTAGCGGAGCCTGAAACTGCCCGGCCGTGGCGAATTATCGCCTTCGTCTTGATATTGGCCGCTGGCCTACTTATCGGGGCAATGGTCAGCGCCTGGCTCCGGGGCGATGGTGGCGACGCTACACCCACTTCTGCGCCCAGCGCCACAGTCGAACCTTTCATAGAAGAGCCTATTGGGGACTCCCATTGGCGCGTCGGCCGGCCACTGCCTCGCGGGCGCGCCGACATGGCCGTCGCCTCGGTGGGACTCGATCTTTATGTGATCGGCGGCGAAGTCGACGCCGGCGTGGTGAATCTGGTAGACGTTTATGAAACCAAGAACGGCCAATGGCAGAGTGCGGCGTCGAAGCCGACGGCCGTCGCCGACGCCACGGCGGCCGTTCTCTTTGGCGAGATCGTCGTACCGGGAGGGCAGCTGGCCGATGGCCAGCCAACGTCGGTGGTTGAAGCATACAGTCCAGCCAACAATGCCTGGCGCCCGGTAGGGGCGCTACCCACTCGGATAGCCGGCGGCCTGGCGCTCTCAGATGGTAGCCGGCTATACCTGCTAGGTGGCTGGGATGGGGAACGATACCTGGCTGACGCTTATGTCTATGACCCGGCAGCCGACGCCTGGGAAAGCTTGCCCCCCATGACTGTCGGCCGGGCCGACGCGGCCGGCGACCTTGTCGGTGACCGACTATATGTAGTTGGCGGATTTGATGGCCAGCGGGAACTCGATGCATGTGAGTATTTCGATTTAGCCGTCGGCGAATGGTTTTCTTGCGCCAATATGCGTGATGCTCGGGCCGGAGCCGGGGCCAGCGCTCAGGGCAATGGCTTGCTCTATATCGTGGGCGGCGGCAAAGAAGGCGGTGTATCCCAGGGCGAGGTACTCGACGTGCGCGACGACAGCTGGGAGCAGGTGGTTATGCCGATGCTGGAAGCACATGAAAGCTGGCCTGACCTCGGCGTTGCCAGTGTCGAAACGCGAATATATGCCCTGGGCGGCCGCCAGAATGAAGCGATCATGGCCGACAACTACACCTTTGCTCCACTGGTACAC
>CP070688.1:1686147-1689056 GCA_020353135.1 Chloroflexota bacterium
CTGGGCGACACGGTTAACCTGGCTTCGCGCCTGCAAGACATGACTAAGGAACTTGGCCAGCCGATTCTGTTCAGCGAGCCGACCTTCGAACAGGCCAAACGGCGTAGTTCAATGCGGGCCGATCGTTATGACGGTTTATCGATAAAAGGCAAGAGCACCCCTGTCGTCGCTTACGCCTGCTCTTGACCCGCTTACAATACAGGATGCCGCGCGTTCCTAACCCTGGATCAAGGATCGAGCCAATACGTAATGAATAGACGTTGTCCCAACTAGGCCGGCGTCTTTTCAGCCTGCTCGGCCCGCCAGGTTCGGTGTGTGACCGTGAAGATTGCCGACGCCGTCCAGGCTACCAGGACCATGCCGGTCAACGCTTCTACGCCGGCGAAGAGACGTATGTCCCCGATAGGCGTGATGTCGCCATAACCCACCGTTGTATAGGTGATGGCCGAGTAATAAAACAGGCTGCCGGCACTTTCTACGTCCACGCCCTCCAGGTGACCGAAGCTACCGTCTTGCAACAAGGTGTCAATCGCCAGGGAGAAAACGGCGATCTCGATTAGGTGGACGATGATGAAGCCCACGATGAGAACGGCGATTCGCCAGCGCCTGAGCGACGTGTTCTTCTCCCACAGCTTTACTAAAACTTGAAACGATCCGAGATGCAGCAGGACCGAAGCGACAATAGCCAACGTCGTCACGAGGATGAATAGGAACACTTGAAGTACCTCCTGATAAAAGTGTTAGCGGTGAGCGACTAGCTTCTAGCCATCAGCCGACCACCGGCCACTGGCCACCGACCACTGAAACTATAATCGAGCCATGAACTGAAACACCAGGTCTTCATAACCCGGCGGCGTCTCGTGGCCGTAGTCGGGATAGATGCGCAGTGATTTTGGCGATTGGATCTTATTATAGGCCGCGAACTGGGTCGAAGGCGGGCAGACGGTATCCATCAGGCAAGTGCCCATCATGACCTCGGCCGCGATCCGCGGGCTAAGGTGCTGGTCGTCGACGTATCCCAGCAACTCAAAGACGGCCGCTTCTCGTTCGTGCAGCGGGTCAAAGAGACGAAAATACTCTTGCAACTCCGCATAGGCGTCAGTCGCCAGGTCGAGCTCCCAGATCCGCCGATAATCGCACAAGAAAGGGTAGAGCGGTGCGGCTTGTTTGATCCGCGGCTCCAGGGCGGCGCAGACCAGGGTTAAACCACCGCCCTGGCTGCCGCCTAAGGCGCCCACCCGGTTTTCGTCTACGTCAGGCATTTCCATGACGATCCGGGCCAGCTGGGCCGCGTCGAGGAAGATCTGCCGGAAGAGCATCTTCTCTGGCGGACCGTCCAGCCCGCGGATGATGTGACCCTGAAGGGTGTTTCCCTTCACGCCGCCGACATCCTCCGACCGGCCGCCTTGGCCGCGGCAATCGAGGGCGGCGACCGTATAGCCCTGGCCCACGTAACCTAATTTGGAGAACCAGTCGCCCGAACTGCCGGCATAACCATGGAACATCAGCACAGCCGGGTGGGGGGAAGGGCCTGTTTTGGGTCGCAGTAACTTGGCGTGTACCCGCGCCCCGCCGACGCCGTTGAAATAGAGATGATAACAATCGGCAAATGAGCTCGTGAATTCGGCCGGGATCGACGCGACTTGCGGATCGAGGAATTCCAACTCAGCCAGGGCCCGGTCCCAAAAGGCGTCAAAATCGGCCGGCCGTGGATTGCGACCCTGATAATCATGGAGTTGCTCCAGGGGCATATCAAATAACAACGGCATCAGTTACCTTCCGATGGAGTTTACAGTTCACAGTTCAGAGTCTTTATCCTTTATCCCTCAACCTTCAACCTTCATCCTTGACGCTCAACCTTCAACCTTCTCCGGCGGTAGAGCAGCAGAGCGCCGAGGCCAAATAGGATGGCCATGGCCAGCCAGAGGCTGTATTCGTCGATAATTTGGCCGGCCCTCCGCCACTGGCTGCCGACGAGATAGCCCAGCGTGCCATAGATCACGAACCAGGTGGCCCGACCGGCCAGGGTAGCGGTTAGGAAGCGCCGGAATGAATAATGGCTGCTGCCGGCGATCAGGTTAATGGGCACGTCCAGGGTGGTGAAGAGGAAGCGGGTCAAGTAGACGGCCAACCCGGCGCGCAGCTGGAAACGGGTCAGGGCCTGGTTCCAGAGGTCGGCCCGGCGCTGGCTCAGGAAGCGTTGGGCCCAATCCCAGCCCGAGCGGCCGACGGCGTAGCTGAACATATCGCCCAGGATGGCCCCGGCGAAACCCAGGGCGGCCGCTGCCTGCCAGTCGACCAGACCTTCGCGGGCCAGGGCGCCGCTGGCCAGGACCAACGGCGTGGTGGGCGTCGGTAAACCCATATTGCCCACCAGTAAGGCCAGCCCCAGGGCTACCGGGCCATAGTCGGCCAGGCCCTCCAGGAAGAAGTCGATCAACTCCTGACCAAACATCGCCGGCTACCCACTCCTATATGCCAGATCGCTGCTATATAGCATTTCACTCCTCTATCACCTCCGGCCGAAGAGCCACCAGGGCCAGTTTCCGTGCCAGCCGGACCAGGTCATCGCGCTCGGACCAAGGCGGCAAGCCATGCATGAGTAACATGGCCCTGATCCTCGTCGGATGGCGCTGTCGGCGCACCTCCAGGAAGTCGGCGATCCGTTCCGGGTCGGTGATTGGTTGCGAGATAGCCCTGAAGCAGCCACTCTCGGCCTCGACTGTCACCCGCGGGTCAGCTTCGATATTGCGAAACCAATCGGCCTGTCGGCCGCGGGCGGAGGCCACGTATAAGACGCCGTCGATCGCCTCATACTGCAGCGGGGTCACATGGGGGCGGCCCGTTTTGCGGCCGGTCGTCGTCAGTACCAATACCAACCCGCCGCTGGGGCCGCCCGGCCGGTAGGC
>CP070688.1:1689156-1693637 GCA_020353135.1 Chloroflexota bacterium
CCTGGTCGCCAACAGCTCAAGCTCTTCCTGGGCCATGATTCTCATTTCGTCGTCTTCGGCCGCATCCAGAAGTTCCTGAGCTTCATCCATTTCCTTGCTAACTGCTTGATGCTCGTGATAGCCCTGGACCAGGGGTTCGAGTTCAGAACGCTCCTGGGCCAGTTCGGCCAGTTTATGATAGTCGGCCAGAATATCTGGCTCGGCCATTTGCCGTTCAAGTTCATCGTAGCGATCTACGATTTTCGATATCTGTTCTAACATCCGAATGCGGTACTACCGTTTGAACCATGCGTACAGGATTTCTATGGCGGCGTACGCTCGAAGACGCCATCCTAGGCGCGGCCGCCCGGCCCCTTGCAGACGAATGGATTATAGCGGTCGGGTTAAGCGCGTCAAGCGGAGCGGGTCGACGGCTATTGCCTGACCAGATTTGAGGGCTACAATACCGCTCAATATGAAGCGCGAGTATCACAGTTGGTACAGTCCGTCACTTGGTCAGGATATGGAATTATTGATCTTCGGCCATGCCGGGGCGCGGCTGCTGGTCTTCCCGACGTCGATGGGAAAGTTTTTCGAGTGGGAGGATCGTAGCATGACCGGCGCCCTCTGGGAACACCTGGGAAATGGCTGGATCCAGATGTTCTGTGTTGATAGCGTGGACGAGGATAGCTGGTACGCTCGCTGGAAGCACCCGAGAGATCGCGCCTGGCGCCAGACGCAATACGACAACTACGTTCTGCGGGAAGTACTGCCCTTGTCAAACAAAGTGAACGGCAATCCGTTTCTGATCACCGCCGGCGCCAGTTTCGGCGCTTATCATGCGCTCAATTTCGCTTTCCGCCACCCTTACCTGGTCAGTCGGACAATAGGCATGAGCGGCGTCTATGATATCAGTCGCTGGACGGATGGTTACGACGGCGATCAAGTCTATTTCAACAATCCCATGGCCTACATACCCAGTGAAAACGACTGGGGACGCCTGGACGCCTTGCAGCGTATGGACATCATCCTGGTGACCGGCGCGGACGATCCGCTGCGCTCAAGCACGGAAGAGATGTCGGCTGTGCTCTGGCGCCGGGGAATCGGCAATGCGCTGCGCGTATGGGATGGTTGGGCTCATGACTGGCCGTGGTGGAAAGACATGCTCGTACGCTACATCGGCGGTCACGACTAGCCAAGTCTTTACTGATCAGGATATTTGAGCTGACAGCCGACGGCTGAAAGCTTGGCTTCAAGGAGGAGGAAGTGACTCTTAAAGTTGGTTTACTAGTCGGCCGCGAGTGGTCTTTTCCACCGGCATTTATTGAAGAAGTCAACCGCAGGGACGAGGGCGTCACGGCCGAGTTTGTGATGTTGGGCGGCACGCGGATGGACGAGCCGAATCCGTACGCCGTCATCATCGATCGGATATCGCACGAGGTGCCGTATTACCGCTCGTATTTGAAGAGCGCCGTATTGCGGGGCGTGACCGTCGTCAATAATCCATTCATGTGGACGGCCGACGACAAATACTTCGAGGCAGCCCTGGCCACTAAGCTGGACATAGCCAGTCCAAAGACAGTTGTGCTCCCGAATAAAGAGTACGTTCCTGGCATCGTTCACCCGGACAGCCTGCGTAATCTGGTCGCGCCGCTGGATTGGCAGAGAATCGTGGACTACGTTGGTCTGCCTTGCGTCCTAAAAGACGCCCATGGCGGCGGCTGGAAAGAAGTCTACGTTTGCCATTCGTTGGAGGAACTCATCTACAACTATGACCAGACCGGCCTGCTGACGATGGTCGTTCAAGAGTTCATTGAATGGGATCAATACGTGCGCTGCATGTGCCTGGGCCAAGAAGAGGTCTTGCCGATCAAGTACAACCCGCACGAGCGACGCTATTACGTGGAGCACGATCACTTAACGCCCGCCTTGGGCCAGCGAATCGTAGATGATTCGCTCAAATTGGTTCGCGCCCTGGGCTATGACATGAATACCGTGGAATGGGCCGTACGTGACGGCGTGCCCTATGCCATCGATTTCATGAATCCGGCCCCTGACATGGATGTCAACTCGCTTACGCCCTTCTATTTTGAGTGGGTGGTTTCCCACATGGCCGATATGGCTATTCGGCTGGCGAAGAGCCCACGCCCGCAGATCGCCGAAATGAAGTGGAGCGGCCTGTTCTAGCGGCCGCCTCTTTCGCAAAACATCTTGAAAGGTCGAGCCCAAGAAATACGTCATGTTGCTCCAAGAGGCCATTCAGACGTACCATGATCTGCTAACGGATCAATTGGCCCAGGATTCTCAGGCCCAGTTGGACGATCAGCTTCGCCGTCGCGGTCTGTACTTCGGCGAGCGACCATTATGTACGGTGTTGCGGCCGCGCTTTTTCACTCCTCGACAGTATCGTTTCCTCCGCCAACGGGTGCGGCATTTACTGAGCGCGTTTGACAAGGCTTACCTGGCGGCCGTGGCCGATCCGGCGTTTTTGGATCAGTTTGGCCTGGAAGATTGGGAGCGGGTACTAGTTGAACATGATCCCGGTTTTCGCAGCCCGACGCCGGTCTCACGACTGGACGCGTTCTACGTGACAAACCGCGACGAGTTGCGCTTCACCGAATACAATGCCGAGGTGCCGGCCGCCGGAGCCTACAGCGATGTATTCTCAGAAGTGTTCTATGGTTTACCGATCATGCGCGAGTTCATGCACCATTACGAGGTACGCAGCCTTTCTACGCGGCACCACGTAATGCACGCGCTGATGGATGCCTATGAACAGTGGCTAGGCCGGCGAGAGATGCCCAACATGATTATCTTGGACTGGCGCGAGGTGCCCACTTACAGTGAATTTCGCCTGTTCCTGGACTACTTCCATTCTCAAGGCCTCGACTGCATCATCGTCGATCCGCGAGAAACCGAGTATCGGAACGGTAAACTGTATGCCGGCAATTATCCGGTTGACCTGATATATAAGAGAGTGCTGATCACCGAACTCGTTGAACGAGGCGGCATGGACCATCCGGTGATACAAGCCGTACGCGACAATGCGGTCTGCATGGTCAATCCATTTCGCTGCAAGATACTTTATAAGAAGACCAGCCTGGCCGTTCTGAGCGACGAGCGAAACGAAAGCCTGTTCAGCGCCAGAGAGTTGAATGCCATAGAGCAACATATTCCCTGGACGCGAACGGTGACTCATCGCCATACTATGCATGACGGCCGACCGGTGGATCTGATCCCCTACATTTTGCGTTACAAGGACCGATTCGTTCTCAAGCCGAGCGACGAATATGGCGGCAAAGGTATCGTACTAGGCTGGCTGGCCGACGATAGCCAGTGGGAGCAAGCGGTTAAGGTGGCGCTCGAAAGCCCGCACATTGTCCAGGAGAGGGTCGAGATTCCCTGGGAGCCGTACCCGAGCTTGGTGGATGGCAGCGTTCGGCTCGGTAATCGTATGTTAGACACGGCGCCTTTTGCCTTTTACGGCGAATATATGGACGGTTGCCTTACCCGTCTAGGGACCGATCCACTTTTGAACGTCACCGCTGGTGGCGGGTCATCGGTGCCGACTTTCGTGGTACAGAAGAGATAAGGCGCTAGGGTAAGTCAAGCAAGCATAGCCTTTAGCGGCCGTACGGAGTATTCTGAATGAGAGATCCTTCATTGACCATCGGTATTGAGGAAGAATACCAGATCGTCGATCCGGTTGACGGAAAGCTGCGCTCGTTCATCACGCAGAGCCTGGAAGAAGATCACAGAGTTTTGCGCGAGTTTGACTTCGAACCCAAGATGCGCCAATCGGTGATTGAAATCGGCACCAAGATCTGCCGCACCCCGGCCGAGGCGTCCGAAGAATTGGTCAAGATACGGCGAGGAGTGGCCGAACTGGCGGCCAGGAACGGTTTGCGCATCGTCGCCGCCGGCACCCATCCATACTATACGCCGGCTGACTCGCCAGCCCTCCCAGGCCAGGAATCATATATGGGTGTTCGGCACGACGAACGCGATCAGGCGATCAAACACCTCTCTTTCAGCACCCATGTGCATATTACGGTCGAAGATCGCGATTTCCTGATCGACGCCATGAACGTTGCCCGCTATCTGCTGCCACACGTGTTGGTATTGTCAACTAGTTCGCCCTTTTGGCAAGGCTATGATAGCGGACTCAAGTCGTATCGCAGCATCTATCTGCGAAACTTCCCCCGCACAGGTATTCCACGAGTTTTCTCATCCTGGTCCGATTACACGCAACTGTTGGATACGCTCATACGCACCAACTGCATGCGCGACGGCCGCGACATCTGGTGGGATCTACGGCCGAATTGGGAGTACCCGACGCTGGAGTTTCGCATTTGTGATGTATGCACCAGGGTCGAGGAAGCAGTTTGTATCGCGGCCATCTTCCAGGCCATCGTGGCCAAGCTGTGGAAGCTGAGGCATGACAACATGACCTTCCGCGTATATCCGCATGATTTGATCGAGGAGAACAAGTGGCGCGCGGC
>CP070688.1:1693737-1699581 GCA_020353135.1 Chloroflexota bacterium
CCGATGACGAAGCGGCCGATAAATTCGTGAGTCAGATCGCTCGCGACTGGCGAGAAGCTGGGCTTAGCGCAGGCGACCGGGCCTTGTGCGCCTACGCTGTGAAACTGACCCAGGATCCGGCCGGGATGTGCGAAGAGGAGATCAATACCCTGCGGGAGCACAACTTCGATGATCGGGCCATTCATGATGCGACCCAGGTCATAGCCTACTTCAATTACATCAACCGGATCGCCGATGGATTAGATGTGTCTCCTGAGGATTTCGTGCGGCCATGGGAACACGCAAGCGTGAAACGTTGACGGCTGGGATGCCAGATGCAGCTAGCGGCGCATTCGCTCGAGCCGGGCCTTGAGTTCGTCCCGTTTGGCCGTGGCGCGGACGATGCGACGATCAATGTCGACGCTCATCTCCTGGACTAAATCCCGGCCGCGCCGCCTGGCCAGCTTGACGTCTAGACTCAATTGCACGACTGGATTATTGTGCAGCGTATCGATCTCGTTCTGAACCAGTCGTATCTTGCGGCTGAGACGAGCCATTTCGCTCTCTAGTGCCTGGGCCAACTCTATGTCGGTATGCTGGCCGGCGCCGCTAAGACTCGACGCTTCGCCAGTCGTCTCGTCCAAGGCGATCATTTCAACCAGGCTACCCGAAGCATAAGCCTCGTTCAGCGCGGCCATTTTGTCGGTCCGGATCTTCTGCTCCGATTCATCGGCCGCCAGGTCCGGATGGTAGCGGCGAGCAAGGCGGCGATATAGTCGTTTGAGTTGTTGGTCGTCGGCCGGAGCAAGTGGATCGGCGCCGGCATAGATATCGTCGTCAGCCGCTCGCTGCCAGGTACGGCGGTATTGCTCTTCGACAGGCAGATATCCGGCTTCATAGGCGTCTGGCATTCGAAGCTGCTGGATCTTACGCCTGTAGCTCTCTACTTGCTCTTCCAGTTCTGCCAGGCGATCGAGCGACCGGCCCAGGCGAAAGCGCAGACGCCTTTCAATTGCCCTGATTTCGCCCTGGCGAGCTGCCAGGCTGGCCTCGGCCGTCGCCAACTCTTCCTGAGCCTGCTTGACGGCCAGGCGCAGACGCTTCACTCTTTCGCGAATTGTCTCGGACTGATTACCTGACAGAGTCTATTCCTCGGCGAAAACGGCTCATGCCAGATGAGCGCATTTGCGTTTCTGCCGCTGCCTGCAGTTCTCGTCCCGGCAGGCGGCCGGGCGCACAAGCGCCTCAATGCGCATTGTAGTCCGCCGGGCAAGCAGAGGCAAGGGCTTTCAGGTCGGCCGCCCGATCAGACGGGCTGAAGAAGATCGCTCTCTGGCCGGGATTCGAAGTCGCCAAGCAGTCGATTGAGATCGCTCTCGACATCTCCTGTTAGCCAGAAGCGGATGATCCGCCGCCTGGCGTCCAGGAGCACCTGCGCATCGGCCGCCGCCTGGGCTGCTTTCAACGTGCCAAAAGTGCCCTCGGTCTCTGGCTGGCCAGCTACTGCGGGGATGGCCATGTCTGAAAGTGACCTGGAGACCAATTGAACGAACAGCCCATTGGCTGGACCGCCCTTGTGAAACTGGCCGGTAGAATGCAGATACCTCGGTCCGTAGCCGGCTGTGGTGGCTACATTGTAGCGATCACGCACCGCGACCCGAAGCGCCTGCAGATTGGCTTCGGTACCGGCCCTTGACGGAACATAAGCCTGGAAGGCGACGTAGTCTCCAGGCCGGACCTGGTCGAGAAAGGACTCCAGGGCGCCGGCCGACATGTCGTCGAACGCGAGCGAAGGCGACGCCGGCGGCAGCCGGCCTGCCTGATGCGACTCGACCATCAACTGACGGGCCAGGCGCTTGGCCGCTTCCACGTCGGGCTGGTTGAATGGATTGACGCTCAAAAAGTGGCTGGCCACGGCCGTGGCCATTTCCCAGGTGAAGAATAGGCCTCCAAGATCGTAGATATCCCGCAGATGCAGGATAACCACTGGATGCCCGGCGTCGGCCAGCGCCTGAATGGCCCGGTCGTTCTTATCATCGGCCGCCAGGCGCAAATGAACGAAGAATCGATCGTCGCCATAAACGGCCGGCGTGGCTAACGGTTCATTCACGACCGGCAGGATTCCACGCCCTTGCTTGCCTGTGCTTTCGGCGATTAGCTGCTCTACCCAGTCGCCGAATAAGGCAACGGAAGGCGAAGTGATGAGCGTCAGTTTGTCTCGCCCATCGAGCGCCATGTCACCTAGAAACACACCTAGCTGGGCCGCCAGGTTATCACCCTTGAGTGGGCAATTGCAGCTATGAGCGTTCACCGTCATGCCCAGAGCTCTATCTAGCAACAGGGAAAGGTCAAGGCCGATCAGCGCGGCCGGAACCAGCCCGAAGTAGGACAGCGCCGAGTATCGGCCGCCAATGCTCGGATCATTCAGAAATACCTCTCTGAAGCCATAACGCTCGGCCAGATCGACCAGTAGCGTTCCGGGATCGGTGATGGCCACGAATTGACGCCCCGGATCTTCCCGACCGATTTCCGCCAGCCGGTTGTAGAAATACTTAAATGCCGATATTGTTTCGACCGTCCGTCCGGATTTGCTGGCCACAATGAATAACGTCCGCTCGAGGGTTAGGTCGTTTTCCAGCGCCCTGATGGCGTCTGGATCGGTCGTGTCGAGTACCGAGAGCTCCAAGTGCGGTTGCTCGGGCCGATTAAGCTGCACCCAGGGGGTGAAGGTCCGGGCATATAGTTCGGGAGCCAGGCTAGAACCACCCATGCCCAAAAGGACCGCCCGCTCGAATCCTGCTTCGATGACTTGCCTTGAGAAAGCGGACAGATGGTCGAGGTCTTCTTGCATGGCGCCGACGATATGCAGCCATCCCAGCCGGTTGACGATTTCGTGCTCATCACTTTGCCAGACCGTGTGATCGTGGGACCAGATACGACACATAGTCCGATCGGTGCAAAATTCTTCCAAAGTCCGATCGAGCTCTGGACCGTACCTGCCCGGCCGGACGACCATGGGCCGCCAGGCTTCTTCCAACTCGCCGCGTTTGCGGGAGACGCTGCGAATGAGCGCCTGGAAGTAGCGATCGAAGTCAGCCAGACTCCTGTTCTGTAATTCTGTGGCCACGGAATCAAGGTCGATGCCCAATTCTTCTATCGTCGTCAAAGTTGCCAGCGACTGCTCGATATCCTCGGTCAATCGACTGGCGACCCGACCATGATCGCGAAAGGCGACCAGCGATGCTGGTGAAAGCGTGCAGATCGAATCCGGCCCGATCAAAGCCTCGATGTAATAGGTGTCGAAGTAGCGGAAACTTCTGGGCGTCGTTCGTGTCCATTTCGGTTTCTGAACCTTGGCGCCCTTTTTCTCCAGACTTTGCCAGATGGGATCGCTGAATCGCTGACAGAAACGCAAGTAGACAGCCTTGGCCAGCGCGATGGCCGCCTGGCCCAGAAGATCGCGGCGGCCCAGCCGCAATAGCGCTTCATCCACAAGGGCGTCAATCCGGCTTATTGAGAAGGAGGCGACCGAAGCTGGCGTTCGTCGCCAAACACTGTGCGACGAGATATAGGATTCCAATCCTTTAACGTAGGCGCCAGCCACAAGGTCGTAGGTAGCCAGCGAGAAGATGTGGGTGGCATTGATGTTGACGCCATCTCGGGTGAGAGTCTCGATGGCGGCGATGCCGGCTGTGGTCGCCGGAATCTCGATCATCACATTGGGGCGGTTAACCATGGCCAGCACATGCCGGGCCTCGGCGATGGTGCCCACCGAGTCAGAAGCCAACGCTGGGTTTAACTCCATCGTGACATAGCCATCCTTGCCTTCAGTCAACTCGAAAATCGGCATCAACATGTCGGCCGCCCGCTGGATGTCGTCTACGACCAGGGCCTGGTAGATATCCATAACCGGCATGCCCCGGCCGACGAGTTCAGCCAGAAACTGATCGTAATCAGAGCTATCGGTTATCGCTTTCTCAAAGATGATCGGCGTCGACGTAATGCCGGTAACGCCGGCTTCCAGGGCATCACGCAGTTCACCAGAGTCTATGAACGCTCGCCGGAGATAATTCAACCACGTCGATTGGCCAAGTTCACTTAAAGTGTATAGTTGCGCCATCGGCTATCCTCCCTTGTTAAGTTGAACGCCGGTCAACTTCGCCGAAAGGCGTCCGAAGAACCGGTGTTCGACCAAAAACTCACCCAATGAGCGGCCCGCGAGAATTACGTCCCGGTTGTATGGGTGCTGCGCGGGCACACCCTCAATTAACAGTATAACTCACTTTAGGGGTAAAAATACAGTATCTGGGGCTCGGGTCGTCGTTGTCATTTTGGCCGCATTAGCGGGCCATCAATTGCTCCACCGCTTCCTGGCGATCCTGCTTCAGCTGCTGCTCGCGTAAGATGAATGGTTCGGCGGCCCTGACCTCACACTGCTCGGTCGATAGCGGGCATCTTTCGCAAGTTTCGTTGATGATCGCCAGAGGCACGGCCGGGTCGCGCGCGAAGCGGATAACCTGGGCTAAATCTGACTCTACCCGAAAGCCGACCACGACGCTACTGGTAATCTGGGGGGAAAGGACCAACGGCCGGGCAAAACCCAGGGACAGATACCGGTCCTGGGACTCGAGAAATTCGGACATCTGCACGCCGATAAGCGGCCGCTCGCTGACTTCTTCTGTCCCACGTCTTTCATCCAGCGCCTGTAGCAGCCTGGCGCTGAGCCAGCGCCGGCACTGATGCTCATGCAGCGCCAGACCACTAGGGATTGGCAGCCGGCTCATATTCAGCCGCTTCACGACCTGATAACGTCCTTCCGCCTTGTGCAGACGCAAGAAGTGCAATCCCAAGCCAAAGAACTGGCCGGCTAACTCGCTGAACCGGTACAGGAGCATCTCGGGCGTGATCCGGTAACGGTCCAACATGTCTAGCAGCAATTGCGGCCGCCATACTTCCTGGCTGAACAACTTGTGTATGTCCGCCCGGATTGATTCCAACGGTATCAGCAGCGCCCCGGAGAAGTACGAGGCTCTGAAGTCGTTGAGCGCCTGTTGAAATGAGTCTACCCTGTCGGGCGACGAGGTGTATGAACGCTCTTTTAAGTCAAGGTACTGGTAACCAATCTCGCGGGCCAGGAGGAACTTGAGCTGGCGCGGTCGCAGCAGGTTGTTCACGAAGAGGCGCGGCCGCTGTTTCCGGACAAAGATGGACCGGTAGCCACGCAACGTAGGGTCCCCGGCCAACGTCTGGTCTTCCAACTCGTAGTCGAATCGGTCCTCAATGAGATCCCGCACCACGTCTAGCGTCACCGGTGTTCGGCTTTCCAGGCTAACTTCCCTGGCAAAATCGGCCGCGGCCTCCTCCAGTTCGGGGAAGTAGTTTTCGTGGATTTCCTGGTAAGAGCGCAGCATGGCCCACAAAAAATGCTCGTCTTTGAGATCGTACTGGCGACTTATCTCGGAGATGGCGTGCAACAGGGCGCTGGCTTTGACTGGCGCCTGGGTCAGCAAATTGACCAGTTGGCTCTCGTCCAGACTGAATTCCTCGAAGGGAAACTCGCTCAACAAGGGCGAGGAGAGAGCTGAGGATAGATAGGTCATTGATGGGTCGAGCTTGATGGAAACAAGCGTGTCGTATTCGACTCCAAGGGTCTCGGCCATGCGCAATATCTTGTCCGCGCGGGGATATTTACGCCCCTTCTCAATCTCGGTGAGATAGGACAGCGACAAATCGGCCCCTTCGGCCAAATCGCCGCGGGTCAAGTTGGCCTCAATGCGCGCCTGGCGGACCTTCATGCCGAATATGATGTTGACCAATTCACTGCTCATGTCCCTATTCTAGCGAATTTTCGCTAAAAGTCTCGTA
>CP070688.1:1699681-1703397 GCA_020353135.1 Chloroflexota bacterium
CGGCCCGATAGCTGGGCGACATGATGCTGCTGTCAAGGGCGCCGATGACGTCGTAGCCGGTATTGCTGCCCTTGATCTCCAATACTGCCTGGCGGGCGATCTCTTCGGGTGTGACGAATTCCATCTGCTGCATGTAGGTGATTGTTTCAAACTCGCCCCGGGCGAAGAAGCCATTTTCGCCGGTGTCGACGCCGGCCATTTGCAGCTTGCCCAAGCGTCCGAACAGGTTTTCGTCGCCGCGCAGATTGAGCAGACTGTCTAACGGCTGGGCCAGACTGTCATAGCGCATTTGCGGCCGGCCGCGAACCTTGATCGTCTGGTAGTTGACTTTGCGATAGCCGATCATCGCCGCCGGCTTTATTTCCTTCACCAATGGCCCGCCTGGGGTGCGGGCCATGAGGAATAACAGGCCAGTATGGGCGAAGGCCACTGTGTTCTTGCGCATCAACTTGGCGCTGGGCTTATCCTCGCTATGGGTATAAGGCACATTCAGCCCCATCCCGCCCGTGCCCGTCGTGCCGACTTTCAAGTAGAGTCGGGTCCTTACATCGCACATGGCCCGATGTAGCAACTGGACATGACGAATGAGTTGAGCGGTCGATTGGGAGATCAATAGCATACTGACGTTGCGCTCGATTTCCTTGCCGAGCCCCGCCAGCCCGCTCAAATCCTCGTGATCGACATAGCCCTGCAGCCGTTCTAATATCCCGTGCGTTTGTTTGCTCAGCGTCTCTACATCCTGGTAGCTGATGGCGGTGGCTGTATTGATTGAGTCGACGATCACATCCGGCCGGTAGCGCAAGATCAGCTGCACCATGGCCGAGCGCTGGTAGGCGCTTTCAATATCGCCAAACAAATCCTCATAGAGCATCTGGCGCCGCATCGGGCTGAGCAGCAAGCGCCGCCGGCGCTCCAGGCTGAATTCGTCGCGGACGAAGATATCACCCCAGGCGCCTATGAACTCGATATGAGGGAACTCGCGCCGGATGTCATGCAAGAATTCGCGCACCTCGCCCCGGTACAGGCTGGCGACGACTAGCCGTTCCGGCTCCAACTCGCGCGCTATCTCGCGCACAATTTGAGCCCCGACCAAGCCAGAGCCACCCAGCACCATCACCGTCTGGTCAGATTTCATATAGGCACTCCTCAAGAATAGCTGTTAGCAGTTGGCTTTTAGCTGCTAGCCGTTTCAGCCACCACGGCGCACCGCAGTGCACGTGAGCTCGTCGGAAAATTTCTATTGATAGTGAGCCGCCGGCTACGCTTCAAGCTCAACGGCCATGGCCACGGCTTCGCCGCCGCCGAGGCAAAGGGAGGCGATGCCTCTCTTCAGCCCGCGCTGTCTCAATGCATGGAGCAGCGTGACCAGGATGCGCGCGCCGCTGGCGCCGATCGGATGACCGAGAGCGACCGCGCCGCCGTTCACATTTACCTTATCCCAGTCCCAATCATACCCTTTTTGGGCCAGTTCCACGCCGTTGGCCAGCACCTGGCTGGCGAAGGCCTCGTTGATCTCGAACAGGTCGACGTCATCCAACGTCCAACCGACCTTGTCCAGCACGCGCGGTATGGCCCGAGCCGGGGCGGCGAAAATCCACTGCGGGTCCACGGCCGCCAGGGTGTAGCCCACAATACGAGCCATCGGTTGTATGCCCTGACGCTCCGCTTCGGCCCGGCTAGTAACCACCAGCGCGGCGGCGCCGTCATTCAGGCCGGGCGCGTTGCCGGCCGTAACCTGGCCATCTTTCTCAAAGGCAGGCGGCAGCTTAGCCAATTGCTCGACGCTGGTTAACATCGTGTAGGTACCATTTTCGAAGCTGGCTCTCACCGGCTCATCGCGCTCGATCAGGTTGACCTTCCCTTTGCGGCCTTTGACCTGAACCGGCAAGATTTCTTCGGCGAATCGGCCGCTGGCCGTCGCCGCGGCCGCTTTTTCATGGCTGCGAAAAGCGAACTCGTCCATTTCTGTCCGAGAAACTTCGAACTGCTTGCCAATGAACTCGGCCGCGTTGCCCATAACCCAATCCTGGAATGAGCACCATAGTCCGTCGAGCAGCAGCGAATCCTGTAGCTCGGCGTGACCATACTTCAGACCCTGGCGAGCCTTTGGCAACAGATAGGGCGCCTGCGACATGTTTTCCATGCCGCCGGCGACAAAGACATCGGCTTCGTCGCCGGCGATGGCGTTGGCGGCCAGCATGACCGCTTTGAGGCCGGAGCCACAGACCTTGTTAACGGCCGTGGCGCCAACCGTGTCGCCTAGGCCGCCGCGCAAAGCTGCCTGCCTGGCCGGCGCCGGTCCGGCAGCCGACGAGACCACGATGCCCATGATCACTTCGTAGACGGTAGCCTGGTCGACGCCAGACCGGGCCAGAGCTTCACCCACAGCCAGGGCGCCCAGATCCGGAGCGCTGATCGGGCTCAACTGGCCCATGAATCGCCCAACTGGCGTGCGCGCGGCCGATAGAATGACCGCTTCGCGTTGATTATTGCTGCCCTTCATTGTTTACTCCTTCAAGTACAGCCGTCAGCTTTCAGCCCTCAGCTTTGTAACTTCAGCAGTTAATGATCAAATATTCGCCGGCGACTTGACATGACACTAAATGCCCCCCCGATTTGACCGCCATGACCCAGTCGACCAGAATCATTTTGCCTGAAAGCGAAAGCTGAATCAAGTGACATTCGTCCTGATATTATGAGTCAACCATGACTATTAGATGGCTGAGCTACCTATTATGAGAGCCTATCAGGACCGATTGGGATGTCTGTGACTGGAATTACGCAGGCCGACCGACTGGGGAAACGTCGGGCCAGACGATTATAGATTGTGTTGGCGGTAGATGGCTTCGACGACTCTAGCCACGTGCTCGCGGTTGGCCCGGCGTAGCCGATCGTCCAGAGAAGGAACATCGCGATCTCGGAGCCTGGTGCCGCCGTAGTTGGCCCGATAATCGGGCGGCAATTCGTCCGGCCACGAACGGCCGGCCATCACGCCGAAGGCCAGCGTCCAGGCGCGGGGCACGACGCCGATATCGTAACCTCCACCGCCAAGGGCTAACCAGCGCGGGGCCAACGACTCCAGCTCACGGAAGAGTTGCTGCTGCCCAAGGGTGGTCAGGGCCAGGCTGGCCAACGGATCGCGATAGTGGGTGTCGACGCCCAACTGGGTGACGACGATATCAGGCGAGAAGCGCTTCACAAGGGGTGGCACAACCTGGCCAAAAGCCCACAAGTATGTTTCGTCGTCGGTATGAGGCGGCAAAGGCATGTTGACGCTGTATCCTTGTCCGTCGCCGGCGCCGCTTTCGCCGACAAATCCGGTGCCGGGAAACAGCGTGTGACCATCCTGATGCAGCGAAATGGTTAGCACGCGATCGCTGTCGTAGAAGGCGGCCTGCACGCCGTCTCCATGATGCACGTCAACGTCGATATAAGCGACCCGCTGGCCCTGTCCCAGCAGCCAATGGATGGCTACCGCCGCATCGTTGAAGACGCAAAAGCCGGACCCCAGGGACGGCCCGCCATGATGCAACCCGCCGCCATAGCTGAAGACGATATCACATAGGCCGTCGACCAGAAGTTCGGCCGCTTGCAGAGCGCTGCCAACCTTGCGCCCTTCTGATTTATACATGCCCTGGAATACCGGATTGTCACCAGGCCCGAAACCGTAGCGATGAGCCGGAATATCGCCCTGGCCAAGGCTAAGCGTGTGTACG
>CP070688.1:1703497-1708086 GCA_020353135.1 Chloroflexota bacterium
AGTTGCGTGGGCTTGACTTGGGCGGCGTTGACTTATCGGGCGCCAACCTGAGCGCAGCCGACCTTAGCGAGGCAAATCTGGCCGGCGCTGTTCTGACCGCTGCCATCCTGCAGGGCACCGATTTGTCGGGCGCCGTCGTCGACGTGGCCACAGATTTCGCTGGCGCAATCTACGATCGCCGAACGGAGCTACCGGACGGCCTAGCCGCGCTGCAAGGTGCGCTGCTTCTCACCCAGGCGGCCGATTTGCGTGGCGCCAACCTCGGCAGCCTGGATTTTGGCAACGCAGACTTGAAGGACGCAGCCTTGGACGGATCCAACCTGCGCGGCGTCGACCTGTCGAGGGCGGTGCTAGACGGCGCGACGTTCAAGGATGCGCTATATGACGCCGCCACCAAGTGGCCCGAGGATTTTGATCCGGAGGTGAATGGATTGCTGTTCATCGGCCCAGGGACCGGCCTGAGCGATCTGGCGTTCAGCGGCGCCGATCTGAGCGGCGCGCAGCTGCAGGGAGCTGTCCTGCGGAACGCCACTCTACAAGACACTGATCTGAGCGGCGCTAACTTGAGCACGGCCGACCTGCGCGGCGCCGATTTGAGTGAAGCCATCCTGGCCGAGGCCGATCTCCGGCTGGCTATCTTCGACGACGAGACGGGCTGGCCCGAACTGTTCGACCCATCCGCTGCTGGCGCCTTGCGCATTGGCCCGGCAGCCGACTTGTCCGGAGTAGAGTTGAGAGGCGCTCAACTGCAGGGGGCCGATCTACGCGGGGCTTCGTTTGCCGGCGCCGATTTGACCGGCGCCCTTCTTAACGACGCCAACTTGCAGCGTGTTGATTTCGGAGAGGCCCAGCTTGGCGAGGTCGACTTGCGGGGAGCATTATATGATGACGGCACAGTATGGCCGGAGGATTTTGACCAACAGATACTTGCCCAGGCCGTCCGTATCGGGTCGCGAGCCGACTTGCGCGGCGCCGATCTGTCCGGCGCCGACCTGTCCGAGGTCGCGCTGGACGGTGCTTACTATGACGCTTTTACGACCTGGCCTGACGGCGACGCCCCGGCCGAGGCGCCGATCGTCGATCTTTCCGATATCGCTAACCTGGCCAGGGTCGACCTGGCCGGGGCCGACCTGGCCGGCATCGACCTGACAGGCGCCACCCTGATCGGCGCCACCCTGATCGGAACTGACCTGCGTGCGGCGTTATTATCTGGGGCAATATTGAGCGACGCGACGCTGATTTCGGCCACGCTGGACCTGGCCGACCTGACCGGCGCTGACTTGCGCGGTGCCGACTTGAGCAGCGCTTCGCTAGTGACCGCCACACTCGCCGCGGCCGACCTGCGCGGGACCAATCTGTCCGGGAGTGAACTGACCGCCGGCGTTGTTCTCACCGGCGCGCTCCACGACGACAACACGAGTTGGCCGGCCGGCTACGACCTGCTCCTCGAAGAAAAAGGCGCCATCTGGATCGGCCCCGGCGCCGAGCTCAGCGGCCTTGATCTGCGTGATCGCGAGCTGCGTAGCGCGGACCTGAGCGATGCGCGGCTTATAGGGGCCAATTTGACCGGCGCCGATCTGCGCGATGCGATCTTGCTGGGGGCGAATCTGCGCGACGCCGTCCTAACCGGAGCCAACCTGCAAGGCGCCCTGTTTGACGACGGGACGCTTTGGCCGACTGATTTCGAGCCGGAGGCGCGCGGCGCGGTCCGGCAATAAAAGGCCAAGCATTGCGTCCTCCGGCGTCTTGCCATATCGGTTGTAATGTGGAGGGCCCTCAGCTTAGAGCTGAAAACCGATGGCTGAAAGCTGACCGCTTCTCGCCACATCAGTTAAATGTATGAAGCCGTCCGTTGACAGTCGGCGACTATCGTTATCCTGAGGATCCTGTCAATCTGCGTCCCATCTTCTTTGGAGCCTGGCAGGAACCTTGGCGCGCAATCATCTGAGGAGGTATCGGCCGGGGAGATGGCCCCCACCACGCCCGACCTTGCTGCTGTTCCTCCCCCTGGGGCCAGCGCCACGCCCCCATCACGCCTCCAAAGATTCCGGCCCTGGTTACGCCGGCTGTCCCTGCTCGGCCGCTACCTGTTCATGATCTTCCTGGCCCTGATCTTCGCCCTGCCCATCGTCTACATGGTCGTCGCCTCCCTCAAACCCTACGACCAGCTCATTCGCGACCAGGCCTCCTTCCGCGCCTTCTTGCCGGTGGGCGACATCTCTCTGGGCAACTACCAGTGGTTGTTTGGCTACCTGCCGGTTCCCCGCTTCCTGGCCAACTCCATCCTGGTCAGCGCCCTCACCGTCCTCGGCAGCCTGGCCGTCAACTCCATGGCCGCCTTCGCCCTCTCCCGCCTGCGCTGGCGCGGCCAGGGCCTGCTCATCGCCCTCATCATCGCCGCCATCATCATCCCCTTCGAGGCCATCTCCATCCCCTTGCTGCTCATCGTCAACAACCTGCCCTGGATCGGCGCCGGTGGCCTGGTCACCGGCTGGTTCAACTCCTACCAGGTGCAGATCGTCCCCTTCCTGGCCGACGCCTTCTCCGTATTCCTATTCTACCAATACTTCAAGGCCCTGCCCGGAGAACTCTTCGACGTCGCCCGCATCGACGGCGCTTCCTGGCCCCAGATCTTCTTGTGGATCGTGGTCCCCCTGTCTGGCCCCGTTTACGCCACGGTGGCCATCCTGCGTTTCCTGGCCATGTGGAACCAATACCTGTGGCCGTCGATGGTCATCCAGACCGACGAGTACCGCACCCTCATGGTCGGCTTCGGCTACCTGTACGGCGCCGACGGGCCCAGCATGGCCTACCTGACCGTGGCCCTGATCCCCGTCCTCATCCTCTTCTTCGCCTTCCAGCGCGCCTTCGTCAAAAGCATCAGCGCCTCAAGCCAGGGCGGCTGAAAGCCGCCAGCTCCCGGCCGTCCTCGTCCTCGACGGCCGGCGCCAACGTCCAGACCAGCGCTTGCTTCTTTACACTTCTTGCATCTTGATGAACCTCTGTGATCAACATTTCACCATCTCTTGCACTGATAGCTGTCAGCCGATGGCTGACAGCTATCAGTCGCTAAACCTCTATCTCAAAACCCTGAACTCCAAGCAAGAGGAGAAAGTTGGCCACCGATCCGTAACCTGAAAAGGCTGTTTCCGCCTTAGTGCGGTGTGGATACGATGCCTGTCTCTTTGAGAAAGCGGCATGTTATGGTTCGAGACAGACCAGGTCTTCGACCCATTGGCGTGACTCGTCCTGCTGTTCCATGAGGAACAGGGCTTCCTCCATCAATGGGACAAATTCACCGCCATTCGGGAGTTGTGCCAGGGCATCAAGCGCCTCGTTGCAGGTTGTATAGACTTCGTCATCCAGTACTGCTGCGTTTAGATGCCGGCACGTTCCGGCCCTTAGCGGAGTCAACCTGGCTATGACTGCGTCCCACACGACATCTGGTATTTGTTGGTCGTAAGTTTCGCCCAGATACGTGACGATCTCTGCCAGGGCGATATACTCGCCGGTCTCGAATGCTTCTCGGGCATCGTCGAGGGCGACTTCGAGTTCCACCATGCCAGTTTCCCGGGCGTACTCCCCAAGGATTTCCAGACCCTCCCCCATACTCTCCTCAGTGAGCAGAAACGCTTCATCTATGCCTTCGCTCGTCTCGTTGAACGCTTCCTCGCATTCCAGGACCTTCTCCAGCGCGTAGGCTACATCTTCGTCGAGATCGCCGCCGGGCCTAAGGCTCGCGTCTATCGAAGTTTCGCTGCTGCTGTCTTCCTCCTCCTCCGGGCAATCAGGACCGTTAAGACCACCACAGATGCCTTTAAAACCCTCTCCAATAGGGGTAGCTTTGATGGCTAACATTATGACTAACGTGACCACCAATACCAAAAACTGCGCGAATTCCGTACTGCTCTGTCCAACTTCTTGTCTTACTCGACTTCTTTTCATTTTTCCCTCCACTCGTCACGAAATGCCAATCTCGTTACCTCATTAGCGATCTTTTCATACTCCCTCCTATTCCAGATGGCCTCTTGCTACCCGACTCAAGTGCCCCGCTAGCCCTACCTGGAATCGATGAGGCCTGGCACAAAATTGAAGTCCGTGGAAACTTGATCGGCATCAAATTCGCAATTCACCCGTGTTACCCGCTCAGGATCCGAAGACACCTCGCAAATGGCGCTGTCCCTCGGAATAGAGACCACTTCCAGATCAAGTGGTGTACAAGGTGAGGGGGGATACGCGCAGCTCGTAGCTAGTCGCTCGTGGCTAGCAGCTAACCGCTCGCCAATATCGTCTCCACCGCCTTGGCCGCATGGGAGCGAACGACCTGGAACCGATCGGCCGTCGCCACTTGTCGCAGCGTGGGCAGAGCCCGGGCATCGCCGATCTTCTCCAACGCCTGGATGATGGCGCAGCGCACCATCCAGAACGAATCACCCGGCAAAGCCTCCACCAGCGCCGGCACGGCCGCCCGGTTACCCTTGTAGCCCAGCTTCCTGGCCGCCGACTGCCGCGCGCCCCACGGCCGATCCGGTCCCAAATCCGCCAGCAAGGCCGCCAACTTCCGCTCGTCCTCTTCTTCGACGGCCGGC
>CP070688.1:1708186-1714370 GCA_020353135.1 Chloroflexota bacterium
AGGTGGACCTGCTGACCTATCACGTAGGCGACGAGGTAGACTTTCCTGGACTTGCCATCCATAGGATTCCAAGCATACCTTTCGTCACAAATGTCAAGCCCGGACCCTCCTGGGCCAAGCTGTTGCTTGATTTCTTCGTTCTCATCAAGGCCGTATTGATGCTATTGAGGAACGATTATGAGGTCATCCACTCCCACGAGGAAGCATCATTCTTCGCAGCATTCTTGGCCAGGATATTCCGTGTGAGGCATGTTTACGACATGCACTCAAGTTTGCCCCTGCAACTGATCAATTTCCGTTTCGGAAACATCCGCCCACTCATATGGCTCTTCCAGCTCCTTGAAAAACGGGTGCTAACCACCTGTGATGCTGTTATCACGATAGGGGCGGATCTAGAGGACCTGGTAAGACGGATAAATCCTGGCGCAAACGTCATTACGATTGAAAATCTACCCCTGCAGAATATCGTGCAGGCGCCTGGATCGGGATCCGTGGAACAAGTCAGCAACCAACTGGCACTGGACAGCAAAAGCGTCGTCCTCTACACAGGGAACCTCGCATCATATCAAGGTTTAGATCTGCTTGTAGATAGTGCACAAATCGTAAATCAACATCTTTCTAACGTGTTATTTCTGTTGGTCGGCGGCAATCAATCACAAGTCAACTACTGGAGAGAAGTGGTCGCGGAGAGGGAACTGGCGGACACTGTTTTATTAACTGGGACCGTACCGCTCGACGAGGCGATAAGTTACCTCGAACTGTGTGACATTTTAGTGTCTCCTCGCCTGGATGGGACATCAATTCCTTTGAAGCTATACACCTATCTTTCCTCGGGTAAACCGGTTGTCGCCACCAGAACGGACGGGCATACCCAGATTTTGAATGACGATCTTGCCGTGCTGACCGAGCCAGCCAAGGACGAATTTGCTGAGGGCATTCTGGAGCTACTTCAGCACCCGCAAAGAGGCAGCAACTTGGGTAAGCGAGCACAAGTGTTCATGAAAGAACACTATAGGTTCGATACTTATGTAGATGCCCTGGAAGGAACGTACAGGTCTCTCAACGCTAGCCATGACTCTGAACACGAGGAGCCTTTTCCGGCCGGAGTTGATACCGATATAACGGTGCCCTGATATCCATCTCTGACTTGAATCGGCCACAGTCACCTGGCTGGCGGTAATCCAGTGAGCCAGAGGTCAAAAACCCTGCTCGAACCGATATCGGCGGGGGAGATGCTGGCCTAATTCAGGATCAATTAGCTTACAACAAGTAGCTTTCAATGTGCGGCATCTGCGGCGTAGTCACATCCACATCTGAGCAAACCTTGGACCGAAATGTTCTGAGGCGCATGTGCCGGCTTTTGTATCACAGAGGTCCGGATGACGAAGGCTATTACTTCGATGATTATGCCTGGCTTGGCGTTCGCAGACTCAGCATAATCGATTTGACTACCGGCAATCAACCGATCCAAAACGAAGACGGGACGCTCCAACTGGTTTTCAACGGCGAGATCTATAATTATCGCGAGTTGCGCGGCCAATTGGAAGCTCGCGGGCATCTGTTCCACTCGTGCGGCGACTCTGAGGTAATCATCCATGCCTATGAAGAGTATGGCGATGACTGCGTCAATCACTTCAACGGCATGTTTGCATTTGCCATTTGGGATTCGCGTGCTCGCCGCCTCTTTCTGGCCAGGGATCGGTTGGGCATCAAGCCGCTATATTACCATGCAGCCGGGGAGTTGTTGGTCTTTGGCTCTGAACTGAAAGCTTTATTGGCCCATCCTGACGTGCCGCGAGAAATTGATCACATGGCGCTAGATCAATTCTTGACGCTGGAGTATATTCCTGCGCCAAGATCGATATTGAACGGCGTCCACAAGTTACTTCCTGGACATAGCCTGGTATTTCAGGATACGCAGGTGACTGTCCAAAAATATTGGAGCCTTCCGCGCTGGGATGCGCCACCGTCAGAAGAAACATGCGTCGACGAATTGCGCCATTTGATTGAGGATTCAGTTCGACTGAGGCTGGTCAGCGATGTTCCCCTTGGAGCTTTCCTAAGTGGTGGTATCGACTCTAGCACGGTCGTCGCCAACATGAGCGCCGCTACGTCAAACCCCGTACGTTCTTTCTCTATTGGCTTTCAAGACGACACATACAATGAGTTGCCTTATGCGCGTGCTGTTGCCGCACATCTTGGAACCACGCACCATGAGGAAACATTGTATCCGGACATTACTGGCCTCGCTGAACAGCTAGTAGGGCACCTTGACGAACCATTAGCCGACTTCTCTATCTTTCCGACTTACCTGGTTTCCAAGATGGCCAGCGATTACGTGAAGGTGATTCTGTCTGGAGACGGGGGTGATGAGCTGTTTGCCGGATACGAAACCTACGTTGCCCAGAGTCTCGACGCCGGCTACCGCTGGCTGCCGTCATTAATAAGGCAAAAAGTGATGCCCTGGACCATGAGGCTGGTGCCGCCTCAACCGACCAAGAAAGGGCTTGTCAATAAGACCAAACGGTTCGTTGAGGGTGCGGCATTGACGCCATCGCTGAAGCACACTCGCTGGATGATTTTCCTGGGCGCCGACGAAAGGGCTGCTATCTACCGGCGCTGGTTGTTAGCGGAATTAGATGGATCCGGCTCGAGTTCACCGCTTGAAGCGTATTTCGAAGAAGCCGCTCCGTTTGAGTCGCTGGCCCAACAACAGTATGTTGATGTCAAAACCTATCTGCCCGACAATATTCTGACGAAGGTTGACAGGATGAGCATGGCCGCCTCAATAGAGGCACGGGTGCCATTGCTTGACCACCGAATTGTAGAGTTTGCGCTTAACCTGCCGCCACACATGAAACTGCATCGCGGGAGAACCAAGCGCATTTTGCGGCAAGCCATGGCTGGTGTTTTGCCTAGAGCAACTCTGAACAAGCCCAAGCAGGGCTTTAGTATCCCTTTGAAACACTGGCTCAGAGGTCCCTTGCGACCAATAATGATGGACTTGTTATCAGAGGATGCCGTTCGCCGACGGGGATACTTCGAACCGAAGACGATATCACGGTGGATCAGTGAGCATCAAGACGCCCGAGCTAATCATAGCCATCGATTGTGGGCTCTCATGGTATTTGAACTTTGGCAAAGGCAAGTTCTCGAAGCCTTTTAAGTGTCCGCCGTTAATTCGTCCATGTCACCGCGCGAAACCGAAACGCTTGAAGAGCCGCTCACGTCTGCCATTCAGGAGTACTGGAATAAGAACATCCATGACCAGGATGTTGCGACACATCCCATTGGAACGACCGCATTTTTCCAGGAATTGGATGATTATCGTTTCCATAAGCTCAGCTACCTGCCCAAATTAGTTGACTTTTCTTCCTACCAGGGCAAGCAATTACTTGAAGTGGGCTGTGGCCTTGGAATCGACCTGGTTCGCTTTGCCCGGGCTGGGGCTCAAGTGACTGGCATCGATCTTTCGGCGACTGCTATCGAACTGGCGCGTAGCAACTTCGCGGGCAATGGCTTGACGGCTGCTCTCCAGGTAATGGACGGTGAGGCCCTTGGGTTTAAAGATTCCAGCTTTGATGCCGTTTACGCGCACGGCGTACTTCAATATGCGGCCGATGCCCGAACAATGATCAAGGAAATATATCGCGTTTTGAGGCCCTCAGGCCAGGCGATACTGATGGTCTACAACAAATACTCCTGGCTCAGCGCCTTATCAAGAATTTCCAAGGTGGAGCTCGAGCATCAAGACGCGCCTGCTTTCAGAACCTATTCGAAGCGGGAATACATGAGCCTGTTGCACGCCTTTGAACACACTCAAATCGTGCCTGAACGCTTTCCAGTTAGGACCCGTCTGCACAGTGGCCTCAAGGCGAAGCTATTCAACGTCGTGTTTGTCGGAAGCTTCAACCGCCTGCCCTATTCAGTAGTTAAGCCCCTGGGTTGGCATCTTATGGCATTTGCCATTAAGCCATGGGTTCCAGGTTCAACATGAAACGCGATCTTGCCGGCATGTCACGCGAAGAATATGATCTGCTGGTTATTGGCGGTGGCATTTACGGCGCCTGTGTCGCCTGGGACGCAGCCCTTCGAGGGCTGTCCGTAGCGCTGGTAGAAAAAGGGGATTTTGGCGGAGCTACATCAGCTAACAGCTTGAAGATCATTCATGGTGGCTTGCGCTACTTGCGAAATGGCAGCTTGAGATTGATGCGCACCATGGTGCGCGAGCGTTCAATCTGGATGCGGATCGCGCCCCATTTGGCGCACCCGTTGCCTTTCCTCATGCCAACGAATAGACATTTGGCGAGTGGCCGGCTAGCCTTGTCTGTGGCCCTGACTATTAACGACATCGTAAGTTACGATCGAAACACAAATGATGATCCCCAGAAACGCTTGCCAAACGGCCGCACCATATCAAAGCAGGCCTCCCTGCGAGCGCTGCCAGGATTACGGCCGGACGACGTTACCGGCGGGGCCATCTGGTACGATGCCCAGATCTTCAACTCTGAGCGTCTATTGATCTCCATCGTTGAGTCTGCGGTCAACTCTGGAGCGTCAGCGGCCAACTACGCTGAAGCCATTACTTTTCTGCTTGCTGGCGCAGAAGTCAAAGGCGTCAGGGCGCGCGATGTAATGGATGGCCAAGAATTCGAGATTCAGGCCAAGGTAACCGTCAATTGTGCTGGCGCCTGGGCTGATACTGTCTTGGGTTTTCTGGGTAATCGTTCGCCAGAGCCAACATCCCACCTGTCTGTCGCCCTGAACCTGGTGACCCGCCAGATCCGGCCCGATGTGGCAATGGGCGTTTACGGCCATCGCCCTGTAGCCGGCGGGTTTGATGGAGAGAGCCAGCAATCTCAAGTGCTGTTTATTGTTCCCTGGCGCCAATATTCGTTGATTGGTACGACACACGCTCATTTCACAGGTCCGCCGCAATCCTTTGAGGTGACTGAAGCGACTGTCCAGGATTTGATTGACAGGGTGAATGCCGCCTATCCCGGCGCAGCGCTCATGCGCGACGACGTTTATCACGTCCACCAAGGTTATCTGCCGGCGGTTGAAATTGGCGCTGCCGACGACGAAGTTAAGCTTCTGCGCGAGGGACGCGTTCATGACCACGCGCAAAAGGATGGAATCGACGGACTGATCACGGTGGTTGGCGTGAAGTACACCACTGCCAGACACGTGGCCCAGGAAGTAGTGGATCGGGCCGCCGCTAAACTCGCCCAGAAGACGCGGCCATGCCGCACACACCTCACCCCGATCATCGGCGGCCAGGTTGAGCGATTTGACGAGTTCCTGAGTGATGTCATTGCTCAGTATTCAGAACTACTGGGTCCGGAAGTTAGCGAACACCTGGCTTACACTTACGGCTCCAACTACCATCAGGTTTTGAACTACCTGGACGACGATCCGAGCTTAGGCCAGACAATCTGCGAGGTGTTCCCGGTTATCAAAGCCGAGGTGATTCATGCGATTCGCCAGGAGATGGCGTTAACATTGGCAGATGTTGTCTTGCGACGTACAGAGCTAGGGGCCGCTGGTTTGCCTGAAGAAGAGTGCATCGCGGTTTGCGCCGATCTGATGACCGCCGAGCTTGGCTGGAACCACGACCGCAGGCAGAAGGAGATCGAAGGCGTTTACACCGCCTACGGCCGATTGAAGATGGCGGCAGGAGCAATTGAATGACTTCTTCGACGCCATCTGAACCATGGCAACTGCAGATGTTTCGCCGTTCGCTGAAGAAGCAGCTCAAGCTCGAGGCCCTTGTGGATCTCATGGGGGACGTGAACAACCAACAATGCTTGCTGATCACATGTGGCGATAACAACGGGGCCATGAATTGGCATTTCCGCGAGCATGGTGGCCATTGGACCTGGGGCGACGTAGTTGGCGAGAATCTGGACGAAATGAGCGCCCTTCTTGGCCAGCCCGTGGAGCACATTCCGGAAGATCGCTTCCCCTTTGCCGACAACCAATACGATTGCGTCGTCTCCATTGACGTCTTAGAGCACCTGGACGACGATCAGCCTTTCCTGCGCGAATTGTGGCGAGTCACACGGCCGGGCGGTTGGGCCGTGGTTACCGTACCCAATGGTGATCCCGGACTAACGGCCAATCGCATCAAATGGCGCATGGGCATGACGCCAGAGGTCTATGGGCATACCCGAGCCGGCTACAC
>CP070688.1:1714470-1717652 GCA_020353135.1 Chloroflexota bacterium
AGCCACGGATCGGCGTATTTGTTTGCCACTGTGGTTCCAATATCGGCGGTTTCCTGGATGTGCCCAACGTTGCCGGCTACGCGCGTACGTTGCCCGGCGTCGTCCACGCCGAGGACAATCTTTACACTTGCTCCCAGGATTCCATCAAGTTAATCGCCCAGCGGGTGGCCGAACACGATCTGAATCGCGTCGTCGTGGCCAGTTGTTCGCCGTTGACCCATGCGCCCCTTTTCCAGGATAGTATACGCTCCTCCGGTTTGAATCCCTACCTCTTCGAAATGGCCAACATTCGCAACCATTGCTCGTGGGTCCATTCAGGGGACTGGGATGCGGCCACCGACAAAGCGAGAGATCTATTGCGCATGGCTGTCGCCAGGGCGGCTCTATTAGAGCCGCGGCCGACGCTCCAGGTTCCGGTTGAGCACGCGGCCCTGGTCGTCGGCGGCGGCGTGGCCGGCATGACCGCCGCCCTGTCGCTGGCCGAAGGCGGCTTCGCCGTTCATCTGGTCGAGAAAGAAGCGGAGTTGGGTGGCAACTTGCGCCATGTCTTCACGCCGGCCGGCGGCAAAGATCCGCAGCTTGTCCTGAACCAGCTCAGAGAAGAAATAGCCGCCAATGAGCTTGTTCACCTGCACCTGGCCAGCCGGATAGCCAGCAGCAACGGTTTCGCGGGCAATTTTTGTACTTCAATCGAAGAGGCGGACGGCCGTCGATCCGAGATCCAGCATGGAGCGACCATTCTGGCCACCGGCGGACGGGAATATCGTGGCCCGGAATACGGCTACGGGTCGGACGAGCGGATCATCACCCAGCAGCAGTTTGAAGCCCGCCTGGCCGATCCGGATTTCGCGGCCGGCGAGGCTAAGTCGGTGGCCATGATCCAGTGCGTGGGTCCGGCCGAACGTTTTTGCAGCCGCATTTGCTGCACGACCGCCCTGAAGAATGCCCTGACCCTCAAGGATCGCCAGCCCGAAGCCCAGGTTGTGGTCTTATTCAAGGACATCCGCACCTATGGCTTCAAGGAGAAGCTCTATACGCAGGCGCGCGATCGGGGCGTGATCTTCCTGCGCTACGACGACCAGACCAAGCCGCAGGTGGACGCGACAGGCGAGGACCTGGCCGTCGAGGCCTGGGATCCCATTTTGGACCGCCGCTTGACGCTGCAGCCCGATCTCCTGGTATTGAGCATGCCGGTCGTCCCACAGGACGATAACGACGAGATCGCGGCTCTATTCAAAGTGCCGGTCGACGCCGACGGCTTCTTCTCGGAAGCGCATGTCAAGCTCCGCCCGGTTGATTTCAGCACCGACGGTGTCTTCATGGCCGGCATGGCCCATTATCCGAAGCTGCTGGACGAGACCATGATCCAGGCCCAGGCGGCCGCCGCCCGAGCCGCCCGCGTCCTCAGCCAGGAGACGTTGACCGCCGGCGGCCGTGTGGCCGTTGTCGATGAAGAGCGCTGCACCGGCTGCCTGACTTGCCTGCGCATTTGCCCCTTCGGCGTGCCGGTGATGCGGGCCAATTTGACCGGCGTAGGCGACATCATGGGCGCTGCCTACGTCGAGCCGGCTATTTGCCAGGGCTGCGGCACTTGCGCAGCCGAGTGCCCCGCCAGAGCCATACAGCTGACCCATTACACCGATGCCCAGCTGCGGAGCAACGTTCGCGCGTTGGTCCAGTCGCCGGCCGGCTTTGTGCCCCTGGCGAGCGTCACCGCCGGCGCCGAATAGGGCAGGGATGATATTGAAGTGACTGTGGACGACGCGAAGCTGCAGATAGTTGCCTATTGCTGCGAGCACTGCGCTTACGCAGCGGCCGATCTGGCCGGCGGCCTGCGAATACAGTACCCGCCGGCGATCAAGATCGTGCAATTGCCCTGCACTGGCAAACTGGATGTGCTCATGGTGCTGCAGGCGCTCGAGGACGGCGTCGATGCGGCCATGGTGGCCGGCTGACTGCCCGGCGATTGCCATTACCTGGAAGGTAATGTGAACGCGAAGCGACGAGTAGAACGGATTAGAGAATTGCTGAGCCAGATCGGCCTGGAGCCAGATCGGGTGCGCATGTTTAACATGTCATCGGCCATGGCCGGTGAATTTGCCAAAGCGGCTACGGAGATGTCAGAACAAGTAGTTAACCTGGGCCCAAGCCCGTTGCGCGGCCTGGTAATCGATGACGAATGACCAACCTCCAAAAAGGGAGATTAAGTTATGATTGTTGCCGAACAAAAGACATTAGAAGAGGTCGAAGCCCTTGTCGGCGAGGCTGAAAAGGTGTTGGTAGTAGGCTGCGGCACTTGCGTGACCGTCTGTTTCGCCGGCGGCGCCCGCGAGGCGGCCATCACGGCCACCTCCTTGCGCATGTCGTCCAAGCTTAACGGCGAGAGCCAGGATGTGGCCGACGTGACCGTCCAGCGCCAATGCGAATGGGAATACCTGGACCAGATTTCGGACCAGGTGGTCGATGCGGATGTTATTCTTTCGCTGGGCTGCGGCATCGGCGTGCAGGCCATCGCCGAGCATTTCCCGGAAGCCTGGGTTGTGCCAGGCCTGAACACTTCCTTCCTTGGCTTGCCGACCGAACAGGGCGTCTGGGCCGAGCGCTGCGCCGCTTGCGGCGACTGTGTGCTGGGCCTCACTGGCGGCATTTGCCCCATCGCCCGCTGCTCGAAGTCCTTGCTCAACGGGCCGTGCGGCGGCTCGGAGGACGGGCATTGCGAGATCGACCCGAACGTGGATTGCGCCTGGCAATTGATCTATGACCGGCTCAGCGCTGCCGACAAGCTGCATGTCCTGCTGGATCTCCAGCCGCCGAAGAATTGGCGCACCTCGCGGGATGGCGGTCCGCGCAAGATCATCCGCGAAGATCTGCGCTTGTTGCCGGAGGAGGAGTAGGCGATGACGACTGAAATAAAAGAGCTAGATGCAGTGCGAAGCAATGGTTACCTGGCCGGCTCAACCTTAGAGCGGATGCTGAAGGCCGGCCATTTCGCCGTCACCGGCGAGCTAGGCCCGCCACAAAGCGCCGACGGCGAGGTGATCCGCGAGAAGGCAGCCCTGCTAAAGGGCTATTGCGACGCCGTCAATATCACCGACAATCAGACGGCCATCGTGCGCATGTCTAGCATCGGCGCCGGAACCATCGTCGTGCAAGAGGGGCTTGAGCCAGTCATCCAGATGACC
>CP070688.1:1717752-1722789 GCA_020353135.1 Chloroflexota bacterium
CCTTAGACGGCAAAGCCCCGGCCGGGGGCGGGGAAATGCAGCTTACTCAGTGGAGTGGCTCCCGGTGGCTGGCTATCGGGGATGGGTGGGGAGAGCGGTTGCCTCGGGCGAGGCCAATCAATCTTCAGCCATGGGTAGACAGTAGAGCGATCTTCGAACTTAATGGCAGGCGTGGCAATTCGACATATGGAGGGCAATCCATGGTGTTCGCATGGCTTGTCAGGGCGGCATCAAGGTCATGGCAAGCGAGCAACCTAATGCGAAGCTTCCGCAATATCGAACCCTGCATCACTTCAGGCGTGGTTCGATCTCCGTCGTTGAAAGCGACCACGGAGCCTCTGCTCTTTGACAAGATCAAAGAACGGCCGTTTTCAGAGCTGCAGAAGCCTGAAAACGGCCGATGACCCATTGGTTGGGCGAAGTAGTCAGGTAGGACCACTCACGTGGATCATTCTGACGGTGGCGTCACATCCAGAGCAGCAAGAAAAGCCTCCATTCCACCGCCCTCACCGTACGGTTCCATGCGCGTGATCTTGTCCCCCTCAACCGTGACTTTTGTGCTCCATGCGGGCCACACAATCCTTTTCCCACTGGCTGGTATCACGCCAACACCCATAGCCGAGAGGTCAAGGTCAGCCGTGTGCGTCCCTTCAAAGCGACCGGTCATGATGACTGCATCACCTTCTTCACGAACTTCAGACGCCTTGTAATCATAGCCTTCGAATGAGGTGAGCATCAAGCGGGACATGCCGACCCAGGCGGCCTTGTCCATCACTACATTGCCATCCCTATCAACGTTTTGAAAATCTTCCGCGATGTAGGCCATCCTTGCTTTTTCGTCGCTAACTGGCTCAGCCAGCCAGGCTTTTACCACATCTGTTTTACTGGTCATTTCGTTCTCCTGTTCAGTTATTAGGGTCCAATATCAGCCATTCTGCCCCACCAAGGTGCGGACTGCGGCATGGCTCATAGTAAGATAATGCTACCGTCATGGACGGCTGGTGCCCTTTCATCAGATCATTTATCTCTCCTTATTGCTATGGCCAGAAGAACGGCTCACTCAAAGCCGCGAATTGTGCCGCCGGTAGAGAACCGCCTAACTATCTTGAGCCGAAGAATGGTTCATTCAAAAAACGATGTCTGGCCGTGGGGATTGCGGTTGCGGCGAAAAGGATGCTCTCCATTCAAGATAGACATTAAACAGCATAAACGCCCAGAGGTCATATGTCAATTTCGGGAATTTTTTCACATTAGCGAAACACGTGAATATCAAGCTCCGGTGATGGCCAGGCCCCGGCCGGGGGCGGGGAATAGTGACAAGTGCCTAGTTGAGCTCAGAATAATCCCTGTTAGCTGCACCAAGATACGGTGATCAACACCTATTGGAAGCGGGATCAGCTGACAACACCCGAGAATATCAGGCAACCGCATATTGCAGTAAAAATCGCCAAGAATGGATGGCAACTGCACCTAGTGCCCTCCAGGCTGAGAAACGATGAACCTCACCAAGTGACTTCAATAGCAATATAAGTGCCCACACGGCCAGAATTATCACAAGCCGGCAAATCGTCAGATTGCCAATAGTTAGTACCATCCGTCCGATCAAACCCGCACGAATGCTCGATGCGTTGATTTATTAAGGGGATATTAACCACGCTAAATACCGTTTGTGAATAATATTACAATGAGAAATTGGAGTGACTACGGCGCGCGCGTTGAAGGAGGTGCCGATGGAAGCTAGTTGAGTCTCCGCAATACCTCATGTCAGTCTATCGTTGGACAGGATAAAGAGCCAAACCACTCGGAGGGGAACAATGACCAAACAGAGTAACAAATCACCGAGGGCGTCCGTTTACCTTCTTCTGCTGTTCTTGCTGGCAGGCGCTCTCATCATGGCGGCCGTTTCCGTCAGTCCCACGGCCGCATCCGACAAACCAGTCGCTAAGAACATCATCGTGCTGATCGCCGACGGCCGGGGCTACAATCACGTCGAGGCAGCCAACTACTACGCCTATGGCAAGGAAGCCAGGCAAGTGTACCAACGCTTCCCGTTTCGTTTTGCCATGAGCACCTACATGGCCGATACTGCAGAGACAGGCTACGGTTATTGCGGCCATGGTTACGACCCGGTGTTTGCCTGGAGTGACTTTGAGTACGTGAACATGTGCTACACGGACTCGGCCGCTGCCGCGACAACCATGTCCACCGGGGTAAAGACCTTCAAAGGCTCCATCGGCATGGACTTGGATGAGCAGCCTCTGCTACACATGCTGGAGATAGCGGAGGCCAATGGACAATCGACGGGCGTGGTCACTAGCGTCGAGTGGACCCACGCCACGCCGGCCGGATATGTAGCTCATAATGTGAGTCGCAACAACTACGCTGAAATCGGTCAGGAAATGGTCTATGACAGCGCGGCTGACGTGGTTATGGGCGCCGGACATCCCTGGTACGATGCCGACGGTCAGCCGAAAGACACGCCCAATACCTTCAAGTACGTGGGCGGCGAGGACACGTGGAACGACCTGATTGCCGGAACGGCCGGAGGTGATGCCGACGGCGACGGCGTGGATGACCCCTGGTTGCTCATCCAGACGCGAGCCGAGTTCCAGGCATTGATGAGCGGCCCGACGCCCAAGCGCGTCCTTGGGACGGCGCAAGTCTACCAGACACTCCAGTCAAACCGCAGCGGGGACGAGTTCGCCGATCCCTATGTAGTGCCGTTGATCGAGACGGTGCCGACGCTGGAAGAGATGACCAAAGCGGCCCTCAACATCCTGGACGACGATCCGGATGGCCTGTTCCTGATGATCGAGGGTGGCGCCGTCGACTGGACCAGCCACGGCAATAACTCGGGGCGCATGATCGAAGAACACGTCGACTTCGACATGGCCGTCCAGGCGGCGGTGGATTGGGTCAAGGCGAATAGCAACTGGGGCGAGACGCTGGTCATTGTCACCAGCGACCATGAAACCGGCTACCTGACCGGTCCCGGCTCCGACCCCGGCTGGACGCCAATCATCAACAACGGCCTGGGTAACTTGCCGGGCATGGAGTGGCACAGCGGCGATCACACCAACAGCCTGGTACCGTTCTATGCTAAGGGCGACGCCGGCCGTTACTTCACCCAGTCGGCCGACGAGTACGATCCGGCATACGGATGGTACCTCGACAATACCGAGATGGCTTCAGGCATCACGTGGGCCATGGAGCCATAGTAGCATCTGATACTAACATCTAGAAGCTGGTCAATCTTCTTTTACACCAGGTGGATACACTTTCGTGAGCCAGTGTGTCCACCTGGTCGCTATTGTGGCGATCATTCGGCCGCCTATTGCTGCCCCTCGCATTGATCTAGCCGCTCAAGTAACGACCGAACCAAACCAATGGCGGGGCCCAGGCATCGGCCGCCTTTCTGAGACTAGCAACCGAAGCGATTACTCTTGCCGCTCTAACAAGTCCTCAATCAAATCCCACCTGTCTTCAAAATGGGACATATCCTTGATCGACTTCGCGGTATGCAACGAGTCCCATCTTTTTGGTCTCACCCCATCATGCTTCGCCAGTTACTCGGAATGACCTTTTGAGAGCAGATCGCACAATTCTGGCCATGTGCAAATGAAGAACCTGTCAGTGCCATAGTCACCGAGTTTCACAAAGACGAAAACGAGGTCTTTGACCGGCGACGGCCGGTTTTCCCCCACAATTTGCTTCTTACCCTGGAACTCAATTTCCACAAACTTGTCGATATTGCCGAACTGCCAGGTTAAACCACGGATCGTTTTCACCTGAACTGATAAGTGTTTTCCTTCTCCCGTTGACGCAATGATGTCGTAGTCGGGAACATTGCCGGTGAAGATCGTTGCGATCAGTCCCCGCCGGCCGAGTTCAGCAGCAACAAGGTATTCACCTGTCTGCCCGACCAACTTCATTTGTCTTCCAGTTGCCATAGTTCAAATGTTCCACAAGTCGTCCCTCGGTTACTATGTCATTGTACAGTATCAGAGCCTCTGGAGTATGATTATAACTATGACTGAAGGAGGAACTAGCGATGAACATTCGATATTGGCTTCTGACAACTGAGCTTGAGCAAATGAATAAGTTTCTTGACTTCTCCGGCGAAGCATTGGAGAAAGCCGCACAAGAATTCGAAGAGGAAGTTGTTCAAATGGCAGAGAGAATTCCAGAAGATCAAAGGGGAAGCCTCTTGGAATTTCATGCTGACGAATACTCAATGTTGACGGACGACTTTCCGCGAACACTATTCTCCAGTTTCCTCGTTAGTTGGTATTCATTTGTCGAAGAGGAGTTGAAAAGACTGTGCGATCGACTTGTGCCATTATCAATATTGGATGAAGAGCAAAGAAAGAAACTTGGAAGAGGTATCGACCGATCCCGGAAGATACTGTTGAAAGCTAAGGGATATGAGATTCAACAAGAGCATTGGGAAGAACTGAAACGAATCCAGAAGATTAGGAACAAAGCCGTTCACGTTGGGGGAAAACTCGGTTCTCTAGAGTCAGATGAGAATATCGCCAAGTACCTCAAAACGAATTCGCTGATTGCGTACCGTGGCGTGGCGATCCTTGATCCATCCCAAGCTTATTGCAAGCACTTGGTCAGTTTTGGGAAGGATTTGTTCTCAACCATCTACAATGACTTAGGGTTAAGCTAGGATTGGCCCCCTATTCTCAGTTTATTCTTGGCTGGCTTTCGCGGATGGTTGGGGAGAGCGGCCGCCTCGTCCAAGTGCTTGAAACGAGCGTTATAATGGTCACACTGTTCCTTCCTTTTGTTACGAGACATATCGGATTTACGGAATTGCCAAGGCTCTTTTTGCTACAAGTGTTATCGCGAGTCCGATAACTAGATATGCTAGATTGATGCTGGCACGAACCCGCCAAGATCGGTTCGACAAATCCATGCTGGCGGCCCGTCCAAGTACAACGCCTACCGCAAGTACGAAAAACCAGGGTGTAAAAAGAAATGTCAAGGATCTTCTGAGTGCCATTATTACCAAATCGTGAATGCCGCCAG
>CP070688.1:1722889-1728193 GCA_020353135.1 Chloroflexota bacterium
TCGGTTAGCTCATCGTCGTTTTCGTCCACGAACGATACCAGCCACCTGCTTTCTTCATAGTCGAAATACGCTTCGGCCGACCACTCTTGGCCGTCAATTGCCTTGACGACTTCAAGAGCCTGAGCCGCTTCTTCGATGGCTAATTGGCGCATGCGCAAGACCGTCTCCAACTGGGCCACCTCGCGCCTGACATGCCGCACGCGCATGACATCTTCCAGGCGGGCCGAAGCATGCTGGAAGCGCAGGTTGAAGATCTCTTCCCGGGCGTTCTCCAGCAACTCCTCGATCTGGTCGTCGCTCATGTCTCGTAATTCAACAATACTAGCCATCAGATACTCTCTTCTCTTGATACGATTTGGGTCTTGATCGGTAGTTTGTAGCCACCGCGCCTCAAAGCCTCGCGGGCCACATCTTCAGGCACGCCGGCAACTTCAAACATGACCCGGCCCGGCTTAACGACAGCCACCCAGTGATCGACCGTTCCCTTTCCTTTGCCCATCCGCGTCTCGGCCGGTTTTGCCGTTACCGGTTTGTCCGGGAAGATGCGAATCCAGTAGCGTCCACGGCGGCGCATTTGACGAACCACCGCCCGCCGCACAGCCTCGATCTGCCGGCTGGTGATCCAGCCGGCCTCCGTGGCTTGCAGGCCAAAATCACCTTGCAGTAAACTGGTGCCGCCTTTGGCCATACCTCTCATTCGGCCACGGAACTGCTTGCGGTATTTCACGCGTTTTGGCATTAACATGATTTCTTCTCCAGATTCTCGTTAGCCGCTGACGTAGACGTCCGTCGCCTCGCTCTTCTGCGGAAGGACTTCGCCCTTGTAGATCCAGACCTTGACGCCAATTCGGCCGAATGTGGTGAGGGCTTCAGCGAAGCCGAAATCAAGATCAGCGCGAATCGTATTTCGCGGCACCTGGCCGTCCCAGATCTTCTCCTTCCGGGCCATTTCTGCGCCCGAGAGCCGGCCGCCGCATTCGATGCGAATGCCCTGGGCGCCCTGGCGCATCGCCTGAAGCGCGGCGCGCTTCATCGCTCTGCTGTGCGAGATGCGCCTGTTTAACTGCCCGGCGATATTCTCGGCCACCAATTGAGCGTCCAGATCTGGCATTGAGATCTCTTCTACGTCTAGCCTGACAGACTTGCCGGTCAGATTACGCAACTTACTGCGCAATTCCTTCACCGTGGCTCCCTTCCGACCGATGACAATGCCGGGTTTAGACGTATAGAGCAAAATCTGGATCTGATTCGGAAAGCGCTCGATTTCGATCCGTGAAATGCCGGCCCGCGGCAACTCCGCGATGATCAACCGGCGGATGGCGAAGTCCTCGTGCAGGAGTTCTCTGTACCGATCACCCTCAGCATACCAACGGGTATTCCAATCACGTATTACCTTAAGACGAAATCCAACTGGATGTACTTTACGTCCCAACGTCGCTACTCCTTAAAGTGTATAGTCCATTACTTCGCGCTCGGCCAGCGTGACGGTAATGTGCGTTGATCGTCGCAATATCGGCTTGAAACGGCCGCGGGCGCCAAATCGGCCGCCATAGGGAGCCAGCCGGCGTCGAGGCCCTTCATCGGCAAATGTCCGGCTAACGAACAACTCGTCAATTTCCAAACCGTAATTCTGCTCAGCATTGGCCACGGCCGATTGCACAAGCTTGAAAACAGGTTCGGCCGCCTTATTCGGCATGAAGCGTAAGACGTCCAGCGCCTCGGACGCATCCTTGCCCCGAATCGTATCCAGAACCAATCTCACTTTCTGGGCCGAGATCGGGATATGACGAGCGACTGCTTTGACTTCAAATGCTTCGGCCATGATTATCGTCGTCCTCTTTTCTCGGCTCGTGAGATGTGGCCACGATAGGTGCGCGTCGGCGCGAATTCTCCCAATTTGTGACCGACCATGTTTTCGGTGATGTAGATGGGAACGTGACGTCGCCCATCGTGCACGGCAATCGTGTGCCCAACCATCTGCGGGAAGATCGTGCTGGCCCGCGACCAGGTGCGCAAGACCTGCCGCCCACCGGATTGATTGAGCGCTTCTACTCTGGCCAGAAGTTTCGGGTCAACAAACGGCCCTTTCTTTAATGATCGTGACATGGTGTTGTCTCCTACCGGCGCTTCTTCGAACGACGACGAAATATGAATTTGTCGGTCGACTTATTACGCCGGGTTCTTTTGCCTTGTGCCGGCTGACCCCAGGGTGTTTTCGGCCCGGGCATGCCTATTGGCGAACGGCCCTCGCCGCCGCCATGCGGATGGTCATTGGGGTTCATCGCCGAACCGCGAACCGTGGGTCGTATGCCTAGATGGCGCCTGCGTCCCGCCTTACCCAGTTTCACATTGCCGTGCTCGACATTGCCTACCTGGCCAATTGTCGCCAGGCAATCCTGCCGGATAAACCGCTCTTCTCCAGACGGCAGCCGAACAATAGCGTACTCAGCGCCTTCCTTGGCCAACAATTGGGCCGAGGTGCCCGCGGAGCGCACAAGTTGACCTCCACGACCAACCTGTATTTCGACATTATGGATCATTGTGCCCTGGGGAATGCTGCGCAGCGGCAATGTATTTCCCGGCCGAATTTCGGCTCGTTGGGAGCTTATCACTGTGTCGCCTACCTTCTGGCCAAGCGGGGCGATTATGTAACGCTTATCGCCATCGGCGTATACCACCAGGGCAATTCGCGCCGAACGATTGGGGTCGTACTCGATTGACTTAACCGTTCCAGGCACGTCGATCTTATCCCGCCGGAAATCAATCTGGCGATAGCGACGACGGTGACCACCGCCACGATGACGCACCGTGATCTTGCCACGCGAATTACGGCCGGCGTGTTTACGCAAACCTGTCGTCAATGATTTGACCGGCGTCGTATGCGTTATTTCTTCAAACGTCTGGCCGCTCATATCACGGCGGCCAGGTGACGTTGGCTTAAATACCTTTATCGGCATAAATCCTCCAGAGACGGACGCCAGCGCGGCCGATGTCCAGGAACGTACCCCGGGCTAGCGGCGCACGCCTCATCCCTGCTTATCCTACGCCCTCAAATAGATCAATTCGGCCACCTGGGGCAAGGGTAACGATGGCCTTCTTATAACCCGCCCTGCGAACGGTCACTCGTCGCCAGCGCCGGGCGCGCTTGGCCGGCATGTTTGATACGCGTACTTTTTCCACTTCGACGTCAGGCCAGGCCAACTCTATCGCTTCTTTAATCTGCATTTTGTTGGCCCGATTGTCGACGACAAACGTATACTGATTCAGTTCTGAGGCCATGAGGCTACTCTTCTCCGTAATCACCGGCCGGCGAATGATTTCACGCCAATGCATCGATTACTCCTCCTCTTCCGTCGAATCAGGCAGTTCGTCTAACTCGGCCACGGCCGGTACGCTGCCCTCTGGACCAAGATAGCCCTGAATGACTTCTAAGGCCGCCAGCGGCATGACGATTTTATGATGGCCCAGCAGGTCTTGAATGTTTAGATATCCGGCTCTCAGCGTCTTGACGTCGGTCAGGTTGCGAACCGATTTCTCCACGCTTTCGTTTGACTCGCCAATTAACACCAGCGTGCTGGCCTTTCCCGTCAGTTCTTATAGGATTCCGACGATTTCTTTGGTCTTGGGTTCCGACATTTCCAACGCGTCCAGGATCACGATATCGTCGTTCTGAGCTTTTGCGCTCAGCGCTGATCGCAGCGCTGCCCGGCGCATTTTACGTGGCATATCCTGCTCGTATGATCTTGGCCGTGGGCCATGAGCTACACCGCCGCCCACGAAGATCGGCGCGCGCCGGCTGCCATGTCGCGCTCGGCCGGTACCTTTCTGACGATACCACTTGGCCCCGGTTCGCCTGACTTCCGAGCGGCTCTTGGTGTAGTGCGTACCGCGTCGCCGGTTAGCCAACTGGCGGACTAATGCCTGGTGCATCAGGTCGCGGTTGATATTTGCTTCGAATATGCTGGCCGGCAAGTCGACTGCGCCAACCGTCTTGCCGCCCATGTTGAGAACTGAAACCTTCATCGCGTCCTCTCCATTATCCCTTTGCCGCGTCGCGAATCATCACCAGGCCGCCCTTGGCGCCAGGCACGCTTCCCTTCACCGCAATGAGATTACGTTCCGGGTCGATGCGAACGACTTCCAAATTCTGCGACGTTACTCGTTCGTTTCCCATGCGGCCGGCCATACGTTGACCTTTGATAACCCGGCTCATGCCAGATGTGGCCCCGATAGAGCCAGGCGCACGTTGGCGATCCGACTGACCATGCGTTTTTGGCCCGCCGCTGAAGCCGTGACGCTTCACAACGCCGGCAAAGCCACGCCCTTTCGAGCGGCCGACAACGTCGACCCGGTCGCCAGATTCAAATTGATCGACAGTAAGTATTTGGCCAACCTCATACTCAGCAGCGCTGCGGGTTCGGATCTCGCGCAAGTGGCGTACTGCTGGTATCCCGGCCGATTCCTTACGGTGCGGGTGCTTGGCATTCGCTTTCAACAGGCCCAGATGACCTCGCTCCGGCCGCGTCAGGCGAGTCTCTTTGACTTCCCCGAAGCCAAGCTGGACGGCGTTGTAGCCATCCGGTTCGCTCAATTTAACTTGTGTGATGTAGCATGGCCCTGCTTGAATGATCGTCGCCGGCGCCACAATGCCGTCGTCGTCTATTACCTGGGTCATGCCCACTTTCACGCCTAGTAAACCTTTCATTAACAACCTCCCGGGACTGCCAGCTACCAGGCCAGAGCCGCATCATCCGTGTGGTTGGAGATTGAAAGCCTCATTACCTTCATGTCCGGCCTTCAATCTCGGCAATCATTATTCCGTTCTAGATCGAAATCTCAATGTCTACACCAGCCGGCAGGTTAAGCCGCATCAAGGTGTCAATCGTCTTCGAATCGGGATTGAGCACGTCAAGCAGACGCTTATGCGTGCGGATCTCAAAGTGTTCATGCGAGTCCTTGTCGATGAAGGTACTGCGACGAACCGTGAAGCGCTCGACGCGCGTCGGGAGCGGAACTGGGCCGATGATCTGGGCACCTGTACGCTCGGCCGTATCGACAATACGCTTGGTCGACTGATCAAGTACCCGGTGATCGTATGCTTTTAGACGAATGCGAATCTTTTGTGCCATGCGCGCCTCATTGATAAGGGCGAGGTTCTGTGTCCAACGTCCTTATCCATTTGCTATTCTTCTTGTCAATCTAGAATCTGGGTGATAACACCGGCGCCGACGGTCAGGCCGCCCTCGCGAATGGCGAAGGTGCTGCCCTGCTCCAGCGCCACGGGCGTGATCAACTCGACTTTCA
>CP070688.1:1728293-1738489 GCA_020353135.1 Chloroflexota bacterium
CCAGCACTGAGGATTTGCGCAACTCGGGCGATACGGCCGGGCCGCGCGATCGCGTTGTGGGCTACGGCGCTTTTGTATTTCGCCAGTAAGCAGAAACAGCACGCCGAGCTAACCAGTTGGTATACGGTCGGCACGGAAAAGGGGCCGCAATTCGGCTGTGATCCTACGGTTGGCCAAGCTGATATTCCGGGTGTGATAGTTGCCAACCTGATAGTAATTTTGCATGCTATGGCCGGTTGACCCGAGATTGCCCCCTAACGTTTCTTAGTCATTTCTCATACGTACCGAAGGCGGCCGAACATCTGCGTACATAATATCCGGACATGTCCCGCATTGCTCTGTTTACCCAGCCTAACATCTAAGCCGTCGTGCCAAGGAGAGTGGTTATGAAGAGTCGACGATTCGCAGTCGCGTTGGCGGCGATCGGAGTTGTCTCCGTACTGGTGTTGGGAGCTGGATCCGGGTAAAAGGCGATCACGCTACCTTCACGGCGTTGGACGAACAAGGCCTCATTCGCGTCGGCAAGAGCGAGGCGCGGGCGCTAGCGATCGTCACCGAAGACGTGCTCCCTGATGTGATTTTCGCCAATTTCCTGCACCCATCCAGCCCAGCCAATTCGTTGGTCCATCGTGTACCGGATCCGATCACAAACTGGTATCACTTCAATCTAGGCAATGCACAGATCGAGAAGATCGGCGAGTCACCGTACAAAGATTCATTCGAGGAGATGAGCTTCAAGCCACGGACTGTGACCAGTTCATAGCGCAGACGGCCAGGTGTGTGATTCCTGGTACGACGAAACATGCCAGCGGCTGGAACTCTAAGCTTCGACGGATCGAGTAGGCCTCTGAAATAGCGGCAAGTCCCCCTGGTCAGGTCGATTGAACTTACTCAGACATCGTCAGTCCGGAAACGATGACCCTGTCGTCGACGGCTTGGCCATCTTGGTCGACGACTGGAAGCCGACGTAAAGTCTCCAGCAGATACCAACCAACGTTCAGCTTGTATTGCCCTGGCGGCAATTCTTCTGAAAGATGCACTACGTAGGGATCTTTGACTGTCTCGCCGGCCGCCCACTGCCCGGTGGGATATGTGCCCTGCAACGGCCAGGCGTCTACCTGGCCCACGATGCGATCATTCACATCCAGCACCTGAACGAAGACCGTGTAATCCTCGCTCATGGGCGCCAGGGCCTGCCAGGTCAGAGTGAGCGACAGTTCTCCGCCAGGCGACAACGTTTTTTCGGGCAACTGAACGTCCAGCAAGGCGATCTTGTCTTCGAAATTACTGGCCTCGGCCGGCACTGTGACGCCGCTCAACTCGACTTGACCGATGACGCAGCTGTCCGCCTGCCGGGCCAGCCAACCGCACGACGCCGGCTGCCCGTCGTAAGCAGCCAGGATGTCATAGCTGCCGGCCGGCACATCGGCGCCCAAGCGGCCGGTCCAGCTCAGCCGATGCCCTTCGCTTGCCTGGCCCGAATTGTCAGCGATGATAGCCGGGTTCACCGACTGCCAATCGACGTTCCCCGGAACGCTGCCGGCCGGAGCAATCGCCAGTGACAATGGTTCCGGGGCGTTGGCGTCGCCGGCTAAACGAACCACTAATGGCGTTTCGCGCCGGCCTGACTCGACTATAGCCGCTCCATCCAGATTGAGCGGCCCCAACCGCGTACGCAGCACGCCGGTCATGACGGCCGGTTCTGTCACTTGCCCGTCGACGGTTGTAACCGTCTGCCAGTCCAGGTCTTCGGCCGGCGTGAAGGGCGGCGCCAGGGCGACTTGCAGGGCGACCCGTTCCGGTCCGGCGAGGAATGGTTGGGGCAAGGCGTGGAAATCGGGTATCACCTCGCCGACATGCCAGGCTACGGTCGGAAAAGTGTCGCCGGCCGGATGCTGGCTCATGGCCGGGCCGGTGAACGTTTCGCTGGCCCAACGCGTGTAAACATGGAGCGCGTCAGTCAGCGGCTCGGACGCCTGCCAGAAAAAGGTGATGGCGGACTCACCCTCGGAGACGGGCGACGGCGCCAATTGAAAGGCCAGTAGTTGAACGGCCCCGAATGAAATGTCCAGAGGCTCTACCCCGGCCGGGGGCGCTGTGACCGGCGTGATACCAACTTCGGTCAACGGCCCCAGGGAGCGCAGGTGGTAAATGCCTTCGAGGCCCGGCAAAAAGCGGGCCAGATAGACCGGCTGCCCAGCCGCTACCCGGGCCTCTAATTCAGCCCGGTAGGCGCTTTCATCCGGCAGGACGACGATTTCCAGGTCTGGCCGTTTTCCCTCAGCTTGTTGCTGGTAGTAGAGAGGTGGGAATTTGTCGCTGTCAGCCAGGATAGCCGCCCCGGCCGGTATAGGTAGATCTAGCACGCTGCTTCCCCACTTGGAGCGGCCGTCGTCGTGAGAACTATCGACGGCCGGCCATGTTTGTTCGGCGGCCATCAACAGGGCCTGGGAGACGGCGATCAGGATGATCATCGCTTGCACCGGGGCGCGGAAATGCGCGCCGGCGGACGGTATCAGCCGGGCGATGACCACCATGATGGCCACCAGGCCAGCGGTCCAGAACAGGGCCATGATCAGATAAGCGGGAATGAGAAACACGGCCAGATCGGGGACGTAGTAGTTGAGGGCGTAAAAGCTGTAGCCCATCCAGGTGATGGCCAGGAGCAATGCGTAGCGCCACTGGCGGAAGAAGAGGAAAACCAACCCTATCGCGATGACCGCCAGGCCCCAGGTAGCCGGCCATTCGTCTAGCAACAGCCGGCCGACAATTCCGTAGCGGACGCCGTCGATGAGCCAGGCGTTGAGCTGCAGCGCTCCCTGGAAGCGGCCGCCGATAACCCAATCGGCGAAGCGGTCCAGGCCCATTGGCTCGCCATTTACGGCCGCCCAGCGAATGGGCAAGTAAGCGTACAGCAGCAGCGGCAAGCAGAACGCTCCGACGATGGTCACGACTGACGAGACGCCGGAAAGCGGCGCCCCACGAAACCGGCCGGCCCGCCAGGCAAAGAAGATGGCTAGCCCGGCCGCCGGCAATAAGACGACCGTCGTCAGGTGATTGGCCAGACCCAGCCCAAGCGCGAGAGCCAGCAAAACCGTGGAATAGAAAGCATGCCACGGAAGTGACCGGTCATTAGTGGTCAGTGGTCGGTGGTCAGTGGTCAGCGGATAGACGTTTCTGTTCTCTAGCCACTGACCACCAGCCACTATTCTCCAGTCGCCGATCTCGCGCATGAGCAGCAAAGCGGCGGCCACTATCAAAGCGTGCAATGAGTAAACTTCGGCATTGATAGCGTTGTTCCAGAAAGTGGGCGTCAGGCCAAAGATGACCGCGGCTAACAGGGCCAGAATGCTCCAGCCCGTCAGGCGCCGGCCGAGGGTATAGAGCAAGCAGACGGCCGCCAGGCCGAAGACCAGCGTGGCCAGGTTCACGCGCCAGGCCACTTCGTTCAGCGGCAGCCAGGTGAAGGGCTTGGCCAAAAGCAAGTAAAGCGGGTAGCCGGTGGGGTGTACAATGCCAAGTTGGGGCACGACCACCTGGAACTCGAAAGTATCGGCCGTACCTACTGTTCTACCCATCGTAGCCAGGTAAACCGGCAGCAGAAATCCGACGATCAGGACATAGGCCAGCCAACGCCAGATCTTCGGCCGCGTGATCAACCTGGTCAAAAGGACGACCGCCAACCACAAGCTGGCCAGAAAGAGAAAGCGACTGCGTTGTAGATTGACGGTCGGGTCGAAGAGATATGCCAAGTTTAGGAGAAGGGGTAAAAATGGTATTAGCGCCGTCCAGGCGGCCGCCCTCGGCGCATCTAAAGGCTGCTCAGACAAGCGACGCGCCAGAGAGCGGGCGAGCAACCTCCAAGAGAGCCAGCCTAACGACGCTAGTCCTACCGCCACCAGTAGGCCGGGTAACGGCTCTCCCAGCCACAACAGCGCCGGGAATAGACCCTCGTACAGAATGCGGCCGGCCGCCAGGGCGCCGACAAAAGACAGGCCGGCTGCCAAAGCTCCGGCCGCGACCGGCGACAGCTCAAGTGCTCTTTTGTCTATCGTTCCCTCTGCCGTCTCTATATTCGTCGTCATGCGTTCATTCCGACCAACGAATAACCCGTTTAGCTGATTCTGTCCAGATCAGGCTACGCGATAATTGGCCATGAGGTCAAGGGGCGGTTATTTGTCCAGGGGTAATTCGACACCGATGATTATTTACTTGATTGACGCTTTTTTCCCGCCCGTGATAAACTTCGGCACTACTGTGCGGCGTAATCTGGCATTGAGCCGCCTGTCTGCTAAGGAGGAACAAAGTGTTCTCGATCGCGAACTCCAGTTTTTCGTTGCTTGCCCAGCAGGGTTTCTTTGATTTTCTTGGCAACCTATACTTTTGGACTCTCTCTTGCTTTAGTTTGCTGCTGGTTATTGCCGTCATCGCAGGGATGTGGCAGATTTTCGAGAAGGCAGGTGAAGCTGGATGGAAGGCCATCATCCCGTTTTACAATATCTGGGTTCTGCTTGAGATCGTCGGTCGGCCTGGCTGGTGGCTTATCCTGTATTTCATTCCCGTTGTCGGATTTGTTATCTGGGTGATCATGATGATTGACCTGGCGAAGTCCTTTGATCACGGCATCGGTTTCGCCATCGGACTCATGATTTTGCCGGTGATCTTTGTGCCTCTTTTGGGCTTCAGCGAGATGCAATATTACGGTCCGGCAGCGAAGTCCTAACATATTCAGGCAACGCCGCCGCGTTACGTGTTTTCTATGGACAGCCCCAACATGCCGTTGGGGCTGTTTGCCTATCTCAACTCTTATATCTGAGTGTGAAGTGTGCTGTATTAGAAGTGGTCTGCTTGTTCAGCGTCAGGGGTGAAATACATGGTTGAGAATGACGATTCTCGTGATTATCATTTGGAGACCCAAGCCGTTCACGCGGGCATACGGCCCGATCCGACCAGCGGCGCGGTCATGACGCCCATCTACCAGACGTCTACTTACGCTCAGGAAGATGTCGGCCGCCACAAGGGCTACGAATACTCGCGGACAGACAACCCGACACGCACGGCTCTGCAGCAGGCGATGGCGATCCTCGAAAGGGGTCAGTACGCCCTGGCTTTCGCCTCGGGCATGGCGGCCATCGACGCCTTGATGCGCTTGATCAAACCGGGCCAGCATGTCATTTGTGGCGACGACGTATACGGCGGCGTATTTCGCCTGTTCGACAAGATCCTCTCCGGGTATGGCATTGAATTTACCTTTGTGCACGCCGCCAACGCCGAGGCTTTCGCCACGGCCGTGCGATCCAATACGAAACTCATCTGGTTAGAGACGCCGACCAATCCGACGTTGCAGCTGATCGATATTGGCCGGGTGGCGGCCATCGCCAAGGAGGCTGGAGCCTGGCTGGGCGTTGACAATACCTTCGCTTCACCTGCTTTGCAGCAGCCGCTGGCCCTGGGGGCCGATTTCGTCGTTCACAGTACCACCAAGTACCTGGGTGGCCATTCTGATGTGGTGGGCGGGGTTATCGTGCTCAACGATCCGGCCGCCTACGAGGAATTGAAATTCCTGCATAACGCCGTCGGCGCGGTTCCCGGGCCAATGGACTGTTTTTTAACACTACGCGGTATCAAGACCCTGGCTCTGCGAATGGCGGCCCATAGTCGCAATGCCAGGCAAGTGGCCGACTTCTTGCTTGAGCACCCGGCGGTCAAGAGCGTCATTTACCCGGGACTGGAAGATCATCCACAGCACGCGCTGGCTCGCAAGCAAATGAAGGAGTTCAGCGGCATGGTTTGCTTCTTACTTCATGACGGCGAGGAAGCGGCCCGGGCTGTGGCTACGCGCACGAAACTGTTTACCCTGGCCGAGTCACTGGGCGGGGTGGAATCGCTTATCGAATTACCGGCGCCGATGACCCATGCTTCGGTGGCCGATTCACCACTGGCGATTGATCCGGGGCTGGTGCGGCTATCGGTTGGAATAGAGAATCCGGAAGATTTGATCGCCGATTTGTTGCAGGCATTGGAGTAAGTGGCGGGGACGAGGCGGCAGGGGGCGAGCGTTATGGGGAGTAGGCGAATTGGACGGGAGCAGGTAGGCTGTAGCGCAGTTGTGCTTATGTTATACTGGGCCTGATATGGCGAAAGTGAAGAACATCGCGACGTTCTTCGTCGATACTTACCAGAAGTGGCTTGAAGATCGGGCCATGCGCATGGCGGCCGCTCTGTCCTACTACACCCTGTTTTCGCTTGCGCCACTGCTGTTTGTCTTGACCGGTATCCTGGGCGCGCTGGCCGAACGGTTCGTATTGGAAATCGGAGTCGGCGGCGAGGTGGGCGATCTACTAGGTGACATTATGGGCCCGGAACTGGCTAATTTTGTCCTGGGCCTGGTGGAAGATACGTCCGAGAACGCGGCCCTGAGCTCGTCCTTGCCCTTGATCTCGATCATCGGCCTGGTAATCACGTTGTGGGGCGCGTCCAACATATTCAATTACCTACACGAGGCCCTCAATACAATATGGGGCGTCCGGCCGATCGCCAAAGGCGGCATCATCATGGAAGCCAGGCGTAGAGCGCTGGCCTTTCTGATCGTCTTCATCGCCGGCGCGCTGCTTGTTCTTTACCTGCTAGCCAACGCGGCCGTTTCCATTTTTGTGCCTGTGATCACGTCATTAGTGCCCGAAGCGCTAGATATCCTTCCGGATTTTCGCGTCCTCCAGCTGAGCCAGTCCATATTGCTGTTCTGCGTGACCACCTTGCTCTTCGCCGCCTTTTACCGCGTATTGCCCGATGTAGAGATCACCTGGCGGGATGTGTTTGTCGGCGCAGCGTTCACCTCCGTCCTTTTCGGCATCGGCATGTTGGTATTGAGCGTGTATTTTCGCTTTTATACCAGTAGTTTTGCTGGAGCGGCAGGATCGTTAATCGTCTTGCTGCTGTGGTTCTATTATTCGTCGCAGATCTTTATGTACGGGGCCGAGTTCACATACATGTATGCGACGCGTTATGGCTCGAAAATCAAGCCGGCCGATTACACGGTGGCGGTAAACAAAACCGTCATTGAAGATGATGACGGCCGGGAGGAGGCGTCAGGCGATACAACGTCAGCTCCGGTGGCGCCGGACGGACAATCCTCTGATCCGGACTCGCCGAAAGAGAGCGGGGCAGAAGATGTTGTCGCCCGGTCGAAGGCTGATTCGACAAACAGCTGAAGCGAAAGAAAAAACGCCGGATGGCTGATCAAGCATCATCGCCTGATGGGAGCTTTGCGGGCTACATATATCGTCCACTCTGGCGCATCGTATAGCTTCAGCTCGTCCCAGGCCGGCAGAACATCCACCGTCGCAAATCCGGCGCGCTTCATCAACGCGGCCATTTCTGACGTCGAATAGCTCTGATCGCACAGAATGACTTCGTCCATGGCCCCGCTTTCCAGGTCCAGGGTATAGAATCGCTCGACGACGATCTTTTCTTCTTCTAACCAGAAACGCTCGCCCAAATGCAGGAAAGGCTCGTCGCCCCACAATCCAGTATCGTCGGTGAACCACCAGGAGCTGTCCTTCTTGTCTAGCCGGTCCGGCGTTAACAGTTCTACGACAAGTCGCCCACCCGGCCGCAGGTAACTGGCGATCTTCGTCAGCAAGGCCAGCGCGTCTTCCACTGTGAAGACGGACAACTGACCGTATAAGAACAGGGCGGCGTCGAATTGATCGTTCTCGAAAGTCATCTGGCGCACATCTGCTTCTTCAAAGCGACAGCGCTCGAACACATTCCTCTCGCTGGCCAACTGCCTGGCGTAGGCTATCGACGCGGGACTGAAGTCGACCCCAACTATCTTGCAGCCTCGTTCGGCCAGCGCCACGGCGTACAAGCCCGGGCCGCAGGTTACATCTAGCACCTGGACGCCCGGAGCAAGGTCGAGTCTAGACCATAGCCACTCAGTCACCAGTCTGCGTTCAGGTTCTTGTCGCGATGCGGCACCATGCGACTCGTCCAGATGCTCACGCAGCATGCGTTTCGAGAAGACCGGATCGTTCCACGGCAGATTGCCGCCAAAGGCCCAAGGGGTTGGACGTTCAGGCCGGCGATAGAGACGCCTCAAGGCGCTTGCGAGTGATCTTTCCTTTTCCGATTTCATGACGCTTTTTGCCCTATTGTAGCTGATTAAGGACCAATGAACCGGGTGGTGCCGACCATTGATCCACGATACACTGGTTGCCGAACTAGCTACCCGACGGACATACAATGAGACGCGGACGAGCACGGACAAGCGCTGAAGAAAAGCCGACAGTCCGCGTTCATCCGCGTCCAATAGGTCACAAGGACGGGTCCATATCGGAGCGACTGGCGCAATTCGAAGAGGTCAATTGACCATGCCGCTTCTGCCCGGCGAGATTCTGAACAAACGTTATCGCATGGTCAGCTTGCTGGCCGAAGGGCCTTACGGCGCCGTGTATCGCGCCTGGGACTTGAAGGCCCGGCAGGATGTAGCGATCAAAGAGTATCTGGATCCGTCGGCCGAGACCCAGAAGTTGTTCCGCGCGGAAGCCATCCGATTGAGTGGCTTGAAACACGCCCAGTTACCGGTTGCGCAGGACCACTTTTGCCTGGAAGATACGGGTCAGTACCTCGTCAGCGAATTTATAAGCGGCGTTAACTTGCAGGAGCTATCGGAACAGTATGGTCCTTTACCCTCCGATTTAATCATCGCCTGGCTGCAGGCCGCCTGCCGGCCGTTAACCTACTTGCACGACAAGAAACAGCTTCACATGGATATCAAGCCGGCCAATTTGCGGCTCAGGCCAGACGGCGAGCTATTCCTCGTCGACACAGGCTTGCCGGGACTCGGCATGAGCACCGGTGGTGATGGCTACAGGGCGCCAGAACAGCAGATGTCGGACATGGTGACCCCTGCCAGCGACATCTATGGATTGGGAGGGGCGCTGTATGCCTTGCTGACACAAGAAGAGCCACCCGATGCTTTGCGGCGAGAAAGCGGCCTGGAGACTTTGATCCCGGCTCGGGAAGTCAATCCAGATGTCGAACCCTATCTGTCGGTGGTCGCCAGCCGGGCTATGGATCTGCGGCCTGAGGTGCGTTTTGAGTCGGCCGGCGAATTCGCCAAGGCGCTAGAGCGACCGGTCGGCCGGCCGGCGCTGGAGATAACCGAACCAAGGCGTACTGCCCGAGCCTATGCCCAGGCACCGGCGCCCGTGCGCCCACAGCCACGACGAAGGCAAATTGAGCAGCGGACCATCTTGGCATTGGTTGCCATACTGCTACTTATTGGCGGGGCGGTCATTGGTCTGACAGTGGCCAGTTTAACGCCGGCCGCGCAAGAGCAACAGGTGGCGGCGACGGCCACCTTACGGTCTCAGATCGTCGCCGCCCTGACGGCTATTACCACGGTGACCGCAACGCCAGCGCCGAGCGCCACGCCGATCCCGACCCCGGCACCTCTGATCGACGAGCAATCCGGCGCCAAAATGATCTACGTGCCGAGTGGCTCATTCCGCATGGGCAGTGATGAGACGGAGCCTGACGAAGCGCCGTCCCAAATTATTCGCGTAGACGCCTACTATCTTGACGAGACCGAGGTCACCAATGGCCAATACGCCAAGTGTGTAGCGGCCGGCGAATGTCAGCCACCGGGTCGATCGGGCGCCACTTATCATCCGGCCTACTATGGCGATTCAGCCTATGATGACTATCCGGTGATATTTGTGAATTGGAATGATGCGCGCGATTTTTGCAGCTGGCGAGGCGCCAGGCTTCCGTCAGAGGCCGAATGGGAGAGGGCAGCCGGTTTCGACCCAGTCATGGGTATCAAACACACTTACCCCTGGGGCGATATCTTTGATGGAAGTTTGCTCAATTTCTGCGATCTCAACTGTCCTGCCGATGATCGCGACACGACGGTTGACGACGGCCATATTGATACGGCGCCAGTGGGCAGCTATCCAAACGGTCGCTCGCCATTGGGCTTCTACGATATGTCGGGCAACGTCATGGAGTGGGTAAGCGACTGGTATGATCCACGCGCCTACGAAAACGCGGCCGACACCAATCCACTAGGGCCTTTGGATGGGGAGTTTAAATCACTACGTGGCGGTTCCTGGCTGTCGACCGAAGACCAGGTAAGGGTGAGCGGGCGTGGATCATATGACCCTACTGTGCGCCGGGCACACCTGGGTTTC
>CP070688.1:1738589-1743032 GCA_020353135.1 Chloroflexota bacterium
GCACCTGTTGGGCGGCCGCGGCCAGCGTCTGCCCTGCAGCAGGCCAATCGCCTTTGGCCTGCAACACTTCAATTTCCTCGAAATCGACGCTAACCATGGCTATCCGGGCCGAGTGAAGCCCACCCAATTGCCGCTTCACGCCTTCGTTGATCAACTCATAGTAGAGGGCGGTTGATTCCCAGCTCATGCCTCCTAATAATCCAATGACCTTCATTGCATTGCCTGTACAGGATTTCGCATAGCCATTATCAAACAAACCAAAACACCCATCCCCAACTAAATAATATCATATACAGCCGGGTTGGCGCAGTGTGGTAGGCGTTGGCCGGCAAGGCCGGCGAGCAGATTATCACAAGCGAGTTCGGCCATGCGCCGGCGCGTATTGACGGTTGCCGAACCGATATGGGGCACAACCAGGCAATTTGGCAGCGTGTAGAGAGGATCGGAGGCCGGCAAAGGTTCCGGATCGGTCACATCCAGAGCGGCAGCGGCGATCTGATTTTCGTGTAGAGCTTGGTAGAGGGCGGCCGAGTCCACCACCGGACCGCGAGCGACATTGATCAGGATGGCAGTTGGCTTCATCAGTCGCAAGGCATTCTCGTCTATCAGCCCCCTGGTATCTGCAGTCAAGGGCACATGCAAAGTGACGAAATCGCTCTGCCGCAACAGTTCAGGCAAGGGCAGGCGAACTGCGCCCAGACGGCGCTCGATCTCAGGTTTAGAGTTTCGACTGTTATAGACCAATTTTAGACCAAAGCCGCTCGCACGTTCGGCTACGGCAGTGCCAATCTTACCCAGGCCGACGATGCCCAACGTCGCCCCGGCCAGGTCCATTCCCAGCCAGCCGGCCGGTTCCCAGGTGGTCCAGCGTCCCTGGCGGGCATCTTGACTGGCCTCCGGCAACCGGCGGGCGGACGCCAATAGCAGGGCCATGGTCAAATCGGCCGTACCTTCGGTAAGAACGCCCGGCGTATGGCCGACGGGAATGCCGCGCCCGGTACAGGCGACCAGATCCACATTATCTACGCCGACGGCCATGTTGCTGACCACCCGCAGCCGGGGAGCTAAGTCCAGCAGGGCGCCGTTCACTGGCACGGTGAGCAAGGTCAGCAGCCCGATTGCCTCGGACAACCGGGCCTTCAAGTCCGGGGCCAGATCGCTTGTGGTCTTGGTTTCAGGTCCAATAAGCGTCCGGCAGCGGCCGTTCAGGCTGGCCAACCATGACGCCGGCAGAGCATGGCTAATGAGGACAAAGGGGAGTTGGCTTTCATTGTTCATAAGCTTGACCGTCGTGGTTTGTCCACCCATTTTCACCGGCCGATAGATCCCGCGCAAATAGCGCACGTGGATAGACATCATATTCAGGCGATTTTGTTTACATTGCCGCCGAGTTAGTTTAGAATGGGTAACGATCAGGCAGCCCGGGTAGCCGCCATCGATACCCGTTTTGGGCCCTCTTGCTGAAGAACATCTAATGCTCACGGCTGACAGCCAGCTGTCAATAGCTATTGTCTTAGGAGGAATCTGAATGAACGAGTTGGATCTGGTTCTCAGGCACGCACCCGTTTTACTATTCAGTAAGGACGACAAGGATCGCGAGGAGGAGTTCTTCCCCATATCCACCGCTCATTACGTGGCCGAGTCGTCGTTGCACAAAAAGGGTGAGGGAGTGCTTAAGGCACGAGCGGCGCTCAGTCTCGACGATTTGGCGGCCATGACGCCAAGCCTGTCCCGTGATTACTATCTGACTTTCGCGGCCGACGAAATCCTGGAGCACGACCCCTCTTTGCGAAACCAGCTTGCTCATGGCGGCCTGGCCATGTTCAGCATCGAAGGCGATATGACCCCCCAGGTGGTAATGGAGGACGAAGACGGCGTGGCGGCGGCCGAAGAAGATCCGGCCCTGGAACGCAGCCCGGATCCGGCCGACCTGGACGCCGGTTTCGCCTTCTCGAGCCCCGGCGAAGAATCTCCGCCGGCCGATGTGAGCTTCGTATTGACCGACGCCATGCAGTTACCGGACGATGTTCACAAAACGGCGCTGGAACGGTATGAGCCATATCGAGACTTCAGCAAGTACCCGCCGGTCTTTTACTACAGCACCCTCAGCAGTCGTGGTTATCTCGCCCTGCAATATTGGTTCTTCTATGCTTACAATGATTGGGGGACAGGCCACGGCGGGGTGAACGATCATGAGGGCGATTGGGAAATGATCGCCCTGTTCTTGCGCGACAACAAACCACAATACATCGCCTACTCGGCCCATACGGGCGCGCCGGAACACCATCGCTGGGACGCCAGCGAGGTCCACAAAGTCGACGGGACGCACCCGGTCGTCTACGTCGGCTGCGGCTCACACGCCAATTACTTCCACAGTACAACCCATGACATGTTCGGCTACACTGATTATGCCTTTGGCAATAGCGCGGTGTCAATTGGTCCTGGCACAGACGTGCCGTGGGCAAAACCTATCAACCTGGGCGCCCAGTCTTGGGCGCTAAATTACGCAGGCGGCTGGGGAGCCATGGTCAAACGGTTTGGATCGGCGTCGTTGGCGCCTGGGGCCCAATCACCGGTTGGCCCGCCCTGGCAGTTTAAGCGCTGGGAATCGCCGGTGGGCTGGGCGAAAGTTCCGCTGCCTTAGCCTTTTACCGGCCGCGGTCAGCCAAGTATCAAGGCGCTCATGTCTGAAACGTATACCGATCTGCTGATCCATATCCGCGGCCGGGCGGGGGAGAGCGACGCTTACCCGGTTGAGGCGACGCTGTCAGACGGCAGCTTCTTCGTCGGCCAGGCGATGGTGGACCATCAAGAACTGCTGGCGGCCGAATCGGATCAGGAGCAATACGGGCAATTGCTGTTTCAGGCGCTGCTGGCTGGCGGCCCGATCGGCCGGGCCTATGACCTGGCCAGCGGCATCGCTCGCGAGGCCAGCCAAGGCCGCTTGCGCGTACGCCTATGGCTCGACCGGCAAGCGGGCGAGCTACAGACGATACGCTGGGAGCGCCTGCAACACTACCACATGGGCGGAGCGATCCCGGTCAGTATCACCTCCGACAGGCCTTTTTCTCGTTATACCGGGTTGGGCATCTCCGAACCGCAGCCGGCCGAGTCGCGGCCGCTAAGAATGTTGTTGGCCATAGCTAATCCGAGCGACCTGGAATCGGAGTACGGCCTTAAGGCGGTCGATCCGGATCAGGAGGTGGCAAACCTGCGGCCGGCGCTGGATGCGCTGCAGGCCAACAATCAACTTAAGGTCACCATCCTACCCGGCCAGCGGAAGCTAGATCAGGGGCTTCAGGCGGAATTAATCGCCGCCGGCTACACGATCGAAGAGCGCATTACGTCGCTAGAGAATATCCAGCGCAGGCTGCCCGAGTGCGATATCTTTCATTTCATCGGCCACGGCGCTTTCCGCGGCCGGCATGGGGAAGAATCGGCCAACGCCGCTCTCTACCTGGAGAAACGTGATGGCACTTGCGAGCGGGTGTTGGACGAAGATATCGTCGGCAAACTACGCGCGCAAGGCCAAATGCCCCAGCTCTTCTTCCTGGTCGCCTGTGAAAGCGCAAAGACCGAGATCGGCCAGGCATTTGTGGGCCTGGCGCCAAGGTTGGTCGAGGCTGGCGTGCCGGCCGTGGTAGCCATGCAAGATAAGATCGCCATTTCGTCAGCCCGGGATTTGACGCGCAGCTTCTACGAACAGTTGCTGAAACACGGGATTGTCGACCGGGCGCTCAACGAGGCGCGCGGGGCCGTATACGATACAGAAGATCCTAACTGGTCAATGCCGGCGCTTTTCATGCGTTTGCGCACCGGTCAGCTTTTCGCGGCCGATCCCATCCAGGCCGCATTAGAAGCCATGAGCCAGTATAAGCTGTTCAGCTTCTTTTCACCTGACACGGGACGTTACGTGCCGCTTCCGGTCGAGGTCGTTCATCTGACCGGCGACCAGGATTACGACAATCTAGCCTGGCTCGAACGGCAAGCATCAGCCACGACTGATTCTATGCGAGCCTTCGCCGAGGCCATGTCGAAGCAGCCGGGGACAGATGAGGAGCGGCCGAAAGTGGTGGCATTGGTCGGCGGCTTCGGCAGCAACAAGAACACCCAACTCCAGCGCATGGTATGGAGGAGTATCCGTGATTCCCTAGACGCACCGGCCGACCGCAAGCTGCCGATCTATGTGGATCTGCAAGGTTACCACGCGGCGCGCTCGAGCCTGGAGAATCCACTTGAAGCGGCCGTGTTGGCAGCCCTTGAACAATTCTGGCCCGGTCAAAAAGCCACGAAGTTATCAGCCTTGGACGGGAAACCGAAGTTGCGAATCTTCCTCTATGGATTGGACGAAATGCCAGACGAAGATCGCTTGATCGTCCAGGAGCAGTTTCAGGCGCTTTTAGACGAATATCCCTACTGCGAATATGTGCTCTCAAGTTCGGC
>CP070688.1:1743132-1747015 GCA_020353135.1 Chloroflexota bacterium
CCTATCAACCAGTCGGCCGCGGCGGCTGGCTGCCGCCGGCTACCTGGAGCACCGATGGAGCATGGTTGACTTTCAGCGTCGAGTCGTGGGACGAGGCTGACCGCGGCCTATGGGCAACAGCGGCCGACGGCAGCCGGGAACTCCGGCTGAACCCGCTCAGCCAGAGCCCGGTCACTTGGAGCCCTCCGGGCGACGAACCCTGGGCCAACGGCCGGACCTTGCTTCTTACACCAGATTATTGGGAGGACGAGCCCGAGGTTTTTTTAGTGTATCGCGATTCGTGGCGCCAGGCGCCGTTGGCGATGCGTGATAGGGCGGTCGTCGACTGGCGCCGGCCCCCGTGGCGGCCGAAGCGTCAGAAGGGGACGTATTACGCTTGCGCTAGCTTTCGTTATAGGGGTATAGCTGGAACGTCTATTGAGATAAATACGTCAATAGTATAGAGAAATGTATGACGGTGGGGAATACGATAGTTTCTGGGAACCAAGACATGCTGAAGAACAAATACCGTGCTCGCGTCGGCGCCACCATCCCTCTGTTGATCCTTCTCAACGCCATCTTGGGTGGCTGCGCCTTCGACAGATGGCTTTCGCTTGAGCCAGGCCTGTACAGGCTTGGCTCGAATATGGCCGCGGCCAGGTTCGTCGAGTCGCTGGAGGTGGATCGGGATAATGGCCTGGCGACGTTCCGTATGCCGGATGGCGCCACGACAGTCGTTTCTTTTACTTCCCGGGACAGGTCGGATTGGCCGACTGGCTGTCCGGCAAACATCGGCGCGACCTACATGGAGGTGCTGGACATCCAGGACGGGCCATTGGCGATCGGGGAGCTGAGCTTCGAAGAGCCCATCCTGGTGCGTGACTGTGCCTCCGATCAGGAGCGAATCGCCCTGCGCGAAAATGGTCTCGTTGGCGGCGGCGGAAGCGCCTGCATGGGTCTGGGCGGTTGCCTTACCTTCGTCAGGCAATCCCAGGCGGCGCTCGTTTTAACGGCGCCCATCGTCAACGCCAAGCCGCTTCCCTCTTCCATGAAGGGCTACGAACTTTACAGCTGGCGCGATGAGGTGGACGACAACTGGCGCTACACCTTGATAACGGGAACGAATTGCCTGAAGACGGTCCAAGAGATCGTAGCCGAAGAGAATCTGGTAACCCCGAGCGAGTGGGTGAAGATCACGGCCAGGGGAACAGAAGATTTGAAGACCCTTTTGGAACGCCTGCCACCAGGCACGTATTTGAGCTGGCAGGGTGGGGATAGGCTGGGAATTGAACAACGGGCAGCGATAAATTTCGGGCTGCCTTCGTCACGCGCTGTCCAGGCTATCCAGGAACACTGCCGCCATTTGGATATACAGCTGAACGTCAGCCAATGATGGCCAGCCAATTATGGCTAGCCAATGATGGCTAAATAGAGGTAGATGTGAGATGAAGAATCGCCGAATAAACGTGTTAATCCTACTAGTTATTTCTGTATTGATGGTTTCTTGTTTGCCAGAGACGTCGGCTCCAGAGGCCACTGTGACCGCTGTTCCGATCGTGGAAGCTCCTACGCCTACGCCGGAGGAGACGGCGTCGGAGGGGAACGTATCTGAAGGGACGGCGCCTGTGGGGGCGACGGCCGAAGCGACGGCGGCGGTGAAGGATCCCGGATTAAAAGCGACCCTGGCCGAAGCCCTGGCAAACGCCGACTTGCAGACCCTGGAAGCGATGATGAACGACTCTTTTGTCATCGGCTATTGGGAATCTGGGAGCCAGAGACTGACGCCGGCTGAGGCCGTGGAGCAGTTGCAGCTCAACCTGTTGCCCGATCCAATGACCTTGCGTTTCACGGTGGACCGGGACCTGTTCCCCGACCTGGGCGACGTGGACCCGACCAAGGTCTATGGTTATAAGGTGAAAGTCGTCGATCTGGTTTACAGTGAAGGTTGGGGCGCCGACGGCCAGGGAGAAGCGATCCTGACGATTGGCCTCACCCCTGAAGGCCAATACTGGCCGGGCATGATTTACGCGCCGGCCGGCTTTGAGGAGGCGGATGAGACAAATGACGGGCTGCCAGAAGGATCGCTTACCTTTATCAACGAACACGCGGGGTATGCGTTTGATTACCCGGCCGGCTGGATCATCTCGGGCGGGCCGGCGCCTGATTCTTATATGTACGCCATCACGCTTCGATCGCACAAGCCGGGAATGAGCACCGGCCCGGTGCCGGCCGATCAGGTTAAGCTGGATTTTGTCACCTGTAACTCGGCCGAGTGCCCCACGCTACCAACTATAGAGGCCCGAATTGACGAACAGGTCGCGGCCGGCGAGCTGGAGATCCGCGCTGAAGAAAACTGGACGTTGGCAGGAGGAGTTCCGGCCGTGCGCCGGCGGCTAATTGGCGAGATGAATATCGAAGTAGCATCCCTGGTCACGGTGATCGACGGCCGGGTCTTGCGCGTCGGCGGCTATGGCAACCTGGATGCAGTAGACTCAATCCTGCGCACGCTGCGGCCGGCAATAAGCCAGCCGAACGAAGGTGAACTGAGGGCCCATCTTGAGATCCCCGAATCGCTGCCCGTAGGCCAGCCCGTGAAGCTGCGGTTCTACCTGATCAACGATACGGATAGCAGGTTGTATGTCCTGAACTGGTATACGCCGCTTGAGGGAATAGGCGGGGAAATCTTCCGGGTGAGAAGAGATGGGGTACCTGTTCCTTATCAGGGCATTCTGGCCAGCCGGGCTGAGCCTACGCCGGAGACTTACACCGTGCTTGATGTGGGGGAAATGGTATCGGCCGAAGTGGATTTGGCCGATGCCTTCGACTTCTCGGTCCCTGGCGAATACGCCATTGAGTTCATTTCGCCCAGGATTTCCCACATCGCCAAATCGGAAGCGGAAATGGCCACTACGTTTGATGAACTTGGTCCGGTCCAGATCCCGGCCAATGAAGTGACCGTGAGGATAGACGCCGAGAGCCACCCCGTGTCCGAAGTCGAAGCGGCCCAGGAAGCGCTCAGGCGCTATTTTGCGCTGCTCAGCGAAGGGAAGTACGCTGACGCCGTCGATCTGCATGGCGGCGGATACGGGGCGCTGAGGGGGTGGAACCCAACGGCCGACCCAGACGATCTCGCCGGTTTGCTTGAATCGGGTTGCAAGGTCAATGGCCTGGTTTGCCGGCCGGTCAAGACGATCTCGCCCATGGGCGCCGGTTCGCCAACCGTGTTTGAATTCGCCGTTCAATTTGAGAATCCAGACGGCAGTCTATTTGTGCTGAATCCCGAAGGAGATTGGCCGGAGGGCGAGTTCCCCCGGTCGTCGTTCAAATTCACCGTTTTGCCGATAGGCGACGGTTTTGCCGTACAAGAGCTTCCAATCTCTACGCCTTAGGCGTGACGCCGTAAGCGTGACGCCGTGAGCGCGGAATAAGGGAGTCAAACATGAAAACCAAGATGAACAAGCGGATGGACTTACTTTTATTGATGGTATTGGTCTTCATTCTCAGCGCGTGCGGTACTCTGAAAATCGACGCCGAGACGGCCGCATCACAGATCGAGCCAGCGGCTACAGCCACGCCGATCACGAGGCCAGCGCCAACCCCTGGCGAAGCGATGGCCACAGCCACCCAGATTGTCGAGGCGATACCAACGCAAGCTATCGAGATAACGACTATTGTCACAATAGAACCGGCTTCCTCGGAAGTGGCAGTTAAAGCGACGGCCGGGCCCTTCGTATTGGTGGACTACAACGATGAGCAGACCGGCATCTCATTCTATTATCCGGCCGGCTGGACCTTGGAAGAAGAGGCTAATACCTATCTGTTTCATAACGGGACTCTAACGCTACATGTCAAATACAGGATGGACGGCGAAACGGCCGATCTGTGGAATCGGACCGGCATTCCG
>CP070688.1:1747115-1749649 GCA_020353135.1 Chloroflexota bacterium
GTGCCGCGCCCGGCTGACTTCCTGGCGCAGTCGCATCTCCAGATAGGATCGATTGTAGGCGTCGGTATCGGCATCGCGGATATTGAAGGTGTGCTTCGGCCCGTCAGGCGATCTAACATACTCGTACAGGAATATCAGGGCCAGTCCCAGGGCCAAGCCCACGACAAGTCCCATCGCCAGGTTAACGCCAACCTTGGGGCTGACCGGGCTCTCAGCCAGCGACGCGCCGTCCAATTGGCCCAGTTCGAAGACATCGTACAGGTTACTAACGAAGTCCACGATTTCCAGGCTAACCGCTTCGGTAAAGGCCTGGGCTACTTCCGGGTCGCTGGCTTTCACCTTGAGTTCGAGGATATTGGTGCCGACCAACACGCGGCCGTTGGCCGACAGGCCGCTGCGCTGGCTGCCGGTTAGACCCAGTCGCTCGACGGCCTTGTCCTTGATCAGTTTGCTATTGGCCACTTCGGCAAAGGTGTTGTTGATTTCCACCCGGCGGCTCAATGTCTCCAGCGTGCTAACGAAATCGTCCTGCACGATCAGACTCGAATGGGGCCGGATCACAAAGGTGGCCAGCGACTCATAGATTCGCGGCTGCCGAATAGTGAAGAGCAACGTAGCCACCACCGTTACGGCGACACAAGCCAATAGGATGCGCCAGTTCTTGATAATGACCTTGATGTACTCTTTTACTTCCATGATTGTTCCCGTTTAGACTGTACCAAAGATCCCCACCGTCCATCCCCAAATGGGCCGATGGGATGGGCGCGCCCCAGCGCTCCACCATTAAGAATAGCTTGGGGACTTAGCGATCGATTCTGCTTCTATCAAACCACGATGTTGCTGCATATTAATAGGAAAGGCCAGGGCAGGATACGCGTTTCTAATCGCCGGCGACTGGGCGGGACACGCGGCCCTGCCCGTTCGGCCGACGGCGCTCAGCTTGTGGCATCTGGGCTACGAAACGATAGCCGACGCCGCGCACGCTTTTCATGTAGGCCGGCTTCTTCGGGTTTCGTTCTATCTTCTGGCGAAGCTGCCAGATGTAGGCGTGGACATATTCAGGATTGCGAACAAATGCCTCGCCCCAGACATCGGCCAGGATTTCGTCATAGGCACAGGCCTGGCCAGCACGGCGGGCCAGATGGACCAAGAGGGAAAATTCGGTAGCCGACAGCTTGACCTGGTCACCGTCGAGCGTCGCCCGAAAGGCCGGCGCGTCAATGACCAGCCGGCCGTCATCGTAGATAAGGCCTTGCGCGCGCCGGCGTTGCCAGCGGGCGCGCCGAAACAGGGCCCGGATGCGGGCCATGAGAACCCGCCGCTCAAAGGGCTTGACGACGTAGTCGTCGGCGCCAGCATCTAGATAACGAACGATCTCAGGATCGCCGTCGGCGGTGAGCATGACCACCGGGACGTCTGTCAGCAGGCGAATCTCGCGCAAAACATCCATGCCGGTGCGCCTACGCAGTGTGTCTGCCATGAGCACCAGATCCGGCAGCAGGCCGAAGAATTTGCGCAGCCCTTCGTCGCCATTTGGCGCGGTAGACACGTGGGCCCCACGCTCAGCCAGCGCGCTGCGCAACCATTCTCTCAACTCTCGGTCTTCATCTATGATTAAAATTGTCTTTTCGTTCACTTCGGGACCCCATTTTCCTGTGCGCCATGGCAGCTCGGCAGCTGCCTATCCATCCCTCGAATTATCTTTCGCCAATCATGGCGGCGCCAATCATGGCGGCGCCAGCTATGGCGTTGCCAAACACGGCAAGGCCAGCGCCCTACCACGCTTCGCCCCAAGTCAGGTGTCCGAATCCTGACTCTATCACTTTCTTTGACAGGCACTCCGGAGCAGTGGCTACGACAGAGATGCCTTTTGAATTCTCTTCCGCCTACCGGTTGGCCGTCTTGACTGCCATCCCGGTTGACGGCTGGGACCTTCAGGAGGATACTCTGGCCACGAAAGGCCTCTCCGTCTGGACCCGGCTAAGGCGCGCACGACAGCAACCGACAGGACACGGCCTTCACTTCCACAGCACTCAACGCGCTGCGCTAATTTCGTGTGCGTCATCGGCTATTGAATTGTCGTGCAGGGTTATCTGCGCTAGGGAGGTACTAACTCCCAGTGATTTTGAGGGTAGAAACACCCCAGTCACATTTACCGCAAAGTATAGTCTGTTTCGCCTGTTTTTTTCTTAAATTTAACTTTAAAATTCTGTCCTCTCTGGGAAAATAGCCGACAATAGTACAATCGGACTATATAGAAATCGGCGCTAAATAGTACTGGAGACCCGCTGTCGTCGAACCGAAGAACGCGCAGATCGGCCGCGAGTTGACGCTGAGGCAACCCGCGCCCGTAACCGACCATGGATCTGATGCTGATCATTCTGATTTTGGTGCTGTTAATGACCCTGGTTTCGGCCGTAGTCGTCATCTCGGCCGTGAAGGTGGGCGGCCGGGCGCGTCGTTTTGAGGACGAGGCGGCGGGGATGAAGGATGAAGTGGCGGAGATGAAGGATGAGGAGGGTGAGCGGGTGAAC
>CP070688.1:1749749-1755774 GCA_020353135.1 Chloroflexota bacterium
CGGTTGAGCCAGCATGCCGCCGGTCATCCCGGCGTTATTCAATTCAAAGGTCATGCTGCCGCTATTGCAGTCGGCGGTGAAGGTCATAGTGCCATCGCTGCCATAGGTGACTTCGTATTTCGAAGGATCGGGCACCTCGACGATTTCCGAACTTCCCGGTTGCGCCTGGCCTCGGGTCCATTGCCATGTCGTATCCAGCAGGCCAGATGGCGTCATGCCCGCTATCTCAAGGGAGGCTACGATTGCGTCTAGTAGCGCGATGTCCGGGTCCCACTCCTCGGAGGAGGTAGCGTTCAACGCCTCGGCCGTGGCATCCATATAAGCAGAATAATCGCCGTTGAAGGCCTCCATTTCTTCGGCCGGCACCTCGCTGACGTCGTTCGCCAGAAGCGGCGTCGATTCCGGCCACCAGAAGGAAACCAGGTAAACGCCGTCATTGGTGAAACCCTGGTAGACGTAGCGCAGACCCTCATTGGTTACCGGGTTGGGGTCCTGGACCCAGCGGCCGACGAAGCGATAGCCATCCTGGGTGGCGCTGACCGTGTTCAGCTCGGCTTGCGAAACGGCCCGTCCCACCTGTACCGCAAGGTCGTTGGCGCCGGCGCCAATCTCTTCGTAGGGCAAAGCCGGATAACCCGAAGTCGGCGCCGGACTGACCAGGACGAAATTCAACTCCTGGATCTCCTGTATTGTCCGGGTTACGGCTTCGTTGCCGGCGTCATTCCACAATTTCCGGTAAGTATTCACCGGTATGATATACATGATAGGTTGGCCCAATTCGTGGGCGGCCGGATCGGCGCCGTCCCCGAACAGGATCTCGATATGGATCGGCAATCCCATCGGGCCCGGCGGCTGGCTCTCGTCATACGGCGTGCGCGGAACGATGAAGGCTTGCCAGGTCGTGTCTAGGGGGCCGGTGCTCAGGCTGATATCGCTGGGGGTGATGATCAGATCGGCGATTGGCAGCTTTCTCCGGAAGTTGGCTACGGTGGCGCCATCGGCGGTGCGCATATTCATGGTCATACCGTCGACGGTGTAAGTAGCCGCCGTTTCCAGGGCCGCCAGGTACTCGGCCTCCTGCTCCATGACGCCTTCCGGTTCCGGGCAGACCTTGCGGGTCGTGCCGAACGGACCCATTGAAATATCGCCTTCGACGGCTTCATAGGGCCCGAAGTAGTCGTTGCAGCCAGCGTTGCCGGTCAACTGGCCATCCTCGCCGAAGTCGGCCGTGATCTCGGTGCCGATGATCAGGCTGGTCACGCCTCCCCGTCCGTTGTTGTAGGAAATCACATCCCAGGATGTGCCGGCCAGATCCTGGCTCACGGCCGAGAACTGGGCCACCGGGTTGCCGTCGGCGTCGTACAAAACCAGTTCGTCCCCGTTGATCTCAAAGGTCTCGGCCGCGTCCAGGGCCGCCAGGTAGGCCGTTTCTTGCTCCATGACCAGTTCCGGGCAGGCCATCAGGGTCATCGCCGCCGGACTCGCCTGGATGTTGATATTGGTTCCATCTGCCTCGTATGCTGCGTTGTAATTGTTGCAGCCGGATGAGCCGCCTACCGTTCCGTCATCGTTGAACTGGGCGGTGATCTCGGTCGTTGGCAGTAGCGGCTGGCCATTGAGCTCGGTCAGAGTCCAGGTGGTGCCGGCCAGGGAATCACCGGCCGTGGCCGTCTCTGCCGCGCCTGCATCCCCGGCTGACGATCCGTCGGCCTTGCGATAGTAGTCCCACGGGCCGCCGGCCGCGAACTTGAAGATAACAGTATTCCCATCATCTTCATAGACGTAACTCTGGGCCGGACCAAACATCGTAACCATAGCGTCCGACAAAGACTCCGGCGGACATTCGGCCGCGGTCATGGGGCCCAAATGCATAAATATATTGCCATTGCCGTCGGTCACATACTCGCCGGCGCCGTTGTTACAATCCAGTAGGGCGCTGAAGGTTTGGTCGGCGTTGAAGAACAGCGTGTAATTCTTAGGGTTCGGGACCTCAAGCAACACTTCTGTGCCCTCGGTCGTGGTTCGTTGAAACCACTCCCACGTGACGTCAATCAAGTCAGGGTCCACTTGGAACTCCATCGTATCGAGGGGAGTTGTTCCTTCGGGTACCGCGGCCGATTCGAACGTCGGGGTGGGCTCTTCGGCAACGGCGGACTCCTCTGCCGCCGCTTCGGTCGATTCTTCCACCGGCTCGACCGTGGGTGCGACGGTCGGCACGGTAGTCTCTTCGCCACCGCAACCGGCCACGGCAATGGCAAGTGCAGTAAGCAACAGTAGCAGTTTAAGAGGTTTCATGGCCATAATTCTATTCCTTAGCATGCAGGCAGAAAGAGTCAAAAAGCAAGCGGCTTTCTGCTCATTAACTTGCGTGGAGGCATAGTGACGGGTTACAGGTCAACGGCCAAGGGCCAGAAAAAAGCCTGCAACCGGCCACCACGCTCCTGCATGCAACTCCAGTGACTAGATCAAAGCGCCGGGTATCGGGTGATTATGGAACATCGGCCGGGCCAGCAGGTCTTTGCGAATGGTTTCAATCATCTCCGCCTTGACCGCCGCGTAGGCCGGATCGTCCCATAGGTTGACCAGTTGCCCGGGGTCCTCTTCCAGGTTGTACAGTTCGCCCTCGGTTCCGTCATAGGTCTTAGAGCGCTCGTACAGGGTGCATACGATGCCGTTGGCGTACATGCTGTTCATGATGATCGACGCCGCCGGCGTGTGGCTCTCGTACTGGGTGAAGGTGTACTCGCGACCCTGGGCGTCGCCCTCTTCCTGGCTGGTGGGCAGGGGCCGGCCGTCCATCCACTCTGGCACGTCGACACCCGCGATCTGGCAGAAAGTCGGCGACAGGTCGATGATGCCTACGGGCGAATCCACCTCGGCTGCCGGCACGTCGGCGCTGCTAGCCGGTTTCCAGAGCATGGGCAAGCGACATTCATGATCGGTCAGCCCCGGGCCAATGAGCAACAGTCCATAGGCGCCGTCGAAGCCGCCATGATCGGGCGTGAAGATGATGTCCGTATCGTCCAGCCAGCCCTTCTCTTCCAGATGCCTCATGACCTTGCCGATGCCGTCGTCGATTAACTTGTTGCTGGCATAGATCTTCTGGTGGATCTCGCGCACGTTGTCGGAAGTAAGGTTCTGGCGGTAGGAATAACCCTCCAGCGCCTCGAAGGAGATGAAGGTGTCGCCGGTGTACCATTCTCGCCAGTGCCAGGGCTTCTGCTCTAGCCATTCCAGCCGCTGGGCGTCCGATTCGCCAAAGGCCTTATAGGGCGCGATGTCCTTCCAGTTGATGTAATCTTCGGCTGCCGGTGGATCGTAGGCGTGATGCGGATCGCCGTAACTCATCCACACGAACCAATCCTCTTCGGGATCGAGCGAGTCGATGTAGCGGATGGTGTTTTCTGTCGTCCAGTCGGTCTGGTATAGTTCCCGCGGGATCGGGTTGTCCTTGACGAAGACGGCTCCTGTCTCGCCGCCCTCCTGAATGATCATCCGTGAATGTTCGCCTGAAACGTCGAGCAGTTGATAGTAATCACCCACATGTTCAGGGTAATACTTCTTCAGCCACTCCATGTAATGGCTGTTGAAGGGTACCGGGCCGTGAGCGGCGAGCTTGGCGTAATCAAAACCTCGCAGCGGGCCGTAGCGGTTGGAGCCACTCAGATGGGCTTCCATGCTGTCGGGTGAGCTGAACGGTTCCCAGTGGGCTTTGCCGATTAAGGCCGTACGATAGCCGGCCTCGTGCAATACGTCGGCGATGGTCTCGGCTTCGTGGACCAGCGGGATGCCGTTGTTCCAAGAGCCATTGGTGCGCGGATACTGCCCGGTGATGAGCGAGTTTCGACAAGGCATGCACAGCGGGTGTTGGTTACGGGCCTGGTGGTAGCGGATGCCTTCGGCCGCTAGTTTGTCCAGGTTTGGCGTCTGGGCGTAAGGATCGCCGGTGAAGCCCAGTGAGTCCCAGCGCATCATGTCGGTGGTGATTAACAGGATCTTTCTGCCCATGATTGTTGCCTCCTTGGGGTAAGAGAACGTGCTTGGTCGCGGACAGTGAATGTCCGCCTTCAATTAGCTCTCTATTTGTGCTGCAGTGTCAAATGATCTATATTGACCGTTGAATTCTACCGCAAGGGGAGAGTTTTTCCAGCTTCGTACGTACTTGACGGCCCGTTGTCCCCCGGTTGTACTCGGCCGCTGGCGCGTCGCCGACCTTGTTCTCTTACCCCAGCCCCGCGTCCCTCGCTCGAATAGCCGCCTGCGCCCGGTCGGCGACTTGCAGTTTGTTCATGATATTGGAGACATGATTGCGCACGGTCTTCACGCTTATGGATAAGCTGCTGGCTATCTCGGCGTTGGATTCGCCGCGGGCGATGTGGGCCAGGATCTCCGCCTCCCGCTCGGTCAGGTCGGAGAAGGTCTCTTGAGAAGCGACCGTACGATTTGCAGTGAAGAAGTTCATCATTCTGGAGGCGATGCCCGGGCTAAAGATGGCCTCGCCGCTGCCGACGGCCCGAATGGCGCGCAACATCTCATCATGCTTGGCGCCCTTGAGCACGTAGCCCCGCGCCCCTGCGCGCATGGCCGCAAATACGGACTGATCATCTTCAAACATGGTCACCATCAATATGTTCATGTCTGGGTTAGATTGAGTAAGCGCCCGCGTCGCCTCAATGCCATCCATGTCCGGCATCTGGATATCCATTAAGACGACATCTGGTTTGCTTTCGGCCGCTAATTGAACAGCCTCCTTGCCCGTAGAGGCCTCGCCCGCCACCTCCATGTCTTGCGCGGAGAGCAACAGCGCCTTAAGCCCATCTCGGAAGAGCTGATGGTCGTCGGCGATCAATACGCGTATGGTATCGGCCATCAGCTGTCGCCTTCGCTCGTCGGATCGCCCGTCAGGGGAAGCACGGCCGTGACTGAAGTTCCCGAATCTGGCTGGCTACTGATGACACAAGATCCGCCCAATTCGGCCGCCCGTTCGCGCATGGCCGTGAGTCCGACGCCCGCGCGAATGTCATCGTCGATGCCCCGGCCGTCGTCGCGGATGCAAAGGCGTAATTGGCAGTTCTCGCGGCCCTCTACGTCTAGTTTCAATTCACACTGTTTCGCCTGGGCGTGTCGCACGACATTGGTTAAGCCCTCCCGGCCGATGTGATAAGCGGCAACTTCCACAGCGGCGGGCAGGGGAGGCAGCTCATCTGGCGCATCGACATGAATGGTAAGAGTGGCTCGCGCGTCACTCTGTTCGCAGGTTTCAGCATAGGCTCGCAAAGCGCCTGCCAGGCCCCATTGATCCAGGGCGGGTGGGCGCAGTTCATAGACAATGCGCCGTAAATCGGCCAGCGTATTCTCGACGTCGGCCTCCATCTCTGCCAGAAGCTTGTCTGTCATCTGCGGCCGATCAGCCAGCAGCGCCCGGGCCGATCCGATTTTGAGCATGTGGGCCGCTAACGATGGTCCGAGACCGTCATGAAGATCGCGGCGCAGTCGACGCCGTTCCTCCTCGCGGCTGGCCACGATTTGCTGGCGCGACTGCTGCAAATCGGCCGCGAGTTGCGCTGCGTGAACGGCCGTTCCCGCTTGGCGGGCGATGTTGCGCAACAGTCGGTCGTCGGCTTCACTGAACGTCTCATCCTTTTGGCGCGGCGCTACCGCCAACTGACCTACCTCTTGGCCCTGGTATGTAAGTGAATAATTCACGAGGCGTAGGGTGGGTTTTCCGTAAGAAACGGCCGTTTCCAGGCTACCCTGGCGATCGACGGCGATGGCCGCGTATGGCAGTTTCAGAGTTTGGGCGACTGTCTCAACGATCGTCGGATAGACTCTCTCAGGCGACATCGTATCTTCTAACCGCCGGCCCAAGTCGGCGAGCACCTCGTACGGTTCGTCGCGCCGGCCGTACAGCAGTCGATTTACCCATCGCCGCAGTCGTTCTCGCAGCGGCTGGAACAGCACGGCAACCAGTCCGGTCGCAATCAGGGCGACCAGCCAGTTGCTTTGCGCCTGAAATAGGGCCCCC
>CP070688.1:1755874-1769468 GCA_020353135.1 Chloroflexota bacterium
AGGGCTGGTTTCATCATGTTACTGGCATCCATGGCCCCTTGCGCCGCGCCAGCGCCGACCACTGTGTGCAGTTCGTCGATGAAGAGAATTATCTCGCCTTGGGCGCGCTGAATCTCTTCCATCGCCGCTTTCAACCGTTCCTCAAACTCACCTCGGAAACGACTGCCGGCGATCATGGCCCCCAGGTCAAGGGAAACCACCTTCTTGTTGAGCAGGTTCTCGGGAACGTCATTCTCGATGATCTTCTGAGCCAGACCTTCCACGATGGCCGTTTTTCCGACGCCGGCATCTCCAATAAGCACCGGGTTGTTCTTGGTGCGCCGGCTTAGCACTTGAACGACGCGCAAGATCTCTGAGTCACGGCCGATCACCGGGTCTAATTTGCCCTCAATCGCCAGCTGGGTCAGGTCACGGCTGTATTTATCCAGGGTCCGATATCGGCTCTCCGCCTGGCGGTCGGTAACCCGCTGGCCGCCGCGCAGGCTTTCGATGCCCTCAATGACCCGCTCCCTGGTGACGGCGAATTCCTGCAAAATACGCGCCGCCGGCGTATTGCGCTCGCTAAGTATGGCCAGGAAGATGTGTTCGGTTGAAATGAATTCGTCCTTCAGCCGGTTCGCCTCGCCCTGGGCCAATTCTAATACAGTGCGAATTCGGGGTGTGTAAAAGACCTGGCCTACGCCGCCGCCGTAGACGGCAACCTTGGGGCTGGCTCGCAATTCTTCATCCACCCGGGCGCTCATTGCCGCAACGTCAACAGTCAGGTGGTCCAGAAGTTGGGGTACCGCGCCATCGTTTTGTTCCAGCAAGGCCAGGAACAGGTGCTCGGTGTCTACCTGGGTGTGGCCATAGCGCTGGACGATCTCATAAGCGCGAGCGGCCGCATCCTGGGCCCGCTCGGTAAATCGGTCAAATCGCATATCCATATCCTCGTCTTGGCAAGAATCCTACTATTGGTTGATCCTCACCAGCTTAGTATAGCCTACCACGATTGGAATGCTGTAAGAGGGCCATTAGAGCCCGCGTTACATGACACGCGTGCCTTCGTCATCGTAACCGTCTCCCCAGGCCAGGATCTTCAACGGCGTAATCTCAACTAGCCGCCACTCTGCATCCTCGTCATAACGAAAATCCCACTCGTACTTATGGTAGAAGTGCTGGCCAAGCTTATCAACCATTCTTCGGTTGGCCGCGTGGGCCTCGCCTTCGACGATGATGACATTGGATGCATCGGGCAGGGCCAGGGCTACCGATTGATTTCCACGTAAGTTGACGTATTTCTGCGTGTCGGCGCCGGTAGCGACGTAGATCAAGCCGTCAAGCCACACATACCATAATGGGGCCATGTGCGGCCGCCCATCGGCGCGAACCGTGGCCAACCAGATTGTCGGCTCGCGGCTTAGCCGGGCCTCAAGCGAGCGCCAGCGTGCTGGATTCGGTTTCATCGACCAGAGATTATACTCCCGTTCAGCCGAATTCTATAAGTACTTTTAGGCGAGAGACAGGGTTGCGCCATCCTGCCAGGAGACGGCCCCCACGTGAAACGATTCCCCTAATAGTCGCTGGCTGACGGCCGCAAATCGCTCTGGATTTCCCGAGGTGAAAAGCGTAACCCGGCTTGGCCGCTCTCGGTCAGTCAGCAGGCCACGTTGCCCCAGAACCCTCTCCACCTGGCGAGCTACGGCCGGGGCGGGATCGATGATCGTGGCTTTCGAGCCTACCAGTCGCCGGATCAGTGGCAAGGCGAATGGATAATGGGTACAGCCCAGTACGAACGTATCCACTCCGGCGGCCAGCATTGGCGATAAGGCCCGGACCAGAATGCGCCTGGCCTCTGGGCCGTCAGCCCGACCGGCTTCGATTTCGGCCACCAAACCGGTGCAAGGATCTTCATGGGCCACAATACCCTCGGCATAACGGGCCATCAGGTCCGCGTAGCGTCGGCTGCCAAAAGTGCCAGGGGTGGCCAGGATACCGATGCGCCCCTGCTGCGTCTGTACGGCGCCTGGCTTGACGGCCGGCTCCATGCCGACGATGGGCACACCGTCGAAGTTCGCCCGCAGCGAGTCAAGCGCGGCCGCCGAGGCCGTATTGCAGGCCACCACCACGAGTTTGGCGCCCCGAAGCAGCAGGAATCGGGCTATGCTATCGCTCAGGCGGCGTATCTGTTCCGCCGGCCGCGAGCCATAAGGGACGTGAGCCTGGTCAGCGACGTATAGCAGATCTTCGAGCGGCAATAGGGCTCGAACGTGGCGCATGACCGACAGGCCGCCAACACCAGAATCGAGCACGCCAATCGGTCTGTCGCCGGCCGATGAAGCCGTTTCTCGCTGCCCAGCCATGGTTACCCACATCTAAAAGTCAACACCGCGCTGCCTTACCAAAGGCCATGCAGCCATCCTGTTAATCGTGTGAATCCTGGCCGTATTCCTCAGGAGACTGTAGCGGCAGGTTGCCGGCTCGCCGAACGCTCCGCGGCCTTGACCAGCCCGGCGAAGAGACCATGCATACCCGTATCGTCATGAACGAGATTCTCTGGGTGCCACTGCACGCCTACGGCGAAGGGGTGTTCGGCCAGTTCAACCGCTTCGATGACTCCGTCTGGAGCGGTCGCGGTTACCTCCAGGTCGGGCGCCAGTTCACGGATCGCCTGATGATGGTAGCTATTGACCCAACTCTCCTGCTTGCCCATATGCTTGGCCAGCAGCGAATGCCGCCGGACCGCGACGACATGGGCGAGATGGTTCCTTGGCCGATCATCCGAAGCGTCATGATCGATGGCGTCTGGGACCTGGCTGCAAATATCGTACCAAAGCGTGCCGCCTAGGGCGACATTAAGGACCTGAATGCCTCGGCAGATGGCCAAGAATGGCTTTTGCCTCGTCACTGCAGCGCGGGCCACGAAGAGCTCTGTCCGGTCGCGTTCCAGATCAACGCCGTAGACACTCTCGTGGCCACGACCGTTGTACCTTTCGGGGGCCACATCCCCACCGCCCGGCAGTATGACGCCGTCGACTCGTTCCATAATAATCGTAAGATCGTCCTCGCTTAATCCCAAGGGAATCAGTAATGGGATGCCGCCGGCCTTGCTGATCGCCTCGCTGTAGCTGGGCATGAGGCCATAAACGTCAATAGGCCGGCGTTGTGGGATGGATTTTCGATAAACGGTGCTGGCGATGATGGGGCGTGATGGGCGCATAACGGATTAATGATTCTCCTACGAATTCAAGGTGGTATGGTATCGAGCCAGGCAAATAAAAATGGGGTGAAAGCGTTGATGCTTTCACCCCAATCAAATTAACTTAAACATCGACATCCCGTTCGTTAGATCTTTGCCCCGAGATGCCGGCTCCGGACAATAGAACTAAACGAATCGCTTCTCGCGCAGGCGAGCCGATTTACCCGTCCGGCCGCGTAAGAAGTAAAGCTGGGCCCGGCGCACATGGGCGTGGCGATGGACCTCGACCTTCTCGATTCGCGGCGAACGAAGCAGGAAGGTTCGCTCAACGCCGATGCCGTTGGAAGCGATTCTGCGAACGGTGAAGTTAGCTTGATTGCCGCTATTACGCAGCCGGATAATCCGCCCACGGACGAGCTGGATTCGCTCCCGCTTACCTTCGACAATGCGTAAATGAACGGTGACCGTATCACCCGGCCGCAATTGCGGTAGGTTCTCGTTGGCCGGCCTATCGAATGATTTCAACAACAAGTCAGACATGATGTCCTCTCTAGCAAGTTATTCAGCATAAATATAGCCCGCCGAGCGGGCCAGGAGTCGAAATATAACACGGCCGGAACTATCCGGCAAGTGGAATTGGACGAATCTCAGTTGCCCAGTTGGACCTCGAACGCGTCTTCCTGGCCAACCATCAACCTATTCCCGCTTAGAACGTCATAAAGCCCGATGCGAAGGACCAGATCGTCCATGAGCGGACCGAGTGGCAGCGGCAGAGTGTGTTGGTCGACGACGTACTCGCCGACGGTCCATCCGGTGGTCGGCCGGCCCCACCCGGCCGGCTCGCCGTCCGATTGAGCCACGATCTGGCCATCTTCGTCGACCAGGTGAACGAAGACTCGATAACTGACCGGCATCTCGGCCAGCCCGTGCCAGATCAGGGTCAGCGCTGTCGTCTGGGGCTCCATCGGATCAGGCTCTATCGTGTAACCGACCAATTCAGCTTGATCGCGGAAGTTAGCTCCGGCTAGCTTGTCGTAGGCCGGTTCTTCAAATAGCCTTTCTGGTGCCGCGATTTCCAGAGCACCAAGCGGCAGACCGGCCAACTCAAATCTATACTCGCCGCTTTCCAGTCCACCTGCCAGTCTCAGCGTGTGCTGGCCGCGCAGGGTGGCGCCGGCCGGCCACACTTCCGGAGGATAGTCAGCCCTAACTGGCGGCAAGTCCCAACTCTGGGCAATCTGGCCGCCGCTGTCTCGCAGATTCAGGCTCAGCGTATCGGCCGGTCCGCCATAACTATCCGGCTTCTCCCAGAACAAGGTCAGTAACATCTGCTCTCCGGGTACGCCTTCCTGCCGATCCTGGCTATAGCCCAACAGAGTCAAGTCATTGAGGTCCTGATTAATCTGATGAAGCTGGGGCGGCAGTTCCAGCGGCACATGGGGCTGTACAACCTGGATCTGACCGATAACCGCCATCGGGCCGACTGTCGACCCGGCCTCATCGCTCAGGGTCAGCGGGCTTAAGTCGGCCAAGTCAAACAGGGTTAGGACGATATCGTACTGCCCTGGCGGCGTTCCAGGCAGTACCTGTACTTCGCGGCTGTCCCAGGCCCATTGACCGGGCAGCCACATGCCGGTTGGGGCGGTCTCTTCATAGATGCGCGGCCGCTGAGTTTCCTTGTCGCTCCAGGTCATCCCGGACGGGCCGACTAGCCAGATATTTGATTGGTAATCGCCGGCCGGCGGCGCCTCGACCAGCCATGCCAGGTCAATGTCGAAGCTCTCGCCCGCGGCCACGTTGTCTTGACTGAGATTGTGCCCGGCCAACCGTAACTCGGCACCGGTCAGGTCGGCCGGATAACTTATTTCGGGCGCCGCTGCCCGCCGCAAAGGCGTTTCGACCCGGTCCATCACCAGGCCTTTAAAAGCCAGAAATCCAACCCCCACAATCAGAATCGGCGCCAAGTCGGCCCAACTCGCTCGATAAAATCCCCTCTTCTCCTCTTCTCCTCCGCTCCTCTTCTCCCCATTTCCCCGACGCTTCAACACGATGGCTGTCACAAACACGCCGCACAAAGCCGAGGCCGAAACTGTCGCCATTGCTCCCCGCAGCGAGGTCAGCCGCCAGTCGACTTCGATGGCACTGGTACCGGCCGAAACCAGAAATGTAATTAGCCCCTCCGGATCGCTGGGCGTAATCGGCGCTCTTTCTCCATTTACTAGAACCTGCCATCCAGGAAAGGCATAACTCAGATACCGGGCCTGGAAAGGCTCGGGGGTAGTCACTTCCAGGTGAGCCGAGAGCGGACCGTATTCGCTGCTCAGGATGGCCGCCCCGGCTGGCAAGACCCGCTGGTCAAAGCGTTGTGGAATTCGGCCGGCCTGATAATCTTCCTCCAACTGCGAGCCATCAGGCCGGCTGAGGGCCGTTTTTGGGAAGTAGCTGCCGGCCGGGTCGACGCCTATCAAGCCCGTGTTATGCTCATACTGATGAACCGTCTCGATCGTCGGCTGGGCCAGCTCGCGGCACAGGTGAGGGTAGAGATTTGGCGTGGCCTCCAGCAAAAGCAACAGGATCGCCCCGGCCGACAAGACAGGCGCCAGGTAACGACGGCCGCCGCCAGCCGTTCGGTCGGCCAATACCGAAAACGGAACGCCGGCCAAGAATGCTACTGGCAGCGCAGCCCGGCCGATGAATCGCCATGGGAATTGGACGAACTCGACGAGCGGCACGCCCTCCCAGATCGGCGTCGAAATAAACAGAGTCATGATCAACATGGCGATCGCGCTGAGACCCATGAACAGGATGTGCCCCCGGCGCTCACCGGCCCGAATCCAGATCAAGCTAACAAGACCCAGCAGGGCAAGAACGGCCGGCGCCAGGCCCAGGCGAATCGAAAGCGGTGGATTCAATAACGCCGGATTGGCCGGGCTGACCGGCTCAAAAATCTCGGCAAGTGTAGCGAAGTTGAAATGAAAATCGTTGCCCCGGGTGTTGACCGACTGGTGAATTGTGATCTGGTCGAGTTCTAGCAGCGCCGGACCACTGTAGAAAGCAGCCAGGCCCAGTCCCAGTATTAGTACTAGCCCAGCACGCAGAGCAATAGTTTGCCAGCGCAATCGACCCCACCAACCCACTGCCAAGAAATAGAGAATCAACAGCGGCGCGAAGAGAAAGATCGAAATGTTATGGCTGAGGGCCAGCAAAGCCAGGCTCAGGGTTGTGATGACAAAGGCCCAGGCCTTGCCATCGCGTATGAACCGTCGGCCTGACCAGGTGATGAGAGGCAATAAGGCCAAGCCCATGGATTCCGGCTGATTGCCCCGGATGAGCGCATCAATCAACACATAGGGCGCGGCCATATAGGCCACGGCCGATACCAGCCCGGCCAGCGGACCAAACACGTCGCGGACCCAAAGAAACATGAACCAACCGGCGGCCAATATGCTCAGTATATAAAACAGATTGATGGCCGCCGGCAGCGGCATACCTAGCAGATGGGGAAGAAGGCTGGCATACAGCGGCGGCGCCTCGCGGTAATTGAAGAATGGGTAACCATAACCAAAGACCACGTCGGGCAACCAGCGTGAAAACGGCAAGCCACTTTCCCAGGCATAGCGCATGGCCGCCAGCCGATGGTAGTGCAGATGGCCGTCGTGGGTGCACGGTACCTGAGCCCAACGCAGAAGCGGCGTGACCAGTGGCAGTCCTAATAGCGTGACCAGCAGCAGATAGGCGAGGTTGCCCGGCCGGCGCTGGGAGTCCTGGATCAGGCGAGTCAATTGTATCGTCCCTTGACGGCACCCGGAAGTTCCTCGCCGGTTTCGTTGACCATAACTCTGGCCGGTCGTATCACGGCCGCTCGCTTAGAGATAACCCAGGCTACGCAGTCGCTCCTCCAACTGAGCTTCTTCGTCGTGGCTGAGCGACTGGCTGTCGGCTAATCCAGCGCTGTCGGCCGCTTCTTCCAGGTAGGAAACGTCAGATGGCTGGTCGAATATCTCTTGCAAAACTCGACCGTCCATGATCCGCGGCACGGGCTCACCCAACAAATGCATGATTGTCGGCGCCAGGTCCAGGATGTTGGCCTCAGCTAACTCCTGCGCCTCGCGTATGCCCGGGCCGTTGGCGACAAAGATGCCTTCGCGACGATGGCAGCCAGAGTCGCCGCGAATCTGATCGGTGATTACCTTGCCGTCCGTGGCGAAGAGCGGGAAGGCTATCATGTTATAATCGTCGATGATAAGGTGCAAGTCAGGTCCATTTTCGGCGTACGGTCCATGATAGGTCTCTTCGCGTACGATAATCTTGCTGATCAGTGGCCGTCCATTCTCGTCTCTGAGTTCGCCAAGTGTTTCGACCAATTCCTGGCGCCGCTGCTGATAATCGCCTTGCTTAACAATACCGTTGGGCTCTCGGCCAACCATATTCAAATAAACCTGGCCGACGTGTCCCATACTGTAGGCCACCGTCTGGCTCCAATCGACATTCTCGAAGCTCAAGAACCTGCCCACAACCTGGTTGCGCGTTTCCTTGGAGACTCGGGTGGCCAGGTTTTGCAGGCCAATCCGCTCAACCACTCGATAGACGCCGGCTGGGGTGATGCCGCGTCGAAAAGCAGCCACTTTGGCCCGGGTCATAGCATCGCCGCTCAGCTTCAGCATTCCATGCTCAAACAGAAAGACATTCAGATTGACGATCTTGTGTAGCGGTCCAAAGCCATGGTCCGACATAAGCATGACGCTAGTTTCGGGTGGCAATAGATCCATCATACGCCCGACATAATCGTCAACCAATCTGTAGGCGTCGCGAATGGCATGCTCATATGGGCTAGGTTCATGACGAGGATGGCTGTGATCCATGAATCGCCACAAGGCGTGCATCATGATGTCAAGGGCGATGAAGTGAACCATCATCACGTCCCAGGGCTCTTCCTCCATCAGCCTCATGGCCCACTCGCCATGAGCCCCTATTAATGCCCGGATGTCATCTATATACTCTTGTTCGATGCCAGGCTTGTACTGAATATTAGGTGCGACGCGATACTCTCCCAGGTCGGCTTTATAGCGTTCAATCAGGTTGGCAGGATAGCAGATCTGGCCGCCTTTTGGGCTGAGAATGCCAGAGATCATAAAGCCATTCAATGGTTGGGGCGGGTAAGTTACCGGTACGTTGAGCACGCCCACTCGATGGCCGGCGGCCGATAGGCGCTGCCACATTGTCGGCTGCTTGATCTTGGTGGCATTTACCAGGCTGAAATCGGAACCCGTAGGTTGGATGAAGTCAAAGACGCCATGTTTTCCGGGATTACAACCCGTCATGAATGTCGGCCAGGCCGGGCTAGTTACCGGCGGCAAGGTCGAGGCCAGCTCGCCGTGGACGCCGCCGGAAATCAATCGCCCCAGATTTGGTAAGTGGCCAGCTTCGACCCAGGGCAATATCAAATCAAAGGTCGCCCCATCAATGCCAATGATCAGTAGTTTCATTTAGATTTCCATACGATGTGGAAGGTCTCCAAATCGTTAAAGGTGAACAGACGCCGAAGCTACGTGGTTTTCAGCGCGGCAGCCTGAGCCGGGTCGAATGTCTCCCGAACGTAATAGATTGGTTTGTTCTGGCTTTCGTGATAGGTGCGCACCATCAATTCGGCCAACAAACCCATCACCAGGAACTGCACGCCCAGAATAATGAGTAACACGGCTAACATCAGGAGCGGACGGTCGCCAATTCGCACACTGCGAAAGCCTTCCGCGCCACCTTGTATACCAGCCCAAATCTTGATCCAGGCCAGGTACAAGCCCATCAACATCCCAAGCGTGGCTGAGATGACACCAACGCCTCCGAAAAGGTGCATCGGCCGGGCGCCATAACGGCGCAAGAACATGATAGTAAGCAGATCGAGAATGACGCGGAATGTCCGAGAAATGCCGTATTTGGAATCGCCCGCCGTACGCGCCCGGTGATTAACCGGCACCTCGGTCATGCGGAATCCGGCCGCACTGGCCAATTCCGGAATGAAGCGGTGCATCTCGCCATACAGACGTAATTCGCGCACCACTTCCAACCGATAAGCTCTCAACGAGCAACCCCTGTCGTGCAGTTTCACGCCGGTCGACCGGGCTATAAGACGATTGGCTATGAATGACGGCACCTTGCGCAACAGCAACTTATCCTGCCGGTCAACACGCCAGCCATTGACCATATCATAGCTCTCGCCAAGCTTTTCCACCAGGGCCGGCACGTCGGCCGGATCATTTTGGCGGTCGGCATCCAAGGTCACAATGACCTGACCTCGGGCATGGTCGAAACCAGCGGCGAAAGCGGCCGTTTGGCCGAAGTTGCGCCGGAACCTGATGGCACCGACTTGGCAGTATTCCTGGCCCAACGCCTGCATCAGCTCGTAACTGCCATCCGCGCTGCCGTCGTCCACGAAAAGGACCTCATAGGTCCACGGCTTATCGTCCAAGGCGGCGACGATTTCCTCTACCAGCGGGCGCAGATTTTCCACCTCGTTGAACACAGGCACGATCAAGGTCAGATCGATGCCGCCGGCCGGAGCTACATTTGTCGTGTCTAATTGTGACATGGCAATCGTGAATTCTATCACGCAGGCAATTGATGACAAGCGCGCAGGACATGACGACACGCGGGCGGGTCTTCGCCGCTAGCCACGTCTATGGTAACATCTCGGCCATGATGGTTTCGGTCATTGTCACCGTGAAGAACGAAGGCCCGGCGCTGCACCCGTTGCTAGAGTCGTTGTGCGCCCAAACACGGCCGCCCGACGAAGTTGTCTTTTGCGATGGCGGCTCGAACGACGACACGCTGGACATCCTGGAATCGTATCGTCCGTTCTTGCCGCTGCGCATCGTTCACGCCGATGGCAGCAACATTAGCCAGGGCCGCAATAAAGCAATCGCCTCGGCCGCAGGACCAATCATCGCCGCTACCGATGCTGGCGTGATCTTGAATCCTGATTGGCTGGCCGAACTGGCGCGGCCGATAGAGGAACATGGCGCCGTCGTCGTTAGCGGCTGGTTTGAGGCCGATGCCCGCACGCAGTTCGAGGTCGCCATGGGCGCCACCGTGCTGCCGGAACTGTCAGACGTGAAAGCAGATGACTTCTTGCCCTCGAGTCGCTCGGTCGCCTTCATAAAGCAGGCCTGGCGCGAGGTCGGCGGTTATCCTGAGTGGCTGGACTACAGCGAGGACTTGATCTTTGACCTGGCCCTGAAACAACGCTACGGTCAGTTCGCCTTCGCGCCGCGAGCGGTGGCGCATTTTCGGCCGCGCGGAGACATAGGCGCTTTCGCCCGTCAATATTACCTGTACGCTCGGGGCGATGGAAAAGCAGATCTTTGGCCCAAACGTCACGCGATACGTTACCTGACTTACCTGGTGGGGTTGCCGCTGATCGCCAGCCTGATTCGGGCCGGCCGGGCAAGTGGCTGGCTGATGCTGCTTCTTGGAGGCGCCGTCTATTGCCGCAGGCCCGCGCAACGACTATGGCCCAGAACAAATGGTTGGCCGCAGGCGGAGCGAACTCGCGCTCTGGCCCTGATCCCACTCATACGACTCGTCGGCGATTTGGCAAAGATGATCGGTTATCCCGTCGGCCGCTACTGGCGTTACAAAAACCGGCCGCCAGGCTAGTACCTTGCCAACCAGCTAAGTGGGTGACCTTCCCGGAAACTCATTGTCGTCTTGCCCAGAGCTATGAGCCCGCAAGTCTCCGGAAAATCACAATGATAACCGGCCGGCGCCGGCTTCTGTAAGAACCAGCTAAGCAGGTTTGACCCCGCCAACGGCCGGTGCTAAGATGGTGAACAAGCGCCGACTCCTGTAGTCGGCTGTTTTTTTGGCTCGGAGGCGAGCCCGCCTGGTTTGGCTCGATACGGCCGGGCGAGAGCATGACGCGCCCGCCGGGAAGTTTTCGGGTCAGCGCTTTGGAAGAGATAGAGAAACGATGGAAATCAGGCGCACGCCACCAAAAAGATCGCGCGGCGGGCCTTCCTGCCTGCTGGTGATCCTTGTCATTGCTGCTTTTGCGGCCGGCGCCTTCATCATTGCCAACGCCGACACGGTGCGTGAGACGATCATCTTACCTCCAACCCCTGAACCCACGCGTTCGGCGGCGTCCTATGCAGCCAGCGCAGCCCTACTGGAGCGTGATGGCGAAATGAACGATGCCATCGACGCCTACGAGCAGGCGATTCGACTGGACGGAAGCAGGGTGGAATTCTATCTGCCATTGGTCGATCTCTTGGTGGCCGTCGACCGGCCGGAAGACGCCTTGGAATGGGCCGAGCAGGCTGTAGTCCTGGCCCCTGAAAATGCCCGGGTTTGGTCGGTATTGGCTGGCGCCCACCTTGCCCAGGGCGACCGTCTAGTTGACCTCGGCGATCCGACCAACGCCGATCTATCTTACGCGGAATCGGTGCGGGCGGCTCGTTCCAGTATCGACTTGGACCCGAGCAATGCCGAGGCCTACGCCTATTTGGCCGGCGCGTTAGCACAGCTTGGCCCTGAGCAATACGCCCGAGCCCAGGAAGCGGCCGAAGTGGCCTTAAGCCTGGATCCTGACAATCCCACTGTTCGTCAGCACCTGGCGACTATCCTGGAATTACAGGGATTTTACCCGGCGGCCATCGAGCAATACCAACTAGCGATCGATCAGAATCCGGAGCTGGTGGACTTGCATATTGGCCTGGCCTACAACTATTACGCCACACGAGACATTCCTACGGCCATACTGACCTTTCAGGATGCGCTCGACATCGACCCAGCCCATGCCGGAGCTTACGATGGCTTGGGCTGGATGTACTTCTTGATTGGCGAGTACCCGTCAGCTGAAGAAAACCTGATCAAGGCTGTCGAGCTGGATCCGGAACTGGTGCGCGCTCACGCACATTTGGGCGCCGCCTTTTATCGCAATCTCAACTACGATAGCGCCATTCCCGAACTGGAATTTGCAGTTGAGCGCTACGGCGATATTACGGTGGCCAATTCGACCTATTTTAATATGCTCGGGCTGGCTTACTACTTCAAGGGCGAAGAAAACTGCGATCAGGCCGTCGAGTTATTCCGGCGAGTTCTCGAAGTCATTCCTGACGACGTCAATGCCGAGGAAGGTCTTGAGCTATGTCGGGCAGCAGCTATTGAAACTGCGCCCTAGCACTCACTCGCCCCGACTGCCAAAAACCCCTTGACAGCGTACAAATCTATGCTACAATTCTGTCCGTGTTTAGCAGTCACGACCTGTGACTGCTAGTATGAGGATAACAGCACAATCCCCAAAAGACCTTACAAAAAAAGGAGAGTTCAGTCTATGTCCAAGAAGCTAAAGCCGCTTGGCGACCGGCTAGTCGTCAAGCCTATCGAGCAAGAGGAAACGACGGCTTCCGGCCTGGTTCTGCCGGAGACAGCCAAAGAAAAGCCGCAACAAGGCAACGTGGAAGCGATCGGCCCAGGTCGCCGCGACGATGACGGCAAACGCATCGAAATGGATGTGGCGGTAGGCGATGTGGTTCTGTATGCCAAATACGCTGGCACAGAGATCAAGATTGATGGCCAGAAACTTCTGATTCTGAAGGAATCAGATGTATTAGCCATTCTCGAGGACTAAAGCAAGTTTAGAGGAGAAACGTAAAGATGGCAAAGCAATTAGCGTTTTCTGAAGATGCGCGCCGCCGCCTCAAAGTTGGCGTCGACGCGTTGGCAGCGGCCGTGGCCACCACGCTCGGCCCCAAGGGTCGCAATGTGGCCCTGGATAAGAAGTTTGGCGCACCCACCATCACTCACGACGGCGTGACGGTAGCCAAAGAGATTGAACTTGAAGATCCCTATGAGAACATGGGCGCCCAGTTGCTCAAAGAAGCGGCAACGAAGACCAACGATATTGCGGGCGATGGCACCACGACCGCAACCGTGCTGGCTCAGAATATCGTCAACGAAGGCCTGAAGAACGTGGTCGCCGGCGCCAACCCTATGCTGCTCAAGCGCGGCATTGAAGCCGGCACCGAGGCCTTGTCCAAGAAGATCGCCGACATGGCGGTTTCCATCGACAGCACCGAAGAGATCGCTTCGGTTGCAGCCATCTCGGCCCAGGACCAGGAAATCGGCAAGCTTATCGCCGAGGTCATGGACAAAGTCGGCAAAGATGGCGTCATCACCGTCGAGGAGTCGCAGAGCCTCGAGTTCGAACAAGAGTACGTCGACGGTATGCAATTTGACCGTGGCTACATCAGCCCCTATTTCATCACCGATTCCGACGCCATGGAAGCGGTAATCGACGAGGCACACATCCTGATCCATGACAAGAAGATCAGCTCGATGAAGGACCTGTTGCCGGTGCTCGAGCGCGTCCTGCAACACGGCAAGCCGTTGCTGATCGTTTCCGAGGACATCGAGGGCGAA
>CP070688.1:1769568-1773406 GCA_020353135.1 Chloroflexota bacterium
CAGTCGGCCGGACCATACCAGAGACCAACCAGTTTTGGTGCCACCTCCTCCAGAGGTTGATCCGGCTTTGATAGATGATTTGTTGCCGCGAGGGATTATTGAAGCGATAGATGATCCTCAATTTCAAACGATCGACGAAGTTGATCCTGACATGGAGCCCGACGAACGACTCATCGGGGTCAGCATCAACGGCGACGTACGCGCTTACCCAATAAACATCTTGAGCAGTCATGAAATTGTCAACGACATTGTAGGCGGCGAACCTATCGCCGTCACCTGGTGCCCGCTTTGCTTCTCGGCACTCGTCTTCAGTCGTAATTTGCAGGGCCGTGACGAGCCTTTGACCTTTGGCGTGACCGGCAGCTTGCTCTACGAAACGCTGGTGATGTATGACCGGCAGACTGATTCTCGATGGAGTCAGCTCTACGGAGCATCCGTCGATGGATCGTTGGCCGGTGAAAGGTTGTCTTTCTTTCCCAGTGTTCTGAGCGAGTGGCACGCTTGGCGCGAGCAATATCCAGAGGGCCTAGTCTTGAGCAAGCAGTTGACCTGTGCTCAATTCAATTGCGGTACTTACGCCACGAATCCCCGGGGTAGTTATGGTATTGATCCCTACGAGGGATACTACAATAGTGGCGACCAGGGTGTGTTGTCTGGTATTTTGCCGCCCGATGAGGGTCAGACCAGTTACCAGTCAAAAGAGCGCGTGTTGGGCATTCGTTTAGCCGGCGTTGAGCGAGCCTATCCATTCAAGTCCCTGGACGAACAGGGGCTCCTCAACGACGAATTAAGCGGCCAGCCAGTCGTGATCTATTTCGATCCGGAGTCCTCTGCGGGAACGGCCTACCTTCGGCGTCTCGGCCAAGTCACTCTGACCTTTCAACGCAGCCCGGAATCGGCCGATATATTGATAGATGATCAAACTGGCAGCCAGTGGTCAGCCCTCACTGGGACCGCCATCAGTGGTGAATATCGCGGCGAACGCCTCTCGCCGCTGGTCAGCACCCCGGCCTTTGCCTTTGGTTGGTACAGCTACTTTCCGCAGAGCGAAACATATGGCGATTAGCAACTTATGATCGACACTTTGGGGGTTGGCAGCCGGTAACTGATGGAAAATGCTTCGACGGTCAATGACCGCTGACTTGTGATACGTGATCTATCGATGCTGGCTCCAAAAAGCGGCCACACCAGGGGCGATCGGCTGCGGATCGCTCCCGTCAGCCGGCACGACGACAATGAAGCTACGATCCTGTTCGTTCTTCATCGGTAAGACCAACGCCTGGCTGTCTGGCGACCACAGACGATGGCTATGGGCATATTGATCGAAAAAGGGCAGGAATTGATTCAGAAACACGGTACTGGGTTCGAATACAGTCAAGAGCCGGCTTTCGCCGCTCTCGACGTCGACGACGGTGACGGCCAGGCCGAAGCGCGGATCGTCATCTTGCAACGTCGGCAAAGCTTTTCCTAAGGCGCCCTTCTTGGCCGGCAAGTCGATCGACTCGGCTACCGGAGCGTCGTCAAAATCAAATAGCTTGTCGATCGTTGACAGGGTCAGGTAGGCGATAGATAGGCCGTCGGGAGACCAGAAAAAGGCTAACACCGGTTCTGGCTCAAGCATACGAGTCTCGCGGCTCTCCAAATCAATCAATCGCAACGCGCCGAAAAAGGATTGGGCCGGACGACCTGGGCTGGTGAAGGCCAATTGGGGCCTGGTTGGGCTGAAACCCATGGCCAGAACGCCTTGATGAGAAACAACTTCAACTTGCTGGTCACTATCTCTGTCGTGGATACTCAACCAGCGATTGCCGCTGGCATCTTCATTACCGTAGCTGAAATAGCGGCCGTCGGCGGCCACGGCCGGCGCCTGGAAAAAGCCCCGCTGCATGATCTCCTCCGGCTCGCCGTCGTCGTTCAAGGGCACGAAGGCCAATCGCGAGTTGTCGCTGCTGCGGGCCGTGAAACCCGTGTGCACCAGCACCTGGCTTCCGTCGGGCATCCAGTCCCAAAAGAAGGTGCCTGGACTGGTGGCCACCAGTTGGGGCGCTAGGCCACCATCGCCAGGGGCCATATGCAAGGCCAGGCCGCCCGGATGGTTGGCGATGAAGCTGACATTCTGGCCTTCGGGCGACCAATAGAGGTAAATTGGTTGAAATGTGCTGTCTGCGTAAAGCTGGCGAATCTCGCCGTCGTCTTCGTCGGCCACGACATAGACGCCTCCGGCTTCAGAGTCATTGCCGATCACGGCGATCTCGTTGCCGGCCGGAGACCAGCTGGGGAATTGATAGAAACGTCCTGGACCAGATAGCAGCCGCCGATCACTGCCGTCGGAGGCGAAAGTCCACAGCCTGGCCCTGTTATCGACGACCGCGATACGGCCGCTGATTGGTTCGGGCGAGGCTTCGGGTGTGACTGGCTCCGTAGCGGTCGGTGCGGCTGTGGGTTCTGCCGTCGGCTCGACCGGGGGTTCGGCCGTAGGCGTAGCTGGCGGTTGCTCAGGCTCTGAAGAGCTCTCCTCGGAAGGCGTCTGAGTTACGGGGCCGCCTGCTTCGGCCGGGTCCACCCGAAGCGGTTCATCGGTCAACGGCCCGGCCACCTCCTCCAGTGTTTCTTCGGAAGCGCCAGCTGGAACGCCGCTTGCCTCACTTGCTACTTGCCGTCCAGCGTCGCGGCTCAGAAAGGCCGCCGTGGCCGCAAACACGACGGCGACAATGACGATGGCAAACAGTCCCAATACAAACCAGATCCATTTCGAGAAGCCTCGTCGGCGGCCTGACGTATTGTTTTCCTCGTCAGACTCTGGCGGGTGGAACTGGTCATCATCGTACATTCTTTTTCTCCGGCGAAGGATTCTTCGGGGTCGCAAGGGCGTTGCCGATTCGTTCACATGAGATGGTTCGAACCGCCAGACGTACAATACAGCATACCGCCACTCTAGTTTGAGGGCAACGCCGATTAGATGGCGATTATGGATCCTTAATGGACGAGCCTGGGCCAAGGCCGAGCTGCTCCCAGATGATCTTGCTCGTTTGGTTGATGCAATCACATTTTGAAGCCGATGAACGATGGGTTTGGACGCCACTCATTATCTGCGACAATAATGGCGCTGACGTCGGCGTATTCCGTGAAGTCGAGCACTATTTGAGTCATGATCAAGAAGATAACTTTGGCAAGCATCGGCATCGCATTATTGGCTCTGTCCGGCTGCCAGCAGACCAATGCCGAGCAAGAACCGATCGTCGCCGAACCCGGTGAACAGCAACCGGCGGCAACCATCGCCCCAGCCGATTATGGTAAAGAAGAGGGCCAGCCATCGCCGCAGCCAGGCGCCTCTCCCGAACAGGTGACCGTGTCGACTGCGGCCGGTATAGAAGCCGTCAGTTATGGGTACACACACCAGCAGCCCGATGGCAATCGGCTGGTTCCCGGCCGGGGCGCCCTGCCTGAGGCCACCGTGATCGACGTTGCCCTGGCGGGACGGCCGGCCTGGGTCGTCGGCGCGCCGATTCTTGAACTATCAGGCCAGGTAATGACCGGCGCAGCCTCCATTTGGGTCGTGGTCTTGGACGACGGCCGCGTTCAAGCCTTCACTGTCGAGGACGGGCAAGTCGCCGAGACGGCCATCGAGCCCGATAATTTGGCCGATATGCCGCCGCTTCTGCAGGTGACCGGCCGCCAACCGGCCCTTCTGACGCCTCCGTCGCCGGCCTACGGGTTTTCGCCGCCGGCGATTCTGGACGAAGCCGGTGGCCAGGCGATCATAACCCCAGACGGCGTGTTGACAATACTCGATGACCAGGGAGCGCCCTTGGCGGCGGCCGAAAGCCGGCCCTTGGCG
>CP070688.1:1773506-1780825 GCA_020353135.1 Chloroflexota bacterium
GTAGCCGGGAGGTGTATAAACCGGAAAGCGACGAACATGGGGATCGCCCAGGCGGTTGTTCTTTAAGACGTTGCTTTCGTGTTCCACGTAGACGATTTCGCCGGTTGCGGGCATGTTTGTTTTCTCCTGCTAATGGATCAGTTGGCCTCGTCAAGAGTACCCCAATTTGGCGATCTTCAAACCCGATTGTCCCTGCCGGCCGCCTGGACTCCCCTGACGTTAACTCGGCTTTCAATCCCCTTAATGTCCGTTTGCCAGCGTCCAAGCCGCTCAGACCCAGAAGGCTTTTTCCAGGTCGGTGAACTCTTCGACCGGACCTTGGAATTTGTTGCGGCCCAGCTCGAGCACGTAAACGAAGTCGGCGATCTTCAGTGCCTCGCGAATCTCCTGGTCGACCAGGACGATCGTCTTGCCGTAGTCGTCGCGCAGGCTGATCAGCATCTGGTAAACCTCTTTCGACAGCAACTTAGCCAGGCCGGCCGTAGGCTCGTCGACCAGGATCACCTTGGGATTGGTCATTAGCGTACGGGCCACCTCGACCATGCGCTGCTGGCCACCGGATAGCTCCCCGGCTTCTTGTTTGCGTTTCTCCTTCAGGATCGGGAAACGTTCATAGCTCTTTTCGATCTCGCGCTTCAGGCGGTTCTTATCTTTGCGGAAGGTCCAGCCGCCCATCATCAGGTTCTCTTCCACGGACATCCAGCGAAAGATGCCGGTATGTTGGGGGATATAGGACAGGCCCAGGTCGATGAGTTCGTGGGTGGGCACGCCGGTGACGTCTTCGCCGTCCAGGATGACCTGGCCCTGGTTCGGCTGCAAGAAGCCATAGATCGCTTTGAGCAAGGTGGACTTGCCGACGCCATTGGCGCCAAGAACGGTAGTGATCTTGCCGCTTTCGGCCGTTATCTGAAGCCCTTGAAGGATGTTGAGGTCTCTGTAATAGCCTACATAGAGATCATTCACTTCCAGCATAGGCTTCCTCCTCGTCTTCCCGGCCGAGATAGGCGGTGATGACGGCCGGATCTTGCTTGACGTCGTCGGGGTGGCCGTCGGCGATCACTTCCCCGAAATTGAGCACCACCAGGCGTTCGCTCAAGGTGAAAATCGATTCCATGTCGTGGCTGATCAAAATGATGGCTTTGCCCTCGGAACGGGCCTTTTTTATATAGTGGTAGATCGTTTCCTGTAGTTTCGGGTGAACGCCGGCAAATGGCTCGTCGAGGATGATGATGTCAGGATCGAGCATCAGCAAACGGCCCAACTCGAGCAGCTTTTGTTGACCGCCGGAAAGGCCGCGGCCGTATTCGTTGGCCAGGTGTTCGATGGTCAGAAATTCGAGGATTTCGTAGGCTTTTTGCTCGGCCTGCCGCCGCCGGGCGCGGGTGTGCAAGGCCATGGCCGGCACCAGCATGTTCTCCATGACGGTCATGCGCCGAAAGGCGCGGGTGACCTGGAAAGTGCGGCCGAAACCCCGGCGAGCTATCTCGTACGGTTTCTTGCCGTCGATCCGTTCTCCCTTGAGCCAGACTTCACCGCTGTTGGGCCTGTACATGCCGTCCATGATGTTGGTCAGGGTAGTCTTGCCGGCGCCGTTTGGGCCGATCAAGCCGATAAGTTGGGGCTCCTCGACGGTCATGCTGACGTCTTTCAGGACTTGGAAGCCGCCGAAATGTTTATTGATGTCCTTTAACTCTAAGATCAAGGATTGTCTCCTGGATAGCTACTAGCTGCGAGCTGTTTTCATTTATGTGCCTTGCACCTCTCAGGTGCGAGGCACTTGTCTGTGCCTGGCTACGGTTCTTCGGCGGCGGCCTGGCGTTTGGCCACGGTTTGGGCGGCGACGCCGCGCCGGTAAAGGCGCTGGAGCAGAGGGTATAGCAGGCCGTTTTGGAAGAAACGCAGGGTGATCATTAACAGTAATCCGAAGGCGACCAGGCGCCAATTACCTAATGGCCGCATAAGTTCCAGGCCATATTCGATGGCGATGGCCCCGATGGCGGCCGCGAACAGGCTTTCGATGCCGCCGATGACGGCCATGGTGATGACGATGCTCATCTGGCGGATGAGCATGTCGTTGGGGGTGAGGATGCTGACATAGTGCCAGTGAACGGCCCCGGCCAGCCCGGCGATCATGGCCGTGATGACAAAAACCATGACTTTATAGCGCACGACATGGACGCCCATGGCCGCGGCCGCCTCCTCATCTTCGCGAATGGAACGCCAGAATAGACCGAAGCGAGAATTGGCCAGGGCGTACATCACGGCCAGTGAGCCTATCAGCAAGGCCAGGTGAATGTAGTAAGGCGGGATGTTGGACGTGGTGCTGGGCACCAGCGGCGCGAAGGACATGCCGTCCGGACCGCCGGTCACCTGCCGCTCGGCGTTGAAGATGAGGCGGGTGATCTCGGAAAAGGCGATGGTGAAGAGGGCCAGGTAGGTCCGGCGCAAGCGCAGGCAGAGCACGCCAATCAGAAAACCCCAGAGCCCGGCGATCAAGACGCCGATGATGATGCCGGCCAGCACGCTGGTCCCGAGTCGTTGACCCAGGATGCCGGCCGTGTAGGCGCCGATGGCCATAAAGGCCATGTGGGCGAAGGAGAATTGACCCGCATAACCGGCCAACAGGGCCCAGCTTGAAGCCAAGGTGGCAAAATAAAAGCCGACGATGAGGATATGGATCTGGTACGGTGGCACATTAAAGCGGCTCATGACCAGCGGCGCGGCAATGGCCGCCAGCAGCAGCGCCGCCCCCAGACCAACCGGCACCGTTAACAATCTGTCTTTGAGTGATTTTTGCTCGATCATAGTTTCCTGCCGAAGAAGCCCTGGGGCCGGAATAACAGGATAAGGGCGAAGATGATGAGGCCGAAGGCGTCGCGATAGGCGAGGCTGCGATTGGGATCGGGAAAGCAGCCGGTGCCCAGGGCTTCGACCACGCCGATGATGAGTCCACCAAACAATGCGCCGGGCACGGAGCCCATGCCACCCAGGACGATGATGACGAAGGATTTGGCCGAGGCGACGACGCCGACGTCAAAGACCCAGGAGAAAACCTGGACCAGCGTGGCGCCGGCTATTCCGGCCAGCATGCAGCCGATACCAAAAGCCATGCGGTTCATGCGCTGGGGATTGATGCCGGTCACAGCGGCTGCGTCCTTATCCTGGCTCACCGCGCGCAAGGCCCGGCCGGTCCAGGTGCGCTGCAAGAAATAGGCCAGGCCGGCTATGGACAGGATTGCTACAGTAGCGGCGACCACGCGCGTCGAGGGGATGGTGATTCGTCCCAGCAATCTGGGAATGTCGACGTTCACATAGCGGTCGGCCTTGACCGGGAAGGGCCCGACGATGGCCAGGGTCAGGTATTGCAAAAAGAACGCCAGGCCAAAGGTGACCAGGATGGCATACTCGCCCGGCCGTTCGACCCGGCCGCTGAACATCGGCTTCAAGAAACCCTGCTCGAACACGGCGCCCAGGATGAAGGTCGCCAGGCCGGCGATCAAGATGGCCGGGACCCAGTGCATGGCGGTGAAGTACTCCAACAAGAAATAAGCGACGAACCCGCCGATCATATAGAATTCGCCGTGGGCGAAGCTGACGATGCCCAGAACGGAAAAGATGAGGGTCAGCCCGATGGCCATCAAGGCGTAGATCGCCCCGATGATCAGGCCGTTGATGACTAGCCCCAACAGGTAATGCGCATTGTCGAGGCAGGCTTCAAAAATAAGACTGTCCATGCGTCACTCCTTAAGAAATGGGACGCAGATTTACACGGATTTCATGGATTAAGATTTGTTTGACTTCCTGCGCTTGTTGTTTTCATCCATGGTGATGCGCTGCGAAAGTGCGTCGCACCTCCCAGGTGCAACGCACTTATGAGACGCAGCAGCGCCCCATGGAGGTTCAGGCGAGTATGGGCTGGTTGGCGCCGACCGCGCTGACCTCCAAGGGGCGAATAGTTTTGACGGGTTGGATCAGATCATCCTCATGGGCGAACGACTGCACCTTCCGTCGTACGATAGGTATCTGGCCAAATCACCTCGATATCGTCGGAACTCTGGCCGGCCTCCGTGTACTGCAAGAAGAGCAGCGGCACTTCTGGCCACTGGTGCCACATCCATTCGGGTTCGCCAGCGTCCTGCGGCGGACTATCGATGCCGTACGGGAAGTAGTAGCGGCCGGCCGCGCCGTCCAGATCGGTATCTTCGATGGCGGCGATGATGGCATCTGGGTCGAGGGAACCGGCCCGGTTCATGGCGTCGGCCATGATGGATAGCGAGTCGTAGGCTTCGAAGGCGTAGGCTTCGGGGAAACGGCCCATGACCGCGCGGTACTTCTCGGCAAATTCGAGACCCTTCTCGGTGGCCGACGATGCCCAGGGGCCGATTCTCGGCACCACGGCATAGGCGCCATCGGGCACGTTCTCCCAGTATTCCTCGTCATTCAGAGCGACCTGATTGGCGACCACGATGGTGTCGGCTGGGCTAATGCCGCCCTCGTACAGTTGCTGCTGCAGATTGTACGATTGCTCGCCGGTCACCTTGATCAGGATGGCATCGGGAATGCTCTCCAACGCCTGAAGACGTTGGGCCACCGATGAGAAGTCTTGGGTGGTCTGCTCTGTCAGGAACACTTCTGGTTCGCCCAGACCAAATTCGGGGAACCAGGTCAGGGCGTTGTCAACTTGGCCGGTGCCGTAGCCGGTGTTTTCGGCTACGATGACGATGAATTGTTCGCCGTCGCCATTATAATCGCCCACTTCTTGCAGCCACTTGGCGTCCATCTGGGCGGTGAATGCCGATGTTGGCGCGATGCGGAAGACCTCCGGATATTGCACGCCGGTAATGTCGTTGTTGTACGTTTCGGCGAAGATGGTCGGCACGTGGTACTTATTGGAGACTTCCTTCATGGTAAGGCCCACGGCGCTGTGATACTCGCCGACGATGGCCGTCACGCAATCCTGGGTGATCAAGCGCTCGGCTACAGCCGTGCCGCGCTCTGGCAATCCTTCCGTGTCATATAAGATCACGTTGACCGGCTTGCCCAAAATTCCGCCGGCTTCGTTGATATCGTCCACGGCGATGTTGAATGCGGCCTGCATCACCATTCCACCGGTAACCGATCCGGGCTTAGACAGGGGGGCCGACGCGCCAATGAGTATTTCTTCGACCTCAGCCGCATCGGTCGGGGCGCAGCGGCCGGCCACCGGTGCGGCAGCCTCAACTTCCACCACGCGGGTCACCTCGACCTCTTCGGTAATCGTCTCTTCGACGACGCGGGTGACCTCGACCGGAACCTCAACCTCCTGCAACTGCTCGACGACCCGGGTGACGACGACTTCGACTTGTTCGGGTTCGGCCTGGCAGGCTACCAAGACCAGCGCGATTAGCAACAACATTACGATAGGTTTGTACTTAAGCATATTCTCCTCCTGGAAGATCTAGTAAACAAGAAGAACCGTATCTCTGGGTACTGACTGTATTAGCGACAATCACGGTGCGAGCGACGGAGAAATGTAAAGAACCGTGGGCTAAACTCATGTCGCTGTCCAGGCTTTCCACCTGCGTATCATTGCTTGCTGGCATCACCTCCTTTCATGGGCGGCCGAGCGGCGCTAGAAGCGCACGACGCCATCTTCGACGATCACTTGATCGTCCAGGCGCACCGTCGGCCGGTAAAGGACCATGTCCATGTGGACCGGGCTGTGCACATCGCCGCCATAAAAAACATTGTCGCCGATGGCCACATGCACGTTGCCACGTCCTTTCTTCTCTTCTTCGAAATCGCCGTTTTGCCGGCAGGCCGAGTTGAGGCCGATGCCGATTTCGGCGATGTTGTCGGCGTTGTCGACAGAGCTGACGATCTGGCGCAGTTCGTCGGCTTGCCCGGAGATCCCGTCGACGGCCGTGACGCGCCCGTCTGTCACGTGCACGCGAATCGGTCCGCCGGGAAGGCCGAGGTGGGCGATGGGACCGTCCACGACGATCACGCCCTGGGCGCTGTCCTGGCGAGGCATCTGCGATACCTCGCCGTCGGAAAAGGCCGCCTCTTCGCCTGGTTCGGTGGCGAAACCACATTCCACGAAGACGGTTTCCCCGGCGATTGGCGCCCTGAGATCGGTGCCGGCCGGCGTGGTCAGGTGTATGTTCTTCGCCTCGCGCCAGATGGCTGCCAGCCGTTGCCCCTCTTCGAAGAGGGCCTCGTAATCGGCCAGCGCGCCGCCCTGAGTGAAATTATCCAGGCTACGCATGACCATGGAGATGGTGCGCAGCTTCTTCTGATTGTAGAGTCGTTTGACGGCCGCCGAGTAGGTGGGGGCGCCACAGGATGCGGTGAGCCCAACAAGGCAGTCGGCCGCTTCTAGCCCACGCTCGATCACCGGCGTCAGATCGTTTTTTCGGTCCGTATCCCGCGTGGGCATCATCATGATGGTGTATTCAGCGCCGGCGTTTTGGGCGGCCCCGGCCAGGGCATAAACCATGCTCATCTCACTGTGCGGGTCGCAAACCAGGGCTACCTGTTCGCCCGGCTTGACGGCCAATAACTTGGTGATGATCAAATCGGCGCCCCGGGTCACGTCAATGATTCGTGGGTTCAACTAGGCCTCCTTCTAGATGATTCCTTCACGTTTCAGTACTTCGATGGTCTCCGGCGCATAACCTAACCGCTCGGCCAGGATCTGCTCTGTGTCCGCTCCCAGCGCCGGGGGCGCCTGGCGGATGGCGGCCGGCGTGCGCGACAACCTGGCCACCGGCCCCAACATCTGGATCCGGCCGGCCGTGGCGTGATCCACTTCGTGGACCATCTGCCGGGCCTGTACGTGCGGATCGGCCAGGACGGCCGGAATGTCGTTTATCGGCCCGGCGGGGATTCCAGCTGCGACCAGCACCTCGATCCAGGCCTCGGTCGGCCGCTGGCGGCAGACGTCCTGGAGCAGGGGGACTAACTCGTCGCGGTTCTCGACCCGGCCGGCGTTGCTTTGGAAGCGGTCGTCGTCCCACAAATCGGGCCGGCCGACGATTTCGCAGAAGCGACGGTATTGGCCATCCGTGCCGATGGCCAGGGCCAGGTGACCGTCGCTGGTCGGGAAGACCTCGTAAGGGACGATATTGGCATGGGCGTTGCCATAGCGACCGGGCGGCCGGCCGGTGGCGAAGTAGTTGTGGGCCACGTTGGCCAGCCAGGCGACCTGGGTATCCAGCAAGGCGACGTCGATGTATTGGCCGCGGCCGCTGCCCGAGCGCTCGTGCAGGGCGGCCAGGATGGCGCTGCTGGCGAAGAGCCCGGCGGTGATGTCGACGATGGCCACGCCGACCTTATAC
>CP070688.1:1780925-1785464 GCA_020353135.1 Chloroflexota bacterium
ACATCGGTACTTGGACGAGAGGTTCCGGCCGGTCGCTCGTCCTTGGCCATACCGCTCTCTTTCGCCGGTCGAGACATCCTGTCCTGAACCTGCTCACCGCCATCAACGCCGGTTGCCGACCTGGTAGGCTTGCGGACCGGGGAAGGAGGCGGAGGCAGTCCTGATTCGTGGGACTCCAGACCGTGGAGGCCATGTTCAGCAGCGCGGCTAGTCTCGATAGCGACGTCGGCTGGCCTGGCCACCGTTAGGTCATTTTGGATGCGCTCTACGATGACCTGGGCCCGGTCGCCGTTTTCCGTTCGAACCTTGCCCGTTATCAGGTACACGCGATCGACCTCAACCAGTGATCGGACTCGCTTCCATATCGAGGGGAAGAAGATCAACTCCACTGTGCCCTGCAGGTCCTCCAGGCTACCAAAAGCCATCGAGTCGCCCTTCTTGGTCACATGAGTGCGCAGGTAAGTCAATAGGCCCAGGATCGACACAGCCCGGCCGTTAGCCATCTCCTCCAGCTCGCTTGTCGTGGCGCTGCCCAGCTCCGCGGCCAATTCCAGGTACTGGCTCAGCGGATGCTCGGATATGTAGACGCCGACTAGTTCCTTCTCCCAATTCAACACCTCACGCTGGTCGACTTGCGGCAGCGAGCTTTCCGGGTTCAGCAGTTCTACGGCCAGGCCCGCCTCGCCTGAAAGGGCGCTGCCAAAAAGACTCATCTGCCCGGCGGCCGCTGCGTCAAAGGTCGTGCCGCTGTAACTCATCATCCGATCTAGCGCTTCCAGCAGCTGGGGCCGGCTACCCCAGGCGTCACAAACGCCAACCTTGATCATGGATTCCAAGGCTCGCTTACCCACGCGACGCAGGTCCACCCGTTCGCAAAACTCGGCCAGCCCCTCAAATTGGCCATTCTGCGCGCGCTCTTCCAGAATCAGCTCGATGGCCGCCGTGCCGGCGTTCTTAATCGCCCCGAGTCCATAACGGATGATCGGTCGATCGTCCTCGGACTCGATTGTGAAATCCAGGGCCGACTTGTTGATGTCGGGAGGAGTGACAGCTATGCCAATCCGCCGCGTCTCGGCCAGGTATTGGGCAACCTTGTCGGTGTTGTTACGCTCAACACTTAGCGTGGCGGCCATGAATTCCACCGGATAATGGGCTTTTAGGAAGGCCGTTTGACAGGTGATAACCGCATAGTCGGCGGCGTGAGCCTTGTTGAAGCCATATCGGGCGAAGAATTCGATGTCGCCCCAGATGGCCTCGGCCGTCTCCCTGGGATAGCCGCGACCCTCCGAACCGTCGATGAACTGAACCTTATGCTTATCCATCAGGGCTCGTTTCTTCTTGGCCACGGCCTTGCGTATCATGTCGGCATCGCCCGGAGCATAGCCAGCCATGTCAGCCGCGATGCGGATAATCTGCTCCTGGTAAACCAAGATGCCGTAAGTCTCCTCCAGGATTGGCTTGAGGTCAGGATGGTGATAATTGACTTCTCTCTTGCCGTGCATCCGGCCGACGTATTCGGGAATATTATCCATCGGCCCCGGCCTGTAAAGCGAAATGGCGGCCACAATGTGATCAAACCGCCGCGGCCGCATATTCATCATCAAGCGGCGCATGCCCGCCCCTTCGACCTGGAATACGCCGGCTACCTCGCCCCGGCCGAGCATGTCAAACAATGCTTCCGGCTCCTTGGCTGGATCTGGCCCGGCGTGCCCTACGTCATAGGGAATGTTCTCCATCGTATAACGCACGCCATGCCGTTCCTCGATGAGTTCGGCCGCCCGGCGCAAGATCGTCAGCGTGCTGAGCCCCAAAAAGTCGACCTTCAACAAGCCGATCGACTCTACGATCTCCATCGGCCACTGGGTCAGCACCCCGATGCCGTCACCTTCGCCCCCGCTAGTCGGTCGGTGCAACGGCGCATACTCTACCAGCGGCTTATCGGAAATGATCACCCCGGCGGCGTGGGTCGAAGCGTGACGAGATACGCCTTCCAGGCTCTGGGCGGTGTCGACTAACTCGCGCACCCAATCTTCTTCCCTGTACCGCCGGGCCAATTCGGCGGAGTAAAACTCGTGATCTTGATTGAGCGTATCCTCGATACTGGCCGGTTTACCCGGCACGGCCCGTACCTGCTTGGCCAAAACGTCAACTTCCGGTAAGGCGATGTCCAGCGCCCGGCCGACATCTCGTATCGCCGCCCGCGCGCCCAATGTACCGAAGGTAATGATCTGGGCCACTTTATCCGAACCATACTTGCGGATGGTGTACTCGATCATCTCGTGGCGCCGGTCATCCGGGTAGTCCAGGTCGATATCGGGCATCGACACCCGGCCAGGATTGAGGAATCGCTCGAAGATCAAGCCGTTGGCCAATGGATCGATGCCGGTGATGCCCAGCGTGTATGCGACCACCGATCCTGCGCCCGATCCGCGTACATTCCACCAGATGTCTTTATCGCGGGCGAATTGGCACAGGTCCCAAACGATAAGGAAATAAGCGTCAAAACCCATGCGATGGATGATATCCAACTCGTGATCGAGTCTTCGGCTCACCGTATTGTCATTCGCCGCTCGCTCATCGCCGTATCGCCAGACCAAGCCTTCTTCGCACCGCTCGCGCAGGTAAGAATGGGTCGTGTGACCTACGGGCACGTCGAAGTTCGGCAGATGGTAACCTTCAGGCTCCGGATCGACATCGCACATCTCGGCGATCAGCAGGCTGTTGTCCAGCGCGCCTGGAATGTCGCCGAATAGCCGGGCCATCTCGTCGCGGCTCTTCAGATAGTAGCCCTGATCGGACATGCGCATCCGATCTTGGGTGGCCAGGGTCTTGCTGGTCTGGATGCAAAGCAGAACGTCGTGCGGGACCGCCTCCTCGGCCGTCGTATAGTGGACGTCGTTGGTGGCTAAGAAACGCAGATCGTAGCGGCCGGCCATCTCGACCAGGGTCTTGTTGACCTCGGTCAATTCTGGGATGCTATGCTCCAGCAATTCGACGAAGAATCTGTCGCGGCCGAAGATGTCCAGATACTGGCCCATCAGTTCGTGCGCTTTGTCGACATTACCAATCTTAATGGCTGAGGGTATCTCGCCCGCCAAACATCCGGTTGTGGCAACAAGGCCCTCACTATGGCTTGCCAGGAAGTCATGATCGGTCCGGGGACGATAATAGTAGCCCTCCAGTTGGGCTGCGCTGACTATCTTCAGTAGATTCTGGTAACCGATCTGATTCTGGGCCAATAGCAACAGATGATAGCGACGCCGGTCGAGCTCCGAGTCCCTATCCCTCATCGTGCGGGTGGCCAGGTAACCCTCAACGCCAATAATCGGTTTGACTCCTTCACGCTTGCAGGCGCGATAGAAATCAATCGTTCCGTACATGGTGCCGTGGTCCGTTAAGGCCAGGGCCGGCATGTTCAACGCTTTGGCCCGTCGGGCCAGGTCGTCTATTCGGCTCAGACCGTCGAGCAGGGAGAATTCACTGTGCACGTGCAGATGAACGAAGGGCTTATGATCGTGGGCCATGAAGGAGCTCTATCAGTCCGCTTTCGGCTGGCATGAATATTGTTGTAATATCCCGCCTAGTATAGCACAGTAGCAACGCCGCCGAATGATCAATTCCGGCCGGCAGCCAATATTTTAAGGATTCTAATCGGTCTGGATCGCTAAAGACCCAAATCGTCGGCTGCCCAGCTTAAACCGAGGTCTTCTAGCGTCTGGCGAGTGGGTACGCCGGTCTCTTTGCTCCAGCCGGCCTGCCGATAGTACATCTCCAACCCTGCGTCCAATTCCACCTGATCCAGAACGATTCCGTCGCTGCGGCCGCCGCTCAACGGCTTGGTGAAGAGCTTCTTAGGCAAGGTATCCTTGTCTCGCGCCAGGCCCTCGCGGGCGTTGAGGGCCCGCATCAGGTTCAAGCGCCGCTGGCCGAGAAGCTGAACGTCCGCCACGGTTACCGGCCAACCGGTGGCAGCCGCCAGCAAGTCGGCCTGATCTTGGGGGCCATACAGCTGCCAGGCTGGCCCGTAAACAAACTGGCACAGGCCCAATGTGTCCATGGCGCTGTAGTTGTACTGGGTCTTCAGAGCGTACTCGATCTTCTCCTCGTTAAGGACCTTGGTTGGCTGCGGCCGGTCGAGACCAATCTGGTTGAGGAATACCTTGTAGCCGGGCGCCTCGGGCGATCCTTCGTACGGCTTGGGATGGTAGAGGGGATCGTGTTCAGACGATTGATGGTCAGCGCCAAAGGGGTTAGTGGCATAGACGACGACCAGGCTTCTTTTGACGTGCGGCATGTGGGCCGGCAGTTCCTGGCCCTTGACAGTTAGCAGGTACTCGTGCCCTTTGCCCAAGTGATCGGCCGCTTTAGCCGAACCTTCGGCCAGGACATCTCCAATACCATCGCGGTTCAGGATCTTCTCCAGCAAGGCAACCATCGCCCCTGCATCGCCGTAGCTCAAGACGAGTCCGCCGGTATCTTCGGCCGTCAACACACCTTGCTCAAAACACTCAAAGGCCCAAGAGATCGTGGCCCCACAGG
>CP070688.1:1785564-1788654 GCA_020353135.1 Chloroflexota bacterium
CGCATCTTGCAGATCCTCGGAATCCCTCAGATCGGCTATAGCCTGCTCGATTTGTTCGGCGAAGGCGATATTCAAGGTCACCACTTTCAGATCGCCGTCAAAGGGCGCCTGTTCAGAGGCGAAACTGCCTTCGAACTTGGGTCCATCGGGGTCGGTGTAGTTAATGACCGGCTGGCGAACAATGAACAGAAGGCCGGCGAGCAGAAGGGCTAGCAGGACAAACAGGGCGGCAAGAGCGAACGGCGGCAGGCGCCGCACCCGTATAACCCATTGGCGGCCCAACATCGCCGGTTTTTTCCAGTACGTCATGCGACCTGACGGGGACTACTCCTCTTCTTCGGCCAAACGCCAGGCCAGTTTGTCACGGCTGCCAAGAGCCAGCATAGCCGCCCCCAGGCCGAAGATGGTAACCAGGAAGCCGATGCCTAAACCCAGATAGGGAATGGCCCGAAGCAGGACGTAGATGATGAGTCCCAAAAGCATGGGCCAAAACCTGTGGGCAGCGGCGCGCGGCACCAGCCGTTCGAGGATGAGTAGGCCGGTCACATAGGAGACGACGACTTTGCTGATGAACAGCAGGAAGACCATGAAGATGGAGAAGAGCAGGGCGGTCGTCGAAAAGCCGAGCCCCCAGGTGGCAATGGCCAGGCCGCGCAAAGTGAGGATGGCCAGCCCGATTCCGATCAGCAGCACGAGCAGGGCTAACAAAAACACCCCGGCGAAGCCGGTCACGAAGCCGACGAAACCATACAGACCGGAAGCGATCGGCCGGCGGCGCAGGCTATTGGACCAGCGGCTGAAATTGACCGGAAAGAGCCAGGAAACCAGGCCGCCGACGATGAGGAACTGGACCATCTGGCGCAAGCGGACAAGAAACCATTCGCCCGTAGTCTCGGCCTGGTTGGAGGGACCATCCTGGGCGCGGGCCGGGGAGGCCAGCACCGACCATCTCTGGTCACCCGCTGGCCAAGATGCGACGGCCTGCGCCTGATTCTCGGGGGCCAATGCGCTGGAGGGCAGGATCTGGAAGCCGGTTTCAATATTCAACAGGTCAAGGATCCTTTCGACGAGCGCCAGCGGACCGACGACGGCTTTCACGTTTCGGCCGACATCTCCGGCTAACTGGGCGCCTAGCGCTGCGGCCACCAGGTCACGCTCGACCTGGGAAGCGCGATCGGTATTCAGTTGGGCGCCTAGGAAGTACAGGCTGCGATCGACGGCGGCCGCTTCATTGGCCTCCAGAGTGGCCGCAGCGGCATAGACACTGCCGCCGACGTCGCCATTGACGTTGACCACTTCGGCCGCGGCGACCAGGCTGCCGGTTACTTCGCCATTGATGGTGACGCGACGGCCAACGGCCAATACATCGCCGTCCACCGTGCCGTCGACGACGACATTGTCGCCGCTCAAGAAGGCGTCATTATTGAAGGTGGTACCCTCGGGGATCGTTTCGCCGGCAACCAGGTCCTGAGCCTGGACGGAGCCGGTGACGGCGGCCAGGGTTAGAAGAAGAAGCGTTAGGACGATCGATAAACGGAAGCGGCGACTCTTCAAGCGGCTCATAGTTTCTCCCTCCACACGTTAATATGCATCGTGACTATATCCTGAAGGTTGTCAATTGTAGTGAAACGACTGCGATATCGCAGTGAAATGACGACGATTTCGATGGAACTTTATTGCGATTTATCCACAATAGCAAACGCCCGCGCGCCCGTATCGGCGTTTGATACGAGCACGCGGACGCTTATTTAGTCCTGACAGGGCGGCCAGTACCACCCTGATATCATAAGGGCGTCGCCACGAGCGCGGTGTAGGTCAGGATCACGTTGCCAGCGCCGTCGCTGATGGTCAGCTGGGAGCCCGAGATGGCGTAGGTGGCGGCGGTCGGCAGCAAGGCGAAGTAAGCAGCCTCTTGCTGGTCGACCTCGGCGCCACAGGATACCTGGAGGCTCAGCACGTTGCCGATGGTGATCTGGCTACCACTGACCGTGTAGGTGGCGCTGTAGCTATTGCAGCCGCCTGATCCGGCCATCTGGTTGTTGGCGCCGAAACTGGCGGTCACCGTAGTTCCCTGCAGCACCGGCGTCTGCCCGGAACCATCGAAGTAGGAGACCAACGCCCAGGAAGTGTTGAGCAAGGGGTTGTCGGGCGTGGCCTCGACGACCGAAACCGAGGCCTCGTCAGTGGCTCTACCGCCGACTGAGTTAAGGGCCTCAATGCTATAGGTGATGGTACCGACCTCGGTGGCCTGGTCGACGGCCGAGTCGCGGAAGCCGGCATTCTCCAATATCAGCACCCCGTTTTTGTAGATGTTGACCGTTTCCGCGCCGCCGCCGACACTCCACGTAACCTGGATCTGATCGCCCACGGCTACCTGCGATGGGCTGGCGGTGAAGGAGTAGATAACGGGATCGGGAATCGGAGTCGGCGTCGATGGCACCGGGGTGGCCGTCGAAGGCGGAATCGTCGGCGTGGCCGTCGGGATAGGCGTGGCCGGTTCGACCACGTTTACAAATTGCTGCGCGCGGCTGGTTCCGTCAGAGTTGGAAGCTTCCAACTGGTAAGTGTAACCACCGGCGGCGGGCGGGCAATCTTGAATGTTGCCGCTGCTCGGGGCGTTGGGCCACAGGGCCGTGCTGTCGCGCCAGATCGTCCTGCTGGTGCTGTTCTCAACCTGCCAGGTTATGACCACGCAGTCGCCGGCATTGATCTGGGCCGGTTCGACGGTGAAGCGAGTAATCTGCGGCGGGTTGCCGGGCGCCGGGTTGACGAAGACGGTGACGGTCCTGATTTCGACCGAGCCGTCGGTCTTGACAACGCGCAATTCATAGGTCGTCGTCTGATCAGGACAGACGGTTCGCTGACCGACGCCGGGCACGCCATAGTTGCGCCAGTCTTCACCCTGCGGGTAAAGATAGACGGCCTGGACATTTTCAGTGGCCCAGCTTAGTGTCGAACATTCGCCCTCCTGAATAGTCGTCGGGTTGGCGCTGAACTGGATGCCCGGCGATGGCGTCTGCGTCGGCGGCGGCGTGGCCGTCGCGTAGGGCGCTACCACGATGCCAACCCAGATGCGATCGCCAAAGAGCA
>CP070688.1:1788754-1793442 GCA_020353135.1 Chloroflexota bacterium
GACTAGCAGCTCGCGGACGGTTGCTACAACTTCACCCGCCGCAGCCGCAAGGAGTAGGACACCACGCTGACGCTGGAAAAGGCCAACGCCCCGGCCGCCAGGATGGGGTTCAACTGGCGCAAAAAGTCCGGCGCCCACTCAAACGGCGCCAGTACGCCGGCCGCAATGGGGATCAGGGCCACGTTATAGCCAAAGGCCCAGGCCAGGTTCTGCTTGATATTACGCATGGTCGCCTTGGATAGCTTGATGGCCTTGGGCACGCTCGGCAAGTCGCCGCGCATCAGGGTCACGTCGGCCGCTTCCATGGCCACGTCGGTCCCCGTGCCGATGGCGATACCTACGTCAGCCTGGGCCAGGGCCGGCGCGTCGTTGATGCCATCCCCGACCATAGCCACCACGTAACCCTCTTCCTGTAAGCGGGCGACGTGATCCGCCTTCTCGCCCGGCAATACCTCGGCCATAACCCGGTCTACGCCAACCTCGGCGGCGATGGCCTGGGCCGTGGCGGCGTTGTCGCCGGTCAGCATGGCCACCGTCAGTCCTAGTTGGTGCATTTCGTCTACCGCCGCCCTGGAATCTTCCTTGATCGTATCGGCGACGGCGATGAGCGCGCTGGCCTGGCCGTCGACCGACAGCCACATGGCCGTCTTGGCCTCATTTTGCAGTCGCTCTGCCTTCGGTTCGAGACCATTCAACGCCACCTGCTCCTGCTGCATGAGCCGGTGATTGCCCAGCAAAACCTTGTGGCCGTCCACGTCGGCGGCGATGCCGAAACCAGACATGGCCTTGAATGCGGCCGGGATGCTCAAAGTGAGCCCGAGTTCGCCGGCCTGGCGGACTATGGCCTCGCCGAGAGGATGTTCTGAGCCTTGTTCAGCCGACGCCGCCAGCCGCAATAATTCGTCGCCGGATAGCGACGCCTGGCTGCTGGCGACGATATCGGTCACCGCCAACTCACCGCGCGTGATCGTACCGGTCTTGTCCAGGACGACGGCCGTGATCTTGTGGGCTTGTTCCAGGGCGGCGCTGTTCTTGAACAAGATGCCGTTTTCAGCGCCTTTGCCGACGCCGACCATGATCGAGGTCGGCGTGGCCAGGCCCATGGCGCAGGGGCAGGCGATGACCAATACGGCGATCATCCGGATCAGCGCCGTGGTGAAGTCACCCGTGACCGTCATCCAAACGGTAAAGGTCAGCGCCGCTATGACGAGGACCGCGGGCACGAAGCGGGCTGCTACCTGGTCCACCAGGCGTTGGATAGGCGCCCGGCTGCCCTGCGCTTGCTCGACCATCTTGATGATCTGGGCCAGGGCCGTTTCTTTGCCGACTCGGGTTGCTTCGATGGTCAATAAGCCTTGCTTGTTGATGGTTGCCCCAATGACTTCATCGCCGACCAGCTTGTCCACCGGCAAGCTCTCGCCGGTGATCATGCTTTCATCCACGGCCGAGCGCCCGTCGATCACTCGCCCGTCGACCGGGATCTTCTCGCCCGGCCGGACGACGACCGTATCGCCGACGATCACCTCTTCGATGGGAATGTCCTTCTGTACGCCATCGCGCAGTACGCGGGCCGTCTTGGGCCGCAACCCCATCAACTTCTTGATGGCTTCGCTCGTGCGGCCCTTGGCCCGCGCTTCCAGCAGCTTGCCGAGGACGATGAGGGTGATGATAGTGGCCGACGTCTCGAAATAAACGTGTTCGCCCAGCGCTGTGGAGCCCATGGTCAAGGCGATCAGCACGGCCACGCTGTAGAAATAGGCGGCCGACGAACCCATGGCCACCAGTACGTCCATGTTAGCGCTGCCATTGCGCAGGCTCTTGTAGGCCCCGACGTAATAATCCCAGCCCACGTAGAATTGGACCGGCGTGGCCAGGGCGAAGAAAAGCCAGTTCACCCAATTAGCGTGCGACCAATCGCCCAACAAGCCCAGATCGCGACTCATGCTGAGCAGCAGTAGGGGGGTGGTGAAGATGATGCCGACGATGAGTCGCTTTTCCTGGTGGCGGATCTCCGCCTCGCGGGCGGCCGCTTCGGCATCTTCTAACTCGTCGTCGCCTTCAGCTTCCACGACGTCGTAGCCAGCCTTGCGCACGGCGGCGACTAGGCTGGCCCGGCCGGTTGTGCCGACCACGTACGTGACCGTGGCCTTCTCATTGGCGTAGTTGACCGTCGCCTCCAGAACGCCGTCGACTTTGTTCAACGACCTTTCGACGGTGGCCGCGCAGTTGGCACAGGTCATGCCGACGATCGGCAAGTCAATCGTGGTGGTGGGCACCTCGTAGCCGGCTCGGTGAATGCGATCGATCACTTCTTGGGGCTGCGTCACGACCGGATCGTAAGTCAACAACACCTTTTCGCTGGCGAAATTGACGACGGCGTCGTTGACCCCACCGGCCTTCTTGGCGTTGCGCTCGACGGAGGCGACGCAATTGGCGCAGGTCATTCCCAGGACGGGAAGCGTCATTTGTTTTTCTTCGGTCATGGCAATTCTTGCAGCTGACAGCCATCAGCTGTCAGCCGTCGGCTATCCAGAAGTCTGGCCTTTTTTGCCGGCCACAGGCCGGCCTGAAATCAACAAAGAGCCAGACTTCTTACGCGTCAATAGTCGTTAGGCGGCCGGCGCGTAGTTAATTTCCACCAACAGAGTCTCGATCTGCTCCCAGGTGGCCGGTTCGCCCCATTCGACGACTACTTGTTTAGAATCTTGGTCGGCATTGACGTTCTTGACGCCCGCCAGGTCGCCCACTTCCATCTCGACGGTATGGACGCAATGGCCACAACTGATATTTGGTACGGTGAAGGTTTTGCTTTGCATGAATAAGTCTCCTTAAAGAATGGCCTTCAGCTGTCAGCCTTCGGCCGCTAGCCAATATCAGGCCGTTTACAGTTTAGAGGACATTTCGAAGACGCTGGTCACCTCTTCCAGGACCCGCTCGCGTTCGGACGGATCGTCGCCGCGAATAGCCGTGGTGACGCAGCTGTGTAGATGGCTGTCGAGGATCAGCCCGCTAACCTTGTTGAGCGCGGCCTGAACAGCCTGGATCTGCTGGATCACGTCAATGCAATAGGCGTCCTCGTCTACCATGCGCTCGATGCCCTTGATGTGCCCGGCCGAGCTAGCCAATCTTCGACTAACTGCTTTCTTCGTCGAATCGTCCATAATTAACCAGCCTTGTTTCTCTGCTAACCCATCCCCCCTGGGGGGGGTTGAGCATAGTATAGTATACTGATTCCAGTTCCGCGTGTCAAGTGCTTTGTGGGGGACAAAGCTGGCGTCTTCGCTTGTTGAGATTGGTGGTAACGCGTATCCTGTGGGGCATGCATCAACGGTTGACGGAAGAGGACACGATCACAAGCGATCCGGTGGGCTATATTGCCCTGCTGCGGCGCAACCGTAACTATCGTTATTTATGGTCTGGTCAGGTGGTCAGTCTGCTGGGCGATTGGTTCAATTTGATCGCCTCTGCCTCGTTGATAGCCGCCCTTACCCAGTCGGGTGTGGCCGTTGGCGGGCTGTTCGTCATCAGAATGCTGGCCCAATTTCTGGCCACGCCCTTTGCCGGCGTTGCCGCCGATCGCTACAACCGCAAACACTTACTAATCTTGGCCGATCTCGGCCGAGCCCTGACCGTGCTAGGCTTCCTATTGGTGCGCGAGCCAGGGCAAGTTTGGCTGCTGTATGTCTTGACGGCCGTACAATTGGCCCTGAGCGGCTTCTTCTTCCCGGCCCGCAATGCCATCCTACCCGACGTCGTCAGTCGTCGTGAACTCGGCGCGGCTAACGCCTTGGGTTCGGCCACCTGGTCTGTGATGCTGGCCTTTGGCGCTGCCCTTGGCGGTCTCGTCGCCGGCCAATGGGGCGCCTATCCGGCATTCACCATCGACGCCTTGACCTTCCTGCTGTCGGCGCTCTTGATTTCACGCATCGTCTATCGGCACGACGCGGCCCTGACGGGCGACAGAAGCGTCACGGCCGCCGTCCGCCAGTATGTAGATGGATTACGTTATCTGGCCCGGAACAAGGACACCCTGGTCATTGCCCTGCATAAGGGCGCCTTCTCCTTGTTTGTGGCTGGCGGCTTTCAAGTGGTGCAGGTGGCTGTTGCCGAACGCGTATTCGTCTATGGCGAGGGTGGGGGGACCGGCTTGGGCCTCATATACGGTGCCATGGGGGTTGGCACGGGGTTGGGGCCCATCGTCGCCCGTCGCTTCACCGGCGACCAAGATCGACCGCTCCGTTTGGCCATCGGCCTTAGCTACCTGATCTCCGCCTTGGGCCTGGTTCTGATCGCCCCGCTATACAGTTTTGGTTTGCTGCTGGTTGGTACCGTCCTGCGCGGCGCCGGCGGCGGCATCGGTTGGGTCTTTTCGACGCAATTGCTGCTGCACCTGTTGCCTGACCAGGTGCGTGGCCGGGTTTTCGCCACCGAATTCGCCATTTTCACCTTGATGAGCGCGGCCGGCGCGGCCGCCGGCGGATGGGCCTTAGACAATACTGAGCTGGGCCTGTCGGGCATGGTTTGGATCATGGCCGGACTGATATTATTGCCCGGCCTGCTGTGGGCGCTGTGGAATGCTTCTCAAACTGGCCGACCATCCCAACCCCCACAAGAACAAGAAGCCGCCGCCGACTGAACGACCTTTGGACCACGCTAACCGTGGTTAGCACGGTAACCGTGGATAGCAC
>CP070688.1:1793542-1796515 GCA_020353135.1 Chloroflexota bacterium
CGCTTTGGCTACCCGGCCATCTTCAGCGGCCAGGAAGTCATCGACATTGAACTATGGTTTGAAGATGGCAAGGTGGTCAAGGAAAAAGCCCAAAAGGGCCAGGATCTGCTGACAACCTTACTGGATACCGACGACGGTTCGCGAATTTTAGGCGAGCTGGGAATCGGCACAAATTACGCCATCAAGAAATTTACCAAGAATATACTCTTCGACGAGAAGTTGGGCGGCACCATCCATCTGGCCGTAGGCGCCGGTTTCCCAGAGGTTGACGGCCAGAATAAATCAGGCCTGCACTGGGATATGCTCTGTGACATGGCTGAGAGTGAGATAACCGTGGACGGCGACCTTTTCTACAAGGACGGAAAATTCGCCGAGGGCCTGCTGCCCGACTAAGCTATGGCTTGACCTGTGGGGCGAAGTAACACCACACAAGAACTTCCCAGAATTGACACCGCCTTGCGGCTATGCTAGGCTGTCTGCGGAACACCCTTAAGGAGGAAAACATGACCACTATCAAGAAATCCATCGTCATAGAAGGCGATCCGATGGAGATCGACGCCCTGACTTCGGACACCGGCCGGCTGCCCGAATGGTATGCTGGCGTGGTTGGGGCCGAGGCCGAGCCGGGCTATCCTGAACAGATCGGCAGCCAGGCCAAACTCACCTACAAGGCGGCCGGGGTAACATTCGAAACGACCCTCACTACCGTTGAATTCGAGGCCGGCAAGAAGTCCCTCTTCCAGATGGATGGCATGATAACCGGCACCAATCGCTGGACCTATGCAACCGAAGAGGCAGGCACCCGGCTCACGATTGAATTTGACTACGAAATGCCCGGCGGCGGCTTGGGCAAGATCGCCGATCGCCTCCTGGTGGAGCGCATGAACGACAAGAACGCCGAAACCAGCCTCAAGAACCTGAAGGCCTTATTTGAAGGGGGTTAAGGGAATGGGGAGCTGAAGCCACCGTAACCCGGTGGCCTGGGAAATTTAGCCCGGCGCTGGCGTCTCTTCCGCGTGCCACCATTCGCGGAATTCACTGCATAGGCCCCCGGCCGTGAAGTCGCACTGGAAGATGCCATCCAGCTTCACCTGAACGCCGGTAGCCAGGCGGGTGAAGTCGCACCACCAGCGGCACCAGGCCCGGCCGCCGGCCACGGCCAGGATCTCCGACCGGAAGTGGATCTCTGTTTGGCCTGACGTCGCCTCACCCCAGGCTTCGGCGATGCCCTGCCGGCCGCGCTTAGGCGCCTCGAAAGGCGTCCAGTAGTACAACGCATCGGGCGTGAACAACTGGGCGGCCGCTTCCGGGTCCCGCCCCTCCCAGGCCGCGCCATAATCGGCCAACCAGCGAGCGAAAGCTTCTCGGTCCATTACCCTTTTCCTCACTTCAATTACTACAAGATCGCCGGCCGAGTCATACTAAACGGTGTAACGTCATATTGATGCACCGCGTCTAAGAATTCAGCATGCATCATTTTCAGCCGTCGGTCCAGTTTTCGATTTGCAACCCCTCAAAGCTAGCATAATCGGAAACATTAGCCGTCACCAGGGTTAGATCGTTAATCGTCGCCACGGCGGCGATCTGACCGTCCGCGAACGAGGGGGTTCTGCCAGCGGCGGTCAGGCGTGCTCGCTCGTTAGCATGCCAATATGCCGCCTGTGCGTCATATGACAGTATTGGGATTTCGGCCGCGATGACTTCCATCAGATAGGCCCCGATGGCGTCGCTTTTCGCCGATTTAGGGAGTCGCTGCCAGCCAAAGAGTAACTCGTGCCACACAACGGAAGCAATAGCCACTTCCCCCTCGTGTTGTTGTAGGTAGGCCATGGTCTTTCGATTTGGATTCGGGCGCATTGGTTCTGAGACGATGTTCGTATCCAATAAGAAGATCAGACTCACAGATCAACCTCCCGGCCGGGTTCGGCGTCACGTACGTCGCTGAATATCTCCGGCTGTATATCCAGAGATTGTAGATCGTAACGACTACGAAAGGATTCATAGGCCTGCCAGAAGCCGCGCTTCCCAGCCTGCAACTGTTGATAGTGTTGGATTGACATGATCACTGCCACCGGCTTACCCCGCCGGGTGAGTTCGACCGGTGTGTCTTTTTCCACCTTGCGTATCAAGGCTGCGAACCGATCACGGGCTTCGGCAATTGAGTAGCTCTTAAACATGGAAGTACCTCTTCTACTAGATGGCCATCTATATGGCCATTTTAGTCGCAATTGGCCCATTAGTCAATATCTTCGGAGTGGCAAACAGGCTGTCGAGAGTGGGAACAAGTCGGCGGCTTTCGGCGTCTTTTATCTATGGTCAAGTCAGGCAACAGAAACGAACTGCTGATCACTGACCACCAACCACAGTTTTTGTAACCAGGGGCTTCCACGAAGCATTGGAGTTATCGAGATGAGGTACAAGAATTTACCAGCACTTTTTATCCTGATTCTGATTTTATCCGTCGCCTGCCGGCCGGAAACGGGCGGCGAGGAAAGCGCCGGTTGGCTGGACGGCTCGCCGGCCGACGTCAGCCGTGGAGCAGACATTGCGGCCGAAGGCGCGTCGCTGACCATGGCCGAGGTCGATTACGAAGAGGTGGTGCTAGAGGTCGAGGCTTCGGCGCCTGCGGCGAGTGCGCCAATGGAGGAGCCCATGAGCGAGGTCCCGGCCGCGGAGTCTATGGAAGGCGCCCCGGCCGCCGAAGCAGCTCAGCAGGTCAGCCGCCTGACGGCCGGCGAGGTCGACGACAACGCCCGTTGGGACGATTATCTGCTCTATCTGCGCGACTATCGGGCCCAGAATGTTATCCATGTCGACGTGAGTGAGCGGCACCAGATCTGGGTGACGGATAGCGACGGCCGGCCGGTCCTGGGCGCGCTGGTCGAGATCAGCGCCGATGGGCGGGAAGTGGCCCGTTTGCGCACACACAGCGATGGCCGCGCCTACTTCTTCCCCCGTGCTTATGGCGATAAC
>CP070688.1:1796615-1799176 GCA_020353135.1 Chloroflexota bacterium
TCAACGTAGAGCAGGCGACCTGGATTGGGACCGCTTACTTCATCCCTTCGGTGGCCTTGATGCCCTTCCAGAGCCAGCTTGGCCAGCGTTGGGGCTTTAGGCGGGTTTACGGGATCGGGCTGCTGGTGCTCGCCTTTGGCGCCTTCTGGGCCGCTCTTGCACCGACCTTTCCCTAGCTGCTGGCCGGTCGGGTCATCCAGGGGATAGGTTGGGCAGCGCTGTATCCCCTGGCGCTCATACTGATCAACAACCAGTTTCCGGCCGGGCGCCAAGGAGAGATGTTGGGCCTTTGGGAATCCTCGGTCGGCCTCACCACGATAATCGCTCCGCTAATCGGCGGTCTGCTAGTCCAATTCTTGAGTTGGCGATCCCTCTACGCGCTGATAGGCCTGGTAGCCGCGCTGGGCGCCCTTCTAACGAGGGTCGTCGTTCCGGCCGTCCAGGCCAGCGAGCGTAAGGCTAACCAGCGCAAGGAACGATCCGATTGGTTGAGCGTCCTGGTTCTGACGCTTGCTCTGACTCTCACCTTGTCTGGCATTACTCGCCTCAACCTAGCGATCCTGATGATAGCGGCGCTGGCCTGGCTGGCCTGGGCCTGGTTCGCCGGCCGGCTAAAGGCGCCAACCATATCGCCTGCCGTTTTCGCTAACCTGGGCTTCGTCACCGCCTCGGCCGCTGCAAATATCCGCATGCTGGTCGCCATCGCCGCGCTGACCGCCCTACCCCTCTTCTTCGAAGATGTTCAGGGACTCAGTCCAATAGCAGTTGGGTCGTTGATGGTCGTCTATTCGCTGTTCTTATTCTTGGGCTCCTGGCCAGGCGGCCGCTGGAGTGATCGGGCGGGTGCGGCCGTGCCGGGCGCCGTGGGCTACGTGGCCATGATCGCGGGTGTATTGATGCTGTCGGGCCTGGGCTACCAGCTTGTGTTGTGGCTCGCGATTTTGGCCCTGGCCATACGCGGTCTAGGCGCCGGGTTGAGCCAGGCCCCATACGCCAAAGCGGCGACCGAAGCCGTTCTACCGGAGCAAAAACAGGCTGCGGCCGGTTTGTACGGCACGATTCGTTATAGTGGCCTGGCCCTGGGAACGGCCCTGGTCGGCATATTCCTGCAAATGCGTCTTACTGATTATGGCGCCTTATCAGATGGCGCCGCTGCCCTGCCCGCCTATCGTGAGTTGTGGCTGATCCTGGCCGCTATTCTAGTCGTCGGCCTGGGCGCAACATTGGTCATGGCCCGTAGTCGGCCGGCGAAACCGATGGTGGAAGTGGTCCAAAATGGAAGCGCTTAACCAGTTAGCCAGCTTTGTCGCCAACTTGACCTTTGAGTCGATCCCGGAGGCCGTCGTCAAGAGGGCGAAATGGGTATTGCGGGACACAGTTGGCGTGATTATCGGCGGCATGACCGAGACCGAGGTAGATCAACTGGCCAAGTACGCATCGGCAACAGCGCCGGGTCGAGCCCATCTTATGGCGCACGGCGGCCGGGTCTCGCCTACCTGGGCTGCTATGGTCCACGGTACGGCTGGCACGACTCTGGAGATGGATGAGGGACATGCCTTCGCCCGCGGGCATGCTGCCATTCACGCTGTTCCGCCGGCAATGGCTCTGGCCCAAACACACGAAGCCAGCGGCCAGGCGTTGCTGACGGCCATGGTGGCTGGCTACGAAGTCGCCGCACGAGCCGGAATAGCTTCCCATCTACGGCGCCCGGTGCACCCTTTTGGCGCCTGGGGTGTGCTCGGTGCGGCGGCCGTTGGCGCTTGGTTCAAAGGCTTCTCGGCCGATGCGATCGCCGGTACGTTGGAATTGGCGGCCTCGTATGCCATCACGCCTTCTTTCGAGACAGCCTATCAGGGCGCCAGCGTGCGGAATACCTATGCCGGGATGGTCAACCAGCTCGGCCTACTGGCCGCAGATTTCTATGCGTTGGGCTTTCGCGGCGAAGAGGGCGGTTTGTCGACGGCTTTCGGCGAGATCCTGGGTCAGGCTTTCGATCCGGCCGCGTTGAGCGATGGCTTGGGCAAACGATTTGAGATTATGCGTGGTTACTTCAAACCATATTCCGGCTGTCGTTACACCCATGCGGCCATTGACGCCATCTTAGGCCTGCAGGAAGAAGAAGCGGTCGAGATCGAGACGCTGTCCGCGGTCGAGGTAGCCACGTATGACATCGCCGCCCACCTGACTGATCCAGCCCCCAAGACACCATTGGCCGGCCGTTTCTCGACGCCCTACGTCACAGCGGCGACTCTGGTCAATGGTAGCGCCGGCCCGGAGATCTTCACTTCGCAGATACTGACCGATCCGGCAGTGCTGGACCTGGCAGCCAGGATCAGTGTCAGTGAAGACGATGATTTCACGGCTATGACGCCGGCCCGGCGACCGGCCAGGGTGACTCTTCACTTCAGAGACGGCCGGCAGCGGGAAAAGACGGTGTTCAGCAGCAAAGGCGATCCTGACCAACCGATGTCGGCCGCCGAGCTCGAAGCCAAGTTCCATCGCTTATGTGATCCGGCCCTCGGAGCGGCGAAGGCGCAACAGGCCTGGAACGAGCTCGGGAA
>CP070688.1:1799276-1804024 GCA_020353135.1 Chloroflexota bacterium
TGACCGCAAGCCTGGTTTCAACACGCCCACAGGCAAGTTTGAAGTGGCTTCCGAATGGTTCAGGCAAAATGGATATGATCCTTTGCCCATCTATACCGAACCAATCGAGGGTCCGCTGGCCGCGCCAGCTACCACTGCGAAGTATCCATTAGTGTTCAATTCCGGCGCCAGAACGCAGACCGCCTTCCGTTCACAGCATCATAACATCCCTTCCCTGGCAGCCAAACAGCCGTGGCCGCTGGTTCTCCTGCATCCAATTGATGCGCTGCCAAGGGGGATCAAGGATGAGGATCTGGTCTACGTGGTCTCCCCTCGCGGCCGGGTGAGATTTCGTGCCCGCGTGACACAAGATATCGTACCTGGCGTTGTCGAAGTCAATATGGGTGGCGGCGGACCTCTCGGGCCATCGGCCTGGCAGCAAGGCAATGTCAACGAATTGACAGACTTCGACAATCGCGATCCGATTTCCGGTTTTCCGGTATATAAGGCCTTAATGTGTAACGTGGTTAAACATAGCGAGGGCAATGCTTCCAGTTAGGAAGCCAAAACGTTTCCAAATAGGGGGTAGATATTATTTCCCGGCTGGCGGCAGCCACCAACGACGAATAAGTCGCCGAGCGGCTGGGCAAATTTGCCCTGGCCTCCATTAATCAGGCAGTCGATTCGTTGAAGTTGGGAACTCGCAGACGATGCACCTGCTTGTAACCAATAGGTTGTTAGTGGCTGCTTTGAAAGCGGCGGATCACTTTCTTGCTTCGCAGCAGCAGTGCTGCCCATAGCAACTGAACGCGCAACCGCGACCAGGTTCGGATGGCCTTCGTATGCTGTTTCGCCTGTGCTTCGTAAGGGCTGAATAGACCACGCGTATAGAGTCCCGTCAACCAATAGACCGCTTCTGGAGCTGAGGCCAACGAACCAACCCTGGACTTCCTGCCGGATAGCATTGCCAATTGGGCGCTCAGCCGGCCGGCGAACTCGTGGGGCGTCTCGCCCAGCTTTGGTCGCACATCCAACCGGCGGCCGCTGCGAGTTAGTCGTTCGAAAAGCTGCATGAAGGCCCGGTTCGGGGGGAGGAAGCGCAGCCGCCAAATATCCGCCAGCCACCAGCCAACCGTAACCACGGCGGCGAAGATCACCGCCGCGGCCGCAACGCGTTGCACCAGGTTCCATCGGGCGCGCCTACGAGCCTCCGTGATCGGTTCTAATTCTGTTTCTGGCTCTGCTTCAACCCGCGGCCGGGTCTCGGCCGGGCGTTCGATGGCTGCCCGCCCACCTGTAGGCTCAAATTGAATCCAACCGTAATCCGGAAAGTAAATCTCTGGCCAGGAGTGGGCCAGATCGGCCGTGACTGTGTAGTGGCGATTTTCCTGATCATACGTTCCGCCGATATACCCGGTGGCCAGGCGCGCCGGCAGACCCACCGCCCGGGCCAGAACGACCATGGTAGTCGCATAATAATCACAATAACCGCGCTGCAGCTCAAAAAGGAAGTAATCGGCTATTTCACGGTCGGTCGGGGGCGCGGGCAGGTCAAGAGTGTAGGGAAACTGGCGCAAATACGCCTCGATGGCATGCGCTCGATCATAGGCTGTTGGCTCGGTAGCCGTCAGATCACGCGCCAGCGCCCTCACCCGGGCCGATACAACATCCGGTAGGATCAGATAGCGATCGGCGATCCAGTCGGGTATATCTCGTCCGCCGGCACGCAGCTCCGCCTCGTTGAGATCGGGAACGAAGGAATCCACACGATAGGTGCCTGTATCGCCGTCGGCCGCCGCTGCAGCGAAGAAGTCTGTATAGGTTTCAGTTGCAAGATAGCGGGCGCGCCAGGCGACCTGAAAGGCCTCGTCCACTGTCCTTAACGTGCCGGCCGCGTATAGCAACCCGCCGAGTTCGGTCAGGGGGCGAACTTCCTGGCGCAATAGCTGCTGGTCCGCCACAATCCTCCCGGCTGCCTCGCCGGCCTCGTAGTTGATCGTGGTCGTGCCCGCGGTCTCCCAGCCGCGGCCATTGTAGCGATCATAGGTTAGGCCTCGCCAGTAGCGCAAACGACTTGCCCGGGCAGTAGGTCCTTCGACGGTGATGGCCATGATTGCCTGTTGGGAAAGCTCAGGTCCAGAACCAATCAGGTGGCGGGCCGGCAAGCCGCCATGACGTTCATAGGCGAACGCGTCGACAGCACGCGCATTCGGTGCGGCTTCTAGCCCTAATGAGCGGGCCAGCTCCTGGTCTCGCTGCTGCTGGGACAAGTTGCGGGCCAGGTCTGCCAGGCGGTAGATCGAAGGCGAAGGTATGATGAGCACCGCAATCATCAAAGCTAACGCCAAACCCGAGGCCGTCCAGACGACCTTTCGGCTCGACTTCTGCGAGAATTCGATTTCATCCGCCTTCCAGCTTTGTTCTCGTTTTGCGTGGGATGTGAGGGCTTTCAGCATCAACATCAGAGCCAGCGCGGGCGCCAGGTACAAGGCGGAGGTACCGGTGATGATGAGAATGACCGCCAACAGTATCAGCGAAGGAAGTAGGGCTAACATCGGTTGGTTGCGCCGCCGTACGCACCAACCGGCCCAAAAGGCTGCCATCCATAGCACCAGCAGCCACAGAACTGCGGTGGCAACTGGGTCGAACAGTGGCTCTCCGCCCGTCAATGCCAGGAGCCAATCGTACAGTCGCGTGATGAGCGCACCGGCGGCAGCCGTAAGTTCATTCCAAGCACTAACAAACGAGGTGGACGCGGGGATGACGCCTGAGGAAATCGCCTGGCTGACTAGAGTGAAAATGGAAACGGCCATAGCGGCCAATGGCGCTAACAAGTTGCCGACTTGGATTATTATCAGTGGGGGGCCAAGCAGCGCACTGAGGACGATCGCCAGGCGACCCGAGGCGGCCGCCGCCAGCCCCCATCCGAGCGCCAGCGCCACGAGCGTCGTTGGCCAGAGGAGAGTGAATTCAAGGCCGCTTACGGCGCTGGCGACGCCCAAGAGGATGATGACGAAGATCGCCAGAACCAGGCCAAGCGCCAACCAGTTTTCCCGGCGCATTCTTCGATTCAGGCGGCGCAGCCATCTGCGCCTCACGTTAGCTCTCTCCAGTCCAGCGCTTCGTGGTCAAACCTTGGTTCCCAATGGCCTCGGGGCGTTTGGCGCCATTTGCCGATTTGCCCGGGTTGCATTTCGGGCCGTTCCAGGAGATCGGGCCTGACGCGATGGTGGGTGACGCCCAGCTCGAGCAGAGAGCCTATGGCGCCGTCTGCGTCTCCTTGCCCACCAAATGCTGCCCGATCCAGCACCAGCACCGTGGGTATGATCCCGCGCCGCATTAGCAGCAGCATGGGGTCGAGCCACTGCCCTTCAATATCGGCCGTAATGATGATCAGGCTGCTGCGTCCTTTCAGCGCAGCGCTGGCGCCGGCCAATTGCCGGGCAAGGGGCTGATCGCCGGGCTCTACCAGGGCCAGTTCGCGCAAGATTCGCCAGCGCTGATCGTCTCCCAGTTTCGGCGGCAGCCAGACGGCGCCCTGGCCTAGTCCGGAAGCCACCAGGCCGACGGCTGTGCCTCCTTCTAGCCCTTGCGACGCCAGGGAAGCGGCCAGGACTATGGCTTGTTCTTCAGATGCGTTCTGCCCAACGCCAGCCTGCACCTGTTGGTACAGATCCAGAAAGATCCACCAGTCGCTGGCCGGCGTACGTTCGAAAATACGCACAAAGAGATCATCGCGACGTGCCGAGGTGGGCCAATGAATTCGATGCAGACTGTCGCCCTGAGCAAACTCGCGCACGCCGGCCGCGCTCACTGAGCGGTCTGGTGTGCGTTCTGCGATGGGTCGGCCCTCTCCTACTCGCGCAGCGGAGGCGATGTCGATGGCGGGCAGCTTCACGATGGGCGGCATGACCATCATTGTCGAGAGGCCGGGATAGTCAATCGTGACGCGATAGAAACCGAAAGGATCGCCCGTCTCGAGAGTAGTAGGTCCCAACGTGAACAAGCCACGGCGGTAGCAAACGCCATCCGTGAACCAGTGGATCAAGGCCCGTCCTCCCACCGTTCGCACTTTGCTGGCCTGGTAGCTGGGTAGGGTAGAATGATCGCGCACCGTAACCCAAAGTGCTGTCGCCCAACCACGATTTGTCAGAGTAAAACGTTCCTGTAAGTTATCGCCGACCTGCGTCCAGCCAAAGCGGCGCTCACGCGTCAGTTCCAGACTCCTGGCCAGCGAATAGGCCCAACGATTGCCAATCAGCCACGCGCCGCCCAGTCCTACCAGCAGGATCATCCAGCTTTTATGGGGAATAATCAGCTGTAGTAGAAGTATTAGCCCAAGCAAAATAGGAAGGTAGCGAGCCTCTAGCCGGACGCGAAATCTTGTCGGGGAGGTCATTAGGCTAGTATAACACGCGGCCGTTGATGAGTAGTTTCGTGGCGCCGTGGCCGTGGAACGGGAGCGAGTGCTTCATAATGCGAAGCGGCGCCGTCGATTCATCTTGCTATCAGTATGCTCGAACCAGAATCGTACTGACGTACCTATTGACGTGATCGGCCAACTTCGCCTATAATCAGCGTTTGCACGTCTCGGAACAGGGTTTCATAATACGCAACAACTCAATCTCGCCGATCAAGTAACGCAGCGGAGCGTTTTGCCGATGCCTAAAGATAAGCCGAGGACGACTGAAAGCGTCCAATCAGTCGCGCGGGCGATAGCTATTTTGCGCAGCTTCACTGAGTACGAGCCTGAACTTCGCGTGACCGAA
>CP070688.1:1804124-1806934 GCA_020353135.1 Chloroflexota bacterium
CACGGCGCCCGTCAAAAGATCAGCTCTTTCATAGGGCGTGTGGGCCGGCCGGATGTTTACGCCCAACCACGGCGCCCAATTGCCTAGGCGAACGTAACTCCGCACGACGCTGCCTTCTACTCGACGATTGGTTCGATTAAAGAGAAAAAGGGCTCCGGCGGCGCCTACCAACAGAAACGCGCCGATTCCTGCTTGCCAAATAAAGGCCGGACCACGGTCGGGAAGCTCACCGTCAATAGCGCGCTCATCTAGAAAATCCTCCAAGCGATCCGGTTCAAACATAGGCGAATTAGGATCGATAGGCGATCGATCGGGCTCGCTCGACCCTTCGTTCCCGAAAGCGTCGCCAGGATTCGTCAGGCTTTCCGGGCGGTCACCGGCCGGGATCGAAGCAGTCGCCTCAAAGGGAATCCAGCCGTAAGTGGGGAAGAACACCTCGGTCCAGGCATGGGCGTTGCTGGAGCGCACCCGGTAAGAAGACGATTCATCGTCCCACTCACCCTGGGTGTAACCAACCACGAAGCGGGCCGGTATACCCTGGCTGCGCAACATCATGCTCATGGCCGAGGCGTAATAATTGCAGTAGGCCTCTTGCCTGTCGAAGAGAATGTAATGGACCGGTTCTACCCCGTCAGGCGGGGCGTCGATCTGGTCGTTGTAACCAATATTGTCGCGCAGATAGTTGCGCACTGCGATGGCTTTGTCAAAGGGATTGTCGAGCTCGGCCGTCAACTCGGAGGCCAATTCGCGCGTTTCGGGCGTGATATCGTCGGGCACCTGCAGGTACTTCCCGGTGATCCATTCAGGATAGTCTTGAGAATCACCGCGCAAGCTGGCAGCATCGGCGACGCTATAGTGGGAAGTCACGCCATAATTTTCGCCCTGGCGCATGACGTAACGAGATTGAATGGAGCGGATTTCGGCCTTGCCTTTCTCATCGCGGCTCCAGGTGACGAACATCTGCCGGTCTCCTTCTACCGGCCCGGGAGCGGCGTACATCGTGCCCGCGTTTGGCACGTAATTGATTACATTTTGAGTGACATGCTGGCGCATCGCATAATCGTTTACTGGAAATCGGCCGTCGTCGGGCAATCGCAAAACCTGGTCGCTATCCGAGATGGCCCAGCGGCCATTGTCATAGGTGTCGTAGGCTACGGCTTGCCAGTAGACATACGGCAGTCTCTCTTCCACATAGATATCCATGATAAGCGAGTTGCTCACCGTCCGCGGCCCGCCGAGGGAAAGGGACTCGCGGAAAGGATCAGTCGTCGCAGTGCCATATGAACGCAGCGAGGCAAAAAGGCGCGTCCAATTGTCCTGGAACCCGCGCCAGGTATCTTCCCAACCGGTCTCGCCCAAGGCATCGCTAACCGCTGCATTGGCGTTGGCAGCCGGCAGGCCCCAGGCAACACCCAGGGCGATCAAGGCCGCCAGAAAACTGGCCTGCAAGAAACTGAAGTGACGACTCTTCTCGTAGCGAACCGAAGCGGCTCTCCAGGAACGTTCTTTGGCTACCAGGTGCGTACGCGCGATATAAATGAGGGCCAGCAGCGCGTAGAGGGCCAGGAAGGCAACCAGCGGCTTAGGACCATAATAGTAGTAGATAACGCTCAACAAGACGAGGCCGCTGGGCAGCACGACCCGCCATACCTTATAGTTGCGGAAAGTGTACCAGGCGGCCGTCACTCCCAGAAGCCAGAAGACAGCGCTGGTCTGGACGACAAAGATGAGGCCATCACGACTGGAACTCTGGGAGACAGCCTTGCCCAGCCAGACGAACTGGCGATTCATCAAATCAAAGGCTCGCTCGCGCCAGGCGAGATCACCGGGCAACGTGCGGCCGATCAAGTACGTGACCAGAAACAGGCCATAAACCAGGGCTAAGAAGGCGGCCGTTCGGCCGGAGAACCGGCTTTTGGCCAGGAGCAGACCGGTCAAGACGGCCATCGTGGCGACGAGAGGCAGGATACTCGTGCCCTCTATCAACTCCGCATCGACGATGGCCAAGGCGGGGATTAGCACCAGCGACCAGGTAAGCAGAAGTGTGAACCAACCTTCTTCGATTCTTAATCGTCTCAGCATTCTTTCAACGCACCTCCGCCCGTAGATTAGCGGATCGACTACAAGTCAAGTGTAAAGTACTTTACAGTTCAAACAGTCTCACATCAGGTGTTAAACACGTCAGGCTGAGGCCGGTCGCGAAAGCCCGACGTCGCCGTAACCAGAGCCGCCTGGATCTCGTCAGCCGGCCAAAGTCGCCCCAAAGCGTCGCCAAATCTCCGTGTTAAACGCAGATCCTTCCTCGCGCCTGTCCCCTCTCGCCAGGCGGCAAGAACCTGGGTCAGCCCATTATATCAGAGCCGCAAAAAGTGGCAATATGGTGACATTACGGGGTCAATGCGACGAATGGAAGCCGGACCCAACCGGCCTCAATCCCGGGTGTCGTGCGTGCTAACGAAACGCCCGTATCCGACAGCCAGCACGGCCGCGAAGAGAAACCATTGGATGGCGTAGCCGAGGTGCGGCCCCTCGCTCAAATCGATCTCGGCCGCCACCCGGTATGGCAAGACATCCTGCACGCCGTCTGGCGGCGTCTGCAATAGATAGAAGGGCAGCAACTTGTAAGGGATTTGCCCCTGGATCGCTTCGACGTCGACACGGTACCATTGTTGCCGGGGCGTGTCGACTTCGGCCTGACGGCCGTTCGACAGCGTCTGGGAGAGTTGAACGACGCCCTCAATCGACGGCGGTCCCGGTTCGTCAAATGAGCTCAGATCACCGGCCTGGACGTCGGCGGCCGGTATCCAACC
>CP070688.1:1807034-1809963 GCA_020353135.1 Chloroflexota bacterium
AGCAACGGCTCATGGTAGCCCGGTCATTGGTTAACCGGCCGCGCATCCTGTTCCTGGACGAGCCGACGGAGGGGTTAGACCCAGTTTCGTCGGAGAACATCCGCGATATCATCCTGGAAGAGCGGGAGCGCGGGGCGACGGTATTTCTGACCACCCATGACATGTTCGAGGCCGACAAGCTGACGGACCGAGTGGCCTTCATCCACGACGGGCAGATCGTGGCCCTGGACACGCCTCATAATCTCAAGCAGCAATTTGGCCAGCGAGCGCTGGCGGTGGAGGTAGCCGGGGCCGACGGCGGCCGTTTAAGCCACGAGGTCGTACTTGATCAGCCGGAAACGGCTGGCCAGTTGCAGGAATTGTTTAGCAGCGAACAGATCATCACCGTTCATAGCAAAGAGGCCACGCTGGAAGATATCTTCATCCAGATCACCGGCCGGGGGTTGGTCGGATGACCCGTCGAATCGTCGCCACCTTGCTGAGAAAAGACTTCACGCTCTATTTCCGCAATCGCTTCTTCGCCTTTGTGACGATTCTGGGCCTGGTTTTCTACGCGGCCATCTACTACGTCATGCCCAGCAGCGTGGACGAGGTGCTCAAGCTGGGTTTCTACGCGCCGGTGATGCCGCCGATCCTGGAACAGGCCCAGGATGAAGGGCTGGCCATCGAACGGTTTGACTCGGCCGATGCTTTGAAGGAAGCGGTGATCGAGGGTGATTACCAGGCCGGGCTGGCGCTGCCGGACGACATCATGGAGAGCCAGGCGGCCGGCGAACAGGCGACGGTGGAACTCTACTTCCCGGCCGACGCGCCGCCGGAGTTCAAGGACGCCATCGTGACCCTGATCCGGGAAATGGTGTTCTTGCAGCTGGGCCAGGGGCTGAACCTGGAGGTAGATGAACGGATCCTGGGCGTGGACATGGTTGGCGGGCAAATCGCGCCCCGCGACCGGATGTTGCCCTTGTTCGCCGTGCTGCTGATCCTGGTGGAGATGCTGGGCCTGGCCAGCCTGCTGAGCGAGGAGATCGCCGGCGGCACGTTGATGGCCCTGCTCATCACGCCGATGACCATCGCCGGCCTATTCATCGCCAAAGGAGCGACGGGGGTGAGCCTGGCCTTCGGCCAAGCGGCGATCTTCCTGGGCGTCACCGGCGGCCTGGGCCAGCAGCCGCTGCTCATCCTGTTGGCGCTGCTGCTGGGCGCGGTGATGGTGACCGGGATCGCCTTTTTGATCGCTTCGCTGGGCAAGGACTTGATGTCGGTCATGGGTTGGAGCATCCCAATCCTGATCATCCTGATCATCCCGGCTTTCGCGGTCATCTTTCCGGGCGCGACGACGGCGTGGATCAAGGCCATCCCATCGTACTACCTGGTCGACGCGGTGCACCTGGCCGGAAACTTCGGCCTGGGACTGGAGCATATCTGGCAGGACCTGGTGATCCTGCTGGCCCTGGGTATCCTGTTCTTCGCCCTGGGCATAGGGGCCTTAAGGAGAAAAATGGTATGAGTATCAGACGAGTCGCCGTCTTGCTTCGTAAAGAAACCAAGCAAGGGTCCAGGAATTTCATCCTCATCTTCGCCATCGTCACGCCGATCGTGGTGACCTTAGTGCTGTCGCTGGTCTTTGGCACGCTGTTCTCCGACAAGCCGACGCTGGGCATCGCGGACGAGGGCGACTCGCAGCTGGTGGCCCTGGCGGCCGGGCTGGATTCGGTGGCCAGCAGGGAGTACGACTCGGCCGAAGCGCTGGAAAGCGCGGTGGAGAGCGGCGCCCTGGATATGGGCATCGTCCTGCCAGCACAATTTGACGCGGCCGTGGAAGAGGACCAGACGGTAGCCATCACGGCTTTCATCTGGGGCGAAAGCCTGGCCAAGAACCGGACCATCCTGGGCGCGGCTCTGGCAGGCATGATCCGCGAGATGACGGGCCAGGAAGCGCCGCTGGAGATCGTGGTCACGGCCGTGGGCGAGGGCGAGAGTATCGCCTGGGAGGACCGGCAGTAGCCCTTCAACGTGTTGATGGCGGTGGTCATCGGCGGGACGATGGTGCCGGCCACGTCGCTGGTGGAGGAAAAGCAGAAAGGCACGTTGACGGCCCTGACTATCACTCCATCCAGCCTGGAAGAGGTCTTTTTGACAAAGGGGCTGCTGGGCATGGTGGTCAGCGTCTTCATGGGCATGCTGATCCTGATCTTGAACCAGGCCTTCGAGGATGAGCGGCTGCTGCTGGTGTTAATCCTGGCCCTGGGAGCGTTATTGGCCGCTTCCTTTGGCGTGTTCCTGGGGGCGATGACCAAGGATATCACCACCCTGTTCGCCACCATCAAGGCCCTGGGTCTGCTGCTCTACGCGCCGGCCCTCATCTATATCTTCCCGACGCTACCGCAGTGGATCGGCCGGGTCTTTCCGACCTACTATATCGTCGGGCCGGTAGTGGAGATAACGCAGAACGGGGGGTCGTGGGGCGACGTGGCGGTGGATGTGTTGATCCTGGTGGGGCTAATCATGGCCATGTTGGCTGGCCTGTTGCTGATCACCCGCCGGTCGCGGCGCCTGGCGTACTGATGAAGATTCGAGCAAGGATTTACACAGATAGCACGGATTGAAGAGATTGAAGTCAGGTATTTTTGATTGAGTCAACGGCCGGGCTTCTTTGATTTGGAAGAGTTAAGGTTTTTCAGGGGGACGTGACGGGCGGAACGGATGTGCTACAATCCGATCCGTTATGGGACGAAGTAGCTATGCGGCCGGCCTGGGAAGCCTAAAACTCTCGAAGAGTCGACACTTGGAATCGCCGGCCGCCCACCCGTTGAGCCAGTAGCGGTGCGCCTGTGGTGTGGAAAGATTTACCGGAGCGTATTGTTCTAAACTGGTCACATTTTCTCCCAATTGGACTGGCCGCATATTAGGGCATATACTCAAATGCACC
>CP070688.1:1810063-1817530 GCA_020353135.1 Chloroflexota bacterium
GCAACAGGGCGCTGGCCTTGACTGGCGCCTGGGTTAGCAGATTCACCAGTTGGCTCTCGTCCAGACTGAATTCCTCGAAGGGAAACTCGCTCAACAAGGGCGATGAGAGAGCTGAGGATAGATAGGTCATCGATGGGTCGAGCTTGATGGAAACGAGCGTATCGTAATCGACCCCAAGGGTCTCGGCCATGCGCAATATCTTGTCGGCGCGGGGATATTTACGCCCCTTCTCGATCTCGGTCAGATAGGACAGCGACAAATCGGCCCCCTCGGCCAAATCGCCGCGGGTCAAGTTGGCCTCAATGCGCGCCTGGCGGACCTTCATGCCGAATATGATGTTGACCAATTCACTGCTCATGTCCCTATTCTAGCGAATTTTCGCTAAAAGTCTCGTAATCGCTTGACAAATGGCTTGGACCTTGCTATCCTTTAAGCGAATTTTCGCTAAAAGCGAGAAATTACCTGCACGGAACAGTCGATAGGGCCCGTCGGTCAAGATTGTTAAGGAATACGGAGGATTCAATGCTGCCAGCAGGCCTGGAAATCAAGGGCGCCATACCCCCCGAATTCGAACCGATCCTATCCTTTGAGGCCCTGTCACTCGCAGCCAAGCTGGAACGCGAACTGGGCCGGCGAAGACTGGAACTGATGCGGGAGCGGGAAGTCAGACAGGGGCAGCTTGACGCCGGCCGACTGCCCGATCACGAGCCAGGCGGTAGCCTCCGGGATCGGCCAGATTGGCGGGTAGCGCCTACCCCGCCTGATTTGCAGCGGCGCTGGGTTGAGATTACCGGTCCGACCGAGCGCAAAATGATGATCAACGCACTCAATTCGGGCGCCGACGTCTTTATGGCCGACTTCGAAGACGCCAATTGTCCTTCGTGGCAAAACATGGTTGAGGGACAGATCAATTTGCGGGACGCCGTCAATGGCACTATTTCTTTCGCCGACCCCAAAGGTAAACAATACGAACTAAATGAAACGGCGGCAACCCTGCTGGTCCGGCCACGCGGTTGGCACCTGGTTGAAAAGCATCTTCTTGTCGACGGCCGGCCCGTTTCAGCGGCCCTGTTCGACTTCGGTCTTTACTTCTACCACAATGCCCGGCAACTCGTCGATATGGGCTCGGGCCCCTACTTCTACCTGGCCAAGCTAGAGAATCACCAGGAAGCTCGCTTGTGGAATGATGCCTTTATCCTGGCCCAGGAAACGCTGGGCCTACCTCAGGGAACCATACGGGCCACTGTCCTGATTGAAACGGTCTTGGCTGCCTTTGAGATGGAGGAGATCCTGTACGAGCTCCGCGACCATGCATCTGGGCTCAATGCCGGCCGTTGGGATTACATCTTCAGCGTTATCAAGAAGTTTCGGAACCAACCCGGATTCTTGTTGCCCGATCGGGCCCAGATCACAATGACAGTCCCATTTATGCGAGCATATACCGAGCTATTGGTGCAAATCTGTCACCGGCGAGGCGCACACGCCATTGGCGGCATGGCCGCGTTTATTCCCAACCGGCGCGATCCGCAGGTGAATGAGGTCGCCCTGACCAAGGTGCGCGAGGACAAAGAGCGTGAGTCGACAGACGGATGCGACGGGACCTGGGTGGCGCATCCTGATCTGGTGCCGGTGGCGCGCCAAGTCTTTGAGAAGGCTTTGGGCGACAGGCCGCATCAGAAAGAGCGCCAGAGGGAAGACGTGCAGGTCTCCGCCCAGGATCTTGTGAACTTCGCCGTGGACGGCGGCGAAATCACCGAGGCCGGGCTGCGGACAAACCTGAACGTGGCCCTGCTCTATCTCGAATCGTGGCTGCGAGGCGTCGGCGCGGTAGCACTGTACAACCTGATGGAAGATACGGCCACGGCCGAGATTTCCCGGGCCCAGCTGTGGCAGTGGATTCGCGCGCCTGAAGGTTACCTGGACGACGGCCGCAAAGTGTCCGTCGATCTATGCCGGTCGATTGCCGTCGAGGAGATGGCCAAGATTGAAGGAATGGTTGGCCAGGAGCGAGTAGCGTCGGGCAAGTTCGAATTGGCCGGCCAGCTCCTCGATCAGCTGATTTCGAACGACGAGTTCGTCGAATTCTTGACGCTCGTCGCCTACGACCATCTAGAATAAGGCGGCCGGGAAACGGCACGGTACTAGATGGTAAACACCTCATTCACTTTTATCCGTGTTATTTGTAATCCATGTATTATCCTAGGAGGAACTCATGTTTAATCAAGTGCGTGGACAGGAACTAGCAGGCGAGTGGGCCGAAAACCCTCGCTGGCGAGGAATCGAGCGCCCCTATTCGGTCGACGATGTCATTCGCCTGCAGGGCACAGTGCGTGTCGAGCACACACTGGCCCGGATGGGCGCCGAACGGCTCTGGCAGCTTATGCACACCGAGCCATATGTAAAGGCCCTGGGAGCTGTTACCGGCAACCAGGCAGTGCAGATGGTCCAGGCCGGTCTGCAGGCCATCTACTTGAGCGGCTGGCAGGTAGCGGCCGACGCCAACATGGCCAGCCACACTTATCCCGACCAAAGTCTCTATCCCATGGACAGCGCGCCGCAGCTGGTGAAGCGTATCAACAATGCCCTGATGCGCGCCGACCAGATCGCGCACATGGAGGGCCGGAACGGCGTGCATTGGATGGCGCCGATTTTTGCCGATGCCGAGTCCGGCTTCGGCGGCCCCCTGAATACATTTGAACTCATCAAGAATTTCATCGAAGCGGGCGCGGCCGCCGTGCATTTAGAGGATCAGCTCTCTTCGGCCAAGAAATGCGGCCATATGGGCGGCAAGGTCCTGGTGCCCGTTTCCGAATTCATCCGCAAGCTGGTCGCGGCCCGGCTGGCGGCCGACGTGCTGGGAATACCCACGATATTGGTCGCCCGAACTGACGCCGACTCGGCCCAATTTGTCCGCAGCGACATCGACGAGCTCGATCGAGCGCACATCACCGGAGTCCGTAGCACAGAGGGTTACCACCAGGTGACCGGCGGACTGGAGTACGCTGCGGCTCGCGGACTGGCCTACGCGCCTTATGCGGACGTGATTTGGTGCGAGACGTCGACTCCCGATCTGGGCGAGGCGCGCGAATTTGCAGAGGCCATCCATGAACATTATCCGGGTAAGCTTCTAGCCTACAATTGCTCTCCATCTTTCAACTGGCGACGCCACCTGGATGAGTCAACTATCGCCAAGTTCCAGGACGAGTTAGGCGCCATGGGTTATAAGTTCCAGTTCGTGACCCTGGCCGGCTTTCATGCGCTCAACACGAGCATGTTCGAGCTGGCCCAAGGGTATCGTGAGTCAGGAATGGCCGCCTACTCTCGCCTGCAGGAACGAGAATTCGATCTGGAAGAGCAGGGTTATGGCGCTATCAAGCACCAAAGTTTCGTCGGCGCTGGTTATTTTGACCAGATCCAAATGTCCATAAGCGGAGGAGATGCCTCCACGCTGGCTCTGAAGGGTTCAACCGAAGAAGCTCAGTTTGTGGCCGAGGCCGCGACTGACTGATCGGGCGCCTAAAGATGTATTGCGTAGCGACCGGCGGAAATCAAGGCCGGTCGCTGCGCATGATGACGTGGGTAGCGGTCCGCTCGATGGCCTTGAAACCGAGCCTCTCGTAAAGGCGGCGAGCCGGGTTTCCGCGGAGCACCTGCAGGCTGACTGGCCTGTTGCTCTTCCGGGCGTTGGCCAAAACATCGCCGACTATCTGGCTGCCCAGACCTTGCCCCTGGTAGGCCGGCAGGAGGTAGATGCCGCTCAAATAGCGCTCTTCCGGCCTTTCAATAATTGACACCTGGCCGGCATCACGGCCGTAGGCGACCACGATCTGACTGCCGGCCGGATCGAAATGAGCCGCGAAATGGCTTCTCTGGAACTCATCATCCCAGCCCCAGATGGCCGTTATATATTCCTTCAGGCAGGCGACTTTCAGGCGATAAAGGAAGTCGAAATCGGTTGCCTTTACCTGGCGCAGGTAGTATTTCATCGGCCGCTTGCGAACTCCACTCGACCATCAGCTTGTCGCCTGAGACGCCAGGCATACAGCCATTTCCGCAACCAGGTAACGCCGGTCGCCAACAGCGCTATCACGAGCCAAATCGCCAACTGTAATCCAAGGTCGCGGCTGAAGAAGTTGTCGGCGTCGCTGATGTAGTAATAGCCATCTGTGAAGCCAACGTGGTGTAACAAGGGAATCAACAGGTAGGCGACACAGAGGCCGGCCACAAACATCTGCCACCAGCTTGGAGCAGGTCGGCGGCGCCATGTACGCAGGATCGTCAGCGCCAGAAGCAGGAATAGGCCAGCCACAGCGCCTAGAGCCATCGCGCCGATGTAGTAGTAGTTGCCGCCCTCCAACCACCGGCCGAGGCGTTCCAGGCCGGGCGCGGCCGTGAGCAGCAGCATCAGTGCCAGTCCATCCACGCTTAGCAAAAGCAAATCAAGCGGTCGCCGGGCGGCCATGCGACCTGGGGTCAGGGCCAGCGCCAGGCCGGTTAGCGCTGCCAGCGTGACCTGAAGGGCGTTACGCGCCGGCAGCGTTGGTTGATTAAGGCTCATCGTTATGAGCGGAATCGCCAGCGTCAGCGGCAGAGCGCATAGCACCCAGACTTGCCACCAGGCCGGCGGCCGGTACGTGTTCGACAGACGCCCTACCATCCAGTTGGTGGCTACATAAGCAACCAAGACCGCTCCACTCCCTACCAGCGCGCTCATCCAGTAACGGCTGGCCGTCACCGGGCTAAAAGGAGACGTGTCGGGATACAGCGGCCCCATATCGTGATAATAAAGGAAGACCCGATAGCGATCGGCCAGGCTGAACCAGTAGGAAAAGATAGCCAACAGGAATAGCGTGATGGCCACTGCAAAGGGGACTGCAGTTGGCCACGGGGACCGATACCAGCCCCGAGATGACTCGGCGGTCAACGTTTCAGAGTGCTCTCTGCTCATTTCGCCGGTCGAGAACAGATCAACAGCTTGACGCTTAGCATGATGCTTGAGCCGATTCGAAGCTCAAACAGGTGAGTCCACGTTGTCGTTTTACCGGCAGGTCAATTCCTATTCTGAGCCCTGGCTTTTCTAGGGGAATATGCCGCGATTCTCATACACCATCCTGAGCCGTCTCAAAGCCACGATGTAGGCCGCGGTTCGCCAGTCAGTACGGTACTCCGTAGCCACTTTGTGAACCCGAACGTAACCGCCCATTAACATCTTGTGCAGCTTCGAATCAACCTCGTCTAGATCCCAGAATTCGGCCCGTTTGTTTTGCAGCCACTCGAAGTAACTGACGATCACCCCGCCGGCGGTGCACAAGACGTCCGGCAATAGCTCAATGCCGGCCTCGAACAGCACCGCATCACCTTCCGGCGTCGTCGGGCCATTGGCGCCTTCGGCCACCAGGCGTACCTTAAGCAGGGGCGCCGTCTCCTCAGTGATCTGGCTCTCTAGAGCGGCCGGGATGAAGATGTCAGCTTCTGTTGACAGGAAAGTCTCGTGGTCAATGGCTTCTGCCCCGGGAAAACCGGCCACACCATGATGGTCGAGTGCATAGGCCAGAAGCTCGTCAGGGTCGATACCCTGCCGATTGAAGATGGCTCCTGACGCGTCTTCGATTGCCAGCAGGCTGGCACCCTTTTCCTTCATCAGACGGGACGCCCACGAACCCACGTTGCCAAAACCCTGGACGAAATAGGTGCTCTGTGACAGGTCAAAACGATTGTCATTGGCCCAGCGTTCGATGAGGAAGACGACGCCCTGACCGGTCGCCTTTTCCCGGCCGACGCTGCCGCCCGACTCCACAGGCTTGCCGGTCACGACATGGAAATTAGCCTGTCGTTCGTGCGGCGCCTGCATCTGAACGAACGTGTCGACGATCCAGGCCATTATCTGGGCGTTGGTGTTCATATCGGGCGCCGGTATATCGTATTCAGGGCCGATGTTCTGACCAAGGGCGTACGTAAAACGGCGAGTGATGCGCTCCAGATCCTCTTCATCGTATTTCTTGGGGTCAAACTGGATGCCACCCTTGGCCCCGCCATAAGGTAGATTGACGATGGCCGTTTTCCAGGTCATCCAGGCTGCCAGGGCACGCACCTCGTCGCGATTGACTGCCGGATGAAATCGTAGGCCGCCTTTGAACGGTCCCAAGGCATTGTTATGCTGGATCCGGTAGCCGGCAAACATCTCGATCCGGCCGCTGGCCAATTTAACCGGGAAGTGAACGACGATCTCGTTGGTTGGCATAGACAAAATCTGATGAATGTCGGGATCAAGGGCCATCATCTCAGCCGCTTTGTCGACTTGCTTGGTGACGTTCTCATAAAGACTTCGTTGCTCAGCCATTCTCCTCTCCTAAAAGACAGCCTTCAGCCATCAGCTTTGAGCCCTTAAACCAGCGACCTTCAGCGGTTGGCGACCTTTCGACATGGCGGTGTGGTTACGTCGACGTGAACTGCTCCGAAAACAGAGCTTAGCAATGAGCAGTTGGCGACTAATAGGTCTTGTTCGTCGTCGGCGAGCGCTCAGTGACCCATTATAAATCAAGCGAGAAGCGCTTGCTAACGTGATTCTAACATGGCGCCAATGAGCATCTGACGCAGTTTAGCTACGCTCACAGTGAGATCATGGCTGACCCAAACCCTCAGTATTGAAACAGGGATTTGTTCTGAAGAGATCTTCATTCCGGGGTGTGTCGGCCAGCACGAGCGAGGATGAGAAATGAATTTGAATAAGTTTACACAGAAGGCCCAGGACGCGGTGCTCCAGGCCCAACACCTGGCCGAAGAAATGAATCACAGCCAGATTGAGGCAGTGCACCTGTTGGCCGCCCTGCTGGCTCAAGAAAATGGCGTCGTGCCTCAAATCGTTAACCGCATCGGGGCCAGCGGCCAAATGTTGGCTCATGAGGTTGGGGCGCGGCTGAATACTCTGCCCAAGGTCGTTGGCTCAGCGACCCAGGTTGGTGTTTCGCGCGAACTGGCCAACATCGTCCGGGCGGCCGAGCGCGAGGCGGCCAAGATGAAGGATGAATTCGTCAGCACCGAACATCTCTTCCTGGCCTTGGTAGATGTTGCCAGAGAGATTCGCGACCTGTCGCCCCTGGTCGAAGGCGGCATCAATCGCGAAGATGTATTGCGCGCACTGACCAGCATTCGAGGCGGCCAACGCGTGACCAGCCAGAACCCGGAAGCGACCTATGAAGCGTTGGCCAAATATGGCCGTGACCTGACCCAATTGGCGAGGCTGGGCAAGCTCGATCCAGTCATCGGCCGGGACGAGGAGATTCGGCGAGTGAGCCAGGTCCTCAGCCGGCGCACCAAGAACAACCCGGTTCTCATCGGCGAGGCCGGCGTCGGGAAAACAGCCATCGCCGAGGGCTTGGCCCAGCGCATCGTCAATGGCGACGTGCCCGAAAGCATGAAAGACAAGCTGCTGATCGCGCTTGACTTGAGCAGCCTGGTCGCCGGCGC
>CP070688.1:1817630-1829391 GCA_020353135.1 Chloroflexota bacterium
CCGCGCTTCATCCAGGGCCAGGGGCGATACGTCGACGACATCAAGCTGCCCAACATGCTCTATATGGATATCGTTCGCAGCCCATATGCCCACGCCAAGATCCTGGACATCGACGCCAGCGCCGCCCTGGAAATGGAAGGCGTCTTGGCCGTCATCACCGGCAAAGATCTCGAGGCCCATAATCTGCATTGGATGCCCACGATCATGTCCGACACACAGATGGTCTTACCTACGGAGAAAGTAGTCTACTTCGGCCAAGAAGTCTGCGCCGTCATCGCCACGGACCGCTATACGGCCGCCGACGCCGTCGAGAACGTGTTTGTGGATTATGACCCCCTGGATGTCGTGGTCGACCCTTTCAAGGCCCTCGAGGACGAGACTATCGTTCGCGACGACAAAGAGGTTAAAACCAATCGCATCTGGCATTGGGAAGCCGGCGACCAGGAGAGCACCGATGCCGTCTTCGCCACGGCGCCCCATGTGATCAAGCAGTACATGTACATACCCCGAATTCACGTCGCTTCGATTGAGACGTGCGGCATGGTGGCCAATTACCAGCCGGCCATGGGCAAGATGCAGATATACATGACGACCCAGGCGCCGCACGCTATCCGTACGGTCTTCGCCCTGGTTACCGGTCTGCCCGAGCAGAAGATCCAGATCATCTCGCCGGATATCGGCGGCGGGTTTGGCGGCAAAGTCCCGGTCTACCCTGGCTACGTCGTGGGCGCCGTAGCCAGCCTGCTGCTGGGCAAGCCGGTTAAGTGGATCGAGGATCGCAGCGAAAACTTGCAGGCCGACAGTTTCGCCCGCGATTATCACCTGGAAGCGGAACTGGCGGCCGATGACAGCGGCAAAATCGTCGGCCTGCGCGTTCGTGGGCTGGCCGACCACGGCGCCGCCGATGCCGCGGCCAATCCCTCCAAGTTCCCGGCCGGATTGTTCAGCATCTGCACCGGTTCTTACGATCTGCAGGCCGCCCACGTCAGTTTTGACGCGGTGTACACCAACAAGCCGCCGGGAGGTGTGGCCTACCGCTGTTCCTTCCGCGTGACCGAGGCGGTGCAGATGATAGAGCGCATGACGGACATGATGGCTCACGAGCTGGGCGTGGACCCGGCCAAGTACCGCATGGATAACTTCATCGAGCCGGATCAGTTCCCATATAGGTCTCCGACCGGTTGGGAATATGACAGCGGCAATTACGCGGCCGCCCTGCAAAAGGCGATGGACACAATCGGCTACGATGACCTGCGCCGGGAGCAGGTGGAAAAACGAGCTCGCGGAGAGTTGATGGGTATAGGCATCTCCAGCTTCACCGAGGTGGTGGGCGCCGGCCCGTCGCGCGACTATGACATTCTGGGCCTCAAAATGTTTGACTCGGCCGAGATCCGCATCCACCCTACCGGAAAAGCGATCGCCCGCTTTGGCACCAAGTCGCAGGGACAGGGTCACGAAACGACCTATGCCCAGATCATTGCCGAGGAACTGGGTCTGCCGGCGGCAGACGTCGAGGTCGAAGAAGGGGATACGGACACGGCCCCGTACGGACTGGGCACATACGCCAGCCGGTCGACGCCAACGGCCGGAGCGGCGGCTGCCATGGCTTCCCGAAAAATCAGGGCCAAGGCCCGGAAAATCGCCGCCCATCTGCTGGAGGTCGGCGAAGACGACCTGGAATGGAATGTCAACCAGTGGCAAGTGAAGGGATCGCCGGAGCAAGCGAAGACGATTCAAGAGATCGCCTTCGCCGCCTATACCAATCACCCCCAGGGCATGGAAGCCGGGCTGGAGGCCACCGATTACTATGATCCGCCCAATCTGACTTTCCCCTTCGGCAGCTACATCTGTGTCGTCGACGTAGACAAAGGGACTGGCGAAGTGCACGTGCGCCGCTTTGTGGCTATCGACGACTGCGGCAACATCATCAATCCACTGGTGGTGGAAGGACAGGTGCATGGCGGCCTGACTATGGGGTTGGCACCGGCTCTGTACGAAGAGATCGTGTACGATGAGAACGGGCAATGTCTCACGGGAACGCTGGCCGACTATCTTCTGCCGACGGCCGTCGAGTCGCCAAAGTGGGAAACCGGCCATACGATCACGCCTTCGCCCCACCACCCGATCGGCGCCAAAGGTGTCGGCGAGTCGCCCACGGTGGGCGCACCGCCGGCCATCGCCAACGCGGTGATTGACGCCATGTGGCATCTGGGCGTGCGGCATATCGACATCCCAATTACGCCAGAGAAGGTTTGGCGCGCTTTGCGCGACGCAGGTGTGACCGACTAGACGACAAGTGAGAAGCCGGACTTCTCCAAAGAAGTCCGGCTTCTTCTAGCGAGGTATCTAATGTACGATGAGTTCTTCGCCAAAGCGCATGCGCTTGTCCAGGAAGGGGTGCCTTTCGTGACGGCTACCGTGGTGCGCGCGGATAAGCCGACGTCAGGCAAGCCAGGCGACAAGGCCATTATCACCGTCGACGGCGCCATGCACGGCTGGATTGGCGGCAGCTGCGCCCAGCCAACGGTGATCAGAGAATCGCTGAAGGCTCTGGCCGCCGACGAATGTCGCCTGATCCGCCTGTCCACAGATCCGGAAGAGGCGGAGCCCCGCACCGGCGTAATCGATCTGCCCATGACTTGTTTCAGCAGCGGAATCCTGGAGATATACATTGAGCCGCAACATCCTCGACGCCGGATACTCATCGTCGGTTCTCTGCCGGTAGCGCAGGCGCTGGCCCATCTCGGCCGGGCGATGAATTACCACGTTATCGCCGTCGATCTTGACGGCAACGGCGAGAGCATGGCCCACGCCGACGAGGTACTCACTTCTTTGGATGGCCTGGCGGCGGAAGTCCGGCCGCACACTTACGTCGTCGTCGCTACTCACGGAAATTACGATGAGCTGGCCCTGGAGCGTATCCTGCGTGCGAAGCCATCCTATGTCGGCCTGGTCGCCAGTCCCCGGCGGGCCCTGTCGGTCAGGGAATACCTGGCCGGGCGAGGCTTCTCGGAATCAGACTTGCTGCCGCTGAAAGCGCCGGCCGGGTTGGACATTCAGGCGAGTCGCGGGGACGAAATCGCCCTGAGCATAATGGCCGAAATCGTACAGAAACGGCGCAACGAGGAGTTGCTCAACCTGGAACTGTTCCAAAAGGCGGAACAAGAGCTTGAGGAGGCGATGCATTCGGGCGACGATTTGCCCGCGGCAAGCGAAGAACAGGAATCGGCCATAGACCCCATATGCCACATGAGCGTCACCATCGCCACGGCGAAGTTCACGTCGCGCTATGAAGGCCAAGCGTATTACTTCTGCTGCGCAGGGTGCAAAACGACCTTTGAGGCCGATCCGGCCGCTTATGCCAGCGAGGAATCTACCCACGCCCATTAAGTCATGAGATTTGAGGCCGTCCCTATTGAACAGGCGGAGGGTCATATCCTGGGCCACAATATCGCCGGCGGCGACGGCCGGCGCCTGCTGCGCAAAGGAAAAGCCGTCACCGCCGACGATATCATTTTGCTAAAGACACTGGGCCGGCGAAAGGTCTATGTCGCCCTGATAGCGCCGGCCGATATCGACGAAAACGCGGCCGCAGAACGTATTGCCACCCATGTGGCCGGTCAGGGGATCCGCCTATCTTCGGCCGCTACTGGGCGAGTCAACATGTTTGCCAGCTCCATTGGCGTCCTACGGGTTGAAGTCTCTCGACTAACGGCGCTCAACAACTTCCAAGGGGTCACGCTGGCCACTTTGCCGCGCCACGCGGCCATATCGGCCGGCAGGGCTGTGGCGACTCTGAAGATAATTCCTTACGCGCTGCCAAAAACGATCGTCGATCAGATCGCGGACGCTGCCACCGGGAAGCCAATTATTTACTTGACCCCGATAGCGTCGAAGCGCGTTGGCCTGATCCTTTCCGGTTCGCCTGCGGCCGAGGAGCGGGTGACGGCCGGCTTCCAGACCTCCCTGGCGGCGCGCCTAGAGCGGCTGCGTTCGAGAATCGAGAGGGTTGACTATGTGCCTCTTGAAGACGAATCCGGCGAACATCAACTAGCCGATGTGATTCAAGCTCATGTCGCCGGGGGTATTGAGATGATCATCCTGGCCGGCGAAACGGCGATCATGGATCGCTACGACATCGCGCCTCGCGCAGTCGAGCGAGCCGGCGGCATCGTGACCTGCTTTGGAGCGCCGGTCGACCCTGGCAACCTGCTAATGCTGGCCTATCTGGATGAGGCGCCAGTTGTCGGGGCGCCCGGTTGCGTGCGCAGTCCAAAAACGAATATCATCGACATGGTCCTGCCTCGACTGCTGGCAGGAGACCGCTTAACTCAAGAGGACATTATTGCCCTGGCTCATGGCGGATTGTTGGAGGATGTGCCAGAACGACCCCTGCCCCGCAGTCACCTGAGTTGAGAAGGGCGCAGCCTTCGAGCAAGAACTTGGGACCAGATCAAGAGCCGCCAGAATACCTCGCAAAGTCACGGGCGAATGTATCAAAAGACGTCGGAGGCCGGCCGGTTAGTTCTTCAAAGTCGCCTGAGATGTTGTCGCGGAGAACAATATGACTTGCATGAGGCAGTCGCTCAAGGTTCAAGCAGCTCTTTCGGAACCAACACCTGCTCCGCCGACCAGGCGATGACCCGCGGACAGTTCTCGAAGCCAATCCGGACCGCGTTATTCTGGTCAACGCCACCGGTGAAGCTCCAGACCTTCCCATCTTGCCCGGACGGCACAGAACAGGTCCATTGATATTGCCCCAGCTGATTGGTTGGCACAATATTCCCGGCCGAATCCCAGAACTGAATCTTGTTCTTGCTGTTGTAACTCATGACGACGTTCGTCTCACCCTTGGGAACGAAGAAGTACAGGTGCTTATCCATGTCAATAGCATAACCCGGGGTGCCATTTCGCGGCTCTAGCATCGAAAACGGCACATCCGGCGGTATGCGCCAACGCCATTGCATCGATCCGGCATCGTTCGACACAACTTCAATCTCGTAAATACCGTTGGCGCCGCTAAATGTAAACTCTTCATAGGCGTCGATCCATTTATTCGTCGGATTTCCGGCGAAGTGTTCACTGTGTGACACACCGGCCGGATCCGTCACGTTGATATGGATGGGAAGGTTATTTATCGACCTGGTGAACATCTCGATAGTGACCGGACTGGTTCCCTTATACAAGACGAATTTCTCGCTTGAAATAAAGGTTGTCGTATCGACCGGATCGGCTTTGTTCGCTGACGACCAGGGTACCAGGTCCATAGAGAAGTTCCGCCGCCTGGCGATTTCCGGATAGGCCTTGGCGCCCGTTTGCATGAATCCTTGTAGATCCTTTGATGTCCAGGGCTGCACGGTCTGCCAGCCTATCGCATCCTTATCAAATAGCCACTCTTCGGCCGGGCTTCCGGGCTCAGCGGTGGGTATCCCGGTTCCTTTTGGAATGCTGCCCCCAGGTATCCAGGTGAAGTAGTTCCTGTAAAGCCGGAAACTGTTTAGCACAAATGTTGGATAAACGGCCCAGATATGCCGCAACAAATCATCCATTGCCGCTGCCAGGGCCTTTTCATACGCTGATGGGTCTACCTCATACCTGGCCCGCAAATCCAGCGCCCGCTCGTGCAAGTACATATGCCAGACATAACCCTTGACGTGATCGATTCGCGTCTGTATCTCGGCTGAAACGCCGGCTGCGTCTGCGATGCGCTGCGCATCGACGAGATCGCGGCAAGAGGCGCCCACTTCGTGTTGCGTCCACTCGAAATAATCCCACCAGCGATCGAACATGCGCCGGATTGGCCCGGCTGCTGGTCCGAACGCCAGTGCAAACCACTCGCACAGGTGCCTTCGATAATCTGGATCGTCCGCACGCCAGATCTGCTCGATCAGGCCGAGCAAATGCATTCCTATCGTCAGCGAGGAGTAGGTGCTCTGGATGGTGAATGAGATTATTTCGCTTTCGAAAGCCCAATGACTCTCTCTGTAAACCGTCTCCGGGCTGACCTTGGGCGCGTCAAACACATAATTGGCCAGCGCCCACTGCTTCGTCACGCCCAACTGGAACTCGCCCCAACCCAGCGCCGCGTTTTTCATCCGCTTTTGCGCCCAGGCCTCGAGATACTCCTTTTCGTTGAGGTTGATCTGCTTGCCAGATTGCGCCGCGGGAACGAGTCCTACAATCATGTTCGGCCGGATAGGGATCGACGGTATCCTCGACCGCTCTCCATAGCTGAGAACCATGATGCCCCGCTCCAACCCAAACCAATACTCGATGAACTTGGCTACCTCATTGCTTAAGTGGAAGTAGCGGTCGGCCGGACTCGAATCTTCATCCTTCTCAGCCGGCGTAAGAAATGGCTCATACGGCCCTTCGCGCAAAAGTGCCACACACTTGTCGCCCGTGCAATCGCCGCCGCCATCCGCGGCGTCGGCATGGACATATCGCGTATTCGGATGATGTTGTCCATCCGGTTTTTGCAGCCTGACGGCCAGCTCGTCGCGCACGAATTCGGCCCAGATCTTGATTGTGCCGCCAAAACCAGAATAAACCCCAGGATAAGAATCGACCTCCGAGTCATTTTCAGGAGACTCTACTGGATACAGATCCCCATCACATTCGTTTGACCCGGGGACGCAGCCCGCGGACGGTTTTTGAATATCGTCCCAGGGATTTCCATAAGGAGGAATGAGAGGATAGGTCCCTTTGCCATCGCCGTGGTTGGTATAGCACGGTTTGCTATGGTGACCCCCTGCGAAGCATTCCATCGGGAAAGGTGCGCCGCTGGGTCCTTTCCCTCGCCCTCCGTCGTGCCAGGCCATCAGCCTGCGATCCGCGCGGAACTCACATTGATGAATTCTGTTGATCGCCGTTCCCACGTGGCCGGCCCCGGGTTCGAGTTCTCTGGGTGTGCCGAGACGGATGGCCCATATATCAAGCGCCTGCTGCCGCATTCCGCCATCCGGAAGGGGCGGATCTGTGTAAGGCAAGCCGGTATTCCCGGCATAAAATAGATAATCTACTCGCGGCTCGAGAACCTGACTGGCCACAACGCGCAGATTCTTCTTCTTGGGTATGATCGTCCAGGCCTCGTGGTGCGCCAGCCACCGACAGCCTAGCCGGTGCAAATAGCGAAACATGGCAGCCCGCAACGCACGCCGTTCCTTCGCCGCAATCCAGATCGCGCCGGTTGACTCACAATGGAAAAGATGCCCAGCCCTCCTTTTCGATGCCTTCAATTTGTCTAGGTGCTTTTGAACCTCTGCCGGAGCTTGCAGCAATAATGGGTCATCAGCCAGCGCGACTACGATCGTGCGATCCGCATCGTCGATTGTCTTCGTCCGGCCGATCTGGGCTCCGCTGATTTGCTCGAGCAGCGGGATAAAATCATCCCGCACAACGTCCCCTAGGGTTACCATTTCTCCCGGCACGGAGGCGGTATCCGTATGGACGGGTACACAAACGCGATCGATTGGAACCTCCACCGCCCGCCAGGCGATCACTTTTAGGTGCTCCTGCTTGTCGGCGACCGCGCTGACGAACAGATCCGGCCCTATTCGGCAAAGTGAAATACTGCGCACCGCGCCGGCCGACGCACTGGCCGCAGCCTTGATCTTCAGGTCAGGCTTTACCGTCTTCCAGAGCTTCAGACCGAGATTCCCACCTCCTCTACCTTTGCTCCTGGCGGCCGTAACAACCAGGTCGGGACCGAGCGCAGTCATGGCGATTCTGTCGGCGGTCTGCCCGACCAACTGGCTCACAGGCGTGATCGAGCCATCATATTCGCCTATGCGCCAGCTCTGTAATGCCAGTTTGCCATTTGGGGAGTGGTTGGCTGTAAATGCCTGCCCGAGATCTGGAGAAGAAGCCGCTATCCTCCTACCAGTCGGCCCGATTACGGCTGTCTTAAGACGGGTAATCGATTTCTTCTTATAAAGCCAAACGATCGTTCGCAAATTTCCGCTCGCATCGCGCACCGGGGTCACAAACTGGAAACCATCGACCTTGTCCTTGACATCCCTTACCGGATTAGAATAGGCGATGCTGACGCCGCTTACCGCGCCTGCGTGCTCTGTCGCACGTAATTGAAGAGTGCCGTCGGCTTTAATGCGCCAGACGCTTACCATTAGATCGCCGTGCGCATCCTTGCCGGCAACCGCGAAGTAACCGCTATCGAGCCTGCAGGCAGCCAACTGCGAGATGCGGTCGCCAAGTTCGTCGTCGAGTCGGGTAATGATCCCGTCCGGCCCGACGCGCCAGGCGATTGTTTTGAGTCTCTTGTGGCTTTCTCGCACGATGGTGGCAAAATATCCCAGGCCGGCATGGACGGCAACAACCTCCGAGATTTTGCCCGCCTGCGCCGTAGACTCTTTCTCTACTTCCGCTCCGCCCAATCCAATGCGCCAGGTTGATACTTCGAGAACACCATTTTTGGTGCGCGCTGCGACGGCGATGCGCATGCCATTGATCAAAACAGTCGAAATTCGGTTTACTTGTGTGTGGCTAAGAGCATCGGCCGCTCGTTCGATCATTATCGGACCGTCGCTGGCCCGCAATGAAGATAGCCGCCGCCGGCTACCCTGCTCGATCGCTTCCCGGACCCGCAAACTTTGCTGCTGGGACAACCGTTGTGGTCCACATTCGTCGAAGTAATAAGACATGAGATTGGACCGATCCGGCGCCAGCACGAAGTCGTGCTTTCCCTCGCTGACTAGCAGTGTACCCAGGCATTTCGAGCCATATAGTTTCGCGAAGACTGTTCCGCGCGGATCTGGCGGAGTATCAATCACGAGAGACAAATCGCCATCGAAAACATCCAGGACCTTCGTCGCTGGAACGCCGGCCGCCAGTTGTTTCATTATCTGGTTGGTTACCGAAAGCTGCTTCTCCCCACGGGAATCCGGTAAATCCAGAAGCCAATCTTGCGGATTTGGCCCAAAAGTATGTACAAGATGAAGGTAATGACCGACTTCGTGGGCCAGCATGTAATCCACGTCCTTGACGCCACCCATTACGACAACCCGCCCAACCCAGCCCGAGAAGTGGATATTGATATCGTCCGATCCCCCACGAAAGAAAATCACCAGCGAATCAGGATATTTGTCGGCAAAGCGGTTCCTGGCCATCATCGTTTTCGTCTTCAGAGTAAGGTCTGAAGCGTGGTCTCGATTCAGAAGAGTGCTTTTCAGCACATCGTTGGATTCAGGACCCGGAATAATATCGGAGCACGGATCGAATAGAAAATGGACTCCTGTTCTGGAGAAAGCGTCGTTTGCCTTTTCGATATATGTGGAAATGTCTTCAGGGGAGATCGTAGCCGGCTCAGAGCCATCATCATTGGCCGTTCGGATGGCCGTAATCCGAATATTGTGTACCACACCAGGGTATGGCCACACGTAGCCTGGAGAGTCATTTGCCATGGCGGTCTCCTTTGACAATAGCCGTTAGCTTTGGGCGGCTGGCGATTAGCATACTTGGTTCAGTGTGGGGTACTCAAAACAGTCTAACAAGATCCTTGCTTCAAAGTCAACATTGATCCAGATTGCACAATAGAATTCACGGACAAAATAAAGCCTGTATCCTGTACTAATGCCGCCAAAGGTTGCCCCCAGACGACTGTAGCCCGGCCGACCTTTGAACGGATTGGGGGTGAGCGAGTACAATCCGCTCATGAACAGCCGGGTCCAGGACCAGATTAGCGGTTCTGTCGAGCGAATCACCTATTACAACGAAGAAAATGGTTACACCGTCCTGCGGTTGAAGCCGGATACCCGGGGCATGTTGCCTTTTAAATATGCAACCGGCCGCGACGCGTTGATCACCGTGGTTGGCAACCTGCCGGAGTTGAACCCCGGCGAATGGCTGAAGCTGACCGGCCGCTGGGTCACCCATACCAGGCACGGCCGTCAATTCCAGGCCGAACTATGCGTGCAATCCACGCCGGCCACCGTCGAGGGCATCAAGCGCTATTTGGGCTCGGGCCTGATCCGGGGCATCGGACCAAAGATGGCCGAACGAATCGTCGAGAAGTTTGGCGAACAGTCGCTGGATGTGATCGAGCTGGAAACCGGCCGGCTGCGAGAAGTGCCAGGCATCGGTCCCAAGCGCATCGACGGCATCGTCAAGGCCTGGGAAGAGCAACGAGCTATCAAGGACGTGATGTTATTCCTCCAATCCCACGGCGTCTCCACCAACCTGGCCATCAAGATCTACAAGAAGTACGGCGACGAGTCGTTAGCCGTGGTCCAGAATACGCCCTACCGGTTGGTGAAGGACGTCTACGGCATTGGCTTCAAGACGGCCGACAAGATCGCTCAAAGCCTGGGCCTGGCTCACGACGACCCCGGCCGGATTGAGGCTGGCATCGCCTATACGTTAAATCGCATGGCCGAAGAGGGCCACGTCTACGTGCCCCAGGAGGAACTGGAACCGGAAGCGTCCGAGATCCTGGGCCTGGAAAGCGAAAAGATCACCGCCGTCATCGAGACACTTGAGCAAAGCGATTTGATCAAGCGCGAGACGCTCACCTACGAGCCCGCGCCCAAGCCGGCCGAAGAAGGAGTAGTCCACGAAGAAAGGGCCGTCTACCTGACCCCATTCTACTATTCGGAGATCGGCGTCAGCCAGCGCTTGAGCCGCCTCATCGAGCATCCAACCAGCAGGCTGAGTGGCCTCCAGCTTTCAGCTTTCAGCTTTCAGCCTTCGGCCGACGATGGTCAGCGGTCAGTGGACAGTGGCCAGTCTTCATCATTCATCCTTCATCCTTCGGCCGTAGAACTGACAGAACAGCAGCAGACCGCAATCGAGCTGGCCTTGACCAACAAGGTGACAGTGTTAACCGGCGGGCCGGGAACGGGCAAGACGACGGCCCTGCGCACTTTGCTGGACATTCTGGACCGGAATCGGCGGGGCTATGTGCTTGCTTCGCCCACTGGTCGGGCAGCCAAACGACTGGCGGAAGCGACGGGCCGGCCGGCGAAAACCATCCACCGCCTGCTGGAATTCAACCCCGGGGAAGGGTTCGGCCGGAATGAGAACAAGCCCCTGGATGCCGACATGATCGTCGTCGACGAAAGCTCAATGCTCGACTTGGTGCTGGCCAACAATTTGCTCAAGGCGGTCGACCTGGGCAGCCATTTGTTGCTGGTCGGCGATGTAGACCAATTGCCCTCGGTCGGCGCCGGTGATGTACTACGCGACGTGATCGCGTCGGGCGTGGCCGCCGTCATCCGGCTGGAGACGATCTTCCGCCAGGCGGCCGGTAGTCTCATCATTCGCAACGCCCACCGCATTAACCAAGGTCAAATGCCGGAGACGCCGCCCGATGCCAGCGACTTCTTCCTGTTCGTCAAACAACAGCCGGACGAGGCGGCCGAGCTACTGGTCGACATTGTCAAGCAAAGATTGCCCCGCAAGTTTGGCCTGCATCGCTTCGAGGACATCCAGGTCCTGAGCCCCATGTACAGCGGCGCCACCGGCGTTTCTAACCTGAATCAATTGCTGCAAGATGCGCTGAATCCGCCCGGGCGTAAGCCAGAACGTCGCCTGGGCGGCCGCGTATTTCGCGTAGGCGACAAGGTGATGCAAACGGCCAACAACTACGACAAGAACGTCTACAACGGCGATATTGGCCGTATCACGGCCATGGACGCCGAGAACCAGACGTTGACGGTCAGCGTCGACGGCGCGCCGGTGGTTTATGATTTCCTTGAATCAGACGAACTGGTGCACGCATACGCCATCAGCGTCCACAAGAGCCAGG
>CP070688.1:1829491-1834730 GCA_020353135.1 Chloroflexota bacterium
AGTTGGCCATGATGCCGGCCAGATCTTCCCTGTGCAGGTGAATTTGCAGACCCATATTCGCTCTCTTCAAGGGCGGACCGTCATAGATCAACCAGGCCGGAACGGCCGTTTCCGTGGGCGGCGACGCTGGAGTCGCAGTCGACGTGACCGGCGGCGAAGTTGGGCTAACGGCCGGTTGCTCCCCAATAACTGTCACCTCAGGGGTGGCAACTTCGCCAGCCACCGCCAGTGGCATAAGGACCATGCTTGTTGGCGCAACGGTGATTTCTCCAGCCGGCGCTACGGTTGATCCGGGTGCGGCGACGCCAGGCGTATCCAACTCTTCCGGCGACTGATCCCGGCAAGCGACCAGGATTAGCAATAGCAGTGCGAGAAATGTAAATCTTCCGGTTGATAGCAGCATCGTTCAAGAGCGGGCCATTCTTGGACCTGGCGAAAGTGGGTTGCTGAATTCTAGGGGGTCGCATTGCGACCATCAAGCCCTCTAACTCGGGACTCAGACAAGCGTCCGCCAACCTCCGGCACTGGGGTATAATGCCTGGCCAGGCTGAACTGTAAGAACTTCAGGACAACCAATGGATCGTAAACTTATTCCGGCCGAAGAAACCCGGACCCAGATCAGAGTCGCCAACTCTCGCTTTATCGCCACCATCGCGCCGGTTTTCGACGTCGAAGGGGCGAAGGAGTTCGTGGGGCGCATGCGGGCCGAGTTCGGCGACGCCAGCCACAATGTGCCAGCCTATGTCATCGGACACGGGAACTCCGTCATTGCCCACTGCAATGACGACGGCGAGCCATCGGGGACGGCCGGGCGGCCGGCGTTGGCGGTCTTGCAAGGCAGCGGTTTGGGCGACGCGGCCGTGGTGGTCACCCGCTATTTCGGCGGCACCAAGCTAGGCACCGGCGGACTTGTCAGAGCTTATGGCGACGCCGTGAGAGCCGTCCTGGCCGAGTTGCCGCGAGCCGAGAAGGTAGCCACGCACACGACGTTGCTGGCCGTACCTTATAATCTGTATGAGCAGGTTCATTTGCTGGTCGAGGCGCATGGCGGGCAACTCCTGGAGAAGGAGTTCGCGGCCGATATCACCCTGACGATGTTATTCCGCGTCGAGGACCTGGAGCCATTTAACGACGGCCTGCGCGAATTGACTCAAGGCGCTTTGAGAGCGGTGATCGTCGAAAGCAGCGACAGAACGATCATGCCGGTGAACGATAGCAATAACGAATCGTCCGAGTGATCACTCAAATAGCTATCGAGCATACTTGATAGGGGACGCGGTCGAGCGCTCAATAAGAGCAATTCATACGTATCTGGAGGTTCTGTCCGGCAGATAAAGTACTGGGTGACTTGACCGTCCAACAACATGCCGAGTAATGTCCAGGCGATGACTTTCAGCCGGCGACCACCGACATGGCGATGAGCCACTGGGCCAGATAGTAGGCGCTCATATAGATGAAGGGGGCGCTGGCAGAAGGCTTGGCGAAACGGTAAACAGTCATGATCGAATCGGAGGCCACGAATAAAACTGCGCCGCCAAAGGCCAACCAGGCCGAGAGCCCAGATCCCTGCGGGATCCGGCCGGCGGCCTGCCAGGCCATCAGCACGATGACCAGCATGTAGAGGGCGGCCGGCGCTTTCATTCGGCCCAAATGAGGCCACAGGTAGCGCAAGGTGGCCAACCCATAGGCCAGTCCTGCCAGCAAGGGCCAGATCGACCAGTAGGGGCCGCCATCGGAAACGAAGGCGGCGATGTAAACCAGGTGAGCTATCAAGAATGCGGCCCAGCCGGCGACAAAGTAATCGCCTGACAGCATGAGGAAGACGTCGCCGGCCAACGAGAAGACCAGGCCGGCGACGACCAGCCACTTGTAGAGAGCCGCGGGTGGATCAGGCGCCAGTAAGGCGACTGACAAGATGAGGGCCGTGGTCAGCGGCTTGAACAGGTGGACCTGCGCTTGGGGGCCACGGTATCTAGCCCGAAAATACAGGGCCGCCGAAACCAGCGCCAGACCTGATAGTAGAATCGTCGGAGCCGTCAATTTCGGTGGTAATTACTTTGCTCGTCCGCGTCCCATTGTGAGTCCGTCGGGTCGCTGACAGTGCGCTAGTCCAGGACTCGCTTCAGGGCCTCCAACAGCAAGATGACGTTCTCAGGCCGGGCATTGTAGCCCATGAGGCCGACGCGCCAGACTTCCCCGGCCAGGGGACCGAAGCCGCCAGCTATCTCGATGTTGTACTCCTTGAGCAGCCGGCCGGCGACAACTTTGGCGTCGACGCCATCGGGTACGCGGACCGTCGTCAGCGTAGGCAGGCGCAGCGCCCGCTCCACGTGACATTCTAGGCCGATCTCGCCCAGGCCGGACCAGAGCAGTTCGGCCGCCTCCTGGTGACGCTGCCAGCGGCCTTGGAGCCCTTCTTCGGCCGCCAGGCGCAAAGCTTCGCGCAGGGCATAGTTTAGATTGATCGGCGCCGTATGATGGTAAGTACGCTCGCTGCCCCAGTACTTGGTTAGCAAGGTCAGATCCAGGTACCAGCTGCGCACTTTCGTCTTGCGGATCATGAGCTTCTCGACCGCCCGTGGACCCAGGGTGAGCGGGCCGAGCCCAGGCGGACAACTCAGGCACTTCTGCGAGCCGCTGTAGACGATGTCAACCTGCCAATCGTCGGCAAAGAAGGGCACGCCGCCCAGGCTGGCCACGGTGTCGACCAACAGCAGGCAATCGTATTCGCGGCACAATTGACCTATGCCTTCCAAGGGCTGGCAGGCGCCACTGGAGGTCTCGCCGTGAACCAGGGCCAGAATCGCCGGCCGGTGTTCCTCCAGTCCAGCCCGCAACTCGTCGAGGCTGAAGACCGCGCCCCATTCCTTTTCTATACGCCGCACGTCGGCCCCGTAACGGCCGGCCATTTCCGCTATTCGTTCGCCAAAGTAACCGATGATGCCGACCAGGACCACGTCGCCCGGCTCGACGCAGTTGGCCAGGCTGGCTTCCATGGCCGCGCTGCCCGTGCCGCTAATGGGGACGGTTAGCTCGTTGTCCGTCTGGAACAAGTAGCGCAGCAATTCCTGCACCTCGTCCATGATACCGATGAATCGTGGATCAAGGTGGCCGACCTGGCGCATGCCGATGGCTTGCAGCACCCGCGGATGGGCATTGGAAGGGCCGGGGCCCAGCAACAATCGCGGCGGCATGTCAAGTTGAGCGGCCGAGAGGCGGTGAGTGTTGTTTATCGCTCCATTCATGTCGGAACTTCTCCCACTTGAACTTCCGGCGGTTTTCGAACTGACCAACTGAGATCATAAATGGGTTCGGCCTGGCGGGCAATATTGGTTGTTGGTCGCTGGTGGTGGATTGTAATTGGAGCGGAGGAGAAGAGGAGTTGAGGTGAGGCCGGGCTATAAGGAGCTGTCGACGGCGCCGTATCGGTCAATTCAAGCGACGCTTGAGTGAATTCAAGCTGCGCCCTATGTATTTGTTTTGGCCCGTGGGCTAAGCTGGAGTCAGTTAGGCAACGCGGAACCTTTAACAATCAATCGAATCGATGGCCGTTGAGCGTCTCATGAGCGGCTGGCTCCACTAACGCGGAGCTCACCGGGCGCCACACTCAATGAGCCCTCCAGTAGGCATCTCGGGAGGCTCAAGATGTTCACGTCCATTAAACAGAAAGCTGTCCGGCTCCTGGCAATCGCTTCGCTCACCCTCATCGCCAGCGGTTTGCCTCTGGTCCAGATCGCTCAAGCAGCCGAGTGCGCTGGAACCTCAGCTTGCGGTGGATAGATCGTCATAGGTTTTTGAAGCGGCCGATCCCTGGAATAATCCAATCCCTGCGGATCGGCCGTTAATTCTGGTCATCCGCGGACAGCGTTAGTTCATCCAGTATCGTGCGAACACGCTTCTCCAACCGGTTGGCAAAGGCATCCTCGGGTATCGCTGCTACAATTGCCAGCGCTTCCTCACACAGGTGGATCGCCTCGTCCCGGTCCCCTAACTCGATCGAAGTTTCGGCCAGGCCCTCGAGCGAATTGGCCAACATGATCTGGGCATTTACCCGGCGAAAGCCAGCCACACATTTTAGAAGATAAGGCCGCGACTCTTCAATGCGACCCTGGCTTAGCAATACATTGCCCAGGTTCATCTCGGTCAGTGATTGAAGGTAGACCGGGCCGGACCGACGCATGGCCGACGTGTCGGCTTGGCGAAAGGCCGCTTCTGCCTTAGCCAAATCGCCTCGTCTATAGTGCAGTGTACCCAGGTTGATGTAAAGACGCGCCCGCTCAAGATGCAGATCGTACGCCGTAAATATCTGGCCAGCTTCCTCAGACATCTCGAAGGCCTCGTCGATCCTTCCGGTATGCTCAAGCGCGAGCAGAAGATTGGCCAGACTGCGGCCGACATCGACGTGCTTGTTCGCCCGGCGAAAGAGGTCGCAAGCCCGGCGCAGATTTGTTTCCGCTTTGTGCCAATCGCCTCGGCCAAGAGCAACAAGACCCAATAAGTTGAGCGTATCGGCGATTTTCTCTGGCGGAGCATTGATGGCCTCAAACTCATCCATAGCCATCTGCGCATATCGCTCAGTGGCTTCATATTGACGCTTTCGATTGTAAACCTGACCGAGACGAAGGTGAGCACTGGCCAAGCCATACGGATCGTTGAGTTGACGAGCGATATTCTCTTGCTGATTGTAAGCTGCAACAGCCTCATCCAGCCGCCTGTCCTTTCGATAAAGGCTGCCCAACTGGCCATTCAGGCGACCCCTGAGCGCTAGCTCGTCGTCCGGACAATCGGTGATAGCCTGTTCCAGCACTGGAATCCAATCCGCCCAGTAACCTCGCTCAAAGACGTACTCAAAGCAGCGCGCGGCAAGTTCGGCTGCCTCAAGGTAGGTGTCGGGGAGCTGTAAGCCAAAGATAGTCGCCCGGAATAAGTTCTCGCGATCACGATGAAGCGCCGGCCAGGCCGAAGGGTCGGCCAGCCCAGTATGCCGGCTCCAGAAGGCGATGTTGGCTCTTACGCTCCGCGTGAACTGGTCCGAATGTTTGAGTTCCACGGCTGCACCGAACGCCTACTGCCAGTTGATGATCTCTGTCCGCAAGAACGTCTCAGTCAGACGATGGATGCCATAACGCCGCTCTTGAACCGTTCCCCGGACTTCGAGCAAGGAACGAGAGACTAGTTCCGTTACCGCCGGCCAGAATACCTCTTCTGACAGACCGCTGATGGCCTGGATTTGCTCGGG
>CP070688.1:1834830-1839726 GCA_020353135.1 Chloroflexota bacterium
ATCACCCGCTTTACCGTCGACCCGCCCGATCAGATCGCGGCCGGACAGTGCGTTACCATTCGCTGGACGGTCGAGGGCGCGGTCAGCACGGTCAATATAGCCCGCAGCGGGGTGGTTATCTGGCCTAACGCTCCTTTCGGCGGAACAATGCAGGATTGCCCGCCCAGCCTGGGACAACAATTCTATACTATTGAGGCGACGGGTCCGGGCGGGACCAGCCAGGCGTCCTGGACGATCAACGTGGTAGACTCTGCAACCGTCGTGCCCACTTCCACACCCACGGCCGCACCTGGCACGCCGACGCCTTCCCATGAACCGGTTATCTACTACTTCCAGGCGCAACCGTCGACGATCCCGAGCAATAGTTGCGTGACGATGTCATGGAGCGCGGGCGGCAACGCCACCCAGGTCAATGTCGTCAGGAATAACGTTACTATCCAGGAGAACGTCGCCCATCGAGGCTCGTGGAACGACTGCGGCAATAGCAACGTCGGTACCGTCATCTACATGCTGGTTGCCAAGAGCGACTTCAACCAGACGGCCGTCGAGCAGGCGGTGGTGGATGTTTTGCCTTGAGTTACATGACGCCTAATCCACGCCGATCCAATCTAAGAGTAGATTAACAAGGATGGCCGACCCCATATCCGGAGATGAACTGCATCCTGGAAGAACTCCTGACTGGCGTCCAGGAAGTCTTGAGCGAGTGCTAAGTGTGGGACCAACTAGTCGGACCTGAGGGCGTGAAATAATAGACGACCCCGCCATACCGTCGGCGGGGTCGATGCAATATCTGGGGTTAAGCGCTGGCCGATAGGTTCTTGGCCGCCCGGCGCGCGGCCGAAACCTCGATGACGTCGGCGTCGACGATGGCTTCCAGTGCCTCGCGAGTGGACGAGCGCTCGATCACGCGCGCTGCCACCAGGGCGTTGACCGCCCGCAGAACCGCTTCGGCTTCGATTTCCTCGGCTCGCTGAACGGCCTCGGCCGCCTTCGCTTCGGCCTGCTCCACCTGTCGTTGGGCCGCCCGGCGAACCGCCTCGACTTCGGCGAATGCGGCGTCTTCTTGCGCCTGCGCTTCGGCTTTCACTTCTTCGGCGCGCCGCAAGGCCTCTTCTTCGCTGGCGCGGGCTTCGGCAACTGACAGATCGACCTCGTCAGACACGGCGATGGCTTCGGCCACGGCCGCGGCCGCCAATGTAGTCGCCGCGTCGGCTTCGGCTTCGGCGGTGGCCTTCTTTTCACGGGCCTCTTCTTCCTCGGCCTTGGCGCCAGTGATCACGTCGGCCATCTTCTCCATGGCCGCCATCTCTGATTTATCGATCGCCTCAAGCACAGTGGCCAACTCGTTGGTCGCTACCTTCAGCGTATCCGGATCGATCATACCTTGAACCCGGAGCGTGCCCCCGGCGTCGATCATGGCCTGCTTCACACCGCGGGCCCAGGCATGCTCGAATAATACGAAGATAGCTGAGCTGTCATCGGGCATTTGATCGGCCACGGCCTGCATCTCCGAATCCGACAGACCGAAGCCGCTATCCATGTTTTCCAGCGTATCGGCCACGTCGTCGGCGCCGACATGCTCCATATCGCCGGCCGACATGCCGATCAGGCTCTTGATCACCGAGCCGAATTCGCGCTGCTCTTCTTCTGCCAGATCGCTGACCTCTTTGCCTTCGAAGGTGCCGTCCGGGTGTTTGAAGAGGTAAAGCAGGTCAAACAGGCGAATGGTCTTTGACTTGCGCAAATTCTTTATCTCGAGAATGATATCTCGAGCATATTTGTCCTCGTCGAAGCCGACGACGGTAAGTTGCATTGGTCCCAACATCTTGATCACTCCTTTCTCGTTCGTGCTACCCCGGTGCCACAGGCGGATTATGCCATCCTGAGAAAAACAAGTCAAAGGTGGCCGACCTTTGAGCCTGGAACTGGAATCCTCCCGTATCTTGCCTGATCAGTAAGTGAATAGAAAAGGCCGGGCACACAAGGTATTGAGCCGCGACATTTCGGCTTACCCAAAGCCCGGCCCTCTCATCCACATTTATGGGCCAGAATAACCGGGGGCTTCCTGGCGACTGTTGACGATCGAACCCCACTTCATGAGATCCAATACGACTCCCAGACCTACCCAGACCCAGTCCCAGCCAGAGATGCCAGCCGGGCTCCAGACCAAGACGTAAAAGATGGTCGTGTAGGGCGCGAAGATCCAGCCCAAGACCGGCCAAATGAAGCTATCGAATGCAAGTTCAATCCGAGTGCCCCAGATAGCCATGATAATCAAGGCCAGACGCGGCGCCAGTCCAATGACCATTGCCAAAAGGCAACCACAACCCAATAGCATGATGTTCCACTCCTTTGTTAGTTGGGCGACTTTCCAAACTTGTCAGAGAAACGCCCTTCCCACTAAACATCTAGCACTATTATACCGGGCAATTGGGCAATCTTGTACTTTCAAACAGTTTCGCGGCCACAGTTGCGACAAACTAGGCGCGACAAACGTCATCGCCAAGCTGGCATATCAATCCCAATGTGCTATTGTTTCTGACACACGTGGCGTCCAAGTTGCCGGCGACCAGCCACCAGCGACCAGCCACGGACTATATCATGCTTGCGAGATTCGTACGTACAAATTCCGGCCGTACACTTCTCTTGGGCCTTCTGCTATGGCTCCTGCCGGCGTGCGCCGATACTGTGCCGAGCGACGACGTTTCGGCTACACTGCCTGCTCTACAACCGGCGCCCAGCCGAACGGCCGCTCTTCTGGCGACCCGATCGGCCGACGTTCCTCCAGACAACGATTCAGCGATCATCATTCTCCCACCCACCGGCACGCCGACGCCGCTGCCGGCGGCCGCCGAACAGATCCCGACCGCTGCGCCAGTGCCGGCCGATCAGACGGTCCCAACCGCGACGCCCGGGATGACAATCGTTCCGAGCATGGGGAACAGTCCGGAACCAAAATCGACTCTCACGCGCCCGTCGTTGGCAGAAGGCCTCGATTGCGGGTCACAATTCGAGGCCTACCAGGAACATCTGAACTCTGATCCGGTTCTAGCCACTTATGAGGCTCAGGTTGTCGCCGCTTGCTACCTGGAGCAGGGCGACCGGCCGGCGGCCATCGAAGTTTACCAGGCTGCCATCGAAGACGGCGCCGACCATTTAACCGAGGTGGCTCTGCGGCAAAGCCTGGCCGAGCTGTTTTTGCAGGAAGCCGATTATCCGGCTGCCGTGGCCCAGTACGCCGCCATCCTGACCCTGGCCGAGACGGAAGCCACCCGCAGCCAGGCCCTTTACCAGGCCGGTCAAACCGAGCTATTGGCTGGCAATTCGGACGCAGGCTATGCGCACTATCTGACCCTGGTGAACGACTATCCGGACGCCGCCCAAAGCTACCAGGCCTTGAACGATCTGCTGGCCGCCGGCTACATGGTCGACGACTATCAACAAGGCCTGGTAGCCTATGAAGCTCAAGCCTACAGCGCGGCGGCGACCGCCTTTCGGCGCGCCGTCCAAACCAACCCGAGCGAGAGCGACGATGCCTATCTTCACCTGGCCTGGTCCCTGGAGAAGCTTGGCGACGTGGATGGCGCTCTTTCTCAAATTGACGCCTATATAGTGGCCACCGGATCGGTCGATGGCCGGATCGAGCGGGCCGAAGTAGAAGCGCGGGCCGGCCGAACACAAGCGGCGTTAGACGACTACCAGGCCTATCTCGCCGCCTATCCCGAGGGCAAAGACGCGCCCCTGGCCGCCTGGCAGTCGGCCGCCCTGGCCGAAATGCTGGGCTCTCTGATCCCGGCCAAGGATCGCTACCTGGCCTTTGTCCAGGTTTATCCTGAGCACAGGGACGCCGCCCAGGCCTTGTTTCGATCCGGCTACCTTTCCTGGCAGTTGGACGAGACCGAAGACGCCCTGGACGCGTGGCAGCGGGCCGTTGAAGCTTACCCCGAGGAAGAATACGGCGCGGCCGCCCTGCTGTGGCTGCTCAAGTTCGCCCCGGCCGGCGAGCGCGGCCCGCTGGGTCAAATGGCTCTCGACTGGGCAGGCCCGGGCTACTACGCGACAAGAGCCGGGCACCTGGCGGGCGGCCTTGAGCCCTTCCCACCGGCCGTTTCGCCTAATCTCTTCACAGGCGATACTGGGCGCGACTTCGCCGAGAGCTGGCTGCGCGAATACCTGGGTCAGCCGGCCGGTACGCCGGTCGCCGAACCATCGGGCTCACTGGCCGCCGACCCGCGCCTGGCCTGGGGCGAGCGGCTGTGGGAGATAGGCCAACGCGCCGAGGCCGCCCGCCTATTTGAACTTCTGCGGGCCGACTACGCTGCCGATCCCTTGGCCAGCTACCAATTGGCCCTCTACTTTCGCGATCTGGGCCTGTACAAGTCCTCGGTCCTGGCCGCCCTTTCGCTCATGGGCCAGGCCGGCCTGGGAGCTTCGGACGCACCTCGCTTCATCGCCCGCCTGGCTTACCCGGCCTACTACGCCGATCGCGTCCTGGCCGAAGCCCAGACCTACGGCTACGATCCGCTGCTGCAGCTGGCGCTGATTCATGAGGAGAGCTACTTTGACACCCTGGCCACTTCGGCCGCCGGCGCCCGCGGCCTGAGCCAAATCTTGCCCGAGACTGGCGACTTCATCGCCGGCCAACTGGCCTGGCCGGGTCATCAGAGCGGCGATCTGTACCGGCCGGAAGTCAACATCCCCTTCGGCGCTTTCTTCCTCGACCAACAGCTAGACCGCTACGATGGTGACGTCGCCGCCGCTCTGGCCGCTTACAACGCGGGACCTAAATTCGACGACGCCTGGCATTCGTCCGAGACGGAAGACTAAGAACTTTAACTCGAACCCGTCTACTTCCCGGAAACCCAGCGCTAAATCAATAAGGTCTACGACGACCAC
>CP070688.1:1839826-1848613 GCA_020353135.1 Chloroflexota bacterium
CCTGTCGCCTTCGACAAGGCAAGTTGTCCATGGCGCAGCTACTGTTCTGCCAAGCAACCCATTGCCATCTTCCCGGAAACTTATTAGCTCGTGAACCTGAGTAAAACGATGGCAGTTTCCGGGAAGGTCATTCGCCCTATTGGTCAACAAGGTACTAGAAGGATTGCCAGCCCGGGGGAGGGCACAATATTGTATAATCTGTAGTGTAAACACTATCCCAGGGTGCACCGCACACCTGCTATCTGGCGCAAGAACCGGCTTTGGAGCTGACTCGGCCATAGGGCGCGCGAGTCAAGCGAGTTGGGGACATGGAAGCAGGCCCTGTTCAACCAGATAAAGTAGCTGTTGATCCTGAAGTATCAGCAGCGAACCCCGACGATGATGTCCGGCCGGCGATACCGCCGCTCATACCTGACATCGCCGGCCGCCAGCAGCTGGAAGCCGAGCTGTTGACATTGAGAAAGGCGGTTGAATCCTCCGGTGAAGTCATCTTCCTCACCGACCGCGCGGGCATCATTACCTACGTCAATCCAGAATTTACCAGGCTCTACGGTTACCAGGCCGATGAAGTGGTTGGCATAAGCACCCCGAGGATCCTAAAGAGCGGCTTGATGACCGCTCAAGATTATGAGCGATTCTGGCAAGCGCTGCTAAACGAACAGGTGGTGAAAAGGGAATTCACCAACAGGTGTAAGGACGGCCGGGTCGTAACCGTCGAAGGTTCAGCCAGCCTCGTCCTTGACGAAAGCGGAGAGATCGCCGGCTTTTTGGCGATTCAACGTGACATCACCCAACGCGTAATAGCGGAAAAGAATCTGAAGCAGCGAAACAAGGAATTGGCTGCCCTAAATGCCGTCGCCACCACCGTTAGCCAATCACTGGATCTGAACCAGATCCTCAACGACGCGCTGGATGCTGTTTTGCAGCTGGATATGTTTGGTGGCGCGGCCAAAGGCATGCTGTTTGGCCTTGACGAACAGACCAGCGGACTGCTTCTGATATCCCATCGAGGCACGCCGAAAGAGCATCCTTGCCTCGCCCGGCCGCCTGGGCCAGGAGAATGCCTGTGTGGCCTAGTTGCCCAGGAGGGCAAGGTAATTATCTCGGAAGATTGCTGGACCGATGAACGACACAGCCGCCATTGGCGGACGATGCCAGACCATAAGGACATTTGTCTACCGTTGAAGGTCCGAGGTGAAGTTCTGGGCGTCATGAACGTGCGTTTGCCGGCGACTCATGAGGTGGCCGACCATGACGTCGAGCTTTTGACGTCCGTCGCCGACCAGATCGGCGTAGCGATTGAGAACGCCCGTCTGTTTGAGGCGATAAGCGGGCAGCATGAACAACTCCGCGCTTTGAGTTCCCGGCTGGCAGAGGCGGAAGAGACCGAGCGGCGCCGGTTAGCCCAAGAACTGCATGACAAGGTGGGGCGGAAATTGACGGCGCTTGGCATTAACTTAAACATCATTCGGACCGAGATGCCTGGCGACACGTCGCATAAGGCGAACTCCCTACTAGTGGACTCACAGGAGCTAGTGGAACAAACGACCGACCTGATCCGCGGTGTGATGAGCGAGTTGCGGCCGCCCATGTTGGATGACCTGGGATTGGCGGATACACTGCACTGGTACGGGGATCAATTTGCCGCCCGCACAGGGATTTCCGTCAGCATGCAGGGAGACGAACTTGCCCGCCCGCTGCCTGCCCGCGTCGAAAATGCCCTGTTCCGCATCGCCCAAGAATCCTTGAACAATGTCGCCAAACATGCCCAGGCGACAGAGGTGACGGTATCGTTGGAGTCAGATGGCGAGATCGTGCGTCTGATCGTCGCCGATGACGGCATCGGGGTCAGCCCCGATCGGCCGGTTAAGCCTGGAGAGGAGCATGGCTGGGGGTTGCTCATCATGGCCGAGCGCGCTGAAGCGGTTGGCGGCCGTTGTTGGATTGAGCCTCGGCCCTCCAAGGAGGGGACGCGCGTAATCGTGGAGGTCCCGCGATGAGCATCACCGTGTTTCTGGCCGATGATCATGCGGTCGTTCGCGACGGGCTACGTTACATGTTGGAAGCGCAGCCCGATATCGAAGTAATTGGCGATGCCGCCGATGGTCGCGAGGCAGTACGATTGATAGCTCAGTTAGAGCCAGATGTCGCCATCGTGGATATCACCATGCCTGAACTGAATGGCATCGACGCCACCCTTCAAATCCGCGAAGTCTGCCCCGCCACCAAAGTGATCATTCTGTCAATGCATGCCAACACCAGGCACATTGCCCGCGCCCTGCAAGCCGGCGCGCAAGGTTACCTGGTCAAGGAGTCGGCCGGTATCGAGGTCGTCAAGGCCGTACACGCGGTAAACGACGGGCACCATTACCTGAGCCAGGCCGTCTCAGACGCCGTTATCGACGACTACGTGTTACAGGGCCGTGCTGCGGGAAAGAGCAGCATGGCACATGGTAGCATGGCACATGGTAGCGCCCTTGAGTCGCTGAGCGCCCGCGAGCGAGAAGTTTTGCAGCTCGTCGTAGAGGGCAAATCAAGCGCGGAAATTGCCGGAATCCTCAATCTGTCGCCTAAAACCGTCGAGAGCTACCGCAGCCGGATGATGCAGAAGTTGGAGATCGGCGATCTGCCCACCCTGGTTCGATTTGCCATTAAACAGGGGCTGACCCCGCTGGAGTAAACAGCTCCTCTTTGATGGTTAGATCTCGCGGGCGAAACGCCATTGTAATTTGAGAGCTGGGGGAGCGGAGCAGCGGCAACTGGTAGCCAATGTCGTCATAACTGTGGCACATGGCGACGAAGCTCACCAGGGGACTTCGCCTTCCGCCTTGAAACGCAGCGGACTGGTACAGTCAGAGTAAACGGTTTGAACCAGAGGGTAATGAATTAGGTCACCCCGCGAGATTACCCTTCTGGGTAATGACAAATCAACCCAATCAGAATTACACTGAATTCAACATGGAGAAGCTCATGAAGGCAATTGTGCTCACAAAATGGGGACCACCGGATGTCCTTGAATTACAAGAAGTAGAAAAACCCACTCCCGAGGACAATGAAGTGCTGGTTAGGGTACTTGCGACCACAGTGACGGCCGGAGACAGCAAAGCACGAAATCTCAACATCTCTACCCGCTTTCTAGCTCTCCTGTTTGGAAAGAACTTCGGTCTCATGAGACCAAAGTACCCAATTCTAGGGTATGAGATGGCCGGAGAGATTGAAGCAATTGGCAAAGATGTAAAGCGATTCAAAGAAGGTGACCAAGTTTTCGGAGCGACCGGTGGGTTGCGTCTTGGTTCTTATGCCGAGCACATATCTTTGCCTGAAAAACCCGGAGTGATGGCAGGGGTCGGTGGACTGGCATTAAAACCGGTCAATATAACCTATGAGGAAGCCGCCGCCGTTCCTATTGGGGGACTTGCAGCCCTGTTTTTCCTGCGAAAAGCAAATATCCAGAGCGGACAAAAGGTCCTTATCTATGGAGCCTCTGGAAGTAATGGCACGTATGCGGTCCAGCTTGCCAAGTATTTTGGGGCAGAAGTTACCGGCGTATGCAGTACCGCGAATGTTGAATTAGTGAAATCTCTGGGAGCAGACAAGGTCATCGACTACACCAAAGAGGATTTCACCAGAAGCGGTGAGACCTACGACATTATTGTGGACGCGGTAGGTAAGAGCCCGTTTTCAGGTAGTATTAAGATGCTAAAGCAATCTGGGGTCTATTTTTTGGCCAGCCCTGGCTGGTCACATATTGTTCGAGCACTGTGGACTTCAATGACCAGCAGCAAGAAAGCGCTTTTCGGGCCAGATACGGCGAACACTGAGGATTTAGAATTCCTCACCGAGCTTATTGAGGCTGGGAAGCTAAAAGCGGTCATAGACAGACGCTATCCGCTGGAACAAATAGTCGAGGCGCACCGGTATGTCGATAAAGGGCATAAAAAGGGAAATGTCGTCATAACCGTAGCCCATGACAGCAAGACCTCGGAACAATGGTAGGCGTCATTATCTAGGATTCGATAAGCGGGAAGGTAGGACATGATGACTAGGGAAGAATTCTTAACCGTACGTTGGAATAATCTGATTTCGCTGGGAATGGGACTCGTCCCCCTGATCTATGTTGCCGTCGTTTTTTCCACTTCGGTCTTGTCGGTCCGTGCAGGCTTTGTCGGGCTTGTGATTATCGGGGTGCTTTACTGACTGATTGTCGAAGGACATACAGCTATGCGGTTCGCGTGGCTCCGGAAAAACTCAGATAACTACGTCTCAGTCAATCAGGGGTGCACCTTCTCACTCATTAAGATGTCTTACAATGCTCTCTTTCTTATACCTATCTTGCTGGCCTTTATGAAGACAATCGAGTTCCGCCCAGGCTTTATAGCGTTCACCATAGTTATTGTGGTGAGGCTTGGCGCCAATCTGTTCTTGAACAACGTCCTCGACCCTGAACAGGCCGAGAGTTTCCCTTTCCAGGCATGAATGGTCACAAAGATAAGATGTCTACGGTTCCGTAACTAAACAATGGTGGCAGTTATGAGTGATAGTAAGATGAAGATCCGGTCGGCCGTGAGACGGAACCATGCCGAAAGCTACCTGTTGATCTCCCTGGTCGCTTTCGGCGTTACGATCATTGCCGTTCGCGCGTTCCTTCAAATTACCGGATTTCCCCAGATCGGCAACAGTGTACTCCACATAGCCCACGCGATTTGGGGCGGGTTGCTCCTCTTCATAGCCGTTCTTTTGCCCTTAATCTTTTCAAATCGTTGGGCGATCCAGGCCAGCGCCCTGCTGAGCGGGATTGGGTTCGGGCTCTTCATCGACGAGGTCGGCAAGTTCATCACCCAGACCAATGACTACTTCTTCCCGCCCGCCCTCTCCATAATTTACGTCATCTTTTTGATTACCTTGGTTCTCTATCTCTATCTTCGCCGGCCGCAGGAAGACGATCCCCGGGCGGCCATGTACCATGCTCTCGACGGGCTGAAAGACGCTTTAGATGGTGATATGGACACTGCGGAAGCGGCCAGGATCGAAATTCTATTAGCAGTGGCTCGGGAATCGGATCGGGAGGATGTCGTGGTTTTGGCCGAGGCCATTGCCTCCTTTCTATCGTCACAAAGCAAGCATCTAGTTGAGGCCTCGCCTGGCTTCTGGCGACAGATTACCTTGAGGATTGACAATATTGGCAAACGTGTGGGCCGCCCTCTGCATCGCCATATCATCTCCGGTATTCTGCTCCTCTTCACACTGTTGGCTATTGGCTATGTCGTCATCATAGCCATCCAAAGACCGTCTCTCGACCAGCACGTCGTACAATGGCGAAGCGTTCTGCTTACCCTTGAGCTAGTTTTTGGTGTCCTGCTTGTACTGGCAACGGCCGCGTGGCTATCTGGAAATGAACGGCGGGGACTCCGGTTCGCGCTGGCTGGTTTTATCTTTTCCCTTGTCGCGCTGCAGTCCATCTACCTCTTTCTATCTCAGTTTCAGGCCGTAACCTTCACCCTCATCCAGTTTCTATGCTTGATGATTTTTCTGGCCTATCGCCGCTGGTATTTACAGCCTGAAACTGTGGTGGTTGACAACGCTTCGTCTGCACAACAGCTATCGGCCGAAAGCTGATGCCTGGTTCTTAAAAGGGAATAATGTATGGAGAATGAACCTGGTCTGGTCATCGATACACAGGGCTTGAGCAAAAACTACGACGGCGTCGAAGCGCTCAGATCCTTAGATCTCAAGGTCCCTGATCGCGCGATCTTCGGTTTTTTGGGACCCAATGGGGCTGGGAAGACCACAACCATCAAGTTGCTACTGGGCCTTGCTCGGCCGTCTTCAGGCAGAGGATCAATTTTCGGCCGGAACATCGTCGATGATAGCGTGGAAATCCGGCAGCGGATAGGCTACCTGGCCCAGGATCCGCGCTTTTACGAGTACATGACCGCTCGCGAAACGCTGCGCTTCAAGGCCCGATTCTACTATCACGGGCCGGAATCCGATATCGAGGCCCGCATAGCAAATACGCTGGCGTTGGTGGGCTTGGCGGACAAAGCCGACCGGCCGATCAAAGGCTTCTCCGGCGGTGAACGCCAACGACTAGGTATCGCCCAGGCCCAGGTCAACCATCCTGATCTGTTGATCTTGGATGAGCCGGCCGCCTCGCTCGATCCCATGGGCCGGCGCGACGTGTTGGAAGTGATGGAGCGGTTGCGGAAGCACACCACTATCTTCTATTCGACCCACATCCTTGACGACGTGCAGCGGGTTAGCGATGCCGTCGCCATTCTGAACCAGGGTCAACTCGTGGCCCAGGCGCCCATCGAAGAGTTATTGACCGGCACTGAAGGGACCATCTACTCCGTGGACATTGAGGGGGATGCGGGCGAGGTCCAATATGAAATTGCCGAACAGCCGTGGGTTTCAAGCATAAGCGTCGAACCCGGCGACGGGCAAACGACTCTTCAGGTAGCCGTGACAGACGAAGCAGCGGCCAAGGCCAACTTATTGCGCCTGGTGCTGGCCGACGAACGACTGGCAGTAAGCAGTTTCGGCCGCAAGACCTATGAGTTGGAAGAAGTGTTCCTGAATATCGTGGAAGGGGATGGCAATGGCTAGCGAACAGACGCTAATTCCAGTAATCGAACATGGCTGGCGCCGGGGTATGGCCAACCTGTTGCGCAAGGAGAACGGCCAATGGTGGCATACCCGGCGCTGGTGGATACAGGCCCTGGTGTGGCTGCTGGTTATTAATGGCACCCTGGCGGTTGGCCTCTGGATCGTGCCCATCGTGGAACCAGACTTGAAACTTGATGTCGCGCTTGCTTATGAGTTTTTCGTACAAATGATAGCCTGGTTTCCTATGTTTGCCGTGATCGTTATCGCCCAAGGAGCCATCATTAGCGAGAAACAATCAGGCACGGCCGCCTGGGTCCTTTCCGCGCCCGTCTCCCGCGAGTCCTTTATCCTTTCCAAGCTGTTTGCCAACGCTCTGGGCTTTCTGGTCACCGTCATCGCCCTGCAGGGCACGGTGGCCTATATCCAGCTTTCCCTGTATGGTGGAAGCCTCTTACCAATCAGACCTTACCTGGCCGTGCTGGGTCTGTTTGGCCTCTACCTATTGTTCTACCTGGCCCTGACATTAATGCTGGGCACGTTTTTCAACGCCAGGGGCCCGGTCCTAGGCGTCGCCATTGGCGTAGCCATCGCCAGCATGAGGGGGATTGGGGGATTGCTGAGCGGCTATGCTCCATGGCTGGTGAAGATACTGCCAGAAGCCTTGCCCGCTCTGGCCAATTCTATCGTGACTGGGGCGCCTTTGCCTGCTGATTGGCCCGTTCCGGTCGTCTTTGTAGCACTTTACTCGGCTTTGTTTGTGGCATTGGCCATCTGGCGCTTCAGGCGGGAAGAGTTCTAGGAGCTGATTCAAGTTATTTGCCCGAAGGACCTTCACAGGCAAATAGAGTTCCTCGACAAATTACCAAAGCACGGCCATTTTCGTTTATAATGTACGCGTGCCTGAAACGCTGCTCCAGACGAAGCTATATATTCCCCCTCCGCGGCCGAGCCTGGTGCACCGTTCCAGGTTGACCGACCATCTTAACCAGGGACTGGCTCCGGGCAATAAACTGACGCTCGTCTCGGCTCCGGCTGGCTTCGGAAAAACCACGCTATTGGGCGAGTGGGCACGCAACGGTGATCTGCAAGTCGCCTGGGTGTCTCTTGACAAGGGGGACAATGACCTGACTCGCTTCCTGACCTATGTCGTCGCCGCCCTGCAAACGATTGAACCCGCTGTTGGAGATGGCCCGCTAGCCCTGCTTCAGGCCCCTCAACCGCCGACTACCGAGATGATCTTGACGGCCCTGATCAACGAGATCGCAGAAACTCTTTCAGACGACCCAGAGATGCGTCCCTTAACTATTGTGCTCGACGACTACCACCTTGTCGATGCCCGGCCAGTCCACGACGCTCTTACCTTCCTGTTTGACCATCTGCCACCGCAAATGCACCTAACCATCGCCAGCCGGACCGACCCACCGTTGCCTCTCCCACGTTTGCGGATTCGGGGTGAACTGGTCGAGCTGCGCGAGGCCGATTTGCGTTTCACCATGGACGAGACAGCCAGCTTGTTTAATCGAGCATTGGGACTAAACCTCTCGGCCGAGGATATCACCGCCCTGGATGCCCGCACTGAGGGCTGGATCGCCGGGTTACAAGTAGCTGCCCTTTCCATGAAAGAGCTCGAGGATGCATCTGACTTTGTCAAGTCCTTTGCCGGTAGCCATCGCTATATCATGGATTATCTGGTAGAAGAGGTTTTGAACCGGCAGTCTGAGAACATTCAAACCTTCCTGACGCGTACGGCCATTCTAGACCGCATGACCGGACCTCTTTGCGATGCGCTCACCGGACAAGGGAGTGGCCGGGAAACACTTGAGATATTGGATCGTGACAATCTATTCGTCATTCCGCTCGACGACGAGCGGCGCTGGTACCGCTATCATCACCTCTTTGCCGACCTGCTGCGTACTAATCTGGATCAGACAACGCCCGATATGACGCCCGTGCTGCACGGCCGGGCCAGTGCCTGGTACGAGCAGAATGGATTCATAGAAGAAGCGGCAAGGCATGCCCTGGCGGCCGGGGAGGACGAAAAAGCGGCCCGACTAATCGAGAAACTTGGCGAAATCCTGTGGGAACATGGCGAGCCGACGACGATGTTAGGCTGGCTGGAGGCTTTGCCCGACGACCAGATAATAGCCCGGCCGGGTCTGTGCAATTTCCATGCCTGGACGC
>CP070688.1:1848713-1851977 GCA_020353135.1 Chloroflexota bacterium
AAACTGGTTTTGCCCTCCATCAAGGCCCGCAAACCATCCTGGATCAACTTCTCGGTCCGAGTGTCCACGTTGCTGGTGGCCTCGTCCAGGATCATGATCTTGGGATCGGCCACCATGGCCCGGGCGATGGTGATCATTTGCCGTTGCCCCTGGCTCAAGTTGGCGCCGCGCTCGGTTAGCAGAGTGTCGTAGCCCTGGGGTAAATTCATGATGAAGTCGTGGGCGTTGGCTTTCTTGGCCGCCTCGATGCACTCCTCGTCTGTGGCCCCCCCGCGAGCATATTTCAGATTGTTCATCACCGTATCAGTGAAGAGGAAGGCTTCCTGGAGCACAGCGCCGATCTGCTTGCGCAGGCTCGTGCGCGTCAGCTTGGCCAGGTCCTGGCCGTCGATCAAGATCTGGCCGCGGTTGATATCGTAGTAGCGGGTCAAGATGTTGATGATGGTGCTCTTGCCCGCACCCGTCGGGCCACAGATGCCGATGGACTCACCCGGGGCGATATCGAAGTTGTTGTCGCGCAGGATGAGCCGGCCGGGGACGTAGCCGAAGTCGACGTCTTTGAACTCGATGCGGCCGCCTTTGAATTCGTAGTCGACGGCGTCAGGGGCGTCGAAGACGGTCGGCTTTTCGTCGACGATGTGATAAACACGCTCACCGCCGGCGGCCGCGTTGAGGGCATTGGAGACCAGGTTGGAGATTTGGGACAGGGGCGAGGCCATCAGGGCCACGTAACCGGCAAAGGCGGTCACCTCGCCCAGAGTCGATTCTCCGCCAATGACCATCAATGAGCCTACCACATAGACTAAAACAACTTGGACATAGGTCAGGGTTTGAGTGAGCGGGAATTGCATGAGAGAGGTGAAGAACGCCTTACTGCCGACGTCGAATACTTCGGCCGCGTTGGCCTCGTTCACTTCATCGGCCCAGACCTGGCGGCGCTTGCTGATGATCACCTTGTGTCCGGCCAGCGTCTCTTCCTGAAAGCCGCTGGTCTCGCCTAACTGTTCCTGCATCTTTTCAAATGCCGGGCTGGCGATACGGGTGATGACCAGCATCGACGCCACAATGGCCGGCACAATGAGCAGGGCGACGATGGTCAGGCGCACGTTGATGGCCAGCATCACGACGATAATCATGAGGATGAACATGACCGCCCGGATGATCTGGGCGATGCCCTGTTCGTAATACTGGGCGACAACTTCAGCATCATTGGTGATGCGGCTCAGGAGCTCGCCCACCGGTGTCCGGTAGAAGAAACCCATGGACAAGTTCTGTAGATTCTTGAACAGATCCGTCTGCAGCTTGTACAGCGCCTTCGTCGCCAGGCTGGCGAAGGTGCGGTCGGCCAGAAAACTCATTACCAGGAAGATCAATCCGGCGATAACACCATAGATGACCCATGACCACAATTCGTCGGTGGAGCCGCCGTCATTGATGACATTCATTGCGTTTCCGGTGATCCAAGGCAATACGACCAGGGCGATCAGGGCGACAAAACGCAGGACCACGCCTAATACAAATCTGGCGGTGTTTTCGCCACCCGACATGTTGACCGTCAGCCGCTTTAGAGTGGCGCCGGTCATGCTCTTTTTATCGATGGCTTTCTCTGTCTTCTTGCCCTTGTTATTGGCGGACATTTCTTTAGTCGACATTGTAGCGGTCATGACGCCACCTCCTCCAGCTCGAGCCCGGCGGTAATACCACCACCCAGCTTTGATTCATAAATCTCCTGGTAAAGGGGACTGCTTTCAAGCAGTTCTTCGTGGTTACCCATGGCCACGATCTCGCCGTTTTGCAGGAGGACGATATTGTCCAGCTCGATGACCGCACTGATGCGCTGGGCCACGTAGATGGTAGTAATGCCATGGGTGAATTTCGGGATGGCCGCCTGCACCCGGCCCTCGGTAGAGGCGTCCAGCGCGCTGGTGCTGTCGTCCAGGATCAGGACCTTGGGCTGTTGGGTCAGGGCGCGGTTGATAGAAAGACGCTGGCGTTGGCCACCGGAGAAGTTGTAGCCGCGCCGGGCCACGGGCGCCTCCCATTTTTGTGGCAGGCCGTTGACGAAACCCCACGAGTCGGCCGCCTTAGCTGCGTCAAACATGACGTGATCTTCCGCATCTGGTTGGGGAAACTTGAGATTGAAGCGCACGTCGCCTTTGAATAATACTGCTTCCTGCAACGCGATGCCGATAATTTGCCGCAAGTTATCTTGAGGAATATCGCGCACGTCAACACCGTCGATGGTGATGCGACCCTCCGTCACGTCGTAGAAGCGGGGGATCAGATTGATCAGGGCCGATTTGCCGGCGCCGGTGGCCCCCAGGAAGCCCACCTGCTGGCCCGGCTCAATGGTTAGGTTGATGTTCTTCAGGGCCGGCGGATCAAGTTGACCATCCGGCCGGCGGAAGGCGAAGCTGACATTCTCAAAGATGATCCGGCCTTCGACCTTCTCCGGATCCAGGGCCTGGGCGTCTTCTCTATCCTGGATCATTGGCTCGTCATCATAGACTTTGAGGATTCTTTCGGCCGATGTGTCGGCGCGCAACAGCATGGGAATGACGATGGCCAAAAGGGCCAGGGGCGAAATGGTCAGCGATAGATACTGGGTGAAGGCTGTCACCTGGCCTACATCCAGGTTGGCGCTGGTCAACACTTGCCGGCCGCCAACGCCAATGCCGAAGACGATGGCCAGTTGCCCGACGCCGACCAAGAGAGGATTGAGGTACGCAACGCGCCAGGCGGCCCCAAAGGCCGGCTGGCGCATGGCGTCGGCCCGTTTATCGAAGCGTTCGATCTCGTATTCCTCGCGGGTGAAGGCCTTAACCACCTGTATGCCGGTGACGTTCTCTTGCAATGTGTTGTTCAGCTCATCTAGCCTGGCTTGACGCTCGTGGAAGTTTCGGAAGACCGGCGGAACCAGAAGCAACATTAAGACTGCCATGACCGCGATGACCACCAGCAAGAGCCACAGCAGCTCCGGCGTATTGATGGCGGTCAAGACCAAGGTGGCCAGGATCATGAATGGCGCATAAAGTCCAAGCAGCAGCGCGTATAACATGCCGTTTTGTAAGTTCAGCACGTCGGCATTGAGCCTGACCATCATTTGACCGGTGGGATGTCGGTCGAAATTTCCAAAAGAGAAGGTCTGGATCTTCTCGAAAAGGCGGGAGCGAACATAGTAGCCCGTACCCTGGGAGAAGAAGACGGCCAGACCGGCGGCGATAGCCATGGTGATCCCGGCCACGACGGCCAAAACCAGCATCC
>CP070688.1:1852077-1854636 GCA_020353135.1 Chloroflexota bacterium
CCGAGCCCCAGGCCGCTACAGCCCCGGCGCCAGTCTCATGGCCACGGCCGGCGACGAGGGCATTCCCCGCATCTGGGACGCGGAAACCGGCGATCTCCTGGCCGAACTGTCAGGCCATGCCGATCCGGGCCAGGGCCACCGGGTTGCAGGTGCCCATATCCACGGGCACCACCACACCACTCTCTTGCCCTCTGAATGAAGACTAGAAGCCATCGACTCCCAGCACGCGCACGCCCTGAGGAGGCGCCGGCACTGTTCGCAATAATCGGCGGAAGAACTTGAGATTGACCGCCGAGATAGAGGAAAGCCACCCTGTTCTGCCAAGGGTGGCTTTTCATTATGGTGCTATGCTGCCCGTTGTCTCATTTTTATTTCTTTCTCTTTTGCTTTCCCTCCTGTTTCTTCACGAGTCTCTCAATTTCATCTTCGTGTCCGAGCTCAAACAGTCTGACTGGCTGTCCTAGTTGCTGGTTAATGGCCGCTACCGCTTCCTCTACTTGCCCGGCCAATTCTGGTGCAATGGCATCCTGGGCAACAAGGTCCCTTAGAGCCTGCACGTATATACGACCACATCTGTGTGCGCTCGGATTGAACAGTTTCACACAAGCTGTCTCTTCACAGGATGCTGTGACTATGGCCGAGTGCGTGAAGTGGTTGGCCTGGTAAACCCCTGGGCCAACGACGGTAAAGCCCCAGACTGCGTTAATGTAGTAGCAACCTGGCGGAACTTCAATCTCTAGGTGGCCGCATGGCGCGGGTATGACCGCGTACACCCTATTACACCACCTAAGCACGTTACCGCAGCACTCGTAAATATTGACATACCATGTCCGTTCATCTAACCCGCAAGGGTCGTCTATGCCAGATACAAAGATATTAAGTTTTGCCATTCCCATGTCTCTATCCTCCGTACTTGATTTAAACCAGAATCACCTACAGCACTTAGTGATTATTTCAAACAGAATCACCTCCTTTCCAGCCGCCAAGAAAAGCATCGCCAAACACACCCAAAATGGGAGTGATACACAAGAAACCTCGGCCAAAAAACAGTCGAATTACCAGGGGCCTTTCAGTCATTTCACCGGAGGCTCCTTTTACATGATTTGACCCTTTTTTGGGGACCAAGGCTCGTCTACAGGGTCATTGACTAAACCCGTCACTAACTCGGGCCGGCCGCCGCCGAGTTTCTTCAGCGGCGCTAGATTAACCATGTTCAGTGGATTGGACTGTAGCATTTGGCCCGGACTCGCTCCAACGCTCGACCCAGCAGAATTCGTGTCAGCGGCTTATCAAGCAGAGTGGAGTGTCCTTCAGGCCCGCTATGGGCCTGAACCCGCCAGCGGCCGATTGTCACTTCGGTAGCATTGTTGGTGGCTGGCACGTCACCCTGCCCGGGGAAAAGCCGATGGCAGTGCTACTTTTCGCTCAGGCGTAGCAACAGCTTTTGCAGCCGGCTAATGGGTGCATAGGCTGGTCGCGGACACGAGGTGCGGCCTTGGCCTGCCGATTTGCCTCCCCGCTCGGCCGCCACTACAATCAATCCCGCAGCAATCATTAACCATTGCCCTGACAGGAAAACCACTTGGACTTATCCGATCCACCTGGCTCCGAGCCCAACCCTGGGGAAATCGACCGATCCCGCCTGCTCCTGGCCCTGCTATTCGTTCTAGCCGCGGCGGCCGTCGTCTTCGCCCTCGTCCAGCAAACCACCCTCCGAGAAGTCGCCGGCGCCAGGGCCACGGCCGAGGCCCAGGCCGCTACAGCCCTGGTCGAGTCTGAGCCGCTTAGACGGTCCATCGGCGCCGACCAGCTGATCGCCGAGTTCGAGCATGAGGAGCAGATCCTGACCGCCAGCCTCAGCCCCGATGCCAGGCTCGTGGCCACGGCCGGCGACGAGGGTATTCCGCGCATCTGGGACGCGGAAACCGGCGATCTCCTGGCCGAGCTGTCAGGCCATGCCGATCCGGTCAGGGTCGCTCACTTCAGCCCGGACGGCTCGCTGCTGGTCACCGCCGACGACGACGGCGGGGCCGAACTGTGGGACGGAGTTACGTTTGAGAACCTGGCCCACGTCGAAGCGCATATCTCGGCCGTGCGAGCGGCCGGCTTCAGCCCCGACGGCGCCACGGTGCTCACTGCCGGAGACGACGGCCTGGCCCGGACCTGGGGCATTTCGATCGAAGAACCCGGCGCCACGACCTTGTCGGCCGGCTTCGATCTGGAAGACCGGGTTGGACGGCTCACTTCAGCCGCCTTCAGTCCGGACGGCAAGCGGATCCTCACCGCCGGCAGCGACGGCCTGGCCCGGCTCTGGGATGGGCGGACAGGCGCGGCTCTGGCCGATCTCGATGGCCATGTCGCCCAGATCAATTCGGCCGCTTTCAGTCCCGACGGCGCTCGCGCTGCCACGGCCGACTCCGGCGGCGTCGTTCGAATATGGAACCTCTCGACGACACCTCCGGGCGAGCCGATCATCCTGAACGCCCATGGCGGGCCAACCTACCAGGCCGCTTTCAGTCCAGGCGGCTCGTTGCTGATCACGATTGGCTGTGATGAGCA
>CP070688.1:1854736-1857602 GCA_020353135.1 Chloroflexota bacterium
AAGGCTCAGAGACGGGGCTTCGTGAAGCGCGAAAACGGACGGCTGGCGCTAACCGACGCCGGCCGGTCCCTGGCCCGCGAGGCGCTGGTTCATTGATCGGCCGGAGGATGAAAATCGGACACGGATTTGCACGGATCTCCCGGATTGGGGCTATATTAGCCTGATACAGTTCATGTACAACGCTGACTGAATAGCGGGATGATTCATCATCCCGCTGGCGATTCAACACGCACTGAAACGCGTTGGGCGCTTTGTATGCTCTCGGCAGCGGTATCCTGGCGCAGAGGACGTTGTACCGGTTGCTGCAGGCGCAGGGGAGCTGACGACAGCTTTCAGCCATCAGCTTTTAGCTGCTAGCTTTGAGTGGTTAGCTGTCAGTGGAAGGATGAAGGCAGAAGGTTGAAGGATGATTTGCCTAACCGGCCGGTTGAATTGGACGGCATTCTAATAGGAAGAGCTGTTTCGCTCGATAAGCACACTCCACATCAACGGGCCAACCCATCTCTTGTTCCAGGCTTAGGGCGAGCTGCGCCAATTCCAGGACCTTTGATTCGTCGAGGGACGGTTGTGTTCGCAGCAGACGAGGCGCGCTTACCTCGCGCGTGCCAGCCTCGGCGTGAATTGAGGTAGCTTTCAAACTGCCCGGCAAAGGAAGCGGCGCTGCCATCTTCGTCTAGAGCTGAGGAGCGCACTGCGACACTGGGATTGGGCTCATTGCTTCTTTTGGCCAGGGCCTGATAGGCGGCCGCTTTTTCTTGCCCATTTGGGGGTAATTTGTCATAATAAATCCCGCTTGAGGGATACGCGCCACCTTGCACACGATTTCGGGGTACCCCAAACAATCCAGGAGCATCGTCATGGCCAAGTCAATTGGGCGTTATGAAATCCGGTCAGAATTAGGTCGTGGTGGCATGGCGGCCGTCTACCGGGCCCTTGATCCTAAGCTTGACCGCGAGGTCGCGCTAAAATTGATGGATCAACAGTTATCGGCCGATCCGGCCTTCGCCGCCCGCTTTGAGAGGGAAGCGAAGACGGTGGCCGGGTTAGAGCACGGGGCCATCGTCTCGCTCTATGATTACGGCGAAGCCGACGGCTGGTTATACCTGGTCATGCGCTACATGGAAGGCGGTACGCTGAGGGAGCAAATCGCCAGGGGGTCGCTGGCGGCCGGACAAACCTATGACGTCGTGCGGCGCATCGGCAGCGCCCTGGACAAAGCTCACAGCAAAGGCATCATTCATCGCGATTTGAAGCCGGCCAATATCCTGCTGGACGAGGAAGGGGAGCCTTACCTGAGTGATTTCGGCATCGTCAAAGTGGCCAAGGGCGATACGGAATATTTGACTGAGACTGGCCAAACATTGGGCACTTTCGCCTACATGAGCCCGGAACAGGTGGTGGGTCAAGAACTAACCGGCCGGAGCGATCTTTACACCCTGGGCATCGTCTTGTACGAGATGCTGACCGGCAAACATCCTTTCGGCGAGGCGTCTACCAGCGGCGCGATGGCCATCGCCCATGCTCAGCAAGCGGTACCCGATGTTACCGAAGATAACCCGGCCGTATCCGCGGCGTTGAATGACGTTGTACGTAAGGCGATGGCCAAGGAACCCGACGATCGGTACGCCAGCGGCCGGGAGATGACGCTGGCCCTTTATGAAGCGCTGACTGGCAAGCCGGCGGCCGCGGCGGCAAGCGGGATGGCGGCGGCTGGTGTAGCGGCGTCGGCCGCGGCTAAGAAGACGCCGGTTGTGAGAGCGGAGGCCGAGAAAGCAACGACACCGGCGGCAGTTGAGAAACCGGCCAAGCAAGAGCCGGCGCCGGCAGGACAACAGGTGCAACAGCAACCGGCCCCCACCCCGGCCGCCCAACCGGCCTCTGAGGCGGCTGTGAACGGGAAGCGCAAGATCCCGGTGTGGGTCTTCGTTGCCGCCGGGGTGATTGTCGTCGTGGGCATCGCCATCGCGGCCGTGGTCGGCCTGGATATTCTTGGCGGAAATGGGGATGACACGGCGGAAGTAGAAGTGCCGGCCGAAGAAGCAGAGGTAGAAGTGCCGGCCGAGGAACCGGCTGAAGAAATGGAAGTAGAGGCGCTGGCCGAGGAAGAACCGGCGCCCGAGGAAGTGGAGGTAGAAGCACCTTCAATCGCAGGCGAAACCGTCACTATCCTGACCTTTCTTGCCGAGGACGGTGTTGCCTATTTTGAGGATAGTCTGCGGCCGTTCGAAGAACAAACCGGCGTTGAGGTCATCGTCGAGGGCGTTGAAAACCTGGAAGCGGAGGTCAGAGCCAGGGCCGCGGCCGGCGATCCGGCCGACATTTATCTGCTTTGGCCGACCCTTCTGTTCGATCTGGCTCGCGATGGTCAGCTGGTCGATCTGAATCAATTTCTTGATGATGGCTTCTTGCACCAACAATACGACCAGTCCTGGCTTGATATGGGGATGGTAGATGGCACATTGGTCGGCCTGTGGCGTGAGGCCAATGTATTTAGCCTGGTCTGGTATCCTCCAAGGGCTTTTGAAGAGCTTGGTTTTGATAGGCCCCGCGACTGGGATGAGTTGCTGGCCATAACCGAAATCCTCGCGATTGAAGGTCGAACGCCCTGGTGCATTGGCATCGAGAGCAGCGCCGCCAGCGGCTGGCCAGGCACCTATTGGATTGAGGATATTTTGCTGCGCACGGCCGGTCCGGAGAGATACGATCAATGGGTAGCCGGCGAACTGCCTTTCAGTTCGCCGGAGGTGCGAACAGCTTTCGAGATCATGGGCCAGATCTGGCTCGAGCCCGCCTTTGTCCATGGCGGCACAGAGGCTATCAACGGCACATCCTTTATCGATGCCCCGATACCCATGATTGAGACGCC
>CP070688.1:1857702-1860279 GCA_020353135.1 Chloroflexota bacterium
ATTGACGGGTGAAGGAAATGAACAGTGTCTCATGACTATGGCGCAACTCACGAGCCAGCAACGTCGTGTAGTGCGCGATGCCACCGCGATATGGGTAAGTAGGGCCCACGAGACAATACGATTTCATGTCCCGATTATAACTCGGCAAAGGCCACGGCTAAAGGAGACCGCTAGGCGACACGCGGCCGCAATCGCGTCCAGATCCTGTTTTACGCTTCCTGCCAGGCACATTACAATCTACGATATGGTCCTTGTTACAGGCGCCACCGGCTTTGTCGGCCGGTCTGTGGTACACGTTTTGCAGGCGGCCGATCGGCCGCAGGAGAGCTATTCGGGCCGGATCAACGATCGGTTGGCCTTGCGCGAGGCCCTGGAAGATGCGGACGCCGTCATTCACCTTGCCGGGGCGGAAGCGCGCGATCGCGTGCGCTTATTGCAGCAGGTCGACGTCGAAGGAACCGAGCGCTTGTTGAATGAGTGTCGACGGGCTCAGGTAGACCGGGTGATTGTCTTGAGCCGGCTGAACGCCGACCCGGCCTCGATGCACGCCCTCCTGCGGTCCAAGGGAGAGGCCGAACGCCTGGTTCGCCAGAGTGGCCTGCCCTATACGATCGTTCGCTCGGCCACGCTCTTCGGCCGGCATGACCGCTTCTTAAACGTCATCACCGGCCTGGCCTATTGGACCTGGCCCACCGTCTGGTTACCGGGCGGCGGAAAAGTGGCCATGCAGCCTCTATGGGTCGAAGATCTGGTCCGCTGCCTGGTGGTTTGCCTGGATCGTCCGGACTTGGCTGGCCAAACGATCGAACTTGCCGGAGAGGAACGATTGCGCTACCGGGAGATCGCTCGGCGGGCGTTAAACACGGCCGGCATCAGGCGTTTCGCCCTGGGCGTTACGCCGAAGCTGGTCCGGCCGATTTCGGCCGTCTGCTTCGGCTGGTTGCGCCGGCCGCCGGTCACGCGTTTCTTCATGGACCGCTTCACCGTGCCCGAAGTGGCCCCGATCGATTCCGTTTACCGCGTATTTCGTTTCCATCCCGGCCGCATGAGCCAGCATACCTCCTATTTGCGCGACCCCGGTCTGCGCTGGCGCCTGATGCGACGGCCCTAGCGGCAAGCCCCCGTCGGCCATTCGCAAGCGAGGAGCCTGGTATCCTCAGATGACAGGCGGGCCGCATCTGAGGATGCGCCCTCCTCGACGAAGTGTCATATGCCATCGCAGATTTGCTATGCCGCCGCAAATCAATCGCGATTCTTAATCCTCTGACCATCAGGCGTCATCCTACACCCTAGCGAAGCCCTGTCCTAACTGCTAGAATACCGGCGACTGGTTTGACGAGAAAAGCCTGGCTTCTTGGACGCGGAAGCTGCCGCCCACCAGATAAACAGAGAAGCCAGGCTTTTGGTGTAAGTAGATACTCAAGGTATGAAAATCGCCAATGGCTACAGAAATCACGATAAACGAAATCGCACAACACGAAGGCCAGGAGATTACCCTCAAGGGCTGGCTCTACTTGAAGACGGGCAAGGGCAAGCTGCAGTTTCTGCGCGTGAGAGACGGGACCGGCATCGTCCAGTGCGTGGCTTTTCGGCCGGAATTAGGCGATGAAACCTTCGATCTGATAAAACGCCTGGGCCAGGAATCGTCCCTGGCCATTACTGGGACTGTTCGGGCCGATGATCGCGCGCCAGGCATCCCTGGCGGCTTCGAAGTAGGTATCCAGGCCATCGAGGTGATACAGGAGGCCGTGGACTATCCGATCGGCCCTAAGGAGCACGGCGTCGAGTTTCTCATGGACAACCGTCACTTGTGGCTTCGCTCCAGCCAGCAGTGGGCGATCATGCGCGTCCGCACCACCGTCAAACGGGCCATCGTCGATTTTCTGGACGGCAATGGCTTCCTGAATATCGACACGCCAATCATCACGCCGGCCGCCGGCGAAGGGACCAGCACCCTATTTGAGGTCGAGTACTTCGACGAGCATGGCTACCTGGCCCAAACCGGCCAGCTTTATAACGAGGCCAATATCATGGCCTTCGGCCGCGTCTATTGCTTTGGCCCCACCTTCCGGGCCGAGAAGTCTAAGACGCGCCGCCACCTGACCGAGTTTTGGATGGTCGAGCCGGAGATGGCCTTTTATGATCTGGACGATCTCATGGATTTCGAGGAGGCCTTCATCTGCGCTATCGTGGCCAGGACCTTGGAGGAGCGGACGGCCGAACTGGAGATGTTGGGCCGCGATCTGGCGCCCCTGCAGAGCATCGCCCCGCCGTTCCCGCGAATCAGCTATGATGAAGCCATCGAACGCCTGACCGCCATTCGTGAAGAGACTGACGATCCGGAATTGAAGGAGCTGCTCGAGATAGAGTGGGGCGAGGATTTTGGCTCGCCGCACGAGACCGAGCTCACGAAAGCATTCGACCGGCCGGTCTTCGTTTACGGCTATCCGACCGCGGTCAAGGCCTTCTACATGGAGCCCTGGCCCGGCCGGCCGGAAGTTTGCAAGAGCGTCGACCTGCTGGCGCCTGAGGGCTACGGCGAAATCATCGGCGGCAGCGAGCGCATCAGCGATCCCG
>CP070688.1:1860379-1862959 GCA_020353135.1 Chloroflexota bacterium
CAATGAGTGAATTACTGGTATTGGTTTTCGACACGGAAGATGGCGCCGCCCAGATGGCCGGCGAGATCAAGAGCATGCAGAAACAGCAATTGATCACCCTGTCGGACGCGGCTACAGTCGTCCGGCCGCAAGACGGCAAACCCAAGGTCAAGCAATCCCAAAGCCTGGTCGGCGCTGGCGCGCTAGGCGGCGCTTTCTGGGGCATGCTCATCGGTCTGCTCTTCTTCATGCCCTGGTTGGGCCTGGTCGCCGGAGCCATCGGCGGGGCCATCGGCGGCAAATTGACAGACATCGGCATCGACGACAACTTCATCAAGGAAGTGGGCAACACCATCGAGCCCGGTCATTCGGCCCTGTTCCTCATGGTTGAAGATTGGACCGAGGACAAGGTCCTGGAAGACCTGAGCAAATACGACGCCACCGTCCTGCAGACCTCGCTGTCCGAGGAAGATGAAGCCAAGCTGAGAGAGACATTCAGCGCCCATGATGAGGAATAGTAGCTGGTGGCCGGTAACTGGTCGTAGGTGACCAGTGCCAGCAACCAGCAACTAATCACCAACAACCAGCAACTGACCACTATCAACCAACAAAGGAGAAATATCCCATGGGTGACGTACCTGTAGAATTGATCGTAGCCGCTTTTCAAGATGAGAAAGGCGCCGATCAGGCTTTGAAAGAGTTGAAATCAGCCAAACGGCAAGGATTGATTAAGATCGAGAACGCGGCTGTTCTGCGCAAGGACCAGAAGGGCAAGCTACATATTAAAGAGACCCACGACATGGGCGGCGGCAAAGGCGCGGCGCTGGGCGGCGTGGCCGGCGCGGCCGTCGGCCTGATTGCCGGACCGGCCCTCGTGGTCCCGGTGGCCGTTGGCGCCCTGGTGGGCGGTCTCACGGCCAAGCTGCGCGATTCTGGTTTTTCAGACAAGCGCCTGGAAACGATGGGCGAAGGTCTGACCCCGGGTTCATCGGCCATCGTGGCCGTCGTCAACCACACCTGGGTCGAGTCGGTGCAGAAGGAAATGGAAGAAGCCGGCGCCGATATGTTGACGGCCAGCCTGCAAGCCGATATCGCCGACCAGCTTGAGGCCGGCCATGACGTCGCCTACAGCGCCTTGGCCACCCGGGAGGGTTTCGCCACCAGTCGCGTTGCCGCCGGCGAAGACGAAGTCGAAAGCAGCGAGATGCTGGTGACGGACGAAGGCGTCTACACGTCCCAGTTTGTGGCCACCGAGGACGGTTTCGCCGTACGCCAGACGACGGAAACGGACGAAGGCGTCTTTGTCGAAGGCATGGCCGCCACCGAAGAGGAGGCCGTCTACGCCGCGGCCGTGGAAACCAGCGAAGGCGCCGCGGCCGTGATCGCCACGGCTACGGCCGAAGAGTCGAGTGAAGAATCCGTGGAAAAGGACGACGACGAAACAGCCTGAGCGCAAATCTGTTAGAATAGGAAAAAGATTCTGACAGAATCACGCTGATTATGACACGAGAGGTCGTCGGGCACGAGCAGAGCAGCATTGAGCGGCGCCGCTTTGGATGGGGCGCCGCTCTGGGTTTTGTCCTGGTGATGGCCGGGGTTACACTGCTATTGATGGTCTTCATGGCCGTGATCCTGGGGCCGGGCTGGCTACCGGCCGGCAAGGTTGAAGCGCTGGCCCTGCCGACCATAATGGGTCGTACGCGCCCGTCCCTGGCCCCGGCGCCATCCCGCGCCGCGATCAACTTGCCTACCCCTCTGCCCGGCGACATGTTCCCCTCGGCAGTCGAGGCTCCGCAGAGCGACTTCGGTTCATCATCCCAAGAGCCGCTCGCGCTTTTACCTGAATCGCCGGCTGATATTGGCCGAACAAGTCAACAAGAATCACCGCCCGGTTCGATAGCCGACGATTCAACGCGGCTGATGATACCCTCGATTGGCGTAGATGCCCCGATCCAGCCGGTTGGCCTGATGGAATTAGAAGAGGACGGTCATAACTACCAGCAGTGGCAGGTGCCAAGCGACTACGCGATCGGCTGGCACAGAACGAGCGCCTGGCTCGGTTCGCCGGGCAACACGGTATTGAATGGCCACAACAACGTCCACGGGGCCGTCTTTCGCGACCTGGTGGATGTGGACTTCGGCGATGAAATCGTCGTTCAGGAGGGCAAACGGACTTACCGCTACCAGGTGGCCCATCGCGAAGTACTAGAAGAGAGCGACCAACCGTTAAGGGTGCGCCTGGACAACGCCAAGTGGATGTTTCCCACCTCGGACGAGCGACTGACGCTCATTAGTTGTTGGCCCTATGTCGGCAACACCCACCGCGTGATTGTGGTGGCGACTCCGGTTGAGGGGGGCTAGGGGTTGGTCGATGGCTGTTGGTTACTGGACTCATTTATCTTGAATGGAGGGATAGTTATGCGTAAAAGAGTTTGGTTGACGGTTTTGCTCGTGGTTCTACTGCTGGCCATTGGCGCGACGGCTGTTCAGGCCCAAACGGTTAAGGGAGCCATCCGGGGCACGGTCTACCATGATACCAACGCCGACGGCGTATGCGGCGACGGTGACCCGACCCTGGCCAGCATACCGATCGATTTCACG
>CP070688.1:1863059-1868581 GCA_020353135.1 Chloroflexota bacterium
CTCTTGATATCACTGCCGCTGGGGGCGCTAGGCGGCTGGCTGTTGAATGCTTTCCTGACCGGGTTATTGCACGCAGACCCGGGTTCTTTTACCGTCTCCCTAGCGGCCGTCCAGGTACAGGTCGCCGTGGCCGTGATTACCCCGCTATTAGCGGCGGCTATTCCCGTAATCTCCGGGTCACGAATTACCGTCAACCAGGCCATCAGCACCTACGGTTTGAGCGCCAAGCCTACGCTATTGGATCGCGCGTTCTCGCGAACGAGGCGCGTCCCTCGCCTGTTGGTGTTGACGGTGACAAACACCTTCCGCAGGAAAGGGCGTGTTTTTCTGACCCAAATTACGCTGGTGCTGAGTGGCCTGATCTTCATGATGGTCATGAGCGCCCGCGATTCGGTTACCTATACGCTTAGTGAGGTTATGTTTTCGATTCTCGACTTCAACGTGAATTTCCTGCTTGAGGACTCGCAAAGCATCAACCACATTGAAGAATTGACGTTAGACCATCCAGACGTGTAGGCTGTCGAAATGTGGGGGCTAAATTCAGGCAGTATTCGGCGCCAGGGTGAGCCGGCAACGTACGATGATATGGGCGTCGACTTCCTTGGCGTGCCCCTGCCCACAGAGCTATATGGCCCCCAGATGAGGGGCGGCCGCTGGCTGGCGCCGGAAGACACATATACTGTCGTGCTTAACCACAAATTGGCCCAGGATGTAGGCGTTGGTGTCGGAGATTGGGTTACCATTGACCATGGTCCGTCAGGCGAGGCGGATTGGCTAGTCGTGGGCTTGCTGTTTGAGGTAACTAGACCCAATACCGCCTTTGTTTCTAGAGATGTCCTATTGCGCGAGATTGGCAGCGAAGACAAGGCTCGTTCTGTCTGGATTCAGACGGTCCGTGAGGATCCGGCGAGCGAAGTGGCTGCGGCTAAGTCGATTCGCGCATTTTATGAAGAAAGTGGAATCGACGTCAATCCGGCCGGGATTTTCGAAGCCGATACGTCGTCGGGGATTGAAGAGCAACTCTTGAACAACTTCACGATCATCATCAGCCTGTTGCTTGTTATGGCCATTTTGATTGGCATTGTGGGCAGCATCGGCTTGAGCGGTGTCTTGTCCTTGAATGTGCTGGAGCGGCGTCGCGAGATAGGCGTGATGCGGGCCGTTGGCGCTTCCGACCGGTCGGTATCCGCGTTGTTTGTTGGCGAAGGTCTGATCCTGGGGCTGCTCAGCTGGCTCATCGCCCTCCCGCTAAGCATTCCGGCCGGGCAGCTAATGGTGGGGGCTATTGGTCAAGCCGTCAATAATGAACTCGTATACAAATTCACGCCGGTAGGCTCACTGCTATGGCTGGTTATCATTGTCATTTTATCGATTGTCGCCAGCTGGTTGCCGGCTCGAAGAGCTGTTCGTATCAGCGTGCGGCAGAGCCTGGCTTACCAGTAGCGGCTGAAGAGCTTGTGCCACAAGCGTCTTTATTGCAGCGTTCCCCTGACCAGGGCACGCTGCCCGGCAGTTGCACCCAATCATCTATATCAGCCAGCCAGCTCATGCAGTGATAATTTCTATTCTCTAACGAGTAATCGCGTATACTTGCCCTGATATGATTCGTCGTCTCGGGGAATTTCCTCACAGCAGGAGGGTTACGGATTAATAGCCGGTACTATCCACTAACCTTTCAGCCAGTGCTGAAAGATTATATTTGGGGCGGCCGCAATTTGGAGCGCCTCGGCCGCCGCTTGCCGCCGGGCGTCATCGCCGAAAGCTGGGACATCGCCGCCCATGAAAACGGAATGACAATGGTCGACAACGGCCGCTACTCGGGCAAACTACTCACCGAGGTGCAGCAAGAGCTTGGCCTGGATCTTATCGGCCGCAATTGCGCGTGGGCCCAAGAACGGGGCAAGTTCCCCCTGCTGATAAAGCTTCTGGATGCTAACCGGCCGCTTTCCGTCCAGGTTCACCCAAATGACGACTACGCTCTGGCCAACGAGGGTAACGAGCTGGGCAAGACGGAGATGTGGGTCGTGCTGCATGCCGAGCCCGGTGCCCGCCTCATCCTGGGCGTCAAGCCGGGAACCAGCCGGGCCTCCTTCAGGCAAGCTATCCTCGACGGGCGGCTCGAGCCCTTAATGCATTCATTTCCGGTCAGAGCAGGCGACCATATTTGCGTGCCGGCCGGATCGTTGCACGCCATCATGGGCGGGCTGATCATCGCCGAGATCCAGCAAAATTCGGACACGACTTACCGCGTCTATGATTGGAACCGGCCCGGCGCCGACGGCCGGCCGCGGCCGCTGCACGTCGAAAAGGCCCTCGACGTGATCAACTTCCAGCAGGTGGAACCTGGCGTATCGCCGGCCGCGTTGGTTGCAGAAGAGGGCGGCATTTCCCGTTACCTGCTGTGCAAAAACCGCTACTTCGTGACCGAGCGAGTCGAACTGGCCAAAGGCTCGACGTTCCAGGGCAACTGTAACGGCGACAGCCTGGAGATTTGGGGCGTGCTGGAAGGCAACGTGCAGATCGGCGATTTGAGCCTGGACGCAATACGATTTACGCTGCTGCCGGCCGCCTTGGGCGAGTTCGAGGTCACGGCCAGCCTAGACAGCGTGCTGTTACGTACGTATGTGGAGGCGGCTGATTAAGATCTTTTTTATATCCCCGGAAGCGGCTCTTTGAGCTTAGAGTTTCCGGGGAAGACTATACGTGTCGAGTGGGAGCCCGGCTTACACCATTTACCTCTGACCTGCGTTATGCTATGGCAGATTTGATATGATAGAATCAGTAAACGCCGTCCGCTCTAAAACATGCTTACAATGACCAACGTAGACCCAAACGTCAATTCATCAGATTTCTGGGACAAGCTCTATAGATCCGACCAGTTTCACTGGGACCTGGGCAAGGCGACGCCGGTTTTTCGCCGCCTGGCCGAAAGTGGAACGTTGAAACCGGCGGCCATGCTGGTTCTGGGCGCCGGCCGTGGCCATGACGCCCGCCTCTTCGCCAGGCACGGCTTCCAGGTCACGGCGGTCGATTTTTCAGCCGAAGCCGTAGCGGCCATGAATGAGCTGGCCGACCCTCAATTCCCGGTCGAGATCGTCCAGGACGACTTTTTCTCCCTGCCGGCCGCCTGGAACAACCGTTTTGACTACATCCTGGATTACACTAGCTTCTGCGCCGTTCTGCCTGACCGGCGGCCTGAATATGCCGACCTGGTCGCCCGCTTGTTGAAGCCGGGCGGCGACTACATCATGCTGGCCTTTCCCATCGGCCAGCGCTCTGGGGGGCCGCCCTACGTGGTGCATCCCGAGGCCATCATCGCCCTTTATGCCGAACGAGGTTTCAAGCTACAACATCGAGAAGCCCCGGCCGATTCGGTCGCTGGCCGGAAAGGGTACGAGGAACTTCTCATACTGCGCAACAAATAGGTAGTCACATTTCATCCACCTTGGGAGCGTCGCTTCCGGCCGGCCGCTAACTCAGCAAACCACTCCCAAAAAACCGCGCCATCCAATCAGATTGATGCTAAAATATGGCCTGGCGACTTTTCTCCGAGCTTTGGCCTGTTCATGAGCAGAACAACTTCGACAGACCCGACGCCATACAAAGAACTCAACAACGTCCTGCGGCAGCTGATCGAGGGCATGTCGACGGTTCTGAAGGACGACTTTCTCGGCGCCTACCTGCAAGGATCATTCGCCGTGGGCGACTTCGATATTCACAGCGACGTCGACTTCATCGTCGCCATAGAACAAGAGCTGTCGGACGGCCAGGTGCCGGCGTTACAGGACCTGCACGAGCGAATATACCGCCTCGAATGTCCATGGGCCCAACACCTGGAGGGCTCCTACATTCCGAAAGATATCCTGCGCCAGCACTCGTCGGCTGGCCAGGAGCTTTGGTACCTGGATCATGGCGCCCGATCGCTCGTCAGGTCCGATCACTGCAATACCATAGTCGTTCGCTGGACCGTGCGCGAACATGGCCTGGCGCTGGCCGGGCCTGAACCGGCATCGCTGATCGACCCGATTCCGGTAGCGTCGTTGCGCCGCGAAATCCTGTCGACTATCAACGAGTGGGGGCAACAGATCCTGGCCGATCCAGAGCAATACAATAGCCGCTTCTATCAAGGCTTTATTACTCTGAGCTACTGCAGAATGCTGCACGATTTGCAAGCTGGAGACACCGGATCCAAGCTGGCCGGAGCTGAATGGGCCAAAAAAAAGCTGGATCCATCCTGGGCGGGGCTTATTGACCGGGCCTGGAGCACCCGGCCGGACCCGGCTACCTCGGTCCGGCAGCCGGCCGATCCCAGAGAATACAGACGAACGCTGGCCTTCGTCCAATACATCATGGAGCGGTCGAGATCGTACGCGGAGACCTTCGGCATTCAAGATAATACCAACTGGGACTTGCCACAATATATGAGGAATAGCCATGCAACTTGAATCGCATAGAGTTATTGGCCGTCGAATGAGCTACCTGCTGGTTGCCGTCCTGCTACTGTTTGTCTACCTCCTTCAGGAAGTAGAGAACTCTTTTCCGGGCATGGATATCGTGTTTGCTATACTCATTTTGGCCACTATCTATGTGGCCGGCTCAGAGCGCAAATGGCTGGCGATTGCCGTGTTGCTGGCCATCCCAACGCTGGCTTTGTCGGCAATCTCTTCGGCCAACGACTGGCCGCCAGACACGTTGACTTTCATCTACCTGGGATTCATCACTGCATTTGTCGCCTTTGCCACTTTCGCCGTTATCCGCGAAGTGCTGCTAGCAGACCGGGTGACGGTGCATACGATCAGTGGGGCCATGGTTGTTTACCTCTTGATCGGATTGGCCTGGGCCCTGCTTTACATCATTGCCGAAGGCAGACACCCAGGATCCTTCTCCTTCACTGCGGATAGCACTCTGGAAGCTGGCGAATCGGCCGATCTACTTGGCAGTCTGACGTATTTCAGCTTGATCACGCTTACTTCGGCCGGCTACGGCGACATCATCCCTCTATCAGATACGGCCCGCACGCTGGCAACACTAGAAGCCGTCCTGGGCCAGATCTTCCTGGCCGTTTTGGTGGCCTGGCTGGTCGGCAAGTACTTGTCCCATGCCGAAGAGGGCAGTTGACATAAAAATCATTGCTGGAGCGCCCAGATCCTCCTGCGTTCTGCTGAAAATCAAGCCCAAATTCCGCGCTTACTCAATACAAAGGGAGTCTGGTTCAGCTGCCCGGCGAAGCTGCTCAGTCGAGCGGCGATGAATCTCGGCAAATGATATTGACAGGCCGATCAGGCCCATATATACTATGTAAAACGTTTGCGCAAACGTTTTACATGGCTGTCATGCTCGTATCTGTGGGTCAGGAGGTGCGTTATCACCACTATGCGCGACGTGGCCGAACGGGCCGGCCTTTCCGTTACAACTGTCTCCCACGTCATCAATAACTCCCGAGCTGTGAGCGAAACGTCCCGCCAGCGCGTACTTCAGGCGATGGAAGAGCTGGATTACCGGCCGAACGCCCTGGCCCGTTC
>CP070688.1:1868681-1872406 GCA_020353135.1 Chloroflexota bacterium
AACCCTTCCCACTCCCCGGGCAGGGACCTCACCGAGCGGCTTTGGTCCCTGCCATCTCAACTCAGACCACAGACACGCACAACGTGCGGACTACATATAGAATAGGATAAAGTGACTAGCTTTTGAAGATCCGTTCGGGTCAATCTGGCGTCTGAAGGTATCAGGGAATTGGGGATTGGGTGAGAGGGTGAGCGGGTGAGAGGGTGAGCGGGTGAGCGGGTGAGATCGCTCGTGGTTAGCGGCTGGTCGCTGGTTGCTGGTGATTGGTCTGGCGGTTGAGGGCTGGCGGCTGATGGCCGGCAGCTGACAGCTTTCCTAGACCAGTCCGCGGCGGGCGGCTTCGGCGGCGGCTTGGGCGCGGTTGCTGGCGCCGAGTTTCTCCATGATCTCCTGGACTTTTCGCTTGGCAGTGACCTCGCTGATGAACATGGCGCCGGCGATCTCGCGATTGGTGGCCCCATCGGCGATCATGGCCAGGATCTCCAGTTCCTGGTCGGTCAGGCCGGCCCTGAACTCTTCCTGGCCCTGGGACAGCTGCTGGAACTCGCGCAGCATGGTATCCATCAACGACGGGCTGATGAGGCGCTCGCCCTCGGCCACGCGGCGGATGGCCGCCGCCAGAACGGCCGGCGAAGCGCTCTTGAGCAAATAACCCTCGGCGCCAGCCTGAATTGCCTCGGACAGGAATTGGTCGTCGTCATAGGTTGTCAGGATGATGATCTTGATCCAGTTGTATTGTCTCTTCAGCCGCCGGGTGATCTCGATACCGCTGGCGCCGGGTAAACGAATGTCGAGTAGAATCAAATCAGGGCAGAATTCATTCAGGTCGCGGAATAGCCCGGCCGCGTTCTCGGCTTCGCCCACTATCTCGATGTCCGCATGGTAGGCCAGCACGTTCTTCACACCCTGGCGCACCACCGGATGGTCGTCGACGATGGCCACTCGAATCGGCGTTGTCATTGGTCCCTCCCGAGCGGTAGAGTCAGCATTATGCGCGTCCCTTCGTCCCTGGCCGATAGGGCCCGAAAGCGCCCACCGACGCTTTCGGCCCTTTCCTGCATGCCGATCAGGCCCAGCTGGTTGCCCGGAACGTTGCCATAGTTCTGCATGTCAAAACCGGCGCCGTCGTCCTGGATCTCCAATCGCACCTGCGTGTCGTCGAAGTTGACCTGTACGGCACTTTCGCTGGCCTGGGCATGGGCCTCGACGTTGTTTAGGGCTTCCTGAACGATGCGAAAGGCGGCTAATTCGGCCTCAGGATCGAAGCGGCGGGCCGTTCCCTGAACGGTCAAACGGCACGGCCGGCCAGAAAAACGCTCAAACGAAGCCACACACTCCTGCAGGGCGCTAACCAGGCCGCGCGAGTCCAGCGTCGCCGGCCGCAAGCTGTAGATGGCGTCACGCATCTCTGTTTCAATGCGCTGCAGCACTGATTGCAGGCGTAGCAGTTCCCGCTCGGCCACCTCAGGGCCGACGCCGAGAGCCTCGCGCACAGCCTGGGTCTCAAAAAGAGCGCCGCTGAGCAGTTGCTGCACACCATCGTGCAGGTCGCCGGCGATGCGGGCCCGGGTCGCCTCCTCTACCTCATGTTCTCTGGCCAGCAGATCCCGCAGGGTCTCAGCCTTCTGGGCCAGTTCCTCCTGGGCAGCGACCAGTTCGCGCGTGCGAAGATCGACGAGCTTCTCCAGGTCCTGGTTCAGGGTTTGCAGTTGGCGATGGAGCTGGGCTTTCTCGACGGCGGTGCCGATCTGGTAGCCAATGGTGGCCAGAAGCTCGCGGTCGGCCGGAGTGAAGTCTCTAGGCTGGCCCGAGGCCACTTCGAGGACGCCCACGACCTCGCCGCCGGTGCGGACCGGCACGCCGATGGCCGTTTCAAATTGTTCGCAACCGCAACGGGCCTCGAGATAGCCGCGGCCGCAGTTGAGGTCGGCCAGGGTCAGAGGTAGTTCGGCCCTCACCGCTTCGCCGCACAGGCACTTATCCAGCGATTGGACGCGCTCTTCCTCGAGGAATTCGTCGGACATGCCCTGGGCCGCCCCCAATTCCAGCAGGCCATCGCTGCGCAGCCAGATAGCGCCGCTTTCGACGTCGATAAGGTTCAACAGGCTGGCCAGGGCCTCTTCCAGGACCTGCCTGACGTCCAGGCTGCGGTTGGCCACCCGGCTGACCTCGGCCACGATGGCCATCTGGCGATTCTGCTCGCGCTGGGCTAGCTCAGCCTTCTCCAGGCGCGTAGAGACCTTGAGCGCCCAGTTGAGACCCAGGTAGCTGATGGCCGGCCCGACGACGCTCAACAAGAGCACTCCGGCCAGCATCTGCCACTGGGAATGGTCCCCCTCGTGATCGTGGCGAATGAAAGTCTCGCCAAGCACGTAGGCCAGACCCAGCACGCTCAGCGTGACGGGCACCAACCAGCGCAAACGATGCAACAGTGCATGTTGGTTCGACGTGGGACTATGCTCACGCACGTTGAATCCTCCGGCATTTGCCAGGCGATTGGTCGTTTGGAAATGGTCGCGTCTGCGGTCTGACGACAGAAGCGAATTTACTGAAGCACGCCGCTATAGGATGCGACTAAAGGGCATCCCGCCCCACTTCAATCAGTCGGAGGGCATGGGCCCAGGAAAGTCGCCATCCAATCAACTCCAGCTATATTTTCCGGCAAAATCGGGAGAATATTAAGTGCAGATTATCATCTAAAAGTAGTGACAATCGTTATGTGTTCGTGGCGACTAGTCGCGGAAGAGGACCAGATAGGCCAACCCAATCCACAAAATGGCGCTGACGACCAGGACGATCGTGAAGGACGGGTGGCGGCGGAAGCTGGTTTTGTGGTTGAATAACAGTCGGCCGGCGAGCTGGCCAAGGAAGCCGCCCAGCAAGGTGAAGGCATGGAGGACGATCTCCGGTATACGCGGGCCGTTGGCCTTGGCCGCGGCCTTGTCGACGCCGAACATGGCGAATGTGGTCGTGTTGACGGCCGCCAGCCAGAGTAAAAGAGCCGGCCAATCGGTAAGAAGGAACAAAGCGATAACCAGGGCAATCGTGGCGGCGACGCCGCCAATCACGGCCGTGGTATGGTAAGGTCGGCGCCGGCCGGATCGAGAGGTTGCTTTATTCATGGATTCGTCGAAGAAAGTCAGACAGGAATAACAGGATTAACAGGATTTCTGGTTGAGGGAATGGGCGGTTTCGACACTGGTCTGGTTTCGTGTTACTTGTTTTGACTCTTTCGTTTCTCGGTCAGCCATTTGTCGCGGTTGGCGGCCCGGGCGATTTTACCGCTGGAAGTCTTGATCAGCCACTTCGGATCGACGAGTTGCACGTAGCTGACGGTAACCATGCTCTGACGGGCGACTTCCTGGCGAATGGCTTTGTTGATTTGCTTAGGCGTTTCGGGGTCGGCGACCGACAAAGGCGCTTTGAGCTCGGCCACCACGGCGATTAGTTCGGTTCCTTCACGTTCGTCGGGTACGCCGAAGGCCACCGCCCGGCCGGGGCGGACGCCGGGCACCTCGTTGACGATGGCCTCGATATCCTGGGGGTAGATGTTCTTGCCGGCGTTGATGATCAGGTCTTTGGATCGGCCGACGATGTACACCTGGTCCCCGGCCAGATAACCCATGTCCCCGGTCAAGTACCAACCATCCTGAAAAGGATGCAAGTCCGGCCGCTTGTAGTAGCCGCTCAACATGCAGTCGCCACGGATTGCCATCTGCCCCACC
>CP070688.1:1872506-1876638 GCA_020353135.1 Chloroflexota bacterium
CCCAATAACCGCGACGCTCCTGCTCTTCGATTGGCTCGCCTAGTTCGCCTTGCTTCACCAGGGTGGCCTTGAAGCCCAGTTCGCGCACGGCGTCTCGCAACCCGGCGCTGCCCCCTCCACCTGCCGACGACACATCGCCTACCGTCAGCACGTCGCTTACCGACGACGCGTCGCTCTTAAAGGAAGCGCGGTCAAGTAAGACCACGTGGGGGCGGACAGATCGCTGGGCCAGAGGCAGCAAATCGGGCAACCAATCGACCCGGCCGCTCGGGGTGATGATGATCACGGCGCTGCCTCGCCTTGCTATTTGACTGACGTCCTGAAGGGCCCGCGAGAGATCGTGCTCGCCATCGGCGGTCATCACCGCCAGGGATTGTAACAGCTTCCATTGCTGACCTTGACCGCGATTCGGGGCGACCAATTGGGGCTGGCGGCCGTACGAAGCCAGGCCGGCGGCCCGGTTATGGTCCAGGGCCTGGGCCGAGAGCGTGGCCGCCAACAAGACGGCGAATTCCTCGGTGCCATCCACACCCTGGCCCAGCTGGGCGCTGGCTTGTAGGTCGATCACCAACCAGATGTCGCCGGCGGCGTCCAGATCAAACCGACGCACGTATAAGTCGCCGCGGTGAGCCGTCGTCGGCCAGTGGATCCAGCGCCGGGGATCGGCCGGCCGGTAAGCCCGCACGCCGGCGGCGTTGATGGTCGCCTGCCAACTGGACGACCTGGCCCGGGACCGGCCGCTGCTGTGTCCGGCCGGAAGTGGAATGGGCGCCCGGGAGTAGATGGGGGGATGAATGACGATTTGCTCGCTTTCCAGGTAGGGAATAGTTATCTCAAACAGGCCAAATGGATCGGCGCTTCGCAAGGCCCATGGCCCTAGCTGAAACTGCCCCCTGCGGGTGCAAACGGCCGAGCCACGCCAGTGATCCACTGTCCCAGCATTCACGCTGCGTACGACGGCCGCCTGGTAGCCGGGCACGTTGGAGTCGTCGACGACTTCTACCCATAGGGCCGGCAAAAGACAGTCATTGGCTATGCTAAATTCTTCGCTCAGCCGGTCGCCCACGGAAACCCAGCCGAAACGCAGGCGGCGACTGCCTCGTAGTCCCATGGCCAGTTGCCTGGCCCATAGGTAGGCGACGATGATCAGTCCCCCCAGCCCGATCAGCAACGTCGTCCACACTCGGCTTGGCAACAAGAGCGCCGCTACTCCCAGCAAGGCCAGTAGCAACAGCGGTAACCGCCGTCGTAAGATGATTCGGGCCTGCGGTTCGGTAGCAAGTACAGTCATCGCACTTTTCAAGAGGTCATGGCGTGTTCTCGTCCGGCGGCAGGCAATACATTCAACCCTATTGTAATCGATAAGGTTGGCGGCAACACAGACATCACGCTATCATGTTAACGTTAGCGTAGGCGTTGACGAGATCCCGGACTGACCGAACTGCTGGGAAGTGGATACTCCAGCCAAGTGCACAACAGAAAACGCGTTACAATCAAACAGATTTCCGAGGTATCGGGCGTCATCGCCTTTGGCATTGAGTATTTCGGCCCATCCAGGATCTGGGCGGCCGCCTGGCGACTGGACATTTGATCGAACAAGGCTGTCAGAGAATCGGCCATATCACCGGCCCGATGGAATGGTGGGTGCTCGCGAACGGATCCGTAAAATCTATGTAAATCCGCGTCCGATTTCTAGAGGAGACAAAGATGGATAAAGAGGGAAATACAACGACGCTAGGCGTCATCGTAGGCAACCGCGGATTCTTTCCCGATCATTTGTGCGCGGCCGGACGGGAAACGATACTCAAAGTGTTGGAAGCGGAAGGCATTAATGCCGTTTCCCTAGGGCCGGAGGACACTCCTTTTGGCAGCGTCGAGAGTCTGTCGGACGCTCAAAAGTGCGCCGATCTGTTCAAGATCCATCGGGATGAGATAGACGGGGTGCTGGTGACATTGCCCAATTTCGGTGACGAGCGAGCCATCGCCAATACGCTCCGCTGGGCGGAAATGAACGTACCGGTCCTGGTCCAGGCCTTTCCCGACGAACCGTCGGAGATGACCGTCGCCAACCGGCGAGACTCATTTTGCGGCAAAATGTCGGCCTGTAACAACCTGAAACAGTACGGCATTCCGTTCACTTTGACCGAACTACACACCGTTGACCCGCAGAGCGAGAGTTTCCGGGCCGATCTGGAGCGATTTGTGGCCATTTGTCGCGTCATCAAGGGTTTGAAGAACGCCCGTATTGGCGCAGTCGGCGCCCGGCCAACGGCCTTCAATACGGTGCGCTACAGTGAGAAACTGTTGGAACGAGCCGGCATCAGCGTCGAAACGCTGGACCTGTCAGAGGTTTTCGGCCGGATCGAGCGCGTCAAGGATGACGATCCGCGACTCAAGGCCAAGCTCGATCAGGTTCTGGCCTATCTACCAGCCGACACTGTGCCCAACGAATCGCTGCTGAAGATGTCCAAGTTCGGCGCCGTCGTCGACGCCTGGATGGCCCAGCACGACCTGGTGGCCAGCGCCATCCAATGTTGGACGGCCATGGAAGAGTACTACGGCATCGTGCCTTGTACCTTGATGAGCATGATGAGCAACAACCTGATGCCCAGCGCTTGCGAAACGGACATCGCCGGCGTCGTGGGCATGTATGCCCTGGCGCTGGCTTCGGGCAAGCCCAGCGCCATCGTGGACTGGAACAACAACTACGGCGACGATCCGGATAAGGGCGTCATTTTCCACTGTTCTAACCTGCCGAAGGATGTCTTCCTGGATGAGAGCGCCGTAGCGGAAGATCTTCCGGTAATGGATTACCAGGAAATTCTCGCCGGCACAGTAGGCAAAGAAAGCACTTACGGCACGGTGATCGGCCGGGTGCGCAGTGATCCCTTCACCTACTGCCGCGTGTCAACTGACGACCTGAACGGTAAAATCACGGCTTACGTGGGCCAGGGCCAGCTGACCGACGATCCACTAAGTACTTTCGGCGGCTTTGGCGTAGTGAAGGTGCCTGAACTGCAAAAACTGCTGCGCTTCATTTGCGAAAACGGCTTTGAACACCATGTGGCCATTAACCTCTCCCAGAACGCCTCGGCCGTCGAAGAAGCCATGAGCAAGTACTTGGGTTGGGAAGTCTATAACCACGATAGGTAGAGGGTCTAGGGTTGAAGGATGAAGGATGAATAACTTTCCCGGAAACTCGATTACGAGTCGCTTTCAGGTATAAGCCGACAAGTTTCCTGGAAAGAAACAGCAAGCGAGGAAATGGAGGGGTAGATGCAGTATCGGACATTAGGACGAACCGGCTGGATGATTTCGGCTAGTAGTTTTGGGGCCTGGGCCATTGGCGGCACCTGGGGCAAGGTAGACGATCGGGAATCGCTTGCGGCCCTGCATAAAGCGATCGACCTGGGGGTGAATTTCATCGATACGGCTGACGTCTACGGCGACGGTCGCAGCGAGCGCCTGCTGGCCCAACTGCGCCGTGATAGAAGTGAAGAGATCATCATCGCCACCAAGGCCGGCCGGCGCCTGGATCCCCATGTTGCCAGTGGCTACAACCGAGAGAACCTGACCGCCTTCGTCGAACGCAGCTTGAAGAATCTGGAGGCGGAAGCTATCGACTTGCTGCAGCTACACTGTCCGCCCACCGAGATTTATTACTGGCCTGAGACCTTCGGCATCCTGGATGACCTGGTGACGGCCGGCAAGCTACGTTACTATGGGGTGAGCGTCGAGAAAGTGGAAGAGGCGCTGAAGGCCATCGAATTTCCCGGCGTTCAGTCGGTGCAGATCATCTTCAATATGTTCCGCCAGCGCCCGTCCGAACTATTCTTCGGCCAGGCAAAGCGGCGCCAGGTCGGCATTCTAGCCCGCGTACCGCTTTCCTCGGGCATGTTGACCGGTAAGATGACGAAAGATTCGGCGTTTGAAAGCGATGACCATCGCCATTTCAACCGCCAGGGCGAATCATTCGACCGAGGCGAGACCTTTTCTGGCGTCGATTACGACTTGAGCTTGCAGGCCGTTGAAGAACTGCGGCCGCTGGTGCCGGACGGCGTGACCATGGCCCAGTTCGCTCTGCGCTGGATCTTGATGTTCGACGCGGTTAGTTGCGTCATCCCGGGCGCCA
>CP070688.1:1876738-1880242 GCA_020353135.1 Chloroflexota bacterium
CATCGCCATCCTTCCCCTGACTTATTCGCTGGCGATTCTCGGCGGGATCGCGTTCTTCCTGTTGGTTCTTGTTCAGCCGCTGTTCGGTCTGGCTCTCGTGCTCGTTGCGGGTCCGGCCGGGGCATTTGAAAACATTGTGTTCGGGAACAGAGTACCTGAAAGCGGGCAGTTGCTCTTGTTGGTTACCTTGACGGCCTGGATCGGTCATGGCGTGATTCGCCGGCGGCTGATCATTCACAAGACGCCCCTCAATCTGCCTTTAGCACTGTTTGTGGGTATCGGTCTTGTCTCCCTGTTGACCGCCGAATCGCTCAGTTATGGCTTCAAGGAAGTCCTGAAGTGGCTGGAGATCTGGCTGGTGATGCAAATGGTGTACGATCTGTCGACCCAGCGTTACGAAGCTGAGAATGGTGAAGAAGTTTTCGACGAACGTCGCCATGTTCGATTCGACGCTCGATGGCTGATGGCGATGCTATTGATGGCCGGACTGAGCCAGGCATTCATTGGCATATGGCAATTCGCCCTGCGCGGTGTTGGCCCCGATCATTTCATGATCCTGGATCGATTCTACCGGGCATTTGGCACGTTTCAGCAACCGAATCCATATGGTGGATACATGAGTCTGGTCGCCTGCCTGGCCATTGGCGCCACCATCGGAATGGTCATGATTTTGTTGCGCAACGTGAGGCGGCGACAGTTTGGGAAACCGGCTGAGTGGTTCTGGCTCCTGTTTTTTGGCGCTTGTGCCCTGTTCACTAGCATGGGCCTGGTGATGTCGTGGAGCCGCGGCGCCTGGCTCGGTTTTGCCGCGGGAATGGCCGTATTGCTGGTCTTCGTGCCCCGCAAACGCTTTATCGGTTTGCTGCTACTAGCCTTGAGCATCCTGCTCCTGCTGGTCGGACTTAGATTCAATCTAATACCTTCGTCGCTCTCTCAGCGGCTGGTTGGATTCTCTGAGGATCTTCAGGTTGGCGACGTGCGCGGCGTCCATATCACAACTGAGAACTACGCGGTGATTGAGAGACTGGCGCACTGGCAGGCTGGGGCGGACATGGCCCGGGAGAACTTGCTTTTAGGCGTTGGTTTCGGGAACTACGAACCGGCGTACGAGGACTACGCGACACTCAATTGGCCGCATCCATTGGGGCATGCGCACAACTACTATCTCAACATCCTGGCCGAATCAGGTATCATTGGGGCGATCATATACTGGAGTCTTTGGGTCGTCATCTTCGTTCAAGTCATTAGGCTAATAGGACGCATTGATTGGCCGCATAGGGGCCTCGCGCTCGGTTTGTTGGCAGCCTGGATGGCCTTGAGTGTCCATCATTTCTTCGACAAGCTTTATGTCAACAACTTATTCATTTTCCTGGGTGCCATGCTGGGAACGCAGCAGGTGTTGACGGCCGTTGATGATTAGTCTGATCGCCAATGTGGCTGGCCGGTTCGGTTTCAAACCGAAGGAAGCGGAGCGCTTCACCAAGTTCCTATTTGTCGGGACGTGGGGATTTATCGTCGATTTTGGAACCTTGACCTTCTTGGTGGAGGTGGTAGAGCTTCCCCAGCTCGTGGCCGAGAACACTCAGTTTTCCGCGACCGCCGGCCTGGTTTTGGCCAACACTATCTCGTTTACCTTGGCTGTAGTCAGCAACTTTACCTTAAATCGTTACTGGACCTACCCGGAGTCGCGCAGCAAGCGAAAGCGGGTGCAACTTCCGCAATTTGCGCTGGTCAGTGTCATTGGATTAGTGCTCAACAATTTGATACTGGCGCTCACCACACCACTCTTCGACCAGCTGCTCCTGTGGCTACCCGTTTCATCGGGTATTGGCGGCTACATTCCGGCCAAGATGCTGGCCACCGTCGTCGTCCTATTCTGGAACTTCTTCGTGAATCGGTACTGGACTTACGGCAACGTAGAATGAGTAGCCCTGGGCAGGAGCGGCCCAGGCGAATCGGCATTGATATCACCTCGGCCTTAACACAGGGAGCAGGAATTGGGCGTTACACGCGGGAGCTTGTGTCAGCGCTTGTCAAATCCGATAGCGAGACCGCATATACGTTCTTCTGTGCCAAACGGCCGACCAGCCAGCCGATTGCCGCAACCGTTCCCGAAGCAGCAAATGTGACGTTCCGTGAGGCGCCGCTGGGCGAGCGTTGGTTGTACCGCATCTGGTATCGTCTGGCTCTCCCGGTCTCTGTACAGTTGTTCACCGGCGAGCTTGACCTGTTTCACTCACCCGATTTTGTGCTGCCCCCAGTGCGCAGCCAAATACCGACTTTGCTGACCGTTCACGATCTGTCATTCTTGCACTATCCTGATACCTTTACTCCATCGCTGGTCGCCTACCTGAACAAAGTGGTGCCGCGCTCGGTGAGGCAGGCCAGCCACGTGTTGGCGGATTCCTTGGCCACAAGAAGCGATCTCATTAAGGCCTACGACGTTCCAGCGGAGAAAGTAAGTGTGCTTTACAGCGGCGTCAGCAATGACTTCCGCCCGGTCAACGATGAACGCCTCTTGAGTCAAGTTCGAGATAAATACGGTATTGGCGAGCGGCCATATGTACTTAGCGTTAGCACGCTTCAGCCGCGCAAGAACTATCAAATGCTAATTCAGGCGTTCAAGGATGTGGCCGCTCGCCAACCGCACGTGTTGGTCATTGCCGGTGGGAAAGGTTGGCTTTATGAGCAGATCGTCGAAGAAATAGCTCGCCAGGAGCTTGAAGGGCGTGTGCTGTTGGTTGGCTTTGCCGCCGATGAAGATCTTCCTGCACTGTACAGCGGCGCCTCGCTGTTCGCCTACCCAAGCTTCTACGAGGGATTCGGATTACCATTGCTGGAGGCAATGGCATGCGGCGTCCCGGTGTTGAATTCAAACGCTTCCTGCTTACCAGAGGTAGCCGGCGATGCCACCATCCAACTTTCACCTCATGATCAGCCGGCATGGTCGGAGGCCTTGGTTTCTCTGCTGGAGGACCCATCGAAAAGGGCCGGGATGGTCGCGGCCGGCTTCTTGCAAGCTCGCCGTTTTACCTGGTCACGCGCCGCGCTGGAGTTGCGTTCGCTGTATACACGGTTACTGGACTAGTACGTTTTGAACCAGAAGGCTCAAAGGCTTTCCCGGAAGTTGACGATCATACTATCCAGGTCCAGGAACTCGTTGTTCTCCGGGAAAGCGGCAAGTCGTTACCTAATGCAACACCAGTCAGCCAACCGGCGCCAATAATTGCCGAGGTCGGGGCTGCCAACTATAATGCGGTTTCGATTTTGGCCTAAGCAAGAATCGGAGGGCTCCATGGAACCGATTTATCGCTCGGACGGCGAATGGGTCGGAGTTTACACTGAAGGACACGTGTTCAACGTGGACGGCGAGTGGATAGGCTTCGTTTCAGGACGGGAAGTATTCGATACAAGTGGAAAGTATCTGGGTTTCTTGAGCGATGACAGGCGCCTTCTGCGCAAGCGTTCGCTTAGCGAGCGACCCCCTCATGTGCAACCGCCGCC
>CP070688.1:1880342-1883521 GCA_020353135.1 Chloroflexota bacterium
GGCGCCAAAGATAGCCAGGTTCAAGGGCATGGTCGGGATGATCACCAGGTAACCGGCGGCGGCGATTTCGCGGGCGGCCGGCGCATAGGCTCTGGGATCAACATATCCTCCGGGATAGAAGATCAATCCCGTCCGGGGAGCTGGACCAGCCGGTTCAAACACGTACCAGTCGCCGCTCTGTACCTCAACAACATCATCAGAAATGAGGGCGTCAAGGGCTTCCTGCTCGGGCCCGGCCGTTGCGATCCGGCTGTAGGCGACAAAGCCGATGACCAGCAGGGCCAGGACAACTCCAATGATCACCAGGATAAGTCTGCTTCGCTTCATTCTCGATTGCCTCTGTTTATTCGCGATGCCAAAGGCTTATAGAACTTGTAGCCAGCTCTATGATAGCCTTTGCCCTCATAAAAGGCATGGGCTTCCCGCCGGCCGGTAGCGCTGGTCAATTCCATCCGCTGGCAACCCCGATCCCGGGCTATTTGTTCGATCCGGGCCAACAAGGCCGATCCAATGCCCTGGCCCCGGTAGCCATCCTTCACTACGAAGGCCGTGATCTTACACAGCAGTTCGCCCCGGTGAAAATAGGCCATGAAGTGAATGCTGGCCACGGCCGTCACCTCCAAACCGCTCTGCACCAAGAGGATCTCGTCGGCGTCACTGGCCGACACCTCCTTTAGGCGCCGGGACGCTTCGCTTGCGCCCGTGGGGTAACCCAACTGGCCCAGCAGCAGCGCAATGTCGGCCGCGTCGGCCATATCGGCCGTTCGAATCGTGAAATTACCCGGCGGCGCTGGCTCATCTGCGGAGCTCACGTTTACTTCTCCAGCCTGGATCAATCGCCGCGATCTAGGGTCGCGGGTAAAGCGAAGCGGCCGTCCTGCCCCGGTTCAAATTCCAGTACCTGGACCACTGCCTCGACCGGCAGCGACCCGTAAATATGGGGGAACTCCTGGCCGCCCTCGTAGCAGGCTTCAAACCGTAGTTCGGCCGGGACCACGGCTGGATCGACGACCAGCAGCACCAACCCGTGCCGGGCGCGATAGCTGGCGTCGGCCACCGGCACTATCTGCTCCGGCAGCGAGCAATGGATGAATCCCTCCTCCTCCAGGCTAGCCGGCCGGTATTGACCCGCCTGTGCGGCCGCGGCCCACTCCTCCCGATCGGCGATGTGTAGAAGTCTGGACATGCCCTCCTCGCATTATGAAATCAGGTCGAATGGTACCGGCCGCTCCCTGGCAATGCAACCCTCAAGCCGGTCAGCAACCCATTCTTGTTGACAGGGGGAAGATAAACTCCAGATCGGATCCCAGCTTCCAAGTAGCCGGCCAGGGAGATTGGTCAATATGCTTGCCGGCTGATGACCAGATCGCGCAGCGTGACGGCGTAATTCTCTTTCCGGCCGTCCAGGATATACCTGAGCACAGCTTCGCTGCCGGCCGCGACTACCAACAGTATCAGATTACGGGCCAGCGGATAGTCGCACACGTCGCCTTCGACCACGTCGGCCGGGACCTGGTAGACCTCATTCCAGCGAGCTTCGCCGTAGTCGGCGTTCATGCCCAGGTGCAGGCATGCGATCCGGCGCTGGCGACAATAATCAGCAACCAGGCGGCGCGAGGCGGCGTTGTCGAAGGTATCGACCACCAACCGCGCCCCGCGCAGAAGCTTCTTGACCGTGCGTTCATCCAGCCGCCGGTCGAAGACGGCCGCTTCCACACCCACGGAACGAAACAGATGGTTTCGCAGCACGTCGACCTTTTTCGCGCCAACATCCGACTCACCATAGAGCTGTGTGCCGGCATTATGTGATTCCACCCGGTCAAAGTCGATCAGGCTCAATTGGCGCACACCCTGGCGAGCCAGATTATCGGCCAGCAACGAGCCCAGGGCGCCGGCGCCGCATATGGTGATCGGCCATTGGCCCAACTTCTCCACGGCCGGCCGGCCGCGATAAATGGCCTCGTGTAAATAGATGTCAGTCATGGGCGGCCGTCCTTTCATCTAGCAACTCGAATCTGGTTATAAACTCGGGAACCTGCTGGTCATCTTGAAACAAGTACGCCGCCGGATCGCGCAGGGCTTCTCCCTCGGCGATCAGACATAGCAATGGCTTGCCGAAGGCGCCGCACCAGGCCATCATCGTCTTGACGTCGCGGTCGCTAGGCGCCGTTCCCGCGCCTGGCGGGTGGGTATGGGCAAATCCGGCCACATCGCCCTGGTGTTCTTCTCGCTCCAGCGTCCAGCACCAGTCAGCCTCGACGCTAGCCGGTTGGCCCGCGACGTGGCGGCGGAGGCGTAAACGCCAGATATCGTCGTTCTCGTCGTAGGCGCCTAGCAGCACCCAGCATTGTTCGGTCATGAATCTATTCAGATCGGTCGGGGGACGCGGACGAGCGCGGACAAGCGCTGTAGCGGAAACTGGCTTGGGTAAGTGATTTCATCTTGGATCCTCAGGCGGGTGAATCGACCAGTAATCGGCTTCCGGCAACTGATCGTCGCCCACCCAGACCATCTGTCCCCTCGCCCCGGCCTCGCGCAGCACGCCGACCAGGCTGGTCAAGTCGAAGTGACGGTCGCCGCCAGCCAAGCAGATACCGGCCGTCATCACCGTCAAGTCGTCTTGGCGAATAGTTGAGGTGAAGTGACGGCCGTCTACGGTATAACGGACCACGTAGGCGTCGCCTCGCTCGGTATATTCCTGCAAGGTGGCGCCGGCGTGGGCCAGGGCTTCGCTGAGTTGTATTTCGACCCGATCCCGCTCGGCTTCCAGTAGACGGGCCTGGACCAGCCAGTAGGCGGCTCGTTCCTCGGCCGACAAGCCGCGTTTGTACAGCGCCTGGGGCGTCACCGGCAAGCCTCTTTCGTCACGCTCGGCCAGCTGGTCGCGCAGGTAGCCGGCCAGGGCCGGGTCCCGGCTTGGTTCGCGCCGCTCATACCAAAACAGATTGCCGTCAAAGCGGGCGAAGACGGTTTCAAAGCGCCGCAGCCCTTCTTCAGGCAGCCACAAGGTGACGAGACCCTGAATCTTGAAGCGACGGTCGCCGAAATGGGCTGGAAAAGCCAACCAACCTTCGCGTTCTGTCTCGCACAAGATCAGGCGCACGGCCGGGAACAGCTTCAGGTAGGCCGAAATCTCGGCCAGCCCGGCCTCGCGAACAAAAGCGGCTTCGCTGGTCGAC
>CP070688.1:1883621-1889937 GCA_020353135.1 Chloroflexota bacterium
CTTGGCTAACAACGTTTCGTGGGGGACCACCCAACCGGCATTCTGAATCAGGTGATTGAGTAACCGGTATTCGGTGGGGCGCAAGTCGGCTCGCTCACCGTCGACAATGACCTGATGGCGGTTAAAATCGACCGACAAGCGGTCGTCAATCTGTAACAGAGCGCGCGGCGTGAGCGAAGGCCATTCAGCCCGACGCAGGACAGCATTGACCCGACTAACTAACTCCCTGGGGCTGAAAGGCTTGGTGATGTAGTCGTCGGCGCCCAGCTCCAGGCCATGTATGCGGTCTTCCTCGTCACTCTTAACGGTCAGCAGAATCACAGGAACCGTAGAAATCTCGCGCAACAAACGCAGGGTCTCAAAGCCATCCATTTTCGGCATCATGACGTCCATGACAACCAGGTCTGGCACATGTTTGCGGACCTGGTCCAGGGCCTCGACGCCATTACCAGCCTCGACAACGCGGTAGCCTTCAAGTTCCAGATTCATGCGAATGAAGCGGATCATGCGCGGCTCGTCGTCGACGACGAGAATCAGACGCGGTCCGGCCGCTTTGAGAGAGTCGGGTACTTGCTCGATCATCGAACTTGCTCGATCATTGTTCGCGCACGAAAGTGATCACTTCCTCTAACTCGTCGGCCGATGGCATGACTTCTACGAAGTTGATCCGGTGCCAAGGGATCATCATTGTCGTCACCTCATCCTCCAGGTAGTGCAAGTCCTTACCATCCTTTCGGGACGGGTTGCGGACAGTTATGAATTGGTCGGACGGGTTAGGTATTTCCTCGACCTCGCCAAGAATCGCGTCTTCGTTAGTAATGTGAATAATTACAGTAACGCTCATGAATATCCTCGAAAAGTATACTTATGCCGCGAAGTAGATCTCAACCAGGAGCTGGCCAAAGCGAACCGAATCTCCGTTGCTCAAAAGGTACGGCCGCTCCGGTGGCAATTGTTTGTTATTGATGCGCGTCCCGTTCGTACTACCCAGATCGACGAGAAACACACCCTCATCCGAATTGCGCACCAAAGCATGCATTCTTGAAACGCCGCCATCAACCCCTTGATCCATAGTCAAGTCAACCTCGGGCCAAATTCCCCGCCTGGAATCAACGCGTCCAATCGAAATATCTCTGCCTAGATCAACCTTCATTCGCCGGCCAGTGCTGGGAATCACGAAGATGATTCTATCAGCTTTGATGCCAAAGCCCAGTCGGTAGTCCAGAGGACGCGTGGGCGCTTCGCCGCCGACGACCTCTGGAACCGGCATGTTCGAAGCCTGAGAAATATTCCTTTCCTGCAACAAGCCGGCGCCACACTCCCCGCAAAAGAGAGCGCCGTCCAGATAATCCTCGCCGCACTCACTACAGCGTCTCATCGTCAATCGTCTTCAGGTGCATCGTCTGGGTGACAAGAGCGCGCGTGCCGTAAGTTAGTTCCTTGCGTCCATCTAATGATATGTCACCGGTAGAAAGGCGTTCGGTTTCAGTGCGAAACTGCTGGGCAAGTTCCGTGTGACCGGTCTCCATCAGGCGCTTGGTCAGCAGTTGCATGCGGGTTTTGGCTCGCTGGACATTGCCTTGCTCGATATCAGACCAGACGTTGTCGTTCATCTGGTGTAAGTTCCAGGCTTGGACGGCGGCAAGCAGTTTCTCTGATGGTTTGTCTTCGGGTTCATTCGCCACAATTGACAGGTTGTGCCTGGCTTGTACCTGATAATTGCGAGCTGATTCAGAAGGAATGTCGGCGGTCAGGTTGACGAACAATGGCAGTTCAGTCCCGACCATCTGAGGCTTCACGGCGAACTCCAGTAGGAGGGTCAAAGGGACCGTGCCCTCGACATTGCCCAGGCGAAGCTCGCGGCCGTTAGTACCTAGCGGTTGGGCGGAGGGCCCAACTCGAAAGGCGGACACCAAATCGAAAGCGCCTGGGAATTCGCGGGCCAGACGAACATTTTGGGCGTATACGGCACCCAGACCCTTTATGCAACTCTGCAGCGTTTGAACCACCTGACTGGAGGTAGCGATATAGGAAGTCTCGCCGCCAGAAATCGCCGCTAGCTGATCCAGAAATCGCTCATTCCATTCCCGCCCAATGCCAAAGGCGCTCAGGCTAATGCCATCCCTGGCCCCGGCGCGTACCAGGCCGAGGCATGCTTCAGTATCACCGTAGGTATGGCCGTCGGTCAACAGAATGAGATGATTGGTGTGTTTAGCCAAAGAAACCCGGCGCAGTTCTTTGTATCCGGCCTCAAGACCCTGGAAGGCCTCGGTGCCGCCAAAAGCCTCAATCTGCCGAATCTTGTGCAGCACTTGCGCGTCATCTTTCAGTCGCCCGGCCGGGACGATTACCGACGCTCTGTCGCTAAATGCTATGACCGACAAAGAGTCTTCAGAGGACAGCTTCTCAACGATCATCGTCGCTGCGGAGCGCACACTGGCCAGACGCCGGCCGCGCATCGAGGTGCTCCGGTCGACGACTAGGCTTAGATTGAGCGGGGTTCGATGGAACTTTTCTGGATGGCTCGGTTTGACTTCAACCAACAAATATAGTAACTGGTGCGTATCGATCGCCGCCAGCGCCGTCCGCGATGCTTCGACGTTTACTTCGAGAAATTGGTCCGGCATCATTGGCCCTGATTCAGGTCAGCGTCCGCTAGAAATTGAAGTTCGCTACTATGGCGGTGATATTATCGTGACCGCCAGCTTTCAGCGCCATCGTTACGAGTTCGTCGGTCATGTCGGACAGAGGCATGTCCTGGCTCAGAATCTGAGCTAAACGCTCTTCTGAAACCAGCCCCCAAAGACCATCGCTGCACAAGATGAGCTTGCCCTGGCGGGGCAATGATTTGGTGAATGTGTCGATGTCCAATTCGTCGCCCTGTCCAACAGCCTTGTAGATCATGTTGCGTTGTGGATGAACGGCCGCTTCCTCTTCCGTAAGTTGACCAGCTTCCTGCAGCCGCCGTACGTAAGAGTGATCGGTGGTCAAGAGGACCAGTTCGTCGCCCGAAAACAAATAAGCCCGGCTATCGCCAACGTGGGCGAGGTACAGGCGCCGGCCCAGGATTAGGGCAGCAGTCAGCGTGGTGCCGCTACTCTGTTTAGGATCGTTATCATGAATGTAGTAATTGGCCGTCTGAACCGCGTCAATCATCACTTCGCCGATCGGTTCTAGAGGCCCGCTGCTGGTGGTCGTACTATTGCGCAGCAGCGGCACGTAGATCCTCTCCAGAATGTGCTGGGCGACCAGCCGGGCCACGTTTTTGCTGGCTTCGTGCCCGGCGTGATGACCGCCCATGCCGTCGGCAACAATGTAAAGGCCTGCTGGCTGAAAAGGCTCTTCTCCACCGAATTCGGCCGTGAAGATGAAGCAAGAATCCTCGTTGCGGTTGCGAACATTGCCGATGTGGCACCGTTGAGCGGCGCTCAGCCCAACGCCCTGACCGCCAGCCGGGATCAGTTCTCTGAATGGCAAGCCAGGCGACATACTTGCAGACCTCGCCTTGCCGGGCAACGTGTCGTCGGTCACGTTGCCGGCCGCCTGCCGATCCTTTTCAATCAAATCAGAGCTTGACATAATTACAGTATCGTTAAATAGTCCGGAACGGTCGGCGCTCCCGGTATCCTGCGTCCCCTGATCCTGACCTGCCTCGCCCTCCTCAGCGGCCGGCACGGCAGCCTTTTTCTTGCTACCGCCAAACAACCTTTCAAAAAACGCTCGCACAATTGCCAAAGCCTCGTTCTGTTAGGGTTTATTATCGCCAACTCTTTTGCAGATAAACCAATCTGCGAATACTTATCGCCTGGTACAATCAACTGTTGTTTGCTCTCGATATCTGATCAGCTCGCTTTTTGCTACGAAGACTCGGCCATAGAGCATCCAAGGAAAGCGTCCAAAGGCGCTAGGCTGGCAGCGCGTAAACGTGATGGTCGCCTGAACCGACATAGACGACGCCACGCTCAACTGTTGGCGAACTGACCACCAATCCTCCTGTCATGAACCGCCAGCGTAATCTGCCGCGCTTTGTATCAACGCAGTAGACGAAACCATCAGTTGCCCCGAAGTAGATCGAGTCATTAAAGATCGCTGGCGATGAATTGATTTGTCCTTCGGTCTTAAATGACCACACCTGCCGGCCTGAAAATGTATCGATGGCATAAAGATGACCGTCTGAAGAGCCGATATAGACCGAGTTGTCGTCGACGGCCGGCGACGAAGCGATAGGCCGGCGCGTTCGGAATCGCCACAGCGCCCAACCAGAACCGGCATCTACCGCGTAGACGTTCGAATCCATGGAGCCGACGATGACGATGTCTTCGGTCAGCGCCGGCGTCGAGGTGATTGACCGCTTGGCCTGGAACTGCCATTTTACCTTGCCCGACAAATCCACGCAGAAAACGTAGCCACCCTCTGTGCCAAAAAAGATCCGGTCGTCGGCGACGCGCGGCGATGATCGCACCGTACCATGAGCATTGGCCTGCCACACTTTGCGCCCCGAAGAAGCGTTTATGGCGTACAAATAGCCATCGTCGGAACCAAAGAACACGTGGTCAAAATCGGCCCTGGGTGATGAGTAGATTGGTCCACCGCTCTCATATTGCCACTGCAAACGACCCGAGCCAGCCTGAACAGCGTACAGAGAGCCGTCGGAGGAACCGACGTAGATCGATTCCTTATAAGCGCAGGGCGATGAAGCAATACCATCCCGGGTGGCATACTTCCACAGAAACTTGCCCTTGTCAGCCGACAAGGCGTAGAGATTGTGATCATAGGCGCCGACGTAGACAACGCCTCGGCTGACCACCGGCGTTGAACGGATCTCATCCTCGCATCGGAATTTCCACAGTGGTGAAACGGTCTTATCGTCGGAGACGCCGATCGCCGGTTGAGCGATCTGGCCGGCCGCACCTGGTACCTGTCCGTCCGGGCTCGCTTGAACCACGGTCGCACCTGCGGCGGCCTGCAGCGCCTCGCGGAGTTCGCTTACTTTCTGATAGCGTTCAGAGGCCTCGTAGGCCAGGCAGCGGTTGATGATAGCTTCCAGTTGCGCTGTTACCGTAGAGTTGGTGCTACTGACGGGACGCTCGGCGAATGAAAAGGGTGGTTCGGTCCGTGGATCCTGACGGGTCAGGATGTGATGGAATGTCGCCCCCAAGGCATATATATCGCCGGCCGGCGTGGCTTCGCCGCGATATTGCTCGGGCGGCGAGTACCCTTCGGTGCCGATCATCGTTCCCTTGAGACCGGTGCGGAAGATCTTGGCGATGTTGAAGTCAATCAAACGTACCCTTCCATGCCGGTCCAGCATGACGTTAGAGGGTTTCAGATCGCGGAAGACGACAGGTTCCGGCTTATGACTGTGCAAGTATTCCAGCACGTCGCAGAGCTGCAGCATCCAGTCCAGAGCGTTTTCGGCCGGGACAAGGTCGGCGTTTTCGGCCAGGTAGGCCTCGAGATCCTGTCCATGTATATACTCGAGGATCAGATAGCCGCGGTCCTCTTCGGTGAAGTAGTCATAAACATCCGGCACAGCCGGATGATCGAGCGTGGCTAGGATGCTGGCCTCTCTTTCGAAGGAGTAGGTCGCTAGCTCCTGCACTTTCGGATCGCGATTCATATGCACCATTTCCTTCACGGCGCACAAGCGCGTCACCGTAGGAAAATGCATGTCGCGAGCTCGATATACGGAACTGAAGCCGCCCACGCCCAGGGTATCCAGGACTTGATAGCGGGCCTGGAGTAAAACGCCGGCTTGAAGCAAGCCTTGGCGCCGATCCTGCTCGCCCTTGCTCTTTTCAGGTAATTGTCTGGTGGTCAATCCACCCATAGTCTTGTTAACTTTACTGATCCGCAATTACTTCACTAAACAAAAAGCACTCCATTCTGAACGCGTTCTCTTTAGCAATTCACTTCCGGATCAGAAGATAAATCAGGCGAATATGTATGATTAAACTATTATATGGACACGGATCCAATAGGGCAATTGGTCTATAGGGCTATATGGCGGCGCCAAACCCTTTCGCCGCCGGCACCATGCACGTGGTTTTTGACCGACTTGGCCATATCATTCTTATCGAGAAAGAACGTGCTCAGTTGGGATTGGTAGCAAGCTGTCGCCTCTATTCTCATCTCTATCGCCCGATCAGTCAGCTCAATGACCCCCGGAAGCCAGCCGCGGGTCTTTGTCAGACCGGCCGGCATCGCGCCGTCAGTCAGCACGTAGGGAAATTCCTCGTAGTAGCGCAGTCTATCATGGTCCAACCAGAGTTCGGCCGCAAGACGCGTCAATTGGTGATCGACGTGATGCCCGGCA
>CP070688.1:1890037-1893835 GCA_020353135.1 Chloroflexota bacterium
ATCGATGGCCGAGCCATTCAAGTATTTAGGCGATAATCTGACGAACGGAATGAACCTGATCGACAGCGCGGTCTGCCACGGCGTGAAGGGTTTCATTCTTTCTTCGACGGCCAACCTATTTGGCGATCCAGAACAATTGCCCATCGGCGAAGGCGCGCCAATTCGGCCGGGCAGCCCTTATGGCGAATCGAAGTTCATGTTGGAGCGCGTCTTGCACTGGATGGACCAGATTCACAGTCTGCGCTACGGCTTGCTACGCTATTTCAATGCCTGCGGCGCGGCCGCGCCCGATCATGGCGAGGATCACGATCCCGAAACGCATCTCATTCCACTGGTCCTGCAAGTCGCACTGGGCCAGAGGGAGGAGATCACGATCTATGGCGACGATTACAACACGCCCGACGGGACATGCATACGTGATTACATCCATGTGCTGGATCTTGCCAGCGCTCATTTGCTGGCGCTGCGAGCTCTGAAGGACGGCAGCCGGACCTACAATCTCGGTAACGGTCGAGGTTTCAGTGTAAAAGAAGTAATCGATGTCGCTCGCGAAGTGACCGGTCATCCCATCCCAGCGCATGTTGGCCCGCGCCGGCCAGGCGATCCGGACATTCTCGTTGCCTCTAGCGACAAGATCAGGCGGGAACTTGGCTGGCGGCCGCGTTACACTGAACTAAGCGGCATCATCGAGTCAGCCTGGTTGTGGCACAGCCAGCATCCGAACGGTTATACCGAATGAGATTCTCGGCAAGCTTCCGCCTTTAACCGACATACCCGAGTTTTGTTCCGCCGCATTGGTTCAGCATCAACCTTGGCACGGGATGAAGCCAGTTTGCCTAACAGGGGGCGTTTCGGGTAGCATAATATGTGATGAGGGACATCCAGCGCCGTTTCAGGACGAACAGCAATTCGGACCCGCGCAGAGGATTTGGAGGCACAAGGCATGTCGAAGGCAGTGGATCTTTGGGAACAACCAGTAGCGGAGGAGATCTTCATGATCGCCGGCTGGCGCCAGTGGGCCGATGCCGGTTCAATCTCGTCGGGACTGCCGCGATATCTCGTCAGGAAGACTGGCGCGCGACAAATAGGTACGATTCGCCCTGACGGCTTTTACCTCTTCCAATTCCCCGGTACTCATGACCTTGTGCGCCCGGTGGTAAAATTCGATGAAGGCTATCCAGAATCACTGGAGACGCCCAGTAGCGAGCTGTACTACTCGGGTGACGCCCGGCGCGGCTACGTGTTCCTAGTGGGTGATGAGCCCCATCTTGATGCCGAACGCTACGTAGCTGCAGTTCTGGACGCCTGCCGCGAGTTGGGCGTCAAGCGCATCGTAACTCTGGGCGGCGTCTACGGCGAGCTACCGTATGATAAGGAACGTATGGTCTCTTGCATATATAGTTTGCCACACCTTCGCCAGGAGGCAGAGAATCTGGCCGTCAATCTGTCCGATTATCATGGCGGGGCAAGTATAGGTTCCTACATCTGCAAACGAGCCAGTGAACAAGAGATGGAACACATGTCTTTCTACGCCTTCGTTCCCACATATGACTTCTCGGCCATGAGTGAGATAGGCAACGCCATTCGTATTGAGAATGATTATATGGCCTGGCTGGGCGTCATGCGGCGAATCAGCTACATGCTCAAAATGGATTTTGACCTCACTGATTTGGAACGCAAGAGTAGAAGGTTGGTGAAGCTGGTAGATGCTAAGATCGATGAACTTGACGGAGCCGCGCCCCAGCTTGGCGTCCGCGAGTATCTTGATAACTTGTCAGGTGACTTCGCCGAGGTTACCTTTCAACCCTTGGATGACGTTTGGGAGGAGGAGTTCAGGCGTCTCTTCGAAGATGAAATAGAGTAGCGCCACACCGGTGTCGATGAAGACGGCGCGTGTATATTGTTGGGACCATTTGCGCATCTCGTCCATCAGCATATCGACCGCGTTCCCTTCGGCGAACCAGACCGCCGGCCGCTGATAGTGCGCGTGCGTGCCTAGCTGTTGACTTCAGCTATGTTTGACGTTCTCGCCGCCGGCCGGTTCATCTGTGGCCTCAACTGGATGAAGCCACTCGTACGCCGCGGCCAAAGCGTTCGCGGTTGATCTTCCAAGCCGGCTCTCGGCCTGGTAGATGTCATCCGGCGATATCACCTCTGTGGTTTCTGTGAGTTCGAGTTGCTGTAACAAACGATCGTGTACGCCGGCAAGAATCAACTTGCCGCCGCCGTCCTGCAGCCGTTGACTGTAGCGCTCGACCACGCCAATGAAAGTACTGCCAGCGCTGTCCAGACCTCGCAGATGCAGCACCACAACCGCCCGCTCTGCTCTCTGTGGCGCCGGCAATTTCTCCTCAAAAACCGAAGCCCCGGCGAAGTAGAGACTCCCGTAAACGTGCAGCAGCGTCACGCTTGTGGACGAAAGCGCTTCAGGCGCCGGACGTTCTTCAAAGGTTCCGTCGGCCAGACGGACCCGTTCCACTACCCGGACATCCGTCGACGAACCGTAGAGATAGATGACCACCGACAGGATCACGCCGGTCAGCACCGCATACTGAATAGGCATGAATAACGTGGCGATGAAAGTTATGATCATCGTCCAGCGCGGACCCGGACCCGTGTCGCGAACGTCTTCGATGTTGTCAATCTTGATCGCTTCGTAGCCAGCCACGATCAGCAGACCAGAAACGGCCGGCAGGGGAATGCGCTCGATCAATCCTGCAAGCAGAGCGACGAAAGCGATGATAAGCAAGGCCGAAATCACGTTGGCCAGCCTGCTCCTGGCTCCGGCGCTGAGATTCACCGACGTTTCAGACATAGTGCCGCCAAGTGGCATGCCCTGGAAGAAGCCAGACGCAATGTTACCCAATCCTTGGCCGGCGAAGTCGCGCGATGTATCAGGGTAGTTGCCGTCCGCATTGGGAACGCTCTTGCTAACGCCGGCCGCCTGGATGAGGCCGATGAGCGCCAGGGCCACCCCAGAGCCGATAAGCCCTGGAACGAGAGACAGATCGGGTAACACCGGCCTTGGGAAACCAGAGGAAATGTCGGTGATATCGCCGATTAGCTCAACGTGGGGATAAAGCGGCATATTGGCCACGATGGCGGCTAGAACCAGCGCCAAGACCATGCTGAACTTCGCCAGCCGGGTGTGCTTGAAAAGAATGATGAGAAGTATCGTCAGAGCGCCAATTGCTAGCGAGGCCAGCTGAATCTGATCCAGGTTGAAGATCAAATCGAAGGCGGCCAGAACCCGATTGCCGAACTCGCTTTCATAACCTGTGAAATCGCTAAGCTGGCCAAGGATAATGCTAACGGCGATGCCTGTCATGAAGCCGACCATCACCGCATTAGATACGTAGCGAGTGATGCCGCCTAGTTTTAGCAAACCCAGCGCTACCTGCACCAAGCCCACGATGATGACCAGTACAACCAGAGCGCCTGCTAACTCGTCAGGCCCATAACCGCTCAAAGCGTCGCCGGTGGCGACGGCCAGCGCGCCCGTGTTGGCTACGTACATAAATTGCGAACTCATGGTCAGCGCCGCTACCGGCATACCCACCATGAGCGCATACAGGCCATGGACCGGATTTAGACCGGCGAGAATGGCCGAAGCCAAACCATCCGGGATCGTGACTAGAGCGGTAGTCAATCCAGCCGCGAAGTCGGCGCCAATGATTTTGGGATCGAACTTGACTTTGGTTGCCACGGCGCGGTGCTATAATTCAGATGCGCAGTTCTATCACATCGCCATCCTTGAGAACATGGTCGCGACTGACCACCTGACCGTCAAAAAGTCCA
>CP070688.1:1893935-1896480 GCA_020353135.1 Chloroflexota bacterium
GGCGAATTCATCGGCCAGGGCCGTCTTGCCGGCCCCGGCTTCCCCGCTGAGGAAGACCAGCCCGCCTCGCCCGGCCAGCGTTTCGGCCAGCGCCGCCTGCAATCGGGCCAATTCCCGCTCCCGATTGACGATGGGCGGCCGTTCCGGCGCTGGCGCCCCGGCCGCGTCGGCCATGAATGCCGGCGGCTCAGCCTGGCTGATGAGCCCGTCTAAAAGCGCCTGCTCGGCCGCCTCGCGTTCCACGACCATGGCCGGTTCCAAACTGTCCCGGCGCAATTGTCCTAACCCGGTCGCCGGCGAGAAGTCGCCGCTCTGGATCGCCCGGTAGAGCGCCTCGGTTTCCGGCGCCGGCGCCAGGCCCAGCCCCTCCTGCAATAGCTGGCGGCACGCTTCATATTGGTCCAGGGCCGCGCTGCGCTGGCCGGTCATCGCCAGCAGCCGCATCAATTGGCGGTGGGTTTCTTCCTGCCAGGGCTCGATGGCCAGCAGTTGCCGGCCGTAATCGATGGCCAGGTCATAAGCTTCCTGGGCAGCGAAATGGGCGGTCAGGCGTTGCAGCGCCCCCAGGGTACCCTGGCGCAGGCGGGCCCTTTGCGCGCCGGCCCACTCGTCGAAGGTGGGCGCGTCCCACAGGGAAAAACCGGCCAGAAAATCGCCTTCATAGAGGGCCACCGCCTGGCGGACGACCTCGACCTCCGCCTGGGGCGCCAAACCGGCTTCCAACTGGACCACGTCCACCCACATAGGTCGATCTGGATTGAGACCGATCGTCTGGCGCGTGACAACGAGATGGTCTGAGATAGCCTCAGGCAGGCGAGTCAGCACCTTGCGTAGGTTGGTGCGGGCGTTGGCCTCGGGGATATCGGGCCACAACAGGCCGGCCAGCGCCGAACGAGAATGGCTCTGGCCGGTAACGGCCAGGTAGCAGAGCAAAGCCTGTCCTTTCTGGGATTTGAAGCCGGTCAGGGGTTGACCGTCCCGGCTGAGAGCCAGGCCGCCCAACAATCTCAAGGCCAAACCCACCATTTGCTCCATATCCGTGTTTCGCCCATTATGTCGCCAGGTAGGGACGAGATTGCCTCTCTTCGGTCAATTAACAGAATCAACCAACTTCCTTACCGGCCGGCTTTTCGTCTGTAGTGAATATGCCAGCGCAATTCCCAGCTCTTTCCCCCATCCTCCGATCGTTCCCAATTCCAGTCCAGCTCGTCGGCCGCGATATTGTAGAACACCATCCGCAGTTGAACCGGCTTGCCTTCGACTTCTACCTCGGTCGCGAGGGTCATCCGGCCGTCCTCGAAGCGGCCGACGAAGCTCCAATAGTTACTCTCCGTGTCAACCCACGTCTGGCGCCATAACTCGGCTCGCGCATCGTAGACGGAAAGGCTCACCCCCTGGAAAGGCATGGCCGGGTTGCCGTCAAACTGCTCGCGGATCACCTTGCCGTCCAGGATCTTGTCGACGCGATTAGTACCTTCCTGCCCTTCGCCCCAGGACACGTCCCACTCGCCGAGCCAGAAATCAAATTGTCTTTCAGGGGGCGTCGTTTGAGTTGTCATTTCTTCTCCGTGTATGTCCTTCGTTTCGCTTACGGCGATGACATCCGATCAGCGCTTCCAGCCGTGAGCAAGGCCAGATACTGCAGTGCGATGATGGTCTTAGCATCGTTGATCTCGCCGCTGGCGACCATAGCCATTGCTTCCTGGTAAGGAACGGCCACGACTTGGATGTCCTCGCCCTTTTCGATCAGGCCGCCGCCGCTGGCGGCCGGCGACCGTCGATCGACTTCCGCCAGGTACAGGGTAATGCGTTCAGAGCTGCCGCCAGGGCTTGGGTAGACAGTAGTTATCGGCTGCAAAGGCCCTTTGATCGCGAAGCCTGCCTCCTCGATGACTTCCCTCTGGGCGACTTCGGCCACCGTCTGGCCTTCGTCCACCATGCCGGCCGCGATTTCCAGTAACCAGGCCTGCCTGGCCCCCTCGCCGGCCCGCTGGCCGGCGCCCAGGCTGGCGTAGACAGGATAGCGAAACTGGTTCACCAAGATCACGGTGTCATCTTGCGGATCATGGAGCAGCACGCCAGCGGAGTCGCCGCGCTCGAAGTTGATGCGCGTGATGGGTTCGCTGAAACTCCCGTCGAAGCGCCGGTGCTGCAATCTTGCCCGGATAACGCGAAACATCTCGCCAAACGAGTACTCCGTCGTGAGCTCAAGAATCTTCACCCATAGGCTCGATTCGTTTGATTGAGGCGCGTCTGGTGACATCGACCCTTCCTTTGGCCCTTCGGAGCTTGGCAAGCCGCCGAACTTCGGCCCGCTTTATAGATAGAGGGAACGCATCCGGCCTGGCTTTACAGGGCATTTTTTCGCCACTTTATCTCCGCCTCCTCCAGATTTTTGCTCCGCCATTCGAGGCACTTCTCGCCCAACTCGCCCGCATGCTCATAATAGTCCGGCTCACCGCGCAGCTCACGCTCACGTTCAACATACGGCTTTAGCTTGAGCCATGATTTGACGATCATTGGATTCATCCAGGGCATCACGATA
>CP070688.1:1896580-1909156 GCA_020353135.1 Chloroflexota bacterium
CACCGACTGGTCAAGGTAACGCTTGACAGCTATGGACAAGTTGATATCTTAGTCAATAATGCGGGAACAACGCGTGACACGCTCCTACTCATGATGAAAGAGACGGACTGGGATGTGGTGTTGGAAACCAACCTGAAGAGCGTCTTCAACTGTTGCAAGGCAGTAGCCCGACCGATGGTTCGGCGAAAGAAAGGCGGCCGGATCATCAATATCACCTCAGTCGTCGGTTTAACCGGCCAAGCGGGGCAATTCAACTACGCGGCTTCAAAGGCCGGTATTATCGGAGCGACCAAGTCACTGGCCAGAGAGCTTGGTTCACGTAGAATCACAGTTAACGCCATTGCGCCTGGCTTCTTCCCGACCGCATTGACCGACGTCTTGTCGGATGAAATGGTAGAGAGGGCATTGGAGTTGATACCATTGGCGCGTCTAGGCGAGCTTCAAGAGGTCGCCGACTTGGCTTGTTTCCTGGCTTCAGAAAGGGCGGCTTACATTACCGGCGAAGTGATCCGGGTTGATGGTGGTCTGGCGATGTAGTGACGGTTTGGCACTTAGCGACCACCGTCGCTTAGCGATTAACGTGGCTTGGCGACTGTCGTCGCTTTGCCCGGGGGTATGGTCCGCGTTTCAACCACATCAAGAAGCAAGGTTTGGCGAACGAGACGATGAGCGAAGAAGAGAGCAGAGAGAGCATTGGCCGGATAGAAATCGCGCCAGAAGTTCTGACGACGATCGTACACAATACGACGCTAGAGGTAGAAGGCGTCAACGCACTGGCGGCGGTGCCGGCCGACGTTGGTCGCCTGTTCCGCAGAGCCGTTCGCCATGACGGCATCTTGCTCAACTACGCCGACGGCCGCCTGGAATTTGATATTTACGTCTTCATGGATCCACACGTGAATGTGCTCGAGGCCAGCCAAAGTGTGCAGGCGGCGGTCGTGGAAGCGATTGACAAGATGGTTGGTCTGCCTGTTGAGTCCGTGAATGTGCATGTCGAAGATGTGGTCTACGATGTTGATGAAACCGCTTAAGGTCGATGAAGACAACTAGAAGGCGCGCCAGACGTGTGACCCTCGAGGCTCTCTATGAGATTGATCTCGCGCATCATCCGCCCGAGGAGGTGCTCGAGCGGCGCTTACAGGAGCAAGAAATGGAAAGCGCTGGGGTGGACTTCTCCTATAAGCTGTTATTCGGCGTCCTGGATCATCTGCAGGGCATAGACACGCTCATAACTCGCTACGCGCCGGAATGGCCATTGGAGCAAATGGCCATAATCGACCGCAATGTACTGCGGATCGCGATTTTTGAATTTCTCATAGATACGGAAACGCCGGTCAAAGTGGCCATCAATGAGGCGGTGGAACTGGCCAAAGTTTACGGCTCGGACAGCGCTCCCCGGTTCATCAATGGCGTCTTGGGCACACTCGCCGATCAGATTCCTCAGCTGCGCCAGGAAATCCTGGCCGCCTATGAGCCGACCTAGCCGCCTGACGGTTCCGGCCGGGGATAAGCGCTTTGATGGGCGTAGCCAATCTCCGCGTACCGGGTAAAGGCGCTAGCCCACAGCCGGCGGGCCTTGGTCTCACACCCTAGTCATGGATAGTTTTTTTGGTATTGGCATACCTGAGTTAATCGTAATCCTGCTCCTGGCCGGACTGATAATGGGGCCTCAGCGCATCCGTCAGGTGGCTCATACTCTGGGCCGCATTACGGCCCAGTTGCAGAGGGTTTCTCGCGAGTTCACCCGCCAATTGAACGCCGAACTCGACGCGCTGGACGATGGTTCGCTGCGCAACACGATGGACGATGTGCGCCAGCTGCAGAAAGAGGTCGACGAACTTCGCCGCGAATTAGCAAACGCGCCAAAATCCTTGCAGGGGGCTGGTAAGAGGCTGACGGAGGAGACAGAAGCTGCGCTGAAAGATACCGAGACGGCCGACGAAATCACTTCGCCTGCCGGCGGCACGTTGCCCTCTGACGATCTGACACCTACCGACGAACCGTCGCTTACCGACGTTCCGTCGCTTACTGACGAACCGTCGCCCGCTGACGACCCATCCTCTGCCGACGACACGTCAACGAGCGTAGTGTCGTCAGATGACGCAGCAGTGGCGCCGGCCGGGCAAACATCCGACGGAGACGCTCCGGCCGACGCAGCGCCGAAACCCGTAAGGCCGCCTTTGCCCAAGGCGATCGACGTGCCCGGAGATCCTGACTGATGAGCGAGCAGCCGGCCGCCGATCAAGGCTTGACGATACTCGATCATTTGGGTGAGTTAAGGGTCCGAGTGACCTGGGCCGCAGCCGGCCTGGTCGTGGCCACGGTCCTTAGCTTCGCCTTCACCGAGCAGCTCCTGAATATCTTGATCTCGCCTTACGGGGAGCAGTTGCAGACACTGAGCCCGACGGAAGGTCTGCAAACCTACTTCCGGGTAGCGCTGGTCGCCGGCGTCGCCATCTCCATGCCATGGATGCTGTACCAGCTGTGGCGTTTCATCGAACCCGGCTTGCATGGTCACGAGAAGCGCTATGTATACGTGTTCGTGCCCAGCGCGACGCTGCTGTTCCTGCTTGGCGCTGCCTTTTGTTGGTTCGTCCTGCTGCCGTCGGCCATTCTGTTTCTGGCGAATTTCATGCCAACGATATTTTCGCCCGAGTGGACGAGCCAGGAGTACATTGGTTTTGCGACGGGATTCGTCTTGTGGGTTGGCATCGCCTTTCAACTCCCGTTGATCGTTTACTTTCTGGCCCGTTTTGGCATTGTCCGGTCGAACACTTTGCGCGAGCATTGGCGCTTTGCCGTCGTGGGTATCGCCATCGTGGCCGCAATGGTAACGCCGTCTATCGATCCGGTGACCATGCTCCTGACGATGGTCCCGCTCGTTCTGTTGTATTTGCTGAGTATCGGCCTGGCCTCCCTGGGCCAACGACAATTCGATGCCTCGGTAGCATTAGAATCTGAGTCAGAACCCGAACCGGCCGATAGTTGATCCCATTGACGGCTTCGTTTCATCCTCGGGAGCTTCGGGCCTGGGCAGCTAGCCCAGTCGACTATCCTATGATACCCAACGCCAATACCAGTGCCATGGATCGAACTCGGCTTGGCCCGGCCTGTCCTCCTTCAGTGCGCTGGATACAAGAGGCACGAAGATGTAACGCATTAGTAAAGGCGTCGGGCTGGCTGTCGGCGAGGCAGTTGTCGTCGCCGAAAGCAGCGCGCCGCTTGTCGGCCTAGTCTACGAAGTACTGCCCTCTGCCGTTTTCCACGTAGCCGGCCGGCGGCTGGTCATTGACGCAGAATGGGTCGCCATCAAACATGGTGACGCCCGACGCTACGGCCTGATTGAGGGCATAAGTGTCAACAGCGGCGACGTCTGAAGGTGTGTCGCTGGCGTCGGTCTCGTCCCAATAACCCGGCCAGTCATCGCCCTCTCGGCTGCCGTCAAAGGTAGTCTTGTAGAACGGACTAGACAAGTTGTGGCAGACCTTGCATTGGACGCCGTCGAAATCCAATCCAGTCATCAAGGAGGCGTTGGTCGGGTCGGAGCGGCCGTCCAGCCAGCCAACGGGAAAGTGGCAGCCCAGGCAGACATCGGTTGCGTTTGGATTGCCAATGGCCCAGATTACGTCCTGGCCGGCGACAGTCATGGTTGCCCAGAAGAGGAAGTCGCGGGCGGCCTGGGCCATCATGGATCCGTGCCAATTGTCGACCGGAGCGGTCAGTGGATCGAAATCGGCGTGGCAGTTGACACATTTTCCTGGGCCATCCAGCTTAACACCCTGATCCGGTTGGGTGCCTGGCATTCTCACCAAGGGATCGTCGTCTACTGACATGGCCGACCTGTATCAGACTTTGAGAGAAGCGACTGGACTCAGCCAGTATTGAATGTCAGGATCTTGGGGTGATCTATGGCACCCGTTTGGAGCGACCAGACTAAATCAGGTTGACTACATCTTGTCGACAAGGTGGCCGTCGAGCCGGCCGCCAAGCCGGGTTAGGTTGATGCGGAAGGCTCCGACTGCTGCTGGCGGAGCAGTTGCTGCACCCGAGCGTACAGACCTACGGCCGGCGAAAGCATCAAGGCGACGGCGATCATAGCCGCTCGCAGACCAAAACGTAGGGCGAAGGCGCCTACGATCGGGCCGCCGACGATCTGACCTACCGCATCCAGTTGGCCATTCATGGACAGCACCGTCGCCCGCACTTCTGGCTTGAGCCCCTTATTGAGCCAGGCGCCGTACAGGGCGCCCCCGCTGCTCCGCAAGACCTGGATGGTCCAGATCGAGGCGACGGCCAAGAGGAAAGTGCTGGCCAGGCCGAAGGCGATCAAGGCCAGGACGACGACGGCGTTGATGACCAATAGGACATGAACGGCGGCCCGTTGATTTTCGACCTGTACGCGCCGGCGGATAATCTCGGCCGCGCCAATGGCCAGGACCATCTGCACGACTCCCAAAAAACCGAACCACACGACCGGTTCCAGGTCGCCTGCGGCCGGGAAGGCGATGTTTTCCAGGAAATGGGCTGCCCATAGCCGGTCGAGGCCCTCGCTGGAGAGGCCATAGATGACGGCGATGAGCATCATCAAGGTCAGAATGGGCCGGCCGCGCACGGTGCTGACGCCCGCTTTGAAGGTCTGTTGAGCTTCCTGCCAGGTGTGACGTTCGGCGGCCGGCGTGGCTTTGAATCCTGATTCGGGCATGAACAGGGCCAGGAAGACGGCCAGCAGAATGATCAGCGCCCCGCCAAGCAGAATGGGTAAGTTCAAGGCGATCGTTCCCAGCGCGGTGGCCACGATGATGCCCAACAATGTGCCGGCTTGGGCCAGCTGGGATCCACGCAGATAGATATGGGCCAGGCGCTCTTCGCCTAACTCGTCGGCCAGCCAAGCTTGCTCTGCGCCGCTGATGAAAGTGTAGCCGAAGCCCCATATGGCCTGGGCCAGCAGGATGGTGGCGAAAATGGGGAACGCCCCCTCCAGGATAAAGCCCAGGCCTATGAGGAAGTAACCGATGATCACCGAAAGACGGCGACTGTACACATCGGCGACGACGCCGGTGGGGATCTCGAACAGAAATACAGTCGTCTCTAGGACGGTGCCCACCAGGACCAGTTGCAGAGGGTCCAGGCCCGCGCTCTGCACCCGATAGATGGCGCTGACGAGCGACATCATGGTGAAGAATAAACCAAAACAGGCCTGGGTGATTAAATAGATCGTGTATGCTGGTATTTTCATTCTTTTCAGTCACCGGACATATACCCCCGCCAGAGTTTGTCTACAAGTTTACCGGGATCTGACTTCACGCCGCAGCGGGCGAAGTATTGGCAGACACGGCGTACATCCCGTTCTAGCAGCATGAGCGCGTTCCGATTCTTGCGCGCGTCGACTAGCTGTGGGAAGTCGATGATAGTACACTGCCCTTCCCAGTAGAGTATATTGTAGGCTGACAAATCGCCATGGATGTAATGATTAATCAGCATGAGCCGGATGTTCTCGACAAGGCGCTCAAATAGCGGCCGGGCCTCGGATGAATCCAGCCGAATCTCGTTCAGCGTCGGCGCGGCGACCCAATCGTCGCCAATATAGGCCATCAATATCGTGTTGCCGCGCTGGGTGATGGGCTTAGGGACGTCAACGCCGGCCCTATACAAAGCTCGGTGTACGTTAAACTCATGCATGATCCAGTTCAGTATGTCCAGGCGCTTGCCGAAGCGGGTCTTCCTGCGAATGGCCCGCGCCTCTCTATCGCCTTTTGTCTCCTTGCCATCGCCGTCTAGCAGCAGCCGGCCTTCTTTGTACAGGGCGTCATTGCGCAGATGGCGAAGCATTCGTGGCCGGTAAAGCTTGGCCGCGATCAGCTCCACTCCGGTCGTCGGGCCGGCCGGACAGCAGTAGACGTTGGCTTCTTTGCCGCCTTTCACGATGCGGGTGACGTCGGTTATCAGGTCATCGTGAAAGAAAGTGGCCACCGAGTTGATTAGCCACTGGCGCTCGTGGTGCAAAGGATCGAGCCCCGCGGCGTAGCTGGGCACAAAATCATAAACGTCGTCGCTGGCGTTGGTGAGCTGAGTTCGCGCTTCGGCCGGGACTGGCTTGGCCCGCGCGGTCGACTTCTTGCGGCGTTGGCGGCGATGGCGTTGCTTGTACTCAAACTCAAAGTGATCGTACTCTTCACTGTAATCGGATTGGGTGATCCTCATCTCGTTTTCTTCTGTATTCTCCGTAAATGTACATAACCATCGATCAAGTGATGCCAGAGACCGCTGAAGCCGTCGGCTTGGGCCGTCGATTAAACGTGACCAGGGGTGGTGCTTGGGTGGGATCGAGAAACCGAGGGCCGGTTTGATCCAGGGCGCGTTAATTTCGGCCGGTCGCTGGCGAACGCGTCATGTTGTAGCCGCAGCTCGGGGAAGCCCGGAGACAGAAAACGGCCACGAGTGAGAACACCCGTGGCCGATAGAAGACTCTTAGACTTTTGATCTTAGTCTGTTCGTCTGAGACGATCTACCAGGCGGAGAACACAGGCGCGCTCTCATGACGCAGAACAACCGCGTCTATTTCGTAGCTGGATTGGGTCATAATGCACGCCTCCTTTTGCCTGAGATGAGCCTAGTCTACCATAGCTCGAGCTCGATTGGCAAGCGAATGACCTGTTAAACTCTTTACAATTCTGGCGTTTCGTACCTGGACTGGTTGCTCAATGAACGGATTCCGTGCCTGCTCCTTTCTACTTAACGATCAGAGGCAAGAAAGCATCGAATTGATCCTTCGAGGCGGTAAGTGACCACTCATAGGCGGCTTCCATGACATTGGCCGAAGCGTCGCCGGCCGTGACCGAGGCGTGATACTGTGTTCCCTGCGTGAAGCTGGCATGGGTTGCCGTTACTATTGTTCCTGCTTCGTTCCAGGCCAATTGCCAGCTACCAGGATCGGGTGTTAGCGCCAGGTCTAGAGTTAAAGGGCTGATTGTCTCGTCAAACTGGATCACTATTGGCTGGTCTATTCCGACGCCGATCTCACCAGCAGCCGGTACTGTGTAGACCACCTGCGGGGGCGTCTCGTCGGGGACGTACCAATGGTAGCTAATGCCGCCGACTACCCGGTCGACAATTCGTTGGACCAGGTTCAACTCAAATTCCTCCCCCTCCGGGGCCGAGAAGCTCAATCCGACCAAGGCCTGTTCGGCCGCTGCCATTGGAATGGCGCCGATTGTAGCCGAGATCAGACCGGTCACATGAATCTCCTTGGTTGTCGTCATGACCTCGATGCCCGAACCCCAGGCCGACGCCGATGCCCGCCAGCGGTCAAACAATTCAGCCGGCAGTTCAATAGTGATCGAGCCCGTCTCCGGAAAAGTCAGCCGCTCGACGATGAGGTCCACGTCCTGGGGCAGGTTGTACACGTTGTTCAGCCACACTTCCGCTCCGTCGGCCGCGATCGAGCTCACGGTTGTTTCCGGATTCTGAAAGACCTGTGTACTGCGCATGGCCACGTTGTTGTCCCACCTGGCGCGCTGCGGCGCGCACTCGTATCCGCGATCGTAGGGATCATTCTCAGCGTCTATCACGGCCTGGAGACTGATGCCCCAGCCAGGCTTGAAACCCGCCGGCGGCGTCCATTGGGCGCTGACGATGCGCTCTTCGCCGGGCTGTATATCTTCAAAGGAGATGGTATCGATATGTTGCCAGTCGTTGCAGTGAACGGCGATCCGTCCTGGGCTCCAACTGACCGCCAACTCTCCGGAAACGGCCGCGTTGCCGCGGTTGCGCAACCGGATATAGAGCGTGCCTTCATTTTCGGCTACTGGATTCTCGTGTACAAGCCCGCCATCGTCGCTTAGACGCACCCACATATCGGGCGAGAAGAACCAGTTTCCGAGGAAGTGCACCGTGCCCGTATCGTCAGGGTGGTCCTTCATCCAGGCGTCAGGAATCGGCGCCACTTCGACGGTGATATTCTGGGATAAGACGTCGTTCTCCGGCGCCATGTCGCCTGCCAATTGGCTCTCACAGGTCAGGGTATAGCTGCCTGTGGCCGTTGGCGTGTAGGTTGGGAAGCTTAACCAGGCATCCTGGAGTGGCAGGATCAGCCCGGATACGGCCTGTTCGTCATAAACGACGGCGCTATCCTTTTCGATCTGGCAGCTTACGCCCACTTCGTTCACCTCTTCCTGACCGCGGTTAAAGAGCATGGTCGCCACCTGGAAGGGCTCGTCCACTGGCACTGGGCCGGTGGGCAAGATGTTGGTCAAGGCCACGTCGCTAGTCAGACCCTGCCGCTCGTATGCGCCCATGTCGGGAGCGTCGTCGCGGGGTGATCCTTCGATATCGAAGCGCGGGGCGTCATATAGGGGCGTGCCGGCGTCGACGACCGGCGAGTTGGGCGATAAGTTGTAGTCGTAGGCCATCCACTGGCCGGCGAAGTCAGGTCCCACACCGCTTGGCAGCGAGCCGCCAGCCATCAATGGGTTCAGCCCGGTCGCCGGGTCCTGTCCGAGACAATGGATCCGGTTAATAGTCACCCCGTCCGTGCCGTCGGGGCTGTTGCCGAAAGTATCGCAGTAAAGCAGATCGATCAACGATCCGCTGCCGTCTCGGTCGGCGATGCTGGTGTTGCCGGTGTTGCTGATGAGCAGGGAATTGAGCAGTACGATCTGGGCCTCTCCGCCGGTGACCAGGGCAGCCCCGTCTTCGCTCGTCTGGTTGCCGACGACATGGGTATTGGCGATGCGGTGATCATCGCCATACTTGATCCACAAGCCGCCGCCGTGAGTGCCGGAACTGTTGCCGGCGATGATACTGTTTTCAACTGAAACAGACGGCCACATTGTTTCCTCGCCGGTGGATGCGCCAATACCACCGCCCTCGTTGTTGGGAGCGGCGTTAGCCACCACCCAGCTCTGGGCCATGGTTAGCCGGCTACTATCGGATACCCAAATTCCGCCCCCTTCGCCATCGTGGGCGATATTGCCATAGATCGACGTGCCGGTGATGACGAGCGAGGATTCCTGCTGAAGCATGATGCCGCCGCCGGAGACACCTGCCTCGTTGTCTGCAAAGCGGCCACCTTCGACGTTAACGGAGGAACCGGCGGTTACAGCCAAGCCGGCCCCGGAACCGGCCTCATTGCCCTCAAAGACCACCTCATACAAATCGGCCGAAGCGTCCCAGACGTGCAAGCCGCCGCCATTTTCCGATGGGGCCATATTTCCGCCCAGCGTTGACGTTTCCAGGGTCAGATGGGCCCGGCCAAAATCGCTGTTGACTTCAATGCCGGCCCCGCCATGCAGCGTCGTCCGGTTATTCAGGACCTGGCTATCGCGAATCGTCACATCGGCGCCGCTGACCCAGACCCCGCCGGCCCAGCGGTGAGCCCGGTTGCCGGTGATGATCGTATTGGCTACCAAGGCTGCGCCATCATTGGCGATGAGTAGCCCGCCGCCCGATTCGGCGTAGCCGCCGGTTATGGTGAAGCCGTCCAGGGTAGCGGTGTGGCTACCTTGTTCGAAGCGCACGACCGATTCACCCCAGTGACCGGGTTCGCCCGGCGTCAGCACCGGGTTGCCTTCATAGAGTTCCCAACTGACGCCGTCGGCCGACTCCGCATAACCGATTTCCGGCCAGATAGACAGCCACATCTTGTAAGTGCCATCCTCCAGTATGACAGAAGGGTTCCCTCCATCATACAGCACCGGATTGTCGTCATGTTTGGCCCAGTAGATGCCGTCCGGAGAGGTGGCGTTACCGATCCCGCCCCAGAAGCTTATATACCACATCTCGAAGGTGTCGCCATTCTTGATCACCCAGGGGCTCATGGTGGAATCCTCGTCCCACTCGCCGTCAGTTCCCACCAATACCGGGCCCGCGGGATGCTTGTCCCAATTGACACCGTCGTTTGAGGTCGCGTAACCAATGGCGCAGGAACCGCTCAAGCAACCCCTGTACCACATCTTAAACACAGCCCCATCTTTCAATACGAATGGGTCGAAGATCCTATCATCCCATTCGCCGGCGCCAGGAGAAAGCACCGGGTCCGGATATACATCCCAGTCGATTCCGTCTGGCGAAGTTGCATAACCAAACCGCCAGATGTAATCGTCGTCATTATTGCCGGCAAACCACATCCTGTAGATGTCGTCATCTTTCAAGACAGAGTGTCGGCGGCGGATTTGTCCATCCCATTCTCCAGGCTCGCCGGGACCAAGAACGGGATTGCTCTCAAACTTGGTCCAGGTGGTCCCATCGGTCGATTCTGCCAGACCGATCCCGTTTCCCCAACCGGGGTTGGTCGGGTTCCAGGCACCGTACCACATGCGATACTTGCCTGTGTCCGAGATAACCCGAGGATAGCCGATATTGTTGCCATCCCAATCGCCAAATTCGGTCTGATTTGCCGAGCCGTCGATGATGGTCTCGTAAAGGGCAGGGTTGTGGGTCCAGCCGGCCGCTTCGTAGCCGCCTTGCAGGGCAACGGTCTTATCGACAGACAGGTTCTCGGTGTAGGCGCCTTGAGCCACCAGAATGTCGTCGCCGCCGACAGCCACCTCCAGGGCCCAGCCGATGCTGTCGCAGGGCTCATTGGGATCCAGGCACGGATTCGTGCGCCCAGCCATGCCGCTCGTAGCCACATAACGGGTACCCTGGTTGCCAATGGGCACGCCGGTAAATTCGTCGGCGCCAATATCGAAGCCGGAGTTTTGCGGCCGGGGATCCCCTTCGAAGTCATGATCCGGGGCGCCCTCGGCCGCGCCGGCGTCGATGGCCGGCGACCAGGGCAACAAGTGATAGTCGCCGTTATCCGGGTCCTCGAACCAGGGATCGGCTTCCATATTTCCGGGCCCGTCCCAACCGTCCTCGATAATAGAGTAACTAACCACAACCTCGCCCTCATCGCCGATGGACCAGTCGTTGCCATAAATGATGGTGTTGGTTACGTATAAGGTGTGATCCTCCGGAGGATTGTAGATGATGCCGCCATCGTTGCCGGCGACGGTAACGTTCATCAGCCTGGCTGGCCCGTTCAAGTGTATACCGGCATCGCCGGTGTTGCCGGTCACCAGGGTGTTACTCATGACCAGCAGCCCGTCATGTACGCGCACACCGCCCGCCCCCTCGTTAACGTGATTGTCGACCACCTGGCTGTCAATGATGGTTGTTTGACCACTTGGATTGACCAAGCCGCCGGCCCCCTGGCTAGATGGGCCGCCATCGGCTTCGTTACCCGTGATCAAACAGTAACGAATAGTGATGAAATGGCTGCCGCCGTCTACGCCGCCGCCCATTTGGCCGTTGCCACCGGTGATCGTTAGCCCTTCCAGCACCGATCCGTCGCTGTCACCAACAAAGGTCATGACTGTTTCACCCTGCTGCTCGGGTGTACCGGGCGAAAGTACCGGATTGCCTTCGAACCTGACCCAGTTGATCCCGTCCGTATCCGATATGACCGACATTGCCCCAACAGTGTAGCTGTCCCAGCCTGCCATCACGGTCTGACCTTCGGAACCGTCGATGATGGTCTCATACTGATCCAGGTCTTGCGTCCAGTCAGTCGCGTTATAGCCACCGGCGATCAGCAGCGGCTTGTCGACCCACAAGTTTTCGGTGTAGGTTCCCTGGGCTACCAGGATCGAATCCCCAGGGTTGGCCATTTCTATCGCCTGATCCACAGTGGCGCACGGCGCCCCACTATCAAGGCAATCGTTAGGTCCCACATCGGAACCGTTCGTGGCGACATATCGATCCTGCTCGACAATTGCGGCGGGCGTAAGGGTGAAATCGACACCGGTTACGAAGTCGGCCGTCTCCGTGAGGACAATGACTGTGGCCAGATCAACTTCATCGGTTTCGAAATACCACTCTTGAAGGTGCTCGGATGGGCCATCAGCGCACGGATTCCAACCACCACCCGCGCCGATCTTGTACTCGCCAAAAGGCAAACCTCCCAAACCATAACGCCCTGATACGTCGGTGCATTCGCCGTAGTTGTCTTCTGAATCATAGACATATACGTTGCTAAGGGGTGTTGTACCTCCTTCATCATAGACAGTACCACTAATCGCACCGGCTCTATCCAGCGTGAAGTCGATGTTGGTGGCGGTGTCGTTCGTCTCGCTCAGGACGATGGGTGTGGCCAAATCAACATCCAGGGTCTCGGAGTAGAACTCGTGCCGATAACGAGAAGGCGCATCGGTACAAGGGTTCCAGCCGACCAAAAGAGCCGCGATCTTATACTCGCCAAAGGGAAGGCCTCCTAGACCAAATTGTCCAGATTGGTTGGTGCAATTAGCGTAATAGTTCTCCCCGTCGGAAACCCAGATGTCAGGCAAAGGTGTTTGGCCGTCGGCGGCATAGACGGTGCCGACAATGACGCCGGCTATATCTAGCGTGAAATCAATGCCGGTGACGGTATCGTTCGTCTCGCTCAGGACGATGGGTATGGCCAAATCACTGTCCAGGGTCTCGGAATAGTACTCGTGCCGGTAACGGGAAGGCGCATCGGCACAGGGGTTCCAGCCATCTATGAGGGCTGCTACTGTGTACTCACCGAAGGGAAGGGCGCCCAAGCCGAATCGACCG
>CP070688.1:1909256-1915243 GCA_020353135.1 Chloroflexota bacterium
CGGCGCGGCGAATGGCGCTCGTCAGGGAAGAGTAATAAATCATAAGGCTTTCGGGCGGCGATCAAGGCATTGATTAACCTGGCCGTGTGGCGAAAGTGCACGTTCTCGTCGATGAGTCCGTGCACCAGTAGTAGCTTGCCTGTCATCTTGTCCACGTGTTGCATCACGCTGCCCGTTTCATACCCATCGGGATTGTCGGCCGGTTGACCCATGTAACGCTCGGTATAGTGTGTATCATAGCCGTCATAATGGGACACTGGCGCGCCGGCCACGGCCACCTTGAACGTCTCCGGTGCCTGGGCCAGGCACATGGCGGCCATATAGCCGCCGTAGCTCCAGCCGTAAACGCCGATCCGATCCGGATCGGCCAACCCCTGCTCGACCAACCAGCGCGCGCCGTCCACCTGGTCCTGTACTTCTATTTGGCCCATACGATTCTTGATCGCCCCTTCAAAGGCCAGTCCCCGGCGGGCGCTGCCTTGATTGTCGACGACAATAACCAGGAAGCCAAGACTTCGCAGATATTGGGCCCGCATGGCGATCGTCGGCAGCCAGCTATGGGTCACCAATTGGACGTGCGGGCCGCCATAGACCGAGATGATAGTCGGATACGGCGCCGAACCCAGGGCTTCCGGCGGCCGGTACAGGGCGCCGTATAGGCTTATACCGTCGCGATTCTTGAAGGTCACGATTTCAGGCGGCTCCAGGGCCAGCGAGCCTACCCGTGGATCGACGTCATCGTAAATCGTGGCCAGATGCGAGCCATCCTCCAGGGAGCGCAAGGTAACGTTCGGTGGCATATCCAACGCGTGATGCACGTCGACGTAGCGACGTCGGCCGTGATCGACGGTGACGCTGTGCGTGCCGGGTGCGGCGCTTAACCTATGCGGCGGACCGCCCGTTATCGAGGCGGCATACAGATGATTCTCGGTTGGCCCGTCCAGGGTGGCGGTGAAGTAAATCAGCTCTCTCTCCTCGTCGACGGCCGCCAGTCCGGTCACCATCCATTCACCAGACGTCAACGGCCGGATCAATCGACCATCGCCGTCATACAAGTACAAGTGCATGAAACCGCTCCGCTCCGAACCCCAGACGAAACCACCGCCGTATTCCTCGTCACTCCCTTTCAGCGGCTGGAACATGTCATGTAGATTTATCCAGAATTCCGACTCTTCTCGCAGCAGCCGTCGTCCCCGGCCGGTCTGGGGATCATAGCGCAGAATGTCAAGCTGGGTTTGGGCTCGATTCTGGACCTGGGCGGCCAGGGACCCGTCCGGCAGCCAATGAACCCGGGCCAGGTACATGTCCTCTTCCTGGCCCAGATCCATCCAGATCGGCTCGCCGCCGGTCAGCGGTGTGACGCCAAGCCGCACGCGGGCGTTCTCCTTCCCGGCAAAAGGATAGCGGTGATCCTCCTGCGCGCCTTGGCCGACGGTATCTTTGCCCTGATGCATGATCCGATAGATTGGAATATGCCGCTCATCGACTTCGACGAAGGCCAGATGTTCGCTGTCAGGCGACCACCAGTAGCCCTGATGGCGATCCATTTCCTCTTGGGCTACAAATTCGGCCAGGCCGTTGGTTCGGCCTGACTCCCTGGCGCCGAAAGTCAGCCGTCGCGGCTGGCCGCCATCAACGGAGACCACGTGCAATTCCGCATCAAGGACGAAGGCAACCCACTCGCCATCAGGCGAAAAGCGTGGATCGAGAATCGCTTCGCCATCCTCGGCCACCAACCGGCGGCGGAGTCTATCAGGTCCATCCATGATGTAGAGATCACCTTGCAGAGGTACGAGCAGTCGGTTGCCCTTGGCCGACCAGGCGTAGCTCGTGACGCCAGTCTCCAACTGCCTCTGCCGCTCGCGGCGTAAGGCTTCCTCTTGGGCAACATTTGCTTCCGTCGTGCCGCCCTCGGCCGGGGCCAGGAGTAATCGCCGCTCGCCGGTCTCGGGATCGAAGGCGAACAATTGCCTGTTGAGTCCTCCTTCCGGGCTGAAGAGAATGGTGATCAAATCGTCGTCAGGAGTGAACTTAATGTTGCCAGGGATGGCCATACCAGGCCAGGGACGCCGGGCGACTTCTTCCAGGGTCAAAGCTGAAGGCGGGCGGTCGCTCAAATCCAAACTCCTCTATTTCGAATCAACATGGGCGAAAGGCGCCCATGATAGCCCGGCCGCCGCCTAAAGCCCAATTTACGGACCGGCGATCGTCGCGTCGAACAGCGGCCCATCGTCCACGGCCGTGGCCTCGTTACCTCTGTTAGCCGGCACGCCAACATTCACCGTCCCCGAGCAACTGTTGCCCGCGTCGTCGGAGGCCGTGAAGCTGATGTGATAGACCCGGCCGTTGCCTCTGCCGTCTCGTTCCGATCTTACCTGGGCCACCGACGTGCCTATGCCGGCGGCGTCGGGCGCCGTGTTGCCATCACCATCGCTGTTGACCGCCTCGTCCTGGAAAATGCTGTCGACGTTGATGGTAATCGGATCGGCTTCCGGATCGGTGACGCCTAGCACCATTACCTCGACGAACTTGTGATTAGGCGACCACAAGCTGCCAATGCTCGGGCCGGCTTCAGAGCAAACCGGTGGGCCATTTAGATCCAGGCCGACGAGAACAGGATCGTGGTCCGAAGCGCGAAAGGCGTTGCTTTCATAGATCTCTTCGGCATCCGACTCTCTTTCGAACGATCGCTCGCCAGGATCCAGTATTTCATCGTTGTAATCAAACAGAGGAATCTCGTCTGCATTGATGTTCCAGGCCGTCACGCCGGTCACCTGTCCGCTTAAAGTGCCGTTTGCCATGGCGTAGTCGAGATAGCCCAGCTGGCCATCAAACAGGTACGTGTACGCCTCGGGACCGATCACCGCATTTAGCAAGTCCGTATAGCCGCCCATCTTCAGTGCGTCAATCGGTTCCTCCATTCGATAGGAGTTCAGATCGCCGACGATCATGAAATCGGGATCATTGCTGTTCGTGGGATCGGTGCCCAGCCAATTGACCAGGGCAACGGCCGCGTCGGTGCGAGTCTGATTACAATTACCCTGCCCGTCGTTGAGGTTCGGGTCGCCCACATCATCACAGGGAGAACCTTTCGACTTCAGATGATTCACAACCACTGTCAACTTCGCCCGGTCAGCGGTTGCTTCGAAGGTCTGCGCCAGCGCCGGGCGGTTCTTATCATCGTTAAAAGTCGGATCCACTGACGAATCAACGATGGCGAAATCGCCAACAGGGAAGACCGTGTCCGTCTTGTAGATGAAGCCAACCTTGATGGCATCGTTGCCGATCGTGCCGGTGTCGACGAAGTCGTACACGCCAGGGCCGGCGACACTGTTCAAACCACCTACCAGGTCTCGCATGGCGGCCGAGGTGTTGTTTTCCAACTCCATCAGGCCGATAACATCGGCATCCATCGTTATCATTGCGCTAACGATCTTTTCTCGCTGGCGCGATAGTTCGCGCGTGGAGTGTGCCCCGCGACAGTCCAGGTTGCCGTCTGGCCCGCAAATGTCCGGACCCTCGTCGATTGTTGTGAAGTAGTTAAGGACATTGAAGCTGGCAACTTTGAGCGAGCCGCCTACATCATCAGGCGCTGCCGGTCGCGGGATGCTACGGGTAAAGCCATAACCAAAAGCTTCATTGACCGGGCGAACACGCCAGGCATCAGTACCGCCGGAGCCAGCCCAGGACCAATGCAGTACGCCGGTCAGATTGTCGATGCTGTCCCCGCCGCGGATCAGATTGTCGATACTTAGCCCGGGACGAGGCCAGTAGTATGGCTTATCGGGCGTACCCAGCGCATCATTCTGCCGGTTGTTGTCATCATCCAGAATAATGCGCCGGCTGCTCAGATCATTCAGGAAGGCAGCATAGTTATCCACGTCCGGTTCGTTGGCATCGGTAAACTGCCGAGGACGCTCGTCGGCCGTCAGGACCAGCTGGCCGAAGCGGGCCAGCTGGAAGTATTCGCTGACAACAAGCGTATCTGGAAAGGTGACCAACATGCCCTCGACGTACTCAAGCGCCAGTTCTGACACGGTGCTGCCCGCGGCCGGGAGGTCAACCGTCGAGGCAGTCGGCAGCGTATTATCCGCGCTAACAATGGTCACCTGGCCATCCGTTCCCGTCGCGTCGATCTGGCTCATGCCGAAGTACTCTCCCGGCCAGCCGGTCACCTGCACTTTGTCTCCAACGGCGGCATCCTGCGCACATTCGCCACAAAAGACTAGAATGCCTTCCGAAGTGAGCGGGTCGCTGTCGGCATCGTCGTCTTCTTCCTGAATGAAGAAGCCGAGTAGCTGATCACTGCCCTGGAAGTCGCCGACTACAATCGCTTCCACCACGACTAGGTCGGTAATCGCCACGCTGCTGCCGCTACCCTGTACCTCGTGGACGAAGGCTTCTAGCGATTGGGCGCCACATTTATTCTCCGCGCCGGGCGTACTGCCGACGGTCACGAAGTCAACGTTGTTCTGGTCCGTGTCACTCCCGTCCTCACAGCGAGAGATGCTCAAGCCAGCCACCGTATTACTGTCCGCCAGCCCAACGCCAGAACCCTCGGTATAAGGCGCTCCGGTATTGCCCTCGTAACTAACGGCGTCAAGCACATCGCCGTCATAACGCAACGCGGCTGCATCTGGGGCGCCATTTTGGATGAAGTTGGTGTTAGGCGAATCGTCCAGGTCGCAGTTGGCCACCGTCGCCGCGTTGGCGCAGACGACGAAGTGATCGCCAGCGGCCAGGCTCACGTTTGGCAAGGGGACCGTATCGTAGATACCGGCCCCGCCGCCGGTGCCATTGACCAGTTGCAGCGTCACGCCGCCCAGATTGGCCGCGCCGGCGCCAACGTTCTTTATCTCCACGTATTCGGCCGCGTCAGTGCCGGGCTGATCGTAATCGATCTCGTTGATCACCAGTTGTGGCGCCGCCGGTGGTCCATCAGTATTGTGCGTGTCGTTCGCCGCGCTAAACATCTTCTGCGCCGCGACCGGCCCACCTGATGCCAGGATGAGGATTAGGGCTGCCATGGCGGCCAATACGGTTAGAGTCCACTGATATTTCATGTCATCTCCTTACGCACTGTATGTTAGAGGATCAATGAAGGCACTGGAAGCTCAAGAGTCCCGGGCACACCGGAACATAACTTGAATCGCCAGGCACGTCAGCTTGCATGTTGAACATGTTTGTCGAACATCTATGTAAGCGAGGAAAGCGATACGAGCGTTTGCTAGCTGGGGCTGGATACCCGGAACTGCCAAAAGCAGGCGCGATGACGAATGTCGTGATCATGGTCTAATGCTGGGCAAGGGCCGGTACCCAGATTTCATTATACATCCTTGGCAGTCGTCCGCCATCATCGGTCTCCCCTTACTTTGGTCATTTCTGCTCGCCTCGGGCGCTTACCTTGGTCCCGGGTAATGCGCCGATCGACTCAGCGCAGCAGGCGATGGGCTCCCGGCCGACGTCGGTATTGGAGTCAATAGCGAGAAGTCGGCAACTTAGGTACTACGCTAATATCTCGCTGGCCTACGGCAGATTCTCGTCGGGAAAGGGACGATATAGGTGGAAATATGAACCGCTCGTTTCCTGATTTCCCCGGAAACTACATGCGAGATACCTTCAGAAATCTTCGCCTAAAGCTTCCGGGAGACTAGGATCGGCAAACAAGAGCGCTTCGAAGGTCAGGCCTTAGCGTAATCGAAAGAAACGATACGCTGCGGCGTGACGCGTATGATCGCACACGGCCACTTTGCCGCCAGTTTGCGGGCGTACGCCTCGCCATCTTCGCGTGAAGGCTCCCACGGCCGCCGCTGAAAGATGGCGATTCGCTTGGCGATGACATCTTCGTAATCCAGCTCGGCCGTGCCATAGATCAGAACGCCCTTAAACGGCAAATCCGTCGTGTCGATGAGCACGCTAACCTGGTTATTGCGCTTGATATTCCTGATCTTCCGGCTGGGCTCCTGGGTCGCCATTAGGATCTGGCC
>CP070688.1:1915343-1919644 GCA_020353135.1 Chloroflexota bacterium
ATCTTCTGTGTATATTGCGGCGAGTCATGTGTCGTTTTCGGCCAAGGCTTCGGACTAGAACTGGACGCCAAGCCAAATGGCGGGCATTGAGCCCAATTGGCACTTCAGATACCTGAAACAATGATCCTGCGAGGCGTCCAGGGAGCCTGTTCCACGGCCGCCAGGTAAGCTGCCTGGCTCGGATAGGTTGATTCGGTCAAGCGGCGGGTCTGGATTTCTAACTCGAGTGGCCCGGCAAATGGTGTCGGGTCAAGCCTCAACTCAAATGGTTGTGGCCTCTCGTAGCGGACCTGGACCTGCTTGACCGGCTCGATTCCCACCACCGCGTCGATCATGCCCGCGGCCGGGATATCGTCAGTGCACAGGGCCAGCGACAGTAGATCGCAAGCCCGCAGCCAACGATAGGTCGCGTTGAGGCGATTTGGTTCGACGGCCGGGCCGTACACTCGATGACTGGCCAGTTGCCGGCTCATTGCCGCCTGTATGGCCGCATGATCAGCCAATTGCGCCGCTACCGCAGCCCGCTGTTCCGGTGGATCAGCGCCTCGCTGCAAACGGCGACGATAGATGGTCGATGCGTGCTTACTCACTAAGAGGGCGGCATAGGGATCCAGCAGTGACACCTGCTCGACGGCGCGCTTCCATAAAGGGATCGTTTCGCTCAGGGTCGTATCGAGGAAATTGACTGGCCGGCCGTCTTCTCCCAGGCGCGGTGCCCCATCCCACGCCAGCCAGCCGATGTCGTGCAAGCGAGTGGCCATGACCACGGCTTCAGGGGGCGAAGGTCTGGCGAAGCGCTCATTTCCCCAAGCCGCAGCCAATTCGCCGGCCAACCAGGCGTGTGCCGGCTGGCTGATCAGTAGATAGCCCCTCCCCTCACGACGAACGATCATTCTCAGGCATCTCTTCCAGCACGCCAGATTCGGCCAGATCATTCCATACATCCTGTTGGGCGATGAGGCCATTCTTGATCACGAAGCGGTCAATGTAACGCACGCTGGAGAAAGATATGCCATGTCGATTGACGCCGTATAAGGTGCCCATCACATAGACCACCTGGCCGTCGTCAACTTGGTTGGCCTCCGCCCGATCGAACGTCTTCTTGACCCACTGATACCGGCCGCGACTGGCCTCGACCATCTCGCGCTGGCTGGAGAAGCGCTTGCCCCCCGGAAAGGTGATCTTGGCCCCAGGCGCCATCATAGCTTCGGCGGCCGCCAACTCCCGCGCCTCCATCGTCCGCAAGAACCGCTTCACCAACGCAACCGCCTCCTCATCCTTCATCCTTCAACCCTCATCCTTTCCTACAGCCCCAAATAAGCCACCCGTATCTCCTCATTCTCCAGCAACTCCGCTCCTGTGCCGCCCAAGACGATCTGGCCATTCTCCAGGACATAACCCCAGTCGGCCATTCCCAGAGTCTGCACGGCGTTTTGTTCGACGATCAAGATCGTGGTTCCGGCGTCACGAATCTCCTGGATGATGCGAAAGATGTCATGGACGATCAGCAGGGCCAGACCCAGCGATGGCTCGTCCAGCATGAGCAACCGCGGTTGGCCCATCAAGGCCCGGCCGATGGCCAACATCTGGCGTTCGCCGCCGCTCAGCGTGCCCGCCCGCTGGCTCTTTCGCTCCTCGAGCTTAGGGAAGAAGCCGAAGACCTGTTTCAGCATCTGTGATCGATTCTCTTTGCCCCGGCGGTAAGCGCCCAACTCCAGGTTTTCTAGAACGGTCATGTCTCGAAACAGGTGCCGGCCTTCGGGCACCTGGATCAGGCCCGACTTGACGATTTTGTGGGAAGGCCAGGTATGGATCGATTCTCCTTCAAAGAGAATCTGGCCATCTCGCGCCCGCAGCAGGCCCGAGATGGTTTTCAGCGTGGTCGTCTTGCCCGCGCCGTTGGCGCCGATTAAGGCGACTATCTGCCCTTGATCGATCTCCAACGATATCTGCCGTAGGACGATCAAATCATCATAGCCGACGGTCAGATTACTGATTTTCAGCAATTTGATACTCCTCGCCCAGGTAAGCCTCGATGACCCGGGGATCTTTGGCGACATCTTGAGGTGGATCGACGGCGATCAGCTCGCCATGGTGTATGACCGCTACCCGGTCCGAAAGGCTCATGATGGCCTTCATGACGTGCTCTATGACCAGGATCGTGATGCCGGCCTCGCGAATCTGCCGGATCAGATTGACGATGCCGGCGCTTTCCGTTGGCGTCAGACCGGCCATAACTTCGTCCAGCAGCAGTAGCTTTGGTTCCGTAGCCAGGGCCCTGGCCAATTCGAGCCGCTTGCGCCCGGCCGTGGTCAATGTCTGCGCCGGCCGGTCAGCATGCGATTCCAGGCCGACAAAATCGACGACTTGCCGGGCCTTGTCAGAGGCCAGCCCGGAGCCCTTCGTTCGCAGGAACGAACCGACCATGACGTTGTCGACCACGCTTAACCTGGCAAAGGGCTTGGCGATTTGGAAGGTGCGGGCAATTCCCAGGGCGGCTATTTCATGGGAGGGTAGGTCGGTGATGTCCTGGCCTTCATAAGTGATGCGCCCGTTGGTGGGCAAATAAGTGCCGCTGATCATATTAAACAGGGTCGTCTTGCCGGCCCCGTTGGGGCCGATGAGGCCCAGGATCTCCATCTCGGCCAGATCCAGACTCACGTCGTGAACGGCCGTCAGGCCGCCAAACCGCTTAGTGAGCCCTTCAAGTTTGAGTAACAGGCTCATTCTTTCGCTTCCGCGTTCGGTTTAACAGCCGCTTACCGGCCCCGATTAATCCGTCAGGCATGAACAGTACGACGATGATGAGAATGGCGCCGAAGAGCATCACGTCCACACCGGCCCGGCCCTCGATGAAATCCAGGAAGCTAGGTGGAGTGCGCACGACGCTGCGGGTGAATTCGGCCAGCGGCGTCAGCAGCAGCGCCCCGACAAACGGGCCCCAGATGGTGCCGACGCCGCCCACGATCGGCCGCAGCAAGATCTGCACCGAGACTGAGACGCCAAAGACGATGGTCGGATCGATGAACAAGAAATACTGGGCGAAGAAACTGCCGCCAGTGGCCGTCAGTGCGGCGCTGATAGCCACCGAAATCACCTTATAGCGCAAGACGTTCACCCCCAGGGCGGCGGCCGCTTCTTCATCTTCACGGATGGCCTGGAAGTAGTAACCCAGCTTGTTGCGTACGATGGTGATAGTGACCAGCTGCCCGATGACGAATAAGATCAAGATGACATAGTAATAATTCGAAAAAGTCTCCTCAAACTGCAAGCGGATCCAGGAATCGCCGCGCACAAGCGGGATATGGATGCCGATAGAGGTGTTAATGAATTCTAATTCGGTGGCGAAGAGGCGCACCATCTCAGCGATGGCAAAAGTGCCCAGGGCGAAGAAGTGCCCGCGCACGCCAAATCTGGACAGGAGGTAACCGACAAAAGCGCCGAAAAGGCCGGCAATGAGCGCGCCAACCAACATGCCGACGATGGGACTGACGGCGTAATCGACCAGTAAGACCGTTGAGGTGTAGGCGCCGATGCCATAAAACATGGCATGGCCAAAGGAAAACAGCCCGGTGTAGCCGCCCATGATGTTCCAGGCGTTACCCAGATAAGCCCAGAACAGGATCAGGAGGGCAAGGCTTAGCAGGAATCTGTCCAGAAATAGCGGCAACGTACTTAGCGCTATCAGGAATATCGCCACGGCGAGATAGTCGCCTGGAATGCGTCGAAGGCGGCTCATTCCTTTTTCCCCAGCAATCCTTGGGGCCTCAGAAGCAAGACCAGGATAAAAACAAGAAAGACGCCGAGCAGTTTCGTCGAACTTGGCGCGAATACAACGCCGAGTTCCTGCGTGAGGCCGATGATCAATCCGCCTAACAGGGCGCCCGGGATGCTGCCCATGCCACCCAGAACGACGATGACAAAGGCAGTAATGTTGAATGTATTGCCGATTAATGGATCGACGGCCAGGAAGGGCAAAACCAGGGCCGCCGCAGCGCCAACACAGGCCACTCCCAGGCCAAAAGTGACCAGGCTAATCCGGTCCGTGCTGATGCCCACCAGGCGGGCGCCTTCTTTGTTCTGGGCGGTCGCTCGAATTGCTGTGCCCAACGTAGTCCGGTGCAGCAGCAAGTTCTCGATAAACAAGGCCAGGCCCAGGGTTAATAACAGTTGATTATGGGCCGGCGCATTGCGCGCTGGATGTATGATCGTTCGTTGAATGATAGCCCCGATCAAGAACAAGAGGGGGACAGTGATCAGAATCGCCAGGTAAGGATCGATGCCAAACCGGTCGAACAGAA
>CP070688.1:1919744-1923926 GCA_020353135.1 Chloroflexota bacterium
CCAGACGCATGATGGCGCCTTCGCCGAATTTCCTCTGAATACCGGCAATGGCCGTATCTAGAGCGCGGTCTCGACCTTCCTGATCCATGTAATCTCGTACTGCTATTTAGTCCCGATAAAATGATAGGGTAGTGTACAATAGCGCCATGGAATCGGCAAGAAGCGGCGAGTGGTTTTTGCACCAGGCGACCAGGACGGATGCACCCAGGATCGCCCATCTACTGAAGGAAGCGGCCCTAAGTCATGCGCACCTGGATTGGCACCTGCCAGTTGATTGGATAGGCTCGCCGGGCTTCGTTCTCTGTGAAGCAGTGGCGGCGGCCGGTGCCGAATCGCAGCTGCTGGGATGCCTGGCAGTGGGCGCGGATCCGCCGCCGGCAGCGTGGGTGCGTGTGGCGGCGCTGAGGTCAGGTGGAGATGGGGAGCAGCGCCTGTCGGAGATGATCAGGGCGACGTTGCCCTGGCTGCGTGAGAAAGGCGTGAGTTTATTGGGCTGGCTGCCCACGGAGCTGTGGCCAGAGCGCTGGCTGGCCGCGGCCGGGCTTCATATCGTGAATCACATCGTAACCTATGCCCTTGACCGCGCCGATTTCGAGACGCGGAACAGCGGCCCGGCGACGATCCGGCCGGCAGCGGCGACGGACATGCCGCTGCTGGCCGAAATCGAGGAAGCGGCCTTTGATCCGCTCTGGCGCTACAGCGCTCAGGGCTTATTATTGGCCCAAGGGCGGGCGCTCTCGTTTGAGGTGGCGGAGCTAGGCGGCCGGATCGTAGGCTTTCAATACAGCGTCACCGGTCAGGACAGGCAGAGCGCGCACCTGGTCAGATTAACGGTGAGCCCAGGCGCCCAGGGTCGCGGCGTCGGCAGCGGCCTGATGGCATCGGCGCTGGAAGGTTACACCAGGCTGGGGGTCAAGCGGGTGACGTTAAATACGCAATTGGACAATCATTCTTCTCAAAGGTTGTATGAACGTTTTGGCTTCCGCCTGCTTGGCGATAGGGCGCCGGTGTGGGCCGTAGATCTCGGTTGACAGGTGCCTAATGCGGCTGACGAGTTCAGCCTGGCTGGTCCGATGTGGACCGGCGGCGCTCTGCTCAAATCCTTGTTGGAACTTGGAATAGGAGAGAGAACATGGAAAGACGAAAAGTAGATCGTGGCGAAGTTGAAGAAGCGTTAATGACGCTGCCAGGCTGGGCCGTCGATGATGGTAAGCTGAAGAAGGAGTTCAAATTCGGCAGCTTCGCGGAGGCGATAGGCTGGATGGTGGCCGCGGCGATATACGCCGACCAGATCGATCATCACCCGGAATGGTTCAACGTCTACAATCGGGTTAAGGTGGCGCTGGTGACGCATGACATGGGGACTTTGAGCACGCTGGACCTGGCGCTGGCCAGGAGGATGGAGGCGCTGGCGGGGGAGTAGGGAGTGACCAGTGGAGAGTGGTTAGTGGTCAGTGGTGAGCGGCAAGGTACCGGGCTTGTGACCAGATGATGGTTGCCGGGGAATGATTCGCGGGCAGGCGAAACCCGTTCGAAATGGGTTTGAATTCGCCGCAACCTGGGCGCCGCTGCTTCGTATAGTTCAGTGATTGTATTGGGTATCGGCCCGGAAACGTGGCCGCCGGGATGAGGGGTAAATTAGCATGAGCGACGAAATGCAGGAACTCAAGGACGAAGAACAGGCCAAGATGGATGAAGAAACGGCCGCAAACGATAAGAAAAAAGGCGACAACTGGATCATGGGCGCCGTCCTCATCATCCTGGGCGGGCTGTTTCTACTGGGTAACATCCTGCCAGGATCATTCGTGAATAACTGGTGGGCGGTCTTTATTTTGATTCCGGCCCTTTACAGTCTGAACCAGGCCCGGCGATCATACAGCCGGCATGGCCGGTTGACGTCGCGCGGTCGCAGTTCGTTGATCGGCGGGCTGATGATTCTGACCGTGGCCCTGATCTTCTTGCTTGGCCTGGACTGGGGTGTGGTGTGGCCCGTGTTCATCATTATCGTCGGGCTGGGTATCTTGCTGCAGTTTAGCTCGCGCGGATGATCTGTTGACCTTCCCGGAAACTTGCTCTCAGACGCGACTGGGGGGAATACATCGAGCTTCCGTGTAAAATTTACGACGCAAAAAAACGGCCGTTCCCCTCACGGGAACGGCCGTTTCAATTGTGCTAACGTTAATGCGGGTTGGTTTTACCAGCCGCTGTTGTAGCCGCCGCGTCCGCCGCCGCCACCGCTGTAACCCTTGTTCTGGGGTCGAGCTTCGTTAACGCGCATTTCGCGTCCATCAACCAACTGGCCGTTCAAGGCCTTCATGGCCGCATTGGCCGCCGAATCTTCCATCTCGATGAAGGTGAAGCCGCGGAACCGGCCGGTGTCCCGGTCAGTTATCCAGGCCAACGACTGGATAGATCCATACTCTTCAAACATCTCCCGTACCTGCGTCTCGGTTGCGGCGTAGGACAGGTTTCCAACATATAACTTCTTAGTCAACTTTCTACATTCTCCAATACTAGCCAACAAACATACTCCGGGCCGCAACACGAAGCGTAGACCGGTGCATCTCTGCAGGGACAATTAAACCAACATAGCATTATGTCACACTTTGTCCGGGATTCAAAATATGGTGGGAATTGGGGATCGGCATCAGGGGTTTGGGATCGCGGATCAGGGATCGGGGGCCAAAGCTAGGGGCTTGAGACTAGGAGCTGGGGGCTGGGTTCCGGAACACCTATTGGAGGGGGAGGGGCAGCTGGAGGAGGTGGCTGGTGGTGTTGAAGTGGATATGGGTCAGCCATTTGACCCAGTAAACGCCGCGCCGGCCGGGGATCACGAGGCGTAGCGGGAAGCCGTGACCGTGGCTGAGAGGGGCGCCGGCAACGTGGGTGGCCAGCAGGAAGTGCTTGCTTTCGGTCAGCGAAAAGCGGCGGTTGTAACCGGTGATGGATTCAAAGGTGACGCTGCGGGCTTCGGCCGTGGGCTCGACCTGGGACAAGAGGGCTGCGAAGGGGACGCCGAGCCAATGCTGCTCGCTGTACCAGCCGCCTGTACAGTCTAGAACGGCGTCGCGGTCGGTATTTGCCCAGCCGACGAGTTGTTCGTAGGTGAGATTCATTGAAGTGGCGATCGCTCCGCCGACGGACAATGACCATTCTTCCGGGTCTACGGGGGCCGGATCGTCGTTGATCCAACTCACTTGGGGAAAATGGGGGCTGAAACTGCCGATTTCGTAGGAGCCAGTAAAACGCCTCCCGGCCCCGGGCAGAGCAAGCGCACGCTTGATCTGGACGCCGAGACCCCAGGCGGCCAGCCCGGCCGCGCCCAGCGTCGCTGACCTGAGAAAGGCGCGGCGGTCCCTTACCTGGCGGTTTTTGAGGATCCAGCGATAGGCGACGAAGTGCCAGATGACGAGGGCGATGAGCAGGATGGCCAGGAAGATGTGAATGGTGACATAGCTGAAGCCCTGGAGGTGGAGTGGGCCGTAGAAGGTCCACAGCAGGCCGGTGAGCAGAGTGACGACCAACAGGACGGCCATGGCGGCAAAGGCCAGGCGACGCGTTGTCCACCGGCCGGGCCGGCGATAGACGTCGAGGATGATGGCCCCCTTCCAGAAGAGAACGATCACGATGGCGTATGCGCCGATGCCGTGAAACCATAACAGCCACCGTTCTGTTTCACGGCCGCTGGTAAAACCCAGGTAGCCAGTGACCGCCTGCAGGCCAATGAGAAACAGGAGGAGGGCGTTCGCCCAAGGGAAGCGCATCGCCCCAGGATCTTACGGCCGATAGGCATAACAGGCAAAGCCGTGATAACCACTGGTGCCGCTTGGCGTAGCGTTGTTCCATGGCTGACTGGCTTCCCGTTTGGCCCGGAAAGCATCGTGGCATGCAGGGCAGATCGCCAGGCGGTGCTATTCACGAGGACTATGCGTGATTTCAGTTAGCTGGCCTTGCCTGTGAGGAAGTCGCCAATCTGGCGACTCAAATACCAGCCCATAAGACGTCTCACCAACGGCAAGAGAAAGATCTTTAAGGCGGTCAATAAATGAGTTCTTACTATGTAAGCGAAGCCGGTCAAGACAACGGTTCGGCCCGCCGCTACAAGTGCGGCCTGCACGGATTCCTGAGCCCACAAGTCGGAGATAAGCCAGCCATAAGGGATGATCAGAAACAGCATCCAAC
>CP070688.1:1924026-1928701 GCA_020353135.1 Chloroflexota bacterium
GGGCGAATAAGCGCCGGTGCACGATGCCGTATACGGCGGTCATGGCCGGGATCGTCGTCACCGGGCCGGCGATAAGGAAGGCGATGGCCGCGCCGGGCAGCATGCCCTGGTCCAGCAAGCCGGAGACGATGGGCAGGGCGGTAAAGTTGCTAAGATAGAGCGGGACGCCGATCAAAGCGGCCAGGGGTATGGCGAAGATGTTACCTTCGCCCAGAACACCGGCGATCATGTCCTGGGGGATGTACTGGGTGATGAGCGCTTCCATCAGGAAAGCCAGCAATAGCCAGCGGCCCAGTAGCCAGCTCTGTTTGCCGACCTCACGGCCGAATTCTGGCCACTGGATCTGTCGCCAACTGGCCAGGAGCGCGCTGTACCATCGAGGATCGCGCTGGGGGGCCACGTTTACGCAGGTGGAGCATGATGGCGCTGCGGCTGCGGCGAAAGCGGCCGGGTTCTGATCTGCCGGCTGGGTTACCGGGCTGCTGTCGGTGGTCATCGTCAAAGGTATAGAGAAGCTAGCCGTCGCTTCGGCGCTGGTCGTCGTTCCGACGGCCGGTGTCACCAGCGTTGGCGAGGCGGCCGAAGCCGCGACCGCTCGTTTTTCTCGCCCGGGCAAAACCTGGGCCAGCCACGCGGTGTTGGTCAAAGCCAGGGTGAGGAAGCCGGCCGCCAGGCTGAGGACCAGCGTCGCGACCAGGCGAGTAATGGCCAGTGGCCAACCCAGGACGCCAACGCTGAGGGTGAATATCTCCGGGTCCATGGTCGGCGAAGCGATCCAAAAAGCCATGATCGGGGCCAGGGGCACGCCGCTCAGGAGCAAGCCGGCGATGACCGGCACGACGGTACAGGAGCAGAAGGGGCTGAAGGCGCCAACCAGGGTCGCCAGCAAGATGGCCGTGCCCACATTGGCGTTGAAAGCCCGGCGAATTACGCCGTCCAATTTGAGGGCCCGGATGAGCACGCTGAAGAAGATGCTGATGAGGAACAGGGGCCATACTTGCAGAACGGCTTCGACGACAAATCGCGCTATTTCAATGATATCATTCATGATCTTTCCTTCTTTATCGTATTATTACGATATAATATGCCAAAAAAAGAGTTCCTGTCTAAAAGATGTCGCCGACCTTCTCCCGGAACCAGGCGATGTTGTTGTCGTGCAGGCAATAGGATGTGGCCGGTCCTTTGGTCGTACCGACGATCCAGCCGGCGTCCCGCAGAACCTTGAGATGTTGCGACACCGTGGCCTGGGCCTGGGGCAGAAACTGCACCAGGTCGTCGGTGATACAGCCCGGGTGGGTGACCAGGAATTTCATGATTTCGAAGCGCGAGGGGTTGCCCAACGCTTTGAACATGCTAACGAGTTGCTGCTGCTCTTGCCCGGTGATGTCGAGCGTGCAACAGGCTTCTGGCAGGGTGGAGGTGATTTCTAATTCTTTCATCGTATTTATACGATATAGTCTACCATACCACATCCGCATTGTCAACCCTCTCAGGCTATTTCACCAGTTCTTCCTCTGGCTGGGAGGGTTCGAGAGCAGATTTCTCTTCAACTGTCTGACTCCGTAGCAGCAACACACCCAGTAACAACCAGCCGCCGCCCATCACACCCAGTATCATCTGCCATGGAAAGTCGGATGATTCGGGGAGCAAAAAACCCAAGACAACTGGAGCGATCCCGCCCAAAAGACCGACGGCCAGGGGGAGAGCGTTCAATCGGGTCAAAACACGACCCTTGAGGTTGGCCAACCCAAACAGGGACAGTCCAATTGCATAGGCCGGGCCGCCCAGAATGAATAGCTGCCATGCTGATTCGTTATCGAACCACTCCGACATTATGCCTCCCAGCGCCACGGCGACTGCTCCAAGCAAGGAGGTCCACAGCGCGAAAGTACCAAAGATGCCGCCACGCCACAAGGCAGCCAGACCAGCCACGCCCAGCGCTATCGGGAAGAACAGCAAGAGGAGCACGATGAACGCGCTATCATCCGCCGACTCGCTCAAGAACAGAGTAACTAACAAGATTGCCCCGCTCGCGATTCCGGCCCAGCCGCCGACTCGCCGTACCAACGGCGCCCGTCGCTTGCGAAGGAGCATGGCGCCCACGGGTATTACCACAACCAGCAGCGCCGCCAGCCAGCGCACGATAACCGGCGGCCGATGATCGGGCAGCGGAACAGGTTCGCGGTTGATGAAGCCGGGACACAATCCATGGTCAGTCGGCCGGCAATACTCCGTGCGCCCGCCGGCTACGGTTAGCAAGACGCGGTTCTCGGCAAGCTCTTCGGCTTCCGCTTCGAACGGGTCCTTCTCCAATACGATGAAGTCGGCGTATTTGCCGGGGGACAGGCTGCCTACTTCGTCATCGCGAGAGAGGGCATAAGCCGACTGAATCGTCATGATGGACAGCGCTTCTTCGACCGTTATCGTGTGTTGTTTCAGCCACTCGGCCGGCCGGCAAATGGCGCGGCCCATTGTGTCGATGCGGGTCACGAAGCCAAGCACGTGGTCAAAAGGATCGATCGATTGGAATGGTACATCCGAGTGCCAGGCGATGGGCAAATCGGGATTGGCCGCTCGCAAGGCCCGCCACGGCCATTCCATGTGCCCGAATTCTTCCGGCACCGGCGGGCCGTAGGGCGTACAGTTGGGGAACTCACCTATCAGCACCGGCACGATCCCTAGCTCGCCAAAGCGCGGAATCGCCTCCGGCGGGATGACGCTGACGTGTTCCATGCGGTGGCGCAGTGCGTTGGGTTGGCCGTCGAGCACAGATTCAAGCGCATTGAGCGCTTGGGTCACGGCCCGGTCGCCAATCGCATGCACCGCGGCCTGATATCCGGCCGCGTCTACTTCGGCGACCATCTCGTTTAGCTCATCCTGCGTAAACCACAGGTCGCCCATCCCCGAGCCTGATTCCAGCTCGAAACTGAGGGCCACTTTGCCGCACGATCCGCCATCGGTAAAGATCTTGACCCCGTTTACGCGCAGCATCTCGCCGGGAACGTCGGTGGGCGGGTGCTCTTTCCACCAGTCGCCCTGTTCATCTCCGCAAGGGTCGGTAGCGACCAGGTACAATCCCGTTCGCACCCGCAAAAATCCGGCCTCGTCAAACTTCTGAATCTCGCGCAGGAAACCTCGGTCCACATAGAGCGTGCCGAGAGTGGTAATCCCGTTCTTGAGGGCTTCGTATTGGGCTTCGTCCAGGCTCTGGCCCTGCGAGCGGTGGTCGTTTAGCAGGTGGGTGTGGGCATCTACGAAGCCGGGCATCAGCACGCGCCCACCCAGGTCAGTCACGGTTGAAGCCTCTTCGCCCAGGGCCAGGATCTCTTCATTCGAGCCAACCTCTTCGATGAATTCTCCACGGATGGCGATGGCTTCGGCAACCGGCGGGTCATCGGCCATAGTGAGGATCGTCCCGTTGTGGTAAATCGCCAATCGGCCTGGATCAGCCTCTTCGGGTACGGTCCCTTCGGGCGCGCGGGCGCAAGCAATCAGCAGGAACAGCGGGATGAAAAGCATGAGCCATTTCATGGGCCTCTCCTTGCTTAATTGGCTTTTAGCTTGAGCGGCTAGCCGTTAGCTTGCGCTCGAATGGCCTTCTCCGAAAGAAAACGGGCTTCAAGATTTAGTGGACTGCTGTTTGGCCGGCGGCGATACAAGGGTTTTCATTCACCACAGCGTGAATGATGAGCAACTTCGCGAGAGGGTAGTATAGCACAAAGGGAGAAACTGTAGCGGCCGGCCAGCAAGGTCACTAGCTGCTGATATTCCGCTCCCTGCCCTTGCGGGCTAGTTCGCCGGCTGCCGCGCTTGCTTTTCCAGATCGCGGCGATGATGGATACGACGTATGCTACGGCGCATGACGTGCCGGACGGTGATGGCAGTGGCCAACCAGCCCATCCTGAGCCAGGCGAAGAGTTTGCGGCGTTCATTGTAATCAGCGCGCAAGTGGTAACCGTCACGCTCAATCGCATCCAGGACGCCCTCAAAACGAGCGCAATACCAATAGCCGGCGATCTTACAACGGAGGACTTCCAGCTCGTCTAGATAACGTTTGCCCTCCTGTATGTCGGAGCGGGCTTGTTCAACGCGGCCCCGCACCCAGGCGCGGTAGGGTGGGCTGTCCACGTCTTCGGATTGGATGCCATGCATTTCCAGGTACTCGGCCGGTATATTGACGAAACCGTCGGCCGTGTCCTGGATGGTGTCGCGCAGCAGATGGGCAATATGAGCGCCTGTGGCCGCCATCAAGCGGCTATCATCATCTGGATAGGAGTGACCATTGCCGATGAAGTATTGGATGCCATCGGTGACCGACTTAGCCAAACAGTTCGAATACCACTCCAACTCGTCACGACCAATGGACCATCCTTTTCGATAGGCGTCGAACTCGATGATCGCGAACATATTGCGGATAAACGACTGCAGCCCGCTATCTTCGCTTGTATCGTGGTTTATCAGATCGGCTAGTAAGCCCTCTTCAGGCGTTAGGTCACTCGGCCGCTTATTGTCGTAGAGGCTGTCAATCAACTCCCTTTGCTGCTTTATGAAAATGATGCGCTCCTCATCTGACTTAGAAGCAGTGTCTATGACGTCGTCAGCCCAACGGAAGTAAGCATAAGCCCGGTAGAAGTCATCCACCAGCTCGCGGTCTATCATCAAACGGCCGGTAAGA
>CP070688.1:1928801-1938245 GCA_020353135.1 Chloroflexota bacterium
ATGGAATTCAACTAATTCAAACATCTATTAACTACCTGTGGTCAGTTCTATGCGCGAAGGGTTTCAATGACGGTGAAGCGGGTGAATCCGCTTACGCCTCGGACGCGATTTCACCTTCTCGTAGTTCCCAAAGTACATTCACGATCAACCAACCCCGATCACCGAAGTTGGCCAGCTGGAGATAGTCGACGAAATGGGGTGAAACACAATTCACCATGGCAATGTGCCTGAATATGTCGACGATCGTCAATTGGTAGATTCGTTCCGGTTCCGGCACTTCAGTTCCTCCACCTTCTTCTGTGAAGGTGACCAGCATGTCTGCCGTAGTGGGGCGCCGCAGTTGCAACTCCTCGCTTTCCACATCCCGTTCTATTGTGCGTTTCACCAGATCTGGGTGCAGACAGCGACGCATCCGTTCGGCGTCACCATGATACCAGCCGTCGACATAGTCGAGCGTGGCTTGCCAGATAGCGTCGAAATCTTCTTGCCGCGGAATCTCACCTACCGAATCCATAGATTGTTCCATGTTTCATATCCCTCAATTCATCATTTACAACGACACCATTCAGGATAACGACAGTACTGTCACATTGAAAAGGGACATTTGTCCCCTATTTGTCACGATTTTCTATGGACGCTCGTGGTCTACGTTTATGCCTCTCTGCAAAGCCAAGGCGACAGCCTCCCTTCGGCTAGACACCTGCAACTTACTATAGATATTGGAAACATAATTACGAACTGTTCTTGGACTCAATGTTAGCTGTCGTGCAATCTCGTTGTTCTGATAGCCATGCACCATTGCTCGCAATACTTCTAGCTCACGAGGGGTGAGTTCCAGAAATAGCACCTCCTGGTCGAGGACTCCTTCGCTATCTTCGCCACCCCTTAGCTTTTCCTCAGTGATGCCAAGAAATGGATAGAACGCCTCCCAAAACGCTGGCCAGGCGGATTCGGTTGCCAATAGCACATGGTTCTTGCTGTCTAATGTGACGAAACGTGCGTCTGGGATCTGAGCGGCCGTTTGACGGCCCTGCTCAAATGAAACTGCGGCATCGTGCTTGGCCTGCAAAACCAACGTGGGCATCTTGAGCGTCGCCGCTGCTTCACGAACATCCACCGTGTAAAATGCTCTTGAGATTTCGACTGCATTCTCAGGGGATGTGGATATGAGCTGCAAATCATTGTACCATCGGAACTGCTCCGCTGTGCCGTCAGGGATCAAATATGTCGTGTGTAGTTGCCGGTAAGCGGGATTATCGTTGCCCCAATTCAATCTTACGAGTTTTAGTTCAATTTCTACAGCTTCTCGTTCTTCTTTTGTAAGGTTCCTTTGTAACACCCCGACCAGATAACAACCATAGAGAACTAGCCTGTTCACTCTTTCAGGATGACGGGCGGCGTAGGTTACGGCAACGGAGCCCCCTTGCGACATGGCAAACAGGTCAAACTGTTCTAGCCCGGCCGCATCCACTACTGTTTCAAGGTCGCCCACCAGAGTATCAATTGAAAAATCACTCACCTCCCAGTCGGATAGACCACAACCGCGCATATCATGACGGTAAAGTGTGTGAAACCGCGACCAACGCTGTAGCCAGGGCTGCCAGACAGGGCTGGTTAGGTCATACTCCAGGTGACTCAACCAATTCGCTACCTTTACCAAAGGTGGTCCCTGCCCTATTTTGGCGTAGGCCAGACGTGTGCTATCGGCGGCTACACAGAATCTAATCTCTTGATTCATGGTTCCTCGCTATGCAATGTCTTGGCCGCCTCTCGGCGTGCGACAATGACATTGCCAGCAACTTAGCGCTTCGCATCGGCCAGATTCGCTGCCAAGCGGCGTGGCAAATATGCCGACCGCGACGCCGGTTAACGATGAAGACCTGACTAAAGCAGGGTCTTTGAAATACCTGGTATCAGCCAGTGCGGTCGTCCGTATCAGGTGGGTAAGCATTATGGCCGCTGTCAATTGCCCGCACTATATCGGGTGTTGGGTTGGTGTCGAATCTGACCGCCATAACCGACGCCATACCAAACGCATAACATTTCAAGATTCGGTGCATGCCGTCCATTACGTTTCCGTCTGCACTTATGATTATTGGATACTGTAGATCAGCTGCCAAAGCCCTTTTGATGTGCTCGCCGATGTCCCGCCACAGCGGCGGATCGCTCAGGGAATTGCACCGGAAATTGTCGCTCTGCCAATCAAAACTGTCCAACGAGATCTGCTCGATTGGCAAAGACTCTGCCACAGCCCAGAGTGTACGCGCTTTCCAGTAATATTCACTGTGCTCATCTCTTTCGACGTAGCCATGTTCAGGCCATTTGGTCATGTTATTCCCTGTTATTGGTTCGGCAAGCGCTTCGCATTCACCGTCCGGATAATCAAATTCTGTCAGGTAAAGCCTAAAACTCCTACGGACATAACCTAATAGCCCTGATGTTCTAACCGGAAGTCTAACACGCCGCCTACATGCCGCAACAAGGACTTCGGCGTCGAAAACCAAACTACTTCTTTAGGTCAGGATGGCATTGGTGGAAGAGAGGTAGGTAACTGCACGTAACGTCGATTGGCCTACGAGGAACAGGATGATAGAGTAAGTAGCAACAGTAACGAGCTCAACATTAGCAGTCGTCGAAGTAAGCGACGACCAGCTTTCCCTCTATAGTCAATTATTCATCTTGCCAGATCTTGAGTTCGAGTTTCACCAAATGCCTTGAGGTGGATCAAGCTTTGATATGTCCTGAATGCCAGACGTCAAATCGCGAGGGGGCGAACTTCTGCCGGCGCTGTGGACGATTGCTGGTCGAACACTGTCCTCGCTGCCGTATATCACTTCTGCCGGATTCTGATTTTTGTGACAATTGCGGCCGCCCGTTAACGCCGGCGGCAACCCTGGGTTGGGTTACTGGTGGCGACCATCCTCAGAGTAGTGGCGCAAAGCGCGTCGATCTATCCCGAACGGATATTCCTGCTGCAGCAGATGCTGCCCCTCCAGTGGAGGATGGATCTCTCGCTGCCGCCGAGCAGCAAATTCTATCGCCAACCGTTCCCCGCCTGGACCGTTATATACCTGAGGAGCTCCGAGAGAAGCTCGACGCGGCTCGATCGAAAGGCGAAATGGTGGGTGAGCGGCGGATCGTGACCATGCTTTTTTGTGACGTCAAAGGATCGACCGCCGCGGCCGAACATCTCGACCCCGAAGAATGGACCGAGATCATCAACGGCGCCTTCGAGCATATGATCAAGCCCGTCTACAAATACGAAGGCACTGTCGCTCGCCTGATGGGCGATGGCATCCTGGCTTTCTTTGGCGCGCCTATCACTCATGAAGACGATCCGCAGCGGGCTATATTAGCCGGACTGGACATTGTTTCTCAAATTGCTGCCTATCGCGAACGGATCAACCAAGCATGGGGAATTGATATTAATGTTCGAGTCGGAATCAATACCGGGCTAGTCGTCGTCGGAACCGTCGGTTCGGACCTGCGCATGGAGTACTCGGCCATGGGCGATGCCATTAACCTGGCTGCGCGCATGGAGCAGACGGCCGAGCCAGGCACGGTTCAGGTCGCCCATGATACGTACAAGATCGTCAAATCCCTTTTCGAAGTTGAAGAACTGGGTGGGATCGCAATCAAAGGCAAAGCAGATCCAGTGTTGGCCTACAGAGTGTCAGGGCGCAAAGCTGAAGCCGGCCGGCAACGGGGCATTGAGGGTCTACATGCTCCCCTGGTCGGAAGAGACCATGAACTGGGCACGCTTCAAAACGTACTCTCAAAAGCTGGGCAGGGCGTAGGCCATATCGTCAGCGTGATTGGAGAAGCCGGCCTGGGCAAGAGCCGGCTAATTCGTGAGGCTAAACGATCTCTTGATAATGGCCACTCACTCGATTGGATTGAGACGGCATCTGTCTCTTATGAGACCAACCAGCCTTATGCTCCCTTCCAGCGCCTGATCCGTCGGCTCAACAACATAAACCCTGGCGATTCGGCCGAGCAGATGCAGGAAAAACTGGCCGACCTGCGCCGTCAACTAGACGAGTCTGGCGGGCATCGAGCTCAACGGGTTTTTCAAACGCTATTTAATCTGGAAAGCGACGACGGCCGAAGAGGAGTTCCGCCACCTGTATTCACAAATCGCCGTTCGGCCGCTCTCAGATAATCAGGTAAACGAGCTGATCGATGGATTATTAGTCGATGCCGATATGCCTCAGAACCTGCGTGCGCGCATTCTCGAGAGTGCTGGCGGCAACCCATTCTTTGTGGAAGAGGTGGTCCGCAGTCTGATCGACAATCAGGCGCTAGTGGCCGAGGAAATTGAGCGAGACGGGCAAAAGACGATTTTGTGGCGTTCGAGGGGTAATGGCCAGCAAATCGAGATACCCGATAGCTTGCAGTCGTGATTATCATCCAGGATTGACCGTCTGGAAGAAGAAACCAGGCAATTGCTGCAGACGGCGGCGGTTATCGGCCGTTCCTTCTACCGCCGGGTGTTAGAAGCCATCGAGGTGCAAAGCCAGGAGACTGGCCAGGTAATCGAGCGTCGACTTAACATCTTGCTGCGATTGGAAATGATTCAAGAAGCGGCTCGCCTGCCGGAACTCGAATACAAATTCAGCAACCCTCTCACTCAGGAAGTCGCCTACAAGACGATTCTGTTAAAACGTCGCCGGGAACTCCACCAGCGCGTAGGCCAGGCCTTAGAGGAACTGTTTCCGGACCAGCAACGGGAGCTTGCGCCTCTATTGGCTTATCACTTCGCCGAGGGCAACCTTCAAAAGAAAGCCTTTGATTATTATCTAATGGCTGGCGATTCAGCATCCCGGCTATTTGCCAATATTGAGGCCCTAGATAATTATGACCGGGCACTGGACTTCATAGAAAGCGTCGATCCCGATATCGATGAATTGGAAACGTTGTACTCGAGGCGAGGCCGGGCCCTGGAGCTGCTATCTCGCTACGAAGACTCATTGGAAAACTACGAAGCGATGCTCAAACTAGCCCAGGATCGGAATGATAAGCGGTTGGAATTGGCGGCTAAAATGGCCCAGGCCACCATTCACAGCATCCCGAGCAAAGTATTTGATGCCGGACGTAGCCTGCAATTATCCGAGGAAGCCCGAAATCTGGCCCACGATTTAGGCGATAGTTCTGCCGAAGCCAAAATCTCCTGGAACTTGATGCTTCATTATCTATGGGCTAGTTTCGATTTTGAACAGGCCGTTCACTATGGAGAAACGGCTGCGCAAATAGCTCGAGATTCCAACTTGACTGTCGAGTTGGGTCCCATCCTCAATGATTTGGCCTTGGCCTATTATGGCATCGGTCGACTTGACGAATCGTTACGGACCTTTGAGGAAAGCCGTAAGATCTTGCAGGATGGCAATAATCTACCGCTTCTGGCCCTCAACCTCACGAATCTTTCTACCATTCAGTTTCTGATCGGCAATGGCGAGACAGCCCTGTCCTTTATGGAAGAGGCCGAAAGAATCTATCATTCTATCGATAATAGCTGGGGATTGGCAGGTAGTCTTTTCTATCGCGGCATAATTCACTTGATCAGCGGTAGCTGGGGAGAGGCGCTTTTCGCCTTGGATAGATCGATCGAGTTTTGCGAGATCGCACAGGCGGAGATGTTGCTCGCATCAAGCCTGCTGGCGAAGGCAAACTACTGCATTTTGGTCGGCGCCGCCGAAACCGGGCTTTCCCTCTGCCGGAGATCGCTGAAGCTGTATGAAACGCATCTGCCGAATATTCGAGGTTATCCTTGGGGGGTGATGAGTCACCTATTTCTCATCGCCGGAGACCAATCCCGTGCTCGGGAAGCTCTGCAGAATAGCCTGGCTGACCTGGATTTGGATTTGCCTCCAATGCCGATACTCTCTTCTATCGAGGTGCGATTGGCCGCGATAAGGTTCCACCTGGCTGATGGGCGCCCTGATTTGGCGGCCGGCGTCGCCGACGAACTGCTTGATTATCTGGAGCGGTTTCATGTCAAGCATTTTCGAAGCGATACGATGATGCTCATGGCGAAGGCATTTCTAGCTTTAGATCGGCCAACGGAGGCCAATAAACTCTTGTCTGATGCCGGCCGCGAGGCAGAAGAACTGTCGACGCAGCCTGCCCTTTGGCAGATTCTGGACTCACAGGCGGATACACTGGAACGACTTGGCGATCCTGATCAGGCCGCATCCAAAAGAGACCAGGCTCGGGCCATACTGGTGACGCTCGCCGACTCCATCGTAGATGAGGCAGATCGCACTACGTTTCTTCAATTGCCGGATGTTCGCCGGCTATTTGAAGACCAAGAATGAGCCAATATGCTCAAGTTAAACGGCTGGTCTCAGCCGGGACCGCAATTATCCTTCTGTTCTGTCGCAGTCCGAACTAACTGACAACATGCTGATAAACAAATCAATGCAGGGCGTGCCTCCTCCGCTCCTGACTTGTCTGGGAGTTAGGGGAGTCTTGCATTCTTACAGGCTATCCGATAGGTTGATGGATATTAGGGGATAGGCGGCGCCAATGTCAGTTTGAGTCTATACGCTGAGTACACTGGGTAGCCTTCGTTTCCAAAGCATACGGACGTGTAAACACACAAATTAGGGGCGCCGGTATTTAGTCATTCTCGTGCCTATTGACACAGGTATTCATGTTAGACTATAATGTTACGCAAGCGTTTGCGTTAATTTTGCGTAATGGGAGCGTTTATGGTCAAACAGCCTACCTTGCGCGACATCGCCGAGAAAGCCGGCGTCTCGGTGTCTACTGTATCCCGTGTCCTAAACGATCGACCCGGAATTGGAGCCGAAACACGAACTCGTGTCTTGAACGTAGCCCAGGAGTTACGATTTGTTCCCAATGCGGCCGCCAAGAGCCTGGTCACAAAACGCACCGGCAATATCGGTCTTGTTGGTTTCAAGCGAACTGTTCCTGCGCGCTTTATCTCCTCCTCCCTTGATTCAGTGGGCATTAATGACGAGTGCGAGCGTAACGGCTACCATGTTTTGACCAGCCAGGTTGGGCTTGAAGCGATGAAGAACCCACTTCATTTGCCAATGGTACGTGAACAGCGTGTCGATGGCCTTATACTGGCCGGACCAGCGCTTGAACCGTCATTCGTGCTTGAACTCTACAATAGTGGTCTGCCGATCGTTCTGCTAGACAATAGTCTGCGGGGTACAGAAATTGATTGTGTACTGCACGAGAATGAAACCGGTTGCTATCGTCTGACTCACCATCTCATCAACCACCACCAACATAAATCTGTTGTTTTCCTGTCTGGCCCCGAAGCCTGGCTAAGCAGTAGAGAGCGCGCAGCTGGCTACCGCCGCGCCCTGACCGAGGCATCGTTGGCACCGCAGGTTTTCTACATGCCCGAAACGACTGTTGAGACCGGGATGGAGGCAATGCAGGCTGTGTTGAGCGGGGGGCGCCAGGCGACAGCGGTCGTCTGTGTGAACGACGCGGTAGCCATCGGGGCCGCCCGCGCCTGCAAAGCGGCCGGATGTTCGATCCCAGAGTCTATGGCCATTTCAGGCTTTGACGACGTCGGTTGGGCTCAACATCACGAACCGCCGTTGACAACAGTTCATGCCTATGGCGAAGAGATGGGCAGGCAGGCCGCCCGCCGGCTTATCGAGCTTATTGAGACCGAACCGGAGCAAGAACATGTCAGGCTCAGGTTGCGGGTAGGTGTGCGAGTGATAATTCGCCGCTCATGCGGCTGTCACGAATCATGAACAAAAGAGGGAGTAGTTACGATCAAATCTGGTGAGAAGGGGGTGGTTTTTGCGTAGGATCTTCAGGGGCTCAAATCGACCAATACTGGCCAGTCAATAAGGAGAGAGAATACTCATGTTTAAAAAACTGTTACTGTTACTGAGCCTAATGCTTGCCCTAAGCATGGTGCTCGTCGCCTGTGGCGGTGATGAAGAAGAGGCGCCTACCGAAGAGCCCGAAGCCGCCGAGGTCCCAGAAGAAGCTGAAGAGCCGACTGAGGCTGAGGAAGAGGCTGAAGAGCCTATGGAAGGCCCGGCCACCATCCGCATCACCACCTGGGCCGGCGTAGAAGAAGCGGCCGAGCTGCAGGAGATCTTGGACGAGATCAATGCGGAAAATGATCATTTCCAGATCGTTCACGAGCCAGCGCCAGATGACTACTACACCAAGGTCCAGACGGCCTTGGCCGGTGGCACCTCGGCCGACCTGATCTGGCTGTCCCAGGAGTGGATTGCCGGGATGGCCGACCAGGGCGCCCTGCTGGACATCAGCGATTATCTGGCCGCGGACTCTGAAAATCCGGCCGCCCAGCTAGACGACTACTTCCCCGAGGTGCTCAAGACGGCCCAATTCGAAGGCCAGACCTATGGTCTGCCCTGGATCGCCCAACCGGTGGTCATGTATTTCAACCGGGCTCTGTTCGACGAAGCCGGGCTCGACTACCCGACCATGGATTGGACCTGGGACGACCTCACCGAGAACGCCGCCGCCCTGACCCAAGACACCGACGGCGATGGCGCCAACGACCAATGGGGGTTCACCATGAACGGCTGGCCCCCGCCACAGATGTTCGTCTGGCAAGCCGGCGGCGACGTGATTTCGGCTGACCTGTCTGAATCGCCAGTCGATTCACCCGAGGCCGTCGACGGCCTCCAATTCTACGCCGACTTGATCTACGATGACGAACACACCCCGCCTGAGGCTGTGATTCAGGAACAAGGCTTTGGCGAGATGTTCAAGGCCGGCAACATCGCCATGTTCATGGGCGGCGCCGCCGACGACCTGGACCGGGTCGAAGGGCTGGACGTAGGCGTCGTGGCCGTGCCGGCCGGTCCGGCAGGACGTGACACCTTTGCCTGGAACGCTTCCACTGTCATCGCCGCCGGCAGCGAGCATCCCGACCTCGCTTACGAGGCCCTGGCTCAATTGACAGACGGCATCCATCATTGGAAGATCGTTGCGCCACGCGAATCGATGTCCACCGCCGAGGAAATCGCTGCTGCAGAACCTCGCAAGGCCGACAATGCAGAAGCCATTGCCGAGGCTGTACCCTATATGCGGGCCTTTAACATCTTGCCCCGCCACCAGGAGTGGGACACCATCTTCTGGGGTGACTTCATGGACCCGCTGTTCCACGACGAAGGAACGGCCGCAGAACTCGCACCTGAGATACGGCCAGACCTTGAATCAGTGCTGCCGGATGCGCCTCTAGAGGCCGCAGAACCGGAAGAGCCTGAGGAAGAGCCGATGGCAGAACCCGTCATCGTCCGCATCACCACCTGGGCCGGCGTAGAAGAAGCGGCCGAGCTGCAGGAGATTCTGGACGAGATCAATGCGGAAAATGATCATTTCCAGATCGTTCACGAGCCAGCGCCAGATGACTACTACACCAAGGTCCAGACGGCCTTGGCCGGTGGCACCTCGGCCGACCTGATCTGGCTG
>CP070688.1:1938345-1942811 GCA_020353135.1 Chloroflexota bacterium
GCAGATGTAAAAGCCGTCATGGCCGAAGGAGGCGCGGCGCTGATGGCGGTCGGAGAAGGCGAAGGTGAAGACCGGGCCCGATTGGCCGCTGAACGGGCGATTGGCTCCGAGTTGCTGGACGTGACCATAGACGGCGCCCAAGGCATCTTGTTCAATGTAACGGGTGGCCCAGACCTGACCCTGCACGAAGTCTACGAGGCGGCGGCCATCGTTCGCGAAACGGCGCATCCTGACGCAAACTTAATCTTTGGCGCAGTGATCGACGAAAACCTGACCGCCAAGCTGCGAGTTACAGTTGTGGCGACCGGTTTTGAACGAGGCGAGCCACGCCAAAGACTTGTCGAGCGGCCGAAACCGGAAAAGAAATCGGCGACCGAGATGAAATCGTCGGATAGCCCGGCGAAAAGAACCTTAAGCCAGGCAACCTGGTCACGGCCCAATTTCGCTGAGGACGATCTGGCCATTCCCGCCTTTCTACGCCGGCGCTGAGCCGGCGTCGTCTTGGTAAGCATATGTTTGTTCATGGGCGTGCGAACTTCATACATCCCCTCTGCAATGCTCCCTCAGCCTTGAAGCCGGGGGAGCATCTCTACAATGAGATTCAGAGCTCGAGAGAATCCTATCCCTAGTTGAGGCAATGCAACGCACCAAGCGCTCCCACCAACACGCACGAATTCGCGTAGCCGGAATCGGCAGCGGAGGTCGAACGGCCGTTAATCGTCTGATCGCTAGCGGCGCCTATGGCGTCGACTTCGTGGCTCTCGACACGGACACGGAGGCCTTGCGAGAGTCGCTGGCGCCGCTGGTTGTGCGCCTGAGCAAAACGGCGGGCGATAGCCGCGGCGCGGCCGGGCGCGTCAAGCGTGGCAAGGAGGCTGCCCTGGCTTCGTCCACAGCCATCGGCAAGGCGCTGCAGGGCTCTGATCTCGTATTTGTTCTGGCCGGTCTAGGTGGCGGAACGGGCAGTGGAGCAGCCCCAGTCGTATCTCAAATAGCTCGCCGGGAAGGGGCACTGGTAATCGGCATCGTCACGTATCCGTTTTCCTTCGAAGGTCCGCAACGTTCGACCAATGCCCGGAATGGTATCGTAGCATTGCAGCGTTGTACGGACACCTTGATCGTCATTCCCAATGACCGGTTGTTGAATCTGTCCAAGGGTCGAGTGGGATTTCACGAGACCTATCGCCTGGCCCAGGGATTTTGGGGGCAAAGCATTCAGGGAATCAGCGATCTGGTCAACCATTCTGGCTTGATCAATGTCGACTTCGCCGACGTGCGCTCAATCATGGCCGAAGGGGGAGCGGCGATCATTGCTAGCGGCCGTGGTCGCGGCAAGGATCGCGCCCGGAAAGCGGCCGCATCGGCCACCCGCTCCAATCTTCTTGGGGTGACAATCGACGGGGCTCACGGTGTGCTCTTCAATGTGGTGGGCGGGCCGGACATGAACTTGTTAGAGATCGAGGAGGCGGCCGAGACCATCACCGCCCGCGTCCATCCGAAAGCCAACGTGATATTCGGCGCCGCCATCAACGGCGCCCTGGAAGACGAGATACGCATCACCGTAATCGCCACCGGCTTCGACTTTAAGAAACCAGGCGGACCGGTTATACACCAGGCGTCAGGGGCGGTCGATATGAGCGAAGGTTCGCTACCCTGGCAGCTAGAACCGGCTCACTTCGGGCGATGAGACCGGCCGAGCTATAGAACCGCCACGGCCAACGCCAGTTGCTCTCGCCATGCTTGCTGGTCAAATTCCAGCCAGACGGCCGGGAAGCTCTCCCTTAACCTTTTCAACTGATCCTCGACAATTCTGCGATACAATTCGACCGAGCCGGCAATCGCCGGCTCCTGGATCCCATCCAGCATCTTCAAGTGAACGCGAGCATCATTCACGTCGCCAAGATGGGCCAGTATGCGCTTGACAGCGGCTATACATTCAGCGGCCGGCGGCCCCAGCAACGGTTCGAAAAACTCCAGGGTGTACCGCAACTCCTTGCAGCTTATGCGCAGCGCATGCAGTTGATCCAGCGAACTACCCTCGATCTGGTCGCCCAGCGCCCGCACACTCGCCAGCTTATCGTAGATCATGATCGGTGCGAGATGTCTGGCCTTACGAGGCGTCCAGGGATCCATCGGCGCCGGTCTACCGGAATGGCCGCATCCGAATGAGGCCAGATCGTCAAGAAGGCGTTGGTATTTGCCTTTAGCCAGACGCCGACGCACTTTGTGGTCGATCTTTGCTTGTTGGCCTTGCCAGTACTGGGCCAATTCTTGCAATGTCGCACGTTCCCCATCGGTTAGGCCATCGGTGGCTGTGCCCTGCATAACGACATCTTCTAGTTTCAGATGGAAAACGGCGACATCCCTGGATCGTCCCAGGCCCCGCATGAATTTCCGGGACCGCTTACGATATTTCCTTAGCAAGCCATCTTCAAAATAAGATTCAAATAACGTTAACGCGGTGCGCATTCTCCGCACTGTCTTGCGCGTCTCGTGAACGGCCTTCACGCTCGTTTCACGTTTCAGCTCAGGTTCGTACGCTTCGAGTTTTGCGGTCAGGGAAAAGATGATCTTCCGCGCCATGTCGATAATGGGTTCGTCGGCCGCGTAGAAAACCATCGACCAGATCGAATCCGGGAATAGCATGATGCCCTCTCGGTTAAAAGCTCGCAGCATCTGGCGCACGCGCGTGATGGGCACGTTCAACTCGGCCGCGATCATCTCCTGAGTCGCGCCGTCATCGGCTGACAAGACGATTAGCGCCCGCTTCAAGTAGGGCCCACCAGGCGGGCTTTGTTTCACGAAGGCGGTCAACTTAGCGCGATCTTCAACATCCAGCATGTAACCCTCCTCGGACGCATTATATCAGGACGTCTCTTTGGTAGGTAAGGCTCTGGTGGAATGAGCCGTAGTCAGGTAGAATTCGGCGGCAATCGGCTGGCGTAGATATGAGAGTCGGCCCGCAGCCCTGTAGCCCGGTTAGTCAGACCAGTGCGGGATGCCATTCCGTGCTACACAGGGGCCGCAAATTGTCTGCTATCTTGTTGAACGCCAGCAAGATCGGCCAACCGCGGCAGAATGCCCGGTAGTTAGTCAAACGCCAAAAAGGCAGGCATATGACTCTGTTGAGGGAGGATTATGGTGAACGATAGCCCGGAAACTGTCGAACAAGCTGCGGCCAAGCATCGAGAAACCCTGGAACGCATTCGCAGCGGATTGGCCACCAAGGTGCGAATATTGGCCAGCCGTGATAGTTGTCCGGTTTGCCTGGCCAATGAGGGCGCATACGAGTTCGACGAGGCGCCCGTTCTGCCGCTTGAAGGATGCTCGCATCCGCAGGGCTGTCGCTGCCACTACGAGCCCGTCCTCGATCGCTTCGGACCCTGACACCCAACCCCCGACCTAATTCATCACCCCTAGGCAATCTCCAATCGATCCTCTCCGCTCTTGTCGAGGAGTGTGTCCATGAAACGACCTGATCTTGGCCGAGCCTGGCGCGCATTGCCGACCCTCATAATCCTGATGACTGGCGCCCTGATCGCCGCCTTCGCTTATAGCCTCTTTCTGGTGCCGTTTAACATCACGGCCGGCGGCGTCGGCGGCATCAGCATCATCATAAACAATTTCACCGGCTGGAACATCGGCACCCTATATCTGTTGCTCAATATTCCTCTGCTCGTTTTGGGTTACTACCAGCTTGGGCGCTGGCGGTTTCTGAGCCGGACTATGATCGCGGTCGTTGTCTTCTCGGTTGCGGTGAATGTATTCACCGATAGTCTACCTCAATGGCTGGATAGCTACCCTATCAACGGCGATATTCTGCTCAACGCGATTTACGGCGGCATCTTGGGCGGTATCGGTGGCGGCCTGCTTTACCGTAGCGGTGGAACCCTTGGCGGCACGAGCATCATTAGTCGCATTTTGCAGCGCAGGAGCGGCATACCTATGAGCCAGGTGTTCTTGTATACTGACGGGCTGATCATTCTGGCTGGTGGACTGGTTTTTGGCTGGGAGATTGTGCTTTACGGCTTTTTAGCCCTGTTCCTCAACGGTCTGGCTACGGATTACGCGCTTGAGGGGCCGAGCGTCGTTCGCACGGTGACGATCATCACCGACCATCCGGAAGCTGTCAGCGAGGCTCTCATCGACGGTCTGCAGCGCGGCGTCAGTCGCTGGGAGATCACTGGCATGTATACCGGCCGGTCTCACTCGATGTTGATGTGCACCGTTTACCGATCGCAAGTGAACGCTCTACGCCAGGTGATTGTCGAGACCGATGGGGATGCCTTCGTAACTGTTGGCACTGCCCACCAGGCGCTGGGCGAGGGTTTCAGACCTCTTCGATAGCCTGACCGCGATCAAGACCGGGCCTGATCAGGCCCGGTCCTTCATTTCGGTTGGCTTCAGGGCGGCGTAAATGAAACCGTTAACCGGCGTGGGCACGCTCGCTTCCCGACCGTAGCGCA
>CP070688.1:1942911-1946055 GCA_020353135.1 Chloroflexota bacterium
GGCGATCCACTCGGCCGTCCTCGGCTGGCCAACCACCACTGCATTGTGAGCGACCGTGCCCAAGACATCCAGGCCGCCGTAGACAGACAGGTTGCGGATCCACCAGCCCAGTCCGATTAGAAATGATATACCAAAGGCCAGCAGCCCAGCCAGCGCCAGATCGCGCCACCGTCCCCAATACCGCCACAGCAGGACGGCCGCCGCCACCGGAGCCAGGATATAGACGGTGACTTTGGTAAGGAAACCCAGGCCCAGCAGCACGCCTAACAGAAACAGTAAGCCGAAATCGACGCCCCCTTCCCCTGTCGCTTGCTCGCTTGGGCGGCCGGCGGCGATGGCGACCAAAACCAGCACGATGGCCGCGATCAAGAGCTCGGCCAGGCTATCGTTGTTAACGGCGGCCATCATAGCCACATGCTGGGGCAAAAAGGCGACGAAGGCGGCCGCGGTCAAGGCCAGCCAGTTTCGGCCTGGAAAAAGGCGCCTGGCGACCACATACGTCAACAAGACCACGCCAGCGCCCAGAAGCACAGAAACCAGCCGTAACGCCTGCAGCCGGCCATCGGTCAGCCGGAAGACCGGTGTTTGCAGGAGATAATAGAGCGGCGGTTGATAATCCTCATACGAAAAGGGAACGACCGAATAGCGAGGATCAAAACGCGTGGAAATAACTTCGCTTTGGTAGATCTGGGCGTAGTCGCCGGGCTCGATTACCGGCATCCGGCCGGCGGCCAGTTGCCGAATGTAGTTGTAGTGAGCCGGCTCGTCGGGCGCCTGCCAGTCCGGTGTGTAAATGGCGTAAAGGCCGGCCACAACCAGATAAACGAACAACAGTACGACCACAGGCGCCAGGCGTCGCATATTCACATGATAGCTGATTTTGGCCTTTGAGCTACCGCCTATTAGCGCTGGCTAAACCGTTCCGCCAACAATATCGCTTCTCGCCAAGCAAAGACTTCGACCAGCGGCCTGGCCGCTCGCGGAAAGCGATCCACAGACCGAGACTACTGCCCCAGTCTGGCCAATTCTTCCTCGACTATCTCGGGGTCCAGCTTCTTGAACAGCGGCGAAGGTTTTGGCAATTGGCGACCGGCCGGCGCCAGGCGGCGCTCCCAGCGGCCCACGGCCGAATCGCCGTCGTAAGTGAGGGCCAGATGGCCGCGAGTGCTTTCCTGGTACGTCCCTACCTGTTGGACGCCAAAGAGTTGGCCTTCTTCGCCGAGCATCTCGTGTACTGGCTGGCCAGTGAAAGGCAATACTGGCGCGAAGAGGATCTTGAGGCCGCTGATGGCCTGGATGGCCACGTAAAGCGCCCGGCCGGCCGCCTGCCGATCGTTCTTGATCGTTCGCCAGGGACCGGTCTCTTCCAGGTACTGGTTGACCCGCGTCGCCAGGCTCAGCGTCTCCTGAACGGCCGCCCGGAACTTGCAAGCGTCGTACAATTCGGCAATCTGCACAAGACCATCGTCGACGGCGGCCAGCAGCGCCTCGTCGTCGGCTGCCAACGGCCCGGGTTCAGGCACCCGGCCGTCGAAATAGCGCTGCGTCATGTTGAGCACACGGTTCACCAAGTTACCCCAGTTGGCCACCAATTCGGTATTATTGCGCTCCACGTAACCCGACCAGGTCCAATCGCTATCCCTGGTTTCGGGCATCGTCACCGTCAGGTAGTAACGCAGTGGGTCCGGGTCGTGGCGGTCCAGGGCGTCCAACATCCACACGCCCCAGTTGTTGCTGCCGCTAATCTTTTGGCCTTCCATGTTCATGAATTCGTTGGCCGGGACATCGTAAGGTAGATTCAGTTTCTTGTGCTGGTCCTCTTCGTACAGTCGCTCAACGCCCTGCAGCTCGGCCGGCCAGATGATGGCGTGAAACGGGATGTTGTCCTTGCCCACGAAATAGTAGCTGCGGGCGTCTGGATCGTACCACCACTTTTTCCAGTCCTCCGGCCGGCCCCGGTTCTTGGCCCATTCAATCGAGGCCGACAAGTAGCCAATGACCGCCTCAAACCAGACGTAGATAACCTTTCCTTCCCAACCCTCCACCGGCACCGGGATGCCCCAGTCCATGTCCCGGGTCATGGCCCGGCCATGCAATCCTTCGTTCAAGATCAGATTGCGGGCGAAATTAATGACTTGCGGCCGCCAATGCTCCTTGTCCTCGACAATCCAATCGGCAAGCCCATCGTCAGCCAGGGCGGCCAGGTCAAGATAGTAATGCTCTGTATCGCGCAACTCCAACGCGCTGTCGTCTAGCTTGCTGTGCGGCTCGATCAGTTCGTTGGCGCTCTCAAACAAGGTGTTGCAGTTGTCACACTGATCGCCTCTTGCTCGATGGTAACCACATACCGGGCAGGTGCCTTCTATGTAGCGATCGGGCAGGAACCGCTTGGCGGTTGGCGAATACATCTGCGCCGTAACCTTACGGTACATGTACTCGCTGTCCAGCAACGCCAGGAAAATGTCCTGGGTAACCTGGTGGTGGTTCTCGGTGTCGGTGTGGGTAAAGAGATCGTAAGTCAATCCCAGGCGCTGGAACAGGGTCAGGAAGCGCCCATGGTAGTAATCGAATACTTCGAGGGGCGTCTTGCCCTCAGCCTCGGCCTTGACAGTCACCGGCGTGCCGTGACCGTCCGAGCCAGAGACCATCAAGACGTGATTGCCGCGTAGTCGATGAAAGCGGGCATAAATGTCAGCCGGCAGATAGGAACCGGTCACGTTGCCCTGGTGTATGTCAGCGCTGGCGTACGGCCAGGCGACGGCCACAAGTATATGTCGCGGGCTATGATTCTGATCGCTCATTAATCGTCAAACACTTCCTCGGTATCTTCGTCCAGTTCGTCCTCTTCCTCTTCCTCGCTGGCTTCCGTCAATAGCTCGGCCAGCAACTCAAACTCGTCTTCGGTAATCGGCACATAGGCCTGAAGATCGCCCAGCAACTTCTTGATATCGGGTTGGCTCTCAAATTCGACGCTGTCAATGGACACCGCCTTCTCCAGATTCAAGGCCCGCGCGTCGACGTCGAGCGGGAAAAGAAGGACCGGATCCTCCGCGTGGGACTCTGGCGGATGATCCCGGCGCGTTGGCTCGCTGGGTGGACCGGTTACTGTTCCTACGGCATAGAGAGTCTGACTTTCAATCGAGA
>CP070688.1:1946155-1953937 GCA_020353135.1 Chloroflexota bacterium
CTGGTGGCAGGCTCCGCCCCAACCGAGCATTCAAATCGCTCGGGCTTTGATAAAGTTTATGACGTCTCCCCGGAGCAGTGGCTACGACAGGGAGCCTTTGGAACTCAATTAACTGATACGGCAGCCGCGACCCCGAGTTCGCCTGGGCCGCCTGGCGCCAGTCAGGTAGGTCGCGTCCTGGGCTAACTCCAGAGCGGATACGGGGACCCGCACCTTAACAGAGTTATTCAATGAACCCATTAATACAAGAACTTGTTCGCTGGGCGTACTCGGCCCATCAAAAATGCCTAACATATCGCTGAATGGCCCATTCTTTATTCGAACAACATCGCCTGGCTCGAAGGGGTGTGACAATTCGGAGCCCTTGGATTCTAGCTCGCCCAATTTGACCTCGATGAGGTTAATGACCTCATCCGGGATCGGCGCTGGCCAACCGCCATAAGCGACGATATGGCGCAGCCCCGGGGTCCACTGCCACATAGCAGGATTATCGGTGGCCAGATCCACCCGCATGAACAGATAACTGGGAAAGAATGGAGCTTTCTTTCGCTTTTTGCTTGCCGTGACAACCGTTGTCTCCGGCAGGAACGTCTCAAGGCCGCGCTGCTGAAGGACCACAGCTACCCGTCGTTCAACTCTTGGTTTCGTGTGCACGGCATACCATTGGCTCATAATATCAATACCTCCGCTGACTACCCACGCACGGACGCAACGTCAGCCAACAAACGGCATTAAGGTTCTCGTTACACGCTGAACGTGATGATGGCATAATCTGGCCTTCCACCCTTTATCACGATCTCGATCGTTCCTTTCCTGGCGCCGTACATTTCCATAAGTCGCCTGGTGAACGCTTCTTCATCTTCGCCAGCCAATGAGCGTTCGGTAACAGAGGTGCTCGTGTGCAGACACGTGCCCTTGGCGAACGTCAATTTCCTACGGCCATATTTGATAGCTTCCATTTCTCACACCCTTGTGGCACCACCCAATGCAAGAGCCAGCAAAAAACTGCACCGCGTGGAACTCACATCTGGTCCAGGAAAGGTAACGAGTTACGTTGTCGATGATCAGCTAGTATGTGCAGCTACTCTACGCTATCGCGGTGCATATCGTGCACCACGACCATGCATCGTGGGAGTTCCGCAAGCGCAAATTGTAGACCAGCTAACCTAATAGCTTCCAGGGCTCACTAGAGGAAGGCAATTCTCCTGTTATCTAGGGCGCAAACACTCCAACAGGCTACTGGAACCTGATAGTGCCATTATATAGCCAAAACGAGCGGGAAATTTTCCAAAAAAAGTCTTTAAGCGCTTATTTGGGCTCTCTTTAGAAAACCTTTAGAAAGATTCGGTCCAAAGATGTTTTGGGATTGTGTATGGACGTTCTTCGTTGCTAACGTGGTGGTCCCCCGCAGCTGAAGCGCCAATCTTCCTACTCAGGGGTAAACATATAGCCGCGCCCCCGAACAGTGCGTATGATCTCTGGGTTTCCTGGGTTGGTCTCGATCCGGCGACGTAGACGATAGATGGTGGGTCGAACGATGCTTCTGGCTTGATCTTCCGGAACGTCGTAACCCCAACTGATGCTTGCTATCTTCCGGCAGGAAAGAACCCTATTTGGATGGGCCATCAAACCGGCCAGCACAGTTGCTCCGCCCCTGGTCAACTGAACTTCATAACTGGGATCGCCCTTGATAGCCAGACGCCGGCTTGCCAAATCTAACGTCAGGCTTCCGGCCGCCAGGACGGCGGTCTCAGCGCTGGCTTCAGATACGGCAGTTGAGACAGTCGCGCTCTCAGATTTGTCTAACTCATCCATGAGCTGAGAGAGGTAATTAAGGACGATCCCCTTTTCAGCGGCCTGTTTCTGCAGAGTCTGAGCGACGGAGCGTAAGATGTCCTGCATGTTGGCCGGCTCGGGTAGATAATCTGAGACGCCAGCTTTAATCGCCTTGATGGCGCTATCTAGAGTCGGGTTCTCTGTCAGGACGATGAGCAATAGTCCGGGCTGAATTTCCCGGGCTATTGACATGAGTTCATGGCCATCCTCGCGGTTCAGATCCAGGTTAAGCAACATCAGGTCGTAGCGCTCAAGATCTAATTTCGCTCGAGCCTGTCGATCAGACGCCGCCTCGTCAATTTTGTACCCCAGAAGATCGAGCGATCTAGCCCGCAATGAACGACTTTGCGGATTGGCGTCCACAATCAAAATGCGCGTTCCGATGCTGTCACCCAGCTGAAACGATCTCGACATCAAGCGCAACCGCGGTTTGGATCGTAACCGGACGACGAAACGGCCGGTAAGAGTAATTCACGTAAGCGGACAGGTCTCCAGATTCGATACTCCCACGATCCTGCCTAACCAAGACATCCTTCCCTTTGAGTCGCAGACCGATGGTAGATCAAGCCAAATGATAGCAGGTCCGCCCTTCAAAAACGAATCTAACCCAGGCAATCGTCAACCGATATGGTCTGCGATCAAAGGAGCCAGCTTATGCTGGGCATTTCAAGACCGCCAGCTCGGCATTCATTTGGTTGAGCCGGGCAGCCATGGTCTGAAAGATTCGGAAGGCGAGCGTGAGATCTTCCTGGACCCTGCGCAGAAAGATGTGCCTGTCCACAGTGATGATGCGAACGTCACCCAAGGCGCGAACGGTCGCCGATCGCGCACCATTTCCAAACAATGACAATTCGCCGAAGATGTCTCCCGGACCGAGAACTGCCAGACGAACGCTGCTGCCATTATACGTGCGAACCACTTCCACTTCACCATCCTGAATCACGTACATGCAACTGCCAGTGTCTCCCTGTTGAACGATAGCATCGCCACGTTTGTACACTTTGCCCAAAGCTCCACAACTCATTGTCTTTCTCTCCCCTTAAAGAAGCCTATTATGAAGCCCACTGCTTTGACGGATTCCCTTTTTCATTAATGATTTCTTTCTGCTCATAACCAAAGCTGATAATGGACTCCGGATTGAACGGTAAAAGTATTTGATAACATCCTGCCATGCTTCCGTCACAAGAACGTGATTTCAGCGTTACAAACGCGCCTTGTTCCGTGACAAGTACAGATCTGGTTTCTCGTCCGAAAATCGCCGTTAGCTTTGAGCGATTAGCGATTAGAATACTCCATTCATGGTGGTGCACCGCGTCGCGTGTGGTCTCTTTTCAAACGGCCGTGGCTGCCTCTCGTGTCGATCGCGTCCGATCGCGTCCGATCGCTTCCGATCGCGTACGATCACGTCCGACGGGTCCGATCGCCTCTGATCGCGTCCGATCGGGTCCGATCGCATCCGATCGGGGTACCAGAAAGGCACATTGACGGCCTAGATAGAATCGGGCCGCGGCCAAGTGGCCGTCCAATGCACAGCGCTCGAATCAATGCTAGAATATCGACATGTCCGGTCTGTCCTTCAATCTGCTTGGTCCGTTCGAAGCAACGGTCGACGGCGACCGGCACCTGCACTTCCCCACGACCAAGACACAAGCGCTTCTGGCCTACTTGCTGGTCGAAGAAACTCATCGGCCGGGCGCCAGCCATCAGCGTGGCAACCTGATGATGCTGCTATGGCCGGACCTCTTGCCCGAGTCGGCGCAAACCAATCTCCGCCAAACCCTTTACCGGCTGCGACAAACTCTGCCCGAGGTGGAGATAACGCCGGATCAAAGCGAACCGCTGCTGCTCAGCGACCGGCAGAGCGTGCAAGTGAATCCGGCCGTCAGCTATCTCCTGGACGTGGCCGAGTTCGAACGAGCGCTGCGGGAAGCGGAGAGAAGGCCCCCAGAGGAGCAGATGACGGTTCTGTCTGAGGCGGTTGCCCTCTATCGGGGTGACTACCTGGCGGATGTTTACGTTCCGGACAGCGAAACATTCGAATTATGGGCGGGACAGGTTCGGGCCGATCTACGACGACGGGCGCTTGATGCGCTGTATCAGATCGGCGAGCAGGCGCTGGCCCTCGGGGATCACCAACTGGCACAGAACACAGCCCGGCGGCAGATAGCTATTGACGATTTGCACGAAGTGGCCTACCGGCAGCTCATGCTGGCCCTGTCGGCGGCCGGCGAGCGCAACGAAGCCCTGACCGAACTCGGCCAATTTACACAGCTACTGGCGGATGAACTCGGCGTGGAGCCGGCGACCGAAACGGCCGAGCTGGCGGAAGCCATCCGCCAAGGCGAGCATGCTCCCGAGCCCAGGCCTTCGCCTGGCCAGCAAATAAGTAACGAAAGCGCCTCTAGTGAGCGACAGCCCAGGCTTGTCCTGCCGGACAGAATCAAGGATGACGAGGCCGTTTCTTACAAGCACCTGGCGACGGCCAAAGAAATAAGGGGGCTGGCGGCCGATGACCTGGCATCGCTGCTGGCCGAATCCGCCGCTCAGAAACCTGCCGGACCGCCGAGCAATCTGCCTTATGAGCTGAATCGTTTTGTCGGCCGCCAGAAGCAAATCGCCACTATATTCGACCTTTTTGAACGGGAGAACACCCACCTGGTTACCTTAACAGGCCCCGGCGGCGTGGGTAAGACCCGCCTGGCCATCAGAGTGGCTTCAGAATTGCAGCCCAGGTTTGAAGACGGCGTCTGGCTGATCGAGCTGGCCCGGTTGAGCAATCCGGCCCTGATCGCCCAATTGACGGTACGCACCTTTGCCCTTGTGGAAGAAGACAGGCAAACCCGGATGCAGACCCTGATCGAATATCTGCGGTCAAGAAACCTGTTACTCGTTCTGGACAATTGCGAGCATCTTATTGAAGATGTCGCCCGATTTGCCCAGACGTTGTTGCGCGCGGCGCCAGGATTGCGCATTCTTGCTACCAGCCGCGAGCCGTTGGGGACAGAAGGCGAGATAATCTGGACGTTGCCTCCGTTGTCCTCACCCGATCCAGAAGCAGCCGTAACGCCTGAGACCCTTGACCGCTACGAAGCTACCGATCTATTCGTCGAGCGCGCGAGCGCTGTCCAGCCCCGCTTTCGCATCAACCACCAGAACGCGCCGGCGGTAGCCCAGGTTTGCGCGTGCCTGGACGGGATTCCGCTGGCCATCGAATTGGCGGCCGCCCGCTTGAAGGCGTTGTCGGTGGAAGACGTGGCCGCACGACTCGACGACCGCTTTCGACTCCTGGTCGGGAATCGCACGTCCGAGCCCAGACAGCAGACACTACAGGCACTGATCGACTGGAGTTATGACCTGCTGCCCGAACAGGAACGGATATTGATGAGGCGGCTGTCTATTTTCGCCGGCGGCTGGTCACTGGAGGCGGCCGAAGAGGTATGCTCGGGCAGGGGGATAAACGAGATCGAAGTATTGGACCTGCTGGCCCAATTGGTCGACAAATCCCTGGTCGTGACCGAGCTGCACAGGGACGGCATCCGTTACCAATTTCTGGAGACGATTCGACAATATGCGGCCGATCGTCTGGAAAAAGCCGAAGAAGTTGACGAATATCGAGCCAAGCATAGCCAATATTATTTGCGACTGGCGCGCGAGTCTTACCGCAAATGTTGGGGAAAGGAGCAAGGCTACTATTTAGATCGGCTGGAAATCGAGCATGACAATCTGCGAAAGGCCCTGGCGCGATTGGCGGAAGACGACCCGACCGGGGAAGCGTTCTTGCGAATGGCCGGGTCCTTGTGGCGATTTTGGGAAGTTCGGGGCTACATCAATGAGGGCCGGTGGTGGATAACGCGAGCTCTGAAGGAGAACCCCGAGGCGTCTACTTACGTCCGGGCAAACGGTCTGCGTGGAGCGGGCATCCTGGCCCGACAGCAGGGCGACTATGAGGAGGCGAAAGCGCATCACGAAGAGAGCCTGGCCCTGTTTCGCCAATTGGGACCGGATTTCAATTTGCAGATAGCCCGCCAGCTCGACGCTCTAGGAGAAATCGAACAGTATCATGGAAATTACGAGCTGGCTATAACTCTCCATGAGGAGAGCCTGGCCTTGCAACGGGAGATCGGCGACAAGGAGGGCGTGGCGGCATCGCTGGCGCACCTGGGCGTCATCGCCCGCGAACGCGGCCGTTATGACGAGGCTGAGAAACTGCTGGAGCAAAGCCTGGATTTGAACCGTGAGTTGGGCGACAGGTTACGAATCGGGGTGGATTTGAACAACCTGGGGTTTGTGGCTACTCGCCAGTGCCAGTATGAGCGCGCCCTTTCATTGCACGAGGAGGCCGTTCAACAATACCGGGACGTGAGTAACAAACTGGGCATTTCCGAAAGCCTAATGAATCTGGGTAACGTGGCCAAAGACCGGGGTGATTTCAGACAGTCCGTCGCCTATTACGACGAAAGCCTGGCGCTGAAGAAGGAATTGGGCGACCGGCGCGGCATTGCGCGCGCGTCCATACGGCTGGCGACGACGGTGCTTTTTCAAGGAGATTGTCGACGGGCGCGAGAACTGGCGGACCAAAGCCTGGTTTCCTTCAAGGAGTTGGGCATTCGGCGAGGCGTGGTGGTGGCACAGCGAATAAGCGCCCTGGTGGCCGTGTACGAAGGGGATTTTGATCGGGCTGACCAGCTGGCAGAGGAGAGTCTCGATCTTGCCCGGCAACTGGAAGCTCGATTCGAAGCCGCGCTCTGCGAAGTGGTCAAGGGTCTTAGCGCCCACGCCCAGGCCCGGCTGGCGGAAGCCGAGCGCTGGTTCCAGGAGGCTCTGTCGTTGTTCCGGGAAGTCGACGACAGGCGAAATATCGCCCATACGCTGGTAGGCCTGGCCAGAACGGCATACCGGCTCGACGATCATGCCGGCGCCCAAGCGTATTTGGAAGAAAGCCTGTCGCTCTCGCGCACCTTTGACATTCAGTGGAGCCTGGCCTATTCGCTCGAGATCATGGGTCTACTGCGGCGGAGCGAAGGCGACCATGAGCGCGCTCTCCAGATGTTCCAGGAAAGCTTGCGACTTTCCGTGGAGCAGGCGAACCAGCAGGGTATCGTCAATTGCCTGGGCGCCATCGCGGGCCTGGCAGCCATGCTGGGGCGACCCGAGACGGCGGCGCGATTATTCGCGGTCGCCGAGCGGGTAAGAGAAGAGATCGGCAGCAGGATGGGCCAGGCCGACCAAGAAGAGTACGAGGCCTGTATTCAGCTTACAAAGAAGCAACTGGAAGGGCAGACGTTCGGCGCATCGTGGAGCGAGGGGCAGGCGATGGGCACGCAGCAGGCTATCAGGGAAGCCATGGGCCGATTCGGACCACAAAGGGAAACGAGCAACTCATAGTCTCCGACGCGAAGCGTTCCGAAAAGGCAGGCAACACATTCACGAAATTCAAGAGCTCAATTCTAGGTTGTCCCAACGTCGTCAGCCGCATGCGCGGGCGCGGCCGGGCTCGCCTTGGGCCGTAAATAGATGACGTAATAGACGACGCCAACGCCGACGGCGCCGCCGATGATGTTGCCGATCGTGACCGGGAGCAAGTTGGACATCAGGAAATTGCCCCAGGTCAGGGTCGCGTAATCGGCGGCCGAGCTCCCGATGCTGTTCCAGAAGGCCTCCCCGGCGACCTGCTTGATGGCCAGTCCCATCGGAATGAAGTACATGTTGGCGACGGAGTGCTCAAAGCCGGCGGCGACGAAGGCGGCTATGGGAAAGATGATGGACAGGATCTTGTCGGTCGTCGTCCGTGCTGAAAACACCAGCCAGACGGCCAGGCAGACCAGCATATTGCACAGGCTGCCGAGGAAAATGGCCTGGACGAATCCATGGCCAACTTTCGCCTGCGCAATGTTAAGGGCATTTAGGCCAACGGCTCCTCCACCAAACGTATATTGGCCAGAGAGC
>CP070688.1:1954037-1958161 GCA_020353135.1 Chloroflexota bacterium
CTTTTACTTGGTATCGCTGTTCTCGGCTTTTTGGGCGGCAGCGCTTTGGGCATGATTTATAGCCGTATGGCCGCAGAACCACCTACGTCTCGCCAACCTTTTAAGTTGCGCCCTATCGCCTTGGTCGCTCTGGGAATCGTCGCAATTCTCCTGGTTTTCGCGTTGGGCGCGATGAGTCCTTTCCTGTCACGGTTGGGCGCCGTCCTGACGCCGCGAAGCGCCGAACTGTCGGCTACGCTCGCCTCGGACGCGGTTGGCACGCACTGGTCAGACCCGGCCGTTGTCGGCAGCACAGACGGAGGGCCTGCCCAGGCGGCCGTGGATGCTAGAGACAAGCACGTTGTCCTGGTTTGGAAACAAGATGCGGGCGAATCGTCAACCATCATGTACCGGCCCGGCCGTTGGAATGCCGACGTTCAGGGCGCTGAATGGAGCCTTCCTTTAACTGTCGATCAGGGCGCCGGGCAGAAGTCCCAACCCCAAGTCGCCCTGGACGAGGACGGCGTTGCCCACATCGCCTGGCGCGCCGGACCTGGGGTTTTTTATAGTCGCTGCCAAGACAACGAATGTACTGAGCCAGCAAAGATCTCCGAGGGGTTGGTTGCCGCCTGCGAGGGGACGCCGGCAACTGCTTTGGACGTTTCGGATCAACCGCCGGCCGTGGCGACTAGCCAGGACAATCAACTCATGATGGTCTGGCATGGGCCCGATGGCCTGTTGCGTTATGCTGCCAATCCGGCCGCGCTGCCGTCGGACACCGTCGACAGTGGTTGTGTGCTCCCCGGCGAAGCAAGCCCGGCCGCGCAGTTGAAGTTGGCCGGCGGGCCAGAGAACCAATTCACCCTCGTTTATGCCTCCGATCAACCCGGCGGCGAAATTCTTACCATCAGTTATGATGGCGGCGCGTGAGCAAGCAGCCCCCGGTCGATTGGCAATGGTCACTCTCCACAAGTGCTGGTAGACGAAAGCGGGCAGGCCCACATCGCCTGGTGCGGCGACGATGGCTTCGCGACCTATTGGTTTGCCGATCGGGCCGAGACCGTCGCCGCACTACCTTGCCACAACCGGCCGGAACTGGCGCTGGATAGTGATGGGCTCCTGCACATCACCTGGATGTCCGATGAAGTAATTCAAACGACAGGGATAACCGCCAAAGGACCATACGTTTATGAGGTTATCCAGACAGTAGATGGCTGGACTGAACCGGCCATCGTGGCCCGTCCTGACCAGGCCGTCCAACCGAGCATGGCCAGCGGCATGGGAACTCTGCATCAAGTCTGGTACCAGGACAGCCCCGATCAGTCCGGTCTCAACTATGCCTGGCAAATGCAATATGATTGCGACGACTCCACCCTGCCGCCCGTTGCCCAGGGTGCGCTGGCGCTGGCCCGGCAAACCCAATATCAGCCTGCTGGCGATACTGTCCCTTATTGCCAAAATCGATACGACCGGCTGCTGTATACGCCAGGTCCTGATCCGGCTTTCAGCGACCGGACCCCGACGCAAAATGGCGGCTATGACGGGCTCGCCGAGCTGATCCGGTCGGCCGAATACGAGGTTCTTACCTCGACGATGGAATACAGCAAAGACGTTAACGACGACAGTCCCGGCAGTGTTGTGGCCGACGCTGTGGCCGATCTTTACGAACAACTAAAGAGAGACCCGTCCCGATATCCACGGGGACTGACCGTCCGTATCTTGTTGGGTAACCGGCCGCCGTTGGGTGAATTGGAATTGAACGCGATGTTATGGCGCGTCTTGTCCGATTTGCGTGACGCTGGCGTGCCGGAAATGACCAATGATGAACTCGGCTGGCGGCTGGAAGTCGCCAACTATGCGGGCGCCTGGCCTCACAGCCACGCCAAGATGACCATCATCGACGGCAAGACTTTGGTCGCCGCCGGATTCAACATGGAATACCATCACTTCGCGCCCGATCACAGCTCGGGCCTCGGTAAGGGGACGGCCGACGCCGCCATTCAGGTCACGGGTCCAGTTGCTCAAGACGGCCGGCTGGCCTTTGACGAGCTGTGGGCAGGCGCCACACAACGCCATTGCTCCGACTTCTCCCCGCCTGGTCCTGACCAACTCTGGTGGCGTACCTGTCGCGACGGCAAGGCTATAGTCGATCATGTGCCAGAGGTGAAACGATATTATCTGCCCGGCGGGGAGTCCATGGCCTTTTCTTTCCTGCGAACGGAAGCGTATGACGAAGCAGATCAGCAGGCGGCCGCGGCCATTGCAGCGGCCGATGAGCGCGTTGATATTATGCACACGATGTTCACGCTTCCCTCAGTGTGCATCTTGAATTATCTATTAGAGGTCTGTTCGGCCGCGCAAGCCATGCCCTACATGCAAGGCATCCTTAATGCTGTTGAGGATAATGAAGCGCATGTGCGACTCCTGATCGATCTGGAGCCAATTAAGGGAATAGAAAACGCTCTGGCCCTCGATGTGCTGCGGAACGAAGTCAGCGACCGCGGCCTGAGCGACCGGATTGAGATTCGTCCTTTTCCCGGTCCTGTTCATGCCAAGAAAACATTGATTGACGATCAGTTCCTCATCGTCGGCAGCCATAACTTCCATTGGAGCGCTTACGGCAAAGGGCAGGGGTTGGCCGAATACAGTTTGGGCGTGGCCGATCCCAAGGCCATTTCGGAATTTGAGCGATTCTTTGAATACCATTGGCAGAGAGCGGAGCAGGAGTAGCCGGAAATAGTGACTCTCGACGAGTTTCCGGGCCCCGCCTTTCCGGCCGCTGCCCCTTAGCCGAGATGATACAGTAGGGCTTTGCCTAATAACTCCGCACGTCGGCCGGCAACTCGATCGTGAAGGTCGTCCCCCGCCCCACCTCGCTGGTTACCGCGATCCGGCCGTCGTGGGCTAGTACCAATTGTTGGGCGATGGCCAGCCCCAGGCCGGTCGAGCCGCCGTGCGGCCGCGATGGATCGCCGCGCCAGAAACGGTCGAAGATATAGGGTAGATCCTCGGCCGGAATGCCATTGCCGCTATCGGCTACTTGAATCCGCACCCCTTCCTGGATAGGCGCCGCGCTCATGGTGATGGTTCCCCCGGCCGGCGTATAACGCAGCGCGTTAGCCAGCAAATTGCCCAGCACCTGGTCCAGCCGGCCGTAGTCGGCCCAGACATTCAACGCCTTGTGATCGCCTTCGACGGCCAGCTCCAGAACCACCCCGGCCGCCTCGGCCTGGCCGCTGAAACTAGTCTGCATGTCGGCCAGCAATTCGGTCACATCCACCGGTTCGCGCACCAATTCCAATTGGCCGGCTTCGGCCAGCGACAACGTCTGGAGATCCTCGACCAGGCGAGATAACAACCGTGTTTCTTCTAGCGTAGCCTCGACACGGTCATCCGTAGGCTGGTAAACGCCGTCCAACAAACCTTCTAGATTGCCCTGGATGATATGCAGCGGCGTGCGCAATTCGTGGGCCACGTCGGCCGTGAGATTGCGGCGCTGCTGCTCGGCCCGATCCAGCTCCTGGGTCATGCGGTTGAAGGAGCGGGCCAATTGCCGCATGTCGCCCGGCCCTTCCTCGGCCAGGCGCACGCTGAAGTCGCCCTCGGCCACCGCGTCGGCCGCCTCCATCACCCCGGCCAGGGGCGTGGCATAGCGCCGGAAAGCGCGCACGGACAGGGCCAGGGCCGTCAAGGGCAAAGCCAGGGCCAGGCCGCAGCCCACGATCCAAACCAGGACGGCCATCTGCCCGTCGCCGCCAAACAAGCGGGTCAACAAGAATGCGGCCGCCGCCAGCCCGCCCAAAAATAGCAGGATGATGAAGCCAACGAAGAAAACGAAGCGGGCAAAGAGGCAGCCGCTCCGGCGATTCCAGTCAGGGCGATGGCCCGGGCCGCCTTTGTAGCGCCAGTTGTGGCGCGAACCGCCAAAGCTCTCCCAACCCTTGTGGCGCCGCCGCTTGTCGAGCGTCATACCCCCTCCTCGTCGGCGAACTTGTAGCCGATGCCATAAACGGTCAGGATGTAACGCGGCTCGGCCGGATCGGGCTCTAACTTGCGGCGCAGGTTCTTGATATGGGCGTCGATGCTGCGATCGTAGCCCGCGTAAGCCACCCCGTGCAGCCGGTCCAGCAGCTGGGCCCGGGTAA
>CP070688.1:1958261-1960810 GCA_020353135.1 Chloroflexota bacterium
AAAGTTAGGGGGACGTAGTCTGTGGACGACAGCAACAGTCCCAGGAGAAGCAGGGGTAAAGCGGCCAGTAATCCCGCGTACGGGCCGGCCAGGCCTATATCAAACAGGACCCGGCGGTCCCTCATCGGCGACCTGATGGCTATGAAGGCACCCAGCGTGCCCAATGCGAACGGTATAGGGATGAAATAGGGTAGCGTGGCCCGCACGCCGTGCAACCTGGCCGCGGCATAGTGACCCAATTCGTGGACGCCCAGTATGCCCATGAGGGTGATGGCAAAGGGCGCTCCGGCCAACAGCGCCTGGAGCACGGCCAGCGGCGAGCCCAACTGCAACGAGTCTATGACACTATAACCGGCCATCGAGGCGCCGGCCGACAAGGTGGTGAAAACGGTGACCACAAGCAGCAGGATGTTGACCAGCGGGTTGCCCGTTTTCGGCCGGTCGACGATGCCTTCGACAGCCAGGATATGATCCTGGCCCTTTTCGCGCCGCATCAGGGGTGTGAAGCCGTGGCTCTGGAAGCGATCGTGAATCTCGTCGTAGCAGGAATCGACGTCCTGCAAAAACCGACCGCTGAAGGCGAGGCCAGGAACTCTCGGTTGCGGAGTGGCGCTCGTCACCTCAAACAGGCCGACAAGATCCGCACGCAAGACATCGATGTTTTGCTCAAGAGGATCGAGTTCTGACTGGGCCAGGGTGGAGTCGTTCTGCATCAGCCCCTCGGCGAATTCGCGCTCGGCTCCATCCACACCAAGCCAGTATTGGGCCGACTCATCGACAAGGTTTCAGGCTAGCGAATTGAGCCATCAGATGCGCGGCAGGACGATTTGTTTCTGGGCCTGGTACTTGCCCTTTCGGTCGGCATAGGAGATTTCGCAAACTTCGTCGGCCTCGAAGAAGATCACCTGGGCGATGCCTTCATGGGCATAGATGCGGGCCGGGAGCGGCGTCGTGTTAGAGATCTCCAAAGTGACATAGCCTTCCCACTCGGGCTCAAAAGGCGTTACGTTGACGATCAATCCACAGCGGGCATAGGTGCTCTTGCCGAGGCACATCGTCAGCACCCCGCGCGGGATGCGGAAGTACTCAACGGTCCTGGCCAACACAAAGGAATTGGGCGGAATGACGCAAATGTCTCCTTGATAATCGAAAAAGGACGTGGGCTCAAAATTTTTTGGATCGACGATGGCCGAATGGACGTTGGTGAAGATCTTGAATTCGTCCGTGACACGAATGTCATAACCGTAAGAGGAAAGGCCATAAGAAATCACGTCTTTACGGACCTGATTGTCCACAAAGGGCTCTATCATCCGCTGCTCGTGGGCCATTCGACGGATCCAGGCGTCATTCTTCAATCCCATGCATAAACCTCCAATTTATGGGCTGGCAGAGCTCATTTACCTCTGTTCGTGGCAGCGCCAAACATATAAACAGATAATTGTCACATTACTTCGGGGGCACTCATGCCCATCAGGTCCAGCACCCGGGCAAGTAATAGCTTGGCCGCTCGATAGAATCTGAGGCGGGACAGGCGAAGGGGTTCGGGCACTTCACTGTGCAATACGCGGCAAGTCTCATAGGTTGGATGGAAGGCGGCCGCTAATTCGTAGGCATAGAAGGCGATATGATGCGGCTCATAGTGGTCGACCATCAATTCCAGCGTTTCAGTCAGTTCCAGCGCCTTGCGCAAGAAGGCAAGTTCATTGTCATGAGCCAGCAGACTCAGATCGGCGCCGTCATCGGCGTCTTCCGACAGCCCCGCTTCGACCCACTTACGGAAGATGCCGGCGCAGCGCACGTGAGCATTCTGGATATAGTAAACCGGGTTCTTATCGGACTGCTCAACGGCCAGGTCCATGTCAAAATCGATGGTGCTGTTGCCCGACCTGGAAAGCATGAAATAACGAACCGCATCCGGGCCAACCTCGTCCATCAGTTCGTCCAGGGTGACGAAGTGGCCGAGACGGGTACCCATGCGCACCCGCTGGCCATCGCGAATCAAGGTCACGAATTGGTGCAGCAGGACGTGGACGAAGTCGGGATCGTAACCGAGGGCCCTGACGCCCATCATCACCGTAGGCGCCGTCGCATGGTGGTCGGCGCCGAAGATGTCAACCACCAGATCAAAGCCACGCTCGGCCTTGTGCTTGTGGTAGGCGATGTCGGTCATGCGATAAGTGGGCTCGCCGCTCGACTTAACCAGCACACGGTCCTTTTCATCGCCTAAAGCGGACGACTTGAACCACCAGGCGCCTTCTTGCTCATAGGCGTAGCCATTTTCTTTGAGCGCCTGCAACGCTTCCTGGACCCGGCCGGTCGTGTAAAGGTCGACCTCGTTGTAGTACATATCAAAGACGATGCCCAGCCGGCGCAGAGTGGCCCGGATGCTGGCGAAGATCGTTTCTTCCGCTACCTTGCTGAAGAATTCGGTCGGTTTTTCCAGCAAGGTATCGTCATGTTGGCCGACCAGAACCATGGCGATCCAGGTCAAGTAATCGCCCTGGTAATGCTGGTCGCCAAGGGACACCAGTTGGCCGAGTGCCTGCCGG
>CP070688.1:1960910-1969904 GCA_020353135.1 Chloroflexota bacterium
CGCACGCGTTGTTGAAAGCATTCTTGCGCGTGTTGGATCCGCGGGATGCGGCGCCGGCCGAGCGGCTGGCGGACATAGCCGGCGGCGACGGCGTCTTCCGTTGCCATACGATTTTTAACTGCATTGATGCCTGTCCCAAGGGGCTCAACCCGACCGAGGCCATTGAGACGCTGCGCAAGCTGGCCCATAAAAGGCGAGCCTACGATCGCGCCCGCGTCGCCCGACAGACGACCCTACAGGAACCCGTTGGCACCAGTTAAGGAGTGAGAATAGATGTACAAAAGCACCGGTTTCATCAGCTTTGTCCTGCGACGATTCACTGGCATCGCGCTGGTCCTCTACCTGTTCACCCATATGTGGGTCATCGGATCGGCCAACAGCGGACCGGAAGCGTTTGACGCCCGGCTCAATGTAGTCCAGTCGACATTCTTCAAGTTCGCCGAAATCGCCTTGTTGGCGGCCGTCGTCTATCATGCATTTGACGGGATTCGACTGCTGATCGTTCACTACTTTGACGTGACCGAGTATCGCAAGAGCCTGTTCTACGCGATCTTCGCGATATCGGCTCTTCTGGTCATCGCCGGCGGCATTCCCATCCTACTCTTTGCGCTAGAAGGATAGGCGACGACGCCCTTCGAGAACTACTACCGATGATCTAGCGGCTAACCGCCCAAAGCTAACTGCAACTCCACGAGGAGAACGCCCATGAGGATCTTTCTAATGCAACGTTACAGCGCCATCGCGCTGCTGATCTTTCTCACGATTCATATGATCGTCGTGCATTACCCGCCATTTCACATCGATTTCGGCCGGATCGTCGAGCGAATGGATCAGCCGTTGTGGAAGGCGATTGACATCGCCTTTTTATTCTTCGTGCTGATTCACGCGTTGTTAGGGGCCTACATGGTCCTTACTGATGTCGAGCGTTTTGACAGGTACAGAAGGGCGCTGGCCGGGGCGGCCATCATCATCGGCATTGTGGCTTTCATCTATGGCACGATGACGGTGCTGGCATTCGAGGCGCCGGCAGCCGCCAGTGCGGCGGTCCCATAATGATGCGTTTTTGAAGGGGGCGTCCGGCGATCCGCATGAAACCGGCATTCAAAGGGTCGCGATCATATGACTTTCGTCAGCTTATTTCCTGCCAGTTATCACTACACTTAGCCGTCGAAATCTGGCAGACTGATGTTGGCGGAAAGGGTGCTGCAATAAGCCAATTGTCGACCGCCAGTTAGCGCGCCAAGAGAGAGTCGCACAGGAGAAGGCGCGCTCGCAGGCGACCAGGTCTTGGGCCAGGTAGGCATTAGGGGACAATGATGAAACATCATGGCCGGGAGCCGCTCAACCGCGATCAGGCTCGCATGCCTCACGGCCGGCTTTTCCTCATCCCGGAGCGGTGCAAGAGTTGCGGCATCTGCATCGAGTTTTGCCCTCTCCAGGTCCTGGCTCTCTCAGATCGAGCGAACGGTAAAGGATATTACCTTCCGGCGATCGCGGCCGATAGGGAAGAGACCTGCGTGCATTGCCAGTTTTGCTCCCTGGTATGTCCCGAGTTTGCCATCTATAGCGCGGAGGCGAGCGCATGAGCCGCGATCCCGTCCTCAGCGGTCAACATTTCATGCACGGCGATCATGCCTGCGCCGAAGGCGCGCTGGCCGCAGGCTGTACCTTCTTCGCCGGTTATCCGATCACGCCGTCGACCGAAATCGCCGAGAGGCTGGCCCAGAGGCTACCTGAAGTTGGCGGCACATTTATTCAAATGGAAGATGAATTGGCCAGCATCGCGACCATTATCGGCGCGTCGGCCGCCGGCGCCAGGGTCATGACCGCTACGTCGGGTCCAGGATTGAGCTTGATGCTCGAGAACCTGGGCCTGGCGGTAATGATGGAAGTTCCTTGTGTGCTGGTCGACATCCAGCGTGGATCGCCTTCCACCGGCCTGCCGACGATGGCCGGCCAATCTGATATCATGCAGGCGCGCTGGGGCTCTCATGGCGACTACCAAATCATCGCTTATTGCCCGTGGTCACCGCAAGAGATATATGATTTGACGGTGCTGTCTTTCAACATGGCCGATCGCTACCGGGTACCGGTGCTGGTAATGGCCGACGAGGTCATCGGTCACATGGTCGAACGGGTCGTCATTCCGCCAGCGGCCGAGATCCCGTTCTTGCCGCGCAAAAGGCTAGAGAAGTCGCCGAATGGTCGATCGAAGAAAGGTCAGAATCGAGAACAGGACCTGATGCCGCCTATGGCTCATGCGGGCGAAGGGCGGCGGGTCCATTTCACAGGGTTGACCCACGACGAGCGGGGTTATCCAGTCATGACGGCCGAGGCTCATCAGCGGCTGGTGACGAGGCTGGTAGACAAAATCCGCTGCAACGCCAATGACATCGTTCGCTATGAAGGCTATCATCTGGAGGATGCCCAAGTCATCGTCATCGCCTATGGTTGCACAGCGCGTTCGGCCAGGCGGGCGGTGCGCGAGGCGCGCAGCCAGGGCATCGCCGCTGGCCTATTCCGGCCGATCTCCCTGTGGCCGTTCCCTGAAGAAGCTCTGCAAGAGATCGCCAAGGATTCGACGTCGTTTGTCGTCACCGAGATGAATCTGGGCCAGGTCGCCCTCGAGGTTGAGCGCCTGCTGCATCGGCCGGTAACCGGGGTTTTCCATGCTGGCGGGGCCATGATCGCCCCAGAACCGATCCTGGACAAGATCAAGGAGGTGGCCCTTGCGCGGCCTGGCAGAAGCTGAAAAGCACCCCCTTGACGCCGTCATACGCGCTGACCGGATGCCACACATCTGGTGCGCCGGTTGTGGTATTGGCATAGTCATGCGCTGCTACGCCCAGGCGATCCTGGAGTCTGGCGTTCCCTTGGAGCGCCACGTGGTCGTCTCAGGCATTGGCTGTTCTGGACGCGTCGCCGGCTACATGAATATCGATTCATATCATACCACTCACGGCCGGGCGATACCCTTTGCCTCCGGCCTAAAGCTGGCCAATCGCTCCCTGGCGGTGACGGTATTCAGCGGCGATGGCGACCTGGCGGCCATAGGCGGCAATCATCTGATCCACGCTGCCCGGCGCAATATCGACCTCAAGGTCATTTGCGTCAACAACTTCAACTATGGCATGACCGGGGGCCAGGCCGGGCCGACGACGCCGGTGGGCGCTCGGGCGACGACAGCGCCCTATGGCAATCCCGAATTGCCCTTCAATTTGCCTTATTTACTGGCCGCGGCCGGGGCCAACTACGTATCGCGCTGGACTGCGCTGCACGCCCGGCATCTCAAAAAGGATATTTTGCGAACCTTTGGCAAGAAGGGCTTCACCTTCCTGGAAGTCTTATCGCCTTGCCCGATTGGTTTTGGTAAATCCAATCGAATAAAGGACGGTTTGGAGGAAATGGACCTCTATCGCCGGCGGTGCCGGCCGGCGCCCGAGAATATGCCGGCCGAGGAGACGGGCATCGACCTGCGCCAGGAACGGCCGATCTACATCGGCAATTTCGTCGATCGTGATCAGCCGGCTTACGAGCCGGTTCGCGTGGAGGGGACAAATCAGCGATGAAACTGCTGCGGATTGTAACGATTACGGCGAGGACCCCGCTAGCAACTGTCTGGCGGCCACGGAGGGACATGCCGTGAGAAAGGAGATACGTTTTGCCGGATTTGGCGGACAAGGCATCGGCCTGGCCGGCTACATCTTGGGCAAGGCCTTCGCCCTCTACGATGGCCTGGAGGCGGTCATGACGCAGTCTTATGGACCGGAGGCGCGGGGAGGCGCGTCTAGCGCCAACGTCGTCGTTTCCGACGCCGAAATCGCCTATCCTTTCATCCAGCGTCCCGATGTGCTAATAGCCTTCTCGCAAGAAGCATATGCCCGTTTCCGTCCTGATGTTAGGGCGGGTGGTTTGATTCTCATTGACGGGGATTTGGTCAACTACCGGCCGGATCAGTGGCATTGGGCTGTTCCGGCGACGCGGATGGCCGACGATTTAGGGCACCGAATCGTGGCCAATATGGTGATGCTGGGATATTTCACCGCCGTGACACAATTCGTAACCCAACGGGCTATCGAAGAGGCGATTACGAGCGCGGTCAAGCCGGCCACTCTAGAACTGAACCTGCGGGCATTTGCGGCCGGCTACGAGTATGCTGACCGAAAGGAATTGGCGCGATGAGCGAACGGGTGCTGGTGATCGGCGGCGGCATTGCCGGCATTCAGGCGTCATTGGACCTGGCCGATGCCGGCGCACTTGTTACTCTCGTGGAGCGCGAAGCGACCATCGGCGGGGTGATGGCCGTGCTAGACAAGAACTTCCCAACGCTGGACTGTTCGATCTGCATAGAAGCGCCAAAGATGTCGGAGGTGGATCTGCATCCCAATATCGAGGTGTTGTCCCTGGCCGAAGTGGAGTCCGTGACAGGTGGCCCGGGCGAATTCCAGGTTCTCATCCGGCAGCGGGCACGGTACGTCACGGATGCTTGCACCCGCTGCGCGGATTGCGTAGAGGCGTGTCCCGTGGTCTTGCCCAATGAATTCGACGCCGGAATGGCCTATCGAAAAGCGGTTTTCACCCCGATTCCCCAATCCACGCCGGGCGCCTACCGAATCAATATGGCGGATTGCCTCAACGAGCCGCCAAATTATCTGCCTTGTAGCCGCTGCGTGGAGGTTTGCCCACCAGGGGCGATTGATTTGTGCATGCCGGCCGACTCACTAGTGGAGCGTCGCGTTGGATCGATCATCGTCGCCACTGGCTACGACATGTTCGATCCTCGGACCATGCGCGAGTACGGCTATGGCAGCCATCCAGATATCTTGACCGCCTTGGAATTCGAAAGATTGATCAACTCGGCCGGCCCGACCGGCGGCGAAATCTTGCGACCGTCCGATGGTCAACATCCTGAGCGCCTGCTGATCGTAATGTGCGTCGGATCGCGGGATCGGCGTTTCCAGCGCTACTGTTCGCGCTTCTGCTGTATGTATTCGATCAAGCACGCTTACCAGGCCTTGGATCACGGCATACGCGACGTGACGGTCCTGTATATGGATGTGCGGGCATATGGCAAGGGCTTCGACGGATTTTGGCAACGCACCCAGGAGTCCGGAGCCAGCTTCATTCGCGGCCGGCCGGCCCAGATCCAGTCCAACGTCGAGCGCATCCAGGTGACTTACGAGCGCGACGACTCGGCCAGCTTATGCGTCGAAGCCTTTGATATGGTGGTTTTGGCCAACGCGGTAACGCCGGCCGACGGCCTGGCCGAGTTGGCTTCGAGTCTCGAGTTGGAACTGGACGGCGACGGATTCATCCGCTCCAGCGAGGAAAGAGGTGGGTTGGTGATGACCACCAGGCCAGGTGTCTTTGCCGCCGGCTGCGTTTCGGGTCCCAAAGATATCCCGGACAGCGTGGCCGAGGGCAGTGGAGCGGCCGCGCTGGCGATGGGCCATCTTACGTCCCGGGCTTTTCCCGAACCGCCGCATATCCCACCCCTTTCGGCAAATCAAGAGCCAAGAGTAGGCGTTTTTGTCTGTCACTGCGGCAGCAATATCGCCGGCGTCGTCGACGTGGAAAAGGTCGTGCAATTTTCCAGGAAGCTGCCTGGCGTCGTCTTTGCCGACCGCCAGCTGTTTTCCTGCGCCGGGAATACGCAACACGAGATCGAACAGGCCATCAAGCAGGAAGGCATCAATCGTGTCGTCGTGGCCGCCTGCTCGCCGAAGACACACGAATCGATATTCCGGGGCGTTCTGGTACGGGCCGGCCTCAATCCATTTTTGCTCGAGATGGCCAATATCCGCAACATGGACTCCTGGGTTCACAAGCAAAGCAAAGTCGCGGCCACCCAGAAGGCGCAAGACATGGTGGCCATGGCGGTAGCCAAAGCTCGGCGGTTGGAAGCGCTCAACATAAGCAGCCTGCCGCTGGTGCAGCGGGCGCTCGTGGTGGGCGGCGGCATTGCCGGAATGACAGCCGCCGCCGCACTGGCCCGCCAGGGAATCGAGACCCACCTGGCTGAGAAGAAGAACTATCTGGGCGGGCTCTTGGAGAACATCGATATGGTCGCTCCGGCCGATCTTCCGGCTCACAGCATGCTCATGACCAAAGCCATGGACGTGGCCGAGTCTGGTACATCAGTTCATCTGGCCACGACGGTCGAGCAGATCTCTGGCGTAGTTGGCAACTTCCAAACCCACCTTAGCGATGGCTGTTCCATGGATGTGGGCGCGGTGATCGTCGCCACAGGCGCTTCCCCGTATGAGCCGGCGGAATTCAATTACGGCGCAGACGCCACGGTCATCACCAATCTGGAACTTGAGAGCCGGTTAGCGGCCGAGTCCGTCGAGGCCGACCGCATTACCTTCATCAGCTGCGTTGGCTCTCGCCAGGCGGCCATGGGCTGTTCCCGCTATTGTTGCACGTCGATGATCAGCCAGGCTCTGCGCTTGCAGCGCCAAGGCAAGATCGTCCGGGTCGTGGCCAAGGACATCAGAAGCTACAGTCGCCAGGCGGAAGAACTGTATGAAGAGGCGATGCGGGCTGGCGTACGGTTCTTTCGCTACGACATAGATGCTCCACCGCAGGAGGTCATCCGTTACGAGAAACACCAAGTAACTTTTCTCGATCATTTCCTCGGATCGCCGGTGCAGATCCCGACTGACTTACTCGTACTCGTCGCCGGTCTGCGGCCTGGTGCCAATGGGTTGGCCGATCAGCTAAAGCTGGCCCATAGTGAGGATGGTTCGTTGATGGAATTGCACCCCAAGCTTGGCCCGGCCGAAACGGCCTCCCAGGGCATATACCTGGCCGGTACCGTGCAAGGCGCCAAGGACGTTCGCGAGTCGATGGCCCAGGCTTTGGCGACCGCGGCCAAGGCTGGTGCGCTTCTCGCCCGAGGGGTGATAGAGAAGGAACCGCTAACGGCGCAGGTGGACCTGGATCTTTGCATCGGCTGCATGCGCTGCGTCAAGGTTTGCCCTTACGGGGCGGTCGAGCAGATCGGCCCGGTGGGCAAAGAAGGACATGTTCGCATTCTAGAAGCGGCCTGCATGGGCTGCGGGACTTGCGCCGCCGAGTGTAACTTCGACGCGATCGACATGCCCTACTTCACCAAGGCGCAGATCCTGGCCCAGATAGAGGCCAGCCTGGCCGATAGGCCTGAGGAGAAGTGCCTGGTCTTTACCTGTAATTGGTGCTCTTACGCCGGCGCGGATCTGGCCGGTATCGAAAAACGACAGTACGCGCCCTCGGCCCGGATCATTCGCACGATGTGCTCAGCGCGCTTCGAAGAGGATTTCATCACCCAGGCCTTTGAAAAGGGAGCAGGGGCCGTACTGATCACCGGCTGCCGCTTGACGGAGACGGGTTCCGATTGTCATTACAACTACGCTAACAAGCTGACCCTGAAACGGTTCAATCATTGGCGACGCAAACTCAGGCGCAAGGGCGTTGATCCTGAACGCCTGCAGCTGCGCTGGATCTCGGCCGCCGAGGGCAAAGAATTCGCGGAAAAGATAGACGAAATGGACGCGGTGGTGAATCGACACCTCGACCAAATGTCCGAAAGCGTGGCGGGAGATTGATTTAATGGGCGCAGCAACGTTGCACGAGCGAATAGCCAGCTCGGACTGCCAATCAGACAGCGCTGGTAACCCGGTCGCCGGCGGGAGCTTATCTTTGAGCGAACCACTCGTCATTGATGACAGGCTGTGGGCGCGCGTTATGGATTTGACAGGCGGCGCGGCCGCTGTTTGTTTTCAGTGTGGTGTTTGCACGGCCGCTTGCCCATGGGGATTGGTCCGGAATGAAACTCTGCCGGTGCGGTCGTTAATGCGCCAGGCCCAACTTGGCCTGGAGAGCGGCGGAACGGATGCATGGCTATGCACAACTTGCCGCCAATGTGAAGCGTATTGCCCGCGTGGCGTCAGGATAGGCGATGTAATGCGCGGGCTACGGTATCTGGATTGGGAAGAGCGCCGGACGCCGCCAGGTTTGGCGACCTTGCTCTGGTCTCTACATGGCAACAATAATCCGTGGAATCAGCCCCCTTCGACCCGCGCGGTGTGGGCCCGCGACTTGGCTATCCCTCGTTTTGACGCTGATCAGCATGAGATCCTGCTGTACGTGGGCTGCACGGCGGCCTATGATCGACGCGTTCAAGATGTGACTCGAGCGTTGGCTTCGGTGCTGCGGGCGGCCGGGATATCATTTGGTACTCTGGGTGATGACGAGCCTTGTTGCGGCGAATCCGCCCTGAACCTGGGACACAAACCGTTCTTTGACGAACTCATCGGCGAGGCCGCCGATCGCTTCGAGCAGAACGCCGTATCGCGTTTGATAACGGTTTCTCCCCACTGCTATGATTCGTTCAAGAACCATCTGCCGGTCGGGACGGACGAGCTTGAAGTCATGCACTATGTGCAATACTTGGCCCGGCTTGTGGCCGAAGATCGACTGAGTTTTGATGCCGGGCCCGTCGGCCGTATCGTTTTCCATGATCCCTGCTACCTGGCCAGACACCATGGCGACGCGCACTCTGCCCGGAACGTGCTGGGCGCCCTGCCCGGCATCGACCTGGTTGAAATGGAGCAGCATGGCCCAGATACTCTCTGCTGCGGCGGAGGGGGCGGCCGCATGTGGCTGGAGACGGCGGCCGACGAACGCTTTGCCGATATCCGTATCGGCCAGGCTGTGGACGTGCAGGCACAGATTCTATGCACGGCCTGCCCGTTCTGCCTGGTCTGTCTAGAGGACAGCGCGAAGGCTTTGAAGGTGAAGAACCTTCGCGTTCTGGACCTGGTCGAAATCTTGAGCCAGGCTCTTTGAAACGGCCAATGTACCTGGAGAAAAGCACGCATGAGTGAAGGACTCTGGCACGAGGATGATGAGTTCTGGCAATCGACCGCGCCCTTCATGTTCAATGAACAAAGCTGGGAAAACGCGCCAAAACAGGTCGACGATTTGCTCGCCTTGCTCGAACTGGCGCCGGGC
>CP070688.1:1970004-1978612 GCA_020353135.1 Chloroflexota bacterium
GTGCAGCCACCCTACCTGATCATGGACGGACGGCGTATGATCCCCGACCACTGGGCGCTGGTTAGTAAAGGTTACAGCTACCTGTCGGTGGGCGGCCAGTTGCTCACGTCGCCAAAGAGTCAGGCCAAGAGCGGCAACGGCCAGGCGGCGCCGGCCAGCGAGCCGGTCAAGAAGGTGACTTGATGGCCCGGCCGTCTCCTAAAACCTCGTAGGTTTCCAGGACCTACGAGGTTTAGACAACGACATCAAACAGATTCAAAGACCAAGGAGTTTGGCGACGTCGTCATCGGCGTCAAGCCGATGACAAGATACGCTCCGGCCGGCGGCCGTGACCAGGTAGGCAACGTTCTGACCATGTTCCATGTGCTCAGAAATACCAGCTGTGAGTTTCTGGATGGCCGCGGTCGTTTCTTCTTCAGCCGCATATTCCTGTATGGCACCCAAGTATTCACGGCTAGAAACAACCACCAAGGCTGAGTTACCGGACTTCAATGCACGGCCGAGTTCCTCCGCGGTATCATCATTCAGGCCCGCGTCTGTACTAGCGGCAAAGGCCCCCAGACTGGCCCCTAAGCCAGCGCCAACCACAATGCCGGCCGGGCCGCCAGGAATCCCAATCAATCCGCCGATCACCGCCCCAATGCCGGCTCCTTTCGGGGTCGATCTGTCTCTGGTTTCATGATAGTAGTACCGCCCCCTTTCGTCTTTCCTGATGACGGCCGCGTCCCAAAACTGAATGGTCTTGTCCTTCTTCGCCTTCTCCAACGTCTCTAAGGCGCCGGCCGCCGCCTCTTCTTCATTATAGGCAATGACCCGTATTCCTTCGCTCGCCGCACTCTCTTCACTCATCTTCCCTTCCTCCTCCTAAATGCCGGACAACATACTGATTGACCTTGCAGCGCTCTGCTTGACCAAAGACAGCATCTTGCATTACGGCTACAAACGATACTGATGATAACCTCCCGGAGACATTCTCGCTCAAGAAGGCCCGGAAACGACGCTCGAAGTTGATTATACCAACCACCCAACTGAATTGACCATAAATCCGGCTCACAAACATGCACGTCGTTTGGTAATGAGTCAGGCGCCGTCCACCCCGGACGCTCCACCCGCTTTAACCTTGGTCCGGATCAGGCTATAATCGTGGCTTCCCAACGGTCAGGTAGCAGAAGAAAGCAGGTATTTGTGCTTCACAGGACTGGGCACAAGCAGAATCGAGCCTGATCTCTACTGGTCAAAAACACGGCAAAACCAAATCATAAACCAACCAGGCGAAAAACAAGATGACGAAGCCAATTCAGAAAACCCGCTTAGATAATGAGCTAACTGTGGTGCTGCGTGAAATGCATCATGCTCCCGTAACCAGCTTCTGGATCTGGTACCGGGTCGGCAGTCGCAATGAGCGACCCGGATCGACGGGCGTGTCACACTGGGTCGAACACATGATGTTTCGCGGCTCGCCTGAGTTTCCGCCAGGTTCACTGGATCGACTCGTGTCACGAGAAGGGGGTCGTTGGAACGCCTTCACGACCCATGACTTCACCGCATATTTCGAAACGCTGCCCTCCGACCGGATTGACCTGGCCCTGCGACTCGAATCGGACCGCATGGTTAACGCCTTGATGAGCGATGAGGATGTCGAAGCGGAACGGACGGTGATCATTTCTGAGCGACATATGTACGAAAATCAGCCGATGTTCCTGCTCAGGGAAGAACTGAATGCGGCCGCCTTTCGGATTCACCCATACCATCATGAGATCATCGGCGACGAAACTGATTTAATGAACATGAGTCGCGATGATCTCTACAACCATTATCGCAACTACTACAACCCGGCCAACGCGGTGATCGTCGTCGCCGGCGACTTCGAGAGCCAGGTGATGCTGGCCGAGATCGAACGTTACTTCGGCGGCATACCGGCCGCCGAAGGCGTCCAGCCCCCAATCCGACCGGAGCCGCCCTTGCGCGGCGAACGACGGGTCACGGTCAACGGGCCCGGCGATGCAGCCTATCTGGTTTACAGCTTCCGCGTCCCTGAAGCGACCCACAAAGACTTCTACCCGCTGGTTCTGCTCGACGCGGCCTACGCCGGCGGCGGAGGCATAGGCGCATTTGGAGGCGGCACCACCAACAAAAGTTCTCGTCTCTACAAGGCCCTGGTAGCCACCGACCTGGCCGCCGCAGTCTCGGGAAGTATGTCGCCTAGCATCGATCCTTTTTTGTATAGCATCTACGCCATTGCCCGACCCGGCCGTTCACTGGCGGAAATTGAAACGGCGCTGCAAGATGAGCTCGAACGACTGAGCGAGGATCCATTGACCCAGGATGAACTAGACAAGGCGATTAAGCGGGCCCGGGCCGCCTATGTGATGGCTGGCGAGAGCGTCACCGGCCAGGCCCAGATGATCGGCATGGCCGAGGCGGTGGCCGGCGATTACCACTGGTACGAGAAGACACTGGATGCTCTGGCGGCCGTCACGCTGGACGATATCGAGCGCGTCCGCAGCAAGTATCTGCGGCGCCGGAATCGTATCGTCGGCCTCTACGAACCGGAGGGAAACGGCCAGGCGTGATGCCTGGCTGAGGGAGCGATTAATGGCCGTCAGTCGCACAGCCCTGAAGTTAATTGTATTCGTCTTGATGCTGGGGATGCCGGCGGCTGTTGGCTGCCAGGCCCAGACAAATGACCTGCCGGTGGCCGAGCCAACAGCCGTCGATCAGGAGACTGCCCCTGTCGTCCCGCGCGACGACGAGCCAGAGGCTGAATCAACGCCAACGGCTACTACCGCGGCCGCGCCAACGGCAACTGGCGACGTTCAGACAAGACCGGTCGAAGCTGCGACCGAGGAAAACGATATGGACGACGAAGAAACGCCGACTCAGGCCCCTGAAGAAACCGTGGCAAGTGCAGGCGCCAACGCCGACGTCGAGTTCGTGCGCGCCGTGCAGGACGCCGGTGGCTCGTGGACTTTCCACGTTACCGTTCGCCACCCTGATACCGGCTGGGAGGATTACGCGGACGGTTGGGACGTCGTCACGCCGGACGGCCAGGTACTCAAAGCTGGCGTGGACGATCCGTTTACTCGCCTACTGTTGCATCCCCACGAAAATGAACAGCCTTTCACCCGCAGCCAAAGGGGCATCGTCGTGCCGGACGGGGTGACCATGGTGACGGTCCGGGCTCATGATCTGGTCGACGGTTTTGGCGGCCGGGAAGTCAGCGTCGATCTGACCGCCGATAGCGGTCCTGGTTATGAGATAGAACGGCAATAGGCAGGCGCTCATCACAGGATCACAGGACCGGTCGTAGCGCGAAAGGCTGCGGCCCGCCCGAAATGATCATGAACTCGCAGAAAGAGCTAATCGACGATCTGAAGACCCTTAATCATATTGCCTCGACCTTGAACCAGGCCGTCGACGTCCAGGGAATCTTGGACGATACACTGGTTCGGCTGGTTGAGCTGATGGGTCTGCAAACCGGCTGGATCTTCCTGATAGATGAAACGGCCGTCGAAAGCTGGTGGGGAAAAGGCTATATATTGGCCGCCCACCACAACCTGCCGCCAGCGCTTGACCTCGAAAGCCCGATTGCCTGGCGTGGCGGCTGCGATTGCCAGGGCTTTTGTAACAAGGGAAAACTGAACGAAGCCTACAATGAAGTGCGCTGCACCCGATTGGAGGATACGTCCGCGGACGGCCGGGGCCTGAAGATCCATGCGTCAGCGCCCCTGGGCTTTGGCGACGAAGTATGGGGAATTCTCAACGTCGCCGGATCGGATTGGGATGAATTCAGCCCGCGAGCCCTGGAATTGCTAAACAACGTGGGCATCCAGCTGGGCGCCGCTCTGCAGCGGGCGCGCTTCTTTGACCTGTTGCGCGAACGGCGCATGCATGAGCAGGCAGCTTTGCTGGATTTGAGCCAGCAACTGCTCGGCCGCCTGGAGCTGACGGACCTGATGAATTACCTGGTCGAACAGGTAAGAGAACTCTTGCAAGTCGACGCGGCCACCTTGCTGTTGCCCGATGCGGACCGCTCGCAGTACGTTTTCTCGGCCGCCTCTGGTTGGCGCTCCGATCCCGTCGCCAGCGGTCGCTCCATTCCGGTGACGCTTCGGGCGTCACCGGAGCGCCCGTATCCGGCCGGCTTGGCCAAATTGGTGAACGTGTCCCGGGATCGAGACTCCTTGCCGGCCTGGCTAACGAATTGGCAACCGGCCGAAGGATTCGAGTCGGCAGGTGTTGTCCCGCTGTCGGTGGACGAGCGTCTCCTGGGCGCCCTGGCGGTAAGTTGCCGGACCAGGCGCGACTTCGACGACGAGGATTTGCGCTTCCTGCAGTTGATGGCTAACCAGGCGGCCATCGCCATTGAAAAAGCTCGGCTGCATCAAGACGAAATGGCCCGCCAGCGTTTTGAGGAGGAATTAGCCGTCGGCCGGGAGATCCAACTTGGCCTGCTTCCTAAATCCTGCCCGACGCCACAAGGGTGGCAATTTTGCGACATCTACCAGGCCGCCCGGGTCGTCGGCGGCGACTTCTATGACTTCTTCACTCTGCCGGGCGACGAACGACACCTGGGCCTGGTGATCGGCGATGTGGCCGACAAAGGCGTTCCGGCCGCCTTGTTCATGGGCGTCTGCCGCAGCCTGATCCGCAGCGCCGCCGCCAGCGGCTTAGCGCCGGACCGGGCGATGCGACAGGCCAACCGGCTGATCATGGAAGAGAGTCGATCCGATCTATTCCTGAGCGCCTTCTACGGCATATTGGACCTGGCCAGCGGCGAGTTAACCTACGCGAACGCCGGTCACAATCCACCATTCTGGTTCCAGGGGTCAAGCGGCCGGATAGAAGAGCTGGCGGCCGACGGCATTGTGCTTGGCGTATTTGACAACATATCTTTGGAACAAAAGACCGTTCAGGTCGCGACCGGGGATGTTCTCGTCTTTTACACCGATGGCGTGACAGAGTCCATGGATGGCGACTGGCAGGAGTTTGGCGAGGAACGCCTCATGGCCACGATCCGCGACAGCGCCCAGGAAAGCGCCACTGCAATACTGAAGACCATTGTCGCGGCCGTAGAAGAGTTCAGCCGGGACGTCGATCAGTCAGATGATTTCACTCTATTCGTCGTCAAGCGCCTTTGATCGAACATTTCGTCCAGAGACAATGAGCCGAGTCGCACCAGAAAAATTCAGAGGAAGTCTCAGGGAAATTGCCGAGCCTACCGCGCCTCGATAAGCCGCTTGCCTGGTAAAAGTCCAATGGTATCATACACACCGCCCGGCGCAGGATGCATGGCGAGAAGGATTGTTTACGACAATGCCAAAGACGGTTGTCCACTTAATGGCCGGCATATCGTAGGCATCAAAAGCCAAACCAAAGCGCTAATACGCAGGAGAATACATGCCTGACACAACTTATCCAGGTCCCGAATCAATTCACCGCCACGTGCTGGACAATGGAATCACGGTCTTGCTTTACCAGAACGAAACGGCCGAATCCCTGGTCGTCGAAGGCTTGGTTAGAGCCGGCGGAATAGTCGACGGGCCGGAAAAAGCCGGTCTAGCCAGCTTCACCGCCGACATGCTGATGCGCGGCACCGAACAGCGCACTTTCGAGGCCATTTATGAAGAGATCGAATCGGTCGGCGCGTCTTTGCATTTCGGCGCCGGGCGTCATATCTCTGACTTTTCAGGCGTGGCGCTCGTCGAGGATGCCGACCTGCTATTCTCGCTGATCGCCGGCTCGTTGCGCCAGCCGACGTTCCCGCACGAAAATATCGAGCGGGCGCGGGGCGAAATCATGACCGGTCTGCAAATTCGGGCCAATGATACGCGGCGTATGGCCGCCCTGGCTTTCCGCCGCCTGCTGTATGGCGACCATCCGTATGGGCGCAGCGTCACCGGCTACCCGGAGACCATAGAGAATATCGGCCGTGACGACTTGGTCGATTATTACCATCGTTATTACGGACCTGGCGGCATGATCATTACCGTGGTCGGCGGGTTAGAACCGGCCGACGCTCTGACCAAGGTGGAATCAGCCTTCGGCGACTGGCGCACCGACCAGGCCGAAATGCCCGATGCGCCCAAGACCGAACGGCCTACCGATGTCATTCGGACAGATGTCGATATGCCTCAAAAGACCCAATCGGACATCGTGCTGGGCCTGCCGGGCCCGTTGCGGGCGGCCGAGGACTACCTGGAAGCAAGCATGGCCAATACGATCCTGGGCGTTTTCGGCATGATGGGCCGGTTGGGCAAAAAAGTCCGTGAAGAACAAGGGCTGGCCTACTACGTGTTCAGCCGCCTGCGCGGGGGCATCGGTCCTTCGCCTTGGTACGTGAGCACAGGCGTGGCCCCGGATAAGGTCGAGTCAGCAATAGACAGCATTTTGCGCGAGATCGATCGTCTGCGAAACGAGCCATTACCGGCCGAAGATTTGGCCGACAGCCAGGCCTATCGCACTGGCTCGCTGCCGGTCGGCCTCGAAACCAACAGCGCTCTGGCCGGCACCATCACCGACATGGAGTTCCACCAACTGGGCCTGGATTACCTGCAACTATTGCCGGACAAGATCCGGGCTATGACGCCGGCCTCTGTCCAGGCCGCCGCGGCTAAGTATCTCAGCACTGAATCGCTGGCCATCGCAGTCGCCGGGCCCGGAGACGGCGCCTGAGAGACGGCGCCTGAGAGGCGGCGCCTGAGAGCCATTTTGAATTCGATTATGAACCAACTAGTGAGCGGTATTGACATGATTGAAGTAGCCCGAATTGAACGGGCCGCGGCCAGACATGGCGATCGTTTCTTTCGCCGTTTTTTCACGCCGCAGGAGATCGCCTACTGCGAGGGTCGGGCGACAAGCCTGGCCGGCCGCTTCGCCGTCAAAGAAGCCGTGGCCAAGGCCCTCGGCACCGGCATCGGCGACTTTAACTGGACCGATATCGAAGTCGTATGTGACGGCCGGGGCAGGCCGGAATTACGCTTGCACAATCAAGCTAAGGCTTTGGCCGATCGAAATGGGCTGCACCAGTGGTCCATCAGCCTGTCCCATACCGGTTCTCACGCCATCGGCCTGGCCGTTGCCTTGAGCAGCTAAGAGTCGAGGCCCACCAGTTGCGAGCTAAGAACGGGCAGTCAACGCCCGCTGGCGATTACGCATTCGCGGAGCGCCCTATCATCTAGAGGATCATGGCCAGTTGGAAAGCGGACGACGACAGTCTGATATACTTCGAGCGACTTGGCCGTACGGCCGGTCGGGAAAAGCTCTTGCTCCTACCTGGTCTTCTGGGCACAATCGGCAGCCAATGGCGCTCTTTCGTAGAGCCCTTGAGCGAGCGCTATGAACTGATATTGGCCGATCTACGCGGCCACGGCCGGTCTGAAAACAACGACCTACACTTATTGCCAGAACAGATGGTCGAGGATCTGATCGGGCTTCTCGATCATCTGTCCGTCCAGTCCGTACACGTGGCCGGCTACGATTTTGGCGGCTATCTGGGCCTGATGCTGGCTTTGTACCGGCCGCGACTGGTCAACACGCTTCTAATGCACGGCACGAAGTTCTTTTGGTCCCAGCAGGCGGCGGCGGAAATGCGCCGCCAGTTGAACCCGGAGCATATCTCGCGAGAAGCCCCGAGCTATGCCAACCGGCTCTCGGCCGAACATGGCGCCAACCGCTGGCGACCGCTGGTGCGCCAGGCGGCCGATCTGATCACTTATTTGTCGGAGAAACCGCTCGGCGAAACGGCTCTTCGCCGGGTCCAGGCGCCGATCTTGGTCAGTGTCGGCGATCGTGATGAATTGATTCCGGTGCAAGAGGCTTACCGTCTAAGCCGTACCCTGGAAGACGCCAGCCTGCTGGTCGTACCCGGCGCGCACCACCCGTTTCGATCTTCGGACCTAATCCCACTGCTGCCGGTCATGGAGAAGTTCCAACGCCGTTGACACCCATGAGTAATTCGGAACGAACATTGCTGGCCGTCCTGGCCCATCCCGACGACGAGTCATACGGAATGGGCGGTACCCTGGCTCGCTATGCTCACGAAGGAGTGGACGTGCACGTAGCCATCGCCACCGATGGCGCGGCCGGCTCCATCGACGAGAGGTGGCAAGGAGACCGTTCCCGCCTGGCCGAAGCCCGCGCCGGCGAAGTGCAGCGCGCCTCCGAGATCCTGGGCGTGCAGTTGCACATGCTGGGCTATCGCGATTCCGGATACATCGGCGATCCGGCCAGTGATCATCCGAGCGCTTTCGTGAATGCCGACGAGCGGGAAGCGGTCGGCCGGGTAGTCGAATTGATTCGGACGGTGCGGCCGCAGGTGGTGGTCACTCACGACGAGACTGGCGGCTACTTCCACCCAGACCACATTCAGTGTTACGTGATTACTACCGCCGCCTACGAAGCGGCCGGGGATGCCAAACAATATCCTGATCTCGATCTGGAATCGTTTCGACCCGACCGGCTCTATTATAGCGCCTTCTCAAACCGCTGGGTCAGGTTTATGGTCGGCTATATGCGCCTGAGGGGCCTGGATCCAAAGCGAGCCGGGCGCAATCAAGACATTGATTTCACCAAAGTCGGCGTGCCCCCGAGCAAGATCACTACGACA
>CP070688.1:1978712-1983931 GCA_020353135.1 Chloroflexota bacterium
ATCAAGACAAGCGCATAGGCGATGTCACCTCTGGTGAAGCTAACCAGGCCGCCAACCGCGGTGGCGATGGCCAGCATAATCACCGTCCAAGCCTCAGGGCTGACGCCCCAGCCGCTCCAGTCCCAATAGGACAACAAGGCGGTGACGTTGGCGATGGTGGCGACGGTGATCCAGCCCAGATAGATACTGAAGGGCAAATGCACAAGCCAGCGCATGCCGTTGGACACCTGTTTGCGGCCGATATCCAGGCGCAGGTAAATAGCGATGAGGCAAACCAGCAATGCCAGCATAACCAGGACAGTCGCCGGAAACACCTCATAATGCCACAGTAGAATCCAGCCAATATTGGCCAAGCTAGATAGAGCAAATATGTAGCCAATGGCCCTGAGATCGGAATTGTGAGCCTGGGCAGGCAGTACCTGATACACGCCATAGGCTATCAAACCCAGATAGATCAGTCCCCAGATGGAAAAGACGTAACCGGCCGGCACGAAGAAAACGTCAAAACTATCTGAGATCTCTCCCGTGGTCTGGCCGTTAATGGGCAAAGCGCTGGCCAGCCCGTTGACAATGATGGTAGCTGCCACCGAAACGACTACAAGTATTTGGCGAACGGTATCCCTGTTCATCCTAGCTCCTTTTGAACCGTCTTGCTGCTGTCCTTCGTTCACGACCGCAACTGCCCAACACAATGTTTACTCGAGGCAAGCCGAGGCGTGGAAGTGCTATCAGGTGTGATGTTGCCAGATCTTATCTGGAGAGGCAAGTTAGGCGGTGGATCACTCTTCGAGCATGGCGGACAACCAGTCAGCCACGAAGGGCGCCAACTCTGAAAGATGAAGCTGGGCAGCTTGATGATAGGCTGACAGGTAATCGCGCAGCAATCGATCGGGCAGCCGGTAGGCCATCAAGAGATGCTCCATGGAGGCGATATCATCTCCCAAGAGATAAATATCGCCCAGCTTGAGGGCAGCCGTGATGGATTCAGCCATGTCCTCGTTGATCGCATTCAGATCCTTGGTCGGATGATCGGCAGCGTCAAACGTGCTCCAGATGTGCGAATCTACGAACGAACGCCGGGAAACGAAGTGGGCCATGGCCCGCTGGTAAGCTTCGGACGGCTCCACAATGTCAGGCGCGGCCGGCCGGCGGCTGAGCAAGTCAGTTATGCCATCCACGGCACCTTGCAGGTCGCGACCTAGGAAGTGACCGGGGAAGCGCCTGCGTAACTCGGCCGAGTAATTGAAGGCAAGCCCGCCATAAGCCAGCATTACCTCAGCGAGATCGACGGCCTGGGAGACATCCAACAGCGCCGCGGCCGTATGTAGCAATTGTGCTGACACGATAATAAGCTGTGGCTGCACTTGCTCAATAGTTTCCTGCAGCTCCCTGGCAGGTACGTCGGCGCCCAGGTATACGACTTCAAAACCCCGACGATGAAGCATGAAGGTCAGCAGAAGCGGACTAAAGGTATGGAAGTCGCCTGGCGCTGTGGCGGTGATGATACGCTCCGGCCGAGTTGGTGGCGGGGTGGCCGCGATTAGAGTCTCTAGTTTCTGCGTGGCCAGGGCCGAGGTGAAGTGCTCCTGCTGGATAGTCGCTTCACCCTCATACCAGCCATCGCCCACGGTCGCCAAACCCTTCTGCAAGACATCGATGCAGACAGATTCTGGTGGAAATAGGGAGAACGCCTGGGCCAAGACCGCTTCGGCTTGTCTACGGTCGAACGCCTTGCAAGCATCGATCCAGGCTGCGCGGAACTCTTCTAAACGACCACCTTGGACTGGCTGCCTTATCCGCCTGGTCTCGTCGACGGCCAGCATGTTCGCCCCCAAAGGATCCCGTCCCTTGTCAACCAGCGATCGCCACAGATCGATGGCGTGACTGATGGACATGCCCTCATCCTGACGGGCGGTCAACCACTTCAGTGTATCGATATCGCGCTGCGAATACTGGCGGTGGCCGCCTTCGGTACGTTGCGGGCTGGGCAGACCATAGCGGCGCTCCCAGGCCCGGATGGTGGGCGGCTTCAAACCCGTTTCCAAAACAACCGCCTTTATATTGTATACCGCTTCTACGCCTGACGACGGCGCATTGGTTGGTCCAAAACCATTTTTCATAATTTGTGCCTGCCTTAAAAATAGTGACTGTCAACTGCGACCAGCAGGCTCGACAGCCAGACCCAATCCTTAGAAATGTAGATAGTATAGCAGCGCTTGCATAATTTGTCAATGTTTTGTATAATTATTGTCATGAATCGCTTTACCTGGTTAGATTGCATGTTAGCTGAAGAGCCCGCTCGATCTATGTTGGGCCGCGTTCAGCTTGTGTAGAAGTTGAGCCAAGCGTACTATTGAGCCAGGTAGAGCACGGACAATTGCTTGGCGATTTGTTCATTGGCCGAACGAGTGTAGAAACTGATGGAAACGTTTACTGAGCAGCTAATTCTTGTTACCGGGGTAACTGGATATGTTGGCGGGCGCTTGGTCCCCCGTTTGCTGGCCGACGGTTATCGGGTTCGGGTGATGGTGCGCGGCCGGCCGGAGCGGCTGCGCGGTCGATCATGGCGCGACGACGTGGACGTGATCGTCGGCGATGTGCTGCAGCCGGATGATCTGACGGCAGCCATGGATGGCGTGGATACAGCCTACTACTTGATCCACAGCATGCGCGGCAACGAGGAATTCAGCCAGCGCGATGTGCAGGCGGCCGGTAATTTCGCCAAGGCGGCAGCCGCGGCCGGCGTAAGTCGTATCGTCTACCTGGGTGGGCTGGGCGATCCGGCGGCCGATCTTTCGGAACATCTGCGTTCTCGCCAGGATACTGGCACCGCCCTGCGTCAGGCTGGGGTGCCGGTGACCGAGTTCCGGGCGGGCATGATCGTCGGCTCGGGTAGCCTATCGTTCGAGATGGTGCGCGACCTAACCGAGCGCCTGCCGCTGATGGTCTGCCCGCGCTGGGTCTTTTCTAGGACACAACCCATTGCCATTCGCGATGTGCTGGCTTATCTGGTGGAGACGTTGCATACGCCTGAAAGCACAGGCCAGATCGTCGAGATCGGCGGACCAGATGTGCTCACCTACGCCGATATGATGCGCGGCTATGCCCGCGTGCGTGGTCTGCGGCGATTGATCGTCCCTGTACCAGTGCTAACGCCAAGATTGTCTTCTTTCTGGGTGCATTGGATGACTCCAGTATCGGCCAGTATTGCCCGGCCGCTCATCGAGGGCCTTCGCAACGAATTGGTGGTGCGAGACGATTTGGCCGGCCGGTTGTTCCCAAGCATTCGAGCAATCTCCTACGAAGAAGCTGTCAGGCTGGCCCTGAAACGTATGGAAGAGGGTCGGATCGAAACAATCTGGAGCGATGCCATGGCCTCAAGTCAGGGCGACCTGGGGCCGGTGCTCTTGGCCCACGAGCAGGGCATGTTGATAGAACGTCGCCACCAGGTTGTTTCAGCACCGCCAGACGCCGTCTTCAGAGAGTTCACAGGCATTGGCGGCGAGAGAGGGTGGCCGTCTTATACGTCGTTGTGGCGTCTGCGCGGTGCTCTTGATCGGCTGATTGGCGGCGTAGGAATGAGGCGCGGCCGACGACATCCAGACAAATTGCGCCAGGGAGATGCGTTGGATTTCTGGCGCGTGGAGTCTATCGAGCCGAATCACTTACTTCGCTTGCGCGCTGAAATGAAGCTGCCTGGCCAGGGGTGGCTACAGTTTGAGGCTCGGCCGATCGATGGCGATAGAACCGATTTCGTTCAAACGGCCTACTTCGCCTCGCGCGGACTCATTGGCCAGATCTACTGGTACGGTCTGTATCCGCTGCATGGCCTTATCTTCGGCCAGATGATAACAAATATCGGCAAACAAGCTGAGCTGCGCGAAGAATCGTTGGGGCAAAGAGTCACGACCAGCTCCTAGAGCGCCCCTCTAATAACCTCAGCCACGATTCCCGTTTTTGACCCCAGCCACCCGGACCGCCTGTTGGGCAAGAACTACCAAAACCGTGGCTCATCTCAGGGCAAATAAGCATCATCTGCCATTCCGCTACCGTAGATTTGCGGACCCGCAGAACCAACCCGCGAATCGAACAAGGGCCTTGAGACCCAGCACCAACACACATAATATTACATATACTCTACAAAACCTTGACAAAATAGATACACGCTCTTATAATTGGTGCATATTCATAAGTAAAAAGGTGATGTAAAACATGTCAAACAGGGAAATTGCGGTTAACAATCTGGTCAAACGCTACGCCGAGGATGTGCTGGCTGTTGACGGGATCACTTTTACCGTTGATGCTGGACAGATCTTCGGTTTTTTGGGCCCAAACGGAGCAGGCAAAAGCACAACGATTAAGATCCTGACTTCATTGGCGCTACCCAACAGCGGCCGGGCGACGGTTGGTGGCTATGACGTCGTGACCCAAGCCGATCAAGTACGACGGATCATGGGTGTTGCTCTACAGGATATCGGTCTCGATCCATTGATGAAATCAACGGAGTTGTTAACCTTGCAAGGCCAGCTGTTCGGAGCCAGCACGAATCAGGCCCAGGCCCGGGCAAACGAATTGCTGGAGTTGGTCGGGCTAACTGAAGCGATCGACCGGCGGGTCGGCACATACAGCGGCGGCATGCGTCGCCGGTTGGATTTGGCCCTGGCGCTGGTACACGAGCCAGAGATCCTGTTTCTAGACGAGCCGACGACGGGCCTCGATCCGGCTAGCCGCCGGGACTTGTGGCAAGAGGTAAAGCGACTCAACCGGACATTGGGGATGACCATATTCCTGACTACCCAGTACCTTGAAGAGGCTGATGAACTAGCTGACGTAGTGGCGATTATCAATCGCGGCCGCATTGTGACTGAGGGTTCGCCGGCCAAACTGAAAGCGGCCGTCGGCAATGAATCGATCAACCTGGCCTTTGAAGACCAACTCGTGGCCGAAGCGGCCATCGATCAACTGAACGGCATGGCTGCAAATGTGCAGATCGACCGGGCGATGGTCCGATTGTATATGGAGCAAGCCGCAGGATCGATCCCAGCCGTGATCAACAAATTACAAGAAGCAAGCATCAGTCCAATATCCTTGACTCTGACGCAACCGACGCTTGATGACGTCTTCCTGCAAGCAACTGGCCAGAGCCTGGTGGGTCAAGAATCACAGCCAGACCTGGCAGCCTAAAGCAGCGGCGCACAATGGCCGAACGTTCAACTATC
>CP070688.1:1984031-1992612 GCA_020353135.1 Chloroflexota bacterium
CCCTTCAGCACGCCCACCAGCAAGGGATTGCAGCCCTCGTAATCACGCGAAATCAGCCTGCCCATTTCCATGATGCGCGCTTCGATTTCTTCGGCCGTAATCAGGATTTCGCGCACCCCTTCGGACAATTCGCCGTATGCTTCTGGTGGATGGTAGCCGCTCATTTATCCTTCTGAGCCTCCGTGCCTATGATAGCCGCGGCCTTTTCATCCAACCCATACTCGATCAGTAAATCGCGTAAATCCTGGCGCCTGAACAGCTTGACGTTTATGTCCGGGTACAGCTCTTTCATCCGGTGCAGCTTACGGTTCTTACGCGTGATCAGCTTCGGCCGCATTGTGGTTAGCTCGACGTACAGGTCCTCGTCGGGTAAGTAGAAGTCGGGCGCAAAGGCCTGGGTGACTTCTCCTCGCTCGTCCCAGGCTAGGGCAAAAGTGCGCGGCTCATATAGCCACTCAATGCCGTAGTAGTCGAGGATGCGGGCGAATTCCTCCTCGATCTCGTGGGCAAACTCCGGCCGTGGCTCTTTTCTGTCGTCAGAATCGTTCGAAGTAGATTGTCTCAAGCGTGATTGTTCCCAGCGAGATTACTATGAGCTAGGTCTCCAGCGACGGGCGAGACAATGATCGTCGTGCTCGCTCGTTCCCGCCCAGGCCCCATAGGGCGTCGCATCGCGCCTGTTTTTCAGCGCAGCGATTCGATTAAGTGCGGAGCCAAAGATTTGCTATTTGGCTTGATTTTAACCACAGGCGGCCGGTATCACAAGGTCTTCTAGCCCGATCTCGATCCGTCGCGACGGAGCAAGAAGAAGAAAACGGCTATGAGGATAAGGAGAAACAGGCCGCCCAGCCCTATTAGAAGAATCAACTCGCCAATCCCAAGCATAAGCCACTCCTTAAGGAATATAATCTCGACCGCGACGAGCTCTTTCGAAGGTTCGTGAGAGCACGCGTTGCACTGTTCAACATATCTGTATGACGAACAGTATAGCAGAAAGGTTCCTGAGCCGATGGATGATAGAACAGCTTTCGCCCTATGATCAACCGACTCGGTTCACGACCGACCTGCCTGGGCTTTGCTTGGCGGCGCGAAGTGGGCAACGCGCAGGGGTTCGGCCGGCGCCCTTGCGCCGGCCGAACCGGGCTATTATTCGCTTCGCGCCAACTCCTGAAGACCGAGTTTCATCTGGGTCAGAAGGGTATACAAACGATATCTTTCGGCGCCGGCCAGCCCTGACCAGGGGCCAAAGAAGAGCCGGTCGGTGACCAACTCGGCCTCTTCACGGATCTGCCGACCGAGGTCGGTGACCTGGAAGCCCTCGTCAGCTTTCTGTAACCAGCCGCGATCCACCAGTGTGGCCAGCGATTGGGCGTATTCGTCGGCCGTGTAACCTCTGACCTCCAGATCCTCGGCCAAAGCAGCGGCCGTGTTGGCCTCGCCACGCCAAACGTGGGTCAGAGTCTCCCAGTCGCGACCGCTGACATCGTGCGCTTGCCACGCCGCCACATGAACATCATCCCGAAAGGCATTCAAGTCGTCAAGCAACTGGTCTATTGTAGCTAGAGCGCCATACCCATTCTCGGGATGGCAGGCGTGCATGCTCTGCAGGGCCAGCTTGGTCTGCGGCTCGCCGGCGGCCAGCGTGGCTTCAACAATGCGGGCCATCAAACCGGACAGTTCGGCCGACTCTTCTTCAGAGAGCGGATCGATCTCGCCCAAGCAGTTGTAGAAGACATCGTTGACATGGACGATCGCTTCCTGCCCCTTATCAGTGATCGTGAAGTTCTCACCGGTGGGCTCCAGGCAGCCGCTGTCGGCCGCAGTATTCAGGACCTCCAAGGCCCGGTCCGGTTTTGTGTAGGGGACGCGCTGGATGTAGTCGGCCGAGGTGAAAGGATTCGGCCGGCTGCCATAAGCCATCAACGTGGGAAAGAAGATTCGCGGAGAGTCGAAATACTTGTTGAACTCGTCGTCAACGGCCGCCCGAGTAACCGGGAAGATCGCTTGAGAGACCTCCCGGGCCTGGGTCCAGATGAGGGAAAGCGCAAGGCTGCCTAATCGCTCGTTGAGGCGGGTAAGCGACTTATCCAAATGCAGCAATTCTTCCTGGTTCAGCGCCTGAAGGCCGACATGATGTATACGATTTGTTTCATCTTCGGCCATTTGGCGTATGGCCTTGCCGGCATCGGTGATCTGCACCCGGTCGCCATCCGCTTCAATCCAGCCCTTTTCGAGCAGCAGGTCGAGCGATGCGGCGTAATCCTCCTCGCCATAGCCACGGCTGGACAGCCTGTCGCTCAAATCGGCGGCCAAGGTGGCTTCTCCTCGCCAGATGAAGGTCAGCGCCTCCCAGGTTCTGCCGTCCAGGCCGGCTGGCTGCCAGGCGGCGATGTGGGCGTCGTCTCGATATCGCACCAGATCGGTAACATATTGATCGATCCGTACGGTGGCCGGAGCGCTCGGGCCCTGATCGGTCCAGCGGCTGGCCAGCAAGGCTGGTTTTTTGGCCGGCTCGTCGCTCTCCAGAGTGTTCATTACCACGCGCTCCAGCAAGTCGGCCAACTGGTCCATCTCCTCGGCCGGCAGCGCCTCGACTTCCGCCAATTCTTCATGGGCAAGGCGGAAGAAGCCCTCGACGATCTCTCGTCCCCGGTCTGTAAGCTTAAACGAATCTTCGCTCACCACCTCCAGAAATCCCTTGGCCGCCAGGGCCTCGTATCTTTCTCGTTGGCTGGAGATCGCCGAGTAGGGGTTGATTTCCAGGAGTTGATCGAGGCTGAATGGCTCGGGGTCGTTGGCGCGCACGATATTCAGTGCGAACCAATTGTCGGGCGCCTCACTTTGTCGTAGCCACTTGATCATGGCTTCCCGATAAAAGGGTGAGAATGCCTGTAATGTGTCACCCATACTGGAATAGATCTTCTCTTGCTGGTTCATTCTTTCACTCCTTATGAAAATTGGACACGATCAACACAGATTTCGCGGTTTTTTGCCAGCTTGTCAGGCGAATTTCGATTGGTCGACGAGCTGCCCACAAATGGGGACACTCACAGTTGCAGGCAGCTCACATTAAATCCTTACGAAATGCTTTCTTGGCTTCCAACTTGGGCCAGTTTATTAGCCGGATTAGCCGGCCGGCGATAGATATAGCGACAAGGATCGCAACGTATCTTCGATACGTAGCCCATTGATCTGATAGCAATTGGCGCCGGCGCATCTCCGGGCCTGAAGATAGCCGGTGGCGCTCAGCTGGTTTAGGTGGCGCGAAGTGGCCGACTGACTGAGATCTAGGCGCTGCATGATTTCCTGGGAACGCTTCTCGCCCTCTTCGGCAACCAGCCTCAGGATGCGCAGCCGGGTATCGTCGGCCAAGGTACCCAGGCGGGTCAGGATCTCCGCCCGGCTGAGGTCCGGTGCATCGAACGGCACGCCCTCGGGCAGCCGGGCGCCAAAGAAGACCCCAACCGTGCCATCGAAGAAAACCTTACCCAAAAAGGATCCCACGTGGGCGGAAGGAATAAAGGCCACCCGATCACTCTTTTCCAGCGCCGATCGCCAGTGGCCTTCGTCCACCGTTTGGCCGGATACGTAGCGCAAGGCCTCCAGCTTGTCCATGCGCTCGAGGTCGGTTTGCTCGAAGGCGAGCACGGCGTCGGCCAGAATTGGTTCGACCCGCTCCCACTCGGCGGCCAGATGGGCATCCCACATGTGCTGTAAGTGAGACGTGATCATCTTGTGCATGGAAGGCGGATCGACAAGGTAGGCATAAGCGTGCGTTTCAAGTTCCGGATCCACATGTTTTTCGGAGAAGCGTTGGCGTAGAAAAGCGAGAAATGTGTCGGCCGATTCCAGGATCTCTTCGGGCGCTGGGTCTGCAGCCGGCTCTTCCGTCTCTGGTAAACAGGGCAGGTGTAAATAGGCATGTAACAGCTTGTCTCTCAGCCTGGTGGGCGACAGAGAGACCAGGTGGTCGAGGTATTCCTGAAAGGACGGCCAACTGCGTTCGGGTTGTACGGCGAAATAGAAGCCGATCATGACCAGACGGTGGCGCTGGCGTTCGAGAGCCGACATGGCCAGAACGGTGTCTTGGACCCAGCCGCCAAGCTCGGCGATGTGCTTTGCTTTTGCCAGCAGCAGCAAGCTATGAACAGCGCTGAAGGCGGGCTCCAGGCTGACGCCGACCGAGGATTTGACTGGCGACAACATGATATCTTGATCGGGTGCGGGCATACGATACTCCTCTGAAGATAGCTGTTAGCTTTGAGCGAATAGCGATCAGAATTCTTCATTCATGATGGTGCGCGGCCCATGGTAATGGGCTTGCGCGCGTGGTTTCCTTCGAGAAAGGGACACAGGTTAACGCGGATCACTTGACTCAGGTCTGATTTGATTCACTTTACCCTATAATCCCTTATTACCCGGTTAACCGGGTAGAAGGGATATGGTACCAGCTTATGCCGCAATTGTCAACAGGCCCCAGTTCCATAACATTTCAATTTGAGGCAATACGCAGGGGCCGGCCGGGTCGCGGCCGATAAAAGGATTGGTAGATGTCGGCGGTGCTAAGCCTTTGTGGAAGCGATCACTCCAAGGCCAGGAACTCTCGCCCTTGAAGGCGATCTTCTATCCTTTCCCAGAGCTGATCGAGATGCGCTTCGTGCTGGACGTAATTGAGGTTGTCAGTGTTGACCGTCAGCACTGGGCAGAGGCGGAAATTACTGGCCCAGGCGTCGTACAATTGATTCAGCTGCCCCAGATACGCGTCGGAGATCGTTTGCTCGTAGCCCCGGCCGCGTTGGCCTATGCGCCTGCGCAGCGTGGCGGCTGAAGCCTGAAGATAGACAACCAGGTGGGGCGGCTGCAACAGCGTGGCCAGCGTCCGGTATAAGTCCATGTAGCACTGCCAATCCCGTTCGCTCAGGTGACCTTGTCGGTAGAGATTGCAGGCGAAGACTTCCGCGTCCTCATAAACGCTGCGGTCCTGGATGACAGGCCGTTCTCTTTGCAGTAAATCATGATGCTGCTGTAAACGCCTCGAGAGAAAGAACACTTGGGACTGAAAACTCCAGCGCTGCATGTCTTCATAGAAGTCGGCCAAATAGGGATTCTCGGTGACGGCTTCGTAGACCGGCTCCCAATCGAGGCGTTCGGCAAGCAAGGCGGTCAGCGTAGATTTGCCCACGCCAATGTTCCCGGCTATCGTGATGAAGTAATTGGTCATTGCTCAGCCCTAAAAAGCAACCGGAACCTTGCCTGCCAGGTTATCGACACCAGGATCGCAGTAATCCCGGTTCATGAAGCAGCGTTCATGTCACTATCGTTGCCGATTCTCGGCTATCGATTCTACCGCAACTCGGCCCTGACTGACAGGATCTTTGTCGCCGGACGCAGAAAGAACCAGGCTGTTAGCCGCCGCCTATTCTATTGTAAACTGAATGGTGTGAGGCTCGCCGACATAGTTGCCGTCCCACTTGATGACGATGAGGCGCAGCAGGTAATCGCCGGCCGGCAGCGCATCGGCGTGCAGCATCTCCAGCGTGCCGTTGACCACCGGTGTGTCCCGCACCTGGCCGAGGGTAACCCATTGCGGATTGGCCGGATCGCCGATCCCCAGCTCCAGCTTGTAGAATTGGACCTTATCCGGATCAAAATCGGCCGTGCCGACAATAGGTAGGACTCCGTTTACTTGTTCGCCCACCTTGGGACTCGTGATGCGCCAGATGGCCAGGATGTCGGAGTTGCGGGCAGCCGCCAGCAATTCATCTGTGCACGGTTCGGCCGGCAGAATTGACAGGCCATTTTCGGCCGCCCAGCGGTGGGCTTCTATCAGGCTTTCCGTATTGCGCGGCGGCGAAAGGAAGAGGCTGGCCAGGGCGTCGGCCGGCAAATAATCCATGCCTACGCCTTCCTCGAAGTGACAGAATGCCTGCGGCGGCAACCTATCTTCAGTAAAGTCAATCTCGAACGTCTCGGGCAGCGGTGGCAGAGGTACTGCCGGCACCCTCCAGACGGCCGGATCGACTTTCTCCCAGCGTACTTTCTGGGGATCAGTCTCGAAAGCCAATTCAGAGTCACTAGCCAGGAACCACTCCGAGTCTGTCAGCGCGCACTCTGTCGCTCCGGGCGCTACGGATGCCAAATCGCAGATCTGGCGCTGCTCCAACCCTGGAGGAGCCCTGAAGTCGTCGGGCGGCCGGGCGCCGTTGGTTTCCAAGACGGCCATTAGCTCCGGATCGCTGTAAATCGCCTGCATATAGGCCGACCACAAAGGCGCTGCCGCGGTGAGACCGCTGACATTTAGCGTCTCGCCGTTATCGTTGTTACCTGCCCACACGCCGACCGCCAGACCAGGCGTATAACCCACCGTCCAGTTATCCCGCGCTTCGTTGCTGGTGCCTGTCTTGACCGCAGCCGGGAAGGACAACTCTAAAGGGTTGTCCCGGCCCATCGCCGGGGTCCGAGCCAGATCGTCATCGAGGATATCGCTAATCATATAGGCGACGCCAGGGTCCAGGGCGGGTTCCGGAGCGGGCGGCTGGTATTCATACAGTGTCGTCCCTTCGCCATCTACCACCCGCAGAATGGCCACGGGTGGTAAACGATAGCCGCCGTTGGCGAATACGGCGTAGGCAGAGGTCAACTCCAGCGGCGAAACTTCACCGCCGCCCAAGGTTAGCGACAAGCCATAACGTTGGGGATCGTGCTCAAAGCTGCTTATGCCAAGCCGGCCGGCCATTTCTAGAACGCTGGAAATGCCGATGTCTTGCAGCAGCAGGACGGCTGGGACGTTGTAGCTATTGGCCAAGGCATCTCGCAGCCGAACAGGGCCATGGAAGCGCCGGTCATAATTAACCGGCTCGTAGACAACGCCGTCGAGTTGGGGATATTCGACGGGCACGTCCCACAGTATATCGGCCGCCGTCCACGATCGCCGATCCTGCTCCGGCTGAGCTGATAGCGCCGCAGCGTAGGTCAGGACCTTGATCGCGCTACCGGGTTGCTGCGGGCTCAAGGCCACATTCACGTTGCCGTCGATACTTCCGTCCCGATAATCCAGGCTGCCAAGCATGGCCAGAATCTCGCCAGTGCCGGGCTTGATAGCTACCAGTGATGCGTTACCCACATTGTTCGCCGGATCAATGCTATCCACATGCTGCCTGGCCAGCATTTCGGCCAGGCGTTGGTAATCCAGGTCAAGAGAAGTCGTTACCCGCAGCCCGCCGTTTGCTACCAGGTCAGGGCCGAACTGCTCCTCCAATTGCTGGCGGACGTAGACGGCGAAGTGCGGCGCCTGCAGACTGACCTCCTGGGCTGCAAAGGAGAGCGGCGCCAGGTAGGCGGCTTCGGCTTCAGTCCTGGATATATAGCGTTCATTGACCATCAGATTGAGCACCAACCATTGCCGTTGTTTTGCACCATCCAGGTTGTTCAGAGGATCAAGCTCTACCGGGCTCTGGGGCAGTGCCGCCAGCAGGGAAGATTCAGCGAGGCTAAGATCGGTGGCCGGCTTTCCGAAGTAGGTTTGGGCCGCTGCCTCAACGCCGTAGGCCAGGTTGCCGTAGTAGATCTCGTTCAAGTACATTTCCAGGATTTCATCCTTCGCGTACTTTCTGTTCATCAACCAAGCCAGCAGAATCTCCTTTGTTTTTCGGCTGTAATTGACGGCCGTCCTGTCTTCATACTCGAAGGCAATATGGCGCACGAGTTGCTGGGTGATTGTGCTGGCTCCCTGGGGACGCTCGTCAGGATTGCGCAGATTGGCCACAATGGCCGCCGCTACCGACGGAGCGTCGAGGCCGTTGTTTTCAAAGAAGGTATCGTCCTCGGTCGCAACTGTGGCGTCGATCAGTTCTTGCGGGATCTTAGCCAGCGGAATTCGAGTTCTTTTTCCTTCGCCAAAGACTTCCCACAGCAACTTTCCGTTACGATCGAGGATCTGCGTCGTCTCAAAGGTATCCCTGCTTTGGGCTGAGTCCAGCGCGGCGATGCCGTCCTCGATATCGGCCGATAGGCCGCTGTATATGAAAGCGCCGGTAATAGCAACGCCGCCAAAGACGAGGAGGGCCAGGATCAGCAGACCGCCAAAGAACAGGCGACCCAAACAACCACAGCCGCGCCTGGGCCGGCCCAGTTGGACCGGCGCCTGGGCCGGGTAATATACGAATTCTACCGGTTGCGTTTTTTGCTCGTCGTTCATCGTTACCTCGGCGTCAGGTGGTACATCGCAGGTTTAGGCCATACTTCACAACTTTAGTTCATGTCGACCGCGCTTGCTCGTTGCTCAGGTGACGATTGGGTGACGTTTTCCTGACATGAAGCTGACAGGGCGCCATCCAAGCGCCGCCAACAAAGCGATCGATTGTATGGACGCTATCGAGGCAGCAATAGTTCCGGGTGAGCTCCCCAAGTTATATCAATGCTCTGACCGACTGGCTCGGGTGATAGGCGCCAGGTCGTTCATGATCAACAAGCGCGTACGTCGAAGGCCACGATCAAGCAATGAGGCCAAGCTGCTGGCCGACGCCGGCCATGATGTCGAGTGCCCGATCAAGTTGTTCCGTTGTGTGAGTGGCCATGTAGC
>CP070688.1:1992712-1995408 GCA_020353135.1 Chloroflexota bacterium
AGCTCAACTTCGCCCGTTGCTTGTGACGTGAGCCGGCCGCCGCTGGCCGGGATTTGACGCGCTTCCAGCGCGCCTCCAAAGGTTCCCGTCAGTCAGCCGGCCGCCGCCGCGATCACGAAGTCCAGCGTCGTATTGTGTGGGTCTACCACCTCAGTATCGACACCGTAGTGGGCGGCGATTTCCGAGTGAACCCCGAAGTAGGTCGGCCCATCGTCGACGGGCAGCGTTGCCCGGCGGAAAGGGCCCTTCACCCGTTCGACATGCACGTTGGATCGATAAACGACTTCATCTGACATAATTCACTCCTGATCGAAACTAACCTTTGACGGCTCCCATCGTGAATCCGGCGACGAGCCGGTCGAGGAAGAAATTGTAGACGATGGCTACGGGAATAGCCACGATGATCGCCGCGGCCAGCAGCGACTGCCAGAAAAAGACGTCGCCGCGAACCAACTCGATGGGCACGCCGACGCTGAGCGTCCTGTGGGCCGAGGCGGTTATGAAGGTCGCCGCGTAGATGAATTCGTGCAGGGTCAGCGTGAAGGTGAAGACGATCACGGCGATCATGCCCGATAGCGAAAGGGGCATGATGACCCTGAGGAAGGCACCGAGACGACTGAAGCCGTCCACCATGGCCGCCTCTTCGAGATCGCGCGGAATGGACTTGAAGAAGCCCATGAGTAGCCAGGTAGAAAAGGGGATCGAAATCGTAGGGTAGACCAGGATCAACGACCAGATGGTGTTGTTGAGATTCAATTGAGTCACCACGCGAAATAGCGGAATGAACAGCAAGGAGGGCGGCACCAGGTAGACCAGGAAGATCAGGATGCCGGCCTGTTCGCCCCAGCGGCCGGTGAGTCGGGCCAGGCTATAAGCGGCCGGCACGGCAATCAGCAGGGTGATGAAGACCACTGCCACGCCTACGATCAGGGAGTTCTTCACGAACGTAAGGTAGTTGGTATTCTGAAAGAGCAACTCCAGGTTACTGAGCACCGGCGGGAAGTTGTAAAAGAACGGGTTGTTTTGCGGCCGGTAGAGATCCGCATCTTGTTTAAAAGTATTGATAAGCATGACGATGAACGGAAAGGTGGCGAAGAGGACGAAGAAAGTCACCGCTGACAGAATGGCGATGCGGCCAAATCGACTACGAACTCTCACGTCAATTGATCTCCGTCCGCCGGGCCGTTCTCAGCATCAGGATGGCGACCACGAGGAGCAATGGGAAAAGGAATAAGGCAATGGCGGCTCCTTCGCCCAGGTCGCCGCCGTCGATGCCCTTGAACCAGGCCCACACCGGCAGAACCTGGGTGTAATAAACCGGACCTCCTCTGGTCAGCACGAAGACGACTACCATGTCGCCGAAAGTGAAGATCAGCCCAAAGAGCAAGGCGATACTCATGATGGGCAATAGCAGGGGCAGCCTGATTTGCCTGTGTATTCGCCAAAACGTAGCCCCGTCGACCTCGGCCTGATCGATGAGGTCCTTGTCGATGGAAGCCAATCCGGCCAGCAATATGACCGTCGCCAGAGGCAGCATGCGCCAGACGTGAACGAAGATGACGGCGCCCATTGCCAGCCACTCACGACCCAAATAATTGAGATGCAGTCCCGGCCCAAGAAGAGTGTCCGGTCCCAACAGGCCTAGCCTTTGTAGCACCCAGTCGATGGGGCTGAACTTGGAATCGAAGATCCACAGCCAGCCTATCGTGCCCAACGATATCGGCGTCGCCCAGGGCATGATGATCAACATCCGGGCGATCCACTTGCCCGGGAAGTCCTCGTAGAAGATCAGGGCCAGGATATTGGCCAGGATGACGACCAGTATCTGCGCGCCAAGGGTGAAGACGAAGGAGTTGACGAGCGCGCGCCGAAATTGCGGCGTCTTGATGATATTGCTGAAGTTACTCAGCCCGTCGTATTTGAGGCTGGTATCGCCGACCGTTACATCCGATAAGCTAAAGGCGATGGCCATGAGGAACGGGAAGCCAACCAGAAGGATGATGTAGATGACGGCCGGCGCCAGGAATAGCCCCCCCAGGAAGCCCTCGCGATCGGTTATATAGGCCAGTCGGCCAGGGCTGGATTGTTGGCTTTCAACCGTGGCTTGCTGCATGATAACAACCTTTTCAGAACGGGATAGGCTCTGACTTCAGGCCGGTTGCCTGGTCGAAGTACTTCAAATGCTTCGTCTCCACGGAGAAATCATACGTCTCTCCCGGCTCGATGGTCACGCCAACCATGGACGGTAGTTTGGCCGTCGTCAGGCCCTGGCCGTGGAAGTTCTCTACCTGGCCGTAGACCAGGCGGTCCGCGCCCAAATTCTCGACCAGGGTGACGTCAAAGCGCAGGGTAACGTTCTCTTCCTGGCTGGTAATTGTTTCGCTGGGTAAAAAGTGCTCCGGCCGGAAGCCGATCAAGTGACCATCCCGTTCGACGAGATTAATTGTCGGCGAGCCGAGAAAAGTGGCCACGAAGATGTTGGCCGGATCGTGGTATATTTCCTGCGGTCCGCCTACTTGCATCACTTTTCCGGCCGACATGACCACGATTCGATCGCCCAGGGCCATGGCTTCTATCTGGTCGTGCGTTACGAAGATGGTCGTGATGCCCATCTCGCGCTGGAATATCTCCAATTCACTCCGCGCGGCCACTCGCAATTTGGCGTCCAGATTGGAAAGCGGCTCGTCGAGCAACAG
>CP070688.1:1995508-1998119 GCA_020353135.1 Chloroflexota bacterium
TCAACTACATACGAGGACACTGTAACATGCCGGCCGTGAAAAACGCATAGACGAGCCTTGGTCGGACCTGAAAAAGGCATGAAAAAACCGTGGCCTTGGACCACGGTCTGGGGGGAATCGGCGGAGAGGTGCAGTTGTTACCCGGTTTCTTCCGGGCATTCCAGCATGTAGCCGACCCCAGGGCTGGTGACGATATAACGCGGATTGGCCGGGTCGCTTTCTAGCTTCCGCCGTAGATAGCGGACGTAAGCCCGCAAATAGTCGAGATCGTCACGATATTCCGGACCCCACACGGCCGTCAGCAGTTGCTCGTGCAACATGACCTGGTTTGCATGGCTGGCCAACTCATAGAGCAAGTTGTACTCGGTGCGGGTCAGGTGGATGTTTTGACTGGCCTTCGACACCCGGCGGCGAGCGAAATCGATTTGCAGGTCGCCGCAGGAAAATTGGCTTTCAGAAACATCGCTGACCTCATGGCGCGCCCTTTTGAGCAGAGCGCGAACACGGGCCAGTAATTCCTTGGAACTGAATGGCTTGGTGATGTAATCATCGGCCCCGGCATCGAAACCGTGCAGCACATCGGACTCCCTGGATTTGGCCGTCAACATGATGATGGGGATGTCGGAGAATTCGCGCACTTGCCGGGCAACTTCGAAGCCGTCCACATCATCAGTCAGTACGATGTCCAACAGCATAAGATCAGGTTGTTCCAGGGCTACTGTCTCGACGGCTTTCGCGCCACTGCTGGTCGTCAGCACTTCGTAGCCGGTGGCTGTCAGCACCTCGCGCACCAGGCGTATCAGCTTCGGTTCGTCTTCGACTACCAGGATTCTTGCTTCAGTCATTTCTTTCAAGTTCGTCGTTTGTTGCTGAAAGGCTGCCGGCCAACAAAGTTCATTCTGCGGCCGGCGCAGTTACTTCAGAAGCCTCTAGCGGGATTGAGAAGTAGAGTGTCGTGCCCTCACCTATGGTGCTTTCAGCCCAGATCCGCCCACCATGGGCCTCGACGATAGCCCGCGATACGGGCAGGCCGAGACCCGTGCCAGGCACGTGGTAGCCGGTGGGTGCCTTGACGCGAAAGTACTTGTCGAACAAGGGGATCATATCTTCGGGTGAGATACCGACCCCCTGGTCAGCGATGCTGATGACTACGTCGGCCGGCCGCACCTCGCCACGAATGACAATCAGGCCTCCGTCGGGCGCGTACTTGATGGCATTGTCCACGATATTGCGTAGTACTTGCCGGATGCGCCGTGGATCGGCGTCGACGATAGGAAAGCCGGGCGGGAAATCGACGGCGAAGTGGTGAGAGTCCGTGTGACGCAACATATCGTCAGCTATCTCTTCGGCCATTCGCGATAAGCGCAGCGGCTGGCGCTCGATTTCCAATTGGCCGACGTCGATGAGCGAGGAGTCGAGCATGTCGCTGATCATGCCTTCCAGATTATCCGTTTCCTGGTCGATCAGGCGTAAAAACTCCTGCTGCTTCTCCTCCGGCCAGGCGACTTCTTCTATCATCAGCGCCGTCGCGTAGCCTTTAATGGCTGCCAGAGGCGTGCGTAGTTCGTGCGACAATGCGGCCATGACCTCGCTGCGCAGGCGGTTTGCTTCTTGAGCCTCATGCGCCGCCGCGGCTTCGGCATCCAGCTTGGCCCGATCGATCTCCAGGGCGATGAGGTCGGCCAGCGCCTGGACAAAGGGTAGATCGCTAACGGAAAAAGTGGTTGGGCCCTGTAAAGTTTCCAAGATCAGCGCGCCGTAACGAATTTCCCCGGCCTGCAAAGGGGCGGCAATGACGCTCAGAGGGTAGCCGACATCGCCATAGATTTGGGTCATTACCTCACGCGTCGTCGAACGTACGTTGCGTTTCTCTCGCGTCACCTTGGACGGCGTATTGAGAAGGCGCGATCTTCCCTCGGCGAAAACTTTGCCGGTGATCGATTCGTCCTCATTCAGCTCGAGCCTGAAAATAGCCTCTCGAATCTGAGCATTCGGTCCGGCGGCAGCCTGTGGCTTGAAGAGACGTGTCGCCGGTTGCCAGAGCATAACTAGTCCAAGCTCGGCCGGCTCCAGAACGTCGATGATCTGTTCAATGACCGATTGCAGCAGTTCAGGCAACTCCATCTGGACGGCGAGGGTCCTGGCGACCTCGGTCAACACATAAAGCTTGCTAGCGGTTAGTTGGTCGCGATTCGTTACGGTCAAGCGATTTCTCCACTGGATTCAACCGTTTATTGTAGCAGAATCGGGCCTGCCCATGAAAGATACAGTTGGAGCGTCACGGCCCGCCTGAAAATATCTTTCGCCAGTAGTATCCTTGATGCATTTCGCCGAAGCCGATGGCGTCATACAGCCGGTTGGCCGAGATCATGTCGCCGGTATCGACCATGGCGTAATGGGCGCCCAGCGCCTGGAGACGGAGCAATCCTTCTTGCATCAGCGCCCTGGCCAGGCCTTTGCGACGGTGGTCTGGATGGGTGCAAACCGGTTCGAAGATGCCCAGCTGATTGGCCCGGTCATAGGGAATACCCACATAAGCGGCAAAGGCGCCATCAGGCGCTATGGCTACCAGGTCCAGATCGGGCTGGAATGAGGGCGCCTGGCGAGTGAA
>CP070688.1:1998219-2006537 GCA_020353135.1 Chloroflexota bacterium
ACTTGGTCCGCAGATAACGCATGTAGGGCTCGATCGTCAAAGGCCGGCCGCTGATCCTTTGGACCAGTTCGTCAGGCGTGTACTTGCTGCCGTGCTGGTAGATATTCTCTTTGAGCCAGTCATGCAACGCATCAAAGCGGCCCTCGGCCATCTGGTCGGTTGTTTTCGGCCGTTGTTCGAGCGCCAGCTCAAAGAACAAGGCGCTCATGATGTTGCCCAGACTGTATCCTTGAAAGGCGCCGCCGATATAAGAGAAGCCGAACCAGTGGACATCTTGTAGCACGCCATCGCGATCGTCTGGCGCCCTTAGGCCCAGATCCTCTTCGTAACGGGCATGCCAGGCTTCCGGCAAATCCTTGATCGCCAACCGGCCTTCCAACATGGCCAGCTCAAGGTCGAAGCGGATCATGACATGTAAATTGTAGGTCACTTCGTCCGCCTCAACGCGTATCAAGGACGGCGTCACCTTATTGATAGCCTTGTAGAACGTACCCAGGCTGACGTCGCCCAGCTGATCGGGGAAGGTCTCCTTCAGGCGCGGATAATAATGTCCCCAGAACGGCCGGCTTCGGCCGACCAGGTTCTCCCACAGCCGCGATTGGCTTTCGTGAACGCCCGCCGAGGCGCCCCGGACCAGCGGCGTCCCCTCGTAAGCCTGGTTGACGCCCAGTTGGTACATGGCGTGACCCGACTCGTGCAGGGTGCTGAAGAGCGCCTGTCCCAAGTCCCGTTCGTCGACGCGGGTGGTAATGCGCACGTCGTTGACAGAGAACATGGTTGCGAAGGGATGGGCGGTCTTATCCAGCCGGCCGCGTGCGAAGTCGTAACCGTATCGTTCGATGATCTTGCGACCGAATGCCAGTTGCTTTTCCTCCGGATACAACTTGTGCAAGCAGGAATCGTCAGCCTCCGGTTGCTCCTGGATCTTCTTAAGCAGGGGCACCAATTGCTCGCGCAGTTCGGCGAACAAGGCCTGGATCGTGTGCGCCTTCATCCCCTGGTCGGCCCTGTCGATCAGCGGATCGGCGATGTGGTCGTAGCCGGGGAAGAAGTTGGCGTAGCGGCGGCTGAGGTCCAGCGACTTCTCCAGGAAAGGCTGGACGGCGGCGAAGTCGTTCTCCGGCCGGGCCTTGACCCAGGCCTGGTAGCTGGCGGTGGAGTGGGCGGTGGCTTCGGCGATAAATGCCGGCGGCACCTTCACTTCCTTCTCAAAGTCTCGCCGGGAGACGCGGATCAGGCTGGCCTCATCACTATCATACGGCAGGCTCTCCTCAAAGGGCGCCAGCTCCTCCAGCAGGCGGCCCATTTCCGGCGCTACCTGACGCTCATGGGCCAATCGCCGTAATAGGGCCATCTGCCGGCCGCGGGCTTCGGCGCCGCCGGCCGGCATATAGGTGGCGCGATCCCAGGACAGAACGCTACTGGCCATGTATAGATCGCCGATTTCTAACCAACGTTCTCGCAATTCCTTGATTTTGTCTTCCATAGTATCGTCTCCACTGAGGTGCCGGCCTGGCGTGCCGGATCTAATGCGGATTGTACGCGAGCAATTCGTTCAAGCAACGTATTCAATTACTGCGCCATCTTCGTTGCCCCCTGCGGTAAACGGCGGCGGCGATGGCAGGCAGAAAGGTATCGGCCAGGAAGTAGGCGATGCCCGGCGCCAGCGAAGGCGGCTGCGGCGCCTGGGGAACCGGCGGCGACTGGGCCAGGCGAACTTCGGCCAGCGTGTACCTCTCGCCGTCTTCCTCGGCCAGCCGGGCGACAATCCGGCCGTCCGCGTCCAGGATCTTGCACTCGTGAACCAGGTCAAAGGACATCTCCATGCCGTTGGCCTGGGGCAAATACTTGAGCAGCCGGGGAGCGGCCAGGGCGAAACCCAGCAGAGCTCGGCGGCCGAGAGGGATTTCGGTACGGATATGGCCGAGCCCGGTGGCGTGAATGACGGGTACGCCTAGCCAGGCAGCCTGCTGGTCAATCATCTCGCCAAAGGTCAGTCGAGCAGCGTCTGAGTTCACGGCGACTCGAGACCCCATATCATCTATAGTGAAGTGGTCGCCATTGGGTAAGTGGTAGATGCCGCCGCCAGCATCGACCGGACAGCTGGCGATCAGCAACAGGTCGACCTGGCCGACATAGGCCTGCCATAGGTCCAGGTGACCGACGTCCCAGCAGATGAGCATGCCTATCTTGCCCAGGTCGGTGTCGGCGACGGTGATGTTAGGCTGGCGGCGGGAGGGGCGAAAATAGCCGCGCTCCCAACCATAAGGATAGTTCTTATCGTAGCGCCACATCCGGCCGTCGGGCGCAAAGAGCAACAAGGCATTGTAACATTCGTCCCCATCCAGCAGCATCAGGGAACCGGCAAGGTGGACGTCGAGCCAGGCGGCGGTGGCGGCTAACCAAGTAGCAGTTGTACCCGAGAGGGTCTCCACCCAGGCATGGTTTTCGTCGGCCCACGCGTAGCCGGTGTTGAAACACTCCGGCAGGAGGATTAATTGGGCGCCGGCCTGGGCGGCGTCGACGACTAACCGCTCGGCGCGTGCCAGGCGTTCGGCCGTGGGCGCGACATTGGCCTCCATTTGAATGGCGGCGATCGACAGAGTCGGTCCTGCACTATCTTGTCGGCTGGCGTTCGTTCCTGAGTTCATTTTGTCCCCCTTTGGCAGCGTTTTGCCTCGCAGAGGGCTTTCAGGGTCGCGAATTCGCCCTCGGCCTGGCGAGTGATGTTCTTCTTGAAGGTCCGGCCGAAGAGCAGACTCAGTACCCTGATGATGCCTTTGAAGCGCACGTCGGCCGTTTGCGTTAGGCGGGTGATGCCCTCGTCTTCTTCGAGAGTGAATGTCACGTCGGCCGTGTTGTAATCGCCTTCCAAATGAAAAGCCATCCTCTCGTTAGGGGCGAAGTCAACTATCACGCCCTGCAATTCGGTCCCGCGGCCGTCCTCTTCGACGGTCTCTCGAAATGTGCTGCCGATCATGTCGGGCGTGCGATCGATGTATTCGGTGTGGGTCACGCTGGTCATCCAGGTCTTGGCCCGTTCGGGGTCGCCCAACCAGTACCAGACCTCTTCTGGCGTGGCCCTGATGTCGACGGAAATAGCGAATCTCATGGTGGCTGCCCTTCCCGGCGTTAGGATAGCGAAGAATGGTCCGGCCTAATTATCCCTTGTGAGGCGGTGGCGGACAAGATGGGCTGCCCCGGTAGCATAAATCATGAGGCAACACAGCATGGACAGGAATTCTGCTTGTTTGCATGGTTCGGCAGCGATTGGAATTGGAATATAATGAAGGTTGAAGGATGAAAACTGGCGGCTAGAAGCTCAAGGCTAGCAGCTAGCAGCTTATTCAGGAGGGCTCCATGAAGTATACGCTGATTCATAATGGGACTTTGATCGACGGCCGTGGCGGGGAGCCGGTGGCGGGGGCGGCCATGCTGGTGGGCGATGACCATATTCGGGCCGCCGGCCGCAAGGATGAGATCACCTTGCCAGACGAGGAGCTGGCGGAGATAGATGCCGGCGGAGGGTTCATTTTGCCGGGCTTCATCGATACGCACGTCCACGTGATGCTGGAAGGGGTCAATATCACCAGCGGTATGACGACGCCCTTCTCGCTCAGGTTCTACCAGTCAGTCGAGTATATGCGCAACACGATAGAGGCGGGCGTCACCTCTGTCCGCGACGCGGGCGGGGCTGACCTGGGCCTGAAAACGGCCGTGGAGCAAGGGCTGGCGGATGGTCCACGGCTGCAAATCTCTATCCAGACGCTGACTATCACCGGCGGCCACGGTGACGGCTGGATGCCGTCCGGTATGGAGTTTGAACTGTTTCCACCCTATCCGGGCATGCCGGCCGGCCTATGCGACGGCATCGAAGAGGTTCGCCAGCGAACGCGCGAAGTGTTGCGGGCCGGGGCAGAGGTGGTCAAGATCCACGCCACCGGCGGGGTGTTGAGCCCGACCGACGACCCCCGCTTCACCCAGTTTTCGCCCGGGGAGCTGGACGCGATCGTACGCGAAGCCGATTATCGGGCCGGCGTGAAAGTGATGGCTCACGCCCAGGGCGCGGAAGGGATCAAGAACGCCGTCCGGGCCGGGATACACTCCATTGAGCATGGCATCTATATCGACGACGAGGGCATCGAGCTGATGATCGAGCGGGGGACTTTCCTGGTGCCGACGTTCCTTGCGGTGGCAGCGGTGCTCGACTCGCCTGAAATGAGCGCCAGCATTCCGGAATATGGTTTGCGCAAGATGCGCCAGGTGAGCGAAGTACACGCGGAGAATATCGGTCGAGCCTACCGGGCCGGCGTAAAGATCGCCATGGGCACCGACGCCGGGGTGTTCCCCCATGGGATGAATATGCGCGAACTGGATCTGATGTGCCAGATCGGCATGTCGCCCATGGAATCGATCGTGGCCACGACCAAGACGGCGGCCGAGTGCCTGGGCTGGCAGGACCGGGTGGGCACGCTGGAGCGAGGCAAATTGGCCGACGTGGTCATCAGCGCGGCCGATCCGCTGGCCGACATCGGGTCGCTGGCCGAGGTGGAGAATATCAAGCTGGTGATGCAGGGCGGCCGGGTGATAAAGAACCAATTGGACGCGGATGAAAGGGGATGAACGTGGATTACAGGAGGAGATAGAACGCGGACTCTCGCGGATTGAACAGATGAAGAAAAGCTGCCCCGTTTCAACGAGGCAGCTTTTTTCTTGTTTACCAGTCGGGTATTGGCGGCCGGCGCGTCAGATGTATAGATCGCGCCTGGCGTAGGTGACGTAGCCGCCGGCCGTGAGTATGGCGATGATGGCCAACGATAGGAGCACGTAGCCAAACTCAATGGTTGACTCGTTGAGGATAGTGACCGGATTGAAGTAGGTAAACGGCGAGAAGTACTTCAAGAACTCCAGGTTCTCGTTCAGGCCGGAGATGATCGACAGGAAGTAGGTGCCAAGCAGAATCGACACGGCAACGGCGCCAGCCCGCTTGTACTGTTTCATCGAGCAGCCCAGGAAGAAACCGACGGCCAGGAAAACCATCTGGATGATGAACAGGGCCACCATGCTCAGGGCCAGAAAGTCGTAGAAAGCGCTGCCCGGCTCGTATTGGGATGCGGCCACCAGCGAAGCGCCCCAGATGATAAGCAGTAAAAGAATGCAATTCACCAACGCCGCCAGTATCTTCGACGTGATGAGTTTCTGCCTGGTTACCGGCAAAGTGAGGGTGAACTCAACCGTCTTGTCACGCTCTTCTTTGGAGATGACGTCGCTGCCCCACATGGCGGCCGAAATGGTAGCGATCAGTGAGAAGTAAATGAACATCACCCCGTAGAAGCCGGTTATGGTGGTCAAGTTGAAGGTGTTCATCTGAAATGTGTCTATCAAGGCCGGCGGCATGCTGTCCAGGACTTCCAGCATCTCGGGATTGCCTTCATAAGCCGAGAACTTGGAAATGGCCAGGACGATCAAGGCGACTGACACGCCACCCCAAATCAGCAATGATCGGAAATTCGCTCTAAGTTCCCTAAAGAAGATGTTCATCGTCGTCTCCTAAAAGAATGGACAGCACTAACAGGATATACAGGATTAGAAACCAATTGTTGTTAACTTATCTTACCACAGATTTGCGTCAGGCGAGCTAAGTCTGACTCCTTCAGACCGAGTGGATGTCTCGTCTTGAATAGAGGAAGTAGCTGCCTACGACGGAAATGATGATCAGCGCGAAGCTGAGGAAGATCAGCGGCGAGTCGTATGCCCCGTTGGCCACGATGTAGTTGGCCTCGAAGTGCTTGAAAGGAGTGATGTTCTCTATCGGCATTTCACCCATCATGCTGCTGAAAGCGGCCAGCACATACAGACCAAAGACGAGCCCCATGGAATAGGGGGTGACGTTCCTGATTCGTCTTCTGAACAGAGAAATAATCAACGCGACGGTCAGGAAGAACAGCTGAATGAATGTCACCGTCAGGAGAAGTAACACCAGTATCCCGGTGTCGTAAGGTCGACCGTCGCTGAAGATGGCGATCAGGGCGAAGGCGCTTATCCAGACCACGGCGTTGGTGATGGCCAGGGCGGTGAGAGCGGCCAACAATTTGCTGGTCAGGATCTTCGGCCGGCTGACGGGCCTGGTTAACAGGAAGTCGGCCGTCAGCTCTCGCTCTTCAATGGAAACCAGGCCGAAGCCATAGTTGGCGGCCTGTATGGCGACGAGCACCTGGGCGAAGAGGGTGATGAAAGTGAAGTAGCCAAGCACCGTCGAAAGGTCCAGGTTGTCCATGCCAAAGGCAGCCAGCAGCTCGTCTGGAAACTCGGCAAACATTTCGTTTACCATTTCGGCGTCGGCGGCGAAGCTGGAAAAGACCGACATGTAGAGTAACATCACCGCGAAGATGGCGATGGACCAGGTGATGACCGAGCGGGATATCGATTTGAACTCATGCACGTATATATTCATCGTCGTATCCTACACGTAGTAATGCATGAAGATTTCTTCCAGGGTGGGCTCCTCAATCGAGACATCCGAGATCGTATTGTCACTGATGATCTTGGTGATGAGGTTGATATCGCCACTATAGAAGAAACTGACGGTGTGATCGCTCTTAGATAGGTCGCTCACGCCGTCCAGGTCAAATTGGGTTTCATCCAGGTCGTCGGCCAGGATACTGATCTTCTTGTAATTTTCCTTCTGAAGGGTCTTGATATCTTCGATCTTGACGATTTCCCCTTCGCGGATGATGGCCACCCGGTTGCAAAGCCGCTGCACTTCGGCCAGGATGTGGGATGAGAAGAAGACGGTTACGCCGCGGGCATTCTCCTCCCGGACCAGGTTGAAGAACTTCTGCTGCATGAGCGGGTCGAGGCCGCTGGTTGGCTCGTCCAGGAATAGAAGCTTGGGCGAATGGAGCAGCCCCTGCACGATGCCGACCTTTTTCTTGTTGCCGTATGACAGGTCGTCGATCCGGCGCTTCAGATCGAGCTCCATGTACTCGGCCAACTCGTGCATTCTGTCGGTGCAATCCCGGTCGTAGAAGCTCTCGGAGTACTTGAGCAGATCGATGACCTTCATCCGGTCGTAGTAAAAGACTTCGCCCGGCAAGTAACCGATATCCTGCCTAATCTCCGGGCCGTGTTTGATCACATCTTTGCCGAAGATCGTGGCGCTGCCGCTGGTGGGATAGATCAAGGAACATAACAACCTGATGGTCGTCGATTTACCAGCGCCATTGGGGCCGATGAAGCCGAAGATCTCGCCCTCCTCCACCTCCAGCGAGACGTCGATGATGCCTCTGGATTTACCATAGTACTTGGTCAGTTTGTTGATTTCGATTTCGCCCATGGGTTTACTCCTTGGAAAAAGCCTTCAGCTGTCAGCTTTCTGACAGCCTGGCGGGCGGTTGTTCTCGTACCAGACGATCGGGGTTTCCGATGCCGTTCTTGAGAATGTTTATGAATGCGTCGACCGATTCGGTTACGGATTCGTACATGGTCTGGGGGTTGATTTCCGAACAGTATTCGACGATGGCGACGTTCAAGGTAGCGATCATGTAGTTCAACATGCCGACGTCTATATCGGCCCTGACCTCGCCCCGGGCTATAGCCTTTTCTATCAGCGGTCCAAATAGCGCGAAGGAAGCCGGCCGGCTCTCAGCTTGTAGTTCGCGGTATACCGGCGCCTGCTTATCAGCCAGCACATTCTTGCCGACGGCCGCATACCTGGGATGCTCCCTGGCAAACTGGACGCCCGATAAAAACATCTCGCGAATAACCGTGAAGAAATCATGTTCGCCGGGATTACGAATGACAGGTGAAAGGTAGTTGATCTTCTCCTGGGCGATCAGGCCCATCACGTAAAGGAACAGGTCCTCTTTGTCGACGAAGTATTGGTAGAAACTGCCCTTGGCGATGCCCGAATTGGCCACTATACGATTGACGCTGGCCTGCTCATAGGGATAGGCGGCGAATTCGTCGATGGCTGCTTCGGTAATCGCCTTTCGCTTGGCGACGGGTAAGTTAAGAAAGGTGTCCCTCGGCACGAGAAACCGGTCCTTATGTAAAGTTAAATCGATGTGACCAAGTGGTCATGTGACCAGGTGGTCACATTATATATCCGTTTGATTGGGGGGTCAAGATCAGTGGGGCGAGAGGGTCCACGAACAAGTTGTCAGTCAGTTTTGCCCCAAGGAGGCAACGCAGGTCCGTTTTTGGTGTGACATTGCCTATGGTTCGGAGGCCGATTTGCTTATGTCAAGTTCTCTGACAAGTCTTTCGTGGACCCGGCATCAATGACTAGCTCTCAAAGGATTGATTCGTTGACAATG
>CP070688.1:2006637-2011596 GCA_020353135.1 Chloroflexota bacterium
AAATCGGCGGCGCAATCGAAGAATGAGATCAAGAAATAGGACGCAGATTTACATAGATTATTGCTATTTTGTCTGGCGACTTTCGGTAAATGTCGGTAGTAGCTAACGGTGTCTGTTTCGGAAGTGGAAATGGCTGAACCGTATCTGGAGAGGCTGAGGCAGTTGATCGGCCAGCTTGAGTTGCCAGGCGCTCGCGATACCACGCTCGAACCCAAACACTTTTTCAGTGGGGCGGCGCTGTATGCCAACGGAAAGATCTGCGCCTTGTTTAGTCCGACGGGTTTCGCCCTGAAGCTGCCGGCCGCCATGAGGCAGACGCTGATCGAGGCCGGCAAAGGCGGTGACTTTCGTTTCTTCGATGAGGGGCCGGTGAAGCGTGACTATGTGGCGCTGGCAGAAGTTGTGCAACGGGATGATGAGGCGCTTCGAGAGCTCATTAATGCCAGTGTTTATTATATCGTAGGTGTGGATGCTGCGGCCGGGAGCGACGAGAGCAGGGAGAGCGCCGGGAGATGAATCATCCGGCTGGCAGGTGAGACCCGTTCGAAACGGGCTAGAGGAATGCCCGTCGGAATATTCCAGGCGACAGGAGGATGTCATTTTGCAGCGGCAAATAAGCGTGCGACCTTATCAATCAGCGGACCTGGATGAGGTGGTTTCGATGTGGCGGGCCAGTAAGCGGGCCGCCTTTCCCTACGTCGAAGTCCAACAGCTCTATACGCTGGAGAATGACACCGATTACTTCCGGGACGTGATCGCCCCAGAATGCGAGGTGTGGCTGGCCGTCGACGGGGATCAGATCGCCGGCTTGCTGGCCCTGCGGGGTAATCTGATCGACCAGCTTTTTGTGCGGCTGGGTGCCCAGCGGCAAGGGGTTGGCAGCGCTTTGTTGGCCAAGGCCAGGGAACGCTTCCCGGACGGGTTACGAGCCTATACCTTTCAAAAGAACAGCCCGGCCCGGGCTTTCTTCGGGAAGCATGGCTTCGAGATCGTCCGCGCCGGTCTCAGCCCACCGCCTGAGAATGAGCCGGATCTAGAGTATTTTTGGGGATCAGGGACCAGGGACTAGGGATCAGGGATGTCGCAGAACGACCGCATCGCGAACGGCGAACGGGTAAGATCACTTGAATTCCTATTTCGCAACCAGTTAAGATACATATAATCTAGGAAGCCTCTGTCCCACCCACTAAATCCAGGCCTATCGCACTCGACTGGAGTGGCACATTGGGCATTAGTTTGGAGGATAGGATGCCCTTACTAGCCGGGCAGAAAGACAGGGTAAACAACCTGCCATCTGAAACGACACCTTTCATTGGGCGCACGGCCGAAAGCTCTGAGATAATAGCTTTGCTGAACAAGCCTACCTGCCGTTTATTGACCCTACATGGACCGGGGGGCATTGGCAAGACCAGGCTGGCGATCCAGGTCGCGTCTACGTTGATAAGCGAGTATGTTCACGGCGTCTGCTTTACCTCGCTTCAATCCGTCCAATCTGCCCGTTCGCTTGTATCCGCCATCGCCGATGCTCTCAACTTCCCTTTGGCCGGTCAAGAAGATCCGTCCAGGCAGCTGCTGAAGTATCTGCGAGGCAAAGAGCTGCTATTGTTGCTGGATAACTTCGAACAGCTCATCGTCCAAAACGAAGGGGCGGTCGTGGAGGACATATTGGACACAGTTCCCGGAATCAAGATGCTGGTCACTTCCAGGGAGACTTTGAACCTGCAAAGAGAGTGGGTCTATACGATCAAAGGCTTATCGTTCGCCGGCAAGGGGCAGACCACGCATCTGGCGGAGTCGGAGGCGGTGCAGCTTTTCGAAGAACGAGCCTGCCGGGTTCAACAAAACTTCTCGCTGGCTAACGAATTAGACCAAGTGGTTCGCATTACACAGCTTGTTGAAGGCGTGCCGCTGGCGCTGGAATTGGCCGCGTCCTGGACAAAGCTGCTACGTTGCCATGTTATAGCCGACGAGATAGCCAACGATCTCGACATATTGTCGACCAGTCGCGGGGGGATGCCGGATCGGCACCAAAGTGTTCGCCTCATTTTTGATCAGACATGGTCCCAGTTGAACCAGGCCGAGCAAAATGTCTTCAAACGACTGGCTGTTTTTCGCGGCGGCTTCCAGCGCGAGGCGGCCGAGAGGGTTGCGGGAGCGACATTACCGCTCCTGTCTGTACTTCAGGACAAGGCTTTGCTAAGACGGCGGGTAAGCGACCGTTTCACCATCCACGAACTCCTCCGCCAGTACGCCGCTGAGCAGTTGGCGCTGTCGGAGAGTGACTTATGGCAGGTTCGAAGCGCCCACTGCGCTTACTATGCAGACTTTCTTCACCGGCGGGAGGGCGATCTGATGGGCGGCCGGCAGGTCGAGACCACGGCCGAAATCGAGGCCGAACTTGAGAACATCAATGCTGCCTGGCAGTTCGCTGTTGAGAATGAAGATGTTGCCCTGATTAAGAAGGCAGCTTTTACCCTAGGCAATTTTTATCAATTTCAGAGTCGATATGCAGAGGGGTTGTTAGCCTTTGAACAGGCGTCAGCCCAAATCCTGGACCAACCGGATTCTGAACAAGCTAACCTGGCCTTGATCGACACCTTGATGGTTCGCTCCTGGTTCTATCTCCGCTTTGGCCAACCTGACAAGATCGAAGCGGCGATGAAGCAAAGCCAGGCGGTTCACCGGCAATTGAATCTTGATCCCGGTCCAGGTTATGTGACCGACCCAGAAATTCTGCTTGCTTTCGCCGAGCTGATACGCGGCAACTTCGACGACGCCGTCAACCGCGCAGAGCAGGCCCGCCTGACAAATGAACGACTCGATCATCAGGAAAATCTGAAATTCGCCTATTTTCTATTGACCCAGGCTTCGATGGCCCAGGGCGATATGGAAGCAGCCCGCCGTTTCGCGGAAAAAGCATTCGCCATTGTCCAGGCGACTGGAGAGCGATGGTTCAAGGCCTACATCCTTAATGCCTTGGCCGATCTTGCGGTCATAGACCAGGCCTATAGCACCGCGCAGAACTATTATGAAGAGAGCTATGCCATTCGCCAGGCATTTAATGATGCCGAAGGAATGGCTGTGGCCTTGAACCACTTGAGCGAAATCGCTCTCCGCCAGAACGACTATCAGGAGGCGGAAAGATACTACGATGCCAGCTTGCGCCTTTATCAAGACATCAACGATGTCGGCGGCCTGGCGACATCCTATTATGGGCTAGGACATACGGCCACCCTTCAAAACGACTATGATTCAGCCCGTAACAACTATGCCCAGGCGCTTCAGCTTGCGGCCGACATTCGATATGTGCCCCTCGTGATGACCTTGTTGGTGGGTATTGGCGAACTATTGTGCCGCGTTGGCCTAGTCGAGAAGGGGATCCCTCTTTTTGCCTTTGTGCAGCATCATTCGGCTGCGGACCATGAAACGAAGGATCGAGTCACGCAACTGTTAAACGGTCATAAACTCCAGGTGAAGCCGGAACAGCTTTCTGCATTATTGCAGCAGGGCCAGGCAGGCGATATGGAAATGATCATCAACACGTTGCTCACGATGCTACCCTTACTTGATCTGACTACCGTCGCGGCCGATCCTGACGGTTCAAGTACCGCCGACCCCAATCAATTGCTGGCGGAACCGCTAACCGAGCGCGAACTCGAGGTGCTGGCCTACCTGGCTGAAGGTCTTTCCAATCCGGAAATCGCCGAACGTTTGACCATCGCCGAGGGTACAGTCAAATATTACACGCGCCAGATTTACGGCAAACTCCAGGTGAACAACCGTACGCAAGCGGTAAACCAGGCTCGGGAGCTTGGCCTCGCCTGACCCCCATTCCCTCCATCGATCACTTCTTCCCTAAAACAAACCCCCATCCAAACCTTTGGTAGAAGATTTGATTTGCCTCTTCGACTATCGTGAAGCATGTCGATCTTACGAAGTTCAACGAAGGAGGTTGATTCATGAACGAAACGCAGATTGTGAACGAGAACAGTATCCTAGATGTGACGACGGTCGAAACCGGGCGCTTGATTCCACCGGGCAAGCACCTGGCCCGGCAATCAACGGCTGCTCTCTACCGCTGCCAGGAGTGCCAGGTCTGGTGGGGCGGTAGCCAGGGACATTCCCTTCTGGATTACAGGGTGTTTTACCTGGCCGAGCCCAACACAGATCTCTTCCTCTGGCAAGATTATCGGGGCTGGCGCAACGGAACTGAGCCTGATAGCTGCCCCGAATGCGGGGGAAAAGAGATCGGCCCAGCGCACTCGTTTTAGCTGTCGTATGGAGAACAAGGAGAAACAAACAAGGAGTGGCGCAAGTTACACAGGACGGCGAGAATGGCGTTTTCGTCTTTGAACCGGCCTTTGATAAGTATCACCAACTCTCCGGGAAACAATACGGCATTCCTCAAGCCCCTTCGTCTGCCTCAAAGGCCAGCGCGGCCGAGTTGATGCAGTAGCGCAAGCCGGTCTTGTCGCGCGGGCCATCGTCGAAGACGTGGCCCAGGTGGCCGCCGCATTGGGCGCAGTTTATCTCGGTGCGGCGCATGCCGTAGCTCAGGTCCTCGTGAAGCTCGACGTGGCCCTGGTTGACGACGTCCCAGAAGCTGGGCCAACCCGAGCCGGAGTGGAATTTGGTCTCGGACGAGAACAACTTGCTGCCGCAAGCGGCGCAGGTGTAGACGCCGTCGTCTTCGGTATTGACATACTTGCCGGTAAACGGCCGTTCCGTGCCCGCCTGGCGCAAGATACGATATTGCTGCTCGGTGAGTTGCTCGCGCCACTCTTGATCGGTTTTGTTTACTTTTTCCATGTTTCCACACAGTCCTTTATTGTTTCTAGCCTTCAGCTTTCCGGATACAGCTCGGTTTCTGGGAAGAAGGCGTACCAGCCGAACCAGTAGGCCAGGTGGCCGCTGAGCCGCGGGGCGGTTTGGCCGTCCGGGCCGAGAAGGGCTTCTTCA
>CP070688.1:2011696-2014691 GCA_020353135.1 Chloroflexota bacterium
TATGTTTCGACTCCATTCCCGGCAACGGCCGGGTCCGGCATGCCATCTTCACCCGGCGCGGCGGCGTAAGCCAGGCCCCATTTGACACCCTCAATCTCAGCGTATCGGTGCCCGATGCCGAGGAGAACGTGTTGGCCAACCGGTCCCGGGCCTATGGCAGCCACGGCCGTGACCAGAGCTCTCTGGCCCAGGCCCACCTCACCCACGGCGCCGGCGTAGCCGCGGTCGGCCAGCCTGATCATGGTCGATACGTTGGCCCGGTTGACGGTCTGATAACCGACGAGCCAGGTTGCGGCCTGGCCATGAACTACGCCGACTGCGCCCCGATCTTCCTCTATGATCCCTGTCAGGGGGCCATTGGCCTGGGCCACGCCGGATGGAAAGGCGCCATAAGCGACCTGCCTGGCGCTATGGTCAGGGCCATGGCCGACGCTTTTGGTTGCCGGCCGGCCGACCTGCTGGCCGCCGTTGGCCCGACCATTGGTCCATGTTGCTACGAGGTAGGCGAGCCGGTTATTTCAGCCGTACATGGAGCTTTCGCCGAAGGCGATAGGCTCCTGCGTTCGATCGATGGCCAGAGCGACAAACGCTACTTCGATTTGCCGGCCGCCAATGCAGACCGCCTGGAAACGGCCGGCGTCCGGCGCATTGAACAGTCAGGGCTGTGTACCGCATGCCGGACAGACCTCTTCTTTTCCCATCGAGCCGAAAACGGCCGCACCGGCCGCTTCGGCGCCATCTTCATCTTAGACTAACCGATCACTACCCACTGCTACTGACCACCGACCACCGACCCGGCACCTTGGTCTATTCTTAACGCGTTTTCGAGGGACCTCAATTGCAGGTATAATCCTGACCATTGTACGGTCTGACTATAATGTACGGCCCTACCAATGTGCTGGAGTGGCCCTGAGACGTGGTCCGGCCAAAGGTACATCGTCCGCTGGAGGTATTGACTGACGCGATGGATACCCTGACTTCTGGGGAAGTATCATTTGACGACGATCGTGAGGCCCAGAACGATGAATCATCAGACGCCCAGGAACATTTGACCACGCCTGGCGGCGATCGGGAGGTCAAGTGGGAAGTCGTCACCAAGACGGCCGGCCTGGCCCCGGCCGAAATCATCGCTCAGCGTTTGCAGAGCGAGGGAATTCCCGCCCGTGCCTGGCAGGAGGGAGCCGGCCAGGCATTTGGCCTGACGGTCGGCCTCCTAGGAAACGGCTACGTGGTCGTGCCCGAATCCTACCTTGACCAGGCCAAGGCTGTCCTGGAAGAGGCGGCCGAATCGGACGATTTGCCCGCCGTGGATGAGGAGTAGCATCCCGCCTCTGGCGTCACGCTATTGGATGTGCCCAATCACTAAGGCGTTCTTGTCGTTGGCGATCGGTGGCATAAGTAACATTTATTAGTGACATTTGTCGTGGAAATGTTGAGTTTTGTCACTTTTGCCATCACTTGTCGACTAATAGAATAGCGGATATAGAACAAACTGATGCGTAACCTGCTGCAAGGTGCGCTAAGTTAGACGAGAGAAACATAGACTTGCAGGGACGCACAGAGAGAAGGAGTTGAAGAATGGCTCAGGCAACCTGGACGAAGGAAGAAACGAAAGAGGCCGAGAAGCCACGCAATAATCGTACGAAGTTCATCATCGGCGGTTTGCTGGCAGCTGCGGCCGTTGCCTTCCTCTTGGTCAACGCGTTTAGCGGCAATACCCAACTATATGTGACGGTCGAAGAGTATTATGCCGACCAGAGCAAGATGACCGGCCGCGATCTACGCGTTTCGGGCTGGGTGCTCGGAGACACCATCGAATTTACGCAAATCGATGCCACCACATCGCGCCTGGAATTTGACATCGTCGACGACATCGACAAACCAGGCCAGCGGCTACGCGTTGTTGCCATGAATGAGCCCATGCCAGACCTATTGCAACACGAAGCCCAGGCCCTTGTAGAAGGAACTGGCGCTGGATCAGAGTTCATGGCCAACCCGGGCGGCCTGTTCTTAAAATGCCCGACGCGCTATGAAGAGTCTGAACCCGGCGTGAGCGGTTAGAGTCAAGCGAGGATAGTTCCGCCGCGCTGTAGTGCCTGACGGTAGAACATCTCAGACCGACGAACTCTGGCTTTCATCTCCTAAATCCCTGTTATTATCAATCGATCTGCTGACCTGCCAAGGCTTCGTCGAGCCGGCTCTGGCCGGGTTTGGTGAAGCACTGTTTGAACCTTGGCTTCAGGTCTATAACCCACTCCAATATGGAGAGAATGCATGTTAGCTGATATTGGATATGCAGCTTTATTCATAGCCTTTCTGGCGGCCATATATGCGCCAATCGCATCGTGGCATGGCGTATCATCCAAACAGGTGCGCTGGGTGCAGAGCGGCCGCAACGCGCTGCTCATCGTTTTTCCCCTCGTCGCCGTCGCCTGCATCGCCATGGTGATTTCGCTGCTGAACAGCGATTTTTCGCTCGAATACGTCTGGAGCGTCTCCAGCATTGAAATGCCGACCTATCTGAAGGTGACCGCGCTTTGGGGCGGCCAGCAGGGTTCGATCCTCTTCTTCAACTTCATGTTGGCCGGTTTCACGGCCGCGGCCATGGCCCGTAAGTGGGACGATGAACGGGCCATCATGCCCTATGCCATCATTATCGCCAGCTTCACCCTGATCTTCTTCCTGGGCTTATCCCTGTTCTTGGAGAACCCGTTCGCCCGCATCGGCGCGGCCGACGTCGAGAGCGCTGGTTTGGCCGCCGTGATCGATGGGCCGGTAACCTACGTCAAGAATCTATTTACCAGGCCTGAAATGGTCCCGGCCGACGGCAACGGGCTCAATCCCCTGCTGCGTCATCCTGGTATGATCATCCAACCGCCCATGCTCTATCTGGGCTACACCGGCTTCACCGTCCCCTTCGTCTTCGCCCTCGCGGCCCTGATAGCCCGCCGCTTCGACGGCAGCTGGCTTCGTACCACCCGCCGCTGGACCTTGA
>CP070688.1:2014791-2020822 GCA_020353135.1 Chloroflexota bacterium
CGCTGGCCTCCACCGCGATGGCGACAGGAAAGACAAAGTCCGGGCCGGCGCCGGTGCCGTCATCGGAGACGATCGTGCGGTCGCCGGTGACCGGGTCCACCCGGAACACTCCCGGCCGGAGAACATCTACCACGACCAGATCACCAGAGGCCTCCACCGCAATGCCGAAAGGAACAGCCAAAACCGGGCCGGCGCCGTGGCTGCCATCGCACACGATCGTGCGATCGCCGGTGACCGGGTCCACCCGGACCTGGATTACGCCCGCTGGGTGGCTGGCGAGGTGGAGAGCATCTTCGCCAAGAAGATCAGCAGCAGCCGGCCCGAGGCGGACACGGACCACGGGCTGGCCATCCTGAAACACCGCAGCGGGGCCATCAGTCACGTGGAGGGATCGTGGGCTTACCCGCCGCCGACTTTCTGGACCCGCTTCGAGATGGCCGGCGACAATGGCTGGCTGGACCATGATTCTGAAAGGACGGCAGCGATCGATTTGCGCCTACAACAGGCGGCCGACGAGGAGATCCCCGACGTGCCCCTGCCCAGCAATCCGCTGGACGAAGATCCTTACACAACGGAAATCAAGGCATTCTACGACAGCGTCGTGAACGACGCGCCCATCGCCGTGAGCGGCGCGGACGGATTGGCGGCGCTGCAATTGGCCCTGGCCGCCATCGAGTCGGCCGACAGCGGCCGGCCGGTGACGCTGATGCCATTATGGTAGGGGGAAAGGCAGCCGGGCAACGCGTCGTCTCGCGGGATCAGTTGAAATCCCGGCTGCCTTTCCCCTACACTATCTGAGGAATACGCGATGAGAATTGGCATTCAAAGTTTCGCCCACCATCACGCCGAATCCTACATACACCAGCTGCGGGCGATTCCCGGCGCCGAGCTAATCGGCCTGGCCGACGACGACCTTGAACGCGGCCGCTCCTACGCCGAGGCCAATGGGACGCGCCTGTATCCATCGTACGAGGCGCTGCTGGCCGACGGGCCGGATGGCGTCCTGATCTGCTCGGAGAATAACGAGCACCGGGCGTTGACCGAGATGGCGGCCGCGGCCGGGATTCACGTCATGTGTGAGAAACCACTGGCAACCAACCTGGCCGACGCCCAGGCGATGATCGACGCCTGCCAGCAAGCCGGCGTCGTCTTGATGACCGCCTTCCCCCTGCGCTTCAGCGCGCCGATACTGGCCGTTAAGGAGCGACTTGATGCCGGCGATCTGGGTCAGGTCTACTGCTATAATACGACCAACCAGGGTCGCATGCCGATCAACGAACGGCGCTGGTTCGTGGAGGAGGAATTGGCCGGCGGCGGGGCGGTGATCGACCATACGGTGCACCTGGCCGACCTTTTGCGCTGGTTCACCCGAAGCGAAGTGGTGGAAGTGTACGCCCAGACCAACCGTATCTTGCATGGCGATATCGTGCAGGTGGAAACGGGCGGCCAATTGATGCTGACCTTCGACGACGGCACATTCGCCACCATCGACGCCAGCTGGAGCAAGCCGCTCAACTACCCCACCTGGGGTGGCCTGACCATGGAGATCATCAGCCAGCGCGGCCTGACCCGGGTCGACGGTTTCAGCCAGAATTTGAACGTATTCCAACAGGAGCCGGCCGCCAACCAGTGGCAGTATTGGGGTTCCAACGCCGATCGAGGCATGGTGGAGGAATTCCTGGCGGCCATCGCCGAGTCGCGACAGCCTGGCGTGACGGGCTGGGATGGTTACAAGTCGCTGGAGGTGGCCCTGGCCGCCTATCGTTCGGCCGAGAGCGGCCAGCCGGTGCAGTTGCCTTTGAGTGTTAATTAGCGAAAAAGCCTGGCATTTTACCGAAACTATGCTCGCGATCATCAACGCCACTATCATAACGCCGGCCCGGACCATTCAGCGCGGCACGGCGCTGGTTCGTTTTGGCCAGATCGAGGCCGTCGACGAATCGGCCGAGGTGACGATACCTAGCGGCACGAGCGTCCTGGACGCCAGCGGGCTGCTATTGGCGCCGGGCTTCGTCGATCTGCAGCTTAACGGCGCTTTCGGCAACGACTTCACGCAAAATCCATATAGCCTCTGGCGCGTCGCCGGCCTGTTGCCTCAGTACGGGATAACGGCCTTTTTGCCGACCATCATCACCTCGCCACTGACCACGGTGCGACTGGCCCAGGAAATCCTGTACAGCGGACCGCCCAAAGGCTTCAACGGCTCCAGGCCAATAGGCTTGCACGTCGAAGGGCCATTCTTGAATCCGGCCAAGCGCGGCGCGCACAATCCGGCCTACCTGCGGCCGCCTTCAGTCGAAGAGGTGGCCAATTGGTCGCCAGAGAGCGGCGTGCGGCTGGTGACGTTGGCCCCAGAGCTATTGGGAGCGATGGACGTCATCGGCGCGCTCACGAAACGGGGCGTGGTGGTCAGCGCCGGCCATTCGATGGCCACCTACGACGAGGCGCGCACGAGCGTGATGGCCGGCATCAGCTACGCTACCCACCTGTTCAATGCCATGCCAGAGCTGAACCACCGCAAACCGGGTTTGATCGGCGCCGTGCTGTCGGATGAGCGGGTGACCATCGGCTTGATAGCCGACGGCGTTCACGTCCACCCGTCGCTGGTCAAGTTAATCTGGCACATGACCGGCAGCGACCGGCTGAACCTGGTAACCGACGCCATGGCCGCGCTGGGCATGCCCCCGGGAGATTACACGCTGGGCGACTACAAGGTGAAGGTGTCCGGCGAGAAGGCGACCTTGAGCAATGGCACGTTGGCCGGCAGCATCTTGTCCATGGATCAGGCGCTGCGCAATCTGCTCAATCTCACCGGCTGTTCGCAGGCCGAAGCGCTGCGAACGATCACCACGACCCCGGCGACCCTGCTGGGCATCGGCAACCGCAAAGGGCAAGTCGCGCCCGGCTTTGACGCCGACCTGGTTTTGTTGACGCCCGACTTCCAGGTGGTGGCCACGGTGATAGACGGCCAGATCGCCTATCAAGACAATTCGGCCGGGCTCCAGTTACGGCGTTTGGGAACTGGCGAGCTGTCGATGCCGGAAGGGTAGGTCAAGCTGCAACGGCATCAACCGCCCCCAGGTGATCGATCGCCGGCCGATCCTCTGCCGACGTCGTCAGCTTCGGATTCCTTTGCCGCCAACTCCCGGCGCAGGACTTTGCCGACCTGGCTCTTGGGCAATTCGTCGAGGAATTCGACGAAGGATGGCACCTTGTGTGGGGCCAGGTTCTCGCGGCAGAAGTCGCGGATCTCGTCCTCGGTGGCCTTTTGGCCTGGCTTTATAACCACAAAGGCTTTGACGCGCTCGCCTTTGCCTTCGACCAAAACGCCGGCCACGGCCGCTTCGAGCACCCTGGGATGTTCGAACAAGACCTCTTCGACCTCGCGCGGGTAGATGTTATAACCGCCGGCGCCCAGGATCATGTCCTTGACCCGATCGACTATACGGAAGTAGCCGTCCTCGTCCATGGAGGCGATATCGCCGGTGTAGAGCCATGGACGGCCGCCATCAGGATCAGGGCGGAGCGCATTGGCCGTTTCGGTGGGCATGTTCCAGTAGCCTTTCATGACCTGCGGTCCACGGACGCACAACTCGCCGGCTTCGCCAACCGGGACAAGATTCTCGCCCGTTTCGACGTCGACGATCTTGACCTCGGTATCGGGCCATGGCAGGCCGATGGTGCCGATACGGCTTTCGCCGTAAGCGGGGTTGCCGTGGGTGACCGGCGAAGCCTCGCTGAGGCCATACCCTTCAACTAGCCGGGCGCCAGTCAATTCCTGGAAGCGTCGTTGGACCTCGAGAGGCAGAGGCGCGGCGCCGCTGTTACAGAAATCCAGGCTGCTCAGATCGTATTTGGCGGCGTCGGGGTGGTTATTGATGGCCACGTAGAGGGCCGGAACGCCAGGATACATGTGCGGCCGGTGCTTGTGGATGGTCTTGAGGATGTCTTCGACGTCGCGCGGATCGGGCACCAGAATCATCGTGCCCGGACCCAGGGCGGCCGGATTCAGGCAGGTGCTCAAGCCGTAGCTGTGGAAGAGAGGCAGAGCGGTCAGGATGGTAACCGGCCGATCCAGGGCGTCGACCCAGACCCGCACCTGGTAGGCATTGACCAGGATGTTCTCATGGGTCAATTGTGCGCCTTTGGACAGGCCGGTGGTTCCGCCAGTGTACATCAGGATGGCCGTATCGTCGCCGTCGACGTCGGCCGGCGCCGCCCTCTCGGGCGCTCCCTTTAGCAAATCCTGGAACCAGGTCGTGTTGGCCTCGCCAGATATGTCGACCCGGTGACCACGCTTCTTTTCGGCCGTCAGCGTGAACAGCAGGCGCAGCATAGTTGGGAAGTAGGTTTTGATCTGGGCCACGACGACCTGCTCAAGCGCCGTCCGGTCGCGGATTTCCTTGATCAAGGGAAACATGGCGCTCAAGGTGACGATGACCTTCGCGCCGGAGTCGTTCAGTTGGTGGGACATTTCCCTGGCTGTGTAGACCGGGTTGCAGGGCACGACGACGGCCCCCAGGCGCAGCGTTGCGAAATAGGCGATGGCGAATTGGGGGCAGTTGGGCAGGTGAATGGCCACACGGCTGCCCTTCTCCACGCCAATGCCCTGTAATGCGGCGGCGAATCGGTCGGCGGCGGCATTGATCTGCTGATAGGTCAGGGTGCGATCTTTGAAGATGATCATGGGCTGATCGGGATGGCGGGCGGCGGTTCGGGCCAGGGCGGCCGGGATTGTGGTCTGCGGATAATCCAGATGTTCTGAAACGTGTGGCTCGTAGAAGCTGAGCCAGGGTTTGTCCTGGTACATAGTGGCCCTCCGGGCTGGCAATTAGCTGGTTGCCGGTGGCTGGTTGCTGGTGGCTCTGGCGCTGTCGCCGATGCGGCTCTGGATTGTTGTCAGAGATCATAGCACAAAGTGATGGGTTGTGGGGGAAATTGGTGGAAAAAGGGGACTAATTGTAAATAGTGAATAATGAATAATTAACTGTTAATGGAAAGCGGCCAGGTGGGATCGGGGGGGAAGTTGGGGCGCAGGCGGTTGGCTCGCCAGGGCCAGATGGCGCCGGTGTGTAGGAGCCAGCGGATGGCGTCGGCGATGGTTTCTTCGGCCGGGCGGGGTTGCAGTTCGAAGGCCTCGTTGGCCGGACGGCCGTCGGCGACCAGGCAGCGCTGGTAGGCCTCTTCGAGGAAGCCGCGCGTGGCGATAGGTTCCCAACCGGTCAAGCGGCCGGTCAGTTCAAACAGGTCGCCGGCCATGAGCGTCAGGCGCCGGCCGAGATTCAGGTGCAGGTGGCGGACGCCGGTCAATTCGGTGATGATGCGCGATATGTCGGCGTAGGCGAGGTCCTGGCCGACGATGGCGTAGCGCTGGCCGGGCTGGCCCATGGTCACCGCCCGGGCGTGGGCTGTGGCCGAGTCGCGCACGTCGACGAAGCTGCCGCCGGTGTCGATAATGGGCAGCCAGCCATTGACCATGCCCTGGATCCAGCGCATGGCCGGCGTGACGCGGTAATCGTAAGGCCCCCACATGCCGGCCGCGCAGAGGGAGATCATGGGAATGCCGGTCTCGTCGGCCAGCCGCCAGGCGGCTCTTTCGGCCTGGGTTTTGGCAACGGCGTAGAGGGAATGGGGGTCCTCGTTCCAGCGGTCGGACGAACGCGGCCGGTCCAGGCGATCGCCGAAGCCGATGGCGTAGGTGGAGCTGGTGTAGACGATGCGCCGGACACGGTTTTTCTGCGCCGCGGCGAAGACATTTTGGGCGCCGGTCACGACCGTGTCGAGAATCTGGTCGGGCTGCCGGGACCAGTAGCGGAAGACGGCCGCCGAGTGGACGATGGCCCCGCAGCCTCTGGCGGCGGCGATGAGCGAGCCGGCGTCCAGCACGTCACCGCGGGCGTATTCTATGTCGAGGCCAGCCAGGCCGCGCAAGTCGGCCGCCGGCCGGACGAAGGCGACGACTTGATGGCCTTGAGCCAGGAGAGCGCGGACGGTGTTGGCTCCCAGGTGGCCGTTGGCGCCGGTTACTAAG
>CP070688.1:2020922-2024050 GCA_020353135.1 Chloroflexota bacterium
CGTGAATGATCTTGGCCGCCTGCTCCTGGATGGCGGCCACCACGCGTGGATGGCTGTGGCCGGTGTTGGTCACGCCGATTCCGCTGGTGAAGTCCATCAACCTCTGGCCATCGGCCGTGTACAAGTAGACGCCCTCGCCCCGCTCGACGAAGACGTCGGCCGTGCGGCTCCAGACGGGCGAGATGTGCTCGGTTTGCTGTTTGTTCATGGTTGATCTCCGATCATCGGCAGGTTGTTTCAGGCGAGAGTTTGGCTACGCGGAACATGGGCGTATTTTACCCCCCATTTTCTCGACCTCGTAATGCGGAATAGACTTCCGACGTAATCGTAGCGTAGGATGGTATCCCACTCCGGTTTACCAAACGGGGCTACGGTGAAAAACTGCCCTCCTTGTCGGAACAAGGAGGGCAGCTGATGTACATATCGCGTTATATGGCGATGGGGCTTCAGCAACCGAGCCTGCCTAAGCCCACTTGTTCAAGGTTGCCTAGTCTACTCCGGTGAAGATGGCGTTGCCCAACAGGCGGAACATGTTCTCCGGATGGCCGCGGAAGGTGGGGTCGATGCCGATCAAGGTGACGTAGCCGTCACCGCTGGCGGCGTTGACGACGGCCGGCATACCGGCCGCGCCGCTGACTTGCCACTCTGGCCAGAAGCCAGAGACGATGAAGTCGCCATCAACATATGAGGCGGCAACTTCAACTCCATCACCCATGTCCGTAAACCACTGCGGATAATAGAGGAAAGCGTAATCGTTGTCGGCAATACCGCCGGCTACCGGATTGTCGCCAGCGAAGCCCAGGATGGCAATTGCATTGCCAAACTCATATTCGTAACCGACGTCGATCACACCGGCGTCGATGGCGAATTGGGCAGGACGGCCGCGGTTGGCCAGCCCGACGTAGACACCACCATTGGCAACAAAGGACTGGAACGATGCCCGGCCGTCGTCATTGATCCGGGACCATCGCAGATTGCGGTTGACGAAAACGTCGAAATTGGCGAGAGCGCCGTCGTTAATGTCGCTTGTGCCGAGATCAGTGTAGTCAAAGCCTAGTACACCCAGGGCGTGTTCGACGCCCTCGTCGGCGTAGGAGGCCACGCGCAGTGCATCCAGCTCGACCGCGCCGTCGGGCATGCCGCTCAGCGCGAAGACGTCGAGGGCGTGCTGGTTGGCCAGGTTGTTGGCCAGGCTCGGATCGCCAGGCACGACGAAAGTGCCGGGCTCGAAGTCCTGACCACGGTCGGCGAAAGTGGCTTCGGCCCGGTATACGGGCACGCCGTCGCCAATCAGCCAGTTGGCGGCCTGGAAGGCGGCCAGGCTGGTGGCCTCAAAGGCGTAGGCCCCGGCGCGATTGCCGGTGACCTTGCCGTACGGCTTGGCGGCGTTGTTAACCACATTCGTGCTGATGTCCATGTCCTCTTCGATCACCGTGCGGTTAACGCCCCAGAGCAAGGGATGGCTCCAGACGGACGGCGGCGAGTAGAAGGTCAGGCCTTCAATATCCGAGAGATCCGGCCCGCTTTCGAGGAAGGTGTTGGCCAGGCCACGCTTCGGTTGATCCATCCAGACGATGTAGGTGCCCTTGGGATAGGTCACGTCGTCCACGGTGAATTCCTCGGTGGCGGCCTCCACTTGCACGTCGTTAAAGAGCAGGAAGTCGACCAGGCGGGCGGCCTGGTGAGAGCTGTATTGGAAAGGCTGGCCAACGGGAATGGCGTATGCGGCCGGGAACTCCTGGACGGTCATTTCGTTGTATTGATCGTACTGGGTTTCGTCCAGGATTTCATCAGGAATCAGCATCTGGGGCAGATCAAGGAAGCCACGACGGAAGATCTCGATCTGGTCGCGGACCATGGCTTCGCGGTTTTCGGCCACGTAGTTGAGGGCGCCCCAGACGGCGGCGTAATGAGCGTCGACCGTGAGTTCACCCAGTCGCCTATCCGGCGTTTCCAGGGTACTGCCGTAGGCGCCGTGGTACATGCCGTACATGGGCACGTAGGAGGGCGGCCAATCGTCCCAGCCGCCCGGCCGATCCCGGAATGGGATCTGGGCGTCCAGTCCAGTCTGGGTGTACAGCTCGGCTTCCATAGCCTCAGCCAGGTAGAAAGCATGGGAGATGTACAGGTCATACTCGTAGTTAGTGCCATGGGGCGGCGTGCAGGGCTCAATCAACATCGGGGTGACGAAGCCGTGTAGATCCAGGTTGACCATGGGGTTCCATTCGGTGTAGATCTTGACCGTGGCATGGGTCTCGGGCTGGGTCTGGGCGATGAAGTCACGATTGATGTCGAAGCCGTTGGCGTTACGGCGGGTACCCATGACCCGGCCGTCCGGGTTCTGGACCACGTTGAACAGCAAGATCACATTGTCGAGGATCTTCTGCACCTCGGGGCTGTCTTCATAGGCCAGTTTCTCAATCAAGCGCATGACGGCGTCGGTGCCGGGATACTCGCCGCCATGGATGCTGCCGTTGACGAAGAAAGGCACCTTGAAGTCGCCGAACTTGTCGATCATGTCCTGGGCCTTTTCAGGATCCTTCAGCATGGTGTTGCGGATGGCCTGGTATTGGCCCAGGCGGCCCATGGCTTCCGGCGCCGATAGGGTGACCAGGAAAAGGTCGCGGCCGCCGGCCGATTCGCCGATGACCTCGACTTTGACCCGGTTGCTGTTGACCTCGAACTCTCGCAGTTTGGGCGCGATCTCGGAATAGAGTATCGAGTCATAATAAGGGGACGGGTTCTCCTCTTCAGGAACCACGTCCCACCAGTTGCCGCCGGCCGAGACGGTCAAGGCGGTCACCGTCAGCAACATGCACAGTGCGACCACGAGGGCCAGGCGCAAGCGTGTCTTGTTTTTCGTATCCATTTTGTGCTCCTCTTAAGCATCGGCCTCGCCGGTAACTCGCGCACGGTGGCGTGCGCGATGGCCAGCTGAAGACCAGTACCAATAGATTCTCTCTAGAAGAGATGAGAGCTCAGACAGTTAGGATGTTCCTGGATTGTCGTCTATGGAATGGCATCACCTCCCTGGAATACGGCTCGCAGCCAGCAACCACCAGCTATCGCCTGGCCGCTGCTGGCGCCTTGGTGCAACTGGCAGAATCATCTATGCAACTAGGGTCCAG
>CP070688.1:2024150-2028224 GCA_020353135.1 Chloroflexota bacterium
AAGCGTCCGGATCGGGTTCGGTGACTACATCGCCGGTATGAATGACAAAGTCGGGGCGCTGGGGCAAGCTGTTAATGATTTCGACAACGCGCCGGGCGCATGGCACCGGGCAATGACCATGGCGGCTAAAATTGGCCGTTGGGCCAAAGTGCGTGTCGCTAATGTGGACGAAATAGACGATATCGTCTGACATCATGAGTTGGCCATCAATAGGCGCGGGCAAAAAACGCCATCTGACTCGCCGGCCGGCCGGTTAAGAAGCATGTGCCGCCGCCTTCAGGCTGCTCGAATGGGATACAGCGTATTGTCGCCTTCGTTTCTTCCTTCACCTTGAGTTCGTCGTCGTTGTCGCCAGCCCACCAGACGCGAGCGAAGCCCTTCTTGACCGCCTCCTTGAATTCGCCGTAATTAGCCGGCTCATAAGTATGTTCATCCTGGAACTGCTGGGCTTTCTCCAGCATGGCGGCCTGAATCTCCACCAGCAATTGGCTGACCGTCTCGGTCAGGCCTTCCTGGCGGACGAACTGCTTGCCCTCGCGGCCGGGTCTGTCGCGCCGGGCCAGGGCGACCGAGTTCTTGGCCACATCTCGCGGGCCGACCTCGATCCTTGACGGCACACCGCGCAATTCCCAGTCATTGAATTTGAAGCCAGGCGATAGGTGCTCCCGGTCGTCGACCTTCACCCGGATGTCAGCCGCTCGCAATTCCTTGGCGATCCGGCCGGCGACGGGTATGACGGTTGACTTCTCGTCGTCATTTCTAAATATGGGCACGATAACCGTTTGGTAAGGCGCCAGGCGCGGCGGCAGCACCAGGCCCTGATCGTCGCCGTGAACCATGATGACGGCCCCGACGAACCGTGTGCTGAGCCCCCACGACGTCGTCCAACAATACTGGAGCTCATTGTTCTGGTCCAGGTACTTGATGTCGAAAGCCTTGGCGAAGTTTTGGCCCAGGTTGTGCGATGTGGCCGACTGCAGCGCCCGCCTGTCGCCCATCATGGCCTCGATAGTGAAGGTGTGATCGGCCCCGGCAAACCGTTCCATCTCAGTCTTCTCGCCACTAATGACTGGTATCGCCGCCTCGTTGATGGCCATATCGGCGTAGACTTCCAGCATCTGCTGCGTTTCGAATTCGGCTTCCTCGGCCGTGGCGTGGGCCGTGTGCCCTTCCTGCCAGTAAAACTCGGACGTGCGTAAGAAGAGCTTGGTGCGCTTCTCCCAGCGGATGACACTGTTCCAAAGATTGATCAAGATTGGCAGGTCGCGATAGCTCTGGATCCACTTGGCGTAGGCGTGACCGATGATCGTCTCCGAAGTCGGCCGGATGACCAACGGCTCTTCCAATTCCTCGCCACCGGCGTGGGTAACTACGGCCAGCTCGGGTGAAAATCCTTCCACATGCTTGGCCTCCCGCTGGATGAAGTTTTCGGGGACGAGCATAGGAAAACCGGCGTTCAGATGACCGGTCGCTTTGAAGCGCTTGTCTAGAGCGGCCTGGATGTTTTCCCACAGCGTCCATCCGTACGGCTTGACGATCATCGAGCCCCGGGTCGGGCCATAATCGGCCAGATCGGCCTGCAAGACCAGCGTGTTGTACCAGTCATTGAAATCCACGTCCCGTGGTGTCAGTTTCGCCACAGCGTTCTCCTTACTACGTACAACCGCCCTCAGTCCACAGGGAGCTGAGGGCGGTGATGAGTTCTTGACTCGACCACGTGCCTTAAGGCATCGCCTTGGGCAATGTCTAGGGCACCGCCGCCACCGCGGTCCCCAGGTAACCCACTAACCGGGCCACCGAGCTATCCATCAATTCGAAATACGGCGACGGGTAAATTCCGATCCAGACGATGAAGATCAGAAAGGCGATGAAGATGGCCAGCTCACGGCGGTTCACATCGCGCAACCGCCTGTTCTCTTCCTTATCCAGCGGCCCCATAAACACCCGCTGGAACATCCACAGCAGGTAAATCGCAGCCAGGATCACGCCCGAAGCAGCGAAAGCGGTGTAGATCCAGGGATTGGGACCTAAGGCCTCCTCGGCGCCCATGGATCCCAAAAGGATGGTGAATTCACCCACGAAGCCGTTCAGCCCCGGCAGGCCCATACTGGATAGGATCACTACCAGAGACAGGGCCGTGAACAAAGGCATGGCCCGCCAGATGCCGCCGAAGGCCGACATGGCCCGCGTATGGCGCTGCTCATAGAGGATGCCAACCAGGAAGAATAAGGCGCCGGTGCTCAGGCCGTGGTTGATGCCTTGCAGAATGCCGCCCTGCAAGCCGGCCGCGTTCAGCGAGAATATGCCTAGCATGACAAAACCCAGGTGGCTGACGCTGGAATAGGCCACCAGCCGCTTAACGTCCTTTTGCGGGAAGGAAACGATCGCTCCATAGATAATGCCGATGATGGCCAGGATGGCGATGGCCGGCGCGAAGTAGGTCGAGGCCTCCGGGAAAAGGGGCAGATTGAAGCGGATAAAGCCATAAGTGCCCATCTTCAGCAAAACGCCGGCCAGGATCACCGACCCGGCCGTGGGCGCTTCAGTGTGAGCATCCGGAAGCCAGGAGTGGAAGGGAAAAATCGGCACCTTGACCGCAAAGGCGATGGCAAAGCCCAAGAATAGCAGCCGCTGAACATCAGCTGCGGCAAAAGCCTCCCGATTGGCGATGAGATCAGGCAAATCAAAGGTACCTGTATTCAATCCAAGATACAAGATGGCCAGCAACATCAACAGCGAGCCGGCCATGGTGTAGAGGAAAAACTTGATGGCCGCGTAAACGCGCCGCTCGCCGCCCCACATGCCGATGAGGAAATACATCGGGATCAGCGTGAATTCCCAGAAGATGTAGAACAGGAACAGATCCTGGGCCAGGAAAACGCCAATCATGCCTGTCAGCAACAGCAACATGAAGATGTAATACTGACGTACCTGTTCCTTGATCGCCGACCAGGAAGAGATCACTGCCAGCAGTGTAATGAACGTGGTCAGCATGATGAACAAGATACTGGTGCCGTCCACGCCCATATGGTAGCTGATGCCCAGCGAAGGAATCCAGGTCACCTGCTCCTCAAGTTGCAAGAAGGGATCGCTCGGATCAAATTGGATCAGCACCACGATGGAAATGATCAAGGTGATGACCGCCGTTCCGATGGCGATCTGCTTGATTAGCTTATCCGACTCGACCTTGAACGGCCGTAGCAATAATAAGGCTAACATGCCGAGCAGTGGGAAAAATGTTACTAATGACAGAAGACCAAAACCGTCCATGTTATCTCCAGCGTAGAGATTGCTCAGTGGTTCTCAGACAGCGAACCGATGCCGTAAACTTGTCTTTACACCAAGTCTATAGAGCCACATACAGAAAATATGCCAGCAAGGCGATCACGCCCAGGAAAACAGCCAGGGCGTAATTGCGCACGTAACCAGTTTGCGTCAGCCGCAGTTGATCGGCCAGCCAGCGCGCCGCCTGCCCGCTGCCGTCCACAAGCCAGCCGTCGATGAAGCGCAGGTCGAATTTACTACTCAGCCAGCCGGCCAGGCCGATGAAACCGTCGCGAACGAGCCGATCGTGGAACCAATCGTGCCAGAAGGCCCAGTCCACCTTGTCGGCCAGGAAGCGGGCCAGCCAGTTGTAGGCGGGCACGAAGTATTTCATATACAGGGTGTTGAGCGGCAGGACGCTGAACCACCAGATGGGCGTCCGCTCCAGCGGATCGGGATCTTCGGCCGTCTCCGGTTTCCGGCGATAGACCAACCAGGCGAAGAATAGGCCGGAAAGGGCCAGCGCGGTTGAAAGAGCGGCGACCAAGTAGGTCACGTTGATCGGCGTGTCAGGCACATTGATGCCGCTGATCTCTTCCAGTTCTTTTTCCAGCTCAAAGACGGGCAGCGAGTGCTCTAGCCATTGCTCGATGAGCACGTTGTAACCCAGATCGTGGGCTTCCTCCGCCCGGTGAGCGGTCGCCTCGGTCAGGAACGGGAAATTGAGCACGCCGGCCAGCACGCTCAATACAGCCAGGATGATCAGCGGCGCGGTCATAATGGGCGCACTTTCTACGGCGTGCTCGGCCG
>CP070688.1:2028324-2031790 GCA_020353135.1 Chloroflexota bacterium
AGTTGGCCGTGCCCGGCGCGGCGCTGTTCACCCTGGCCGACCTGGACCAGGTGACGCTGACCGTGTACGTGCCTGAGGCTGAGTTAGGTAAGGTAGCCTTGGACCAGGAAGTTGAAGTCACGGTTGATGCTTATGAACAGGTCTTCCCCGGCCGGGTGACCCACATCGCCTCCCAGGCCGAATTCACGCCGAAAAACGTGCAGACCCAGGACGAGCGAGTGCACATGGTCTTTGCCGTCAAGATCCAGCTCGACAACCCCGATCACCAGCTCAAACCGGGCATGCCGGCCGACGCGATTTTTAGCTCGTAAGAAACGTAGACGTCGTAGGTTTCCGAAACCTACGACGTCGGCGCAAGCCATTATAACAGGCGGGAACGTTTGAAGATCACCGCCAGGTGACGGAGAGACCAGTTAAACAAGATCACCCCCGGTTTGATCCAAACTCTATTTGAGTGCGTATATATCAACAGGCGATTCCAACGGCCGCCGGCCGGCGAGCACCGGCGCCATGCCTGTTTCACTAAAAAACCGTTGTGGGAGGTGATAGATGCTGTAAACCAGGCCTTCTTTAGCCGTTAGCTATTTTGTGACCTCGGAAAACCCCTGTTGAGCGCCGTCAATGAGCTTCATTGCCGGGACTCTCGTCGTTCCAGCAGTTGCCCCGCCAACTTCCCCAACGCCGGCGCGAACCCCATGAAACAGAAGGAGCAAATAATGATCTCTAGCCAAAACAAAAAATGGAAAGCAGGTTTCGCCGTCGCCCTGTTGCTTGTGGCGCTGTTACTTTTGGTCGGCAGCGTGAGTTACGCCAATGCGCCGGCCAGCGCCCACGCTCCCCAAATCATCGAACTTGAGCCGCTGGCCTCTGGGCTGACAGCCCCGCTGGGCGTGACCCATGCTGGCGACGGCTCCGGCCGTTTGTTCATAGTCGAGCAAACCGGCCAGATACGGATCGTGCAAGACGGGGCTCTTTTGTCGACGCCTTTCCTTGATATATCTGGCAAGCTGCCGGCATTGAACCCATTCTTTGACGAACGGGGACTGCTCGGGCTGGCTTTTCATCCCAACTACGACAGAAACGGCCGCTTCTTTGTTCGCTATAGCACCCCCCGAGACGGCAATCCAGGCGAGCCATGCTTCGATACGTCTCGCGGCTGCCATACGGAAATCCTGGCCGAGTATGCCGTGTCGGCCGGCGACGCCAACCAGGCCGATCCTGGCTCGGAAATCATCCTCTTCGCCGTCGACCAACCCCAGTTCAACCACAACGCCGGCGATATCGCCTTTGGCCCGGACGGCTTCCTGTACTTCACCTTGGGCGATGGCGGCGGCGCGCATGATGGCCTGGCTGACGATCCGCCCTCCCATGGGCCGATAGGCAACGCCCAAAATATTGAAACGACCCTGGGCGCGATTCTGCGGATTGACGTGGACCGGCTGACGATTTGTCACAATAACCAGACGATCCAGGTGAGCGCGGCCGCCGTTCCGGCGCACCTGGCCCAGCATGGAGATACGGTTGGCGCATGTTCTGGTGAAGCATCGACGCCCACTTACGCCATTCCGCCCACCAATCCGTTTGTCCGCGGGCCTGGCGCCGACGAAATCTACGCCTATGGCCTGCGCAACCCCTATAAGTTCTCCTTCGACGATGGGCCGGGAGGAGATGGCAAGCTGTACCTGGGCGACGTGGGCCAGAACCTGTTCGAGGAAGTCAACATCGTCGAACGAGGCGGCAACTACGGCTGGGTGATCCGGGAAGGGTTCCACTGCTTCGATCCCTTCAACCCGACCAGTCCGCCGGCCAATTGCAGCAACACCGGTCCCAACGGCGAACCGCTGCTTGATCCCATCGTCGAGTACGCTCACCCCGGGCGTGGCTTTGAGCTTGAGATCGGCGTCACGGTCATCGGCGGGTTCGTCTACCGGGGCCACCAATCGCCGAGCCTGAGCGGAGATTATATCTTCGGCGATTTCACGGAAGGATTCTTCCCGCCCGCTGGCATCTTGCTCTATATCGAGGACCCGGCCGGCGAGGCGCCCGAAATCCAACGATTCCAGATTGGTCTCGACGACCGGCCTTACGGCTTGTACCTCAAGGGTTTCGGCGAAGGCGAGGATGGCGAGATCTACGCCTGTGGATCGACGGTACTGGCGCCCACCGGTACCGGCGGAGTTTGTGAACGGATTATTGCCGTGAACTAGAGCAGCTCCCCGATCCTATCGAATAACGAAGTTGGCCCCCTGGCCGGCCGCGCCGCCAGGGGGCTTGCCTCGTAGCGTGGGATGGAATCCCGCACCGGTTAACCAAACCGGGCGACGGGTTGGTCGGCCGGCGATAGTTTGCACATTGGGGAGAGATGCCGAAAATGGGGGCACGTTCTAGCAGCGGGCTGCATCTGAGGATGAGCCCTCCTCGACTGTGTCTCAGACTAAATAATGGGAAAGCCCATGACTTCTTTGGACGAACTGAAGCAGAAATGGTTCATCAAAACGGCCGATGAAGAGTCCTTTCCGCCCCCGACCCGCCATCCCGGCTCACGGGTGGCCGATCACAGCGATGGCAACCTGGTCACGCCGTTGATCGATGGCTCCAATATCATGGGCTACTTCGAAGATCGGCTGGCCGAATTGCTGGCGGCCGGCGATCCGAGCCAGGCCAGGATCTGGCTGGCGGCCATGGGCATCGAGCCGGTGGAGTTCAGGGGCCAGAATAGCGGCTCCAAGGATGCCATCACGGCCATGCTCGAAGCGGCCGAGGCCGGTGTGCAAATCGCTTACCTGGGCAGCGGCCAGGGCAACCTGGCCATGGCCTCCAAGAAGTTCGCCCGGCAATTGAGCGAGCGAGGCAGCCAGGGCGTAGTGGACAAACGCTTTCCCTTCGCCAGCGGCCACCACCAGAAGTTCAACGTCACCTACCGGCCGCAAGGCGACTGGCAGGCGGTGGTCGGCTCGGCCGATTTCTTCTTCGCTCGCTGGGACGACCCCGACCATGCGGCCGAGAACCCAGCCCGGCCCAAGGGGCCGACTCACGACATGGCCGTTCTGGTCAAGGGCCCGGCCACGGCCGACATCTTGTTGACCTTCGCCGAACGCTGGAATGATCTGGCCTCCAGCGGCCGCACCACGCCGCGCATCGAGCAACCCCTGGCCGAACCGGCCGCCGATCTTCCAGTTGCGGCCGGGCCCCATTCAGTCCAGGTCCTGCGCACCTATCCGCTGGTCTCGAACGGCCGTGGCTTTTCCTGGTCGGGGCAGGGCGAGTTCACCATCTGGGCCGCCTATCTCAAGGCCATCAAAGGGGCCCGAATGACCATCTATATTGAAGACCAGTACCTCTATCCCTTCGGCGACCCACCATTCATCTATGGCCCGGACACCGTCGAGCGGGAGACCGATTACGTGTATCAACTTGGCCTGGCCCTGAAGCGGGGCGTGGACGTGGTGGCCCTGGTGCCCGGCCG
>CP070688.1:2031890-2034553 GCA_020353135.1 Chloroflexota bacterium
GTCTTTCGAGAGGCCTGACCGGCGATCAAGGCGTCCTGGTGCCGGCCGCCAACGTCAAGCACTTGATGCTGCGCCAGGAAGTTGTTGATGCCGTAGCCGAGGGCGAATTCCACATCTACCCCATCGAGACCATCGAACAGGGCATCGAGGTCCTGACCGGCGTTCCGGCCGGCGAAATGGATGAGGATGGCTCCTTTCCGAACGGCACCATCAACCGGCTCGTCGTCGACCGGCTTGACTCTATGGCTGAAACTCAGCGAGACTTCAACCGCCCGCCTGAGCAACTGGCCAGCAACGGGCAAGAGCAGGTAGAAGAAGCCGGCGGCATGAAGACAACTTAGGTGCGTCGTGGACGAAACTGAAAAGCAACTGACAATCAAGCGAATTCTGGTGGCTTTGGATGCTTCCACCCATAGCCTGGCCGCTCTGGATGCGGCCGCCGCATTGGCAGCCACGCTCGAAGCGGAATTACTCGGCTTGTTCGTCGAGGACGAAAACCTGATACACCTGGCCGGGTTGCCCTTTTCCCAGGAAGTTCGCGCCCCTTCGGCCGCCAGTCACGAGATGAGCAGCGATCGCATGGAAAAAGACCTGCGCCTGCAAGCCGCCCAGGCCCAGCGCGCCCTGCAAGAAGCCGCCGATCGCGTCCAGGCCCGCTGGAGTTTCCGGACAGTCCGCGGGCAAGTGACGCCGGCCATTCTGGCCGCGGCGCTGGACGCCGACCTGGTGGCCATGGGCCGGGTCAGTCACCCGGTATCCAGGGGCAATAGACTGGGTTCCACTGCCCGGGCGACCACGGCCGACACCCGGCGCTCCGTTCTCTTGATGCAGCAGGGCAGCGATCTCAGCTACCCCGTGCTGGTCACCTTTGATAGCTCTCCGGCCGCCTGGCAGGCGCTGCTGGCCGCGGCCCGGCTGGCCCGGGCCGGCGACGATGTTCTCGGCGTGCTCTTGCTAAATGAAACGCCAGAATCGGTCAGCGCCATGAAAGACGAGGTAAGCGCCTGGCTGCGCGAACGCGGCCTCAAGGCTCAGTTCTCCTGGTTGCCCGAAGCGACGGTCGGCTCGCTGATTCGCCTGGTCCAATCCGCGGCCGACTGCGTTCTCGTTCTGGGCGGCGAGAACCCCCTGCTTGAAGCCAGTTCCATCCAGGAGCTACTCGACCAGACCGACTGCCCCGTACTGCTCGTTCGCTAACTGACGCGCAGGTCCAAACTCTGGTAAACTAACAGGGTAAGGATTCTCCGTGCTGATCGAGCAAAGAGTATTTTCTGATGCGTCCCATGATATGAGGATGTCTAGCTCCTCTTCGTGACCGCAGAAAACAGCACCTCGATACGTTGCCCTCGTCACGTTTTGGCGGTTCACATCAAGCTTAGTCAGTTGGCCCTGATGAGGTGAATGATGAGAAGTTCTAACGCTTCCACAAATGTTTCTTTCTCGGCCATGACGGCCCTGATCGTCGTCTTTGGCCTGCAGTTGATTCGCGTCTTGCTGCCCACCTTCGTCAACTACCTGCGCGACTCCCAGGGTATGAGCGCTACCTCCCTGGCGCCCATCGCTCTTGGCGTCTTTGCCTTGAGTTTCCTGGCCGCGCCGTTGCGCCGTCTGGTTGGCCTACGCTGGGCTTTGATCATAACCGCTGGCGGTGTGGCCCTCACGCGCGCGGCCGAATTTTTCTCCCTGACGCCAAGTGTGGATCTTGTTCTGGCTTCCCTGGGCGTAGCCCTCTTTGGCATGTTCGTGGCCATCGCCCTGGAACTCCTCCGGCCGTCCGGCGCCGATGGAACTTATGGTTTCGGCCTGGCCTTCATGCTCGGCGTGGCCGCCGACACGGCGATACATGCCGGGGCCAGCACCGTGGATCTTTCCTGGCAAGAAGGTCCAGTACCAGCGCTGATTATCCTGGCCCTGGCCGCGACCGCCCTAATCCTGCTCTGGAGGCAGGCGGCGGCCGTTGATTCAAAGGTTAGGACCGGCAGCGGTTGGTCGCGTATTCTGGCTGTGACCGCCCTGGGCCCCTGGCTATTCTTGCAGATGGTTGTCTTCCAGAATGTGGCCCGAATCGCAGCCATAACTGGCTGGTCCATTCCGGTCGCCGGCCTTTTCATCGGCGTTTGCAACGTCATCGCCCTGATCGCCGCCGCCCACGCGCCGCGCAGCAAGCGTGTACCCGGGCTAACTATCGTGGTGGCCGCCGTTTTCGTTGCCGTCTTATTCTTCTTCGAAACTGAAGGCTTGCTTGGCGCCTTGTTGAGCGCCGTCGGCCAGGTTTTAGGCGCCTCGTTGCTGATGACCGTGCTGGTCAGCCTAGGCTGGCTGGCCCAGAGACCAGGCCGAATGGGCGTCAGCGCCGCCAATGGCATCGGCCAGCTGCTGCTTGTGATCTTCATGTTGATCTTCTACATCAGCTACGAACTAGACTTCGGCTTCCGTTCCCCGGCCGTCCTGCCGGTCGCCGGCTTGCTGGTATCCATCGCCGCCCTTGCCGTGAGTCGCGGTCTGGCCCCTGAGAAGAGGGTCGCCAACGATCTGCTCCCGGCCGGTCTCGCCGGCTTGCTCCTGCTACTGCCTGCGGTCCTGTGGCTGACCTGGAGTACGCCGGAAGCACTGTCTGCGCCGGCCGGCAACCAGGCGGTCCGGGTCACGAATTACAATCTGCA
>CP070688.1:2034653-2040990 GCA_020353135.1 Chloroflexota bacterium
TAGGCCGCTACCTGGGCCCGGCTCAAGCCGGCGAAGCGGGCTCGCTCCCGCGGGTCGTCGCTCTCTTCCGCCTCCGGTTGGTAAGCCAGCATGCGGGCCAGCAGGACGTACTCACGTCTCTTTTCCAGATACGGATCCAGCAGCCCGCCGCTCCGTTCGGCGGCCGGCTCTTCCTCAGCCGCCGGCTCCTCCTCAGTCTCCGAGTTCTGTCCATCCGCCTGCCCGGCGGCCGGGCCAACGGCCGGCCGGCTCCCCGAGGGAAGCATCGCCTGGCCGCTGCTGGCCAAGACGGTGGTGATCCAGACCCAATACCCGGAGCTGTACCGCCAGTGGCGCCAGTATCCGACCCTGGTCCAGTTGCTGGAAGCGGAATACGCGGGCCGGTCGGGCAGCGACGAGGACCTGATCCTGGGCCGGCAGTCGGACCTCCGGCCGGCCGTTGGCCCGGCCGCCAGGCAGACGGCTGGACAGAAATCGGAGACTGAGGAGGATCCGGCGGCTGAGGAGGAACCTGCGGCCGAGGAAGAGCCGGCCGCCGAACGGAGTGGAGGGTTGCTGGATCCGTATCTGGAAAAGAGACGTGAGTACGTCCTGCTGGCCCGCATGCTGGCTTACCAACCGAAGGCAGAAGAGAGCGACGACCCGCGGAAGCGAGCCCGCTTCGCCGGCTTGAGCCGGGCCCAGGTAGCGGCCTACGTGCGGCTGGCCGGGGCGGTGGAGGCGGAAGCGCCTTCGGCGGCGGTCGACGTGCCGGCCGACCTGCTGGCCGAGATGTTGAGCGGCGAAGAGGTCCGGATCCAGGATGCGGCCGCCCGGCTGGACGACCTGGAAGAGGAGCCGGACGGGGGGCTGCACCGGGCTGCCCGCCAGGGGTTGCTGGCCGTCTTGGAGGACCCGTTACGGCCAGTCGTGGCCCGGGTTAGCGCCGGCGACGCCCTGGCCCAGGTGGGCGATCCACGCTTCCGGGCTGGGGCCTGGTATTTGCCCGACGAACCGCTGCTGGGTTTTGTGGAAATCCCGGCCGGGCCGTTCTTGATGGGCAGCGACAAAGAACGGGACGATGAGGCGACAGGCCCCGAAATACCGCAACATGAAGTGACCCTGCCGGCTTATTACATGGGCCGCTACCCGGTGACGGTGGCCCAATTTCGGAGCTTCGTCGAGGCCAGCGGTCGCGAGCCGCACGATGAGCGCAGTCAACAGGGCCCGGCCAATCACCCGGTCATCTGGGTCACCTGGCACGAGGCCCTGGCCTATTGCCGCTGGTTGACTGAGCGGCTGCGGGAATGGCCGGAGACGCCGGAAACACTGGCGGCCTTGCTGCGCCGTGGCGCGGCTGGCGGCCGGCCGTGGCGGGTCACGCTGCCCAGCGAGGCTCAATGGGAGAAGGCTGCCCGGGGCGGGGACGGCCGGATCTATCCCTGGGGCGATACCTTTGAACCAGAGCGATTGAATTCCGGAGAAAGCGGCCTGGGCCGGACTTCGGCCGTGGGTTGTTTCCCGGGCGGAGCCAGTCCCTACGACTTACTGGATTGCAGTGGCAATGTCTTCGAGTGGACCCGCAGCCTGTGGGGTGAGCAGGGTGATAAGCCGCAGTTCGGCTATCCTTATGTGGCCGACGACGGCCGGGAGGAGTTGGCCGCCGGTGATGAGATACTTCGGGTCCTTCGGGGCGGATCCTTTGTTGGCGAGAGCCAGTGGCAGCGCTGCGGGGCTCGCTACGGGAGGCGGCAGGGGCGACTCAACCGCGGGTTTCGCGTGGTGCTGTCCCCACAGCCGGGGCCTTAGCCCCGGCATACCTCTGATCTCTGGACGCCGCAGGCGCTCTGATCTCTGGCCCTCTGATCGGCGCCGGGTAGGAACCCCTGTCACAAATGACCGGCCTCGTTTGTCTTATTTGGTAGAGAGGGCAGGCAATCGGATGGGTAATCACTTCCCTGACCAAGAGCACTTCTCCGATTACCTTGCCCCAACCCTAGACAAAACGAGGTGATATGATGACGGAGAAACAGATTCAAATCGTGGTATTGGGCGCCGGGTACGCCGGTCTAATGGCGGCCATCCGGTTGGCGGGCAAGACGAAGAAGCGGCCGGTCAAGGTCATTTTGGTCAATGCCAGCGATCGTTTCGTGGAACGGCCGCGACTGCACGAGACGGCGACCGGCAACCAGCCCCGGCAAAAGCCGTTGGCCGATCTGATCGCCGGCACAGGTATTGAGTTTCGACAGGGATACGTGGCCGCCTTTGACCCGGACCGGCGGCAAGTGACGGTCGAGACGGCCGACGGAAACGAGTTGCTACCGTATGATTACCTGGTCTATGCTTTGGGCAGCCGGGTGGATCGGACGGCCGTGCCGGGCGTGGTCGAACACGCTTATGCACTGGACGCGGCCGGCCCCCTGTCGGCTGGGCCGCTGCAAAGCCGACTGCAAGAGCTGGCGCTTACGGGCGGGCGGGTGACCGTCGTGGGCTCAGGGCCGACGGGCATTGAAGCGGCGGCCGAGATCGCCGACCTGTACCCAACTCTGGGGGTCACTATCGTGACCCAAGGCGAGTTCGGCGCCTTTAAGAACGAACGGGTCCAGCGATATATGCGGGGCGCGATGAGGCGCTTGAATATCAGCCTGGTCGAAGGAGCCAGTGTGCGCGAGGTGCGTGAAGATGAACTGATCATCGCCAATGGGCGAACCATTCCCCTTGAAGTCGCCATCTGGGCCGGTGGCTTTCGGGCTTTGCCTTTGGCTCGCCAGGCCGGCCTACAAGTCAACGGCCGAGACCAGATCCTGGTCGATCCTTGCTTCCGTTCGTTGACTCAGCCCAATATCTATGTGGCCGGGGACGCCGCGTGGCCGGTCCACCAGCCGGGCGCGCCGCTGCGCATGGCCCTCTTCCCTGCGCTGGTCACCGGCGCTCATGTGGCCGATAATCTTAGCCGGATGATCCACAGCCAGGAACAACGGCCGCTGGGCTTCTCTTATTACGGCCAGGGTATTGCCCTCGGCCGGCATGACGCGGTAGGATTCGCCACCTTTCCAAAAGACGATCCCATCGGCCCGCTGCTCACCGGCCGGCTGGTCCTGGTCGTACGCAACTGTATCGTCTGGCTGATGCTGTTTTTGCTGGCCGTCGAGCGGCGTCGGCCTGGCTTCTTCTTCTGGCTAGGCGGCCGGCGCGGCCGGGAACGAGCGGGACCCAGACGTCGTAGGTTTCCAATACCTACCACGTCTTCCAGGAGTACCTATGACTGACGAACAGTTCGAAGAATACCGGCCGCTATTGTTCTCCATCGCCTACCGCATGTTAGGCAGCGCTATGGACGCCGAGGACATCGTACAGGAAGCCTGGCTGCGCTACCGTCAAACGGACCGGGAAGAAATCACCTCGCCCAAGGCTTATCTGAGCACCATCGTCACCCGGCTGTGCATCAATCAGTTGAAGTCGGCCCGTGAACGGCGGGAGTCGTACATCGGGCCCTGGCTGCCCGAGCCGATCCTTACCGGAAGTGCGTCCGGCCAGGCCCTGACTGAAGGTACCGCTCTAACGATCACGCCGGCCCAACATCTCAGCCGCTTCGACTCGATTTCGATGGCTTTCCTGGTCTTGCTGGAGCAGTTGACGCCGGCCGAGCGGGCGGTCTTTTTGCTGCGCGAGGTTTTCGACTACGATTACGCCGAGATCGCGGCCGCCCTGGACAAATCAGAAGCGGCTTGTCGCCAGCTGTTCAGCCGGGCGCGTAAACACATGGCCGCCAACCGGCCGCGCTTTGAGAGCTCGGCCGGCGATCAGGAGCGGTTGGTGAAAGGCTTCTTGCAGGCGGTCGAGGTCGGCGATGTGGAGGCCTTGACCGGCATGCTGGCCGAGGACGTGGTGGTCTGGACCGATGGCGGCGGAAAGGTCTTCGCCGCTCCTGAACCAGTTTATGGGCCGGAAAAGGCAGCCCGGTTCATCCTGGGCGCCCGGCGTTTCGCCCCTGGACCCTTCTCCGTTGAAATGGCGGCGGTGAATGGTAAACCGGGCATCCTGTTGCGGCTCGAATCGGGCAGGGTGTTTCTGGTCATCGACATGGAGGTCGAAGGCGACCAGGTCCGGGCTTTCCATATCATCGGCAACCCGGATAAGCTGCGCCATCTCTGAGCGCCGCTCCGGCCAGGGCTGCCGATCCGGCTCGATCAGCCCCGGCTGAATGCCGGAAAGAAAGTTTGACTAAGAACATATGTTCTGATATTATATAGAACATATGATCCTTTGCCGTCAGGCCAAGGGGTAGCCAGGAGTCAAAAATGACAACTAAAGAGAATCCGTCCCAAAAGCAGAAGAGTATTCTTTCCTTTATCTGGCAACATCAGCACAATTACGGCCGCCCGCCCTCCTATCGGGAAATTGGAAAGGTCATTGGCATCAATTCGCCCAGCAACGTGAAATACCATCTAGACCGCCTAGAAATGATGGGTTTTCTCAGGCGGGACAAGGATGTGCCCCGCTGTTTACTCTTTACTGATAAAGCAATCACCTTGCTCGGAAAAATCTCCGAAACCATTCGGGCGGCGATCAACTATTTCCAGATTCCCATAAGCGGTGATATCGCGGCCGGCGAACCGGTCAGTTTTGGCAATGATTCCTTCGGTACTTACGACGAGGACGATGTTATCGTTGTCAACGCCGATCAATTGCCAAGGCAACGGAGCAGCTTGTATGCTCTGCGGGTGCGCGGCCATTCGATGATTGATGCCCTCGTCGACGACGGCGATATCGTCATCTTGCAAAAGGTCGACAATGTACGAAACGGGGATATGGTGGCTGCCTGGCTTCCATTGAGAGAGGAGTTAACGTTGAAGCATTACTTCCGTGAGGGCAAGGAGACCCGACTTCAGCCGGCCAACCCTGATTTTGAGCCTATCGTCATGGCCAGCGCAGAAGTCGAGGTGCAGGGCAAGGTGATCGTGGTTCAACGCCAGATGTTTGCTCATTAACGTTCGGTTGGAGCGCGCCTATCGGTCGACACGAACTGGTTGCCGGATTGTCGTTCAGCACTTGCTTCGACTTAAAGAAGCCATGTAACCAGTCGCTGGGGGCGGCCGCTTTCAAGAAGCTTCTTGCCGGAGGTGGTTATGCGATTGGAAAAGGGACAGGGAAAGGCAATCGGATGAGGCGCTGTTAGCCCGGCCGGAGGTGGTTATCCGATTGCCTTTCCCCTACTCAAATTTCAGCAGGTACATGGCGGCGGCGAAGAAGACCAGGGCGAAGCCGAAGAGAACCAGGCCCTGGGGCGCGACGCTGGCCAGGCCAAGCCCGTCGACTGTCATCCGCTTGAAGCCTTCGGCGGCATGGGCGTGGGGGGTTAGCATGCCCACAATGCGCAGCGGGCCGTCGGCCTCATAGATCCGGAAGGAGATGATCGTGCCGCCCAGACCGGCCAGGACAAAACCTAGAATCAAGCCTACCGCCCCAGCTTGTTTGCCATCCCGAGTTGAGGCTGCCAGCAGCAGGCCTAGCGAAGAGGCGGCCAGGGACAGGGCCAAGGTGATCAGCAGCAGCCCGGCCGCCGAGTCGCCCAGGGGCATGCCAAAGACGCCGGCGGCGACGCCAAAGAGGAAGATCACCTGGAGGAAGACAACGATCATGAAGGCCAACATGGTGCCGCCGACGATGGCGCCCCGATCCAGGGGAGCAGCCAACAGGCGGCGGAAAGTACCGTGGTCTTTCTCGGTGTGCAAGGCCTGGGCGATGGTGCCTATCAAGAAGAAGGCGAACATGACCGCGAAGTTGGGGATGACATGCGCGAAGGGGCTGAAAACTTCCTGGCTTTCCTCAGTCCATGCTTCGGCGGACACGACGATGGGTGGATCAGTCTCCATGACCTGCAACTGGGTCATGATGGCGCCCAGGATCTGGGCCTCGGCCGCCTGGCGGACTTCAGGCGGGGCCTCATCCAGGATGCCCGACTCGTCGAGCACCGAACGGATGCCATGCTGCAATTCGCCCTGCACGGTTGGCGGAGCGGCGGCGAAGTTGACCAGGCCGGTGACATGGCGCGCGTAATCCTTGTTGACAGGATCGACCAGCACAGTGACCTTCGTTGGATCGTAAGCGTCGATCTGCTCGCTGAAATCGGCCGGTATAATGATGGCCGCCAAACGTTCGCCCTCGTTCACCAATTGATCGGCTTCGGCGACCGAATCGAGGGTCTCGATGCGTAGCATGGTCATATCGGCCAGGATATCTTCGACCATTTCGCCGTAGGGGCCGCTATCTTCGTTGACAATATAGACGTCGAATTGCACGCTGGCCTCTTCCTCGCCGCCACCGCCGCCGGACGAGATGCCGATCAGGCTGGCGA
>CP070688.1:2041090-2044136 GCA_020353135.1 Chloroflexota bacterium
TCGCCGATTCCGGCCGCAAAGCCGTCGATCCAGGCCACATATTCCTCGACAGTGGTGGCGCCGCCGGCCGAGAATTGGGCGCAGTCGCGGAACGGTATGTTGTAGGCAACCAGGACCGGAACCGTGCCCTTGCCCGCGGCGCGCTGGACGGTATTTTTCACCGCTTGCTGCACGCTCTGAGGATCGCCGAGTGTAAACCAGACCGACTGGGGCGTGTCGATCATCGCCCTGATGAGATCGGCGCTGGCCTTGTCCCCGCTGGAGGTAAGCTCGGCGATCTGCAGGATCGCGCCCTGATTTCGCTTGGCGACGTAAAAATCGGTCCCGTTTGCGGAGGCTAACATGGGTACAGATGCTACTAAGATCCCTAGAAGAACACAAAAAACTATGAAACGTCTGGCCTTGCTGTGATGATTCATTTCCTTCCCCTTTGACTCTTACAAGCAGACACCCCCGGTAAAGCAGATAGCTCGCACCCCGTCTGGTTATGGATTTCTTGCGGCAAGCAGAGAGCACGGCGGCGGGATGGCGTGGCTTCGGGTGTCAATGCTATTCGCGCCCAATTTCATTATATGCCGGATGCACCCCATGTCAATCAGTCCGCCTGCTTACATCTCGGTCAAATATCCGCCAGTCAGCCTATAAGAAGTTAGCCCAACTGATGGATGTGCCTGATGAAGGAGTACGCTAGACTACTCCCATGGGTGAGATGTGCATCGTCGAGGGGTCTGATCGGTCTGGCATAAGTGAACCGGGCCACGGATCGTCTGAAAAAGGGAGTGCCGCCATGAAAACGAAGTCCCTACTGTGGGTTCTCATCCTGGTCCTGTTTATCATCACCGCCTGTTCGGGCGACGAATACCCGGCGCCCCCCGAAACAGGCGATGGTTGGGGGACCGCCAGCCCGGCCGAAGTTGGTTTGGACGAAGAGATGATCGATCAGGCCATAGACCGCATCAACAGTGGTGAATACGCCAATGTGCATAGCCTGTTGATCGTGAAAGATGGCCAGCTGGTGTTCGAAGAGTATTTTGACGGTCACGTCTGGGATTACGCGGCCGAGCGCTTCGAAGGCCCGCTGGTGACTTTCGATCGCGATACCCGCCATACCACCATGTCTGTCACCAAGGCCTTCACATCAGCCCTGGTCGGCATCGCCATCGATCAAGGATTCATCGCCGATGAGGGGGAGAAGCTCTTCGACTTCTTCCCCGAATACGCCCAGCTGGCGGATGAAGAAAAAGAAACGATCACCCTGGAACACCTGCTGACGATGACATCAGGGCTGGAGTGGAACGAAGTAGAATACTCATACAGCGAAATCGAAAATGATCTGATCCAGTTATTTATCCAGGAAGACCCGGTAGCGTTCATGCTGGCCAAACCGTTGGTCCACGAGCCCGGGACTTATTGGTACTACAGCGGCGGCGACGTCAATTTGCTGGGGGAAGTCATTCAGCACTCAACCGGCCAGCGCATGGACGAATTCGCGGAGGAGCACCTGTTCGCCCCCCTTGGCATCACCAGCTATGAATGGGATTTCATCAATCCGGACCTGGTCCATGCCTCTGGTAACCTGATGCTGCGGCCGCGGGATATGGCCAAGTTCGGCTATCTGATCTTGAACGATGGCGTCTGGCAGGAAGAGCGGATCCTTTCTTCCGATTGGCTAGAGAAGACCAAGAGCGCCTACGCCGCCACTCCCTGGCTCGACAGTGGCGAACAGTATGGTTACCAGTGGTGGTTGAAGCGCTATCCTTATCACGGCGACGAGATCACCGCTCTCCACAGAACTGGTTGGGGCGGGCAGGCCATCGCCATCTTCGACGACTTGGACTTGGTGGTCGTTTTTACCGGCGGCAACTACGTGGATGCATCGCCTCACAACGAGATCATCGAACGATACATCCTTCCGGCCGTGAAAGGCGGCGATGAAACGGCCTTTCTTGAGCCGTAGCTGTTGACGGTCGCGTGGGATCTGCACAACACGGCGTTACCCAACTCCAAGTGGCAGCCCCGGCCGTCAATTCGTCGTTACCGCAGTTTCAAGGGCTGCTAAGGTCTCTTTCTCGGCCTGGTAGATGCCCTCCAGATGGGCTTGGATGTCGGCCAATAGCGTCGCCGTTGCAGCTTCGTTCAAGGGGAAGTTGTCATTTAGCTCGCCCTTGAGTTCGTGCAAAGCGTCGTTTATCGGAGTGATGGCTTCCAGGCCGTCGGCGCCCTGTTTCAAAAATATTGCTTCGCGGCGATCTATCATTTCCTTGGTGCGCTTGAAGACGCCCACATGATCCGGCAACGAGGCCTGGGCCAGCGCCTGCCAGCGCGCATGCAGGGCCCGGTAGTGATCCGCGGCCGTTCTCAATTCGCCATCGTCAAGAACCGTTGCGGCCTCGTCCAGGAATTCAGCGTACAGTCCCCGCAATCCGCCGCCACCTGTACCAATGTGTTCGATGGCTTCATATACCGTTCGAAGCGTTCCGTAAAGGCCACGGCCGCCCTTAAAGACCGTGGGCCAACCCTTTTTGTTTTTGACATCCGTCATCATGCGCGCCCATTTTCGTATTGAAGGCAGGGCAAATGACGTCGACGAAGCGCCGAGATAATCGACGCATTCTTGAAGGCCTTCGCGGATGGCGACCTCGAGCTCAAAAGGCTCTTCCGGCTTGAGGATCATGATACGGTTCTTGAACGACGGCACCTTGGCCCTGGCTTCAACCATCAAGTCAGAACCAATGGTAATTGGCTTGCGCGCCCGTCTGTCGACCAGGGCTGTTTCGCCGTCAATGCCGTAGACGACGGCGACGCCGACGCGCAGGTAATGCATATAGTAAGGGGCGCCGCCCAGGTCGAGCCAGACGATGGCTGGGTTACCCGAATCCAGGGTCTGTTCCAGCTGTGCGGCCGCCTTCTTCTTGCCGGTCGTTTCACATACTTGCGTGGCAGCGCCGACGCGGCCGCATAGATTCTGCAGATACTTTACAGTGTAATTACTCAAGTTTCGAAAGGCGAGCACGATACTCGGATAGCCGTGCTTCTCGAATTCCCA
>CP070688.1:2044236-2053589 GCA_020353135.1 Chloroflexota bacterium
AGCAGGTAATCCCCGGGATAATGTTAATTGGTAAAATCTGATCAAAAGGAGCACGACCTTGGTCGCGCCTCTTCCGACCGCACTGGTCACTCTATTCATATAACGCCCAGCCTTGCTCGCAAAAACGGAATGAAGAACTACTCTGATCCAGAGTCACATCGTTCGATTCGTCCGATATCACAGGTCTTCCTTCAGCAGTTGGGCCCGATTCAGAACCCGGCCGACCGAATCGTCGATTTGGGCCACTGAAGAATCGGCCGCCGCCCTGCGGGCGATGAACAGACAGTCCCAACCATTGGAGATGCAACCGTGGCGCCTTCGGACGGCCTCACGCAACAGGCGCTTGGCCCGATTTCTAGCAGTGGCCTTACCCACTTGCCGGCCGGCGGAAAAGCCGAATCGGCTAATCGACGCCCCATTGGCCCTGACAACCAGTACAAGCAGCGGGTGATGGATTCTGCGGCCATGCTGGTGCAGTAGCTTGAAATCAGACGCATGTCGTAGCCGATAGCGTCGCCGCATCCGCTATGAATGCTTGCCGCCGGTGGCTTTCTTCATCGTTCGATAGCTTACAGCGCGCGTTCCGTTCCAGTTGATTCGCTTAACGTGGTTGTTCTTGCTGACGCTCAAGACGCTGCGTCCTTTGCTGCGTCGATGCTTGAGCACCTTTCGACCGCCGCGCGATTTCATACGCTTACGAAAGCCGTGCACGCGCACTCGGCGGCGAATCTTCGGCTGATAAGTGCGTTTAGGCATAAATCATCCTCTCCAAAAAAACGAGGGCCTGATAGCCCTCGAGATGTTCAAATCACTCCGTTTCCGAGTTGATCGTTTCCTTCCCGACTTGTGGCTGGAAACAACCCGATCTCCTGGATAAACGTACCTTCAAGGCGACAGGAAATTATACATGACGCCAGGGGCGTGTCAAATGCCACGGCGCCCTTTGGCCATCCACAGCTGGCCTCTCAGGCGCCGCTTATTCTGGTCTCAATTTGTGCTTAAACTTGACGCTCCGAAAGCCGGCTAGTCGTCGTTCTCTCGCCGGATGTTCGCGCCCAGTGACTGGAGCTTCTGTTCAATGGCTTCGTAGCCGCGCTCGACCTGTTGAGCATTGTGTATCGTGCTAGTGCCGCGGGCGCAGAGCGCGGCCAGAATCATAGCCATTCCAGCCCGAATGTCCGGGCTGGTTACACCCTGCGGATTGGCGTACAGCGGACTCGGGCCCTGCACCAGCACCCGGTGTGGATCACAGAGGACGATACGAGCACCCATGAAAATGAGCTTGTCGACGAAGAAGAACCGGCTCTCATACATCCAGTCATGGAGTAGAACCGAGCCCGCTGCCTGCGATGCGATGACCACGGCGATACTCATCAGGTCGGGTGGAAAGCCCGGCCATGGATGGGGCTTTATCTCTGGAATCCGACCGCCGAGCGCCGGTGCGATTTCCAATGATTGGTTGGCCGGCACCAGAATGTCTTCACCTTCATTTTGCCAACAGACGCCTAGTCTCCGGTAAACCTGGCCGATCATCCCCAGGTTAGCCGGTTCAGCTTTCCGGATAATAATCTCGCCGCCGGTCAATGCCGCGGCTCCTATGAAACTGCCGACTTCCATGTAATCGGCCCCAATCGTGTATTCGCCGCCCCCCAACCGATCGACGCCCTGAATCATCAGTCGACTTGTCCCTAAACCCTCTATCTTCGCGCCTAGTTGATTCAGGAAACGACACAAGTCCTCAGTGTGCGGTTCCCGCGCCGCGTTGTCGATGATTGTTTGACCCTTGGCCAGAACGGCAGCCATCAGGGTGTTTTCGGTAGCCGTGACACTGGCTTCAGCCTGCAGAAGATAGCCGGCGCCGCGCAGGAACTCAGACTGCATGTCAAATGTGCCGTCATGGTTGAGAGACACTTGGACGCCCAAGGCTTCGAGACCCTGAACGTTGGTGTCCAGTGGCCGGCCGCCTATTACATCTCCTCCAGGTCCCGGCAAGGTGACTTGGCCCAGACGCGCCAGCAGCGGTCCCGAGAAAACGAATGAGGCTCGAATCCGGCTGGCCAGCTGCCCATCTATTTCGGTCTTGTCTATCTCGGCCGCGTGTATGCGCCAGCTTCCTGGACCCAGCGATGCAATCTCAGCCCCCAGATCACGCATGATTGCCAGCGCTGTCTGGACATCGTCGATATCAGGGATATTGTGCAGAATGACCGGTTCTTCGGTCATCAGGCAGGCTGGTATCAATTTCAGCGCCGCATTCTTGTTGCCGCTGGCGGTGATTGTGCCTTGCAGTCTATGACCGCCTTCGATGATTAGCTGGCTCATCAGGTTGACCTCATGTTTAACTTAGCAGAGTCGCTCATGCACCGATCAACGACCGATCTTGACGGATCGATTCTAGCCGTCTGCATATGCCGGGTCAATAATCGCCGCTATGTGCCGTCAGGCTTTCCCGGAACCAGGAGCGCAGCGCGTTGTAGAACTTCCTCGTCTGGTCATTAACTCCCTGCAGAGTGAAACCTAGTAGATCAGAGCTTGTTCGTGTAAACTGTCGACGACGATGTGGAGAGTTGGATGCCTTTAATCAACTTAAACGACCAGCAACTATTCTACGCTGCGCGAGCGCTAGATCGCCGGCCGGTAATCCTGCTGATACATGGCGCGGCCGGTTCGCACCTCGATTGGCCGCCTCAGCTGAGATTCATCGAAGGCATGGGAGATTGCGCTGTCGACTTGCCCGGACACGGGCGCTCGGCAAAACCAGGCCGCGCTTCGGTGAGCGCCTATGCCGACGATGTGCTGGCTCTGGTGGAGACGCTGAACCTGACTGAGATTGTAATCGTAGGTCACTCAATGGGTGGCGCCATCGCGATGGAGATCGCCTTACGCCGGCCGGTAGAGATAGTTGCCTTAGTCCTGGTAGCAACCGGCGCTCGTCTTAGAGTGAACGAAACGATTCTTGACCTGGTGACCGACGACTACGAACAGGTTGTCGAGTTCGTGACCGCGCTGGCCTGGGGTGAAGATGCCCCTCCTGAGACCGTCGGGCGTGGCCGGGCAATGATGATGGAATGTGACCCGACCGCGGTCGAACAAGATTATATGGCCTGCAACGACTTTGACGTGATGGCTGACATCGGGTCGCTTACAATTCCCACGCTGGTCTTGACCGGGAGCGAAGACCAGCTTACCCCACCTAAGTACGGCCGTTTTCTCGCTGAAAATATCCCCGGAGCGGAGTATGTGGCGATTGACGATGCCGGCCACATGCTGGCCCAAGAACGGCCGGACGAAGTGGCCCATGCCATTATTGATTTCACAAGACGCCGGCTAAAACACTGACGTGACGCCGGCGATCAGGAGCCGCTGCCTATACCCTAATCTCCTGCCAGTATCTTCCGCAGCAACGGGGTTATGGCGGCAAACGCGCGGCCGCGATGGCTAATGCGATGCTTCTCACCGGCCGCCAGTTGGGCCATCGTCCTCCCTTTATCCGGCAAATAGAAGATCGGATCATAGCCGAAACCCCCTTCGCCGGCCGACTCCAAGGCGATCACTCCTTCACAAACGCCGCTCGCCGTGCCAACCATTGCTGTCGGCGTGGACAATGCCACCACACAACGAAAACGAGCCTTGCGTTCGGGCCAGCGAACCCCTCTTAACTCCTCTAATAGCAATTCGTAACGCTGTACGGGCGACAGTCCCTCTCCACCATATCGGGCCGTGTGCACGCCTGGCCGATCGTCCAGCGCGTCTACTTCCAGTCCAGAATCGTCGGCCAGCGTCAAAAGGCCCGACTGTGCAGCGTAGCCGGATGCTTTTAGCTTCGCGTTCTCCTCAAATGTCTGACCGGTCTCCGCTACTTCTTCTACGCCTGGTATATCCTCAAGACCCAACCACTTGATCTGCAGATCGGCTAGCATGTCAGCCAATTCTGCTACTTTCCCCTTGTTCCGCGTTGCGACCAACAACTTCACTCGCTTCACTCCTCCTATTGTCCTCGAGCTTACTATAGCCTTAGCGCACTATTCCGCCCGTTGACGCTCTTCAGGCCGGCATGTTATACTCGCTCGATAACAAGGAGCCGAGACTTGGCCCTTGATTCCACTTTGAGGAATTCCCGGTGACAAACAAGAAACCATCACGTTTGCGCTTCAACTTCGGATTCCTTCTAGAAGCGAATCCCGGCACCAGCCGGACCATCGAGCTGGATTATCCGTCGATCCTGCTGGAAGACGAAGTATTGTTGGAGCCACTGACGGGCGTTTTTCAGGCTATTCGAAACTCAAAAGGAATTTACATCACGGGCAGATTAGCCTCAAACGCCGAAGCTGAGTGTGCCCGGTGTCTGGACCCGATCCGTCTGCCAATAGAAATTGAGCTTGATGATCTTTACTACCACCCGCCACAGACGGCGCCGGCCGGAGAGTTCTCCGTTGGCGAGGACGGTTTCATCGATCTGGCGCCATTGGTGCGCCAATTGAGCCTTCTCGCGATGCCGATGCAGCCCTTCTGCCGGCCTGACTGTAAAGGCCTTTGCGCCGAGTGCGGCCAAAACCTGAATGACGGCGACTGCCATTGCGAAACAGATACGATTGATCCGCGCTTGTCCGCCTTGCGCAACCTTCTCGATAACTGAGCCTATTTGGGACACGTGGAGGCCACATTAGGCACATGTTATCCTTATTTGCGGCCCGCTGACGACTGAAGAAGTGCATGTTTTACGATCAGGCAAAGATATACGTGCGGAGCGGAGACGGCGGCGATGGTATGATCGGCTTCCGCCGCGAGAAGCACGTTCCCCGAGGTGGACCGGACGGCGGTGATGGTGGACGAGGCGGCGACGTACGTTTCGTCGTAAGCCGGCATGACAGCACCCTGGTTCGCTACCACCGTAAGAATCACTTCCGGGCCGGCAACGGCGGCCACGGCAGTCGTAAAAGAATGACCGGCGCCAACGGAGAGAGCTTGCGCCTAAAGGTGCCGGCCGGCACCTTGATCCGCGACGCCGAGAACGGTGAACTGCTGGCCGATCTGATGCAAGACGACCAGGAAGTTTTGATCTTGGAAGGCGGCCGTGGTGGTCGGGGAAACGTTCGGTTCGCATCAAGCACCAACCAGGCCCCCCGGCTGGCCGAGCGCGGAGAGCCCGGACAGGAACGTTGGCTGACGCTAGAACTCAAGCTGATTGCCGATGTTGGCATTGTCGGCGTACCCAATGCCGGAAAGTCGACGCTTCTGTCGGTGGTTAGTTCCGCCAGACCCAAGATCGCCGATTATCCTTTCACTACGCTGCAGCCCAACCTGGGTGTCGTCGATTTGGGCGAATACCAATCCCTGGTCCTGGCTGACATTCCGGGGCTGATTGAAGGCGCGGCCGGAGGCGCCGGGCTTGGGCATGACTTTTTGCGCCACATTGAGCGCACTCGGGCGCTGATACATTTGCTCGACGGGGCTGCTAACGACCCGCTAGAAGATTGGGCGATGATCAACCAGGAATTGGCTCTCTACGATGCTCATTTGGAACAGAAACCGCAGATTGTGGTCCTGAATAAAATGGATTTGCCAGACGCCCAAGCCTGGGAGCCGATCATCAGAGAACAGATCGAGGCTTCAAGCTATCAGTTTTGCGCTATTTCGGCGGCCAGTGGTGAAGGAATCCGAACGATGCTATTCGAGGTTGCCGCACTATTAGAGAACGCGCCTCAGCAAGATGCCCTTGCCGAAGAAACGGCCACCATCCGCCCGGCGCCTGATGAAGATGCATTTAAGATTAGCCGCGAGGAAGACGGTTGGCGTGTGGAAGGTCGGCGAATTGAGCGTGTGGCTGCCATGACCTATTGGGAATTTGAGGCAACCACGCGCCGATTTCAGCAGATACTTGAGACGATGGGCATTAGTAACGCGTTGTTGGAGGCGGGCATCGACAGTGGTGATATGGTCTACATTGGAGAAGAAGTATTGGAATGGAGCGAATAGGTCCTCAACAGGTCGGCAGCGGCGCGTGGAGCTACGACTCCGATTCTTCCTCAACAGGCTCGATCACGTATCGCTTCATTTGAGCCACTGGCACTTTGATCTGTTTGCGGCAATTGATGCACTCCAGCGAGTGGTACTTCTGGCCCTTTTCGGTGGCTTTTGCAACAGCCTGGGCCATGTAATCCCTGGACAAGTTGAATGTGTGGCGGCAGTAGGAACATCGGACATTCATAGTTAACTCTCCGTTTTGCAGCAGGTTTGGATCACTATTATAGCCTACTGCGGACGGTACTGCCCGACAGTTTCCTGATCACCCGGCGCCAATAGCCTCAATCTGGTTGGCTGGAGCTCTCGAAGGCAGCCAATTCCCTGGCTTGACACGTGCAGCTCTTTGAACTATCCTGTGGGACGATAACTATACGAAGTCAGCGCATCCGACAAGGAGTTTCGCATGAACCTCGATAATCAGGCCGACCTCTTTCCCGCAAGCCCGCTTGATGAGAGCGCCAAACCGCAGCTGTCCGCCGACGCCTCGCTGCAGGCTGCACTGGGCGCCTTTGAACAGTATATGGAGGAAGAGGGATTTTCTGAGAACACACGCAAGGCATTCGCCAGCGACATTCGCTTGCTCGGTAAATATCTGGGCATCGGCCAACCGATAGGTCAAGTAGGCACCAAAAATCTGAATGACTTCTTGAACTGGCTCTTATACGAACGTGGCGTGCCCTGTAGCCAGAAATCGTACGCCAGGCGCGTGACGACTCTCAAACGCTTCTTCGGATGGCTCCAAGAATCTGGCGTGTTGACTGAGAATCCGGCCGCCGCAGTGATCCAGATTAGTGTGAGCAGTCCGCTGCCCGACGTTCCGACGGAAGCGGAACTCGAGAGAGCCTTGACCGTTAGCGGCGCCATTCGGGTGGGTTCCGGCCAGGCCAAGCCCGATGCCCGACCCCATATGCTTCTGACCTTGTTGCTGCAAACAGGCATCAAGAAGAGCGAGGCAATGGCCATCGTACCCAACCACATCGATCGCGATAATCCGGGCGAGCCATATCTGTTCATTCGGATCAAGAATCCCCGCCTGCGCTATAAGGAGCGTAAAATCACTCTCGAACCCGAATGGCTGGACACTTTAGATGAGTATCTGGCCCAATACGAGCCGACCGATACGCTCTTCACCTGCACAGCGCGCAATCTAGAGTACATTCTCAGTGACATTGGCGAGGCGGCCGGGTTGGCCCAGGGACGGCTCTCCTTCGAGAATCTGCGTTGGGCCTCTGCCCTACGAGACTATCACCAGGGCGAGGAACCTAGTACGATCCGCCAGCGCTTAGGGCTTTCACCCATCACCTGGCGCGAAACCAAGGCCAAATTGGACAAGTTGCAAGCCAAACGAGGCTACGTTGATTAATCGCTCGCTGCTTGCGGCTCGCCGGCAGGGCCCTTTATGACCTGGTATGCCTGTGTCAGTGGTCGGCTGATCAGTAGCAGCGGGACCTGGCGTGTGGGAGGCGTTGCGACTGGTCTGACCGGAAAAATGGTCACTTCGGATACCGGAAAGAAGTCGTGTAGATCGTCAAGGATATCTTCGTCAGGGGCATCGGAACGCACGTGCAAGTTACCTTGGATGGCGAAGTGAGCCACATAGAACACGACTGGCCTCTCACCTGTCGGCAGCTGAACCTGAGCGGCTTCCTCTTCCCGTAGAATGCTAAGCGCCGCCAGGCGGTTCTTGTTGATGACCGCCGCCGACTGTTTTATTTCGCCTACCCGCCTGTCGGCCGCGAGCGCACTGAACACCGCATTTCGAACAGGAAGGTAGGTCCAATTGTGATCATTCAGGTAAGCTACGACTTGGCCGCGAGGCTGCAACTCGCCGCGGAGCATATAGTTTTGCAGGATAGCCTCCACCTGCATGGTCGCCAGTTCAATATCGCGGAACACGTAACACTCCTTGAACGACCGGCCTAGTCCGAAGATCCCGGAGAAGTACAGCCACCTGGAAACAGATCGTGCGGGTCGAAGTATTCGTCTCTCGTTATGGTTTGGCCGGTGGCGTCCTGGACCGAGACTTCATTGACCCAGGCGCTGCACCTGCCCCACAGCATAGTATGGGTGAAGGGACCGTCGCCCTCGTACACCAGATCGGACACGGTAACTGTATAAGGTGGGCGGCCGCCGTACGGATGTATGATCAGATCGCATTGCCAATCGATTTCCACGTACTCGCAATTGACGACGCTCAAATTACGCTCTAATGGTTCGACTAATTCTGAGGTCGCCGTAGCCTCCGGAGTAGCTGTATGCAGCGGCGTAGGTGTTTGCGGCTCGAAAGTGGAAACCTCGAATGTTAGTGGCGATCCCAGAGGGTTGCCGGAAGCGTCGAGTAGCTGCCAGGTGCTTTCATAGCGACCCGGCGAACTCGGCGCTCGTAACTCAATTGTCAAGGTCGTTTCGCCCCCCTCAAGTAACATGTCATCGACGATTACGGGGCCGGATTGGCCGAAGCCCTCTCCTTCGACGTGCGTCCACTCAGCGCCGGCCTCCACTGGACAAGGGCTGTCATTAGCCAACACCCAATTCATGGTGAAATTCACGTCAACCGGCGTGCTGCTGCTGGCTTCATTCTGGAACGTATAGCTGTTGACCAGCGCCAATTCAGGCTCGCAGGACGAGATATATGCCGCCGTCAAGTCAGGGGACGGCGTCGCGCTTGGCAGAACGGTCGCCGATGGCATAGCCGTCTTGGTCGGTTCCGCAGTTAGCGTGGCCGCGATCACAGCCACGGCCGTCGCGCCAACATCAGGCGTGTTCTCCGTTTCAATCGTCGGCGTAGCTGACGGCGCAGGCGATGGCGTCTCGGTCGCCGCTGCCGCGACCAGGGCATCGTCCGGCTCTGGTGTGGCCGCACCAAAACCGCCAAGAATGAAGTAGCCGCCGGCGCCGGCCGCGACTATCAACAGCAATAGAATAATCAGGACAATACCAAGCCGGCTACGCTTCTTCTCGGCAACCGGGGCGGCCGGGGCAGGCGGCGGAACCGCCACTTCAGTCACACTTGGGTCCTCGGCGGGCGCCAGGCGCGTCGCATCAGCAGTCTCGGCGCCTCGAGAGGCGACGACCGTGGCCGACGCCGCCGCTGGCGCCAATTGCGTTGCATCGTCAGACGGCGGCTTGACCAGATGTGGTGGCGTCATTCGCTCGGCGCCGCTGATAAGGGCGGCCGCCGCCAGGTCAAGATCGCTGGCCTTTGCAGCTGCCTGCAAATCCCGGATCATCTCGTTGGCCGACTGGTAACGTTCAACGGGATCCTTGGCCATCGCCTTGACGATGAATGTTTGTATAGAACCGGGAATGTCGTCGTTCAGATCCGTTGG
>CP070688.1:2053689-2056617 GCA_020353135.1 Chloroflexota bacterium
GCCAGCTTGGCGCCGATGGCGTAAGGTAAACCGGTGCCTAAATGGCCGAACTTGGCTGTGTAGAGATAGCTGCGGGGCGATAGGATGGGGTTGTAACATACCGACCACAGGCTGGTATTGCCGCCGTCCATGACCGAAATCGCCTCGGGCGGGAAGAAAGCACGGGCGGTTCTTGCTATCTGGCCTGTGTTGACCATCCCCGTGCCCATGCCCAGCGTCATGGTCAGTTTCTCATCCCATTTCTGGTTCAGCGCCTGGTGCTTCTCCTGGTCAGGATGGTCGCCCTTGGGCCCGGTGCGTTCCCTGATGGCGGCCGACAGGGCCGTCAACGACGCCTGGGCGTCGCCGTTTATTCCTACCTCAACTGGCCGGGTCAAGCCAATAGAACTGGGATCAACGTCGATCTGGATTACCTTTTGATGCCTCGGCTCACCCCAGGACGGCGCCCGGCCCCAATTATCTAGCTCACCTAAACGAGTGCCAACGGCCAACACGACGTCGGCATCTGTCCGCGCCGCCTCAAGGCCTTCGCGGTTCAGGGGATGGAAATAGCGCGGATGATCCTCGGGAACGACCCCGCGTGCGCCCAAAGTTGTCGTCATCGTCGCCGAGAGATAGTCGGCCAAAGCCAGGAACTCGTTCCAGGCTTCGGACCACGACACGCCCATGCCAGCATGGAGGTGCGGCCTCTCCGCTTTGGCCAGAATGCCGGCCGCCCGACCGATCTGCTCCGGATCGCCAGGCCCTATGTCCTGCAGCCGGTATAAAGACGGCGACCAAACAGGGACCTTATCTGGGTCGCCGGTACCGCGCATGACATCTTCAGGGATCTCCAAGTAAACGGGTCCCGGCCGGCCGTGCATGGCTTCGCGGTAGGCGCGGCGGATTAGTTCCGGCATGCGACTCCACTGGCGAATACTGGCGCTCCACTTGGTCACCGGCCCGTACAAACCCAGCAAATCGACGTTCTGGAAGGAGCCGCCTCGATCCGGGTAGATGATATTGCGCCGCCGCTGGCTGCTGATGGCGATCACCGGGCTGCCCTCGGCGTAGGCGGTGACGATACCCGACACCATATTGGCCGCCCCAGGGCCGATGCCGCCGATAACCACCGCCGGTTCGCCCCGAATGCGCGCCCACGCTTCGGCCATGTGGGCCGCGGCCGCTTCGTGCCGGGTGTTGACGAAACGCATGCCATAGTCGTTCAATTTGGCCAGGAAGGGGTTGAAGCTGCCGTCCAGGATGCCAAATAGGACCGTAACGCCCTCTTCCTTCAAACATTTCAGTAATAGTTCCCCGCCGGTCATTCTGCTCATTCGCTTGTCTCCTTTGATGATTCTGCCACTCCCCCGTTCATGTTCAGGTAAGAACGCACCAGGTTCCTGCGTGAAAAGTGACCCAGCGTGATGAATTCGATCCAGATGGGTCGACCCAGTAGCTGGCGAGCGATTCGGTTCACGCCCCAGCCTTCTTGGTGGAGGGCCATCACTCTATCGCCCAGCTCCTCCAGGTAGGCGATCTTATCGGCCAGAGCGACCTCGGGATTGTCGCGCACCCGGGCGCAGCCGGGAAAGAGTTTGGTTTTTCCCGGCAGGCCGGCCACTCGTTTGAAGGAATCGATAATGGCCCAGATGTCGTAGTCGGCCCGCAGAGCCCGGTCCCGGCCGCCGACAAAGAGATCGCCGGTATATAGCCAGCCTTGATCGGGCTCGTACAAGCATAGATGGTCGGGGCTGTGGCCGGGCGTCTCGACGACCTGGAAGCGAAAATGCTCGCTCTCTACGACGTCGCCGCCGTCGATCGGCTGTCCCTGACAGGGTTGCGGCCAGCCCCACATCAACCGCCGGTAAAACTGTAAGGGCTGGCGGCTGCGCGGCGCGGCCAGCACCGGCAAGGCCAGCGGATGGGCTTGAACAGGTAGATCGGGCCGCTGGCCTTGTAGCTGGCCGTTGGCGCCGAAGTGATCTTCGTGGCTGTGGGTGTTCACAATTCCCCGCAGAGGTACATCGGCCAGCACTGCTACCAATTCCGGCGCGCTGTGGGCGCAGCCGCTATCTATCAGCAGCCCATCCACCAGGTAAGCTGTCGTCCAATAGCGGCCGCGACCGGCCAGGGTGCGGGCCAAGTCAAAACGGGTTACCTCGTCGTAGGAAGTCGTCCTGAGCATCTTGTCACCTATTCCAGGCAATTACCCGAAGGCCAACGGCAACGTTTAAGCCTCTGGTTGGGCGACCAGCTCGCTCTCCGGCCGGTCGCCTTCCTGATAGCCGCTCCGTGGATCTCTGACAAAGGCTAGCACGATCAGGCCCAGAATCAAGAAGGCGGCGATGACGAGAATGGCGGCCCGCTGGCCAGATTGCTCGGCCAGGGTCGACGATTGGCCTTGTGACTGATACCATAGCGCGGCCTCGGCGGCGACGATACCGTAGACGGCCGGGCCGATGAAGGAAGAGGTCCGGCCGACCACGGCGAAAAGACCGTAGAACTCAGCCCCTTGGCCGGGTGGGGCGAACAACGCCACCATGGTCCGGCTCACCGACTGAATGCCAGCCATGGCGAAGCCGGCCGCCGCGCCGACGAAGAAGTAGCCGGTAACCGTCTGGTTGAAAAAGAGCCAGATGACCACGCCGAGCATCATCAGGATGGCCAGAATCAGGGATCGTTTGCCGCCGAACCGGTCGACAAGCCAGCCAAAGAAGAGGGCGCCAGCCACGTTGGTGGCCTGGACGACGATCACGAAGATGATCAGCATCTCCTGCTCCATGCCAAACAACACGGCGCCGATGATGGCCGCGAAATCCAGGGCCATGATGACCGCATCGTTATAGATCAGGAAGGCCAGCATGAACTTGAGGAACTCTTTGATCCGGCCGGTTGTCCGGAATGTGGTCTTCAGTCGATCGACCGCTACCGACAGGTAGTTCTGAC
>CP070688.1:2056717-2063251 GCA_020353135.1 Chloroflexota bacterium
CCGCTGTTCCTGGCCGGCGGGGACGGGGACCGGGCTTTCGCCCGCTTTTACCCGACCGTAGCCGTGGATGGCTGCGAAGTACGCTGCGCGGCTCGGGCCACAGAGAAGTATTCCGGTAAACCGGCGGCCGGCATCGTCGTGACTGATGTGGTCGCCGAATGCGACCTGGGCCCGGTAAGCGGCCGGCGGCGGCTGAATGAATCCGGGCAGGCGGCCGTGACCGAGACGGCCGATCGGGTGGCAATGATGGTGGACGATTTGCTGGGTAAGAAGTGGAGCCGTCGCAAGGGCGAATTCGTCGCCGACGAGCACCCAATAACGGTTGGGCCGGAGTCGGCCGGCCAGGAAGCCAAAACCGCTACCTGTGAGTGCGGTTCGGGCATCCCGGTCCAGACGGTAGACGTGGCCGGCGAACGAGTGACGCTGATCGCCTTGCCGGTTTTGTTTGAGCAATTTGCCCAAGCGGGTAAACGGCCGTCGCCGGAGACGATCGCCGGGTTGCTGGAGCAGGTGAAGATTTACAATGAAGTGCCGGCCGGGATGGAAGCGACCTATGTGGAGATGCTGGCCCGGGAATATGGGCACTTCTGCGAGCGGCTGGAGGTGGTGGCATGAGCGAAACGGCCGTCTATCATACCACCGTGCGCTGGAAAGGGGAACATTGGGGCCACATCATCATGGGCAACGGGCCGGAAATGGACTTTTCCGCCCCGCCCGACGCCCAGGGGCATGCCGGCGTCTTCACGCCGGAGGATGCTTTCGTGGCTGCCATCAATACTTGCATCATGATGATGTTCATCTGGGCCGCCGGGCGCTTCAAGCTGGATTTGGTTCACTATGAGTGCCGGGCGGAGGGTACCAAGGTGGTTGAATTGAACCGGACGGAGATCTTTTCCGAGATCAGGTTGTGGCCCCAGATTCATGTGGCGGCCAATGGCCAGGATCAGGCGGCCGTCGAGGCTCGGATCAAGAAAGCGCTGCGAGCGGCCCAGAAGTACAGCCTGGTGGCCAACTCGGTCAAATCGGCCGTGGTCGTCGAGCCGACCATTACGGTAATCGAAAATGAACTGGTGACGGATAAAGTAAGGTGAATTAACAATTCAGCGCTGATTTGCAAAATCAGCCAACAGCCGGCGGCAACTGAAAGCTGACGGCTGAAGGCTATCTTTCTAGGAGTTCCAAATGGTAGATATCAGAGTATTAGGGCCTGGGTGCCCGAATTGTGAAAAAGTGGAAGCGGCGGCCAAAACCGCGGTGGCCATGCTTGGCGCCGAGGCGCAGATCAGCAAGATCACCGACTATGATGAAATCAGGTCCTACAACGTGTTGGCAACCCCGGGCCTGGTCATCAACGGTAAACTGGTCTCGGCCGGCCGCATCCCTACCGAAGGCGAAGTGACGACCTGGGTAGCCGACGCGCTGATAGAGGCTGAAGGGTAACAAACAGCGTAGCGACGTCAGCCTGCAAGACAGGTTTGTAACCGTACGGATAGGGCGTTTGGTATGGAGGATGAATTATGGCGCTGGATGTAGTGTCGGACGAATCGGAGATACGAGAAGCGACGGCCGTGCTCAAAGCCTTGAGCGAGCCAAACCGGCTGCGCATCTTCGCCACGCTGATGACCGGCGACTCCTGCAACAACGAGTTGCGGGATAAGCTAGGCCTGGCGCCTAATTTGCTGTCCCATCACCTGCGAGCCCTGGAGAAGGCCGGGCTGGTCCATTCGCGGCGCGACCGGGTAGACGGCCGCTGGATCTACTATTCAGTTGACCGGGAAGCGGCCGGTCAGTGGCAAAAGTGGTTCGCGGGGTTCCTGGACCCGGCCCGCATACAAGAACGCCCCGTTTGCGGACCTGAAGGACAGCTCATCGAGGTCAGCCAGATAGTAGCCAGCGTTTGAGCCGCGTTTTGGTTACTCGGTCAGGGTAGGAAAAGGCTCTATCCCGGCCGCTGTCCGGACCTTGGACGCCACGTCGTAATTATGGGCGTCGGAGAAGCGAAAGGCGGTCAGGCCGTTGGGGTTGAGGACCACCAGGTTGCCGCCAAAGCCCATCATGTAGGGCACGAGGAAGGCATCGCCGTCCTGGCTCCCATAAGGCAAGCCCCAATAAGATGCATTGTAGCGGAGCTCGCCGGCCGCATTACGTTGACCGGCCGGGAAACCAATCGTCTCGGTCTGGTACAACGCCTCGGCCAGCTTGCCCGGATGGAGCAGCTGTTGGCCTTCGTGGCGACCGCCGTTTTGCAGCAAGGTGGTGATTTTGGCCACGTCGTCCACGGTGGGGTAGAGGCCATAGCCGAAGATGGGTACTCCTTTGCCCCCGTCAGGCTCGATAGTGCGCATGATGGGCGCGTGCTGCAGGCCGATGGGTTGGTAGACTTCCTCGACGACCATGTCCCAGATGTCGGCCTTTGGACCTTCTTGTTCTTTGAGAAATGCGTCCATAGCCGCCGATAGCAGGAAGGTGTTGACGGAGCTGTAGCGAGCGATCTCGCCAGGCCCCCAGGGGTAGTTGCCGTAGTCGAAGGCGACGGCCAATTTGCTTTCGGCGCTGCCGACGCGCATGAAATTGGAGAACTTCTGCTGGTCCTCGTTGCCGTGGATGGGGTTAGGCTCCACCGGCCGGGGTTGGTGGTCGCCCACGCCGGTGGCCATGTTCAGGGCGTCGCCAAAGGTGACGTCGTCCCAGCCATCGTGATCGGCCTGGATGTCGACGTAGTCGGCCAGCTTCAGATCGAAGATCTGCGGGCCATATTTCTGGGCCAGGCGCAGCATGGCCACGCTGGCGGCCATGCTCTTGGTGACCGAGAAGACGCCGTGGCGCATGTGGCCGCAATAGGGGAAGGGGCCATAGCGAGTGTCGCAACCGCGCAGATAGATGGCGCCGTCTTTGACGATGCCGCTGGCGCTGACATCGACCGGCTCACTGGTGCTTCCGAAGGCGTCCATCACCTCGACGTCCCGGCCGGTTACCAATTCTGACCAGGGCCTGATCGGGTTTTGCTTTTCGACCTCACCGGCGAAGGCTTCGACCAGATTTTCGTGGCATTTCAGCGGCCGGGGTTCGTACTCTATGGGCGCCTGGCCCCAGAAATCGGTGTGGTGCCAGGGGGCCGTCTCCTGGGTTATCTGGAGATATAAGGAAGAGACTTCCTGGTCGTCAAAGAGAAAGGTGGCCAGGCCGTTGTGGGCTTCGCCGTAATCGTCGCCTACAAGCAAGAAGGGGAAGGAGGCCCGGGACAATCCCTCGTCGCCTGCTTCAGACCAGATCCTTCCGGGCGAGAATATGACGTTCCAATAACTGGTCTCGCCTTCGCCGCGAACAATGCCTCGTACGGCCGGCGCCAGGTGATCTTTATAGGTGAAGAAGTCGACCGTCACTTCCGGGAAGTAGGCGTGACTGCTTCGAGGCAGATCGCCGTCGTGCGCCTGGTAGGCCATTTCGAATTCAGGGATCGTCAGGCTGCCTTCCAGGGTGTGTTCGGCCGGTAGCGCGGCGGCCGTTGGGGCCAGGTAGGCGTTATCGACCGGCTCGTCTCCAGGGTAGCTGGCAGCCATCAGATCGTCGTGGGTCAGCGCGGAGCGCTGTTTGTCCTGAAGAGGTTCGAACTGGTCCGGCGAATCGGCAGCCGGTAAACAGGCGACCAGCAGCAAGAGCAGGACCAGAGCGAGCAATAGCTGCTTATTCATCTCGCTTCTCACAGTTCCTCGCGCTCAAAGGCCCACAGGCCGATGGCTATAAAAAGGACCGAAAAGCCGAGCGTGGCTAATAGGGGCATAACTGTGGGAACTGCTTCGCCAGTCATCACCGCGGCGGCGATGGACGGGTAATCCGAGCCGTCCAGGGGTACGGTCAGGGTGAAGGGCAGGAAATCGGCCAGCGCCGGGACCAGCCCGATTAGAAATTGCTGGGCGAAAAGAAAGACCAGCGGCAGGCCAATCACGATGCCGCGATTGTTGAACACGGCGCCTAACATGAGGGTCAAGGTGATGTAGAAGAATAGGTTGACAATATGGATGCCCAGGCCGGCCAGAAAGGCCAGCGGCGACAGCGTCGCGCCCGAGGCCAGGCTGATGATGGCGTAGGCGATGACGCCCTGGACCAGGACGATGGTGACGATGATGCCGATGGAATTGGCGATGAGCTTGGCCAGGACAAACGCTTGCCGGGAGGCCGGCTTGGATAGCACCCAGGCGGCCGTGCCGTCTTGTTTCTCGCGGACGATGGTTCCCTGCATGATGATGCACACACCCACCGCGGCGAATATACCCATGAAGATATTGAAGAGCATCACCAGTTCAACCACGTCGGCCGACTCTTCGCTGACGGCGACCATCAGCAAGATGAGGTTGATGATGGCCGCCCAGACCAGGATCTGGACCCACCATCTCCGGGTCCGATACCAGCGACCCAATTCGGCGTCCAGCAGATTGTTCAGGCCGCGCGTCCAGCCGGTGCCTTCTTCCAGTCGAAATACGTCGTTACCCGCTGTCATGGTCCTGAGCCTCCACAATCTTGACGAAAACGTCTTCCAGATCGTATTCACGGCGGCGGAAATCGGTGACCACCAGCTGCTCGTCGGCCAGGAGCAGACGCAGCAGGCTCGCTTCGGCCGCCGCCTGGTCGTCGACCGCGACGCTCCAGGTGGTGGCGCCATTGCGCGGCTTGACCTGAATATCCCGCACCCACTCTTGGGCGATTACGCGTTTATGGGCGCCGTCGACGGCGCCTTTCATGGTCACCGAGTAGACGGTGCCTTCGCCGCCGGCCAACAGTTCTTCGATGGGCCCATGGGCTACCAGGCGGCCGTGGTTGAGAATGGCCACCGTGTCACTCACCCGCTGCACGTCGTCCAGGATGTGGGTGCAGTAAAAGATGGTGGTGTATTTTCGCAGCCGCTCCATGACCGCCAGCACGTCCCGGCGACCCATGGGGTCCAGGGAGGCGGCCGGTTCGTCGAGGATGAGCAAGTCGGGATAGTTGACCTGGGCCTGGCCGATGCCGACCCGCTGGCGCTCGCCGCCGGAGAAACTCTTGACCGGCCGGTCGGCCTTATCACTCAATCCAACCAGGTCCAGGGTCTCGTCTACACGGCGCTCGATCTCCGCCTTGGGGCCTCTGAAGTAGAAGCGGGCCGTATAGCGCAGGATCTCCCGGGCGGTCATGTGTTCGTAGAAGCGGGGATCCTGGGGCAAATAGCCCACGTGGCCACGAATGGCGATGGAATCATGCGCGATGTCCAGGCCAAAGACGCGAGCCGAGCCGCCGCTGGGACGGATAAGGCCCAGGAGTAACTTGATGGTCGTAGTCTTGCCTGCGCCATTAGGACCCAGGAAGCCGAAGATCGAATTGCGGGCCACCTGCAAGTTCAGGGGTTTGAGCGCTTGCACACCGTTATATGATTTGCTTAATTCCTGGGTATCGACGACCCAGGTGTTTGATTCGTTCATATAGCACCTCTGAGTTAGCCGTTAGCGGTTGGCAGTTAGCTGTTAGCTTTCAGACGCCGGCCAGGGCGGGTTTAGTAGCCGGTTTTGACGCGGCGTCTTCCATGGCCCGCAACTCGCGATAGGACAACGTCCAAAGGTTGGAAATATAGAGATGCAACAAGCCGCTCAGGAAAAGGATGGGCGCGGCGATAATGGGTAAGAACACGGCCAAGGCCACGGTCCCGGCCAGCACGATTGCCAGGACTTCGCCGAGGACCAGGCTGGCCACACCGGCCAGCGGCAACAAGATAGCCAGGGCGACCAGGCCACCTAGAAATATACAAACCAGGAAGACCGGGGTCAACAGTAGCAGGGCCGGGATGAGCAGGATCAGCCAGGCGACCATCGCTGCAAAAGCAAAAACGGCCATGACGATCACATCCCGCAGGTTGTGACGCGCGAGCCTGAAGCCGCGGCCGATGGCGGCCATCGCGCCTAGCTTTTCCACCGCGCAGGCCCGGCGAAAGAGGGCGATCAGGACTCCCACGACGGCGTTGACGGCGATGGCCAGCAAGATAACGCCGGTGATGAGAAAGCCGGCCGCGGTCAATCCGAAGAGACCAACCTTGGGATCGCCGGTAGCCCACAGCGCCAGGGGCGACAGGGACAGCAAGGCCAGGGCCAGGAAGAGCAGCAGCAACGGCAGTCGGATGACAAGGTCGATCAAGAAGAAGCGCCAGGCAACCCGCGAAAAGCCCATGCCCAGAACCCGGCGGAAGGACGCCTTCTGGCCGGTCTTGGCCCGCTCGTTGACGGCCAGGATGACAGCGGCGTTGGCACTATAACGAGCCGCGGTCGCCAGCAGAAAGATGATGCCGATGACGCCGCCGACGATGAGCAGCGCGCCGGTGATGATCCCGCCGACATCGGGCGAGATGTCGCCGCTCAGCCAGTCGGCGGCCATCTCCAGATCGCGCTCCAGGCTCCAGGGCAATTCAACCGACCAGGTTTCACCGCCATTGACGACTATCGACTGACCTTCCTCGTAAGGGATCAGGATCTGGAAGCCATCAGCCCGGGTCAGATCCAGGTCAGCTTTGAA
>CP070688.1:2063351-2066370 GCA_020353135.1 Chloroflexota bacterium
CCGGTCACTCGGCCATCCACGGTCACGCTGGCCTGGCTCACCCGTTGCAACAGGGCCCGCACCTTACAAAATCCCCACCTGGCTGTGATCACCCAGGGTTAGCTTGTGCGCCTTAGGACGCATGGGCGAACGCTCGATGCTAACGTAGCGGCCGATCAAGCTGTCCTGGATACGCGCCTCGATATTCTTGAGCCGGCTGTGTTCCAATACCATCGAATGCTCGATTTCGCTATCTTCGACAGTGACGTGATGGTAAATGCTGGTGAAAGGACCCACATAACTGTTGACAATCCGCGTATCTTCGCCGATGATGCTAGGGCCGCGTACGACGCTGTTGATGATTTCAGCGCCCTTGCCGACCTTTACCCGCCGGCCGACTTTGCTGGCCCGGTCCACATATCCTTCTACAGTGTAACTCAATTCCTCCAACACCAGATCGTTGGCTTCCAGCATGTCGCCCGGCTTGCCGGTATCAATCCACCAGCCATGATGCACATAGGGATGCACGCTGCGCCCCTGGTCGACCAGCCACTGGATCGCGTCGGTGATCTCTAACTCGCCGCGCCATGACGGGCTGATAGCCTTGACCGCCTCCATGATCGTGGCGTCGAACATGTAGATACCTACCAGGGCCAGATCGCTGGGCGGATTCTTGGGCTTCTCAATCAAGCGCACGATCCGGCCGTCGTCGCCCATCTCGGCCACGCCATATTGTTCCGGTTGGTCGACCCGGGTCAAGACGATCTGGCTGTTCCATTCGCTGTGGGCGAAGTCGGCGATGAGCGGGCTGATGCCGCCTTCGATGACATTGTCTCCCAAAAACATCACGAACCGATCGTCGCCCAGGAAAGGCTCGGAGATCTTGACCGCGTGGGCCAGGCCCAGGGGTGCGTCCTGCTCGATATAGGTGATATTCACGCCCCAACGGCCGCCCCGGCCGACGGCCTCACGTATTGCGCCGGCCGTATCGCCAACCACGATGCCGATGTCCTCAATGCCGGCGTCCCGTATGGCTTCGATCACCCTAAACAATACGGGCTTGTTGGCCACGGGGATCAACTGCTTGGCGCTGGTGTATGTCAGCGGATAAAGGCGGGTGCCCTTGCCGCCGCTAAGTATCAGTCCTTTCACGCTATTTCCTCTTCAAATAATATGGCAGGCCCAACTTCTGAATACTAACCGGCAACTCTCACCGGATTGTAGTCACTTTGCCCCAGAATCCAAGATCGCGTTACCCGGCCGTAGGGCAAGAAGTTGGCAAACGTCGTCGCCTCCACTCAGTACTTGTGCCCCATTGCGCCGTAAGCTATTCTTTGCCATATTCTGTCAAGGTGAACCATGCGCCTAGCGACTAAAACCCTGCTCCTGCCTGTCCTGCTGCTTTGGCTGACGGCCGTCATCGTATTCTACTATTGGGGGCATCAATATACGCTGATTCCCGCGATTATCGCCATCCTACGGCTCGTCTTGCAGCTAACGGTACTGGGCCTCATAGGCGTTGTGGCTTTTGGGTTGGGAAGACTCCTCTCGCGCGTTCTGCGTCTCGCCTTTATTTCTCGGTTTGAAGAGGTCGTTTATTCAATTGGCCTCGGATTAGGCCTGATGAGCCTGCTTGCCCTTGGCTTCGGCCTTGCGGGGCTGATTGGCCGGCCGCTATTTTGGCTGTTATCCCTGGCCATCGCCGGCCTTACTCTGGTCTGGCTTTACCGGGACTGGCGGCGAACATCGTATCCGCAAGGGGCCGATCGTGAAGCGCTTGAACGCGTCGACTATCTCTTCCTGGCGTTCATTGTCTTGGTACTTCTCACCGGGTTGCTACTGGCCCTTTCGCCGCCAATTGGGTGGGACGGATTGTCGACCCACCTGGTTTTGGTGCGTGATTTTCTAAGTGATGGCCGCTTGTCGCCGTCTCCTTATTCTGATCGTCCGATTGTCGGTCACCTGGTATACACCTGGGGAATGGCCCTTGGCGGCGACACCCTGCCCCAGCTTCTGAGCTACGGGCAAGCCCTACTGATGGTGGCCGCTGTGGCCATGTTCGGCCAACAGCACTTCGGCCGGCGCACGGCGATACTCGCGGCCGCATTTCTCTGTTCTGTCGAGGTTTTCGTCATCACGGCCACCTGGCCATACGCCGACCTGCCTACCGGCATGTTCGGTCTCCTGGCCATCCTGGCCCTATCAAACTGGCAATTAGGCTCGGCCAATCGCCAGATTGGGCAGGCTAATCGTAACCTTGGGCAGCGGTCCGGTCGTGCTTGGCTAATTGCCTCGGTCATATTTGCCGTCTTCGCTGCCCATTCCAAGCTGAATGGGCTCTTTGTCTATGTCGCGTTGGCTCTGGGAATCGGACTAGGCCTGTGGTGGCGACGACATGAAATTCGTGACCGGTTATTGGACATCGCGATTGCCGTCGCCGTCGGGCTGCCGCTGGCAGTCATCTGGACAGTTGTCGAAAACTTGCTAAAACCGGAGAGTGACAACGCCGTTTCCCAGATCGCCGGCGCGGCCGCGTCCTTTACCGCGACTGGCAACGAGCCAGGAGTCACGGACCTCTTGGCCAGAATTGGTAACTACCTGGTGGTCATCTGGGAAATGACGGTCATAGGCCAGCAAGGTGGGCTGAATTATGACGGCACGATCTCGCCTTTCTTCCTAATCCTGATCCCGTTGCTGCTGATTTTGCCGAGCAAGCACAGGGTCGTGTGGGCATTATTGGCCGCTGGACTGATCGTCTTCGCCGCCTGGTTGCTGGTGCCGGCCGGCTATTATCAGAATAGGCACCTGATCGTCGTCTACCCGATCTTCAGTATCCTGGCTGCCTACTTCATCTCGCGTTTGCCCGATCTGGATCATCCAAGATTCAGCATCTCCGGTTTCGTTCGCATCCTGATTGTCCTGGTCTTTGGCTTGCAACTGCTATTCTTTCTCTCCTGGTACCAGTCATTGGACCCAACCGCCTATCTTTTGGGCCTCCAGAGCCGGGACCACTATTTGTCGGCTCACTTGAATGGCGGCA
>CP070688.1:2066470-2074207 GCA_020353135.1 Chloroflexota bacterium
ACCCGGCCGCGGCCGGTGGCATAGGCATTACGAATCCCTTCGGTGCCCAGGATCAGCCCGCCGGTCGGGAAGTCGGGCCCTTTGACAAACTGCATCAGGTCATCCAGGCTCACTTCGTCCAGATCGTCTTGGTGATCGATCAGATAGGCGACCGCCTCGCAAATCTCGGTCAGATTATGGGGCGGTATGTTGGTGGCCATGCCTACGGCAATACCCGATCCGCCGTTGATCAGCAGATTAGGCAGGCGGGAGGGCAACACGGCCGGCTCCTGCAGGCTGCTGTCGAAGTTGTCGGCGAAATCGACCGTATCCTTCTCGAGATCCTCCAGCAGTTCCATGGCGATGCGCGCCAGGCGCGCTTCTGTGTAGCGCATGGCCGCCGCGCCGTCGCCGTCTATGCTGCCGAAATTGCCCTGGCCATCCACCAGCATATAACGCAGCGAAAACGTCTGAGCCATGCGCACCATGGCGTCATAGACGGCCTGATCGCCGTGCGGATGGTATTTACCTAAGACCTCGCCGACGATACGGGCGCTTTTTCGGTGAGGGCTGCCAGGCCGGATGCCCATGTCGTGCATGGCGTAGAGAATGCGCCGGTGCACCGGTTTCAACCCATCCCGTGCATCGGGTAAGGCTCGCGCAACGATCACGCTCATGGCGTAATCCAGGTAGGCGCTGCGCATTTCCTGATTGATGTCGATCGCGCTCACTGTACCAATATCCAAGTTAACCTCCATGGCCGAGGTAATTTACGACTTGCCCAAAAAACAAAATCGCCACCTTTTGCAGGGCGGCTTTCACCCCTGTAATTATAGCGAATAGTGGCCCAATCAACGAATCTGGACCGGTTCATTGAAGGGTATTATGGGACCTGGATTAGCACTGATCTCGCGAGGTGAGAGGCGACGGCGATCTTCGTCGCCGAAGATGTTGCTGGTCCCCTGTACGATTGGCTGAGAAGCTCTCCCCGGCGTCGCTCTTACGACGATACGCGGACGGCCGTATGGCTGGCTATCAGGGGCTGATCCTGCTCAAGGATGGCCGTTTTCACATAAGCCAGGGCCTGTGCGCCGCCTGGGCCAGTGGCGGCTGACGTGACTGTCCCGGCTGCCTTGTCGCCGGCGGTTAGGGCGTCTCCGGCCGAAAGGGGCTCGGCCGCCGTCAGGTGGACCAACCGCTTGGCCAACCGGCCGCGGCTTTCCAGGCGGGCGATAATCTCCTGCCCGGTATAACAGCCCTTGTTGAAGGAGACATCGGCCCACAGGCCGGCTTCCAGGGGAATGTAATCGGGGGTCAATTCGCGGCCGAAACGGGGTAAGCGGCTCTCGATGCGCAAGTAGTCAAAGGCGGCTTCATCGGCTGGTCTGATCGGCGCGCCGACCAGGGCTTGCTCTAATGCCGCCCGATCTTCCTCATGGCAGGTCACCAGGTAACCGGCGCCGGCGATGGGATCGGTCCGGTGCTGGTAGACCGGGGCGCCGCCCAGATCGGCCCGCTTCCAATGGTGAAGCGGTAGATCGGCCTCGCCAAAGATGTCACGAAGAGCGGAGCTGGCCTGGATCCCGTAGACGGCCAGGACGGCCGTGCTGGCGCTCAAATCCTCGACGGTAAAATCATCCATGTAGAAGACGAAGCGACGTAGATATTCGGCGATGTTGGCGCCATTTCCTTCGCCGGTCAGGCAATAGACGGATTCACGATCGACGTAGAGGATCAGGCGATCGATGATGCGACCGATATCGGTGGACAGGACGGTTGCCGCCCCTTCACCTGGCTTGAGATTCAGTACATCTTGGGTAGACATACGGTTGATCAAGTCCAGGCGACTCTTGCCGCTGAATTTGAGCATGCCCAGATCGCTGCGCTCGACCAATACGGCCGCCGAATGGGCAACTTCGTAAGCTTCCGATATGCCGGCAATGGAGACGCCGGCCAATTTGTCGTTCATAATCTCCTCAAGAATAGCCTTCAACACTAGAGGGCTTTCGATTCAGCATGCATGACTCCTATTGACCATCTGCTGCCCAGCGGGCGGCAAAGGCCTTGATCTGGGGTAGGTGTTCCGCTTCGTGACGAAAGCTGTTCTCGGCGATGATATGCCACAAAGGGAAACCTTTGGACCAGGAATAGCGCTCTGGGTCAGTCAGGTCGTGGTCGCTGAATTCGGCCAGCCATCCCTCCAACTGGATGCGTACGCCTTGCAGATCTTCAAAGATGCGGTCCAGGTCGCGGTCTTTGTTTTCCTGATAGCGACGAACGTTATAGCCGTCGATGTCTTCGAAGGCGGCAATCAATCGGGCCGGCGTTTTTCCCTGATCGATGCGCAGCAACGCCGTGACCATCTCCGATTCCCAGGCCACCATGTGAGCCAGCAGATCGGCCACCGACCAGTCGCCCATCGCGCCCGGCCGGCGCAGCGCTTCGTCCGGCAGCCCTTCAATCGTTGCCAGGAGCTCTTCGCGCGTCTTATCCAGTTCTTCGAGCATCTCGTCGCGATTCATTTTGTTGGCCTTTAGCTTTTAGCAGTGAGCGGCTAGCATCTAGCTCACACTAGCTGCCGAGCCACAGTACCTTATGTGCGTTGTACGTACTTCTCACACACAACAGAATGTCGTGGCCTGTGCACTCCGCTACAAGAAAAACGACCGGACAGGCCGCCCCGGTCCGGTCGTCACAGTTGGTTAAGTGAGCGGTAACGGCCAGATTAGCCTCCGCCACGAGTGGCCACGGCTGCTCCGGCACCAATTCCCACGATCAGTAAGCCGGAGACAATGATCCAGATGTAGCCCCAATTGACCGGGTTGTCGTCTGAGGCTGGATTCTCTAGTTCCTCCGGATCGCGGCGCCGGAGGGCTAGGTAGAGGATCACGATCGTAAGCAGGACCAGGACCAGGTTCAATAACGTGGCCGCACTAACCGAAACGCCCAGGATGTCAACTTCAGTATCGCCGAAGTAGACCGTTCCCAGAGTCAGGCCGACGATCCAGACGAAAAGCAGGAAGATGAAGGCGTAAACACCCATTGACCAGCGCGAACGCACCGCCTTTTCGGGACCCACGGCCGGCGGCTGGCCCTGCTGGACTTCCTTTATTCGAGCTTTTTCCCGCTGCTGAAGCTCGGCCGTGGCCTCCTGGTAGCTCTCGTCGCTATAGACGCGGTTCACCAGTCGATCGTACAAGACAGCCACGATAGTGATGAGTAAGCCGACCGCTCCGACGCCCACCAGGACGACGCCAAAGGCGATGCCAAACGCCTGCAGAGCAGTGATTGGCTGTCCCTGGACGTTTTCGGCGATAAAGGGAATCTCGACCAGTACCTCGCCGATGAATGGTAACTGGCTCACGTCAATAGTCGTCTCCAGCGGTTCTCTGGCGACCTCCGTCGACGAATCACCCTCGTCCGCTTGGTCGAGAAGAAATGGCACGACGGCCGAGGCCAGCCCGGCGAAAATCAATAGTGCAGCTACAACTGCCCAGGTCTTCCACGATTCACGGTTGCTCAAGTGATTGCCTCCTAACCTTCAAAGCCCTCTCTACTGAAGGCTGGATCATCGTCGACGATGGCCGGTCGCCGCGCTCATGACTTCCGATATCGCCGTTGCACAATTCAATGCCTGCACAATGCATTGCGGCCAGCGGATTTTAGCATATCGAACACGGCCCAGCAAAGGAGCAGAGCGCGCTATCAGGCCGGTATGTATCTTCTGGTTGCTCAAGATAGATTGCGCGGCCAGCGGCCGGTAAAGCACGGCCACAAGTGAGGCCCGTCATGTGAGTTGTATGACGTCCGTCACTAATCATTAGCACGACGTATAGCTAAACTCACGTCACATTGAAACGGGTAATAGTTTACACGCCCGGCTGATTTGACCCTGGCGTGCTTTGACATATGATATCAGTTGTGATTTTTAGTAAAATCCTAGAGCCAGTTTACCCAGCCACGGCTGCCGCTCCTGGCGGTTTGTGTGCTTAGTCCAGCCCGCTCTGTGCTTGCCAGTATAAGCACGGTGTCTGGGCTGATACTGTAGAGGAAGGATAAGCATGAAACGAGTGTTTTGGGCTTTCGGCGTAATGCTCTTGTTGGCGGCGCTGTTGTTGACCGCCTGCGCCCAAGATGAACCAGTGGAAGGACCGCCTGGCCCCGAAGGACCGCAAGGCGTCCCCGGTTCGGCCGGGCCACAAGGTGAACCAGGTCCGCCGGGCGCCCAGGGCCAGGATGGCGCCAGTTTTCAGCCGCCCATTTTCGTCGGATCCGCCGCCTGCGCCGAGTGCCATGAAGATATCTCGACGGTATTCAATATGAGCGGCCATCCTTTCAAGCTCAATCCCGTCGTCGATGGGCAGCCGCCCGAGTACCCGTTCACTGAGCTAGAGGCACCGCCCGAGGGGTATACGTGGGATGACATCAGTTACGTGATTGGTGGCTACAATTGGAAGGCCCGTTTCATCGACAACGACGGCTTCATCATTACCGGCGACGAAGATAGCACCACACAGTACAACTTCTACAATCCAGATGTGGACCTGGGCGATGAATGGGTACCGTATCATGCCGGAGAAGAGAAGCCCTATAATTGTGGCGCCTGCCACACGACCGGATACAGTCCGGACGGCAACCAGGATGGTCTGCCAGGGCTAATTGGCTCCTGGGCCGAGCCGGGCATTCAATGTGAAGAGTGTCATGGTCCAGGCAGCGCCCATGCCAGCCACCCCATGTCTTTTGAAATGAAGGTCGATCGCGACTCGGCCGCCTGTGGCGACTGTCACTTCCGCGGCGTTCCAGAAGAGTTGGATGCCAGCGGCGGCCTGATTCGCCACCACGAGCAATATGAAGAGCTGTTCCAGGGTAAACACGCGTCGCTTGACTGCGTGCAGTGCCACGACCCGCACGTAGGCGTGATCCAATTGCGCGAGGCCGAAGCCGAACAGACGACGCGCATCGAATGCCAGGATTGCCACTATCGTGAGGCCGAGAACTTCAAGCTGAGCCTGCACACTCGCGATTGTGTCACTTGCCATATGCCGCGCATAACCAAGAGCGCGGTTGGCGATCCGGAACGCTTCACAGGCGACCTGCGCACTCACCTGATGGCTATCAATCCCAACCAAATCGACCAATTCACGCCGGAAGGCGACCAGTCCTTGTCGGAGGTTGGCCTGAACTTCGCCTGCCGCCAGTGCCATAATGGCGCGGATGCTTCGGACAAGAGCGACCAAGAGTTGATCGATACGGCTACCGGCTATCACGAGCCGGCGCCGGTTGCGGCTACCGAGAGCTCGCAGGTCTTTGTCGACGACGTGGTGGTTGAAGAGCGCGACGGCGAGTATTACGCCGTGATAACGGGCCATCTGCCTGACAGCTGCTCGACCATTGATGGCGTTGAGCAAGAATTGGACGGTACGACCTTTACACTGACCGTCACGGCCGTCCGGCCGAGCGGCCTTATGTGCGCCCAAGTACTGACCCCGTTTACCGAGGAAGTGTTGTTAGAAACTGAGGGTCTTGAACCGGGTGAATATACCGTGGACGTCAACGGCGAACGTTCGACCACGTTCACGATTTCTTAACCTGAGTCCTTCTGACGATTGGAGGAGGATGATTTGCCATACAATAACTGGATGCGCCGTTACGCGCTGCTGTTGCTGCTGGTTATCGTGATTGGCGCGGGCGTACTGGGTGTCATTGTCTGGTCACCTGGTCCGGCGGCAGCGGCCGAGCCAACCGGGGCCATGAAGCTGATCGCGCCAGCGATGGCGGCGCCAGGTATGCCAGCGCTGGAGATGGCTTTGCCCGGGGCGGCCGCGCCCTTGCACCAGCAAGCGGACGACACTGCTTGCCGGCTCTGTCATGGCGATAGTACCAGGGAGATCGAATTCCCCTCGGGGGAGACTTTGCCGGTGGCTGTCGATCTGGAAGCGCTGTCGGTTTCGGCCCATGGCGATCATCCAGGCGCCGAACTGGCCTGCACCGACTGCCATGCTCCGGCCGACTATCAGTTTCCCCATGAGGCCGTCGAGGCGGCCGACTTGCGGAGCTTTGAGATTGCCCGCTCCGAAGCCTGCGAACGCTGCCATGTGCAGCCGCACCTCACCGGTCATCCCGGACCCGAGTCTGACGATCCGGTGGTCTGCACGGACTGTCACGGCGCCCATGATGTGTTAACAGTGGAGCAGCTGCAGTCGGGCGAAGGATCGGCGGCTTGTGTTGACTGCCACGCAGAGCGAGGCGTCGACCTGGTCGATCCTTTCATCGCCACTCAGGTCATCCGCGACGGCCTGTTCACAAGCAAAGTCGATCAGAATTACTGCTTGGCTTGCCATAGCCAGCCGGGTCTCACGATGACCTTTGAAAATGGCGACGTTCTGTCGGTGACCATCGATCGGGATGCCTTCCATGATTCGGTCCACGGAACGGACAACCCGTGGCAAGCGCTGGATTGTGTCGACTGCCATGATCGTTATACCTATCCACATGAGCCGGTCACGGCAACCAGTGAGCGGGAGTATAACCTGCAAAGCTACACCAAGTGCGCCGAGTGCCACGAGAAGCATTACGAACGTTCACTGGATAGCGTTCATGGGGCAGCATTAGAGGGTGGCAACGAAGAAGCGGCCGTCTGCACCGATTGCCACGGCGCCCACGATACGCCGACACCCGGCGAACCACGGGAACGCATCTCGCAAACTTGCCGCCAATGCCACAGTGTAATCTACGATACCTATGCCGACAGCGTGCATGGCGAGGCTTTGCTGGCCGACAGCAACGAGGATGTGGCCACCTGCATTGACTGCCATGGCGTACATGATATCAACAGCCCGACCACGGCGCTGGCCCGATCGCGTTCGCCAGAGCTTTGCGCCGGCTGCCACGCCGATGAAGAATTGATGGCCAAGTACGATATCTCGACCGATGTATTCGAGACCTACGTGGCCGATTTTCATGGCAGCACCGCCACGCTGTTCGAGCATGAAGATCCCAATATCGAGATCAATACCGCCGTCTGCTACGATTGCCACGGCGTGCATGATATCCGGCCGGTGGACGATCCAGAAAACGGCATCAAGGTGAATCTGCTGGAGACCTGTCGCCAATGCCATCCAGACGCGACGGCGAACTTCTCGGATGCCTGGACGAGCCACTATCAGCCCTCACTGGAACACAATCCGCTGGTTTACCTGGTGGATACCTTTTATGCCATCGTCATTCCGGTGACAGTCGGCGGCCTGGGTTTCCTGGTAGCGACAGATATCTTCCGCCGGGTCAGGCTGCGCTGGAAGCGGCGGAAGTAGGGAGAGGGCTAGTGAGTGACTCAGTGAGTAAGGAAGAACAATATCCCCGGTTTCGAACCGGCGCCCGCATCGAGCACATTATTCTGCTGGTCAGTTTCACCATCCTGACTGTAACCGGATTACCCCAGAAATACGCCGAAACGGGGATCGGCCAGGGCATGATCGATCTCATGGGCGGCATCGAAACGGTGCGCTTGATCCATCGCTACTCAGCCTTCATCCTGATCGCGGGATCGGCCTACCATCTGTTGACCGGCGCCTATCGATTTTTCGTCAAACACGAGCGAATGAGAATACTGCCGGACAAAAAGGATGTGATTGACGCCAAGGACACCGTCACCTACAACCTCGGCTTCAAGGAAGAGCATCCCAAAATGCGCAAATTCAACTTCGGCGAGAAGTTCGAATATTGGGCCGTGGTCTGGGGGACCGGAGTGATGATCATCAC
>CP070688.1:2074307-2084997 GCA_020353135.1 Chloroflexota bacterium
ATCTCAAACGCATCGTCACGGGGCAAGGTGCGGACCACAACATCGCGCGCGGCTGATACTTCGCGGTTGACAGCTTCCTCGATCTCGGCTACCAATTCCTGGCGCATCGTCTCGAATTCGAAGTCCATCCGGCCCTTGAGCGGCTGCATGTTGCCGCCTGTGACCGACGACTTGTAGTCGCGCCAGATGACGCCACAAAGGATGTGCAGCGCCGTATGAGTGCGCATGAGTTTATAACGCCGCTCCCAATTTAGGGCGGCCGATACGGCCGCGCCCTCGTCGGGTAGGGGACCGTCGACGAAATGGACGATGTTGCCTGAGATTCGCTTCACTTTGGTCACCGGCCACGAATCAGCGCCGGCCGCCAGGCTGCCCAGATCGGCCGGCTGCCCGCCACTGCCAGGATAAAATGCCGATCTATCCAGTACTATGCCTCCATCCAACTGACCGGCGACGGTTGCATCAAAGCGACGCACGTACGAATCATTTAGATATAGTAGTTCAGTCATACTGGCCTCAATTAACCATCTTCTTCGCTAGAGCCGATCGCCGGCTCATATGGGCCTCAAATCAGAAGCGCCTTCGTCCAACTCAGGGACGAAGGCGCAAACGCTCCGCGGTACCACCCAGATTTCCGGGTCCACAATTGTGATCAGCAGATCCGACTCTCGGTCAACGACGGCCCTGATAAGGGGCTATCATCGCACTCTCGGTAACGTGAGATGAACCCGGCCAAGCCTACTGGACTGCGAGTTGCCTTTCTGATGCGCTCATTCGTCCGATGGGACCAAATCGAAGTCCCGCGTCACGCCGAGTGCAGGAGACTTCACTCGCTCTTTCGGTTGGCAGCTCCAGAGGGATTTTCGGCAAGCCGTCCGCGCCCGACTCACACCAACTCGGGCTCGCTAATCGGACGACGCTTGCCTACTCGTCTCCATCGTAGCATTTGAACCTATTTCGTTAGTCATTATGCCAAATACGTCGGCTATAGTCAATAAAATGCTAGACAGGGGAAAATCCATGTGTTAACCTAGCCCGGCTGAGACCTGATCTGGAAGGCTCAGAGGTCGTCGGCCTGGACAGACGACTGTTGACCGGGTGAAGTCTTTGCGATAAGGGTAGCGTCCAAACGAAGACAGTGCTGTCGCCAGGATGGATGGTAATAATGGCTATTGGACCGACCATACTTTGCATAGAAGACGAAGAGGAGATGATTGAACTCATTAGCCTTATCTTGGCACGTCACAACTACAACGTCTTGGGAGCCATTGGCGGGCAAGCGGGATTGGATGGCGTTCGCAAACTGAAGCCTGACTTGATTTTGCTCGACTTGATGATGCCCAAGATTGACGGCTGGGAGTTGCTCCAGCGAGTGCGCGCTGATCCTGGACTTCAGGGGATTCCGGTGATCGTAGTGACCGCCAGGGCCAACGAGATCGATCGTGTATTTGGCCTACAAATTGCTGGCGTGGAAGGTTACCTTACGAAGCCCTTCGGACCACAAGAGCTTGTCCAGTGCGTAGAGCGTGTATTGCAGGCCAAGGCATCTGGCGCTGATTGAAACACCTATCGCTTGTCAATGCGGCGGCTGAACGGCCAACAAGTCGTCCTGAGCTGGCTCTCGTCGCCGGCGATCCGCAGTGGCCAAACAAGAAAGCGAAGTTCCGTGATATCCGCGACCTACTTCTAGAGGAGATAGCGCATTGTGATTCCCAGGCCCGTGCCCTGGGAATCTAAGAGAAACTTATGGGACATAATGATCAAGGTCTGGCCAGCAGCGGAGAACGGTACCGGGTTGTTCCTCGCGTGCTCCTGTTTGTCCGCCACAGAGACGACGTCTTGTTGCTGAAAGGGGCGCCAGACAAGCGGATCTGGGCCAACAAGTTCAATGGCGTTGGCGGGCACGTCGAAGTTGACGAAGACGTTTTCAGCGCCGCCCGGCGAGAGGCTGCCGAAGAAACTGGATTGACCATCGAAATGCTGGACTTGGCGGCCGTAGTTAACATCGACGCCGGCGATCCGGGCCTGGGCATTTTGATGTTTGTGTTTGTTGGCTGGAGTGACATCCGACAAACAAGCGAGTCCCATGAAGGGGCCCTGCATTGGTTTCCTGTTGATCAACTGCCCAAGGACGAACTGGTTGAAGACCTGAAATGGCTCTTGCCTCGAGTCTTAGGCGATAGAAGCGCCCCGCTGCCACTCTATCTTCACTACAGTTATGACTCCGACGACCGACTCGTCATCAGGCCGTCGGAGTGAGCGAAGCCGGCCGGATTCATGTCCATATTGCCTGATTCTTTCGCTCAACATCATTGCCGTCAGCCAGGTTTGGATTACAATAGGCGATAGCTGGCTAAATACTGGGTGCGCCGGTTCTGGCGACCAGGAGTGCCGTCGCAAATAAGGATTCGCTACTGTAAATTGTGCCATGTCTTTGAGTACATTAGATCGCGCTTCAATTAACTTCGCCAAGTGAGAAAGCCTAATGACAGAAAGCGCGATACCCTCGGTCCTGATAGTAGACGACGAACCCACAGCGCGTACCATGCTGCGGCTCATACTTGTTCGGGCTGGCTTTGAGGTAATTGAGGCCCAAGATGGGTCCGAGGCGCTCGAGGAAGTGCGACGCGAGATGCCCGACGTGATGTTACTTGACATAATGATGCCGGGCATCGATGGGTTTGAGGTGTGCGAGATCCTCAGAGCGGACGATGAAACGGCCGACCTGCCCATTATTATGCTCAGTGCTAGGGCGGATGCCCAGAGCGTGAACCGGGGGCTAACGCTAGGGGCTACCAAGTACCTGACGAAGCCGGTGAGGCCGGACAATTTGACGCGTCATGTACGCGAGGTATTGCAGATAGAAGACGGGATTGCCTAAAAGCTTGCCCAGGAGATGAATCATACATGCTGGTAAAACGATTACTTCTCGTTGTGATTTCTTTGATTATCGGATATGCAGCCACCTACCTGATTACCGTTCTACTTGACACCACAGTGGCGGAATTCTGGACCGGCCCCGAACAGCCGGTGCAAATTCCCTACTTCTTGCTCGTCGGGTTCTTCATTGCCGTGGCTGTCGGCATCTGGCTAGACAAGTTCATGGGGACGGAAATCCTACCAAAGTGAGAGACATGACAGCAAATATCATCGACGGAAAAAGCATCGCAGCGGATATTCAAGAGGAGGTTCGTGTTGCTGTTGCGGACATGAAGGAAGAACATGGCTATACGCCTGGGCTGGCCACTGTACTGGTAGGGGAAAATCCTGCCTCGGCGACTTATGTGCGTATGAAGCAGAAGCGTTGCGCCGAAGTAGGCATTAACTCGTTCGGGCACACGCTTCCGGCCGACGCCAGCCAGGATGAAGTACAGTCACTGGTGGCCGAATTGAACGCCGATCCGCAGGTCAACGGCATCCTGGTGCAGTTGCCGCTGCCGGATCATATCGACGAAGAGACGATTCTCAATACCATCGACCTCGGCAAGGATGTGGATGGCTTTCATCCAGTTAACATCGGCCGTTTGGCCATGAAAGGCAGGAACCCACTGTTCATTCCTTGCACACCCTACGGCGTGATCGTGTTGCTTGAACGCAGCGGCGTGCAAATGAGTGGCGCCGAGGCAGTAATCGTCGGCCGTTCTAATATCGTGGGTCTGCCAGTGGCTATGTTATTGCAGAAGGCGAACGCCACTGTCACGATTTGCCATAGCCGCACGAAGGATCTGGCCGAACATGTTCGGCAGGGGGATATCGTGATCGCAGCCATCGGCCGCCGCGAGATGATAACCGGCGACATGATCAAACCGGGAGCGGCCGTCATCGACGTGGGCATCAACCAGAAAGAGGATCCGACCAAGAAACGCGGTTACAGGCTGGTAGGCGATGTAGAGTATGAGTCAGCTAGCCAGGTCGCCGGGGCTATCACCCCGGTGCCGGGTGGCGTTGGACCGATGACTATCGCCATGTTATTGAAGAATACACTTCACGCCGCTGAAATGGTGGTCGAAGGCCAGTAATCGCTTGCCTGGCAAGCGGTTGCCGGCGATCGAGAGTCTATAGATCAACAGAATAGCCGGTCCGCGTTAACCGGACCGGCTATTTTTCCTCACCAGCCTGGCGTAAATCCTCCAGGGTATTGATGTTGGCGAAGGAACGGCCGGCAGCGTCGAACCTGGACAGTACGTCCCGATCCAGATAGCGCACTCTGACCTGGCCATAAAAGGCGATCAATTTCAGAGTCCTGGACTCAAGGCTGTCGGTCACCGGCTTGAGACATGCTTTGCTATACACGGCGTGGAGCGGTTCGGGGAACTTGGTCCAGCGGGGAACGATGACGTCGGCCGTCGCTCGCAGCGATACCATATACTCCAGCAGATCCCTGTTTAGCCAGGGCATATCACAGGCCACGACAAGCAAGTGCTCGCATTTGGCATGAACTAATGCCGTGTGTAGCCCTCCTAGCGGTCCGCTGCCTTCGTAGATGTCAGCGAACAGCGGCAAACCCAGATAACGATACCGTTCAATCGAATTGGTGATAATGATCTTCTCGCTGCCCAATCCATCGACGCTGTCCAGGACGTGCTCAATCATTGGCTTGCCCAACAGGGGGACGAATGCCTTGTCGGTGCCCATCCGGCTGCTTCTGCCCCCGGCCATAATGACCGTGGTGTAGTCTTCCTTGGACAATGTGTTCTCCAGACTTTACATAAAGCGATAAAATACTTGATTGCTAAGAAATTGACCTCTTTCGGAAAGGAGCAGACGCCCGGCCGATTGTTGCAGCAAGCCCCAATCGATTAGTTGTTCGGCGACGCCAGGATAGGCACTGAATAAGTCAAGACCGAATTGCTCGTTAAAAGCGTCGAGATTGATTCCCTCGTTTAGCAAGCGCAACTGGGTGATTATCGTATCGGCCATCCTATCACTTCGGCTGAGCAGCCGCTTCTCGGCCAGAGCGGCCGACCAGGGAAATCGCCCTGGATCGCTGGAACGCATTCTGCGAATGTAAACACGCGGTTGCCTGACTACGCTGTAGCGATAGCCGGCCGCATGGCCGTGGGCGCCAGCGCCCAGGCCTAAGTAGGCGCCGTTTCGCCAGTAGATGAGGTTGTGCTGGCAGGCCAGACCCGGGTGGGACCAATTCGAGATCTCGTAGTGCTGGAATCCTTCGCGCTTGAGGGTCTTGCTTGCTAACTCGTACTGTTCGGCCGCCAAATCAGGATCGGGCGCTGCGAATCGGCCGCTGGCCAGCCAGCGGTTCATTGGCGTGCCGGGCTCTATCGTCAGGCAGTAAAGGCTGAGATGATTCGGTTTTCGTACGAGTACCGCCGACAAGCTGCGCTCCCAACTGGCCAGGCTTTGACCCGGCAGCCCGTAGATCAAGTCAAGGTTAATGTTCTCGAAGCCGGCCGCCCGTGCATCTTCAACGGCTCGAACAACCGTCTCGAAATCGTGCTCGCGCTCCAGCAAAGCCAACTCGGCCGCGTTCGCGCTTTGCGCGCCTAGGCTTAGGCGATTGACACCAGCGCGCCGCACGGCCGACAGATATTCCAATGAGAGCGTCTCAGGATTGGCTTCCAAGGTGATTTCAGCCTTGCCATCTAGTTCAAAGGATCCCTTGACTTTGTCGACGAGCAGGCGGACCGACTCGGCCGGCAGCAACGAGGGCGTGCCGCCTCCGAAGTAGACAGTCGACGCGGGTCTCCTGGAGTCACCGGCGACTTCACGCACTTCTTCGAGCAAGGCGTCCACGTAATCTCCCGTCAACTCGCCAACTGTGGAATAGGTGTTGAAATCACAGTAGGCGCAGCGATGCCGACAGAAGGGAATGTGCAGGTAAAGTCCCAAAGCCGATTCGCTGGACATGAACCGCAGCTAGATGAGAGTCCGCCGGATTGGCGCAAATGTGTGGCGGTGGATTGGGCACGGGCCGTGAAGGGACAATGCGTCGACATGAAGCGCCGTGCAATAACCTTTATGCCTGGCAAAACCGTATGCCGGATAGTTTTTGTGATTGTCCAGCATAACGCGATCGCGACTGACCTTGGCCAGGATTGACGCGGCGGCAATGCTCAGGCTTTTGCCGTCGCCACGAATGATTGACTGTTGGGGTATGGGGATGTCCCGGAGCTTAATACGACCGTCGATTATCAAGTAATCCGGTGGCGGCTCTAACATCCCGGCCGCTCGATCCATTGCCAGGACGGTGGCGCCGATTATCCCGAAGTCATCTATCTCTCTGGCCGAAGCGGACCCGATTCCATAGGCCAGCGACAGATCGACGACGAGATCAAAGAGCATTTCCCGTTTTCGCGGCGTCAGCTTCTTTGAGTCGTCCACGTCGGACAGTCGCGCCAAGCGGCGGGGTTCATCCAAGGGCAAAATGACGGCCGCGGCAACGACCGGCCCGGCGACGGCACCGCGGCCAGCTTCATCCAACCCGGCGATTAGAAGGCTGCCGACTTCGGCGCTGGCGGCGCTCTCCAACTCCAAAGTGGGCATTGTTAGATCAGTTTGGTTCTACACCGGCATCCGCTGATTCCGGCTTATTGTAAAGTCCGCGCCAACCGTTTACCCTGATCTTCAGGACTTCCCGGAACATGTTGAAGGCATCGCTGATCGGGTTGATACGACTATTTGCCCGATAATACCAATCTATTGGCACTTCCACGATGTCGTAACCTCTCTGCTGGGCAATGAAGAGAAGCTCGACGTCGAACGCCCAGCCGTCGATGCTTTGGTAGGCCAGAACCTCCAGGGCCGCGTGGCGCCGGAAACACTTGAACCCACACTGCGTGTCCTGGAAGCCAGGAATGGCCAGTACTTTGACGATGAAATTGAAGACGCGACCCATGAGATGGCGATAAGCCGGTTCATTGTATCGTACCGCGCCCTCGACCTCACGGCTGGCGATGGCCACATCATATCCGTTGAGCTGCGGGGGCAAGAACTTGCTCACCTCGCCAATTGGCATGGATAGATCCGCGTCGGCCATGAACAAGAAGTCACCTGTTGCTTCAAGCATGCCTGCTCGCACGGCCGCCCCTTTTCCTTGCCGGGTTTCCTCGTATACACGAATACATGCGTGCTTTCGGGCGAATCTCTCGGCGATTTGCCTTGTGTCATCGCTACTGTTGTTATCGACGATGATTATCTCGCTACTGAAAGGCTGCGCTTCCACAAACTCAATGATCTGGGGCTGGGTTTGTGTTAAGCGTCTCCCTTCATTAAACGCCGGGACTATGAGGCTGAGCAGCGGGCTTCCGTCCATTTTCAGCAGCGACTTCTCTACGACGACTGGGCCAGACCTTCCAGGTCTCAGAACCCAATCCACAATAATCGGGCGATCATATCTGCCCTAGGGTGCCCCGTCAACAGGCGTAAGTAGCTCCGTCAGAGAGTCATCGGACAAGCGACGGGTCTTCTTCATTCGGCGACGTTCTGGCCAGAACCTGAATAGGCCGAGCACGCCCACAATCTGGCCGCGCAATCGCGCCCTTGCTGCCGCGCCGCGCCAAGCCCGGAGCGCTTCCCATGAGATTCGCATCTGTGCTTTCAAGATGCTGCGCCAGTGTTGTCGCAGCAAGGAGCCGGGGTAATTCTTCCAGATCAAATAGATGAAGTTGCGGCCGTCGAAATAGCTCCCGGTAACGCTGCCGCCGGTGGCCTTCAACTTGTGATAGACTACAGCCTCTGGCACGTAGAGGACTTGCCATCCGGCCAGGTGGGCGCGCCAGCCGAGATCCACATCTTCGCACGAGAAGTAGAATCGGTCGTCCAAGAATCCGACTTGCTCAAGCATGGTCTTGCGATATGCTGCGGCCGCGCCGCAGGCGCTGAAGACGTATTCCTGGTGGTCATATTGGCCGCGATCCTGCTGCCACACGCCGCGATTGCCCGGTATACCGTCGGTTCGATAGTAGTCGCCGGTCGTGTGGAAGTGATCGCGCCTATCGAACAGCAGGATCTTGCACGCTATACTGCCAACCTCGGGATTTACATCAAAGGCCTCCACGATTGTCGCCAGCCACGATTCGTCGACCTCGGTGTCATTGTTCAGTAGAATGATGAACTCCCCTTGAGAGACGACGTACCCGGCATTGCAGGCGCCTGTGAATCCGCGGTTTTGCTCGAGCGTCAGTATGCTTACCTTGGGGTAGTATTGACGCACGTGCGGGACGGAATCATCGCTGGAGTTGTTGTCAACCAGGATCACTTCCATGTCGCGCAAAGTTTGCCTGTACAACGACGACAGGCAGTCGTCCAGATGTTGGCGTCCGTTCCAATTTGGGATAATGATCGAGACTCTCGGGGACATTTGTTACCAGGAAAACGGAACCTAGCTAGACCGACCAGATATTCGCGTTGACAAACGCTTCAGTCACCGTGGTGTGTGGCCAAATAATCAGCCAGCGCCTCTTGCCAGGGCCGCAATCTGATGCCAAGGGAGGCGCCGGTAGTATTGACCAGCGCGCCGAAAGCCGGCGGAGTGGAGACCCGTCGATATTCACGGCTTAGTATCGGCCGGTTTTCGACGTCCTGCAGCCCAGCTAGCCGAAGAATCTCCTGAGCGAAGCGCCAGCGTGAACAGGCTCCGGCATTCACGAAGTGGTAAGTGCCGTATTGGTTGGTAAGCAACAAGTCGCGAATGGCCATGGCCAAATCGTCGGCGTAGGTCGGATTGCCCATCTCGTCGGCAACCACCCGCAAATGACCGACGTTGCGGGCCCGGTCCAAGATTGCATGAATGAAGTTGCGCCCGTCCGGGGCATAGAGCCAGGCCGTGCGCACAATGTAGAAGCGGCGCAGAATCTGGCGAACATGCGCTTCGGCTGCGGCCTTCGAATTGCCATAGGCGTTGATCGGATCCGTGGCCATCCACTCATGGTAGCCGGCCGGTTCATTGCCTGCGAATACCTCGTTGGTGCTGATATGGAGCATCACGGCCCCATTTGCCCGGCAAGCCAGGGCCACGTTCTGCGTTCCCAGGCCATTGACCTTGTAAGCTAACCTGGGATCGCGAGCGCAGCCGTCCACGTCGGTGTAGGCAGCGCAATGTATCACAATCTCCGGAGAGTTTGCGCGGATCGATTCGCTAATCTCCGGTTGGTTCGTTATGTCAACTTCAGGCAGATCGACAATAGTAAGTTCGTGATCAACCAGCGTCTGTTGCAGGGCCAAGCCTAGTTGTCCTAGGCCGCCGGTGATGAGAATACGCATTCGCCTTCCTCCGCTTGAGGTCATGAGCTCAAACGAATATGGCGATTATAGCCAGCCAAGGGCGTTTACACGAATGAGAGGAGGTTACATAGCTGCCGCTTTGAATCATTGGCCAGGGTCTAGTTTAAAAGATTGCCACTGGTACGAAACAGTCGTCGGGGACAGCGTGAACTTGACAGTCACCAATCTAGATTTGATACTTACCATATGCGAATAGATATTCTGACCCTGTTTCCGGAGATGTTCAAAGGCTATTTCGACGCCAGTATCCTATCCCGGGCGCAAGAATCTGGCTTGCTGCAGATCATGTTGCACAACATACGCGACTTCGCCGTAGATAAGCACAGGGTCACCGACGAGCCGCCATTTGGCGGAGGCGGGGGCATGGTGCTGAAACCGGAGCCGTTGTTCCGGGCCGTCGAGAGCCTGGTGGGGCGAAGTGGGGCGGATGCCGACCAGGCCAAACTGACGGCAGAAGAATCGCTGCCAGTGGCCTGGCCAATTATCTTGCTCACGCCCCAAGGCAGGCTATTCACACATAAGGTCGCTAGGGAACTCTGCCAACAGCCGCGGCTAACGCTGATCTGCGGCCGCTACGAAGGGGTTGACGAACGTGTCCGCCGCCACCTGGTGACCGATGAAATCTCCATTGGCGACTATGTGCTGACCGGAGGTGAATTGGCGGCCATGGTGGTGGTTGACGCCACGGCGCGACTATTACCCGGCGTTCTTGGCGCGGAGAGTGCGGCCGCCGCCGACAGCCACGCGACCGGCCTTCTTGAGGGCCCACATTATACGCGTCCGGCGGTATTCAGAGACTGGACCGTCCCGGAGGTCCTGCGATCTGGCCACGAGGCTCGCCTTCAGCGCTGGAGGCGCGAACAGGCGCTACGCCGCACCTGGCGTAGGCGACCAGAGTTTCTGCTATCGGCCGAGCTCAGCGAGGAAGACAAACGATACCTTATGAAGTTGGCTGACGAACGCGCTTCCGAACTTGCTGGACGGTAGTGCAATAGCTCAATTGGCCCCTGCGTGACCAGACCCCACATGTGGGTGAGGGGGCAATCATTTCCCCACAAGTGTAGTCCAATAGTACATTCTCCCCATTTCCTTAAAAGTTGGGCCTTTCACCTTCACATAACAAGGTAATTGCTGTATACTTTCCCACACAGTGGTGCGAAGTGGGGCATGGTGGAAGGCTAGTGGGACGCTAGTCCTTTGTCATAAACCCAGTCGGGCGAAACTTCTTGCGGTGACTTCATGTTCCTGGGCGAGTACACGCACACAATCGACGATAAGGGCCGACTGACCATTCCGGCGAAATTCCGGAATGATTTGGCATTGGGCTTGGTTGTGACTCGTGGATTCGACCAGAATCTAATGATCTTTCCTTTCAGCGAATGGCAAGAAATGGCCGAACGCGTGCTGAAGCGGCCGTTAGGCGACGAAGAAGTACGAACCTTTCGCC
>CP070688.1:2085097-2088538 GCA_020353135.1 Chloroflexota bacterium
GTCGGCAAACACCTCCGGCATCAGGAAAAGCGTCGCCCCCACGTCGAATCGGTGACCATCGCGGTTGATTTGGCCGCAGCGGCCGCCGGGTATTTCATTCTTCTCTAAAACTGTGACGTTATATCCCTGTCGGGCTAGCAGAGCGGCCGTGGTGATCCCTCCCAGTCCGGCCCCGATAACCAGAACAGATTGCCCCGTATGCATTGTCACTCCTTGTGAAAAATCGCCAATACTTGGAATACAATACGGGGATCTCGCCCTTCCAGTTGCAAGCTATGACGCCCTGCGTCATGAACAGCGCCGCCATCATTGACAGCTATCGTTACATCCTTTTATACTGCTGGTAAGGAGCAATGACTGTCGCTTTTATGGATGTGCAGCCCTATTGGCATGGAGCAAGTAAGGGGAAGGGAAGTAGGGAATGCTCAGAATCTCTCAAGTTGGTTCCGACTCAGAGATAGCAGCGGCTGGAGAATTAATCCGAGAATATACGGCCTGGGCGACTTCACTCCAGGCCAGTTCATTCGCGGCGCCTCCATTTAAGGATCTGGAAAGCGAATTGGCAACCTTACCTGGTATCTATGGTCCGCCATCGGGCAGGCTATTGCTGGCAATGTGGGATGAACAACCGGCCGGATGTGTTGCGTTCTTTGCCCACGACCCGCAGACGTGTGAACTAAGGAGACTATATGTCCGGCCAGACTTTCGAGGATGCGGGATCGGTACGGAACTTGTCAGAACGCTCCTCCAACATGCCTATCAAGCAAGCTTCGAACGTATCGTGCTGGACAGTCATATAGCGATGACAGATGCCCATGCACTCTATAAAGCACTTGGCTTTCGGGAAATGGAGGCGCCAGAAAATTTCCCAGAGATCTATTTGCCGTACGTTCTGTTCATGGAGTGTGAGCTAATCAATAGATCTTGATTTAGCGCCGGCCGTCCTCCAATTGTAATAGCGCGCCGATCAAATCCGGCCGTTCACAACTTCCGTGGCCAACTATCGCTCCTCAATTGGCGTGAATTAGTGTGGGATCTTCAGGCGCAACGAGCTCTCGTTGCAGATGACTTTCGTAGTCCGGGATTTGTCGCTCGTAAGCCTCGCTCATCAAAGGCGAAGAGATCATCAGGTCGGCCGAGGCCCGATTGCAGGCGATGGGGATATTCCAGACCACGGCCACCCTCAGCAGGGCCTTGACGTCGGGATCGTGCGGTTGGGCTTGCAGCGGATCCCAGAAGAAGATCACCAGGTCGATGTCGCCCTCCACGATCTTGGCCCCAAGCTGCTGGTCGCCGCCGAGCGGGCCGCTCATCAGTTTGCTGATCTCTAGGTCCAAATTCTCCGCCAACAGGGCACCGGTGGTGCCGGTGGCATAGAGTCGATGGTCCTTCAGACCTTCTCGATTGTAGCGAACCCATTCAAGTAGCGCGTCTTTTTTGCTGTCATGAGCCACCAGGGCGATGCCCTTTTGCTCTGAAACCGAATGAACGGTCATAGTCAGTCCTCATATTACTATTTAGCATTAAAACGCGGAATTGTAGCGGGCTAGTCTTAGAATAACGTCAACGACCTGTTATGGTTCTGTTAACGACAAAAACGAGCCAGGAAGTTCGTTTTGTCTTCTTGCCCATTCCAACTCCTTCTGGGCTCTCGTCTCAGCGGTGGAGACGGTTGCCCGCGCCCAGGGCCATTACGCGTTAGCTAAAAAGCACCTGGCAGGATCTTTACACGCGGCAGTTGATAAGCGTGTCATCCACCTCATCATGTATTGTCTTCCCGTGGCTGCGCCGCTTGCTGTTGACGAAAACAGGCCCGAACGCGCGATTGAACTGAATGACCTGGCCAGAATACAGGGAGTCAATCGCTAAGGCCGGGTTCCGCCGCCTCCTGGCGCAATGCCGCTCGATTGTCGTAAATCTTTTGCATTGCGGCCACCGCATCGTCTACACCCCGCTGCCCGGCGCGGAAAATGGCTTCGTCGAACCAGACCGCTGCCTGTTGGCAGGCCCGCTCCGTTTCCGGCAGATCCATGGTTTCAAATTCGAAGCGCTCGGGGTAGGCCATGGGCACCGGAAGCTTTGACAATTGAGGTTGGAACAGTTCATTGTGGTGCATAGCTTCATACCCAACCCAGCAAGGAATCCCTTCCAGGTCCAGGGCATGGCAGACCACGTCGTGGCCAAAGCCAAACACTTCGGGATCGATGGCGAAAATGTAACAGTAAAAGGAGCGGGTTGTGTGACGCGGATCTCGAGGCAGGATGCGCACACCAGGCACCTCGCTCAGGGCCTCATCCATATAAGCCACCATCTCCTCTCTTTCCCTGGCCTGATCAGGAAAACGCTCCAAGGCGACACGGCCTAAGGCCGCGCTTAGTTCGGTCATGCGGTAATTGGCGCCCATCGTGAAATTGTCACCTTCTTCCTGACCACCGCCTGGAGCATGGGATCGGCCACAGTTGATGATGCCGGCCGCGCGCTGGGCCAGTTCAGCCGTCCTGCAAATGAGCACACCGCCCTCGCCGGCGCTGAGGATTTTTGTGGATTGCAGGCTGAAGGAACCGAAGTGGCCTATTGTTCCCGCCCCCTGACTGCGCCATTTCGCGCCGTGCGCGTGGGCGCAATCCTCGACGACTATCAGGTCATACTTGTCGGCCAGGGCCAGGATGGCATCCATGTCGGCCATATGCGCGCCAAGGTGAACCGGTATGATAGCCTGGGTTCTATCGGTTATCGCGGCTTCCGCGGCCTTGGGATCGATGCAATAGTTGTTGGGATCGGCATCTACGATGACGGGAATAACTCCGGCCGCCATTGGCGCTGCGGCTGTGGCCTGAAAGGTATAGGCCGGCACGATGACCTCATCGCCCCAACCGATGCCCGCCGCTCGCAGAGCCACCTCCATCGTCACGGTGCCATTTGCGCAAGCAACAGCATATTCTCCACCTTGCATGGTCATAAACTCTTGCAGAAAGGCGGCCGTTTCTGGACCTGGGTAAGGGTATCCACCCCAGTTTCCAGATTTGATCACCCGAGTCACAGCATCAACATCCCGTTGGTCGTGAACGGGCCAGTCTGGATATGCCTCTTGGCGTAAGGCTTCTCCACCCAACGCTGCTAAAGCTGACATTATTTCACTCCAATCTTTTCCGACCCATGAAGCTCATTGGTCGTCCGAAACAGGGTCTGTCTCAGGGCAGCTGTATCCAATCCCGCCTTGTCCATACCCAACAAGACACCGCCAATCACGGGCGGCGCTTTCAGCCTAACCAACCTGGCGCCCGGCGCTACGGCATGAATCGTTTGACGCATTTCTTCTTCTAAGGTCGAGCTGCCCTTATACAGACTGCCCGATAGCACCACGTCAAACGCCTCCTTCTCTAAACTCAGCTGGCGAATGACGCCCACGGCCAGGCTGCCGAGTTCGCGGCCGGCCCAGCA
>CP070688.1:2088638-2095832 GCA_020353135.1 Chloroflexota bacterium
ACCGAGCAGGTAGAAGAAATTGACACGATGAGCACCCTTTTGCAGACTATCAAGTTGGCTGGCGACAACCTCCTGCTGGTCGAAGATTACGTTCGGCGCAATCCACAGCATGCGGAGGAAGGCGAATAGCATCACGCTAGTGGCGAAACGATTTGACAATTGACTTGAAAACAGCCAGCAGTCGGCCGGACTGCTGGCTGTTTTTGTTGTTGTCGCTGCGGCCTGGCGACCTCGATACGCCATGTCAAGGCTTGAGGTTTAGAAAAGGCCGACCACCTCGCCGTTCTCGTCGATGTCGACATTCATGAAGGCCGGCTTGCTCGGAAGTCCCGGCATCGTCCGCATCGCGCCAATGAGCGGATAGATGAATCCAGCTCCAACAGAGGCCCGAACTTCGCGCACTGGCAACGTGTAGCCCGATGGCGCATTCTTCAGCGCCGGGTCGTGACTGATGCTCAGATGGGTCTTGGCCATACATATGGGCAGTCCGCCGAAGCCGTTATCTTCGTAGAACTTAATCTGGCGGTTGGCCAGTGGCTCGTAAACAACTTCGCCGGCGCTGTAGATCTTATTGGCAATGGTTTCGATCTTCTCCTTGATGCCAATATCGAGCGGATACAGAAACTCGAAGTTCGACGGCTTCTCACAAGCGGCAACCACGGCCTCGGCCAATTCAACCGCGCCATCGCCGCCATTGGTCGAGTGATCGCTCATGGCCGCCGTCTCGGCCCCGGCCGCGATCGCCGCCTCCCGAACCAGCGCCACCTCGGCGTCTGTATCGGTGGAGAAGCGATTAACGGCCACGACAACCGGAATGCCGAAACGCTTGGCGTTGCGAATGTGGGCCCGCATGTTGTCCATGCCAGCTCCGAGTAACTCCAGGTTTTCCTCAGTGTAAGCCGAATCAAGCGGACGGCCGGGCACGACCCTTGGGCCGCCACCATGCATTTTGAGCGCCCGGATGGTAGCAACCAATACTACGCAGTCGGGGATCAGGTTCGAATAGCGGCACTTGACGTTGAAAAACTTCTCCATGCCGATGTCGGCGCCGAAGCCCGATTCCGTGACAACGTACTCGCCCAAGCGTATAGCCACCTGGTCGGCGACGATGGACGAATTGCCATGGGCGATGTTTGCAAAAGGACCGGCGTGTACGAAAGCCGGCTGTCCTTCCAGAGTTTGCATCAGGTTCGGATGGATCGCATCCTTCATCAGAACGGTCACCGCGCCGGCGACGCCCAGATCCTCGGTCGTGATCGGATTTCGCGTCGTGCTTTGGCCGATGACGATCCGGCCGCAGCGTTCGCGCAAATCCTGCAGCGCTGACTTGTAGTCTTCACCGCTGACAAGGGCCAGGATTGCCATGATCTCGCTAGCCACGGTAATGTCATAGCCACCCTGACGAGGACGGCCATCCCACTTGCCGCCCAGTCCCAGGATGATATTGCGGACGGAGCGATCATTGACGTCGATGACCCGATTCCAAGTAATGTTGTAGGGATCGATGTCAAGCCGCTTCAGCCCCATGTCTTCCAGTTTATCGTCGCTTAGGCGACCTTCATGGAACCAGCGCGAATCTATAGCTGCCGCAACCAGGTTGTGAGCAGCGGTTATGGCGTGAATGTCGCCTGTCAGATGTAGATTAAAGTCCTCCATGGGGATGACTTGGCTGTAACCGCCTCCGGCGGCGCCGCCCTTGATTCCGAAGGTCGGACCCTGGCTGGGCTGACGGATGCAAGCGATGGAATTCTTACCGATCGCTCCGAGGCCCTGCACCAGACCGATGCCGGTAGTCGTTTTGCCCTCACCCAGTGGGGTTGGCGTTATGGCCGTGACGTCAATGTATTTGCCTCGCGGCCGGTCGGCCACTTTCTTCAAGACGTCAAGATGCACTTTGGCCTTGTATCGGCCAAACGTGATCATGTCTTCCTCGTCCAGGCCGAGTTGATCCGCGATTTCGCTGATCGGTTTCAATTCGGCCGCCTGGGCAATGTCCAGATCCGAGGGTACGGGGAATTTGCGTTGTATCTTACTCATGGGTCCTCCTGAGAGAGATTTTGAGTCTTTCCATCCATTAAAGCACCGCGCGCCCAACATCCGAAACCAACGCGCGCAACACGGCTACGGTAATAATACGGTGATTGTACTGAAAAACAATAGTGAAAAATGTCACATACTTTGCTGCCAACATTCATGTCTTGCGGCCGTGCGCAATGGCGCCACATCCGCTAAACTGGCGGCGTGGCTGATCTTTGTTCCTTGTTTCTCCCAATGTTGCCGAGGTTCTTGACCCCATCCATCGTCTACCGCCCAGTCCGACGCTCGTCGAGAAAGGCATGGCTCATGTTGCTCCTCCCTGCAGTTTTACTGATCACGGCCTGTGCTTCGGCTCCAGAAGACCGACCAACCCTTGCGCCAATGGCGAACGTGACCAGCTTGGCCCTTGAGCCGGCTCCATCGATGGTCGCGTCGGCCGCCGCGCTTGTTACAGTCGATCCTGGCGAACGTGACACCGTGGTGCCTCCGCCAACTTTCACGGCTGTCGCCAACGTCATCGGGCAAGTTGCACCGAAACAGGTCCAGGTCCCAACTAGCACGCCCGCCGAACCTCCACCTACTCCAACGCCGGACCCTTACTCCGGATTGTCAATCGCCGATCTTATGAACCGTGGCTATGGAGGCGGTCAATTGGATATCGTCGACACATTGAAGACAACCGATCATTTTACCCGCTACCTAATCACCTATCCCAGCGATGGACTGACGATCTACGGCTTCATGAACGTTCCTAATCAGGGTAGTCGCTTCCCGGTAGCCATTGTCCTTCACGGCTACGTCGATCCGAGCCAATATCGTACGCTCGATTACACGACCCGCTACGCCGATCATCTGGCCGAAGCAGGCTATTTTGTCATCCATCCCAATTTGCGCGGGTTCCCCCCTTCTGACAGTGGCCCCGATCCATTTCGCGTCGGCCTCGCAGTTGATGTTTTAAATCTCATCGCCATTTTTCGCGAGCAAAGTCAGGATCCCGTTGGCTATCTGCGGCGGGCCGATACGGATGACATAAATCTTTGGGGACATAGTATGGGCGGTGGGGTGACCTTGAGGGTGCTCACGGTCAATAACAGCCCCTATCTGCGCTCGGCTGTGCTTTATAGCGCCATGAGTGGCGACGAAACCCAGAACTACGAGAAGATCCGCCAGTGGAGCGACGGCGCAGTAGGTGATTTCGAGCTGGCTGCGCCCTTGACCGAGTTGCGGGCCATCTCGCCGATCTATCATTTGGATCGCCTCAAGACGCCGATCAGTCTGCATCATGGAACGGCCGACGACGTTGTTCCTCCCGAATGGTCGGAGGATTTGTGCCTACGCCTGCAGTTGCTGCGTCAGACGGTTGAGTGTCACAGCTATGATGGCATGCCCCACACTTTTCGCGGCGCCCACGACGAATTGTTCATGCAGCGAACAGCATCCTTCTTCGATCGCCATTAGACAATACCTCCAAGACGGCGCCCGCATCAGTCGAAGACGGAGGGCTGATCGCTAAGGGCCTGCAGCGCCTCGCGTGCCTGGAACGAACCCGGGTTGAGGCGAAGCGCTCTTTCGTAGGCCTTCCCCGCACCTTCGGCATCACCACTGGCCAAAAGCGCATGACCCCGATACAGATACGTTTCCTCGATATTGCGGCCGCCAGAGGTCGTCATGACGGCGTCAGTTAGGGCCATGACCTCATCGAATCGATCTGCCCCGAGGTAGGCCAAGTATGGCTCAAATTGATACCAGAGGGTTCGCCAAGGCAAGCCGATCTCACGAGCTTCGTCAAAGGCAACGGCCGATTGCTCGAACAAGGCGCCTTCACGTTCGACCACGGCCAGATGATATAGGCTGGCGCCCAGATCCAGCCAGGCAAAGGCGTCGTCCGGGTCGCGCTCAATTGCCGATCGCGCCTTGTCAGCCGCGGCCGTCCACATCACCTTCTCGTCCAGCAAGTCTGAACCCAGGACCCGGGCCAGATTTGCAGAGCGCTGTTGCGGATAGACGACGATGGTAGCGCGGTTAAACTGGGCCCACAGTTCATCTAGCGAAGCGAAGTCGAAGGTCCGGCCAGTACTATCCCAGGGTCCAAGAAAGGTATCCAGGCCGTAGAAAATCTCTTCCTGTTCGTCGTAGCCGTAAAGGGTCAGATAGTGACCCATCCAGCCATGGGACGCCTGAAGCAATAAACCTTTCTCGATAATGACCGGAAAGTCGCCCGCCAGAAGCCGCTTGAGCGCCGCCAGATCCAGGCCGTAGAGGATAACGGCATTCAATTCGGTTTCAGACGTTACATATGCCGCTAACTCGCCCGGTGAAACATTGCGATCCTCGTAGTTGGGCTTTAGCCTCTCACCGATTTCGAGCTGATTGACCTCATGTCCATAATAATTTAAGACGATGGACAGGTTTGCCGGGCCACAATTGTTGTACTTCTGCGGCTTCACTTCCAGCCCATCCAACCGAACGCTACGAGGCAGGGGCGTTGGCGAAGGTGTCGGCGATGGCGTTGGCGATGGCAGCGTAGTTGACGTCGGCCTTACCGTCCGGACCGCGCTGGTCCGATTGGCTCCGGGCTCGGGCGTCGGGAAGTCCGTTGGCAATGGCGTCAGCGTAGGCGTGGAGGTCGCCAGCGCAATTCGTACCGCGTTCGCATCACCCACCGAACGTAATGGCGCCGGCAAGGCCGTCGGCAGCGGTGTCGTGACCAGTTCCAGGAATTCCTGTGGCAAGCGAACTCGTATCTGTCCCGGCAAGGCATCTACGATGCGAGGCATCAGAATCCATGCCGAGATGGCCGTTATCAGCAGAATGCCAGCCAGGATTAATAGATTCCTCTGCCCAGACTTCATGGTCCTATTGTAGCGGCCGGAAACCAAAAACTGTCGTCGAAGATCTCGCGTGGTAGTGGCGTTGCCTAATGTCAGCGCCTTTCCTGCGCGATTTGGCCCGCCACAGTTGCCTCGTAAGGCGGACAGGTTATCATATGGCGGTGGATTAATGGCATTATGAGCATTTCGTGAGTCTACATGCTATCCGTACTTAACAGCGACGATCGGCAGGTGAGAATCGCCCTGTCGGCCGGGGCGTTTGCGCTGCTGCTGGCCTGTCTTCTATATAACATCTACATAGTCTTGGCGACTCCTGATCCGGGTTTCACTTACGATGCCCGCTGGGAAGTCACAGTAATCGAGGAGTGTAATGCAGACGCCGAAATGTGCCCCAATGACGGGGAACTTCAGCTTCACGATCGATTGGTTCGGGTGGGCGGTGTTTCCTTTGACGAATATGTAGCAGACCCAAATCTAATTCCCTTTGGTGGATATGGACCGGGCGACGTGGTCCCTTTGACAGTGCTCAGGGACGGTCAAACCTTGGAGTTGGAATGGCCAATGCGCCCGGTCGAGCCGGCCACTGTTGCCCGCTTTGTCATCATTTCTCTTCTTGTTTACGGTTCATTCTGGCTCGCAGGCACATTTGTGCTCCTCTATATGCGGCCGGCTGATGTGACCTGGACTCTGCTCATCGCGCTCTTCTATCTCATTACTATTTGGCTGGCAGTCGGTCTTCCCGCATCGTCAAACGTCGCCCAGTCAGCGCTTATTCTGAGGACTATTGGCTGGCTCATGGTCCCAGTCATGATTCATTTGCACCTGATCGCACCTGGCGCGCTTGTGAGTCACCATCGGCGGTCTTTGCTGCCGGCACTATATCTGCCAGCCGCACTATTCTTGGCTCTGCAAGTGGCTGGTGTGCTGCCATGGTTCGCCTATCTGGGCGGTATTTTGGTCGCAGCCGTGATTAGCGTTGGTTTGCTTTTGCTGCGACTTATAACGCCACGCGCGCCTTCTGAGAAGCTAACTGCGCGGCTGATGCTTGTTGGTATCGTCCTCGCCTTTGCCCCAGGGCTCATTCTCAGCGCCGTGCCCCTCATCCTTGACCTGGGCACGGCCGACATCGTGGGCGCCGTGCTTAGCACTCTGGCTCTTCCCATGTTGCCGCTATTCTACACCTATGCCACTTATAAGCACCGGCTTGGATTGCGCGAACACCGGGTCAATCGGCTGCTAGTTCAGTACACACTCTTTCTCCTTTATCTCATCCTCTTAACCCTGGTCTTTGTTATCATGACTTACTGGATCGAGACCGCGGGTGAGATACAGGCAATACTGGCGCTACTCATTCTTGCTGTATTCTTCGCTTTACTTCCGGTCCGCCGGCCGGTTCAGGCGGTCATTGATCGCTTGGCATATGGCACACGATATTCCCGTCGCGAGATCTTGGCAGAGTTTGCCGAACGCATTCCAACGGCCGTTAACCGGCAGGATCTCGTTCGATTATTGAAGTACGAACTTGCTCCCGAAATGGAGATTCGACAGTCAGCGCTTTTAATCCGCTATGATGCAGCGGCATCAAGCGTCTATTGGCAAGGCGTTGGTAGGGATGACGGACCAAGCACATGGGCAGAGACATTGGCTGTGCTAGACAATTCAGACAGCTTCCGTTCATCTGGCAACTCTCGGGTTGGATTGGCCGCTGGTCGTCTAGGCTGGGTCCGTCTCGTACTACCCCTCCGTGTCCAGGGTCGGCTGACTGGCGCCTGGCTCTTCGGCCGGCGCGAGTCAGACAACATTTACTCCCAAGACGACATCGAGCTATTGGACCAGCTAGCCGGGCTGGTGGCGATCACCCTTGAGAGCGGCGGACTCTTCGATGCTCTTTCACGCGAATTGTCTGCCCGTGAAAAGACTGACGAGCGACTGGCAGGGCAATCCAAACGCCTATCGTTACTACACGAGATTGATCGGGCCATCCTGGCCGCTGGCTCGCCGGCCGAGATCGCCCAGGCCGCCATCGCCGGCATATGCCATTTGATTCCCTGCGTTCGAGCGAGCGTTTTTCTCTTTGAATCAGAAAGAGTCGGCGCTGGTCAAGGCACACTGAGAGTGCTCGCAGCTCAAGGCAGCGGTACAAGCATCATAGCTGAGGAAGACACCATGCCATTAGATGCTTTGCCCGCCCACAAGCAACTGCTGCAAGGCCAGCGTTTCGTCAGTGATGATATCATGGAAATCGCCGCCGATTCTAGAATAGCCAAGTCAATGGCGCCGAGTGGCATCCGGGCCGTCATCAGCGTCCCGCTTGTGGCTTCCGGCA
>CP070688.1:2095932-2102296 GCA_020353135.1 Chloroflexota bacterium
TCGATGGCCTCCGTCCTGAAGACGATCTTCCGCCCATCCGGGTCCCACTCCTCCAACACATATTGATTCACAAAGCCTTCCACATGGAATTCACGCAGCACATGCTTCTGCCTGTTCTTATCATAGCTGAAATAGCCGATCTCTTCGTGGATTTCCCCTTCTGGATTTCGCTCCTGCGGTTCGTACACTGCTCGATCATATAGTTGGATAAATTGTCCGCCGAGGATGAACTTGTATTCCCGCTCGACCCGGCTCTCACCCGGCTTGCCCATCCCGGTCCCCTGCCACCGTCCCAGAAAAAAGCGCAAAAAACTCCACGGATCGGCCGGCTCCACAACGTCTTCATCTGTCATTTCAGCACCTCATCCCATCGTGTTTTGACCAGTAAGCTTTCCGGTTCCGTCTCGTCCTTTTGCAGAGCTGGCATGCCCAGTTTTATGCTGGCCGCCCGCGCATCCTTCCAGCTCTTGTCGAAAGGCCGCGTATACCAGAGCCCATCCTCTCTTGCAACTGCGTGTCTAACCGCAAAGGGAATACGCCATATCCGTTCAGAGTTGCAGCCCTGCTATGCCATGCGCGCCGAGTACGATCGAGATTTCCCCACCGTGGTGCAGATCATGCTCGATCAAGTGCCAGATCACCCAATGGCGTGTAATCACTTCTGGCTCGTCGTCATCCTCTCCAGGCCAGGTCTTTTGCCAATCTTCCGCTGTCCAGCGGGCTATCGCATCATGCATACCCGTCCAAGTGGCCTCCAATCCGCTGACGAGTTCCTCTGCGCTTTGGGCCTTCGCTCCCTGGCGACCCCATCTGCTAAAGGCCTTGAACGCGTCTCCACCCTCTCCCATTAGGTGATAGAACCAGACGGCTCGCGCCATAATGATATGCGCCGTTATCTCTCCAACAGAGCGTAAATCAGGGGCAGCACGAAGCGCGAGCTCATTGGCATCCAATGGATCCAGGACGGCGATTATGGCCTCCTGGTATGCCTGCCAGCCACTGTAAATAGATGCGACCAAATCTTGACCGTCTGACATAATGAACTCCAAAACATCATGTTTTGACCGATAAACTTTCGTTATTCCATGCTGCGGCGTTGGGGCTGATGAAGCGCGGGCGCTGTCTTCAACTGTATCAATTAGGTTGTCTGCAAGCAAACAGGAGAAGACGGCCGGAAACGAAGGGAGAGCTGGCAGAATGCATGCTTCCACTTGAATACGATGATGAGACTGGGAGCTAACGGATACGGTCAGTGGTTTCTGTCTGTTGCTTTAGCTTTTCAAAACAACCGGGACGAAGAGAAACTCACGCAAAAGCGTCGCCTTTGGATCTGTACGCAATCTCTCGAGTCGCAATTGTTGACACGGCAGAATCGTCTTTGTATGGTAAGGTTCCATTTCCTTACAGCAACACCATCGACGAAAACGCTAACCGCTAGAAGCTCGCAGCTAAGAGCTATTCCTCAAGGAGATACATAAAATGAAACCTGCCGATACACTCACCACCCTCTTCAGCCACAACCTATGGGCCAATCTGCGTCTGCTCGAACGATGCGCCGAGCTGACCAGCGAACAACTGGAGGCGACCATTCCCGGCGCCTATGGCTCTATCCATAACACGCTACGGCACATCGTCCTTGCCGAGCAGTCGTACTTCTCGCGCATCAGCACCGGCCAACCGCTCCGCCGTCCAGAAAACGCGCCCCCCTTGACGATAGCGGAAATGGTCGAATCGGCCCGCCGGACCGGCGCCGGCCTGATCGAGTGGGCGCCAAAGGTGTTGGCTGGCGATACGGTACAACTCGACTGGGACGGCACGCCGTATGAAACGCCAAAGAGCATTATCCTCACCCAGGTGATCAACCACGCCACCGAACACCGCGCCCAGGTCATGGCCATAATGACCCAATTAGGAATCGAACCGCCAGACCTGCAGGCCTGGGCGTATTTCGACGAAATGAAAGAGTAAGAGCGGTTCATTCCTTCGGTAATTGATATTCCGGTGCATCTCACGGGCGGATTAGCGGCCGGGTGGCGGTGAGGTGCAAGCGGCGGGCGGCGGTTGGCAGATGGCGGGTAGCGAGGGGTAAGTCTTAAGAGGCAGAGGGCGGGTGACAGGCGGCCGGACGGCCGAACCCCATGCCTGGGCAAATTCGGGCTCATCTGACATAAAAAGCTAGAATGCATGTCTTACCAGGTTCGATTAATCCGTCATCGTTTACTCCTCCGAGTCAATCAGACGATCCAACTTCGATCACCGTGTATGTGCCATTGTGTAAAAAGGATCAATGTTGACATCTAGGCTATGTTGATCTAAAGTGTCTTTGAGTCACTTCACCGTAGTAATCACTGTTGACGGGGTTTGGGCTGAGCATAGAGCCTGAACATCATACAAGCAATTGTTACAGGCCGCTGGCTCTATTTCTTTGCCTGTCTTGCCTGCGGTAAATGGGCTATTGCTTCGGAGATGTCCAAGCATTCCTTGCGCAGGCTAGCACACTTCCTATGGCTATCGTATCTGGACACCTATTGCGGTTCTTTTTGGATTGCGCATGGTTGGGCCTGATTTGAGAGCTCTTAGCCTAACATACGGATATTCGCTTGTCTGTAATGCTATCGTTAGAACGAACCGCTACAGAACGGTCACGCACAAGGAAGATAGATACGAACTGAAGACTTGACAGAACAAGAGAGGTGTAACGTGAGCGCTCTGAACATTTCGCTCTTCGGCAGATTCTGCGTTGAGTGCGGCCACGCATCTGCGACCGGATTCAACACCCGTAAGGTACAAGAACTATTCAGCTATCTTCTGCTTTTTCCGGACCGACCCCACTTCCGTGGGGACCTGGCCAATCGGCTCTGGGGTGACAACGTAACTGCTAATGCAAGACGTTATTTGCGTAAATCCCTATGGCAGCTGCAGAAGGCGCTAGATACTCTGCCCCCATGCACCGGGGTCCGACTTCTGCTGGTTGACTCCGAGTGGATTCAATTGAACAAAAAGGCGGACTTCTGGCTTGACGTGGCCGTTTTTGAACAGGCGTTTACCATTTCCAAAGATGTGCCGGGGTCGAAACTTGATCAGACTAATGTGCAAACACTGGAAAATGCGGTGCTATTGTATGTAGAGGATCTGTTGGAAGGCTGGTATCAGGAGTGGTGTCTGTATGAACGGGAAAGATTCCAGCTTATGCACTTGATCATGCTCGACAAATTGATGAATTACTGTGCGGCGCATGGTGAATATGAAAATGGGCTGCGCTATGGCATGGACATCCTGCGCCAAGACCGTGCTCGCGAGCGCACCCATCGCGCGATGATGCGTCTCTATTACCTGATCGGTGACCGCACTTCAGCACTACGCCAGTACGCTCTTTGCGCTTCGAGCTTGCGCGAAGAACTTGACGTTTTGCCAGCCAACCGAACGTTAGCTCTCTACGAGCAAATCAGGGCAGATCGCTTACCTCTCCCTGCTCCGGCACGAAAAGGCGCTCAAACAGATTCCGGCAGTAAAACGGCGCCGCGGGTCGAAATGCTCGAAGATCTGGAAAGGCAAAAGCGCGATCTGTTATCTACACTGCAAAGCGTGGAACAGAAAATCGAGGTCATCAAGAAGCGGTAGACACATGCCACTCGTATAGCTGCCGGCACTTGGCGACTTGCTATCAACAACTTGGAGCCCAGGGGATTTCGCATTTCCTGAAATGAACAATCCTATTAATGTTCGCTGCCCCAGCAATGCCGGTTGGCTACATTGGTGATGCAGACCCCGCCTAGAGAGAGTCGCCGCCTCTAAGACGAAGTCACTGGAATTCACGTCACGTCTCCGGCAATTTGGACTGGATCGTTCGCCTGGAACGCTCACGGATACGCTGGAGGAACGCCTGTGGAAACACACACCTGCTATGCTGTCTCCATCTGCTGAGGCACGCCTGTGCGTTAGAGAAGACAAACATGGCGCAAATGACGCAATGGAGTTACCTGAGGACACTATCCACTCATTCATCGTCAGGATATGGCTCGAAGAACCCATCATAAGGGCGGACGAGGCAGTTTGGCGAGGGCATATCACCCATGTGCCCAGTGGAGAGAAGCATTACCTGAGTCGCCCTGACGACATCTTACGCTTCGTCAAGCCCTATTTGGAAAAGGTGGGCGTCGGGCCAGGAATTGAGAGAAGCCAGCCAGTGGAATCGATTTTTTCGTTCTTTCGTGATAAAGCAGCGGATTCAGATGAAGCGCCGCCAGAGATGGTCGCGGCCGAACTAGCGCCTGTCGCACCGCCATCGCCGACCCCGGCGAATGAACTCAGCTTTGCTATACACGCAAATAGTAACGACGATAGTGTTGCCCGTTCGCCGGAGGAGGCGCTTGGCAAAATGCTGGACGAGCTACGCGCCATCCTGGATGACATAGTTCCCCCGCCTCTGCCTAATTCGCGTGTATCCGTAACAAGCGTCATGGAACTTCCGCTGGCCATCGGTAACCAGCGCGGGGCGGAACGGCTTGGTTCCTTTGCCTCCATCACCCTCAAAGGTGGACGCCTGGACGCCCTGGTCCGTTTTGAACTGTGGGCAGACAGTCCCGCCGCCGTGGACGATGCCGTCGATACGCTACATGGTGCGTTACTGGCCGCCAACGACGACTTGTTTGCGCACGGCTTTCTACGCATCACGGCCGAGGGGACGACGTTATCCGAGCACGTCACCGCGGTAGATGCCTGGCGTAAGAGCGCGAGCTACCGCATATTGTACGAGTTTCACTTCGAGGACAGCGACGGCGCCGAGAGCCTGATCGCCCGCATTCCTATCGACATTGACGCCGAAACCGATCAGGAGTTCACGCTCGTCACTGACGAAATGGTCCGTTGGGATAACGAAGTTGCGCCGGCGCTAGTAGTGCGCGGCCGCCATACCATTGGCGTGTTAACTGCTCTGGTCTTCGCGCCTGGCCCGCCGCCCAGCAGCCCGATAACCCTGACCCGGACCAACGACAGCGCCACCGGTCCGCCAACGCCGTTTGCCACGCTGGCCGAGTTCGTGGCCGCCATCACGGATCCGTTGGCGCCAAATCGCCATGGGCAGGTCATCTTCCCAACGCTGACGGAATTCCTGGCCCAATTTACGGCTGTTGGCAACCCCGTTTTCCTCGGCGACTGGAATGATGACCAGACACTGGACAGTTACCAGGCCAGCCTGTTGAGCTTCGATCCGCTTATCCAGTTGCCGGGTGCGGCCGACCGGTTGGAACTAGTCTACCAGGATGATGCTTTTGACCAGATCGCCGTTGTTTACTTGCGAGCGACACCACTCTAGGCACGATGCCTGATTATTTCTCTTTTGACGATATGGGTACTTAGAAGCCCGCACTGCGGCCGGGATTGCTCGGCCCCAGTCTGAGCAAGGAGGTTAAAACTATGCCTGAGATGATCTTACCGGGAACCTATATTGAGGTTCGGGCCGAGAAACTCATATCGGCCGGCCCCATCGCCATTGGCAATGTGGGCATTGTGGGCACAGCCCGGCGTGGAAAGCTGGCCAACCCAGACACGACTGATCCTGCAGCTCCGGACCCAGCCGTATACACGCCATCCAACATCGGCGAAGCCCGCGACATATTTGGCGATCCAGACTCGTTCTTTGAACCCGATGATCCCGATGATCCCCGAAAGGAATTGACTCTGGTTCGGGCGCTTGAACTGGCCTTCGCCAATGGAGCACAGCGAGTGTACGCCGCTCGCGTTGCCGCCGACGCAGCAGACGGGGCTGTCTACGACTTGCCGCCTAACGTGCAACTTACTTCTGTCGCCCCAGGCGATGGTTACAATCAAGCGCAAATAGCCCTTCTGGACGATGGTGGCGGCGGATTGGATGTGACGATTACGTTGGCTACTGTACTCGAAAGCTGGCGCTCCGTCCCGGCCAATGCAGAGGACTTCGTGAAAGTCATTAACGGCGAACATGTTGCTTACAACTACCGCGCCCTGGCCAGCACTGGCGGCGGATCCAATCTCTTTGTTGCCGCACTAAGCGGGGCCGCCGGTGATGTCGCGCCAACCCCCGAGGGCAGTCCCATAGATACCCCATCAACAGAGGGCACCAATGGCGCCAAAGCCGGCGAATCAGATTATGCAGACGGGCTCGCGGCTCTGGAAAACCAGCTCGTTCACATCGTCGTCCTGGCGGGTCAAGGGTTAGACGCAGCCGACACACTGACGGCCCACGTCCGGAACGCTTCGACGGATCTGATGAAACACGAGCGCATCGGGGTGATCGGCAGTGATCCCAGCAAAGCCGTGGACGATCTGGTTGCTCCAGATGAATTGACGGGCCGCATCGTCTTCGCCGGCCCTGGGGTTAAGGTCA
>CP070688.1:2102396-2107090 GCA_020353135.1 Chloroflexota bacterium
CAGGTCACGGTGCAACCCGGCATCGGTTACAAGGATTTAAATGAGCAGCTACAGCGCTATGGCCTCTTCTTCGCACCGGACCCAGGCGCGAATGCCTCGATTGGCGGCATGCTGGCCAACAACGCCGCCGGCAGCCGTACAGTGAAGTATGGCGCCACAAAGGACAATGTCCTGGCTATGGAGGTCGTCTTGGCCGACGGTCGTGTTGTTCGCGTGGGCTCCCGTTCCGTCAAACAGGCCTCTGGCTATGACTTGTTGCACCTTTTCATAGGCAGCGAAGGTACGCTTGGCGTCATGACTGAGGCAACGCTGAAGTTGGTGCCCGTACCCACGGTTATGAGTGGGGTGGTGGCTACCTTTCCCTCGGTTGAAACGGCCGTCGAAGCTGTGGTCGAGGTGCGGGGAAGCGGCCTGGATGTGGCCGCTCTGGAATTCCTCGACGAAAGATCGGCCGCGTTACTGACGCGCGAAGACGACGTCGACTGGGGCGAGCAGCCCACGTTGCTCATGGAAGTTCACGCAACCCACACAGCGGCGGCCGAACACGATCTGGAGATCGTAAGAGCCGTCTGCCAAGAGCTGGGCGCCACCAGTTTCAGGGCCACGACAGATCCGGCCGAGAGGAATAAGATGTGGGCGGCGCGTCATCATTTCTATGAGACTCAGGTGCGTGTCTTCGCCGGATACGATTGGCAATTGGTGGACGTAGCCGTGCCCATTAGCGCCTATCCACAACTAATTGCTCATGCCTCGCAGGAATTGCGCAGTCGCGATGTCTACGGATTCATAATCGCCCATGCAGGGGATGGCAATCTGCATGTGAGCATGCCTTATAACGACGAAGAAACCGCGAAGCGCGCGCACGAAGTCAACGATTCTGTCGTTTACAAAGCCATTGAACTGGGCGGCACTTCGACAGGGGAGCACGGGGTGGGGATTGGCAAAGCGAAATACATGGAGCGGGAGCACGGGGCGGCTATCGACGTGATGCGTAGCCTCAAGATGGCGTTGGATCCCAACGGCATTCTTAACCCAGGCAAAATCTTTCAAGTAGCCAGGTGACAATGCCGACAGCTCGAGTCGGCGTGCCATCGCCGCCAACGATCTTCAGTGGCAAAGCGACAAACATAACCTGTTCTGGCAACTCCCGTAGATTGGCAAGACCTTCTACAATAACAACCCCTCGCTTGAGAAAAGCGTGATGTACCTCCGTCAATTCGCGGATGTTGCCCAGCGCGGCTACTGACGGATGCTCAACGTCAATGAGCCAGATGCCTCTTTGGGCTAGCCACTCGGCCGCATCGACATGAATCCGCGGAAAGTGTGATTTGTAGTGTTCTCGACCGAACTACAGATCCCAATCTGTGCGAATCAAGATGCGACTGCCCTGGTTAATTGATGCGGTAAAGGGGCCAGATCGTCGACGGTGATGAAGCTACTGTATTCCATAGAATATGCAGGTTGATCCACTTCTTCATCGTCCTCCTCTTCCTCCGCAATCGCTCGTGCGGCGATCTCTGCGAGCTCCTTGGGCTTTAGCGCCCGTGACAGCGAGAAGCTTTCGTCGAAATCGTCACCTTTTCGTATTAACTAATGCGCGCTTTCTGGAATCACCCTGGCAGGATTAAACACCAGGATCTCGTCCGAATCCCAGGCCATGTTGGAGCGATCCCGGATGGCATCGTAACCGTACCGCTTAAGCTGACCATGCAAGCGAGAATGTCGACGCCACGTTTCTCTGTAGCGCACGCTTTTTCCTAATTGGGTGACCATTTCGCTGAAGAATAACACTGCTGGAAATCGACTCTTGAAGTGGCAAATGACACTGTGGTAGGATCCCCGTTCATGACTTATGCGCTCGGCCGGTATCTAGGGGTGGATTCTCGATCCCAACTATTTCGTCCATTATTCAAAGCGGAGAAAGAGCCGAACTCTTCATTGAGGTAAACGCCGTGTCGGACAACGCCGTCGAGATCTATGTCATTGTCGCCTTAGGCGCGTTCCTTATTGGGATGTCCAAAGGCGAAATGGGTGCGACATTGGGCGCCTTAACCGTGACCATTGGCCCGCTGTTTCTCGTCGATGCGCCTTCGGACCTGATACGCGCGATTGGGAGAAGCAGCGTACGGCGACCAACTTCATCATGACTTCCACCCTGACAGATGTCGACAAGATTAACCGTCTACCCTGGCTGGTAGGGGCCCAGACGCTAAACATCGTTTTCGTCCTGCTCACCTTTTCCGGTACCGTCTTTGTCCTTTTTCTGGACGAACTGGGGCTGGACGATGGCCAGATCGGCATCTTGTTAGCTATTGTTCCATTCCTGGGCATTATCGCGCCGTTTGTCGCGCCTATTGTCAGCCGTTTCGGTTATAAGCGGACCTACGTGACCTTCTGGGGGATTCGCAATTTTGTCATTGCCTTTCTGCTGCTGACGCCGGCCGTCCTGGATCGCTATGGTACCAACGGCGCGTTTATCTGGGTGGCGGTCATCATCCTGTTTTTTGGCGCGTGTCGAGCCATTGCCGAAACCGGGGGGTATCCCTGGAAGAAAGAAGTCGTCCCGGACAACATTCGTGGTAAATATACCGCTGTTAACAGCATGAGCACTACTGTGGCCAGTATCCTGGTCATCGTTGTTGCCGGGTATGTCATCGAGTCCCTGACTGGCCTTAGTCCCTTCATGATCTTGATCGCAATTGGCATAGCCTTTGGCTTGCTTTCCGTGATCGCTTTCGCCAGGGTACCGGCGGAGGATCGCCAGCAACGGCAGAGTGAAGGCGGCGGTTATATACGCCAGATGAATCAGGCGGTACACAGTAAGAACTTCGTTCTCTTTCTGGTGATTCTGGGACTTGCTACCATTGGCGGGCGATCGGTGATTTCCTTTGTGCCATTGTTCATGAAAGAACAAGTCGGCCTCTCCGAAGGCGTCGTCGTTCTTTTGAGCGTCGGCACATTCATCGGCGCCCTGGTGACGTCGTTCTTATGGGGATGGGCCGCCGACCGCTACGGAAGCAAACCCGTGATGCAGCTTAGTCTGTATTCTCTGCTGCTCCTGCCGGTGGCCTGGATTCTCCTACCCCAGCACAGCGTGGCCAGCGCTCCCTTGGCCATGGCCATCGCCGTTGTCGCCGGAATAGCCACGTTGGCGTGGCAAATCAGTTGGACGCGATATCTATTCGTCAATGCCGTCCCAGAAGGAAACAAATCAGCCTACCTGGCCGTCTTCTATGCCTGGTTCGCAATCGTGGCCGGACTGGGACCGTTCTTGGCTGGTCAGATCCTTTCCGCATCAAAGAACCTCGAGACCCAAATATGGCGCCTCTCCATTGGCCCTTATACTCCCCTATTCGTTTTGAGCTTCATCTTGATCCTGATAGGCGCCATTATCACTGTAAGATTACAGACTGAGGGAACGACGACCTTTCGCCATTTTGCGGGCATGTTCTTGCGCGGCAATCCCGTCAAGGCGATGCGCTTGCTGGTGCAGTATAACTTCTCTGGCGACGAGATGACGCGGGTCGTAGCGACTGAGCAGATGGGTGATGCCCAGAGTCTGCTGAGCACCAATGAGCTGATCGAAGCATTGCGCGATCCGAGCTTTCGCGTGCGGCAGGAGGCCATTCACTCGATCGGCAGGATGCCGGCCGAAGATGAGTTGGTAGACGCGCTGATCGAGGTCCTGGCAGATCCAGAATCTGAACTGAATATCTCTGTGGCCCGGGCCTTAGGTCGAATCGGCAGCAGTAGAGCTGTCCCTGCACTTAGAGAGGCTTTGTTGTCAGGCTACCGGCCGTTGGAGGCGAATAGCGCCCGTTCGTTGGCCATGTTGGATGATCAGGAAAGTGTTCCTCAAATCATGGCCAAGCTCCAGCAAGAACCTAATCCGAGGCTCAGGCTGGCCTATGTCTCTGCACTGGGCAGGCTGCGGGTTGAGGGATCCATTGAGCAGCTATTTGACTTACTTTATGAGGCCCGATCCGAGGTGTCTCGCGGGGAGATAGGTTTGGCTATTGCCCGCATCGTGGGAGATGAGAAGTACTATTTGCAGCATTGGCGATCGTTACGGTCGGATCTTGACACCTCAACTGCGCAAGCTCTATTAGCCTTCCAGAAGCCGGCCGAACGCTGCGGCTTGGCCGAACTGGCCGAGGTGGCCGAGGCCAGCGCCAACAGTTTCGCCGCGGGAGATTCAGATTCAGGCGTCACGAGCCTGGCGACGATGCTACAATGGCTGCCCAGTGTCGACCTCGAGAGAACAACGCTGGTGGTATCGCAGGGTTGTATCGCCGGCCTAAGGGAATTCGGCAACAGAAGAACGGAGTATATCCTGCTCTCCTTACACACGTTGGACACAGCCTTCAAGCAATTGAATCCATAAGTGGGCACTCCCGATCTTGAAAGATTCTGACGGCGTTGCCGCACTTCCAACGACTCTGAAGCGGCCGAGTCCGTTCCCCAGCCGTTTCCTTACCAATTCCTCTTCTATCTCTGTTTCGATTGGTCCTGAACGTTCAAGAGTCAGAGAGTGTCCACTTTTGAGTGGTCCTAAAAATGGGATCTTTACATTGGAATTCTGTATCGATCTTTAACTTTCCGTTCACTCTTCCTTTCTAATCTGTGAACTCTGGGTTTAATTCTGCCACTATTAGGCTCAGTGAAAGCCGCATGGGTGTTTGCAGGATGGTGAC
>CP070688.1:2107190-2113580 GCA_020353135.1 Chloroflexota bacterium
GAATGTCCGTATGAAGCGATCTTCCCCGAAGAAGATGTACCTTTCGATCACGAAGCGCTACCTGGCCAGTGGATCGCCAATACCAAGGATCTGCTGCCGGATGGCCAGCCCTTCGAGGGCGAGGTTGACGGCCACGAAGTGAAACTCTTGAACGCCAAGCAGTTGGCTGGAGGCGAAGTCTTGGATCTAACCGAGGATATCGAGCCTAATTACGATTTCTTCATTTCAGGTCCAGGCTATGATGCGCTAGACTGACAACTGGCGCCTTTATTCGGCAGCAGAACAATCTACAGAACTTGGGGCAGGTTCTTGCCCCATTGGCAAGCCGAATTGGCCACGGGCATTACTCATAACGCCCGTGGCCAGTTCGTTTTTTCTGCGTGGTCATGGGGCGGGTTAGGAGTATATGATGACCGACTATCGGATCGAGCAAGATTCGTTGGGCGAAATCAAGGTGCCCGGCGATGCCTACTGGGGCGCTCAAACGCAGCGCGCTATCCATAACTTCCCGATAAGTGGCTTGAAGCAATACCCGGCCTTCATCTGGGGTATGGCTATGATCAAACGGGCCGCGGCCGAGGTCAATCTTGAGTTGGGCCTGTTCAAGCAGATCCAGGTTGGCGACAAGACGATCGATGGCCAGGACCTTGCCCGGGCCATTATGGACGCCGCTGACGAAGTAATTGCCGGCAAATGGAACGCGCAGTTCGTCGTCGATCCGATTCAGGCTGGCGCGGGCACCAGTCATAACATGAACGTGAACGAGGTCATCGCCAATCGAGCCAATGAGATCCTTGGCTTTGGGCTTGATGCCGCCGCAAAACCGGTCCACCCCAATGACCACGTCAACATGGCCCAGTCTACCAACGATACCATTCCAACGGCAATCCGGCTGGGTTGCCTCTGGCGGTTAGACGAAACCCTGGACACGCTTGGCGAGCTGGCCGATGCTCTAGATGAAAAGGCAAACGAATTCGACTCGGTCGTCAAAAGTGGACGGACCCATCTCCAGGACGCGGTGCCGGTGCGCCTCGGCCAGGAAGTCGGCGCCTATGGGCTGTCCGTGCGCCGCAATCAGCAGAAAATCGGCGAAGCGGCGGCCGGTCTGCGACGCCTGGGCATTGGCGGCACGGCAACCGGTACCGGCCTGAACGCCCATGTAGAGTACCATCCCCGTATGGTTTCCACTCTAGCTCGCCTGACCGGCCTGGCCCTGGTGAAATCTGACAACCTTTTTGAATCAATGCAGAGTATGGGCGACATGGTTCATTTCAGCGGCGCAACGCGCACCCTGGCCCAGGATCTTACTCGCATCGCCAATGATTTTCGCCTGCTCTCATCTGGACCAAGCACCGGCCTGGATGAAATCCGGTTGCCGGCCGTGCAGCCAGGTTCGTCGATCATGCCGGGCAAAGTTAACCCGGTATTGGCCGAGATGCTAAACATGGCCATGTTCCAGGTAATGGGCAACGACACGACCGTCCTTATGGCCGGGCAGGCCGGTCAGTTTGAACTCAATGTCATGATGCCTATCATCGGCTACAATTTGTTCCAAAGCATGGACATCGTCGTCAATGCGGTCTCGGCCTTCACCGACAAATGCGTGCGCGGAATTCAAGCTAACCCGGAGAAAGCGGCCGGCTGGTTGGCCCGCAATGCCATCCTGGTCACTGCTTTGAATCCGGTCATCGGTTACCAGAAGGGGGCCGAAGTAGCCAAGGAAGCCATGCTTACCGGCCAGACGGTGAGAGACGTGGTGCTGAGCAAAGGTTATTTGACCCCGGAGGAGGCCGATCAACTGCTTGATGCTCGCTCGCTGACGGAGGGCGGCATTCAGGGTTAACGTTGCCGGTGCAGACACTTTATGCCCAATGCGATCGAATTACCGCTGGCCTTGTACGAGGCCATGTTGCAGCAACTGTGTAGAGCTTACCCTCTGGAGGGCTGCGGGCTCCTGGCCGGCCAGGCGGATCGAGTGCGCCGGGTATATCCTGTCAGTAACATTCGCAAGAGTCCGGCCGCATATGAAATGGACCCGGCCGAACAATTGGCGGCAATGATCGATATGGAGGAGCGAGATTGGGAACTGTTGGCCATTTATCATTCCCATCCTCATGGACCACAAGTGCCTTCATCGGCCGATGTGAGCCAGGCCTACTATCCAGAAGCGGCATATGTGATCGTTTCTCTAGCGGACCGGCGGCGCCCCCGCGCCCGAGCATTCACGATCATATCGGAGCAGATCGGCGAAATCCCTTTCAAGATAGTGTAACTCCTTACTCATTGCCGGGTTGTACCATATGCCCCGGGCAGCGTTGCCAGCTATAATTCGGGTGCGCTCAAGGTAGAAAATATGTCCAATATCTTCTATTTGCTGCTCTCGGCCGTCATTGGGTATCTGTTTGGCGCGATACCGGTTGGGTTCCTGCTGGTCAGGATTGTCAAAGGCATTGACTTACGTGAATTTGGCAGCGGCCGGACCGGCGGCACCAACTCCTTTCGCGCTGGCGGCGTGATCGTCGGCGTTTTGACCTCGATCCTGGACGTCGTCAAAGCGGCATGCGCCGTCTGGATCGTGCGGGCCCTTTTTGCCGATCAATTACCGGCCGCCTGGTTGCCTTGGGCAGAAGTGGCCAGCGGCATCATGAGCGTCATCGGCCACAATTGGTCCATCTTCCTGGGCTTCAAAGGCGGCGCCGGTACCGGGCCCAATGTCGGCTGGGCCGGGGCCATCTGGTTGCCCATCGTGCCGGCGGCCGTCATCGTCGTCCTGGGCGTACTCATCTTCGTAGGCATCGCTTCCATAGCTTCCCTGGCTATGTCGGCCGTGATCCCCATAGCCTTTGCCCTGCTCTATCTCGCCGGCGTAGCGCCCTACGACAGCACCCTGGCCTACATGGTCGGCGGCATCATTGCCGGAGCCATCATCGCCTGGTCGCTCAGGACCAATATCAGGCGCCTGCTGCGTGGCGAAGAGCGCATTGTCGGGCCGCGGGCCAAACGCCGCCAACGCAAGGCCGAAAAGGCGCAGAAGCACTCCTCAGATTCAGCCAGCTAAGTCAGCGAGCTAGAATGGCTGGCTAACCCTGCAGCCTGCCCGTGCTTCTTGCCATGTCAAGTCCGCTCCCCGATCCCTAGCCCCCGCCTCTACCCCCCATTCTTCACCAACAAATCGTAATGCATCAGCCCCATGGCATCCGTCCATACGCCGTCGACGGTCGGCACTGAAACAGCCACTCTTGGCTGCTGAGTCAAATCAAGCGTCGGGAACTCCCTAGCCCATAGTTCCTGGATCTGACCATATAATGCCAGGCGCTGGCCCTCGTCCACTTCCTGGAGCGCTTCCTGGTACAGATTCTCCATGGCCGTGTTTTCGAAATTGGAGCAGATCCGGTCGGTATTGGTAATGAAGTACTCTATCCAGCTCATGGCGTCCAGATAAGCCGCCGGTTGACCGCTCGAGGGCCAACCAAGCAAGTAAGCGGGGTAACTACAATCCACGCTCGAGGGCCGGAATATTTCCCAAGGCGCGCCCTCCAACGTCACTGCGATCAGCTCCGTTTCTTCCAGCTGCGCTTTGAGAGCCGTCGCATATTGCTCTTCCAGCGCTGTGTAGCGGCCGTCGTTCACATACCAGATCGTCATTTCCAGTGGATTTGCCTGGCTATAGCCCGATGCGATAAGGATCGATCTGGCCGACTCCAGGTCCCGCGCCGGTTGGGTCGGCAGGTGGCCGGGCGTGTCGGCCGGCACCGGGCTGGTTAACGGTTTTCTAAAGCCGTCGAAGACGTCATTGGCCAACGCCTCGCGATCGACGGCATAAGCGATCGCTTCCCTGAGCCGGGCGCTGCTCCAGGGAGCCTCGCTCTGCTCGAAGACCAGGTAGCTCTTGAAGGCCGATGCCGTTTCCCAGCTTTCGAAGCTCGGGTCGCTTCGCAATTCTCGAATGTCGACCGGAGCGGCGCCGGTCCAGGCCAGATCAATGGCGTTATTCTCCAGGGAGCGGCGCATGCGCCCAGGATCGTCATAGAAGCGCAGCTGCACTTTCTCAAAAGAAGGCGGCTGGCCAGGCCAGGTTTCGTTGGCCGTCAGGCGCACCTGGACCCCGGACTCAAACTCAGCCACCAGATATGGTCCGATCCCGCCGCAGGCAACGCCGGCATCGCCGCCGGAATTCAGACACTCCTGGCTAAGCACCGAGAAAGGCGGTGTCGCCAGTACGCTTGGGAAGTATGAAGTCGGCTCCTGGAGAACGAACTTGACCGTCAGCGGATCGACGACCTGGACGGCATCGGCGTCGGCGAAGTTGTCCTCGTTGGCGTCTTTCAGGTATCGATTGACCTGGAAATTGCCCAGTCCTGCTGCCCGGTTGATCGAGAAGCGCACGTCTTCGGCGGTCAGCTCCCTGCCATCGGAAAAAGTCAGGCCGGGGCGCAAAGAGAAAGTGTACTCCAGCCTGTCTTCTGAGATCAGCGGCAGGTCGGTCGCCAACACTGGAATCAGATTGTTCTGGGCATCGTAGCCCAACAAACCGCTCATGATGTTGCGCTGTACTTCCCAGCTCACCAGGTCCGGCTGCCGGTTGGCCGGATCCAGGCTGATCAGTTCTTCGGCGATGCCGATCACAAGCTCGTCGTCCGGCGTGCCTACCAGCGACTCGCCAGCGTCGATCGGCTGATTAGCCACCAGCCATTGCTTCGTTAGTTGCTCCAGGCTACCGTCCGCGGCCGCCTGACCGATCGCCTCATTCAGCAGCGCCAGCAGAACCTGATCCTCCTCTGGCACGGCGATGCCGTAGGCCCGTTCACTTATCCAGGCCTCTTCGCCGCCTCCACCGGCTATTTTGAGTTGTTGGGGATAGTTCGCGGTGTACTCGGCCGCATCATCACTGTCGAGAATCACCCCTTCGACCTGGCGATCGATGAGCGCCTGCAATGCTTGCGGCGGGTCCGGATAGAGTTGAAGGTCCGGTTCGCTCAGGCCAAGGATCGTTCGCGCCACGTGTTCCCCACCCCGAAACTGTTGCGCCCCAATGGGAATACCGGCGACCACACTATGATAATCCAGAAGCTCACTCTCATTGGCCCGCACTACCAGTACCTGGCCCACCTTCAAGTAAGGGTCCGTGTAGACCAGGCCTTCTTGCGGCAGTTCCGGTATCTCCAGCGCTGACATGGCCGTACTGAATTCGCCATTGGCCACGCTTTCCAGAAGCCCATTAAAACGCGTCACCACGAACTCATAGTTGAAGCCCCCGGCCTCGGCCAGCCGAGCCATCACTTCGGGATCGAAGCCGACGACATTACCAAAGGGATCGACATCGCCAAAATCCTGAAATCGCGAAGGTGCATCGGTAGCGACCGTGATGAAGCTTATGTCCTCGACGACCTCCCCCGCGCCGCCGGCATCCTCTATGGCCAACGTACTGGTGGGCGATGGGGCCGGTCGAGGCGTCGCCGCTCCAGAGTCGTCGCCTCCACAGCCTGCGATGATCAGGGACAGCGCCAGAAAGGCGAAAATCGCCAACGAGCGGCGGCCGCTGACCAGCAGATTTTGAAATTGGTGATCGCCAGGCAATTCTCTCATCGCGTCTTCTACACCCAGGGCCAGGCGGAAAACAACTCGTACAGACGACACAAGCGTTCCTATCCCTCAGATCCTGGAAATCCGCGTCCCATTCTCCGAGGGGGAGTATAGCAACGTGGTAGAGCCGGGCAAGAGCAGGGCGTCTGAAGACTAATGGCCCTCTAAGTGGTGAAAAACCGCTTTCCCGGGAACTTGTTGACAATCCGGTCTGGGAAACAAGCCGGTAAGTGTCGAGGAAAATCGCGCGGCAGTATGGAAGGCTACAAGGCAACAACCGCGCCCAGACTCTGTAGCCTGGCGTTTTGGTGGGCGATGCGGGCGGCCGCGGCGTCCTGCACGGCGACGCCGACCGACTTGAAGTAGGTAATCTGCCTGGCATCGGTCCGGCCGGGCATTCGTCCGGCGGCTAACAGCCCAATTTCGGCAACTATGTGCTTCTCGTCGATGCGTCCGGTGGCCATCGGCACGATCAAGTCGCCTGCTTCGGCCAGGGCCGCTTGGCGCGAATCGACCACCACCAGAGATCGTTCGATAGTGACGACATCCACTTCTTGCATTTCGGGCGTGAAAGAGCCGACGGCGTTCACATGGGCGCCAGGCTTGAGGTCCCGGCCGTCGAGTACCGGGCTCGTCGATGTCGTGGCCGTGCCGGCCGACAGTTGGGCAAACGCTTCCTTCATGCCGGCGATGGCCTGGCTCATGCCAGACAGAGAGATCACTCTATGCCCAGGTAAGCCTTCTGGACCATCTCGTTTTCCTGCAAGTTGACGCATAGATCTTGCAGCACGATCTCGCCCGTCTGCA
>CP070688.1:2113680-2122759 GCA_020353135.1 Chloroflexota bacterium
CAATTCGCCATCTTCGGCCTGTTGGGCGCGGTGACCATCCTCGTTCTGGAACGCAAGAACGGGGCGATGAAACGCATGTTGACCACTGATCTTAGCAAAGGCGAGATCCTTCTGGGCCACTACCTGGCCATGGTGGCCTTGATCTTCATTCAACTATTCGTCCTGGTGGTTTTTGGCCAATTGTTCCTGGACCTCGACTATCTTGGCCAGCCCCTGGCCATGTTGCTGTTACTCGCCGCCACATCCATCATGGTCGCCGCCCTGGGGCTGCTCATCGGCGCCCTGGCCAAATCCGAGGAACAAGTGATCGTCTTCTCCCTGATCCCGATGTTCATCCTATCAGGCTTTGGCGGCGCCTGGGTACCCTTGGAGGTCATGCCCGAAGCCTTCGGGCAATTCGCCCGCCTGACACCCCTGGCCTGGGTCATCACCGGCATGCAGGACATCATCATCCGCGGCCGGGGCCTGGAGACGATCTGGCTGCCGGCGTTGGTTCTCGTCGGCTACGCGGCCGTATTCTTTATTATAGGCGTGTGGCGTTTTCGGTTTGAGTAGTGTCCGTGTTCAAAGGCCAGAGTCATGAATAACCTACAACGCTTCCGAGAGACCATGGCCTTTGGCCAACCGGATCGGCCGCCACTGTTCGAAGAAGGCATCCGCGACGACGTCCTTCGCGCCTGGGAGCAACAGGGTCTGCCGTCCGGCGTTTCCCTCTCCGATCTGTTCCATACCGACCACCGGCACGAGATCATGCTGGACGTCGAGCCCCGGCCGTACCCCAAAGAATGGCCCACGTCGTCGGCCGGCCTGGACCTTCTGCGCCAACGCCTGGACCCGCTGGACGAGGAACGCTTGCCCTCGCGTTGGCCCGAAGTCGTCCAGGAGTGGCAGGAGCGGGACTATCCCCTCTTGGTCCGCGTCCACCGCGGCTTCTTCCAAACCCTGGGCGTCGGCGATTGGCAGCGCTTCGAGGACATACTCTACCTGGTCAAGGACGACCCGGCCTTTGTCCACGAACTACTAGATATGCAAGGCCAATTCACCGCCCAGTTACTGGAGCGGCTCTTGGCCGAAGTGACCGTCGACGCGGCCATCTTCAGCGAACCCATCGCCGACAATAACGGGCCGCTGATCTCGCCGAAGATGTACGAGGAATTCGCCCTGAAGAGCTATGAGCCCATCCTCGACGTGCTGCGCCGCCATGGGGTGGAGACGATCATCGCCCGTACCTACGCCAACGAGCGTTTATTGCTGCCCAGTTTTCTGAAATGGGGCTTCAACTGCCTTTGGGCTTGCGAAGTCGGTTCCGATGCTCTGGATTATCGCCAGCTGCGCCGCGAATACGGCTCCGATCTGCGCCTGATCGCCGGCATCGACACTGACGCCTTGCGCGGCGACAAGGAGATGATCCGGCGCGAGGTAGAAGAAAAGGTGACGCCGCTCCTGGCTAGCGGCGGCTACGCGCCCCTGGCTGACGGCCGCGTCCGCGCCGATATCCCTTACGAAAACTACGTCTACTACCGCGAATTGCTGGCCCAAACCGTCGACGCTGAGGCCCTAGCTGCCCGCATTGCATCGTAACAGTTTCAGCATCTGCCTTTGATTCTTGCTCGAGCGAAACATCCCAATCCCGATTTAACTGGAAGCAACTTCCTGGTCCAGATCGCCCGTAACTTGGGCTGAATTCAATGCCACTCTTCGTTTGGCGCTGGACGAGCAATTACCATTGGCGAGGTTGGTAATCCGTGTAAATCTGCGAAAATCGGTGTTCTGTTTCTAGAGGAGTAATTGTGTTCGATTGGGCCCTGTGGGCAGTTCTTATACTGGTTTGTATACCCGGCATCCTGGTTAGTTTGCCTCGCTTGACGGCGACCATTGAGAAGATGGTTGCCAGGCAAGGCGAGCCGGACCGGCCGCTCCCCTCGCGGCTGGTCCTGTTTCCTCTGCAAGCGGTCCAGCTACTCATCTTCATAGGCATACTGGACGCTGTGGGAGTGGCGTTGGCGCCAGAGGTCGGCCTCTCGGCGCCCTTCTTCAGCGCCCTGGTATCTGATGCGCCCGCCTGGCCGGCCCTGCAAGAGCAGTTGCTGCCTGCCTTCACCCTGGGCCTGGCCGGGGCCATCATCTTCGTGGCCGCCTATTACCTCATCTTCCGGCCGCGCCTGGACCCAGAGTCGTTAGCCGCCAGCGAGGGCCTTCGCCAGCAATTGGGCCCGGCCGGCCGGTTACTATACGGTGGTATCGTTGAAGAAGTCATCGCCCGCTGGGGCTTAATGACCCTCGTCGTCTGGCTGCTGTCGCTGGTAGCCGGTGAGGCAACTAGCGCGGTGATGTGGTCCGGGATCATCATTAGTGGGGTCCTGTTCGGCCTGGTGCATCTGCCCAGCTACGCGGCCGCCGGCGCCCGCCTCACCCGCAGCTACGTCAGCTTCACCATCCTGCTGAATCTGTGGGCCTCCGTCATTTTCGGCCTGCTTTTCTGGCAGGTCGGGTTGGCCGCAGCTATGTTGTCCCACATGCTCTTTCACCTGGTCTGGCTGCCCTTCGACCGGCCACGGCCTTATGATCAACCCGAAGGAAATTATGGCCAATCAAAATAGCGGCATCAGCGCCTTCCGCCCCGCGACCCTTTACCCTGATCGTTTTCACTCCGTAACCGTGCTGCCCGGCTGGCCAGAACCGGCCGGCGACTAGCTACCCACAGTAACGTTCAGCAAATCCTGGACCAGGTCGATAGGGCTATAGATAGTCGTCGAACTGGACCCGGCGAATAGCAGGCCAACAGCCAGTTGCGAGCCGCCGTCGACAACCAGCGAGCCTGAATCGCCTGGTTGGGACATGGCCCCGGAGACGATTTGTTGCTCGAACACGGCCGTCCGGCCGGCGCCGTAGCCGACTGTCACCGTCGTATTGACGGCCGTTACCGTGCCGGTTGTCAGCTCCGTCGTTCGGCCGCTCTTGCGAACCGGCATGCCGGGAGTCGCTTCAACTGTGCCCGTGATCGTGCCTATCTCCAAGATATCGTCCAAAATATCCTCGTCGACAAGCGGCCGGGCCACCGCCGCATCCACGAGATTGACTTCTTGCTGCGGCTGGTAGGCGTTCACCCGGTGCTCCGAGCCAAGCGTTCGAGCGATGAAGTTGCCGATTGCGGCGTAGGTGATGGCCAGGTTACAGCCAGGAGGCTGCGGCGTTCCTCCGAAGACTATCGGCTGAAAGCGTACCAGCGTGCCAATCTGATCGTCCGCCACCGTGCCGCCGTCGGCGCTGCCCGGTTGTATGATCGGATCGCCCGGACTGGCGTCGTTGGAGTTGGCCAGTACGTGATTGTTGCTGAGGATCAATCGCTCGCCCGTACTCTTGTCGCGCGCGACGACTCCCAGGGTGCCGGCCGTTATCTGGTAATGGCCGATGCTCACGCCGCCCGGCGCCGGGCGAAACTTGTCCGTATTTGATTGGTGGGCGAATATGGGACCCGATTCGATGACGTCAGTAGGTACCCCCTGGACGTCGGCCGGGACCATCTGCTCGGCCGATAAACTCTCCGCCGTCACCTTCCGTTGCACAAAGACGATGACGCATGGTATGTCCGTGGTCTCGCCGCCCACGACCTTGTAACCCACGCCGACGCCGACCACGTTCTCTTTGCCCATTAACTCTTGCTGGTATTCCTGTTTTGCTGCCTTAGCATCGTCCATTTCAAGCCTCCTTCAAAGAATTGGAACGCAAATTGACACAGATTAGGAAAGATTGGTTTTCAGGTCCATTTCGGTGTATGCAACGATGAAGGTTTCACCCGTCTTTCTGCATCCATCATGGCATGCGCGGCGGGTTTGCTGACTATTATACAGTACCCGATGCACCTCCTTTGTCAAGGGCATGCGCACGATCTCTTAATCCGCCTATCGGTGGCTGACCCACCGGTAGGTGACGGCGCTCTTCACCTGGGCTAAGATCGTGACTGGCGCTCAAGTTCCCGGCCGCTGCCGTCATGATCAAGCGACTATTCGTCCCCCAACACAGATACAGCCCACAATTCTGGCTCATCCTGGGTGGCCTGCTCAACGACAACATCGGCCCCAAAGCCATCTGGTATGGCGGCGGGCTGATCGGCCTGGCCAGCGCGGCCAGCTTCGCCATCATGAGCGTCTACTACTCACCGCGCAAGGTGGCGGCGAGGAAGGCGGCGCAAAGCCTGTGAAGGGGGAACGAAACGGAACCGAACGGAACTGAGGGAACTGAAAGGAACTTGAGGGAACTCGCGACTCGAAACTGAGAACTGTCAGCTGGAGACTGAAAGCTGAGGGCCACTCTTGAAGGAGGACAGTATGGCATCAACAGAGCGCAAGGCTTGGAACAAGCGGCAAGGCCAGCTTCGCGCATCGCTGAAAGATCCGGGCCGGCATCAGGAAGCGATTCAGCTGTTCCTCGACCAGCACGCCATGGTCCACTCGGAGAAGATGTCACAGAGTGGGCTGTGGTCCTTTGCCGATGAAATCCTGGACGATATGACCGAAGAGCAGGTGCGTCATATCCCAGGTGATAGCGAGCATTCGGTAGCCTGGCTGCTCTGGCACATGGCCCGCATCGAGGACGTGACCATGAACCTGTTGGTCGCCGGGGAGCCGCAGCTCTTTAACCAGGAGAATTGGCCCGAACGACTGGGCGTCACCGTCCGCAATACGGGCAACGCCATGGATGAGGAATGGGTGCGGCAACTAAGCGCGGCCGTCGACGTTGAAGCCCTCCTTGATTACCGCCTGGCCGTCGGCCGGCGAACGCGAGAAATCGTCGGGGAATTGCGGCCGGAGCAGCTGAAGCAGAAGGTCGACCCAGCTCGATTGCAGCGCGTTCTGGACGAAGGCGCCGTGGTCCCCGAAGCCCAGAGCCTGATCGACTACTGGGGCCGGCGGGCAATCGCTGGGCTGTTACTCATGCCGCCCACTCGCCACAACTTCGTCCATCTGAACGAAGCCCAGCGCCTCAAGGGCAAACGGTAACATACGCTATTAAGTGCACCCCCCGGGGATAATCAGCCACACCCTGGCGCAGAGATCGGGGGGATTGCGCCATATTCGATCAGGGTTGGAGCCCTGCGGCAGGCCTGGAAGGCAGTCCATTCTCCCGGTAATTGATTTTCCGGTGCATCTCGCGGGCGGATTCGCGGTCGGGTAGAGGCGAGGTGCAAGCGGCAGGAGGCAGGTGGCAAATAGCGGGTAGCGGGGGCAGGTCGTAGGAGGTAGAAGGCGGTAGGGCGGCCGGGTTGATGCCGCTTGATCAGGGCTTCGGCCCGCGAACGTACCGGTAATTGTACCGAGGGGTTGGGGAGTGGTGGCCAGGTATCGGGGGTCGGTCGGGGCGGGTGCCTGCTGGCGAATAGGGTGCATGGATATTGGCTCCGAAGGCAATTATAGACCATATGTTCTAGTAAAGCAAGCCCGACGATAGCCGACAATCCCATTTCGTTATTCGGCGAACAACAGCAGGTCCTCTAATTTGTGAGTACTGAATTGCTGTGAGATGTCCACGATGTCCATTGACAAGTCAAAGTTTTGGACTATACTGAAAATGTCACACTTTGGTGACGACGGACTAAAGGAGTGGGACATATCCTGTGACAGTTCCGGTGTTCGAAAACTGGGGGGGACGGCCATTGAAGGAGGTGCTATACGAGCGTCGGGAATCGCTCGAGGATACGAGCTATCCCTCCGTACGGCGCTGGCGCGAGGCGGGGCGGGAAACAGGGGGGCTTCGGAGCTAGAACATGGCTAGAAGCAATGCCACCAAATCTCCTTTGGTGCGAACCCAGTTCTTGATATTTACTCTGTTCGGCGACTATGTCGTCCCGAGGGAAGGCAGGATCTGGACAAGCAGCCTTATCTACTTGATGGAGTTATTAGGCCAGAACGAAAGCGCGGTGCGTTCCACCCTGTCTCGGATGAGCCAAAAAGGCTGGATTAAGGCTAGCAAACACGGGCGCCGCAGCCAATACTCTATTACTCCCCGCGGGCGTCTGCTTCTAGAAGAAGGCCAGCGGCGAATCTTCGAATCCATTTACTCGGACTGGGATGGCACGTGGCATCTGGTCCTATACTCCCTGCCCGAACGGCAAAGACGAAAACGGCATGCCCTGCGCACGAAGTTACTTTGGCTAGGGTTCGGCCGCCTTGGTCCAGGCGCCTGGATTACCGCACATAATCGGCAAAACGAACTGCACAGCATTATCTCCGACTTGAGTCTGGAGTCCTGCGTCGACATGTTTTCCGGCGCGCATTTGGGGCCTCACCCGGTACAGGAGTTGGTGCTACGATGTTGGGATCTGGAAGGACTGACCAAACAATATCAAGGTTTTGTCGATCGCAATCAGCCTGAATATCTGGGATGCCTGAAGCAGATTGACGAGAGGCAACCCTTGGAGCCTGAAGAGTATTTTACGCGCCGATTCTGGTTTACGCATGAATTCCAGTCCTTTCCTTTAAAGGATCCTAACCTGCCAACTCAGCTCCTCAGTCCAGATTGGATTGGCTTTACGGCGCGTGAGCTTTTCGACAACTATCGCCAGCTATTAGGCTCGTATACTGAAAAGTTTATTGACGAAGTGATCTGCGGTGATGGTCTCTCCTCTTTCAGGCGACTTCGCCCGTGATCTTTTGGCGATGATCTCTGACGACATGAGGACGGCGGCGCGGGTTTGACCATGATGAAATGAGGCAGAAATGAACATGAGCAGAGGGCTTACATTTGACGAGTTTGAGGTTGGCTCCGTTTTTGTTTCTCAAGCTCGTACCGTCACCGAGACAGATGTTGTGAATTTTGCAGGGCTTTCGGGTGACTTTAACCCCTTACACACAGATGCGGAGTTTGGGAAGCGTACACCGTTCGGCGAGCGCATCGCCCACGGATTGCTAACCGTCGCCATGGCGACCGGCATGGCCAACTGGACCGGTGTTTTTGAAGGCACAACAATCGCCCTCGTAGAACAAGTCATACGCTACAAGGGCGTGGTCAAATTCGGCGATACCGTCCATCTGGAGCTGGAGGTATTAGAAAAAACCCCGACATCCAAGCCTGATAGAGGTATTGTGCGCTTTGCCACCAGCATATTGAACCAGCGAGACGAGGCAGTGGTGGAAGGTGAATGGACTCTTCTGATGCGGAGGAATAGAGCGCAATAGCACTCGGGCCAGGGAAGGCAGGTTCAATGTCTTCTTGGGCCTAATAAAGGAGTACAAGATGTTACTAGAGGATAAAGTGGCGTTGATCACTGGTGGAGGAAGCGGAATAGGCCGCGCCACGGCTGTCCGCTTTGCCGGTGAAGGGGCGAGAATCGTCATTTGCGACGTGGATGAGGAAGGGCTGGACGAAACGTACCGGCAAGTGGCGGAGCTGAGAACGGACGTGGTCCAGATAGTTGGCAGTGTGACTGATCGTGACAGTGTCCAAAGCATGGTCGACGCGGCCATCAGTCAATACGGCCGTCTGGACATCCTTGTCAATAATGCAGGTATAACTCGCGATGGCCTGACTGTTCGCTATAAGGATGACGAGATGACCCTCATGCCAGACGAGAGGTGGGACGCGGTCTTGGAAGTCAACCTGAAAGGAACCTGGTTGTGCTCCCAGATAGCAGGTGCGCAGATGATCCGGCAGAAATCCGGGCGAATCGTCAATACCGCGTCCGTGGCGGCGCTGGGTAATATTGGCCAGGCAAATTACGCTGCTTCTAAGGCAGGTGTCATCGGCCTGACCAAGACATTAGCCCTGGAATGGGCGCGTTTTAGTATCGCGGTCAACTGCGTTGCTCCGGGCGCTGTAAGTACACGTATGACAGCCACTATTCCCGACAGGATTATGGCTGGTTTGATTCAGGCAATTCCTTACCGCCGCCTGGCCGAACCGGAGGAAATTGCCGCTGTTCACGCGTTCTTGGCTTCTGACGAAGCTTCTTACATCACCGGGCAAGTCATCTTTATCGATGGCGGTCTTACAGCCGGGGCTTAGGAGCATGTGATGGCTATTAAGAATTCTTACATCCCATATGGTGGGTATTGGAGTACGCCTTTCGCCAGGTGGCAGGGCAGTTTCGCCACCTTACATCCGGTCAAGTTTGCCGCCGAGGTCACCCGGCAAGCGCTGGAGGATCGGAAAATCTCACCTCAAGTGTTCACAAATCTGTTTTTCGGCATGACCGTGCCGGCTAGAAGCTCGTTTTACGGTGCACCGTGGCTGGCCGGCATGATCGGGGCAGAAGCCATAACCGGCCCGGTCTTCTCGCAGGCATGCGCCACATCGGCGCGAGTCATCGGCAGTGCTGCGTATGAGGTAGAAGCTGGCAACGGTATTGAGCCCGTCATTCTATGCATTACGGCCGACCGAACCTCAAATGGTCCCCATTTGCTGTACCCTAATCCATTGGCCCCAGGTGGGCGCGGTGACGCCGAGGACTGGGTTTGGGACAACTTTAACCACGATCCTTTCGCTCGAAACAGTATGATCCAAACGGCCGAAAACGTCGCCAAAGAGTACAGCATCTCAAGCGCGGAACAGCATCAAGCTGTTCTGATTCGTTTCGCCCAGTATCAACAAGCCTTGGGCGACGAGGCCGCGTTTCAGAAACGGTACATGATCACACCCGTCGAAATAAATCCCACCGGAAAGAAAGTGACGGCGACGTTAACGGGCGATGAGGGCATTTTCCCAACAAATGCTGAGGCTTTGGCCCGTCTCAAGCCGGTGATGCCTGATGGAACGGTCACCTTTGGCGGGCAAACATATCCGGCCGATGGCAACGCGGGCATGATCGTAACCACGCGCGAGCGCGCCCGTGAATTGAGCCAGGATTCGGACCTGGAAATACAAGTTCTTGCGTTTGCCGAAGGTCGAGCCGAGAAGGGGTTCATGCCCAAGGCAAATGCCCCGGCCGTACGACGCGCTCTCGATCGGGCACAATTGTCGCTCAAGGATGTGAAAGCGATCAAGACACACAACCCGTTTGCAGTCAACGACTGCTATTTGAGCCGCGAACTCGACATCCCCCTGGAGAGTATGAACAACTACGGTTGCTCACTAATCTGGGGGC
>CP070688.1:2122859-2127588 GCA_020353135.1 Chloroflexota bacterium
ACGAACCACACGATCTGGCCCAGTGCAAAAATGTAAATAAAATACTCGGCGAGAGCCGGGACGACCGAGACGATGCCGGCCGCGCCAATCGCCAGGCCAAGGTAATTCAGCGCCTTGGGAAACTTGCCTGCCCGCAGAGCTGCCCAACTTATCAGCAGAATCCAGATGCCACCCAGGACCTCATTGCTGCCGCCTAATCCTTGAAACACAGAGTCAATCGCCAGCCAGGCGGTCGCAGCTTGAGCCGGGTCCTGGCCATAGAGATCGACGACATTTTCCATGCCAGCATTATGGATCGTACCGGCAACAATGATCACGGCCGCCCAGATTATGCCGAAGACGGTCGCCGTCAGGGCCATTGCTCGTGAGCCGGCCTTCAAGCGCTCGTAGAGCGCCAGCGCCAGGACAACCAGAAAGATGGCCCACAACACATAGACGATCAGATGCATTGCATACAAGAAGGCCTGATTGTCGGCCATCAGGGCCACCTGCTCAACAGGATCGGCAACACCAGCTACGTCTACTACGGTGAGAAATCCCACCATGCCCACTATGTATGCTGCGGCCTCATACAGGGCAGCAATACCACCCATTCTCTGTAAATTCATTGCCATTCATCTCCTTTCTTTGAACAAAGTTGATACGCTTTATTGAGTTGAATTTGATACATCTGTCCGATTGGGTTCAACGCGATTGACCGAAATCAATGGCATGCCCAGGTCACGCACTTTCTTTAGCAATCCATGCAATGCGGCCTGGTCGACCACCGGGCCGGTTAAAAGGGTATTGCCGTTCTCTTCTAGCGTGATGGTCAGGCCCTCAAACCAGCCAGCCCACCGGTCGGCGAGGTGTCCTTTCAGACGAATCTCGTAAAGTTCGGGCTCGTCATGATCGCCAATCAATGCCTCGGTTGCTGTCTGTGTTTCACTCACTCTACGCCTCGTAGATTCTCTTCATGCGGATGAATCTCCGCGTTGTCGTAGTCGTTCTTTCTTCAACCAAAGGATACAGATCAGAGTGGTGAGGAGTCATCACCACATGTGGTGATTGATGTGGTGATTTATTAACCAGGCTGGCGTGGGGAAGATAAAAAGCCCTGGCAAGTTTATCAAACCAGATGCCAAGGCCGGGGCTGACGTGATCGTACTCGTTACAACGTGTTTGTTATAACAGACGGAGCTCCACGGCGCGGCGGACGGCCGCCCGACGGTTGTTCACCCCTAGTTTGCCGTAGATATTCTTGGTGTGGGTGCGCATGGTGTTCAGCGATATCGTGAGTTCGCGGGCGATTTCCGGGCCGGTCAATTCGGTTTCGAGCAGCCTGAGTACTTCGAGTTCCCGTTGACTCAGGGGATCGAGTGAAGGATGAGGGATGAAGGATGAGGGATGAATCTCCTTCTGTTTTGCATAGGCATCGAGTAATTTCTGGGCATACTCCTTCATTCCTTCGGCTTCGCTCTTCATCTTTCTCAACAGCTCCACCATGGGCTGGCCTTCTTCGACGAAGATTTGGACGTAGCCTTCTGGCTCGGCCAGGGTCAGGGCACGTTCCAGGGCGTCGAGCGCGCGGGGGATGTCGCTCAGCGCATGATAGGCGAGCGCCTGCAGCAACAGGATCTCGATAAAGCTGCCTATTCGGCCGCCTTCTTCGGCCGCTTTCAAGAGGCGTTCCAGTAATCCTATTCCGTCGTGGATGGCGCGCTCAATACGTTCGCTTCTATACTGTGCGATGAGCAGTCTGGCCAGGGTGGCATGCTCGAACTCGCGCAGGTAGCTGAGATCTTCGTCGACGGACAGGCCCCGCTCGTGGGCCCAACCCATGGCTTCGGTCAGCCTGCCCTGGGCGATCCACACCCGTGTCTTCAAGGCCGCTGTAGGTCGCACGTCGGGGATAGGGTTCCTGTAATCAAACGACCGTTCTGCCTCATCGAGCAGGTTAAGAGCGTCGTCCAGGTCTCCCTGGGCTGTTGTTATTTGAGCCTGGGCCCGGCACCAGCGATACCGGTAAACTTCTGATTGATCGCCCAGCTCTTCGCTTCTCAACATGTACTGCCTGGCGGCATCCAGATCGCCCAACTCGCGGTGCAGCTCACTCAAACCCAAATACTGGTATGCCGCTCCCTGCAGTTCAGGCTCGCCCTGATCGGCCGCCAGTCGCAATGACCGCTCATAGGTGCTTATCGCCTCGCGCAGACGGCCTTGGACCAGCCTGATGTCGGCCAGGATGAAGGTGAAACTGATCGCGTAAACGATGTTGCCGGCCAGCTGAAAATCGGCCATGGCATCGGCGAAGGATTGGTGGGCTTCCTCCAGGCTTCCGCGGGCCCAATATGCGAGCCCCAGGAGCACGGCCACTCTTCCGCGCTCTTGATGGTCCCCCTCGGGCAAGAGATCGAGCGCTTGCCGGGCGTACATCACGGTGCCGGCCGCATCGCCGAGAGCCTGGGCATAGTAGACGTGGGCGGAGGCTATCGACGCCGGCAGAGATCGGAATTGCTCTTCGTCTACTACGATCATCCCGGCCGGCCGGGCTTCAGGTCGCTCAGCCATGTCTTCCGTCGCCTCCAGCCAGCGCTCGGCATCCCGCAGACGGGCCTCACCGGCCTCCAGCTGGCCGATATTGAGTAACGCCCAGGCATAGCCGACGGAAAGCACGGGCCTGGCGCGGACCAGATCGTCGGGCAGGGCCTTCACCCAGCCAAGCCAGGCGTCGGACTGGAAACTCCAATCCATTTCCGGCCAGGCCAGCTCGACCAAGCCGGCCGCGCGCTCGAAATCCCTGGCGGCCAGCGCGTGGCGGATCGAATCGGCCGGCGAACCGTTCTGCTCGTACCACTCGCTCGCCCGCCCATGCAAGGTTGATACCTGATCGGGCATTTCCTCCAGCAAGCGCGCTTGTAGAACATCGGCGAAGAGATGGTGATAGCGATACCATTGACGTTTGTCGTCGAGCGGAACGACAAACAGGTTATCTCGCTCCAGGGCCCCCAACGTCCCTGCGCCATCTTGCTGCCCGGCAAGGGCAGTTCTGCTGGAACTGCTCACCGATTTGGCAAAACCAAACCGCACAGCATCGCACAGTGGCCCACTCAACCGGTCGAGAATGGAGGTCTGCAATAGGAAGCTGCGGACATGTTCGGGCTGGCGCCCCAAGACCTCTCCGACCAGGTAGTCGAACACGAAATGGTGGCTGCCGGCGAAAGCCTGGATAAAAGCGGCCGTGTCGTCCCGTCCCTGCATTGAGAGGGCGGCCATTTGCAGGCCGGCAATCCAGCCCTCGGTGCGGGTTTCCAGGGCGGCTATCTCTTCGGCCGATAGGTCCAAACCCATCGCCCGGTTAAGAAATCCGGCCGCTTCAGCGCTGGTAAAACGCAAATCGGCGGCCCGCAGTTCGGTCAGTTGGCCGCGGACACGTAACCGGGCCAGAGGTAAATTTGGATCCTCGCGGGTGGCAATGACCAGGTGCATACGTGGCGGTTGATGCTCGAGCAGAAAGGCGAGGGTCTCATCTACGTTGCTCAACGTGTCGCCGGATGTCGACGCGCCGACCGGCCTAGACTCTATGAGGTGGTAGTCGTCAAGGACGAGGACAAAATCCTCCGGGATAGCGACGATATCGTTGAGCAAGGCTGTCAGAACTGAGTCAGTCGGCGGCGGCTGAGGGGACTGGACCATTCCCAACACCCCTTCGCCAATGCCCGCCTTTATAGTCTGCAAAGCAGCGACGAAGTAGGCCAGGAAGCGAGTTAGGTCGTTGTCGCGTTCGTCCAGGGAAAGCCAGGCGGTGTGTGAGCGGGTGTTAGGGTGTAGGGGTGTGGGGGTGTGGGGGTGAGCGGGTGAGCGGGTGATAGCGTCTGTCTGGGTTAAGCCGGAAAGCCATTCCGCGGCCAGGGTGGTTTTGCCGAAGCCGGCCGGGGCGGAGATGAGGCTTAATCTGTGACCGAGTTGCAAACCTTGATTGAGACGCTCGATGAGGCGCGGCCGGGGGACCAGGTTTGGCCGTACCGGTGGAATAAACAGCTTTGTCTGCAGGAGCCCTTCTGTCACCCAGACATTATAAGGGAAAAAGATTGGAAACGGTCGCGGAGGTGATTATTCCTCAGAAGGGGCCGATATGAAGACCCAATAGTGACCATACTTGCTGCCGGGCACGAAAGCGTAACCAATACCATAGTTGGTTTGTTCGGCAAAGAAGTCAATCTCTCCCAGCACGTGCCTTCGGTGCGCCGGCGAATTCAGCCAGCCGTTCCAGGCATCTGCGGCCGTTTGATACCCAGCGGCAATCGATTCGATGTTGTTTAGTTCTGGGTCGGTCCCCCACCAGGAAGGCAACTCGTACCCTGCCTGCCGGACCAGGTAGTTCGGCCCATAGCCATCCGGGTTAACGTGACTGAAGTAGTCCCGAACACCCATGTCCAAAGCCCGTTCGCGGGCCACCTGAGCCAGTATAGGGTGACAATCCATCGTTGGGCGCCCTTGACCAGGGTGGCTGCGTGCCAGCGAGGCGATTTCTTCTTCCTGCTTAGCCGAGGCGCAAAGCAGCGCACTATCAACGGTGGGCAAGTAAACGAAGAAGTCATATTCGACAGCAGCTATCGCCGGCTGTTCAATGACAGAGGGCTTTGGGCCGTTCAAAGAAGTGCCGAAGAACCCAGGAGGCTCACCAAGTAATGGTTTTATTGGCGCAGACTCATCGGCCAGCAGCAGGCCATTTGCGGCCGAGGCAGCA
>CP070688.1:2127688-2136178 GCA_020353135.1 Chloroflexota bacterium
ACTGCTATCCTTGTAGTAAGGAGGTGGTGCTTATGGATAGTTACTTATCTAAACGCACCGTAGCACTGCCTCCTCTTCGGAAGAGTTAGTGCTACGGTGCATCGTCAGAGACCCTGTTCCGTCTGGAGCGGGGTCTCTGATTTTTTAGGAGCGGACCCATGAAGCGTATTCCGGTGATCATTTTCGGCACGGGCGGGGTCGGCCGCGACTTAATGCGCCAGATCATTGCCTCACGAAAAGCCGTCGCGGGCCGCAATCAATGCCACTTCGACGTCGTCGCCGTCCTGGATAGCAAAGGTTGGGCGTGGCAACCGGCCGGCCTAAACGATGAGCAACTTGAGCAGATCATAGCCACGAAGTCGGCCGGCGAAGCCCTGGCGGAACAACGGCCCGATAACCTCGAGGTCCTGGGACAATTTTCGAGCGCCGGGCTAGGTGATGGCCTTATTGTCGACGTCACCGCGGCCGAGGGCATGGAGCCGATGATCGACCGCGCCCTCGAGGGTGGATGCGCGGTTGTCCTGGCCAATAAGAAGCCACTGGCCGGGCCTTGGCAGTTTGCCAGGCGCTACTTCGGTCAGCCCGCATTGCGCTTCGAGGCCACAGTTGGCGGAGGGCAACCGGTGATCGCCACGTTACGCACCCTGCGCGATACCAACGATCCTGTACACGAGATCGAGGGTCAGCTCAGTGGCACCTTAGGTTTCATTTGCGGCCGACTAGACGAGGGCGCACCTTTTTCCCAAGCCCTGGCCGAAGCCAAGGCTTCAGGCTTTACCGAGCCAGATCCGAGAGACGATCTGGGCGGGCAGGATGTCAAGCGAAAGATCATGATCCTCGGCCGTTTGGCCGGCTGGCCGCTGAAGGACGAGGATATTGTCGTGGAGACCCTTTATCATCCGTCTTTGTCCCATCTTTCTGTGCCCGAGTTCATGCAGGCCGCAGTGGCCATGGATGGATCGCTGCAAGATCGCGTCCAGGCAGCGCTAGCGAACGACATGGTTTTGCGCTACGTGGCCCGGGTAACGGCCGAGGGCGGCTCAGTCGGCCTCAACGCGGTACCGCGGGGAAGCGCCCTGGCCAGTCTCAAATACGTTAGCTTCCGCACCGAGCATTATGACGATGAACGGCTGCTGATAGGTGGCAAAGGCGCCGGAGTCGAGATGACTGCCGCCGGGGTGCTGGGCGATATGATCGGCCTGGTGAGGGAGTTTTGGCGCTAGGACCAGTAGGTAGATTTCCCCGGAAACTGTGACGGTCAGCAAAGGTAATTGGAAAGCGGCCGCATGCCGACCAGATCGAGTTTCCGGGGAAATGATTTCTTCTTAGGAGGACGGCTCGCCTTGCGGCGGCCGTGACTGGAAGGGACCAAAATTCAAGTTGGCGCCGGAGATCAGTAGTTGCTGCCCCTCGCGCAACGGCCCGCCCACCGGGTTGCCATTCCAGTCGGTGACGGCATCTATTTCCACTTCATACCATTCGGCCAGGTCGGCGACTTCCGCCCCGCTGGTCAGATCATCGGCCGTAGCCACATATAAGACCCCCTCAATTGGCGGGATCAATAACGATGTTTGTCCGTAGGATTCGCCGCCTGTTAGCCGGCCGACATTACTCTGGACAATAGCGGCCGTCGAGACGCCGAACTTCTGGGCCAGGCAGAAGACTCCTTCGCCTGTCCCCGGTTGATACTCAATGACCTGTTCGCGAGCCGGCCGGGCGTTGCAGTCAAGATCTTCTGGGGCACTGCTGGTCGGCGGGATGGCCAGCACGAAACCGAGCGGAACGGAGTCTAGAGTGGGCAGCGCGGCCAGGGCCACTATGTTGGCGGTGACCAGGTCATCCAGGGTGAGCCCGCACAATTGGGCGATCCCGGCCAGCGTATTGCCGGTTACGATCTGGTGTGCCTCACAGAGGGGGATCTGCAGTTCGTTGCCAACCACCAGGGGCAGTTGGTCGGCGCTGCCAAAGCCATTGGCGATCAGCAATGCGTTCAAGGAAACGCCAAATTGCTCGGCGATACCCAGGAGCGAATCACCCGCCTCGATGGTGTGGAAGGGTGGTTGGGCGACCGGCGTTGCCGTTGCCGTGGGTCCGGGTTCGGGGGTTGGCGCTGGCGATGTAGCCGTGGGCGGCGGCTGGGTGGCGATCGGCGCCTCCTGGGTCGCCGCCGCGGCCGTGCTGCTGGCGATTGGATTGAGGGTCTGGATCAACGATCGGATTGGCGTCGCCGGCACGCGGGTGAGCGTTGGCTGGGGCGTCGCTCGACCGGCCGGCTGGCAACCGAGCAGCAGAATAGTCAGCAGCGTGATACTGAATGCAGCCGCTAAGCCGCGCCTGCCTGCCAGCGCACTCGCCAGCCGGTTTCTCATATTCGCACACCTCTCTTTTGAGGCCAGGAATCGTCGATACCAGTCGCCCATATCGTCAATCCTCGTCTGGAGTTAGCAGGGCGAAGTGCGCCTGAATGATCGCCCGATTGCGCTGCATGGGAATATCCAGGCCGTCAGGGTAGTCGAGTTCCTGGTCAGAGTTGGCATCCAAGAACAATTCGGCGTAAAGGGTATCTGTCGCCCCTTCCGGATCCAACTCTACGCTCACGTAGCGATTGACGCCGGCCGGCAACCATCTGGTGCCGACGATGTCAGCCGGCTGGTCGTCTTCCTCGGCCCTCAAGACGACGAAAGCGTCCTGGTCGACGACTACCAACGGTACGGTAATTGTATCGCTGGCCGAAAGCGTCTGATCCATAACGACGAGATAGTTGCCGCCGTCAGTGCGAAATGTAACCGGATTTGGCACTCTTTCCCGGTAGGTTACGGGCGGGTCGGTCCGCGGAAAGCCAAACTCGCCGACCTCTTCCAGATCCTGGTGGATCATGGCATGTAACACCGGCGTGACCGCCGACTCGACGATTGGGAAACGAATGTCTCGATTGAAACCATCCTCCAGGGCGGCCCAACCGATGATATTGCCTAGATTTCCTTCGACATCGTGATAGACGACGATCCAGCCCGGCCCGTAGCTGATCACCTGCTCGACGACGATCTCGCCGTCGACCACCGGCTGATCGAGCACAAAAATATCAGGCGGCATGGTTACCAAAAAGCTCCCGGCTATCGGCCGGCCGTCAACCTCAACCGGCGCGTCAATCTCGGGGTCTTCGTAGACATTGCTCTCGCCGGCATCCTCGTAGAGGACCGCATGGAGAATGGGCGAAGCCCGTCGCCAGTTGAGAACCATCGAAAGGTTCGCCGTCTCGCCGGTTTCCACCGGCAAAAAGCCTAGCATTTGGCCTGGTTCGCCTTCTTCGTCCATGTGTAAGGCGATCCAACTCGGCTTGGTGGCGACGACCGCATCGATGATGATCGTTTCGTCTTCAGCCATGATTTGATCGGAGACCACCAGAGACGGCAAGCGAACGCTGATCTCAACCATGAAGTCGCTGGCCACGGCTGACGAATCGACCTGTATCGGGCTGTCAGGGCCCGGAAATTCGAAGAGTCCGGGCTCGCCCTCGTCCGCATGCAACACGGCGTAAAGTTGTGGGGTGGCAACCAAAGGATCGATTTCGATGACCAGGTCTTCGATCACGCCTGCGGCGACCTCCACATAGCCCATGATTTCGCCGATATCGCCGTCCTCATCCTTATTGACAACTACCCAGCCTGGCTGGCTGGTCTCCACCCGGGCGATGGTCAACCGGCCGTCTTCGTGCAGCTGCTGGTCATTGACGGTCAACGTTTGGGGCGCCACTGTTTCTGTGGGCGGAGGAGTAGCCGTGGCCGTTGGGTCAGGATCGTCCGGAGTCGACTCAACCGCTGTTGAATCCACTTCCGCTGTTGCCGCAGCCGCCGCCATCTGGGCCGTCACCGTTGCCAGGGGCACCAGTGATGGCACGATCTCCGGCGTTCCTGGATCCCGGGAGCAAGCGACCAGCAGCAAAACAAAGGCCAGGCCTAAGACAAACGGGCGTCTTACGACGCTGACGACATCCACGGGCCGATTGTAAAACATTGTGACGACATTGTGAAGCTGAGAGACCCAACTCTGACCGGACACTCATTGGTAGTCAGGTTGACGTCTGCCAGTTCTAATCGGGCCAGTTCTCGGCCACCAGGGCACGCTCGGCCGGATAGCTTAGCCTCTCAGCGGCCTGGTCGGCGTCTAGCCACTTCATTTCGTCCACTTCTGGCGATTGTTCGCCAGAGCTATCTTGGCCGGAATCGGTTTCGCCAGAGACGGTCGTATTCCAGAAAAGGACAACTTTCGGCCGGCGGCCGTGATAATAAGTCGTCGCCCCGGCGAAGTCTAAAAAAGTGACGGTAAGACCCGTTTCTTCCGTGACTTCGCGCTCGGCGGCCTCCTGCCAGGTCTCGCCCGATTCCAGTTTACCCTTGGGCAAGGACCAGTCATCGTAGCGCGCCCGGTGAACGGCCAGGATCTGCCAGCCGCGCTGCCGCTTGCGCCAGATAAGCCCGCCGGCCGCTTTGACAAACTCGTCTTGTGCTCTTTCGCTCAAGCGCCAACCTCCTTAAGTCTGGCCGCATTCTACAATCCCCGGGGCAAGATGCCTAATCGTGCAAGCCCCCGCAGCGCACAAGGTCGCACAAATCTGCCAAGGTTTCGCACACATCTGCACTCAGGTCATGCTAAACTGTAATAGAGTCATACGAAGAATTGTTATTTCTTCCCAAATACCCAGACGAATGATCTGCTGGTATTGGGACGAGCCGGTGGGGTAAAAATGAACGAACATCCTGTAGAAGAGAAGAGGTCCATTAGTCGCTCGGGAGCCGTATTGTCCGGCATTATCGTCGCTGCTGTGGCAATTGCGGGCTGTCTTGTGTTGTTGGTCGGAGGCCTTATTGTTATCGATCCACTTGGCTGGAATTTGCTTGACCAACTGTTCGGCGGGGCAGACGATGCTGCGGCGGCAATGCCGCCCGATACCAGCCTCTTTGTGGGCTTGGATTTACTGGAACTAACTCCCGAAAAGATCGGCCGGATTGTCGATCCATTCCTGGCTGCCGCCGAAGAGCCCGATGTGCCTGATTTCGACGCCGGGTTAGATTCGCTGGACATAGAAATGCTGGAGGAGTATGGTTTCACCATCAGCGACGACATTTTGCCTTGGCTCGGTCGTTATGGCGGCTTTGGCGTCACCGATTTAGAGATGGATGAGTTCGGCAGTCTTGAGGGCCTCAAGTGGTCGCTTGTGATAGCGACGCGCAACGAGAAAGCGGCCGATGCATTCTCAGTGAAGTTGCGCGACGCAATTGAAGAAGAGACCGGCTATGACTTCGACACGACCGCTTACAATGATGTAACCGTCTATGAATTGGATGTCCCTGAAAACACGGATGGTATTGCGATGGCTCGTCACGATGAGCTTGTCGTGTTCGGAGCCAATACTGACACGATTAAGGCTAGTATCGCAGCCAAAGAAGGTGACTCGTTGGCAGATGGCGAGGATTACAAAGTCTTGGCGGACCAGTTACCGGATGATAGGGCTATTACCGTGTTTGCCGCGAAGAGTCTCTACGAGACTCTGCAGGAAGGGTATATCTTGGGCCTGAGTCCGAGCGAATTCGCAGGTCTCGGGACGGGCTCGGCAGCTTCCAGCCTACGCATAACCAAGGATGGTCTGCAGTTCGACACGGCCAATATTGTCGAACGACCAGATATTGAGGTCGAGGGGCAATCAATGCTGGACGCGGTCGCCGTCGAAACTGTTACCGACGAAATGTTTCCAGATTCGACGGTGGTGTACCTAGCTGGCCAACGGCCCGATTTGCAATGGCTGACGATACGCAACGCTATTAGCGATTCACTAGGGCAGGGTGACCTCGACGAGTCAATGGAAATGTTTGCCGATGAGTTCGGCATCAACCCTGACACGCATCTATTTCCGCTCCTGGACGGAGAATGGGCCATTGGCGTGGTACCCGGAGCGCAGGGCCTGCTGTCGCGCGAGCTGGACATAGACCTGAACCTCGTCCTACTCGCCCAAACCAGCGAGCCAGAGGCCTTATCCGCCAATCTGAGACTTCTCAGCGATTATCTGGAACAACAGCTGGTCTTTGTAGAACTGGCGGCCGACGGCGAGTTTGAGACGTTTACCTTGCGTGAAGATCCTCAAGGGCAGCCGTTGTTGAGCTTCGGTATAGGTAACAACTACCTCTTTGTAAGCACCGATGCCGGCGCTACGGCCGCTGTATTCTCTGATGGACCGTCGCTAGCCGACAGCAAACGATATCAGGAGACATGGGATGCATTTCCGCGAAAAATGACCCCGGTCTATTACGTGAATGCCTCTGGGCTGATAGGCGCCGTTCGTGAGGGTATGGACCCGAGCGAGTACGCAGACTTCGATGAAGTGGCCAGATATTTCGAGCCGATAACGGCCATCGCCGGGGCGACGGAGTGGCATGGCGACGTGACCCACAGTTCCATGATAGTGTTCGTCTCGGGAGGCGAGTAAGAGCCGTTAAGAAGGCAGCATTAGTTCATCCAGAAAATGCCGGCATCACCAGCAAAGCCAGGTTCCATTCTGGGCTATCGTCGACCTCAAGCGTTGCACCTCCAGCTAATGTGCCTTCCTTAAGCTCGTGACCCTATTGACAAATCGTATCTCAGGGCTTATTGTAATCAAGGCAGGAGGTTGCACCCTTCGGCGTTGCCGATTCAGGTGCTGGGGAGGAGCATTGTTGTGCCGGGCGGCGCAGCGGGCCAGAGCTGACGCCGCACCGCAAGTCGTATTGTGTAGGTGGCGTGGTGTCAATTGGCGGAGGATATAGACATGGTAGAGAAGAAATCGAGTCGTGGTAAGGCCCGGCCGGTCCTGCTGGCCCTGGCCGTCTGTACGTTGATCTTATTACTGGTGGCCCCGGCGGCGGCCAACTCCGGCGTTCCCGATGGCGATCGGCCGGCCTTCGATATGGAAGTGGTTTCCAGTGCGGCCGACCAGGTAACCGGCGGCGACGCCCGTTTACACATTGACGTGCCCCGAACAGTGCCCTTGCACCAGGTAACGGTCCTGGTCAACGGCCAGGATATGACCGACCATTTTTCGGTCATGCCTGACACGCGGACGCTAACCGGGGTGGTCGACGATCTGGCGCTAGGCGATAACGAGGTGCAAGTATTGCCCAATGGGAAAGGCAAAGGTCGCCCACAGCCGGTGACACTGACCCTGACCAACTATCCTATCACCGGTCCCATGTTTTCCGGACCGCACCAGCATCCGTTCATATGCACGGTGCAGCGCCATGGCCTGGGCCAGCCGCTGGTCGACAATGATAGCTATGGCTTCACGGTCTTCGCCGTGGATGGGAATGGCCAGCCGACCGACGAGGTGATCGGCTACAGTACCAACTGTTCGGCCGAAACAAAGGTTGAATTCGTCTACAAGTCCACAAGCGGCGGCTTCAGGCCCTATACGCCTGGCGGTGAGCGGCCGGATGACATGGCCCAGACGACGACCATGGATGGCCTGACCGTTGATTACATCGTCCGCTGGGAGCGGGGCACTATCAACCGTTTCATTTACAGCATCGCCATGTTGGCCCCGGACGACGGCGGGCCGGATGACCTCAGTCGCTCTGCCTGGAACGGCAAGCTCATCTATTACTTCCAGGGCGGAGTGGCTATCGGCCATGATCAGGGCGACCCTAGCGGCAGCCGGATGTTATTTGACTATGGCCTGTCCAACGGCTACGGCGTGGTCTACTCGACCGGCACCAAGAGCGGCACCCATTACAACCTGGTGCTGGGCGGCGAGACAGCCTTGATGGTCAAGGAGCGCTTCGTCGAGCTGTACGACGAACCGGTCTACACGGTTGGCGTCGGCGGCTCCGGCGGCGCTATCCAGCAATACATCTACGGCCAGAACCACAAAGGCCTGATCGACGCGGCCATTCCCCAGTATTCGTACCCGGACATGGTCACCCAGGCCATTCACGTGGGCGACTGTGAATTGCTGGAGTTCTACATGGACGTCCTCGACGTAGGCAATTCCCGGTGGCAAGATTGGCCGAACCGGACCTTGCTGGAGGGGATGAATGCCAGTAATTCGGTATTCAACCCCTATACTCAGAGTCTTGGCAACAGCGAGTGCATCAACGGCTGGCGCGGTCTTTCGCCGTTGGCCCTCAACCCGAACTATGGTTATGCTGAAGGGCAGGAGTTGTATGTGCCGCTGTCGGCGGTGGCCAACATCGAATGGTCGCACTTCGGCGACCTGGTCAACGTGTACGGTGTGGCCGAAGATGGGTTTGCTCGCAATTTCTGGGACAATGTCGGCGTGCAATATGGTCTGAGCGCCGTAGCGACGGGCCAGATCACGCCGGAGGAGTTCTTGAAACTGAACGCCGTGGTCGGCGGCTGGAAGAATGAGCCGGACATGGTCCAGGAAGGCTCGCCTTTCTTCCCACCAGGGGTGATTGACCCGGGCAACTGGGACCCGTGGAGCTTCCGTAACCAGGTCTTCAG
>CP070688.1:2136278-2142419 GCA_020353135.1 Chloroflexota bacterium
ACTGCGCCGGTTCGCAAGGCGGATGTTCGTTGCTGGAACTTTCGCTCGGCCGCAGCCAACGGTTTGGCGATGGCCGGGCTGGGGCTCACGTCGCCGCCCGAGACGAGCTGCAGGCCGCCCGGATTGCTGCTGCCGGGCATCACGTCAGGGAAGCTCTTGGCCTCGATCATCTCGCCTGAAGGCTTCAGCTGCGACAGGTTAACCCCGGCGTCGCCGGCTGCTTCGGCCAGCCCTTCCAGGTTGGCGCCGCTCATGGGCGCCTGGCCGTCGTCGATCAGCTGGCGCAGCGTCCGCTTGGACAGGTCCTTTTGGTCGGACGTGTCGATCTGCCCGTCCTCGAGGGCCTTCTTGATCGCTTCCAGTTTCTTCTCAGCGCTTTCCTTCTTCTTCTCGGTCTTGGCCGGTTCCTTGCCCTTGGCCTTATCAGTGCCCAGGATGATCTTCTCGAACAGCTCCGAGGCCTGGCCGGAGTCGATCAGCTCGTCTTCCAAAGCGTTCCTGACCGCCTTAAACATTCGCTCTCGGGCCTGGATCTGGGCCCCGGTGGTGGCCAGACCGCCGGCCGCTTGGCCGAACTGGCCGGCCGTGTTCAGCGCCGCCTGCAGCGAAGCCAGGGCGTTCTTCTGATTTTCGGTCAGGCCAGTGATGTCGCGGAACAGGTCAGCCTGGCCCAGCAGCTGTAGCGCGGCCGACAGCCCGGTTGGATCGGGCGCGGCCGGCGCCTGCTGCATGGCCACGATGGGGGCCGGGAAGTCCTTGGCCTCCAACGAAGGCGGCTCGGCCCGGCGCGTGTCCGTGCTGACCGGCAGAATAGCCGTTGGCGAATCCGGTATCGGCGACTGCTCCCAGCGCCAGAAGCGATCCTCTTCCATCACCTCGCAGCTGTTGCAAGCGCCCATCACCGCTTCGGCGTAGACGCCCTTGGTCGGCAGGGCGATGCGAATCGGTTCGATGGGCGTATTGGGCTGGTAATGCTCCAGCAGGTCGACGGGATTCTCGACATCCTGGTTGTAAGTTGGGTCGAGGTGGAAGCCGCGGGCCACCGGCATGATCAGGCTGTTGCCGGCGATGCCGATCAGCTCATTCTCGACCACCGAGGCCACGCTGCGGCCGCCGCTATTGGGCGCTTCAAAGCCGTCCAGCAGCATGTAGCGCCGATCGTCACTCATCTGCCACCAGATAGCGTGATGGTAGCGCTCCAGGTTCTCGTTGAGATGGTCTAGCAGCTGCCGCGACAGTTCCTTGTCCTCTTCGCGGGGCTTGCGCTGCTCCTGGCGACTGAGCGGCGTGTAGATGCGTACGTCATCAGCGCCGGTCAGGTCGTTGACGATGCGCGAGTCGCGGAACAGGTGCCCGCTGGCGAATTCGGTCCGGTAACTCATTCGGCCCGACTCGACGATCACCTTGGAGTTCAGCGGCAGGTACTCGGACAGATTCTTGTCATCCGGCGCCTTGTAACTGATCTTGATGTACTTGATATCCTTGCGGGCCAGGGCCGGCAGGGCGCCGTCCAACCGCAGCGAGACATACAGGCGGCGATTGTTGCGGAAATCGGACGCCAGCGTCGGGTCGATGGGCAACTCGGTCTCGGCGTCGTTGCTGTCGACGGCGTAGAAACGCAGCAACTGGACGAAATTCTCGGCGATGGTCGGCCCGAGTTCCTTGATGAAAGCCTCATCCTGGGCCTCCTGGCCCTCCAGGTGGCGGCTGTGAAACTCCTCCGGGTCGATCCAGGGCAAGAGCAGGCCGGACCAATTCCAGGCGAATTCGTTGAAGCCGTCTTCGTTGTCCCGCGGCCGGGCCAGCTTGAAGCGCAAGTGCAGGTAACCGTCGAGATGCTCCAGCGTTTCGTCGGCGTACGCGCCGGTGGGCAGGTCGCTGCCCTCGTAATTGTTCTCGATCCGCTCCATGGCCCCGAAACCGCGCCGCAGTCGGCGACTGATGACGGCATTTCGTAATGCGTCGCGCCAGCGCAGCGCCTTATCACGATTGAAGCGGCTCATCAGCAAAGGCACGAACAGGCACTCTTGCACGTCCACCAGCCGCTGGCGCACCAGTAGATGGCGCAGCACTTCGAAATACTGGACGGTGATGGCGTGGCAGTGGTTGTAGTTGGCCACCGACTCGGTCTCTGTCCGCAAGCGCTCGCCCTGGCGCACGGTCTGGACGACCGTAGAACGCTGGCTGCGCAGTGATGATGCCGCCTGGGCGGTGCGGTCGCGCAGTTGCTGCAGGCTGCTGGCCGCCGTGCGGCGAGAAGAATCCTGCCAGGCGCTAGAGCTGGCCTTGCTCGTGCCGCCGCCGATACCCAGCAAGCCGCCGACTGGCCCCAGGATGGCGCCGATGCCCAGCCCGCCGCCGAAGGCACCGGTGCGGGCAGTAGACCCGCCGCGGACGCTCTCGGTCAGGGTGGCGCTGACCACTTCGTTGATGTCGCGGTCGCGGCTCAGGCTGGCCGCCAGCTGCTCTCGCTCGATGAGCGATTCGGTGCGGGCCGCGGTCTCGGTCCGCTCCCATTCGACGATGGCGATCTGTTTCTTTTGCGCCGGGGCCAGCGGCAGGCTGTATAGCAGGTCGCCCATGGAATAGCCGTCGGCCACCCATTCTTGTTTGAAGCGCAACATGTGGCCGTGGGCGATGGTGCAGGCCTGGTAGATGGTCGGCTCGTCATCCCAATCGACCGGGCTGTCGCAATCGAGCCGGGTACGGGCCGGGGCGCACTTGAGCACCTTGTTGATGCCCCGCACCAGGTTGTCGCGGGCCGTTAGATTGGCGGCCGTAACCAGGCTGGTGGCCGAAAAGGCGTCGGGGTCTTTGGCCAGGGTCTTCAGAATACGGGCGTCGATGTTCTGGGTCAAGAGCTGAGGCGGGCCGGAATCGACGACCGCGGCTGGCCGTGCAGCGGCCGCCTCGACCTCAACCGCCGGCCGGTCCACCTGGGCGAAGATCCCTGTCAGCCTATCACTGGGGAAAAGCTTCAATATCTGGCCAACGGAAATCTTGTCCGGTTCTTCAAGTGTCAGGCCCCTGATTTCCGGCTCGGTGGTACGCAGAGCGTAGCTGTAGCCGAACTCTTCCAGCACCCGATTGGGTTTCGTGAAGTCCACGCATCTGCGGGCGCCGATGTCATCGCTGAAGGTGCCGTCGGGTTGGACCAGGTCCTCGCCGTCAGGCAGACGGGGCACGACGGCCGGGCTGCAACCACAATCCTCTTCGATCTCTTCCGGTGTCAGCTCATCCAACACCAGCAGCACCATGGCCGGGAAGGAATTGTCTTCTTCCAGGTGGATGGTCACTTCGAAGCCGTCGCCGATGGCGATTGCGCCGAAAGCGGCCGTGAAGGAGCCGACCGGGTAAGGGCCGGAGAAGTAGCCGGAGTCATCGGTCTGGGCCACGATTAAGGCCCGGAAGTCGTCTTCGTCCGGATCATCGGCCGTCGCCCCCCAGATGACCACTTGTTTATCCTTGATGCGCATCCGGCCGCTGGCGTCGATCACCCGGCCGCGGATCTTGTTCGGCGCGCCAAAGGCCGGGTCGTCACTGGGTTCGATGTCGAAGAACAGCCTCGGCTCGACGTCGAAGATCATTTCCGAGCTGAGGTTATCGACCGGTACGGTCAGGATGCGCAGAGTCTCCCCGTCTGGCGCGAGAATACGGAAACGCGCCTCACCCTGCAATTGGTCGCGACTCGGCAGGGTCACGGTGGCCCGCCCGTCGTCGCTCAGCTCGGCCGCCACTTCGACATTGCAAAGGACGATCTCCGGCGGCTCGTCGTCCCCGGCCGGCAAACTCTCGCGCTTGGTGAAATGAACCATCAGGCGATGACCGGTATAGGGGTGGCTGGCCTGATTCTGTAGGTGGACGGCTATGACCAGAGGTGGATTCTCCTCGTCGTCACCGGCATCGCCCACGGTGATGCTGTCGGCGATATCGGCGACCATCTGGTCGGTGATGCCGGAGACGGCCGCCAATTCGCCTACGGTGCGAAAGCGGCCGACGGTGGTCCGGTATTCGACGATGCGCTCAGCCAGTACCTCGCCGATGCCGGCCAACTTCATCAATTCCTCGACTGGCGCCGTGTTGATATTGATTCTGGTTTCCATTTCGAAATATCTCCCTGTTCTGCTGTATATTACCCATCCTAAAAATCTGACCCCCACCCGGGGCATCTGTCTCTCTGGCGCCTGGTTCCTCTAGCCAGGGCCGGCTAACTCTGCGGCCGCGGATGTTGCAACTAGGGCTTGGCGGCGGCCGCGCGACAGATACCTGTCTGTAGAAAGTAAATATCTAAACGCGAGTAGAATCAGAATTCCGGCGGCCGGATGGAATGAGCAGGACGAGATGCGATCTCGTCGCCGATTCGCAAATCGACTGTACGGCGTCGCAAGGGGGTGCGGCCGGTTGACATAAGGCGCCAGGATGGCGTCTTGCTAATTTTCTAACCGGCTCTTAACCATTTATCGCCCGTATTCGGGCATTTCTATTGTATGATTGAACTGTAACGGAGCTAAGTGTGGAGCACCATTTGCCCTAACTCCCTGCCATTTGAGCCAATGACGACCAGTTGCCAAGGTTTCGCTCATCTTAATCATAAAGCCAAATCTTCGATCCAATCCATTGGGCTCATGGACGCTTGTTGCCTCATCCCGCCTTTTATCGCGCCGGCCGCAGCTCGCCTGCTCCGTTCACCGGCCGGCCGGTGGCTCGAATCCGTCTTTAGCGTGAAGTTCCGTTGTTGAATGGGGGTGGATAGATTCCACCAACTCGGTACGCAGAAAGGAGACACAACATGAATATCAAGTGGCAAATTTCCAAATTACGTTTGGTCATTCTGGCTATTCTACTGCTGATGCTTGCGGCCGCTTTGGCACCAGGGGCGGCCGCCATAGGGCCTCCTCCGCCAGGAGGTAAGGTGCTCGTGCGCGGAGCAGCCATCCACGGCGCCAACGGCATCATGTTCGACGCTCACGACCGGTTGCACGTTGCTAGCGTAGTCGGCCGCGAGATCCTGGTCATGGAGCCCAATACAGGCAAGATCATTGCCTCGCTTGGCCCTGAGCTCGGTGTTGAGGGCCCCGACGACCTCGCCTTCGGGCCCGATGGTTCCCTTTACTGGACCTCGATTCTCACCGGTGACGTAGGCCGGCTCACGCCGGATGGCGTCTTCAACAGCCAGTTCGTGGCCCCTGGCGTCAACCCAATCACCTTCTCCGACGATGGTCGCCTTTTCGTCGCCTTGGACTTCCTGGGCGATGGGCTGTACGAGCTCGATCCAGCGCTGGTTAACCCGCCGCGCCCGATTGTCGTGGCTACCGCTGAGAACCCACTGCCGTTAGGCTTCCTGAACGGGATGGACTGGGGGCCGGACGACCGCCTGTACGGTCCCATCTGGACACAGGGCCGGATAATCAGCATCGATGTCGACTCCTGCGAAGGTACGGATGATCCGTGGGCAGATTGTGATATACAAGAGGAAGCTGGCGGCTTCGGCATTCCGGCCGCCGTGAAATTCGACTCCAGCGACCGGCTGCACACGATCGACCATCTTACCGGAGAGGTACTGCGCGTCGACCTGGCCACAGGGGCAAGACAAACCATCGCTCAACTGACGCCCGGCCTGGATAACCTGGCCTTTGACTCTTTAGATCAGCTATTCATTTCTCACGCCCAGGACGGTTCGATCCAGAAGATACTGCCCAGTGGAATCCCGCGCACGATTAGCAAGAGCGGGATCATCGCGCCTGGTGGTGTCGCCGTATTGCCAGGTCTCCAGGGCCGCGAATCGGTCTATATTGCCGACGTCTTTACGTTGCGCGAGTTCGACGGGCGTACGGGCCGGCCGATGGCGCTCGAGCGCAACATGCTCGGCGCCTCAGATCTCATCCCGCCCTTCACGGTTGCTGCTGACGGCCACAACCTCGTGCTGACATCCTGGTTCGATATGGCGGTGCAGGTTTGGGATCCAGACACGGGCCAGGCGATCATCACCTACCACGACATGCCCGTGCCGCTCAATGCCATCGGTTTCCAGGGGGACGTGGTCGTCTCCCAACTTGGAACAGGCAGTGTCGCCCGGGCCAGCGACGGTTTCCCGCTTGCCACTGGGCTCTTTGTCCCGACCGGCCTGGCGGCGACCGAAGA
>CP070688.1:2142519-2146933 GCA_020353135.1 Chloroflexota bacterium
CCCCAGTCGCAGGTTCTCAGCGGTGGCAATGTGGGCGCCGGAGTCGAACTGGCCGGATCCTTGCGTGAAATATCTGGAATCGCCGCCGTAACCACCCTTCGCGCGACCACCGCGCAGGCCAATGACTTGGATGTGCAGGTGATCGGCCTTGATCCAGACTCCTATTTGGCCGTGGCCGAAATGGACTTCACTGCCGGCGATCCTCAGCGGATTTTCCGCGAATTAGGCAGCGGCCGGACGTTAATCGCCAATACAATTTACGCCTCTCGAAACGGGACCGAATTGGGCGATGTGCTGACGCTGAACACGCCCGAAGGACCGTTTGCCTACCAGGTTGTTGGCGTCGGCAGCGATTACTTGAATGCCCAGGCGGCCGCGGTTTTTTTATCTCAGGACAATCTCGAGCGGGACTTCAACGAAACGGCCGATCTGTTGCTGATGGCCGACCGGGAAGAAGATGCCGATCCTCAGGAGTTGAAGGGCCGTATCGAATTCCTGGCCGGCTCCTACCCTGCGCTAACCGTCTTTGGGCCTGGCGAATATCGCGACCAGATATTGCGCCAAGGCTACAGTCGGCTGGCCATCTTCTACGTGATGTTGGCCTTCGTGGCCGCACCCTCCCTCATCGCCCTAGCCAATACGCTTGGCATCAACGTCATCGAGCGCACCCGCGAAATCGGTGTGCTGCGCGCAGTTGGCGCCAGCCGCCGTCAAGTGAGGCGGGTCATCACCGCCGAGAGCCTGTTGCTGGCGGTCATAGGCATCGTCTTTGGTATTTTGGCTGGCGTTTGGCTTGGTTACCTCCTGGTCCGGGGCCTGAATGTCTTCGGCTACCCGACGAACTACAGCTTTCCCTGGAGTGGTGTGCTATTATCGGCCGTCGTCGGCTTCATCATGGCCCTCTTGGCGGCCGTTCTTCCGGCCCGCCAGGCGGCCAGACTGAATATCGTGAAGGCGCTGCAGTATGAATAAAGCCATCAGTAGTCAGTTGTCAGCCGTCAGTTGTGCTGGTCGCTGATCGCTTCGGAAGGAACTGTTCATGAAGGCGATGGTTCTGAATCGCATCAGCAATGTCTCGAAGAATCGGCAGCCGCTTGACGCGGATGATTTGCCGGTCCCCAAGCCGGGACCCGGGCAACTCTTGCTACGCGTTTCTACGTGCGGCGTGTGCCACACGGAGTTGGACGAGATCGAGGGCCGGACGCCGCCGCCATCGTTGCCGGTTGTGCCCGGGCACCAGGTGGTGGGCCGGGTTGAAGCTGTCGGCGCGGCCGTGAGCCGTTTTTCGGCCGGCGACCGCGTCGGCGTGGCCTGGATCTACAGCGCCTGCGGACACTGTGAGCTCTGCCAGGCTGGACAAGAGAACCTGTGTCCCGAATTCCAGGCCACCGGCCGCGACGTTCACGGCGGCTATGCTGAGTACATGGTCGTGCCGGCCGACTTCGCTTTCGCCATTCCCGAAGCTTTTTATGACGCCGAAGCGGCGCCCTTGCTGTGCGCCGGGGCCATCGGCTATCGCTCGCTACGCCTGAGCAATCTGTCGGACGGGCAAGCCCTTGGTTTGACCGGATTCGGCGCATCTGGCCACCTAGTGCTCAAGATGGTCCGCCACAGTTTGCCAGAGAGCCAGGTCTACGTATTCGCCCGCAATCCCAAGGAACGCGAGTTCGCCCTGGCCTTGGGCGCGGTCTGGGCCGGAGATACGACCGAATATGCGCCCGAACCGCTGGTGGCCGTCATCGACACCACGCCGGTCTGGAAACCGGTGGTCGAAGCGCTGAAGAACCTGGCGCCAGGCGGGCGCCTGGTCATTAACGCCATCCGCAAAGAAGACGTCGACAAGGAAGTCCTGCTGACTCTGGACTATCCTAGCCACTTATGGATGGAAAAGGAGCTCAAGAGCGTGGCCAACGTCGCCCGGCGCGACGTATCCGAGTTCCTGGAGCTGGCCGCCGAAATCGGCCTGCGGCCTGAGTTCCAGGAGTATCCTCTGGCAGACGCCAATAAAGCCCTGGTGGAAATGAAAGAGAGCAAGATCCGGGGCGCCAAAGTCCTGCGCATGACTTAGCAAACCGAGCCCATCTCGCGCCAGAAACTGACCCCCGATCGCCTGGCCGAGGCCATCGAGACGGCGGTAACCAATGAGGAGGTGGGAATGCGAGCCGCCGAGCTAGGCCAGTAAGTCCAGGCTGAGGATGGCGTGGCCCCGGCCGTGCCGCTGATCGAGCGGCTGTTGCGGGAGAGTTAGGCGATTAATCTCCACGCGTCGCGTTCTGGCCACGCAACTGTACCACAAGCGCGCCAACGGCGGCCAGGATTAAGCCAACGATCTGCCGGCCGCTCAGTGTCTCGTCAAGGAACAGCCAGGCCAGGATGGCGATCTGGATCAACATGGTGTTGTTGATGACGCTGGATTCCATGGCCGACAACGTGCGCAAGGTGTGATTCCACAAGGTGAAGGCCAGGGCGCTGTTGACTACCGCCAGCCAGAGAACGATGGCCCAGTTATTCAGGCTTAAGCTCGGCAAGCCTTCCACGGCGATGCTGGCGACCAGCAACGCCATGCCGCCGATGCCCATGGTGACCACGGTTACCGCCAGGGGGCTCAGATCGCGGCGCCTGTTGACGTCCCGGCCGAGGATCGACGAGAGGGCGTTGGCCAGCACGCCGGTCACGGCCACCACGAGGCCGATTACTTCGCCGCCGCCGAAGTCGGCCGGCAGGAAGTAAATGACCACGCCCAGTAGGAAGATGGCTGTGCCGATCCATTGACCGAGCGAGGGCCGCTCATTCAGGAAGCCGATGGCCAGCAAAGCGACCACCACCGGCGAGAAGCTGAGCAGCAGGCTGACCGAGACGGCCGGCAGGTAGAAGAGGCTGACAAACATGGCTCCCTGGGTCACGGCGTAAAAGAGCAGACCCAGGGTGATAAGCTGGCGCCAGCGTCGACGGGAAAGCTGCCTGACTGGCTTCAGTTCTCCCCGGCGCAAAACCAGCGGCAGCAGGCATAGGAAGGCGATGGTATATCGCAGCCCGGCGAAAGTCAGGGCCGGGATATCTTCCAGGCCGACGCGGATCAAGACCCAGGAAGTCGACCACAAGAAAGTGACGAACAGGGCCTGGAGAACGGCCGCGGTGTGGCTAGACATTGGGCGCCAAAGGCTTCAGAGACCGGGGATCGGCGACCGATGACCTGTCACCAACGGGCAGTCGCTGGTTACGGTTCATAGACCACTGACCACGGACCACTGGCCACTGTTCACTCTCCACTGCCTGGTTCGAGGATCAGCAAATCAGAGTCGCCCGATTCGGCCGCGGCGCGCTCCTAGTTGGACGGATGGTATTCGAAGAAGCGCCAGGGATCGATGAAGTCGTCATAGTGCTCATGACCTGGGTGGCCACTCTGACCAACGGCGTGGACCATGCGCGAATTGCCCAGGTTGTTCAGGTCGACAACCTGGCGCAACGCAGGGACGCTGTACGCTTCGTAAGGTTCGCTGGCGCGCCAGGCCGTCTTATTGGGCACCGCCTGGCTACCGCTCACAGGGACCGGGCCGCGATTGAAGATGTTTTCGATGAGGCTGATGCCTGAGCGGCCGAGAGTGGCGTTGACGAACGTCATGGTGTGCAAATCGCCCCAGCGCCATTCGTCCAGGTTCGCGCCAAGGGTATCTACGCCCTCGGCATGGGCTGCCTCGAAAGCTTGAATCAGGATCGTGTCCCGATCTTCGATCTGGTCGACGGTCCTGACATCATCCCACCAGGCGTTACCCGGATCTTGCAGGATCAAGTAAACGGTGTCCGATGAATACGTGTCGCCGTCAGGCGCCAGATCTTCTCCTAGCTGATCATTGAAAGTTCGGGCCAATAACTGGACCCAGAAGATATTGAACAGGGCCGCCTCCGGGCTATCCATGGTCATCTCGGCGTCCCAGGTCAATAGCCGGTCGCGCGCCTCTGTGAGTGCGGCGTCGTCGAAGGTCAGATCGTCCAAATGAGGGATGATCTCCAGGGCGGACAGGCTATTGTTGCTGGTCTGCGCGGCGCTCATGTCGTCTAGCGTGATTTCGGCGCCGAAACTCTCTATCATATCGACGATGCGCTGGGCTCGTTGGCCGCGAGCGGCCGTCTCGCCCAACATGTAGGGATAGTCGTCCGCCCTGACCTGAGGATGGTTGGCCGTGACGATATAGTCCTTGGACGGATTGAAGCTCCTGGGCAGCTCCTCATAGGGGATGAAGCCGGTCCAGCGATAATCGTCGTTCCAGCCCGGCACGGGCAAAGTGCCGTCGCCGCCGGCCCGGACAGGGATTTTGCCCGGCAACACGTACCCGATATTGCCTTCGACGTCGGCGTAGAGCCAATTCTGCTGCCCGGCGTCAAACAACTCCAGGGCGGCCACGAAGTCATCCCA
>CP070688.1:2147033-2155158 GCA_020353135.1 Chloroflexota bacterium
CCGTGTTTTCCAGCGACCCCGCCAATTGAACGGCGGGGTCGTTTACTCTTTCTTGCTCTGCGGGCCGGCCATGTGGTTTCGCCCTTTGCACCTGGCCAGCGCGTAGCGTATGAAGTCCAGGGTCGCCGCCAGGCGATCCATGAGCTCACCGGGCCGGCACGGATTAGGCGACGTCTAATTCACGGTATAACATCCACCACCGCTTGTTCAACCGCCGTCTGGTTGAAGTTGCTCTTGGCGACCAGCATATAGATGACCGTACCCACGTTGCTGTTACCACAATCATTCCACGATCCACGATGGGTTACATTTTCTTGGATGGTGACGTTATTCCTGACGATGTTGACCTGGGTGGCATTGCCGCCCGCGCTCCATGACAATGTCACGCAATTATTTCTCGAAATCTTCGACGGTTGGGCCTGGAAGTAGTAAATGACCGGTTCGTGGGACGGCGTCGGCGTACCAGGTGCCGCCGTGGGCGTGGAAGTGGGCACGGCGGTCGACGAGTCAACCACGTTGATCGTCCAGGATGCCTGGCTGGTTCCGCCCGAGCCAGTCGCCTCAATGGTATAGAATTGTTGTCTCAGGCTGGGCGGGCAATCCTGCATGGTTCCGCCGAAAGGAGCGTTAGGCCAGATTACCACTCCGCTGCGGCTGATATTGACCGTGTTGACCGCGCCCTCGACCGTCCAGCGAATGGTAACGCACTGTCCGGCCGCGATCTGATCGGGCGGGTCGACGGTAAAGCGGGTGATTTGGGGCACGGCCGTATTGGGGGCCACGAAAACGGTCACCGTTCTGACAACGACGGAGCCATCATTCAAGACCACGCGCAGTTCATAGGTCGTGGTCGTCGGCGGGCAAGTGGTCACAGTTCCGCTATTGGCTACCTGGTGCGCTTGCCAATCCTCGCCTTGTTCATACAGATAAACCGAATCAACATTCTGCGTGTTCCAAGTCAGGGTTGTGCACTGGCCTTGCTGGATCGTCTCGGGCGAAGCCGAGAAGGAAATGCCCGGGACCGGCGTCTGGGTCGGCAAAGGCGTGGGCTCAGGCGCGGGAACGACCTCAATGGCTACCGAAACCCGGTCGCCGAAGAGCAATCCTGATTGATCGTTGCGCATACTCCAATGACCCACATAGTCGCCGGGAACGATCGGCGCCACCAGATCGACCCAGAAATCGTATTCATCCCCAGGCTCGACCGGATTCTCGACAAGCACGAGAGAGCCGCCCAATCGGTCGCCGCCGGCCGGGGCCAGGGCATACCCAGTGGTCCAGGTGCATGTCCCGGAGTTACGCAGTCGCCAGCCCTTTTCAAACGTTTCGCCGGGCGTCAACTCGGGAAAAGCGGTCAGGTTCTGGTCGTCGTAGCTGAGATCACTCACATACTCAGACGAGTCGACGCAACCGCCCGGCGCCGGAGCCGGATCACCACCGGGCGCCGGTTTGAGCGCCGAATCGGACCCCGATGCGGGGGTCGGCTCGCCGGGAGGCAGTGGTTGAATGGCTTCCTCCGACAGGCCGGTAAACTGGGCCGATAGCGTCCTCAAGGTGCCATCTTCTTCCATCTCTTGCAGGCTGTCGTTGAGCCGGGCCAGCAATTCAGAGGCGCCTTTGGGCACGGCAATGCCGAAGTTTTGCTCGTTGAGACCCTGAGCCACGACCTTCAAGCCACCGTTGGCTTCGGCGACCTGGGCTGGCTGCAGATCCAGGGCCACTAGGTCGATCCGGCCGGCTCTAAGATCGGCGATAGCATCGCCCATCCGTTCATATTCAAAGACCCTGTCGGCCGAAATGATGCCCGCTTCGACCAGCTCGGTGCTAGCCCAGCTATCGTAGATCGTACCGCGTTCGACACCTAAACGTCGGCCGCTTAGTTCGCTTAAATCGGTGACGGCAGCGTAAGTCGCCCCCTCGCTGGCTAACAGCGCGTCGGCGCTAACGAAGTAGGTGTCACTAAAGTCGACGAATTGGCGCCGCTGATCGGTGATCGTAATGGCCGAGATCGCCGCGTCTATCTGTTCGACCCGGAGCGCATTGCCTAGACCGTCGAAGGCCATGTCCCGCAGCTCAACCTCCAGGCCCAGTCGCCGGCCGATTTCTTTCATGAGGGCGATATCGAGCCCATCAAGCTGGAATTCCCGGTCATAGAACTCAAAGGGCGGATAATCGGCGGCCGTCCCGACGACGATCGTTCCTCGTTCCTGGATGGCTGCCCAAACTTCATCGTCGGCTTCCGTCGCGGACCGCGTTTCATCCGCTGTCTCCTCTGGATCCGATGATTGATTTCGCAACAGGAAGAAGATGAACAACGCCGCGATACAAATGAAGATCGCCACGGCGATTATGGCTACGTTGGTCCAAGAGCGACCGCTGGCGCTGGCCTGCTCGTTCTCTACGGGTTCGGCGGCCGGCTCCAAGTCAGAGAGATCGCCGGACTCTGATTCAACGTTCTGCTGGTCGTGTTCTGCCATGTGTGCCCTCCCTTCGACAGGTCGCCCAGACGTCCTAGGATACGAAATCCTACGACGTTTTACGTGTCGGTTCAAGTTTAGCACATCCGCGTTGCTTCGCCTTGCGGCCGGCGGACCTGTTTCGCGGGCCATGGAACATCGGTTACAATTGACCCGCGAAGGCTAATCATGAAAACGTGGTTGAAGGTCCTGCTCATCGTATTGGGGGTAATAGTACTCATCGTGGTGGTCGGTCTGCTTCTGGTCACTCGAGGCCAGGCAGCAAATCTGGTCACCAGTGCGCCGGATCAGCGCCAGGCCAATGAGGAAACGCCGGCCGATTATGATCTGCCGTACGAAGATGTAACCGTCGCCAACGATCTCGGTCAGGAACTGGCGGGCTGGTACATTCCGTCCGAGAACGGCGCGGTTGTCATGTTACAGCATGGCTACAAGTCACGCCGCCAGTGGCAGCTCAACGAAGCCAGGACGCTGCACGATGCAGGCTACGGCGCACTGCTGACGACAGTAAGGGCCCACGACGAAAGCGAAGGGGAACTCATCAGCTTCGGCTATCACGAGATGGCCGATCTGGCGGCCTGGCACCAGTTCCTGCTCACTCGTGACGAAATCGATCCGGAGAAGATCGGCATGCTTGGCGTCTCCATGGGTGGATCATTGGTCCTGCAATACGCCTCCCAAAACGAAGCTATCAAGGCGGTCATCTCCCACAGTCCATTTTCGTCGCTGGACGACACGGTCGAAACCAGCGTTCGCTATTTCCTGGATTTGCCGGAATGGACCGTATCGGTCATAGTGCCCCTGGTCGTCTTCTGGGGCGAGCAGATTGGCGGATTCGATTCGGCCGAAATCGACGCCAAGGAATGGATCGACGATATCAGCCCCCGGCCGGTATTTCTGCTGGACGCAGGTCAAGACGTCGTGGTTTCGGCCGACAGCACCGAATTGCTCCGTGACGCCGCCGAGGAACCCAAGTATTTCTGGCAATGCCCGGAGTGCGATCACGCCGCGCTTGATGTTCAACGGGCGGACCAATTTGAGGCCTGCATGCTGAGCTTTTACGATCGCTATTTATTGGGGCAGGAGAACGAAGAGTGCCAGGACATACTGGTAAATTGATTGTCGCCTTTACCATGACCGGCGCCGGCCGGCCTAAGAAGCGCTGGAGCGTTATGAATGATCGATGAACTCAAGCGGCTAGAATCGACGGCGCGCCTTTTAGAGACGGATGCCGGGCAACGAGCGCAGCTCCTGCAAGAAGTGATCGCCTATAGCCAGGCATATCTGGATGGCATTACCGATTCGCCGGTCTACGGCGAAAGCGATGGCCAGGCTCTTTTTGACTCGCCAATCGGCGAGGACGGCATGAACATCGACGCGGCTCTGGCCTTGCTGCGCGACAACGTCGATACTTCCGGCATCTCCACCACGTCGGGTAGCTTCCTTGGCTATATTCCAGGCGGCGGGCTGTTCCCATCGGCATTAGGCGATTACCTGGCCGCCGTCACGAATCGATATGCAGGGCACTTCTTCGCTTCACCGGGCGCAGTACGGCTAGAGAACCAGCTTCTGCGCTGGATGGCCTCGGCCGTTGGCTATCCCAAAACGGCCATGGGCAATCTGACCTCGGGTGGCAGCGTAGCCAACTTGCTGGCCATTGTGGCTGCCAGGGATGCTCACGCTGTCGCCGGACACAGGCTAGATAGATCGGTTATTTACGTAACTGAGCACGTCCATCATAGCGTCGACAAGGCGTTTCACGTAGCCGGATTGGACGGCAGCATCCGGCATGAGGTGCCCGTCGATGACCGTTATCGTATGGACACCGATGCCCTGGAAATGGCCATTGTGTCGGACATGATGGCCGGCTTGACCCCATGGTTAATAGTCGCCTCGGCCGGCACGACCAACACGGGCTCGGTTGACCCGCTAACCGAAATCGCCGAAATCGCTGCCAACCATCATCTGTGGTTCCATGCGGACGGCGCCTACGGGGCATTCTTCGCCTTGTGCCCAGAGGGTCGGTCGGCCCTAACCGGTATGGAGTTGTCTGACTCGCTGGTCTTGGATCCCCATAAAACGCTCTTCCTGCCCTACGGCACGGGGGCGGTCCTGGTAAAGGACGGAAGCAAGCTGTATTCTTCGCAGAATTGGGACGCCGCATACATGCAGGATATCCCCGACGATATCGAGGAAGTGTCGCCGGCCGAACTCTCCTTCGAATTGACAAAACATTTCCGCGGCTTACGGCTTTGGCTGCCGTTGAAGCTATATGGCCTGGCGCCGTTCCGCGCCGCTCTGTCTGAGAAGATCCTGCTGGCCCGCTATTTTCACCGCGAAATCCAGCGACTGCCGGGCTTTGAGTCCGGCCCCGCACCCGACTTATCCGTCGTGATCTATCGCTATTTACCGGCCCGTGGCGACGCCGACGATTTCAACCAACGGCTGGTTAAGCGAATACAGAAAGAGGGCCGGATATTCATTAGCTCGACCCGCGTCGACGGCAAGTTTGTTCTGCGCCTGGCCATCAGTTCATTCCGCACCCATTTGGAGGACATCGACGAATCACTAGAGGTCCTTAAATGGAACGCCGAGCGCGTTTTGGAGGAGGACGGCTGAGCCAGGCTCGCTGTTTTTGCCGGCGACGCTACTCCTGAGCCGTTCGCCAGGCGGCCGAATTGGGCGTGAACAACGGGCTGCCAAACTGCTCGGCGCCGAACCGGCCGATCAATTCCTGGGCCGGAACGGAGATAAGCCAGTCGACAAATTGGTTGGCCAGGTCGGCCTTGATGTGATCGCCTTTGTCAGGATTGACGGCCATGACGCCGTAGGGGTTGAACAGGATCGCGTCGCCCTCGACTAATACCGCCAGTTCGATCCCTTCCAATGTCCGCGCCAGGTAGGTGGCCCTGTCGCATAACGTGTAGGCTCGTTCTTCATCGGCTATGGTCAGAACAGCGCCCATTCCCTGGCCGGCCGAGATATACCAGTCGCCGGAAGGTTCCACGCCAGCTTCGCCCCAGATGGCCTTTTCTTTGGTGTGAGTACCTGAATCGTCACCTCGGGAGACAAAAGGCGCCTCGCCCTGTGCGATTGCTGCCAGAGCGGCTGCGGCTTCGGTCATGCCGGCTATGCCGGCCGGGTCATCTTCGGGGCCCAGGATCACGAAGTCATTGTACATGACATCTTCACGTCGGGAACCGTGACCTTCCTCCATGAAGGCATCTTCGCGGGCGCGGGCATGGACCAGCAACACGTCGGCGTTGCCATCTTCTCCTAAAGCCAGCGCCTGGCCGGTGCCAACGGCGACGACGTCAACTTGCACGTCGAATGCCGCCTCAAATTCGGGCAAGATTTCCGCCAGTAGTCCGGAGTTTTCTGTGCTAGTCGTGGTAGCCAGGATGAGGCTTTGTGTTTCGCTGGTTTGGGCCTCTTCGGCCGGCTCATCGGACAGCTCCGAATTTCCCTCATCAGATGCTTCATTACAAGCCGCCAAGAAGAGGGCAAAGATCAGAAGAATCATCCACCTTTGTTTCATTTAACACCTCCCAAGGGTTGTTGTAATGCGACGATGATTTGTGGCTGAAAGGTGCCTGATTAGGACGAAGAAAATGGGCAGACTTATCCCCTCCATACCAGGACGCCACTCTTACAGCTCTGCAAGAGGTTTTCGGTTAGATCAATAGACCATTTCTCCCCCGATGAATGCGGCCGTTCGCTGATCTTTAGGCGATTCAAAGAACGGTTCAATGTCGTCGATCTCTATGATCCGGCCATCCAGGAGCAAGGCCACCCGCTGGGCCAGACGCTTGGCCTGGAATACGTTGTGGGTGACCAGAACGACCGTGGTGCCGCGCTCTCGATTATGTTGGCCGATGATTTGCTCGATCAGACCTACATTGTACGGGTCCAGGTTGGCCGTCGGTTCATCCAGCAGAAGGACGTCGGGCTCAATGACCAGCGCCCGGGCCAGAGCCACCCGCTGCGCCTCGCCGCCGGAAAGCGTACGGGCTCTTTCCTTGGCCATGTTCTGTAAGCCAACCTGGTCCAGGGCTTCGGCCACCCGCCGCTGGCTGTTGCGATCCCCGCGCAAACGCAAGCCATATTGAACGTTGGCCGTAACGCTGCGATTTAGCAGGCAAGGGCGCTGAAATACAGTCGTCACCCGTCGCTTAAGGGTCACAGGCATATTCTGGCCCGCGCCAAAGGGCACGCCCTGGAAGCGGATGACCCCACCGGCCGGCGTTTCCAGGAAATTGAGCAGGCGCAACAGTGTGCTCTTGCCCGCTCCACTCGGTCCAACCAAGGCCAGGATCTCGCCTCGTTCGATCTGCAGCTCGTCGACGTGCAGGACCTCGCGCCCGGCATAAGACTGGCTCACGTCGCTCAAGGCGTAGATAGGTTCACTCATCGATGGTCCTACCTTGCAGGCGCAGCATCAGAAAGTTAGCCAGGAAAGCCAGGCTCAGTAGGATGATACCTAAGGCCATGGCCAGCTGGAAGTTGCCTTTTCGGGTCTCAAGGACGATGGCCGTGGTCAATACGCGGGTCCTGTCCTCTATGTTGCCGCCCACCAACATGACCGCTCCCACCTCAGAGATGATGCTGCCAAAACCGGCGATGATGGCTACCAGGACGCCGATCCGCGCTTCAGACAGCGTGGTCAGCATCGACTGCCAGCGCGTCGCTCCTAAGGCCCGGGCCTGCATCCGTATCTGTGGATCGACGCCCAAAACGGCGGCCATCGTGAAACCGGCGATCAATGGAAAGGCGATGATGCTCTGGGCAAAGATCATCGCCCCTGGCGTGAAAAGACGGGGAATCAGGTCCGATTCCAGCTGGCCCAAAGGGCCGCTGCGGGATAGTAGAAGATAGACGAACAGGCCGATGACAACCGGAGGAAAGCCCCTTCCGGTATAGATCAGGATGATGAACAGGCTGCGGCCGACGAAACGACTCATGCCCAGGAATGCGCCTAGAGGAATGCCGACGATGGTGCTGATGAGCAGAGCGATGCCAGACACGCGCAGCGAAAGGGAAACGATCCCCCATAAGGCAGGATCCCGCTCGATAATCAACTCGAAGGCCTTAATGAAGCCTTGAAGTAGTTCGCCCATGACGTCAGTTAAGATTCTGCCCTCTGGTAACGCGACGCTCATGGGAGAACAGTTGCGGCCTGGCTGGGCGCGATGCCACGCTCGCAACTGTTCTCCACGTAAGCCCAGGTCATCCTTCAGGTGCCACCGTCACATCTCGTGTGACCAGGTCGCCTCTCCGGCGCCCGCGATGTTGTATCCACCTAACTCGGCCACGGCCGAAGCGAAAGCGCTGGAACGCAGCGTAACCAGCGCTGCTTCCCAGGCTGGCGTCTGCCACACATTTTCAGGAACAACCAACTGATAATGCTCCTCGGTTAGAGGAATGAATTGAAGACCATAAGCGGCCGCGGCGGCCTGGATGCCCAGCCCGGCCGTGGCCAGACTATCGTTCACAGCCTGGGCAACGCCCATATGGGTCGCTTCTTCACGTTCGTAGCCCTGGATTTGCTCCGGATCGATACCGGCCGCCGCCCATTGATCGTCCAGCCACACCCGCGTGCCGCTGCCCGCTTGGCGATTAACCCAGCGAACCTCTTTGCCTGTAAGGTC
>CP070688.1:2155258-2158295 GCA_020353135.1 Chloroflexota bacterium
AATCGGCTGCCCTGAGCGATTTCAGCATGGAATTCGACTCAATTGACCGCTTCCCCGGCCCGGATGATCTGTTAATTACCGAGGCGACGTTGAGCGTCTTCAAAAACGGCCAGTTTGTGCGTACCCTCACGCCGCGCACCGAGCTTTACACCCGCACCGGGCAGCCAATGACCATTCCCAGCGCCCGGTCGACCCTCACCGAGGATTTTTACGTCATCCTGGTGAACTTCGAAGGGACAACCGCGGACGCCGCTACTTTCCGTATCTTCCTTAACCCGCTCATCAACTGGGTCTGGGCCGGTGCGTTCATCTTCGTGGCCGGCACATTGATCGCCGCCTGGCCAGATCCGGCCGAGCAGCGAGTCATGGCCGGCAAGCGAGCGAAGTCGCGCCGCTATGCTATGGGCGTTAGTGGAGATTAGGCCATGCATCAATTAACGAAACTGCCCCGCCTGCTCTCGATAACGATTCTTGTCGTAATCATGCTGGTCGTCGCGCTGCCGGCGTTGGCTCAGGAGGGAACCCAGCCGGTCAGCGACGACCAAGTCAATGAAGTCGCCAAAGAACTGTACTGCCCGATTTGCGAGAGCACGCCGCTCGACGTCTGCGCCACGCAGGCCTGCGCCGACTGGCGCGAGGTCATCCGCACCAAGCTGGCCGAAGGCCAGACTGGCCAGGAGATCAAAGATTACTTCGAGCTTCAATATGGCCCGCAGGCGCTGGCCGAGCCGCCGCAATCAGGCTTTACGCTGGCCGTCTGGATCTTGCCCGTTTTGGCCGTGGTGGTTGGCGGCTTCGTTTTCGCCCGCTATGTGCGCGGACTGCGTGCCGCGGCCGCTACGCCTGATGGCGGCGTCCCAGAGACCGAACCCCCCGCGCCAGAAGCGCCGCCCCAAGGCGATGCGCCAGAGGGCGACACGTCCCGAGGCGTAGATTACCGGACCCGGATCGAGTCCGAACTACGTGAGATGTAATTATGTCTGAGACAACAGATACCATCGACGCCACGCCAGAAGCTGCGCCTGAAGAGACGCAGAAGAGCAGATTTGGCCTCATCGTCTTAATTACCGTCGTCTTGATCTTCGCTGCCATCCTGTTTCTCGGCATGAGGAACTCGGCCACCGACCGGCCGGACGAAGTGGCGCCTGATTTTGAGATGCAGTTCTTCAACGGTTATGAATGGGAAAGCGCCCCGACCGCTCAACTCTCTGACTTTGAAGGCCAGCCGGTCGTTCTCAATTTCTGGGCCTCCTGGTGCGTCGAATGCCGGGTTGAAGCCGACTTGTTGGAAGACACCTGGAAAGAGTATCGTGATGATGGCGTCGTCTTCTTGGGCATCGCCTACATCGACGTCGAGCCTAAGTCGCTGGCCTATTTGGAAGAGTACAATATCACTTATCCGAACGCCCCTGATCTGCGCTCGTCGATTTCTAGCAAATATGACATCACCGGCGTGCCCGAGACATTCTTCATCGACCGGGAAGGCAACGTCGTTCACATTCAGCTTGGCCCAGTCAACGAAACAATGTTGACCAGCCTGATCGATCAAATGCTGACTGGCGAGACAACTGGTTAACAATTCAGGAACCAGTGAACTACCTCGTCAAAATGTTCTTAATCATGTCAATCCTGTTAATCCTATCAGGTAGAGAAATATCATGACAATCGGTTCGATTTTTTTGGGGCTGGCGCTCCTGGTAGTGATTGGTCTGTTCGTGACCCGGCCGCTTTTTTTCCGCGATCCCCACCCCCGGCGCCGGATGTGTGAACGTCAGGCGCTGCTGGCGCAAAAAGAGGCGGTCTTGGTTGAGATTCGCAGCCTGGACTTTGATTATGAGACCGGCAAAGTTCTGGAGGTTGATTACCAGGAACAGCGCGAGGCGTACATTGAGCAAGCCACGGATCTGCTGATGCGTATCGATCAATTGGACGAGGCTTTTCTAGAAGCGGCCGGCGAACCCGATCCTGATCTGCAGGCCAAGCCCGAATATGACGCCATTGAGGCGGCCATTGCCCGGCGCCGGGCCAAAACCAAAGCGGTGTCGGAGCCGGACGCACCCATCCCTGCCAGGGAGAACGGCCACAGCCACTTCTGTCCGCAGTGCGGCCAGCCGGCCGATGCCGGCGACCGTTTCTGCGCCCATTGCGGCCACCAACTGGCTCATCCCCAGCACGCATGAACGAACCCAGTCGAGAAGTACGACCCGGCCTGGCTCGGCTGATCCAGGCCCATACCAGCCTGATTCTGGCCGCCTTGGCCATAATGCTATTGTTACCCTTTGTACGCGGCGTGGCCGGACAATCCCAATCCATCCCAACTGAGCCGCCCACCGCCGCCGCGGGGCTGAACGTTCACGGCGAACGCTGCGCCAATTGCCATGGCCCCGTGGGCCTGGGCGACGGTGAACTAGCCGCCAATTTACCCAATCCACCCGTCGCTCACGGGTCACTGGAATACCTGCGGTCAGCCGTGCCGGCCGACATGTTCGACACCGTTACCAATGGCCGAATCCCCCAGGGCATGCCGCCATTCGGTCCAGACAGCAGCGACCCACTCGGCGACGGCGAACGCTGGGATGTGATCGCCGCTATCTACACCTTCGGCACGCCCATCGAATCGGTCGGCGATGGCCGCGATCTCTATCTCGAAAACTGCCTCTCCTGCCATGGTGAGGAAGGTCAGGGCGATGGGCCGGATGCCGGAGAACTGGACACAAGCGCAGGCGACCTGAGCTCGTTGGCCTTCTGGTTTACCACCAGCAACCAGGCTGTTTTTAATACTCTGGCGGGTGGAGGGATAGCCGCACATGAAGATCTGGCCGATCTGAACGAAGAGGAGCTGTGGTCGGTCGTCGACTACATGCGCACCTTCAGCTACGACTACACCGATTCGCTGGCCGCGTTCCGGCCGCTAGCAGAAGCCACCATCAGCGGCGCCGTCGTCAACGGCACTACGGGCGAACCGCTGGCCGAAGAGTCAACCGCCCTGCTAAGAGCTTTCACCCAGGACCTAGACATCACCCTGACGATGACCTCG
>CP070688.1:2158395-2163132 GCA_020353135.1 Chloroflexota bacterium
GACATTGCGTTCCACCGAAACGTCGGCGCCTTCGACGGCCCAATCAACCTGCTCGATCTCGCCGGTCTCTAGTTCGTCGTTGACTTCCCAGATATCGGGCTTGGCCGGGACGACGTTGGCTATCGCCGGTTCTGATTTCTCTATCCGCCGGCCCAGGCCTGTACTATAGAATTTAAAGGTCAGCGACGAATTAGCCTCACTGTAGTAATTCTCGATCAGCAAGTGATGAGGCGTGTCGTTGATGAACCGAAAATCGACCAACGGCGAATAGACGGTGGCATCCATTCCCGGGCCTTCGCCATCATCATAGTAGCCAACCCGGTAACCATGCTCCCAGCGCTCGGTGATGGGAAATCCAGCCCAGAAGGCAGCCTGGAAGGCGGTTGTACTCACCTGGCAGACGCCGCCGCCGACGCCCTCGATCGTCCGGCCGCCGAAGATGATCAGCCCAGTTTCGTAGCCCTGGTCGGCGCTCACTTCGCCCAGGAACCTATTGAACGAGAATTCCTCGCCGGGCGCGATGACGATGCCATAGAAATTACGCGCTGCCCTGGCGATGTTGTGCATGCGCTCGAGGGAGGAGCCATAAAACCAGGTCGTGCTCTCGCTCACCAGTTCGGTGATGCCCAATTCGCTTGTAGAGGCTTCCGAGTGGGCAACCGGCAGGATCTCCTTCAGGACAAAGGGCATGGAGCGATCGGGCGTATATACCTGTTCCATGAATTGCTCCACGGTGGCATTAACATCCAATTCCCGGCCGCTAACGTGTGGTTCGACCAACACCAGCTCCCTGGTGTCGTCGTCGAAGTAGAAGCGCGCGTTGACCGGCTCTCTCTGCAAGAGCGCCGCGTAAGGCGCCAACCAGGCCCGGACCGCATTTTCGTCCAGGATCACTTGCATCTCCGCTCGACCCCGGATGCCATCGACGCTCTGAACCCGTATCCACTTGACGAGCTCCTCCACGGGCAACGTCACCGGTTCCAAATCGACGCCGGCCAATGGCTCCTGCAGATAGAAACTCATCGGGCCACTCATGATCTGCCGAATGTGTGACGCGGCCTCGCCGGCATCATTGACGCGCGGCTGAGTTTCGTGAATCAGCATCTGCAACTCCGCATCTTGCATCGTCAGCACGGTCGCCAGCAAGCGGGCCCGCGTATCGGCCGCGTCGAGGGACCGGCCCAACTGTGATGACTCGAAGCCGACTTCAGCCCCATTGAAGCTGAGGCTAGCGTCTCTCGCCGGCCGATTTATCTCAGCCGACATTTCGCTGATGGCCTTAACCAGGGCCGCTTCATCCAAATAGACGATGGGCGCTATCTGCCGGCCGTAATACCAGCTGGTGAATTGCTCCTCTAGACGTTGCGCCGGCCCGCCGGTCCGGCCGATCTGGTAGGCGGCGTCCAGGGTGGTCTCTACGTCGAAAGTCAGGCCCAAATCGGCCAACGAGTAGACCCATTGCCGGCCGCTGCCAGGATCTGTGAAGGTGATCTGATTCCGCTCGGGATAGGGGAATGCCGCCTGCAGGGCCGTCTCGGCCTGCTCACGGCTCATACCACCCAAATCCAGGCCCCAGGCCCGCACGCCGGTATAAACGCGCTCGACATGGCTGCCTTGGTAGAGCAGCACCAGGGCTGCCATTAGCAGGACAACCAAGACCGCGGCCGTCACCGGGGCAGCCAAGAAATAGCTCACCTTGCGGGACGTAGAAGTGGTTTTCAACCTCGCAGTAGCGCCTGTTGCCTGCATAGCTTATGATCGCCAATGTTCTGTGCAGCCATTCAATAAAGGTGCATTATAGCACGGCCATGGGCCTCCCCAGGAAATGTTTATTGTCGATTAAGGCGCTTGGCGCCGAGGCATCGCGGAACTGGATCCGGCCGATGCGTTGGCGTTTCACGAAGTCGAAGGCATTCTCCGACCTTTCTGCGCAAGATGGCATCCTGCGGCCACATTGTAGCGCGGCATGGCATCCTGCACCGGCTCACCGGAGAATCGTACAGCTACAAATCACGGCTGGAGAAAAGCCAGATCGCCAGGGCCAGCAGCCCCAGGACGTAAATCACCGCGTATAGGATCATCACATCGCTGGGCTGTGATCCGACGCTGAAAGGACCGGCGAATTCGAAGCCGCTTACCAGTTGCGGCTCGAGAACAGCCGTGGCCTTTCGCCAGAGTATCTCGGTCGGCATGATCAGGCTGGTGACGATGCCGATGTCGACGGCCGTCTCGTTACGCATGATCGCTCCGATCTGCTCGACCCAGCCGCCAATGAAGGCGATGCCAAACAACATGAAGGCCACCGCGCCATTAGCCAGGGTCGACAGGCGCGTTCCGCCGGCAACGCTGACGGAAAGCGCGATCAGGCCCTCCAAATAGATCAGCAGCAAGCCCAGCCAAATGCTGTTCAAGGTGAAACCGGACTCCAGGTAGACGATAAGCAGCACGCCGCCCGGCATGAGCAATACGTAGACCAGAATGATGGCCGCGTAACCTACCCATTTGCCCAGGATCAACTCCCAGCGGCCGATCGGCTTGGTGAGCAGACTTTCGATAGTATGCGATTCTATCTCGCCCGAGATGGTGGTCACCGAAATAAGCACCGCAACGATGATAACCAGAAGGTTAGTCGCATAGAGCCCGGCCAGAGTCAGAAATAGCAGTGGAAACTGGAATTCGTCGGGCGAGAGGGTGCGCTGTATGTCAGCATAAACGAAGTGAAAGCCCAGTCCAAAGATGATCAGAAAGCCCAGGCCCATCAGCGCTCCTATCCACAGCAAGCGCCGGCGCTGTGTTTCGCGAATAGTTAGCCGGGCGAGAATTGGTATCGCAGCACCCACGAACAAGCCTCACGAATCATACATCTCGTCGCCGACGATCTCGAGGAATTGATCCTCCAGCGATCGACGTCTTGGGCTGAGCTCGTATACAGCCTGATCCTGTTCGACCAGCCAACTGACCATCTGCGGCACCTGGCTCTCGTCGGCCACTGATAAATAGATGCGGCCGCTTTCTTCGTCCAGCGTGACCCCATCGCCAAAGCGAGCCAGGCCATTCAGCAACGCCTGTGTCGGCCGGCCGACCCGTATGGTTATTTGAACGCTTTCTCGCTCCAATTCAGCCATCGTGGCGACACGGATGATGGCCCCTTCGCGGATGAAAGCCACCCGATCGCAAGTCAGTTCTATTTCGCTGAGCAAGTGCGAGTTGAGGAATACAGTGATCTTTTCTGCCCGCAGGCCCTTGATGATATCCCGCACAAGCCGCCGGCCCAGGGGATCCAGGCCCGACGTCGGCTCGTCCAGGAAGACGAGCTCCGGCTCATTGAGCAGCGCCTGGGCCAGGCCAATTCGCTGCAGCATTCCTTTCGAGAAAGCCGATAGCTTCGTTTTCGCCCGGCGTTCCAGGCCGACGAGTTCTAACAGGTGCGGGATTGCGGCCGCTCGCCTTGCCTTCTCCATGCCATGTAGCTGACCGTGCAGATCGAGGAACTCGGCCGCCTGCAGCCATTCGTGAAAGCGAAAATGCTCGGGCAAGAAGCCGATCCTGGCCAGCGTAGCCCGCTCGCCGATCGGCCGGCCCAGCGTCGTTGCCGTGCCGTCTGTCGGCTTAACCAGCCCCAGCAACATCTTGACCGAGGTCGTTTTTCCGGCCCCGTTTGGCCCGAGGAAGCCAAAGATCTCGCCTTCTGGCACTTGCAAGGTGAAATCTTCGACGGCCACCTTATCGCCGAATTCCTTACGCAGCCCCCGGGCGTCGACAGCAACTTGACTCATAGAGTTTAGTTCGCTTTGCCGATAAATGACCGCGCCCAGGCATCCAAAAAGGGATAGCGCGGGCCACAGCAACAATCTAGCTGGCCAACTCTATCCCTCTAGGTCGGGCGTGTCAAAAGAGATTAATCAACCGAATTGGCGATGCCGACCAACTCCTCGGCGTCAAGGCCGCTCAGGACAAAAACCATGCCCTGGCTTTCCCACAGGACGGCCGCGTTTTGCCCGTCCAGGCTGGTCAGGGCCAGGCCTGAAGAAGCGCCGATCTGCACCTCGTTGAAGGATGCGATGCTCTCAGGAATCGGCAGCAGCAAGGTATTGGTCCACTCGATGCTATCGGCCAGGCGGCGCGCCGGTTCTGGTTCCATGCCCAGAACCTCCAACAGCGCCTGGCCAAGGGCCGCGACGTTCACATCTTCCGGGTACTCTACGAGCGGGCTAGGCGACTGAACGAGCACCACGCCATCGTCCCAATTCTGACTGATGGCCGGGTAGACGGTGACGTCCACGTCGGCGCCATCCAGGCTATCAGGTATGAGCTCAGGATCGGCGCCGGCCAGGCCCATCAACGCCCGGGCGTTTTCAACGTCGATGGTCAGACGTCCGCTGGCGCCGCCGATCACATAGATCGCATCGGGTTCGCCCAGTTGATTTGTACCACTGGCCCCCCAACCGGCCGCCGCCTCGGCTTCAGCCAGCGAATCGACCAGAACGGGCTCGCTCGGCTCTTCAAAAAACTCGACTTCGCCCGGATACAGGCCAGATTCGGCCACGTCCTCCAGTAACGCCAGCTGCTCGGCCGAAATCGAGATCGGCGTGAACTTCTGGACACGGAAGAGGCCCAGAAAATCGCTCGCCACCGCACGAACGCCCGGGAAGCTCATGAGGCAGCATCTACCTGGTACAGAGCATTGACGACGAGATGGCACACGTATGGCTATATGCGCCAGACACCATCAATATA
>CP070688.1:2163232-2171767 GCA_020353135.1 Chloroflexota bacterium
CATCCCGGCTCATGGCAAAGGCCCCGGCCGCTCCAGATGCCAGGGCGATGAAAAGGTCTGTTAGCCGCGGCGATATGCGGCTGGTTATCTGCGAGTTCTGCGTGAAGGATATGATTGAAATGGCGTTAACGAAAGCGCCAATAAGGAAAGAGACGAGGATGACCAATAACACGCCCAACGCGACCAAGAGCAATGATCGTAAGGACCAATCCATCTTGCCCATTACTATTGCCGCGGCCGTGGCCATGATGGGCGTCATCAGCGGAGCTATGATCATGGCGCCAATCACGGTGGCCGTTGAATCATTGATCACCCCGAAGGCGGCGATGACAGTGGAAAGGAACAGCAGCACCGTGAAGCGAACTAAATAAGGCCGAAGACGAGGCCCTTTGAAGAATAGTTTCTTCTCGAAATCGGGCAATTCTTCCTCAGTAAAACGATTGTCGCGTAGAATGTCATTGATTACACTCATGAATCTTCCAACCTCTTCGACGTCCCATCGTGCGAACAACAAGAATCTGTGGTTTTCGCTTGAATTGCGGGTCCAAACCTGAGCTGTTGATATCTACGTTGACTCGATCCTCACTGGAACATATGCACGGCCCCACTTGATATGAAGACGATTAACCAGTTTCGGATCAAGTAGCTAATCACTGCCAGTATGATGAAGATGGTAAGGGAAACGCCTTTCATGCCGCACAAAACGGTCAGCGAGGATCCAATTGCCGGTATAGAAGCTATCAAGAACAACAAAGATCCCCAGCGTTCATGGAGCGAATGGAGCTGATCGACGCGCTCTGGCGAGTAGCCGTGGATCTTGTCCAAGGCATCTTGACCGCCGCGCTTGCCGGCATAATAGAACACCAGCCTGTCGGCCACGCCAATGATCGTCAACCCTAGCACGATAAGCCACAGTGTTGGGTTCGTCAAATCGGTTATCAAGGAATCTAGCATCTGGCCTGAGCTCATTGAAAACAAGGACTGGACAGACTAGTGTAAGATATGCTCTTCTGTGAGACAAGACGACACGCCTAGCCGACTATCTACTGCACTAGTTCGGAAAGGATTAGATTATCAGCAGAAACGATCCTGGGTTTGCACTCCTTTCTTCTGCTTGACGAATTAAATACGGGAATGTCCTGCGCTACAACTTCGCTCCTTAGTTAACTTGATCTTGCAGATTGGCAACGGCAGTTTCCAGCGCATCCAGATTCTGATCCCGACCATAAATCACTGATACATCATCTTGTTCAAGCGTTCTAGTCAGCGTCGAACTGAATAGCACTTTCGATTCTTCATCACCTTCCGACCGATCCAGCAAGCCGATCACGTTCACCTCAAACTGTTCGTTTATGTTCAGGGTGTTCGACGTCTGATCGGCCCAGTTCGGAAAAAGGTTCGTAACCCTACATGCCTAGTATTTTCGCCTTCTGGGCCTGGAACTCCTCTTCCGTGAGCACGCCTTGGTCCTTTAGCGCGGCGAGGCGCTCCAGCTGGGAGACGACATCTTGTTGCGGCGGGGGCGCCGCTTGCTGCGGTTTCGTGTACGTCACCTGTTCTCCTTGGACCTCTTGCTTGGCATCTGAGTACGCCTTGACGTTTTTCTCAGCCTGCCGTCGATTGACGGCATTTCTAGTGACAGTCGCCGTGCCCGACACGACGGCGGTCTTAGCTACAGCTCCTAATAATCCCATTTCGATCTCCTTTGTTTATAGTTTGGTCTGACTTCACGACAGTGCGGCAAAGGCCTCGTCGACAACGGGCGCCGGGATGCGGTAATTCATGCCCATCGCGCCCCCTTCGGCGGCAATGGCGTTGGCCAGATCGATCGCCCAGGTGTGCTCAATGGCCAGGGCGGCAACGGCCGAGCCGGGCACCATGCCCTCACACAGAATCGCCGCGTCCTCGTCGTCGAAAAGACCAATGGTCGCGGCCTCGATGAAGGCCACGGCCGCGGCCTCCTCCGGCGTCAAATCACTGACCTGGATGCGGAAGCAATTCTCGTCCTCGTCTTTCAGCAATATGATCAAGTCGAGCACTCGGATTGTTCCGGCCGCGCTCTGTCGTTCAAGCTCGGCCAGGGCACTGCCGTCAAAGCGTGCCTCTCCGAAGGCCAGGACCACTACATCAACTGGACCATGGGTCATCATTTGTTCATACCTCCAATAATCATGCTTTCAACAAGCATCAAATCGCTTTGGAAAAGATATCCACAGATTACGCAAATGAACGAGACAAGAAGAATCCACGTGTCTGCGTAATCTGCGGATGTGTTCGTTCAGATTCAGCTAGTCTGGTCGCCCTATTCCTCTACGACCTCGACGTTGTCATCATCCACGACTTCTTCCTCTTCCTCATTGACCGCGGCCGCGACTTCTTCATCCGCGCTCAATGCGTCAATCGCCGCCTGATCCTCGGCCGTCAGCTCGACCTTAAGGTCCTCGCCGCCAAACGGTTCCATCTTCGCGTTCACGGCTGCCCAGTCGGCCTCCTTAATCAGAACAGCCAAAGCCGAGTCATCAGGGCCCAATTTGTCCTCGAGGTAACCCTTAAGCTCGCGGCGCTGTCCCGAACGGCTCGAGCCAACCAAAGCGCCAACGGCCGCGCCGCCTAAGATGGCCGGGGCAACCGCGCCACCGACCAATATGCCAACGGCGCCACCGGCGACCAGGCCTTTGCCAACGGTCAAGCGACGCTTATGCTTCAGCTTGAGCTTGCCATTATCTTTGCGGTTGACAACCATGGCCGTCTTAATGTCGACTTGCTTGTCCTTCTCCATCTGGCGCAGCGTATCGTAGGCCTCGTCGGCCGTGTCGCGCCCGCTGTAGGACACCACGAACAAGCTTTCCTTGCGTTCATCAGACATGATATTCCTCCAATAGTCTTATTTGCCTGCCCGCCGGCCCGGACAAGCGACTTATTACGTTAACTGGTGGCCGGCCCAGTCCAACAACATTTTCCATCAAGCTGGTTGCCGCGACGCGGCCTCCGTATCCTGCGTGGCTTCGGCCTGTTCAGACTGAGTAGTCCTGTAGTGATTGACGGCCAATAGAATCAGGCCGATGAAGAAGAGCAGCAACGATTGCACAGCGTAACCTCGTAGCAATGCAGACAAGACTTCGCCGACAACAATCCGCATCGACGGGTTGGCTATATTGTTCTGGGCCGTCCCAGTCACAATGGGGACGACCAGAAGGAATCCGAGCCCGGCCGTGGCCATGATGCCGATGCTGGTGAATTGAAGCGCCTGGTGCTGGTCCTGTGCGCGCGAGTAGGCTACAACAAAGAGCACGATGGCGCCAATACCGGCCAACAATGCCAGCCACGGTGTCAGATTGGAAAGAGATCGCAGGGCAGGGAAGCGACCACTTTCATAGATAGCCAGGCGTTCACCTTCCTCAACTGATTCCAGTGCAGCCTCGGCCTCGGCGCCTGCTTCGGCATCGAGCGTTGATATCACCCCAACCACGGTATCGCCCACATTGGAGACCGCGTTTCTCAGATCAATGCCGACCACATCCTCAGCGCTGGTCGTCATTGCCTTGTGAGCTACTGCTGCTGTTTCCCTGACCACGGCCGTAAACACCGGCCGCTGCAACGTCCAGACGACCACTTCTTCAGCGGGTCCCCGAAGCAGCGCTGGGAAATCGGGATAAGCGAGCAGCAATTGATCTACGATTGGGCCGGCTAAGGCCTCGGCGGATGCCTCACTCTGCAATCCCTCGGCGATATGTTCGCCGAATCGGTCGGCGTTAAAAACATCAAGCGTTACCCACAATGCCACGTTGGCCAGGGCTAGCAGGATACAACCAATAACCACCAATAGAATGACTGTTCCTTTTGACATTCACTTTTCCTCCACAAGCATTTAACCGCGGTGTGCTAGGGTATGTTTTCCCCGTAAGGCGCGCGTTCTCGTTCGCGGTAGCCACCAAGGTATGTGGCCATGTCAGCGAAGACGCCTAGCCCGAGAAGGATCCAATCAAAACCGACGATGCCACCGGGGTAGATGGTGATATACATCAGCGTCGACCAGGGCAGGAAAAGCCAGCCCAGAAATCCCCAAAAGAAACTATCGAAAGCGCCGTTGACATATACGGGGCTGATGATGTACCAGACCAGAATGGCCAGGCGTGGACCGACTAACAAAAGGGCTGTAAAAAAGCAACACATTTTACGCCTCCTAATCAAATTCATTCAAGCCAGACAACGTCATATCGATCACATACAGGTCGACAATGATTCCTACTTGTCATGACTGATCATCCGTTTCATCGTCTTGTGATGCTGTCAGATTCGGCCGGCTAACATCGTCGGCCCCGTTCTCCTTATCGACCCGAAGCGCAAAAGTCTCGACCGGCACCTCAATGCCCGCTTTCTTAAAGGCCGATTCCAGTGCCGCATTCACCCTGTCGAGCGCGTGCCATTCATCGTGGAAAGTTTCGATCCACCAGCGAACGCGCACTTTGCGGGCTGAATCATCAAACTCGATGAATAAAACATCCACCGGTTCATCCTCCAGCACGCCCGCGACGGCTCGTACCGCATCTACGGCCGTCTTTCGAACCAGCTTGATATCCGTGCCATAAGCGATACGGACATCCGTTTCCAAGCGATACCTGGTATCGGGATAGTTGTAGTTCACGATCTGGCTTTGCGAGATTTTGGAGTTGGGCACAATCAACTCGCGGTTGTCTACCGTACGGATTCGCGTGGTTCGTGTGCCAATATCTAGGACATCCCCCCATGTATCCATATCTTTGATATAGACGGAGTCGCCCTCGCGGAAGGGCTGGTCGGCCAGGATGATAAAGCCGCTTAGGGCATCGGCAATGATTTCCCTGGCCGCCAGCGCGACGATCAGGCCGGTAATGAGCAGAGTTATATAGAGGGCGTTTGCATCGGCGCCGAAATGGGCCAAGCCAATACTCACGGCTACGATCAGCACGAGGAAATAGGCGAAGCGCTGAATGGAAATTATAACGGGATCGAGGCGCTTGCGATCCTCGGGCGTTTCCAGAGTCGCTTTATAGTGATTGCCGGCGAATCTAATTAGCCCCAGGTTCATCGAGGTCAGAATGACTAGCCTCAATATGAAGAACAAGTCGTCGACGGCCGTACGCATGGCGTCGCCCAGAAACGACCACCCGGAGACGCCGATTTCGGCGATAGTAATAACCAGAAACCAGCGCAACTCGTCGTTGACTTCAGCAAGTATCTCGTCGTCGAGCTTCGTCTTTGTTCGGCCGGCGATCCACTTCAGAATCCGGTTCACCAGCACGCGAGCGGCGAAGTATCCGACGACAACAAGCAGAACAGAACCCGCGAACTCAGCCCAGTTGCTGGCCGAGATTCCGAGGAAGGTAGCCCCGCTCAGACCGTAGCGCTCTGCAATAGTATCGACCCTGCGTTCAATGCGGTGGGGGGTGGGCGTTGGTATGGGGGTCCTGGCGGCGACTGAAGTGGAGAAACCAGCAGCGGCACCGCTTTCTTGAGTTGGTTCAGGTGATGGATTTGGCTCGGCCGTACCTCCGCTGACTGACAGCGATGTCGGCGTTGCCGTCGGCTCAGCTGGCGAACAAGCCGCGACCAGCAAAATGAGACAGACAAATGAAACAGTAGCCACTCCCGTCAAAACTCTGCGAGTCCTCATAATCCCCTTAACCGCGTCGAACCTGCAGCAACCTTGCCTCTGGGACACGCTAAAGTCACATGTCCTGGAATTACCTGCTCGACTCTTCGCTGACAATGGCAACCGGAGCGGCCGTTTCTACACGCGTAGGCATCTCCGGTACCGGCTTCATCTCCGAATCGGCCGCACCTTCTTTGTCCAGTCCTTTTATATATTTGCCATACCAATTGGAAAGAGGCGCAGCGGTAAAACCATGGGCTAACACACTCATGAATATGGTGATCATGACCACCGTGTAAATCGTTTCCTGGCCGATGATATCTTCTGGATCTTCTGCGGCGAAAACGGTCAGGACGTACAGGATGGAAGCGATGCCCCGTGGGCCAAACCAGCCCATGAAAAGCACACTCACCGCTCGTAATTTCGTCCCCAGCAAACTGACAGCCACCGGCAACATGCGCACAACGGTCAGGCTTAGAATTGCATAAATCAAGACGGTCGGGTTGAGGCGCTCGAACGCGGGCAATACCATGACCATACCAAAGAGTATGAATGTCATCAGCATCAACAAGCCATTAATAACTTCGGCGAAATCGTCAAGGGACTTCATAGCGCGAACGCTCATTAATTCTCCCGAGACGATCCCGAAGACAAACGCAGCGATGAAGCCATTTCCGCCAACCAAGACGGCCGTCCCGTAGGCGACCATGATTAAGGCCAACCAGCAGAGCTTTTGAAAGCCCCCCGACATCCAGCCGCTCTTCTCCCCCAACTGGATATAGCGCGCGCCCAGGAAACCAATTAGCAGTCCGGCCAAAATGCCAAAAACGACCTCTCTCGCCACCAGAAGCAAGAAGGAGCCTGAGCCAAGGAGTTGCTCCGTTGAGATGGCTACCGATAAGGTCAGAATCAGGAAGGGCATAGCGATGCCGTCATTCAGACCACTCTCGATATTTAGCGCCTGGCGGATGCGCGCTGGCACCAGCTTATTGGATACCACGCTCTGCCCCAGGCTGGCATCCGTGGGCGCCAGGATGACGGCCAACACAGCCGCTTCCCATATGCCCACCTCGCCAAATAAGGCGTCTGCCACGACGGCGCCCAAGGCTATCGTCAGAGGCAAACCAATTACCAGAAGCCGCGAGGGCAACGCGTAATTGCTTAGGGGTCTTTCTAACTTAATGCGCGAGGCATCAGTGGCCAGCACGAGAGCCAAAGTTAACGTTGCCACGACCTCCACACTCGGGTCGGTAAAAGTCAGCTCGATACGTTCAGAAAAAAGGACGCCGGCTGCGAGCCCAAACAAAACATACAACATGGGCCAGGTGATGACCGTATTTCGAATGCGATTGGATAAGCCAGCGATCAATACGAGGCCAATAAGCACCGTCCAAACAACGATGATATCCATGGTTTTTCATCCCTACCTTGCTGTACCTGTGCTGCCTATCCACCAGTAGGGAAAAGAGGCTGCTTATGTTAACTTGCCTCCTTTCCGGGGGCCAGATCCACAAGGTCCTTTAGTAACCAGATGGCCAGCGCAACGGCCTCGCGACCATGGGCTCTCTCGGCACCTTGCGTCCCGTCAGACCATTCTGGCGCAGGCGCCAGAAGAACTGGTCGAATCGATCCTGTCCGAAGAACGGCTCACCGTTCCATGACATGGTCGGCACACCACCCTGTCCGGTCATCTGAAAATCGACCTGGTTCTGCTGCCAGACCGCGTCGTACTTCGCAGGGTTTGCCCGGATGTCCTTGATGGTATGGTTGTAGTTCATGCCTATGCTGTTGAAGGCTGCCTCGACGTGAAATGGCCACTCGCCGATCGGCGTTTGGGCCCCAAAGATCAGCGGCGATACCGCAAGACAATACTCGAGCGCCTTGCCCTCCAGCTGCGCGGCGTTAGCGAGCCTGACCAGCCAGGTGATATACGGCTGCTTCTCCATGGGAGCGGTGATCTGGGTCGCCGAGTCCGGTGGATAGGTGTCGGCCAGGATCGGATCCGGGTTGAACATCCGGAACGGGATCCCCTCGTACAGGGCCGTCCGCGGCGCATCGTTGAGGGTGTAGCCCCAGAAGTACCACCGTCCACCAATCTCTGACTTCTGGCCGGGCTTGGCGGTCCGGGCGGCGATCGGGAAGATCACCTTGATGTTGACGTTCACGTTGAAGTTCGAGTGGAGATAGGCGAGCCGAAACAGCGAGAGGTAGCTGTAGGGGCTGCGCATCGAGTAGAAGACATCGACCTCGAGCGGGTTCTCCTCGCTGACGATCTCCCTGTTCGGAGCAGGAAACGCCTTCGACGGCTTGTGATAACCGTCGTCAAGGTGAGCCCAGGCCCAGTTGTCCTTGGGCGGATGCGGGGTCGTCACGTCCGGGATCGGCGGCATGTCGGGAACGATGTCCCGGGCGCCGGGCGCCTCGTAGCTGGCGTCCAAGTTGTCCCAGTCGGGTTCCTTGTCGTCTTGCGGTGGTTTTCTGTGATCTGGTTCGAATGCCATGATGTTCTCCTTTTCTCTTACTCACGAGCCAATCAGCAATTGTTCGAGAATGAACAATGCAAAGTTTTCGAGAATCAGCTCCTCACTCGAATGCCCAACCTCCGTCCATGACGAAGAACTGGCCGGTCTGGAAAGTGCCTACACCGTCGATCAGAGTGGCGACAAAATGGGCCGATTCCTCAGGCGTACCAAGTCGATTCATTGGAATCGCAGCCTCGATCTGGCGCCGAACTTCGGGATCTTCGGCCCCAACGTCTTCGATAAAGGATGGATAGTCCATGGCGTAGGTACCGGTTCCGTTGACGGTGACCCCTTTTTTCGCGGCCGACAGACCGGCGCAACGGATCAGAGCATTCGCGCCAGCGCGTGTTGCCGAGTACAGAGCCACAAATGGCGCCGGCC
>CP070688.1:2171867-2187472 GCA_020353135.1 Chloroflexota bacterium
GACCGTAACCTCATGCCCGGCCTTGAGAAGGTTAGCGGCCATGCCCCGTCCCATGATACCCATACCCAAATCCGCGATCTTCTTAGCCATCGGTAAAACTCACTTGTCCTTTCAATGATTATTTGCAGCCATCGCCGCGAACACTTTTATTCGTTCAATATCGCCTTAAATATGACGATCAGCGTCGCGCAGCCTGGATCGACCTTGTTCTTAGTTCGTTCGCCAACCCAACTGGCCCTGCCCACCCTACTCTGGAGAGGCGTGACGGCCGCCAGGCCCTCTTCGGCCGCCGCCAGCATTTTTTCACCGGCCTGCCGAAGAGTCTCCCCCTGACTAACGGCCTCGCCAAATACCTGGGCCGCCGGATGTAAAGCGTCGACGATCGTTTTATCACCTGGCTTGGCCTTGCCCCGGTCTTGAATACCTTGGTCGGCCGCCGACAGCATTATGGCCAGGGTCTCGCCATCCAGTTCTTGTTTACCCTTCGCTTCTTTGCCGGCGCGCATTAAGCTTGTCGCCAGCAGTGTGCCCATAGTTGAAGGGGCGGCCGAGTTTATCTTCATGCCACTGGTCATGAGCAACTTGCCCAGATCGGCTGTGTCCGCATCAACCAGGTACTGATCCAGGGCTGCGCCAACCTTGGTCGTGGTGATGCCGGTGTCGCCATCTCCCATAGCCTGATCCAGAGTGGTGAGATAGTCGCTCTCGCTTTGAAGCGCCTTGGCAACGCGTTCCATCGCCGCGGTCACTTGCCCCGCGGAAATCGTCATCTTATCAGCCATGATTCGCCGTCCTCGATCTAAACCTGGGTGAAGAAGGGTGTCGAGGCAGGAGCATCCAGCAATTCGATGAGTTCATCGTCGAGCCGGAAGAAAGTGAAAGATGCACCGGCCATTTCCATTGAAGTGGCGTATTCGCCAATGTAGGGCCGGTAAATTACCAGTCCTTGCCCGGTCAGAATCTCATGCGCTTTTCGGTAGAGAATGTAAAGCTCTTCCAGGGGTGTTGCGCCCAAACCATTGACCATGACGGCCAGCCGATCGCCCGTTAACGGTTCGAGATCCTCCAGAATGGCATTGGTCATACGCTCGGCGATTTCATCGGCCGTTTGCAGTTTTTCCCGTTTCATACCCGGTTCACCGTGGATGCCCATGCCGATTTCCATCTCGTCGTCGCCAATTGTAAAGGTTGGCTTGCCGACGACTGGAACGGTGCATGGGGAAAGAGCCACGCCCATTGTCCGGATATTGGCCAATGCCTTTTCCGCTACGGCGACCACTTCGTTTATGGTGCCACCTTGGTCCGCCTTGGCGCCAGCTATCTTAAAAGCAAACACCATCCCGGCCACACCCCGGCGCCGGGCCGCCTCTTCCGGCGGCGCTGATGCCACATCTTCTCTAACCAGCACTGTACGGGTTTCGATATCCTCGAACTCCGCCATCTCTCCCGCCATGTCGAAATTCATCACGTCGCCGCCATAGTTACCATAGATGTAGACGACGCCTCGGCCACTATCGATGCGCTTGGTCATGGCCAGGATCTGTTCAACGGAAGGCGACTGGAAAACATCGCCAACTGCACAGCCGTCCAGCATGCCTTTACCCACATAGCCAAGGAACACGGGCAGGTGACCAGAACCGCCGCCGGTGGCCAGGGCAACCTTGTCCTTGACCGGCGCATCGGCGCGCACGACGGCATGGATATCCTCTGTGTAACTCAGCTGATCCGGATGTGCCTTAAAGAGCGAGTCCAACAACTCGTCGACGAATTCTTCGGGTTTGTTCAGGATCTTTTTCATTTCATGCACCTCCGGGCGCCTGGCCAATTTCGCCTAGCGCCGTATTTCCTTGACCTTATCCATGAAAGCACGCACGCGGCCTTCATCAACCTCGTTCCAAATGTAGCCGTCGCGCTTGAATGTCGTTCCGGTAATGGTACCGTCGGCGATTGACAGCTGTTGCTCGACGTTCGACAGGCTGACGCCGGTGTTGGCGAAAACCGGTGTGCCGGGCACGGCTTCTTTGACCTGCAGAAGTGCCGTATGTGATGGTTCGACGCCGGCCGTTAAACCTGACACGCATAGAGCGTCAGGCTTATTGCCAAAAACTGTCGACCGGGCGACATCGGCGACATCTCGCTCGGCCAGATACACGGCCGATTCGGGCACAATGTTAAAGAACAGCTTGATATGGTTGCCGTTTAGTGCATTCCGGTGCCGCACCACCCGGCCACAATTAGTATTCCAAATGCCAAAGTCACTGGCGTAAACCCCGGTGAAAATCTCGCGCACGAAAGCGGCGCCTGTGGCCACGGCCAAATCAATGGATGCCACGGGATCCCACAGGACGTTGACGCCAAACGGCAGCGTAATATCTGCGTAAAGCTCGGCGATGATCCGGGCCATGGAGGCGGTGGTGATGGGATCGACTTGCGTCATATAAGGCAGGCTGTTCTCATTCGAGAACATCACTGCATCCACGCCGCCTCTTTGCAGTGCAAGCAGGTCCGCTCGCGCGCTCTCCACGACCCAGGCAAGGCCCTTGTCAGGATCATAGTCCGGGTCGCCCGGTAGAGCGCGAAAATGGCACATGGCAATGACAGGTTTGCGAACGCCAAACAGATCTTTGATCCAATTCATAACTGGTGTTGTCCTCAATGCTAGTTACTTAGCTGTCGTCTCATGCGCGACCCTACCCTGCGCTATCGGAAGGGGATTGTTATCAGACCAGCTCTCGGATATCGTGCATCAAATCCTTATTTCGTTGGTAGAGCTCAAGATACAATTCCATGTACTGATCGTACTTCGCGGCCGTTTCCGGGTTAGGCTCGACAGTGCGGATATCCGTCAGCCACTTCTTAATGTCGGTGCTGAAAGAAAAGACGCCGGCCCCCATTCCGGCCAGGAAAGCATCACCATATGATGCCCCCAGGGTCACGGCTGGGACTTGTTGTGGAATCTGGCCGACATCGCTAACAGCCTGAAGCCACAGCGGGCTCTTGGTCCCGCCGCCAACCGCGATGATCTCTTCCGGCATGGCGCCCATGCTATCCATGATTTCTAGGTGATGGCGAACGCCGTAAGCGATGCCTTCCAGCGTAGCCTTGAACAGATGCGCCCGCGTGTGAGCAAGGGTCAGGCCAAAGAACACGCCGCGAGCTTTTGGATCGTTGATGGGAGTTCGTTCGCCGCTGAAGTAGGGCAGGACGATCAGCCCTTCAGAACCGGCCGGGATATGCATCGCTTCCCGAGTGAGCTGGCTATATGCGTTGTTGCCGCCATCATCTTCGGCCGCTACCAGATCGGCGCTGATCTTGTCACGGAACCAGCGCGTGAGGGCGCCGCTGGTTGCCATGCCAGCCAGCAGGGCCGAGGTGCCTTCGAACAAATAGGGCGTCGCCCAGAGCCGTTCGTCAGTTACCGGCTTATCTAGCACCTCGATCATGAAGATGGTCGAGCCATACATGAGCATCATTTGACCGGGATTTGTCACCCCAACGCTGACGGCCTCCGATGCGGCGTCGGCCGTGCCCACGACCACTGGCGTGCCTTCGGCCAGGCCAGTTTGTTTTGCAGCTTCGGCCGTCACCGTTCCTGCTACCTCATTAGCCCAACGCAGTTCCGGTAGTCGATCCAGTTCGACGATCTCCTTGGTCAGGCTATCGTCCCAGGTTCGTTTTTCGAAGTCATACAGCGGCAAGCAGAATGATCCCGTTAAGTGATCGATCACGAAGCTGCCGGTCAGGCGCGCCACCAAGAAAGTGCTGGCGGTCACGAATTTATAGGCCTTCTTGTAGATTTCCGGCTCATTCTTTTTGAGCCACAAGATTTTCGGTCCGGTCGACTGCGACGAAAGCATATTGCCTGTCTTTTTGAATATGCGCTCTGACCCGATCTCTTCGTTGAGTTCGGCCATCTCTTGCCAGGCCCGCGTATCAACTCCATACAGAATGCCGCCTGGGCGCAGGGGATTGCAATTGCGGTCTACAGGCAGGATATCAGGCGCGATTGCACTGCAACCAATCCCCAAGATCTGTTTGGAGTCAATCCCAGTCTCAGCCAATAACCCTCTGGTGATGGAGACGAAATCGCCCCACCAGACCTCTTCAGGGTCATGCTCGGCCCAGCCCTGTTGGGGAATAAGCATCTGATGGGGGCTTACCTGGGTATTGACAACCTCGCCGTCCAAGGTCGTGAGTACCCCTTTGGATTCATAGGTTCCTATGTCGATACCAAGAAGATATTTAGTTGCCATTGAAGATCCGCCCTCCTTCCCTTTTACTGTTAATTCTTCGATTCTGCGGAGCTTTCCAGGGCCGCTTTTCGCTCCCGCCTCTTGTGACTGAAGTAATTGACCACGAGAATAATGATCAATAAGGCGCCCCAGGAGAATTCCTTGAAGAAGTTTGCTCCGCTCGACCTAAATAGCAGCATATTGAAACCAGTTGACAAGAATTGAAGTGCGACCAGGGCCAACATGACGCCTATTACCGTTCCCGAGCCGCCATAAGGGTTAACGCCGCCAAGAACTGCGATTAGAATCGACAACAGAATGTAGGATCCGCCAAAATCAACGTTGGCCCCATTGGTTCTGCCCAGGATGACAATCCCGGCTGTGGCCGCCAGCATGCCGCTGATGACGTAAGAGCGCATCAAGATCTGCCGGTTGTTAATGCCAGAAAAACGGGAGGCGATTGGATTTGTTCCTAACATGTATAGCCGCAACCCAAATCGGCTGCGGTTGAGGATTATCGAAATCACAATCGCGATGGCAACCAGCAGGATGAGCGGGAAAGGGATCGAGAGAATGGTGCCATTTCCGATGAACTGGGATTGCTGGATTCCGAAAATGGTCGAGCCCTTTGAAATTCCCGTCCCGATACCCTTATACATCAGCAACGTGCCTAAAGTGGCCAGGATCGGGGGCATGCCCATTACGGCGACCAGGAAACCATTGAAAGCGCCGGCCAGGAACCCAGTGAATACGGCCGCCACTATTGCCAGGGTCATAGCCAGGGCCACGGTCCCGCCGCCAGCGTCGGCCGGGACCATTGCGGTGAGAATGAGTCCGGCTAGAATGCCGGCTAGATTAGCCGTAGATACGATCGACAAGTCGATCCCGCCAGATAGCATCGAGACCATGATGGCAATGCTAAGAATGCCAATTTCTGACGCCTGAAAGGCCATCGATTGCATATTGCGCCAGGTCAAGAATGTGTCCGGCCGGGCTAACCCTAGCAAGATCAAGATGACGATAACGGCGATCCATAACCGCATCACATTGCCGTCGATGTTCTTTATACCCGTCCGAATGCGGCCGGTTAACGATTTATCCAGGTTATCGACTTGCTCTGCTTTAGCCATTTGATGTGGTTCCGTTTGTCGTGTCCACCATACAACCTACCGGTCTTAGAAGCCCAATGCCCTGATTGAGAGAAATCAGTCGCCTGCTGCCGCGCCAGACTTCATCGCTTTTTCAATATCATTATTCTGCCTGGCCGCCAGCAACCGCCGTTCGGCTGCGCGACCCTGCAGAATGGGTATAGCGGTGCCGACTAGGATCAGGAAGCCAACAACTACCTTCTGCCACTCCGACGGGATGCCCATCAGGACTAAGCTGTTATTGACGATCGTAATAAGCAAAACACCTAACAGCGTGCCGATAACCGAACCGCGGCCGCCTGCGATCGACGCGCCGCCCAAAACAGCGGCCGCGATCACGTCAAGTTCGGTGCCGACGATACTGAAGGGATTAGCCTGTCTGAACAAGGCCCCAACGACCATGCCGCCGATTCCTGAGACCAATCCCACGAAGCCATAGATCACGAACTGATTCGATCGGATATTGAATCCGAACCGTTCGGCGGCCTCACGATCGCCGCCCATGGCGTAAATACTTCGCCCAAGCATCGTGTACTTGAGAACGAACCAGACCAGGATCGCCACGATGATCAGGATGAAGATCGCCGGGTGCAGACTGGTCTTTCCACTCGCCGTCTCGACGGTGAGTACCGTTGCCCTGGCGTACTCCCTGATGCCTGGCGGCAACTCGGCCGTGTTGTAATAGTCAGAGCCGACGAAGAACAGCACTGCACCGCGATACAGGCTGAGCGTTCCCAAAGTTACGATGAGGGTAGGTAGCCTAAAGAAGCCGATCAGCGAGGCGTTAAATAAGCCCAATGCCAGCCCCAGGCCGGCCGATATGGCGAATGGGACCAGCATGCCGCCCTCATAGCCTTGCTTGACCAGAAAATCGACCGTGGTGTACATTGCGAAAATAGCAATGCCCGTGAAAGAGACGTCAATCCCGCCGGAAATGAGGACAACCAGGACGCCCATGGCAAAGACACCCATGATCGTGGCGCTTCGGATCAGCAAGAAATAGTTGGCAACAGAGAAGAAGTTGGAGTTGATCAACCCAATCGCCAACGAAAGAGCTATAACGATCAAGGCGATGATAAACTCATGTTTTCTGAAGAGTTTCTTTGACATGCGTCGTGCCTTTCTGTTCCCGAACTCAGTTCGACGTGCGCTCGTGTAAATCTAGTTGACCGCCTCAGTCAGCTTCAAATTGAGCGTTTCTTCGGTGATTTCCTCGGTGGCAAATTCTTCGATTATCTGGCCGTTTCTCATCAAAAGGATTCGGTTACATGTATGCATGAGTTCCGGGATATCATCTGACATGATCAACACGCCGATCTCCTGGCGTGCCAGATCTTTGATAAGTTCATGAAGTTCATTCTTCGAACCAATATCAACTCCTACGGTGGGGCCATTCATGATCAATATCCGCGGATTGGCGGCCAGCCACTTGGCCAGTACAACCCGCTGTTGGTTGCCGCCTGATAGACTGGTCACGGGCAGACGTGTATCGGCCGTCTTGATGTTCAGCCTTTCCACCCATGTCTGGCTCACATCGTTCATCTTCCGACTGCTAAGCAGATTGGCTCTACCCAGCGTGTTGTCAATGACACGAACAACCAGGTTGCGATGTATCGATTGCTCGAGAAACAACCCTTCCGTCAGGCGATCGTCAGGCACATAGCCGATTCCGGCCTGCATAGCATCCTGAATGCTCCGGATCCGCACCGGCTTGGAATCGATGCTGATCTTGCCTCGAGTGGCTGGCTGCACTCCAAAGAGAGCCAACGCCAGTTCGGTCCGGCCGGAACCCAGCAACCCGGTAATTCCTATGATTTCCCCAGGCTTCAGATCAAACGAGACGTTCCAGAAGCCGCCCGGCCGCGACAGTCCTTCCACCTTGAGCAAGCTAACCGGAGCATCCTCTTGCGCCTCATAAGTGTAGCCGCTCTCGGTGATCTCCCGTCCAGTCATATAGTATGCCATCTTCGCCAGGTCAAGCTCGCTGGCGCTCTGGTCGGCCACCTTGTGACCATTGCGCAGGATCATGACGCTGTCGGCAATCTCCTGAACTTCGCTCAGCTTATGGCTGACGAACAGGATCGAGATGCCCATGTCACGCAAGTTTCGAACGACGTGAAACAGGGATTCAACCTCCCGCTGCGTGAGAGCCGTGGTCGGCTCGTCCATGATGATCAGGCGGGCATCTTGCATGAGTGCCCTAGAGATGGCGATGAGTTGTCTATCTGCGACAGACAACTGTTCAACCTCCGCGTCTAGATAGATGTTTACGCCAATCCGCTCCAGGGCCCTTGCCGCAGTAGAGCGCGTTTCACGCCAATTGACAAGCCTTCTACCACTGGCCAGTTGTCGATTGAGGGAGATATTCTCGGCCGCCGTTAGATTAGGAAACAAAGAGAAGTCCTGATAAATAACTTGTATACCGGCATGGATGGCGTCTATTGGCTTCAATGAGTGACGTTGCTCGCCTTTAATGATGACCTCGCCCTCATCCTGTGAATAGACACCGGCAATGATCTTGATCAACGTCGATTTACCTGAGCCATTCTCGCCCACCAGGCAGCGGATCTCTCCTTCGCCGATCGAAAAACTGACGTCCTCCAGTGCGGTGACGCCGGCGAAATGCTTGCTGATGTTCTCAACCCGCAGAAATTCTTGAGCCATTTTCGGTCCTGTTAACCAAAATGATTACTGAATTCGTGGAGATTTTCGTGAAGGTGTGAGCGGCCAACCGGCATTCTGGTAGCCGATTGGCCGCTCACAGTAATTCTAGGTCAGAGACTCATTCGATCCGACTAGAAGTCCCAATCGGCCAGGTTCTCTTGGGTAACGTCGACCCAGGCTTGTCCATACCAGACCTTGCCATCGGCCGAGGTGATGCTCTCGTAACCCACAAGGCCAAGATCCATGCCTTCGGTTGGTTCCTCACCTTGAATCTTCATTAGCGCCAACTGGTTGCAGGCGTAGCCAGCCATGGCCGGATCCCAGAAGCTGATCAGGTCGACCGCGCCCGTCTCGATCAAGGCGCCGGACATAGACGCCAGGCTGGTGCCGACGACCGCGATGGAGTCGTTCAGACCGGCTTCCTCGACCGCCTGTCCGGCGCCGACGACGTCATTGGCCGAGCTGCCCTGCATGCCCTTCAGATCTGGATAGGCGACCAGAAGTTCCTGCATGCGCTCGTAAGCGGTCTGGGCATCGTCGTATGACTCGTTCTTGTCACCCACCAGGGTCATGTTGGGATAGGTCGCTTGCTGATGCTCAATAGCTGCGTCAGCCCATTCATTGTGGGTCGTGGAAGTCAGGCTGCCGACAAACATGACGTATTCGCCTTCTTCACCCATCATCCCTGCCAGATGGTCCATCAGGTGACGGCCGTAGGCTGCATTGTCAAAGGCCTCGATGTCATAGTCCACGTTTTGCTGATTTGAGGCCTCGTGGCTAACGACCACGATGCCCGCGTCACGCGCTCTCTGCAGCACCGGCTCTACCGTCTCGGGTTGGAACGGGATAACGCACAGGGCATCGACGTCCTGGGCAACCAGGTCCTCTAGCACCTGAACCTGCAGCGCGGCATCTGCCTGGGAGGGTCCCTGCTGGAAGGCGGTCACGCCCTCATGGTCCGCCTGGAAGTCCGCGACGCCTTCTTCCATGCGGTCGAACCAGCCTACACCGGTCAATTTGACCACTGTGGCCATATTGAGATCTTCCGCCTCTTCGGCCGGCTCTTCAGCCGCCTCTTCTTCCGCCGCTGGTTCTTCAGCAGGTTCTTCGACGGCCGGTTCTTCGGCCGGCGCCGGCTCCTCCTCGGCTGCATCGCAGGCAACCAGCAACATCAATCCCAGTATCAGGAAGATAATTGGTAAGCGTTTCATCTTTCTATCTGCTCCTTTCTTGTGATCTGCTTTTCATTCTTTCGCTAATCAGGGAAGTTACGACTTTCAGCTTCGTACAGTTTTTCTACCTCCTTGCTTGGGCCTAAAGGCTTAAGCAGCGGCGACCATGACTTGAACGCCGCGCTTTCGCAGTTCGGTCAGATCCCGCGAGCGTATGCCTGAATCGGTGACTAGTATGTCTATTCCATCCAGGGGGGCGATGGTCATGAAGCAAGTCCGGCCTAATTTTGAGCTATCAGCCAAAACGATAATCTGTTTGGCGTGCTGCATCATCGCCTGTTTTATCAACGTGTCATCCTGGTTGTACTCAGTCAAACCAGCAGACAGATGCATGCCGCCTACTCCCACGAAGGCCTTGTCCAGATGGAAATCCTGGTAAGTGCGGGCCGCTATATGGCCGATCATTGAGTGTTCCTGCACACGCACGACCCCGCCTGTCAGGATCAACCGGCTTCTTGGCGACTCCACCAAAACATTCGCGATTGGAAGGCTTGCCGTAATGATTGTGAGATTTGATAGTCCAACCAGCTGCTGAGCCAGAGCCAGCGTCGTGGTGCCAACATCAAGGGCGATGCTGTCCCCTTCGTTAACCAATTTGCACGCTTCGAGAGCAATAGCTTCTTTCTGGTTTTTATTTGTGGCTGCCCGAATAATGGTGGGCGGTTCATAGTTGCGGCCCCGGCTGGCTACAGCGCCCCCGTGCACTCTGCGTATCAGCTGCTGGTCTGACAGATGGCGCAAATCCCGCCGGATAGTCACCTCTGACACATCCAATGTGTCGCATAGATCGGCGACCGTGGCTGATTGCTTTCGCTCGACTATCTCGAGAATCTGCTGCCTGCGCGCAATAGCATTCACGGCACACCTGACAGGAACAAAAGAAACAACAACTGACCGAAGTGTAATCTCTCCGTGACCGTTCATCAATATTCGAACATCAAGACATGACATTCGTCCAAGGCTAACATGACATTTGTCAGAATGGCCTTGGTTAGCAAAGCTGAATTAAGATAGATGAAACCGTCGCCGACAACTGTCCCATGGCTCGGCGACGATAGCGACCTACGGAAGCGACACGATGAAAGAAGAGTGGACATCCAGAAGACGAGTTGAAACAGCCCTCAGCCATCAAGAGCCCGATCGAGTGCCAACAGATCTGACCATCACCAGGGTCCCCTACCGGCGTTTACGGGCCCACCTCGGGTTGCCGGCCGAAGAGAACATTGAGAGTGACCGCTTTGGCGAGGTGCGGCCGGGTCTGGACGTTTTGCAAGCGCTGGGCATTGACATGACCTTCGTCAAGCTCCGCGGTCCCGCCCATTGGACGCCGCCCAAGCCCTTGATCAATGGGATTTCGCTAGACGAATGGGGTGTGGGTCGGAAGGCTATTACCCTGGCTGATGGAAGCACCTTGTTTGAGGTAGTTTTGTCTCCCTTGAGCGATCTCCAACCCAGGCAAATAGATCTGGATAATTACCCTTGGCCCAATCCAAGCGATCCAGGACGGGTCAGTGGCCTGGAAACTGATGCCCGGCGTTTGTACGAGCAAACGGATTTGGCCCTCATGGGCCGCTTCGGCGGCACGATATTGGAACAGGCATCTTTTCTTCGCGGCTATGAACAATGGCTGATGGATCTGGTGCTTCATCCTGAATTCGCCCGCGACCTGATGAACCGCATCGCCGACATCCAGATTGCCCTGGATGAGGCTGGCATTCGCGCCGCCGGCCGCTTCCTGACCGTTTTTAAGTTGAGCGGCGAGGACCTGGGGATGCAGGATCGTCCGCTCTTCTCACCAGATGTCTGGCATGAAACGCTGCGGCCGGTGCTCACAAGACGCTGGGCGGCGGCCAGGTCGGCGCTTGATCGATATGGCGCCGGTCATGTCAAGTTGATGCTGCACTCCGATGGCGCCATCCGTACTTTCATCCCGGACCTAATCGAGGCCGGAATAGATATCCTTGATCCCGTCCAGGTCTATTGCCAGGGTATGGAGGCGACTGAGCTCAAAACAGAGTTCGGCTCCAAGCTGGCATTTCACGGCGCTATTGATACCCAGCGTCTGTTGCCTTTTGCCACTGTAGGCGAGGTTGAGTCCGAGGTGGTCCGAATGATAAAAGCCCTCGGGTCGGGAGGCGGCTTCATCCTGGCTCCGGTTCACAATGTTCAGCCAGACGTCCCCCCGGGAAACATAGTCGCGGTCTACCGGGCCGCTCACGAGTACGGCCGTTACCCTCTCTAATGCATCAACGGACCGGTGGTGGTTCACGGACCTACGCACGCGCCTGGCCATTGAGCGTAACCGACTAGAAATCGAAGCCACTTTATTGTATGATGCACTGTAGTATCAGTCGCCTGACGTGTTGGCCCCGGCAGTGGCCCTGGACAAGCTCAAGGAGCTTGACGCGTAATGGCTGGCGCTCTATTGCAGACCAAGCTGTATATCCCTCCGGCCCGGCCAAACCTGGTCCTCCGGCCGCGCTTGCTGGAACGGCTCGAGGAGGGCTTGAACTCGGGCCAGAGGCTAACCTTGGTCTCAGCCCCGGCCGGTTTCGGCAAAACTACCCTGATAGCCCAATGGCTTCATCAAGTCGGTCGCCCAGTCGCCTGGTTATCCCTTGACGAGCGCGAGAACGACCCGGCCCGGTTCCTGGCTTACCTGATCGCCGCTTTGCAGCAGGTTGACCAAGGTATCGGCGAAAGCATCGACGCATTAGTTAGCTCGCCTCAGCCGCCTGGGCCGGAGTCGTTACTGACCATTCTGATCAATGACATCGTTACCTTGCCTGAGCCATTTATCCTGTCCATCGACGACTATCAGTTCATTCACAATCCGGCGATTCACGCCCAATTGACCTTCCTGCTAGAGAATCAGCCACCCCAGCTGCACCTGGTCGTCATGACCCGCGAAGACCCGCCTCTGCCCGTCGCCGGCTGGCGCGCTCGAGGGCAGGTCAACGAAGTGCGCCAGGGTGATTTGCGCTTCACTCGCGAGGAGACCGCCCACTTATTGAAAGATGTCATGGCACTTGACTTGACCGCTGGCGACATCGCCGCCCTGGAACGACGCACCGAAGGTTGGGCCGCCAGTCTGCAGCTTGCCGGCCTATCCATGCGCGGCCGGGAGGATCTAGGCGGTTTTGTTCGCTCTTTCACCGGCAGTAGCCGCTACATCTTGGATTACTTGATCGAAGAAGTCTTCAACCAGCAAACGGCCGCCGTTCAAGCTTTCCTGTTGCAGACGTCGATCCTGGAACGGCTAAGTGGTCCGCTCTGCGACGCCGTCGTCGAGCGCGTCGACAGCCAGGCCATGCTCGGCCAATTGGAGCGGGCTAACTTGTTCTTGCTGCCGGCCGACCGGTCGGGGACATGGTATCGGTATCACCGTCTATTCGCCGAATTTCTGCGTCACCGGCTGCGCTCGACCGGGGAGCCGCCTGAATCGCTCCTACACCGGCGCGCCGGCCGCTGGCTGGAGGCCAATGGTTTCGTCGAAGAGGCGCTCAAGCACATGCTGGCCGCCGGCGCCTGGGATGAGGCGGAGCGGCTGATAACTCCGGCGGCCGTCGCCGCTATCGAGCGCGGGCAATTGCTGACGGTCCAGAGTTGGCTGTCGCGGTTTCCAGACGACGTGATAAGGGCTAATCATGAATTAGTCGCCTTAAAAGGTTTTGCATTACTGCTGGCCGGCCAACTTGAAGAGGCCGGCCGTAATGCCGAACTGGCCCACGAGTTAATGCCGGCCGGCGCCTCCTCCTTTAGCCGGGGTTTTTTGGCTGCCATTCGATCTTACCTGGCCATGATCCAGGGCGACGTCGCCGACGCCCTGGCTTTGGCTCGGGATGCCCTTGACTGTCTCGGCGAGGACGATCCTTACTATATCCGCGGTTCGGTCCTGAGCAGCCTTGCCCAGGCCCTGACCCAGGCCGGCGATCTCAGCGGCGCGGCCGAGACTTATCGGCAAATCATCAGCCTCAGCCGTCGAGCCGGCCAGCCCCTCTTTGCCATCGGGCCAATGAGCAGCCTGGCCGTGATCCTGAACCTTCAGGGGAAACGAAATGAAGCCCTCGCCCTCGGCCAGGAGGTAAAAGCGCTATGCGTAAGTCGCCGCGGCAGCCCACTGCCCGTGTCCGGCATGGCTCACACCATCCTCGGGCTTATGCACCTGGAGGCCAACGGTCTCAAGCCAGCCCGAGATCATTTACGACAGGCGCTGGTCTTCGGCGACCAGATGGGCATCGCGTCAGGCGTTCCCCATTCAGCCAGAATGATCCTGGCCCGGCTCCAACAGGCGGCCGGCGAAGACCAGGCCGCGCTGGCCACGATCGAAGAGGCCCGTGAAATCGCAACCCGGTACAAATCGGCCCACATCGCCTTCGTGGTAGCCGGCGCCGAGGCGGACATAAGGTTCAGACAGGGCGAAATCGCCCAGGTTGAGGACTTTGTCGACCGCTTCGGATTGTCGCAGACCGGTACGCCAACGCACGCCAGCGAATCTCATTACTTCATTCTTGCCCGGCTGCTGTTGGCCAAGAATCAACTGGCCGAGGCTGATATGCTTCTGGCGAACCTGGAGCAGTTTGGCCAGGCTGGTGGGCGCCAGCGTTCTTTGATCACCGTCCACATCATGTTGGCCGTGCTCCGGTTAAGGCAAGACCGCCAGGAACGAGCTTTGGCTAGGCTAGAGACGGCCGTTCGGCTGGCCGCACCTGGGAGTTATCGCCGGGCATTTCTCGAAGAGGATAGGGCGGTAGCCGCTCTCTTGCCCCGGCTGCGCCACGTGTCTCCGGCATTCGTGACGTTATTGCTCGAAGATGCGCGGGCAGAACCGGGCCGGCAGCGATCCGCCCACCTCAACCAACCGCTGCTCGAACCGCTCAGCGACCGCGAATTGGAAGTTCTGGACCTGATTGCCGGCGGATTCTCGAATCAAGAAATCGCCGATCGACTATTCATCACCGTGGGCACGGTGAAGACCCACGCCCACAACATCTACGGCAAGCTGGATGCCAACGGCCGCACCCAGGCCGTCGCCCGGGCCAGGGAGCTAGAACTACTCTGATCAGTCCTTAGGAATCTATCCCTAGAAATCTATCCATAGATAGATGACACTCTATCCATCCTCCGATTATGATGCAATCAACTATCGGGAATTCAATTAGCGTCAATTACGGAGGTAAATGATGACCGGCAATGTTAATCCTCAAGGTACGTTAGCAGCTGAGCCTAGCGCCGCTGAACAATTGGAAAGGCATCTGGCTACGCTGCCGAAGTCCAGACAGCGCGCACACACAGCCCTGCTGATCTTGTTCTTGATTTGTGGGGTGGCCTCCGTCGGGCTCATGATCTGGGCGATATACGCCTCCGTTCGGGCCAACTCCTTCGGCATCGAATACGTGCCGTTCTGGTGGTTTATCTGGGCCGCCGTCGTTTGCCTTGCTCTGGCTTTTAACGGCTTAAGCACCGTCGTCGCCGAGGCCGATCCACCCTTTGCTTTTGGCGGGAGCAACGAGCCTATTAAGTTCGGCCGTCAGGCAAGGCGTAGCGGATGGCTGCTGACGATCGGCTGCCTGGTCGGTACCGCAGCTTTCGCCGCGCTGGCTGTTTATATCGGCGTCACCGGCGTCGACCTGTTTGAGCAGTTCATCACCGGAGTGGTTGCGATTTTCGCTGGCCTTGGCCTGATAGCCGCCTTCTTCAGCATCGTGCGCAGGATCGTGCGGTCGCTACGGAGAGGCCAATAGCCGGCCAGGGGAGTGCCCGTCTCGCTCATGGGTCCGGGGAAAGAAGCAAGCCCATCAGCATTCGGTGCATAGGCCTCAGAGGGCAGACCGGTCCGGCGTCAGAAAGCGGGCCGGTCCGCCCATTTGATTAAGGAATTCGGTGAGCCAACAATGCTGCAGGTAGAAATCAGGGTTAAGGGGCACCTGGACCAATCTTGGTCAGAGTGGCTTGACGGGCTTGTCTTCCGCTACGCCGAAGGTGACGAGACGGTGATGAGCGGGCCAATAGCCGACCAGGCAGCCCTGTATGGCCTGGTAAGCAAATTGCGCGATATCGGCCTGTCGCTGCAGTCTATCCGTCTGCTTGGCAACTGCAACTCGCCAGCGCCGCCAGGCGAACCCGCTCCTGACTCGCCTGATCAGAGGTCGTCGCCCGCGCCGCAGCACGCCACCGTCGACGAAGAAGCTAGTCGCCAGAAGCCCGAAGCTAAGCGCAACAATCCAAGGAGACCTCACGCGCGAGCCCATTATCATGGGCCGCGCACCACCATGAACGAAAACAAGGAACAACCGGGATCAACCCAGTCCTAATCTGCGCTGATCTGC
>CP070688.1:2187572-2192161 GCA_020353135.1 Chloroflexota bacterium
GAGAGGATTTCCGGCGTTCGCGATTCGCATGTCCCCGCTGCTGAATGCGGTACTGCCGCTCGATTTGCCTGAGAGCCAAACGACATCGAAAATGACCCCAGCTCAGCGCCACAGGACCACACAGCAGTTCTTGCTCAGGTTGTTGCAGCGCCGGGTGGTCCGCCCTGGCCGGCGCCGGGCGCGGCCGTCGGTCTTGTTATTCGACAACGGTCAGTGGATGGATCGCTACTCATGGGAGTTAGCCATCGGCGTTAGTCAGGAGGTCAAGCCCTTGTTGACCATCATCGCCACCCGGCCGCTCAGCGAGCAGGCCGCTGGCCGGCCGTTGGCGCAGATAAGCCGGCAACTCGAGGGCGAGGAGCACGTCTCGCGCTTGGGAATGAGCTTGCTGACAAAGGAGCAGCTGGCGGATCTGCTTTGGCATGAGCTTGGGATACAGGCATGTCCGGCAGAGATACTCGAAACACTATTTCGTCGGACCGGCGGACGGCCGTCTTTTGCCTTGGCGCTGGCCCGGCAATGGCTGGCGAAAGATCGGATAGTCGTGAAAGACGGCGTGGCCCAGGTCAATGGTTCACCGACCGAACTGAATGGGACGCCGCCGCCTGATTTGGTTCGCCAAGCGATCACCAGTCGCATCGAGCGGCTGCCGCCGGCCCGCCAGTTGATCATGAAAGTGGCCAGCGTCATCGGCGAACGCTTTTACGCCCGGGATCTTATGAAGTTATACCCGGTGGCCAGTGACCTGGATGCGATTCCGAGTCACCTGGCTGCGCTGGTGAAGAGCGACTTATTGATGTCAATTGCGGAGGAAAAGGGGTCAGGATTCCGATTTGCCTGCGATCTCTATTGGCAAGTCTCCAACAGCCTGATGCCGGCGGCTCAACGGAGGCGCCTGCAGGAGCAACTGCACGACACGGATGGCTTGATTCGGCAGGCCGATTGACGAAGCAAGACGCTCGCTCAGCGGCGACAATCGAGGCGAGAATTACAGCGCGGATAATTGCCGGCCTCAGTGGCGATTGCTATAATTGCATCGTAACGCCACCCTAGCTCAATCGGCAGAGCAATCGCTTCGTAAGCGATAGGTTAAGGGTTCAAGTCCCTTGGGTGGCTTTCACTTTGCCTGCTGCCGCTGACCCTGGCGCGGCATTTGGTCCCACCGCGCGAAATTTGATTTCGGTCTGGTTGCATTGCTGAGGTGACCAATGAATGACGAGAGTAAACCGATCGTCTTCGGCGTGGCCGGAGGCACTGCGTCCGGCAAGACAACCGTGGCCGAGGCCATACTGGACGCGGTTGGCGCATCGCAAGCGGCCTACCTGCCGCACGATGCCTACTATCGGGATATGATACACTTGCCCTTGCCGGAGCGGGCCCAGCTCAACTACGACCATCCAGAATCGTTGGAAACCGAGCTGCTGATCGATCACGTCAAGCGGTTGATCGAGGGCAAGAGCGTCGAAGTGCCTGTCTACGACTTCACGCAGCACCGACGTACCGAAGAAACGCGCACAGTGGAGCCAAGTCCGATCATCCTGATCGACGGCATACTGATTTTCACCAATGCCCGGCTGCGAGATCTAATGGACATTAAAGTTTATGTAGACACCGATGCCGACGTTCGGTTCATCCGCCGGCTTCAACGTGACATGAATGAGCGCGGCCGGTCGCTGGAATCGGTTATCAAGCAGTACGTGGAGACTGTTCGCATCATGCACCTTGAATTTGTGGAGCCCAGCAAGCGCTATGCTGATGTGATAGTTCCACACGGCGGCTTGAACAAGGTTGCCATGGACATGGTTGTCGCCCGCCTCCTAGTCCTGCTGCAGTTTCAGGGTAGCCAGTCGTAGCTTCAGCTCCGGGTGACCAAAATGCCATTGTCGACGGCTTTGGGGCAGTGATAATCACAACAGCCAATTGATGCGAGCGCTCCCTTATGGCGCAATTTCTGATGAACGGCCGGCGTGAACGGCATGAAATCGAACACCGCAAGCGTTCAAAACACAGTGACGACCGGATTAGTCATCGTCGTGGTGATGATTGTCGTCGGCGCGTACCTGATCAACCTCGACGGCTGGTTGATGCACGACGACGAGGGGACCGATTTTTACGAGGCATACCGGCTGGCCCAGGGAGATCGGCCGGGGACCGATTTTATGGCCGAACAGCAGCCGCTGTATTTAATTACCGGCGGCGCGCTGGTCAAGACATTCGGTTTGAGTGCGCTGCCTCTGCGATCACTGGCGGCAACACAGGTCTTGCTGGGCATATTCTTCCTGTCTTATGCCTCGGACCGGGTATTTGGCCGGCGAGCCGGACTGTTGACGCTTCTGTTGGTCGCGACAAGCGGCATGGTCTATTCGCTGGCCCGCCTCTACCGGCCCGATCCGATGATGTTGAGCTGGATAATGATCGGTTTGGGTGCGGCGCTGCTGGCGTCAGCCGGATTCGACCGGCGTTGGTGGCTGGCGTCGGGATTGGCCTTTGGTGTCGCTTTTCTGTGGAAGCCTTTTGCCGTGTTTCCGGTGTTTGGATTGGGGCTGTATTTCGCCTCTGAATGGTTCCGCTCGGCCGGCCATCGAAGGGATGCCGTCATCGACGCCCTGCGCTTCGGTTTGCCGCTTGGCTTCATATCGATCCTGTTGAATGGCGTTTTGCACCTTGGCCTAGACCTTTATTATCTTGAGAATCTGCGGCAGCATGCGGCATTGGGCCGCGATCTCAACCTGTTGCTGAACTTCCTGCGGCCGCCGGTGGCCTACGTTGAATTCTTCTTGGCCCATCCGGCATTCCTATTCGTCATCCCGCTTTGGTGGCTCAACCGGCCGGCGGATTGGCGGCAAAGGCCGGAAGTTCGGCTATTGCTATGGCAGATGGTCGCGCCTATATTATTCGTGGCCCTCACCCGGCCGTTCTATCCACGCTATATGATCTTCCTGGCGCCGGTCTTCGCCGTTCTGCTAGCCTGGCAGCTGGATCTGATGTTTCGGAAGCTATCGCAATCGCCGAAGGGTGAATTGGCGGCCGTAGTGATGTCGGGGCTAATCGTTCTGTTTGCCCTAGTCCTTACAAGTCCGAGAATCACAGACCTGCTTCTTCGGCGCGAAAGCGGCACAAAGGCGCTGGCCGCCTACGTCGCCGAACACAGCGGACCAGACGAGGTGATCCTATCCGATTATGCAGGCATCAACTTCTTTGCCGACAGGCGATCGATCTATGAGGCATCGATCATCGCCGCGGGTCGGATTCAGGGAGGTTTCGTTACTGGCGAACTGCTCATCGAGCGAATGGAAGAGGATGATGTGAAGCTGGTGCTGGTGCACGTTAAAGGAGGCGACCCGATTCCGCACCAATTTGTGCGCCTGAGTGATTACGATGATTTCAGAGCCTATCTGGGCGCGAATTTCGAGTTATTGACTTTGTTCGATAGGAATGGACAACAGATCGAAGTCTATTCCAGAAGCAGTTGAGCGGCCCAGAGCACATAAGCCTGACTGATCGAGTCATGATTCAAAGCAGCGGAACCCACGAAGATGGGGAGATGAAACCGGAAACGTTTCGATTCCGGGACTGGCTGGTGCGTAACCGGGGATTAGCCTGGGCGGCCGGAATAGCTTTGATGCTGCTCCTGGCGCTGCTCATCCGGTTGGTCGCCATAACGTGGGGCTTGCCGAATCAGGCTTATTACCATTCATTGTTTGTGCCGGATGAGACATCTGAACTCATCGCGTCCTTGATGCTGGGCGAGCGAGCCTATCAATATCCTCTAATCCGGTTGCAGCCGTTCTTCTACTACCTAACCTTCATCTACTTCTCACTCTACTTCTTCATTTCACTGGCGACCGGCCGGGTCACGAACTGGGCTGAATACATCGCCTGGCAACGGCAGGATCTGGCCCATTTCATCCTGGTTGGCCGGGTGTTCATGGTGTTCTTGGGCGTCTTGACCGTCTACCTGACGTTCCTCGTGGCCAGGCGTATGTTCGGGAAACGGGCCGGACTCATCTCGGCCGCCATTCTGTTTCTTTCGATTGGTCATGTCACCTATTCGCGCGTCTTCCGCCTGGATTCACTCATGCCCTTCATGACAATCCTGGCTTTCTATGCATTCTTGCGAATGCTTTATGGGCAGGACGAGAGGCTGCGCTGGTACGTGCTGGCTGGATTCGTAGTGGCGGCCACAGCGGCTACAAAGCTGACAGGATTCGCCTTACTTGGACCACTATTGCTTATCCCATTCCTGAATCCAGAAGGCAAATCAGCCTGGCCTCTTCGCAGACCGGTTTTCAGCCGGCAGTACGTCTTCGCCTTGTTCGTTTGCCTGGCCTCTTATATCATGATCGCCGGTCCGTCTCACGTCATTCGACTGCAAATCACGTATGGGGGTGATTTGAGCCAGGCGCCGCGGTCAGTTCTGGGATTGGCCGGCCGTTTCAACCGGGCGGAGACATTCCGCAAGATCGGCGGACTTTCAACCTTTGACGTCAGTTTGCCATTTCACCTGACCTCAAGCCTTCCTCGACTGCTGGGCATTACCTCCTATTTGTCTGCACTCGCAGGCATGGGGTTCATGGTTTTTGAGCGAC
>CP070688.1:2192261-2196800 GCA_020353135.1 Chloroflexota bacterium
CCGAGCCAGGCCCGCCACGGCACGGCGATCAGTTCTTTGCCACGTCCAAGCAATACGCTTTCGTTCATATGTGAAGCCCTCAGCTTTCAGCTTTCAGCCGTCAGAAGTCAGTTCCGAGTATAGAGTACTCAGTCCAGGGTGGGCAAGCCGCTCAGAATCTGTGTCCACTGACTACCTGTCACCGCACCCGGCCGCTGGTCACTGGTCACTGGCCACTGTCCACTGACCACAAATAAACGGCCTCGGCGATGTTCATGTCCTGGACGGCGACCCCAGTCAGGTCGGCGACGGTTATTTGTCGGTCGGATGTGCGGCCGGGCGTCTGCCCGCTGATTATTCCTCCCAGCTCGACCAGGTCGGCCTCGGCGATGAGGCCTGCCCTGAGCGCCCGGTGGATTTCGCCGCGGACCAGGCACTGGCTGATGCTATCGGCCACAACCACATCAGCCTGGCCGAGAATGGCCGCGTCGAGCTCTTGCTTGTGCGGCGTGTCGGAGCCGACGGCCGTGATATGGGTTCCCGGTCGCAAGTTAGAAGCGAAAAGCAGCGGCTCAGCCGACGGCGTCGTCGTGACCACCAGGTTGCAGCGCCGGAGCACATCGGCCGCCTCGAGAGTGGTCTCGATCTGGAAGTCGAGGTCGGCCAAGTCGGCCGTATAGGCGTCTAATTGTCGTCGGCCGCGACCCCAAACGAGAACATCGCGACACGGGGTCAATCCGTGCAGGAAGCGTAGCTGGAGGCGCGCCTGAATGCCGGTTCCTACGATGCCGATGCGTCGCACCTGTCCAGGGGCCAGGTATTTGGCGGCGATCGCCCCGGCGACGGCCGTGCGTACATCGGTCAGGTGACCCTCGTCCAGAAGGATGCAGCGCAAGGCGCCTGTCCGTTGCTCAAACAGGAGCATGAGCCCGTTGCTGGAAGGTAGACCCAGGGCCGGGTTGCCGTAAAAGCCGGAAGCGATCTTGACGACGTAGTAGGCTTCATCTTGAATGTAACCGTACTTGATGTGCACTTCGCCCCGTTCCAGCAACAGCTCGCCCACCGGCGGCACGACCGCCCGGCCGGCCGAATAAGCCACAAACCCAGCCTCAATGGCCGGCAACGGGTCGATTGACGGTAGGATTTCTTTGATTTCTTCGAGTGCAATTATCTTCATGGATATAGCGGTTAGCGATGAGCTTTTAGCTTTGAGCTTCCAGCTTTCATCCTTCTTCCTTCATCCCTCATCCCTGGCGCCGCACATTAACCCAGTATCTTCTTCATAGTCTCGAGGTCGATATTGGCGCCGCACAGAACGATGAACACGTTTTGGCCGGCGAATTCGTCCCGCCGCTTAAGCAGGGCGGCGATGGGCACGGCAGCCGAACCTTCGATGAGTTGGTGGTGGGCGGCCATGAATTGGCGCAGGTGATCGGCGATCTCTTCTTCGCTGGCCGTCTCATAGGTATCTACCAGGTCACGGCACAAAGGAAAGGTGATCGAGCCGGCCTCGACGCCGCCGGCCGTGCCGTCTGACAATGTCGGTTGAGAAGGTAAATCCAGTATCTCCCCAGCCATCACGGACTGGATCATGACCTGCGAATGCTCAGGCGAGCAGCCGACAATTCGCACCTCCGGCCGTTGGTCTTTCAGGGCCACGGCGATGCCGGCGATCAGCCCGCCGCCGCCGACGGCAACAAAAACCGCGTCGACGTTTGGGCATTGTTGAGCCAGTTCCAGGCCGATCGTTCCTTGTCCGCCGATCACCTGAGGATCGTTGTAAGGCGAGATGAAAGCCAGACCATTCTCGGACGCGAAAGCGCGGGCGTATGCTTCAGCCTCCACCGAATCGGCGCCGTGCACCTGAATGTCGGCGCCGAGCCGGCCGATAGCGGCCAACTTAGACGGCGATGCGCTGTCGGGTACGAAGATCAAGGCCGTGGCGCCGACTTTGTTGGCGGCGAAGGCCACGGCCGCGCCGTGATTGCCGGTCGAGGCACTGACCACCCCGCGGGCTCTTTCCGCCTTGTCCAAGGATAGGACTTTGCTAAGCGCGCCGCGGGCCTTGAAGGAACCGGTGTGCTGCAAGTTTTCGCATTTGAAGTAGACGTTGGCCCCGGTCAGCTGACTGTAATAAACGGATGGTTCCAGGTAGGTACGGCGGATGTGGGGCCGGATTCGCTGCTCGGCCGCCTCGACTTCGACAAGTATCTCGTTGGCTGTGACAGACTCAAGCATTTGGACAGGATTTACAGGATTAACTGGACTGGCTAATTGTCCATTATCGAGCCACGCGAATGTATGAGGGTCAAGATAGCTCGGAAATCAGGTCGCGAATGCGCTCCAGGCCGGCTACCAGGTAATCGTGAGGCAAGCCAAAGCTGATGCGAAGGAAATGATCCAGACCAAAATGGTCGCCGGGCACGATCAGCACACTCTTCTCAGTCCGCAAGCGCTCGGCCAGCTCAGTCGAATTGATGGCCAGATTGTAACGCACAAAGGCTATGGCTGCCGCGTCAGGCGGCCGGACCGAAAACATGTCGGCGTGCCCGGCCATCCATTGGCGCAGAATCGGGAAGCCCTGGCGAATATACTCGCGGGTCCGGGCTAACACTCGCGGCCGGACTTCTGGCGATAAGGCCATGGCAGCCAGCTTATTGGCCAACATGGTGGCACTGATGGTCGTGTATTCATGACGTTCCCAGATGTCGTGAACCACGCCGGCCGGGGCGACGGCCCAGCCCAGGCGCAGGCCGGGCAGGCCGTAGGCCTTGCTCATGCTGCCGGTGGCCACCACCTTGTCATAGCGGCCGTAGAAGGAGGGCGTCGGTTCCTCGACCGTTCGCTCGGCCCCACTATAGACTTCGTCGGCCAGGATCCAGGCCCCGACCCGCTCGGCCTGGGCGATTATGGCCTCCATTTCACCAGCCGACAACGCCCGGCCGGTGGGATTATTGGGGTTGCATATCGCGACGAGCTTCGTCTGCGGCGATATTGCGTCGGCCAATTCAGCCAGGTCAGGCGCCCAGCCCTTCTTCTCGCGCAGTTCGAAGGTTTTCATCCGGTAGCCGTGATTCTTGGCGATGCCCCAGATCTGCATGTAATTGGGCAGCATGATCACGATCTCATCGCCCGGCGCCAGCAAGGTACGGGTGGCGATGTAATTGGCCTCGGCCGCGCCAACCGTCACCAGGATGTTGTCGGCCGTCGCCCCCTCATAAAGGCCGGCGATAGTCGCCCGTAGTTCCGGTGTGCCGTTGACGTGGGGATAGTTCAACTCGGTAGACAACAGTTCGTCCACGGCGGCCGGATCGTCGCCTAGCAATTCAGCCAGCCGGATCGGGTGCACACCACTTTCCGAAAGGTTGTACTCTACCTCTTGCTCATACAGGGACATCCAGCGTTCCATTAAGAAGGGCTGGAAAGCACTCATCGTCATAGCCTCCAACTCATTCGACCGCCTGAAGTGGAACGGCCGTGCCAATGGCAGCATTGTACCGGCGACTGTTGCCAGACGCCATTTTGGTCTCCCAGTAGAGATGTTTTAGGACACGGGCGATCGCGTAAGATCCGCTAAAAGCTACAGGCTCAAGGCTAATCGCTCTATGCCCAATCCGGAACACGCCGGCCGGCCAGAAATGACTCGATGTAGCCGGCCGCAGGGTGGCGAACCGACCTGGTAACGGCCACGACAGCATCCTTGTCGTAGGTAACCTGTTCCAGGGTCAAGTCGTAACCTTCCGGTCCGCATTTCAGCAGGGCGTAACAAGCGCCCGCGCCTGGCAGCACCGGATTGCCAATGCTGCCAGGATTGACTACCCGAATGCCGTTCACCACCCGGTCCAGGGGTGCATGGGTATGGCCGATGAAGATCAGGTCGGCCTCCACCCCATCTATCAGCCGGCCGAGTTCTTCGTCGGTCAGATTGGGATGGATACCCGTGCCGTCGTCCGTACCGGGCGAGGCGTGGACGAGCAAAACCCGGGCGCCATCGGACAATTTGGCCCGCATCTCGAGTGGCAGATCTATCAGCCAGGGTAACCAGCCGGCGGCCGTCACTGCGCCGGCCGTCCAGGCAAAGCTCCTGTTAACCTGGATGATGACCGGCAGATTTTCGGGTTTCTCCTTGCTCTCGGCCGTATATTGATCGAATTCCTCAAGGTTCGCCACCAGCCGATCGGTATTGCCGCGCACATAATGGGCACTGGTTAAGGTCGCCAATCGCTCCAGCACCCCGACGGGATCCGGGCCAATAGCCGCATAATCGCCAAGAAACCAAAATGCATCCACCCCACCCCTGGCCTCAATATCCGCCAGTGCAGCGTCCAGGGCGATAGAATTGCCGTGGATGTCGGCGAGGACCGCGATGCGGCTGGGGGCGGGGATTGGGGGCTGGGGATCGGGGATGTCGCTGAGCGACCGCTTCGCGAACGGTTGTTGGCTGTTGGTCATTGGTTGTTGGTTGCTGGTGCTTGGTTGGTGTCGGCTGAAAGCTGCCAGCTGGCAGCTTTCAGCCGACACCAACCAAGCACCAGCAACCAACAACCAATGACCAACAGC
>CP070688.1:2196900-2199826 GCA_020353135.1 Chloroflexota bacterium
GGAGAGTTGCGGCTCGGCAGCGATGTGAAGCCTTCGAAACGGCATGAAACGTTCCCGCCTGACTTGCAGGAGATCGAATCCGAGCGGGTGAAGGAGTTGCTCGGCCGCTATGACCGCTCGGGCGATACGCTGCACCGCAGCCGGGCCGACGATTGGAGCGACCTGGACGACCGCATGAATTTCATCGTCGATTTGTTTCGCAGTTACCAGCAAGAGCCGGCCCACTTTGAACCCCCTTTCACGCCGGAACAGATGGCTGCTATAGATGAGGGCCGGATTCCGGACGGTGCATTATGAGATGCTGCCTCAAGACGAGCTGATCAACCGCTTAGAACAGGTCTGCCGGGAGGATGAGCGCCTGTTGGCGGCCATGCACTATGGTTCGCTGGCTCGCGGGGAAGGGGACGTCTACTCAGACCTGGACATCATGCTCTTTTTCGCCGACGAAGCCGCGGCCGAAATCGACCAGCGGGCTTGGCTGAGCCAAATCTCAACGGTCGAGCTCTTCTATGTGAATGAGTTCGGCAACAGCGTGGCCATTTTCGACAACCTGGTGCGGGGTGAGTTTCACTTCGATCCGGCCGGCGAGATGGCCAAACTGGCGGAATATGGCGACCGGGTCCGCTATCCGGCGCTGGAAACGACTGTACTGGTCGACAAGAACGGTCGTCTGGCCGAACATCTGGCAGCGCTGATCGGCCCGCCGCTGATCCATGAATCGGCTGGGGAAGCCCGATATCTGGGCGATAGTTTCTTGAACTGGTTTCTCTTCGGTTTTAACATGTTGTCCCGGGGTGAATACGCCCGGGCGCTGGAGATCATGGCCCTGATCCACGATAATCTACTGCGTATGGCCCGGATCGAGGAAGGCCGGACGGGGCGCTGGATCAGCCCGACCAAGGCCCTGGAGAAGGATATTTCGCCGGCCGCTTACCGGCGCTTTCAGGACTGCACGGCCGCGCTGGATCGCGCCGCGCTGCAAATCGCCTACCAGGCTGGTTGGGATTGGGGCAATGAGATGTTGGTTGATCTCGGCCGGCGCTATGAACTGGACCTGCCGGCCGGGTTGATAGTGAAGATAGGCGAGCGGCTAGATCGTTACGCCGTCGATCCGGGGGCGCTGAAAGCAGTCTAAGGCGAAACAAGTGACTCTAACTGGTGGGGTAAAGCGGCTGGCGGGGCGTTTCGGTCATGGATTAGGGATCGGTTCTGGGAGCCAAGCCCTAAAGCACTATGAAGAGCGAGTCGCGGCCGTTAATGGGCTAGAACCGGATCTGCGGCCAGCCAGTGAAGAGCAGCTGCGCGAGAGAGCGGCGACTCTTAAACGCCGGGCTCGGGAAGGCGCCACTCCTGATAGCCTGATCGTCGAGCTCTTCACCCTGGTTCGCGAGGTGGGCAGGCGAGTGATCGGTATGCGGCCCTACGACGTGCAGGTGATTGGCGGGTTGGGGCTGTGTGAAGGCAAAGTTGTGCAGATGGAGACCGGCGAGGGCAAGACCCTGGCCGCCGTCAGCCCGGTGGCTCTACGTGCCCTCTACGGGATGGGCGCCCATGTCCTCACTTTCAACGACTACCTGGCCCGCAGGGACGCCGAATGGATGGGCCCTATCTACCGCTTCCTGGGCCTATCGGTTGGTTTCATCCAGGAAGGCATGGGCCAGAGCGAGCGCCGGAAAGCTTACCAGGCCGACGTCACCTATCTGACGGCCAAGGAAGCCGGTTTTGACTTCTTGCGCGATGGCCTGGTCTATGAGATCGGCGATTTGACCCAGCGTCCCTTCCAGGCGGCCGTGGTCGACGAGGCCGATTCCATTCTCATAGACGAAGCGCGCGTGCCCCTGGTCATTGCCGGGACGGCCGAGCGAGCGCTGGGCCGCCAGGAACTGATGAGATCTATCATCCAGCAACTCCAGCCCGGTTTGCACTATTCCGTCGACGAGAATGGTCGCAACGTTTATCTTACCGAAGAAGGTGCGATCCGGGCCGAGGACCTTCTGGGTTGCGGCGATCTGTATGCACCGGCCAACCTGGGTTCCCTGACGGAGCTCAACCTGGCCCTGCATGCCGAGGCGTTGATGCGGCGAGACGTGGATTACATCGTCCGCGACGGCCGGGTCCAAATTGTCGACGACTTCACCGGCCGGGTGGTGAAGGATCGGCACTGGCCCTACGGTTTACAGACGGCCATCGAGGCCAAGGAGGGCCTATATTCCTCGGATGAAGGCCGGATCCTGGGCTCCATCACGCTGCAGCATTTCCTGCGCCGCTACCCCCATCTGAGCGGTATGACCGCCACCGCCCAGCCCGCGGCCGACGAATTGCTCGAATTCTACGATCTTGAGTTGCTGGTCGTTCCACCAAACCGGCCCTGTATCCGCGTCGATCATGCCGACCACGTTTTTCCGACCCTGGAAGCCAAGCGGCAGGCGCTTCTGGCCCATATCGAGTCCATTCACCAAACGGGACGGCCCATCCTGGTGGGAACGATCAGCGTGGCCGAATCGGAGCAATTGGCGGCCGATCTGCGGGCGGCCGGCGTCCAGGGTAACGTCCTCAACGCCCGGCGAGATGATCAGGAGGCGCGCATCGTCGCCGAAGCGGGCGCCCTGGGCGCGGTGACCATATCGACCAACATGGCCGGCCGGGGCACCGATATCCGCCTGGGCGGTCACGACGGCCGGGATTACGATCGAGTTGCTGCCCAGGGCGGTCTGTACGTCATCGGCACCAACCTGCACGAAAGCCGGCGCATCGACGACCAGCTCCGCGGCCGCGTCGGCCGGCAAGGCGATCCGGGCAACTCCCGCTTCTTCGTCAGCCTGGACGACGATCTACTTACCCGTTACGGCATCGCCGATTCGTTCGGCCCCAGGTGGCGATCGGCCGCCGGCGCGGCGCCGTCGAATAGCCCGATTCTGCGCCGCCA
>CP070688.1:2199926-2204919 GCA_020353135.1 Chloroflexota bacterium
CCATCGTAAAATTGTCGCCGATAGGAATGATGGCTAGATCCAAGCCATCGCCGCCGATCAATTGCATATCTGAGAAGAGGGCTGTATCCCCGGCAATATAGACCCGCTTACCGCCGGCATCAAGCAAGAAACCGGCTGGCATGCCGCCGTAACTTCCATCCGGCAACGCAGAACCATGAAAGGCCAAAGTCAGCTTCACGCGGCCGAACGGATGCTCAAAGGATCCGCCAATGTGCTGCGCATGCACATTCTCATGCCCTTGAGCCGTTATCCAGTTGCAAATCTCGAAGTTAGAAATCACGAGCGCATCCGTACGCGGGGCGATCTGCATGCAGTCGCCCACATGATCGCCATGACCATGCGAAATCAGAATAAAGTCCGCATCGATCTGAGACGACTTGGTCTTCGCAGACGGGCAATCGTCAAAAAAAGGATCGACTAGAACCTTGGCTCCATCGATGTCAAGCGAAAGAGTCGCATGACCATGCCAACTCACGGAAAAAGCCATCAGTCACCTCCTGGCTCAAAGGAAATTCAGCTACACAAATCATCGAGCCAGACTGGCCCGCACAAAGAGTATAACTCGCCCAAAATGAGCGAGTCAAACAACAGGGCAGAACGCACAACAAAAACGAGCGCCCGGCCACATCGACCGGGCGCCATCATAGACGAAAAGAAAGTGAAACTAGAGACCCAGTCGCTGGGCAGCTCTCTGGCATCCCCCGCCACCGCCGGCAGCCAACCAGTGCTGGAGCGTAGGACTCTCGGTCATGCCGGCCTTGGCCTCGTCGTAGATTCCTTTGGCCCAGGTATAGTAACGCTGAGTTTCATTGGCCCAGTAAGGATAACTACTTCCTGAGGCGGCATAACCGCCATTGTAACCGGCAAATGATAGGTAAATGTCTTGACCCGTGTATTCCAGCTGGCGATTATAGAAGGCCATTCCCCTCCTGGCGTTGGTGTCCGGATCGAGCATATCCTCAGAAGGGTCGAAATGAAACGGCATGACCTGAAATAGACCCTGGGCACCGGCGTGAGACGAAGCGCCAGGATCTCCGCAGGATTCTATCTGCATAATAGTGGCTATGATATCCGGATCCAGCGCATACTGCTCGGACCACTGGAGGATCTTGGGCGCCCAATGATGGACTTCTCGGGTGAATATGGGTGATATGCCTGTGGCTATCACCTGGAAATCTGGCGTCGCTTCAACTGCCAACTCCTGCACTGTACCGATTGGCATTTCAGCAAGCGATTCTTCCGCATTTAGCGCAGTCCCGCCGGTCACTTCGTCCAAAGACGAGGCAGAAAGCTGCGGTACGACAAGCAGCAGAGCACCGCCGACTAGAAGGGCTATCAGAATGAAAAGCAACGTCTGACCGTGGACATTCGTTACCAGCAGGGACACGCGACCCCCTGGCTCGGCGGCAAAGCCAGACAGCGTTCTGGGCGGTGTGACCGGTCGACTCAGATGTGTATATCTTCGTGAGGTTGTCATGGATGGGAAGTATGTCCTCGCAGCAAATCCTGCACCTAATTGGTCACCAACTGCCAGCCAGGCCTGAGCTGTCCGAGGTGACTATAATCTCTTGGGTAAACCCGCTGCCCGAAGGCCACCGGATACCTGCTTCGCTCCGCCAGTCACTTGAGGGCGCGGCGGTCTGCGGGTGATTCGCGACGGCCCCGACGCATCGCGTTTCGGCGTCGACGCTCCGCCGGCGCCCGGCTTGACGGAGCTTGCTTGCATGGCAGGCTCTACGGCAGGATTGGCGGCCACAGCGGGCCGGCGGTTAGCGAATCGACGCTTTCCTTGTCGGGAAGTCTCGCGGACTCGGCCTTCAGCTCCGTTAACGCCATGTAGGAGCCGTTCTCCTGCAATCGAGACCGCTCCAATGAACAAGATGCGAGTCAGCCACACTAGTACGGCCACGAATACCGGGACTATGTGGAGCAGCTGTTCTCTGCTCAAGACCTCGTTTCCCAAATCGTGGCTCAATAGCACCGTCGAAACAGCCCACCAAGTCATCACTGCATTCATAGTGGCGCCAAGCAACCACGCACCGGTCAGGTACCATATCTCCTTGGGTTCGTCTACGCCTCGCTCAGGAGTCAACAGCCTGCCGAGGCCGGCGAAATCGATCGCGCAAAAGGCTATTGCCAGAATAGTCGCCCAGGCAATACCGGCAAACCGAACGTCTCCTAGCAGACTATTCAGGGCAAATCGAGTGGTGTCGAAGTTGAAGGCCTCAAATGCCAGCAACGCGAAGATCAGCAATAGGCCAAGTACGAAGTGACGAGGTACACGGATGGCGCTAAGACCGAATCCTGACGCTCCATGGCCTCGCGTGCTCTGTAAAGACTGGATTGTTCTCATTTGAAAGCTCCTGGTTGATCATTGGTCCCACGCATAGAATCAATGTCAACCGCCAGTGCCGTGCAGCGTTGAAGTACTGATTCCCGTTCGAAAGTTCACTGTCACGGAAATGGCACATATGTTCCAGGCCAACTATCGTATAATTTAGCACATGTGTTCTACAATGTCAAATCCCTTGCGCTTTCGGTATTTTGCTGCGATTTTCGGCTGGGAGTGATTCGGATCGTTGCGTGCTTGGTCGTACAATGGTGCGGATAGGCAGTTTGGCGGTTGAGGATTTTCGTTGATTTGTTGCGAGATTGGCTGCTAGTCGATTGTTTGGTGTGGTCGAACGATAGTGCCGGCCGTCGGACTGGTATTTGAACATTGGGAGTGTGTCAAATGGAAGTAATGGCTGCAGTTCTTGATTCGGTTGGCGGTCCGTTTTCAGTGGAGCAGTTGGAACTCGTGGGGCCTGAAGAAGGTGAGGTCTTGGTGCGGCTGGGCGCCAGCGGCGTTTGCCACAGTGACTGGCACCTGGTGACTGGCGCCACGAAGCACCCAATGCCTGTTGTGGCGGGTCACGAGGGTGCAGGCGTAGTGGAGGCTGTTGGCGCGGGAGTTACTCGTGTGGGGCCCGGCGATCACGTGATCTTGAGCTGGGCGCCACATTGCGGGCACTGCTTTTACTGCCTGCGAGGTCAGGGCAATTTGTGTGCGACTTATCTGCGGCCGATTTGGGCTGGAACGATGTTGGACGGTAGACCGCGGCTTAGTCGCGCCGGAGAGCCGGTGTATCATTTTTGCGGACTGGCGGCATTTGCAGAGTTGTCGGTAGTGCCCCAGGAGAGCTGCGTTCCTGTGCGGAGCGATGTTTCCTTGGAAGTCGCGGCGTTGGTTGGCTGTGCGGTGGCCACAGGCGTTGGCGCGGTGCTTTACACGGCCAATGTTGAGCCCGGAAGCAGCGTGGTGGTCTTTGGCTGCGGTGGCGTTGGCCTGAACGTAATCCAGGGGGCTGTCTTGGCTGGAGCCCAAACCATTATTGGCGTTGACACGTTGGATTCAAAGCTTGAGTTGGCGACCCTCTTCGGGGCAACAGATGTTTTTCGGGCTGACGACGACTCGCGGTCAAGGATACTCGAGTTGACCCATGGTCGTGGCGCTGACTATGCTTTCGAGGCGGTAGGTGTGCCGGCGCTGCAGCAGGAAGGCTTGAGGGTCATCCGGCCGGGCGGCACGCTTATCCTGGTTGGCCTGTCGTCGGTGAAGGAGTCTACGAATCTTTCAGGCGCATTCATAGCCAGGCAGGAGAAGACCGTGCGTGGCAGCTATTATGGCAGCGTCAATACTAGGCGCGATTTTCCACTTATGGTCGATATGTACCTGGCTGGGAAGCTCAATTTGGATAGCTTAGTGACGCGTCGCTTTGCCCTGGATGAGATTAACGAGGCATATCGTGCCATGCTTGACGGCGAGGTGGCCAGGGGTCTTATCGTCTTCTAGTCGAAACGTGCCTTGACGGATTGGGCTACTCCGTAGGGGATGCCGGGTACGGAAGCTACTTCCTCCACGGTGGCTTTGCGGATCCCGTCTAACGAACCGAATCTCTCTAGCAGTAACTTGCGCCTGTTCGGGCCTATGCCGGGTACATCGTCCAGGAGTGAAGCGACTCCGACTTTTGCCCTGCGCTTACGGTGGCCTTCGTTCGCGAAACGGTGAGCTTCGTCGCGCGCCCGCTGTACCAAATAGAGCCCTTCTGATCGCTCCGGCAAACGCACGGATCGGGTGCGGCCGGGAATGAACAGTTCTTCCTCCTGCTTGGCGAGCGCAGCCAGCGGCACTTCGTCTTCCAGGTCAAATCCCCGCAATACCTCCGTGGCGCTGCTCAGCTGTCCTTTCCCGCCGTCGACGAGCAGCAAGTCTGGCAAAATGGCCCAGGCGGTGTCTTTACGCAAGCGGCCGATCTGGCTTGGGTCATGCAGCTCTCCGGCGACGGTATCGGCGTAGCGCTGCATGCGCCTGGTAAGCACCTCTTTCATCGCCCCATAATCGTCATTGCCGACAGTTTGCACGTTGAAACGACGATAATCGCTTTTGCGAGGCGCTCCTTGGACAAATACAACCATGGATCCGACGGTCTGCTGCCCCTGGGTGTGGCTGATGTCGTAGCATTCGATGCGCGCCGGAGGGCGATCCAGCGCGAGCGCCTCCCGCAGTTCCGCCATGGCACGAACATGTTTCGAACGGTCGGCCGCCCACTGTTGACGCAAGGTGGCTAGCGTATCGGCGGCGTTATTAGCTGCCATCTGGACCAATTCCTTCTTCTTGCCTCGCCGAGGCACTTGGATCGTCACCTTGGTGCTGCGCTTTTCCTTCAGCCACTGCTCGATCACCCGCGCCTCTTCCACCTGGTGCGGCAACAAGACCTCTCGCGGTATGTGAGCCGCCTCGTCATAGAACTGGGTCAGAAATTCGCTCAGTATCTCCTCATCCGCTTCGCCTTCTGTTCCTTCGAGCAGGAAATATTCCCGGCCGATTAGGTTGCCATGGCGAATGAAGAAAACCTGGACGCATGCGTCGCCCTGTTCGCGGGCGAAGGCGACGACATCCTGATCGGTGTTGGCCGCGCTGATGACTTTC
>CP070688.1:2205019-2209284 GCA_020353135.1 Chloroflexota bacterium
CCTTCAGCGGCCGCTATGGCACCTTTTCCTAGGTCGCGTAATGCGAGTGCGTTAGCGACCTAGCCTGGGGTTCTAAAACGCGGATCTTTTGCCAGTAGTTTCTCCAATCCCCCAGTTAGTGTAACCCTCGGCTTGAAACCTATTAGCTTCCTAGCCAAACCAATGTCGGCGACCAGTCGGTCGACGCCGCCTGACTTCTCGCGATTCCAGACCCGGTTCGCTTTTCGGCCGCTGATTTGCTCGATGGCGGTTATCAATTCTTCAACAGTCGTTTCGCGGCCGCTGCCGATGTTAAGCACCTTGCGATTAACCTTCTCGGCCGTGGCCGCCTTAACCAGGGCCTCGACAACGTCCGAGACAAAGACGAAGTCCCGGCTGTTCTGGCCGTTGCCAAAAATTACGACCGAGCCGCCGCTCAATGTGGCTTGAACAAATCTCGGTACCACTGGGGCGTGCGAGACTGGAAGATGTTGGCCGGGCCCGTAAGCGTTGAAGATGCGTAAGGCTACCGTTTCAATGCCCCACAGTTGGCCAATGGTGTGAACGTACTGCTCCGAAGCCCATTTGCTGACCGCATAGGGTGAATCGGGCCGGGGGCTATCACTTTCCAGCACGGGCTGCTGGGACTGCCGGCCATAAACGGCGCCTGAAGAAGTCAGAACGACACGCCGGATCCCGGCGTCGCGCATTGCTTCCATGAGGCTGACGGTACCACCCACGTTGACCAGATTGTAATCGCGCGGGTAAAGGATCGACTGGGCGACAGAAACCCGAGCCGCCAGATGATAGACGCAGTCAACTTCCTGCAGCACCGACCACAAAAGCGGTATATTGTTGATATCGCCGCGCGTGAAATGCGCACCGGCCGGCAGTCCGGCGCGATCACCGCTACTCAGGTCGTCAATCACCCGTACTTCATGGTCATCGCGGATGAGACGTCGAACCAGCGCCGTGCCCAGGAATCCGGCTCCGCCAGTTATTAAGAAACGCATAATGCTCCGTTAAATTCTACTTCATGTTGATCATAGTATAATGACAGTGGTCGCCAGGCGACGATTAAGCAGCCTGGCGGTCGATTGTACCATAGGCCGAAGGTGGATTCAGAAGCATCTCAAGCGAGAGATTTGAAGCCTGCTCAAGATTGCGGCGATCCAGTCGTCGTCTGCCAAAAGAGACAAGGCGTTCGGCCGGTTATCGAGAGCGATGAATGAATAGATTCTGGCGGCGTGTCGTTAACGGCCTCAAACTGGTCGTTCCATTCTTCATATTTGTAGTAACTATCGGTCCTGAATGGCCTGCCTTCCAGGATGAACGCTACAAGTTGGAACAGATTCTTGGCCAGCGCTATTTTGATTTCGTCGTTTGGGAAACCAGAGCCTTGGCAGCCAAGGCGGAAGCCGCCTTAACGTCGGGGCAGGAGTACCTGGACGCTGAAGTCCGCAAAGAATTGGTGCTAGAGTATCTGACTCTAATAGGCGAAATTAGGGGTCTCGAGTCGGAAGTCAATGCGATCTTCGCCGATCCGCAAGAGTCTGATCCAGCCGTGGCTGCACACAATCTTCAACGGCAAATTGATGAGAAGCGCGCCGAGGCAAGACGGCTACAACCTGTCGCCGAGCAGATCTTACAGGGCCAGGTCGCGGCCGTTTTGATCGACGAAGGATTCGATATCTTCGGTACGGTATTGCCGCCGGTTAGCGCGCAGCTGACGCCGCTGCCTTACATCTTGATCGTTTCGCCGCGCGACGAAATCAGGCAAATTCACAATGTTCCGCTACAGCATGGCCTGACCGTTCCAGCTCAGGAGGAAATCGAATCGGCAGTTCTGGCTGAAGTGGATCGATCGGCCTTGATTGTGCCCATCGGCGGGCTAGGAATCTGGCCGGCCATGATCCGTGAATCCGCCAACATCAACTACCTGGCCAACACCTTTGCCCACGAATGGGGTCATCATTGGCTGACTTTCCATCCACTGGGTATCAGCTACGCGGCCTCACCAGAACTACGGACCATTAATGAAACGGTTGCTTCGATATTCGGCGATGAAATCGGAGCAAAGGTAATTGAACGCTTCTATCCTGAATTCGTGCCGCCGCCGGCGGACAAGCAGGCAGCCGAACGGACAGAAAATGAAGCCGACTCGGCGCCACCCTTTGAGTTCAATCAAGAGATGGCCGAGACACGCATCCACGTCGACGAGCTTTTAACCGAAGGTAAGGTAGAAGAGGCCGAGGCCTACATGGAAGAGCGACGCCAGTTCTTCTGGGATAATGGTTACCGTATCAGGAAACTCAATCAGGCTTATTTCGCATTCTATGGCGCTTATGCAGATGCGCCCGGGGAACAAGGCGCTGATCCGATAGGGCCGGCGCTCCTGGCCATTCGTGAGGACAGTGACACCCTAGCAGAATTCATGGACCGGGTGGCTTCCATTTCATCATTTGAGGGTTTTCAGGCAGAAGCGGCCGGCCTCGGCTACTTAAATTGATATGCGGTGAAGCTAAGCTTCAAACTCGTCGCCCGCACTCGTTTCTGGTAGTTCGGCTACGATTTCTCGCATAACGTCGGCCGTTCGCTCCGCCATGCGCCTGTACTCATCATCGCCGGCCGGAAGAGCCAAATAGGCCTCCAGGTCCACTAAGGCTTGCGGATAAAGGCCGCTTTCTTGGGCGACCATGGCCCGATTGAGCAATGCCGGGCCATAGTAGGGATCTTCGCCCAGTAAAGCATCGAAATCGGCCATGGCTTCCTGATGGAGTCCCATCTCGCGATATAGAAGAATTCCCCGATCCAGCCTCGCTTCGCGAAGAGAAGGATCGGTCTCGTAGGCCTGCGTAAAGCGTTTGATGGCCGATCGATGCTCGCGCCTGAAGCTACTTCTATTGCCGAAGTTGCGGTGCAAACTGCCCCACATGTAGTAGATGCGGGCCAGCAGATGGCGGTACATTCTTAGGGGCTCAGTGGCTGGCCCGCTGGCCAACGGTCAGGGTTATTCGCGCTCGCTTAACCATTTTTCGCACTGCATGGCCGCGGCGCAACCCTGACCGACAGAGGTGGCGATCTGGCGGTACATAGAGTCCTGGATCTCACCGGCCGCGAAGACACCCGCCACGCTGGTACGCATCTTCTCATCGGTGATCACGTAGCCGTGCTCATCCATGGCCAGGTGACCTTCCAGGAACTTGCTATTCGGATAATGGCCAATGTAGATAAACACGCCGTTTGTATCGATTTTCGACTTCTCACTCGTTTTGAGGTTCGTGGCCTGGACGGCCGAGACCATACCGTTGCCAACTACCTCGTCTACGACGGTGTCCCAGACAAACTCGATCTTCTCGTTGGCGAACGCCCGCCTGGTCAATGCCGGCCCGGCGCGCAATTCGTCACGACGATGAATGACCTGCACCTTATTGGCGAATTTGGTCAGGAAGAGGCCTTCTTCCAGAGCGCTGTCGCCGCCGCCGACGACCACGACGTCCTTGCCCCTGAAGAAGAAGCCGTCACACGTGGCGCAAAAGCTGACGCCACGGCCGATATATTCGTCTTCTCCTGGCACACCCAGCCGCCTAGGCGAGGCTCCCGCGGTTACGATAATCGCCTCAGCCTCGTACTCCTTTCCATTGGTCTTGATGTAAAAAGGTGAGCCTCTTCTGAAGTCCACCTCGATCACTTCATCGTACTCCAAACGGGCGCCGAAACGCTCCGCCTGGCGAACCATTCGGTCCACCAATTCCGGGCCAGTTAAATCTGTTTCCGGAAAGCCCGGATAATTCTCAACCTCGGCGGTGATGGAAATCTGACCGCCAAGCTGATTGCCGACGAGAACTAGCGGATTAAGCGTCGCCCGGGCAGCGTAGATGGCGGCCGTGAGTCCGGCCGGACCAGAACCAATCACAATTACACGTTCTTTTTCCATAACTTCAACTCACTAAACCGTACCGTCAGCGCCGAAACGAACCTTGGCTAGGACAGGCCAAAATAACCTGCCTGCCATGCGGCTAACGGATCATTCTCAGTATTCTCAGGTCATTTTATCCTACAGGTAAGTGACCAACAATAGGCGAAGCATAAGCAACTGGGCTTGTTTCGACAGTAAGCCCAACAACACAATCGAATCTCATCGGCAACGAGAAACCACAACGGAGCCAAGTTACCCCTCATCATCGCCGAAGGCCGAAGCTAGAGAGGTAGGTGACAGCGAAAAGTGCTCCCTTGGCCGAGCGCGCTCTCGAGCTCGATCCGGCCGCCGTGTTCCTGCAAGATCC
>CP070688.1:2209384-2212183 GCA_020353135.1 Chloroflexota bacterium
GGGCAAGTCGAGGTGATATTTGCCCCCGAGGGCCAGACGGCCGACGCATTGCTCATCAGCCGCATTCGCCGGGCTGTCAATCCGCCCGAGTACACGCTAATCAGCAGCGACCGGCAGGTGCTGGCCGTCGCCCGGGAAAGGAGTATGCGGCATATTCCGGCCAAGGTCTTCGCAGAGCGCCTGGCCGAAGCCGGTCGGCAAGAGATGACCGTCGAAAATGCGCCATCGCCAGATGAGGCCGACGATTCGGACTTGAGCCAGGAAGAAGTCGCCGAATGGCTGGCGCTATTTGAATCGGCGCCGCGAGTGGAATCGCCGCCGAAGCAGCCCCAGTTGAAATCAAAAGCGACTGATGAATCATCGACGGTTGATCGTAAGAGGAGCCGGCCTGAGGAAACCCGCGATCCAGCAACCCTAAAGGACGGCGCCAGGCAGCTCTCAGACGACGAGGTGGATGCGTGGTTGCGGCTCTTCAGTCGGGACGACCAGGAGTAACAAGGCGCAAAATCTGGACCGCGCGCCCTTTTCTCATTTTGCTCTAAGACCAATGTAATGCATTGTTTATGTTGGTAGGCTACTATATGCTTAAGTCTGGTCGGTTAAGAGGAACTCCTCCCCCCAAACTGGCACGAGAGAAACGCGACTGGAACAGCTCTGATCAGACCCAGGGAATGCCGTCCCTCCCTCGAATAGGCATAAACCCGAAACATTGCTGAAGTCACTTCCCTCCTGGTGGCTTCAGCAGAGAGATCCGCCCCCTTCCCCAAGGGGGCGGTTTCTTTTTTTATGGGTTGCTATCGCCTGGCCCGGCCGTTCGAAGACCCGTTAGAAAGCCCATGACCCCGGCCGCATAAACACGGCCGCCTTGCCTTAGTCGGCGACGCATGTCGTCCAGGCGCTCGCGGCGCCGGGCGGGCTCTTCGGGCGTTAACTCGTACAGCTCGACGAGCACCCCGCCGGTCCCTTTAGGATGAACAAAGGCGATTTTCTTACCACCGGTGCCGATAGTTGGCTCCTCATTGATCAACGGCACGCCGGCCGTCTTCATCTTGGCTAACGTCGCCTCGATGTCGTCAACCTCGAAACAAATATGGTGCATGCCGGGACCGCGCTTCTCGAGGAAACGGGCCACTCCGCTGCTCTCACTAATGGGCTCCAACAACTCAATCTCGCTGGCGCCCGAAGGCAAGAAGGCCACGTCTACATCCTGGTCCGGCACGTGTTCCACGTGGGCCAGGGGCAGGCCAAGCGTGTCGACCCAAAATTCAAGCGCATTGTCTAAGTCAGGCACGACAATGGCGATATGGCTGATTTTTCTAATCATCTTACTCTTGCCTATATAATTGAAGCCGGCTCGTACTCGCCCCATTCCTGGCGCAACGTGTCACAAATCTCGCCCAAGGTCACATCATTTTCGACGCAGGTGACCAGGAGTGGCATCAGCTTCTGATCACCTCTCGCGGCCGTCGCCAGGCGACCGCGCAACTCAGCCACTTTTGAATCGTCGCGTCGGGCGCGCAGGTCGGCCAGGCGACGGCGCTGGCTACTCTCGACGGACGGGTCCGGCCGCTGCAATGGAATGGTCGTTTCTTGCTCTTCGACAAAGCGATTAACGCCCACCGCTATATCCTGCTCGCTCTCAAGCGCCTGCTGGTACCGGTAAGCAGATTCCTGGATTTCCCGCTGGATGTAGCCGGTCTCGATGGCCGTCAATACGCCGCCTAAATCCCTGATAGCCTCGAAGTATTCCTCGGCCCGCCGGGCTAACTCCTCCGTCAAGTACTCTAAGTAATAAGACCCGCCGAGCGGATCGATGGTATCGGCCACAGCGCTCTCGTGGGCGATAATCTGCTGTGTGCGCAGGGCGATGCGGGCCGCCTCGGCCGTCGGCAAGGCCAGCGCTTCGTCACGGCCGTTGGTATGCAGGCTCTGGGTGCCGCCGAGGACCGCGGCCAAAGCCTGCAAGGCGACACGGATCACATTATTCTCAGGCTGCTGGGCAGTAAGCGTGCTGCCGGCCGTCTGGCTATGGAAGCGAAGCCGCCAACTCCGCGGATCGACGGCGTTAAACTCGTGGCGCATGATCTTGGCCCATAGTCGACGCGCCGCGCGGAATTTGGCGATCTCCTCCAGGAAGTTGTTGTGGACGTTAAAGAAGAAGGAGATTTGGCCTGCGAAAGTATCCACATCCAGTCCGGCGTCGACGGCCGCCTGCACGTAGGTCATGCCGTTGGCCAGCGTAAATGCGATCTCCTGGGCGGCCGTACTACCTGCTTCGCGAATGTGATAACCGGAAACAGAAATCGTATTCCAGCGCGGGACTTCGTCGGCACAGTAAGCGAAGAGATCGGTGATCAGCCGCATGGACGGCCGGGGTGGGAAAATGTAGGTGCCCCGGGCCACGTACTCCTTGAGAATGTCATTCTGTACCGTGCCGCGCAGGGCGTTCAGAGGCACGCCCTGGCGACGGGCGACGGCGATCACCATGGCCAGAAGAATCGAAGCCGGGGCGTTGATCGTCATGCTGACGCTGACCTTGTCCAGCGGAATATCATCCAGCAGGACAACCATATCGTCCAGGCTGGAAATGCTGACCCCCACCTTGCCCACTTCGCCAACGGCCATTTGATGATCGGCATCGTAGCCGATCTGGGTCGGCAGATCAAAAGCCACCGACAGGCAATTCTTACCCTTGATCAGAAGATACTTGTAACTCTCGTTCGAATCGGCCGCCGTGCCAAAGCCAGCGTATTGGCGCATGGTCCTTTAGCGGCCGCGGTACATGGTCGTATGCTCAAC
>CP070688.1:2212283-2223054 GCA_020353135.1 Chloroflexota bacterium
GTTTCGGTCTAGCCGCCAGCACGAATCAGCTTGGGCTCTATCATGACCTTTAAGTTGGCAAAGCCATCCGGATCGCCGCTCATGTGGATTCGAATCTGGCCAACACAAAGCGAACCAATCTGGTAGTCCTCGATCTTGGCCAACCGCACCGACCAACCGTCTCCCTCCACGAGCCCCTCTTCGACGAGCGTCCCGCCCATTTCCAGCAGGTAATCCTGCATTAACCAAAGTGGAATGCCGCAAATATCGCGCGTTTCGCTTTCCATTGGTTCAGCCTCCGGCCACCGCCGGAAAGATGTCAACTTTGTCGCCAGGATTGACGACCGTGTCCATGGCGTTGTCCAGATAGGGCGCGTCGCGGCCGTTGACGAATACATGCACGTGCGGGTAGAGGTTGCCATCTTCGTTCATCAATTCCTGACGCAGCGGCGGGAAGCGGGTCACCACTATCTCGACCACTTCAGCGACGGTCACGATCTCAGGCATGTCGAATTCGATGGTTTTCTGCCCGACGATCGGCCGCAAGGTGGCGTAGAAGTTTATCTTCATGGGGCTATTATAACGACCACCCCCCGGTGGCTCAAAGTGATCGACTGCCCTGTGAGGGACTCTTAATGGGCCAGAAACTAAACAAGGAGGAAAATGGGCAGGCCGTTCCGCCTGCCCATTTGATTACCTAAAAAGAGATTCAAGTAAGCGCTGCCCGCCGGGCCGCGCTGGTCAGGGCGCGCCCGACGTAAACCTTGGCCATTGCGCGACGATAGTCGGCGCTGGCGTGGATATCGGTCAGGACGTCGCCGTTCAGATCGTCAGCTACCGCCGCGGCTGCGGCGGCGATGTTTTCCTCGCTCAACGTCTTACCTTGCAGCGACTGGGCCACCGACGCCGCCCGGGTCGCAGTCGGCATTACGCCGCCGACGCCTACGCTGCAATGGGTACAGCGGCCGTTTTCGGCCGCGATCACCGCCGCCGCGCCGACCATGGCGTAACCCGAGGCCGGATTAGCTAGTTTCGCGTAAGCAGAGCCTGCTGCGTTGTTGAACATTCGACCAGGTTGAGGAGTGCGCACCCGAATGGACTTAAGAATCTCGCCATCCTGCAGTGCCGTGGTGAACAAATCGACAAAAAAGTCGCCAGCCAACACGTCACGGGAACCACTTGGACCCTCAATTTCAAAGCTGGCGTCCAGAGCAGTGAAGACAGTTGGCAAGTCTGATGCGGGATCAGCGTGAGCCACATTGCCGCCGACTGTACCCCGGTTACGCACCTGGGGATCGCCGATCATACCGGCCGCCTCTGACAATACGGTTGGTACGTCGTCGTTAGCGGCAACAGTGGCATGGGTGGTAAGAGCACCAATGGAGCAACTGCCGTCGCGTAAGACATGGATGCCGTTCATTTCGCCAATGCGGCCGATGTCTATCAACGCGCCTGGATCGGCCAGGCGAAGGTTCATGACAGGGATGAGGCTGTGCCCACCGGCCAGGAACTTGGCATTAGGATTTTGAGCCATCAGCGAAATAGCCTCGCCGACCGATTCGGCCCGGTAATAGTCAAACTTCGGTGGATTCATTAGTCACTTCCTCCATTGCTGCTCGCCTGAATCGCCTGCCAGACCTTTTCGGCCGTCAGCGGCATGTCGATATGCTTGACGCCCAGCGGCGCCAACGCGTCCATTACCGCACTGCTGATGGTCGGGGTGGAGGCGATCGTGCCCATTTCGCCGGCCCCTTTCACGCCCAGCGGATTATGCGGCGATGGTGTGACAGTCCTGTCGACCTGAATTGATGGGAAACCACTTGCGCGAGGCATCGCGTAGTCCATCAGGGATGCGGTCAGCAGCTGGCCATCGTCGTCGTAGACCGCTCCTTCCCAAAGCGCCTGGCCGACGCCCTGGGCGATACCGCCAGTGATCTGGGCCTCGACGATCATTGGGTTGATGACATTGCCGACGTCGTCGACGGCCACGTATTTCTGAATTGTGACCTCGCCGGTCTCCCTGTCGACCTCAACCTGGGCGATATGGGCGCTGTTTGGAAACGTGAAGTTGCTGGGATCATAGTAGGAGTCTTCCTCGAGGCCCGGTTCGACGCCTTCTGGTAGATCATGAGCCACATAAGCGGCGAAGGCGATCTCGCCAAATGCCTTGGCCTGCTCCGGAGAACCTTTCACGCGGAAATTACCGGAGGCGGGATCATACTCCACATCATTCTCGGCTGCTTCTAGCTGGTGGGCGGCTATCTTCGTCATCTTATGAATGATCTTCTCGGAGCTGCGGACCAAGGCGCTGGCGCCGACGGCCGTGCTGCGGCTGCCATAGGTGCCCATACCGCTGGTGATAACGGCCGTGTCACCGTGGGAGATGTCGATATCGTCTGGCGGCAGGCCGAGCTGATCGGCTACGATCTGGCGAAAGGTCGTTTCGTGGCCCTGGCCATGAGTGTGGGCGCCAGTAAGAACGGTAACCTTAGCCGTCGGGTGCACGCGGATGGTGCCACTTTCCCAGAAGCCGGTCACGCCGCCCAGCGCGCCAGCCACGGCCGAAGGCGCAGGACCGCTGGCCTCGATGCAACCGGTGACCCCGATGCCCACAAGTCGTCCCTCGGCCTGCGCCTTGACCTGTTCGGCCAACATGGCCTGATAATCCGAAACCTCTTCCACCTTGGCGAAAAGCCCTTGATAGTTGCCACTGTCATACAGTAAAGCGACCGGCGTCTGATAAGGAAACTCATCGGCCGGGATCAGGTTCTTCTTGCGGAATTCCAGTTTGTTCACGCCCAACTCGTTAGCCGCCAGGTCCATGAGCCGTTCGACCACATAGGCTGCCTCAGGCCGGCCGGCGCCACGGTAGGCGTCAACCCACACCGTGTTGGTAAGCGTGCCGTAGACCTTTCCGTATATATTGGGGATCTTGTACAGACCCGAAAGGAGCAGTACATAGAACGCCGTCGGGATGAGAGGGGCAACAGTAGACAGGTAAGCGCCATTATTGGCCCAGGTTTCAACGCTCAGTCCGGTAACGGTACCATCATCATTAAAGGCCAGCCGCGCCTTTGTTACATGATCGCGGCCCTGGCTGTCTGACATTGCCGCCTCAGTGCGCGTAGAGACCCATTTGACAGGCCGGTTCGTCTTCATCGCCGCTAGAGGGACAAGAATCTCTTCCGGGTAGTTCGGTATCTTGCTGCCGAATCCCCCGCCTACGTCGGGGGAAATCAGGCGCAACTTATGCTCTGGTATCTGAAACGTGAAGCCGCTCATCACGACGCGGGTCAGGTTGGGATTCTGGCTCGTAGTCCAGAGCGTCATTTCCTCGGTAATGTCGTCCCATTGAGCGACGCAAGCGCGCGGTTCCATGGCCGTAGCTATCAATCGCTGATTAATCAAATCAAGTTCTACGACATGATCAGCCTCGGCAAAGGCCTGCTCGGTTTCCTCTTCGGGCCCAAACGCCCAGACGTAGCTCGTATTATCGGCCACGTCGTCGTGGACCAAAGGCGCGCCCGGTTCGGCCGCCTTGCGAGCATCCACAACGGCCGGTAGGACTTCGTACTCGACTTCGATGAGATCTAGCGCGTCCTGAGCGATGTAGGGGCTCTCGGCCACCACGGCCACGACCCGATCGCCGACGTGGCGAACTTTTTCCACAGCCAGGGCATCGTTTTGCGGGACCTTGATATCGGGCACCAGCCAGCCACAAATGAGCGGGCCGCACGGGCTGGACTCGGCCAAGACATCGTCGGTGGTGATGACATCTATGACCCCGTCGAGCGCCTCGGCGGCCGATGTGTCAACACTTAGGACCCTGGCGTGGGCATACGGGCTGCGCTTGATGGCCATATAGGCCATGTTTGGCAAAGTGAGGTTGGCCACATACCTGCCTTTTCCCCGGATGAAGCGCGGATCTTCATATCTTCTGATGCTTTTGCCTATATATTCGCCCATCAGCCACTTCCTCCCATCTCGACGGCCGCTGCTTTCACCGAGCGGACGATATTCTCGTAGCCCGTGCAGCGGCAAAGATTACCTTCCAATCCCTCGCGAATGTCTTGTTCGCCGAGATTGGGGTTATTCTCGACCAGCTTCACGGCAGCCATGATCATGCCAGGCGTACAGTAGCCACATTGAAGGCCGTGCTTATCCCAGAACGCTTGCTGCATGGGATGCAGGTTACCGTTCTGGGCCAGACCCTCGATCGTGGTTATCTCAGCGCCCTCGGCCTGCACGGCCAACGTGGTACAGGACTTGACGGCCATGCCATTCAGATGAATGGTGCAGGCCCCACATTGGCTGGTATCGCAGCCGATGTTCGTACCGGTCAATCCGAGCGCATCGCGCAGGAAATGCACCAGCAGCGTCCTTGGCTCGACGTCCCGAGTATAGGACTTACCATTGACGGTCATCGTGACTTCCATAGAAAAACCTCTCCTGTCCGTGAGTATATTGGGGTATGAGCTGACTTCTTTGATGCGGCTTAAATGCCGTCGCCAGGCACAAATACCTCCGCGCCAATACCAACGATATAGATTCAGCCAGAGTGCCGCTAGATGTCGGAGCCTCGATGAGGGCGTCTGCAGCTGTGATAGGGTTGCTTATCTGAGGATAATCGTCGCCGTCCAATTATCGAGTTGGCAGAAGGTGGCCGAATGGTACCCGGACGACAACAGCCAAACTCTAACGAATTAGTCCGTTTTCGTCAAGTGATTCATAAGGCGTGGCGTGGCGTATATGGACCTATTGGCCGGTTAGCATTATGATTGTGCTTCAGAGTTGGATTTCTCCTGTTCTGACCAGGAGCTATACGAGCATCGTAATCGGAAACAGATGAGTAGAGGTAAGAATAGACCGATAAAGATCTTGGGCGCCGGGCCTTCTGGGCTAACGGCGGCTATCAACCTGGCGCTGGCAGGACATGACGTCGACGTCTTCGAGAAACGGGGTGACACCGGCAAGCGTTTCCACGGCGACCTGCAAGGGCTGGAGAATTGGTCCGACGAGGAAGATGTCCTGGAGCACTTCGGCCGGATGAACATCGACATCAACTTCGACGCCGATCCATTCCTCAAGCTGGTCATCACCAACGGCCGCAACCAGCGTGTATCCCACTATGACCATCCGCTTTGTTACCTTGTAAAGCGCGGCGATGTCGCCGGCAGCCTGGACCAGGGCTTGAAGCGGCAAGCGGTAGAGGCTGGCGTTAATATCCATTTCAAGCAAACGATCCCGCCCGAAGAGGCAGACATCGTGGCCACGGGGCCGATCTCGCGCGAGCTGTTCGCGGTCGACAAAGGCATCGTTTTCGGCACGAGTTATGAGGACACGAATGTATTCCTGTTGAACGACCGGGCCGCCTACAAGGGTTATTCGTACTTGCTCATCACTCGGGGCTATGGATGCATGTGCACCGTGCTCTTCGACCGGTTCCCCGATCTAGACGAGAATTTTAAGGTCGCCCGCCAGATGCTGGAGGATATGTTTCCTTTTGACATTCAAGACCCGCAGCCAGTGGCTGGCGTCGGCTGTTTTTCGACCAAGAACATTTACCAACAAGGCGACACGCTGTATGTTGGCGAAGCGGCCGGCTTGCAGGACCTGATGTGGGGTTTCGGCATTAAGACGGCCGTCGAGTCGGGTTATCTGGCCGCCGACTCCATCATTCACGACCGGGATTTCGCCACGGCGGCCCAGGCCCGATTCCAACCGAAGCTCAAGGCAACGCTGGTTGACCGCTTTGTCTGGGAGATCCTGCGCTACAAGGATTATCGGGCTGTTGTCGGCGACGGCTTGTCTACCCAGGCCCGAAGTTCCTTCGATCTGGGCTTCATGTATAACTACAGCTGGTTGCACCGCCTGGTTTACCCTTTTGCCCTCTGGGCAATGCGCCGCCGCTATCCTAACTTGCGAATCTAGGATGCCGATAGGCGAGCCGACTTCCGGAGGCGTGATCCAGGACTGGTTGAGACAGCGATTATGGGATCGGAATTCGTTGCAGGAATAACTGGTCAACCTGACTTCCACGAGCTAGTCAAAGCATTTCGAACGCCGAGCGTCGTCGCCTTGGCCCTCATGGGCAGCTACGCTCGAGGAGTTGCCAGCCGCTTCAGCGACGTCGATCTCGTGCGCTTCTACACGGATGCCGCCCGCCCAGGCGAAGCAGAGACCCACCTTCGAGGTGGTCTCTTCGTCGTGGTTAGCGATGCCTACCCGATACAGGTAGAAGGGTGGTTCACCAAACCCGAACAAGCCACCGCGACAATGGCCGGTTTACGCTCCGCCAGGTCATTGTGGGATCCTGACGGCTTCTTCCAGGCTATCCAGGAGCGAGCCAAGGCCTTCAATTGGGACGACGAGATGCAGTCTCGGGCCGACGCCTGGGCCAGTTCGGAGATGGTCGGCTGGATCGAGGAAGTCCAAAAAGGACTGGCCGGTCTCAAGACTGGGCACATTGGTCGGTTGCTGAACGCGCGTTACGGCCTGACATGGGGCCTGACCAACGTGCTTCGCGTCCAACGCGGTATCTTGATTTCCGGTGACAACGGCAGCTATTCAGAGGTAATCGAGGCCATAGGCCCGGACTCGCATTGGGCTATGCTGAGCCGGCTGGCATATGGAATCGACGGTGCCGGCTCTCTGCCAGACCAGGTCCGGGCTGGCCTGCAACTATATGTCCATACGGCCGAGTTGTTAGCCACCGTCCTCAGGCCGAAGGATGCGCGCATGGTCAATGAGGTTGTCAGACGAATCGGGGGTGAGATTGGCATAGGGTTGCCTGCTATCGAACCAAAAGCGTGATCGCTGCCTTTGTGGCTCAGCGCATCTGGAGGTATAATAGTTGGGTTGCCCTGGCAGAAACAACGAAAAGCTACTCGAGATTTACTTGAAGACAAGGTGTAGAGTCAGCGGAATCAGTTGACTATTGCCCTATCGATGTGCGTCACATGGATGATCGCGCGAAGGGCTCGCCTCCGGTTAGTCTGGATATTGCGGGCACCAATGATTGTGGGTGGAGGACAAGTGGATGAATGTAGCGAGAGTTTGGTTCAGGTTGCTTCTGTTGGCGATTGGTATGATCGTGCTGGTAGCTTGCTCTCGAGGCGACGACGATTCAGTCCCGGCTCAAGACACGCCGGTATCGGAACCAACGCCGACTGCGGATGAGATCGAGGGCGAATCGCTCAGCCAACCAACCGACGAGCCAACATCCACTGCCGTTCCGGTGACTCCGGAAGGCGAGCCAACGATTGAGGAGCAGCTGTCCTACTTCGGACCTGAGTTTCGCCCCGAACGCGATGGTTTTAAGTTCCGGAACTTCGGCCGCGCGCGACGCAGCAGAGTGTTAATTGAAAATCTCAGGGAGCTGCTGGGCGATGATGTCTGCTCCAGAGTTGACGAAGATAGTACCTGTGTGCCCACGGCAACGGCCCAGATGCTCCTGACGATGATCAACGAATTCCGAGAGGAAGGCCATTGTGTGGGGTTCAATGTTGCCAGCTACCGCTTATTCACAGGCGACCTGACAGCGGCAGATTTTTCGCCAGACGCTGGATCAACCTTTGAAATAGAGGAAGACAAAACAATCCTGACCCGCATCGCTCTCGAATCCGCGCAGCAATTGTTGCCGGAGGTGAATGAAGCTCTGGTGACCGGCACGCCTAACGAGGTCCTTGAGGAATTGAGAGGACAGGACGAGCCCGTCGATCTCATAATGCAGAGCCATGAAGGAGCTCGGCATTCGGTGATGGCTTTTGGCCTGGCGGAGCGCAGTGACGGCCTGATCGGAATACTGGTATACGACAGCAATTACCCGGGTGAGACGAAACGGATCCTACTCGACACAGTGGCCGACACCTGGCGCTATACGATGGCGGACGGTGACCCTGTTACAGGTGCTATGGCTTGGCAGGGCGACGCTGCTAGCAAATCCCTCGGATTCATTCCCCTGTCGGCTTACACTAATCCCACCACCTCCCTGCTAGACCAAACGATTATCGCCCTTGACGGCGATACGGACCTCTTGATCAGCACGGACGAGGGACAGATCGGCCGTTGGGATGGCCAAGAAATCAATTCCGTTCCCGGGGCCTTCCTAGTGAATTCCCGTGGGAGCATATCAAGCAGAAAAGGAAACTACATGCTGGTCTCAGGAGGATCGGCGGTGCAGGCCAAATACAAGGCCAATGGCAGACAGAAGCAGACCGAGGCTAACATTCGAATTGCCAGCCCGAGCGTGTCGGTGACCGTAGATAATACCAGGCTCAACGAAGGCGATCAGGCGCAAATAAACGTTAATCCCCAGCGGCAACAGGTAGGTTTCAGCAGCAGCAGCAATCAGAAACCAACGATGAAGTATAAGGTTACCTCAGCGCAATCGAGTTCGCGGCCGAGAGTCGAGCTCCTTGGCCGGCAATTGTTCAAGCCGCTACGCCAAGAGAGTGCAGAAGTTGAGTACCTGTTCACTTTTGACCACTTGGAGTTGGCCGCTGACGAGAATATTATCCTGGAGTTCGATGATGAAGCGCGCCTGACGCTGGCGGGCGACGGCATCGCCGACGACAGCATCGTCCTGGTGATGGCCCGTCTCGACGGTCAAAGCGAACAGACCTTCGCCGCTGACGCCATCGAGCCGCACTCAGAGAGTGGCATACAGCTAGATCTCAACGGCTGGGAAGATGGGGGCTCGCTCACCGCGCTGAGTGATGGAAATGGTGATGGACAGCGCGAGACGGTTATGGAGCTGCAAGATAAGCCATTGAGCGACCTGTTAGCGGAGGCAAAAACGAGCCACCAAATAATATCTCTGTTGGGAGAGTACGGCCCCTACATGGACGACAGTGAAGTAAGCCTGATGCTTGCCCACCTAATTGAGAGCGAGTTGGCGCCCGACGACTTGGGCCAGGTGCTTGCCGCATTTCGTGATGCTTGGAAACTGGGCGAAGATTATATGGTCGACCTTGAGCTGGTCGAGGCGACAAGATTCGCGCCCGGTGAGCTGGCCGAGTTTCTGTTTGCGCTGGAGTTGTCAGAAAGTGAGGCCGAGTCACTGGTGAACAGACTGGATCTATCTCCTGACGAACAGGACGCGCTATGGACGGAATGGCAACGACAGGTAGCGTTGTACCAGTTGCTTCAACAGTGGTGGTTTTTGGGCGCGGACGTCGATTACCTGGCCTCGTTCCTCGAGGAGCATGGTTCTAGCGATGATTATGGCGCCTTCTTTAAGGAACTACAATTGGTTGAGGAGCAGCTGTTTAACACCCTCGGCGATCTCGATCTTGGCGAGTCGCAGCTGACTTCCCTCTATGACGAATTATCTAAACCGTACTGTTATTTGGATGAAGACGAGTACGATCATTACTTCAACGAGTATTTAGGGTATACGCCGACGCCGAAGCCTACTGCGTCCGCGACCGAAAGCACGCCTCAGGCAACCATCAGTCCGACTTCTACGGCGCAGATAACGCCGACGGCGACGATTTCTCCAACACTTCTTGGCACGCCGACCCCAACACCGACGTCTTCGGGCACGCCTCAGACGACGCCGACGCCAACAGGCACACCGCAACTCCCGATTACGTCAACGCCCACGCCGACGTTTACACCTGTTGGACCTACGGTCACGTCGACCTGGACAGCGACGCCTACATTCACGCCGACGAACACCCCGCAGACGCCGACGGAGACACATACCCCAACCCTATCGCCAACTCCGACCCCCCCCACCCCCTACCCTTAATCGTGGGCAAGGTCCATGAGGCGATTGCTTCCGGTATTCGTCGCTTCTTGGCCAGTCGACCACTGCCTGAGATCCGTAGTTGGCGGTGTCTCATTCTTTGCAGACAGGCGATCCAAAGCATGAATTTGCCCTGGTCGCTGGGTCCACCAGTGGCTCTTTAGGGCTAATTTGAGCCAAAAGTCTGTACATTGACCCGATCTTGTGTTAAACTGCTCTCACATCTGGCAAGTTTTGGCGCGCTTGCTCTTGGCGCACGGTTCCCCAACGTAGTTAACATGGTGCCGCAGGAGCCGACCAGGGCCTGACGTTAGGATTTGCGGAAACGCTCGAGACGGCTGACCTTGGCGATTCAGTTGTCGTGTAATAAATGGCGACTTCGCTGAGCGGCTCGACGGATCAGCAGGTGTGGCTGCTTTTGCAGCGGACTTATGTCCCATCGGGACAGCGGAATGAGGGGTTGAGTTTGGCTGCTGGCGGGCATGGCCATTTCGGTGGTTTATGTTCCGACCTCGTTAGCTGCCGGTGCACAGACGGCGCTATCCCAAATGTGTTTGGTGCGGCCCTGTATTTGGAGGAAACAATGAAATACCATGCCAAAGGCACTTTATCGATATTAGTGATCCTGCTATTATCGGCCGCGATCGTTTTATTCGCAGCTCAGTTATCAGCTCAAGATTTGCCGGTCGAACCCCAAACAGGCTTTGAAATTGAAGGCAACACGGCCTGGGATGGCCATGGCGACTTCGACTGGGAGAATGTCGAAGACAAAGGAGCCGTTCGTTTTCTCGATCCTCACTCCAAGGCTGATGTCGATCCAACTACGTTCAAGCCGGACGGCAAGTTTGATAAGCCCGAGGAGTGGTCCATCGTGCCCGGAAATGTTGGACCATCGCAGAACGAACTGACGAACACGACCGTCTGGGCCGTCCGGCCGGGTGAGCTCGACGATGATAGACCCGACGACTTCTGGCTGATCATGGGGATGGAACGTACCAAAAAAGAAGGCACGTTCTTCCTCGATTTCGAATACAATCAGAA
>CP070688.1:2223154-2227763 GCA_020353135.1 Chloroflexota bacterium
CCCTGCTGCACCTGGCCAACCACGGCACCGATCACCGGGCCCAGATGCTGCGCATCCTGGCCGACCTTGGCGCGCCGACCTTTGAGCAAGATTTGCTCCTCCACGTGTGGCGGCGGTGAAACTGTGAGCTGACAGCCGTCAGCCGTCAGCCTTCATCGTTTTCTTACTCTCCTGGGTTAAAATGCGGGCCAAGGGTAGATGGCATGCGCATTTTGGTCGTCGAGGATGAACCGGGTATCGCCGATTTTGTGAGGCAGGGCTTGACCGAAGCCGGCTATGCGGTCGACCTGGCCTGGGACGGCCGGGAAGGGCTCGACTACGCCCTGGCGGCCGACTACGACATGCTGGTCCTGGATATCATGTTGCCCATGATGAGCGGGCTGGAGTTGCTGCGCGAATTGCGGGATCGGGGGGACAAGACGCCGGCCCTGATGTTGACCGCCCGGGACACCATCGACGACAGGGTTGAAGGGTTGGACGCCGGGGCCGATGATTACCTGGTGAAGCCCTTCGCTTTCCCCGAGCTCTTGGCCCGCGTCCGGGCGCTGCTGCGCCGGCCGCCGTTGCAGATGGGAACGACGCTGCAAGTGGGCGATCTGCAAATGGACACGGCCAGGAGAGAAGTGCGGCGGGGCGAGCGGCTCGTCGAGCTCAGTCCTCGCGAATATGCCGTGTTGGAATATCTGATGCGCCATCCCAACCAGGTGCTGACCCGGGCCCAGATCGCCGAGCACGTCTGGAACTTCGACTTCTACAGCGAATCGAACGTGGTCGACGTTTACATTGGCTATTTACGGCGCAAGATCGACCAGGGCCATGACGTCTCGCTCATTCAAACAGTGCGCGGCGTGGGTTACCGAATGGAGGCGGCCGGCTGAGATTGGCGATGTCCGCACGGGTACGACCCTCCCAAATTCCCCTTCGCCAACGCCTGACCCTGTGGTACACGCTCTCCATGGGCCTCATTTTACTGCTGTTCGCCGCCTTTTTGTACGTCCAGGTCCGGCGCAGCCTCATCGATCAGGTGGACGCCGCCCTGCGCCTGGCGGCCGCCCAGGCGCTCATCAGCCTGGACGAAGAAGGAGGCCGACTGGCCTTTCAGGCTGAGCGCAATCCGGAAGCTATGCAAAGGCTCAACGACGATTTCGTCATTTATCTGCGGGATCCAGGCGGCGCGGTTTTGAGCCGGCTGAGCAACGACGACAATTTGCCGCTGTTCCCGCCCGAGATGGGCGCCAATACCAAGGAAATCGAGGGCGAGACGTGGCGCGTTTATGGCCAGGCCGTCTCGGCCGGCGATCAGAATGGCCTGCTGCAAGTGGGCCAAGAACTCGATCCGGTGGTCGCCACGCTGGCCAGTCTGCAGGCACAATTGCTGCTGGGCTTATCGCTGGCCCTGCTGCTGGCTGGCTTGGGCGGCTTTTTCCTGGCCGGCCGGGCCCTACGACCAATAAATCGCATCACCCAGATCGCCCAGGCCATCTCCGCCAGCGATCTGGGGCAGCGCATCCATTACCAGGGCCCGGCCGACGAAGTAGGAAGGCTGGCCCAAACCTTCGATACGATGCTCGATCGGTTGCAGGCGGCCTTTGATCGCGAACGACGCTTCACCGGCGATGCGGCCCATGAATTGCGCACGCCTCTAACAGCTCTGAAAGGGCGGATCGGCGTCACCCTGAGCCGGCCGCGCCAACCGGCAGCTTATGAAGAGACGCTGCAAGAGATGGAGGACCAGGTGGACCGGCTCATTCGCCTGAGTAATGATTTACTGTTCATGGCCAGGCTGGATCAGGGCCAGTTCCGGCCGTTAACTGAGCAGTTACAGTTAACCGACCTCATCGGGGCGGTCCTGGACCAGGTGCAACCCTCGGCCGAAACCAAAGGCATCACGCTGGTCGAAAACATTCCGCAGGGATTGACCATCCAGGGCGATTTAAATCTACTCTTGCGTCTCTTCCTGAACCTGTTGGATAATGCCGTCAAATACACGCCGGAAAACGGTCGGGTCACCGTTCAGGGGCGCCAGCAGACAGGCAAGACCCAGGTCGCCATCTCAGACACCGGGCCGGGCATCGCCGCCGAACATCTAGCCCATCTCTTCGATCGCTTCTACCGCGCCGAGGAAGATCGAGCGCGGACGGGAGCGGCCGGTGGGCAGTCGGGCGCCGGGCTGGGCCTGGCCATCGCCTACGAAATCGCCCGCGCCCACGGCGGCACATTGACGGCGACGAGCGAAGCCGGTATGGGCACCATTTTCATGGTGCAGCTTCCATAGGAAAAGGACAGAGATTATGCGTGCTATTCGGGATTTGTTAGCCATTGAGGGGAAGAATAAAGGTTTCTTTCTGCTTGCCTTGGGCCTGGCCATAACCCTGCTGGGGGTCGCCTGCGGCGGTGGATCTTCGGCGGCCGTCGCAAGGGGCGATCTGCCCGGCTCAGAGGAGTTTGGCCTGACCAGGCAGGAATTGGTCAGCAGCATTGAGGCGGTCGAGGAACATATCACCGCTTGCATGAGCGAGGCCGGCTTTGAATATATCGCCGCCGATTACAACACGGTCCGCAAGGGAATGACGGCCGACAAGAATCTGCCAGGCATGGGCGAAGAGCGGTTCATCAGGGAGCACGGCTACGGTATTTCGACTTTCTATACCGGCCGGGCGCCGCAGCTGGCGACCGGCTACTCTCCGGGCCAGGTTGGCCTGGGCGAGCGTAACGTCGAGATCTTCGAGAGCCTGTCGCCGGCCGATCAGGTGGCCTACAACCATAATCTCTTCGGCGATAACAGCGACGCGACTTTCGCCGTGGCCATCGAGATCGAAGATTTTTCGCGTACAGGCGGCTGTACCCGGGCGGCCATTGAGCAGGTGTTCGAGCCGGAACAGTTACTGGCCACGTACTACAATCCCAAGGATGCGCTCGTCGAAGAGGATCCGCGCATGATCGAGGCCATCAACAAGTATGCCGAGTGCATCCACGAGGCCGGCTTTGACTACGGTCACGAGAAGGAGATCGAGGCCGATTTGCGGAACCGGCTGGCGACCATCACCGGCGGAGCGCCCATCGAATCGTTGTCGGCCGACGCCCGGGCGGCCCTGGAGGAGCTTCAGGCCTACGAACGGGCGCTGGCGGTCGAATCGCTGCGCTGTGAAGAGAAGTATCTAGAACCGGCCGAGGATAAGGTCGAGCGGGAGCTGTATTCCGGCCGGGAACAGTAAAATGGGACGCAGATTCTCAAGATCTACAGGATAGAAAACAAAAGGATTATAGAACACGGATCTTCACGGACGGCACGGATTAGGAATTAGAGTTTACGGTGAAATCGAGGTCATATGACGAACTGGAATTCATTTCCCCGGAAACTCTGTGCGCACTACTCTCACGAGGCCTAAGTTATAGTTTCCGGGGAAATAGGGGCATTTATGGATAGGAAACGATTGTTGATGCTGGGATTGATGTTGGCGCTGGTTGTTCTGGCGGCGGCCGGGAGTTGGTATCTCGGATCAAAGATCCAGTCGCCGGCCGAGGCGGCGGCCCGCACCGCTCCCCCCACCCCGTCGCCGATCCTGGCGCCGGTCGAAGAGCGGGTCCTCACGTCTGATATCATCAGCCGGGGCACGGCCCGTTTCGGCCAGCCGCAGAGCATCGCATTGGCGCCATCGGCCTTGAAAGCGGATACAGGCATCATCACCAGCCTACCCTCGCGTGACAGCCAGATCGAGGAGGGCGACGTGCTGTTCACGGCGTCGGGCCGGCCAGTCTTCGCCCTTCGGGGACAGACGCCAGCCTACCGCGACCTCGTGCCCGGCATCCACGGCCCGGACGTGCAACAACTGGAAGAGAGCCTGGCCCGGCTGGGAGTTAACCCGGGGCCGGTCGACGGCCGATACGACGAGGCGACGAGCTCGGCCGTGGCCGATTGGTACGGCGCGTCGGGCTTTGAACCCCTGGAAGCGACGGCGGCCCAGGTCGAGCACATCCGCGCCCTGTCAAAGGAGCTGGAAATCGCCCGAGAAGAGCAGATGGCGGCCGACGAAGCCCTGGCCCTGGCGCCCCTGAACCTGGCCGCGGCTCGCTCCGAAGCCGGGGCGGCCGATATGGTCGCCGAAGCAGCGGTGGCGGCGGCGCTTGCCGACGCCGATCGGGAGCTGGCCCAGGCCCAGGCCGACGCAACCCATTTGGCCGGCGAGATGGCCGTGCAAAGCGCCCTACTCGAGCTGCAAGTAGCCGAAAGAATCGCGCAGGCGACGGCCGATCGCGTGTCCCAGGTAGAACACGACCTGGAGATCGCCCTGCGAGACGGCGCGGTGAAGGTGCCGCTGGACGAGATCGTCTTTCTGCCTGACTTGCCTGTTCGGGTGCAGGGGCTAAACGCGGCCGTCGGCGACGCGGCCAGCGGCCCGGTGATGATGGTGACCAACAACCAGCTGGCCATCGACGCCTCGGTGCCGCTCGACGAAGCGCCGCTGGTGAAGCCCGGCCAAGCGGTGGCTATCGACGAACCGGATCTGGGCCTGGCGGCCACTGGCCAGGTGTCCAGGGTGGCCGCGACGCCGGGCACGGAGGGCGTGGACGGCTTCCACATCTACTTTGAGGTGCTGGTCGATGAGAC
>CP070688.1:2227863-2232283 GCA_020353135.1 Chloroflexota bacterium
CGCGTGGTCTGGATGAGCAGCTACTTGAAGGAGACGATGGCCGACGAGCTGCGCGTAGTGGCTGAACGAGAAGGCGACCTCGATCTGATCGATCGGATCGCCGATGAACGGTCGGCGTCGACGGTTGACGATCTTTTAGCCTGGTTGGAAGAACAGAATCACCCGGCCCTGGTGATGGATCCGATCTTTTAAGCAAGCCAATGTTTAGGATTAGATATAGCTGATCACGTACGTGGTTCGCCGCGTACGTAGCTTGCTTCGACAAGCCAGTTTGAGGTGAAAGTTAGAGCTGTGAGTTGCGAGTGGCAATACTTCCAAAACTCGCAATTCACAGCTTGAACCTGAATTATTACGACCGGCGCCGAATCTAAAGACGGTGTCGACAGACGATGAGTGACGACGGTCCTTCTTCCCCCCAGCTTGTCCGCGACCTGATGTCGGTCGGGGTGCTCACTTGCTCGCCCGAGACGTTGGTCGTGGAGTTGACCCGGGTGTTGCTGGAGAAGGAGTTGGAAGGCGCCGTCGTGCTCGACGACCGCGGACACGCGGCCGGGATCGTCAGTCGCGATGACCTGGTGCGCGCCTACGCCAATCGCGACTTCGAGCAACTGTCCGTAACAGCAGTCATGCAGGACGGCGTGCCGCAAATCCCGCCCGATATCCCGTTAACGGCCGCGGCCCAGATAATGCAAGACAGGAATTTGCGCATCGTCTTTCTGATGCACCATGCGGGCGGGATTGAATACCCGGCGGCCATGTTGTCATACACGCATTTGCTGCGCCACATGGCCATGGAAGATGTAGACGATCTATCTGATTTGGGCATCAAAGCTGAACGCGAGTCGCCGCTAGAAACCTTCTACAAACGCCGCGACCAGGCCCGGCGCCAGGCCAGCCAATGAAAATGAATTTCATCGTATTATCAAGACAGTTCTTATCCGTGTAATTTGTGTAAGTTTGTGTCCAATTCGTTAAAGGAGTCCACGTGAGCTAGCGCTCGCCGACAATGAATGAAAGCAAGGAACAACCGGAATCAACCCAGTCCTAATCTGCGTTGATCTGCGTTAATCCGCGTCCTATTTTCTGAGGAGTAAACGATATGCCGATTGAACTTGTGAAAGATAGCTGGCCTGGCGGCGTTCGCGCGGTCACAATCGGAGCCACGCCCGAAGAAGGCGGCACCCGGTCGAGTACGGTGACTGTGGGCGGCGAAAAAACCCTGCCCTTCATGCACTTCGAGGAGGAAATGCCCAATCGGCCGGCGGTAGCCGTCGAATTTCGCGACCGGCGACCGGATGATTGGTCAGACCTGCTGTTGGAGACCTGGGGCGATGTGGTCGACAATCCCGCGGCCTGGGCCAAAGCGGCCGAGGAAACCGGCGCCGATCTACTGCAACTATCCTTGAGTGCTACGGACGCCGACGGTTATCCGACCACGCCTGAAGCGGCCGTGGCCACGGTCAAGGCGGTCTTGGAAGCCAGCGGCTTGCCGCTGATAGTCTTCGGCCCCGGCCAGGTTGACCTGGACAATGCCTTGTTGGTGGCGGTGGCCGATGAAACAAAAGGCGAGCGGTTGCTGCTAGGCATCTGTGAGGACAAGAATTACCGGACCATTGTGGCTTCGGCCATGGCCAACGATCACCTGGTCAACGCCCGTACGCCGATGGATGTTAACCTGGCTAAACAGTTGAACATCTTGATCAGCGACATGAACATGCCCCTGGACCGGATCATCATGGATCCCACCACCGGCGCGCTCGGCTACGGCATTGAGTATGGCTATTCGGCCATGGAGCGGCTGCGACTGGCGGCCCTGCAAGGCGATGCCATGACCCAATTGCCAATGCTGGTCACACCTGGCTACGAGGCCTGGAAGACCAAAGAATCTAAGGTCGGTCAAGACGTGCCCGACGAGTGGGGCGACTGGATGGAACGTGCTATCAACTGGGAAACGCTGACGGCCGTCACCCTCCTGGAATCAGGGGCGGACATCCTCGTGTTACGCCATCCCGAAAGCATCAAGCGCGTCAAGGCGGCCATCGACGATTTGATGACCGTTCCCGAACTTAACTGAGCGCCGACGGCGAGCGGCGTCCGGCGTTTTACCAGCGCCCTCGCTAAAGTACGGAGAAACAAACATGGCACTATCTGGCATTGTAATCTACAAAATGTTGCCGCAAACCAATTGCAAAGATTGCGGCTTTCCTACCTGCTTGGCCTTCGCCATGAAGTTGGCGGCCAAACAGGTCGAGCTTTCAGCCTGCCCGCACGTCAGCGAAGAGTCGAAAGCCAAATTGTCCGAGTCGGCCGCGCCGCCTATTCGCCTGGTGACCCTGTCGGCCAACGGCGCTGAGGTGAAGGCCGGCAATGAAGTGGTTTTATTCCGCCACGAGAAAACTTTCTACAACATGCCTGGTCTGTTCATCCGGGTACGCGATGACCAGCCAGTAGCGCAGATCGAGGAAAGCGTGGCCGCCGCCGACGGTTACTCGGTCAACTATGTCGGCATTGACCTCAGCCTCGATGGCTTCGCGGTTGAATCGGCCGCCGGCGACCCGGGGGCTTTCAAGGCGGCCGTCGCTGCCGTGCGCGCCGCCAGCCAACGGCCATTGATCCTCGCCGCCGACGATCCCGACGTCATTGCCGCCGGGCTGGAAGGGCTTGACGGGAAAGGGGCGTTGATTTACGCGGCCAACGGCGAAAACTGGGAGCAGATGGCCGCCCTGGCCAAACAAGGCGGCGCATCCCTGGCCGTGTCCGGTCACTCTCTGGAAGAAGTGGCCGGTCTGACCGAGAAGATAAAGGGCGCCGGCGTAGAAGACCTGGTCATCGATCCCGGCACGCGCGGTTTCAGTACATCCTTGACTTACGGCACACAGATTCGCCGCCTGGCGCTGAAAAAGAACTTCCGGGCCTTGGGCTTCCCGACGATCGTCTTTCCCGGCGATGCCGGCGATCCCGGCGTTGAGTCGATGTTAGCCGCCCAGGCGATAGCCAAGTACGCTGGATTCATCGTGCTCGATACCTTCACCCCGCAGGCGGTTTATCCGCTGCTGGTGCTGCGCCAGAATATCTACACCGATCCCCAGAAGCCGATCCAGGTTCAGCCTGGGCTGTATGAGATCAACGATCCATCGGCCGACGATCCGGTGCTGGTGACGACCAATTTCAGCATCACCTACTTCAGCGTCGCCAACGAGGTGGAAGGTTCCGGCCTGCCGGCCTGGCTGCTGGTTACCGACGCCGAAGGGATGAGCGTCCTGACGGCCTGGGCGGCCGGTAAATTCGATGCCGAAAGAATCGCCAAGGACGTGAAGGGCTTCAATGTAGCCGACAAGATCAACCAGCGGCGCATCATTCTGCCCGGTCATGTCGCCGTTCTATCCGGTGAACTGGAAGAGGAACTGCCCAACTGGGAGGTTCGCGTCGGCCCGCGGGAAGCGGTCGATCTGCCAGCCTTCTTGAAGCAGGCGCTCTAAAGCGTTATAGAGTGATTGGTAGCCGCCCAGCTTGAGCCAGAGGTTACCAATCGCTTTCAATATTCAGGTAGTTCATGGCCGAACATTCTGTCACTTTTGACGTTTCACAGGGCCCGGTTACGGTCCAGACCGGCACGCTCGTCACCGAGGCCGCCCGGTTGGCCAAGGTCGAGATCAGCCAGCCGTGCGGCGGGCAAGGACGTTGCGGCCGGTGCCTGGTCAAGACTGTAGATAGCAACATCCGCCGGCGCAGTACACTGAGACTGACCGCCGAAGACATTCAAAGCGGCTACGCTCTGGCCTGCCAATCGATCGTCGAAGGGGATGTGTCGATTGAGTTGCCGCCACAAGAGAAGGTCGAACGCCGCTTGAGCACGGACCGGACGGCAGCAGCGGTTACCGTCCCGGCTGGATATCGCTACCTATCTGACCAGAGCCTCCGGCGGGTCACCCTTACTTTGACGCCGCCGAGCATGGACGATCAGACCGATGATTGGAGTCGCTTGCAGGCGGCCTTGCGCAAGATGCCTCATGCCCTGTCCTTTGACGGGCCTGAAATCCAAGGCGATAGGCAGCCGGCCCAATTACAGGCATCGTTGCCCTTGATCAGGCGAATTGGCCGCATCATGCGCCAGGGAGAGTGGCGGGTGACGGCCGTTCTGGACATGGCGCCACAGCGAGATGGAACGAGGGTGGCGCGCCTGCTGGATCTTCTTCCGGGGCACGTCTCGGACGACGCGCCGTTATGGGGCGCGGCCATCGACATCGGCACGACCACGGTCACGCTCTGGCTGGTAGATCTGCTCGATGGGCAGGTGCAAGCCCAGGTCGCCGAATACAACGGCCAGATAGCCAGGGGCGAGGATGTCATTTCGCGCATCATCTATGCTAGCAAGAATGGCGGGGAAGATGAAATGCGCCAGTTGGTCTTGAAAACCATC
>CP070688.1:2232383-2235546 GCA_020353135.1 Chloroflexota bacterium
AGAAGTTCAAGGGCCTGGCGCGCCAGATCGATGGTTTGGGCTACGTCTTCTCGAACGCCGCCGATAAAGGAACGAATAGCGAGGGCCTCCCCAAACAAAGATGGATCGTCAATTTCAGCCAGATATGATTCAGCTTCGTCCAACTGGCTGGTGAAGGTTAGCGCCCAGGAGGACAAGACAAGCAGACGTTGGCGAGAGTGAACCAGATCGCCCGGCAGCGCATGCAGCCAGTCCAGCAAAGCCTTGAATTCGCCGCGGGTTAACATCGTCCAGCCATGAGTTTCGATCAAATCCGCGGCTCGTTCGGAATCGCCAGCAGCGAGCAAGTGTTTAAGCGCCTCCGGAATCAACCCGTTTTCTGCATACCAATCGCCTGCCCGACGGTGCAGCTGTCGCTGCAGATCGCCGCCTTCTCGCTCTCGCTGCAGCTGTTGGCGCAACAGATCGGCGAATAGGTGATGATAGCGGTACCAGAGCCGTTCTTCATCCAACGGGACAATAAATAGATTGGCTGCCTCCAAGGTCTCTAACAGTTCCCGGCCATCTTCACGCCCGGTGACTGCATCACATAGCGATCCGCTTAGGCGGTCAAGAATGGCGGTATGTTTCAAGAAGAGCTGGGTGTCTTCCGGTTGCCGGCTAAGCACTTCCTCGGCGAGATAGTCCAGAATGAAGCGATGAGTGCCGGCAAAGGTTTGAATAAATTCCGTAGGATCGCCGCGGCCCTGCAAAGAGAGCGCGGCCAACTGTAGACCAACAATCCAGCCTTCGGTGCGTTTCTCCAGGTCAGTTACTTGCCCGGTTGAAAGACCTAAGCCCATGGCCTGGTTAAGAAAAGCTGCCGCTTCGTCCGGAGCAAAGCCCAGATCGGCCGTGTGGAACTCGGCCAATTTGCCCTGACCACGCAGGCGGGCGACAGGCAAAGGGGGGTCGGCGCGGGTGGCGATGACAAGGGTCATTTGCGGCGGCTGTTGGTCGAGAAGATAGGAGATGGCCTTGTGAACGACGGGCGCCTCGATGGCATGGTAGTCATCGAGGATGAGCAAGAAGCGATCAGGGATATCGGTTATTTCATTTATCAGGATCGTTAACGCCGCATCTAATTGGGACTGAGCCGTCCCAAAGGTAACTCCAGGCGCACGCAGCTCGTCCAGCAGGTCAGCGGTAATGGTTGGTTTTACCGTCTGTAGCGTCGCGACCAGATAAGACAGGAAGCAGAGAGGATCGTTGTCGGCCTGGTCGAGGGAGAGCCAGGCGACGGCAAAGTCTGGGCCGGCGAGCCATTCACTTAACAGCGTGGTCTTGCCGAAACCGGCCGGGGCCGAGACAAGGACAAGGCAACAACCCATGTCCAGGGCCCGATCAAGCTGAGTTGTCAAACGCGGCCGGGCTATGTGGTTCGGCCGCAGCGGAGGAACAAACAGCTTCGTGCGCAGCAAGGTCTCAGGCATACGCACATTATATGTGAAATCCTTATCAGCGCGCGCCCTCGAGTTGCTATTCCATTGCCGGCGGAGAGCAAACGCTGGTCAGTGTCGTCTATTTTACATTGCGCAGCGGAACCAATTACAACATAAAAACGTCAAGACAGTTATACTGTTATTATGGCTATGTTGAACCGTAGCCGTTGCTGCCAATTTGATAACTTGCGTCGGTTTGCCTTGGGGGTTCATGATGAAAAGACGATCTACTGTTTCCCTGTTCCTATCTGTGCTGCTCTTGTTGGTAGCTTGTAGTTCTCCGGTCGCGGAGCAACTATCGGAAGACCCGGCTGATCTCGAACCAACGGCTACAACTCCCCCGGCAATTCAGCCCACCAGGACTCCAACTGAAGAAGTTGCCACGTCAACAAGGTTGGCGACGCCAACTCGGCTAGCTACGGCAAAGCCAACCGAAACGGCAACCCCGACAGCGACGGCAATGCCAACCGAAACCCCAACCCAGACGGCAACGGCAGAGTCGACTCAAACGCCGACCGCCACAGCTACCATCGCCCCTGATCCACCCACGCCGGTTCCCAGAGATACCAGTACTGGCATTCCCGAGGTTGATTTCGTTATCGAGACCATGCTGAGCAATGACCTTGAGGCGCGTCAGGCATTGGTCCGCTTTGTGAGACTCGGCTGCACGACGGCCGACGGATTGGGAGCCATACCAAAGTGTGAAGATGGCCAGGCAGAGGGCACACTCGTGGATTTCTTTCCACTTGGCGGTCCGGGTGAAGGTCACTCTGTTCCAGCGTCAGAAGTCGCCCGCGTCCTGGATTTTGAAGCTGAATCTCTCTACGCGGCCTATGTAGTCTCAGAGGAGCTGCCAGATTTCGTTGATTTTCCTCACGGCACATATGTCCTGTTTTTTACCACCGTATCCAGTGGAGAATCATACGACGTAACCATGATTCTCCGCGTCGACGATGAAGGGTATATCGTTCGCCTGGATGGTTTGGCGGGTTTCCCGTTGGACTGGTATTTCCAGCAAAAGGTCGCAGATCTCTTAGATCCGCCGCCACCAGAAGAGATTTTCGGTTCAGAGGCGGCCGAGATATTGGTGTATCCGCCGGTGAGTGATCAGTAACCTTGATGTGACTGCCATGCATTACCTTGCTCAAGGCGGAACCAGACTCGCCAGGAGAACGTCAAGACAGATGTGCTTTCGGCACAAGACCGACTTGAGCAATCATAGGCAAATTAGCTGGTCGGCGTGTTGGTGACTTGAGAATCTAACACCAATGTGGAAATACGATGTTGGTCACAGGCCTGATCGCCGTCTAGCGAATTGCTTCAGTTGGACTGAGAAGATCTCCAGGCCAACCAAGGAGGGTCGAATTGTTTACTATTCAAACTAGACTCATTTGGGTGGGGCTTTTACTAATCGCCAGCATTCTCATCAGTTGCTCTTCGGGAAGCACGCCGCCGGGCGCCAATTCAATCGGCGGCGTCGTGGATGGCGGTTCGTATTCCTATCATTATTGGGAAGAAGGGTTGGCAATCCTGCTCTGGCAAGATACATCCTACACCACTGGCGAAGGTTGCTCGGGGACAGCTTCCACCGAGGATCCCGCCTATAGACTTGAATGTGACATCCTCGGGCCTGAAGGGCGCAACTATAGCTGGAAGGCCAATACGACGGACGGCGTGACGGCCGAGATGTGGATCGAAGACCA
>CP070688.1:2235646-2240287 GCA_020353135.1 Chloroflexota bacterium
GCCGAGGCGCCGAATTCACTCTTGATCTGGGCGTTGAAGGGATCGACTATCTCTGAATCTAGCGGCATTGTGTTCTCCTTGATGTTTCAGTATTGTCTGGCCAACACCGGCCATTATCTTCCACTATAATAGCAAAAAGGGCGCGCCAGGGATAGCCATTTTAGCCTAATCGACGGTTGCCAACCCGACCGTGACGGCGCCTTCGTCTTCGACAGTAAGCAGCGCGGGGTTCGGCCGGGCGCCAATGGTGATGACTCTGGCCCGGGTAATGCTGGCGATATCTTCACGCGCCTCTTCAAGCGCCTGAGCAAGGGCGAGATCGTCGACCGCCAGGTGGATCATAGCCAACTCGGCGCTGAGGGATAGATTGTTTTGGCTCTTGTAGCGGCGGACCGTGGTAGCGACCGATATCAGTATCTGGCCATGTCTTGAGGCCCTCTCATCAACCCAAGATGGCCTGGCCACTGGCCACGAGCTAACGTGAATGGACTCTGGGTTGCTCTCGCCGCGAAATAAGCCACAGTAAATCTCCTCAGTAACGTAGGGCAGAACGGGCGCGAGCAACTTGATCGTCGAGAACAAAGCATAGTAGAGGGCATAACGTGCTCCTGCGCCGTCATTTTCGCCATTCGCTCCCTCGGCGCTTTCATACAGTCGCCTCTTTATCAATTCGAGGTAGTTGTCGGCTAGGTCCGTCCAGAAAAAGCTCTCGACGATGCTTTTCGCCGCGGCATAATCGTACTCGGCATAATACGCGCTAGCCCGTGTGTTCGTTTCATGAAGCCGATTCAGGATCCAGCGATCTGAAAGCGACAACACCGGTACGTTAGAGGGCGGCTGGTAGTCAGCCAAAAAACGTTGGCTGAACCGCGCCACATTCCAGAGCTTGGTGACCAACTTGGATCCGGCCTGGATCTTCTCCTCACTAATGAAGGCATCTTTGCCCAGTCCGGTGCTGGCAGCCCAGTACCGAACCGCGTCGGCCGAATAGCGCTCGATCATTTGCAGAGGCGAAACCGGCCCTCCTCCGCGACTTTTGCTGATCTTGCCGGCTCCTTCCGGGGCTAATCCCCAACCTGATATGGCGACTTCCTTCCACGGCTCGATGCCAAAATGGTGGAAGGCCTTGACAATACTGTAGAAAGCCCAGGTGCGGATGATCTCGTGGGCCTGCGGCCTCAACGACACGGGCAGGAAGCGCTGGCCATCAAAACCACCGGTGCCGATCAATTGACCGACAAGCTGAGGGGTAATGGACGAGGTAGCCCAAGTGTCCATAACGTCAGTCTCTGGCGTGAACTGCGAGTTGCCGCAATCGCAAGGCTCCGATGGTGACGTGCTGCTGGGGTCAATTGGCAGCGCGCCAGGTTCGGCGGTGATTATTTCGTCGCATTCGTCACAATACCATATTGGAAACGGCACGCCGAAGTAGCGCTGGCGGGAGACGCACCAATCCCAGCTAAGATTCTCCACCCATTGTCTGTAGCGATTTCTCATGTGTGATGGGCGCCAGCGAACCTGTTCACCGGCTGCCAGCAGCGCTTCTTTGTACTTAAGGACGCGTACGAACCACTGCCAGGCCACGACATATTCGACCGGTGTGTCACAACGTTCGTGAACGCGCAACGACTGGCTCGTGGACCTCTGTCCGGTAATCAAGTCACTCTCGGCCAGAACCTGTTTGATTCGTTCGCGGGCACTGGCCACGGTCATACCGGCAAAGTCGCCGGACGCGCTGGTCAATCGGCCGTCACGACCAATAGCTTCGACCAGGTCCAGGTCATAGGTGTACCACCAGGCAACGTCGGTCGAGTCGCCGAAGGTGCAACACATCACCGCGCCCGTGCCTTTTTCGGGTTCGGCGGCCGGGTCGGTCAGTAGCCGAACATCCTGGCCGAAGAACGGTACGGTCGCCTTGTGGCCAACCAAATGGCGAAACCGATCATCTTCAGGGTGGACAAAGACGGCAACGCAGGCTGGCAGAAGCTCGGGCCTGGTGGTCGCCACGGGTAAGGTTTAGCCATCGTCTAGCTTGAACGAAAGGTTCACATATTCGCTGTCTCGCTCAAGGTCGGCCAGTTCCGCCTGGGCTATTGCCGTTTGGCATTCAGGGCACCAGATCGCTGGCGCCCTTCGACGGTAGGCCTGGCCTTTTCGGTACAGGTCGAGGAAGGACAGCTGGGACAGGCGCCGGCTGTTGTCGTCAATGGTACGATACGTGTGCCGCCAATCAACCGAAAGTCCCAGACGCCCCCAGAGTTCCTGGTAGTCGCGTTCGGCGTCTTCGCTGACCTGTAAGCATTTTTCAATGAAGGCCTGCCGTCCGATGTCCGCCGCTCGAACGCCAAGGGTTTTTTCGACCAGTCGCTCGGTCGGCAGGCCATTGTCGTCGTAGCCCATCGGGTAGAATACGTCGTGGCCAAGCATGCGCCGATATCGGGCGATGAAGTCGGTCTGGCTATAGGAGTAGACGTGGCCCAAGTGCAGATGTCCAGATACGGTAGGCGGCGGCGTGTCAATGGAATAAACAGGCCGTCGACCATCGCCGGCAAAATGATAAATGCCATCTTGCTGCCAGCGCGCCCGCAACGCGCTCTCCACTTCACCCGGTTTGAATCGCCTTGCCAATGCCATCCGATCACCTCTTCTTGGCCCTGGATCCAGGCCCACAAAAAGACCCTCTCGTCCGCCTTGAGGACGAAAGGGTCACCTGGGCCTTCCGCGGTACCACCTCATTTCGCCGGCCATTGCTGGCCTAGCGCGCTCTGTAATTGACCATCATCAGGCGCGGCTATGACGGGCCTTTCCGTGCCATTCGACTCTCGGTAGCCGCAGCTTCGGCGACCATCGATTTCTTCGGCAGTCACTCCGGGCGACATTCGGCGGACCGTCACCTTGGGAGGGCTTCCAGCTCAGGGCCGCCCCTTCTCACTCAGGACGGTTGCCACCTACTCCTCCCGGCAGAGGGCACAGTATGAATCGCCGGCATTATAGTCGATCAGCCGATCATGTTCAAACGCCTTGACTGCCAATCGGCCTCGACGGACAATACGTTTCCATCGATCATTTGGACGTAATGCAACCGCGATCCGACCTTCACTTTGTGCTGCTCACACTGGCCACCGTAATGTTGGCCCTGGCTGGCTGCCAGTCGACGGCCGGCAGAACACCTGAAGCAACCGCGACCGGCGAGCCGGCCGTGGCAGAAGCGACGAGCGCAGTCACTCCAACGATCACGCCGACCATGTCGCAGCAAGCAACGATGGCCCCCAGCGCGACGGACACAGTTCTCCCGTCGCCGACGGCTAGTCCTACCCAAACGCCTTCGCCGACCAATACATCCACGCCCACCTTGGCTTTCACTCCCACGCCAACAATTGACATAACGGCTACAGTAGCTGTCTTGGCGGCGAATGATCCGGTTGATCGCACTTGTCCGGATCCGTCACCGGTCAAGCCCGATTACCACCACTTCTACCTTGACGGTCGGCCGTGGCCGGCTCCAGAGGTGGGGCGTGAGGAGCATTTTTGGCTGGACAAGCCTTTGCCAGGTGGCGGAAGATTGCTTGTCACGGAGTGGTTGCCGTACGGTTACGATGCTGGGGGACGCTACCTGTTGCACAATGGTATTGACGCAGCCGAGCCGCAAGGAACGCCGGTCCTGGCAGCGGCCGACGGTACAGTGATCGTCTCTGGGGAAGACGCTGCGCGCTTGTTCGGCTGGCGCTGTGACTGGTACGGGCATCTTGTAGTCATCGAGATGGACCGACTTTGGCGCAATCAGCCGGTTTACCTGGTGTATGGACATGTATTAAACCTGGCGGTTCGACCAGGTGAAAGAGTGATTCGGGGCCAGCAGGTGGCCGAAGTTGGATTTGGCGGTGCCGCCCAGTTGCCACACCTTCATTTTGAGGTCCGAGTAGGATCCAATGAGTTCGGCGCGACGCGCAATCCGCTGCTGTGGCTCCAGCCGCCGATCTCGCGCGGCCTAATCGCCGGAAGATTGGTCGATCCGGAAGGCCGGCCGTGGCAGGGAGTGACTGTCACCGCCGTCGGCCGCACAGAGGGAACCGAAAATCAAACTACGTGGACGTACCTGGGCGATCCTGAGAAGCTGATAAACCCGGATGAATCTCTGGCCGAAAACTTCGTCCTGGCCGACTTGAAACCTGGTAATTACGAACTGTACGTCGAACTCCAGGGCGAAGTCTACACGCATACCCTGGAAGTCCAGGGTGGCCAATTGACAACGGCCGAAATCGTAACCGAACCGTTTAGGACGCCTACACCTGCGCCGCCGACCGACGCAACGCCGTCGATCGAGACAGCGCCGCAGGTGACTGAAACAGCAACCGCTTCGGATTCATAGCCTGGCAAAGTCGAGCGCAAATTCACCCCGTAGACCGACGCTTATGGCCGATAAATAGGGCTACGCCATAGCGACAGAAGAGTGCCGCCTGTGATCCGATACATTCCTAACTCAGCCAGCTTGTAACGGACACATAGGCCTCCATCGGCAGATAGAAATCGTTCAGACAGACGATAGAGAACTCTGTCCATCACAGTATCATCGAAAACGCCTAGGACTCAGGTGACTGTTGCCATCAGGGATGACGACGAACACCACGGCCTGCTAGAAGC